>CAWEHV010000002.1:0-2307657 GCA_963809035.1 uncultured Thermoplasmata archaeon
CGTCAGTGATCACGAGGTACGCCGTCTTACCCAGGTACTCTCTCGGACAGGTGACCTTAGCGCCCGTACCGTGGGGAACAACCGGGCGTCGGACAAACCCGACGATTCCTTCGACGCTCAACCTGGTCCGCAGCTCGAGTTTCAGTAGTCTCGGCATACTAGCTCTGTAAGAGCAGTACGCCGGATAAATCTATGTCCTACTTTTCACACAGTCTCGGTGGATTGACTACGTACCCGCCGTGAACACAGTCTCCCTCCCGACACTCTCAGGACGGTTCTACCGGGAGTTGACCAGTACGATTCAACTGCTAAGATGCCTCCCCCGTCGGCCGTTTCGAGGTTTCAGCGATCTTCGCGTCGATCGCCGCATCCACCCAGTGTGTATACTCTCGTATCTCGCGAAGGACAAGCATCTTCACGTCCTTCATGCCGTCAAGAGTTCTCGCCCAGAGGAGATTCTCCTCCGTTTCGGCCAGGGTTCTAGCGGCCAGACAGAGCCAAGCGTTTCCCGGAGGAGACGTGTGCGAAAGGAAGCAAGAATTGGCAAACCTCTCCATGGTCTTGGTCAGAACTTCCTCCCTTCGTTCGGACTCCGGGTAGAGAAGGAGGACTTGGGTGATCGTGTTCGGAATCTCCGCGGGGCTGACGACGGGCACGACGATGATCGCGTTGTTCTGCGCCATCCTCTCGAATCGTTTGCGAACCGTCTTAGCGGTCAACCCCAAATCTCGAGCTACTCCGGAGAGCGGCTTGAACGCGTGGTACCGAAGGTCTTTGATGATGCGCCAGTCGGTGCTTGTAAGGTCGATACTGATCGAGGGCATGGTCCGTTCGTAGAACCTCTCCGGGCGCTCACAGTGCGTCAGGCTCCGAAGGAGCTCCAGCTTCCGGTTCTCGTCCTGATCATCCCGATAGCTGAAATCGATGCAGATGTTCGCACCGATGAAATTGTGGATTTCGGTGACGCCATCGACCAGCGCACACCTACCGATAATTGCTGGCTTCTCCACGACGTCGGGAACGTTGAATAGGTATCCGGCCCCCTGCATCCCCAGCAGCCGGAAGTTGGGGTAGATTTGGAAGTACTGGATGAAGCCGTTCCGCTTCATTCTGGCTAACCGTAGCTTGACGGTGTTGCCGTCAGCTCCCACCTTCTTGGCTATCACCCAGGGGTTCAGTCGCGAGAGGTCCGCCGAGGAGCTGCCGAACGGCCGGAATTCGACTGATTTGAAGATCTTGAAATCTAGCTCGTCCAAGTTTCCAATACCGTCACCCCCCACCGGTTCTCGGTCCAAATAATCTACTATCTCCCCAATATCGTCGCCTGATCCACCCAGCGTTCAAATCGGGTGAACCGTTTGGTCGTTCTGGGAGTGGGCGTCGTGAGCGGAAAACTGATGTTCTTGTGTACCCACGGGAAGGAAGACGCCGAAAGAGCCTCGTTGCCCTTTGTCGCGGCCAATGTTGCCGCCACCGCCGGCCAGGAGGCGATCGTTGTTTGCACAATCGAAGGGGTCTGGCTGGGGACCAGGAATGGCGTCGACGGTATCGAATCCAAGGGCCTGCCACCCCTATCGAAGACCTACACTGAATTCGTCGCAGCCGGGGGGAAGATCTGGCTCTGCGGTGCCTGCACGAAACCTCGCGGCATCACGGAGGCTCACCTTACCCAAGGAGCGACGATCGTCGGGGCGGCCAAGATCGTTGAGGAGATCGCCGCGGGGGCGAAGCCCGTCAGCTTCGCCTAGCGGAGGAACATTCCATGGAGAAGGAAGGGCGGTCTTCTGCCAAGGAGGAAAAGCCGAGGGAATCGCCGGCGCTACCGGGTGACGTGATGGAATCACTGGGTGATGAGTTCGTGGCAGCCCTGGCAGCCCGGGATTCCAAGCGGCTCCGAGCTTGCTTCCAACCGCAGGTGAAGCTCCGCGCGCTTGTCCCCTCCGGCCCCCAGACTCACACAGGAGCAGATGGGGTGACCGGAACGTTCTCGGGTTGGTTCGGCGGCGCCGAGAGCCTTCGGCTTCTCGAGGGATCGGCTAGGCCCCTCGGTGGCCGTCTCCACATCAGCTATCGGTTTCAAGAGGGCTACTCGGATGGTGACTCCGAGGTCATCGAGCAGCACGCGTTCTGTGATCTTGTAGACGGGCGAATAGTCGCGATGGACTTGGTGTGTTCGGGTCATCAACCGGAGCGTGGACGTGGGGCCAACGACTTGCATCACTTTGACGCAGGCGAATTGGGTTGTGGAAGCGGCCTACCACTGGAGTTTCGGCGTCAGCTGAATGCGATACCGATTGGAAGCACGCTCGAAGTTGTCGCGCGGGACCCTTCCGCGAGAGAAGACCTTCCCTCGTTGGCGCGGCTTCTCGGTCATCGGGTGCTTTCGGTCACTTCGTCGGCGGAAGGAAGTACCGTAATTTCCGTTCAACGCGGTCGCTGAAATCCCTATGGTCAACTACCAGTACGACCAGCTGTTCCCGTTCCCCCGCGACCGTGTCTGGAAGCTCCTCCAGGACCACTTGGACGATTCGCGGGTCACGCGAATCCACTCGCTGGTGAAGCAACAGCGCACGATCTCCAAGACGGGGGACTCGACCGTAGTCGACCGCATGATCGACGCCCGGGGGAAGCTCCTCGCCTCGCAGTGGCGGGTCACCTGCCGGCCTCCCGACAGTTTCCGATGGGAAGTCCTCACGAGCAAGGGACCGTACTCGGCAGGCAGTTGGATGGAGAATACCTATGTCGAGGAGGGCGGCGGCACGAGAATCCGGTCTCGCGGCGACCTCAAGATAAGTGTGCTACCATTCTTCATTCCCCAGCGCCCAGTCATCCGCCGGGTTCTCGATACGATCGACGCCGAGGACCAAAACTACCTGCGCGGGTAAGCAGGCCCCCCGAGGCGCCATGGGCGCGGAATTGTCACCGGGAGACGCCATGACGATCCCCGGGGCGCCAAGTACTACTTTCTTTCGGCGATACGAATCTATCTCGTTGACTGGCGCGCCCGAGTTCAGCGCTTCGGTCACACGCCCGAGCAGGGGGTGACGTTGGTCTTCCGGCCTATGCAGGAGCTAGAGGTCGCCGGCAACGGAGTCGAAAGGGGCCCATTACGCACGCGGTCCTCCTTTCCCAAGGCCAACCGCCTGAGAGTGGCGCCCGCTGACCCGGCGTTCACGAACCGCGCAAGGCGTCAGGTGTCGCCAGCAGGTCTGAGCCCCTTCGCCTCTAGGACCTTCCCGAACCGAGGGTCGGTTCGCACCGTTTCGAACCAGACACGCTCTAAGTGGACCGGAGTGATTCCGCCGGATTCACGATTTGCCCGATCCAACCACTCGAACGTGCTCCCGGCGTCGCCCAAGATGGCGTGGATCCCTGCCACCACTGTTGCCCATCCTCCGCCTCCCTCGGTTTGGCCGGCGAGTTTGTCAAGGATCCGGAGCGCCTCCTCCCTCCGATCGGCTCGAGTGTAAACCCAGGCAGCATCGGCGAGGGCTGGTGGGAGCGACGCGCCCGCCATCCCCCGCGCCAAATCGACCTCGATGATCGCCTCGGCGGCCATGCCTTTCCTCATGTAGGCAACGGCAAGCTCGCATCGAATGCTGGCACTCTGCGGGGCAATCCCCACGGCGCTCCTCAAGTACGAGATAGCTTCGTCCCACCGGCCCGCCGCCAAGGACGTACGGGCCCCATCCACAATGGGCCCCGTGGACAACGGGTCGAGTTCTTGCGCTTGACGGGCCTGTTCTGAGGCCTCCTTGAGCCGGCCCGTGAGTCGGAGGGTCTGGCAGAACATCTGATGGGCATAGGCGAGGTTGGGGTTGATCTCGAGCGCCTCTCGAACTTCTTTCTCCGCCCGGGCCCAGTCGCACTCGTGGATCGATATCGACGCCATTTCGACCAACGCCGGGGCGGACCTAGGTTCAAGACGGAGGGCTGCGAGCGCAGACTCTCGCGCCCGATGGAGCGCGTTCTTCCCGACGGAGTAGCCATGATCTTCTGACCAGTGGAGACATTCGGCTTGGGCGACGTGCGCCGAAGCGAACCAAGGGTCCTTGGCCAGAGCCTCGTGGAACAACTCAAGGGCCTGAGTCAGCCCGTCCTCGGTCCCCAATCGCTCGCTCACGAGGCCCTTCAAGTAAAGAGCATAGGCTTCCGTGTTGGAACTAGGGGGTCGCGGCTGCGTTCCGCTCGGTGGGGTAACGAGCCTCAGCTTGAGCGATTCCGCCACACCCCGGGCAATGGCCGTCTGGATCGCGAAGACATCATCCAACTCCCTATCGTAGCTTTCCGACCACGTGTGCTCCTGACTGGAGACGTCAATAAGCTGAAGCGTGATTCTGAGACGGTTTCCCGATTTGCGTACGCTTCCCTCGAGCACCGAGGTTACCCGGAGCTCCGCACCGATTTGGGCAATCGGCTTCGGGGAGGTCTTGTACGGAATGATCGAGGTTCGAGCGATGACACGAAGACCGGGGATCTGGGAAAGTACCGTGGTAATCTCCTCTGTAAGACCATCCGCGAAGTACTCATCTTTCGGGTCGGGACTGATGTTGGCGAAGGGAAGGACCGCGAGCCGAGTTGGTCCGGAGGGGACCGGGGTGGGCTCCCGGACGGTCCAGGGCAAGACGACCCGGTAGATGTCCGTCGGGATTCGCAGCCCCTTGAGCGCATTCGCAGGGAGCTTCTCGAGTTTGTCGGAAATCTTGTTCCAGACCTGCTCGCGGACCGCGCCTGAAACGCAGACGCCCCCCGGCTCAGCGACGGGTTCGATTCGAGCGGCGATGTTGACGGCGTCTCCGAGGATGTCCGTACCATGCTGCTCGACGTCCCCGAGATGGATCCCAATGCGAATCTGAAAGGGAGCGACGCCTGCCTGAGCGTTCCGCTCGTAGATCCTACGTTGGATGTCGACCGCGCACTGGGTCGCCTCCAGGGCGCTCTCGAATTCAACGAGGAAGCCGTCCCCCGTTGACTTGATCTCGCGACCATGGTGAGCCGCGAATAGTGGGCGTACGAGCTTCTCCTGCCGGCGGAGCAGGTCGATTGACTGGGCCTCGTTGTTCTGGGTCGAGGCAGTGTACCCCACCGTGTCGGTGAACACGATGGCGGCGAGTCGGCGGGTCGAAGCCACGGCTCGAAAACCGCTTCGATTAGATTAAGGCCCTGCCCGCGTTTCATCGGAGGCAGAGAGCCCGAATCGGGCACGTTAGGAGAGTCGGGGGCTCCTCGTCAACCCTCTGACCGATTTGTACAGAGGGGGTTTCTTAACGGGTCCCTCGGGCCTGTAGCCCGACGTTCAGCTCCTCGTGCCAGCCGAGAGTGGTCGTCACGGCCGTGCCAGCCCGCCGTCCCCCCGCGCGTGCGTCAGAGAGCGCGCGGCCTCATGTGGCGCCCGATGTTCGCCGTTCATGAGGTTGGGAGGGACCGATGCTCCGGCTTGCCGCCCCTTTCCAGGCAAACACTCGGGCTCGCCGCGGGTGAGTCGGTCTGTCTTCCTCCGCGCGCGCGAGAGAGCTCGCGCGGCATCATACCGCGACCTCGTACCCGCTACCTGCCGGCCCCTGGGAGCCCTGCGGGGCGGACCGGTTCCTCGCTTCCTTGCCCAGTTCACCAGGAGCCCCCCACTGACGTGTGTCAGGTATCACCCCCGCAGCTCGGCGTTGGCCGTTTCGGGCATGGGGCATGACAATCAGCGCCACGAGATAGGCCAACGGTTCTCCGCACGCGACGAGGCAGTAGAGCGCATTCTCGGTCGCCACGAAGACGAGAACGAGCACGGTGGCGAAGAGGGCTTGGAGGGCGTTCTGGACGAGAACCTCGACGAGCAGGGCGGCCGGCGAGGGCTACGAAGATGGTCCCTCCCGCCCGGCTCAGAAGCCGGGCCGGAGGAACGCCACTGACGGCACCACCAGCACGAACGAGGTCAGGAATGCTTCCGAGACCGGAGCGAAATCAATCATGCCCCCCTTTTCGTCCAAGTCTGGCCGTCGCCGCGACCGGGCCGGCCCGCCGTCCCCTCGCGCGCGCGTGTGAGAGAGCGCGCGGCGTCATGCTGCTACCTGCCGCTTGCCGCCTGGAGGGGGCGCGGGAACCGGGGCGCCGTCGACTGCCCTCTTCCGGTCCAAGCGCGAAGCGTGGGGATGGGTCAGCCCATGGGGAACCGGAGGCGACCAGTTCTCACGTTACGGTATCCGAGTGCTCCACGAGGAGTCTACGCTCGGCATGGTCCGACCGGGGGTGGAAGGATCCCCTCCTCGCGCGCCCGCACGTCATATATATGGGGGGGCGGGAAGCCGCGGCAACGCGGCAATCGGCAACGGGCCGTCGGTCCTGCACCCCTTCCTCCTCGGGGCGAGGTCGATCGGTTCCTCGGCAACTCCCCGAGAGGTCGCGGGCGGGCGGACCGGACGCCACAAGTCGGTCCGCCCGGGCACGCCCGCTCCGACCGCGAGAACCCATCCCGCCGGGCTGGGGACGAGAGACGGTCCGCTGAGCCGCTCCCACCCCGGATCGCGTTGCCGGCTCCGCCCCTCCGGGAGTCCGCCCGGCAACGTCGCACAACGGCGACTCCCTGGAGCGTCATGCCGCCGCCTCCCTCCGCACCGTCGCCACGTGGCGGAGTCGAACGAGACGATGCTCCCCGGCCCGGAATCGGGCCTTGGCGGCTTTGATCGTCAGTCCCGGGTCTTCCGTGAAGGCGCGGATGATCTCCTCGTCCCTCCGTTCCTTGGCGGCGTGCTTCTCCGCGTCGAGGGTTCGGCCCGAGCGAGGGTTCTTCAGGAAGCCGACGACCTGGCGCGCGACCCTCTCACCGCTGCCGCGCAGGTGCTTCTCGACGTCGCCGACGTCCACGTCGATGTCGGATCCCTCAGGCCGTAGGCGAGGTAGGGGAGGACCGTCGGCAGGCCGTGGAGGAACCCCTCTTCCTCTCGCGCGCGTACGAGATATATATGGAGGCGGCGGAGGTCGCAGGAGCGGGGAGCACGGAGCATGGTGAGGGCGAAACCGGGGCCCGGTGCCGTTCGGGGCGACCGGTCGGTCCACCAGCCTTCCACGCGCGCGCAAGAGAGCGCGCGGCACCTGGGCCGTTCGCCGTTCAGCTCCGCGAGGGGACCGAGGCTTCCACGAGGGTTCTCTTTCGGGTCAGATCCGGAGACCGGCAATGGGCGGGATGCCCGTGTGGAAGCCGCGAATCAGTATGCGAGTCGTTGTCTCAGGATGGTCCATCGGAACCCGGACGATCTCCTCGAAGGCCGCCTTCCGCTCGGAGACAGCCACGTACAGTTGGGAATCCGTGGCAAGCGGTCATGAAGGTCCGGGCTGCGGTCGGGAGCGATGAGGCTGGTACTTCTCTACGCGCGCGCGTATGAGAGAGAGCGAACTAGGGGCCTCCGGGCGCCGGGCACCGGGCACACCTGGGAGTTCGCGGGTCGGTCTTGTCTCCGGAAGAACCGGAACGATTCCCCCCCTCGCGCGCGTCCTAGAGAGAGCGTCGAAAGGCGGTGTGGAACATGGAACGTGGAACGGGCGCCCACGAAGGAATCGGGGGTCGGTTCCTGCTGCCGCGGTCGCATCTCCTTTCCATCGGGCGGAGACACCCCCCTCCCTCCCGCGCGCGCGTGAGAGAGCGAGGGTCGTTGGGTTGCCTTCTGGGAAGCGGGAAGCGCCTCCTGAGCGAAACACCGGGACGTTGCCAGACGATCCCCGAACTCACCCAGTCTCCAGCAGTTCACCGGAAGCGCTACTTGCGCGGGTACGAAGAATCGGGGGCGCCCACCGCGTTCCGAACGGGAGCACTTGGGTCCGGTAGCGCGCCCGGCCGGGGCGCCTGAAGGATGAACCGTCCCGCATCCAACGGCATGACGGCGGACCATCCCTGCTCCAGGAGGCACGGCACTTCCGCGAGTTCCACGATTCGCTGGACGACGGCCCGGTCCGCGGGTGCCACTACGGGAGGGTCCTTGGAGGCGCCCGTCCCGTTCGGGCCGAGACGCTTCGCCAACTGGTCCGCGAGCGCCGCCCGCTCCTTCTCCGAGAGCCCGGAGATATCGGTGTCTTCCGGCAGCCCGAGGCCGTGCAACAGGAGCCGAACGAAATCGTCGGTCGCTCGGCCCTCCTCGGCTCCGCGAGCGGTCAGGAGTGCTCCCATCGCTCGCTCGTACTCCGCCCGCATCGCTTCGACCACGTGGTCCGCCAACCGCTTGCGCAGGTTATACCGCCCCGAGACGCCGAGGTCGTGGCCGAGGATCGCCTCGCGCGTGTCGTGGTCCATCCGACCGATGAGGAGCTGGGTCGAGCAGTAGCTGCGCAATACGTAGGGACGCCAACTGACGCCCTCCGGTCGGACGGACTGGAGCGCCTTCCGGATCCCGGTCACGACCGACTTGGTCGTCACGAACGACCCCGCTCCCTTTTCCCCGGTGTTCCGGGCGCCCAGTGCCGTCAGCGCCACCAGCGGCGATGTCGGGGTCAGTTTCTCTCCCACCGCTTGCCGTTCCCCCAGATACGACAGGATCGCGTCCGCCGCTTCAGGAGTCCCGAAGGTCACGTATCCCTGGGCGGTCTTCGAGAGCCGAGACGGCACCTGAACGAGGAACGCCCGTCGCCCCTCCGGCAGGTCGAACCCGGGGCGTCCGCCCGTCCGCAACTCCGGGAGGTCACCGAGCGTGAGTCCGTCCGTCCCGCCATCGTTCCCCAGCGTGCCCGGGCGCAGGCCGCTGTGGGCCATCAGGAGGGCGCAGACGCGGCCTCGGGGCGAGAGAGCGCCGAGGATGAGCCGGAGCTGCTCCGGGGTCGGGATGCGTTCCCGGGACAGGGACTCCGCCTGGTAGGCACGACGTAACTTGGGGAACTGGCGGAAGTCCACGTTGTGGAAGAGGAGCCAGTCCCGGACACCCTTGAAGGTCTTGGCGATGTAGGAGTCGAGCTTCTTCCGTTCATGGAGGTGGGTGGCGTAGGCGATGAGAAGGTCGCGGAGTTCCTCGGGACGGTTCCGGGCGACCTCGACCAGCCCCTTCGGGGTGAGGCGGGTCCGGTAGAGGAAGAGACCGAGCTTACGAAGATTCACCTCGGCAGAGAGGGAGGAGCGCAGCGCGTGAGCCTCGTACCACTTCGACACCACGGGGTCCCTCAGCAGGGGCCGGTGGTCGAGACGACCCTTGGGCTCCCGAAACCCCTGGGCTCTCTCGGCGCGCGCCACGCCGGAGATATAGGGCCCCAGCTAAATAAACCCATAAGTGGACGGGCCCGCCGGGATTCGAACCCGGGTTTGAGGCTCCGGAGGCCCCCGTGATATCCAAGCTATACTACGGGCCCTTTCCCTGCTGCCGAGACTGGTTCCCAGAGGGTCGCTCTCGCTCCCGTCCTGGCCCCTCCGCCAACGACGGTCGAGCGCAGTGCGACCCTCCTCCGGACCCGTCCCGACGTTGCGGGGTGGTATAACGGCCACTCCACGGGCCGCCCGGCGACGCTCATCCGGGGGGAGGCGAGGGGTTCGAGGTCGGCACGGCCCCGATCGCGGGGGGCGTCTGGTCGATGCTCCGGATCGTGGAGGGGGGCCGCAGGCCGTCCCCCTCGGAGGGCGTCCCTGGGCGTTCTTTCGGCGGGACCGGACCGGTGGCGGGATCCCCACCGAGGTCGAGGGTCCCCTCGATGGTCCCGTCGCCCGAATACGTGAGCTCGAACCCCATCCGTTTCATCAGCGAGATAGCGTGGCGGTTGTCGGCCAGCATGATGGAGTAGACCTTCCCGACCCCCATCTCGTAGGCGATCTCGAGGACGTGGTCCGTCAGTTTGGTTCCCAGCCCCATCCCCTGGAACTCGTCGGTGACGATGATGGCCAGCTCACCCGTCTTCCCGTCCGGCCCGAGGCTGAGCCGGCAGACGCCCAGGATCCGGCGCTTCCCGTCCCGGGTCAGCTCGGGCACGATCGCGATTTCGCGGTCGTAGTCGATGTTGCAATAGCGGACCCGAACTTCGTGCGGCGTGTCCTTGATGACCTGGAAGAAGCGGTAGCGGATCGCCTCCTCCGAGAACCCCCGGAACATCTCGAGCCACAGGGGCTCGTCCTCGGGCTTGATCGGGCGCAGGAGGACCTCCTCCCCGTTCCGCATCCTCCAGCGCGTCTCATACTTCTTCGGGTACGGACTGATGACCAGGTGGGCGTGGAGGCCGTGTTCCCGGACGGCCCGGTCCCGGTCGATCAGGACGCGCGCATCGAGGATGTGGACCTCGTTCTCGTTCAAGAGGAGGGGGTTGAGGTCGATCTCCTTGATCTGGGGGAAGTCGACGAGGAGCTGCGAGAACAGCAGCAGCGTCCGCTCGAGGAGCTCGAGGTTGGCCCGCGGCTGGTTGCGGTAGCCCTTGAGGAGTTGGTATACCTTGGTCTCCTCGAGCATCCGGCGGATGAGCGTGGTGTTGAGCGGCGGTAGGGCGACCCCGCAGTCCTTGTAGAGCTCGACCCCGACGCCGCCCATGCCGAACAGGATGACCGGACCGAACACGGGGTCGGTCTTTCCCCCGACGAAAAGCTCGTAGCCCCCCGCCCGGATCATCGGCTGGACGGTCACCCCGATGATCTGGGCGTTCGGCCGGTAGGCTTTGGTCCGGGCGACGAGCGCGTCGAACTGTCGACGCACTTCCTCCTCGGACTGGACGTCCAGTACCACCCCGCCCGCCTCCGACTTGTGGAGGATCTCCGGCGAGAGGATCTTGAGGACCACGGGGAATCCGAACTGGCGCGCGCGCGCGGCGGCCTCGTCCGCGGTCGCGGCGACCTCGGTCGGAACGACCGGGAAGCCGTAGTATCTCAGCAAGCGCTTCGACTCCTCCTCGGTCAGCGCCTCGCGGCCTTCTTGGGCGGCCGACTTCAGGAGGACCGAGATCGGACGCTTCGGCGGGGCGGAGTCGACGGCCAGTTCCTCGGGCGTCTCATAGAGGAGCTCGAGGTTCCTCCGGTACTCGCACATCGTGAGGAACGTTTTGACCGCCTCCTCGGGCGAGGAGTACGTCGGGATGTTGTGGGTCGCGAAGAATGCGTTCGCCTCCGTGACCGTGCCGGCCCCGAGGAACGACGCCAGGATCGTCTTGGTCTGGTAGGTCTTGGAGGAGACCACCTCCACGATTGTCCGCGCCACCTCGACCGGATGGATCATCGCCTGGGCGGTCAGCAGGAGCAGGATCCCGTCCACGTTGTCGTCCTCGAGGCAGACCTCGAGCGCCGCCCGGTACCGCTCCGGGCCGGCGTCCCCGACCATGTCGACCGGGTTCCCGCGGCTCCAGAACGCCGGGAGTGCCGCGTTGAGCCGCTCCATGGACTTCGGGCCGAGCTCGGCCAGCTTGCCACCCCGCGCGAGGAGCGCGTCGGACGACATGATGCCCGGTCCGCCGGCGTTCGTGATGATCGCGAGCCTCGGGCCCTTGGGAAGAGGCTGGGTGCTGAGCACCTCGGCCGCGTTGAAGAGGTCCGCGATCTGTTCGACCCGGACGATCCCCGCCCGCTTGAAGGCGGCGTCGTAGATCTGGTCCTCGCCCGACATGGAGCCCGTGTGCGAGGCCACCGCCCGGGCGCTCTCCCGGAACCGTCCGGCCTTGACGACCACGATCGGCTTGGTCCGGGCAAAGTGCCGGGCGGCACTCATGAACTTGCGGGCGTGCGTGACCCCCTCGACGTACATCAGAATGCTTCGCGTGTGGGGGTCGCTACCGAAGTAGTCGATGAGGTCCCCGAAGTCCACGTCGATCATCGACCCAACGGAGACGAAGGCCGAGAAGCCCACGTTCTCGTGGATCGCGACGTCCAGGATCGCGGAGCCGAGCGCCCCACTCTGGGAGAGGAAGGCCACGGTCCCGGGTTTCGGAACCTGGGAGAGGAAGGTCCCGTTGAGCCGGGTCTCCGGCCGGATGATCCCGAGGCAGTTCGGGCCCACGAGACGGATGCCGTACTTCCGGGCGACCTCGAGCAGCTGGTCCTCGAGCAGCTTGCCCGCCGGTCCTGTCTCCTTGAACCCGGCCGAGAGGATGATGACCCCCTTCACACCGGCCTGGCCGCACTGGTCGACCAGCTCGCACACCATGCTCGCCGGGGTGGCGATGATCGCGAGGTCGACCGGTTCCGGGATCGACGCGACATCGGGGTAGGCCTTCTGGCCCAGGACCTCGGTGTGCCGGTTGTTGACGAAGTAGATCTTCCCTTCGAATTCGCCGTGGGCGAAGTTGGTCGCGACCGCGTGGCCCACCGACCCCACCGTGTCGTTCGCGCCGAGAATCGCCACGCTGCGGGGTTTGAAGATCTTGTCCAGGTTGTAGGTCCCCACGTGCTCTTCCCCGCTTCGTTCGGCCCGGGGCACTAGAGCCTCCCAACCGTCCGGAGAAGGACGGTCGAAACGGCAGGATTACCCGTCGGCGGTGCTACGAACCCAGGGTTCCTAAAAAAAAGGCGTGCGACGCTCTCGGTCGAGAAAATTCGACGGCGAACTCTTAAGGCGGGACGGGAGGCGTCGGTTCCGCGTCGTGGGGCCCATACGGGCGGCCCTCTCCCTCCCCCCTCGGGGGCCAAGGCACCGGGCGCCCGCGACCGGCGCCGAAACGTTTACGAAGGGCCCGCGGCTGGGGCCTAGTGGCCCCTTGGGCCGGGAGGTTCCCGGAATGCGCGAGATCGTTAGGTCCTGTTCGATGCCGGGAACCGGGTAGTCGCTCGATCCCCGGCGCGGTAGCGCCTCCGAAAGACCGTCGACGGAACCCCCACCAAAACCACCAAGGGAATGCCCAACGCACCGTACCTCGACGCCAGCGTACGCTGGAAGCTCAAATCGGGCGCGATCGCCTTCCGGGAGCTTCGGACGGCGGAGGTCGCCGCCCAACTGCTCGACAACGGCCTCGTCACGGAGGTGCTCGGGACGATCGGCGCTGGCAAGGAAGCGGACGTGTTCCTCGCCCGGGACGGTCACCGCGTCGTCGTCGCCAAGTCCTACCGACTCTACCGGACCTCGAACCGGTCCCGCGGCGCGGTCAAGGCCGACGGGATGGGGCACCTCGCCTCCCGGGAGTTCGAGCTCCTCGGCTACGCATGGGCCCACCGGGTCCCCGTTCCCGAACCGTTCGCGCGCGAGGAGAATGCCTTCACGATGGAGTTCGTCGGAGACGCCGACGGACCCGCTCCCCAGCTGCGGCGGACGCGGCTCGAAGCGCCCGAGGAGTTCGCCCGGGAGCTCCTCGCCGCGATCGACGACCTCGCGCACGCCGGGGTCGTCCACACCGACCTGAGCCCATTCAACATCCTGGTGCACCGCGGCCACCCCGTCATCATCGACTTGGGTAAGGGTCTCCGGGTCGACCGGCTGGGGGCCTCGCCTTGGATCCGGCTCAACGAGGCGCGGACGGCGCTCGAGCACGCTCTCGAGACCCTGCGCCGGTACTTCGGGAGGTACGGGGTCCCGTTCGAGACGGAGGGACTCCTCGCCCAGATCCTGCGCGACATCGACCGCTTCGGGGTCGGCGCGTACCCGGACTGAGGCGGAACGAGCGTCCAGGTCAGACGCTCGGCGGGGGGACCTACTCTAGGTAGGACTTCAGGGGAGCCCAGTAGGTACTGGCGCCATCCGTCGGAGATGTCCGCGAAGTCCGAGGTCGGAATCCCGAACTGGGAGAACTCGAGGCGGGTCCCGCCCCCGACCTTCGTGAGGAGGAAGTCCGCGATGGAGAAGTGCCCCTGGGGCCAGCCGGTCGAGCGCCACGCAAGCACGATCCGATGGTCCTTCTCTAGGTGGACCACGACTCCTTCCAACGACCCGTCGTAGTGGGAAAAATGGCCCCCGGGTTTTGCCACCATCCGGGCCGCCGCGCCCGAGAACTTCGCGTGTTCCTTCGGGTTGACGAGCGTTTCGTAGACCTCGTGCGGGCTCGCGCGGATCGTCACCGTCTGGCGGAGGTTCTTTACTGCCGTGGGTCCACCGAGGCCGGACACGCAACCTCCCTACAATAGGGTGAGTTTGCCCAAGGGGCGAACCGACTAGGCCTTCGCGGGCTTCGCCTTGGGCGGAGGGGGGGTCTTCGACTCCGAGTAGCCGCACCGGCCGCACGACCGGCGGTCCTTGTGCTCGGCGAGGAACGTCCCCGGGCCGCACTTTGGGCAGGACCGGTGGGTGCGCTCGAGCGCCTCGCCCTTGACGTTGTAGAGGCCGACGCGAGCTTTGGCCAAGGATCCTACTCCTTCTTGGCGGGCGCCTCGGCCTTCGGCGGCTCGGCCTGGGGCGGGGCGGGGGTCGCGTCGGCGGGAGCGGGGGCGCCTTTGGCCACCTTCTCCTTGAGGCCGTTCCGAACGAGGATGTGCCCGCGTTCGGTCGCTTTCGCGGCCTCGACGGTCTCGTAGACGATCGCCTCCCCGCGAGTGGTGGCGGTGCCGTACCGGGCCTGCATCCGCTCGATGATCACGCGGTCCTTGGGAGCCTTCGTGAGCTTGGCGAATTCGCTTCGGACCTCGTCCCGTCGTGGGGTCGCGGCGGTTGCGTGGCTGACCTCGAACGAGTACTCGCGGCGGTGGAGCAGCGGGTTCGGCTTCTCGTCCAGGATCCTAATCTCCACGGGGCAGCCTCCTCGGTTCCATCTGCGCGATCAGTTGGCGTACATGTTCCTTCGCAACCGCATCGACGCGGACGAAGGAGACCCCCTCACCCGGGATACCGTATATAACTGTGGCCCCGGCGGGGAGCGATTCTACGAGGGCGAGCGAGCCGAGATCCTCCTCGCCCTCGACCTCGATGAGTCCCCCGCCCGTCTTCACCAGGTCACGGACCGCTTTCCGCAGCGACTCGGTCAGGAGGCCGGGCGGGTTCTGGACGTGCACGACCCGCACCGCGGCCAGGGCACGGAAGGCGTCGCGGGGGATCGGTTCGTCCCGTTGGGTCTTGTAGTCGACGATCCCGACGAAGGGAAGGCAGCCGAGTTGAAGCGACCGCTCGGTCACCCGGTCGCCGCAGGCACCGAAATGCTCCAGCTTCCGGATATGGCGGTCCGCCTGGGCCCCCGAGTAAACGGGCCCGAACTTTCTCGCGAGGCTCGCGCGCAGGGACGGCGGGACGGCCCAGGCCGTCTCGTCACTTGACGCGGAGCGCGTACCGGCCCGCGGCATGGATCCCCATCTTCCGGGCGATATCCGAGCGCTCGGGGTCGATCACGATCAAGTACCCCTGCCACTCCCGGGAGACCTCGCCCCCGCACTTTGGGCATTTGGCCTGGTCGGTGATCGTGCGGCAGTTCTTGCACGCCTTCAAGTTCATCATGCGGCACCTCCGGCCGGCTTCGCGGCCGCCGGGGCGGGCTTCGGGGCCGTGGGCGAGCCGGGCTTGGCCGCCGTCGCACCGGGCTTGGCTGCGGGCTTCTTCGCGGCGGGGGTCGCCGTCGGGCGCTTTCCGGACTTCTCGTCCGCCTTCTTGTGGGCTTCCTGGATCCATTCGAGGCGGCCGAGCGCCGGTTGGCGCATCGTGAGACCAATCCGGCTGTCCCGGGGAGAAATTTCAGAGAGCGAGAGCGAGACGACACGGGCCCGGACCTTGTAGCCGACCTTCAGGTCCCGCTTCGTCTCGACCCCGACCAGGCGCTGGTTGTGCTCGTCGATGTTCACCCGGTCGTCCATGACCTGGGAGACGTGCAAGAGGCCGTCCAGCGGGCCGAACCGGACGAATGCGCCGAACTTTCGGATCTCGACGACCGCCCCCTCCACGACCTCCTGGATCTCGGGTCGGAAGAGGAGGGCTTCGTACTCGACCTCCTGGTAGACGCCACCATCGCCATGGATGATGTGGCCCTCGCCGATCGATCTCACGTCGCGGATCGTCACGGCCAGGTTCTGGCCGTCCACCAGTTTCCCCTCGAACTGCTGCTGCGCGAGCTCGGTGAGAACGGTATCGACCTCGGCGCCGAGTCGCTCCGGGGGGATGCGGACGACGTCGCGTCGGTGGTCGAGATAATACATGCTTCGCGCGCGAGTTGCGTGCGGTATAAGATTCTTGGGGTCGGGTCGGCTTTGTCACAGAACCCCCCTCAAAAGGGGGGTTATGTGACGCTCAGGGGGGGTTTTGTTACAGAAATGAGGATCGGTGACAAAGCCGGGCCCCCAGGGAGAGAACTGGACGAGTTGGCTCAACGCGTTTGCCTACTGGGAGGCTGGTCCCTCGAACGAGTGGGCCGCCATCGCCCTTTCGGGGGCGTGGGGCGAGCCCCAGGTCGGGCAGGTGGTTGCCCTTGCGTTTGCCGTCGTAGCGCTGGGGATGGGATGGGCCGCGGCTAATGGAGCGGGGATGATCGCCACGGACGGGTCGATCGTCTGCGCGGCCACTAGCCTCGTAATCAGTTACGCAGCTTCAAAGGAAAGCCCCCTTGCCAGTCCCCCGGGAGTCAAAATGCTCAACGGCGCAAGCTACCTCATGGATGGCGGCGCTCTCGTCTGGGACATCAGCGAGCTGAGATCTGGGGCGTGAAGGCACTTGGCTCCGCACCCGAATCCGCTAGAAGATGCGCATTACGATCTCACGCCCTTGGCGGATAGCATGGACAGGTACCTGCGGTTCAATCGTATCTACGAACGGGCAATCGCGGGGTTTTGCGTTGTTGCCACTCTGATTGGGGTGTACCTCCTTATCGTTCCACCGGAACCTCACGTTCCCAACTTCGATACCGGGCCATTGATTCTGGTAATAGTGTTCGGGGCGGCGTCAGTCTATACGTTGTGGGGAACGGTGAGCAGTCGGAAAGCCCCAAGACGCCTACGGGTTTCGTCGAGGCTGATTTCGTTCGAAGAAGCGCCAGGGCAGCGGCCGCTGACCATGCTGTGGACTGACCCACGTTTTCGAATGAGGATTTTTGACCGAAGAGGTTTGCCCGAGAGAGAAGGCGATGGCACTCCTCGAACGGTAGACTTCATCGTTCGTACAAATCGCGGGCCCGACGCCGCCGTTTCGCACGCGGCTTTCGATGCCATTCTTCAGGAAGCTAGTCGGCATGGTCTTACTGTCAGCAGGCGAGAAGCATCGAGCCCAGTTAGGGGGACTAGGACCGTCGTCACCATCTCAAGTCCTGACGCCGGGTAACTGCCCTGGTTTCCACCGAAGCAGAGTTTTGGAACACGCTTCATCCCTTCCATCACTTTCTCGACGTTTGATTGCAACAGCGCTGGCCTGTGGGGGATGGGACTGTGTTACCGCCTATACGTTGAGGCAGTTGTACGTCCCGCATTTAGGGCAGACGAAAACAGTCGGCTTGGGAAACCGGCCCACCTCAATCGATTCTAGCAGGATGCCGTAGCATCCAGCGCACCGGTAGGACATGTTCCCTCCCCCCTTGACTACAGGAAGGGGGACCGAGGGGCCTGTGTCCATCACCAAGACCTTCCCGACCATGCCTTCGGGCAAGGACTTTCCCAGGTTGACAAGCCCCCGGACCGACACAGGGATGAGAGCGGAGGGGGTCAAATGAGCCTTCGCCCAATCAAGACCGGAACTCTCCTCCGGATCATCCGCCCTCCCGGTTCGGCGGGAGATTTTTCCGCCTCTCGCCGCCTCATGCCGAGCATGCTGCCGCTTTGCAATCTGGTAGTTGGAGCCGCTCTTCACTAACCAATCGAAGGCGCGGGATCTATCTCGTCACCCCGGGGCCGAATCCATCGAAAGCCCCGAGGTTTGTGGGGGTTCCCAACTCCTATAGTACATAACTCCGTCTAAGAAATAGAGAGCCGTAAAACGGATTTTACGAATCATTGAGCCTCCGGAATCCTTATCTTCGTTAGGGCCGAGTATGTCGCAAACGAGTCATCCCACTAGGCCATACGTCTGGATTTCACATGCCGGCGGAAAAGCGATTCAAGGCCGCTTTCTACTGACGCATTCGACCGGTCTGCTGGTCGCAGTGACCGCAACAATCACAGTCCTGGCAGGCATGGCGATACTGCCTTCCTCGCACGGGTCCTCGAACAGATTGGATGGCAACTCGAACTTGGTCTCTTCAGGTCCGTTGGTCGCTCCTGGAACCTATGTTACCTTCGCTTGCTTCCATGGAAGCGTTAGCCTCGGGTCCACCGAGGAGTGCGATGACAACAATGTGGGTCCCTACGACGAGTGTCCATCGGGACAATGTGAGTACGCGCTGACGGGGACGATTGATTCGTCCCACTCGTTCAAGGATTGGATCGTCACTGGGGCGGCCACAGTCGGCAGCACCTCGCAGCTGTCGACCACGGTGACATTCACGGCGCCCAAATCGGGGACGAATTCTGCAAACCTAATCGAGTGCACTCAAGGAGCACCCCAGATCACTGGGAACCAGTTCATCCCTTACAATGTGTACGAGCAGGGATGGGTTAACTGGTCCGATTCTAACGAATATACTTCCCAGTTCTTGTGGGGGTTGACCACTAGCTACAATCTGCCAGTTCCATCGTTGAATGGATTGAGTGTCAACCTGAACATCCTCAACGCGAGTACGACCTACTACTACAAGATCATCGATACGAACTCTTGTGAGCAGTCCACATCCGTAACCGGTAGTTTTACGACTGGGTCTGCCCCGAATGGTAAGTTTGTTGGCTGGGTTTCTGCTCAAAGCCTCCTTCCGAACCAGTATCTGCTGAACGACATCAGTCATCCACTTTCAGGAGCACAGGTAGCAATTTCAGCCTCCTGCCCAACCAGTGCGGAATACCCAGGCACTTGGCCGACGCTGATGCTCTGGAGTGAGGCAAACGGGAGCTATTCACCAGTTCTGACCAGCTCCACGGGGGCATACACTCTCACCTTCCCATTGTACACGAATGTATGGACAGGAGGCGGGGTTTCAGTTGTCTACTGGCTCGATGGAAACGGGAATTGCGACGTGTATTGGTGGTTCGATAACAATCCGACTGACAACGGGTTGGCAATGATCGGTCCCGAGTCCGAGTATGAATTCGAGGTCTGGGACCCGGGTTATTTCAACTCCTCACGAATCGTGTCGGCCACCTACTCTGGCGAGAACGATTATCAGGCGTTTCTAGAGATGACCAATCTTGTCGAACCCCAGCCAACAGAGCTGGCCCTGATCCACACACCCGCGGGAGACCCGCAGGCGTCGTGTTCCTTCACCTACTGGACCTCCTCGGGTACATCGACCGTTTCCTCTTATGACGGTCTGAACGGTTACCAAGCTGAGAACTACACGAGCACCTCCGCCTCGGGGTGGAATTCTCCGGGAAGTTGGGGCGGCGATAATGCCCTGAATCTGGAGACTCCGATTTCAGGCTCCATGCTCTACGGCCAGCCTGTCACCGCTGAAAATCCTACTGCTTGGGTCGTCGGACAGGCACAGTCAGTTGGTGCCGTGCCCATCAATACGACCGAGTGGATCACGAATCTAAACACGAATACCTACCCTCCTAACGGGGTCCTTCCGTCTGGCTGGCACGGGGCGCAACCCAATGCGGGGCAAGGAGAAGGCAATGCGCTGCAGAAAATTATCTACCACGAGGGCAGCTACTCATCGACGTCCGGATACATTACCAGCTTCGACGTCGGGTTCGACATCGCCGGCATCGATGTCTCCACCCCATTCACATGGTCCTCGACAGTGACTGTGACCACCTCAATCACCGCTACGGCGACTTGCTCGTTCGCATACCTGTCGGATCCTAGCGGTCACGGTGGATACCCGTACTTTTACTATTTTGATGGGGCGCCAGGAGACCTTACGATGGAGATCCCCATCGTCCATGTTTGGTTTGAAGGTTGGTGCCAAGAGGGCAATCCGAACTACGGTGAGCCATCTTGCTAAGAGGTCGAGTAATCGAATGAGAGCTCCGGGACGATGGATGACTGCTTGAGGTCCTTCGAGGTGGCTTCAAGCAGTCGGAGAAGCGGGAGAGCGTTTGATGTCCGATGAGGGTCCCAATCCACAGGCGCCGGTTGGCCGACCTAGTCGTCAGAAAAGGGTGGATGCCTACGACCGCTACGCCGCGGTAGTAGGTACTGCGGCCATCGTCGTCATCATGGCGGTTGTAACCATTGTTGGGTGGCCTGTGGTGACCCCCGGTAATTCCGGAGCAACCTGTCAGCTTAAGGCGGAAGTGGCGGAGTTGCCGAATTACCCTATTCCAGCGGTCCTACTGAATTCACCCTATGGAGGGAATGGGTCGGGAACCGGCATTGTTCCGTCGACCTACCCTGGCGCGTGGGAGGGGCCCCCGCCCGAGGGGGTCTATGCCGTCGGGTTCGGAACAGGCGCAAGTAACGGGTTCGCCGAGAGTGCGTACTTCACCGTCAACGTTAGTGTGTACAGTGTCATCAATGGCCCTCCTTGGAGTGCCTCATCTGACCTGTCATGCTCATCAGGGTTCGCCATCGAGTTACAGCCGCCCTCGATCTATGACTTGGAAGGCGGGCTAATCATGGGGCCAAACAACACCTCTGACATCAACGAGCCTTCTTCCGCGAACCTTCCAAGTTATCCAATTCAGGCACAGAGCCTGATCTTTAACAATAGTTTCGTCAAAGCGGACATGGCGAATGTCTCGACGTGCGGTGGGCCAACCCGTTCACTCGGCCCGATCGCGACAGCAGGACTAAACGTTTGGTTCCCCGTATCCATCAACGGTTCAATCCACATACTGCCGTACCGGTTGCCGTTCCAACAAACCTATCACTACTCCTTCCCGGCGAATTTCGGCACCTGGGCGATTGACAATTTGGCCCTGGGGCCGAACGGCGGGGGCTACGCATTCTCATTCACGCCATGCCCCACTTGAACCATAGACTTTGAGTTCATGGTCACACCTCGGAGCGCTTCCGCGGCTCCTTCATGATTCCAATGAGAGCTAATCCCTGTGCAGACCCTTGCGACGGGGAAGGGACTTTCCCATGGTCAGCGGATACCTGGTTGCGCCTCTCAGGTGCAGGTAGCGGAAAATGACCCAAAAAGGTTGCCCAACCCCGAATGACAATCGATCCCGAGCGATGAACCCCTAGGACGCCGTCGGCCAGATGGCTATGGACCATCGGTCCGTGCAGCTGAACCCGGTGCCGAGCACCCCGGCTCCGGCCGCTCAGAAGCCGAAGCACCTTGCCACGGAGTAGAGTATCAGCCACTGGTTGGGCCCCCGGGGGCCCCACCGAGCTCTGACGGGCCCCAGGGGCACCATTCGCGCTCGGGACCCCTAACCCACCCTACAACAGTGCCCTCGGGGCTTGAGCCATAATGAGCATGCTTCCCGCGCCGGGGCCCTAGGAGCTGGTAGCTCGGGGTCTTGTGACAGGATGGGCGGGTCGCGCGCCAGAAACGGGTTTGATGACAATGCCCGTCGACACGAAAAATCTAGATATGATGAGTGCATGTCGGATTGTGCTCGCTACGAAAGCCACCGAGTCAATCCCCCTTACCCCCGGTGCCACCAGCGTCATTCCAACTGTCCATCGATTGATAGTAGGTGATGCCAGAGACGTAACCTCTAAGCAAGTCGGAAAAGTTCAACTCGTGGTCACGTCGCCTCCTTACGGTGGGATCCACGATTATGGTGCGCCAACTCAAATCGGATTTGGTCAATCTCTGACGCAGTACTTCGCCGATCTTCAGAAGGTCTGGTCACTCTGTCACAAGGTGCTGGATGACGGATGCCGCCTGGTCGTGAACATTGGCGACCAGTACGTGAGAGCTGCTAAGGGGACGCCCTACCAAATCATCCCTCTCCACGCGCTGGCGGTCAATTCCGTCCTAAACGCCCGCCATGCGAACTTTCTCTATCTTGGATCTATCGTCTGGAGGAAGATCTCGACAACTCGCCCCAGCGGCGGCGCGAGCGTCATGGGAAGCTACCCCTACCCACGAGCGGTCTACCCTTGCTTCGAGAACGAATACATCGCAATCTTCCGGAAGGATGGGACCGCGCCGAGGCCGGACCCCAGGATCAAGGAGATGGCGAGGATGGACCTGTCGGAGTGGAGAGACCTAACCCAAGGGGTCTGGACCCAGATGGGCGCCCGCATGGAAGAGAATCCGGCCGAGTTCCCCGATGAGATCCCATCTCGACTATTGCGAATGTTCACGTTCCCCGGCGAAACGGTCCTCGATCCGTTCGTAGGAAGCGGGACTACAATGCGGGCCGCAGCTTCTCTTGGTAGAAATTCCGTCGGGGTTGAAATCGGCTTTCGAACACGCTCGGGACAATCGTTCGAAGATGTCATCCGCGCGAAAGTTGGAACGGCCCCGCAGGGAGCGGATTACGCTGGAGTGGGCCGGTTCCTTGTCGACCGGACGTTGGGACGTCCGGTCGTGCCACACCCGTCACACTCGTAGATCCCGGACCGCTCGTCCCAGAGGCGAAAAACTCCACCGCACAACTCACACCGTTTCGCCAGGGTTTTCGCGGCGTCGTTGCGAACGGCTACCATTCGTCTTCCAACGAGGCCTGGCCGCCCGGAGGTTGTTTGCCGTACGTGGTTTCGAAAGCATCCTCGACCGATCGGATCCGGTCGAATATTCCGTGAATTCGCCTTGCGAGGTCCTCTCGGTACTCTTTCAGGTCCTCGACAGTCTTCAGGACGTAGTACCCCCTCCCCTTTGCGCCGACTGGAAGGTTCCGCTGTCGCACCACCTCGCCGATCAGAGCCCTCGCCTTCCAGTTGCCTTCTATGTCGTCCAGTCCGAGCTTGTGCCCCAGTTCCTCTGAAGTGATTGGTTTTGCTTTGGTCGCCGCCTTTAGGAGCGTGTACGCGTTCTCAATCTGGTCGGCCGTGTAACGATCCTTGTTCGCCATCGCTCTCCCAGGGTGAGCAGATTCGCCCTGATAGTTGTTCGTGTAAACTAACAAGGAGGTACGGCCATTGGAACTCGGCGAGATGGAACAAGACGGTAGAGAAGGAATCGGCCGGGGCCCCTCTGACATTCGTTTTTATCCAGAATGAAGGCGTCTGACACCCCATGTGCGCGACTTGCCTCAACTCGGTCACCTCGCAAGGTAGCGCTCTCCAGTTCCGCCTCGCTTCCTGCGTCTGTCCATGTCCGAGGGTTCCCAGACCTCCCGCTCCGATAGAGTCAGAGGAGGTCTGTGATCTTTGCTCTCACCCGCACGCGAGCCCGGAGGTCGACATCCTGACCCCGCAGGGTCCACGGAGGGCACGTCTCCGACCCTCCATCTCCACTGGGCCGTAGACCGAAAAGACGAGACTTAAACAGGTGGGGTAAGTCGCGGCCTGATTGATGGACGAAAGGAGAGGAATACCTCGACTCACTGGAGGGTGGTGAAGGCCCCTGCTGCCGTTAGAAAGGATATGTCACCGGTGGGGGGGTGGAGCATCCCACAACCCCGCGGCAAAGGCGGACTCGGCTACAGATTGAGCGAGCCGCCCCAGGAGGAAGCATTCGTGGAATCTTTCATGGTAGCGCCTCCAATCGGTCCGCTCGGAGTCGCGCCAGAAAGGGCGCTCTCGGCCCGTAAACGAATCGGACGCCGACTCGCCCACCCTCCCTAACTTTGAGAGTGGCAGCGATTACTCCGGTTAGATCCTTCTCACTGAAGTTGTGACCATACGAGTTGAACGCTGTGAGGAGCCCCGGCGATTTCTCGCAGAGGAAACAAACGAAATCCCTTCCACCCGAAACATCCACTCCGATCGACTCGGCACTCTTGTCATGAAGGCGAGAGATGAGCGGGTCGAGTAGACCTCCCGGCCCGTAGACGAAGAGGAGTCCACGGTCCCAAGCCTGCTCGACTGAGATCGCGATTTGCTCCGGGGGGGTAGGCCCGTATGTAGGTCGCTTGCTCACCGCTTCGTCGCTCCCTTCGAAGGGAGAGGAGAGGGGCGCATCTCCTTTGCCGGTGGCAGCAAATAGGGGTGACTTACCTGATTCAAGATGTCAGATCTCGGGGTCCGCGCCGTCCGGCATCCCGCACGGTGCACGGTACTGGTCGCAGCATGAATGAGTGAGGCGTGGCGGGCGCCTCCATTCTCGGGGCTAAACTCAAGTCGGAGGAAGCTCAAACCTCATCCGACCTCGATCGTCCTTTAACCCCACAAAAACAATGAGCATGCTGCCCTCGCGGTGGACGGTCTTCTCGTACCTTGCCCCCAAAGCGCTTACCACTCCTTCGACAATTGCATCGGCAACGACTACTGCACGCCCATGACCGAGAATGGCGAAAGTGCCGGGAGAGTTGGCACGGATTTTCACCACAATCTCATCTCTAACTAGACGGATCGAGTCCTTTGCTTGCACAAAATACGCAAACCGCTCTACGCCTCGAACTAGGCGCTCGGCAGAATCCACAAGGTCACTTGGTTGAGGTCTGACCGCCAGCAACTTGTCAAGAAACAGCCTGAATACGCCCCGCTGGACTAGCTCAGCCCCTTGCAGTCCTCTGGGGCCGAACTGGTCGTAGATCCTCCCCCGAACTTCGTTAATCCGCCCTTTGCTCTCTGGGGACATCTCCAGGCGTCTGAGGAGCAACCCCATCTGGACGGTAACTCGCAAGGTGGGGTCCCTCACGTACCGTTTGTAAAGCTTCCATTCGTCGCTACGACTCTCCCCCCTGACGAGATCAAAGAGGTCCGGGTCTTCGAGGAAGGCGATCTTTCGGACCCGAAGTTTCTCAACCAGCTCGGCTATCTTTTCGGCAGTCCACGAAATTGTCTCGACTTTGTGGAATTCTAGTGGGGATCGGGGGTCAGTCGTCCTCACCGTGCTCGTCGAGGTATGCTGCGACGCTCAGTGGGTTGTCCACGATAACTACCGTGCTCCCCGGCAAGATGGCCATGTTGTCGATGGTGACCGGTTCGCCAACAACGGGGTCGACCAAAGGTCTCCCCTCCTTCAGTACGTTCCTCCCTTCGCACTCAAAACCAAGAGCCCGAAGTAGAGCGATTTTGGATCCGTCGCTGATCCCGTGGAGTGATAGAAGTTCCATCGAGAGCCAGAAGCTTGAAGGTGCGTATAATGGTGACTTCGCAGGGCACTCTCTCAGGCCACGACTTACGACTAAGATCAGACGTTGAGCCCGTTGTAGGTCCCGCATTTAGGGCAGACGAAAACAGTCGGCTTGGGAAACCGGCCAACATCAATCGATTCTAGCAGGATGCCGTAGCATCCAGCGCACCGGTAGGACATGTTCCCTCCACCCCTGACTACAGGAAGGGGAACCGAGGGAGCAGTGTCCATCACCAAGACCTTCCCGATCATGCCCTCGGGCAGGGACTTTCCCAGGTTGACAAGTCCCTGGACCGACACGGGCTTGAAAGCGGGAGGGGCCAAATGAGCCTTCGCCTAATCGAGACCATGACCACCCAGCGTCAGCGCATCTCCCGATTCGGCGGAAGGTCTTTCTGCCACACGCCACGTCCTAGAGGGCGTGCCGGGACGTGCCAACGTAACCGAACGGCCTCATGACTGCCTCGGGCATTCTTGCGCTCTCTGTAGGCTCGGAGGGGCTCACTATGACTCGGATGGATCTCGGTCCAACCCTACGGAATGCAGGTGCCCGGAATGCGCGACGTGGCCCAAGAATCCCGGCCTCCCTTAGCCGCCAGTCGCAAGAGAATTGCGAAGAGGAAAGGACTATCCCATGGTCAACGGATACATGGTTGCGCCCCGCTGGCGCGGTTGGGTTCTGCTCTTTTTCGTCCGGCCGAGGGGCGAGGATTGAGCCCGCTTCAAATCGTCCGGTGGGGGACAGAACCCCATCAGGGCAGACCTTTTCCAAGACGAAAGGTAGGCTGTATCGAGCCCCATGGCAGACCAAGGGACAGAAAAGACCGGGGCCGTTTTTCTCTGCATCATCGGGTTCGTCCTGATTGTGATTACCTACCCCTGGTATGGGCCGGTGCGTCAGCTGTTCGCGGTCGATGGACTCTTCGCAATCGGAATCGGACTAACGGAGTACGCAGGTCACAGGTCCGCGTCCCTGATTCTGAGTGTGATTGCGGTAATCCTGTTCGTAGTCGCCTTCTGGATGCTCATCCATTCGTAGCGAGGCGGGGAGGTCGGTCTCAGCATCGGCACTCAGATTGGGATGGGCAAACTCTCGATTCACGAAATCAACACCTCGTGGGTCTCAGAAGGGGCCGCTTTGAGCCGGTCCAGAAGGCACTTCTTCGAGCAGAAGGTCCGATTTTCAAATCTCTGCCTGATGCTTTGGCGCAGCGGGCTAATCCGTGGCCTCACGTGGACGGAAAAGGACCCCGGCATCAGTTGTGTGCCGCGCCCTTGGCCCTTCACGGACCCCGGCCCGAGCGGTATCACGAAGATGCTGACGACTGTAGAGCCGTCGGCTCATGCCTTCATTTCCGACGGCATCGGTTCTGGAATACTGGATTGGGATGGACGGCTGTCCACCCTGTTCTCAAGCAGTATGGTTGGACCTACCGGGCGTACCACGTTTGGGACAAGGGGATGGGGCATGCCGCCGGAACTAGACCGCTCAGACTCTCCGACAGTTGGCCGTCGTAACTGAAATCTGCGTCCATTACATCCGGGAGGCAACCTTTCCCGGAGGGATCGGCTCAGTTTCCATTAAGGAATTGCTTCACCAAGGCATTACGGACCACATGAAAACAGAGGGCGTGCCGGAGCGAACAGCTGTAGACCGGCCTCCAGACACCGCGTAGCGGAACGTAAGCCCGCACCCTAGGCCCAGCGTGGGGGGGAGAACTTCGAAAGAGGAGTGCGGTCAGGTGCCAGCAGGTCTTGTGACGGACCGAGGCGGTTCCGTGACAGAATCGGGCTCCTGAGACAAAGCCCCTCTCGACGGGGTATTGAACTCGGCGGTGGTTGCCGTACACACGACGCGGATTCAAGTGACGATGGACGACTCCGATGAGGAGTCAAACCGAGGAGTGCATCCGGGTCACGACCCCTCCAAGGAGACACGCTTCAAGGACCAGTTGCTCTGGCACTACCTAGTCGAACAGGACAGATCGGTGGTGACCCAATTCACCACCACCCTCATTGGCGAGGGGGCGTTGTTGTTTGCCTTCGTCGAGATCGGCGCATTGAGTTCCGCCTACGGGTTCGTTCGCCTCCTCATTGCACTATTGGGTTTGTGGACGGGACTCGTGCTATGCGGCCTGAGTTGGACCTCGTGGAAAACGGCGAGAGAGACTGAAGCCCATCTCTCCTCCACGATGAACTTCTACAAGGATATTCGGCAACCGAGCTGGATGGGCTTCGACATGTTGCGGGTTACGGTCTTTACGAATGGACTTGTCGCGCTGTTGTGGGCTAACTTTCTGATCCGCCTCATCTCGGAATATCTTCGACCCGGCATCCACGGAATGGCACTCCAGTTTGGAGATTGGTGGTGGGTGCTCCTCCTCTCCGCCGATGCGGTGGTCGTGATTCTGAGCTCGATCTACTTTCGGTGGGTCTCGCGCCGGGTCACCCATGCCCCGCCACACGCCTAAGGGCCCCGCCACACCCGCGCCCCTCTCCGTGCCCTCAAACGGTCCGGAGCCCGCGCCCTCATGCCCTGGAGGCCCGGAGCGCTCGTAGGGCATTCCGCAAACGAACTGAGAGACGGATCTTCCCCCGCCCCTGGATGCGAGGCTCCGATCAGACGCCCAGAAGGGGCTTGCCACGACGCAGATGGACGTTTCTCGTCAGGAAGAATCCTGACCACCGGGGTTAAGTGAACTGCACCGATCCTCCCGAACCATGTCAACCCATGCCTCCCCGGTTCGGCGCAGATTTCGACGCCGCCCGGGCGGAGGCACTTACGGCAAAAGGGTTATCAGGGGGTCACGGCTCTCAACACTCGGATATGAACTAACCGCCGACCCTTCGGGTCGCATTGGAGCCAGCAGTCTCGCGGAGGTCGGCTGATGCCTATCGAAGCGGACGGCGTGGCGGACGACCCAGAGTGTCGAATCTTGGTGGACCCTAAGGCTGCCAGGAACGTCCCTCTGGTGGCGATTTTCCGTTGCGCTCGAATCGCTATCGGACGTAGGCTGAAGATACCGATCAACGATTCTTGGGAAGAGCCTGCTGTGACTGACTCTGACGGACAGTCAGTCATTATGGTCCTGTGCGCCAGAGAGGAGGAGGGTCGGCGGGTGTTCATCGTAAAACGGGCAAGGTACAAACCAAAGAAGGGATGGTGAAAAAGTTGGCAACTCCGAAAGACTCATTGGAGTGGGTACGCACCGATGTCGACGTGCTACTGGACAGTGGAATCAGCGTCCACGTAGAGGGAGTGGAGGCAGCTAAGGACGAGGCGACCGGTGATCTGTACTTCGACCCGATCTCGGCACTCGCACAATACTACGACGGTTTGGCGAAGGCGGCTGGCCTACAAGAGCCAAGAGATGCCGCCCTGCTCTCGATCCTGGTGGCGCCGATTGGTGGGATGGAGGTCTCGTGGATACTCAGAAAATATGGTCTGAACAAGATGCTGTTCTACCAGTGGGACCGAGCTGCGAAACAGGGATTGGGAACCGCGTTCCCGCATGACGAATTCGTGGCGGAGAGAAAGGGGCCTGTTCCCGCGCACATCGAAGAGGACCTGACGAGGCTGGAGAAGGCCGGGCTTCTGAAAATCACTCGGCACGACCCGGGGGAGAAGAAGCATCAGCCCTGGATTATCGAGCTTACAGGGATGGGTAAGGAGAGCGCCCGAAAGTTTTTCGACGGCACCGAGACTTGGTTCCGGCGCACGACCATCGGAACCAAGAAGGATCTGATTCTCCTGGATCCCGCGAAACTCCAAGCAAGGGTCCACTCAGAATTTCCGAGGCTCAAGCGTAAGTACGTCGAGGTCGACGAAAGTTAGGTTATTAATCACGCCTAACCCCTTCCAAGCAGATTCTCTAACTCCCCGCATCTTATTGTCCGTCCGTTTTCGGTTGATACAGACCGCGGCATCCCACTCGCGGGGAACACCCCAACCTCAACTGTGAAAGCCGTTTGCTAGAATTTCGGAGAGTGGGATCGACCAAAGGGTAGAAAACCCAGACAGGACGGCAAGGGCGAGAGCCAACCAGGTGAGCAAGGGAGCCCGCGGGTAGACCACACCTAGAATCAGCGGCTCGAAAGGAACCAAATAGGCTGCAGCCATGAACACGATGCGAAACAGATTCCGATAAGATGGGTCCTTGTTCGTGGACAATTCCAAACCAACGTCAGTATCTCTTCAGGTTGATGTGGCAGCACCGGACGCAGCCAGGCCAGAGTCCGCGGCGATCCAACGCGCGACGAAAAAATTGTGCACGTTGTCCCGTCCAGATAGAATCGAGAGACTCAGAGCGGACGTGCCCAATTGGCCAATTCACCCACTGGTCCGGGCAGAAAACCGCAGTTCCGTCTGCACGAATGTTGATTCCAGTCCAAGGCTTACCACAATGCTTGGCGACTGAAAAGGTTGGGTCGGAGTAGTATCGTGCGCCTTCTTCGGCTGTTAGCCGGGGAGCTTGGTACATTACGAACGGCCAGAGTGCACGCTCACTCTGAATTAACTCGGTCACGACCGACCTACCATACTCGGGCCCGGGCATCGCCATCAAGTGCCCCTTAGCATCCGTGTCCACCGCTCCAAAATCCTCCAAGAGAGCTTTGGAATGGGCGTCTAGCATCGCTTGGTCCGCGAACCAAAGGTGCTGAACTCTTAGTTGATCGAAACCGGCGGATCGCACAATCTCCCCAAGCTCCCGAGTTCTTCCTCGGGTGGCCTGGGTCATTGTAGCATTGACCCAGACACGAGGGCGGTTCGGACTAATCTTGCGGAGGCGTCCGATGTTGTCCAAAGTCCTCCGGAAGTTTCCCTTCCCTCGCCCCAAGTCGTGGACGTCTTCCGGTCCGTCTAATGAGACGGTGAAACTCCGAATCCCTTGACACTTTGCGATCCTTGACGCAAGATCTTCAGTGATGAGCGTCCCATTGGTCGTGAAGCTTATCGTGAAACCCATTGCAGACAGATCCTCGATGATGTCGATCGTGTCCTTGCGCGAGAAGGGTTCCCCCGCGGAGGAGAGATAGACGTGAATCTTCCTCCCTCGTAGCGTCTTGAAGACGTCACTAATCTCTTCTCTCGTGAGCTGTTGCGCAAATCGCGGCTCCTTGCGCTCCACGGCTTGGTGAGACGTGCCGTTTTCCCCCCAAAAGTAGCAGAACGGACACCGAAGATTGCAGACCACAGTGATTTCGAGGTCGACCACCTTGAAGGGTGGCACTTTGTCGGTTGAGTGGGTAAGACTGTCCCTGACCTTTCGAATCCACTGAACTGAGGAGCTTTGGAGATGCCTTTTTGCGATTCCCACGCGACCGGACGCTGACGCCACCGCAGTTGCACCTACCTTGTATGTGACCGGTTCGGACAGGCGAGAGTCCGTTGCCAGACGACGTTTCTCCTAGGCCACTACGCTATTTGTCGATGACTCCAATCCTGACAACGGCCCGTCGCTTGTAACGGACGCCGACCTTCGACAGGCATTTGTTGCCCCCAGATCGGACGCGCCCGTTGGTGGGTGGGCCAGTATGGGTTTGGAGAGAGCCAGTGTGTACTGAGATTCGTGGAGCGCCAGTCCTCTCGACTACCAGGAGTTCGACGACACCATTGGGCATGATTGAGGACTAGCCCCCCTTCAGCCAAGACGGAATGGGGGGCGAGCGGCGATCCAGGGTGTTCCCCCATCTCGCCTCGATGCCTATTTACAGCCCTGCCGCTTCGGCATGCGATGAGCCGACTGCCCTCCGAACCGGGTTCACGGGGGCCGCCCCTCGCAGCAGGCAATCGTCTGCGGAGGCCCTGTGGTCCCGAAGGAGCGTGCAAGAGGGTCGGTACCTAGCGGGGCTTCTGGGGCGGGGGACCGTACCCTTCCTCGAAGTGTCGCGGAGATGCGACATCCTGACACCCCAGTCGAAGCAGGGGCTATCAAACACCGAAGAGAGGGACGATCAGGATGGAAAGCCTCTTACCATTCCGACCTCGCTTTGGATCGGCTCGATAGAAAAGCGGGAACGCTCGCCGTTATGGTGTGTCTCGACCAAATGGGGGAAGCGACCTTAACCCAACTCCATCGTGCTGTGCACTTTGAAAAGGGCACGACGAACCGAGCGGTCGAACTCCTTTCCTCGATCGGAATCATCTTACGGCAGAGGAAATCCCAATTTCCGTTTTCGAAAGCGACCCGGCTTTCTGAGTTCGGTTCTGAACTGATTCGCTCTCCACTACTCTCGTGGGAATCGATGTTTACGGAACGTCGGATACGAGGGCTTGACTCGCCGGAACAGGGGCGACGGGTTGCGAGACGTAGGCAAGATCTCCGGCCTTGAGCGGCCATGGTGAGAGGACTGGAGCTTGAGCAGTAACTCACTTCCATGAAGCTGGAGACCTAAGGCCCGGAGACATGGCAACACGGTGATTGGCCGTTGTCGCTAGTTGCGTTGACGGAAAGCGCGATGGCGCCCGCCTCGTAAGCGTAGCGACAACCCGTCCTTTATCCACCTTGAATCAGGTCCGTACCTGAGGAACCCAATGTTGGGCAAATTTTCGAACAGGTTGGATTGGACGCAAAAGACTGGACAGCAGAAGCGCTTGCCTCCGATCGGATTGGTCGTCCTGATCGGGCTAGCGACGGTCGTCGCAGGATCGATCGGGATAACGGCGTTTTCCCACATGGATCAGCTGAGTGGTACGTCTAGCCACTTGACGACGGACAACAGCGTGCCATCGCCGACCCTACTCAGGGATCAGCATAAGGTCAGTGGGTCAGTGACAACCACGGCCTTTACCACCGCCAAAGGCGATGTCCTCTTCGTAGGACTTGCTCAGGACTATGACTCGGGCTCGGCGCCAACGGTGACGGCGGCTGCAGGACCGCTCTCTTGGTCCGCGCTGACACACGGCGGATCGTCCGGGAACTGTGCTTTCTGGGTTTACGAGGCGGTTGCAAGCAGCGCTTCCACGATAAACCAGGTAACCCTTGAAGCCTCCGACACATTCGTCATGGGCTACCTTCTGGTCGATTTCTCCGGGAGTCAGGGATTTGACCCAAGCGTAACCATTCCGAGCACCAACTTCTATAACAATGCCACACCCCAAGAGACATTCTCGTCTGAGTCCATCGCCTACGACTTTGCGTTCGTCAGTACAGACGGCGCCACAGGCACGGGCCTAAGTCTAACGCCATTTACCGGGCAGAGTGTCTTTGTTTCGAGTCCGTCCCCTTCATACGCTGTTTCGATGGTGTATGGCTTTTACCAAGGGCAGCAGACCATCGGTGGAACCTTGAGCTCGTCCGAATCGGGCTACGTGGCCACCGGGGCAGTAGACTTCTACAACGTGTCGGTAATTCAGACCGGGAAGAACTACAACGGAAACCTTACGATAAGCTCCTTCTCCGCATCTGCAGGCGACATCCTCTACCTCGCGGTCACGCAGAACTACAACGCGGGCGGGACGCCGATCATCTCGGGATCCCCGAGTCTCGCCTGGGTCACGAGGACGAGCGGGGGGTCGACAGGATCCGCGGCGCAGTGGGTCTTTGACTTTACCGTAGGTAGCGGAGGTCTGTCAGGCTACTCGTTCCATGTGCGTGCGTCTGATGATCTACTATTCGGCTACCTCCTCGTTGACATGAAATATTTCTCGGGCATCGACTCGAATAGTCATCCGACGTCCAGTTACAGTAGTTCGTCGACGCCCTCGGGGTCCACCACGACTTCGAGCGCGGGGGTGGTGTTCTCGTTTATTGGCACGATCAACTCTGTCGGGACGAATACGCTCACTCCCGACTCGGGAATGACCGTAATCAACCCCGACCCATCCGCGTCGTATGCAATTGCGATGATCTACGTGTACGCCGCTTCAGGTAGCCAAACCGTTGGAGGAACGCTTACAACTGCGGTGTCGGGATGGGTCTCCACCGACGCTGTGGATGGCTGAAAAGCGTACCCTATTGGATACTTAGCCGCCCTAAAAACCGGCGGCTCTTCGGGGTCGCCGGGCAACCCTTTCCATGGATGGGGCGTATTTCAGACACAATTTGGGCTCACGCTGTCGCCCCTTTGAGTAAGACATGGAGTTGGTCTGGTAGAAATCCATCGATTTGTTTGCTCTAGATGAATCTCCGGAGTTGAACTCAGAGCGCGGCCCTCGCGACCAAACCGAGCGGCAGAGGCCGAACTAGAATCCGATGACACACCGATGCGACACCTGCCGGGCGCCATCCTAGTCACTTCGTGCGCTTTGTTCACGATTGGATACTTTCTTCCACTAGTTCCAATCTACTCGTTTCCGGCAACCACTCCTCTCGGAGCAACTGATGCTGCTTTGACAGCATTCATTCGGACGGGTCCAAGACGGATCAACGTCTTCGCGAGCCACATGTATGCCACCGTGGGGGTGGGATTCTACGTCCTGATTGTTTTCATGCTCATAGTCGCCCCATTGATTGCAATGGCGTTCTCCATTGCCCCAGGTCTGATTAACTCCGAGACTGCCCCGCTCAGGACTTTTTCACGCTTAACAGGGGCGGCTATCATTTCGGGACTTTCGATGGTGACCGTGGGTGCGTACGTCCGTTGGCTGACCCGCTCGAAGTCCAAACGCTGAGGGCATAGATTGCAGCTCCCCCCAAGACAATCGATACGACAACCCAGATCGCTGATAGCTCCAAAGACGTGGCGACCAACCCTGCCCCAATCTCCCCAGCAACAATCAGAATAGCCCACATCAGGGCCGCCCCATCGGGTGGCATCCGCCTCGCCTCGGGCACTGCCTCACGCCACTCGTTCATGCGGAGTTTTCGGACACGAACCAGCGTTTGCGGACAGGGGGAGCTTTTCGGACAAAGCCCACGCGGATTCGTCTCGAATGGTTTATCTGGCGGGTTGACGCAAATCGTTCAGTGACAAGAGTCGGCCCACGGGCTGACTCGAAGGCGGTCAGTATGGCGAACCCCGAGGTCGAGCGGGCCCAATCTCAAGCGGAAGCAAGTCGCGCGGCGGCGAAGAGGGCCGGCCAGATGCAGTGGGTGGCCATCGTTGCGGCGTTCGCACTCGGCGTGATCCTTACTGCGGGGGCCGCGATTGTGGTCGCCGCATACAACGCGAATCAGGCAACCCCTGCGGCGACTCCTTCGGCGCCAGCTCCTCCCCCAAGTTCCACGCCGGCCGCGGGAACGTACTGGTCGAATTCCTCGTACACCGGTCAAGCCGACCAGATGGGCGGCGGGTGCGTTACTACCCCGAGCGAATGTACGCCCTTCTGGTTCGACTTCAACATCACCCGCCCGACCGGCAACATGGTCCTGAACGGGACTTGGTCAAACATTGCGGGATTCCCGACGATGCTTCAACTGAGCGTGAACGGGACGGTCATCGCGACGAGCGGAGGTGACGTCCCTTGGTATGGAGAGGTCAATGGCTCCTCGGGGCACTTCCACCTCATCGCACACGGGACCGTCGAGTTCCGAATGCTCTCGGCTTGGGATATGAGTCAGGAAATCAACATCAACGGCGTCCGGGATAGTTACAGCGTAATCCTCTGAACAATCGGTCCGTCCAGCTGAACCCGGCACCGATCATTCCGGCTGCTCAGAAGCCAAAGACCCCTCCCGCAGAGTAAAGCAAAGGGTCCCGGTGGTGCTTCCACTGGCCCCACTGGGGGCCCTGCCGAGCCCCAGGCGCGCTTTCCAAGGGAGGATAGTGACCGTGCCCCTTCGACCCTGTCTATGAGGCCCAGGGGGCTTGGTGCGCGTGGAGTGTGCCTCCCGCGCCGTGTCCTGGACCGGGGTAGAAGGGGTTTTGTGACGGCCCGAAGGGGTTCCGTGACAGAAACAGGGTTCGGTGACAAGGCAGGTCGGGTCGGCCATGCGCCGAAATCCCTCGGGTCGTGCGGAGGGGTGGGGGAGGGCGCCCTACGGAGCCGGTATTCCCAAGGTCCGGTCGGTGATGGCGATCGAGTGGGCGCCGTCCGGGGCGAGGTCGAACATCGCCCGGATCGCATCGATGCTCTCGGGAACGACGATCGACTCCTGGTGGATCGCCTGGAAGAAGTACGCGCTCTGGCCGTCCAGCTTGAGCCCCTTCTCCCATAGGACGTTCTCCATCATGTCCTGGTGCCCCAGGCCCCGGTGGCGAGCGTATTCCATCACTTGCGGGGTCCCATCGACCCCCTCCCAAGGCGCGAAGATGTGGAAGCGCGGAGTCGAACGGAACGCCTCGAGCATTTCACTGCTGTCCTTGGGAGCCTGGGTGAACCGGATGTGGTTGACGTGAACGTGCATGAGGGTCGTCGGGACGACGACCGCCGTGGTGGCGATGGGAAGCTCGGGGTAGATCGTGCGGACGTCCGGCCCGTGGTGCGAGGGGAGGTCGAACTTGGGGAGGATTCCGTTGATGGGGCCCCGGTCGCTCTCGGCCGGATCGGCCCCACGACGGATGATCGTTGCCTCCCACGCCGCAATGGTCCACCGGGAAAGAAGGACGGACGCGGCGCGGGAGAGGCCCGTAGTGTTGCAGGAGACGACGCGCGCGGTGCGTTTGCCCCTCGCGGCATCATAGTTCGCTAGGGCGTTGAACGAGACCTCCGCGACGTCCGCCTTCTCTCCTCCCTGGAAGATCGCGCGAATGCCGGCGTCCTTGTAGAGGTGAGCGTTCTCTCGACCGACCTTGTCGGGCGTGGCGTCCACGACCACGTCGACCTCCCGGAGCAGGTCCTCGACCCGGCCCGCGATTGGCAGGCCCACCTGGTCGAAGGGAGCCTGGGGCGCGCCGCCGGCCAGGTAAAGTTTGTACCCCTTCGCGATGGCCGAGCGGGCCTCGAAGTTCGGGCGGGTCTTCGTGACCCCGACGAGCTTCATGTCGGGCTGCCGGCTAATCGCGTCGGCGACGCGCTTGCCGATCGTTCCGTAGCCGTTGACCGCGACCCGGACCGTCATCGAGGGACTCCGGCGAAAGAGAGGCGGGGCGGTTTAAAGGCGTATCCGAGCTACCCCGAACGCTATAGACCTCGAGGACGGTCGGGCGTCGAGCACCATGGATTTCCGGCTGACCGACGAGGAGGAGGCGTTCCAGGCCGCCGTGCGGAGGTTCGGGGACAAGGTGCTGCGTCCCAACGAGCGCCGCATCGATGCGGAAGGGCGGATCCCGGACGAGGTTCTCGCTGAGATGGCCCACTTGGGCCTGCTCGCGATGCCGGTCCCGACCGAGTACGGCGGAATCGGGGCCTCCGCGACCCTCACCGAGCTGGCGGCGGAAGAGGTAGGACGCGGGGACTTTTCCATGGCGACCGCGGTGTTCTTCCTCCTCGAGGCGGGCTGGGGGTACATCCTCGCCGCCCACGGGACGGAGGCGGCGAAGCAGGAGGTCCTGCCGCCGGTCTGCGCCGGTAAGGCGTTCCTCGGAATCGCCACGACCGAGCCGACCGGCGGCAGCGACCTAGCGAACATGCGCACCACGTCCCGGGCCATGGAGGGCGGGTTCTCGCTCCGGGGCGAGAAGGCGTTCGTCTCCGGTGTGGAAGAGGCGAAGCGGCTCGGCGGCGGCCACCTCACTCTTTCCAAGGCGGCCGAGGGCGGCTTCCGGTTCACGTACGTGCCCACCCGTTCGACCGGGATCACGACCCAGAAGTTCGAGAACTTGGGCCGGATGGGGATCTCGACCGGGGCCCTCACCTACCAGGACGTGCAGGTGCCATCGAAGTACCTCCTCGGTGCCGACGGGAAGGGGCTCGACATCGCGATGGAGGGTTTCTCCGTCGCCCGGACGTTCGTCAGCGCGGCGTGCATCGGGGCCGCCGAGCGGGCCCTCGAGACCGGAATGGCCTATATCCGCGAGCGCCAGGTGTTCGGCCAACCGCTCGGCAAGTTCGAAGGCATCCAGTTCGAGCTCGTCGACCTGTGGACCCAGGTCGAGGCCGTGAAGTGGCAGTGCCGACGGACCGCCTGGTTGCTCGATACCTACACGCTGAAGGGCGATAACTCGCACCGGTCCGAGGTAAACCGAGCTGTCGCGAGCGTGAAGCTCACGGCGCCACAGATCTCGTTCGAGTGCGTGAAGCGGGTCATGATGTGGTTCGGGGCGGCGGGTTACACGAAGGACGTGGGACTCGAGCTCGGCTTCCGCGGGATCATGTCCTACCTCGTCGGGGCTGAAGGCGGACTCAACATCATGCGGATCATCCTCGGACGCGAGCTCCTCGGCAAGGAGTTCATTCCCTACAAGTGACGGTGCGATGACGCCCTCCCGCGCCCGTCGACCCGGAGCGCTCGACGAGCGCGATTTCCACGCCTGGCTGGGCCGGCAGCTGACCGGGCCAGCGCGTGGCCTCCTTCCCCTCGGGGACGACGCTGCCGCTCTCCGGGTCCCCCGGGGGCGGGTCGCGGTCGTCTCGACGGATTCCTTGGTCGAAGGCACCCACTTCCTCCCGGACTCGTCGGCCGCACGGGTCGGTGCGGCGGCGGCGAACGTGAGCCTCTCCGACATCGCCGCGAAGGGAGCCCGGCCCGGCGCGCTCCTGCTCGCCCTCATCGTCCCGCGCGGGACTCCCCTCCGCTGGGCCCAAGACCTCGTGCTCGGGGCGGACCGGGCCGGCGCGGCGGCCGGGGCCCCCCTCGTGGGAGGGGACACCAAGCCGGGCCCGGTGCGGACCGTCGTCAGCACTGTTCTCGGGTGGGGGCGAGCCGATCGACTCAGTCCCCGGAGCGGAGCGCGCGCGGGAGACCTCCTCGTGACGACCGGCACGGTGGGAAGGGGCGGTCTCGCCGCCCGCCAGTTGGCCCGGGCGAGTCGACGGTCCCCCGCTCGACGGAGAGCGCTCGTCGACCAGCTGGCGATCCACCCGAGAGTGCGCGAGGGGCTCGTGCTGGGGGAGTTCGCGCACGCGATGTTGGACACGTCCGACGGGCTCGCCGACTCGAGCTGGCTCTTGGCGGGGGCGAGCGGGTGTCGGGTCACCGTCGAGGAGGAGCGCCTCCCCCTCGCTCCGGGGCTACGGTCCGCGGCCCGTACTCTGTCGGAAGCTCGCGCGATCGCGTTCTATGGCGGGGACTACGAACTCCTCGGCGCCGTTCCGGCCCGCGACGCGGCACTGGCCCGCGCGGCCGTGCGGCGCGTCGGGGGCCGGCTCACGACCGTCGGACGGGTCGAACGCGGGGGAGGCGCCTGGCTCGAGGTCCAAGGAAGGTCCCGCCCCATGCCCGCCGGAGGCTGGCGTCCCTTTCGGCGGACGCGCCCGGGGCCCGGTAGATAGTCGTTTCGTCATTTGTCGTTCACCGTGACGACCCCTCACAGGGTCGCGGTAGTGTCAAGTAGCCCCGGTCGGGTTCTCGAACTACCCTGAGGTACTGCAATGCCAAGCAATACGGCCCCAGCAAATCCGTTCGAGACAGCGAAGCAACAGATTGACATCGTGGCCGACCTGATCGGCATCACATCGGGGGTCCGTGAGGTGCTGAAGCACCCGAAGCGGGAACTCACGGTCAACTTCCCCGTCCGGTTGGACGATGGGTCGTACCGGGTGTTCACCGGCCACCGTGTCCAGTACAACATGGCGCGCGGCCCTTCGAAGGGGGGTATCCGCTACCACCCCGGCGTGACGCTGGACAAGGTCCGGGCGCTCGCCGCCTGGATGACCTGGAAGTGCGCCGTCGTCAACATCCCCTACGGGGGCGCCAAGGGTGGCGTTGTGGTCGACCCGAAGAAGTTGTCCCAAGGGGAGCTCGAGCGCCTCACCCGCCGCTACGCGGTCGAGATCGCCCCCATCATCGGCCCGGAGATGGACATCCCGGCGCCGGATGTCTACACCGACAGCCAGACGATGGCCTGGATCATGGACACGTACTCGATGCTGAAGGGCTACTCCGTCCCGGGCGTAGTGACCGGCAAACCGATCAGCCTCGGGGGCAGCGAAGGCCGCGGCGAAGCGACGGGGCGCGGCTGCGCCTACGTCATCCGCGAGGCCGCGCGGGATGCGGGCGTGAAGGTCAAGGGCGGCACGGTCGCCGTCCAGGGCTTCGGGAACGCCGGCAGCGTCGCCGCCAAGATCCTCTACGATGAGCAGGGCGCCAAGATCGTCGCCGCATCGGACACGAAGGGTGGCATCTGGAGCGCCGAAGGGTTCAACCCGCACGCGGTCGAGGCCCACAAGATCAAGACCGGCTCGGTCATCGGGTTCCCCGGCACCAAGGCGATCTCGAACGAAGAGATCCTCGAGTCGAAGGTCGACATCCTCGTTCCGGCCGCGCTCGAGAACGTCCTGACGGCCAAGAACGCGAACAAGGTCCAAGCGAAGATCGTCGCCGAGGCCGCGAACGGCCCCACGCTCCCCGAGGCGGACAAGGTGTTCTTCGAGAAGAAGATCACCGTGCTGCCGGACATCCTCGCGAACGCGGGCGGTGTCACCGTCAGCTACTTCGAGTGGGCACAGAACATCCAAGGGTACTTCTGGACCCTCGATGAGGTCAACCAACGCCTCGAGCGCACGATGGTCGAGTCGTACAAGGCGGTCCACAAGGTCGCGACGGAGCGCAAGGTCCACAACCGCACGGCTGCCTACGTGGTCGGGGTCGGGCGCGTCGTCGACGCGATCCGGATCCGCGGCATCTACCCCTAGGGCCGACCGAATGGTCGACCTCCCGCGTTGCCGACGGGCGACGTGGGCCGAGGTCGACCGCTGGGCGGATCGGCTCGCCGAGCTGGTCCGCTCGGCCCACCGCATTCCCGACACCTTGGTGGGTCTCACCCGCGGGGGCTGGGTCCCGGCGCGGATGCTCTCCGACCGTCTCGGCGTGAAGCGGCTCGTCTCCGTGCGAGCCCAGCACTGGGGCGTCACCGCCACCCCGGACGGGGCCGCCTCGCTGAGCGAGGGCCTCTCGGGCCCCATCTCCGGCGAGAAGGTCCTGATCGTCGACGACATCACCGATACGGGGGAAAGCCTCCACCTCGCGCTCGAGCACGTGCGGGCCGCGGGCCCTTCCCAGGCCGAGACCGCGACCTTCCTCCACATCCCGCGCTCGAAGATCGTCCCTACGTACTACGCGGAGGAGATCCCTCGGAACGCCTGGGTCTGGGTCGTCTTTCCCTGGAACTACTGGGAGGACCTCGGGGTGCTCGCCCAGAAGGCGGCCCAGGTCGCGCCGGGCCTCGACGCGATCCGGACGACCCTCCGGGAGCAGAGCGGTCTCGAGGTCCCGATCGGCGATCTCGAACGGATCGCCCAGTACGTGCCGCTCGGGTCGGCCTAGCGCGCTACTTCGGGACGCTTCATCCCGAGGACGTCGTCTCGAGGGATCCCCGTCGCGCGACCATCTTCCAGTACTGGGAGAGTCCTCCCGCCCCGATCAGCAGCCCGAATCCGACCGCGAGGAGCGCGATCAGCACCGGCAGCTGGCTCGTTCCGATCGCCCCTTCGAGGTACCGTACGAGGTAGACGATGCCGGCGCTGAGCACGCCGGTCCCGATGATCGAGGTCGTCGCGACCCAGAAGTTTCGGGGGAAGCGGCCCCGCAGGAACGTGCGGCGGACCGCGCGGCCGAACTCCCATACGAGGGCGCCCGCCACCCACCAGATCAGGGCGGTCTGGAAGAACAAGAGGAGACGCAGGAGGGGGGCGGTCGTAGCGGCTCCCACGTAGGCGTTGTAGCCTTCCAGGAATCCCACCCCCACGAGCGCGAGCGCGAACAGTCCGAACCCGAACGCGGCCGACCCCTGCCGGATGTCGGTCGACGCGGAGCGGAGCGAGTCGATGATCGCCTCGTCGATGTCGAACGTCCAGAACACGAGGTACACGCCGAGCAGGATCGACAGGCCAATGATCCCCCAGAGGAAGACGCCCCCCGCCGCCGCGATCCCGAGCGTGAGGAGCACGAGCGCGAACGGGAGCACCGTCTTGGCCCGGAGCTTCGGATCCTTCAGCGCCCGGATGACCGTGTAGTAGGTCGACTCGATCGACGCGGACTGCCGGATGTAGACCCGTCGGACGCCGTCGACCCGCACGCGGGAGGCGAGGATCGGGAACAGGTACTCGTCCTCCGCTCCGTCGCTCACGAGGTACGCCGACGTCGCGCTCATTTTGGCAAGGACATGGTCGAACTGGTCGGCGACGCGCCGGTCGGAGTGGACCCCCACCTTGGGGGAGCCCGTCAGAATGCAGACTTCACAGTCTTCTCCCGCGCCGCGCAGCTCGTCGAGGAGACTGACCGCCGCAAAGATCGCGTTCGTGTCGGAGTCTTCGGGGTCGGCGATCGCGAGCCGGGTGGCCGCGTCGATCGCGTCCGCGCGCCCGACGATCGGCCCCTGAACGCCAGCCTTCCGGCCCAAGTCGTCATCGCGGTCTACGCAGACGACCAGGCGCATGGCCCTCCTAGCATGACCGGACCGTGGCTTAACTGCTCGGGTGAATCCCACTTCACCCGGGACCCCGTCGCGGACGTTGTCCGTCGCGTCGAGCGGCGAGGGCCCGGCTTCGGAGAGACTTATAGTCCCCCGCTCTCCCCCGGCGTTCTGTATGGTCACGCTCCCGGACAAGCGAACGGACTTCTTCGATTGGTACCTCGCCGTCGTCGAGTCGGCCGGACTGTCCGACAAACGCTACCCGGTGAAGGGGATGAACGTCTGGACCCCGTACGGGTTCCGGGCCCGCCGCAACTTGGACCGGATCATGATCCGGGAGATCGAGGCGACGGGGTCGGAAGCCGTCGAGTTCCCGGCCCTCATCCCGCAGACGGAGTTCTCGAAGGAGAAGGAACACATCAAAGGGTTCGATGCCCAGGTCTATTGGGTGACGAAGGGCGGGTCGACCGACCTCGACCTCCCGCTGGTCCTCCGCCCGACCAGCGAGACCGCGATGTACCCGGTCTTCGCTTTGTGGGTCCGCTCGCACCAGGACCTTCCGCTCAACGTCTACCAGATCGTCAACACGTTCCGCTACGAGACGAAGACGACCCGTCCGTTCATCCGGGTCCGGGAGATCCACTTCTTCGAGGAGCACACCTGTCAGGTCGACGAGGCCTCGGCGACCGCCCGGGTCGAGTCCAACCTCGCGGCGTTCGAGCGCATGGCGACCGCCTTCGCCCTTCCGTTCGTCCCAGTCCGCCGGCCGGAATGGGATAAGTTCGCCGGGGCGTACCTACTCCGTCGCCCTGGACATCCCCGTCGGCGAGGGGCGGACACTTCAGATCGGCAGCGTCCATCACTACCGCGAGAATTTCTCCCGCCCGTACGGGATCCAGTACGAGGCGAGCGACGGTACCACGAAGTTCGTGCATCAGACCACCTTTGGGCTTTCGGAGCGGCTCCTGGGTGCGGTCATCTCCGTCCACGGGGACGCGAAGGGAGCCGTGTTCCCCCGGGAGCTCGCTCCGTACGAGGTCGTAGTCATTCCGATCCTCTCGGCGGCGTCAGGCGACACGCCGAGGAGCGCGGCGAACGAGATCGTCGCCCGGCTCGCGAGGGCGGGCTTCCGAGTCCACCTGGACGACCGGGACGACCGGCCCGGAGCGAAGTACTACTACTGGGAACTTCGGGGCGCTCCCCTCCGCCTCGAGGTTGGGGCGCGGGAGGCGGCCGCGCGCACCGCTAGCGCGGTCGACCGGCTCGGCACCCGCGGGAGCGTCGCCCTCGACAGCCTCGAAGCGGACGTGGAAGGCGCGCTCGTCGCGTTCGACCGGGCGCTCCTAGGGAGGGCCCAGGCCGAATTTGCGAGGGCTTTCGCGCTCGTCCGGTCGGTGGAGGAGTTGCGCGGGGCGAAGCACGTTGCGCAGCTCGCCTGGTGCGGGAGCGAAGAGTGCGGTCATGCGATCGAACAGGCGATCGACGGGGCCCTGCTCGGAACCCCCGAAGGGACCCCCCCGATCGACGCCCCGTTGCCGGAGGGCTGTCTGGTGTGCGGAGCGACCACCGGAGTTCGCTGGGTCCTTGCGGCCCGACCGCTCTAGTAACGGTCCGAGTGGCTAGCGCGGAGGGGCCGGCGCGGGCGGGTTGGGCAGGACCAGCCACATCCCGGCCAGACCGAACAGGAGTAGCGTGATCGTGACGGCGTAGACCCCGTTATCGAGCCAGACGCCGTAACTGAGGCCCCAGCCCACGAAGAACAGCACCGCGAGGACGACCAGGCCTGCGAATCCCCAGAACGTCACCTGCCGGGTGAGGGACATGGTCCACCGGGGGCCGGTTCCGGGGTCGTCCGGCTCGTCAGGAGGCATCTCGGGCCGCCGAGCCGGGGTCCGTTAGATAACCCTTGCGGCCGACCGAACTCCCACCGAGGCGCCCACCGCCCTCGGCCCGCGGGCTCGGTGCAGGGTTTTAACTCCGCCCCCGCCCTAGAAGCCTTCCGATGCCCGAACGGGAGGGCGCTGGTCTCCGCACCGAGGAGGCGCCAGCACCGTCTCCGCCCGTCGACCTGACCGCGGAGGAGCACCGGATCCTCGCGTACGCGAGCGCCATCGGCTCCGAATTCGACTTTCAGCTCCTGGTCGCGGCCATGGCCGCGAACGAGGAGGAGCTCGCCGAGCACCTCGAGGCACTGGTGCACCGAGGGATACTCATCGAGCGTCTCGGGGGAGATCGGTTCGCCTTCACCGAGGAGGAGTTCCGAGCCCGGATCTACCGCTCGCTCACCGAGAGCCGCCTTCGTGTCCTGCACCGGAAGATCGCCGAGGCGCTCGAATCGATACGGCCGGGCCCACCGCCCGAGCTCTACAGCGACCTCGGCCGCCACTACTTCCTCGGTAAGGTCGCTCCGAAGTCGCTCGACTACAACCGCCGCGCGGGCGAGGCGGCGAGGCGGGCCGAAGAGCCCGAGCGGGCGATCCACCACTTCGAACGGGTGCTCCTCGACCTCGCCACGTCGCCCGAAGGCCACGACGGGGAGGAGGCGGCGATCACGGAGACGCTCGGCGACCTGTACTACTCGGTGGGAAACTTCCCCGCCGCCGACCGCTACTACGGCCAAGCCCTCGAGAAGGCCGGTACCCGAGACCCCGGCCTCACCGCTCGGCTCCTCCTCGCTCGGTCCGAGATCGCCCGAGACAACCTCGACATCGAAGCGGCCGCGAAGGGGGCGCTCGAGGCGCGACGCCTCTTCGAAACCGCCGGGGACCTGGTCGGCGTCGCGACCACGTATCGACTCATGGCCCGGCTCGCCTTTCACCGGGGCGACTACCACGCCTCGCTCGACGAGAACATGCACGCTCTCGAGCTCCTCGAGGGGAACCGGGACCCCCGCCTGATCGGGCGCCTGGCGATCGACATGGGCAATTCGTTCGCCCAGCTGGGGCCGGATGTGAAATCGATCGCCATCGAGTGGTACGAACGCGCCGTCGGGCAGCTCGGTGCCGTCTCCGACTGGCTCGAGCTCTCCCGCGCCTACCACAACCTCGCGGTCGCGGTCGGGGAGAGCCATCCGCAGGACGGGCTCGACTACCTCACGAAGGCGCGGGAAGCCGCGGACCGGGGTCACGACTCGCGGAGCGCCGGTTGGTCCCTCCTCACGGGGGTCGAAATGCGCCTGGCCCTCGGCCAAATGGACGAGGCCGAACGAGACAACGAGCAGGCGTCCCGCCTCCTTCAGCGGCTCTCCGACCCACTCGGACTCGAGCAGGTCGAGCTGAACCGCGGCGAGATCGCCGAGCGGCGCGGCCAGTGGGAGGAGGCCGAGCGCGGGTACACCGGTGCGGTCGAGCGGTGCCGCAAGTTCGCCCTCTCCGCGGATGAGGCCGAGGCGCTCTACCGCCTGGCCCGGCTCCGGTCGAAGGTCCGTGACTGGGACGGGGCACGGGAGGCCTTCCTCCAGTCAGAACGGCTCGGACTTCCCGAGGTCCGTCCGAACCTCGCGAAAGCGTTCGCGGAGCTGAAGCGAACCCTCGCCGTCGGGGAGTTGGCGAGCGTCTCGACGGCCTCCGCGCCATCGGTGGACGCGCCCGAGGACCCACCCTTATAAGGGCCGCACCGACTTCATTCGGTAATGGCCGTGGGCTCGACCGGGTTCCCTCGGGGAACCGCGCCGGTCTTCGGGCGAGAAGAGGTGGTAGGCGAGATCCTCCGGGTCCTCGACGGGGCCCGGGAGGGGGTGGGCCAGGGGCTTCTTCTGGTGGGCCCTTCGGGGATCGGCAAGAGCCACCTCTTGCGGGTCGCCACGGATCGCGGCCGGGAACGGGGATATCGCATCCTCACCGGCCGCGCGCTGCCCGAAGAACTGCCGGCCCCGTTGACCTTGATCCGCGAGATGCTGAGCTCCGAGCGGACCGCGCCGCTCGAGGTCCCGACCCGTCGAGAAGAGAGCTTCTCCTCGGGAGACCTCCCGATGTACCTCGCCCCGTTCCTCTCCCCCCAACCCGATCGACCGGCCGACTCGCCCGACGCGCCGGGTCGGGAGGTGCATACGGAAACGGAGGTCGACCGCATCCTCTTTCCGTACGGCACGGGGGCCGGTGAGGCGGTGGGCCTGGGACGTCAGGAGCTGATCGGCCGCGTCGCGGATCATTTCCGGGACGAAGCGCGGAAGCGACCGCTCCTGCTAGCGATCGACGACCTCCAGTTCGCGGATGGCTCGTCGCTGGACGTGCTTCGGCGGTTGTCCGACGAGCTCCGGGGCGCGCCGATCGCAGTCATCGCGAGCGTTGCGGAGGGGCCGTCCGCACCGGATCTCACACGGCCGGCGATCGAGGACCTACGCCGGGCCCCCACATTCCGGACCGTTTCGCTTCGGCCGTTCGGTCCCCTCGAGGTGGGGGAGTTCGTCCGTTGGGTACGGGGCGGTCGACCCGCCCCGCAGGCCGACGTGCTGCGCTGGCATGCCCAGACGGACGGGAACCCCCTCTTCGTCGAGCAGATCGTCCGCTCGATGAGCGGCTACGGCGGCGGCGAGCCGGGGCGGGACGAACCCGTCGGGCGGGACGTGACGGAGATGCTGCGGGCGCGCTATGCCTCCATGGGGGCTCCCGAGCGTCGCCTGCTCGCCCACGCGGCCGTGCTCGGGAAGGAGTTCTCCTTCGTCGACTTGGTCGGGGTCGCCGGCACCTCGGAGGAACGAGCCACGGAAGAGCTCGACCGCCTCGTGCACGGAGGCCTCCTCCGCGGGCGGGGCGGCGAGGTCTACGAGTTCGTAAGTGAGGCCATGCGCGCGGCGGTCTACTCGGAACTCACCGAAACCCGGCGCCGCATCCTCCACCAGAAAGCGGCGAGGGCCCTCGAAGGGCGTGGCGGCGCGACCGACTCGGAACTGGCCCGGCAGTTCTACCTCGGCCGCGACGACGCCAAGGCGGTCGAGTACAACGAAAAGGCCGCTCAAGCCGCCACGCGGGCCTACGCTCTCGACACCGCCGTGTCCCACCTCGGCCGCGCGCTCGAGGCCGAACGCCGGCGGCCCGACAGCAGCCAAAAGGCGCAGGTCCGACTGCTCACCGCGCTCGGGCACCTTCTGGTGGAGCTCGGGAGCCTCCACCGTTCGGACGAGACCCTCACCGAAGCCGTGCGGCTCGCCCGGGAGGACCCGGAGGCCGGCCGGGCGCTCGGCCTCGCCCTGCTCGGCCTCGCCCAGAGCCGGGCCGAGATGAGTGACTTTGCCTCGGCCGCGGAGCTCGCGAACGAAGCGACGGATCTATTGACCCGGCTCGGCACGCCCCGGGACCTGATCACCGGCCACCGGGTACTGGGCGTCGTCTCCTGGCGACTCGGGCGTCTCGACGAGGCGGAAGCGCACCAACAGACCGCGCTGGAGGTTGCCGAACGCGACGGGACCCCGTCCGAGATCGGACACGTGCTGATCGACTTCGCGAACACGATGGTCCCCCAAGGAGCGGCCCGTCTCGACACCGCCCTCGCGTTGTACGGGCGGGCGGCCGACCTGTTCGCGGCCGAGGATGACCAGGGGGCCCGTGCGCGGGTCCTGATGAACCGGGCCATGTTGCACTACTCGAACGGCCACGTCGACGCGGCGCTCGTCGACCTCCACAACGCGATCGGCTCGGCCGAGCGTTCTCATTCGCCGGTGTGGATCGGATACTGCTACCTCAACCTCGCCCAGATCGAGGCCGAGCTGGGTCGGCCCGTCCCAGCTCGGCACGCGCTCGACCGGTGCGTGGAATCCATCAACCCTCTCGGGGACCGCCTCGCCTCCCAGCAGCTCGCCATGACCCGGGGAATGGTCGCCGAGGCGGAGGGATCGCTCGACGCCGCCGAGATCCACTACGCCGACTCCCTCGAGCAGGCGAAGGGGCTGGGGACGACCGCCGAGGTGGCGGAGTCCCTGATCCACCTGGCCCAGGTCGCGCACCTTCAGGGGGATTTGCCGCGCACGCGGGAACGTCTCGACGAGGCCCGGGCGACCGGGACCCTCGAGCACCGATCCGACCTCACCGTCCGCGTGCTCCGCCTCGAAGCCACCCTCGCCGAGCCGGCTGACCCCACCCGTTAAGCCGCGCGACCCGCTCCGAGGGCGATGCCGGACCCGGGGCCCCCATCGCGAAGGGCGCCGGATGGTTCGCCGTACCCCGACCGGGCGCTCCCGACCTTCGAGCGCGACGTCCAGAGAATGTTCGGTCACATCGCGGAAAGGTACGACTGGTTCGACCACGTCGCCTCCCTCGGGAACGACTTCCTCTGGCGGCCTCGTGCCCTCGGGCAGCTCGACCGATTCCGCACCGCCGGCCCGATCGACCGCGTGCTCGACATCGGCTGTGGCACGGGAGACCTCGCCCGGCTCGTCGCCCGTCGCTACCCGACTGCTCGAGTGGTGGGGGCGGATTTCACGGCCCCGATGCTGGCCAACGCGCGTCGACGAGGCCTTCGGGCGGCCGAAGGTCCCCGCGTCTCCCTCGCGCGGGCGAACGCGCTCCACCTACCGTTCGCGGACGGCTCGTTCGACCTCGTGACCAACGCCTTCGTGGCCCGAAACCTCTCCGACCTCCCGCGGGCGCTGGCCGAGATGCGACGGGTGCTGCGGCCGGGCGGCGTGCTGATGACGCTCGAGATCACGGAGCCGACGTCGCCCTTCTTCGGCTCGCTGTTCCACGCCTACTTCGACCAGGTGGTCCCGTGGATGGGCGCCGCGGTCGCTTCCGAGGGTCCGTACCGGTACCTGCCGGAGTCGCTCCGGTCGCTCCCCTCCCGGTCGGCGTTCGTGACCCTCCTCCGGTCGGCCGGGTTCGGCCGGACCGTGGCCCGCCCGCAGTCGTTCGGGATCGTGACGACGTATCTCGCCGAGGCCGGGACCGCTTCGGACCAAAGGCGTTAAGCCCGGCAGAGCCCGTTCGAACGATCGTGGCGACTCCCCCGTTCGACGCCTTCCGGTACGCCCACGCGCACCGCCGCCAGGTCGCCTGGATGAGCCAGAACACGAACCACCTCGTGCCCTCCCAGATGGTCCGTGAGGCGGTCGAGGAGGCGCTGCGGGAGCATCGCTACGAGGGGTACCCGTACGCGCCCGGCGACCCGGAGCTGCTCGACCTGGTCCGCGCCGACCTGGGAATCCCCGGACTCACGCCGTTCCTCACCGGTGGAGGGACCGAGGCTCTCTACATGATCGCCCGGGCGCTCCTGGGAGCCGGCGACGAGGTCATCGCGTCCGACCCGAGCTACCTCATCATCCACCGGTTCGTCGAACTCGCGGGCGCCCACACCCGGAACCTCGACATCTACGCCCCGCCGTTCCGCCTCACCGCGGATCGCGTGCAGGAGGCGATCGGCCCCCACACCAAGATGATCCTGCTCATCGACCCGTTGAACCCGCTCGGCTCGGGCTATCCCCGCGCCGAGGTCCGCGCGATCGCCGAGATCGCCCGCGACCACCACCTCCCGCTCCTGAACGACGTGACGTACCGGGACTTCTCGCGCGAACCGACGCTCGCCGCGGAGTTCGCTCCCGAACAGACGGTCACCGTCTGGTCGGTCTCCAAGAACTGCGGCCTCGCCGGGCTACGGATCGGCGGGTTCTCGGCGACCCCGGAGCGGGTCAAGGCGATCGGCCGCTACAACACGAACGACCTCGGCGTGAACATCCTTGCCCAGGTCGCCGCGACCGCCGCCCTGCGCTCGAAATCGAAGTGGATCGAGGAGGTCGTCCGCCAGACCCGTGCGAACGACGAGCGGGTCGCTGCGATTGCCGCGACCGTGGAGGGCGTGACCGTCCCCGTGCACCCGTCGTGGGCGAACATGACCATCCTCGACGTGTCGGCCACCGGCCTTTCCCCCGAGGCGATCCAAGAGGAGATGCTGAAGACCCACGGGGTCTTCGTGCGCTCGGGCAACTACCTCTCCCCGACCCACGGCAGCAAATTCGTCCGGGTGTCGTTCTCCAATCCCCCGGGGGACCTCGACCGGTTCGCGACCGCGTTCCCCGAGACCGTCCGTAGCCTTCGGGCCCGCGCGCCCGCACCGCCCGCCGCCTAGCGGCGCGGCGGCACGACGAACGCGTCGACCACCACGTGCGTGCGTCCCGGCCCGTAGGGTTTCACCTCGCGGGCCCGAGCCGGCGGGTCGAGCGTGCCACCGGCCCGCGCCACGGCCCGAGTCACCTCCCCTTCGGCGGAGGGGAGGGCACCGTGGGCGTCGACCACGGAGTGCACGTGCAGCCATCCCCCGGAGGTCCGGAGGAGGGGGATCGCAAGCTCGACCCAGGGCACAGCCGAAGGGAGGTACCCCAGGAAGACCCGGTCGGCCGTGCCTCGCGGGAGCGCGACGCTCCGATTGTCCCCGAGCCGCGGGTCGACACGGTCCCCCACTCCGTTCCGCCGTGCGTTCTCTTCGAGATAGTGCACCGAGAGCGGGTTCCGGTCGACCGCGAGGACGCGGGCGGCTCGCCCCACCTTCGCTGCCGGCAGCGCAAAATAACCGATCCCCGCGAACAGGTCGACCACGGTCTCGCCCGGCCGGACGAGCTGGCCGGCACGGACGCGTTCCGCCCGGTTCCCCGCCGCGAACATGATGCGGGCGGCGTCGAGTTTCCATCGGACTCCCTGCTCGACGACCTCCGTCTCGGTCGGCCCCTCGAGCAGGACCTCCACGCGTGGGGTCCGAAACTCCCCCTCGATCGGGCCCGCGTGCCGGAGGATCGTTCGTACCCCCAACGTGCGTCGGAAGGCCTCCGCGAGTCGCGGGTACTCGGGCCGGAGGGATTCCGGCCACCGGACCATGAGGACGTGGCCGAGGCGCTGGTAGCCGGTGGGCAATTGTGCCGCGAGGTCGGGTCCGGCCGCGGCGCGTAGTTCGTCGCGGATGCGCTCCACCGGAGGCCGGCGCGGGCCGCGCTCGGCCGGCGGACTCACGTCGAGGCCCCGCTGGGGCTGTCGAGGATGACCTCGAGGAACTGCTTGAGATGGGCGGTGAGGATCGGGTTGTCGGTGAACCCGCACGCATCCAGCCCCGGCGCGGCGAGGAGGGCGTGCTGTCCGTCGGCGAGGACCTCGGTCGCGAGCAGGTTGTCGCGCGACACGTAGGTGACCCCCTCGGGGACCCGCTGGAGGGGGGCCGAGACGAACGTCACCTGGATGCCCCGCTTCACCGCGTGCTGGATCTTCTTGCCGAGCTCGTCCCGGACCTCGCCGATCCCGGGGGTCGTCAGGATGAACGTATGGGCGGAGCCGTCCAAGAGCTCGCCGATCTTCTGGAGGACCTTCTCCCGCCCCGAGAGCAGATAGACCAGCTGGGGTTCGCCGTGTTCGGCGACCTCCCGGTGCAGGTTCGCGAGCTGTTCGAACACCTCCTGGATCGCGCCTTTCAACGACTCCGCGACGTCGAGGGGAGGACGCGGCCGGAAGAGGATCGGCTTGCCGCCGGTCGGCTGGGCGTACCCCTTCGCCGCGAGCGACTCCAGGACCTTGTAGGCGCTCGTGCGCGGGATGCCGGCGGCAGAGGCGAGGGTGGTGGCATCCCCGACGCCCCGCGCGACGAGCGCGATGTAGGCCCGCGCCTCGTATTGGGTCAGGCCGACCTTGCCGAGCACCTCGGTCGCCCGGCGGAACTCCTCGCTGGTCGGGTTCCCGAGCGCGACGGCGGTGTCCTCGATCGTCGTCATCGCGGCTCGCGGCGGGACTCCCCCGGCGGGTCTTAACGCCCCCCTCAGGGGACCGGCTCGGTGAGCTTGAGGAGGGCGGCGGTCCCGAGCAGCGATTCGACCTCGGCGGCGGTCAGGAGCCCACGCTCGACCAGGAGCTCCTGCACCGGCCGGTGGAGCCGCTCGGCGTCGTGGAGGAGCTCGGCCACCTTGAGGTAGCCGAACCGGGGGGTGAGGACCGTGGCGAGGGCGGCGGAACCGACGAGGTAGTGCTCGAGCTTCGATCGGTTCGCGCTGATGCCGTCGACGCAAGTACGAGCGAACACCGGCAGGTAGTTCGTGAGGATCTCGGTCGAGAAGATCACCTCGTAAGTGGCGAGCGGCATCATCACGTTGATCTCGAGCTGGCCCGCCTGCACCGCGAACGCGGTGGCCGTGTCAGCCCCGATCACGTGGAAGGCGACCATGTCCAGACATTCGGCGGCGGAGGGGTTGACCTTCGCCGGCATGATCGAAGAACCGGCCTGGATCTCGGGGAGGCGGATCTCGTCCAGCGCCGTCGCCGGCCCGCTCGCCAGGAGACGAAGGTCGTTCGCGATCCGGATGAGCTCGAGCGAGAGCGTGCGGAGCCAAGCGGACGCAGCTCCGAGGGGCCAACGGCTCTGCATCGTCTCGAAGGGGTCGCGGGCGGTGCGGAGCGCGAGGCCGGTGAGCCGGGCGTACTCGCTAACCGCACCCGTTCGGAACCCCGGTAACGAATTGACCCCGCTCCCGACGGCGCTGCCGCCGAGGGGGATCTCAGCGAGCGCGTTCTCCACCGGCGCGAGGGTCTCGAGGACGTGTTCGAGCGCGCTCGCGTAGGCCCCGAACTCGGCCCCGAGGGTCACCGGCATCGCGTCCTTCAGGTGGGTGCGGCCCGCCTTGGAGTGGTGGGCGAACTCCTCCGCCTTGCGCCGGAGGCTCGCGGTCAGGGTGCCCAAGGAGGCCCTCAGTTCTCGCAGGGCGAGCAGGACCGCCACCTGGGCCGCCGACGGGAACGTGTCGTTGGTCGACTGGCCCCGGTTGACGAGGTCGTTCGGACTGACCGTCGCGTAGTCCCCGCGGGGGCGACCCAGGATCTCCAGGGCCCGGTTCGCGAGCACCTCGTTGACGTTCATGTTGAACGACGTGCCCGCCCCGGCTTGGAACACGTCCACGACGAACTGGTCCGCGAGCTTCCCCGCCGCGACCTCTTCCGCCGCCTGGTCGATCGCCCGAGCCTTCGCCGGGTCGACCCCTCCGAGCGCGACGTTGGTCCGAAGGCAGGCGAGCTTCAACCACGCGTAGGCCTTCACGAGGTGCGGCGACGCCCGCAGGCCGCTCACCGGGAAATTCTCGCGGGCCCGCAGCGTTTGGATCCCCCAGTAGGCCTCGTCCGGTACATCGCGGGGGCCCAGGGAATCCTGCTCGACCCGGGGAGGGACCATGGCCGGCGAACGGGAATGCCGACAAAACGTTTGGGCGCTCGGGTTTCGGTCACGAATTCTTCCGGTCGATTCCCCCCGGGACCTGGCAGACGAGCGGTTCGAGACGCCCTCGGTGCCCGGGCCGGTCGGAATGGACGGGGCGAGGGGGCGACCCATGGGATCAGCGGACGGTGGGTGGGTCGAGTTAGGGAAGGCGTTGCCCGCACGATTGGCAGAAGACGACCCGGCCGATCGGGTTGAACTGGCCACACCGCGGGCACGGGATCGTCCCGGCGGGGGGTCCTGCGGGGACGCTCGGGCGCGGCGACCGAGGAGGAGGCGGAGGCGTCCACGGGGGAGTGCTGGGCGGGGTCCATGGGCTGACGGAGGGAGGCTGGGGCGGGGGCGATGACGCGAAGGGGGAGCTGCCCGAGAGGGGAGGCGGGGGAAGGCCGAATCCTCCGGGAGATGGGTTCGCCGCGGGTGGGGGGCTGGCGCCCCAGGGCTGCGGGACCGGGAGGCCCAATCCCGACGTCACGGAAGGAGTCAGCACCCACGCCGGGGCGTACGGGCTCCGAAGAATGGCCCGTGCTTGATCGACCGTCACCTGGAACCCGGCAACCCCGGCCTGGTGACCGGGCAGGAGGTACTGGAACGAGTACATTTCCCGCACGGGGCGGATGAGGCCGGGCTGGAGTTGTCCCCAGGGAACCCGAAGGTCGCCACGGCGGCGCTGAAGGATCACGCCCGATCGAGCGGCGGCGACCGCACGGGTCTCCTGCCCGCGTTGTGCGAAGGCGAATACCGCGATCAGGACGAGGAGCAGTGGGAGCTCGAAGAGGAGGAGGAAGACCCCCGACCCGCCCGTCGTGAGCAGGAGCGGCACCACCAGGATAAGCACCAGGAAGAGCGTCAGTCCGAGGCTCGCGGCCCATCGAAGTCGTCGTTGCCGCTCGAGGGCCGGTCCGGCCGGGACCCATTCCACCTTCTCGCTCGGAGGGAGAACGAAACCCTCACCGAGCCGGCGCTCGCGGCGTCGTTGGACGAAGGTCCCGACCAGCAAAGCGAAGGTGACCGGGACCAGAATGAACAGGGCAAAGAACACGAGGAACAGCAGAGCGGGGTTACTCCCGGGCGGGTTGATCAGGAGCGTCCAGGAACCCCCGCTGTAGATCAGCGTCGAGGTCAGGACACCGCCGCTCGCCACCCCGGAGAAATACACCACGTACCGGTCGACCGGGTCGTAGACGAGGAGGCCCCCGTACGACGCGGTGGGTCCCCCGCTTACCGAAAGGCTCGCCCATTTCCCGTTCGCGAACGTCCACTCGTCTCCGAAGTAGGTGCCCGAGTTGTACCCGTTGACCAGGAGCAGGTAGCCGTCGGTTCCGTCGTAGGTCATCTCGCCGACCCATCGCGGGGAGGGGCCGGGTCCGACGGTCGGGGTGACGTTGGTCCAAGTACCGTTCGAGTAACTCCACGTATCGCCGAATCGGTAGGGCCCATCGTTCCCACCGAAGAGGATGGTCGAGTTCGACGCCGGGTCGTAGGCGAACATCGCGCCGCCCCGGGTGGAGGGGGCGGCCTGGGTCGAGATCGGCGTCCAGCGCCCGTCCTTGAAGCCCCAGAGGTCGTTGAGATACACTCCTCCGGCCCCGATCCCACCGAACAGGAGGACCCGGCCCTCCCCCGCATCGTAGCTCATCATCGCCCGCCCCCGGGGCGGCGGAGCCACTGCGAGGGACCCCGTGAGGTTCGTCCACCGGTCGTGCGCGTACGTCCAGGTGTCGTCGGTCAACTCGGAGCACGAAGGGTTGAGGCAACCCCCGAACAGCACGACGGTGCTGTTGGCCGGGTCGTAGGCCATGGCGGAGGCCCAGCGAGCCGAGGGGGACGGTCCGATGCTGCTGGTCAGGTTCGTCCAGTTGTTGTGGACGAACGTCCAGGTAGTGGAGATGGGATTGCCGGTGACGTCGTTCCCCCCGAACATGAGGACGTAGCCGTCCGCCGCGTCAAACGTCGCGGCGGCGTAGGAGGTGGGGGGTGGCGATGTCCCCGTCGTGGGGTAGGAGGTCGCGCTCGCGACCGAGGTGATCGACCGGTCATGGGATACCCCGGCCCAGGGCGGGGCGACCAGGAGGAACGAGGCGCCGAGTACCACCGCGAGGGCCAGCCAATGTCCGTTCACTCGAGAGCGCATCGCCCTCCTAAGGTGCGGAGCATGGATCCTTCCAGCTCCTCAGCCGGTCGGCGCGATGAGCGGGGCGCCGCACCGAGGGCATTTCGGGGACGTCGTGTTCACCTGTTTGATGTCGACGAGGGCCCGGCAGTACTCGCAGGTGATCCGGTCCTCGTGGAGCCGGGCGATCAACGCCTGACGGGCGCCTTTCTCGACCGCCGAAACCACGTGCAGGGCGAAGGCCTGCTGAACGAACGTGTAGACGCGCGGGGAGTCGGTCAGGGCGTTCCAGTAGATCGTCTTCGCGAACTTTCGGCCTCCGATCAAGCGGGTCGGGGCGTGCGGAGGCGTGGCATCGAACTTCATGCCGCCCGAGAATCCGGACACTAGGGTGAGGTTCTGGACCTGGTCGTAGCTCGCATCCACGAAGTTCGTGCGTCGGAGACCGGAGAGACGCATGACGCGGCGGTCGGTGAGAGCGTAGACGGTCCGGTGCCAGAAGAGCACGCAAAGTGCGATGAGGAGGAGAAACGGCGCGTCCAGAATCAGGAAGACGGCGATGGCCACGTCGGGGTCACCGGTGAGGGCACCGTCCCCGACCGTGCCGCCGATGAACAGGAGGGCCAAGAGGATGAGCAGGGTGAGACGACCCCAATACCTCGCCACGAGGCTTGGTCGGGTCTCGAACAGGACCCGTTCGTCCCCCGTGAGGAGGCTCCTCGGGAACACCCCCGGCTGGTTCGTGGGAGGCCGGTTGAGCAGAAGGTCCGATTCCGTTCGCGGGCCGTCGGCTTCGAACGCCATCCTCTCGTAGCACGCTCCCCCCGACCCATAAACATGCCGCGCACGCCGGGGCTCCTTACGCCATCCGGACCGTTGCCACGACCCCGAGCCTCCCGACGACGCGTGCCAAGCGCGCGGTCCGGTGCGAGTCTCCAGGTCGACGAGGCGCGGATCCGAACGGCGCACCCCTCCCCGTTGGATACCAAAGGCGCCTTCCGCATGGTGAAAAAGCGGCGGACTGCGCTCCCATCCCACGAAACGTTTAGGCTCACTGCCGTCATCGGCGGTCCTCGTGCGGTCGCCGTGATCGATCCCGGACAGCTGACCTCGGACATCGTGGGCAACGCGGTCTCCGTGGCCCTCCCCGGGCTCCTCTGGGCCGCGATCTTCCTCCTCGCGTTCGAGCACGGCTCGTTCTCAGCGTCGGTCGGTCTCAGTCGCCGGACGTTCTGGTTGCTGCTCCCCGGTGCCATCGCCTGCACGTTCGGCAACCTTCCGCTCTTCCCGATTGGGGACGACCTTATCGGCATCGGGCTGTCCGGTGCCCTCTTCTCGATCCTGGTCGGGCTGCTCACGTTCAACTACTTCGCGCCGCCCGAGCGTCGCTCGCTTCGGCTCTTCGTCGCCGCGTTCGCGACCCTGGCGGCCGCCGGCCTGATCGTCGTGCTGGTGGTGGTAAAACCATGGGAGATGGATGTGGGAGTCCTGGCCGTCGCGGCCGGAGTCCCGGTCGTGGTCTGGGCGCTCGCCCCTCGGCAAGACGCGGTCTGGAATCGGGTCGCGTTCCTCCTCGCGCTCACGGGGGGAGTCGTCGTCCTCACGTTCCTGTTCTCCTCCGCCATCCCCAGCGTCGGTATCACCGAGGGCTTCCCCCAGTACCTCCTCCCTCCCGTCGGAGTGGGGGTGGTCGCTGCGCTCGCCGCGCCGCTCGCCCTGCGGGGCGAAGAGGCCCTGGCGCTCCCGGCCGCCTTCGTAGCGGGTACCTTTGGGGTCCTCGTCGGGGCGGATGTGCTGCGCCAGCCTCCGCTCTACCCGAGCCCACAGCCCGGCCTCTACGTCATCGGCGGCGCGGGGGTGTTCGACCTGGTGTACCTCTCCGGCCTCCTCGCTCTGGCCTCCGCGTTCGCCGCCCACCGCATCCTCGGCCGGAGCTGGACTCCCGTCGGGAGGTACGCGGCTCCGAATCCTACTCCGGTCGGCCGGCTCGCGCGCGCGTTCCGCACCGGTGTGCGGGGCGATCTCTCCGGGTCGCTGAACGCTGCGACGCTCGCCACCCGTGAGGCCGCGGCTCAGGCGCGTCAGCTGTTCGCGGTCCCAGAGCCTCCTCCCGATCGCCCCTGGCAGGGACTCCCCGTGCCGGGGTGGGTGTTCGCCGACCAGGCCAATCTCGAGGCGAGCGCCCGAGCGGGGACGAACGACGGCCGCGAGAGCTTCCGTGGGTGGCTGATGGCCCGCTCCCTCGTGCAGCTCTCGATCCACCTCAGCTCCCGCCGGTTCGGTTCGGCGGCCCACCGGACCATCGCCTACGGGATCGACCTCGCGATCGTCACGGCCCCCGCCCTCGTCGTGTGGGCCTATCTCGCCGCCACCCTCGGCGGGGGGTACGTGGGGGTCGCCGCCAGCGTTCCGTACAACGCCGCGATCTACGGGTACATTTCGCTCTCGTTCCTGTACTTCGTGATCCTCGAGCGCGTGGTCGGCACCACGCCCGGAAAGTGGCTTCGCGGGTTGATGGTCCGGGAGCGCGGAATGCGTCCGCCGTCGCTCCTACCGGTGCTCGTGCGGAATTCGTTCCGCGTCCCGACCCTCTCGATCCTCGGGGTCGGCCTGGGCATCGCGACGGAGTTCCTCTTCGTGCACAGCAATTCGTCTCCCGTCTCGGTCGGTGGCATCCTCGTGTCGCTGGGCGCGGTCACGGCGGTGTTCTTCGCGGTGTTCGTCATCCTCGGAGTCGGACTCCTCGGCGTGATCGGGTACCTCGCGATCTCCGCGACCGCGGAGCGGCAGCGGTGCGGCGACCTGCTCGCGGGAACCTGGGTCATCCGCCGGGCTACGCCGGTCCGGCCTTCGAGGGCGCCGCCGGCCCCGGTGCCGGCACCGTCGGCACCGGGGTCGTCCGGATGACCGGGATGGCGATCGACGAAACGTTCGCGTCGCGGCCGTCATGGTTGGTCAGCCGCTCGGTTCCGATGTGGATCGGGCCCACGTCCACCTGACCCTCTAGGAAGCGGCGGCGAACGACCTCGACCACGTCGACCGCTCGGGCAATCGCGTTGCCGCGCGCTTTCACGATGACCGGCCCCGCCCCCGAGTTGAGCTGGGTGATGACCTGGAAGACGTACGTCATGGTCGGCTTGAGACCGATGTAGACGGTAATCTCCGGGGACGAAGAGGGCGCCATGGAAGGAGGGACACTCCGTCTCCCCTCTTCTGGTTTTGCGAGCCCGCCGCCCACGGTCCTCTCGAGGGAGGGTCGGCTTCGCAAAGGTTATGGGTACCCCCCCATACGCGCGAACGACCGTGCAGGGGTGGCCCAGCTTGGTCAAAGGCGCTAGGTTGAGGTCCTAGTCTCGTAGGAGTCCGTGAGTTCAAATCTCACCCCCTGCACTCCTCCCCCTTCGGCGCGAAAGCCGCCGAGCTCCGGAGCGACGGACGGAAATCGGTCCGCCGGCCCTCCGGGCCCTCGTTTTAAGACCCCTAGGCCTAGTCGGGGGCTGCTGATGGTCCCCCCGGGAACGACCTGCCCCAACTGTGGGGCCGCGGTGCCGACGGACGCCTTCCTGTGCCCGGCCTGTCATGAGCCGGTCGGCGAGGACGTCTGGGAGGCTTCGCCGCCGGGGGAGGCAGCGACCGAACCCCCGTTCCCCCGGCCGGCTCCGGTCCCCGGGAGCGTTCCGACGTCGGCCTCCGCCGAGCCTCCGGTCCGGCCCCGAACCGTTCCCGCCCGCCGTCCCGCTCCGGCGAACCCGTTCAGCCAGGATTTTGCTCGCCGCCTCGGGCGCCTCAATCAGTGGGCCGAGAGCGTGGAAGCCCTCGGAGTTTCGATCCCCCGTCTACCGGCTTGGGCCGAGGAGGCCGCCCGGGAGGCGACCAACCCTGAACCGTGGGCCGAGGTCGTGCGCGGCGTCGAGCGGATCGCCCAGCGTCGGATCATCACCGCGTTCGAGGAGTGGGCGAAGAGCACGAAGGGGCGCTTGACGCGTCTCGAGGCCTATTCCGTAGACAGTCGCCTCGAGCGCGACCAGATCGAGGACGCTCTCCACACGGCCCGCACGGGGGACATCGCGCAGGCGCTCGCCACCTACCGGCAGGTCGACCGGGTCGTATCGATCAAGGAACGCCATTTGGACCAGGCGCGCGAGGAACTCGAGCGCGTCGTCGCCCTCCTCAAGGACATGCAGGCTCTCAGCATCGAACCGCCGCAAGACCCGGCGGAGACGGCCGACGAGCTCGAAGCCGAGCTGCGCGCCGGCAAGCTCGCGGCACTGAAGCAGGAGATCCGGGCCCTCCGCCTTTCGGCGGTCGGGAAGCTCAAGTCCACGCTCCCACGGTACATCACGGAGTACGGGGACTACCTCGTCGAGGAACGGACGCACGGGATCGCGACCGAGCTCGAGGCGATCGACCTGGCCCGAGGGGCTCGCGATTTCTTCCGAGGTCATCCGGAGGAGGGCCTACGCCGCCTTCGCGCGCTGCAGGAGATGCACGGGCTGCCGCCGGGACGCTCGTCCCGGCCGACCGGGCGTCCGGCGCGCTAGATCGTGCGCTCGAACACGCGGACGTCCTCCGCCCACATGTGCTTGTGAAGGATGCCCGCCTCGGTGAACCCGAGGCGCTTCAAGAGCGCTACGGCCGGCGTGAGCTTCGCGAGCGGGTCGGCCCAGACCACCGCGGCGTTCGCCCTCCGCGCCCAATCCACCGCGGTGCCTACGAGCGCGGTCGCGACGCCTTGCCGACGGAACTCGGGATCGACCACGAGATGGACCAGGTGGCACGCCCCGTGGCGGATCTCGCACCCGACCGAACCGATGAGGCGCGCGTCGCGGCGGGCGACAAAATACGTCACCCCTTCCATCCAGCTCGTGAACTCGAGCGGGGTCGGCTGCCATCCCTTGAGGAGCTCGACGGGGAGGTCGCCCGGCTGCGTCTCCACCACCTTCTTGTACAGCGCGCAGATCGCCGGAACTTCCTGGTGGGTGACCCGCTCGACCGTGACGGGTGCCGGGTCCTTCTCCGGCAACTTAGCCGCCGCCCCCGGGCCGTGCTCTCCTCCCCGGTCCGATCCGTGCTCCGTTGCCACGATTGCTTCTCCGATGAAGGAGCGTGATGCGGTAAGAAGCGCGCTCGTTCTTAGCGTTGCCCGTGGAGCGCGCCGCGGGAGCGTTTCAGGGGGTGTGCCGGGAGGGAGTGCGCGGGAACGGTGTCGTCTCGCGGATATGCTCGCGCCGGAGCATCCATCGGAGCATCCGCTCGATGCCGAGGCCAAAGCCGGCATGCGGGACGCTCCCGTGCCGACGGAGGTCGAGGTACCATTCGTACTCGGCGACCGGTGCCCCAGTCTGGAGAAGGCGCTCGGTCAGCGCCGCCACATCCGTCTCGCGGCACGAACCCCCGATCATCTCGCCGTACCCTTCCGGCGCGAGAAGGTCCGCGGCCTCGACGGTACGCGGGTCGTCGGCCGACCGGAGCATGTAGAACGCCTTCAGTTCGCGCGGATAGTGGGTGACGAAGATCGGGGAGCGCGCCTCCAACGTGAGGGCGCGCTCCTCCGCGATCCCGAGGTCGCTGCCCCAGCGGATGGGAAAGCCCTGCGCGGCCAGGCGGTCGATCGCCTCCGCGTACCGTAGACGCGGGAAGGGCGTCGCGATCGCGTGCAGCTCCTCGGGCGGGCGACCGAGCGCGGTCAGTTCCCGGGCGCGACGCTCCGCGACCGCGTGGCAAACGTACACCACCATCCGCTCCTCAAAGTCGAGCATCTGGGCGAGGTCGCACCAGGCGAGCTCGACCTCGAGGTGCAGGTACTCGGTCAGGTGGCGCGGCGTCCGTGACTTCTCGGCGCGGAAGGACGGCGTGAGCGCGTAGACCCGCTCGTGGGGGAAGAGGAGCGCCTCGAGGTAGAGCTGGGCGGTCTGCGAGAGGTAGCCGGGTCGACCGAAATAGTCGATCTGGAACGCCTCCGAACCCCCTTCGGCGGCGTTCCCCGAAAGGATGGGCGGGGTGGTCTCGAGGACCTCCTCCTGGTCCAGGAATTCCCGGAGGGCCCGCAGCAGCTCCGCCTTCACCCGGAACGTGGCGACGTGTTCGGGGGAGCGGATGACCAGGTGGCGGTGGTCGAGCCGGAACTCCTCGGTCTGATCGGCCATGATCGGGAACGGCTCGCCGGCGTGGAGGACGGTGACCTTCGAGGCCCGCACCTCGCGCTGACCGGGAGCGCGCGGGTCGGCGGCGACCGTCCCCTCGATCGAAAGGGAACCCTCGACCTGGATGTGCTCCGCCGCATCGAACGTGGCGTCACCGATCACGTCCCGCTTTCCCGTGACCTGGACCGACCCGGTCCGGTCGCGCATCAACAGGAACAGGATCCCCCCGGACGAACGCGAGCGTACCAGCCAGCCGCGGAGACGAACGGTCGTCCCAACGGCTTCGGAGGCAAAGACCCGCTCCACGGGGTCGAACGACCCCACGCTCATTGGTACTCTCGCCACTTGTAGCCGCACTTCGTGCACTCGAAGATGCGGGTCTCGGGCTCGTCCGAGCCACGGGTCTGGCGCAGGACGTAGTAGGCCCGGCCGTTGCCGCACTTCGAGCAGAGCTCGTCCGCGCTCGGCAGCGTCGCGATCTTCACCTCGACGACCTCCATCGCGCGAGCCTGCGGGATCGAGCGGCCGACCTCCTTGCCCTTGCCGAGCGGCACGGTGGTGCCACAGGCCGAGCAGCTCCAGACCCCCTTCGCCCGGTCCGGACGCATGAGGCGCTTGCATTTCGGGCAGAACATGGACGGAACGCTCGAACCGGGCGGACGGTATTAGACCATTCCCCGGGTCAACCGATCAACTGGTCGGCTGGCCCGGCGCTCGAGGGTGCCGCGGCGGGGGCGGCCACGCTGAGCGGGATCGGGGAGGGCTTTGCTCCGGGGACCAGGATCGTCCGCATGTGCTCCATCCGACGGGCGAGATCTTCCTTCGTTCCGATGTCGTGACGGACGTAGTAGTTGCCCTTGACGGACTTGAGCGCCGCCTCGACCCGGACGCCGGCTTCGTGGATCGCACTGGCCTCTCCGATCAGGGCGACCCCCCGGGAGCTCGAGAACTTCACCGCGGACGGTCCCACCTCCTGGACGCTGCCGTAGAACACGTGCACTCCCTCCCCCTCGATCCGTCCGGGGTCGAGCTCGAGGATGCCGCCCACCCGGGGGCGGTCGCCGTACCCCGGCGGGACGAGGTATTTCACGACCGTGGCGCGACGCCGGAACCGGACCAGGTTCGGGTCGACGCGTCCCGTCGCCACGCCGTAGAGGAGCTCCTCGAAGTCGCCCTCCTCGTAGATCGTGAGAACGTTGATCCCCTCGGGGTCCCCGAACCGTGCGTTGAACTCGAGGAGGAGCGGCCCCCGGGCCGTGAGCATGAATCCCCCGTAGAGGACGCCGCGATAGGAAAGGCCCTCCGCCTTCAGGGCGGCCGCGGTCCTCTCGATCGTTTCGAGCGCCCGGTCGCGGTCGGCCGGAGAGAGGAACGGGAGGAGGTGGTCGCGCTGGGAGTACGATCCCATCCCGCCCGTGTTCCCCCCCTTGTTGCCCTCGAGCGCCCGCTTGAAATCCTGGACCGCCGGCATCGGGTAGACTCCCGAGTCGGTCACGAACGCCATGAGGCTGAACTCCTCGCCTTCGAGCTTCTCCTCGAGCACGACCGAGCCCCCCTGGAGGAGGATCGACTTCGCATACACGGCGCCTTCCTTCGGCTCCTGGAAATCGGAGCCTTGGACCCAGACCCCCTTGCCGGCGGTGAGCGCGCTCGGTTTCACGACGAACGGAGCCCCGAAGTCGGCAATCGCCCGATCGACCTCCTCCACCGTCGTCGGGACCGCGAATTTGGGCTGACCGCCGACCCCGTGCTTGAGCAGCAGCTCGCGGCAGAACCACTTCGACGACTCTACCTGGGCCGCGGCCTGGCCGGGGCCCACCGTCGGGATGTCCACCGCCCGCAGCGCGTCCGCGACGCCCGCGGCGAGCGGGGCTTCGGGCCCAATGATCGCGGCCTCGACCCGCTGAGCGCGGGCGAACTCCACGATCTTGACGGCGTCGGTCGGGTCGACTCTCGCCGAGGCCTTCGCAAGGCGCTCGATCCCGGGGTTCGCGTTGGAACTGACCGCATAGACGTTCGACTCGGCCCGGTGCAGCGTGGCCGCGATGGCGTGCTCCCGGGCGCCCCCGCCGACGACCAGGAACCGCATGGCCCCGAGGGAAGGCGGAACCGGGTATATGGGCGTCGCGCGCCCGGCGCGAACGGGCCGAGGGTAGCGCAGGGTCGAGGGGACCTTTCCGCCACGCTTAAGAACCGAGCGTTGGTGGGCCGGCTCTCGAGGCGCCGATGGAGATCCGAGTCGTCGAGAAGGAACACGACGTCATCCGCGTCGAGTTCCCGAAGGGAGAGGAGACCCTCCTCATCCCGCTGGTCGAATCGCTCCAGAAGGAGGAGAAGGTCCTAGAGGCGCGTTACTACCTGGGTCACCCGTACCTGGACCGCCCGACGCTCTATGTGCGGACCAAGGGCGAGAAACCGCAGCAGGTCCTGAAGCGGGTATTGAAGGACCTCGCCGACCTGTACGGCGACCTGCTCACCGACTTCGAAAAGAAAGCCGACAAGGTCAAGGCGTAGAGGCCGCCGAGGCGATGCTGAAGGAGTGCGCCCAGCACGGGTACTTCCGGGCCGAAGCTTGCCCCGTCTGTGGCCAACCGGGTCGGTTCCTGATGAACGACCGGGAGCTCGACCACCTGGGTCGGGTCCTGACGGGCATCCTCCGCCACTTCCCCGACCGGTACGGGCTCACGATGGAGCCGCAGGGATGGGTCTCCCTGCCGGCAATCGTTCGGGCCGTTTCGCAGCGCCACCCGGCCTACCACTGGCTCCGGGTGCAACACCTCGTCGCGATCGCGGAGACGGATGCCAAGGGTCGGTACGAGGTGCGGGACGAGCGCGTCCGCGCCACCTACGGGCACACGGTGGACGTCGAGCTCGACCTGCCGACGGAGAACATCCCCGAGCATCTGTACTTCCCCGTGACCCCCGAAGAGGTGACGATCGTGCTCGAGGTCGGGTTGAAACCCTCCGACCGCAAACGGGTCCACCTCTCGAAGACGGCGGAGGACGCCCGGGCGGCGGGCGCGGTCCGGACCCCGGAACCGGTGATCCTCGAGGTGGACATCCGGCGCGCCCAGGACGGCGGGTTGGTCATCATGCGGGCCGGTAAGACCGTGTTCCTCGTCGACCAGGTCCCGGCCGAGTACCTCTCCCGGCACGAGCTGGCCGCGAGCCCACCGACCGACTCGCCACCGTAGCCTGGAGCCCCTCCCGGGGTCCCGTCGTCAGAACGGCGCCCCGCACGACACGCACTTGATCGAGCCGGCCGGGCTCAGCCGGGTGCAGTAGCTGCACCGAGTCGGGGGTGCGGGTCCTCCTTTCTTCAAGGCTCTGCGGGCTTGGACGTCGGGAGGAGGGGGCGGCGCATGGGCTTTGGCCTCCGAGAGGGTGGCCACCCAGCCGGAGATGTCGTCGACCTGGATGTACAGGACCCGGGAGAGCAGGTTCACTTGGAGTACCGGCCCGTTCGGTCCCTTAGCGCCCAGCGCCTGACGGAACCGCCAAAGGCCGATGCGGTACTCGTTGGCGGACGGACCTCCCGGGAGACCCCATCCCTCCCCCTGAGGAGGAGGCGCGCCGCTCGCCTCGAACACGATCGCGACATTCGTGACGGTAAGGGTCCCTGGTCGAGGCCCTCCCTGGGTGAGGACGACCGAGGCCCCGGATCGGATCGGCGTCTCTCCGCTCTGAAGGAGGACCATGCGCCCCGGGCTCCGAGCCCGGTCGGCGCGGGTCGGCATAGGCCTTTCCCCCCGCCGGAACCGTGCCGGGAGCGGCCCGTCAGGGGACCACGTGCCTCACGGGTTGGGGCGCCTACCCGAAGCCTTCGCTGCCGACGTTCGACTCGTACGTCGTGCTGATCTGGGCGACGAAGGTGAGGTGGCTCCCCGCCGGGTAGGGATTCGTGAACACGAAGGAGTATTCGTCCGTATAGGGAGCCGAGAAGACGATGCGGCCGGTCATCGCCGGTCCCAGCGAGTAGAGAGGGATCGGGCCGAGGCCGTTGATGAACTGGGGTATTTGGGTCGAGTTGTAGACCGCGAGTTCGAGATTCAGTCCCACCGGGTTGGAGGTGCTGAAGTTGCCGAGCACGTAGTCACCGCCCGTGATCTCTCCCGAGATGATCGTGGAATTGCCGGGACCGATCGTGTAGAGACCGTCCGTCGTGAGCGGGTCGGCGACCACCGGAGGACCCTGGATCACGAGGGAGATCATCGTATACGCGAGACCGAGGGACACCGCGATCACGATGAGGCTACGGAAGGCTCCGGTCGCGCGCAGGCGCCGTCGTTGGCTCCGCGAGACCGTCGTCATCTGGGAGGCCCGGATCGGGTTCGCGGCGCCGCAGATGGGGCATTGGGTGGCTCCCGGCGGGACTGCCACGGCGCAGAAGCTGCACGCACCCCAGGTCGAGTCCGGCGGCGGAGAGGTGGGAGCAGCCACGGCGACGGAGCCCCCGAGGCCCTTTTTGGGGTTCCGTACGAACCTGGGGTCCTAGGTCAGACGGAGCGCTTTCCGCTGCCAAGGTTGACGAGGACGTTCTTGCGACGGGTGAACGGCCCGAGCGCTTCGGACCCCTGTTCGAAGCCGAGCCCGCTGGCCTTCGCGCCCGCGAAAGGGGTTTGAGGGAATGTCGTCGGCGCCTCGTTCACGACCACCATCCCGGATTCGAGGCGGCGCGCGAGCGAGTGGGCCGACGAGAGGTCCCGGGTCCAGAGCGCCGCGAGCAGGCCATACGGGGTATCGTTGGCGAGACGGATCGCCTCGTCGACGTCATGGAACGACGTTACGCACAGGACCGGACCGAAGATCTCCTCCCGGACGGCGCGGGAGGTCGCGGGAACGTCCGCGAGGATCGTCGGGCGAACGAAATTTCCCGACTGGAGCGCCGCGTCGGTCGGTCGGCTGCCTCCCGCGACGACCTGGCCGCCGCTCGACCGGGCGTCCTCGACGTACTCGAGGACGTGCTCGGCCTGTTCCCGGGAGACGAGCGGTCCCATCTCGACGCCGTCCTGCAGGCCGGGTCCGAGCTTCAGGCGGTCAGCGATCGCGCGGACCTTCTCTACGAGCGGTTCGCGCAGGCTTTCGTGGACCAGGAGGCGGGAGGCGGCCCAGCACATCTGGCCGGCGTTCCCGAAGATCCCGTAGCCGATGGCCTTCGCTGCCCGGTCCACGTCGGCGTCGGACAACACGATGACGGGACCCTTCCCACCGAGCTCCAGGGTCGTGGGCAACAGTCGGCTGGCGGCCAGCAACGCAAGGCGGCCGCCGACCTCCCCGCTTCCCGTGAAGGTGACCGAACGACACCGGACGTCCTGGACCAGGGCCTCTCCGACCTCGGCCCCGTTGCCGAGGACGACGTTGAGGATCCCGTCCGGGATCCCGGCCCCCTTTGCCAGGCGGGCCAGCGCGACCGCCGTGAGGGGTGTGAGGCTCGCCGGCTTGAGGACGACGGCGTTGCCGGCGGCGAGCGCGGGCGCCACGGAACGCATCGCGAGTAAGAGCGGGTAGTTCCAGGGCGCGATGTGGACGGTGACCCCGAGCGGCTCCCGCAGCGTGTAGTCGAACCGGGGCCCCGGAACGGAGATCGTCTCCCCCTCGACCTTGTCGGCGAGGCCCGCGAAATACTCGAACGTCCGGACGACGTAGCCGATGTCCCCCCGTGCCTCGCGGAGGGGCTTGCCCTGGTTGAGGGTCTCGAGCCGCGCGAATGAATCGGCGTCCGCCTCGAGCAGGCCCGCGAGCTTCCACAACGCCTTGGCCCGCCGGGCGCCGTCGTCGGCGGCCCAGTTCGATTCCCGGAAGGCCCGCTCGGCCACCTCCATCGCCGCGTGGGCGTCGTCGCGCGAGCCCACGGAGGCCTTCGCTAGCGGCTCGTTCGTCGCCGGGTCGAGGAGCGTGCGCCTCTCCCCCGTCGACCCCGGCTGCTCCTTTCCGCCGATGTAGAGGTCGAACGCGGCTTCGAGCGTGGTCGCCATGTCGTCGTTCGAGCGCGGCCGACCTATTATCGGTTCGGGCCCGAGGATTCGAGCCGTGGGTACGTCCGGCCCTTCCAGCTCACCGGCCGACGCTTCCGTCCTCGGACCAACGAGACCGTGACCCACCGCAGGTAGTACGCCACCGCGAGGGGGAAGAGGAGCCCGTAAGGCGCCGGAGCCCCACCGCGAAGGAGAACGCCACGTGCTTCCCGAACAGCGCCAGCCAGAGGATCGCCCCCATGACGATCAACGGCACGCTACCGCCCCACCGCCCGAGCGGAAGCACCACGAGCGGGAGGAGGAAGAATCCGACCAGCCCCGCCAAGAAACCCACCAAGCGGGACGCCGAGAACTCGGCCCCGTGGACGTTCTGGAGAAGGCCCTCGAACATCTCGTGCCGGTCCCGGTACATCCGGGTCGTCGCAAGGTCGACGGCGTTGGCGATGCGGATCGTGAGGACGGCGGCGCGGGCACGACGGGCGATCGCGACGTCCTCGAGGACGTACGAGCGGACCGCGGCGTGCCCTCCGAGGCGGTCGTACGCGCCTGCTCATAAAGCACCGTCCGCTCCCGGGGCCAGGACGCTCCGCCGATGCTGACCGTCGTGCACCCGCGGATCCGGCCCGGCACGATCGAGGACCGCGCGTACCAGGCGACGATCGCCGAGGTGGCGAACCGGCAGAACACTCTCGTCGTTCTCCCGACGGGTCTCGGGAAGACGACGATCGCGCTCCGGGTCATCGCCGAGAGCCTTCTCAAGAATCCCACTCGGTCGGTCCTCATCCTTGCGCCGACCCGACCGCTCGTCCTCCAGCACGCAACGAGCGTATCGAAGACCCTCTTCGCGCCCGACCCGATCGTCCTCACGGGCGCGATCCCTCCGGAACGCCGCGCCGAGCTTCTGCACCCGCCCCAGGTCGTGGTCGCCACCCCCCAGGTGATCGGCAACGACCTGGCGAGCGGGACCTTCCCCCTGGACACGTTCTCCCTGATCGTCTTCGACGAGGCCCATCGCGGGGTCGGGATCTACCCGTACGTCCAGATCGCCCGAGCGAACCGGGAAGGACCCCGGGCGCGGGTCCTCGCCATGACCGCCTCGCCGGGCGGGAGCGAGGCTCGGATCCGGGAGGTCTGGACGAACCTCGGGATCGAGCGATTCGAATACCGCACGGAGCGCTCCCCGGACGTCGCCCCCTACCTCCACGGGATCGGTGTGGAGACCGTGGTCCTTCCGCTCCCTCCGGAGGTCCAGCGGCTCGCGATCGAGCTCCGCGCGGTCGTGCAGCGCCAGATCGACATCCTTCGCAAGCTCGATTGGCTGCCGGGCGGTGGAGAGGCGAGTCGACGCGGCCTCCTCGATATCGGGGCCCAACTACACCGTCAGATCGAGACCGAGCGGGCCCGCGGGAGCTCGGGCTCGGGCGCCCTCTGGCAGGCCGTGACGGCCCAGGCCGCGGCGATGAAGGGAATGCATGCCCTCGAGCTCGCGGAAAGTCAGGGCGTGGACGCGCTCCGGGAGTTCCTTGAGCGCCAGACCCCGAAGCCGGGCCAGCGGGTGAGCCCGGCCACCCGCACCTTCCTCGGGGAGGTCGAGGGGGTCCGTCGTCTCCTCGAAGGACCCCATTTCGAGCATCCGAAGGTCGCCAAGGCCGTCGCGATCGTCGCCGAAGAGCTCCGGGCCCATCCTCAGGCTCGCGTGATCGTCTTCTCCCAGTACCGCGACACGGTGGACCGCCTCGTCGGGGAGCTCGAAGCGTTGCACGACCCTGCCGTCCGGCCCGCCCGCTTCGTCGGGCAGGCCTCCCACGGCACCGACGTCGGACTCTCGCAGAAGGAGCAGGGCGGGGTCCTCGACCGGTTCCGCGCCGGCGGCGTCAATTGCCTCATCGCCACTTCCGTCGCCGAAGAGGGGCTCGACATCCCGGCGACCGACCTCGTGGTCTTCTACGAACCGATCCCGGATGTGATCCGAACGATCCAGCGACGGGGCCGCACCGGACGGGCGCGGGCCGGTCGGGCGATCGTGCTCGTGGCGCAGGGGACCCGGGACGAGGGGATGCATCGGGGGGCGTTTGGACGCGAGAAGCGGATGCACGAGATGCTCGAGCGGGTGCAGGCGTCCGTCGCGCACGGTGCGACGCTCGCCCCGCCGGAGCGGCGACTGTTCCAGACCCGGCTGCCCGAGCCGGAGTGACCTACCGACCGGTGCTGCCGAAACCGCCGGCGCGCGACGGCTGCGGCACTACGGTTCCTTCCTCGATTGAGATCGGATGGTCCTCTACCAGACGGAGTTGGCCGATCCGGTCCCCGACCTCGATGTGGTAGGTCCCCTCGAAAAGGTACGTGAGCGGGACGCGCACCTCGCCCGAATAGTCGGAATCGATCGTGCCCGGGGCGTTGACCATGTGGACCCCCTTGGTGCTGAGGCCGCTGCGCGGCCGCACCTCAAGGAACGTCCCGGGGGGGCACCGCATCCGGAGGCCCGTCCGCACCAGCGTCACCTTCCCCCGTTCGAGCTCGACCGATTCCGCGGCCGGGAGGTCGAAGCCGGCGGAGCCCTCGGTCGCGCGGGCGGGGAGGGGCACGCGCGCTGCGTCGGTAAGACGCTCGACGATTACGGTGCGGGGCTCGCGGCTCACGATCGACGCAGGCGCGTGCCGACTTTACGCTTCGCGGTCGGGGACGACCGGACCCGCTCCTCCATCGGGCACCGAACCCTCGACCGAGAGCCACTGGACGACGAGGCGTCCCTCGGCCCGTCGGAGGATCTTCCCGAGGGCGGGCGCGCTGCGTCCGGTCTGGTGGGCCATCCGGGTGAGCGTGATCCTTCGGGGGACGGCGTAGTAGCCGAGGACCCAGGCCCGCGCGAGCATCTCCGCCTGCAACGGGGTGAGCAGCGTGGTCGCCGTATCGGTAGGGTACGGCCGCCCCGACGCGCGCAGGACCTTGTAGGGGAACTCCTCGCGGTCGAGCCGGCGCAGGACGCGCCGCAGCGCCCGTTCCTCGCCGCGGAACGACGCGACGACCTTTTCGGACGTGATGCGAAAGGGTGCGGTGGGAGAGATCTCCCCGCCCGCGAGCGAGAGCAGGCGTCGCAGACGCTCGGGGTTGCGTTGCCGGACCAGCACGATATAATCCCGCGTCCGCGGGCGGCGCTCGACGAGCTCGAAGCTCTCGAAGCCGTACACCGCGCGGATCCTTCGGGACTCCCGCTCCAGCTCGGCGGCGGACCGGAGCGCACCCTTCCGTCGGACCCGGAGCAGCTGGAGGCGCCACCCCTGCTCGAGGCGCAGGGTCTCCAGGAGCTCGATCTCCTCGTACTTCGTGAAGAGGCCGGCCGGGATGAGGCCGAGGAGTTCGAGGTCCTCCGTCCGGAACTCGAGTGTGACCGATTGCATGGAGGGCGGGCAAGTCAAGGTTCTGATATGAACCTTGGGCCCGCTCCTCCCGAGCTTAATAAGCGGTAAGGCTCGCCGGGGTTCGTGGCGTTCCGCTCGCTCGGCGAGTTTCTCGACGCGTTAGACGCGCGGGGCGACCTCGCGCGAGTGAAGACGCCGGTCTCGCGCGACCTCGAGATCACCGAGGTCACGCAGCGGGTGCTCCGCGCGGACGGCCCCGCCCTCCTGTTCGAGAACGTGACGGGCTCCACCATACCGGTCGTGACGAACCTCCTCGGGTCGCCGCGACGGATTGCTTTTGCCCTCGGGGCGAGCGACGTGGGAGAGGTCGCCGACCGGATCGGGAAATTGGTCCACCTCCGGCCTCCCGCGGGCCTCGTCGGTGCGGTGAAGGACCTCGGCGGCACGATCGATCTCCTCCAGACAGTGCGTTCGCTCGCCCCCAAGCGGATCCGTTCGGGTCCCTGCCAAGAGGTCGAGGAGCCGCGCGTCAACCTGGACGCCATCCCGATCCTGAAGTGCTGGCCGAACGACGGAGGACGGACGATCACGTTCCCCATCGTCATCACCAAGGACCCCGATACCGGCGAGGCCCACACCGGGATCTACCGCCTCCAGCAGTACGGCCCCGACACCCTCGGGATGCACGCCCAGGTCCATCGCATCGGCGCGAACAACTACCGCAAGTGGGCCGCGCGGGGGGAGAAGATGCCGGTCGCCGCCGTGCTGGGGGTCGACCCAGCCACGCTGTTCTCCGGCCTCGCTCCGGTCCCCGAGGGGATCTCGAACTTCGTCTTCGCGGGATTCCTCCGGTCCGACCCCGTCGAGCTCGTCCCCGCCCGCTCGGTCGATCTCGAAGTGCCGGCCCAGGCCGAGATCGTCCTCGAGGGGTACGTCGACCCGACCGAACGGAAGGTCGAGGGACCGTTCGGCGACCACACCGGCTACTACTCCGCCCCTGAGCCTTTCCCCGTCTTTCACGTGACGCGCGTCACGCGACGGGAGCGACCCCTCTACCTCGCGACCGTGACCGGCAAGCCGCCCACCGAGGATGCGGTCCTGGGCAAGGCGGTCGAACGGGTGTTCCTACCGGTCATCCGCCTCGTGCTCCCCGAACTGGTCGACATGAACCTCCCGATGGAAGGGCTGTTCATCAACGTCGGGATCGTCTCGGTGCGCAAGCAGTACCCGGACCACCCGCGCAAGGTGATGCACGCCCTTTGGGGGCTCGGCCAGATCATGTTCATCCGCTACCTGATCGTCGTCGACGCGGACGTCGACGTGCACGACCTCCACGAGGTCCTTTACCGCGTCGGACTCCAGGCCGATCCGGAGCGCGACCTCGAGCTGTCGCACGGCCCGGTCGACCAACTTTCCATCTCCAACCCCATCCCGAACCTCGGTGCCAAAGTGGGGATCGACGCCACGCGTAAACGACCCGAGGACGGGTTCCCGCGACCGTGGCCGGAGGAGATCCGCTCGGACCCGGCGGCGCTCGCCGCCGCCGAGAAGGCGATCCGAGAGGATCCGGTGCTCGCCCGCTTCCTGCGGCCGAAGCCGTGACGGCCGGCACCGCGCCCCACGGCTCGCTCTACGAGCTCGGGCGCTTCCTCGAGATCCAGACCGTCGGGCTCAACCTGCCGTTCGCCCTGGCCTTCCTCTTCCTCGCCGCTGGCGGGATTCCCTCGCTCTGGGTCGTCTTCCTCGTCGTCGTCGCGTTCGTCTCCGCCCGCAATGCCGGCCACAGTTTCAACCGGTGGGCCGACCGGGACCTCGACGCCGCGAACCCCCGGACCCGGGACCGAGCAATCCCCTCCGGGCGCCGCTCGCCGGCGTCGGCGCTTGCGATCACCGTCCTCAGCGGGGCGGTCCTCCTCATCGCCGCGTACCTGCTGAACCCGCTCGCGTTCGTCCTCGCGCCCGTCGCATTGGCGATCGTCCTCGGGTACAGCTACACGAAGCGGTTCACCGCGTTCACCACCCCCTTCCTCGGGTTCGTGCAGGCGGTGACGCCCGGGGCGGTATTCATCGCGGTCCAGGGGCGCCTCGCGTGGTTCGTGCTGCTCGCGGTCGCCGGCCTCTTATTCTGGGGTACCGCGTTCGAGACGGTCCACAGCCTCGGGGACCTCGAGAGCGATCGCGCCCTCCATCTCCGCTCGCTGCCCGCTCGCATCGGAGTGGCGGCGTCCGTCCGGCTCGTCCCTTGCCTGCACGCGGTGGCTCTCGGGCTGCTCGCCGCGTTCGGATTCGCCCTCCAGCTTCGTCTGCCCTACTTCGTCGGACTCGCAGGGATGGCCGCGCTCGCGGCCGTCACCGACGCGTCGCTCGCCCGGCGGCCCACCTCCTCCCAGGTACCGTTCCAACGTCACTTCCTGATGGCCGGGTTCTACCTGGCGGGCGTCCTGGTCGCGTTGTTCCTCCCGTTCGGGCCCCACGCACCGGGGCTCTGATCGCGACCGAGGCGAATTCCACCGCCTCGTCCAGCCATCTCGGTCGCCCACTGGCTCGAGCCGGCGAAGGGGGGCCTGCCCCGACGGTGAGCTAAAATCTCGCCTCGCCTCGGTCGCTCGGTGGCTATGCCGCAAGTGATGATCGGACTTTCCGCGCGCGATTACCGGACGACGAACGAAGTCTGGCGATTGGCGAAGCGCCACCTGAACCCCGCGGTTCGCCGACGGATCGGGTGGCGGGGCCGTTCGAGCTTCCTGCGCCAACTCATCCTCTACGGTTTCGAGAAGGCCAGCGAGAACCCGGGGGAGTTCCTTCGGGACGTGCGCGACACGCACGACCCCCTCTTCGGCCGACGCGGGCGATCCGAAGCGGGCGCCGATCACCGCGAATCGCTGATCCCCTCCTGGGAGGCGTTCTTCCCCACTCCGCCCCCCACCTCACGCGGACGGAAGCGGACCGCGAAGACGTCGGGAACGGCGTAGACCGCGACCCCCACGACCCAGTCGCGAGGAGTCATGGGCCGAACCGTCGAACGTCTGGAAGGACTCACGCTCGTCGGGCGAGCGACCGTTGGGGAGCTCCCGCTGCTCACCCCCGGCCTTCTGGACAGCGGGATCGGCTCCCCCGCGGGAGGACTCTCCCTCCGCTCGATCGAGGCACCTCTGGGCTTCCGTCACCTCGAGCTCTCGGACGGTACCCGAAAGCTCGACCTCGAGTACCTCGGTCCCCGCGCCCGAGGTCGTCGGTCCGGTCGGAGGGGCCTCCCCCGTGGGTGCGCATGCCCTGCTCGTCCGTCCGCCCCTTCCACCGGACCTGCCGGGAACGGTCCGGTCTTCGCGGCCGGACCTCCTGATCTGGGGGAACGCTCGCGCGCTCTGGTCCGAGGGACTCCCGTTCGTCGAAGGGATCCGTCAACTCCGGACCGTGTTCGGAGCCGGCCCCGTCCTCTGGGCGCCTCGGGTCGCCCTCCCCCACCGGATCCCGCTCCTGGCCTATCTCGGGGTCGACCTGGTCGATTCTACGGCGGGTCTCCTCGGGGCCGCGCATGGGGACTTCTTGGACGAGACCCTCGCTTCGACCGACGCGGCCGTCGCGCGGACCGAAGGTCTCTGTGCGTGCTCGGCTTGCTCCGCCCAGCCTACGGGTCCGCTCGAGGAGCACACCGCCGGGGTCTACCGGCGGGCGATGGCCGAGTGCCGCACGGCAGCCCGGACCGGGCGGCTCCGCCAACTCGTGGAGTCGCGGCTCCCCGCGGAACCGGCGTTGGCCGAGATGCTCCGGTACGCCGACCGGGAGCTCGGGAGCCTCCTCGAGGAGCGGTCGGCCGTGACCGGTGACGGCTCTCACCCCTACGTGCTGCTCGAAGCCCATCGGCGGCCGGAGATGGTCCGGTTCCGCCAGCGCCTGCTGACCCGGTACGTGCCCCCCCCGTCCAAATCGGTCCTCTTGCTCGTCCCCTGCTCCCGCACGAAACCGTACCGGCTCTCGCGCTCCCACCGCCGGTTCTACGGGGCGCTCGAGGGGCTCTATCCGATCGAACGGGTCCACGTCGTTTCGGTGAGCTCCCCGATCGGCCTCGTCCCCCGGGAGCTCGAGGACATTCCGCCGGCCCGACACTACGACATTCCGGTCACGGGCGAGTGGGAAGAGCGCGAACGGGCGGCGCTTGTGGATGGAACCCGGCACCTCCTCGCGACCGGCCACTACCGCTCGGTCGTCGTCCATCTGGATCCGGTCGAATACGCGTTCTTGCGGGACGCGATCCCCCCCGAACTCCCCGCGGCCTGGACTCTCGGCGACCACCATACGACCTCGCGGGAAGCGCTCGCCTCGCTCCGGGATGCGGTGGGGTCCGCGCTCGATGGGGAGACGCCGGTGTCGGGCGGACCGCTCGCGGTCGTCCGGGAAGAACTGCGGGAGGTCGCCGCGGTCCAGATGGGCCGGGCGGGAGCCGACCGACTGTTCGTGCCTCCGGTGCGACTCGCGGGTCGACCGTGGTTCCAGCGGCTCACGGACGGACGCACGGACCTCGCGACGCTGCGCGAGGAGAGGGGACTCTTCCATGTCACCGTGGCCGGGGCCCGTCGGCTCGTTCCGGACCCGCCGCTCTGGGTGTCGGTCGACCCTTCCCTGCCTCTGACCGGTGACCTTTTCGCCCCGGGGGTTCGGGATGCGGATCTCGCGATCCGTACCGGCGACTCGGTCGTACTGCTTCGGGAGGGCACCCTGGCCGCGGTGGGCGAAGCCGTGCTCCCGGGGCGGCTGATGCTCGAGCTCGGTCACGGTCTCGCCGTTCGCGTGCGCCACCGAGCCCACGGACCGACCGACACGTCCATGACCGACGGTTCCCCTCCACGAGACCCAGGGCCGGTCGTCTAGCGGTGAGGACGCCGCGCTTACAACGCGGAGATCGACGGTTCAAATCCGTCCCGGCCCACCTGGCCCATGGAGTAGGCACCATGGCCCGCCAGGCGATACCACCCTCCCACCGTTTCGAACGCCCGAGCCCATCATCGATGGGGGGTAGTACCATAGGGGCTCGAAATGACACCCCCCTCAGGATGCTGCTCGCCATGGCAAGCCCCCGTTCCAACGCCGCGGCCGATCTCCGGAATCGGGCCCGTACCCTACCGAGTGGATACCATCCCATTCCATATCCCAGAATGTCTCCCGGTCCGACGCCCGGTCGCCACGGCCCCGACACCAGTTGGCCCGGTAGAAGCAGAGGAGGAGCTGGGGGCGATCTTCAGGCCGAGCCCGGTCGATGATCCTCCATGACTCACAGACATGCTCGCGGCAAACGGGTCCGGCTTTCTTCCAGTTGTGGTCGACGAGGCTCTCCAGTCTGGCCAGGGGGGAATCAACGGGACTCACTCGAAGGAGCTGAGCACGCTGAGAGGGTCGTATCGGTGAGTGCGGGCGGAGGGTTCAGGGTCTCTGTTACACGACGCCCCTGTGCGATAGCTCCCCCAGTTCGATTTCGAGATTGAGGGTCAACCTTAAACTGGGCTCGTGCGGATTTGGCCGGTGCCACGGAGATGGAGACCCTCTAGGATGCTGGGACCCGAGAAGTCTTTGAGGAAACCTTTGCCGCTCCCACGGGCGATGCAATGCACGCTCGGCCCCACGTCGCTGAACGAGAGGGTGATCTTACAGCTAGAACAGATCGGAGCTACTCGATTCCGAATCAACATGTCGCATACGGACCTTCGCGACCTAGAGCGGATCATTCAGTTCATTCAAAAGTGTACCAAAGTGCCCATCTCTATCGACACCGAAGGGGCACGACTTCGCACCGGTCTCATGAGCGACGGGGTGGGGCTGGTAGAGGATGCCCGGGTCCGGTTGGTCCAGGAGGCGTTCTGGGGCGACGCGTTCTCTATCCCCATCGTTCCCGGGGGCGCGATCGCACAGCTGAAGCCTGGGTCGCTGGTGAGCATCGATTTTGACGCAGTCATTCTCCGAATCGACGAAGTCATCGACGGTACCGCCGAAGCCACCGTGCTCACGGGAGGCGAGGTTGGATCGCGGAAGGCCGTCACCGCCTATCCCTCGCCTCGGTTGCCCACCTTCTCCGAGAAGGACCGACACGCTACTCAAGTCGCCCTCAAGAACGACGTCCATGAATTCGCCCTTTCGTTCTGCGAACAGCGAGACACGGTCGACCAGCTTCGGGAAATGACCGGACCGGACAGCACGATTGTATCGAAGATCGAGAGCCCGGATGGGGTCCGTAACTTGGAAGAGATCCTGAAGTCGACGGACCGGATTCTAATCGATCGAGGCGACCTTTCGCGCGAGGTCCGGATCGAGGGCATCCCGTATCTGCAAAAGTCCATCATTCGTCGAGCCAACGCGCGGAAGATCCCGGTCTATGTCGCGACCAACCTGCTGGAATCGATGATCACTCGACGAGTCCCAACGCGCGCTGAAGTGAACGACGTAATCAACACCCTTCTGGATGGAGCGGATGGATTAGTTCTGACGGCCGAGACCGCCATTGGCAGGTATCCCGTCGAGGCGGCGCGGATGATTGCCACGCTGATGAAGGAATACGTGCGGTTCCTCGACGGGAACCATCTCGAAGACCTGCTCGGAGACCATCCCCTCGCAACTCATCGAACGCCGAGCTAGGCTCGACCATTTTGGAAGTGAATAAGTCGGTTGAACACCGCCCTCTGGCTCATACTGAGTCTCCTCGCCACCACCCGCGGCCCGCCCTCGACCGCGTGCTCCCCGTGGTCATGAACCCAAGCGCGGCGCTATGCCGACAGGGAGTGTCGAAGCCTCACAACCGCCCTCCCACTTCTGGACGGACTCGTACGGACCCTTCAGGCTTAATGACAGGGAATTCGTAGGGACTCGGCCCGAGGCAAGCTTCGATGACCAACCCGGTTTCTACCTATGAGATCAAGAGGTCCTTCCGTGCCCCGCTGGGCTTCGTCTATGCGTGGTGCACCGACTACACGAAAGCGGATCGTAAGCTCCAGGGCGACCCTGGCTCCCGTCAGATCATTCGGAAGACCTCCCGCACCGCGGTCTATGAGGACCTGAACGAAACCCCCCATGGATGGATGTGGAGCCGACAGACCGTCACGCTTCAGCCGCCGAACCGCTGGCACGCCGTCGCCGCCGGCAACTACCGGACGTGGAACCTGGACTATTCCCTGCGCGAGCTGCCTGACGGGCGGACGGAGTTCACCATGCACGGTGAACGACGCGCGACGCCTTTGGGCGTGAAGAACCCCCCAAAGGCCGTCCTCGAAAAGGAGCTCCAGGTCATGTGGCGCAACCTTGGAAAGGCGCTGGAGCGTGACTACCGTGCCGGTCGTCCGAAAGGCCCCCGCTGAGTGAATCCCGGAAGAGCGGGGAGGGCCTGCCCCGATCCAAGCCGCCCCACGTTTGGCGGGGCCCTGGGTCGTACGGGGAGACGACTCCGCAGGCCTCGCCCGATTAACGGAACCCGCCACTTTGGACCCGGGCGTCGCCTCCTCCGGCTCGGACGGGATCGTGCAGGAGATTCCCTCCGATGTGGAACGGCTTCTCTGCCCGGAAAACCCCGCGACCGCCCGGGTCGGCCGTCCGGTCGAGTCCCATCGGCCGCGCCTCCCCTCCGCCCCGCCTTCGACTGCGCGCCCTCCGCGGGTGCCTCCGGTCAGGGGAAGGTCCGCTCCGGGACAAAGTGACGGCTTTCAACGAGAGAGATTCCCAAAGGTCGATGGACCCTCTGCTCGGCGAGGGCCCGGTATCGCGGTGGGACCACTCCTTTAGGCGAGCAGGGTCATCCGGAATTGGTGCGACGTTTGGGTGCGACGGGCGAGCAGGCATACGATCTTTCTGGGGCCGAAGACGCCCGATACGCTTCGCGCACGATCTTCCGCATCTTGGGGCCCGTTTTCACGGTCGGGTTCACGGTAGCAGCCATCTATTGGTCCTCCCTTGCCCTCTCCCAACCGAAAGGGTCGGTTCAACAAGAAGTGGACTTCGTCCTCGTAGCCGTACTGGCTGGATTCGCCGTTTACATCTTCCCTATGACGTGGGGGAACCTGTGCCTTCGAGGTCCTCGTCGGATGAGGATCTCGAATGACTCGATCACCTTGGAATACACCACAACGCGCCGCGACCGACTCTCGCTCGAGCAGGGCTTCTCGATGCGGATCTATGACTTGCGGTCCGTTCGGGGCCCCACCCTGTCGGGAGCTCCCTGCCTCGCCTACCGCGGATTTCGGGAGTTCGGGCTGAGTGGGCCGGCGTGTGACGCGATCCTGGCCACCGCCCGGACTCACGGTCTGGACATCGAAAGTCACGAAGCGTGGATGAGGTCCGCGCCCGGCGTGATTCGGCATCGGATTGCTGGGCCGCCGTTTAGGGTGGGCCGCAGGGGAGGCGTCGGTGGTTCCCGGGCCGTTTCCAAGCCGATGATTGACCAAGCCGACCTGCGACCCGCGGGGCTGCCGTGCCCCCCCCTCGACCGTGCGAGTCCCGCTCTTCACGCAGACGACGACCCGGACCCCGTCCGGGGTGGACCGACGTGATTCAGCGGTGGGCTTCCCTTAGGGGTAAGGAAAAGGACCGCGCCCACTCGAGAATCCTCGAAACCTCCAAGTAACATGGGCGGCTCGGCAACCCCGGTTCACGCATGCGGTTCCTGACCTTCGACGAACTGACGTCCTCGATGGAGGTAGACCGGACGCTGATCCATCTCGCCTCCTTCGGAGGTACCTTCCCCGCACGATCGGTGGACGCGTGGCGTCGTCGGACCAAGGTCCTGGCGGACTACGCCGGCGTCTTCGCCGTCGAGCGAGGGCGGCTGATCGGGCAGACCTTCGTGCTTCGCATCCCGTACACGTTCCGCGGGGGCACGGAGATCGTGAGCGGGATTGCCGGGGTCGGGACCCGACCGGATCGCCGGCGCGCCGGGGTCGCGCGTGGAATCCTCACGGAGATCCACCGTCGAGAGAAGGAGGACGGGATCCGGTACTCGACGTTGTGGACCAACCGATCGTGGGGGGCCCATGGACTTTACGAGGAATTGGGGTACCGCGACGTCTACTCCTCCCCGTGGACCGTCCACGCGCCGCTCCCTACCCCTCCCCGAAGGCCCCGGGGCGTCCGGCCCGCCCGCAAATCCGACTTGGCCGAGCTGGAGCGACTGCATTCGCGGCAGGCCGAAGGTCGCCTCGGCTTTCTCCGCGAGCCTAACGGATACCTGGCGACCTCTGTCTCCGTGGGCGAGCTCGACCCGGGAAAGGAGCTTGTCGTGGTCCGATCGAGGCGAGGCGTCCGCGGTTACGCCCACCTGGAGACCACTCCATATCGGGTGATCTGCGGAGAACTCGTGACGAGTTCCCTCGCCGCCCGCCGGTCCCTCATCTCCGAGGTCCAGCGCCGGGCCAACCGTCGGCCGTTCGCGTTCCAGCACACGCCCGTGACCGACACCCCCGATCTATTCCGAGCGAGAGGATTTTCCGCCGCGCCCACCGGCTGGTACGTCCTCATGGCCACCTCCCTTGACCGAACATGGACTCCGGCCGCGGCAATCTCCGAGCTCGCCACGAACGACCCGAGATTCCTGTGCATGTCGGGAGATCGGTTCTAGGCCGGAGCGGCGCATCTCACGGCCTCCCGCGCGCCCCGCCCTCGAACACCCGCGCCCTATCCGATACGCGACGTAACTATCTGAGTGATTGGGGTCCAGAATAGGGCAGGGCACCGCCGAGCGGCGACGACCCATGGCTCCGTACCGGAGTGGGGTCGTGCGATCTAGTTCGTGCGTACCCGGCCCGTGAGGTTCTGAATTCGATGGCCGTCCAGGCGGGTCCCTGGTCACGCCGAGTTGGGGGGAAAGGCCCCGCCATGGTTCCCGTCGGCGGGTTCGAAGAAGCGTTCCGCGACGTGGAGGTGGCGCAGGCGAGCGCTCTTCTTCGCCTGATGCGCCTCCATCCTCCGCAGGATGTTGTCCAGGACCCGCACCGCCTCGACCAGATGCGGCCCCTTGTTCAGCATCACGCACTCGGCGCGCGCCCCCATCGCCGCATCGGTCACTTCGGCGCGGGACGGGAGCCCTATCTTGGTGAGCTCTTCGAGCACCTGGGTCGCCCAGACGACGGGGACGTGGGCCGCCTCGCAGATCCACAGGATCTCCTCTTGGACCTCCGCCAGTCGTTCGTACCCCACTTCCACGGCGAGATCGCCCCGGGCGATCATGACGCCCGCGATGGGGGCATGGAGCGACGCGAGCATGATCTCGGGCAGCAGCTCGAAGGCGCGGCCCGTCTCGATCTTGAGGACGAACCCCATCTCGGGTGCGGACCGGCGCGCGAGTTCCTTCCGCAGCGCCCGGACGTCGGCGGCGCTCTGGACGAACGAGTAACCGACCAGGTCGGCGTGCTTCACGACGAAGTCCAGGTCGGCCAGGTCCTTCGAGGTGAGCGGTGGGATCGTCAACGCGCTGTCCGGGAGGTTCAACCCCTTGTCCGCGCCGAGGCGGACGCCCTGGGGGCGGGCGTGCGTGACCCGGAGAAGGGCTTCGCCCGACCGCACGCGCGTCGCGACGCCGCCGACCCGGCCCCCGTCGAACCAGACGTGGTCCCCCACTCGGAGCGACCGAAGGGCTTCGGGGGGAAGGACGGGAAAGGTGGCGGGTGACCGGAGGCGTCCGGCTTCGTTCCGGACATCGCTGTGGCCGACCCCGGCGCGCGACGTCAACCGCACCGTTTCCCCCAATCGAAGGAGGGCGAGCCCCTCCCGGGCGGGAATCGACGCGTTCGTGACGTCCCACTTCGCCCCGGGGTTCGATCGAGCGCGCAGCTCTACCCCGTTGGAGAGGTAGACGGTCTTGGAGGTCGCGACGAGACGAGCGCCGGGTTGGATCGCGGCGACCTGGAAGGTCCGCGGCGAGCCGCGGGAGTCCTTCAGGACGATCGTCGACCCCAACCCACGACGCGAAAGCCAATCCCCCGGGACCCTCGCCGCCGGGATCCCTTCCTCGGCGGGCGGGTCGGGGTCGCCTTCCCGGACGAGCCAGAGCGAGCCGGGGCGGAGCACGCGTCCGAACTCGTTCCTCGTGGGCCGGATCTTGAGGATGGCGGGGCCCGGAGCGAGAGGGCCCGTGCGGAGGCGCGGACCGGAGAGGTCCATCTCCACCCGGCACCTCCGGCCAGTGCCGCGCTCGGCCCGGCGGAGGTGGGAGATCATCGCCGACCAGACGGGAGGGGAATCGTGGGCACAGTTGATCCGCATGCAGTCCATTCCAGCCTCCAACAGTTCGCGAACGAGCGAAGCGTCCGTGGCGACCTCGCTCGGCACGGTCACCATGATGCGTGTTCGCCGTCCCGGACGAGGAGGACCGAGCAAGGTGCGCGCATGCCGGTCGATGAGCTTCCGCCCCGATTCGGGACCGAGAGCGGAGGGGAAGAGTCGAGCGGGGACCGGTCGACCCGTCAGTAGGTAGAGCTGCCGGAGGACGCTGTCCAGGTTGCCTCGGACGTGACTCTCGGCGTGCCCCAGCGAGGAGAGGCCGAGTCGCGCGAGCCTTTCCTGGAGTTCCCGGGCGTCGAACCGCCGGAATGCGAGGTAGTCGACCAGGTTCCGCGCGCTCGGGCGGCGCCGTCCAAAGGATTGGAGAGGCTGGCGTCGCTCGAGCCGGACGACCTCCGCCCGCATCCGTTCGAGCTCGCGGATCAAGTGCGCAGCCGAGGCGACGTCCTCCGACCCACGGCTCACGCGCATGTTCCCCCTGTGGTCGTACCCGCATGAATAGCCATGGTCAAGTGAGGCCGACGGGACGCACGCTTCGGGCGCTCCTCTCCCGGATCGGCCAATCCCCGCTCTCGCGACGTGCCGTCCCCGGCCCGTGACCGACGTTATAACTCGTCGTTCTCGTCCTCGTCCTTCGTGACCGAGACCCCAGCGAGCGTCGCCGCAGGACCCGCCCTTCCCGGAATTCCCCCGGGAATCCTCGACCCCGTGATCACCATCCTGAAGGCCTCCTCGACCCCGATCCGACGACGGAAGTTGTTGGAGGAACTCGAGCGACGGGGGCACCGGATCTCGCTGGCGGGACTCAATCGCGTCCTGCAGCAGTGCGCCCAATCCGGGCTCACGATCGAGGGCCCCGAGGGAGTCCGGCTCCGGCGTGGTTGAGCGGGACCGCTCCCTGGATCCGCGCCGAACGAAGCGGGCGTCCTACGGTTTCGGCGGCGGAGGGCCGGATTCGGAGCGCGCCGGTGGGGTTGAATCGGGCGTCGGGCCCGCTCCTCCCATCTCTGGCGGGCGGGCTCGGCGGCGCGAGACCCGCTGCAGAGCCACGAAGATCCCCACTACGGCGGCGAGCGCCACCAGAATCAGTAGCAGCTCCAAGAAGGTCAGTCCGAGGATGGAGATCGCAGCCAGCCCACTCGGGGGCGGGTTCGAGACCACGCGGGTCAGGTTCACCAGGATGTCCCCCGCACCGTGAACGAGGATCGAACCGGTCCACGCGGTTACGTTCTCGGCAGTGACGTTGAGGACGACCAACGCGCTCGCCGTCAGGTTGGCGAGTTGGAATCCGGAGCACGCCACGATCCGGAGCGGGTAGGTTCCGTTCTGGAGCTCGGCGGCGGCCCCCGAGCTGAGCGGGGTCCCGGCGAGCGTGAAGTTCGCGCACGTAGCCATCTCGGAGGTCACGCTCACCGCGTGTTGCGGACCGAACCCCCAGCTCGTATTCGATGGGCAATTGGGAAGTTGGCAACTCCCCACTAAGATCAGGATCCCTGACGTGGGGTCCTGGGCAAACCCCGTCTCCCACGAGGGACCCGGGGCGGCGGTGCCGCCCCACTGGGTCCAGGCTCCTGCCTGGAACTGCCAGGTGTCGTTGAAGGTCGAAGGTGCGTTCCCCCCCGCTCGTCCCCCGAACGGTACCACGGCGTCCAACCCTGGGTCCCAGGCCATGGCCGGATCCCAGCGTCCGGGAGGAGACGAAGAACCGTTCTCTTGGTGCCAGGTCCCGTACGAGAAGAGCCACGAATCGTTGAGGACTTGGCCCCCTCCCGAAAACGTCATTCCGCCAAATAGGAGGGCGCCATGGTCTGTCTGGTCCTCTGCGAACCCCTCCCCGTACCGGGCCGGTGGCTGCGTGGTGAGGTTCAGTTCGGTCCAGGTTCCGCCCGAGTACGTCCAGGTCTTGCAGGAGGTCGAGCAGGCCGAGCCCCCGAAGAGCACCATCATGCGGTCGCTCGGGTCGTACGCGAGACCTCCCAAGTCCGTAGGGGGCGGTCCGGGGCCGCTCGAGATCGCGCGGTTCCACGTCCCGTCCTTGAACGCCCACGTGTCGTTGAGGGGGCCGGTCTGGTCGCAGGCCGGTGGGTCCTGGCATCCGGTCCCACCGAACAGCAGGACATACCCGTCGGCCGGATCCCATGCCATCTCGGCCTCTTCTCGAGGGGCGGGGGAGATGATCGGGTGGAGTTCGGCCCAGACCCCGTTCGACTCCGACCACGTCGCGTTGGTGCCGACGGCGCAATCGAGCTGTTCGCAGCCCCCGAATACGACGAGCGAGCCGCCGATGGGGCCGCTCGCCACGCCCGGATTGAATAACCCAGGGAATCCCGCCGGAGCCCGGTACGATTGCCAGGTATCGGAAGAAGATCCGGCGGCGAGGCGGAGTGTAGCTCCGACGCCCCCAGCACGGACGCTCCCGTTCCGGATCATCGAGCTGCCGGGTCCACCGGACGCCGCCGCCAGGGAGGCGGAGACTACAGGGACGAGCACCATGGCGGCAAGCGCCAGGGCAGCGAGGTAGTTCCGAGCGAGCATTCGCGGCCCCTCAAGTCATCGACGCACTCTGCTTAGCGGTCACGGGGACACCGAAATCAGGTCCGGGGGACGGCCCACTGGCACGCGTCATGCTCCCGGCGGTCGTCCGGGCCCCGCCTCCACGACGAGGATATGAGGCGGTCCGGCTCCCCCGCGCCGGCGCACCCCGTGTCGAACTCCGAAGCCGCCCCGAGCGCCCAGCTGGGTGAATTTCCATGGTCCCTCTCGGCGGCCGAGCTCCGGCAAGGCGGGGACCGGACGGTCGCGGACGCCGAGCGCGAGTTGACCTCTCTGTTGCGGTCCGCCGAAAAGAGGACCATCGACCGGTTCCTGCGTCCGCTCGACCGGATCCTTCTCCGAGTACGTGACCTCGGGAGCCACGGGAGCTTCCTCTTCGCCGTGCACCCGGACGAGGCCTGCCGGACGGCCGGCCGCGAGGTCTCCGAATCGGCGGACCGATTCTTCAACACGTTCCGCATCAATTCGGACGCTTTCCGGGCGCTCCAGGATATCGACCTGCACGACGCCGACGGGCCGACCCGCCACGCCGTGGAGAAGATGATCCGCGACCTGCGCCGCGCCGGTGCGGGGAAGGAGCCCCTCGTCCGGGCGCGACTGCTAGAGCTCAGCAACGAGATCGACCGGGTCAGCAACCAGTACAACGAGAACGTAGCCAAGCTCGTGAGGGAAGTGGAGGTCGCGGGTCCCGCCGACCTTGCGGGACTCCCGCCCGATTTCCTCGCCAACCATCCGCCCGGGCCCCATGGTCGGATCCGGATCACGACGCGCTACCCCGATTTCCACCCGGTGATGGCGTACGCCGACGACCCCGACCTACGTCGCCGCCTTCTCTCCGAATTCATGAACCGGGCCCACCCGGAGAATCTTGCGGTCCTCGACCGGCTGCTGGCCGCTCGCTTCGAGCTCGCCTCCGAGCTCGGGTACCCAGCGTACGCGGCGTACGCGATCGAGGATAAAATGATGGAGCGCCCCGAGGCGGTCCGCGTCTTCCTCGAACGCGTGACGAAGGTGCTGCGGGAACCGGCCCGGGCCGACGTCGCCCGCTTCCTGGCCCGCAAGCGGAGGGATCACCCCACGACCCCCCGACTGGAGCTCTGGGATGCCGGCTTTTTCGGGGAGGGGTACTACGACGGGAAACTCCGCACCGAGGAGTTCGGGGTCGACACGAAGCGGTTGCGGGCGTGCCTGCCGTACCGATCGGTTCGCGATGGTCTGTTCGCCTTGTGCGAGGAACTGTTCGGAATCCGGTTCCACCGGCTCATCGGTCTCGCGCTCTGGCATCCTACCGTCGAAGTCTACGAGGTCGCCTTCGAGGGTCGGTCGCTCGGCCGCTTCTACCTCGACCTGGTGCCCCGAGAGGGGAAGTATGGCCATGCGGCGTGCTTTGGCATCCGGGATGGGATCGCGGGCATTCAGCTACCGCAGAGCGCGCTCGTCTGCAATTTCCTGGACGCTTCGGTCCCGCCGGAGACGGCCCGGATGCAGTACTCGGACGTGGTCACCTTCTTCCACGAGTTCGGCCACCTGCTCCACGCCCTCTTCTCCGGCCACGGTCCGTGGCTCTTCACGACGACGTCGTTCATCGAGTGGGATTTCATCGAAGCCCCTTCCCAGCTCTTCGAGGAGTGGGCGCGCGACCCCGCGACGCTCGCGAGGTTCGCCCGCAACCCGGATACCGGCGAAGCGATCCCGTCGGATCTCCTCGAGCGGCTACGCGGCGCGGACGCGCTCGGGCGGTCCACCCGATGGCTGAGGCAAGTAGGCCTGGCCGCGGTCTCGCTCGAGCTCTACGACCGCCCTCCGCACGGCGTCGACCCGACGGCGACGTTCCGTGAGGTCTACGACCGCTACTCCTCCCAGCCCCTCGAGCCGGAATACCACCCGACCACCGCCTGGGGCCACCTCACCGGCTACTCCGCGTTCTACTACACCTACGTCTGGTCGTTGGTCATCGCCCGCGACCTCCTCAGCCCGTTCCACGCGAAGGGCTCGCTCACCGACCGGGAGACCGCGACACGCTATGCCCGGGAGATCCTGATGCCCGGGAGCACGCGGCCCGCCGCGGAACTCGTACGGGCCTACCTGGGGCGCGACTTCGATTTCCGGGCCTTTGAGCGGTGGGTCCTAGAAGGCCTCGAACTGAGCCGCCCCGCCTTCGAACCCCCGTGAGGCCCCCGGGGTCATCGGCCCTCCGCACGTCGGTGGGCCGGAACCGAAAAACCCCATTGCTATGATGACAAATATAGTCTAAATTGAAATTCTATATATTTGAACCCGGTCGTTACTCCTCCGATGACGAAGAGAGAAACCGCCCGGCACGTTGCGCCGGGACCCACTCCGCGAACCGGAGACGAAGGTACCCGACCGCTTGCCAAACTTCCAATGCCGAACGAATCCCACGGGCCGGCCGAGCTGACCGAAGACCCCGTGAGTCCCGGGACCGCCTTCCTGTCTGTCGGACCCCAGGAGCCCGCCGAGCATCTGTTCCGTCGCCTATTGGGGGCCTACCTGGCCGGCGCCCGGAGTTCGTGGTCCGGGAACGGCCCTCGATCTCCTCCGGGACCCGCGAGGTGGTCCGGACCTTCTGCCGCCGCACGCGGCAGCCCGAGATCGTCTCCGAGGAGGGCGGCTCGATCCGCCTGCACGACCTCTCGTTCGAGAGCCCGGTCTCGCTCGACCAGCGCGTCCAGCGGATGGGACGGCTCGTCCTCGCGTTCCACCGCGAAGCGGTCGACGGCTGGTCCCACTTGCCCCTCGGCGACGACGGCTACTGGGAGCGGAGGGACGACGAGGTCGACCGCGAAGCCTGGTACATTCAGCGGATCGCGACCCTCCGGCTGGGCGCCCAGGGCCAGGCCTCGGAGTTGCTGGGTTCCTGGACTGTCGCCCGCAGCCTGGAGCGGATCGCGGACCACGCGGTCGTCCTCGGAACGACCGGCCCGCGCCTGGTCGCCCTCCCTCAGGGCCAAAGCCCTCTGATCCCCCTTCGCCAGTTCCACGCGCAGGCGATGGACCACCTCGAAGGAGCGCTCGCGGCTCGGAACGGCGACCGGGCCAACGAGCTCCTCGATACAGGGATTGCGCTCGCGGCGTCGGGGGAAGCACTGGCGGACCGTCTGCTGCCCGGTGTGGGGGGGGCGTGATGCCTCCGGCCACCGCGGCGACCGTGGCCCGGATCCTCGAATCGGTCGGCCGCACGATCGCCTACGCGCAGGACATCTCGCAGGTCGCCCTCGACCGCTCCATCCCCGTCGTTCCCCTCGAACCTCACCGGGCCACCCGGGCTTCGGTCAGCGGGGCCCAGCGAGAGCGTTTTCTCCCTGCTCCGGCTCGCTAGGACCCCGAGCGGTCCAGCATGCCTCGTTCCACGCGGTCGGTCCGAGTTGTGGTCGTTCGCCACGGCCCGGCAGTCCTGCGGGACCCGGCTCGCTGGCCCGACGACGCGGTGCGCCCGCTCACCCCGAATGGCGCCGACCAGACCCGAGTGGCGGTGAGGGGACTCGTCCGGTATCTCGGCCGCCGGGTCCGTCTCGCTTCCAGTCCGGCGGTCCGTTGCCGGGTGACGGCCGAGTTCCTGCGCACGGCCCTCGACCCGACGCCCCGCCTCGAGTACTGGGAGGAGCTCGCGCCCGGCGCCCTCGCACCCCCGATCTTCGAGCGGATCAATACCGCCGCCCGCTCCGGTCCGGAGGTCGTGATCGTGGGCCACGAACCGACGCTCGCGGAGTTCGTCGGGCTCGCGCTCACGGGCGAGGGTACTCCTTTTGCTCGACTCGGGAAGCCGTCCGCGGCCTGCCTCGAGTTCCCCGCTACGGTCCGCCCCGGGGCGGCGCGGCTGCGCTGGCTGCTCACGCGGAAGCAGCTGGCTCGGGCGGCGTAGGTCGGGTCCGGCGCCGGCTCCTGCCCTTCGCGACTCCCCCGTACAGGGGCATCACGAGGTCACGGACGACCGCGTGGACCGCCTCCGGTCGCCGGTTCGCATCGACCATGTGGAAGTCGTACTCGCGGGACATCCACTCGAACTCCCGGGCGAGGCGGTCCTGGTAGAGGAAGAAGCTCTCGAAGAAATCGCGGGAGAGGCAGAGGTCCATCCCCGACTCCCAGTAGTCGAGGCTGCCGTACTTCCCGATCGAGCGGTGGAGGAGGATCTCGGGACGGGCATCGAGGAAGACGACGAGGTCCGGCCGGAACGCGAAACCGTACAGGTGGCGCGCCCAATCGCGGGAGGCCCCGCGGACGATCGCGCGGGCCATGAGCGTGTAGATGTACCGGTCGGCGAGCACCGTGCTCCCCGCGGAGAGCGCCGGAACGATCTTGTTCTCGAGCTGGTCGCCGAAGTCGGCGGCATACAGGAGCGCCAAGGTCGTCGCGCCCAGCGTGTGGCCCTGCTTGGCCCGGTCGATCTCCTCGCTCACGAGATTGGAGCGTCGCAGTCCGGTGTCGACGACCGGGTGTCCCTCGACCTCCAGATACTCTTTGAGTAGCGCGACCTCGGTGCTGCGCCCGGAGCCGTCCGCCCCCTCGATCACGACCAGCTTGCCGCCGAGCTCACCCGGCGGCAGCCCCGGCAGCCGCGTGCCGTACGTCCTATCAATCATGGAGCAACGCCTCCCCTTTCGGGAATCCCTGAAGGATCGGCCGGACCGCGCTTCTCAGTTCGGCCTGGATCGGCTCCACGGGACGGGTCGAGTCGACGATCGTCATTCGGTCCGTGATCGCGATCCGGTCGTACTCCTTCTTGATCCGTCCCTGGAAGCGCTCGTAGCTGTCGTGCAGGTCCTCGGAGAGACCCAAGTCCATGCCGGCCTCGTAGTAGCTGATCTTGAGACGCGAAGCGATCTTTCGTTCCAGCGTGACCTTCACCGGGACGCGGAAGTAGAACGCTACGTCCGGAGTTGGGGCGAACGAGTAGATCGTGCGCACCCAGTCGGGGTCGCACCCGCGCGCCGCGTCGCGGACGAAGGCCGTGTACGAGTAACGGTCGCACACGACGATGTAGCCGGCGCGGAGCGGAGGAAGTATCGTCCGCTCGAACCGGTCGGCGAAGTCGATCGCGTGCATGAGCGAGAACGTCGTGGGAGTGAGCAGGCCCTTCTTCTTGCCACGACGGATCGTGGAGGAGACGAGCTCCGAGGAGTTCCACTCGGTGCGGAAGACGCGGTAGCCGGTGGCGGCCAGCCACTTGCCCAGCAGGGCGGCCTGGGTCGACTTCCCGCTCCCGTCGAGCCCCTCGAAGACGAACAGGCGTCCGGGGTAACCGTGCTTCGGTGAGGGATTCTCACGGATCACGGATCTTCACCTCGACATCGAACGCCCGCGGGATGGTCTTCGCCACTTTCTCCCCGACCCTTCCGGGAAGGGCGGTACTGGCGGACGATGAAAAGGATACCGAGACCGTCCGGCCGTCGCCCGAACTCGAGAATCTCGGGTGAAACGCCTCCGTCATCTCGGCGACCTCGAGGATCGCTCCGAGGCGTCGAGCCGTGTCGAAGTCGTCGCCCCGGAGGATCGGCTGGAACTCCTTCTTCCATTCCGACGGGAGGGGGCCGCCCTCGTGGACGTAGGCGGCCATGGACGCGAGCAGGATCTCACGCTGGTCGAGCCCCATCAGCGGATAGTTCTGGATCAGGTACGACGAATGGTGTGCGTGTCGCCAGAGGTCGAGCGCGGTACCGGAGTCGTGCATCCAGCCGGCGACCCGGAGCGCGAGCTCCTCGCTCCGTCCCCACTTGAGCCGGCCGGCGAGGACCTCGTAGAGGTCGAGCGCAGTGGACGTGACCGCCCGGCCGTGGTCGAGCCGGAAGGCGAACGATTCCGACGCCGCCACGACCGAGCGCTCCGCGAGCGTTGCGGCCGGCGCCGGCAGCTTGGCCCCCACCGCCTCGAGCGCGATGCCCTCCCGGATCCCTGTGCTGGAGACGACGATGTGGTCGGCCTTCGCCGCCCGGAGCAGTTCCTGGAACACCACAACGCCGGCGAGGACGACGTCCGCCCGGTCCGACCCGATCCCCGGGACGGCCCGCCGCTTCTCCGCCGTCATCTCCCCCAGGAGCTCGCCGAGCGCTTCGATATCGTAGTCCCAGAGCGGGTAACCGTGGACCCGCCCGATCGGCCAACTGCGGAATTCAATGGCGGCACGAGCGAGCGCTCGGACCGTACCGCCGATCCCGAACAGTCGACGGGCCCGGTCTCCGAACGTTTCGAACACCGGACCCAGGGCGTCCCGGACGTGCGCCCGGAGCTCGTCCATCTCGCGCTTCTTGGGAGGGTCGTGCTCGAAGAATCGTTCGGAGAGCCGCAGGGCCCCGAGCGGGAGGCTCACGGTGCTGCGGAGCTCCCCTCGACGGACCTCGGCGAGCTGAAGCGACCCGCCCCCCAGGTCCAGCACGATATCGTGCTCGATCTCCCATGCGCTCGCCAGGCCGAGGTACCCGTAGCGGGCCTCCTCGGCTCCGGAAAGGATGCGGAGCAGTACCCCCGTGCTTCGCTCGACCGCGCGCACGAACTCTCCGCCGTTCGGTGCGTCGCGGACGGCGCTCGTCGCGACGGCGAGGGTGCGCGGAACGTCGAGTGTGCGGACGAGCTTTGCGAATCGCCGGACGGCAGCGGTTCCGCGCCGGATCGCCTCGTCGGAGAGCTGTCCGTCGGGTCCGGTTCCCCCGCCGAGACGGGGGACTTCCTTGTCCTCGTAGGTCGCCCGAACCGAGCCCACCGGGGAGGTATCGAAGATGACGAACCGGGCGGTGTTCGACCCGATGTCGATGACGCCCAATCGGTGGGGCGAACGCAGCGATGAGCGATCCTCCCGACCGCCGGCCTCTGCGGACCGGGAGCGCTCCACGCCTAGCCATGGTCCGGGCTACTAATAGTGTGTGTCCGGGATTGCAGTGAAACGGTTGGGAAACGGTTTTCCCCCCCTTGGGACTTTAGGGTTTTCCGGAGGTTCTATGGCTCGCCCACGCTCGCCCCCAACCGCCGTCGCCGAATTCGTGCAGGAGCTCGAACGGCGCCTCGACTCCACGCTGCGCGAGCTCGACCGGCTGGTGGCGGCTCCTCGCCCTGCGGCCTCGGCCCTCCATCGGCTTCACCGCGACCTCCGACGTCTACGGGTTGGGATCTCGGTCTGGTCCCGGCTCCTTCCGAAAGCCTCCCGGACCGAGCTCAAGGGCTACGACCGACGTCTGAAGCGCCTCGCGCGCCTGGTCGGCGGCGTCCGGGACCGGGACGTGGCGTTGGGTCTCCTCGCTGACCGATCCCTGCCGGGCGGGACCCGCGAGCGGGTCCGTTTGATCCAGGTTCGCCGGCGCCTCGTCGACGACGCCCGGGTCGGGCGCGAGCTGCTTCGGGTGTTCCTACGGGCCGAACGGGACGCCGGACTCTTCGAAGGGATCCGCGCCGGACTTCACGTGAACCCCCCACGGAACCGGGTTCAGAATCTGGATGGGTACCTCGCGGAGGTTCGCGACGAGGGACGACGCGAGGTCCAGCAGGCGCACCGCCGAGCCCAGAGAAAGCCCTCCCCGCGACGGTTGCACCGCCTTCGAATCCGCATGCGGAACTGGCGACACCTCTCCGACCTCTCGACCACGCTCGCTCCCCTGACGCCACTGCCCGCTTTGCCGCCCCTCCGCGCGCTTCAGCGTCGGCTGGGCCGCCTCCACGACCTCGAGGTCGCGGAGAACCTGGCTCGGCCCGCCCGAGGGACCCGCTGGGCGCGAACCCTGGAGGAGGAACAACGCCGCCAGCGTCGTCGCATCGTCCAGCAACTCCGGTCTCATCGGTCCCGAGAGGTCGTGCCGCCACCGGATGCGGCGGCGTGAGCGGCCGGCCCTTGCCCCCGAGGGACCTGAACGGCGCTCTCGCCCCTGCCTCGAACCCGACGCTCTCGGCGGCCCTCGAGCACGCCCTCGGTGAAACCGGGGCGCTCGGGGCCACGGTGAAGCAACTCGCGAGCCGCGTCCAACGGGAGGCCGCTGCCGTGGAAACCGAACTCGCTCGGCTCTCCCGAACCGGGACCGTGAGCCGGATGGGTCGGGGCCTCTGGGTCTGGCACAACTTCACCGAGTTGACCGGGAGTGCGGATTTCTCGGACCCCGGGATGTTCGTCACGCGGTTCCAACGCGAGAACGGCTTGTCGTTGGGGCAGTACGCCGGGCCGATCACGTTCCGGTCGAACGAGGCCCGCCCGGTCCACCGCTGGTGGCCGTACGTCCAAGGGTACTCGGCCGAATTCGTCGCCGGGATCCTCGCGGCCGCGGACCTCCCGTCGGGGGCCACGATCTTGGATCCCTTCGCGGGGAGCGGGACCACCCTAGTCGAGGCCCGAGCCGCGGGCTTCCGTGCGTGGGGGACCGAGATCCTCGCGCCGGCGGCGCTCGCGGCCCGCGTGAAAACCCACTTCGAACTCGACGGTCGCAAGCTGGAAGCGGCCGGCCACCGCGTGGTGGCTCGGGCCCGACGGAGGCCGGAGGGGACCCTGCCCTTCCTGCGAGAGACCCAGCGGCAATTCTCCCCCCGCTCCCTCCATGAGCTCACGCGCCTGCGGGACGCCTTGCCCCCGGAGGGCACCCCAGAAGCGGACGCCCTGCGCGTCGCCTTCGGGCGGATCTTGATCCCGTCGAGCCGGCTCCATCGTTCGCCGTGCCTCGGCTACCGCCGCGGGCCGGTCGAGGACGGGGGCGAGTCGCCCTTCGTCCGCTTCGAGAGGGCCCTTGCCGAGATGCAGAGCGACCTTGAGCAGATCTCGACGGAGAGGGAGCGCTGGGGTCCTCCCGCGACGGTCGACCGACAGGACGCACGGACCGCTCCCTGGCCGAGCGGCTCCGTGGACCTCGCGATCACCAGCCCGCCCTACGTCAATGGGATGGACTATGTGATGAACTACAAGGTCGACCTCGCCTGGCTGGGCTACGCCCGTTCGTACGCCGACCTGGCCGCCCTCCGAGCCGCCGAGGTGGCCTGTGACAACCTGCCCCGCTCCGAGACGAGTGCCTACCTCGGGGTCGGACAGTCCCTGGACCCTTGGCTGGACGAGCTCCTTCCGCGGATCCGGGACAACGTGGCGCGCAAGGGGTCGTACCGGCGCGACGATATGCATGCCGTCGTTCACCGCTACTTCGCGGACCTCCGGCCGGTTCTCGCGGGAGTCTTCCGTGCCCTCCGCCCCGGCGGCCGGTTCGTGATCGTTGTCGGGGATTCCCTCCTCGCCGGGGCCTATGTGCCCGGTGACCTCATCCTCGCCCGCATGGGGGAGCGGCTCGGATACCGGCTGCGCAGTGTCGAGGTCGCCCGGACCCGCCGCAGCGGACAGCGCCGGAGCTTCCTCCTGCGCGAGTCGGTCGTCACCCTCGAACGCCCTCGACATTCGGGTCGAGCGGACTAGATCCGGCCGGCGGCGACCCGCGAGCCCGTGGAAGCAAACCCTTAACGGGAGCCGGGCGGCGTGTCCGGTGGCGCGGGTACTGACATGCCGCCTCGAGACCCGAACCCAAAATACCTCGAACCCCTCCTCGGGGTCGGCTTCGACCTCGACGGGACCCTGGTTCTCTCCCACCACGATTTCGGAAAGATGCGCTCGACCGCGATCCGCATCGCGGAGCAGTACGGGGTCACGCCCGGCCAGCTCTCCGTCAACGAGCCGATCCACCGCCTCCTCGAGCAGGCCCGCGACGAAATCCACAACTCCGGCGCGAGCGACGGGATCCTCTACCGCTTCGAGGCCGAGTTTCACAAAGCGATCGATGCGATCGAAATGGAGGCCTTGCCCCGCACGGTCGCGCGGCCGGGCGCCGAGCCCCTGCTCCAGGGACTCTCCGACCGGGGCTTCCGCCTCGGGATCCTCACGCGCAGCTCGGAGGAATTCGCGCGGGGCGCGCTGCTCGGGACGGGCCTCGGGAAGTACTTCCCGTACCTCCGGAGCCGGAGCTCGTCCGGACCTTCCAAGCCTTCCCCCGAGGCTCTGCTCGCCCTGCTCCACGAGATGGGGGTCCCGGTCGACCGAGCCCTGTTCGTCGGCGACCACCTCATCGATGCGGAATGCGCGGTCGCGGCCCGGGTGAGGTTCTACGCGGTTCTACCGGACCCTTCCGAGGCGGCCGGCTCGACCCAGAGCGAGGCCCGGTTCCTGGCCGGGGGCGCCGCCGCCGTCGCGCCCGACCTCCCGCATCTCGCCCGACAACTCGGCGTATCGGTGTCGAACCCGGCCACGGCGACCTAGTCGTCCTCCGACTAGAGATATTCCGCGTACGCGTGGATCACCGCGCGCTCGGCGGTCGCCCACGCCTCGGGGATCTGGTTCCACCCGTTCCGCTGGTCCCCCACGCAGTAGAGGCCGGGGATCGGCGCGCCGGTCGCCTCCGAGATTGCCCGGCAGTCCTCGTCCGTGACGACGTACCCGTCCGCGTCGAACCGGCATCCCAGGGCCCGAGGGATCTCCTGGTGCAGCTCATACCAGCCGAGGGCGCTGAACCCCTTCTCGTAGCTCCGATGACTCCCGTCCGCGAATTTGACGCCGAAACGCTTCTCCCGGATCTCGTCGAATCCGCTGACTTCCGCCTCGAAATGGGTGATGCCCTTCTCCGCGAGCGCGGTCCGCAGCTCGTGGGCCTCGTCCGGCCGGGCGCCCTCGAGGAGACGCTTCCCGTGCGTGAGGATCTCGACCGACGAAGGTCGGAAGTGGAGGAGGTCGAGGGCGGTCCGGGCGGCGAAGGCGTCGTGGCCCAGGACGGCGATCGATTTGGCCCCCAAGGTGTGGCCGTCGCACAGGATGCAGAAGTCGACCAGGGCCTGGTTGGCCCAGGGGAAGATCGGCTTGATCTGGCCACCGACCTCGAGCATCTTATCGACGACGCCCATCGCGAGCACCACGGCGCGACCCCGCGCGGTGAGGTCCTGCTTCAGCCAGTCGAACGGGACCGCGAACCCGGTCTCGGTCCGCTCGACCTTTCGGGCCTTCGCGGGACTGAAATAGCTCACCCACTCGTCGACCTTTCGCACCGCCGCGACCTGCAGGTCCAGCAACGCGTGCCCGGAAACACCGTTGGGAAATCCGGGGATGTTGTCCATGACCGGAGCGTAGAACGAACGGCCGAACTTCGGGCCCTGGTCGATCAGCGCTCCCTTGTAGCCAAGGAGCGCAGTCTTGAGCGCGGCCTGAAGGCCAGCGTGCCCTCCGCCCACGACGACGATGTCGTACGATTCCTGGAGGCGGGGAAAGCCCGGCATGGTGCCATCCACCCCTGCACAGGATTTGATGACCGTCGACCGGAGTGGCGCAGGTCGGTCGACGCGTGTGCATACGGTGATCCTCCTAAAGATTCATAATCTATGGTTATTCGCCATTTTCACAAGTAATGCTCACAGAAGCCTACGTGTGTCGTAGGGAAGGATGAAAACCCCCATTCGGAGGTGAATCGACCCACGTTGTGCCATTCCCCAAGCGTGGGCCCCCCCGCCGGACTCGAGGGGGGGTACCCTCTCTGCCGAAACGGAAACCTTCCCCGGCCCCGTCCGAGACCGGGACGAACGGCCGGAGTTGATCGGCCGTCGCGTGGATCGCCCAGTTCGCCCGAGGAAACCTTAGGGCGAGTTGTGGGGGGACGACTCTCCACCGTCCTCTTGTGAATTCGGGGGTGACCCTCGCTTCCGGCGAGTCAAGAGTACGGCCAGCAAGATCGCGACGACGATGGCGATTCCCGCGAAGATCGCATAGTCGGTGGTGGAGAGGACGGAGTTGCTGCCGTGGGACGTTCCGCCGGTACTCGTGAACACCAGGCCCGTTTGGATCGGCGTCCCGGCAAGGGTCAGTGGTCCGCTCGACGGGGAGACGGTGTAGCCGGTGACCGCCCCGACCTGGTAGGAGTACGTCCCGTTCGTCTCGCGGAAGGTGATGCTGCTATTGGTAGAATTGCGCGTGGTCGTTCCGATCGTCACCGACCAGTTCGTCCCGCTCGCGAGGCCAGTCTCGGAAAAGGCCAGAGTGTAGTATACGGGGTAGACAGTGAAGCCGACGAACAGGGTCCGAGGGGTCCCTTGAACGTCCACCGAGCCGGAAGAATGATTGACCGCGTACCCGCGGACCGGGGGGATGGAATAGGTCACCGTCCCGTTGGGAAGCTGGAAGGTCACCCGGTCGGTGGTCGATGACTCGCTGACCCCACTGATCGTGACGGACCAGTTCGTGCCCGACGCCAACCCAGATTCATCGAAGGTCACGGCGTACATCTCGTGCGTCGCCCCGCAGATCGGGATCGGGGACCCGTTGAACGTCATCGTCTCGATCGTCGCCTCATCGGGCAGGACGATCGACTGCGGCAGCGGGACGAAGTAGAGCGGCGCCGAGTAGTTCTGCCCGACGGTCACCATCCACCAGAGGAAGTTGGCGAGGTTCTCGGCCTTCCCTAGAGTGTACGAAGGGTACGCCGCACTCAGGTTCGCATAGACCAAGACGTAGGTCAGCGACGTGATCGGGTAGTCGTCGGTTCCCGGGGCGTTCAGGACCGAGACGTTGTACCAGTCCCCGTTCCCCGCGGGCAGGGTTGGGTTGGCGTCCTTGAGGGCCGAAGCGGTATCGTTCACGGTGGCGAGGAGGAAGTGGCCGGCCGGGTTCTGAACCCTCCCGAATTGAATGCCGGCGGTGAGCGCATAGCTCAGGTCGATGTAACCGATCGTGTACGGGGTGCTCTGCACGTAGCTTCCGAGACCGGCTTCTTTCGGTTCGCCGGTGCCGATCGGGAAGGGGACTGCCGTCCCCTTGCCCACGATCGAAGCCCAGGTCGCGTTCTCAAGCGAAAGGTAGCTCGTCCAGATGAAGGTCGTCCCGCTGCCGTCCGAGCGGTAGACCACCCCGATGCTCGCGTTCGGCAGGTGGACACCGGGATTCAGGGCCCGGAGCTCGCTGCTGTTCCAATTGGTAATGGTGCCCAGATAGATCCCCGCCAGGACGGCTCCCGTGAAGTTCAGGATCGGAGCCCCCGGAACATTGTAGATGGGCACCACTCCTCCCGCGGACTCCGGTACCGTGAGGAGACCGGGTGCGGCCGCACGCTGGGCCGCGTTGAGGGGAGCATCGGTGGCACCGAAATCGACGGTCTTGGCGATGATGTCGGTAATCCCAGCCCCGCTCCCGACCGATAGGTAGTTCACGGCGGCCCCGCCCGCGTAGACCGATACCCACTGTGACATCAGGGGGTAGACCAGGGTCGAACCGGCGCCGGTCAGGGTGGGGGTGGGAGAAGGGCTGCACCCTGAAGCTGCGGCCTTGGGGCTGGGGGTTTGGGCGTGCTGGAAGGGTGCAAGGGACACTGGCGCGGAGAACCCCGGGGCGACCCCGACGAACATCAGAGCGCACATGACGCCCGTGGTGACGAACGTCGCGACGAGCTTCGGGTGCGATTGAACCTGCCGAGCCGCTCCTCTGTGGATAACGTGCCGCGACACGGGCCGGATCCCCTCCAGCGCGAGGGCGCTAGGAACCCACCCCCTATCTATCCACCTCTCACCCCACGTCTATCCGAAAGGACGAGGAGCCTTAGGGTCGTGACCGCGATTGGGCGGACTACACCGACTCCTCGATCTCGCCCGCAACGGGAGTCCCCGCGAGCCCTTTCGCCACCGATCCGAGGATCTCGAGGTGCCGATCGACGTCCTTGTCGGTGTGCTGGACCGAGATCGTCCACTGCTCGTCCCGGTCCGGTACCCGAGGGGATGAGGCCCTTGTTGAGACAGAGGTAGTAGTACAGCATCGAGCGGTCGCCATCGACCGTGAGGAATTCTCGCCAGTTCCGGACCGGGTGGTCCGCGAAGACCACCGTCCCCGAGACTCCGTCCGCGGAAACGTGCGCGGTCACGCCGGCGTCGTCGAACACCTTGGCATAGCCCTTCGCCAGGCGGGAGTTGAGGCGCGCGGACTCCTCGAGCGCCTCGTCCGTGAGGATGTACTCGAGCGAGGCGAGGCAGGCCGCCATCGCGAGGGGGTTCGAGTTGTACGTCCCCGCGTGAGCGACCTTCCGCGGCCCTACCTCGTCGAGAATGCCCGGCCCCGCCCCGATCGCCGACATCGGCACGCCGCAGGCGATGGACTTCCCGAGCGTGATGAGGTCCGGTCGGACGCCCACCCGTCCAGCACCGCCGTGGGGGTACTTCGCTCCGGTCTTGATCTCGTCAAAGATGAGGAGGCTCCCGAGCTCATCGCAGAGCGTCCGGAGCCCCGGGAAGAAGCCCTCCTCGGGGAGGACGAAGCCCATGTTCATCGGGATCGGCTCCGCGATGATGGCCGCGAGGTCGTTCGCATGCTCCCGGGCGATCTTCTGAGTCGCCTCGAGGTTGTTGAAGGGAGCCACCAGTGTGCGTTCCGCCACCTCCGAGAGGATCCCGGGCGAAGCGGGCGCCGAGTTGGGATGTTCCGGAGGTCCGGCGACTTCCTTGCGGGGCTTCACCCCGACGAGCAGCGTGTCGTGGGAGCCATGGTACGACCCTTCGAACTTGAGGACGTAGCGCTTCTTCGTGAAGGCGCGGGCGAACCGGATCGAGTGGTGGGTCGCTTCGAGGCCGGTCGTGCTGAACCGGACCTGGGCCATGCCGTAGCGCCGGCAGATGCGCTCGGAGACCTCGGGGGTCCGGTCCCACTCGTAGCCGTAGACGCTCCCGTTCTCGAGCTGCCGGCTCAACGCCTCCACGAGGCGGGGGTGGGCATGACCGCTCTGGAGCGAGCCGAATCCCATGTTGAAGTCGAGAAACTCGTTCCCGTCCGCGTCCCAGAGGGTGACGCCCTTCGCCCGGTGCACGTAGAATGGGTACGGGTCGAGGAATCGGTAGTTGGAGTGGACCCCGAGCGGGCTCCACTTCCTCGCGCGTTCCCAGAGTTCCTTGGAACGGGGGGTGCGGCGCCGGTACTCCTCGAATGCGGCCTCGAACCGGGGGTCCACGATCCCATCTCCGACGGCGGGAAGGCGTTCCGCGCCGGCATCCTCCTGAGGAGGCGGGGTTACAAGAAGGGCACCGGGGGAGGGGGGTGGGCCCCCTAGCCCTCCCCGAGAGGGTCAAGAACCCGCCCGACTCCCGGTCCGAGAGGGGTCGATGAGCGGGACCGTCGAGCTCCAGAACTTCGTGGGGGGCCACTGGGTTTCCGCAATGGCCACCGGCCGCCTGGACGTGCCGGACCCGTCGGACGGCTCGCTCCTCGCCCGGGTCCCCCGGTCCGAAGCGGCCGACGTCGACGCCGCGGTCCACGCCGCCCGCATCGCCTTCCCGGCCTGGCGGGAGGTCCCCGTGGCGGAGCGCGCCCGGCGCATCCTGGCCCTCCGTGCCCTCCTCGAAACCCACGCCGACGAACTCGCGCACACGGTCTCCCGGGAGAACGGTAAGACGCTCGACGAGGCCCGGGGGTCGATCCGACGGGGGATCGAGGCGACCGAGTTCGCCGCGTCGGCCCCCACCACGACGCAAGGATACTTCCTCGAGGACGTATCCCACGGGGTAGACACCACGCTTCTCCGGCAACCGGTGGGGGTCGTGGTCGGGATCACCCCGTTCAACTTCCCGGTCATGATCCCGCTGTGGATGGCGCCGCTCGCCCTCGTCTGTGGCAACTGCTTCATCCTCAAGCCCTCCGAGCGCGTTCCGCTTTCGGCCGTGCTCCTGGCTCGGCTGGTCGCGGAGGCGGGGTTCCCGCCTGGCTCGTTCAACCTGGTCCACGGGGATTCGGCGGCCGTTGACGCGCTCCTCACCCACCCGGAGGTCGATGCAGTCTCGTTCGTCGGCTCCGCCCCCACCGCGCGCCACGTATACACCACGGCCGCAGCTCACGGGAAGCGGGTGCAGGCGCTCTCGGGCGCGAAGAACCACCTCTTGGTCATGCCCGACGCGGACCTGGACCGTTCCGTGCCCGCCATCATCTCCAGCGCGTTCGGCCAGTCCGGCGAACGGTGCCTCGCCGGCAGCGTCGTGCTCGCGGTCGAGCCGGGCGCCGACCGTCTCGTGGAGCGGCTCTCCGCGGCCGTGCGCTCCTTGACGGTCGGTCCGAGCTCCGAGCCCGACACCGAGGTGGGCCCGGTGATCCGGGCGGACCACCGGGACCGGGTGCTGCGATGGATCCAGGAAGGGGAGGCGTCCGGTGCCGTCGTGGCCGCCCGGGGCTCGGCCCCGTCCGGAGCGGACGGATTCTACGTGGCTCCCGTCCTCTTCGACCGGGTCCGGCCAGAGATGCCGATCGCGCAGGAGGAGATCTTCGGACCCGTACTTTGCGTCGTCCGAGCTCCCTCGCTCGGCGAGGCGATCCGAATCGCGAACCGCTCCCGATTCGGGAATGCCGCCGCGATCTTCACCCGGGACGGCGGGGCGGCCCGTGAGTTCGTCCACGCGATCGAGGCAGGGATGCTCGGCGTCAACATCGGTGTTCCGGCGCCGGCCGCGTACTTCCCGTTCGTGGGCTGGAAGGGGTCGTTCTTCGGCGACCTTCACGCGGCCGGGCGGGACGCCGTGGAGTTCTACATGCGCAAGAAGGTCGTCACGACTCGCTGGTTCTAGGCCGGGAGCGACTGCGCCATAAGCGTACCCGCACAGACCTTGTGGCCCGAAGGATGCGATAGGACGGCGGGTGGACCGCGGCCGACGGGCGTCAACCACGATTCCGGTCAGCCATCCGGCGATCCGCGAGAACCATCTCGATCCGGAGTCCCTTGATATCCGACACGATCCGGTCGCGGACCTTCCGAAACCCGTCTTCGTCCAATTTGGCCGGGTCGGGCAGGATCCAGTCTCGGAGTTCTAGTGCCTTGAGGTGAGCGGGACAGTTCGCGTCATCGAGGCATCCCATCGTCACTCGGACCCGCGCTTGGTCCATCAGCTCGTTCGAGAGCAGTTGAGGGGGGTGTTCGGGGAGGGAGAGCCCCAATTCCTCCAACATGGGCTTCGTACGAGGGTTGGCCGCGGCGGCTGGGCTGGTTCCCGCCGACGTGGCCCGCCAGCCCGGCGGCGGGTTCGCGTTGAAGATCGCCTCCGCCATGAGCGAACGGCAGGCGTTCTCCACGCAAATGAAGAGCACGAACCGGTCCGACATCTCATTCACACCGGGGGCTTCGTGGCCTGTATGTCCGCCGAGACCACACCCAGGGACGCCTGGCCCTTCAGAGAGTCCGGGACCGACTCGGGCATTCTCAGTACCACTTTCACGTCGACGAATCCGGCGCGTCGAAGGAGCGTCTTCACCGTCCGTATCTCAAGGGCTCCCGAAGAGCAAGAAGACCAGAGCGAGGCGTCCGCGCGCTCTTCGGCCGTGATCGGGCGCGTCGCGACCACGTCGGAGACCGCAAGTTGGCCGCCCGGCCGCAGGACACGGAACGCCTCCCGGTAGACCTTCCCCTTTTCGGGGGCCAGATTGATGACGCAGTTGGAGATGACGACGTCCACCGAGGCGTCGCCCACCGGAAGGTGTTCGATCTCGCCCAGCCGGAACTCTACGTTCCGGTAGTGGCCCTTGCGGGCGTTTTCCCGGGCCTTCACCAACATCTCGGGAGTCATGTCCACGCCAACGACCGACCCCTTCGGACCCACCTTCCGTGCGGCGAGGAAGCAATCGATGCCCGCCCCGCTACCCAGGTCCAGAACGGCCTGACCTCGTCGAAGGCCGAGGATCGCGGTCGGGCTTCCACATCCCAACCCCAGGTTCGCCCCGGGAGGTAGACCCCCTAACTGTTCCGGCGTGTATCCGAGCTGGATCGAGGCGTCGGAGGCGCCGCAACAAGAGGATCCGGCGCTCCCTCCGCAGCACGACGAGCTCGCCGGGATGGAGAGGGGGAGAACTTTCCCGCTGGCAATCGTACCATAATGCTCGCGAACCAAGGCCCTAGTGTCATCGTCCTTGGCCGTCGCTCGAGGGGCTCTCTGCATTCCCTTTGACCTCTGTCACTTCAATAGTTGAAGTGTTGATAAGCGACCGCTACGTACGTACACAGTATCGCAGGCCGGCTCGGAAGGACCCCGCGATCGGTCTGCTCGCAGGGGAATCGCTGAACGGTTCGCACCTCGTCGACCGACATGAAACGATTCCGGTTCCCCTAACCTTCGACCTCGAATCGCACCACACGCTCTGAGCCGAACGCCGGTTCGTTCACCCGGTGTGGCCCGTTCCCCATCGGTTGGGCCGCGCTAGGCTCTGTGGAGAACGGGACGTACTGCGAGGTTGATGTAGACGCGGCCACCAGCCTTCCGTATCGGGGGTCCTCGGGCGCGCAACCTACCTGCTAAGCGGAGAATCGCTCGCGGGGGCTTCCTACACGAGAATCTCTTCGTCCGCCACCCGCAGCGCCCGGTCCAGGACCTCGAGCCCGCGGTCGAGCTCCACGCGCGTGATGATGAGCGGGGGGGCGACCACGAGATGGGAAACCCACGCCACGCAGAAGACACCCTCCTTCATCATCGCCGCGGCGACCTTCTCCGCCACCAGCGGGCGCCCGGCCAGCTTGTCCTCGTCCGTGTTGAACGGAGCCCGCGTCTTCTGGTCACGGACGAGCTCCACCGCGGCGAAGAGCCCGAGCCCCCGGACCTCCCCCACCGACGGGTGCTTCTCCTGGATCTCGGCGAGCCGGCGGAGGAGATACTCCCCGTCCCGGCGGGACTTCGTGATGAGGTCGAGCCGGCGGTATTCGCCGATGGCCGCGACCGCCGGGGCGAGCGTGAGCGGGTGGGCTTCGTAGGTGTGCCCGTGCGGGAAGTACGTCTCGGCGAAGACGTCGTGCAGGCGGGCTGTCGTGGCGGTGAGGCCGAGCGGGATGAGGGCTCCGGTGATCCCCTTCGCGGTGGTCAGGATGTCGGGCACGACGCCCCAGTGGTCGACCGCGAACCACTCGCCCACGCGGCCCCAGCCGGACATCACCTCATCGGCGATCAGCACCACGTCGTGCTTCTTCGTGATCTTCCGGATCATCGGAAGGTACTCGGGCACGGGCACGATCACCCCGTTCGTGCCGACGACCGGCTCGAGGATCATCGCGGCCACGTCCCCCTCCCGCTCGATCTGGTAGTCGACGTACTCGGCGCACGCGACCCCGCAGTCCGGATAAGTGAGACCGAACGGGCAACGGTAGCAGTAGCAGTCCGGGGCGAACACCGTCCCCGGCACCTTCTGAAGGCGTTCGATCGGCCGGCGACGGGGATCTCCCGTCACCGAGATCGAGGCGGCCGTGGCGCCGTGGTAGGAGCGATACCTCGAGAGGACCTTCGAGCGACCGGTCGCGACGCGCGCGATCTTCAGCGCCGCCTCGTTCGCCTCGGTCCCGGAGGTGCTGAAGAAGAAACGGGAGAGTCCGGTGGGGAGGACCTCCAGGAGGGCAGAGCTGAGCCGGGCCCGAGCCTCGGTCGCAAACCCCGGAGCCGCGTAGGCGAGCTGGGCGGCCTGGGCGGCGATGGCGGCGACGACCGCCGGATTCGAGTGGCCGAGGTTCGTGGCCATCAGCTGGGAAGAAAAGTCGAGGTAGGCGTTCTGCTGGTCGTCCCAGAACGTCGAGCCTTGCGCCCGGGTCACGACCAACGGTTTCCAACCCGCCTGCCGTCGCCAGGTAACGTAGTTCGTCTCCGTGACGATCTTGCGGATCGCCTCCCCGTCGATCGGTGGTGGGGTCGGTTCGGGGTCGGTCACGGCGCCCCTTCTCCGAACAGGCGTCGCGCGTTCCCCCCGAGCATGGCGGCCCGGTCGCTCGGTGGCAGGTCGAGGCCGTCGACGAGCGACACGGCGGTCGCGAGCGACTCGAGGGGCCAGTCGGAGCCGTAGAGGATCCGCTCGGTGGAGCCGATGGTGTCGACGACCTGCTGAAGGACCGCCCGGGCTCGGGCGACCATCCGGTCGAAGTGGGGGGTCTGGGGGTGGCCGAGCAGACCCGACGTGTCGGTGTAGGCGTTCGCGTTCTTGTAGACGACCTCGGCCGCCTCTTCGACCCACGGGTTCCCGAGGTGGCAGAGCACGAATCGGACGTCCCGGTACTGGACCGCGACCTCGTCCATCTCGACGGGACGGGCGAACTTGATCCGGCCCTGGGGCGAGAGCGTGTCCCCCTGGTGGACCATCACGGGGAGCCGGCGTCGGGCGGCGTACTCATAGACCGGCGCCAGCACCGGGTCGTGAGGGTAGAAGGCCTGGTACCCGGGAAACAGCTTCACCGCGGCGAGGTCGGGGACGGCGTCCCAGGTCTTGACGACCGACTCTACGACGTCCCAGCCGCGCGTCGGGTCCACGGTGGCGACCGGACGGAGACGACCTCCGCTCGCCCGGGCATTCGCTACCGATTCACGGAGGGACTCCTCCGCGCTCGGTCCCTCGTAGACCGGGAGGGCTAGGCCCGATTCGATGAAGGTGTGGTCCATCTCGGCGAGGAGGCCTTTCATGGTGTAGTCGAGGTCCCGCTGGTACCCGGTCCGCGGCAGGTCCGGCCACCAGCGGGACAGGTGGAGGTGGACGTCGAAATACCGGCGGGGTTCGGCCACGTAGTTCCCCCGGAAGCCGAACCGGCGCGGGTCCATAACCCGTCCGGTGGGTGACCGAGGAGTGATATCGCCTCGGGCCGTGGTGCGGTGGAAAACTGATGAGCGACCCGGAGGAGACGGGCAGCTATCTCGACGCCCCGCGGATCCTGCACCCGCCTCCGGGCCCCCGATCCCGCGAGCTCCTCGCGGAGCAGGGACGGTGGGAGACCGACGCGGTCGCCTACTCCCACTACTTCCCCATCGCCGTCCGCTCCGCCCGCGGAGCAACGATCGAGGACGTCGACGGAAACCGCTTCATCGATTGGGTCGCCGGGATCTCGGTCCTGAACCTCGGCCACCGCCACCCCCGGCTCACCGCCGCGCTGGACGCCCAGAGCCGCGAGGTCTGGCACGCCCTCGAGCTGCCGACCGAAGCCCGGATCCGGTTCCTGAAGGAGCTGGAAGCCTCGCTCCCCGGGACGTTGCGCAACCACGCCCGCATCTTCTTCACGGTCACCGGAGGGGACGCGATCGAGACCGCGGTCCAACTCGCCGACTTCGCCCAGCAGCGGCACGGGACGCTCACCTTCTCCGGGGCGTACCACGGCGTCCACGGAGGCGCTGTCCGACTGACAAGCGGCCGAAGGTTCCACGTGAACAGCCCGTTCGTGGGCGGTGCGGTGGTCCGGGTCCCCTTCCCGGACCCGTACCGGCCGGTCCTCGGCGCGGATGCGGGCGCCGCGGGCACCATCGCGTACTTAGAGCACCTCGTGAACGACCCGTACTCCGGGGTCGACAGCGTCTCGGCCGTGCTCGTGGAGCCGATCCTCGGCGAGGGAGGCTACGTCGTCCCGCCGGATGATTTCCTGCCCTCCCTGCGCGAGTTCTGCGACCGGCACGGGATCCTCCTCATTGCGGACGAGGTCCAGACCGGCCTGCGGCCGGACCGCCGGATGTGGGGCGTCGAACACTCCGGGGTCACCCCCGACATCCTCTGCATGGCCAAGACCATCGGGGGCGGGATCCCACTCTCGGTCGTCGCCTACCGCTCGGACCTCGTCAAGGAGCTCCCCCGGGGCTTTCACTTGGGGACCTACCGGGGCAACCCGCTGGCACTCGCCGTGGGGACCGAGGTGTTGAAGGTCCTGCGCGAGGGGGACTTCCTCTCCAAGACCACCCGCCGCGGCGCAGCCCTACTCGAACGCTTCCGTGAGATCGCGGTGGAACACCCGTCGATCGGCAACGTCCGCGGGAAGGGGTTCATGATCGGCGTCGAGTTCGTCCAGGACCGGGCGACCCGTCGCCCCTGGGGCGACCGGGCGAAAGCGATGCGCGCGGCCCTCTTCGCCCGGGGCGTCCTCATGCACACCTGCGGCGCCTGGGACCAGGTGCTCCGGTTCATGGCTCCCCTCGTCATCGAGGACGAACTCCTCGAGCGGGGACTTCAGGCCTTCGAGGACGCCCTCGAGGCGCTGGATGGTCCGGCCGCCGTCCCCGCGGGCCACCGTGTGAAGGTCCCGACGTCGGTCCCCGAGTGGCATCCCTCCGCGGGACCCGAACTCCCGCTGCCGGGGCCGCACCATCCGCCCGGCCCCCGTCCGGGAGCCGACCGGGCGACCGACGACGCCGAAGGCCGCTCTAGGCGTTCCCGTAGTTCACCGAGATCAGCTTGACCTCGGTCATCTCTTGCATCGCGTAGCGGAGTCCCTCGCGCCCCAGGCCGCTCTCCTTGATCCCCCCGAACGGAAGCGCGTCCCACCGTAGGTTCGTCGGGTCGTTCAGGTGCACGCCGCCCGCGCGAATGCGCTTGGCCAGCGAGAACCCCTTCGCGATGTCCTGGGTATAGATGGCCGCCTGGAGTCCGTACGGGGTGCTGTTCGAGATGCGCACCGCGTCCTCGATCGTGCGGAAGCGCAAGATGGGAGCGATCGGGCCGAACGGCTCCTCGTGGACGACCCGAGCCTCCTCGGACACGGCGTCGAGGACGGTCGGGAGGTAGTAGGTGCCCTCACGCCGGTCCTTCGGGCGCATGCCACCCGCGAGCACCTTGGCCGAGCGGTCCCGGGCGTCGGCGACCAGGCTTTCCATCCGGTCGACCGCTGCGGCGTCGATGAGCGGTCCGACCTGGGTCTGCTCGTCATCCGCCGGGCCGACGCGCAGCGCGCGGGCGCGCTCGGCGAGCGCCGCGGCGAAGCGGTCGGCGATGCCCTCCGCGACGAGGAAACGCTTCGAGGCCGTACAGACCTGACCGGAGTAGCTGAACACACCGCGCGCGGCCGCTTCGACCGTGGACGCTGGGGCGCATCCTCCAGGACGACGAACGGATCCATCCCTCCCATCTCGAGGATCACGCGCTTCGCGTGGCGCCCGGCCTTCTCGGCGATCCCCTTTCCGACCGCCGTCGAACCGGTGAAGGTGATGAGACGCGTTCGGGGGTGCTCCACCAGTGTGTCGCCGACGCTATCGCCGGGGCCCACCACCACGTTGAAGGCGCCCGCTGGCACCCCCGCGGCGGCGAGGTGCTCGGCCAGGCGAAGGGCCGTGAACGGAGCGGCGCTGGGGGGTTTTGCGACCACGGGATTCCCCGCGGCAAGGGCCGGAGCGACCTTGTGACAGAGCAAGTTGAGCGGAAAATTGAACGGGCCGATCGCCACGACCACTCCGATCGGGTCGCGGACGCTGAACAGGAACCGATGCTCGTTCCCCGTGGGGTACTCGTAGGCGTCCGCGGGAAAGCTCTCCCCGCCGAGATGGCGGATCTCCTCGGCCGCGAGCAGAAAGACCCCGGCGGCACGGACCGCCTCGACGCGCGCGTCCGTGATCGGCTTGCCCACCTCGTGCGCAATCAGGAGCGCTAGCGTATCCCGGTCCGCACGGATCCGCTCGGCCGCCGCCCGAAGGATGCGGGCCCGTTCGTGGCCGGGGTGGCTTCCCCAGGATTCCTCGACCGCCGCCGCAGCATCGATCGCCGCACGGGCCTCGTCGACCGACGCGACGGGCGCCTCCCCGATCGGCTGACCGGTCGAGGGGTCGATCACGGGACGGTACTTCCCACTGCTCGGCCGCCTCCACTCGCCCCCGATGAAGAGCGAGCCCTTGCCGCCCGCGGGGATGCCTGTGATCATGTGCACCTCCTACGCGGGATCACCGTAGGTGGTATAGTGCCAGCCCTTGCGCGCCTGACCGGTGAGGTCAATGTAGATCGTCTTCAGGACCGTGAAATCGTTGAGCGAATCCGCCCCCAGGTCCTTGCCGAACCCCGACTGCTTGAACCCGCCGTGGGGCGTCTCCGAGCCAAGGGGCAGGTGGTCGTTCACCCAGACGTCCCCGAACCGCAGGGCGTTCGCCCCCCGGATCGCGGTCCGGACGTCGTTCGTCCACAGGCTTCCTGCGAGACCGTACTCCACCCCGTTCGCGATCTCGATCGCCTCGTCGAACGTCGAGAACTCGAGCACGTCCAGCACCGGCCCGAAGATCTCCTTCTGGGCGATCGCCATGTCGGGGGTGACGTCGTCGAAGACCGTCGGCGTGACGAACGCGCCTTTGGGGTGCTCCGCATGGGCGTCCGAGCCGCCGGTGACCAGCTTCGCCCCCTCCTCCTTCCCCTTCTCCACGAAGCTCAACACCCGCTTCTGATGCGTCGGGTGGACCAGGGGTCCCAGGTCGGTTGACCGGGAGAGCGGATCACCCATGCGGATCGTCGCGATCCGCTCGAGCAGGTGTTTCACGAACCGCGAGCGGAGTTTCTTGTGCAGGATGAGGCGGGTCGCGGCCGTGCAGTCCTGCCCGCTGTTGACGAACCCGGCCACGACCGCTCCCTCGACCGCCGCCGCGAGGTCCGCGTCCTCGAAGACGATGAACGGCGCTTTCCCTCCCAGCTCGAGCTGGACGCGCTTCACGGTACCGCTCGCGGCCGCCATGATCGTGCGGCCGGTCGCGGTGTCGCCGGTGAGGGAGACCAGGTCGACCTTCGGGTTCCGGGACAGCTCGTCGCCGACCTCCGCCCCCGGGCCGGTCACGACGTTGAGCGCGCCCTTCGGGAGCCCGGCGTCGGTGAAGACCCTCCCGAGCTCGAGGCTCGTGAGGGGGGTCCAGCTCGCCGGCTTCAGGACGACCGTGTTGCCGGTGATGAGCGCCGGTCCGAGCTTCCAGACCGCCATCATGAGGGGATAGTTCCAGGGCGTGATCGACGCGACCACGCCCACGGGCTCGCGCCGGAAGATCGTCGTCCCGTCGCCCGTGAACTCGCCGGGGCTCTTCGCCTCGAGCGTGCGGCCGGCCCCCGCATAGAAGATCAGGTTGTCGACCGAGAACGGCAGGTCTGCGTCCGCGGCCTGCTTGATCGTCTTGCCCTGGTTGCGGCTCTCGAGCTCGGCGATCGCTCCGAGGCGCTCCTGAAGGAGGGCGGCCGCCTTGAGGTAGACATCCCCGCGGGCGCGGGGAGGGAGCTTTGGCCAGGGTCCCCGGTCGAACGCCTCCCGGGCCGCGTCGATCGCGCGCCGGGCGTCCTCCCGGTTACCTTTCGGCACGGTCCCGAGGACCGACCCGTCGAACGGGCTCACCACAGGGGTCGTCGCTCCGCTTGCCGAGTCGACCCACTCGCCTGCGATCAACATCCGAGCCGCCACTCTCGCACCCCGGCCGGCGAGGGAGGAGGCGGTAAATAGCCTGGCGCGGCGACCCGCTCCGGGACCCCCATGACGGACCCTAGCACACCTTATCAAGGGGCCAGGGAATCAGCGCCCTCGTCCCTCAGGGGGGCGCTTCTCGTATGGATCCGAGGCGACGGAACATTATCGTGGTCGTCATCGTCGTGGTCCTCGTGGTCGCGGGCCTGGGGACGTACTACGTCCTCCGCACGTCGCCCGCCATTTCGAGCTGCAACTCGACCGAAACGGGGACGATCTGCGTCGACCAGGCCGAGATCCCTGATTCGCTCGACCCGGCCGTGACGTTCTCGACGCCCGGCTGGGCCGCCGTCCAGCAGGTCTACCAGGGACTCGTGAACTACAACGGCTCGAGCGTCACCAACTTCTCCGGCGTCCTGGCCAAGAACTGGGCCGTATCCTACGACCCCGCCACGAACGACACCACCTACACGTTCAACCTCCGCGCGAACGTCAACTTCTCGAACGGAGACCCCTACAACGCCTACGTTCAGTGGTACAGCCTCTACCGAAGCCTCCTGCTCATCCAGGGACCGCAGTTCATCCTCGAGCAGAACTTCTACTCCACCAACTTCAGCCCGACCAGCCCGCTCTCCTATTACTCGGACAACGCGAGCGACCACGCAGCCAACGCGACGCTCGTCGCGGACCTCAATAGCTGGAACTTCGACAACCCCACCGCGCCCGAGATCGCCCAGATGGAGCTCGCCAACCAGTCGTTCCAGGTGATCAACTCCTCGGCGATCGCCTTGAACCTCGGGTACGGGTATCTGGCCAGCAACTACACCTACCTGCTCGCCTCCCTCTCGGCCCCGAACTCCTATGCGGTCGACCCGACGGTGATCGACGCGAACGGAGGCGTCCAGGTCGGGGAGGTCAACTCCTACCTCGCGTCCAACACGATGGGAACGGGCCCCTACCTCCTGCAGAACTACAACGGCGTCGGCGGAGGCGGATACTCGCTCAAACCGAACCCGCACTACTGGGGGGCTGCCGCCGCCCGGAGCGAGCCCTACAACGTCAACCTCCCCGCGGGGAACACCACGGTCGACGTGATCTTCCAGGACGCGATCGACATCACGAGCAACGACCTCACGTCGGGGGCGGTCCAGGAGGCGTCGTTCGCCTACATCGGACCGTCGACCATCCAGCAGCTCGAGGGCCACTCGAACCTGGTCGTCCAGCCGCTCCCGACCATCTACGGCGCGACCAGCGGCTCGTGGTGGATCTTCCTGAACTCGAGCGTCGCGCCGTTCAACAACCTCTCGGTCCGTGAAGCGATCACGCACGCGATCGACTACCAGCAGATCATCACGCAGGCGTTCGGGGGCTACGCCCAACAGTGGGTCGGGCCCGTGCCACCCGCCTACCCCTACAACAACAACGTGACCGCGCACGAGCCCTACTACTCGTACGACCTCGCCCTGGCCCAGCAGGAGATCGCGAACTCGCCCTGCGCGGCCAACGCCTGCGCCGGCGACACGATCAACTACATGTACCTCAACACGGGGAACGACTGGGTCGAGACCGCCCAGTTCCTCGAAGCGGACCTCAAAGCGATCGGGATCGACATCAACCCGGTCGGGGTGAGCCTGGCCGCGCTCTACGAGGAGCAGGGACGGGACACGAACGGCCAGTGCGTCTCGGACACGTCCGCGAACGGCGGACCGTTCTACATGGGCCAGGAGTTCTACACGTCAGACTACATCTCGCCGGACGACTGGACGCAGAACGACTTCGTGAGCTCGGGCAGCGCCAATGCGTGCATGGCCGGGTTCAACAGCTTCGCGTCGCCCGACTGGAACTCGACCCTCTACAACCTGACCTACGAGGCCGCAGCCGAGTCGAACCCGGCCAACCTCACGGCCGACTACTCGACCATGACCCAGGCGCTCTACGACAACTACACCGAGATCTGGCTGGTCGTCCCGACCTCCTTCGCCGTCTACTCGTCGAACCTCCACGGGTTCGTCCAGAACCCCATGGCGAGCGCCGAGCCGTTCGCGATCGGGTTCAACACGCAGTGGCTTAGCTAGAGGGTGTGGGCTCGACCGGGACCGATGCCGGCGTCGACGGCTCGGCGGAGACGAGGAACGACTCGGGTGGGATGTCGGCGACCTCCTCGGCACGAATGCAGGACACGATGCGCCCTGCCGCTCCCGGGTGGGCCACGAGCGGCGGGTCGGTCGTCCGGCAGCGGTCGATGACGAACGGGCAGCGTGGGGCGAACCGGCACCCGGGCTTCGGGTCGATGAGAGACGGGATGTCGCCCTCGATCCGGTAGCGCTTCTGGCGTCGCCCGGGGTCCGGTAGGGGCACCGCCGCGAGGAGCGCCTTCGTGTACGGGTGGACGGGGTGCTCGAGGACGTCCCGGACGTTCCCGTACTCGACGACCTGACCGAGGTACATCACCGCCACCCGGTCGGCGGCAAAGCGCACCGCAGCGACGTTGTGCGTGATGAGAAGGTAGGCGATCCCGCGCTCCCGCTGCAGTTCGATGAGCCGGTTCAGGATCTGGGCCTGGACGGCCACGTCCAGCGCACTCGTTGGCTCGTCGAGGACGATGAGGCGGGGGTTGACCGACAGCGCCCGCGCGAGGGAGAGACGCTGACGGCCACCCCCCGAGAACTCGTGGGGGTATTGGTCGAGGCAGTCCGGCGGCAACCCGACGCCCGGGAGGAGCGTTTCGACCCGCGCCCGGGCCTCCCGCCGAGAGAGGCCGAGCTGGGCGCGCAGCGGCTCGCCCACGATCTGCCAGACCCGCAGTCGTGGGTCGAGAGACCCGACCGGGTCCTGGAACACGACCTGGACGTTGCGTCGCCACAGACGCAGCTCCTCACCGCCGAGGTACGTCACGTCGTGGCCCTGGAACCGGATCTGGCCGCCGGTCGGTTCGTGGAGGCGCGAGACCAGCCAGCCGAACGTCGTCTTTCCCGAGCCCGACTCGCCGATGAGGCCGAGCGTCTCCCCCGGGGCGATGGACAGGGAGACGCCGTCGACCGCGTGGACCGCCCGGCGGGGGATCCGGCCGACCACATCCCCCAGGCTCCGCGTGAGGGGGAACAGCTTCCGGAGGTCGACCGCTTCGAGGAGGGGGGTCGCGTCGGTCACGGCAATCCCGGCACCTCCTCCGAGAAGAAGCACGCGCTCCGGTGCGCGTCGGGCGGGGTGTCGGGGCCGGAGGGCGTCACGGGGGCGAGCGGGGGCGTCTTCTCCTTGCAGACCGGGCGGGCGAGCGGGCATCGGGGATGGAAGCGGCACCCGGACGGCGGTCGGGAGAGGTTCGGCACGTTTCCCGGGATCGAGCGGAGCGAGCCGTCCGACTTGTAGATCCGCGGGGCGGCCGCGAGCAGCATCTTCGTGTACGGGTGGCGGGGCGAGCGAAACACCTCGTCCACGGGCCCGTACTCGATGATCCGCCCGGCGTACATCACGCCGATCTCGTCCGCCGTCTCCGCGATCACGCCCAGGTCGTGGCTGATGAACAGGATGGACGCGTCAACCTCGTCGATGAGGTCCTTCATGAGCGTCAGGACCTGCGCCTGGATCGTCACGTCGAGCGCGCTCGTCGGCTCGTCGGCGATGAGGAGGGAGGGCTTCTCGCTGAGCGCCATCGCGATCATGATGCGCTGGCGCATCCCGCCCGAGAGCTCGTGCGGGTAGAGGTCGATGATCGTCTCGGGGTCGTTGATCCGCACGAGCCGGAGGTAGTCGAGGACCTCCTTGCGATAGTCCGAGCGCGTGCGGATGCGCTGCTTGACGATCTCCTCCGCGGCCCCCTCCGGGATGACCGAGCGGGTCAGCGCGCTCGACACCTTGGTCGTCGGTCGCTTCGAGTAGTCGAACGGGACCTCTCCGCCCTGGAACGACTTCACGACCCCGATCTCGCGGAAATGGCGGATCTGGATCGACTCGACGATCTGGTCGAAGACCCGGTAGGCCGGGTTGAGCGAGTTGAGGGGCTCTTGGAAGATCATCCCGATGCCGGTCCCCCGGACCATCGGCATCTTCCGTTTCGGCACCTGGACGAGGTCGGTCCCCCGGAAGATGATCTTCCCCGAGCCGATGGAGGCGGGGGGTTCGGGCATGAGCCGGGGGATCGCCTGCGCGAGCGTGCTCTTGCCGCACCCGGTCTCCCCGACGATCCCGACGACCTGTCCGGGGTAAATGTCGAGCGAGACGTCCGAGACCGCCTGGAATACCCCGGCGCCGACCGTGTAGGTGATCGAGAGGTTCTGGACGCGGAGGATGGGCTCGGTCACGTGGGCACCCCCGAGTCGACGGGACCGGCCGCGGCAGACGGGGCGCCCGCGACCTCGGCGGAGGCGAGCGGCGGCAGCTCGGGGGGCGGGTCATGGCTGACCGTGCCCCGCACGAACGCGCGCCGGGTCCGGGGGTCGAGGATGTCGCGCAAGCCGTCCCCGAGCAGGCTGAAGGCGAGCACGGTGATGAAGATCGCAAGACCCGGCGCGAAGACCTCCCACGGGTACGTGTTGATCGAGCCCGCGCTCTGGTAGAACGCGAGCATCGCCCCCCACTCCGGCTGGGGGCCCGGATACTTGCTGGCAACGCCGATGAAGCCGATGGTAGAGTAGGTGACGAGGACGGTGCCGATGTCGAGGGTGAAATAGACGACGATCGGCTCCAGCAGGTTGCGGACGACGTGGCGGAGGAGGATCCGGTTCTCCCGCACGCCCGCGGCCCGGGCCGCCGTCACGTACGGGAGGTGCTTGATGGCGAGCACCTCCCCACGGACCAGCCGAACGTAGTAGGGCCACCAGGTGAGACCGATCGCGAGCACGGTCTCCCAGACCCCGATCCCGAGGGCCCGGGTGATGGCGAGCGCGAGGATGAGGCTCGGGAAGGAGAGGAAGATGTCGGTGAGGCGCATGATCGTGAGGGACACCGCGGCGCCCACCGTGCCCGGGCGGTCGTAGAACCCGGCGATTAGCCCGAGCGCGCCCCCGGCGAGGAGCGCGGCCCCGGCGATCGCAATGCCGATCCCGAGGTCGATCGGAAGGGCGAGCATCACGTTGGAATAGATGTCGAACCCGTTCGCATCCGTGCCAAACAGGTGCGACGACGAGGGGGGTTTGGAGTACGCGCCTGTGTTCACTTGGGGTCCGTACGGCACCAGGAGGTGCGGAGCGACCACGATGATGAGGGCGGTGAGGCAGATGATCGCCACCATGAGGAAGCCGAGGAAGGAGAGCGGGTTGGCACGCAGGACCCGCCAGAACGTCCCCAAGGACTCCTGTACCGAACGGACGAAGCCCTTGCCGGGAGGCGCAGTGACCCCTTGCGGCGTCGCCTTGCCCTCCCCGGTCAATCCGAACTACCTCCAGTCCACGCGGGGGTCGAGGACCCCGTAGAGGATGTCCGCGATCAGGTTGGCCACGACTACCGCGACGGCGAAGATGATGACAACCGCGACGGCGCCGGCATAGTTCGGAACGGTGCCGCCACCGCCGATCGCCGTGTAGGCGTACTGCCCGATCCCGGGCCAGTCGAACACCTCCTCGACGACGACCGTGCCGGCAAGCAGGCCCCCCGCCGTCACGCCGAGAACGGTCGTGGTCGTGATGAGCGCGTTCCGGAGGGCGTGCTTGTACATCACCCAGAATTCAGTGAGCCCCTTCATCCGCGCCGAACGGACATAGTCCAACGGCAGGACCTCGAGCATCGAGGCCCGAGTCATCCGCGTCGCGATCCCCATGTTGATGAACGCGAGGACGGTCGCCGGCAGGATGAGGTGGGAGATCGCGTCGATCGTGTAGGGGAGGTTGCCAGCGAGGAGCGCGTCGAGCACCGACATGTGGGTGACCCGGGCGAACGGGGGCGCGAGGGTCGAGTACTCCCCGTGATTCGGCAGTCCGAGGTAGGGTCCGACGAACACCGCCGCGATCACCGCGCCCAGGTACGTCGGGGTCGCCCACCCGCTGAGATAGAAGATGCGGACGAGGTGGTCGCCCCACCGGCCGCTGTACTGGGCCGCGATGACCCCGAGGGGGATCCCGATGACGATCATGAGGAACAGCGCGGCGAGTACCAGCTCGAGGGTCGCCGGGACCGCGGCCGCGATGTACGGGTAGACCAGCACGCCCGTGTTCGAGGCGCCCCAGTTCCCCTGGAGGAGGTTCACGAAGTAGGTGCCGAACTGGTTGAGGATCGGCTGGTTCGCCGTCGCCTCGCAGTTCTTGATGGTCGATAGGCTGGCGTGCGGATACCACGCATTGCAGATGTTGCCGGCGTTGAGGTGGGTGAAGAAGAAGGTGAGGACGATCACCCCGAAGAGGACGGGGATGAGCTGGACGAGACGCTTGCCGACGAAGACGATCAGGTCGCTCGGACTCCGGCCCAACCCAACCTCCGTTAGGTGGGCGGTCGTCCTGCCGACTCCGCCATCCGCTCTGCCAACGGTTTCAGGGTATTAACCCGCCCGTTCGGGGCCGGGGGCGCCCCGGGGGCCTAGGGGAGGTAGTCGCGGGGGAGCGTCTTCAGCTCGGTGAACGTCTCGTGGGCGATGGAGATGAACTTCTCGATGTCCTTGTCGGTGTGGGCGCTCGAGAAGGTGAGGCGCTCGTAGTTGTCGGGGTGGATGTAGATCCCCTTGTCCAGCAGGAGCTGGTGGTGCCGCAGGTAGAGGTTCCAGTCGATCTGGAGCGACTCCCGGTAGTTCTGGATCTTCTTGCGTCGCGTGAAGAAAAACTGCAGCATCCCGTTCACCGATTGGACGAGAACGTTGATCTTCGTGTCGTGCGCGGCCTCTTCCAGGCCGTGCTCGAGCCGGGTGGTCATCCGAGCGAACCGCGCATAGAGGTCCTCGCCTCCGCGATGGAGCATCTTCAGGTTCGCAAGCGCTCCGGCGAGCGAAATGTTGTTCGCGAAGTAGGTGCCACCGAACGAGATCCGCCCGGGGGCGATCAGGTCCATGTACTCGGTCTTTCCCGAAACCGCCGAGATCGTCACCCCTCCGCCGAGCGCCTTGGCCCAGCAGGAGATGTCGGGTTCGACCCCGTAGAGCGCCTGCGCACCCCCCGGCGCGACCCGGAAGCCCGTGAACACCTCGTCGAAGATGACGAGCAGCTCGTTCTCGTGCGCGATCTCGATGAGCCGCTTGAGGTAGTCCGGGATGGGCGGGATGATGCCCGAATTCGCCATGATCGGCTCGAGGATCACGGCGGCGAGCCGGTCTCGGTAGCGCTTGACCATCCTCTCGAACGAGATGAGCGAATTGTACTGGGCGACCATCACGTAGTCGGTGACCCCGGGCGGGATCCCCGCCGAGTTGAGGATGGGTCGGGGAAACTCGTCGAGCCCCGCGACGATCGGGGGCGCCTCCGCGCTGATGAGCGCGTAGTCGTGCTGGCCGTGGTAGTGGCCCTCGAACTTCAGGATGGCGTCCTTGCCCGTGACCGCCCGGGCGATCCGGATGGCGTTCATGGTCGCGTCCGAGCCGTTCGAGCAAAAAGCTACCTTCTCGGCGGTGGGCACCATCTTCTGGAACATGATGGCGAGGTCGATCTCGAGCGCGGTCGGTGCCGCGAAGTGGAGCCCGAGCTCGGCCCGCTCCTGGATCGCCTTGACCTGCTCGCGCGGGGCGTGCCCATTGATGAGGCAGCCATAGCCCAGATTGAAGTCGAGGTACTCGTTCCCGTCCTCGTCCCAGATCCGGGGGCCCTTGCCCGCCGCGATGAACGGGGGGCACGGGTCGTAGGACGCGACCCGGATGAGCGAGCTCGAAGAGTTCGGGATGTGTTTCTTGCCTTCCGCGAAGAGTTTGGCGCTCTTCTTGAGCTTTGGAACGAGGCGGGCGATCGAGATTGGGAGCGGCTCGACCTCCGCCGCGGGCTCGACGGGGACCTCCTTCGCTTCCTTGGGCTCCTTCGCCTCCTTCTTCTCCTTGGGAGGCTCGGCTCCCGAGTCGGGTCCGGAGGGGGGAGGATGGACCTCCGTCTCCCCGCTGGCGCCCCGGGGGGTCAGACGGTCCGCGTGGAGAGGGAGCGCGAGACCGAGCTCCCGCTCGCGGAGGGAGATGGGCGGGGCGGGTTCCTGGTCCACCATAAAGAATGCATCAGAGGCGGCCCTGCGAGCCGGTGGTCGCTATATATAGATGGCTTCCGAGCGGATTCTCATTTCCATTTAATATAGTACAATAGGCAACGAAACTCAACTAGTACTGCGATGGTGTCTTAGCGTAAAATTACCCATCAGTTACCCATTAGTTTCGCCACAAACAACCGAAAAATCGCCAAAATAGCCACTTGGAGGCTGTTTTCAGCTCGTACGCGCGGGGGCCAGCGGGGGTTCCGGCGGGACGATGGCGGTCTCGATCCCGCGGGCCTTCAACGCGGCCCGGAACGGCCCGGGAGGTACGCAGCGCTCCGGTGGAACGACGCCTCGGGCGGTGACCTGTCCCGTGGCGATCAGCTCCGCGCCGACCGCTCCGGCGACACCGACCGCATACTCGGTGGCCGTGAGATGCCAGTCCGGGCGAGGCGGGAACCTCGCGAGGGCGTGACGGACGACCGGCTGCCCCCGGAGCGTCCCGCGGATCTCGATGTCGCAGACCTCCCAATCGTTGACCACGACCCCCTCCGGGGCTCCGAGCAGCTTCTCTCGCTTCAGGAGGGCCAGGACGAAATCGCGGGGTGAGATCGACTGGCCCCGGACGTCCAGCGGTTGGTCCGAACCGAGGCCGAGGAGCGCCATCGTCCGGAGCACCTCGATGCCCGGGCCTCCTTCCTTCCACTCGCAATGCTGGATCCCCTTGTCGCGGAGGCTTTCGGGTAGCGTGGCCGGCTCGGAGTGGAGCGTCCGGTACAGTCGAGTGCGACCGACCGGCGGAAGGAAGTCGTACTCCTCGGCCCCACTCATCGCCGGGTAGTCGCGGTAGGCGCCCTTCTCGAAGACCACGGCGGCCATCACCATCTCGTCCAGGAAGGTGCTGGGAGACCAGGTGAAAGAGATCTCGGGACCGTTGACCGTGAGGTCCTTCCAACCGTCGCGGATGACGAGCGATTCGACCCGCTCCAGGTCCTGGCACGCCTCCATGGCGAGGACGTTCGAGATCCCGGGTACCTGTCCTAATCCCGGGATCGCGATCAGCCCCGCCGAGCGGAACCGTTCGTCGAGCGCGAGTTGCCGGCGGGTCATGTGGAAGAGACCGCCAAAGTCGAGGTAGGGAACGCCCGCGGCGAGGGTCGCCTCCATCACGGCGAGGTTGAACCCGTACTGGACGGCGTTGACGCAGACGTCCGCTCCCCGGAGGAGCTGGACGAGGGCCTCGCGGTCTCGGACATCGAGCTTGGTCGCGCTCGCCCGGGTCCGGCCGCGCGCGCAGCGCGCTCGGCGAGGCCGAGATCCAGGTCCGCCGCGACGACCTGGTCGAACGTCCCGGAGGTCGCCAGGTCCCGGACCGAGCACTGCCCTGTAAGGCCGCCACCGCCCACCACTACCACTCGCATCGCTCGCCTCTCCCGCCTCAGCCGGACCGGCTATAGGAGGGGTTCGGCCCCCGCACTTAGTTCTTGGCGCGAGTTCGACGGCCCTTGGCGACCGACGGAACCGCGCCGGGGCTGGTCGGGTGGGGAACCGGGGTAGCCGCCGGAGCGGCCCCCGCCGCTTTCGTGCGATTCACGAGGTCCCGGAACGTCTCGAAATGCTTGAGGAAGGCGTCGTTCCGTCGTAGGTCCTCGAGCTCCCCGAGCGAGATCTCCAGCAGGGCCTTGGCCTTGGTGTCGCCCGCGTCCGCCTTCACGAGATACACGCAGAGGACCTGGTAGTGGGGGAGTACGTAGGCGTCCGTCCGGGGCGTGCTCATGTCCCCCTTGCGCGGCCGGTAGATCCGTTCGATCGGGACAGCGGAGGCGACGGCCCGCCGGTGCGAGAACCCGAAATAGCGCCCGGGACCCAAGATCCGGGTCACCTCGCGCACGTTCCCGTTCAAGTTGTTCGTGAGGCGGTCGCATTCGTGCCAGAGCCAGAGGCCGAATCCGTAATCGCCCTCGATGTACGCTTCCCAGGCCGCTCCGTAGAGTTGCCGCTCCTTCTCCTCGACCGAGAGCTCGGGCGGGAGCGCCGCCCTCCAGTCGGCGACCATGAGGTCGGTCCGCATCGACGGAGAGAACTCTTTCATCGGCGGAACTCCGGGGGGAGCGGCCATGGCCCGATGAGGCGGGAGGGGGGTTAGACGGTTACTCCCCTGCCTTCCTCTCGCGACGGTAGGTCAGCTCCCCTCCCCGCCAGGTCGCTCGCACCGCGGAGCGCCCGCGACCGATCGCGCGCCCGAGGTCGGGTGCGTCCAGGACGACCAGGTCGGCCCGCGCCCCCACCTCGAGGGTCCCGAGGTCCGCTTCCCCGAATCCGCGACCGGCATTCGACGTATAGAGCTGAAAGGCTTGCTCTTCGGAGAGGCTCTCCCCCGGGTCCGGGTTCGCGGATCGGCCCTCCGGGTCGGTACGGTGGACCGCCGCGGCCAACCCTCTCCAGGGATCGACGGGGTCGTAGGGTGCGTCGCTCGAGCCGATGAGCAGGTGCCCGCGTTCGGTCAGCGTGCGGAACGGATAGGCGAATCGAGCTCGCTCCGGCCCGAGCCGGGCTCGGAGCCAGCCATCGCTCCAGACGAACCCCGGCTGCACGACCAGCGCGGGCCGTACCCGATCGAGCACCGAGTGGAGCTCCGGAGGGACGAGGGCGGCGTGCTCGACCCGCAAAGGAGTGGGAGCGGGGGAGGCTCCGTCCATCGCGTGAAGCACCGCCCCGAGGGCTCGGTCACCGATCGCGTGCACGGCGGGAACTAGCCCGGCGCTCACCGTTCGCTCGACGACCTCCGCGAGCTCCGCCGCCCCGAGCGTTGAATCACCCGCACTATCGGGGCGGTCGGCATACGGCTGGGAGAGCCATGCCGTCCGGGGCCCGAACGCTCCATCGGCGAACGACTTGGTACCCCGGACCGAGAGGAGACCTCCCTCGGCGGCGTCGAGCCGTCGACCGAAGTCGACCTCCGAAAATCGCGCGTAGCGCAGGTAGGCCCGGACCCGGACGGGAAGGTCTCCCGACTTTGCGAGCGTGGCCAGGACCTCGAGCTCCTCCGGGTCGGTGTTGAGCGTTCCCACGGTCGTGACCCCGAGCGCCGCCCACGACCGGAGGGTTCGGCCGATCGCCCGAGGGTCGGGAGGATAGGCTCCGCTCGAGAAACGGGCGACCGCTCCGAGTGCCCGCTCGTAGAGCCTTCCGTTCGGAGTCCCGTCCGGCCCACGCCCCCACCGACCGCCCGGCGGGTCGGGAGACCCGGCCGTGATTCCGGCCGCGTCCAGGACGTAGCCGTTGACGATCGCCGCGTGCCCGCTGACGTGGTAGAGCACTACCGGGCGGTCCGCCACGACCGATTCGATGTCCCGGCGGGTCGGTTCCTCGCCGTCCGAAAAGCCCTCGACGCTCCAGCCGCGACCGACGATCGGGCCGGCGGGGTGCATTTCCGCCCATCTCCGGAGCCGTTCGCCGATCTCCTCCCGAGCGCGCAACCCCTCCAGCGGGAGCCCCTGCTCGGCGCGGACGACCTCGGCCACATGGAGATGGGCATCCACGAGCCCCGGCGCGACCAGCCCCCCGGAGAGGTCCTCCCCCTCGCAGCCCGTGGGGCTCGCCCGGGCGACCTCCTCCTCGCTGCCCAGGCTCACTACCCGGCCGTCCTCGACCAGCAGGGCTTCGACGAAGCGCCGGCCAGTGAAGATGCGGCCCCCGGTGAAACGCCTGGCCTCGGTCATGGGGGAGGACCCAGACCCTCCCTAGGCCTACACGTCGAAGTACCGGTAGAACTCGTACGGGTGGGGCCGCAGGTTGAGTTCCAGCTGCTCCGCCCGCTTGAACTCGATGTAGATATCCAGAAGAGAGTCGGCGAACGCGGGCTTCAAGAACCCCCGGTCGGACTCGAGGCAGTCGAGCGCCTCCCCGAGCGAGCCGGGCAGCTCGCGGATCTCGAGCTTCTTGCGCTGGGCGGGGGAGAGCTTGTAGATGTCCTGGTCGACCGGGGGTGGCGGCTCGATCTTGCGCTTGATCCCGTCCAGGCCGGCGAGAGCGAGCGCCGCCTCGGTGAGGTAGATATTGGCCGCGGAGTCCGGCGTCCGATACTCGATGCGCTTCACCTCGGGGCGTCCCTTGAGGTAGAACGGGATGCGGACGCTCGCGGAGCGGTTGGCGCGGCTCCAGGCGATGAACACGGGGGCCTCGTAGCCGGGCACGAGACGCCGGTAGGAGTTCGTGATCGGGTTAGTGATCGCGCACAGCGCTCGGGAGTGGGCGAGCAGTCCCCCGACATAGTACCGACACGTTTGGCTGACCTCGGCGTACGAGTCGTTCCCGTCGTAGAAGGCGTTCTTCCCCTTCGACCAGATCGACTGGTTGGTGTGCATGCCGATCGCGTTGTCGCCGTAGATCGGTTTCGGCATGAGGCAGCCGACCTTCCCGTGGCGATGGGCCACGTTCTTGATCACGTACCGGATGTCCTGGACGTGGTCCGCGGTCGGGACCAGCTCGTCGAAGTGGATGTTGATCTCCGCCTGGGCGCTCGTCGCCACTTCGTGGTGATGCGCGTCCATTCGGAGGTGGAAGTCGTCCGTCAGGATGTTCGACATCTCCGCGCGGAGCCCGATCGTCGAATCGTAGGGCGGGGTGCGGTGATACCCCTCCTTGAACCGGATCGTGGAGGACTGGGGCCCGCTCTCCCACGGGGCCTCGGACTGGTGGAGCAGGTAGCCCGCACCGGCCCAGGGATCCCTCACACCCTGCGCGGAGGGGATGAGCTCGATCGAGTCGAAGATGAAGTACTCGATCTCGGGTCCCCAGTACGAGGTGTCGTACCCCGCGCTCGCGAGGACCTGCTCGGTCTTCCGGGCGACCGCGCGGGGGTCGTGGTCGTACGGCTCGCTCGTGCCGCCGATACGGACGTCACAGATGAACCGGACCGTGCCGCCGGCCTCGGGGTTCCAGGGGATCGTCGCGAGAGTGCGCGGGTCGGGGACGAGCAACATGTCCGACTCGAAGATCTCCCGGAAGCCGCGGACGGACGAGCCGTCCAGTTTGGGGACGCCGGTGAGGAACGAGTCGGCGTCCAGCGTGGAGAGGGGAACGTCTACCTGGTTGTAGCCGCCGAACACGTCGGTGTAGAACAGTTGCACCCACCGGATTCCTTCGGCCTTCAGCTTCGCCAGGATCGCCGTCCCGTCGTGCGCACCGGCCGCTTTCTTGGTAGGAGACATGGAGCCTTCGGCGAGGAACGAATCGAATCGAGTACATCAAACGTTGGACGCCAAAATCGGACGAACATCCAGTTTGAAACACCAAGTCATTATCTTTGACTTGATTCATCCCTATTCATGCGCCGAACGTCCATCCTCGACGAGCTCGACCGTAAGCTCCTAGTGGAGCTGAACATCGACGCCCGCCGGAGCCACCGGAAGATCGCCCAGCAACTCAAGATCTCGCCGACCACGGTGAGCGCTCGGATCGAGCAACTCGAGAAGCAGGGAGTGATCCAGGGGTACATCCCGCTGCTCGATGACGAAAAACTCGGTTGGGACCTCTGGGCGGTGATCGGGATCTGGATCTCTAAGGGCAAGCTGCGGGAGGTGGAGGAGCGAATCGCCCACGATTCCCACGCCTACGCCATCTACGATGTCACCGGTGACAACGACGCGCTCCTGATCGGGCGCTTCCGCGACCGGCGGGACCTCGACCGCTTCGTGAAGCACATGCTCCAGGACCCGTACGTCGAGCGCTCGAACACCCAGGTAGTGCTCAACCGGGTGAAGGAGGACCGGCGGGTCCCGGTCGCGCTCCGGGGAACGGACGTACCCCCGTCCACGTCCTCCGAGGGTTCCTCCGGCCGGGGCAACCGATAAGAAGCGCCTCTCCCATCGCACCGCTCGAGGTCGAGAAATGGACTGGGGACTCGCGAACCGGATCGGGCGGATGTTCTCGCCCACGAGCGGGAACACGGTCATGCTCGCCGTCGACCACGGCTACTTCATGGGCCCCACCCACCGGTTGGAGGATGCGCGGGCGACCATCGCGCCGCTGCTCCCCCACGCGGACGCCCTCGCGCTCACCCGGGGGATCCTGCGCCGGACGGTGCCGCCGACGACCACGACCCCCATCGTTCTTCGCGTCTCGGGCGGCGTCACGGTCCTCCACGAAGACCTCTCCCACGAGGCGATCACGACCTCGATGGTCGAGGCCCTGCGCCTGAACGCGAGCGCGATCGCGCTGAGCGTCTTTGTGGGCGCGCCGCACGAGCACGAGTCGCTCGTTCACCTCGGGGACCTCGTCAATGAGGGAGAGAGCGCGGGCATGCCGGTGATGGCGATCACCGCGGTCGGGAAAGAACTCGAGAAGCGGGACGCCCGCTACCTTGCGCTCGCCTGCCGAGTCTCTGCCGAGCTCGGCGCGCACATCGTCAAGACCTACTACTGCGAGAATTTCTCGAAGGTCGTGGAGGGGTGTCCGGTGCCGCTCGTCGTGGCCGGGGGCCCGAAGCTCGACAGCGACCGCGCTGCGCTCGAGCTCGCGCGCGCCGCGATTGACGAAGGGGCGCATGGCATCGATATGGGTCGCAACATCTGGCAATCCGACTACCCCGTCGCGATGCTGAAGGCGCTGCGGACGATCGTCCACCAGAAGGCGACGGTCTCCGAGGCGCTCGACGTTCTCGCCACCGAGAGGAACCGGCGACCCACCGCCACCGTGCCCGCGATCGCGTGAATTTTCGCCGACACGGTCATAAGCCGGACCTCGCTCGGCCCCCCGCGCGGGGATCGCCCAGCTTGGTCAAAGGCGCCAGATTCAGGGTCTGGTCCCGTAGGGGTTCGTGGGTTCAAATCCCTCTCCCCGCACAGAACTTGTGAAAGAACATGTCCACAAAACACGGGGTATTCGAACCCATGGGCGGTTCAAATCCCCCCCCGACACCTAAGCATCCTAGGGAGTCGCGGAGCTCGAGCGTTGGGTGGTTCCTACCTACGGAGCGTCGCGATCGGATTCGTCCCGGCTCAAGGGGCCCGACGGCAGAAACGTTCGGTGACGATAATTATTAAGACCAGCGAAGCCATAGAACCCATCGCTATGTCCGCTGACGCGCTCACGACCATCTCGGTGCGCGCGTCGACGAGAGCTGAGCTCCAGCGCCTTAAATCCGGGGGCCAGAGCTACGATGAAGTCATTCGGGCGATCCTCGAAGAACTCGAGGAGCAGGATCCGTGGTTTCAGGAGATGGAACAACGCCTAAAGGACATCCATTCCGGAAAGGCCAAGCTCGAACCCATTGAGTCCCTGTACGCGAAGTATCCGCCCTCGAGAGCTCGTCGGTCCCCCCGATGAGCTATCGGGTCGTAGTCGGCCCGTTGTTCGAGAAGGATCTCGCCGTTCTCCCGCTGCGCGCGCGTACCGAAATGTGGCGACTAATCGCTAGGCTCCGGATGCGCCCGTTTGCCTCGGGGTTGGGCTACAGCGTAGGTCAACTTAGGCACATCACTCGCGAGGGGGTTCGAGTCGCACATTTCCTGAGCGATCGGTACCGGCTACTCTTCGAGGTCGACGGCGACTATCTTGTCTTGGTAGGGGTGGGGCCGAGACCTGGGTTCTATCGCCGCCTCGACCGACTTCGAGGCCCCCGCCTGGACCGAAAGCGGTGAATCGCCGTCCTTCTTCGTGACGGTGGATGGAAGCCGGGAAACAGCGGATTTAACCCCCCGGGCGGTTCAAATCCCTATCCCTGCACTCAATACTCGGACCCCCAGCGGGTTCCAATCTCTTTTTCGACCCCTGGCCAAAGGCGCGGGCTTCCCCCCGCCACGCACGGTGTCCGAGGTCCCGTTCGACCGACGACCCTACCGGGAATGGTTATCTGCCGCCAGAAGTGCCTCCGGACATGCGGTATCTCATTCGAGGAATCGTTCCCGCGGATGTCGGCAACAAGCTGGATGCATCGGGTGGCCCGGGGAAGCTCCTCGGTCACATGATGTCTCGATTCAAGCCCGAATGCGCGTACGCCAACTACGCGAGTCGCGAGATCATCCTCGTGGTGGACTTTGAGACTCCCGCGAAGCAAGCCGAGTTCATGCTCCTCTGGTCCCGGTGGTTCGGGAACTACGCTGAGATGACGTCCGTCCACCCCATGTCGAACACGCAGAAGGACGTCGAAGAAGCCATGGGCCACGTGAACAAGGCTCCTCCGGCGCTCTAAGGCTTCGAGGACTCCGAGCCTTCTCAGGCGAGGCAAAGGGATCCACCGGCCCGCGGTCGTGCCTCCGGGATCCAAGCCCTGTCAGTTCCCATCTGACGCAGGACCCGGGACGCCCCTTACCCGATGAGGCTTGGCCCCCGACCCAGCCCTCGGCGCAAGAACCCGGAGAATGCGGGAAAGGCACGCGCCCATCGACACGAACTGGTTCGGTCAAGGAGCGGCGCCGACGCATCATCCTCGGACTGGGTTCCTCCACTTCCATCGGGTTTTGACTCCGCGTTCGAACCCTCGGGCGATTCAAGCCCCTCTCCCCGCACCAACCCCCCAAGGAGGTTCGGAGGAGCGGGCCGACCCCCGGTTGGGCACAGGGCCACGCGAATAGGATTTCTCGTACCATGGTGTCGGTGGGACACGCACCGCGGAATCGAGGTCGGGTTGCATCTGAAGCCGGGGATGACCGACGAGAACTTCGTCGCCGAGGCGATCGGCAACCTGGCGGCCTTCGAGCTCCAGCAGAAACGAGGAGAGGCGCTCACCTGGCAGGTAGTGCGGGTCGAGAGTCAGTCCAGCCACCACATTCGTCTCGTGATCCGCCACCCAGAGCGCGTCCTTGACCTCGGGATCAAGGACGACCTCAAACCGATCCTTGATTCCCTCTCGGACGAAACGGTCGAGGAGCTGCGGCGCCGGTTCGACGATGCCCAACGGGAAGGGCTCACGCCCTCGCCGCTCCGGCACGTACACGAGGACGTGGATTTCTGGCGGGACGACTTCTGGAACTGGCTGGGGTAGTGCCGGTCGCTAGACTGCGCACCGGAACCCAAAGAGACCGAGGCCGGTCCGGCGGACCGGGCGCGCGCCGCGGGTAGCGGCCCAGCGTCGAAGGGGGGCGCACAGGTCGCCCCCCGGCCCGTGGTCGGCGATCGCTACCGCGCCCTTCGGCAAGCGCCGGTCGAGGGCCGCGAATTCCCGGGCCGCCTGCGCTTCGACGTGGGGGACGTCGTAGACGAAGAGACCGACCGACTCGACCTCCTCCCCGAGCAGGGATACCACCTCTCGCTTGTCCCCCAGGCGCAGGTCCCATCGCTTGCGGAGGGGGAACGGAACCGCCCAGCCCGAGGACCGACCGGGAGGGAGGGCCCAAGAGGGGTAACGGCTCCGCTTTCCATCGGGTCGGGGAGATTCGGTTTTCGGCAGATCCACGGAGTGGAGGGTGCCCCGGCCGAGTCGGTCCATCGCCTGCAGGAGATAGGCCGAGGAAACCCCCGAAGAGACACCGACCTCGACGACGTGGGTCGGCCGGAGCAGTCGCACGAGCGCGTAGAGCTCGAGCGGGGCGTCGATCTCGACGTACGAACTCCGACCTCCCTCCCGATGCATCCGGTCGAGGTGCCGGAAGAGCGCACGTTCGCCCTGGGCCTCCTCCATGGCCCGGCTCGCCCGGCGGAGAGAGACGCTCGCGAGCGCCGCGACCCACGCCGGGTCGGCGTTGTCCTCGAGCTGCATCGGTGGGGCCGACGAGGGAGCTACCCCTCGAGGGGTTGGCAATGGCCAATCCACTCGCTCGCGGTCTCGACCTTCGGGCGGACCGAACGGATCTGGGCGTAGGCCTGGTCCAGCGGGAGCTTCTCGTACCGATGGAGGTACCACGCGACACCCAGTGGCGAGCGGCGAACGCCGTGGCCGCAGAAGACCAGGACCGGTTCGTTCGCGCGGCGGGCGGCGTGAACCTCGGCGGCCAGCCGGTCCAAGTTAGGGACGAGGGGAGCGTCCTTCCCTTCGTCGTAGATCGGGATGTGGGTCGCCGGAGGCATATCTTCGGGCGCCTCATCCAGGACGCAGAACCTCCGACCGGAGAACGTGAGGGCATCTTTCCATCCTCCGAGAAATACTCCGGGAACAATCTCCTGCGGGCTCGGGATCGTCTTCTGGGTCGTGGAGGCTCGGGCGGTGCGTCGGGTAGCGGGCATAGGGGCTCCACGTAACCCGACGATTATCAATCCGCCGGATGATGGAACATTTAGAGAGTGACTTATAGCGTTCGCGACACCGCAAATACTCTAAGACGGGACCGACGCATGTCTGGGCGTGCGGGTTGCGCCACCGGTGGTTCTCAGCCCCGAAGAAAGGGTCACTCTCGTTCGATGGGCCCGTGGGGACCCGCGTCGGAATGCCCGAGCACTGCGAGCCCGGATCGTGCTCGCGGCGGCCGAGGGGCAGCGGGACCTCGAGATCGGCGACCGACTCGCCGTCGGACGGTTGACCGTGGCCCGCTGGCGACGACGGTTCCTCGCCAGCCGACTTCGTGGGATCGAGCGACCCCTCGCCCGAACCCCCCGGAGCGGCGGGATCCCGGAACCCCGGGTCCGGGAGATCCTTCAGGCGTCCACTGCGGTCCCCGGGACGAGCACGGCCCGAGCGAGCACGCGGAACCTCGCCCGACGTTTCGGCCTCAGCCACACGACCGTCCAGCGGCTCCGGATCGAGGCGGGGGTCCGACCGATGGGCATCGCATCCGCTCCGTTCCGTCCCGACCCGGTGCGTCCGCTCGTGCCCCGAGATGTCGTAGGGGTATACCTCCGTCCTCCGGGTCACGCCCTCGCCTTCACCCTCGATTCGCCCGCTGGCCGACCCCCGCCCTCGACGGGAGCCCACGAGGAGACGAACTTCTCCCCTCCCCCGAGGGTCCCTCGCGGTTTTCCCACTCCTTCGTCGGAACTATCTTCTCGCCTCGCGCCCCCTCCCTCCTCGAGTCAGCGGAGCCGGGAGTTCTTGAGGTTCCTCGTCGAGCTGGAGACGGCGACCGGAAGGAGCCGTCCGGTTCGAGTCATCGCGGCCGGACCCGGACTGGACCGCGGGCCGGAGCTCCGCGCTTGGCTGGTGCGTCGATCGAACCTGCGACTCGAGTGGGCCGAGGACCTCGACTCGTGGACCCGACGGGTTCACGGAGAACTCGAACGGGTGGGTCACGTCGTCGGTCCGGAGCACCGGCCCCGTGGTCAAGGGGAGACCTCCCGCGCCATCGGGTTGTTCCTCGCCTCGTACGTGGGTTCGAGCGACCCCTTCCAATGGGTCGCCTCCCCCACGGAGATCACCACGGATCACGCAGGGATCCGGTTGCGCTACGACCTGAGCGTTACCGGCCACCCCGGGTTCAAGAAGCCCCTCGCGGTCCGGACCGGGATGCGTTCGTCTCCCGCCCCCGATCCCCGGGCCCGCGCAATGGCTCGAATCGTCTTGCGCAAGTCTCTGCGCGTCCGCCGGGGCGAACACGTCGCCATCGAAAGCTGGTCGGAAACGCTCGAGTACGCGAACGCCTTCGTCCTCGAAACGCTTCAGCTCGGGGCGCGGCCGCTCCTGTTCTACCAGGACGAGCCGACCTACTGGGCCGCGGTCGCCGGAGCTCGCCCTGCGGACCTCGCCCGGATCGGTGACCACCTTCGCGCCGCGATTGCGAAGTCCGACGCGCTGGTCACGTTCTTCGGGCCGAGCGACCGGGAGCGGTTCCACGCGCTTCCCCCGGCAACCCGGTTCCGCCTAGGCGAATACAGTGACGCCCTGTACGGGGCCGCGGCCAAAGCCGGGACCCGGGCAGTCCAACTTGCGCTCGGACGGGCGTCACCCGGATCGGCGCGCATGTACGGCGTCAATCTCGGGGCCTGGAGGGATGAGCTGGTCGAGGGTACCTCGGTGGACCCGGAGCTGCTCCATCGCCGGGCCCGACGCATCGCGCGAATCCTCTTCAACGGGCGAAAGCTGGAGGTCTCCCATCCGAACGGGACCCGGCTCCGGCTCGGGCTGCGCCACCGTCGACCTCAGGTATCGGACGGACTCGTTCCGCCGGCGCGGCGGGGAGGCGATTGGAGCCTGGTTCAGCTTCCCGCCGGCCTGGTCGCGGTGGCGCTCGACGAGCGGGTCGCCGACGGGGTGCTCGTCTCGAACGTGGCCAACTCCGTCGGGGTGTTCGATACGGTCGGGGAGGTCGACGGAGGTCGCTGGACCTTCTCGGACGGCCGCCTCTCCCGGTTCACCTACGATCGAGGTCAGGAACTGTTCGCAGAGAGCTACGCACGTGGCGGCATCGGAAAGGACCGGATCGGGGTGCTGTCGGTCGGGCTCAACGACCGAATCTCTACCGCACCCCTCCTCCGGGACCAAGAGGTCGGGGTCCTCACGCTCCAGCTCGGCCGGAACGACACCGCCGGGGGAACGAACCATGTCGGATGGTGGGCCTGGCTCCTGCTCCGCGGTGCGGACCTGATCGTGGACGGGACGGCACTCGTGAAACGAGGGACGCTCGTCGAATGAAGGTCACCTGCGGTCGGTGACCCACTAGTTCGGGCCGAATTCAAGGCCCGCGCGAAACGGCATCGCACCGGCGTCCTGGTCCACACCGGCCCCCTCAAGGACGCTCCGCCGGGAATCACGGGGGCCTAACTCCCTCTAGAACCTGACCGGTGCCGGTCCGCCAACGCGGTCTTGCAGCCCGGAGTGAGTGGGGATGGTTTCTCGACCGCGCCCCAAAAACGGAACGGGTCGAGTTCGGAGCAATCCGCACTTATACGCATCTTGAAATAGTTTGGTCGCCGACAAACGTACACAGCCTCTACCCGCGAACCGCGGGGGTTCCTTTGATCGGCCATTCCTCTCCGAGGGCGACCGCAGGTTGGCTCGCGCTGACCCTGCTCATCGTGACCTCGCTCGCCGTCCTGGCGCCGTGCGGGGCGGCGGTCGTCCCTTCGGCCCCCCCATCCTCCGGCGCCGCTCCATCGGCTTCCCCCGTCACCGCGTTCTCCACGGCGGAAGCGACGCACCCGGATCCCGGTGCGGTCGCGACCCCCACGGCCTCGTCCCAGCATCCACCGGGCGAGATCACGTCCGGCATGGGGTGGGACGGGATCGACTACCGGGAAACCTGCTCCGGATGCGTTCTGGCCGACCCGCATCTCGCGGTCGGAGCCGGCTGACGTGCTCGAACTCACCAACGGGACCGAGCGCGTATGGCTCATCAACGGCACGGAAGTTCTGAACGGGAGCCTCGACGACCTGTTCGGTGCGGGCACCGACCAGCTCGCGAGCCCGCAGGTCCAGTTCGACCTTTCCTCCCTTCGCTGGTTCATCGCGGCCGACGACCTCACCACCCACCGGCTCCTACTCGGGGCCAGTCTGTCGAGTGACCCGACCACCGACTGGAACCTCGAGGCGATCGGCCCGGTTCACGGGTCGGTCCCGAGACAGCCGCTGCTCGCCGTCGACGCCATGGACGTGGTCCTCACGGCCAACGACTTCAGCACCAAAGGTAGGTTCCTGGGGTCGCAGGTGTGGGCCGCCAACAAGACCGCCCTCCTCGAGGGGGGGACCGGGCTTCCCGTGGCGGTGGATGCTCCCGACCCCACCACCGAGGCGCTGGTCCCAGCGACCCCGCTCAGCGACTCTTCCACCCTCTACCTGGTGGATGACGAGCTCGGCGGGAACAACTCGTTGCATCTCTTCACCCTGAGCGGATCCCCACCGGGGAATGTCACGCTCTCCGGGCCCGCGAACTTCACGACGACCACCGCCGTCCCTCCGAATGCGCTCCAGCCCGGCACCCCGGACCTGCTCGGAGTCGGGGACGGGAGGGTCGACAGCGCCGCGTGGCGGTCGGACACCCTGTGGGCCGTGGCCACCGGAGCGTGCACTCCCGGCGGCGACGTCCAGGTCCGCTCGTGCCTCCATCTCTGGGAGGTGGACACGGCGACCGACCTGCTCACCCAGGACTTCACCTGGAGCAGCGGACCCGGGACCTACGATTTCGACCCCGCCCTCTCGATCGCGGCCCGCGGCGACGTGGCCCTCGTCTTCGGAGAATCCTCAGCGACTCACGACCCGGCCTTCCTCGCCACCGGGCAGGCGGTCACCGACCCGGCCGGGACCCTCGAGGTTCCCGTTCCGCTTCACAACGGGACCGGACCCTACCAGCCCACCGTCGGATGTTCGGCCGGGGTCTGCCCCTTCGGAAGCGATTTTTCGATCGCGTTCACGCCCTCGACCAACGTCCACTTCTGGGCGGTGGGGGAGTTCGCACCGCAAAACTCCACCTGGAACTACTGGAGGACCTGGGTCAACCAAGTCGCGGCGTGGGCAACGGTCCCGGTCATCTTCGTGGAATCCGGCCTCCCGGCCGGGACCCCCTGGTCCGTCACCGTGAACGGGCAGCAGGTGATGTCGACGAACTCCTCGTTCACGCTCGATGAGCAGAACGGGTCGTACACCTTCACTCTCCCCTCGCCCATCCCCGGAGGGCCAGGGATTCGCTACCTCGCGAGTTCGTCGGCGGGGACGTTCACCGTCGGCTCGACGGCCATCGAAGTGATCCTGACCTACCGTGCTCAATACCAGCTGTCCTCCTCGGCCGGCCCGCTCGGTGGCGGTTCCGTGTACCCCGACGGAAGTTGGTTCGACGCCGGGTCCCTGGTCTCCCTGAGCGCGCTCGCCCAGGCCGGATACGAGTTCGAATCATGGCACGGGAGCGGGGCGGGCTCTTATTCTGGTACGAACAACCCGGCGACGGTGACGATGGGCTCACCGATCGCCGAGCAGGCCCAGTTCTGGGCCTCCGCAACCTACCCCGTGACGTTCACCGCGAGCGGACTGCCCGGCGGAACGAACTGGACGGTGACGGTAAATGGCATCTCGAACGGCTCGTCGAGCTCCGCGATCCGCTTCAACGAACCGAACGGGAGCTTCACGTTCACCGTGCTGAACCCCGTTCCGGATACCCCTCAGACGCAGTACGTCGCGAACCCCGCTTCCGGGTCGTTCGACCTCGTCGGTGCGACCGCGAGCCTGAGCATCGCGTACATCCCAGAGTACCAGCTCGCAGCCTCTCCCGCGTCCCCCGGGACCGGGGTCGTGAACCCGTCCGGCGGCTGGTTCCTCTACGGCTCCTCGGTGAACCTGAGCGCCCTCGCCGCCCCGGGGGAGCTCTTCGTCGCGTGGACCGGGTCCGGCGATGGCTCCTATACCGGTTCAACGAACCCTGCCCCGGTGAAGGTCGACTCTCCGGTGAGCGAGCAGGCCCGTTTCGCTCCCGCGACGACCTACCCGGTCACCTACTCAGAATTGGGCTTGCCGACCGGCGCAGCCTGGTCGGTGACGACCAACGGGGTCGAAGCTTCGTCGACGGCGAGCGCCGTGGTGTTCAACGAACCGAACGGGAGCTATTCGTTCGGAGCCCAGACCTCGTTCACGGAGACGAACGGGACCACCTTCGCGGCGACCCCCACGTTCGGGGCGTTCGTCGTGGCCGGGCGCCCGGTCCATGAGCCGATACGGTTCACCCCGGTCGGCCCCACGGCGGCCTCCCCGGGAACCCTGGCCGGTGCCTCGGGCCCGACCGGGATCCCGTTCTGGGTGTTCGGTGCGGTGCTCGCGGCGCTCCTGTTCGTAGTGGGGATCCTGGCGGTTGCGGTGCGTCGTCCGCCCGACCCGCCGGTGGTGCCGGCGCTTACCGGTCCGCTGCCTCCGGCCGAGTGGGACGAGAGCCGCTGACGAGGGAACGGCGCGGGACCGTTTCCCCCGGCGGGCTCCTAAATACACGGGTGCGGTCCACGCCTCCGATGGCCCCCCGTCGCGCCCGTGGTAGTCGGCCCCGCCGTCGGCCCCTCCGTCGGCCTCCGCATCCCGCTCCCGAAGTCCCTGTATCCGTCCCTTCGCCCCCACGGGACGTTCCGATGCGGCTGGGCGAGCCGCCCCACTCTCACATCGTGTGCCGGAACTGCGGCCGAATTGCGTCGGTCGACCTGGAGGACGCGGAACGCGAACTGCTCGTCGCGCTGGCCTCCCGGCATCCCGAGGGGTGGAGCGTCGACGGGATCTCGTTCTCGCTCACGGGCGCGTGCGCCCGGTGCCGAGGGGGACCTCGCGCGTAGGCCACGGTAGAGGGCGGTGGGCGTCGAGTGAGCGGGTTCTTCCTGTCTCCCCGCATCGCGTGGGGTACCGGCGCCCTAGAGCAGCTGAGCGGCCTCGGGAGCACCCGGGCGTTCGTCCTGGTCGACCCGGCGGTCGCTCGCCAGGACGGGCAACGACGTATCGTCGAGGAGCTGGCGAAGTCGGACACGGTGACCACGGTCGAGGTGGCCTCGGATGCGCCTCACGAGGTGGCCGCGGTCGAGCGTCTCGTCGAAGCGCTCCGATCCACTCCGCCCGACACGCTGGTAGCGGTGGGCGGCGGTCGAACGATCGACGCGGCCAAGGCCCTGCGGTTGCGACTCGGCCACCCGGACCTCTCCCTCGCCGAGATGCCGCCCCTGCTCGACCCGACGACGGGACCACCCCTCGGGCTCGTGGCCGTGCCAACGACCAGCGGTAGCGGTGCGGAAGCCTCCTGGGCGTCCGACCTCCGCGGGCGGGATGGGGTCCCGATCGAGATCGCCGATCGGTCGTTCATCCCGGATTGGGCGATCGTCGACCCGGCGTTCGCGGCCTCCCTTCCGGTCGACCGGGTCCTGGACGGGGCCGCCGAGACGCTGGCGCTCGCTTGCGAGGCGTTCCTCTCCGCGTGGGCGAACCCGCTCTCCGACGCGCTGGCTCTGGATGCGGCTACGACCGTGGTCCAGCGTCTGCCGCGCGCCATCCGCTGGAGCGACGACCCGGAGGCGCGGGCCGCGCTCCATTACGCAGCCACCTCGGCCGGCCTCGCCGCGTCGAACGCGCAACGGGGCCTGGCCCATGCCCTAGCCCGAGCCCTCGAGGGGCCGACCGGCCTCTCCTACGGTCGCCTCCAGGGGATCGCGCTCCCCGGCGTGCTCGAGTTCGACCACCCCTCCGCCCGCGACCGTCTCGAGACCCTCGGCCACCGGGTCGCGGCTCCCGATGATCGCGGCGCGACTCCGTTCGCGCAGCGGGTCCGCCGGATGTTCGACCAGTTGCACTTCCCCTCGACGGTGCGCGCGGCCGGAGGGACGGTGGACGGGTGGGACGAACACCGGTCGCAGGCGGTGGCGCACGCGGTCCGCTCTCCGGCCATCCTCGCGAACCCCCGGGTACCCTCCGCCTCGGAGGTCGGGCAGCTCTTGGACACCCTGGTCGGTCGCTAAGGGGCGGTCAGGGGCCGGCGCTCGGCCGTCTCGGGGATCGACGGGGCGGTCGTTGGAGTCATGTCGATGGGACGGCCCGCTACCTCCACGGCCCGGTCGATCGCGATCTCGGCAAGGTCGCTGGCGTAGTACGCACTTCGCTCGAGGCTTTCGAGGACGTAGGCGAGACCGATCGCGAGGCGGCCAGGCTTGGTCGCTATCTCGTGGAGGACCTTGTCGCGAAGGCGGGTGAGTTCCTGCGCCGCGTCGAGGACCGCGTTCGCCTTGTCGATGTCGCGCGAGTCGAGGCTAATGAGCGCGTCGGCCAGCGCCGTCGCGGCGCCCTCGGCCATCCGGTCGAGCTCGGCTCCGAGCCGCGCGGGCGTGCGTTCCTTTCCGAGGATCGAGACGGTCTCGGCGATCCGCACGGCATGGTCGGCGATCCGCTCCAGGACGCGCGCCGCGAGGAGGTAGGTCGAGCACTCGGGCAGGGTGAGGTCGATCGTCGCGAGGACGCGGGCATCCCGCAGGGCGGTCGTGACCTGTTTTTCGAGGAACCAGTGGAGGCGGTCGACCTCCCAGTCCCGCTCGACGACGTCCTTGGCGATCGACTGGTCGCGCGCGCGGAACGCGGCCATCGCGTCGGTCTGCATCGCGCGGACCATCTGGTGCATCCGCCGGATGACCGACGGGATCGGGAGCGGGTTAGGGCCGACCACGTCCTGGAGGACGACCGCCTCGGACGTCTCTTCGAGGATCTCGGGGCCGATCATGCGCTGGGCAAACCCGCGGATGACCTCGCGCGTCCGCGCGTTCATCCGGCCCTCGGTGCGGATCTCCAGCAGGGGGTACCCGGCGATATACTCGGCCACCAAGCGGCGGAAGAGGTGCTCCGGGTCGGCGCTGTTCGAGACCTGGACGACCCTCCGTTCTCCCTCGCCAGCGGTCGCGGCTTCCGGGAAGACGGTCATCGAACCGTCGGCGCGCGGCGTGAAGTAGAGGACATCGCCCGCGCGCAACCCCCGGGCCAGCACCCAGTTCTTCGGCAGCGAGACGATGAACGTCGACCCGCCGGTCTTCTGGATGCGCCGGCCGTGGAAACCCCCGCTCGCGCGCATGGTGTGGGCCCTCTCACCCGTCCGTATCTATATAGCACTCCCTAGGGAGGCCCGGGCTACGGTAGACAACCGGCCGGCGGAGCGAGCCGGGAACCGCCGTGCGTTCCGGGTCTCTAAATACTCAGGGCGGGCGTGACGACCGATCGGGGAATGGTCGAGCGGTCGGCCCCGCGGTTCTGGTTCGAGGGCCGCTCCTACGAGGCCCGGCCCGGCGAGACGGTCCTCGACCGCCTCGTCCAGGGCGGGCTCCCGAATCTGCAGCGATCGCCGCGGTACCATCGTCCGCGGGCGCCGTTCTGCGGGATCGGACAGTGCACGGGGTGCCTGGTCGGGGTCAACGGCCGGCCGACGGTTCGTGCGTGTCGGTACGTGCCCAGCGACGGCGACCGAGTCGTCACCGAGCACGGGTGGCCGTCGCGCCGCTTCGACCTGTTCGGCGGCATCGACTACCTCTTCGGTCACGGCATCGACACCTTGCACGGATTCAGGAGACCGGCGTTCGCGACCCCCCTCTACCAGCGGGTAGTCCGCCGCCTCACCGGCTATGGGAAGCCACCGACCGCGGCAAGCGCCGCCGGCTTGGCCGTACCTCCGGAGATCCGGGACGTGGACCTCGTGATCGTGGGTGCCGGCCGGAGCGGCCGGGCCGCCGCCGCCGCGCTGGTCGCGGCCGGGATCCACCCCCTCCTGCTCGACCGGCGAGCCGACGCCACGCCGGTCCCCGGTGCGGAGCTCCTCCCCTCTACGACCGTGACGTTCCTCCCCGCGCGCGCCGGGACTCCGGAAGCCCCGTTCGAGCTTCTCGGGTACGCCGAACCAGCGCGAGGGGTTCTGGTCCGCGCGCGGCGGGTCGTCGTGGCCACGGGCAGCTACGACGCGTCCCTCCTCTTCGAGTCGAACGATAGCCCGGGGGTGCTTTCCGGGGACGGGGCCCTCGCACTCGCACGGTCAGCAGGGCGTCCCCCGTTCCGTCGGGCTGTCGTCTTTGGCGCCGGAGAGCGCGCCCGCACGATCGTCGAACGGTTGGGCGATTACATCGGCGCCGTAGTGGCCCCGGGGGACATCCCCCCCGACCTCGTGCGTGCGGCGTCCGCCGCCGGGATCCTGCTCTACCCACGCTCGTTGGTCCGTTCGGCCCGGGGGCGTACCCGGGTCCGCTCCGTCGAAATCCGGGCGCGGAGCGACGCGGCCGCGACCTCGATCGACTGCGACGGGCTCATCCTGGCCCATCGTCGACTGCCGAACGGCCAACTCTTCTTTCAGGCCGGCGCCCGTATGGGCTGGCGCGCGGGCACCGGAGCGTACTACCCCATCGTTGGGGACGACGGCACGACAAGTGTCCCGGGAGTGTGGGCGATCGGCTCGGCGTCCGGGACGCTCGGGACGGCCTCCGTCGGCAGCGGCGAACGGCTCGCTTCGGCGCTGACGGGCCGCTCTCTCCCCACGTCGCCGCTCGAACGGGTCCGGACGGACGGACCGAACGAACTCGAGGGCTACTATCGCGAACTGTTGCGGCCCCCACGGAGCGGACGATGGATCGCGTGCCCCTGCGAGGACGTGTTGCTGGACGAGGTCGAGAAGGCGACCCGTATCGGGTACCGGGGAATCGAGGTGGTGAAGCGCTACACGGGACTGGGGACCGGGCTCTGCCAGGGTCGGTACTGCCTCCCCGATGCGCTCCTCCTCCTCTCGATCGCCGAAGGTCGCCCGCCGTCGGAAGTCGGGTACACGACCCAGCGGCCGCCGGTGCACCCGACCCCGATCGCCGCTCTCGCGGCCTTGGATGGCGCGATAGGCCTGTCGGAGGGTCCGTGAGCGTCCCGAAGCGATCCGAGTACTCGGTCGTGATCCTCGGCGCCGGTATCATCGGACTGTACACCGCCTACCACCTCGCCCGGGCCGGGGTCGGACCCATCCTCGTCGTGGACCGTGGGTTCCTCTCCTCGGGTGCGAGCGGACGGAACGGCGGCGGGGTCCGTCAACAGTGGGAAACACGCGCCACGGTCCGTCTCGCCCGGGAGTCGGTGGAGGCCTACCGCCACTTCGGACGGGATTTCGGGTACAACATCTGGTTCCGCCAGTCGGGCTACCTCTTCCTCGCCGAGACGGAGGCGGAGCTCGCCCGACTCCGGCCGGTTCACGACCTCGTACGCTCGGAGGGACTCCCCTCCCGTGTGCTGGACGCGGAGGGAGTGGGCCGGCTCGTCGTCGGCATCGCCCCCGGCGCGGTGGTCGGAGGAACCTACCTCGCCACGGACGGAACCCTCTACCCGTTCCCGGCGGTCTGGGGCCTGTACGAGGCCGTCCGGGCGCAGGGAGTGGAGGTGGCGCTCGGGGTCGAAGCGCTCGGCCTCGAGACTCGCGACGGCCACGTCCGCGGCCTCGCTACCTCCCGCGGTCCGGTCGCCACATCCCGGGTGGTGAACGCGGCGGGGGGATGGTCCGGCGATTTCTCCCGCGCCGCCGGCCTGGACGTACCGAACCACGCGAGCCGACACGAGATCCTCGCGAGCGAACCGATGAAACCATTCCTCGACCCGATGGTGGTCCGGCCGTCCGACGGTCTCTACTTCAGCCAGACGATGCGGGGAGAGGTCGTGGGCGGGCTCACGCTGCCTCACCCACCCGGCACGGGTCAGGGCATGTCGAACTCGTCAGCGTTCCTGCCCCGGATGGCGGCGGCGCTCGTCCGCCTCATCCCGCGCTTCGGAGCGCTCCGCGTGCTGCGGGCCTGGTCCGGATTCTACGACGATACACCCGACGGCTTCCCCGTGATCGGCGAGGACCCCCGACTACCGGGGTTCTACCATGCCAACGGGTTCGGTGGCCACGGGTTCATGTTAGCCCCGTCGGCGACCCGACGGGTCGCCCGCGCCGTCATGGGGGAGACGACGGACCTCGACCCGTCCCTCTTCGGCCCGGGCCGGTTCCTCGTACCGGCCCGCCCGTCGACCGCCGAACGACTTCAGCTTGGCTGAGGCGGATGGCGGGGTTCCGCTAGCCTATTGTCCCCGGCGTCGGGTGGGCGCGGCGTGATCGGCCAATTCCCCTGGGACCCGTTCCCACCGGAAACCCCCGAACCCAAGGGGCCCGACCCGATCCACCGCACCGCCTACCAATCGGCCGTCACCGCTGCGGACGCCTACCGCTCCGTACGATTCGCGCTCCGCCGCGAGGAGGGCGTGCTCCGCATCGGCAACCGGTTCGTCGCGGACACGCGGTACCGCCAGGTGGCGTTCGTCGCCCTCGGGAACGCCGCCGGTTCGATGGCGCTGGCCGCGCTCCACGTGTTCGGGGACCGGCTCACGCAGGGGTTCCTCGCGGGACCCGAGGCGGTCCCGGACGAGCTGCCGTTCCGGGGCGTGATCGTGCCGCCGGGCCTCCCGGGGTATGCCGGGTCCGCGGAGGTGGTCCAGGCGGCGACCGAGATCGCCGAAGCGCTCGGACCTCAGGACCTTCTGTTGTTCTTCCTCTCACCCGGAGCGCTGAGGGTCCTCTGCCACCCGCCGGCCGGCGTCGCGGAGGACGAGTTCGCCCGGTTGCTGGGGACGGCAGCCTCGGCCGGGGCCACCGGTCGAGAGGTCTCTCTCCTCGCTCGGACCCTGGGGGAGGGCGGGGTGGGCGGCCGGATTGGCGCGGCGGCGCGTCAGGTCGACCTCGCCACGTTCGTGATCGACCGGGGGGACGGTCCGGGCCTGGTCGGCGGCGGACCGATCGACCCCACGTCGCCGGCGGAGCGGGTCGAGGCACGCCAGGTCCTCGACCGGTGCGGGTTGGCCGCATCGTTGCCGGGGCCGGTCCTCGACCGACTCACCCCGGGCGCGGATGGGCCGACGATCCCGGCTCGGGTCGCTCGGCCGGTCCTCGTGGCGGCCCCGACCGATGCCTTGCGCGCCGCGGCCGATGCGGTGTTCGACCGAGGGTGGACGAGCCGACTCGGTTACCTCGAGATCCGCGACCCTCCGGAAGCCGCGGCCGACACGTTCATGGCTCGGGCCGAGGAGCTCATCGCGGCCGAGCAGCTTACGGCTGAGAGCCGCACCAAGGGCGTCGCGGTGTTCGCGATGACGACGCTCGGCCTCCTCGAGGGGGTCGACGAGGGACCGGCCTTGGGCGCCTTCCTCGGACGGGCGTCGTCGCTCCTTCGCCGACGCGAGATGAGCGTCGGCCTGTACCGCACCGCGGGAGCGATCGGTTCGCTCGCGTTCCCCCCGGCCGCGGTCTTCGGGCCGTCGACCGACCCCAAGGCGAAGGTCCGTGCGAATCGGGCCCGGGCGCTGCCCATGCGCGGGGGGATCACCGACGTCGGCCTGTTGGCCGTCGCCGTGTGCGGCCTCCCTCAGGCTCCGGTCCCCGGGACCTAGTGCGCGGGGATCGCTCGGGCGGCCGACCGTCCGGGCCTGCGGGCGCGCCCTCGAAGTGGCGCTTGAGCGCCATATACTCCTCGAACGAGATCTGCCGTCGGGCGCGCACCGCGCCGGCCTGACGGAGCGTTTCGATCTGGAAGGTACGCAACAGTTCCGGCACGGGGCGAGCCCGGTCGGGGAGACGTTCCGCGACGATCGGCGCGGCGGCCAGGGGAGCGTCCACGACGCCGGGCAGCGGCACCGGAGGGGGCGGCGCGTTCCGTCCGACCGCCAGGTACCCGACGAGCCGGTCGTGTTCCGTCTCCGTCAACTCCCCTTCCTCCCGGAGAAGGTCGATGAGCTCGCGCTGGCGGGGATGGTACGTGACGACCAGCTCGGGCAGGTCGCGGTCCGGGCGGAACACCGGCGCGGCCGCGAGCGGAGCGCCCACGAGCACGTCGAGGTCCGCGCGCAGACGGTCGAGCGCTTGGGCGAGCTCCTGGGGGGATGGGCCGTCGGCGCCCTCCGCCACCTCGAACCGGGTCGCGAGGCGCACGCGCTCTCCGGACCCGTCGACTGACGTGGAGCGCTCGACGACCAGCTCCACCTCACGCGGTCGCAACGTCACGCGTTCGGACGGACGGGGTCGGAGAAAACGTACTCGCGCTTCTCGGTAACGACGGAGTGTGCCGAATCCGTTGGTAAGTTACCAATGTTAACTTACTTCCATACAGTAACTATAAGAGGGGCTGTGCCTTGCTCGCCCGAGGAGACATGGAGGGTACTCGAGTACGGCACCCGGCGGCCCATTCCGGGGCCGACTCCGACGATTGCGATACCTCGGAAAGCCACGGGCTGTGCCCGGTCCTCGCCGCGATCGGTGTCATCGGCACCGAATGGCGCCTCGCGATCGTGCACCGGCTCCTCGATGGACCGCAGCGATTCAGCGAGATCCTGAAGTCCAATACCCACCTCAACGCCAAGACGCTCAGCGCGACGCTCAAGTTTCTCGAGAACCAGGGCGTCGTCCAGCGCACCGTCGTGAGCACTCGGCCGTTCTCGGTCGTCTACTCGCTCACCGAAATGGGCCTCGGCCTCGCGCCGGCGGCCCGCGAGCTCCGCGCCTGGGGCGAGCGGTGGGTTCTCTCTCGCAATCAGGCGAGCGCCCGTGCCGCGGCGTCGACCCGTCGACCTCCCACTATCCAGGGGGAGCTGCCCCGGGTAGTCCTCGCGGAGTCCGCCCCCGGTCGCGCTCAGTAGACTCCCGGCGGAACGCCCGCCGAGGGGCCGTTCCACGGGCTCTCGTTCCGGCCCTCATATACCCCGTCCGCCGATTCATCGGTGCAACCACCCCGGAAGGGTCCCTCCATATCGCCGCAAGTGGGAGAGCACCGTCTCCCAGGCGTGCGAGGGTCCCTTCCATCCCGATTTCTGTTCGTCCCCTTTCCTCAGGGCATCGTTCACTTTCCACCGGCCCCGCCGAGGGATAGCTCAGGGACTCCGTCGCTAGGTCACCAAACCCATGGACATCGCACCGCCCCCCCGTCCAGGCTTCCCTAGGGTCCTCCGATCCGACCGCGAGCTTCGACGCAACGCGACGCGAATTTCCACCATCCCTGGGCGACCTCGATCCCGACCCGAGCCGGACCTCTGGCCCCGCTCGACGTCGCGAAGAGCCGGCGTCGCCAAACCGCTCAGCGCCTGACGCCACCGCGAGGGAGGCAGGGTCCTTCGTGGTCGTCCCCCACGAGCGCACGCTCGGCCGGACCGGCGGAGCGGATCCATCGCGCGTAGGGACCGCCCGTCGACGCTGAGCGACTTCCCGGCCTTCGGCCGGACCTCCGCCTTCCCTCGGCTCACGGCGGTCCGGCCGCGAGCGCGGGCTCGGGGGGAGCGGTGACGGGACCTTCGGGCCCCGCGGGCCTGGTGTGCAACACCCACCTCTCGCCGGCCCGCCGGGGGGAGGGGGGATTTGTGGAAAAACTTGAACGCCCCAACGTCATCCGTCGAACTCGTTCCACGCCGACCGACCCGCAACGTCCGACTCCTCGGAACCGTACGCCTTCCGATCGCCGGACCGTATCGACCCGTCGCCCGTCTCTTCCGATTCCCGGACGGACGACTGCTCTGGCACGTCCGGCTCTGGGAGTACCGATCACGCCGTCCCCCACGTCGTCGGCACCGCAGTCCTGACCGCGTTCGCCCGCGCCAACGGGCTGTCGGCGCTCGAACAGGAGATCGACCGACTCCTCCGAGAGGGCAACGGTGTCCGCGCGTGACGTCGCAACGGTCCGTGTCTCGGGGGGATTCTCGTCACGTCGCCTCCTCTACCGAGCGCTCGCCCATGCGCTCGCGGGCGCCGAACCTCCGGCCGGAGCGGTGTTCGAATCGACCCTCGCCGGACCCCCGCCGAGTATCTCCATCCGACCGGCCCGGCTGCTCGGGCGTCCCGGCGCGGTCGATCTCCTCGGCGTCCTCGCGACCGTCGGCGCGCCGCCCCCGGCTCCCACCGAACCTCCCATCGGCCTCACCACCGTGGGGCAGTTCGGCGTCCTCCTCCCCTCCCGTGGCGAGCCGCCGGACCGTGGGGCCATCTCGACCATCGCTGTGGCGCACCCCGCCCTATCCTGGGTCCACGAGGTCGGCGGATGGGCTGGGCTCCAGGTCCTCTGGAGCCAATCGGGAACCGGCCAGGTCCTCATCGCCGTTCGTTTCCGTGTGGCGGCCCGAACGCGCGACGACCAGCACTCCCTCTTCGGTGCGGTCGCCGCTCGACTGCTGGCGGACTGGTCGCGTGGAACTGGAATCCCCGCCAGGGTCGAACACGTTTCCGCCTGCGCCCGCCGGGACTGGCGACGGTTGGGGATCCGCTCACTTCCTCGAGCTGCGTGGTACCCGCTCGCCACCGGCCTCCTGGAGGAGACTCCAGAGCTCGGTTTCCGGGACCTGGAGACCCCGACGGCTCCTCCCGAGGGCCACACCGTCGTCTTCGGCGCCTCCGGCACCGGCAAGACGACGCTCCTCGCGGATCGCGCTTTGCACGCGATCGTCGGCGGACGCACGGTGGTCGTGCTCGATCTGCACGGCGACCTAGCACCGGCCATCCTCGGGGGGCTCCCGCGGAGGGAGCGCGACCGGGTCGTGGCGGTCGACGCCGGCACTCGGCCGGTCACCGGCATCTCGGGTCTCGTTAGTTCCGGATCGTCCGTGGACCGCGCCGCCGGTCACTTCGTCGCTGCGGTGAAGCGCTTGAGTCCGGACGGTGGTGACCTCGCGTGGGGATTCCGGCTCGAGAGGATCTTCGACACGTTCTCGCGCCTGGTCCTCGAGTCCGGCGGCACGCTCCTCGACCTCTATGCGCTCCTGACGGACGTTCGTCGGCGCGAGGCCGCGCTCCTCGAGGCGCACCGTCCAGCGGCGGCCCGCTTCCTGGAGGAGCTCGGACCCATCGTGCGCCGCAACCCCGAGTTTCTCTGGTCCGCGGCGACCCGCCTCTCCAAGATCGTCCTGATGCCCGAGCTGGCCGACCTGTTGGCCCCTTCGGATGGCGGCCTGGATGTCGAGGGGCTGATCCGGAACGGGCGATCCGTGCTCGTCCGGATTCCGGTCGCAACGCTCGGGCCGGAAGCCGCGGCGTTCGCGGCGACCTTGGTCCTCGGGCGCGTCTATCTAGGGCTCATCGGGACGGCTCCTCCGTTGCGCACCGGGCCACCGGTCCTGCTCGTCTTGGACGAGGTCCAGGGGTTTCCGCCGCGGTTGGTGTCGGAGATCCTTTCCGACAGCCGAAAGTTCGGGCTCGAGGCGATCGTCGCCACCCAGTACCCGGACCGGCTTTCCCCGGAGGTGCGCAACGCCGCCTCGGGGGCGGCGACCCACTTCATCACGTTCCGCACCCCGGCGGCCAGCGCCTCCCAGGTCGGACCGTGGGTCGGGCTCCCGTCGACCCAGAGTGCGGAGTTGCTCGCGTCCCTACCGGTGGGTCTGGCCGTCGCCCTCGATCCGGTTTCCGGTAACCCCCGGTGGCATCGCGGGACCGGGCCGACGCCCCGGTGGGATGGAGGGGCCTGGGAGGACGCCATCGTACGGACCCGATCCGAGTTCGGGGTGGCATCGACCCCGCTTCCGGCGGGGCTCGACGAGGAGACGATCGAGCGTGTATTGCTCGCGATCCTCGCGGCCGACGAGTCGGGGCACCCCTTGGAACCCGACCAGGTCGTCGAGGCGGCCTCCCGACTGGCGGGAACGCCCGTGGACGTGGCCGAACTCGAACGCGCTTGGACTCGCCTCGAGCGCGGTCCGGAATGCGCGACCCATGGGCCGGCCGTACACCTCACGGCCGCCGGGGAGCAGCGGATCGGGCTCGGGTCATTCACGGGAGCTGTCTCGGAGAGCTCGGAACACCGGACCCTGCTGCTCCGGGCGTTCCGCGTGTTCGCTCGTAAGGGGTACGCGATCGAGATCGTGCGGCAGGGACGCTTCGACACCACGCTTCCCGACGCTCTATTTCGTCAACTGGGGACCCGCCCACGGACCGTACCGGTCGAGGTGGCCCGGGTCCTCGACCGCGCACGCTCCGGGTGGGCGTGGCGGTGCTTCTCGGGCCTCAACGTCCACCTGGAGGCCGAGGTGTCAGGGGCCCTGAGGCCGGAGCGCATCCGTCGGGGATGGTCGAAGGCGAAAGCTCGGGGAGCCTTCGCCCTCTTCCTGGTCGGGGACGCGGAGCGGGCGCGGCGCGTTCGTTCCACCCTCCGGACGCTCGGACTTCGGCCCGACCGGGCGCAGGTCTGGACCCTCGGGCCCTCCTGGACTCCGCGAGCTCGAGGAGCCCCCGACCCTTCGACCCGTGGGGAGGGCGTAAACCCACCCGGTGGGTAGGCCGCTCGTGCGGGCGTTCGTCGCCGTCGAGGTGCCGCGAGGGGAGATCGCAGAACCGGGGGACTCCCCTTCGGCTCCCGACCACCTCACCCTGCGCTTCCTGGGCGACATCGACGAACCGGCGGCGGACGAGCTGATGCAGACCCTAGCGTTGGCCGTGGCCCGCGTCCCGCCGTTCGAGTTCGTGCTGGAAGGGGTCGGCGCCTTCCCTTCCCGCGCGCGGCCTCGGGTGGTGTGGCGCGGGGTCACCCGCGGGGAGGGAGAGCTCCAGGCTCTGGCCCGCGTCGTACGGGACGCGATCGGGCCGGCCGGAGGACCGGAAGATCGTTCCCCCTTCGTACCCCATGTGACTCTGTTCCGGGTGCGCTCCCCTCGAGATCGGGAACGGGCGGCCCGACTGCTCGCTCCGAACGCTCCGGTCCCACCCTCGACGGTGGTTCCGGTGGCGGCCGTTCATTTCGTCGAGAGCCAGCTCACATCGACCGGCGCGCGGCACCGGACGAGAGCGCGCTTCCCTCTCGCCGGAACGGATCCCTAACCGGCGGACGCCCGGCGGTCGGCGACCAGCTTGCGCCAGAGGTAGAGCGTCGCGTAGCTGCCCCATCCGGGATACCACGTTTCCGCCCATGCTCGCACCGCGTCCTCCGAGGCACCCCGGGGGAGGACCCCGTTCTCGGCCAGCGCGACTCGGATGCCGAGGTCGCCGGCGACGAAAACGTCGGTCCGCCCGGTGCCCCGCAACAGCGAGTTCTCGGCGGTCCACCGTCCCACACCCCGCATCTGCACGAGTCGGTCGATCGCCCGGTCGAGCGGAAGCGTCGCGAGTTCCGGATCTCCGGGCGCCCCTCGAGACCCCGCTTCGGCGAGTTCCAGGATGGCGCGGCACTTCGCGCCGCTGAGGCCGGTCGCACGGAGTCCGTCCGCGCCCAAGCGGACCAGTGCGGCCGGCGGGGGGACCGACGGAACCTCGACCCGGCCCGCGGTGAGCACCGAGGCAGTCCGGTCGAACAGTCGACGCTGGATGGAGAGCGCGGCACGAACGGAGAGTTGCTGCCCTATGATGGCGTAGAGCAGGGATTCGTAGACCGAGGCATCGCGAGGGAGGCGGAGTCCCCGGAACCGCCGCTCGGTCCCGGCGAGGGTCGGTTCACGCCGCGTGAGTCGATAGAACTCGGGGAGCGCATGGTCGAGGGAGAAGATGTCCCGAACCGCCCGGCGAGCTTGGGGAGGGTCGGCGCCCCACGCTTCCACGGACCACCGTGCTCCGCGGGTCTGGACTGCGACGACCCACGGCCGCTCGGGGGGTCCCCATGCCCGCAGGATACGGGGCCCGTCCTCGGCGAACACGAGCGATCGGGAGGAGTACTCGAGTTGATCTCGCTCCACCGGGAGGGAGGCGAGTCGGGGGGGCGTCAGCCACGTGCGGGTGGGAGCGGCCACGTTCCCACCAGGCCGCCCGCCCTAAGACCCCCGCGCCCCCTAGTTTCACGGGCCGAGCGGTTTTCGATACGGTTATACGCCTCGACCTGAGTCCGGGCAAGCCTCTCGCCCTCACAGGCGACCGGACGGAGCGGGATTGTCCGTCCCACGGATTTTCCGACCTTTACGCCTCGGACTGTGGGGAGCCTTGGGCGTCCTTTTCCTATCGGCGCTGGCCCTGGGCACCGTCGCCGCGCTCCCCGGAGGGGCGAACGGGCCCTCGCCGGGGATCGTCGCGACCTGCCCCGGGTCCACCGTCTCATCGTCGTACTCCGGCAACGTCTCGATCGCGGGCGGACCGCTTCCGGCGAGCTACGCGGTCGGGGTTTCCCTGAGCTACAACTACTCGGTCGAGGTGGAGATTTCGAACCGGACGACGGGGGCCCTCATCTCCGGCCATTGCGAACTTCTCCAGGAAACGACGAGCAGCGGAGCGAACGGTTCGTTTTCCTTCGCACTGACCGTGCCCGCGTCCCATTGTTACGGCGACGACTGCTCCCACGACCTGGGACCGTACGGACCGGTCGGCTTGGGTCTCGCAGGGGCGGCGCCCGCCGGATACGAGGCCGTCGCGCAGGCGAACGGCACGTCACTCGCCCTCACGATCGTCGCGGAACTTGGTGGGCTCGCACTCGACCCCGGCGGGAGCTCCCGGACGCTGAGCCCGAACGCGCCGGGGGCGTTCGTCGCCCGGCCGGTGACCGCCGTCGGATCGCCGAGCCCGCTCACGCCCACGTTCCTATGGAACCTCACGGGTCCGGGGTGGTCGTTCGACGGAACGAAGCGGGGCGCGAAGGTGACCGTCCAGGCGCTCCCGGGTGCCGGTCTCGCGGAGCTTTCGGTTGCCGCGTCGGCCGAGGTGGGGTCGAACCAATTCTCGGCCGGCCCGGTCCTCGTGGACCTCGAATCCATCCCCACCGCGTTCATCGGAGGGGATGCGAACCGCACCGACCTCGACGTCGGCGGCTCGGTCTCCTTCACGGTGGCGGGGAGTGGGGCCCCGGGATACGCGTACTCTGCGAGCGTCGCACCGGGCCTCGGACTCACTTCGGTCGTTTGGCCGTGCTCCTCGACCCCGTCGAACGGCGACGGGGTCACGATCTCGTGCACCGGTGAAATCGCCTACCCGGCCGCTGGTCTCGCCGACCCGACGGCGGAGCTCACCAACACCTACTCGACCGCCGAGGGGTCGCTCCCCTCGGTGACGGTGGCTCCGCTCCCCGCCATCGCGCTCACTCCCCAATCCCTGGTCGGATACACGGGGGATCCGCTCCCGATCCGGATCTCCGCGATCCCGGGTTCGGGCACGCCCCCCTACACGCTCGCGTGCCTCGAAGACGGGATAGGGGCTCCCATGTGCTCCACCTCGCCCGGGCCGAACTGGACGTTCTCGCCCGACTATCCGGCACCGGGCAACTACTCGGGCGTCGCCTGGCTCGTCGATAGCGATGGGACCAACCGGTCGGCGGACTTCCCCGTAACGATCGTTCTTCCCCTCGCGCTCTCCCCCATCGTACTCCCTCCCTCGATTCGGGCCGATGCGCCGATTCTGCTCTCCACGCGCCTATCGGGTGGCGACCTTCCGGTTCGGTACTGGTGGAACGTCTCGGGGGGTTCGGGCTCGGTCGCGGCGGGTCGTCTTTCTTCCGATGGGTTCCTGAACGCGACGTGGGTCCCGACCGCACCCGGAAGTGCCGTCGTAGCGCTCACCGTCGTCGACTCGTTCGGCACGCTGGTACAGACGACCGTCCTCGCGACCGTCGGACCGGCCGTCGCCGCGGGACTGGCCGAGGTCACGGTTCCCGGGGCCGGACCCGTCGTGGTGGGGACCGCGGTCTCCGTCGCCTGGCAGGCGGAGGATGTGCAGGGGGCCGCGGTCGCCGACTTCTCCGCGGCGGGATCCTTCCAGATCGTCGGAAGCGACGGCGCTCCTCTGGACCGCGCCTACGTCAACGCGTCGGGGGTCGGTCCGCTCGACGAGACCGCTCCGGGGGCGTTCGCGATACCGGCCTCGGCCTGGGAGCTCGGCCGCCTTTCGCTGACGGCCTCCACGACGCTCGTCGGATCGTTCCAGTTCGCGCTCTCCGGTTCGAGTCTGCTCAGCCAGACCGGACCGTTCGAAGTCGACTTCGTGGCGGACCTCGGCCATCTGCGCTTCTACGACCCGACGATCGCGCTGGCGGGTGCCCGGGTGAACGACACCTTCTGGCTCGTCGCCGACGAGTACGGGAATCCGGCCCCGGAGCCGCGGTCGACTTCATGTACTCGAGCGAGGGCACGTCGACGGAGGCGATCGTGCCCGTCCAGGCCGCGGGAGGTGGGGGCACGGGTGTGTGGGTGAACTTCACCGCCACGACCGCCGCGGGAGGGTCACGTGAGGTGACGGACGCCGCGGGGACGATCCTGCTCGGACCGATCGCGGTTCCCCCCGCCTCCTCCTCCGGCGCGAGCCTCAGCGCGTCGGTGCTCACCCTCGCCACCCTGGCCCCGGTCGGCGCGGTCGGACTGGGGCTCACCGCTTGGGTCCAGCACCGCCGCCGGGTCTCCCTGACGGACGACGACCGCTGCCGGACGGGGACCTGCGGCGCATGGTCGAGGGCCGGGACCGGGTCATCTCACTCGTGCGCGACGCGCGGGCGCTCGACCTCTGCGGCATCGAGGCCGCGTGGGGGTCGACCCCGGTTCCGCGCGACCTCGCGGGCTGGGTCGCCTCGCTCGTCGCCGACGGGACCCTCGGCGCGCGGACCGGGCCGGACGGGATCGCCCGGTTTTGCCTCATCGCTTCGGCCGACGGACCCCCGATCGTCCTCCTCGACCCCGAGGCGCTCGCCCGCGTCACCGAGACGCGACGGGAGCTCACCGAGGACCTGGCACCGGCCGATCCAGAGTCCGAGCCGCGCGGTTAGGACGGGTCGCGCCCGACCAGGTCGTAGTAGCGGTACGCCGCCTCGCCCGCACCGAAGCAGAACTGGATCGTCGTGAACCCGCTCTTGAGCTCGGCGGCCGCGTCGGCGACCGTCGTCGGGTCCTTCCCTTTATGGAGCAGGTCGTCGAACAGCTCGGCGATGCGAACCATCTCCTTCGGTCCCATGCCCACGCGGGTGACCTCGGGGGTACCGAGCCGTACCCCGCCCGGGTTCTTCGGGCTCCGGTCGCCGGGGAGCAGGTTCTTGTTGGCGATGATCCCCGACGCCGCCAGCCGGAGGGCCACCGGCGCGCCCCCGCCCTCTTTCTCGACGCGGACGGCGAGGGTGTGCGACCGGGTGAAGCCGAGGTTGGGCGCGAGCACGTCGAATCCCCGCTCATACAGTGCCTGGCCGAGGGCTTGGGCGTTCTGAATCGTGCGACGGGCGTACTCCCGCCCGAACTCGACGTGCTCGGCGAGGCTCACCGCAAGAGCCGCCATCGCGTGGAGGTGATGGTTGCTCGTGACGCCCGGGAACGCACCGCTCTCGAGCTTTTTGCGCAGCTCCGCATCCTCGATCTGTCCGAGGAGGATCCCGTGCTGGGGGCCCGGGAGGGTCTTGTGGGTAGAGGCCGAGAGGACCGTGCAGCCCTCGTGGAGCGGGTCCTGGAACTCCCCGCCCGCGATGAGGCCGAGGACGTGCGCCCCGTCGTACCAGCCGCGCGCGCCGATCTCTTCGAGCGTCGGCCGGAGCTCGTCGATCGGCATCGGGAACAGGAAGAGCGAGAGACCGAACAGGCAGGTCTTCGGACGGACCGCGCGCAGGACCTCGCGGGTCCGGGCGACGTCGATCGTCATCCGCTCTGCGTCCCAAGGATAGTACACGGGCTTCACGCCGCGGAGCCCGAACGCGCCAAATCCCGCGCTCGAGATGTGGGCGCCGTCGGCGAGACGGCTCGTCCCGACCAAGTCCCCCGTCTCGGTGAGGGCCTTCAGCACCGCGAGGTTCGCGACCGTGCCCGAGGTCGGGCGCACGTCGGCGAACGAGCACCGGAACAGGCGCTGGGCGAGGGCCAGGCAGACCCGCTCGATCTCGTCGACATCCTCGTTCCCTTCGTAATAGCGATCGCCCGGCAGGCCCTCGGCGTACCGGGAGTGGAGGTCGCTGATCATCAGCTCCTTGGCGTACGGCGAGAGCAGGTTCTCGCTCGCGATCAGCGGGATCGCCCGCTCGAAGCGGGCGCTGTGGTGTCGCGTCACCGCGCGCAGATGGGCCACCGTAGCGGCCATCTCGCCCGGTGCGGGAGCGGGCACCCCCACCCCCTCATTTCCAGTGGAACTTCCTCCCAGCCCAGGCATTCCCGCAACCCCACCGTACCCGCCGGAAGCCGTTCGACAGCCTACCCCATCGACCCCATATAGGAACCACGCCGGTGGAGCCGGCCGTGGTGGACCCGTTAACGCCGTCGCGCCCTTGGCCCGTCCAACGTACCTTCCACGTACCGTACCACGACGTGGACGTACTGAACCACCTCAACCACGCTGCCTACTTCCCCTACATGGAGACCCTTCGCTGCGACTACTACCTCCCTCTACTCCACACTCCGGAGCCCACCTCGATCGACATCATCATCGCCGAAGCGACCTGCCGTTACCTCGCTCCCGTTCCCTACGGCGCCACCTTGCTCGGGGAAGTAGCTCCCGCTCGACCGCTGGGACGCACTTCCTTCTCCCTCCTCTACCGCTTCACGCTCTCCGACACCCACACCCTCGCGGCCCGGGGCCGCACGGTCATCGTATCGTTCGATTATCGAGCCGGCGTAAAAAAGGAGATTCCCGCCGCCGTGCGCGCGGCCCTGGAAAGGGATGCGGTCGACCCTGCCGACGAGGGCTGGTAGGCGGCGAGCTCCAGTGGAAATGGGGGGGTGGGGGCCCCGCCCCTAGAACCCCGGGTGCGTCGGCGGGCTACGGGGTAGCAGCGGGGGCCAGGGGACCGGATCCACGAACGTCGGTTCCTCGGCGACGGTCTCTACCCGGTAGCTGACGCCCGTACCCTTGAGCGCGGTATGGATCTTCGCGAGAGTGGCGCGGAATTGATCGACGGTGTCCCACTCGAAGGCGAGGTCGTGGCTCCCGACCACGAACGATAGGCCCGCCATGGCGCGCAAGCGGTCGGAGACGTCGAGGGGCGACACCCCTTCCGGTGAGAAGTACAGGTCGATGTAGCTGTGCATCGGGATGAGTGGTGCTGAAACGCTCGAATCAACTACTTAAATCCCGTGCCACGGGCCGGGGGCTTAACGGGGGGCGCCCTCTAGGAACCGACGACCGTTCCGAGGGAGGAAGGGTGCGCGCGGTACGGAGAGCCGGTTCGAAGCCATACTGGAGGACGCGCAACCCCCCAGCGACCGTGACCGACCAGCGGCGCGCCCAGGCGGTCTTCGATTCGCTCGCGCGCCAGTTGGCCGACGAAGGGGCGATCGCGGTCGCCCTCGGCGGGAGCTGGGCAAGAGGAGAAGCCCACCGGGCCTCGGACATCGACATGTGGGTGCTCGGACGGCGCTCGGGGCAGAAGACGCTCCTCCGCGACGGGTTCCCGGTCAACATCGAGCGCACGACCGAGCGGCTCGAGCGAAGCCGGTTCCGGGACCCACGCCAGGTCGGGGGATGCGTGCCGGGATGGCGTTCGGCCCTGCTCGTCTACGACCCGCAGCGGGTCGCGGCCAAGCTTCAGGCCGAGGCCCGAGGGTTCCGCTGGTCGACGATCGCGCCCCGGTGCGACCGATGGGTGGCCGGTGAGGTCGCGGGGTTGGCCGAGGAGGTGGTGAAGCTCGTCCGCGCGTTGGGTGAAGGCAGCCTAGAGACCGCGGCCGTCCAGCGAAACCTCCTCGCCAATCGCCTCGTGTTCGTGATGGCCGTCCACCGTAGGATCCTCTGGGGATCGGAGAACGAGATGTGGGAGAGGGTCGGACGCCGGGTGGGGGGGAAATGGCGCACGTCCCAACGGGTCGCGTTGGGCGTCTCGGGCGGTGACTTCGTTCGGAGCTGTTGCGCCGCCCTGACCCTCTACCTTCTCACCGCCGCGGCCGTTCGGACCACCTTGAGCTCCGAGCAGGCGAGGATGGTGAAGCACGTCCAGCGAGTGGTCGAGGGCCCGTAACCCCTCTCCGTCCCGATCGGAGGAACCGCGTTCGGGCGTTCACGTTCCCTGACCGCCCCGCGCCGACCTAGCCCCTGGATTCCGGGGCAGGTCCGCCATGCTAGGCCAGTAGGATTGCCGCCCGAACGGACCCCACGGAGACCCCGCGCGCCCCTCGGCCCCGTTGACCCGCCAGCGTCGATGAGTCACGGTAAGGCTGCTCCCGTCAGGACCTGACCCGGTGCCCGTGATGGATAACCGCTAGGGCGCTCCTCCGAGTGCCCATCGCGGTGCCCACGGCCCAGCGGAACAGGGCGTCTACGAGGCAATGCGGGACGTGAGACCCGCCCGAACGTCGCTCCTACCTGTCACCCCCGCTAAGGACGGTTTCGGTGTGTAAGGGGACGCCCAACCCCCCGGTCTAGCCTAGCAGGAGTACGACGCAGGCGCTCGTACTTAGGGTTTGGCGGCCGATCTCAAACGGCGGTTGGCACCCGAACCGGGCTCGCCTAGCGGATGTGGTCGAGGCTGAACGAGCCGAGGTTCAACGAGCGCTTGGTGAACGTATAGCCGATCCAGGCCCGCGACTGGGCCTCGGCGATCCCGCGGACCGAGAGGAACGTCTTCAACTGCTCGATCTTCAAATTGACCGAGCCGTCGACCATGTGCTCGAGCGTTTCAAGGTCGGCCTCCGTGTGCATACCGGTCTCGAGGGTGTAAAAGGCGGCGGCCCCGTCGATGCGGCGGCGGCCGATGAACGGCTGGAGGAAGCGGAACGTGGCGGCGGAGTCGAGGTAGGCGGTCACGGTCGAGACCGACTCGAAGACGAGCCGGTAGCCCTGGAAGCGGGACTTGAGCTCCTCCGAGAAGCCGTTGACGGCCGAGCCGAGCTGGTCGAGCACGGCTTTGTCCGTGGAGGAAAGGAGCCGGACGCCGGGAGCGGATTGGTTCGATCCCACCGACCGGGAGTACATGTCGACGAACCGGATCATTCCGGCCTTCTCGGCCTCGGCGTACTTGGGGTAGAGGCCAGCGAGGTCGTCCCGAACCTGGTTCCACGTCTTGTCCGTCACCACCCAGATCGAGGGGACGCCGAGCCGCAGCCCCTCCACCGAGAAGAGTCGCGCGAGGACGTCCTTGCCCGTGTGCGCGGGGCCGTTGATCAGGACCTGGGTCCCGGTCGGGAAACCACCGAAGAGGAGGTCGTCCAGGCGCCGCACCCCGCTCTTCACTTTCGCGGTCGCCACATCCGCGACCGCCTCCTCGTGCATCCGGTCGGCCTCGGACTCGGCGACCTTGCCGCTCATCTTCTCGAGCTCGGCCGTCCGCTCCCGGAGCGCGCCTTCGCGGGCCCGAAGGTCGGTCTCTTTCTGCTCGAGCTCATGACGGAGGTCCTCGACCCGGCGGGCCTCGTCGGAAGCGGTGGCGCTGCCGGCCGTCCCCACCTCGCGGCGAATCTCTTCGAGTCGACGCGCTTCGAGGTCGAGCGTCTGCTTTCGGGTCTGAACCTGCTGCTCGTAGGCCTCGAGCTCCCGTTCCTTGAACTCGAGGGGGGAGCGACGCCGCTCCATCTCTTCGGCCTGGATACGGATCTCCTCGAAGCGGGTCCGCAGTGCGTTCTCCCGCGCCACGAGGTCCCGCTCGCGGGAGTCGACCTCGGCGAGCCGTTGCTTGACCTCGTCCGACAAGGGTCCCCGCTCGCTCGTGAGCATCTCCTCCCGTTCGCGGATCCGGTCGGTCTCGCCCCGAAGGTTGCGCACCTCGCCCTCGAGCTGAACGATGCGGCGACGGAGCTCGGTCTCCCGCTCGATGTACTCGTGCTCCCGCTGGGCGAACTCCTCACGTAGTCGGGAGTCGACCTCCCGTCCAACCTTCTCGGCCGCGTCCGCGGTAGCCCGCGGGTTGGCGCTGACCGGCTCGGTCGGAACGGGTCCGGAGAGGGGACGACCGTCGACCCCTTCGAGGGCGAGGAGGCGGAGCTTCAGCTCCGCGATCTCGTCCTCCTTGCCGCGGATCGCGATTTCCCGCTCCTTGGCCTCGCGCGAGCGTACGTACTTGATGACGGCGATCGAGCCTCGTTTCACGTGCTCGATCTCGTCCTCGAGCTGCTTGCGCCGGGCCCGCTCGTCGAAGAGTTGACGGTGGAGGTCCTGTCCCTCCTGGATGAGGGAGGAGGGGTCGAACTGGTCGGTCTTCACGCGGTCCAGGAGGCCGGTCAGCCACCGAACGACCATTTCCTCGCGCTCGGAGATCGTCGTCGCTCCGGACTCGGAGGCCCGGCCGGGTGGCGGGGGAGCCTCGAGCGAGGAGGGGATGGTCGGGGCCGACGGACCGGCCGCTGGCGGAGGGGTGACCTGCTCGGAGGACCGGATCCAGTCTTCCATCGCTCGGTCGTCGCCCTCGACCCATTTTCGGAGGACGTCGGCCGATTCCTTCACGGGCGGTGGCGCACGTTTCCGACGGCCTCGCTCCGTCTTCCGCACCGTGCCGACCCACCGTTCGAGGATGCGGTCGGAATCGAGCGGTGCGCTGGCACTTCCCCCCGAGGGGGGGGAGGCGCGAAGCCGAGCGACCTCCTCCGCGGAGAGACCCGCCTTCGTCAGGTCGTCGTCCGAGAGACGCCGGACCTGGTCCGGGTCGGAGTATCCGGCGTCGAGGAGCGCCTCCCCCGACGCAGGCAAGAGCCCGAGGGCACGACCGAGCTCGGCTCCCGAGGGGGAGCGAGCCGTCGGGCTCACCGTGGTCGCGTTCTCCGCCGAACCGTCCATGGCCGATAGGGAAGATTACTAGCCCCCCGAGGGCTTAATAGAATCCCCCAAGGACGCGAAGCTCCCGGGCCCGCCCCCGGCCACCCCATAAATACCGAGCCGCCTCCTCCGGCCTCGTGGACCTTGAACATCGCGTCGACCTCGTCGTGCGGCATACGGTGGAGGTGCTGACGCCCGAGGAGGTGCGGTCCCTCCTCGAGCGGACCGAACGGCCTCGGGCGTACATCGGCTTCGAACCCTCGGGCGCGCTCACCATCGCCCACCTCATCACCGCCCGCAAGATCATCGACCTCGCGGACGCGGGACTGGACGTCACGGTGTTCCTCGCCGATTGGCATGCTTGGATCAACGACAAGCTCGGAGGCGACCTCGAGCGGATCCGTGCGAGCGGCCGGTACATGCAGGCCGCCTTTACGTCGCTCGGGGCGGACCCCTCCCGGGTGCGATACCGCTGGGCCTCCGAGCTGACCACCTCGACCGACTACTGGGCCCGGGTGGTCCGCGTGGCCCGCGCCACCAGTCTCGCCCGCACTCGCCGCGCGATGTCGATCATGGGCCGCTCGGAGGAGGAGTCCTCGCTCGACACGGCCAAGCTGTTCTACCCCTCGATGCAGGCGGCGGACATCTTCGAGCTGCCGGTCGATGTCGCGTACGGCGGGATGGATCAGCGACGCGCCCACGTCCTCGCTCGCGAGATCGCCCACCAGTACCACTGGCCCGTCCCAGTGGCGATCCACACGCCGCTCCTGTCCTCGCTCAAAGGCGGCGGACGGATGGACCCGACCGAGGGCGGCGTCGAGCGGAAGATGTCGAAGTCGGACCCGACGTCCGGGATCCCGATCCCCGCTTCCCGGACGACCATCGCCGAGCGGATCGGGGGCGCGTTCTGCCCGGCCAAGGAAGTGGAAGGAAACGCCATCGTCGAGATCGTCCGCTACATCGTCTTCCCGTGGGAGGGACGGCTGGACGTCGCGCGCCCCGCGAAGTTCGGCGGCCCGCTCGCGTTCGATTCGACCGACGCGTTCCTCGAAGCTTGGAGGGCTGGCGCCCTCCATCCCCAGGATCTCAAGTCGGCGGTCGCGGAAGTGCTGGACCGCCGTCTCGAGCCGGCCCGAAAGTACTTCACCGACCACCCCAACGAGTCGCCCGATTCGTTCCTGACCTAGGCGTCCCGCGGGAGACCCGTGACCGAGCCGGCGAGCGGGAGGATCGTCGACGCGGGCCCGTCCTCCGAGCGGGATCGCGGAATGGAGGAGGCGTGCGTGGCCGCCTTTGGCCGCTTCGACCCCGTCCGGGGTGCGGAGGGGGTCCGGGGGATCCTCTCTCGGCGGGATCGCGGCGAGCTCCAGCTGGGGTACTGGGAGACTCGGGATGGGGAACTGGCCGGGTGCGTCGCGTGAGAGGCCGTCCGGTCCGTGGGACGCCGCATCGCCCTCTGGTTCCTCGAGGAGCGGCATCTCTCCGCCGAATCCGCCGGCGAGATGCTCCGAGCGTTCGAGGAGCTCGAGCCTCTCGCGGGGCCGACGTTCCTCGTGCCCGACGCGCTCCCCGGCCTCCCGCTGGAAGCGGAGGCCGACGTCCTCGGGCCGGCGGGAATGGTGCATTTCGAGCGAGAACGGATGGTCTTCCCGAGGGGCTCCGAGGTCCCGGCCGCGCCGCTCGGTTCGGACTGGAGCATTCGTCACCCGACCCCGGAGGACGCGACGGAGACGTTCGAGGTCGCCTGCCGGGCCTACTGGGATTATCCGGGGCAACTGGAGTGGCCGGGCGTCGACCTCGAGCGGGACCTCGCCCTCTACGTGGGCCACCTCCGGGACCGTCGGCACACGGTCGTCCCGGAGGCGACGTTCGTGGTCCTCGTCCAGGGACAGATCCGGGGGAACGTGGTCACCCGCCGGGACCCGACCGGCCCCTACATCGACTCGATCCAGGTCGACCCACGATGGCACGGGCGGGGTCTGGGCCGGGCGCTGATGGTACGGGCCCTGGAGGCCCTTCGAGCCGGGGGGCCCCCCGAAGTCGTGCGCCTCACCTATCTGCAGCAGAACGAGCGCGCCGGAGCGCTCTACCGTTCGATGGGGTTCCAGGTAGAACGGGTCCCCCGGGACGTCGGGAGCGGATACTGGGTGCGGCAGAAGACGCTCCGCGCCGTGCTGGACCGTCCCGCGAACACGAAGTACCGATGACCATCAGGGTGGGCCGGGCAGGCGGGCCCCGGACTGACCGTGGGCGTAGCGCCACCCGCCCGGAGTGCGAACGTAGGTGTCGCTGTACCAGACGCGGTAGGCGAACGGGTTTCCTCCCTCCGTTCCCTTCGCCGTCAGGAACGCCGTGACCACCGCGGTGTCGCTCCACTGCCGAACGGACCGCTGGTCGGCCTCCTGTCGCTCGTAGACGATCCGTCCGCTGCGCGCCTCGTCAAGGAGGTCCTCTTTCGTGTAGGTCGTTCCGGAACCCGTGACCAGCACGAACCCGTCCAGGAGGATCCGGTCCATGGTCGCCGCGTCGTTCCGCTCGACCGCGGCCTGGTACTCGATGTCGAGACGGGCTACCTCGGTCTCGTCGGCAGAGGGCATGTCGACCTCGAGCTCCCACGTCGAGTCGCGCCAGATATACCTTGACGGCCCGGACCCCCCCTCCCCGGCGGGGTCGTCGACCTGCGTCGAGCCCGCCTACCCGTCGCGGAGTTCGGAGCAGATCTCAATGAGGTACCCGTCGGGGTCCCTCAGGTGGATCGTCCGCAGGCGCCAATCGGGTCGGTCGGTGGGCCCCTGCAGCAACCGGACCTTCCGCCGGCGGAGTCGTCGGGCGGTGGCGTCGACGTCCTTCACCTCGAAGATCAGGGCCGCTCGGCCAACGGCGGCCCGGGCGTACCGGCCCGGAGGGAGCCCGACCGCGATCGCCATCAGCTTCCGGTCGAAGAGCGAGACGGCGGACCGGTTCTTCCACACGAACTCGCCGTACGGGGGCTCCCCGTGGCCCTTCTGTGGGGCGAGGCCGAGAACGTCACGGTAGAACCGCCAGGACTTCTCGAAGTTCTTGACGAGCAATCGGACCCCGTAGAACTGGAGCGGGTCGGAGGTGGCGCGCCCCATGTTCGATCGAGCGCCGAGGGCTCTATAACGGGGTGCCCGTCGACGCCATTACCTTCTCCCCCAGCAGCCAGGTGACCATCTTCTGGAACCCCAGCTTCTCGTTGATCTCCCAGATCGGTCGGTTGAGCGAGTCGTTGTGGGTCTCGAGGAACCGGGCGCCGCGGCCGCGAGCATACTCGACCGCCCTCCGCTTGAGTTCCGATGCGATCCCCCGCCCCCGGAAGTCCGGATGCGTTCCGGTGAACCCCACGTGGAGGGTGTCCGGATGGGCGAGTTCGCGTTCGAGGACCGTCATTCCGACGTACCCATCGCCCCGACCGGCGAGGAAGAACGCTTCCGGCAGCGCGGCCGGGTGGTCGAACTCGATCTGCACGTACTGCTCGAAGGAGACGGAAACATACTCTCCCAGTCGAGGCACATCCTTGGACGCGGCCCGGCTCAGTTCGTAGACGCGGTGCCGGACCTCCGGTCGCTCGCCTCCCTCCGCGGCGAGCGTCGTGATGCGGATCCCCTGGTCCGTCAGGGCCCGAGAACGGTCCGGGAGCGCCGACCGGTTCGCTTCCGCCACGGTGAGGCGGGATCGCCACGTCTTGCGAAGGAGCGAGAACCCGTGGCGTTCGAAGAACCGGACGCCGCGGGCATCGTCCTCCCGGACGCTCCCCCAGAGACAGATCGCTTCCCGCTGGATGGCCTCCCGCTCGAGCCGGGAGTAGAGTTCCGTCCCGATCCCTTGGCGCTGAAAGGCCGGGTCGACCGTCGCCGAGATCCAGTACTTGCGCGGGTGGAAGTTGAACGAGGTGTGGGCGAGGTCCCCGTACGCGACGACCCCACCCGAGCGTCGTTCCTCCACCACGAGCTTGGAACTGAAGTGGCCCGGCACCGCCCCCTCCGCCTCCTGCCAATGCTGAAGCTCCTCCGCCGTGCGACCGGACCCGGGATCGCTCAACTCGTCGAGCCGAGCTTCGGCCGCGTAATCCGTCGTGACGAACGGACGGACCGAATACCGATCGTCGTCCACTCGGAACCTCCTCCCCACTCCGGAGGAGCGACCCCACTTAGGCACGACGAGGCGAGCCGCCGGACCGAGCGGCGTGGACCCGGGAGTCCGGTGCCGACCCCCGTGGCCGAAATCGGTCGTGCCTCTCCCGGCCCGAGAGGTGACCCGATGGAGTGCGAGTCTTCGCCTCCGGCGGACCGTTGGGCGGAGGTCGGCCGCCGATTGGCCCCCACCGATCCCCGAAGTCCCTCGTCCGACAGGTACATCGCCCCGGACTCCTCTGGGCCTAGCGCGGGGGGTCCGAGGTCGTTGAGTCGGTCGACGGTGCGTCGGTCTCGGGGATGAGGCTAGCGCCGTGAAGCGATGCAGGGTGCTGCCCGGCGAACGGGTACGGCTCGCCGAGATCGACCCCGACAGTACGCCGGGGTTCGGGGGGGTCAAGGACGACGGCCACCGGGAACTCAACAAACTCACGACCCGGTTGGAGAAGTTGCAGGAGCTGCTCTACGCGGAGCACAAGCACTCCGTGCTGGTCGTCCTCCAGGGGATGGACACGGCGGGGAAGGACGGTACGATCCGACGCGTGTTCGCCGGGGTCAACCCACAGGGGGTGCGCGTAGCGTCCTTCAGGATCCCCTCCGTCCACGAGCGAGATCACGACTTTCTCTGGCGGGTCCACGAGCAGGTCCCGGGCCGGGGTGAAATGGTCCTCTTCAATCGGAGCCACTACGAGGACGTCCTGATCCCGCGGGTCCATGGGATCATCTCGAAGGCGATCTGGGAGCGGCGGTATGGCGAGATCAACGAGTTCGAACGCATCCTTACCGAGGAAGGGACGACCGTCCTCAAGTTCTTCCTGCACATCAGTCGAGGCGAACAGAAGCTACGGTTGAGAGCGCGGTTGGACGATCCCACCAAACACTGGAAGTTTGCCGAAGCGGACCTCCAAGAGCGGGACCTGTGGACCGCGTACATGCGGGCTTACGAAGAGGCCCTCAGCAAGACGAGCACGTCCTGGGCTCCCTGGTACGTGGTCCCGTCGAACCGGAAATGGTTCCGAGACATGTTCGTCTCGGAACGGATCGTGACGACCCTTCAAGGATTCCGGATGCGATATCCGGCGCTCCTTCCTCAGCTCCGGGCCGCTCGAATCCGATAGCGAGGGGGCCGGGGCATTCGCGGTCGTGCCGCCACGCCGTTACGGGCCGCGGGGGGCTTGGTCGATGTCCTCGAGATCCTCCGGGACCGCGAGCTTGCGGCGAGTCCGGGGAAGGAACTCCTCGAGTCGACCCTGGGCGGCTTGCAGCGCGGGCAGATCCCCTCCGGGACCCCGAAGGAGGTACGCCACACCGACCGCCAGCAGACCTCCGGCGATGGGGCCGACGAGATAGACCCCGTAGTGGGCGAAGTTCAGGAGCAGGAGATCCGGTCCGAACGAGCGTGCCGGGTTCATGGAGGCGCCAGTGATCGGGCTGGCCCATAGGCCGGCAAGCGCGATGTAACCTCCCACCGCCAGCGCCGCGATGGGGCCCACGTTCTGCGCTTTGGAGGCCGTCCCGAGGATGGTACTGACCAGACCGAGCGTGAGCACGAGCTCCATCACCACCGCCTGGAGGTCCGAGATCCCCGGGCCCGGTTCCGTCGCGCCCACCACCCCGACCCGGCCGAACATCAGAACGAGGAATCCACACGCGATGGCCGCGCCCAAGAGTTGGGCGCCAATGTACCCCGGGACCCGCTTCCAAGGAAAATCCCCGCGGGCGGCGAAGGCGATCGTCACCGCCGGGTTGAGGTGAGCCCCGGAGACCGCGCCCATGAACAGGATGACGGCCATCACCATGAGGCCCGGCGCGACGACGGCTTCGACCCGGCCGACGGCTCCGTGGCTGACGGCCGAAACCACGTTCGCTCCCGCGGCGACGACGACGAGGAAGAACGTACCGAAGACCTCGGCAAACACCCTCCGCCCCTCCAACCGGGGGTCGTCGAAGGCCCTCCGGTTGACCGCGAACCTCCACAGGAGGCTGGTGGCCGTGGTGTGTTCGGCAACGACGTCCGGGGGCGTCGGTTCAGCCACGGGGAGATCCTCGAGGGAGCGCCGCTCGAGGACGGCAGGCCCGCCTCCGCATCGCGTAGCGCGATTCGGACCGACATTATCCGCCTTTCGCGCGTCGATGCCGGCAGGACCCGGGCCGATGCCCTGTATCCGGACCACCCGTCGTTCCCACTTCGCCGCGGGAAAACTCAGGATCCCCGACGGCGGCCGTGACGTCTCCGATAGCGCGGAGGAACGCTTATGCCCGGTTCGAGCCTGCTCACGACGGACCCACGACAACCCCAACTCCTGGCCTTACCGAAGTCGAACGGGTCACCCTTGCCGCGGTGTGCGATGCACTGATTCCGTCGGTCGACGACCTGGCGGCGGAGGACCCAGAGTTCTATAGTCGGACGGGAGGGGACTTGGGGATCGCGCGTCACATCGAGACCCTTTTCGTCCAAGCGTACACCGAGGCGCAGCGGAATTCGTTCCGGCGGTTGCTCCACGCGTTCAACTCGCGGGCCACGAACCTCCTCCTGGGCGGAGCTCCGGTACGATTCTCTTCCCTCGGCCCATCCCAGCGGGAAGCCTACCTGGGGAAGTGGCGGGATAGTCGGATTGGATTGAAGCGCGCGGGATTTCAGGCTGTCAAGCGCCTGGCCACTTCGCTCTACTACGCGGTCCCCGGCCCCGAGGGCGCCCCCAATCCCAACTGGCGGTCGATCGGCTACCCGGGTCCCCCGAGCGATCCGGCGCCGCCTCCCCCGGGGGAGCTGAGCCTACGGCCCCTCCAGCCGACCGAACCTGTCGACCTCGCGGTGGATTGTGTGGTCATCGGATCCGGCGCCGGGGGGAGTGTAGCGGCGGCCGACCTCGCCGCATCCGGTGCCTCGGTCCTGGTCGTCGAGGGCGGACCCTACGAGACGGCCGCGACGATGCGTCCGAGCGAGTATGACATGACCCTGCGGGTCTACTCGGGGTCCGGCACGTTCACGACGCGCGACGTCGCCTTCCTCCTGTTGGCAGGGCGGGGCGGGGGAGGCGGCACCTTCGTCAACTGGATGACCTGCCTTCGACCCCCTCGGTCGGTCCTCCGAGAGTGGCAGGAGACGTACGGGATTCCGGGCCTTTTGAGCGCTGAATTCACCGCCGACGTCGATCGAGTCTGGCGCGACCTGGAGGTTAACCCCGGGGAGAGCCAGATGAACGCCAACAACGAAGTGCTCTTCCGCGGTTGCACGGCCCTCGGATACCGCGAGGGGGTCGACTTCCACCGCATCGAGCGCAACGCGGTCAATTGTCAAGGACGCTGTGACTTCTGCGGGTACGGCTGCCGCTACTCCGCGAAACGGTCGACGATCCTCAATTACCTCCCCCAGGCGCAGGCCGCCGGGGCTCGATTCCTGTTCCGGACGACGGTCGACCGGATCGAGCACGATGGGAGTCGGGCACGGGGGGTCCTGGGTCGGTACCGATCCGGAGAGGGCCGAGAGATTCCGGTCCACGTCCGCGCCCGATGCGTGGTGGTCGCCGCCGGGGCGATCGCGACCCCGGCGTTGCTGAAAGCGTCCCGTCTCGGGAACCCGCGGGTGGGTCGGGGGCTCCGTCTCCACCCGACGATCGCTCTCGCCGGAGTGTTCCCCTCCAACACCGACCCGTGGAAGGGACCTCCTCAGACGATCGCGGTGACCCGATTCCTCGACCTCGAGGGGAGCGGTCACGGATTCTGGATCGAGGCCGCGCCGGCCCATCCCGGGCTCGTCGCGCTGAGCGTGCCGTGGCCCGACGGACGCACCCACAAACGCTGGATGCAGCAGGATTACCGCCGGTCGACCGCCACGATCGTGCTCGTGCGGGAGCGCGGCGAGGGCACGGTTGACCTGGACGGCCACGGTGACCCGGTCGTACGGTACGAGCTCCATTCGGCCGACCGCTCGACCCTCGCGAACGGGCTCGGGGAGGCGGCCCGGATCGTCGCGGCCGCCGGGGCGACCCGGATCGTCCCCCTCTACAGTAGCGGGGTGGGTTCCCAAGCCGCCGGCGAACGGTACACGGGTCCCGAGGTGGAGTCCCTCGTGGAGGAGATCCGTCGTCGGGGAGTCGCTCCGAACCGAACGATGCTCTTCAGTGCCCACCTGATGGGGTCGTGTCCGATGGGATCGGACCCGAGACGGGCCGCCGTCCGTCCGAACGGCGCGCTCGACGGGGCCGAAGGGGTCTATGTCGCGGATGGCTCGGTCTTCCCGAGCGCGCCGGGGGTGAACCCGATGATCACGATCATGGCGATGGCGCACCGCACGGCGCGGGAAGCAATCCACTTCCTGGAACGCGCCGGGGCGCGCGCGAGCTGACCCGCCCCCGGGCGACCTCGGGAGAGATCACGGGAGGAGCGGGCTGGGTCCCTTCGGGTCCGTGGGTCTAGGTAGCCGTCGTAACGACGATCCGACCCGGGCCGAGGGCATACCACAGGAGCACGCCCGCTAGGATCAGGATCAACAGTCCGAAGGGACCGATCAAGAAGAGTAGGACGATCGCGACGAGGATGATCAACAGGGCGCCGAACAGGCTGATGCGGTGTACTGCCATGGTGCTACCAACCCGCGGGCGATGGATGATGCCTTGCTTGATTCGAATCAAGCGACCTCCGGACCCGCGGGATGAGCTCATCGCAGAACCCGGCCGAGAGCGCGAAACGAGACCGCCGGTATCGGAGAACTGGAAGGGCCTCAGGCCGAGTGAGGGAGGAGCCTCAACGTCGACCACGGGTCCACCGAGTTCAGGGAAGGGTCCGCCCGGGCCAACGAACCGACGTTCCGTTTGCGAGGTCTGAATTCAACGCCGAGCATGAGATCGGGTGGGCAGGAAGGGGTTAGGCTCCTACGGTCGGGTCGCCGGGAATCCCGGGCGCAGGCCCGGGCGGCGACCGAGCGTAGTATCTCTCGGCGTTCCCGGGGACCCTTAGAGGGTCAAGTACCCGAAGAACACGAGGGCTACGACGACCACGACAGCGAGGACAATCCATCCCAACATCGTTCCACCTTTAAGGCGACGGCGCGGCCGCGCTGGAGGCGGCCGGGGTCGTCTCTGGCTTGGAACGGGGCGAGGCGATGGTCTTCGCGTCCCGACCCAGCTCCTTGCCAGCTTCTCCGATATCCCGAGCGGCGGTTGTGGTCGCGTCCGCGATCACGGTGACGCCTTCGACAACACCCTTCTTGACGTCGTGTCCCAGCGTCTCGGTCCCGGCTACGACGACTTTTCCCACCTTAACGGGGGCGTCGACGATCTTCTGGGCGACGGTCTCGTTCTTCTCCACGGTTATGCTCTCCATCGATTTCTCCCCTTAGTCTAATTCTCCCAAGCCCGGCGCAGGGGTATAGCCGCCCTTAGTTCCGATTGAGCAGAGCGCATACCGATTTCGACGCACCCCCCGGTGCCCCGGGGTACCCTCGATCGGCGGTTCAGGGTCGCCGTCTGGAACCGGGACGGAAAGCACTATTGTACCCTTCGATTCTTGGGGCTCGCCCGAGGAGAGCGGGTCTCGCCGGGATTCGAGGGGTCGGTCATGCGGATTTTGGTGGTAGACGACGACCGGGGTTTCCGGGAGGAGCTGACGGACTTGCTCGGCAAGGCCAAGCACATCGCGACGGGCGTCCCGTCCGCCGCCCGGGCTCTGGAGGCCCTGAGCGAGGACGAGTATGACGTCATGTTCACCGACCTCCGGATGGGCCGGCACAGCGGGATGGATCTCCTCGTTCGGGCCCGGGAGCGGTGGCCCCGGTTGCTCGTGGTCATGCTGACGGGGAAAGCGACCGTGGAGACGGCCATCCAGGCGCTGCAATTGGGTGCGTTCGACTACCTCCGCAAGCCGATTCGATCTGACCAGGTCCAGCGGGTCCTCGAACTGGTCGATCAGCAGCTGGCGCTGACGCGAGCCGGAGCGAAACCCCTCGACCCCGGCCGATACGCCAGCGCCCTGGCCGCCGAGGGCGGGTACGAAGTGCTCCTCATCTCGCCGCCCCCCGTCCACGTCACGACGAGCCGGGTCAGCATCCTCGCCCTAGACCCCGAGAACCCGTTTCGGATCCGGGATGCGGTCGAGGATTTCGTCACTCCGAAGGAGCGAGCCGCCGTCGTCCTCGCGGCGGTCGAGCAACTTCTGGAGCATCACCGGGAGGAGGATATCGCCACCCTGCTCGGAGAGATCCGCGCGATCCTGGTGGGGAAGGGACCGCTCGCGGTGGGGTACGACCCGAACCGGATCAGCGCCACCGGAGCGCTCGCGGTTCGGTCCTCGATCGTGTCGGCGGATGCGAACACCACGCTCGAGTCCCTCGCCAGCCCGATCCGCCGACTCGTCCTCCACCGCCTGTCGGATGGCACGTGCAGCTTCACGCAGGCGATGGAGGCCGCCCATCTCACGGACACCTCCAAGATCGCCTTCCACCTCCGCAAGCTCGAGGAAAGTGGCCTGATCACCCACGTGGCACGAGAGCGGTACCGACTCACGGTGAGGGGGAGAGGGGCGATTTCGATCCTGAGCTCGATCGACCACCTCGACTCGAGAAAGGGGAGCGGCAACCGGGTTTTTCCCTCGAAGATACGACCTCGCACCACGTCCTAGTACATCCGGATTCCCCGGAACCATCGGACGGGTGAGTCGTGCGGCCGAGTCCCCTTTGCCCGCCGACGTGATTCGGTTTCCCGCGACTGAGTCATTATAGGCGGACGGCGGTCGAGCCGTACGTGCCACCACCGGGTGCTTCCCCGCCGACCCTGCCGAGACCGCAACGGGTCGTCTTGCCCCTGCTCGAAAGCCGACGGGAGTCGCCGACCGTGATGACCTTCCTCTTCTCGACCGACGGGTCGGGGTTCCGCTACCTATCCAATCAGGCCATCCGCCTCGCCCTCCCCCACGTGGACGACCCGTGGGGCGCGGTCCGCTCCTTCTCCCTCTCTTCCAGTCCCTCCGAGCCGGGCCACATCGCGGTGACTTGCAAGATCACGGACACTCCGTTCAAACAGGCCCTGTCGCGACTCCAGCCCGGGGACCCGGCCGAGGTCTACGGGCCCCTCGGCTCCTTCCTGTTCGACGGGACTCGACCGAGCGTGTACATCGCGGGCGGGATCGGGATCTCACCGTTCCGGGGCATGCTCCGCTACGCCGCCGACACGGGGAATACTTCGGAGAAGCGGCTGCTCTACTCCGCCCGAGTCCCGGAGGAGCTCGTCTTCCGCGCTGAGCTGGACCGTATGGCCCGGGCTTCGCCCCAGGTTGAGGTGGGGTACACCGTCACGCGGCCGACCGAGTCGGCCGAGCCGTGGAAGGGCCGGGTCGGGCGGATCAGTGCCGCCTGGATCCGTGAGGTCGGTGAGCCCCTCGACCGACCCCGGTTCTACGTCGCCGGCCTTCCCGAAATGGTCGCAGAGGTCGTTTCGATGGTAGGCGGGGTCCTGGGTGTCCCCGAAGACGACATCGATTTCGAGATGTTTCGGGGGTACTGAACCGACGCCCCGTCTCACGGAATCCATCACGTCCGGCGCGAGGCACCGGGCGGTTCCCTGCCGACCGAAACTCAGCAACTCCTACGACCTTCTAACATTGGATCGAGCCTCGGGGCATCCTCCCCAAGACAGCGATTCCCGGCACGAGCCGGCCCGCGGTCGTCTCTGTCGCTGGAGACATCCCCATCGGGCTCTTCCAAGGAACGGAAACGTCCTCGAACCAAGGTTCATGCCGCGCCTGAGCCAAGGCCGACCGCTCGATCCACCGGCGGGAATCCGTTGACCGCGGCCACGCCGCAACAGGGGGTGAGTGGATCAACCGGTGGGCCAGACTCTCACGGGCACGTAGGTCACCGGTTCGCCGTCGGCTCTTATGCCCCGGACATGCATCGAGGGGTCAGGCGACCCACCGTTGAGGGTTTTCTGTGCGGGCGATGGTTCTTGACGCCTCCGGTTCGGCGCTCCGCCTCGATGACGATCGGGCGACGCCTCCGCCGGGTCCGGAAGAGATATTGATCCGAGTGCGGGCCTGCGGGGTGTGTCGTACCGACCTCCACATGGTCGACGGGGACCTTCCCCTCCCCAAGCTCCCCGTGATTCCCGGCCACGAGATCGTGGGGGCGGTCGGAGCGGTGGGGGCCAACGTCACGCGATTCCGGAAGGGAGATCGCGTGGGGGTCCCGTGGCTCGGGTGGACTTGTGGCGAATGCCACTACTGTCGGACGGGACGCGAGAATCTCTGCGACCGAGCCAAGTTCACGGGCTATCACCTCGACGGGGGATATGCGGAGTTCGCCGTAGCGGATGCGCGGTACGCGTTCCCCATCCCCGAGGGTGGTGGGGATCTCGAGTTCGCCCCCCTTCTGTGTGCGGGGATGATCGGATTCCGTGCACTCCGCCTCGCCGGCGACGCCGAGCGGATAGGATTCTACGGATTTGGCGCGGCAGCACATATCGCGGTCCAGGTCGCTCGGTACCGCCACCAGTCGGTCTATGCATTCACCCGGCCGGGGGACACCCAGGGTCAGGAGTTCGCACGGAGCATGGGAGCCGTGTGGGTTGGGGGCTCCGATGAACGACCCCCCGAACTGCTCGATGCAGCGCTGATATTCGCTCCCGCGGGCCCTCTCGTGCCGGCGGCGCTCGCCGCGACGGCGAAAGGAGGAACGGTGGTGTGTGCGGGCATCCATATGAGCGATATCCCGGGCTTTCCCTACGAGCTCCTGTGGGGCGAACGCGTCGTTCGGTCCGTAGCCAACCTGACCCGAAAGGATGGTGAGGAGTTCCTCGCGATCGCCCAGGAGGCCGGCGTGCGAACCCGCACCACCCCATTCTCCCTCGAGGAGGCGGACGAAGCCTTGGCGGCGCTGCGGGAGGGCCGGCTCGAGGGTGCGGCGGTAATCGTCCCGTAGCTCGCCTCCGATACCGCGTTCTTCGATGGTCACTGGAGGCGCTTCAACTTCCGTCGGGGAAATGATTCTTCCCAGTGTTCGTGCGGATCCCGTCCTCCGGTCCGCCGGATTGAGAGGAGTCGGGGAGTAACTCCTGGCCACGCTCTTCCTGGTGGAGGACCCCTCCAGCGTCTGATCCTCCCCAGTACCGAGATCATCCGGGGGGTCGGTATGGACGCCGTGATCCGCAGCCGGAGGTGAACATCGGAGTCGTTCTAGTGGCACCGACCCAGCGAACCCCTGGTCGGACCCTGTGCCGCGAGTCGAACCCTCCGGGCCAGACAGTTACTGACAGTTGATTAAATAACTTCAAATCCGGGGACCGTCTTTCCCCCGGCATGGGACGCTGGTCGCAGCTGCACCGCGATACCGCTACTCTCGAGGAACGACGACTCAAAGCCCTCGGTCTGTTGGGCTCAGGCGTCTCCCAGTCCGAGGTGGCCCGTCGCCTCGGAGTCACTCCCACCGCGGTCTGCCAATGGAAAAAGGCGGTCGAGGAAGGGGGTCCGAGAGCTCTCCAAGCCATCCCCCGATCTGGCCGCCCCACCTTCGTTCCTCGCGAGATGTTGGCCACGCTTCCCGACCTCCTGGCTCGGGGAGCTCTCTCCTTCGGATTCTCCACCGACCTCTGGACGATCCCCCGGATTCTCCAGGTCACCGAGTCCGAGTGGGGAGTGCGGTACACGCCGACCGCGATGTGGCGCCTGCTCAAGCGCTACGGGCTCTCGTGGCAACGGCCCCGTCGACAGGCGCGAGAGAAGGACCTTCGAAAGGTGAGGAACTGGAGGCAACGCTCTTGGCCACGGTATAAAAAAAAGCCCGCCACCAAAGAGCCGTAGTGGTGTTTGTCGACGAGAGTGGCTTCTCGTTGATCCCCTACGCCGCGAAGACCTGGGCCCCCATTGGGCAGACCCCGGTCTTGATCCACCAGGGGCGGTGGCCCAAGTTCTCGGCCATCAGCGCGGTCACCCCCCGCGGGAAGCTGTACATACAAGTCCACGAGGACACGATTGCGACCGACGAGGTGATCGGGTTCCTCGGGCACCTGCTTCGTCATATCCGTCGTCGACCGATACTCCTCTTCTGGGACGGTGGAAACCCCCACCGATCGAAGAGGACCCAGGCCTTCCTGCGTGCCCACCCACGAATCGAGGCGCATCGGTTCCCCGGCTACAGTCCCGAACTCAATCCCGACGAGTGGGTCTGGAGCCATCTGAAGAACCACGAGCTGGCGAGCTACGCCCCGCACGATGTGAAGGAACTTCGCCGGGGGCTCCGGCAGGCCATTGTCCGAATGCGAGTGAGACCGAAGCTGATCCGCTCCTTCGTCGCGGCCACACACCTCTACGATTCGGAGACTGACGTGGATCGCAGAGGGAAGAAGACGGAAGTCTCAGGCGAGCAGAGTTAAGCTATTTTGTCCGGCATCAGTAGTCGCGAAAGTCGCAGGGGTTTCCCGGTTAGGTCCGATGGACCCCGAAGCGATAGATCCGACGCCGGATCTCCGTCGTCCCGACCGTCGCGCGCTCGATCGAAGGAGTGCCATGTCTCGCACCCTCGCGTTTCCCCTCTCCCGAGCCCTGCGGCGGCCGAACGTGCCCCGAGGTCGAAGCGCGGGAACGACGGCGAGGGTCAGACTGCAGTCCTGGCCGGAAAGGGTTAGTCGCTCGACGCGGGCGGTCGCTCAGACCGACCGATAATCGAGAAGCAGCTCGTTCACGGGCACATCGGTACCCACGACATCGAGCCCATGGATTTCCGTGAGCTTCTGGAAGAACCAGACGTTGAACGGATCCTTCATGCTCCTCAAGGAATCCAACGCTCCCTTCTCGGTTTCCGCTTCTTGGACAATCGCGACCATCTCGCCTCTCGGAGTCGTCTGGAGGAAGATGTTCTCTCGGGTGATCCCCGCACTCTTCCTCGATGCCTCGTACTCCTCCTTTCGCGACCCTTCGAGCTCGCCGACAAATTTCCGGAACTCTGCAGTCTTTCCTGGCTGGATTGGCGCCACAAACGCGTAGAGCTTCATCGTCTAACCTCGAGCCCCCACTTCGAATCGGAAGGGATAACCAATTGCTTGATTGCGATTCAGTCCGGTGAACGGCCGCCTCTTCCCCCCTGGTCGGGAGATGTCGCAAGTGTATCGGCAACGTAGGGGGCCGATGAGCCGTCTACGGGACGAGGCCACCGCCCCGGATCGGACCGGCCGGACTACGGAGGGAGCATCTCGCGGACGGATTCCGAGATCTCGCGGTACCGCCGGTCGAGGTCTTTCGACCCAGCGGCTTGCGGGTAGGCGAGCGCAATGGGCTGGGACTTTAGATAGAGCTGGTCGAGCGATGGCAGGGGTTCGTACTGCATCTTCCGCTTCGCATCGCGGGATTGGGCGGCATCTTTTTGGATCGACTCCATCTGTTCGATGGCCGTAGCGAGAGCCGGCTCGACGATGTCCTTCAGGATTTCCGGAGTGTACTTCCCCAACTCGATCTCGGCCAGCACACTCGCGCACATAGAGCAGGAATCAAAATATCGGGCATAATCCCGATGGAGCAGGTTGCGCTTCAGGTCCGCGAACAATTGCTCTCGAGCCGGTATCAACCCCTTGACCTGGCCTCGGATCGCCTCATCCACAATATTCGGGGGACCCTTCTTCCCCCCGAAGACGTCGAAGCCGGGCGGAAGGTTCGCGATTCCTCCCCAACCCATGGTATCCACCGTGCAAGTCGGGCCGGTGTATTAGGAGGGTGCCGAAGCTCGAAGTGTGGGTGTGAGGTAGGTGGCACCTACCGGCTCCGCGTCCTCGTCCGCGGACGGATCGCAAGCGGAAGCCGTTGCGAGGCGGCTCTCGTTCGCGCTCGACCCCACGGGAACATAGGACTCGGGTCGATCCCGGGGGTGAGGCGACGGGCCGCTCGCTCGATCGCCGACTGAGCCGCTTCGATCGAGCCCGAGAACCGGGGGACTCCCACGAGCGCGCTCCACGAGGACCAACTCTGCGCCTCGAGGGCGTGGGCCCCGGTGGTCGTATGCACCGATCGGGCGAGGACGAGTAATCGTGATTCGAGCTCACGCAGCGCAATGCGGAAGCCTGAGGACCCGGCTCGAAAGCCCGGTGGCAACCGGTCAGCACGTATGGTCCCCTCGAGTTCGATGTGGGCGAGAAGTAGGCGGGAAACCTTGCTCAAGCCGGTGGTTTGCCAAGCCGTCCGAGATTGACCGATCCGAACCAGTGCGGGCCACAATCGTCGATGGATAAGGGTCAACTTTCCGTGCCAGAGTTTGACGACAACCACGTCGGGGTCGCTGTCGAGAGCTTCACCAACTGAGTAGATCCATTGGCCCGCCGGATGTCCCCACCACGACCCGGCCACGGGAGCCCCCGCCACGATCGACACGAGGGACCGAGCCTTCGGGTCAGTGAACGGAAGAATGCCCGATCGGGCCAGGTCCCGTCTCACTCTATCGAGAGGAAGGCGTCGGTCCTCGTCGAGCACGACCCCGTGACGGCGTCTAGCCAGATGAAGAGCGGGTTCCCTTCCCTAGGGAGGTAGCCCGGTCTCTCGCATCGAAACCGGGCCCTCTCCCTCAGTCTGTGGAAGTCGCAGTCTCAATGGGTGTATGGAGTGGGCCGCGTTCTCCCGGGGGAAAATGTCTCCCCCGGCGGCCCCGGCCAGTTTCTCGAGGGGCGGTGGGGGGCATGAAGCGAGGTGTGGGGGAGGGGCAGGGGAGGGGGGACGCCGCAAGGAATGAAGGAGGGGCGTCGGTCGCTACACTGGCGGGTTCGCGCCGCCTGACCCGGGCGGGCGAGTCTCCGACCTTGGCCCAACCCTAGGTCAGAGTGCGCTCGATTTGATTGATCATCGCCGTGAGCGGTAGCCGGTCGCCCGTCGTGAAGAGGCCGGGAACCCCCGGCGGAGCCCCCTGCGGGCATTCGGCTTTCACTACTGAAATGCCGCCGGGATCGTCGTCCTTGAGGCGGAGCAGGTAGTCCACGACCTGTGCGTTCTGTGGCTGCGGGGTGGTGGACACGATGAAGATGATCGAGGCCGCGCACTCGTTGATCGCCTCGATCAAGGGCACGATGCCCCCCTCCCTAGACCAGGTACAGCGCGGCGGCACGATCCGAGTTGGCGAACGCGAGGACCTTGGTCGGACTATGAGGGCTGCGGCCTTCGAGGATCTGTTGCGCGAGGGCCGGCAGACGCATGAAGTCGGCGACAGCCCGCAGACGATCCTCGGCCGTAATCTCCTCCCGGACGAAGTAGCTCGCCATGTTACCGAGGTCGGTCTGCGGGGCCAGTTCCGACGGGTCGAGGAAGAAGAGGTGGTCTGCCGGCACCCGATCGAGGACAGCGAGTTCGATGGGGTCGTGGGTTCCGTTGGGGGTCTCGATTTGAAGCCAGAAGGGATTCGGGTCGATCCGGTGAGCGATTGCCCAGGCGAGTCGGGCTCGGTCGCCCGCGGACGACCCCCAAATGCCGAAGGATGTGGGTCGCGTCCAGTCGGACGAGTAGCTCCGGGGCCTTGCTGGAATGGTTGTCTCCTGCCCGGACGGAACGGAGTTCCTCCGGGACCCGGCACAGGGCGGATGAGAATAATCGCGGTCCCGGGGTATAAAGAGAGGACCCCGGCCCAAGCGCCATCCTTCGCGTCCATCGGGTCGCGCATACCGGCTTGGCCGTTGTGAGGGAGTTCGGCGGGTGCGGGGGACGATCGCAAACCCTCGCCCCGACGCGCGAAGCCACGCTCAGAATCGGAGTGGAAAACCGGGTCTGCGTTCATGCGCGAGAACTCCCTGAAGTAGCTCCGAACATACATTTTCGACCGATTCCTTCGGACCGCGAGGGCGATACTGGTGGAGGCGCGCATGCAATGATTTCAGATCGACGTGGCCGAAGCCCCTTAGAACTCTGGGTCCTCCCCTGTCAGGAGGACGAGCCGAATGACGGTGAAATCTGACCTGGGAGTACAGATCGAGCGACAGGCGCCAACGAAACTTTACCCGTTCACGAAGTTCTTCCGGGGGTTCGAGTCGGTGCCGACCGTTCGCGCCCTGTTCGGACGACAGACGAGCCGAGTGCTCCGTTCTTTGAAGGTCGAATTCTTCTCGGCGCGCTTTGGCTACATGGGAACGAGTGACGTCGACGGGCACTTGCTGGTCAGCTCCCATCACCTGAAGGATTCGGAGTTCCGGACGGTCTACCTCGACATCGTCCACGAGCTGTGCCACGTCAAACAGTTCCGCAAAGGTCGCCCCCTCTTCTATCCCAAACTAAGCTACGTCGACGCACCGTCGGAAATCGAGGCGTACCGCCTCACCGTCAAAGAGGGCCACCGCATCGGCATGACGCCTCGTGAGCTTGTCGATTACCTCAAGGTTGAGTGGATTAGCCCCGCGGAACACCGCCGGCTGTCCCGGAGGTGCGGATTGGGAGGGAAGGGGTCGCGAGCACGAGCGCACCGGAAACGCCTGCAGAAGTAGGAAGGAGTGTTACCGTCGTGTGCAAGGACACATTTTCGTGCTGCGAGCCACGATTTCGACCCAACATCACGGACGACCCCTGAAGTATCACAATCGGTCGACGATCAGCCATCCGGAGTCCCAGTGAACGTGTCCCTCTCGAACCATCGAGGCATTGCGACCTGAGCCCTCTGAGGGGGGTGTGGCCCAACTCCGAGGGGAGGTACAACCCGTGCAACACGCGTGGGAAGCCGGATCTCCTTCAGTCTCGACGTGGCTCAGGGGTGCACCCTCACGTGCGACCCATACTCCAACGTGGCCCTGGGACCTCTCCTGCGGGTAGATAGTCGGCAGCGTTCTGCCCGGACTCACGACCCATGACGTCTTCGGGAGTCGTCTAGGCTTTCTTCGGCCCCTCGACGGCGATTCTTCCGCCAACAAATTCGAGTCCCAACAGAGGTTCATCGCCAACGACCCACGCATCATGTCCTGGAGGGACCGATGCCAGATCTCCGGGCCCGATGTCAAATTCGATTCCGTCCTTCATTTTCACGCGAAGCTTGCCAGAGATAACATACTGGAGGTGCGGAGCCTCGCACCACTCCGTCTTGACCGCGGGCTTGACATCGACCGACCACTTCCATCCCTTTTGCATCGCAAATCGCGCGACCGTGCTTCCTCCGATGTTGACCAGTTCGATCTTCCCCCGCGGAAACTGTCGAACTTCGGCCGAGGCGGATATATTCTTGACCTCGTGGCTTGCCATGATTGCTGGCGAGAGCATCAGCCTTCATAATTCTTCCCAAGCGAAAAGATGGTCCATCATCAGGGGCGAGCGATTCCGGGTCGGAATCACGGCTGGTCCAGCCCGCTAGTGACTTGGGGGACGTGTTCGAGAAACGTAATCGGTGGGATGGTATTCTCCTGGGCCGATGAGCGCCGATCAGAACAAGGAGGTCGTATGCCGCCAATTCGAATACCTGAATGAAGGAAACGCGCAAGGCGCCGCTTCATTGTGGGCGAACGAGGCCCGCAATCACGGTCGGAAGGTCGATCCTGCTGGAATTGCGAGGGTCTATGAAAGTTTACTCGCGCTCCACGAGCGCCACACCCTCCACGAGTTAGTCGCTGAGGGGGATTGGGTCGCCGTTCGAACCACCTGCACGGGCGTTCATGCGGCCGAACCGAAAATTCCGGTGAACAGCGGGATTTTCAGCGGGCTGGCACCCACTGGCAAGTCCTACGAGGTTCAACATCTGCATCTGTTCAAGGTCGTGGAGGGTCGAATAACCGAGCATTGGGCGAACCGAGACGACCTTGGTGCGGCGAAACAAATCGGGCTCACGCTCAAACCAACTCTGGAGTGAGTGAACCACGGACCCTTCTTCGGCGAAATGCTTCACAAACTGGACATGTCAGGCTACTCGGGCACCCCGCTGTCTAAGAAGCTGGGTCTTCGTCCGGGGTTTCGAGTGTATCTCATCAACGAACCAATGGAGGTTCGCGGGGAGTTGCAAGCCGCGCTCGCCGCGTGCGAGGTAGCCCACAGTGTGACGAGTGGGTTGGATTTCGCCATGGTCTTCACCGATTCAAGGGGAGAACTCTGGAAGGAGGCTCGGCAGTTGAGGGAGGTACTGTCGCCTGCCGGCATGCTCTGGGCATGCTGGCCGAAAAAGAGTTCAGGCGTGCTGACCGATCTGGACGAGCACGGCGTGCGTGGGATCGGCCTCAGGACCGGCCTCGTGGACGTGAAGGTGTGCGCGGTCACGGAGACCTGGTCCGGACTCAAGTTCGTGCGGCGAGTGGAGGATCGCGTTCCACCGGTACCTCGAATCCACCCAAGCAAGCCCTGAGGCAACGACTCCCCTCGATTTTCCACGGCCAATCACCATGGTCACCATCTCCAGAGGTCGGTGCATCATGAGGGGAGAAGGGCAGTTCTTCGCGTAGGAATAGGGGTGGAGCCGCGGATTCGGCGACGCACCTCATCGCGATCGAGTCGTTCCGCGCCTTCGGTAACGGCTATAGAATCGTCCTTTTCTCCGCTCATGCCTCCATCCCGCCATGCCACGACCCCTGGGTGCCGGCGTGCTGACGATCATCGGCGGGTTCTTCATCATCCTCGGCGGGCTCCTCTTCGCGCTGATTGGAGTGTTCTTCGCCGTCTTCGGCTTCGTGAGCGGGATCTTCCTCCTGGGGCTACTGGTGGGGTTCCTCACGCTCGTCATGGGCCTTCTGATGATCGCGGTTCCCTCGGGTCACACGGTCTGGGGCATTCTCGCAATCGTTCTGGCGATCGCAAGCCTCCCGGTCGCGTTCGGCGGTTTCATCCTCGGATTCCTCCTTACCCTGATTGGGGGCATTCTGGCCTTGAGGTGGAAGCGACCGGCCGCAGGCGTCCTCACTGTCGAAGGACGCGTAGTCCCTCCCCCTTCAGGGTAGCGAGCCGGTGGGCCGATGAGTGGCGTGCGGTGCCCGCTCGACCAAGCCCCCGGGTCGACCGTTCGAGCTGCGCGAACGATCGGGCAGGGTTCAGCGCCGTACGAAGGCGGGCCGGTCCATCAGGATGAGATCAATCCACGGCGCTACAATCCTTAGGGAAGCGTTTGGGGGGAGGTCGTACCCGTGTAAGGGCCGGTACCGAAGGCAACCACGGTGTCCCCCTGGCCGGGCATCCAGTTGGCCCCCAATATTCCCATGTCGATGACGAGGGTCATGGTGGTTGTAATCGGAGTCGAGGCGCTGGCATTGTTACTGTAGTGGGTCCAAGCGCCGGTCATGTTGAGACCGGCTCCCGCGGGGACCGCAAAGTAAGCATCCGATTGGCCAGCGATATCCAGGATGGTGAAGGAGCCAGCCAATGACGTCGTGAAGGTAGATCCTGAAGAGGTCTTGACCTCAAAGAGCACGTCACCGAGTGCGATGGCCGACTGTTCTATCGTTAGGATAAAGATCTGATCACCTGCGGTGGCGCACACCTCGTCGGTCACCTCGGTGGTCGAGCAGGTCGAAGAGACGGGATTTCCGAGTGCGAAGGCGGTTCCGATCGGGGTCTTGCTCGCGCTGGAGTATTCAATTTGTGTCGTCACGCCCTGTCCGTGGATGGACACGTTTCCGGACGACGGGGAAGGGGTATAGCCGGTCGCCCCCCCCACGATGTACGTGTAGGTCCCGTTGGTCTCATTGAAGGTTATCGACTCGGTTATGGAGGTCTTGACCCCGCTGATCAAAGTCACGGACCACATGGTCCCGCTCGGCAATCCGCTCTCGTTGAACACCACCGTATAGGTTGCGCTGGCAAGCCTTGCGAAAGCGATGGTCAGTGATTGCGGAGCGCCGTTGACGGTGACGTTCCCCGAAAGGGGCGAGGCCACATACCCCGGAACGGACCCCACCGTGTAGGAATAGGACCCGTTCGTCTCAGAGAATTGGATCGACGACCCGGTCGAGCTGAGGTCCGTACCACCCAGGGCGACCGACCAATTGGTTCCCCCTGGGAGTCCGGTCTCGTTGAAGGTGACTTCGCTCTGAACGGTAACGTAAGGGGCGAAAGTGACCGAAACCGTCGCGTTCGCACCGGCGACGTCGAGAGTTCCTAACGCCGGGCTGGGTGTGAATCCGGCGACCCCTGCTATTTGGTACGAATACGAGCCATTTCGCTCGGTGAAATGGATGGGCAGGCCCGGGGACGACTGAGAGGAGCCGTTGAGCGTCACCGACCACAAGGTGCCGGAGGGAAGGCCGGACTCGATGAACGTGATGCCGTACTGGGTTAGGGAACGCTCTCCCCCACTTCCGCCCTGGCCTCGGCCCAGATGCAACCCCGGAATCAGGCCGGCCAGCCCAAACCCGAGGATCAGGGACGCGATCACGATGATCACCGTGATCGCCAGGTAGAGGTTCTTCGGTCGTCTCGGAGGCAGGGCGGGGGCCGGCTCGTCCGGTGTCGGGCGCCAGGCGTCAGCAAAGGGAGTGGATGAACCGGAGGGGACGGACATGGTAGTCTGTGCATGTCGCGTTCGAGCATAAACCGGCCCCGTAATCGCGAGGACGGAGCCGCACGAGGGCTCGTCGGTGCCCGTCAGTGGGGCGGACCCTTCCATTTAGGAAGGGGTCCCACCGCGACGCTCCGCCGCCGTGAGGCCGTAGCTGCGACAAACGTCGCGCCCACCACCGACGGAGGGTTCCCCCCGCCGACGCAAAGCAAAGCTTGAGGCCCCGAACTCCCTTCCCGTCCCGAGCGCGCTCTCGTGGATCCGTTCAGTCACATCTTACTCGCGTACCTGTTCAGCTTCGGTCTGTTCGGCGCCCAGGGGCTCCAGTATGTCGTCGCATCGGCGCTCGCCGGAGCGCTCCCCGATGCGGACGTTCTCTTCTATCCGCTCTCGAGTCGATTCCCTCTGCTCCGCCATCGTGGGATATCCCATTCCATTGTAGGGGTCACGGGACTCGCCGTCGTGGGCACGTTCCTCGTCCCTCACGCCTTAGCGTGGGCCTTCGGTCCCAGTTTCGGAAATGGCTCCCTGGTGTACTTCTTCGTCGCATTGGAGGTCGGCGGGCTATCCCATGTGCTCCTCGATGCCATGGACCACTGGTCGGTCCCTATCTTCGCGCCGATGTCGAAGGTGGAGTACCACTTCGATGCCGACCGGATCATGAATTTCGGGGCCATGTCGTTCACGGTGTTCTCCTACGGGATCATGATCTACGAGCGAGGGAGGGTTGCGCTCTCGATCTGGGAAATCAGCACGTACCTGCTTCTGCTCGGAACGCTCGTCTACTTCTTGGTGCGGCTCGCCGCGCGTTGGCGAGCGGGCGTGGCGATGAAACGCCTGAACTTTGACCAGGTGATCCCGCAGGCGAACCCGCTGGTCTTCGTCTTCTACGGGAGGTCCGAGTCCCCGAGCGGGCTCTCTCTCAAGTTCGCCCGGTACCATCTGATCCGTGGGGTTCGTGGGAGCCCCCGATCGGTGAACCTGTCCCTCGCGCCATTCCCCCCCTCCGTCGTGCCCACTTCGATGGAGGCGCTCGCTCGGAGTTACGAACCGGCGTTGCACACCAGTTGGATCTTGGGGGAGACGCACCACTTCGGCGAGGCGAGATCCGTGGCCGGGGGGTACGAGGTCTTCTGGTATTCGCTCGAGATGGCTTTCTTTGGCCGGGCCCCCGGGGTGGTAGCCTATGTCAATGCAGAAACGGGTGCGGTGACCACGCGCACTGCGTGGCGGAATCCACTGCGTGCGTTCAAGGGGAGCACTTGATCCATGGTTCGGGGGTCGGCAACGCACGTGGCCCATCGGTGGGCTGAGCCCTAACCCCGAGCCGGCCGACACTGAGATTACGTCCATCGGATTCACCTAGCCCCGTGGAAGCGGAAGGAAGGGGCCGCTGGCCCGCGGTCGAACGCGGCCGGGGAACGCCCGTGGTGTTCCTGCACGGCTACCCCCTCAACCACAGCATGTGGCTGCCCCTGCTCGAAACCCTCCCTGAGGGTGTGCGCGCAATCATGTTCGACCTCCCGGGGTTCGGCCTCGCCCAACGCTGGTCCGTCCCGGAGACACTGGCCGGCTTTGCCGACAGTATCCACCAGGTGCTGGCCGAACGGCTGCGAGAGCCTGTACGTCCTCGTCGGTCACTCCTTTGGAGGATACATCGCCCTCCAATTGTACCGGGATCATCCGGACCAGTTCCGAGGACTGGTCCTCACGAACACCCGTTCCGGAGCGGATAGCCCCGAGGCGCGGGAGAAGAGGCTCGCGACCGCGAAACGATTCGAAGATCCCGGCCAAATGCTCGACCTAGAAGCGACCACCCGCGGTCTCGTGTCGCCCGGAACATGGGCCGCCGGCGGACCGATCGTTGGGACCGCGCGTTCGCTGGTCCGGGATGCTCGGTCTCCGGCCATCCGCGGCAGCCTGAGAGCAATGGCCTCCCGCCCGGACCTGACTCCGGTCCTGGCCACGATCCGCGTACCGTCCCTCGTGATCTGGGGTGAGGACGATCAACTGATCCCCCCCACCGAGACCAGGTCCATGGTGGCCCGAATTTCCGGCGCCTCCGGAGTGGGAATCCCTGGGGTCGGGCATCTACCGTCCCTGGAAGCTCCGCCGATGTTCTCGAGCGCTCTGCGGTCCCTGATGGTTCGGCTGCCCCCGGCCGGACGGGCGTAAGCGCGGCCGTGGGAGAGGGACCTCACCCGGTCGCGGGCGGCCGTTGCTGTGGACGTCCAGCGAGGGGTCGCCTCCGTTTCGGGAGTCGCATCCGTGCAATGCCATCTGAACCCAGGTTCACGGGGGTGGTCTATGAGAGTGTCATCGAGCCGCCTGCCCACCCGGTGGGCTCGCGCCTTTGACATCGGGTCCGATTAGGAGATGCCGGGTGCATGCCTCGTGAAGTGCAAACGGCGACACCTTTCGATTCTGATTAGGTCCACGAGCGAACGGGAGAATCTCCCCCCTCGCCCAAAACTCGGCCTCCAATACCTGTTCAGCCGATGAATGAGGGCGTGAGTGGTGGGCGCCCGATTCACGAAGCGGCAGTGACCTCGACGTCGAAGAGGAGGTTGAATACGCCCGACCGGTCCGGGGCACGAAGAGTGAGCTTCTCGACGCCCACCTGACCGGGTCCGAGCGTGAGGGGGAGCGGGTTGGACAGGCTGAGCAATGCGAACGTCTCCGGGATATTGCCCACGCTCACGTTCGTCAGGTTCTGGGCTCCCTGGACGTTGGGGTTCGTCACGTTGACCCAACAGTCAAAGGGCGCTCCAGGGGTGACCAGCGTCGGACAGCCGTAGGTGACCGAAGGAACCGCAGTTCCCCCCGCGCCGGCAGAAATTTCTACCCATTGGATGCAAACCTGTGACCCGGAGTAAACCATGTTTAAGCCGCAGCCGTGGTCCGCCGCGTTCATCGAGGCGGTGATGTCATAGGTGATGCCGGCCGTAATCACCACAGCGGCCACCAGGAAGGTGGGCCAGAGCCATTTCCGTCCCCTCTTGCCATGGCCGTTCGACGGCGCCGAGATCGATGAAGAGGGCGCATCGTTGCGCATGGGCGTGTTACGAGTGAAAACGCGTGTATAAGCCCTCCGCACCTTGCCCGTTTGCCCACTGGCCTGAACTGTTCAGGTCGGCCTGATCACAGACCATCGGAAGCACCTCATCCAAGTTTCTTCCTCCGGGGGGAAAACGCCACCCAGTGTGCACCACTCATGGGACCAAGAGTCCTGGTTTCACGAAGTGTCCATTACCTTCACAACATCGATCGGGCACGAATTAGGGCGGGCGATCCGCGATCACCAACAATCGATGGGCCGAGACCTTGAACCCGTCCGTCCGCCCGATGTCCTCGTGAATCCTCTCGAGGTCACGGCGGAATCGGAGTACGGCAAAGCCGGGAACCTGCCACGGGGCGAATCTCAGATACCAGACGAGAGCACCGACGTCCAGGAAACTCTCATCGTACTCGGTGTCCCGTTGGTCCTGGACTCGGAGCCCAGCGGAGGCGACCTCCTTCGCCAGGGCGCCGGCGCTCTCCACCGCGTTCGTCGCGGGGGCGCTCGCCACCTTCAGCCGTTCGTTGATCTCCCGGTAATTACGGCGGCCCACCTGTTGGGTGATGAACGTTCCCCCGGGGCGAAGCACCCGGTAGACCTCGTCGGGGTCGAACTCCTCGTGGCGACTCACGGCTAGCTCGATCGAGGCGGAGGGAAGGTCAATCCGGTTGTCCGGTCCGATGGGGAGGACCCGAACTCCGAGCGGATCCAGCCGCCGGCGGGCGAGCAGGAGGTTCGGGGGGTACCCTTCGGTCGCGTAGGTCGAGCGGGGCAACGGACCCAACGTGGAAAGTAGCTCACCGCCTCCGGTGCCCAGGTCCAGGAGGGTGGCTGCCGAAGCCAGACGCCGGAGGACGAGCGTGCGATAGCTCCACGGGGGGGAGCCGGTCTTCCACCGATCCTTGATCGGAGAGGGATCCCATCCGGAAATCGGCAAGGCCAAAGCGCCGTCGATGAGCCCATCGAATTCCGAAGCCATGCCGTGGGTTCCTCCCAGGTGGACCTGGGTCGCACTAAATGGATTGTCGCCTGGGCGACCGGATCCCACGGACCCCGCATCCGTGGGGGCCGACGGAGGGCTTTATTGCTCGAGCCGGATTCGTGGCGCATGGTCGACGGTCCGGACTTCGGCTCACGAACCCGTTCGGCCACCCCCCGGGGAAGTCGCCGATGAGCGAACGCGGGACCTACATTGTGATCGAGGGGATCGACGGCACCGGAAAGACGGAATTGGCCGCACGGTTGGTACCTCCGCTTCTCGCTCGTGGCCACTCCGTGTCCAGCTTCCGCGAACCCACCGACAAGTTCCTCCGAGCCCAGTTTGCCCGGTTGATCCCGAACGATTCCCTCGGAGCGGCATTGTGCCTGACCGTCGACCGAGCCATGCGCCGTCCCGAGATCGACCGCGCGCTCGATCAAGGAGACGTCGTCATCCAGGACCGGTCGTTCTACTCGACCTTGGCCTACCAGTACCCCGGCCTGGCCGCCGACGCATGGCGTGAACTGGAACGGATCGAACAGGCCATTGCCCTCGAACCCGACCTGGTCCTCTATCTCGACGCGCCGGTCGACCTGGCCATGAAGCGGGTCGCGGAGAGTGGACACCGGGACGCCTACGAGGACGAGCCGTACCTGGGGAAGGTGAGGTGGAAGTTTGAGCAGATGTTCCAGCCCCCCCAGTGGGTTCGTATCAACGCGACCGGTAACACGGAACGCACCCTGGAGCAGGCCATGAACGCGCTGATGGCGGCCGGGCTCTAGGACGCCGGCCCCCGCGGGCTCCCTCCGGAAAGCGAGGTGGGAGATGGACGAAGGGCCCCAACAGGTGGCGTGTCCGAACTGTCGCAGGACCATCTCGGTGGAGCCGGAGTGGAGGCTCATCCAATGCCCCCGCTGCGGGCAGATGGTCACAAGAATGAGCGAGGACAGCTCGTACGATTGAGGGCGGATACCGCCTAGGCCGGGCCGAGCTTCTCGAACCGAAGGAGCTCCCCGTCGGAATTGAACGCCACCCAGACCCGAAAAGTAGACGGACCGGCGCTCGCGACGCACGTCCGGCCCCGGCGGTCGCCCGTGATCTCGAGCGATTCGATGGTGGGCCAACCGGTCTCCTCTTTGATCCGGCCGACCAGGTGACGGAACTGGACGACGCAGGTCGAACAGCAGAAGAACATCCGTTCCCCCTCGACCTCCTCCCAGACGTTGCCCCACGTCGAGTCGCAGATCGCGCAGCCGGCGTAGTTACGCTTCAAATTGACTCGCCCTCTCGAGGCGCGCGAGGAGGTAATCATCGAACAGGTCGATCGATCGGAGGAACGTGGATTGGATTGCCTCGCGAAGTCCGGGGGCGGTCCCGAACTCGGCCACGAGATCGAGCGCTTCGTCGGAGTGCGTCACGTCCGCCTCGTAGCCTTCGCGGAGGAAGTTCTTCGAGGCAGTGCTGATCTCCGACCCTTCCAGGATCGATGGGTCGAAGTATCGTACCGACGCCCCTTCGTCGACGAGGTTGCGATTGGCGATGAGTTCCAGGCCGTGCATCGCCGCGACCGCCGAGAGCCAGTTCTCTCGCGTCGCGATCTCGTTCCAGCCCTCGATCCCCCGGGCGGTGGCCGGGAGGGGCGGGGTCGCGAGGACCTGCGCCCGGTCCACTCCGAGGCTTTCCCCCATCCGAAGGAGCAATTCGTAGTGCGCTACGCGCTGGGGACCGAACCCTCCGTACTCGGTGTTGAGGTTGTCGAGCTCGTAGTGCACGACCTTCGGTTGGTCGGTCCGTGCCATGATGTACGAGCACGAACGGACCCACTGCCGAAGGAAGTGCTGGTGCTCGACGACGTACCCCAACAGGGTGGCCCGCGACGGATGCTGGAGCGCGACCACGAAGGGGTGCGGAATCTTCCCGTAGAACTTCGCGATGAACTTGGACTTGATCCAGGTCTTGATCCCGCCCGGGCCCATCTCGAAGACCCGCTCGAGTCCCGGAACCAGGTCGGTCGGCTCGGATTTCATCCTCGAGAGGTTCTGGTTCAGCCACCGAACGTGGTCGGGGTCACTGTCATCCGCTCGGTCGACCAGGTGGGTCGCGAGGGCCAGATAGTCCCCGTCCCCCAACGGAAGGAGGCAGGCCGGACACTTCGTCATCGAGTCGGCGTTCCCCCTCAAAGCGGGAACGAATCCGGCAGCCGACGCCGGAGGGTCTGGTATTCCGGGTCCTCTCGATACGTGTTCTTCATGCGCGCGAGGGTCGCTTTGACTTCCACGGCCTCTCGATGACGGGAATCGGCGACCATTCCTACGGTCCCCTCGAAATCGGCCCCGCAGGCCTCGTAACAGTTGCCCATACCGGTGAGCAGTTCTCGCTCCCGGGCGTCCACGGTCACCGAATCCCGACGGCCCCCATAAGGATTCAGCAGGGGTCGGTGGCTCCGGCCCTCGAGAGAGATTCCGGCGGAGGCCAACCCCACGCCCCGGTCACTTCGGGTGGTGGGCGTTCGGGGCCGCGCTCTTGCGCGCCGAATCCTCGGAGGCAATGACGGCGTTCGCCTCGACGATCCGGCCGAGCTTCTCCGCGAACCGGACCAGGTGGTCCCCGCGAATGCCCACGACCATGTTGTCCATGCCGAGGTCGGTATAGATCCGAGATCCCGTGCACCCGAGCGAGAGGCCCACCGGGGTCCCTTGGTTCAGGATGGGCATGATGGCACACATCGGCCGGCCGTTGATCGAAACCGGTTGCGCGTCCGCGCCGGAGCCGGCCGCCTCGGCGGCCAGCATCGCGGACTTCGGATTCGCGAACAAGAGCACGCCGGTCGGGGGCATCTCGAGCGAGCCCAGCGGTCCGTAGGCGACGTACTTCGGCGGCGTGGCGTTGTGTGGCACGGTCGCCTCTTCGCCGGGGTTGAGGTAGCCGACCGATTGCATCCGGCCGATCGTGGACATCAGTCGGCCCCCCACCTCCCCGGCGGGAGGAATTCCCAGGACGTAGGCTCCGACCTCACAATCCTCGTGCTTGGGGAGGGTGGCGTAGAACGACTTCTCCGCTCCGAAGGCGAAAAAAGTGCACACGGAGGGGACTCCTCCGGGATGCTCCTCGACGCCCTTGGGGGGCTCCTCAAGGTAGGAGACCTGAACGGGTGGAATGTCGAGGTCCAGCTGTCGTGTCAGCTGGTCTGCGATCCGTTTCAATTCGGCGACCATGGGACCCCGATGCGTCGAACGTGTCACGATATACATGGTTTCCTCGGCCGGAGGCGGAGCCCCGGCCGCCGACCAGATCAACTCGGGGCAGGAACCGGCGGGTCGGCGATCTTCAGGAGCTGCTTTCCAACATTCGCCCCGGTGAACAGCCGGGTGAGCGTCGTCGGAGCTTTCTCCAGCCCGACCACGACGTCCTCGACCACGGGTCGTCGCAATCCTCCCGTCGGGTTCAGGGTGCTCTGGCCGGTCGGGAACTTCGACGAAACCCTCAGCCCATGAACGGGCGCCGCCAGTCGTCCGGCAGCACGGCGTTCTCCTTGATGTTGCGCGGACTCACCCACCGGAGCAGGTTGAGGATCGACCCGGCCTTGTCGTTGGTCCCTGAGTGGCGGGCGCCCCCAAACGGCTGACGCGCGACGATCGCGCCGGTCGGTTTGTCGTTGATGTAGAAGTTCCCCGCGCTCCAACGGAGAGCCTCCTCGGCCTGGGTGACCGCCGTCGCGTCGCGGGCGAAGACGGCCCCCGTCAGCCCATAGGGCGACGTGGTGTCACAGAGCGCGAGCGTCTCCTCGAACTTCGCGTCGGGATAGACATAGATCGTGAGCACTGGGCCGAAGATCTCCTCCGACATCAGCTTCCCACGGGGGTCGGTGGCCCGGATCACCGTGGGGCGCACGAACCAACCCTTCGAGCGGTCGGTGCCTCCGTCCACGACGAACTCATGCTCCTTCGGATGGGCGTGGGCAAAATCAAGGTACCCCTGGATGTTCGTGAACGCCGCTTCGTCGATCACGGCTCCCATCTGGTTCTTGAGGTCGCTCACCGGACCTATCGGGACCTTCGGAACGTCCTCCTTGAGGATCCGTTGGACCTCCGGCCACCGGCTCACGGGGATGTAGGCGCGGGAGCAGGCAGAGCACTTCTGGCCCTGGTACTCGAACGCCCCTCGAATCAGGTTGACGACGGTGCCCCGGACGTCGGCGGACGGATGCATCACGATGAAGTCCTTGCCGCCGGTCTCCCCGACGATGCGCGGGAAGTTCCGATACGTTTCGAGGTTCTCGCCGACCCGTTTCCAGACGTGCACGAGGGTGTCGTAGCTCCCCGTGAAGTGGATTCCCGCGAGATCGGGGTGGTCCAGGAGGGTGTTCGCGTCCTTGCTCATGAACGGGACGAAGTTAATGACCCCGGCCGGGAGGCCGGCTTCGACCAGGACCTGGAAGATCTCGTAGTTCGAGAGGATGACCGACCGGGCCGGCTTCCAGAGGGCTACGTTGCCGACCATGGCGGGGGCCGTCGGCAAGTTGCCCGCGATCGAGTAGAAGTTGAACGGGGAGATCGCGAGAACGAACCCCTCGAGCGGACGCCAGTCGAACCGGTTGGTCTCCCCGGGTACTGGTGGGGCTGCATCTCGTAGATCTGCCGCGTGAAGTAGGCATTGAAGTTCCAAAAGTCCACGAGCTCGGCGAGGTCGATTTCCGCCTCGTACGGGTTCTTCGAGTGGTTGAGCATCAACGCCGCGATATTCCGGGTGCGGTGCGGACCCGCGAGCAACGTCGCGGCCTTCACGAAGACCGCGACCCGGTGATACCAGTCCATCCGGGCCCAGGCCGCACGCGCCGCGAGCGCGCTCTCAACCGCGCGACGAAGCTCGACGGGCCCGGCGAGATGGGCCCGGGCGAGAAGGACCCCCGGGTCGTCGGGGCACGGGACGTCGATCACTGTCCCGGTGCGAACCTCCTGACCCCCGATGACGAGCGGTATCTCGAGGGTGGCTTGGCGCATCCGGGTCAGTTCCTCCTCGAGCTTTCGCCGGTCGGGTGAATTCGGCGGGTACGATCGGATCGTGTTGACGTCGTTGATCGGGCGCTCGACGCTCCAGCTCATGGGAGCGACGACCGGTCGGCGGCGGCTAACCCTATCGTCAAATCGCCTTGATGCGACCTTAAAGACGACCCCTCCCCCTCGATCGGGTGAGAGGTCTTCGATGTCGGCCGCGCGGCTCGAACATCACCCGGTGCTGGAGGTACCCGTCCACCCGGACATGGTGGAGTTCACCTTCGACGGGAACGTCCTGTCGGCGCGTGCGTCCGAGATGATCTCGTCGGCCCTTTTCGCGAACGGTATCCATGTCTTCGGACGTCACCGCCGGGACGGGGCCCCCCAGGGGATCTTCTGCGCCAACGGCCAGTGCGCGCAGTGTCTCGTGGTCGCGGACGGCCGCGCGGTGAAGGCCTGCATCACCCCCGTCCGGCCCGGGATGCAGGTGCATTCGCTCGTCGGGAACCCCGAGCTGATCGCGGACGACGCCCCCCTCCGAGTGATCCCCCAGGTCCGAGAGGTCGTGACCGACGTCCTGATCGTCGGGGGCGGGCCGGCCGGCCTGACCGCGGCCGTCGAGCTGGCCTCGCACGGGGTGGCCGTCATCCTGAGCGACGACAAGCTCTCGCTCGGAGGGAAACTGAGCCTTCAGACGCACAACTTCTTCGGTTCGGTCGGCGACTGCTACGCCGGCCACCGGGGAACGGAGATTGGGCGGCTGCTCGAGGATCAGGTCCGGGCCCAGTCTGGCGTCGACGTCTGGACGGATTCACCGGTCGTGGGCGTCTTCCAAGACGGCGAGGTCGGAGTCGTAAAGCAGGGCCGTTTCACGGTCGTGAAACCGAAGGCGCTCCTCGTCGCGGCCGGCGCCCGGGAGAAGGCGCTCGCGTTCCAGGGGGCGGACCTCCCGGGGGTCTATGGAGGCGGCGCCTTCCAGACGCTCGTCAACCGAGACCTGATCAAGCCGTCCCAACGCCTGCTCATTGTCGGCGGCGGCAACGTCGGCCTGATCGTGGCCTACCAGGCCCTCCAGGCCGGGATCGATGTCGTCGCGGTGGTCGAGATCCTTCCGCAGGTCGGCGGATACAAGGTCCACCGGGACAAGATCCTCCGGCTCGGAATTCCCGTGTACACTTCGACCACGGTGCTGCGGGCCGAGGGCACGGAACACGTCGAGCGGGTGATTGCCGCCCGGGTCGACGAACGGTTCCGACCGATCGGGGGCACGGAGGTGGTCTTCGACGTCGACACCGTGCTCGTCGCCGTCGGGCTCTCCCCCGTCAACGAGCTGTTCGAAGAGGGGCGTCGCCTCGGCATGGCGGTCTACTCCGCCGGCGATGCCCACGAGATCGCGGAGGCATCCGCGGCGATGTTCTCCGGGAAGATTGTCGCCCGGACCATCCTCCGGGATCTGGGCATCCCCGTGGAGATCCCTGAGGCGTGGCGGACGATGGGGACGATGCTCTCCTCGCATCCGGGTCCGGTGGTGGGGGCGTATGCTCCGCCCACCGGGGTCCCGGTCTATCCGGTCATCCGTTGCGCGCAGGAGATCCCCTGCAACCCCTGCACCACGGTCTGCCCCAAGGACAGCATCCTCATCCCCGAAGGGAACATCCTCGGGCGGCCCCAGCTTGCGGGGGCCTGCGTAGGGTGCCTGAAGTGCGTGGCGATCTGCCCCGGCCTCGCGATCACCATGGTCGACCGGCGCTACGACCCGACCGGTAGGCTGGCGAAGGTGACGATCCCGTGGGAAATGCCCGAGGGACTCGTGGCTCCCGGCCAGACCGTCCCGACCACCGGGTTCGAAGGTGAGCCCGTGGGAACCGGCAAGGTGATCCGGATCCTATCCGGGAAAGCCCTCAACCACCGCCGTCTGATGGTCCTGGAGGTTCCCGCGTCCGAGGCCGATCAGATCGCCGGGGTCCGGATCCGCCCGATCGAACCGCTGGTCCACCCCGAAGCGGTCGCACCGCCGGAAGACGCCGAGACGATCCTGTGCCGGTGCGAGCGGGTGACGAGGGAGACGGTCGTCGAGTTCATCCGTGCGACCGGGACCCGGGACCTGAACGCGGTGAAGGCCGGGCTTCGGAGCGGGATGGGGCCGTGCGGCGGGAAGACGTGCGACGAGCTGATCCTCCGGGTCTTCCGAGAGCTCGGAGTGGATGCGCGCACGGTGACCTCGCCGGTGCGCCGCCCGTTCACCCAGGAAGTTCCGATCACGGCGTTCCTTACGGTGGACGATGGCGCATCCGGAGTTTGACGCCATCGTCATCGGTGCGGGCTCGGTGGGAAACCCCACCGCCTACTTCCTTGCGCGCGAAGGCCTTCGCGTCCTCGTCCTCGACGAATTGCCGTCCTCCGGGCAGGGCCAGAACAAGGCGGCCATCGGAGGGGTGCGCGCGACCCATTCCGACCCGGCGAAGATCCAGGTCGCCCAGCAGAGCCTCGATATCTTCACCCACTGGAAGGAGAGGACGGGAACGGACATCGGATGGAAGGCGGGCGGGTACTGCTTCCCCGCCTTCGACGATAGCGTGGAGTCGACCCTCCAGAAGCTGCTGCCGATCCAGAAGGGCTACCATCTCAACATCGACTGGCTAGACCCCGAGGGGATCCGGCGCGTGGTGTCCGGCATCAACCCGAACGGCCTCCGCGGGGGGACCTACTCTCCCGAGGACGGGCAGGTGAGCCCTCTCCGGGCCTCGGAATCGTTCACGCACGAGGCGGTCCGCCTCCACGCGGAATACCGGTATCGGGAATCGGTCGCGTCCTTGGTGATGGAGGACCACACCGTCACCGGGGTGCGAACGGAACGGGAGGAGTATCGGGCCCCCGTCGTGATCAACACCGCCGGCGCCCACGCGACGCGCATCTGCCAATTGGCCGGTCTCGACCTCCCGGTGCTGCCCGAGAGCCATGAGGCCGGGATTTCGGCTCCCGTCCAGACCTTCCTCGACCCCCTGGTGGTGGACCTACGGCCCGGCCCCGAGGGGAAGACGGTCAATTTCTACTTCGGGCAGGACTCGGACGGGCAGATCATCTTCTGCTACACCCCCAAGCCACCCATCTCCGGGGAGAACCGGACCTCGACGTTCGAGTTCATGCCGATCGTCGCCGCCCGCCTCGTCAATCTGATCCCTCGTCTGAAGAACCTCACGATCCGCCGTGTCTGGCGCGGGTTGTACCCGATGACCCCCGATGGGAACCCTATCGTGGGGAAGGCGCCGAACGTGAACGGATTCCTCCTCGGCATCGGGATGTGCGGTCAGGGATTCATGTTAGGCCCCGGCGTCGGAATGAACCTCGCCTCGCTCGCGATCCGGGGAACGCCGGCGGTCGACGCTGAGGTGTTCGACCTATGGAGCCCCGCGAGGGATCTCCGCGCCGGTACGAAGGAATCCCTGAAGTGATCCTCGTCCCGATCGCGCGAGGTCGGGGCGTGGAAAGTCCACCTCCGCCGGACGCGGGATCACGGGTCGGATACCTTCTCCAACTTGCCTACTTTTCCGAGCGAGATCTGCGGCCGACCCTTGTAGTCCTTGACCCAGCCCTCGACGATCCGGACCTTCTCTCCTTCGCTCACGAGGTCGACCTCATCCCCCCACAGTACGAGGGCGATCTCGGCGGTTCCGTCCTTGAGGATCCCGTTCCGGACCCGTTTGTTCCCGCCGGTGCGCTGCTCGAATTCCCGGATCGGCTCGAGCTTGGCGACCGTGGCCTCGATGGTCGCCACCCGGTCCGGTCGAAGGTCGGAGATGAACATCTTCGGGGGAGCGCCCTCGGGCATCGCCGACCCAAGCCCCGGTCCCGAATAGACTCTTCACCCGGACCCCCCTCGGTTCCACCGCCCACTCCGGCGGGCCGCACGTCGCTCGGTGTGGGCCGGGGGGAGACGACCCTAGGGGACGGTCCCTTCGGGGGCCAGGGGGAGGGATCGGAGACGTCGCCCGGTGGCATCGTAGATCGCATTCGCGACCGCCGGAGCCACCGCGATGAGCGGCGTCTCACCGCCTCCCTGGGAGGGGAGATCGGGCCGGTCCAGCAGGAGGACTTCTATGGCGGGAACGTCGTGGAATCGCGGGACCCGGTATTCCGACAACCTCGGATTAAGGATCCGGCCGTTCTCGAAGTGGATGGCTTCGAATAGCGCACCGCCCAACGCCATGATCGTGCCCCCTTCCACCTGGCTCCGGAGGTTGGCCGGATGGACGATCGCCCCGCACTCGAATCCGGTGACGAGCCGGAGGACCTCGAGACGCCGGTCCTCGTGGACCTCGACCTCGGCGTACGTGGCGACGCGTCCTCCCTTCTCGAGCCCGACAGCGATGCCTCGGCCTCGGTCCGGGCGGTGGTCGGGTGGCGTGGGACGGACGACCCACCCCGCCCGCTCGGCCACCGCGCGGAGCACGGCGGCCAGCCGGTCGTCCGCCAGATGGCGGAGCCGGTACTCCAGGGGGTCGGCGCCGACCCGGGCCGCAAGCTCGTCCATGTGAGACTCGCGAGCAAAGTTGTTCGCCGTCGCGGCGAGGGCGCGGTAGGAGGCTTGGGCGAGGGGGGAATCGGCCGGCTGATTGCCGATCTTTTGGTTCGGTACCTTGTAAGGCAGGCGGGCAGCCGCCGAGCCAGCATTCAGATCGTCGAACTGCCATGCCGTCAGTGTCCCGTCCTTCTCCGCCCCCGACCGGATGTCGATCACGGCCATCGGCCGGAAGTAGGCCTGCGTGAACTCCTCCTCTCGTGTGTAGACGATCCGGACGGGGTGCCCCGAGGCCTTGGCGAGGCGAGCCGCCCCCACGGCCAGGTCCGCGGCGTGCTTTCCACCGAACCCTGAGCCCGTGGGCGGGACGACGATGCGAACCTGGGACGGCGGGATGCCGAGCGCGTCTGAGAGTCCGTCACGCGCGCGGAACGGGGTTTGGGATCCCATCCAGACCGTCAGACGACCGTCCGCCCAGGATGCGAGCACCGCGTGCGTCTCCATCGGGACGTGGGCGATGTACGCGGTCGTGTAGGTTTCGTGGAGCGTGATCGGGGCGGAAGCGAGGGCCGCGGCGACATCTCCTACCTTCTCGTGGATCACGTCCCAGAAATCCTCGCCCTCGGCCGGGTGCTGTCGCAGGTAGTCCACGATCTCTCTCTCGGAGGGTTGAGGAGTGGTGTCCCAGTCGGCCCGGAGCGCCTTCAGGGCCGCGCGGGCACCCAGCAGGTCCGGGGCGGCGACTCCGACGAAATCGCCTTCGTGCACGGTCGTCACCCCCGGCAGGGCCTGAGCACCGGAGAGGTCGACGCGTCGCAGCTTTGCGCCGTGGGACGGTGGGAAGAGCACCCTGCCGTACTGCATTCCGGGAAGGTGGAGGTCCGAGGTGTACTGCCGGCCCCCGGTCACGATGTCCCGACCTCCGACTCCGAGCGCGGGCCGGCCGGCCCGTGTCCACTCCGGTGGGGGAATGGGCCGAGTCGAGGGGGGGACCATCTCCACGCGGTGTAGGCCCTTCACGAGGTCGCCGTACCCCACCGAACGAGCGCTCGGGGCTCCCCGCGTTGTAGCCTGGCCATCGGAAAGCGCGACGTCGCCGGTTGCGACCCCGAGCCGTGCCGCGGCGAGCTCGAGGACGAGGGTCCTCGTCGCGGCCGCCGTCAAGCGGAGGTGCTCCCCCGCGTCGGGCATCGACCGGCTGCCGAAGGTGCCCATATCCCAGGGAGAGACGTCGGTGTCCCCCATGGTGAGTTCGACCGAGGAGAGGGGCAGGGACAGTTCCTCCGCCACCAGCAGGGAGAGCGCGGTTCGGGTCCCTTGACCCACCTCGACCTTACCCGTGAAGGCACGGGCCTTCCCGTCCTCCCCCAGGTGGACCCAGGCCCCTCCGTGCGGTGGGCCCGCGCGTCCCCACCCCTTCGGGTCTGGCGGCCGGGCGGGGAGCACGACCACGAGCCCGTTCCCCAGCCGGTCGAAGAACGGTCGCTCCGTCGGCGAGAGCAGGTCGAACGGAAGGGGCGTGGGAGGTGTCGTCACGGAGTCGCCCCGGGAGGATGAACGGAGAGCTGGGACGCCCTCTGCACGGCGTCGAGGATCCGTAGATAGCCGCAACAGCGGCAGATGTTGCCGTCCATGGCCGCCCGGATCTCGTCTTCGGTGGGGTGGGGGCTGTGGTCCAGCAACGATACGGCGGCGAGGATCATGCCCGGAATGCAGTAGCCACACTGGAAGGCGCCCGCGTCGATGAATGCCTGCTGGACGGGGTGCAGTCGTTCTCCGTCGGTGAGTCCCTCGATCGTCACGATCGACCGACCGGCCACCTCCCCGACCGGTGTGGTGCAGGACCGGACCGCGACCCCGTCCACGAGGACCTTGCACGCCCCGCACTCGCCCTCGCCGCAACCGTACCTGGTGCCGGTGAGTCCCAGTTCTTCGCGAAGCACGTAGAGGAGGGAGCGGTCGCGTTGGAGCGAGACGGGATGGTCGACCCCATTCACCCGGAGGAGGGAGGCCTCGCGAGGACGAGCAGAGGCCTCGGGGGGGGACATGGACCGTGACGACCTCTCCCCGGTCGGAGGCCCCGTTTGGAGATAAGCGCCCGCCGGACCCGGGGTCGTCGGAGGGAGGTTCCTGACGGGAGATCCTTAGAGCACGCCGACGACGCGCCCGTCCGGAGTGATGTCGATGGAATCGGCGGCGGGGTGCTCGGGCAGACCGGGCATCGTGATGATTCCTCCGAGCAGCGCCACCGTGAATCCGGCTCCCGACCAGCGTTCGAGGCGGCGGACCTGGACCCGGAACCCGGTGGGTCGTCCCCACTTGTGGGGGTCGTCCGACAGGGAGCGCGGCGTTTTCGCGATGCAGACGGGTCCGACCGCTTCTCCGAGCGAGCGGATCCGATCGAGGTCAGCGACCGCGGCCGGGGAAAGGTCCACGCCAGCGGCACCATACATCTTCGTCGCGACGGTGTCGAGCACCGTCTCGACCGAGGCGGATGGTCCGTAGAGTGGGCGGCTCTTCTGACCCCGTGCGGCCGCACGTACCACGAGCTGAGCGAGCGCTTCGGCGCCCTTCCCGCCGTCCGCGTATGCAGAATCTCGGGCGCATGGGACGTTCCGCTCGGCGCAGAACTGCTCGACGAGCCGCACCTCTTCCGGGGTGTCGGTCGGGAACTGGTTGAGGGCCACGATGGGGTCGAGGCCGAGGAGGCGCATGTTGGCGAGGTGCTGGTCGAGATTGCCGAGACCCCGGGTCACGGCGTCCACCGACGGCGGACCGTTCGAGGGGAGGCCGCCATGGTACCGGAGCGCACGGATGGTCGCGACGACGACTCCAACGTTCGCATCCAGGCCCGTCCCGGACGCGACGATGTCGACGTATTTCTCGGCCCCGAGCTCGGAGGAGAACCCGGCCTCGACCACGCAGAAGTCGGTGAGCGCGAGTCCCGCCTCGATCGCGAGGCGGCTGCAGGTCCCGTGAGCGACGTTCGCGTAGGGGATGCCGTGCACGAACGCCGCCGTGCCCTCGGCCGTCTGGACCAGGTTCGGTTCGAGGGCACCGGCGAGGAGCGACGCGGGGGAGCCGGCGGCGCCGAGGTCCGCGGCCCGGACGGGGCCCCCGACGGGCGTCCGGCCGACGAGGATCCGTCCGACCCGCTCCTTGAGGTCGACGTAGTCCCGAGCGAGCGCGTGGATCGCAGCGACCTCACAGGCCGCGCTGACCACGAACTGGGCCGTCCGGGGGAATCCGTGGTTCGGCTGGGACAGGCCCGCGGTGATCGTTCGGAGCGAACGGTCCTCGATCGCCGAGGCCCGGGGGAGGTCGGTCGAGCCATCGACGATCTCCGGGGCCAGGCCCCGGTAGATGTGGTGGTCGACCAGAGAGGCGAGCAGGTTCTGGGCGTTCGTGATCGCATCGAGGTCGCCCGTGAGGCCCAGGTCGATCGCCGGTCGTGGTTCGACGGTCGCACGACCACCTCCCGACGCGCCGCCTTTGACGCCGAAGACCGGACCCAGCGATGGCTGGCGAAGGCAGACCACCGAGCGGTGGCCCAGTCGCTCGAGAGCCATGCCCAATCCGATCGCGACGACCGTCTTGCCCTCGCCATGCTCGGTCGGCGTCATCGCGCTCACGAGGACCAGTCGACCCTTTGGAGCACGATCCGCGAGCGTCCGCACAAGGGCGACCGGCACCTTCATCACGCCGCGGCCGGCCGTCACGAGGTCCGACGGGAGCAGGCCGAGGTCGCTGGCCACATCGGCGATCGGCCGCAAGGTCCGGGGAGGGGCCATCACGCGCGGACCCGTCTCTTGGCGACGGTCTTCTTCCCGGCTGGGACGGTCGACGGCGGCGAGCTCTCGAGCACCTTCAGGACATCTTGACGAGTAAGGATCCCGGACAGGCGGTCGCCCCGGACCACCGGGAGCCGGTTGATCGAGAACTGGCGGAGCAGGTGCCACGCCTCGCTGAGCGGGGCGTCCTCGTCCACCGTGGCCGCCGGATGCGACATCGCATCCTTGACGACCCCGTTGAGGAGCGCTGCCACCGAGCGCTGGAGCATGTCCTTCCGCTTCGGTTCGTACCCGGCGAGGAGGACGTCGAGAATTCCTCGCGCGTGGCCGATCCCGACCTGGTGGTCGAGAGCCCCGACGATGTCCTTTTCGCTCAGCACGCCGAGCACCCGTCCCTTGGCGTCGACGACCGGGAGACCCGAGACATGGTGGCCCCGCATCGTCCGTGCGGCTGACAAGAGGCTCTCGTTGGGTCCCGCGGTGTACACGGGCGCTGTCATGACCTCCTCGACGAGAAACGGTCGCAACAGGTCGGTGACCAACGGAGCAGACATACCTAGGATTCGGCGGGTGGGCTATTAGAGCGCGAGGTCAACCCCCGTTGAGCCGGTCGGAATGAGTCCTTCGTTCCTTTCCGCGGTCCGGCCCCGTCATTACCGTCGGGTCAAATGTCGTTGACCTAGGGATTGATAGCGTCCGGGCACATTCCAACGTGATGACGGCCTTCCCACCCAAGACACCGAACCCTTCCATCGCCGAGCCGACCGAGCCGGCCGAGACCCGGGCGGCCGTGGCCGAGAGCCCGGTGAGCGAAGGGTTCCATCGGGACCTCGCGGCGGCGAGGAAGGCCCTCGCGGGGCTGTTTCAGAGGCTTCGCCACATACGTCGGCAGCCGACCGCTCACGTGGCCGCTGCGACCGTTCCTTCCGCGGACTTGGTGGCCCGCCTCCAGCTGGGACTCAAGAAGGAGCACGACCTCGTGCTCGTTCCGTTGCTCGACCGGCTCGATGCCTTTGCGACCATACTCAACAGCGGCGGGGACATCCCGACCCCGGTGTTCGAAGAGGGGCTCGCCCTCATCGACCGCTACCTGCACGAACTCCACGACGTCCACCTCCGGCTTCTCGAGAATGCCGGGGCCGACCCCGAGAAGGGGGAGCCGGCCCGCCTCGCGTTCCAGCAGCTCGCGTCCGACTACGAACACGCCCGGGTGCGTTGGGCCACGGTACGGGTCATGCTGCGGACCTACGAAGAGAAGATTCCGGGCTCCCGCGCGATGTTCGCTCTCACGCTCGCCCAGGAGTGCCGCGCCGAGAAGGCCTGGCACGACTTCGAGGAGGAGTACGTCCGGGGCAGCGTTCCCAAATCGTTTTCCCCGAAGGTCGCCGAGACCTGGCGGGTCGAACTCGATCACTCCCGCGACGCCGGCCGGGCGGACCGGACCCGGGTCGAGGCCTGGTTGGTCCGAACCGCGCAGTACGTGCCGAGCCGGGCGTAACCGGCCGGCGCAGAAGGAGCGATCGAGATGCGACGTGATTCCTCCCACGCCCTCCTCGAAGGAGGTTCACGGGGGCCATGCCCCGACGGTGGCGGATTTCGCGAGAGGAGCCCTCGGCAGCCGCGGGAGGACTCCGGATGAGCGACGCCGCCAGCGTAGGTGCCCGGTACATCCTCGAGCGGGCCGAGTTCCCGCGCCTGCTCGGGGCGCTCCGAGGCGCCGGCTACCGGGTCGTCGGGCCGACCGTCCGGGACAAGGCGATCGTGTACGGAGAGATCCGGGAGGAATCGGACCTGCCGATCGGCTGGACGGATCGACAAGAGGCGGGCCAGTATCGGCTGGAACGCCGCACCGACGCCGCCCTTTTCGGCTACAACGTCGGCCCTCAGAGTTGGAAGAAATACCTCTTTCCTTCGCGCGAACGCCTTTGGACGGCGATCCGGAAGGACGGCTCGTTCGACGTCCAACCCGAACCCGTCGACCCGACGCCGCTCGCGTTCCTCGGCGTCCGAGCTTGTGAGCTCGCCGCGATGGGGGTATCCGACCGGGTGTTCGGCAAGGCCGGCGACCCCAGCTACGCGGAGCGCCGCCGGCATGTTCTCCGGATCGCGGTACAGTGCGGCCAAGCCGGCGGGACCTGTTTCTGCGTATCGATGGGGACGGGGCCGGCCGTGCGCACCGGCCACGACCTCTCCCTCACGGAGGTGGTCCGCCCGGACCGTCACTACTTCCTTGTGGAAGTCGGCTCCGAAGCGGGGGCTACGGTCCTCTCCGGGGTCCCTCTCCGGCCCGCGCCCGAGGGCGACGTGGCCACCGCCACGGCCCTGGTCGATCGGGCCGCCGCGTCCATGGGCCGTACGATGGACCCGAACGGGCTGCGGGACCTTCTCGTCAATAACCCGGAGCACCCCCGCTGGGAGATCGTCGCCCGCCGGTGTCTCTCCTGCACCAACTGCACGATGGCCTGCCCGACCTGCTTCTGCCAAACCACCGAGGAAGTGCCGGACCTCTCCGACGAGAAGGTCGAACGGTGGCGCCGGTGGGACTCCTGTTTCAACTCGGGGTTCACTTCGGTCCACGGGACCAGCGTGCGGCAGACCACCCACTCCCGCTACCGACAATGGCTCACGCACAAGCTCGCGACGTGGCACGACCAGTTCGGGGAGTCCGGCTGCGTCGGGTGCGGGCGGTGCATCACCTGGTGCCCGGTAGGGATCGACCTCACGGAAGAGGTGGCCGCGATTCGGGTCGTCCCCACGCCCGCGAGGCCGGCGCCGACGGGAAAGGGGTCCTCATGACGTCCGCACCCTCTTCGGGCGGCCTGCGCCTCATGGACCACCGATTCTTCGAGGGGGTGAAAGGGGGACTCCCCCAACGCCTCCAGCCCCTCACGATCGAACGGACCTACGAGCTGGGCGACATGCTCGTCCGGGAGGGGGACATCGCCGACCGGTTTGTCCTCATCTTTGAGGGGAAGGTCGCGCTCGAGATCGTCCTCCCGGACCGTCCCCGAGTCACCATCCAGACCCTGGGGGGCGGGGAGGTGCTCGGATGGTCCTGGCTGCTACCGCCCCCACAGTGGTGGCTGGACGCGCGCGCCGTGAAGCGGACCCGCACCCTCGAGATTCCCGCCCCGGAACTCCGAGCCGCCCTCGACGCCCGGCCCGAGGACGGCTACGAGTTCCTCCTCCGCCTCTTGCCGGTCGTGGCCCAGCGGCTCGACCACACTCGACTGCAGCTGATGGATCTCCATGGCGGCTAGATCGATGCCCGTCCCCGTCAGTGACGCGCCGGGCGTGAGCCCGTGGGTACCGGTTCCGTTCCGGGTGGATCAACGCGCCGTGGAGACTGCGGACACGATCACGATCGCGCTGACGCCGCCGAAAGGGGTCCCGCCGATCCCGTTCCGACCGGGGCAGTTCAACATGCTCTACGTCTTCGGGGTGGGGGAAGCTGCGATCTCGATCGCCGGGGACCCTACCCAACCGGAGAATCTCATCCATACGATCCGCTCGGCGGGCAGGGTCTCGGCGGCGTTGTCCCAGGCCGCGCCGGGGTCGACGGTGGGCGTCCGGGGACCCTACGGCACCGGCTGGCCCCTCGCGGAAGCGAAGGGGAAGGATGTGATTCTCGTGGCGGGAGGACTCGGCCTGCCGCCGTTGCGGCCGGTCCTCTACGAGATGCTCCGCGACCGGGAACGGTACGGGCGCATCGAGGTCATCTACGGTGCCCGCACGCCGAAGGACCTCGTGTACTACAACCAGATCCAGAAATGGCGGGACCGGACCGACCTCCGCTTCCAGACGACGGTCGACGCCGCCGGTCGCGAATGGTACGGGGACGTCGGGCTGGTCACGGCGCGCGTCCCCGACATCCGCATCGACCCCGCGAACGCCATCGCCTTCCTTTGCGGGCCGGAGATCATGATGAAATTCACCGCGCAAGCCCTCGAGGCCAAGGGGATGACGGACGGGTCGATCTACGTCTCGCTCGAACGGAATATGAAGTGCGCGGTCGGGATCTGCGGTCACTGCCAGCTCGGGCCCGAGTTCGTCTGCCGCGACGGTCCGGTCTTCCGCTACCAGGACGTGCGACGGTTCCTCTCCGTCCGGGAGCTGTAAGATGGCGCCTCCGCACCACCCCAAGCTCGGGGTCTTCAAGTTCGCCTCCTGCGACGGCTGCCAGTTGACGCTGCTCGACTGCGAGGACGACCTCCTCGCCGTCACGGACCGGGTCGAGATCGCCGACTTCCGGGAAGCGTCGAGCTGGGTCCTCCAAGGGCCGTACGACCTCTCCCTCGTGGAGGGGTCGGTCACGACCCCCTCGGACCTCGAGCGGGTCGCGGAGATCCGCTCGCAGTCCAAGGTCCTCGTCACGATCGGGGCCTGCGCGACCGCGGGGGGCATCCAGGCGCTCCGGAACTTCGGGGACGTCGACGAGTTCCGTCGGGTCGTCTACGCCCACCCCGAGTTCATCAAGACCCTCGCGACCTCGACGCCGATCCGGGACCACGTGCCCGTCGACTTCGAGCTGCGGGGCTGCCCGATCGACAAGGGCCAGCTCATCGAGGTGATCTCCGCGTACCTCGGCGGACGGAGCCCGAACGTCCCGACGGAGAGCGTCTGCATCGAGTGCAAGCGGCGCGGCCAGGTCTGCGTCGTCGTCGCCCACGGGACGCCGTGCTTAGGCCCCGTGACTCAGTCCGGGTGCGGCGCGATCTGCCCCGGCTTCCACCGGGGCTGTTACGGATGCTTCGGCCCCCAGGACACGCCGAACACAATCTCGATGGTCCGCAAGCTCTCGGAGCTCGGGATGGACCCGCCGGCCGTCACGCGGATCTTCCGGACGTTCAACGCGATGGCGCCCGCGTTCCGGGCCGCGGGGGACGCGGCGGAGAAGGAGCGGGCCCGATGAGCGAGCGGACGATCAAGGTCGACTACCTCGCGCGGGTCGAGGGCGAGGGCTCGCTCCACGTCCGCATCCACGACCGGACCGTCGAGGAGGTCGAGCTCCGAATCTTCGAGCCGCCGCGATTCTTCGAGGCGTTCCTCCGGGGACGCGACTACGCCGAAGCCCCCGACATCACGGCGCGCATCTGCGGGATCTGCCCCGTCGCCTACCAGATGAGCTCCTGTCACGCGATCGAGCGGGCCCTCGGGATCCGGGTCGACGGGACCCTGCGCGACCTCCGACGCCTCCTCTACTGTGGTGAATGGATCGAGAGCCACGCGCTGCACATCTACCTCCTTCACGCTCCCGACTTCCTCGGATACCCGGACGCGATCCGGCTGGCGAAGGACCATCCGGATGCGGTGAAGCGTGGTCTCGCGCTCAAGAAGACCGGCAACGCGATCATGCGAGTCCTCGGCGGACGCGAGATCCACCCGATCAACGTCCGGGTCGGCGGGTTCTACCGCTGCCCGTCCCGGGAGGAGGTCGACGACCTCCGGGCCGACGTCGAGAAGGCGCTCCTCCTTGCCGAGGAGACCGTCCGGTTCGTCGCCGGGTTCACTTTCCCGGCGGTCGAAGAGGACTACGAGTTCGTCGCCCTGCGCCACCCGGACGAGTACCCGCTCAACGAGGGCCGCATCGAATCGAGCGTCGGCCTCAGCATCGACCCGGCGGAGTTCGATGGGACGTTCGAGGAGGTCCACGTGGCCCACTCCAACGCGCTCCACTCCGTCCGGAAGGGGGCGGGCTCCTACCTCGTGGGGCCGATGGCCCGCTACGCGCTCAACCACGATCGCCTCACGCCCCGCGCGGCGAAGGTCGCCCGAGAGGTCGGTCTGGAACCGGTCGTTCGCAACCCGTTCCGGAGCGTACTGGTCCGGGCCGTCGAGACGGTGTTCGCCTGCGAGGAGGCGCTCCGCATCATGGACCGGTACCGGATGCCCGAGCGGTCGTGGGTCGAGCCGCCCCCGATCGACCACCCGACCCATGGCGCGGCGGCGACGGAAGCCCCCCGGGGGCTGCTCTACCACGCCTACGACCTCGACGCACAGGGGCACATCGCGTCGGCGCGGATCGTCGCCCCGACCTCCCAGAACCAGAAGCGGATCGAGGACGACGTCCGCCACCTCGTGGGGCGCTCCCTCGACCTCGAAACCCCCGACCTGACCTTCGCCTGCGAGCGCGCGATCCGCAACCACGACCCGTGCATCTCCTGCGCGACGCACTTCCTGACCCTGGACCTCGTCCGGGAGTGATCGGTCGTCATGACCGGCGCGCCCCTGCTGATCGGAGTCGGGAACCTTCACCGGCATGACGACGCCCTCGGTCTCGAGGTCGCCGACCGGGCGAAGGAACGGCTCGGTGACCGGGCCCGCGTCGTTCCGTTCGACGGGGAGAGCACCGGCCTCCTCGACCTCTGGACGGGGGCGGGGCTCGTCGTGATCGTCGACGCGATCCGCTCGCACGGCACGCCCGGCCACCTCCACCGGTTCGAGGGCGACCTCACGCCGCTCCTCGCCGAACCCTCCACCTCGTCGACCCACGGCCTCGGCGTCGCCGAGGCGTGGCGGCTCGGCCGCTCGCTTGACCAGCTCCCCGAGCGGCTCGTCGTCTTCGGGGTCGAGGGGGAGGACTTCTCGCCCGGCATCGGCCTCTCTCCCGCGGTCGCCCGGTCCCTGGGCTCCCTCACGGACGCCATCGTGGCCGAGGTGCTCCACCCTCCCTCTTCCCCTACGCCGGAGGCGGCCGATGCATGAGGAAGCCCTTCTCCGGGACCTCCGACGCAAGATCGAGGAGGTGGCCCGGACCGAGGGAGACCTCCCGATCCGGAGCGTCCGCCTCTGGGTGGGCGCGCTGGCCCACGTCACGCCGACGGCCCTGCGCCTGCGCTGGCCCGAGGTGGTGGCGGGGACCCCGGCCCAAGGGGGCCATCTCGTGATCGAACTCTCCGAGGACCCGCGCGACCCGGCCGCCCAGGGGATCCGGCTCGTCGAGATGACCGTCGACGACGGGCGCGACCCCCGTCCGGCGTCGCGGAGCGCGAGGGCTTAGGGTATTGAACCGAGGAGCCATCGGAGCGGAGCACGGAGGGAAGTTCGATGTGTCTTGCCATCCCCGGCCAGATCCTCCGAGTGCTCGAGGAGACGCCCGAGGCCCGGATCGCCGAGGTCGATTTCGCGGGCGTCCGCAAGTCGGTCAACCTGGTCTTCCTGCCGGAAGCGACCTTGGGAAGTTACGTCGTGGTCCACGCGGGATTCGCGACCGCGCTCATCCCGGAGGCCGACGCGCTCGAGGCCCAGGAGCACTTCCGCCAGATCCAGCGCCTGACCGGGTCGGTGGACGCATGAGCGACGCCGCCCGTGGTCGGTCCGGGGTCGGACGAGACCCGAACGGTGAAGAAGCCCGGACGGCTGGGACCCCACGGTGAGTCACGTGTCGGTACCGAGCTCGCCGGCGGGTCGCATCGCGGCAGTGGGATTGCTGCTCGTCCTCGCGACCGCGGTCATCAGCGGCGTCTCGACGTTCGTGAACTCCTACGCACTCGTGGGCACGAGCTCGGACGCGTTCGTGACCGTGCGGAACCTCGCGGTGGCCCTCCTGATCGCTCCCGTGGCGCTCGTCGCGACCCGACGTTCCCCGAGCGGCTGCGCCCGGTCGATTACGGCGGGCTCGCGCTCGTCGGTCTCATCGGCGGCGCCATCCCCTTCCTCCTGTTCTTCCACGGCCTCGCCCTCGCGACCGCGACGGGCGGCGCCGCGACGGCCTCGTTCCTCTACCGCACGCTGTTCCTGATGGCCACCGTCTTCGGGCTCGTCTTCCTCCACGAACGGTTCCAGGCCCGGGTCTTCGTGGGGGCCGCGCTCCTCTTGGGCGGGAACCTCCTCCTCCTCTCACTCCTCTCTCCGCTCTGGACCCCCGGGACGCTCTACGTCTTCGCGGCCACGGTCCTCTGGGCGGCGGAGTACACGGTATCGAAGAAGCTCCTTGGCAGCCTGCGGAGCAGCACGGTCGGTTTCGGACGGATGGGCTTCGGCGCCGTCTTCCTCCTCGGCTACCTCGCGCTCACCAGCCAGTACGGGGCGGTCGCCGCGATGACGGGGACGCAGTGGGAGTGGGTCGCGGTCAGCGCCACCCTCCTGACCGCGTTCGTCCTGACCTGGTACGCCGGGCTCCAGCGCACCGACCTCAGCGTCGCGACCTCGGTCCTGGTCCTCGGGTTCCCCGTGACGTTCGTCCTCGGGATCCTCGCGCGCGGGACCTCCTTCACGATGGATGAGGCGGTCGGCGCGGCGGCGGTGGTCGCCGGGGTCGCGGTCGTCGCGGGGTGGCGCCAGTGGCGTGACCTGGGCGAGCTCCTTCGGGCGACCGTCGCGCGCCGCGCGTCCGCGTAGCATGAACGGGGTCCAGCTGGGCGCCCGGTTCAGCCTCGCCACGAACCGACTCCAGTACTGTGGGCCCGCGGACGCCGAGCCCCACCTCTACCGCGCGATCACCACGGACTCCGGCCATGCGGAGGCCGCCCGTGCGCTCTCGGGGTTCGAGGCGTTGATGCCGTACCTCGAGCTCATCGCCGCGAAGCACGGCCGCGATCCGTTCGACTTCGAAGTGGTCGAGGCGTACTGGGTGGGCAACTCGCTGCTCGACGCGTTCGAACGGGGCGATTTCCTCCACTTGCTCGAGGCGCTGACGCAGCGCGGTCTTCCCCGTTCGATGGCGCGCGGCCTCGCGGAACGGCTCCCGTCACGGCCGCTGCCGCACCACGTCTTCCACGTCGCGTTCGTCGGCGTGGGGAACGTCACCGGCCACGTCCCGACCACGCTCGCCAACATGGAGGCGTGCCGGCCCGCCTGGGCCGACGTCGTCCGGATCTCCGACGGGGTCCTCCGCGTGCGGGGTCCGACCCTCGTGTGGGAGGGGGGAACGTCGGATGGGGTCCGGCCGTCGAGCGGGAGCTACGGTACGACCCGAAGGTCCTGCCGGACCTGGGTCCGGGGGACACCGTCGCGGTCCACTGGGGTTGGCCGGCCCTCCGTCTGAGCGCGGCCCAGCGGTCCGCCCTCGAGAGCTACAGTCGGCGCTCCGTCGAGCAGGCGAACGAGGCGCTCCACGCCGGCCCGGGAGCCGGAGCCCCCGGGGCCACGTCGGCTACTTCACGTAGCTGAGCCAGCCCTCGTACTGCGGGGTGCGGCCGTGGATCGCGCCCTCGTACCGGGCCTGCAGCCGCTTCGTGATCGGGTACGAACCGGTGCCGATCGGTCGGCCGTCCACCTCGCGGATCGGCGTGATCCCGGCGGCGGTGCCCGTGTAGAACAGCTCGTCGGAGGTGAACAGCTCCTCGCGGGTGAAATCGTTCCGTCGGAACTCGAGCCCCTCGTCGGCGATGAACCGGATGACGCTGTCGCGCGTCACGCCCCGCAAGATCCCCGAGCTCGCGGGCGGCGTGCTGACGATCCCGTGCTTCACCCGGAAGATGTTCTCCCCCGGCCCCTCCGCCACCACACCGGCGGAGTTCAGCAGGATCGCCTCGTCGTACCCGCCCGAGACGGCCTCCATCTTCGCGAGGGCGGAGTTGGCGTAGTTCGCGGCGCACTTGGCCTGGGGCGGCAGCGAGCGGGAATCCATGCGGACCCAGCTCGACACGGTGGCGCGGACCCCGCGCTCGACCCCGTCGGCGCCCAGGTACGCCCCCCACTCCCACATCCCGATCGCGACCCGGATCTTGCTCTGGGTCGGGTCGAGCCCCATCTGGCCGTACCCCGAGAAGGCGATCGGCCGGATGTAGGCCTCCGGGAGGGCGTTCGCCGCGATCAGGTCGAGCGTCGCCTGCCGGAGCCCCGCCAGGTCGTAGGGCATTTTCATCCGGTAGATGCGGGCGCTCTCGAGGAAGCGGGTCAAGTGCTCGTCGAGGCGGAAGACCGCCGACCCCCGCTCGGTCCGGTGGCAGCGGATCCCCTCGAACACGGCATAGCCGTAGTGCAGCGCGTGCGTCAGCACGTGGACGCGCGCGTCGTCCCACGGTACCAACTTCCCGTCCATCCAGATCCAGCGTAGGGAGCGTAGGTCGACCATCGACCCCCCGTTGGGCCGATTCCGATTTAAGAGGTCGTCAAGGCGAACTGACGAGGGGGCGAGGGGTCGGCAAGGCCCTTCCCCCGCGTCCGAGCGCACCGCCCCGCCGGAGGTTAAACCGGTAACATCGGGGTTTATTCGGCATGGCGGGACTCCCGGAAGCACGGACCATGGCGAAGATACCAGCGAAGGGCGAGGGGACCAAGGCCAAGCCGTGGGTGCTGAAGACGCCGAGCGGGCAATCGGAGTTCAGTGCCTACCGCGACCCGTCGGCGGACCCGCCGGCCCTGGTCGTGACCGTCGGGAAGACCCAGCTTCGCTACCACCTGCGGGCCATCGAGGACCTCGCGGCGATGTTGTCGGCCAAAGGGGACTGGGCTTTGCTGGGGAGCACCGACGAACAGAAGGACGCTCCGGCCGACAGCGTCGAGGCGTGGGGGCGCTCCCCCTCGAACCCGGTCGGCGGGTGGTACGGTCTGAAGAAGGGTCTGCGGGGTCGCTTTGGGATGTACCTCCCTCCGGTCCTGGAAGTGCTCGGCACCGCCGAGGTAGAGCACAACCTGCGCAACAACCGGATGCGCGCCCTCTGATCCTCCGGGCCCGCCGGCCCGGGCCCACGGTTCGGTCGGGGTCGCCCGGAGATGGAGCCCTCCCCTTTCCCCCCGGAACGGGTGGAATACGCACCCGGGGAGACCGGATCGACCCGTTTCCGCCCGCTCGGTTCGGGCGGGTATTACTCCGAGCGCCCCCTTCTGAGGATTGGTGTGACCCACCGGAGTGCAAAGATGGAGCGAATGGGACCGGAAGCCCTGATGGTACTTTCTCGGACCGCGCCACGCCTGGACGGGGCCGAGTACGCCCGGCTCGAGTATGCCTACGAGGATATTCGCGCGGTTGTGGCGGGTCTCGCGGTCGGGGCCGACGAGGTCCGGGCCGGTTCCTCTGCGATCGGCAGCTGGGTCCTCCGGGCGCAGGTCTGGCTCCGGGGAAAGGCTGCCCCCGATGTGGCCTCAGCCGCGGACGCCCTCGCCGCTCTGCCAGCGGTAGCCGCCGGGGGGGCCCCCGAGGGCGAACCGATGCCAGTGTGGGCGATCCCGGTTCTCCTCCGCGGTCCACCGGACCGGTCACCCTAGAGGAGGACCCGGAGATAGGGGCCTCATCGGGACACGGGACCTGGCGGGAGCGACGTTCTCCCCTTTCCGCTGTCCCGACCCGGTGCGGACTCCGGGCTCCCAAACAACCATTAGGGAGTCGCTCCGGTCGGTTCACGGGAGGTACGGTGTGGACCCGTTGGACTTCGCGATCTACCGTTCCCTCTCCCCGGGCGGCGAGGCCCGCTTCTGGGCCGGACGCCGGCTCATCGACCCCCGGATCCCGGCCCGGGAGATTGCCGAGCGGGTCGGGGTCAGCGAGAACGGCGTACGGGTACGGCTGCAGGGCCTGACCCGCCAGGGGTTCCTCCGCGGAAGGTCCGTCATCCCCAACCCCTCCCTCTTCGGCGTCGGGGTCTTCGTCGCCGAGCTCCCGGTCCACGAGGCGGGCGAGGTAGCCCAGATCTACCGGGACCTCGCCCTGGTCGAGGGGGTAGTCTTCGCCCGGGACACGCTCGACGAAGGCGAGCGCCAACTGCAGGTGCACTTCGTCTCGGAGAACGCCTCCACCGCCGCCCGACGCGGGGCCCTCTTGCGCCGCCTCTCCCCCGCGGGGAAGGTTACCCCGCCGCGGCCGTACTGGATCCCGGCGTGCGAACTCGAGCCTTCGCCCCTCGATTGGAGGGTGCTCCACGCCGTCTCCCTGCACCCGGACGCAAGCATCGCCGAGACCGCCCGGACGGTGGGGATCAGCCTCAAGACCGGAGCGCGACGCTACCACCAGCTGCTCGAAACACGGGCGTGCTGGTGGACCCACGGTCCGGACGCGGAGGAGTTCCCGCTGGCCCTGATCCGGCTCGGACTCCGGGACCCGGCCGACCGGGAGTCGGTGGCCCGTCAGATCCTGGACGACGGGCTCGCCTGGATGCCGGTCGCGAACGACGGGTACGGGGTCGAACCGGTGGCCGAACCGGGCGAGGTCGCCGGTCTCGTGCCCGCCGACTCGCCGACCGTGCTTGAGCGCGCCGTACGGAAATTCGGCGAGCTGCCGGGCGTGGTCCGGGTGCACCGCACCTTCGCGCTCGGGTCGATGTCCTACCCGGAGTGGTTTGCCGACCGGATCGCGGAGCACGTCCCCGCCCGTCATTGACCTACTCCGAACGGCACCCCGCGCCGCGCGGGTTCCATCGGGCCCGACGGCCCTTTCGACCCGGTCCCGAGCGGTCCGGCCCGTCAATCCGCCTTGACCGCGCGTACATCAGGGCGCACGGGGTGGTCGTTCTTGATGGACGCCATTCACCCCCCTACCCCGGAACCCACCCCCGACCCCACCCCGGAACCGATCTTGGCCCTTTCCGCACGCCGACCCACCTCCCTCCCCCGCCTCCGCGGAATGGACCTCCTCGAGACCCCGCTCCTCAACAAGGGCACCGCATTCACGAACAGCGAGCGCACCGTTCTCGGGCTGCACGGCCTTCTGCCGCCGCAGGTCGAGTCGCTCAACCAGCAGGTCGTCCGGGCGTACGAGGCGTTCCGCCGGAAGACCGACGACCTCGAGCGCCACATCTACCTGCGGGCGCTCCAGGACACCAACGAGGTGCTGTTCTACCGGCTCCTCCTCGACCACATGGAGGAGATGATGCCGGTCGTCTACACGCCGGTCGTCGGGCAGGGCTGCCAGGAGTTCAGCCACATCTACCGCCGTCCGCGCGGCCTGTTCATCCCCTATCCGCTCCGCGAATCGATCCCCGCGCTCCTCGAGCACCGGCCGGTCCGCGAGGTGGACGTCATCGTCGTCACGGACGGCGAACGGATCCTCGGGATCGGGGACCAGGGCGTCGGGGGCCTCGGCATCCCGATCGGGAAGCTCTCGCTCTACACGCTCATAGGCGGCCTCCGCCCGGAGCGCACGCTCCCCATTGTCCTCGACGTGGGGACGAACAACGTCGACCGGTTGCGGGACCCCGAGTACCTCGGGTGGCACCACGAGCGGATCGTCGGGACCGAGTACGATGAGTTCATCGAGCGGTTCGTCCGGGCCGTCCGGCAGGCGATGCCCGGAACGCTCCTCCAGTGGGAGGACTTTGGGGCGGACCACGCCCGGCCGATCCTGGACCGGTACCGGGATCGGGCCCTCACGTTCAACGACGACATCCAAGGGACCGGCGCGGTCGCCTTGGGCGCGATCCTCTCAGCACTCGCCATCACGCACACCCCGCTCGAGGCCCAGCGGGTGGTCCTCTTCGGGGCCGGCTCCGCGGGGCTGGGCGTCGCCGACACGGTCCGGGCCGCGATGGTTCAGCAGGGCGTCCGGGACGACGACGCCCGCCGGAAGTTCTGGCTCGTGAACCGGGGGGGTCTCCTCCACTCCGAGCGCGCGGACCTCAAGGTGGCGCAGCGGCAGTACGCCCGACCGTGGACCGAGGTCATCCCCTGGACGAAGACCGACCCGCGGCGGGTCAGCCTCTCCGAGGTGGTGCGGGAGGTCCGCCCGACGATCCTGATCGGCCTCTCCACCGTCGCGGGCGCCTTCGACGAACCCCTCGTCCGGTCGATGGCCGCGGCGGTCGAGCGGCCCGTGATCTTCCCCCTTTCGAACCCGACCTCGAAGAGCGAGGCGGTCCCGAAGGACCTCCTACGCTGGACCAACGGGCGGGCGGTCATCGCCACCGGCTCGCCGTTCGGCCCGGTCGAATACGGGGGCCGGTCGGTCCCGATCGCGCAGTGCAACAACGTCTACATCTTCCCCGCGCTCGGGCTCGGGGCGGTCGCGAGCGAAGCTCGTCGCATCACGGATGGAATGATCCTGACCGCGGCCCGCGCGCTCGCCGACCACTCCCCGGCTCGGGCGGACCCATCGGCGCCCCTCCTCCCCCGGATCCAGGACCTGCGCGCTCTGGCGGTCGAGATCGCCGTCGCGGTCGGCCTCGAGGCGCAGCGCACGGGGCACGCCCCCGTGATGACCCCGGAAGAGCTGCGGGCCCGGGTGCTCGCGACGCAATGGACCCCGGCCTACCCCACGTACGAGGAAGGGTTCCGGTAGTCGGAACGCGCAACGGCGCACTAGGACCCGCCCCCGACCGGTCGACCGGCGGGCTCGTCGATGGATTCCGGACCTCTCGCTCCCGCACCGTTGAGGACGCTGAGCAGGACCAGGGTACGCTCCCTGCTCGGAAAGCTGGTGTACCGAGGTTGAGTTAGCCCGAGTGAACTGGAATTGACTGAACCCGAATACGCTAGGAGCCCCATCCGAATCCGAGGTGGTTCGTGGAGCGAAAGGAGAAGCCGTCGGTCGTGGAGTCCCTCCGGCGTGAGCAGGCAAATGCGGTACAACTGTACCTTCAGTACAAGGGATACCACTGGAATGTCGCCGGACCGATGTTCCGCGACCTCCACACGATGTTCGACGAGAACGCCGCGCGCGTGCTGGAGACCGTGGACGACCTCGCCGAGCGCCAGCGGATCCTCGGGGTGCCCGCCGAATACAGCCTCGAGCAGCTCCGGCTCTCCTCGATCATGGTCGTGGAGGAGAGGCCCCCATCCAACCCAAAGGAAATGGTCGAGCGCCTGGTCGCATCGCACCGCCTCGTGATCCGGGACATGAAGAAGGGCTACGCGCTCGCCAACGGGCAGGGCGACCTGGGAACCGCGGACATGTTCACCCGCTTCGTGCAGGTCCACGAAAAGATGGAATGGTTCCTGCGGGAACTCCTCGAGAGTCCGAGCCCGGTCCTCGAAGGCATCGGCGTGGCGCCGGTCTTTCTGCACGGAAAGGAGGCCCCGATCCCCACGGGACGCTAGGGCCGGAATCGACCCACATCGACCGACACGACCCGGAGAACTCTTTCCCCCGATCGGGGTCCACGCGACCCCGGTCGGGGTTCCGAGAACATCCCGGATGGGGGCCCGTGCCCGAGTCGTGCTCGCCTCAGGCTTGGCACTAGCGAAGAGCCACCGATTGCGGGGTGCTCGGGTCCGGTTCGACCTGGACCGCGGTTCCGTAGGCGAGGATCTCGCTCATGACCTCGCTCAGCTCAGAGGAAGAGAATCCCACCCCGATCACCGCGTTGGCGCCGAGCGTCTGAGCGTGCTGCTGCAGACGTTGGAGCGCCTCATGGCGAGTTTGGTCCAGGAGCTGAGTGTACTCGGTGATCTCCCCCCCGCGAGACTCCGGAACCCGGCGGTGATGTTGCGGCCGAGGCCCCGCGACCGGACGATGAGCCCCCAGGTGACGCCCAGGGTGCGGACGATCCGGTAGCCGGGAACGTAAGGGGTCGTCACGGCGATGACGTTCGCGAAGGGAGGGGCGGACGGAAGAGGGGGGGTCGCGGTCATGATGGGCCGAGGCCTCGAGAGGCATAAGGTTCGAGGCCGCCCGGACCTTTTCCGCGAAGGAAGGGCCCAAATCCTAATACCCGGTCCCGACACCGGTACTCCGTGTCCTCGAGAACGACGTCCGGCTCACGTCGCCTCGCGGCGATCATGTTCACCGACATCGTGGGCTTCACCGCACTCGCCCAATCGAGCGAGTCCGACGCCCTGCGGCTCCTGGAGCGCCACAACCGGCTCCTCCGGTCCTTCTTCGTCCGTTTCCACGGTCGGGAGGTCAAGACGATGGGAGACTCGTTCCTCGTAGAGTTTGAAAGCGCCTTGGAGGCCACTACTTGCGCGGTCGAGATCCAGCGGTCGCTCCGGGCAGAACCTCCATCGACCCCGGAGCGGGAGCGGATCCGAGTGCGGATCGGCATACACCTGGGGGACGTGGTGGGCTCGAACGGGGACGTGTTGGGCGACGCGGTGAACATCGCGTCCCGGATCGAACCTCTTGCCGAGCCCGGAGGCGTCTGCGTTTCCGGCCCGGTGTACGACCAAGTCCAGAACAAGGTGGACCTGCACTTCGAACGGGTCGACGCTCCCGGGCTCAAGAATGTGCAAATGCCGATTCCCGTCTACCGGGTCGTGCTGGCTCCGGTGCCGAGCCCCACGGGGACGGGCGCGAACGGGATCGACGCGCCCCGTCGCCTGGCCGTCCTCCCGTTCACCAACATGAGCCCCGACCCCTTGGACGAATTCTTCGCCGACGGGCTCACCGAAGAGATCATCACGGAACTCTCGCGAATCGCCAGCCTCCGCGTGATCGCCCGTACCTCGGTGATGCGCTACAAGACCGTCGCCAAGCCCGTGCGCGAGATCGGAGCCGAGCTCCGCGTCGGCTACGTGCTCGAGGGGAGCGTTCGAAAGGCCGGGAACCGCATCCGCATTACCACCCAGCTCATCGATGCCACCACGGAGGAGCACCTGTGGGCCGACCGCTTCGACCGCGAGCTCGCAGACATCTTCGCCGTCCAGGCGGATATCGCATCGAATGTCGCGGGGGCGCTCGACCTCCGACTGCGCCCGACCGCCGCTCCCCCTCCCCCCACCCGGGCGAATGTGGAGGCCTACACGCTCTACCTCCGAGGGCGCTTCCTGTGGAACCATCGGACGCCCGAGTCGGTCCGGGAGGCAGCTCGACGATTCCAGGAGGCCATCTCGATCGATCCGTCGTTCGCGCTCGCGCGCTCGGGCCTGGCCGATTGCTACTCGATCCTCGCCGACCGAGGAGCCCTTCCACTGCGGGAGGCGATCCCCAAGGCCCTCGCCGAGGCAACGAAGGGCCTCGAGCTCGACCCCGCCTCGGCTGAGGTCCACGCCTCGCTGGGCCTCGCTCTCTACGGCGCGGGGGATGACTCGGGCGCTGAGCGGGAGCTGCGAGCTGCGATCGGGTTGAATCCGGGGTACGCGATCGCGCGCCACTGGCTGCAGTTGGTGCTCCAGGGGATGGGTCGAACCGAGGAGGCCGGCCAAGAGATGAGAACGGCCGAAGAGCTGGACCCCCTTTCACCGACGGTGCTGAACTCGGCCGGCGTCCTGGCCTGGGCGGCCGGTCGCACCGACGAGGCGATCCGAAAGTGGGAACGTGCTCTCGAGCTCGCTCCAACGGCCGACAACGCGACCGTCAACCTCGTCGCCCTCCTCGCCCTGAACGGCCATCGGGAGGACGCCTTGGCTCGACTGACGGCGTACGAGGAAGGTCCGGCCGCGCCGAGCTCGAAGCTATGGGTCGGCGCCTTCGGCTATGCCGCCCTCGGCGACCGCGCGGAGACCCAACTCCGGCTGGAGCGAATTCGGGCGCTGCCGGAGGCCGAGCGGCTCCCTCGCCAATATCTCGGGGTAGCCCTCGCCATCTTGGGAGATCTCGAACCGGCCTACGAGATACTTCTGGATCCTCGCGATCCCATCGTCGCCTCGCTGCGGGCCACCGTGCGCATATCCCCTGCGTTTGCGAAATTCAGGGCGGATCCGCGCTTCGAGACCCTCCTTCAGCGATGGGGGGTTCCGCCCGCAGGCCCAGCGGATGGCCCGGGCCGTCGGCTGGGAGGCGGGCGGTAGGCGCGCTCCACGGAGCCGGCTGGCATGAAACCGGAACGAAGTCCACCCCCGTGGGGACCGGGATTCCTCGGTCTGGATTCGTGGATCTACCGACTCGAGTACGCGGTCGGCCTGATCGCGATCCTGTGGGTCCTCTTCGGGTGGCAGTGGTGGATCGTGAAGGACCTTCCGGCCGGTTCGATCGCGCTCACCGTGTTTTGGTTCGTTTGGCCCGACCTGGGCGCCTTCCTTCCGATAGGCCTGGCCGTGCGAGGGGGCAAGCCATGGCCCGGGTGGGGGCCTTCGTTGTACAACGGGCTGCATACGTTCCTCGTCTGGGCGGGCGTGTTCGTGGTTTGGAGCGTGGCCGCGGGATCCGTTCCGTGGCCCCTGTTGGGCTGGGCTGCGCATATCGCGATGGACCGGGCGAGCGGGTTCTACCTCCGAGCTCCGGCCCGGGCGAACAGCTGATCCCCCCCGCCGGCCCCTAGGTCTGGATTGGCCTCCGGAAACGGCGTGTCGGTAGGCCAACCACGTGACCTTTCGTCCTGGCGGACCTGGGACCAGGGCGGTCGGCCTTCCCGACCGGAGAAGGCTAGGTCGATGCCGAGCTCATCGACCGACGGGGGGACGGATCGACCTCTCGAGAACCGCAGCAATTGGCGGCAGGTCCGCGAGACGGCAGGGAGTTCCCGAAGCGAGCGGTCCTGTCGAGAGCCCCTTCTCGCATCGCACGGTCGCCTCGCGCCATTGGGAAGGACCGGTGCCTTCGACGTGCAGGACGACGTCGAACACCGCCCGGCGCTCGGGGGGAGCATCGGCCCAGAGCAGGAACAGGGTGGCTCCGGACTCGAGGAAGGATCGGACCATCGGGCCGATCGCCGCGCTCGGATACAACCCTGCGAGACGGTGGCCGTTCGACGCGATCAAGATCGGGGGCAGTGGGCCGGGGGAGGTCGACGATATCCGCGCCTGAGTGCGTGGGGGCAGCTTGAAGAAGTCCGAGATCCGGCGGAGGTTCTCGGGCGGCTCGTCCGAGCGGACCATGGTCGTGACGGCCGTCTCGGCCCGGCGAGCGTCCTGCTCGTCCGACTGCAGGTCGTTCGGGTGGATCACGTGGAGCCGCTCCTCCGGTATCACGTGCAGGGCCAGCGGGTCGAGCGGGTCGAGCGCCTCCCCCGTCAATTGAATTTCGGTCCAATAGACCCGCGACGCGTGGGGAGCGACGAGCGAGAAGGCGACCCACTTTAGCATCGACCGGTTGGGGCCGGCGATGAAGACGGAGGTGGGGTGCTGCAGGTCCCCCAAGGGCAAGTCTCCGGCCCTCACCGGGTTTGTCAAGGTGTGCCTCAATGCCGCCTCCCCCTATGATTCCTCAGGTTCGACCCGGACCATCCGAGAGTGTAAGTATTCGGAAACCGTCCAGCCCCTCGCAACCGACCTCGTAGATGAGGTCTGGGAAGAGGTTCGAAACGATGCCGCTCTACATGCTTCAGTTCGCCTACAGCCCCGAAGCCTGGGCCGCCCTCGTCCGCAAGCCGGAGGACCGGACCGCGGCCGTGGATGCCATCGCCAAGTCCGTCGGGGGCCGGTTGCTTTCGCTGTACTTTCACATGGGGGAATTTGACGGGACCATTATCCTCGAAGCTCCCGATGATGCCGCGGCCAATGCGGCGATCATGGCGACCGTAGCGAGCGGAGCGATTCGATCCTCGAGGACCACCCGGCTGTATTCCTCCAAGGAGCTCATGGAGACCCTCGGGAAGGCAGGCAAGGTCTCGTATCGCCCGCCGGGGAAATAGTACTCCCCCCGCCCGACGGCCCATGAGGCCGGGCCCCCCGGTCTCTGACCGCCTCGAGTAGATGCTGGGGCCCGCGCTCTGACCGCGCGTTCGGTCGCGACGGGTCAGCTCGCTCCCGGGGGGCTAACGCGAGCCAGCGATTCCCGGGAACCGGAGCTCGTAGGCCTCCTGCCCCTGCGGATACTCTTTCGTATTCACGCTAGTCCGTTCAAGCTGGATGCCCGAATCCGCGAGCCAGGTCCGCTCCGCGGCGATCTGTTCGCCCAGATAGACATTGAGCAACGTTTGTCCCGATTTTGCGCCCGCGACCATTCGCGTCGCACCGACGATCGGTCCTCCCACCAAGGTGAGGGCCTCGCCGACCCGGACGAGTTCGCACGGCCCGGCATCGGCCCCGAGAGAGAGCCCGACCCCTACGGGGAAATTCCGGGAGGTCTTTCGCAGGTTCGTCACCAGGTTGCCGGCGGCGGGCAGGAGCGCTTGGCAGAACTCCGGGACGTCTCGAAGAGCGGCCGGCTCGCCGGGTGGGGTGATCCAATAGGCGATGAACCCGTCCCCGGTGAACTTGTCGAACCATCCCCCACTGGCATTCGCCAGACTGCGGACCGCCTCCGTGAAACCGATGATGAATCGGGCGAACAGGGTGGTTTGGACCGCCTCCCGTAGTACGATGGTCGACAAGCGCAGGTCTCCGACGACTACCGAAGCTTCGACCGATGTGGATCGATTCGTCAAGAGGTCCTCGATGGCCGCCCTCCCGAGTGAGCCTCGAGCCCCCGGGGGTCCGTGTCGCGTCAGGACGGCGTCCAGCTCGGCCAACCGTCCCTCATCGACCGTCGGGAGAGCGGATTCCGTCATGTTTCCGTTCGACGGGTCGATCGACGGGCTCGTGCTTGAATCGCCAGCCGGAGACTTTTCGGGATCGGTCGGCATCCGCAGTGGCGTGCGTGAGCCCGGTGCCACCGCATTCGTCGCTCCTGTGACGGGTTCTTGGGCATCGGGTGGATGCGATGCCATTCCGGGTTGAGCGAACGGCGCGACATTGACGCGATGCGCAATGCCCGGACGCTTATCTCCCCTCACCGTCCGGTGGGTCAACGACTCCCGGACCGATGTGATCCAGTTCCGTAGCGATGGGCGGGAGCCGGCTTTCGTCCCTCCAATCGCGAGTCAGCTCCTGACAATTCCTACGGCATTCATTGCGTGACCCGGCGATGGCGCGCGGGTGCCGAACAAGTTCTAACGGAAGTAGCATGAGGGGGTGGACTCGCGCATGCTCTCCTTAACCTTCGTTCAGATCTGCGCGGGGATCGCGCTGGCCGCGACGTTCGCCGGGTTCATCGTCGGGCGCCTCCGGCTTCCCGCGTCGACGGGCCCCATCCGTATCGTGGCAAAGCGTCCTCCCGCGAGAGGGACCCAGCTCGTCTGGGTCCTGAGAACGCTCGTCGCGGTCTTCTGGCCGGTCGGGGTGTTCATCGTACCGGTGTATGCCTACCACTGGCCCGCTACGACCGACTTCCCGGGCTCATGGGTAGTTCAGATCTTCGGGGTCGTTCTCGGAGCATCGGGTGGGATCCTCTACTCCCGAGCCGCACGAGCCCTGGGTCGGCAAATGACTCCCGCCATCCAGGTGCAGAAGGATCATCAACTCCTGCAAACCGGACCGTACCGCTCCATCCGTCATCCGGTCTACACTGCGATCATCAGCATAGCCCTCGGCCAAACCCTCTTTTTTCTCAGCCCGCCCTTGGCCCTGGTGACCGTTCTCCTGGCAGGACTGGCGTGGTATCGTGCCCGGCTGGAGGAGACCCTGCTAGCCTCGCCAGCGGCGTTCGGGAAGACCTACGAGGTCTACATGGCCCGGACAGGACGGTTCCTGCCTCGCCTCCACGCACCCTCTCCAGCGGCCCCCTAGCTCGGGGCGGTGGGCGTTCTCCAGCTCCCGGAAGTCCTCGACGCCAGTCTGATAACCGTGAAGGGTCTGTAGTGGATGGAGCGGAAATCCTCGATTCGCGTTGTTGAGATGGGGTGAACCTGTGGCGGAAACGTTCCGAGTGGAGAAAGCCCCACTGCCCGCCGAGGGGCATGCCGTACGGGTGGTCGTCAACGGCGCGCCGGTGGCTGTGTTCCGAGTGAGCGGTGTTCTGTACGCTCTCGATGCTCGGTGCACTCACGTCGGGGGTCCGCTCGATCAAGGTGCGCTCCACGGGACCCAGGTAACTTGTCCTTGGCACGGTTCCGTCTTTGACGTCCGGGACGGCAAGGTGGTCCGAGGACCCGCGGTTCGTCCGGCGTCGGTTTACCGGGTCCATCTGGAAGGCGAGACGCTGGTTCTGGAACACGATTGAACCGCCGAAACGCCTTCGAAGTCGGGCCGCGCATCCCCGGACGGGCCAGGCGCTCGACTCGGGATATCGGCCAGGGGGCCGAGGCCTCCCAGCTACTCGGTTACCGAGTATCGAACCGTGGGGTTGTCGACGTACTCCAGAACCTTCTCCGTCCCCTGCTCGAGGGCGACTCGCAGGGCGAGCCGGAGGACCTCTTCGGCCGCTGCTAGTTCGAGCGCAGGGATCTCCTCGATGGATGTCGCGACCGGTGTCGCATGGCGGTCGAAGCAGGCCAGGAACGCGCGGAATTTCGGAAAGGCCAGTTGAAACAGATGGAGCTGGAGTCGAACGTCCGGAGGCATCGGACTCGCATGGTAGCTCTTCATCTCATAGATTCGCTCGCGGCCATCCCAGTAATCCGGTTGCGCATAGATCCCGACCCTCCCGTTGATCAGGATCAGACGGCTCCGGGGACGCGCCATTCCCATGACCTCGCTCTGACGAAATGCCTGGAGTACGGCGGAGATGGCTGCCAATTGCCGCTCGCGATCTTCGGGGGTCAGCTGGACGTCGGCATTCGCGAGCTCCTCGTCCAGGGTCTCGGCCGCCAGCCGATTCATCGCCGTTCGGGTAGGATGGCGTGACTGCGCGAACTCGTAACTGTATCTCGAAAGCGTTTCGTCGATGGCCTTTCCTGCGGCCATCCCGATCTCGTCCTTCTCCGTGATCGGACGTGGGTACGTCGCACGGACGACTTCGTGCGCGGCGACAGTTTTCACGGTGGTCATCGTATCGGGGCCGAGGGATCGAGGACGAACCAGTATTGGGAGTATTCGCACGGACCGAAGAGTGACTGCCAGCGCGGCTCTCCCGAGCAGCCGGTGTCGGCGGTGTTAGAGCGACGGGCATACCGCGTCTTGGCATCGACCGCAAGACTTGACGTTCCCGAGGGCTCTCCTGAGTCCATCGTGGAGTGGATCTGGATGAGGTGGCTCCTAAAGTGGAATCGAGTCACCCTGGACGGATTGTTTGAAGGGTTCGCGGGCGGGGTGAGCCCTTGTTCGAGGTCGATTGCGGGTCGGTCAAGATGAAGCTGCTCGAATCGAGACCGTGGACTCCGCGATGTCCCTTGCTCCGATACGAGCCGGAACGAGCCCCGAACTGAACGGGCGTCGATCCGACCGAGGAGGCGATCGTGGGTGTGGCGGCGAAAAATCGAGCGACGGACGGGGCCCCGTTCGTCATCCGGAATGCCAAGGTCTATGTGTCTCCGGACGCGCCGCCGGTCGAGCGAGGGTCCGTCCTCGTTCGGGACGGCCGAATCGCAGCGGTGGGAACGGAGATACCGATCCCACCGGAGGCTCAGGTACTTCCGGGGGAGGGCTGCGTTCTTACCGCGGGCTTCTGGAATGCTCACGTCCACTTTACGGAGCCCAAGTGGCGAGATGCCGGACGGAAAGTTCCCCAACTACTGGATCCCCAGCTCCAAGAGATGTTCACGAGCCGGGGGTTTACCTCGGTCGTCGACACCGGTTCCGACCCCCGGTCCACACTGCCCCTTCGGGATCGGATCCGGACCGGTGAGCTGCGCGGCCCTCGGATCTACACTGCGGGGACGGGCTTGTATCCGCCCAAAGGCATTCCGTACTACGTCCGGGACACGATCCCGTTCTGGATCCGCCCGTTCATCCCCCAACCATCCACGCCAGCCGCCGCGGCCCGGATGACGAAACGGAACATCGCTCGAGGGACCGACCTCCTGAAACTCTTCACGGGGTCGTACGTCATGCGCGGCCAGGTCACGACGATGCCCGAGTCGATCGCCCGGGCCGCTATTGGGGTGGCCCACGCCCACGGTCGCCTCGTCTACAGTCATCCCTCCAATCTGGAGGGAACGCGGATCGCACTCCGCACCGGCGTTGATGTCCTGGCCCACCCACCGGACACGACGGACGGTGTCGATGCATCGCTGATCCGGGAGATCGTCGACCGGGGAATGGGGATGACCCCGACGCTCAAGATGTTCGCCGACACCGCGAGCTCAGATCCCAGTTACCTCAATCCGATCTACGAGGTCGTCCGCCAATTCCACCGCCTCGGCGGCCAGTTGCTGTTCGGCACGGATGTCGGGTACATGGCTGACTATTCGATTGAGAACGAGCTGCAGGCGCTCACGCGTGCGGGGGTGGACGCACGTGGGGTTCTGAAGATGATGACGATGGCGCCAGCCCAGCGGTTCGGCGTGGGAAACGACACCGGCTCGATCTCCGTCGGCAAGCAAGCGGACCTAGTGTTGCTGCGAGGAGATCCGATCGAGGACCTACTCGCACTCACTCGGGTCGAAATGACCATTCGCTCGGGTCAGATCCTCTACCGAAGAACGTAGAATCCCTCCCCGCGCCGTGCGGATTTCAGTTGGCGCTCAAGTCCCGATCTAGCGTTGGAGGTGCTTAGAGTCATGCTCATTTTGCCGCGGAAAACCCCCCCTTCCCGGGAGCGATTGCGGCCCGCGTACGGTCTCCGAGAATGGGAAGCGAGGGAGGTGGGGCAGGGAATTGAAGGCCGAGAAGGCGGGCGGTGGGTAACCCATTTAACGGCGGGGTCGGTCGAGAGCAAAGGAATGGGTTCTGATGGTGGTCAAGGTCTCGGTAAACGGGTATGGCACGATCGGCAAGCGGGTGGCCGACGCCATCGCGCGACAGCCGGACCTACAACTCGCGGGGATCGCCGATGTCCGGCCGAATTATGAGGTCCGGACCGCCCGGGCCAAAGGATACCGGGTCTTCCTCGCCGGTACCGGGAAGTCGGAGGATTTCCACAGCGCAGGCCTCGAGGTCGCGGGTCCCTTGGACGAAATGATACGGTCGTCCGACCTGGTCATCGATTGCTCTCCTGAGGGGATTGGTAAGGAGAACTCGAAGCTCTACCAGCAGGCCGGTGTCCCGGCCATTTTCCAGGGTGGAGAGAAGGCCGATGTGGCGGAGGTCTCCTTCTCCGCCCTCGCCAATTTCGACGCGGCCCGCGGCAAGAAGCGAGTGCGGGTCGTCTCCTGCAATACCACCGGCCTCTCCAGGGCGGTCGCGGTGCTGCGGCCGGCGTTTGGGGTGGAGCACTGGGAAGCCACGCTCGCGCGGCGCGCCGCCGACCCGCACGAGAGCAGTAAAGGGCCCATCGACGGCCTCCTTCCGTCCTTCAAGATCCCGTCGCATCACGGCCCGGACGTGCGGACGGTCTTCCCGGATCTTTCCATCATCACGACGGCGTTGATCGCGTCGACCACGTTGATGCACATCCACGTCAACCACGTGCGTCTTTCCCGACCGCCCCCGTCCACCCAGGAGGTGGTCGACTGTTTCCGGGCCTCTCCTCGATTCCACGTGTTCCAGGAATGGGAGCGGGTCAACGGAACCCCGGAGGTCATGGAGTACGGTCGGGACCGCAGTCTAACCGGCCGTTCGGACGTGATGGAGAACATCCTGTGGGAGAATGGGATGCACCTCGAAGGTGCCGACCTGTACTTCTTCCAAGCGATCCACCAGGAATCGATCGTCGTTCCGGAGAGCGTCGATGCGACGCGGGCGATGCTCGGACTTTCCCCCAATGCCGCCGCCTCGATCGAAATGACCGATCGTGCCCTCGGGATTCCGCGCCCCCCCTAGACACCCACCCTGTCTAGTCCGAGGTCCCGCGCTCTAACCTGGCGGCTTAGGGGGCGTCCCACCCTCAGGACGCTGCGCACGGGAAGGTATCGAGCGACGACCGCTTTCCTCGAATAGGCCGTGTCTCGTATACCTACGGTTGGGTGTCTGGGGTGGGACGCCTTCTTCTAGGGGCGTTGAGCTGAGAAGGAGGCGCCGCGGGGAGGCCCGGTGCGGAATTCTTAGAATGGCGTGGAGAATGCCTGCCACCAGGAATCATGCACCGGTGTAGACCGGCGTTGCCTCAGCGTCCTCCCCGTCGCGCCGCGGTCGCGGTCCTTGGGGCGGTGATCGTGCTCCTCTCCGCCTCCGGCGGCATGGTGGTCACTGAGATTGCCGGCGGCCTCCTCACGGTTGGTCAGGTCCAGGCGATCACGATGACGAACGGTGGGTGGGGAGGTCTCTGCTCGGCCGCCGAGTCCGGTGCGGAGTGCATGTGGTCTTCGGGATTGGCTCTCGACCCGTCCACCGGCCAAGTGCTCATGACCACGACCATGGCACAGTACTCGAATGATGTGGGACACAACTACTCACTCGTGTTTGATTCCGGCTCCGTGACGAATTTCTCGCTCACCAACCTCTCCTGCGCCCCCTCCGATCCGTACTACCCCGGTTCCGGACCGGATTTTTACATCCCCTGCGATCCCCCGAACTTCTCGTCGAACAATGGGAGCCTCCTGACCATCGACCTCTCGACGAATCAGGTCGTGGGCCGAATCCCGCTGGAGGGATTCTACGCGGATTGGTACGGGACCTCTCAGCTGGCATGGGATCCAGTCGATCATCTTCTCTATGCATGCGCTGGGGAGAGCCTCCTCGCCCTCAACACGACCTCCGAATCGACCGTCTTCAACGTCACGATTCCGGACGGCTGTGGTTGGCTCGTGTACGATGCGATTTCGGGTTCGCTGCTCGTTTCAGGAACCTTCCCGGATCATCAAAGCCAGGCCGGTCTGAGCGTCGTTGAACCCCAGTCGGGTCAGGTGCTAAGGAATGTTCTCAGCGGAGCGATCAGCGCCGGGGCGGTCTATGTCCCCGGGGGGTTGCTTGCCGTGGGCGTCATCGCGCCAGGCAGTTACAGCGTAGGTTCCTTTCAGCTGGTGAACGCATCGACCTTCGAGCCGATTACGACTATCCCCCTCCCTGCATCCCCTCCGGGGCAGGGCGAAACGATCCCGGTCCAGATCATCACGGATCCCGCCCATGGGGATCTCTACGTGATCGCCGAGAGCTATGCGTACACCATCAACGTGACCGAGGAGGCGGTGCTAGCCGAGGCGACCTTCGCCCCCAGTGGCTTTTACTTCCCGTCGATCTACCTCGCGTCCACCGGCACGCTTTACCTTCCGACCGAGGGGCTGATCCAAACCATCACCGTTACCCACAGCACGGGCCCGGCGATCTCCTCGCTGCTGTGGCTTCCAACACCGGCGGGGATCTTGGTGGTGGCAGGAATCGCGGGTGCTTTCGTGGCTATCGCGGTTTACTTGCGCCGATCCCCCGATTCCCTGCCTCCACGCACGCCAGCGCCATCGCGGGCCCCGGAGGACCGACTCTTGGGTGGGAACCGAGACAATGGGCGGACGGATCGGCACTACCGATAGCCCAAGGTTCGGGGGGATCCGCTCCCTCTCACGGTCGGCTCGGCTGCGATCGCCCCTCGAGAAACGGGCCGGAAACGGCTCAGGAGACATTTTTTCCCGAGAGAAAGCGCCCACGCTCGAACCGCTATCCCCGTTGCGCCGGGTCCGCCCAGGGCAGGGGGCGGAAACACCAGTTCACGTACGTCTGCGGGATCGAGTTCGGGGCGTGGCCCGTCCGAGAGTTGACCGGCGTCGAGTTGCGCGCCGGTGAGAGGGAGCTCGTCTCAGCGCCGCTGTCTGGCGAGACGTGCCCGTGAAGAGGGAGCGCGAATCCACGAAACAGAGAGGGTTTCCGGCGGGGTCGGCGGCGTAGAAGGAACGTTCGCCCCAAGGTCGCACCACAATCTCGCCCGCCGGGTTGGCGGGGTCATTGTGGATGAGGTCCGGCGACAAGCAGCCGAGCTGGCGCGCCCGCCGATGGGTTCCCTCGAGGTCTGCGGTGGCAAAATAGACCGGTTCCGGCAGAGGGGAGATCTTCACCGACCCCTCCATCGAAGGATCTAGGAGCGCCAGGATCACGGGACCGCAATCAAAGTAGACCCGCCCCCCGCCGACCTGCCGCCCTCGCACCGCCAAGAGCGATTCGTAGAACCGTTGGGATGGTTCCAGGTCGCCTACCTGCAGAAGAACTCGGAAGATGCGGGGTGCCTCGGGTCGCTTCACGGACGCCGATTCCAGCACAGGATGGGCCAGATAAACCCCCGTGCATCGCAGTCCAGTGAGTGGCGACGAAGCGCGCGCGAGGCTCAACGAGCGGTAGGAGTCGGTCCCCTTCACGGCCTCCCGGGTCCATTGACCGACCGGTGGAGGTGGTTCGGTGGACGGAAGCAGGTACGGTGGGCGCAAGGCAAATCTCACCAGACCGGGGCGGACGACCGCTACGTGAACGGCTGTCGGGCCGGTTCCGATGAGAGTCGAACGAGAAACTTTCCGCAGCGGGGGCAGCTCCCGGCGCCTCGCACTCCCCTCCAACCGCACGCAGCGCAAAGCCATCGCCCCCCCGGGTCCGAGGCGCTCGACTGAGCATCCGGGCCCGATAGGCCGGGGGCAAACGGGGTCCCGTGGATGGCGAGGTCCGCCGACCAGTGGAGGACGAACTGTTGGAGGGCGATCCCGGCAATGATCAGTCCGAAACCGACGTACGTCCAGAAGGGCCAGTTCCGAGCGAAGCCGAAGACCAGGGCTCCGACGCCTGCCAGGAGCAGCACGTGATAGGCCAAGAGGGTCCCGAGCAGGCTCCGCGTCGTGCGGGGCCAGCGGGGCTCCGGCTCCTCTCGAGGTGGGGCGTCTCGCATCCTGATCGTTCGGCGCGGGGCGGGACGGGGTCCCCCGCATTGAGCACTTCGGTGGGCTCCAACCCGCTGAGGAGGAGGCTCCCGAACCATTCGCCGTACGGAACCGGGCCGTGGCTCACGCCGCGGTCACATCGGCCGCGGAGTGGGTCCAGTGACGTTGCAACAGCGTCACGACCTCGGCGTCCGAGACCTGAGGGAACTCCCGGTACCACTCACCCACGGCGAAGAGCATGGGGGGGACGAGAGGGCAGACGAGTTCATCGACGAGGGGTCGAAGGTCCTCCACCGCTTCCCGGGACGAGACGCCGACCGCGAGCACGAGACGACTCGGCCGTCGAAGGCGGACGGCCTCGACCGCGCACCGCACGGTTCCGCCGGTGGCCATCCCGTCGTCCACCAGGACGACCGCCCGGCCTTGGAGGGCGGGTGGGGACCGCCCGCCGCGGAAGTGGCGGGCGAGGCGGTCAACCTCTTCGGTCTGGGTCCGGATCTCGGCGTCAAGCTGCTCGGGACCCAGGCCGAGCTCCCGGACGCGGTCCCAGTCCATGTACCGGATCCCACCCTCCGCCACGGCCCCCAGGCCGTACTCACGATTTCCCGGTGAGCCGACCTTCCGGACCACGAGGATGTCCAGGGAGGCGTTGAGCCGGTCGGCAATGACGGACGCGATGGGCACCCCTCCCCGGGGGAGTGCCAGGACGGTGGCACGACCGAGCCGGTGTGGCGCAAGCTGGTCCGCGAGACGACGCCCCGCGTCCGCGCGGTTGAGGTACGGTGCGCCGGGAGTGGTCATGAACTTCACAAGCCGAACGGCGGCAGGAACCGGCAATTGAAAGGCGGTTGGTCAACTCGAATTGACCCGCTCCCCCGCGCTTAGCCCCCGGTCGGCACTCGTTCTCACCTCCATGACCGGCGAAAGTGGGGTGTAACGTGTGTTCATGTGTTATCGCGTAAGCCCGAAATCAACCTTTCAGCGATACTCGGGGACGGAAGGGACGAGAATCCTCGGTTCGACGAGCGGTGAACCCGACTATGCTCCATCCGTAGGCATCCGCCCGTCAGGAGGCCACGGGGGCCGAAACGCTCCAAAGGGAGCTGACCAGGGCATTGTCTGGGTCCCGGCCGCTCCACAACCGATAGCACATGAACCAGGGTTGCACCGACCCACGTGGACTTGCGGGGATCCGGAGGGAGCCCGGTCCGGCGATCCGAGGTCAGCGGACGAATCGGTTGAAAAAGCTATCCGGATTCCAGGTGGGCCGGTGGTCGGCGTTGGCAACCCGCAACACTAATTTTTCGTGAAGCTGGTTGAAATGCGCGGCAGCCGCGGGCTCGACGGGCTGCTCGAGGTCGTCCCCGGGCCCGTGGTAGCGGTCTCTCAACCAGTCCTTGCACAGCTGCTCTTCGGGCGATCCGCGAAGGTATCCAAACATGGAGAAAAGGGCCGGCACGCCCTGTTTGATGAAGTTATACTGATCACTTCGGATGAACAGGACCCGGTCCGGTTCATACTCAGCGTGGACCTCAACGCCCTCGCGTCCGGCGACCGCGCGAATGTCCTCCCCCAGGGTGGATTCGCCCAGTCCCTGAACTTCGAGGTACTTGAGCGGGTACAGCGGGAGGACCCCATCGATGTTGATGTTAGCGACCAGCGAGCCCTCCACGGTGGGGTGGGTGGCAAAGTACTGGGAACCCAGTAGAAACTTCTCCTCCCCGGTCACTGCCAGGAACAGCAGCGAACGTTTGGTCGTAGCTCCGGAATCCTTGATCGCACGCGCGATCTCGATCATCGACGCGACGCCCGAGGCATTGTCCATCGCTCCATTGTAGATCGGGTCACCGTTGATCGGCTCCCCGATCCCTAGGTGGTCGAGGTGCGCGCTGATCACCACATATTCCTTCTTGAGTTTGGGGTCGGTACCGGGAAGGACCCCGACGACGTTCTGACATGTCGTCACCCGGCGGGACAGTCCGACGCGCACGCGGATCTTCACCGCGAGTGGAAAACGCGGCAGAGGTTTACTCGATCCGAGTCCCGCGACAACTTCCTGGAATGTGTGACCGCTGCCCGCGAAGAGCAATTCGGCCCGCTCCGGATTGAACACGAGGCTCACCGGGAGCGGCCGGTAACCCTCGGGGCCGGTGTCGCGGAGTTCCATCCTCGGCATGAGGAGGCCCGGGACCAACCGAGACCACGGCAGCTCGGGTACGGTGGGATTTGGGATACCGACGGAGCCCGCAACCCCCGCTTTCCTCAGGGCCTTCACGCGCTCCTCCGGCGATTGATAGTGCGCCTCGATCGGGCCGGGCATATCCCCGGGCCCCCCCCGGACGTAGACCACGATCCTTCCCTTGACGTCTTGGCCCGCCAGATCGTCGTAGCCGAGTTCGGGGACCGTGATGCCATAGCCCACGAACACCGCGGCGGCTTCGGCCTCTGCGGCCGTCTGCGAAGTCACGATGATCGCGGCGTCGTCACCGAGCTTTACCGGTTGGACTTCCCCATCTCGAAGCAAGTCGAGAGAGCAGCGCGCTTGATCGATCTGCGCTACCTGAAAATCCACGGGTTGGCGGTACCCGTCGACGCCAGCGGGTTGCAGTCCCGCGGCGCGGAACTGCTGGATCACGTACTCGGCGGCCCTTCCATATCCCGGGCTGCCCGTCTCGCGACCTTCCATGGTGTCGTCCGCGAGGACTTGTATGTGAGACCACCAGCGCCGGCCCAGCGCGTCCCAGTCGGGGCCCGTGGAGGAACCGGCACTCCCCACGACGGCCGAAGCTAGCCACGGGAGGACCCAGTGCCGTCGCTTCACGTTCGTGTGCCCCCGATCTCGGAGTCGAAGTCTCATGACCGATCGGCGGCCTGTTAGAAATACCCTACCCGCTCGCAGGAGTTCGGGTGCAGACTCGAATTGCCGGCGAAGACGAACCCGACATCGTACGCGACTCCCTTGAGCCGCAACGATCGTACTCTATCGGCACCCGTTTGGGCGGTTGCCCTACGAGGGGGTGGGGACCGTCGGGCTTCGGCGGGGCGGTGACGTCGAGAAGCGGCCCAAGAGGAGGTCCATGCTATGCGGGAAGACCTCCTCGATGTCCCGGGGGCGCCCGTCCGCGAAGACCTCGGCAGCGCTGTTCCGCAACCCGAACTGGACCAGGGTTGCCAGTATGGGCCACACCTGTTGGCCTTTCGAGGTCAGCCGGTACCGGGGACGACGGGTACCATTGGAGACCGCGCTGTTCACGATCAGGTTCGCGGCGGTGAGCTGCTTGAGCCGGAGGGAGAGGGTCCGCTAGAGCAGACCGGGGTTGTTCTTCAGGATCAGCGAGAAGGAGGCGTCAGGGAAGTAGGCAATGTCCCGGAGGATCGTCAGGGTCCATTTCCGTCCGAGGGTGCCGAGGCTGGCCGCGATGGGGCACGAGCGCATCTCGACGGCCGGTGGTCCGGGGGCGGGGAAGGAGGAGGGAGAGTCAGAGGGCCTCGCCATCGTGGTCCCGAAAATCGGGACTGAGATATAGGTTGGTACCGGGGCCCGTGGCGCTCGTGCTTCGAAGGTATACTTTCGTTCCGATGGCGTTTCAAGTACTGCCTCTGCGATGGCCTCCCCATGGTCCTAGTCAAAGACGAGGGAAGCCACTTCGACGCACCGATCTCGACGGTCTGGGAGTTCCTTCAGGGCGAAATGCACCGTCAGGCCCACGTGTCGACCCGCGATCAGCACGTGAAGCCGGTCAGCGAGAACGTGGTGGTCCTATCGATGGAGCAGAACATGAACGGCCAATGGGTCAAGGTCGTGAACCGCATCACCGCCCTACCTCCTCTCGGGGTCGTCATCGAGGTCCTCGAGGGTCCGATGGCCGGGACGAAGATGGTGAACGTCTACACCCCGAAGGGCAACCGGACCGGGATCGACGTCTACGGGGAGTTTACGTCCCCGCACATCCCCGCCGCCCAGCTAGAGTCCGCAGTACGGGCCAACCTCCAGCAGGTCTTCGACGAGGATTCCGCGGCCATCAAGGCGATGACACCCAAGAAGTAGGCGTCTCGGGGTCCCGACCCACCCCTTCCCGTTGCGGCCGCCGCCTCGACCTACCTAGAGTTGTTGGATCCGGGGTGTTTCGGCCCCTTCCGGCCCACGAGCAGTGTGACCACGAGGGTCAGGAGAACCACGACCACGAGGACACCGGCCAGGGCGACGCCCTCGTAGTAAGGAAGTCCTAGGAACGTGGGAGTCTCGGCGGTCCCCGGGGTGGAAGTTGCCGGAGAGGATGGGGAGAACGCGATCGTTATGGAGGAGTTCGAACCATCGACCTGGAGAGTCCCCGACGCCCGGTTCGCCGTAAAGCCCGATACGTTGCCCACCGTGAAGGCGAACGAGCCGTTCGGCTCCTGGAACGAGATCGTCGACGTCGCCGTCCCCCGCATGCTTCCGTTCAGCGTTACGGCCCACGAGGTGCCGAAAGCGAGTCCGGTTTCGGTGAAGGTCACGGCGTACAGCTCCGGCGAGGTGTGGACCCTCCAGTCGACGGTCTGCACGACATTCGCCCCCGAGACGTCCAATGTTCCCTGGGAGGGAGTCGCGTCATATCCGGTGGGACCCGCGGTCACTCGGTACGAGTAGCCTGTCCCGTTTAATGCGGAAAAGACGATGGAACTGGTAGAGGAGCCGGTCGTCGTTCCGTTGAAGTCGACCCCCCAGGTCGACCCCGAGGGGAGGCCGGATTCGGTGAAGGTGACCGTGTACTCGGTCGGGCCCCCCAGGGCGCGAAAAACGATCGGGATGGTCACCGCGGTTCCCGAAACCACGGCGAGACCGAATTCGGGCGTCGCGACGTACCCATGCACCACTCCCACGGAGTAGGGCTGGGAGGATCCGTTCGTCTCGGCGTACCCGATCGTGTCCGTGGTGGAGCTGCGTCCTACCCCATCGAGTCGGACGCTCCACGAAGAGTTGACGGGCAATCCCGTCTCCGTGAACGTGACGTTGTACGACTGGACCAGCCTCGTAGGGGAGAGCAGTGTCAGCGAGCCCGAGTCATAGTTGGCCACGAAGACGGTTCCCGAAGCCGCGTCGGTCGCAGCCGCCACGGGTCCGTTTCCTACTTGGTAGCCGCCGATGACGGATCCTGACGACGCGTTGATGACGGTGACCAGGTCCGACGAGAAGCTCACGACGTAGAGGTTGCCGTCCCGCGGGTTGTAGGTCGAACCGAAGACCCCGACCCCCGCCGTGATGTTGCTGCCGAGCTCTTGGCCCTTCGGTCCGAGCTCCGTCACGTTATTGGACTCGTAGTTGCCGACGAACGCGTCCCCGGTTCCCGGGTCGACCGAGATGTGGTAGGGGTCCGACCCGACGGTGGCATTCCTGAGGAAGACGTTGGTGGTGGCGTTGAACACCGAGACGTTCCCCGCGTCGTAGTCCCCCACGAACAATCGCGAGCTCACGGGATCGTAGGCGATCGCCCCCGGGGGGGTGGTCAGATTGATCGAGCCGGCGACCGTCCCGTCGAGAGGGTCGAGGATCGTGATGTTGTCTGACCCGGGGTTCGTGACGTAGATGTCGTGGTTCGCCCCATCGTAGGCGATCCCCCACGGTTCGACGCCGGCGGGCAGGTACCCGATCACGGAGTTGGTCACGGTGCTGACCACCGAGACGTTCCCGGCATAGTAGTCGTCCACATACAGGTCCTGGGTCGCCGGGTCGTAGGCGACCCCGTAAGGCGTCGTGCCGAGCGGCACGAATCCGGTCACCCGGTCGGTCGTCCCGTTCACGACGATCAGCTGGCTCGAGAGAAGGTCGGCGACGTAGAGGTCGCCGTTCGAGCTGTCGAAGGCCATGTTGTAGGGGGAAGCCCCGAGCAGAATCGAGGTCACCACTTGGTACGACGTGGCGTTGACCACGCTGACGTTGTTCCCGACGTAGTCGGAGATGAAGAGGTCGTTGGCGAGCGGGTCGTACGCGAGGCCAGTGGGTTGCCGTGTCACCGGGAACGTGCTGACGACGAGGTTCGTGCGGGTGCTGACGACCGAGACGTTCCCGTCGATCCCGACGTAGACCTGTTGCTGAGGGGCGGCCGAGGCGAGGAGCGAGGGGGTGTTGGGGAGCGCGACGACCCCGACGACCGACACCGACGTGGGGTTGAAGATGCTCAGGTTATCCCCGCTTTCGTTCCCGAGGTAGAAATTCCCGGTCGAGGGGACGTAGAGGATCGAATCGGGGTTGAAGGTCAGGGAAAGGTTCGTGAGGACCGCCGGAGCTGAGCCATTGACGACCGTCAGGTTGCCCCGCGTGCCCTGGGGGAGCCCACTCACGATCGAGGGGATGTAGAAGTTCCCGGAGACCGGGTCGTACGCGATCCCGTTGGGGCCCGCCAGGGGGAACCGGCCGCTCCCGAGCGGGAACGTCGTGAGCACCGTCCCGTTCGCGCCGCTGATGACCGCGACATACGCCGTGCCGGTGGAGTTCCACCCGGTCACGAACAGGTTCCCGGTCACGGGGTCGGCGGCCATCGCGCCCGGCTCGAACCCGATGTGGACCGTCCCCTGGAGGAGGTCCGTTGAGGCGTTGACGGTGCCGACCAGGTCCGCCGTCTGGAGGCCGAAGTAGATGTTGTTGTTCTGCGAATCGTAGGCCAGCGCGTCGGCGTGCTCGCCGGCGTCGATAGTGGCGACGACCTCGTTGGACTGGCCGCTCACGACATCCATGATCCCCGAGGAGAACCCCTCGACGAACACCTCGTCCGTCTGCGGGTCGAACACCTCGAGAGACGGCAGGTCGCTGCCGGCCGAGAGGAAGTCGCCGGGTTGGATGGAGTTGTTGAACAGGATGAGGGTCGACTCGTTGAGGACGCTGGGGTAGGCCGGATGGACCGATCCGGCCGCCGACACCCCCCACGAGATGGCCGGTAGCGGGGTCGACCTTGCATGGGTACCCGTCGTAGCGAGTCCCTCCGCGGCCGGCAGGGAGAACCCTATCAGGAGGGCGACCGCAAGAACCACGAACGTTCGTCCGTGGGTCGAGAGGTTCTCTGTGTGACGGCGGCTCATCGTGATGCCTTCAGGAGAAGGTCCTCGGGGAACCGAGGGCGCTCTCGGGCCGGGGCTGGATAAACTTGTCCTGTAGGTCTCTTAAACATTCCGTTGCGCGCCCCCCCCGGGAGATTTCGGCGGTCATGGGATTGTTGGAACCCAGCCTGCGAACACCGCCTCCGGGGGGCGGGCCGCGGGGGGTGACCTGCCAAGAATCAACTTGAATGGAATTGAGGGACCACCTATACGCGGGGGCGGAGTATCCGAATTGGAAAGTGGATTCCCATGGTGCACACAATCAGTCTATTCGGTGCCGTCTTCCTCGTCTTGGTCGCGCTCGTTTTCCTGGTCATCTTTGGACCGCTCGGCCTCCTGGTGCTGATCCTGGCCGCGGTGCTGTTCTGGTGGGCGTTCGGCCCCGGAGCGAGCGGCCGCCCCGTTATCATTACGTCGTGAGACCGCGTCTCCGTCCCGGGGCGGTAGCATGGACCCCGGAGGGGTGAGAACGTGAGTGCCGAAGGGGCGGCAAGGTCGGTGGTCAGCATCGTTCTCCTGATCATCGGTCTGCTGCTGCTCATATTCGCGGCGGTCGACGTCGTCAAGGGATTTGGTCTGCTCTACTGCCTCGTCCTGGTCATCCTCGGGATCATCTTCCTGGCAATCTCACAAAGGGTCTAGGACGCCACGTAGGAGTACCGGTCGACGGGAAGGACCCAGCGACCCATCGCCGTCCGGCCGGACACGACGATCCGCTCCCTTCGAGTCCAGTTCTGCGGAACCGCGAACGGCCGACGTGCGAGTCGTCTCGTGGACAGGGCCTCTTGCCGGATCGACGTCCCGGCGCCGCTGTCTCCGACTCCGGGCGGTCTCGGGAGCGTGGTCGGATCCGTCCTCGACCCCCGCGCCAACGTGGGGACACGCCCCGGGGCGCGTGGCTTTCTTAAAACGAGTTGAGGAACCCCTTATCGCCTCACAGCTCCCCTGGAGGTTCGAAGCGAGGTAATGAGATGAGTGCCGAGGGGGCCGCACGGTCGGTCGTAAGTATCGTTCTCCTGCTGATCGGGTTGGTGTTCCTGGTGGTCGCGGCGCTCGACTTCTTCGGAGGATTCGGTCTCGTCTATTGCCTGATCCTGGCGGTCATTGGGGTCGTGTTCCTTGCGATCTCCGGAAGCGTCTAACCTCCCCCGCGCCACCGCCTCCTGAATAACCGACCGCAGCGCCGGTGGGAGGCGGAGTCCCCGTCCCTTTCGGGCACCGTTAAATAGCGAGGGCCCTACCCCACCCCCCGTGAGCCGAGGACCCCCCGTTCGGGGGTTCCGCTGACGCGAGGAACCATGGCGCGACCAATTTACGTACGATTCGAGACGCCGACCGAACTGGCCGACAAGGCCCTCCAGCTCGTCCAGGTGGCGAGCGAGACCGGGAAGATCCGGGTGGGCACCAATGAGGTCACGAAGTCGAGCGAGCGCGCGGAAGCGAAGCTCGTCGTCATGGCCGAGGACGTCGACCCCGTCGAGATCCTCGTGCACATCCCGATGCTCTGCGAGGAGAAGCGAATTCCCTACGTCTACGTCGCGAAAAAGCAACGCCTCGGCCAGTCGGCGGGCCTTTCCAAGTCTGCCGCGAGCGTGGCGATCGTAGAGCCCGGCGACGCGAAGGCGCTCCTCGAGGAGATCGCTGCCCAGTTCCCGAGCCTCAAGAAGTAGGCAGGTCGCGACCGGGAGCTAGGCCATGGCGGAAGACAAGGGGTCCCCCGCGGAGGTCGTCGAGCTGGTCGGGCGCACCGGGATGGCCGGCGAGGCCACCCAGGTGAAGGTCCGAGTGCTGGCGGGCCGCGACCGCGGGAAGATCATCACCCGCAACGTGGCCGGCCCGATCCGTCTCGGCGATGTTCTGATCCTTCGAGAGACTGCCCGCGAGGCGCGGAAGCTCTCCGTCCGCTAGGGAGTAGGTCGACATGGTCGTCAAGCGCCAGTGCTCGTTCTGCGCCGCGGAGATCGAACCCGGGACCGGGATGATGTTCGTGAAGCGCGACGGGACCATCTTCCATTTCTGTACGTCCTCCTGCCGCAAGCAACAGCTCCATCTCGGCCGGGTCGGCCACCGTCTGAAGTGGACCCGCGCCCATGCGCTCAAGAAGGCCGCGGACCGGTCCGCGGCTGCCGCGCGGCCCGCGGGAAGCAAGCCGGCGATGCGCGGCGGGAAGCGCGAGCCGACGCCCGCGAAGGCGCCCGAACTCCCTCCCCCGGTGGCCGCGCCGCCCGCGGCAGCGTCGCCGGCGACCGAGGAACCAAAGCCGGCGACCAAGCCCCGCAGCCGGGCTAAGAAGACCGCGGCCGACAAGACCCCGGCCAAGGAATAGGCCCCTCGGGGAGTTCTCCCGGCGTCTCGAACGCAATCGGTAAGGCCCGAACGTCTCCCCGTCCCTCTGATGTCCTCGGGGCAACGGCCGTTCGTCTCCGCCTCCGACCTGGCGGATTACTCCTACTGCCCCCGCTCGTACTGGTACCGACACCACCCTCCCCCGGGCGGGCCGTCGTCGGCCTCCGTGCGTAGCGCCGCCGGGGGAACGCGGTCCCACGCTCGCCAGCTCGGTGGAGAGCGCCGTCGGGCGGAATGGGGAGGAGTGTACTGGGCCCTGGTCGCGGTCGGGGTCCTCGCGGCGCTCGGGGGGATTCTTTGGTTGCTCTAGCGACGGTGGAGGCCGCCGGTGTGATCCTCGTGGGGACGATCGTCGCGATCCTCGGGGCCCGGTCGCTCTTGCGTCGCCATCGGGAGGCCCGCTACGGGTCGCTCGTCTCGGTGGACGAGGTTCCCGGCACCGCACCTCTGCTGCGTTCGAGCACCTACCGTATCTCGGGTCGCCCCGACGAACTTCGCCGGTTGCCCGACGGGCGGCTCGTTCCCATCGAGTTCAAGAGCCGATCCTCCCCACAGTACGGCCCCCCACGGTCCCACCGGATCCAGGTCGCGGCCTACTGTCTGCTGGTGGAGGAGACGACCGGTCGGGCTCCGCCGTACGGGGTCGTCCGGTACGGGGACGGGGGTGAGGTTCGGCTCCGTTGGGACCGCGCCGCGCGGGAGGAACTTTTGAAACTGCGCGACGCGCTCGACCGACCCTACGACGGCCGGGCCACGCCCTCCGTCGCGCGGTGCACGCATTGTCCCTGGCGCGAGGTCTGCGACGCGCGCGCGGCCTAGGCGGCTCTCGTCCGGCGGGCAGGGCGCTTGCGGCAATAGAACACCTCAGTCCGGTAGGGGAGCTCGACCAGCTTCCGACCCCGGGTGCGCGGGTCGGTCGTCAAGAGATCTCCGATCTCCTTCGCGACCCTTCGTCGCACCGGTGGGGGTTGAACGGCGACGTGGCTGACCGAGAGGATGCGAGCGAGGATCGTCGTCGGAGTGGCCGATTGAGTATGGGGGAACGTACGCTTCCGGAGTCCGGTGAACGGGCTCCGCCCTCGTCGGAACGGCCGACGCCAGCCCCGGTCCGAGGTGGTGGCGCGCCCGCGCGATCCGCCGGCCCGCTCGACGATCTCGGTCAGCCTCCGAGACCAACGAACTCGGTCGTCCCGGGTATTCCAGACGAGGACGAGGGCGCCTCCAGGGCGGAGCACCCGGGCAATCTCACGGAGCGCCGTTCCGCCCCGGAACCAGTGGAAGGCCTGGCCGACGAACACCGCGTCCGCGAACCCCGCGGGGAGCGGGACCGCTTCGGCTCGGCCGTCGACCACGGGCACCTCGGGAACCACCCGACGGAAGACCCGACGCATCCCGGGCATCGGCTCCACGGCGATGATCGTGGCGCCGGTGGCTTGGAGGGCCCGCGTCAGCTTGCCCGTGCCGGCCGCGAGGTCGACGATCACCGAGCCGCGCCCAAGGCCGAACGTCGCTGCCGCGAACTGGATCGCGGTCGCGGGATACTGCGGGCGTCCCCGCTCGTACAGAGAGGCCGAACGGTCGAACGTTCGGGCCAGCCGCTCCTTCCGCACGCGCTGGCCCTCCATGATTGCCCCCGGCCGGACAGGCGAGCGAGTCGGCAGGAAAGCTTTACGCGCCGGCCGGGTTCGACCTGCCGATGGCAGAAGGGAACTCGGAGCGCACGCTGGTCATGGTCAAGCCCGACGGCATCCGCCGGGGGCTCGTCGGGGCGATCATCACCCGGTTTGAACAAAAGGGTCTCAAGATCGTGGCGGCGAAGACGCTCCATATCGCCCCCGAAGCGGCGCAGCGACACTACGCCGAGCACGAGGGGAAACCGTTCTACCCGGCCCTCATCCAGCACATCACGTCCGGCCCCGTTCTGGCGCTCGCCCTCGAAGGTCGGTCGGCGATCTCCGTCGTCCGCCTCCTCACGGGAGCGACGAACCCCCAGACCGCTGCCCCCGGAACCATCCGGGGCGATTGGGGCCTCGGGATCACACCGAACCTGATCCACGCCTCCGATTCGGCGGCTTCGGCCGCCCGCGAGCTCGCCCTCTACTTCACCGCCGACGACTACCTCGCCTACTCCCGGGTCGGCGAAGAGTACGCCTAGGTCGATGGGGCCGACGGTCGCGGACGCCGTGCGTGCCCTCGCGCGGGGCGGCCTGGTCGTCTACCCCACCGATACCTTGCTGGGCTTGGGGGCGGCCGCTACGGACCGTGCGGCGGTCGACCGACTCGAACGCGCCAAGGGGCGCCCAAGCGGCCAGACCCTTTCCCTCGGGGTGAGTTCGGCCGAAGAGATCGAGACGTGGGCCGAACTGTCGTTCGAATCGCGTGCCTGGGCGCGACGCCACCTCCCGGGACCCTACACGATCCTGGTGCGTCCGACCTCCCGCGCACGTCGAACCTTCGGTCCTTCGGTCCTCCCCGCGGGGGGTCTCCTCGGAGTGCGTGTGCCTGACCACCCGGTCGCCCGCGAGCTGGCGCAACGCGCCGGCCCGATCACAGCCACCAGCGCAAACCCCCATGGCCGACCACCGTGCCGCACGTTGACCGAGGCACGGAGGGTGTTCGGAAGGGCTGTCGCGGTGTACCTCCCTGCGGTTCCGAAACCCTCGGGCCACCCCTCCGCCCTCGTCGATCTTTCGGGCGCCCACCCGAAGCATGTCCGGCGGGCCTAACATGGGAAAGTATCCCGAGGATCTCGAACGTTGGCGCGAGGCCTCCCGCATCGCGGCGAGGGCTCGAGAGCTCGGCCTTCGTCTGACCCTTCCGGGCGCTCGGCGCCGGGATGTGGCCGAGGCCATCGAGGAGTCCATCCGGGCGTCCGGGGCTCAACCGGCGTTTCCGGCCAACCTTTCGCGGAATGACGAAGCCGCCCATTACACACCGGACCCGGACGACACGGTGACGTTCGTCGCCGGCGACCTGGTAAAGGTCGATGTCGGCGCCCACCTGGACGGCGCGATCGCGGACACGGCGGACACGGTCGAAGTGGGGGGGACCCATCGACACGAGAACCTCGTGCGTGCGGCGCGGGAGGGCCTCCGGGCCGGCATCGCGGCGGTCCGCCCCGGCGGCCGGGTCGACGATGTGAGCCGCGCGATCGCCACGGCGATCCGGGCCCGGGGCCTGAAACCGATGGAGAACCTCACGGGCCATTCGATCGAGCGCTACCTCCTCCACGCCGGAAAGGCGATCCCGAACGTGCCCGGCGTGAGTGACGCGACGCTCCAAGAAGGGGAGATCATCGCGATCGAACCGTTCGCCACCAACGGCGTGGGAATGATCGAGAACGGTCCGTTCGGCAACATCATGCGGTTCCGGTCCGACCCCGGGACAAAGGACCCGGTGCTCGCCGGGCTCTACTCCCGCTTCCGGACCCTACCGTTCACGCTCCGCTGGGTCCGTACGGACGAGGAACGGGCCGCGCTCGGTGGAGCGCGCCGCTTCCTCCAGAACTACCCCGTCTTCGTCGAGCGGGGACGGGGCCTTGTCGCCCAGGCGGAGCACACGGTGCTCGTCGGGTCGGCGGGGGCCGAGGTCCTTTCCGCCGGACCGTGAGGGCCGGCTAGCCGACGAGGTTCGCCTGCACGATCTGGTCGAAGTTCTTGGGCTTTGGCGGCCAGCCGTCGGTCATGTAGAAGACGAACGCCTCGCGGGTGGCCTGGTTCAGGGCCTCGTTCGTCGCTCGTTCGAAGCCCAGGGTCGAGACGAAACGGTCCGGTAGGGAGTGGTGGGGTCCGTAGTGGGCCGGGTAGACCTCCGTCTCGTTCGGTAGCCGAAGGATCTTTTCCTGGAGGCTTTCCCAGAGGAGCTCCGGCGATCCGCCTCCGAGGTCGGTCCGCCCGCACGACCCGAGGAGCAGTGTGTCGCCCGTGAAGATCTGGTCCTGGAGCCGGAGCGTGAGGTGGTCCATCGTATGGCCGGGGGTCTCGAGTACCACGAGCTCCTGCGCGCCGAACGGGATCGACTCCCCCTCCGAGAGGCGACGGTGGGGATACTGGGCGGGTGAACGGTGGCTCACGAAGATCGGCGCGTCGGTCGCCGTATGCAGGGCCGCGTGGCCGGCGATGTGGTCGGCGTGAGTGTGGGTCTCCACGATCGCCGCGAGCTTCCAACCCCCCTCCTTGAGCACCGTCTCGTACGGGGCAACGTCGTGGCCAGGGTCGATGACGACCGCGACGTGGGCCACCGGGTCACCCACGAAGTAGGTGAGGCAGCCCGTCTCCATTCTCGGCATCTGCCGGACGACCAGTTCCGCCCCCCGTCGGTGGTCCGAGTACCGGCCGAGCGACGGGTCGACGACCCGGGAGTATTCCTCGATCCCCCCCTCCAGCGCCGCGACGCGGTCGAACCCACGGTCGAGAAGGAACTCGGTCGCGACCCGGGCGCGGAAGCCAAGGTGGTCGTAGAGCACGATCGCGCGGTCGTGGGGCAAGGCGCCCAACGAACCCGCCAGCTGGTCGAGGGGGACGTGCCGGTCGCCCGGAATGTGGGCCAGTCGCCGTTCCTCGGTAGGCCGGACGTCCACTACGAGGGGCGGGTTCGGACCTCGAAGCAGGCCCCCAAGCTCGTTCGGAGCGACGAGGGGTACCGCGCCCGTACGAGGGGGACGGACGTACGGATGTGGGGTCGTCGGAATGGCCACCAAACGCGGTCCCTCGGGCCCCTAGACCCGGCCGCCCGTACTTATCTTCCCCCGAGCGGGCAGAAATCCGGCCCGCGGAATAGTTCCGCGCAAGTCCGTCAATTGACGAACTCTTCGCACGTCTCCGGGAAAGTGTTAATAAAGGCCCCCTCGGTGAATGCCCTCGGCATGGCGGAGAGCGTCCCGGCCCCCGTCGACCACGGGCGAGAACCCCGGCGACGCACTCGCGCGAAGCGGGCGGTCTCGCCGGACGAGGTCCTGACCGACGAGCTCGGTCGTCGGGCCGTCGAGCTCTCCCGGTTCTACGGTGGAAAGATCGAGACGGTCCCCAAGGTCCCGGTCCGGTCCCTCCGCGACTTCGCCCTGTGGTACACCCCCGGCGTGGCCGAGGTCTCGCGCGTGATCCACGCCAACCCGGACCTCTCCTTCGACCTCACCGGGCGCTGGAACACCATTGCGATCGTGACCGATGGCTCCCGGGTCCTCGGGCTGGGGGATATGGGCCCCGAGGGCGCCCTACCGGTCATGGAGGGCAAAGCCCTCCTCTTCCGCTGGTTGGGAGGGGTCGACGCGGTCCCCCTGCCGATCCACGCGTCGACGCCCGCCGCCATCATCGAGACCGTGGAGCGCATCGCGCCCGCCTTCGGGGCGATCAACCTCGAGGACATCGCGTCGCCGAAGTGCTTCGGGATCCTCGAGGAGCTCCAGAAACGCCTCCCGATCCCCGTCTGGCACGACGACCAGCTGGGAACGGCGGCCGCCACGATCGCCGGCCTTCTGAACGCGCTCGAGCTGACCCATCGCTCGGTGAAGGAGATCCGCACCGTGCTCCTCGGGGCCGGAGCCGCCAACATCGCCACGGCCCGCTTACTGTTCGCGTTGGGGCAGGACCCCGGCCGCCTCACCGTGGTCGATAGCCGCGGGATCCTCCACGCCGAGCGGGCGGACGTCGACGAGCTCAGCGTCCGCAATCCCTGGAAGTACCGACTCGCGCTCCGCACGAACGGCGGGGGGCGGACGGGAGACCTTTCCGCCGCCCTCGAGGGGGCGGACGTCCTGCTCGCCGCGTCGACCCCGGACCCGAACACCATCCGGCCGGCGCACGTCCGCTCGATGGCGCACGCGCCGATCGTCTTCGCCCTCGCCAACCCCGTCCCCGAGATCTGGCCCCAGGTCGCGCGGGACGCCGGCGCGGCCGTCGTTGCCACCGGACGAAGCGACTTCCCTAACCAGGTCAACAACTCGCTCGTCTTTCCGGCCGTCTTCCGGGGCGTTCTGGACGCGCGGGCGCGCTCGATCCCCGATGAGATCGTGCTCGCCGCGGCCCGCGAGCTCGCCAAGCACGCGGCCGACCGGGGTTTATCTGAGGAACACCTGCTCCCGACCATGCAGGAGACCGAGGTGTTCCCCCACGTGGCCGCGGCCGTGGCCGATGCGGCGGTCCGGCAAGGGATCGCCCGCCGGCGCTTGAGCCACGACGAATATCTGGAACGGGCCGTCATCCAGATGTCCCGGTCTCGTCAGCTCGTCCGGGCACTGCTGCGTTCCCACCTGGTTCCGCCCATGCCCCGGGCGACCCCGCCCACCCCGCGGAGGCGGACCCGATGACCGGCGCCCCGAGCGTCTCCGGCGATGTGGGTCCCGGCGGCAGTGAGTCCACGTCCGTTCCCATCCACCTCCGCCCGGCGCGGGCCACCGACCTACCGGTCCTCGTGCCGCTCCTGTTGCGTCTGAAACGCCTCAACGAGGAATTCGACCCGCTCCTGCGGGTTCGGGACGACGCCGAGGTCCAGGCCCGAGAGGTCCTCGAGGCCAGCCTCAACGACCCGAAGTCGATCGTGCTCGCCGCGGAGGGAGTCGGCCCGGACAAGGACAAGGTCGTCGGGCTCGTCAACGCGGTACTGCGGGAGCGCCCGTTCTACACTCCCGCGGTGGAAGGAGTGATCGTCGACATCTACCTCCTCCCGCTATATCGTCGCCGCGGCGTCGGCGAGTACCTCCTCAAGGAGGTCTCCTCGCAGCTGAAGGCGAAGGGCGCCGGTCTCGTCATCGCGGAGTTCCCCGCCCAGAACGAGATCGCGAGCCGATTCTACGCGAAGCGCGGCTTCCGCGCAATCACCGAGCGCCACGCCCGGTCCCTCTAGCGGTGGGGCGTCCCTCAACGTTAAGCCTCTCCGTCCTCCTCGACGGCGCATGAGCCCCGCTCCCTCCTCCCCAGCGCCGAGCGCTCCGAAATACTTGCGTCGCGGCAAGGTCAAAGAGGTCTACGAGGTCTCGCCGACCGAGCTCGAGTTCCGGTTCACGAACGACATCTCGGTCTTCGACAAGCACATCCCGAGCGAGATCCCTAACAAGGGGGAGACTCTGAACGGGACGGCGGCGCACTGGTTCGCCCTCTGCTCCCGGCTCGGCCTCCCGCACCACTTCCTCCAGAAGAGCGGACCCGCCACGATGCGCGTGAAGCGCGTCCGGATCGTGCCGAAGCCGCGGACCCTGGGTCCGCACCCGAAGGACTACCTCATCCCGCTCGAAGTGATCGTGCGGGACCATCTCGCCGGTTCGATGTGGGACCGGGTCAAATCCAGGGCCGTGAAACCCGAAGCGCTCGGGTTCCCGGCGGGTCGGCAGCCCGAGTACGGCGTCCCGCTCCCCGAGCCGCATTTCGAGGTCACGACCAAGCTCGAACCGGTCGACCGCCTCCTGACGCGCAAGGAGGCGCTCGAGCTCTCCGCGCTCGATGCCCGCCAGCTCGACGGGATCCGCGAGACGATCCTCCGGATCGACGAGGCGATGCAGAAGGAGATCGGCCCCCGCGGCCTCCTGCACGTCGACGGGAAGAAGGAGTTCGGGGTCGACGCGGAGGGCACGATCATGGTGGTCGACACGTTCGGCACCGCCGACGAGGACCGGTTTTGGGACAAGGACGCCTACGATCGGGGGCGCATTGTCGACTTCTCGAAGGAGTTCGTCCGGCAGCACTACCGCCAGAGCGGCTACTACGACCGTCTCCTGAAGGCCCGGGAAGCCAAGACCGAGGAGCCTCCGATCCCGGCCCTCCCCCCGCTCCTGGTCGACGAGGTGAGCCGGCTCTACACCACGGTCTATCAGCGTCTGACGGGCGAGCCGTTCGTCCCGAAGGCCGGCGGGGCGTAGCCATCGTCCACCGTTCCGCGACCCCTCCCCCACCCTTATCCCTCTACAACCGGTCCGTCTCCTCGTGCCGCCTAAGCCCGCCGCCCGGACCGGGTCGAACGAGATCCCTCCGGAGCCCAAACACGAGATCGCCCTCGAGGACCTGCCGGGGATCGGCGCCGCCACCGCGGAGAAGCTCCGCGAGGCCGGGTACACCGACCTGATGGAGCTCGCGGTCGCTTCCCCCGGGGACGTCGCCGAGGCGGCCGAGATCGGCACGGCAAGCGCGCAGAAGATCATCGGCGAGGCCCGTCGGAAGGCGGACGTCGGCAGCTTCGAGAGCGGGACCGCGCTGCTCGAGCGGCGGAAGAAGCTCGGGCGCATCACGACCAATTCCAAAGCGCTCGACGAGCTCCTCGGCGGGGGGGTCGAGACGCAGGCCATCACGGAGTTCTCCGGCGAATTCGGCTCGGGCAAGACCCAGCTCGCCCACCAGATCGCGGTGGACGTCCAGCTTCCGCCGGCCCAGGGCGGTCTCGAGGGAGAGGTCGTCTACATCGATACCGAGAGCACGTTCCGCCCCGAACGGATCGTCGACATGTCCAAAGCGCTCGGCCTCGACCCGGCCGAGACCCTCGCCCACATCCATGTCGCCCGGGCGTTCAATTCGAACCACCAAATGCTCCTCGTCCAGAAGGCCCAGGAGCTCGCGCGGGAGAAGCCCGTCCGGCTCCTCGTCGTCGACTCGCTCACCGCCCACTTCCGGGCGGAGTACCTCGGGCGCGCCGAGCTCGCACCGCGCCAACAGCTACTCAACAAGCATCTCCACGAGCTTCTGCGCTTCTCCGACACCTACAACGCCTCGATCGTCGTCACGAACCAGGTCTCGGCGCGGCCGGACATCCTGTTCGGGGACCCCACCCGCCCGATCGGCGGGAACATCGTGGCCCACGCGGCGACGTACCGGATCTACCTGCGGAAGTCGAAACCCCCCCGCCGGATCGCGCGGCTGATCGACTCGCCCAACCTGCCCGAGGGCGAAGCGGTCTTTTCCCTCACGACCGAGGGGATCCGCGAATAGGACGGCGCCCACCAGGCCCCACCCGCCGGATCGCCGTCGCCTTCACGTACAGCCAGATGCGCGCCCCCGACCGCAGGCGCAGCTGGCGGATCGGCTCCTCGGTGATGGCGACCCGGAACGTCTCGGGGCCGGTCCGGACGACGAGGGTCGGTCCTCGGGCGCCGGGTCCGCGCTCGATGCGCTCGACCACCCCCGGCAGGACGTTGCGCGCGCTGGACGCGAACCGGTGCCGCGCGACGAGGATCGTCTCGGGGTCGATCATCACGCCGACCCGTGCCCCGTCGGCCGCCGTGAAGGCGACGCGGAGCCGCAGCCCCCGATCCAGACGGACCTCGGGCGCAGGGGTCGACGCGTAGGTCCCCTCGAGATGGTTCGGGTGGGAGAGCGGGGCGACCGGCCGGGCGTCGAGGAGCTCCACCGAGTCGAACCCGTCGCGCACGATCCGGTCCCCGAGCTCGGTGAGGCTCGTACCGCCGTGGGAGCGTCCCCCGCGCACGCCGGTGACGACGGGGCCGCCGAACGCACGCTCGAGGCGCGCGAGGCGGTAGATCGCTCGGTCGCGGGAGATGCCGACGGAGCGGCTCGCCGCGACCACGGAGGATTCGCGGGCGAGCGATCGGAGGAGCGCCACGTCGGTGTCGGTGACCCGGCTCGCGCGGGCGGTCATGGCGGCGTCCCGAGTGGGTGGAGAGAGGCGGAGTCGACGCGGAAGCGCAGGCGCTCGCCCAGGAAGGGCAGCGGCGGCGACCACGGCGGAGGCACCCGGAGCGTGACCAAGAGGTCGTCGGCCAGCACCTCCACCGTGAGGCCGAACGGTCCGGGACGGGCGCTCCTCACCGTCCCCTCCCAGAGTGGGTCGGTCCCGGAGGGGGCGGGATGGGTCGGAGCGGTCAGCGCCACCCCATCCGGACCCGCGCGCTCGAGCAGCCAGGCGCGGAGGGGGGAACGAGGCGTCGCCTCGAGCGCGGCCCGGTCGTAGACGTTCTCGAACCCCACGAACCGGGCCCCGAACGCGTCGGGGGGAGCCCGCAGGAGCGACGTCGCGTCGTAGTGCCCCCGGACGCGCCCGTTCCCGAGGACCACGAACGCGTCGGCGATCGAGAAGGCCAGCGTCGGGTCGTGGGTCACCACGATCACCGGGACCCCCTCGGACTCCCGCAGCTCGTGGAAGACAAGGCCGAGCTCGTACCGGGCCTGCACGTCGAGCGCCTGCCACGGCTCGTCCCACACAATCAGCTCAGGGGAGGCCGCGATCGCACGGGCGATCGCGACCCGTTGCTGCTCGCCGCCGCTCAGCCGGGCCGGGTATCGGCGGGCGAGGGCAGTGAGATGGAACCGCTCGAGGAGCTCCCGGACCCGGCCGTCGGCCCCGGGGCTGTCCCGGAGCTCGAGGGGGTATCGGATGTTCCCCTCCGCCGTCCGGTGGGGGAACAGCCCGAGTCCCTGGGGGACGTAGCCGAGCCCGCGTTCCTCGGGGAGCCAGTCCGAGATCTCGACCCCGTCCCGAAGTATGCGGCCCTGCCGAACGGGAAGGAAGCCGGCGAGGGTCCGCAGGAGGGTCGTCTTACCGGCCCCGGAGGGTCCGAGCACGGCCAGCGCTCTGCGGGGCGCGAGGTCGAGGTCGACCGGGCCTAGGTGGAAGTGGTCGAGGTCCGTCTCGAGCTCGTCCACGACCCAGTGCGTCACGGGCTCAGCTCCCCCCGGTGCCACGGAAGCCAGCCCGAGCGCTCACCGAGTCGCACGAGCAGGAAAATGGCGAAGGCGAAGATGAGGAACAGCGAGCTGACGGCGGCCGCGTCCTTGAGGTCGCCTTGCCCGAACAGGTTGTAGACGAAGATTGAGACGGTCGTCGTGACCGGCCCACTGTAGAGGCCTCCGGGGTAGACGAACGACGCGATGATGAGGAGGCCGCCGATCTCGCTGACCGCCCGTGCCCAGGTGAGAAGCAGTCCGGCCACGATCCCGCGCAGAGCGAGCGGGAACGTCACGGTCAGGAAGGCGGTCGCGGCCCCGGCGCCGAGTGAGCGAGACGCCTCGATGACCCGTCCGTCCACCGCCCGGAACGACAGCTCGCTCGCGAGCACGGTGTAGGGGGCGCTGACGAACACCATGACGAGCACGACGCCCCCGATCGAATTGAGGATGGGGATTCCCAGCGCTTGGGTGAGGTGGTAGAGCGGCGTTCCGGGAATGACCAGGAAGAAGAGCCCCAGTCCCACGAGGAGATGGGGTACTACGACGGGCAGGGCGACCAGCGACTCGACCACCGAACGGCCGATGAATCTTCGCCGCGCGAGCACATAGCCAAGTGGGATAGCGAAAAGCACGGCCCCCAGGACCGCGATTCCCGAGGCGTAGAAGGTGAACCAGAGCGCCTCGCGCACCTGCGCATTGCTCAGCTCCGAGAAGATCCGACTCACCGGGGCGTAGGTGAACAGGGCAATGATCGGCAGGAGGAACAGAAGCAGCAGGGAGGCGGACAGGACGAGCTGGAGGGCGAGCCAGTACGGGCCCGTCCGCCACCGCCGGCGGGGCGGGGCGGCCGGGGAGTTCCCGTCCGCTACCCGGCCAGGATCGAAGCCGCCCATGAGGGCAATCCCACAACATCTGGGGCGAGGACCGACGGGACAGAACCGGGATGGTCACTCCAACCGGGGAAGATGGGGGTGAACGCCCCGCCCTCGGAGAGAATCGCGGCCCCCTGCGGGGAGAGGAGGAGGTGGACGAAGGCAGCGCCCAGCGACGCGTTGGGGGCGTTCAGAGGCACGGTCACCGAGAACAGCACCGGCGCCGCGACCACCGACTGGGTCCCTCCCGTGGACGTCAGGATGTCCGTGGAGAGCTTCGCGTAGTCCGCGAGGGCCGTGCTGTTGTTCGCCAACAGCCCGACGATCGGGTCGAACGAGACGTACGACATATGGTTCACGACCGCGAAGGACCGATAGGTGATCACCGCAGAGATGATCCCGGTCTTGACCAGGGTGGCGGCCTGGGACTCGTGCTCGACGATCGTGGTCGCCGGGTTGCCCACGGCAATCCCGTCCGAGCCGGTGGTGTAGAAGTGGCTGTAGATCGCGCTCGTGCTGCCGTTGTAGAGCATCCCCTGGAGCTCCATCGAGAAGATCTCGTTGTAGCCGTTCGGGTCGGTCGAGGCGTTCCAGATCCCCATCGGCTTGTTCCCGGGCGTCGTGACGTCGGTGATGAGCTTCTGGGCCCAGTTGGTCGTGTTGATGCCCCGGAAGGCGGAGAGGCTCGAGTTGTAGGCCAGCACCTCGGGGGTCGTCCCGAAGACGACCTCATAGCTCGCGTACTTGGGCTCGAGCAGGTTCGGGACCAGGCGGTAATCGGCCACGGCGGCCACGTCGGCGAGCGCGCCCGTGCTCGTGATCGCGGTCGTGATATCGATCGACCCCTCGTACGTCTGAGCGGCGGAAGGAACGCTGATGCCGGGCGTCTCGTTGGCGAGCTCGTTCGCCAGCTCGGGGAAGAGCGTGTCGAGCGTCCCCGCGCCGAGGACGGTGAGCGTGGAGTTCACGGTCGCACTCGGGTTGGACGCCGGAGAGCCCCGATACTCGTACCCCGCTACGAAGCCTCCCGCCAGGGCGGCCACTGCCACCACGATCACCACGACGTAGATGACCGCCTTCGCCGCCATCGATGTGTCGGATTAACACATCGCTTATGAAGGTGCCCCGGGGGGCTCGGGTATCCTTCAAAAGTCCCGCCGACGGGCGGGCGGTGCGTAGCAACGGAACACCTTCCCCACGACACCCGCGGGTCGTACGGGCCCGAACCGGCGGCTATCGCGGGAGACGTCCGGAGCGTCGCCTTGGACCCAGATCGCCCCGGGGCCGAGGGCGACCATCTCCACCGCATCCGGAGGGTGGGCGGGGTCCGTGATGAGAGTCGGCTTACCGACGGGAACCAAGCCCTCCGACGTTCTCCAGAATGTGCCGGGACCCACGGCGCGGACGCGTTTCACGAGCCAACGCGCCGGCGATTCGGGATCGACGACCACGACGATCTCGCCGACTCGGGGGGACCGGTTACGGAACGCCTGTCGGTCGACCAGCAGTCGGTCGCCGGGATGGAGGGTGGGGCGCATGCTCTCGTCGTGGACCTCGACGCGTCGGCGGGCCCACAGGGGAGGGCGGCCCGGCCGGGGGAGGGTGGTCCCGGGAACCCCGGTCGGGGTCGGTTCCGGCATCCTTATCCGACTCCCCGGACTCGCCGCCTCATGTCCGCCGTCAACCTATCTCGTGGAATCGTCGAACGCCTCCTGGACGCCGTGCACCCGCCCCGCCCGGTCTATGCCCACTGCGACATCCCCTGCGGTATTTACGACCCCATCGACGCCCAGCTCTCGGCGCTCACGATCATTCGGATGGATCAGCTGATCGCGGAACTTGCCGCCCCCGCCATGGACGCCAAGCCCGAGGACCGGGCTGCGTACGTCTCCAAGCTCTCGCGCTACACGACCGTCAAGGAGCAGCACGCGGAGAAGCTCAAGACCGAGGTGCGGGTCATTTGGGGCGACTTCTTCACTCCGGATCACGCGAAGCAGTTCCCCCAGATCCACGACCTCACCTGGAGGATCATGAAGCAGGCCTCGAAGGCCCGTCAGGGAACGAGCCTCGCCGACGCGCAGGACCTCCTCAAGCTCGTCCAGGACTTCTCGGAGATCTTCTGGCAGGCGAAGGGAGCCAAGCCCCGCCGCGTGCCCTCGATGCAGAAACCCGGTGGTGAGCTCGTCGTCCCCGGAATGTAGGCGCCAGGCGGTCCCAAGACCCCGCGCCCGCGGACCGAGTCGTAGGGACGCACTTCGATGACCGAAACGCTCTCAGTGGACGGCCGCTCGCTCACGCTCGAGCAGTTCTTGGCGGTCGCCCGTGAAAAACGCGGGGTCTCTCTCGCGGCCGATGCCAACGCGAGCATGGCGACGACCCGACGGTCCGTAGAGCGCGCCGTCGCAAATGGTCGCGCGATCTACGGGGTGACGACCGGCTTCGGCGGCCTGTCCCACAAGACGATCTCTTCCGCACAGGCTCGGGAGCTGCAGGTCTCGCTCGTCCGCAGCCACGCGAGCGGCACGGGACCCGCCCTCCCGAGCGACGTCGTGCGCGGCCTCGTCCTCCTCCGTGCCAACTCCCTCGCTCGCGGGAACTCGGGGGTCCGGGTGGAGGTGGTCGAGCGCCTGCTCGACCTGCTCAACCGGGGCCTCGTGCCCTGGATTCCCGAGCAAGGGTCGGTCGGCGCCTCCGGAGACCTCGCCCCGCTCGCCCACCTCGCGATGACCCTCACCGGCGAGGGGGCGTTCGTGCCGGTCGGAGGCGGGGAGCCCGAGCCCGCCGGCGCCGTCCTCCATCGGGAAGGCATCGCTCCGCTCGAATTGGTCGAAAAGGAGGGGGTCGCATTGCTCAACGGAACCGCGCTCATGGCGTCGTACCTCGCCCTCGCCGTCGAGGACGTGCGCGGGATCCTCGACGCCGCCCTGATCGGAGCGGCGATGGCGTTCGACGCCCTCGAAGGGAACCCGGAGTCGCTGGACGATCGCCTAGGAGAGATCCGAAACTTTCCCGAGCAGCGAGCCGTCGCGGCCTCGATGCGCGCGCTCCTCGCTGAGACCGGCCTCTCCGCTCCCCGGACCAGCTGGACCGGCCAGGACCCGTACACGCTCCGCTGCCTGCCTCAGGTCCTCGGTTCGGTCCGCCTCGGTCTTCGTTTCGCCGAGGAGATCATCGTCCGCGAGCTGAACGCCGTCACCGACAACCCGGTCGTCTTCGGGGACGACGACTTCGTGAGCGGCGGCAACTTCCACGGCCAACCGCTGGCGCTCGCCCTCGATACGCTCGCCTTGACCACTCAGTACGTCGCCGCGTTCAGCGAACGGCGCATCTCCCGCCTCCTCCATCCGGCCCTCAACCGCGGGCTTCCGGCCTTCCTCGCACCCGACCCGGGAGTCAGCTCCGGGTTCATGGTTCCTCAGTACCTCGCGGCGGCCCTCGTGAACGAGAACGTCACGCTCGTCCACCCGGCGAGCGCGTCCAGCCTTCCGACCTCCGCGGACCAGGAGGACTACGTCAGCATGGGCCCCTGGGCGGGGACGAAGCTCCGGCGGGTCATCGAGAACACACGGCGCGTCGTCGCGGTCGAGTGGATCGTCGCGGGTCAGGCCCTGGAACTCCGTCACCCCCGAACGGGCGGTCGGGGGAGCGAGGCTGCGCTCCGGGCGGTGCGGACGCGGGTAGCTCCCTGGACGCGCGACCGGAGCCCCGCCAAGGACATCGCACGCGTCGCCGACGACCTCGCTTCGGGCGCGCTGGTGCGCGAGATCCGGGCCCAGGTCCCGTTCTGATTCAGCGGCTAGCGGTGGGGATCCCCGCCGGGGTGTCGGCCGGACTGGGGAAGCGAACCGACTGTCCGCACGAAGGACAGGAGTACTCGCTCACTCCGCGATGACGCAGCGGAGTCCGGCACTTTGGGCACGGGATCGGCTGGTTCGTCACCCACGCCGCGAACAGTTCCTGAGACCGTCGGTCGGTGGTGGTCGCCGCCGTCGCGGGGGGTACGGGTCGGGTTACCGGCGCCGGAGTCGCAGGGGAAGGGACGGAGGCCGACATGGCGGCCGTCGCGATGCCGCCGCTCCTCGCACTCGATAGGCGACCGCACTGCGGACAGACCACGAGGCCGGTCGAGCCCGTCGACTGGAGCGCCACGTGGCAGTTGGGGCAGAGGGTCTTGAGACCGCTCGGGGTATAGACCGGAGCCGGGGCGCGCGGCGTCGTGGGCGACGATGGAGCCGGGGCCGCCGGGGTCTGAACGGGAGCCGGGGGGAGGGTCACGACGAGGCCCCAGCGCACGGTGCGACGGGACGGGTCGAAGAGGAGCGGCGAGTTCGGTTGCGAGAGCTCGAGAGCGAGCGTCCGTTCGGTCTTCCGCTCGCGCCAGGAGAGGGCGGCGGCCAGTCCGGGGACGCTCGTGATACCGAGGGCCCGGACGGCGGATCGGAGGTGCTCACGGTCGGCAGTGGAAGGTCCAAAGAGAGCGGCCATGAGCGGCCCTCACTCGTGCGATAAAAGAACCTGTCGTTGCACCCGCATGGGGAAGGCACCGACCGCCCGGTCTCCGGGTCTTCTGGACGCTGCCACCCGGTGACCTGACAGTCGGTGCCCGAGGCCAACCACCGTAAGTCGAGGTCAGACTATATAGCTGATGGGCCCCCCGAAAAGTGACTCCGGCGCCGTCCCGTGGCAGTCGGTGCTTCTAACGCTACAACCATATCCTAGACCCGCTGGTTTACGATTGGCGGGACCGGGCCCGCCGCGCCATGCGCCGAAACGACGAAAGTATGTCACGAGCCGAAGTGCCAGCCGGCCGTACCGAACCGCCCGTCGAGCGACGGACGGTTGCGACGGTCATCGTGGGCGGAACCGAGGAGACTCGCCTCCTCCTCCGGGGCCTGATCCGACTGCACCAGCATCGTGTGTTGGCGGAGAAGAGCACGGCGGACGAACTCGACCCCGCCGACCCGACCGACCCGGCCCAGGTGTTGATCCTGGTCGCGGATGGGCAGGGGGACGAATGGCCGCACGAGCTCGCAACGGCCCGGACCCACCAGCCGGACCTCCTGCCGCTGCTCATCGTGACCGAGCGCACTCCGGACCTGATCGCGCGCGCCCGCCGGATGGGGGTCAAGGCGGTCCTCAACCGGCCGTTCGCCATCCGCGACCTGGTCTCCTCAGTGGAGGCGGTGGCGCGCGGGGAGGACATCCTCGACCGCGTCCCCGGGCCGACCCGTCCCCGTACCGGTCAAACGTAAGGTCGCGGCAGCTCTGCCGGCTCCGTGCCGAACGGACTCCGGCTCTCGCTCGACCGGGCCGTACGAGGAACGGTGGTCACGGGGGGTCCCGAGCTCGATCGCCTTGGGCGGGACGAGTCGCACGTCCGCGGCGGTCCCCTCGCGGCGGTCCGACCGGTCGATGCGGACGACGTGGTCGATCTCGTGCGGTGGGCCCGTCGACACCGGATCGCCTTGGTTCCCCGAGGAGCCGGAACGTCGCTGGACGGCGAATCGGCGACGCTCCTTGGAGGGGTCGTCGTCGATCTCTCGGGCTGGGACCAGGTCGGCGATGTCGCGGCCGGAGCTCGGTCGGTTCGGGTCGGACCCGGCGTGGTCAACCTCGAACTTCAATCCGTGCTCCGGCCGTTCGGTCTATTCTACCCACCCAACCCGGGTTCGTGGGCGACGTCGACCATCGGAGGAAATGTCGGCACGAACGCTTCGGGCCCACGCTCCTACGCCTACGGCCCTACCCGTCGCTGGATCCGGGAGGTCGAAGCGGTGCTCGGTACGGGGGAACAAGTGCGCCTCGGGAGCCACGTAGAGAAACGTTCGGTGGGTCCCGACCTCCTGCAACTCTTCGTGGGAAGCGAGGGGACGCTCGGGATTGCTACCGCCCTTACTCTACGTCTCGCGCCGATCCCAGAGATCCGGCAGGGATGGGCGATCCCGCTCCCTCCGAAGGCCCGGCTGGGCCGTATCGCCACAGCCCTCGCCCGCACGAGCGGCACAGGTCTGTCGGCCGTCGAGTACCTGGACCGCGCTTCCGCGGAGGGGCTCACGTGGGGACGGGGAGCCCGATGGCCATCGGACTCCGCACTCCTGTTGCTCGAGCTCGAAGCATCCGGCCGTACGGAGGCCCGTCAACGGGCCGCGAGGCTCCGGACTGCACTTCGGGCCGTCGACGTCACGGCCGAGCCATCGGTCTTCGACGACGCGGACCATCTCTGGAGCCTCCGGGGGGAGGCGAGTCGGGTGCTGGACGAGCGCTACGGGCCCCGCGTGCGGGAGGACGTCGCCGTGCCTCTGGGGCAGGTTGACGAGCTCGTCTCGGCCCTCCGCAGGATATCACGAGACGAGGAAGTTCGCATGTTCCTCTTCGGCCACCTCGGGGAAGGAAGCCTCCATCCGAACTACGAAGCCGACCCCGGCTCTGCGGCCGGGGCCCGGATCCGCTCGGCCGTGTGCTCCGCGTCGCTTGCGCTCGGAGGGACGATCAGCGGTGAGCACGGGATCGGACGGCTGAAGCGCGCCTTCCTCGAGCGGGAGCTTGGCGTCCCGGCCGTGCGGCTCTTGCAGGCGGTCCGGCAGGCGTGCGACCCGGACGGGATCCTGAATCCGGGGAAGCTGTACCCCGGGTCGGGCTCAACAACCGGGCCACCTTCTCGGTCGCCTTCGGCCGGGGCAGGCGGGCGAGGCCCGCGGGCGTCACCCACCGGTGCCGGCCCCCGGACGGCCGCTCCACGAGCGACCCCGCGTAGACGTGCAAGGTCACCGTGAAGTGGCTGTACGCGTGGTGGATGACGCCCCGGGCCACGAGCCGAGGCGCGCGGATCCCGGTCTCCTCTCTCAGTTCCCGACGGGCCGCGGCCCGGGGCGTTTCGCCCGTCTCGATCTCCCCGCCCGGAAACTCCCACAATCCACCCAGCAGCCCCTCCGCTGGGCGTCGCTGGACCAGCCAACGCCCGTGATGCTCGAGCGCGACGACGGAGGCGTTCACGTGGGGGCGCGAGCGGCGGGCCCGGGCCCGAGGGATCGAACCCGGGTCCTCGAGCTCACGTCGGGCCCGGCAGTACGATTGCACGGGGCATTGAGGACAACGGGGGGCGGCCGCAACGCAGATCGTTTCCCCCAGCTCCATCAGCGCCTCGTTGAACCGGCCCGCCTCGTGGACGGGGAGGAGGCTCTCGAGCGCGGTACGTAGCCGCTCCTGCACGGCGGTCGAGTGGACGTCCCCCTCCTCCCGGGTCCATCGGGCTGCGACGCGCAGGCCGTTTGCCTCCAGAGCGAGCGCAGGGACGTCGAAGGCCAGGCTCGCGACGGCTCGTGCGATGTAGGGACCCACACCGGGTAGGGTCTCGAGCTCGGGAACGGACTGCGGGAGTTCTCCGCCGAAAGAGGTCTCAATGATCCGGGCGGCCATGTGGAGGCTTCGGGCGCGGGCGTAGTACCCCGCGCCCTCCCATGCTTTCAGGACCTCGGCCCGATCCGCCCCGGCGAGCCGGGTGACGGTCGGGAAGCGGTCGACGAACCGCTCGAAGTATGGGGCCGCCTGGGCGACGCGTGTCTGTTGCAGGAGGACCTCGGCGACCCAGATTCGGTAGGGGTCGCGGTCGCGTCGCCAGGGGAGCGGACGGCGATGGGTGCGGAACCACCGGAGGAGCGTCGCGGTCACCACCGGGGCGACGATCGGAACGGCACCGGGCCGGGCGTACGAGCTCACGGACCGCCGCCGGAGCAAGAGAGTGCTTAAAGCGGGCGACGAAATCGAACCGAACGTAAGTTCATGGAATTGCACGAGGGACCGGTCCAGGTCACGGATGCCACGTTCGAGACCGAAGTGATCCAATCCGTGCTCCCGGTCGTGGTGGATTTCTACGCGGTCTGGTGCGTGCCGTGCCGCGTGACGGAGCCGGTGATCGCTGACCTTGCGGCCCGACTCGCCGGCCGGGTCAAGTTCGCCAAGGTCAACATCGATGATGCCGCGGGGATCACGCGATCGTACGGTATCCACACGATCCCGACCTACATGTTCGTCGAGTCGGGTCAGGAGAAAGGACGAGAGGTCGGGCCGGTCAACGCGACCGAGTTCCGCTCGATCCTTCGACGACACTTTGCCGATACGGTCCGGCCTAGTGGCGGAACACCCGCCACCCGGTGAAGTACATCGCGACCCCGGCCTTCTCGGCCGCGGCGATCACTTCGGGGTCTCGCAAACTGCCGCCGGGCTGCAGGATGGCCGTGACCCCGGCCCGGGCGGCCGCCTCGACCCCGTCCGCGAACGGGAAGAACGCATCCGACGCGAGCACCGCGCCCCGGGCCCGGTCTCCCGCGACCTCGCACGCGAGCTCCACCGCTTTCACTCGGGTCGGCTGGCCCGAGCCGATCCCGACGGTGGCGGGACCGCGCGCGAGTACGATCGCGTTCGATTTCGCGTGTCGTACGACGCGCCAGGCAAAATCCAGCGAACATAACTGCTCCGGGGAAGCCCGATGGGACGTCACCGGTTTGAACTCACCGGGGGCGAGCTGGCGCCGATCCGCCTCCTGGACGAGCACGCGACCAAAGGTGGTGCGCGCCTCCCAGCGGATCCGTTCCGGGTCCGGAGCGGCCGTCCGCACGAGCTTCAGCTTCGGCCGGCGGCCGAGCGCCTCGCGGGCCGCGGGCTCGACGTCGGGCGCCGCGAGGAGGTCGACGAAGACGCCGTGGAGGACCTCCGGGTCCTTGGCACCCACCGGACGGTTGACCGCGACCGCGCAGCCGAATCGGGCGACCGGGTCGGTGGCGATCGCCCGCTCGAGCGCCTCGCGGATTGTGGCTCCCTCGGCCACCCCGCACGGGGTCGCGTGCTTGACGACCGCGGCCGCCGGGAGGGGAAACTCCGAGACGATCTCGAGCGCGGTGTCCGCGTCGAGGAGATTCGTGTACGAGAGGCTGTCCCCCTTGAGGAGCTCGAACGGGCGGGCGCGAAACATACCGGTGGCGCGGTAGACCGCTGCCTTCTGGTGCGGGTTCTCGCCATACCGGAGTCGGAGCGGTTCACGCTCGAGGAGGATCGTGGTCGGGAACGGGTCGTCCCCGGCGGAGGGGGCCAACAGACCGGCTGCGATGGCCGCGTCGTACTCGGCCACGCGCTGGAAGGCCCGCCGCGCGAGGCGACCTCGCGTGCTCGCGGAGACGGAACCGGCGTTCTGACGCAGTTCCTCCAGGAGAGGGGCGTACTCGGAAGGGTCCGTCACGACCGTGACTCCAGCGTGGTTCTTCGCAGCGGCCCGGACGAGCGTGACCCCTCCGATATCGACGTACTCCTCGCGGTCGGTCGCGTCCGGCGTCTCCGCGAGGTGCTGCTCGAAGGGGTAGAAGTTGACGACGACCAGGTCGAACGGAAGGAGCCCCCGCTCCTGGAGCTCGCGGCGACCCTCATCGGTCCGAGGTGCCAGGATCCCTCCCAACAGGGCCGGATGGAGGGTCTTCACCCGGCCTCCGAACCAGGCGCCGATGCCCGTGAGCTCCTCGGCCGAACGGACCGTGAGGCCGGCCGCGGTCAGGCTGGCGCGCGTTCCACCCGTGGCCCAGAGCTCGACGCCGAGCTCCTGCAGTCCGCGGGCGAGGACCTCGAGGCCGGCCTTGTCATACGGTGAGAGCAGCGCCCGTTCGACACGGACCGCCGACGCCTGTTCCGCCGCCACCGGCCGTACCCCCAATGGGGAGGTAGGGACAGGGATAAGTTTCGCGGAACGTCGCGTCGTTCGGGAGCCCGGCGGGTGACCCCGGCCATAAGACTAAATATGGCGTCCTAGGGTAAATTGTACTCTCGAGCGAGGTTGACTTGGCCCGCGCGTTGAGGTCCCGGAAATGGCGGCGGCGTGGCCGTCGCGGCCAGGTAGCCGCGGTGGCGACGCTGCTCGGGCTGCTCCTGGTCGTGACGTTCATCGCGAACTTTCTCACGACCGTCGTCCCCAACCAGATGCAGGTCAACGACCTCAACCACGACATCCTCGTCGAGAACGAGTACGGCCGCCTCTCCGCGCTGCTCAGTTCCGCGGGCGCCCAGGGTTCCGCGGGCATGCAGTTCGTGCAGCCGCTCACGCTGGGGTCGGACAGCGTCGCTCCCTGGTCCGCGCAGGACGGCTCCACCGTCGGGAGCGGGCGGATCGGTTCGAGCCTCGCGCTCTCCTTTGGGCTCCTCGGCGCCACGATCTACTCTCCACCGACCGGCTCTCCTCAGGGGGACCGGCCCTTCCCGGCGCGTGCACCTGGACGTCGCTCGCCCATGTGGGGATATCGTGCGTCGGCGCGATCGCGACCCTGGCCTACAACTTCTCGGGCAACTCCAAGGCGTTCACGTTCTCGGACACCGGTTCCTCGACCCTCATGTCCCTCAACTACTCGACGAACGGCTCGACCATCGCCCTGTCGCTGACCGGCGCTGTGAACTTTCAGATCGCGATCTACGGGAGCAACAACGTGATCACGACATCGGGGGTCGGGTCCGGGAACGTCCGGCTGATCCTGGTGGGCAACAACAACTTTGTCAATCTTGGCAATACCGGTTCCGCAACGGTCCAGGTGGCCATGTACGGCAGTCACGACACCGTCTACCAGGCGGCGACCGGCTCGGGTAATCTCTTGCTGGTCGTCTATGGCAGCCAGGATTCGTTCACGGGCAATGCGACCGGTTCCGGGTCGTACACCGCCTATGTCACCGGTTTCAATGCGACGAACCCCACCTCCCCTCAGTGCCCCTACTCGAACCTCTCTTCCACGGACAAGCTCGGCGGTAGCGAGGTCGGGAGCGGCACGTTCACGGCCTACTACAACAACACGGTCTACACCGGCACGAAGACCCAGGCCCCGTGGACGACCCATTACCAGAACGTAGCTACGAGCCTCTGTCCGTTCTTCGTCCGGCAGGCGATCGCCCAGGAATCCCCCGCGGTCGTGGGCGCCGGGCCGGTCACCGAACTCATCAACTCGTACGCCCCGAGCGGGGAGGTCGCGTACGATGAGGGCGCGGTCGTGTACGCCCAGTACGGCGCTTACCCCATCTTCATCGAGAACCCCTCGATCGCGCTCACGGTCGTCGGCGGGGTCGGAGGGGAGGTGACGGACGCCTCGATCTGGCTGCCGTTCTTCTCGAACCTCGTCGGGTCCGTGGCGGGGGTCGGGACCGAGACGCTCGACGTGGGGCTCCTCCAAACCCATACGTACGTGATCAACGCATCCGCTTCGACCTTCGCGGTCAATCCCAACGTGCCGATCCATATCGTCATCCACACGCCCTACGCCGAGGCGTGGGACGCCTTCCTCACCTCGCGCCCCGCGTTCGCGGGGCTCTGGTCGTGCGCGCCGGCCGCGACCTGCACCGGGGACTACATCCAGGGAGGCCCGCTCGGGACGGTTTCGATCACGATCCCGACAACGAACCTAGCCCTGCTCCGGATCGGGAGCACGATCTTCTCGCTCTCGCTGTCGTAGTCGGGTGGCTCGGGCTCAGGGCGGACGCCGGATTCGGAGCTCGCCGAGCCAGGCCTTGGCTCCCACGAGCGTCCCCCAGGTGCGGACCGTGGAGAGCGCGAGATGCCCGTCGACCGGCCCCGTCCAGAGGGCTCGGGCGGTCGCGAGTTGGCGATGTTCGACCTCGACCACGGCCCGGGGGCCGTCCGAACGCACCAGTCGGAACGGGACTCCGGACGGAGCGGCCTCCGAACGTCGTCGCAGTGTGCCCTCCCACCAGCGGGGGGAGAGCGGGGGAAGGTGTTCCCCCGCCACCTCGATGCCGAGGTAGCGGGGTCGAGGGCCGGACGACCTAGCGGACGAGGTCGATGACTTCCTCGGACTCACCGGCGGCGTAGCCTCCCTTCTGTCCGAGGAGGCTCGTCGCGCGAACGCCCGTGATGATGAGCAGCACCCGGATGGTGTTCTCGAGGTCGGGCGAGTTCTCGACGGAGCAGCCCCAGATGATCCGAGCCCGCTTGGAGATCTTGCCGCCGACCAGCGCTGCGGCCTTCTCGGCCTCGCTAACGGTCATGGTCGGACCGCCGATGACCCGTACGAGGGCCCCGGTCGCGTCCTTCAGGTCGACCGAGCCGAGGAGGGGCGAGGTGAGCGCCTCCGTGACCGCTTCGGTCACCCGGTCGGTCGCGCTCTCGCTCTCTCCGAGTCCGATCAGTGCGACGCCGCCGTCCTTCATGACGGTCAGGATGTCCGCGTAGTCCAGGTTGACGAGCCCCGGCCGGGTCACGATCTCCGTGATCCCCTTGATCGCGGTCATGAGGCACGCGTCGGCGAGCTTGAACGCCGCGTCGAGCGGCATGCGGGGCACGAGCTCGAGGAGCTTGTCGTTCTGGATGACGATGGTCGTGTCGCAGACGCGGCGCAGGCGCTCGAGCCCGTCCTTGGCCTGCTCCATGCGCGCGGCTCCCTCGCCCGAGAAGGGCAGAGTGACCACGCCCATAGTGAGCGCTCCGGCTTCCTTCGCGAGCCGGGCCACGAGGTGCGCGGAGCCCGTACCGGTCCCGCCACCCATGCCAGCCGTGATGAAGACGATGTGCGCTCCGTTGAGGAAAGCCCGCAGCTCCTCCTCGTTCTCGCGAGCGGCCTCTTCCCCGATCTCGGGGCGGGCGCCGGCACCGAGACCCTTCGTGGCGCGGCGGCCGATGAGGATCTTGCGGGGCGCGTGGATGGTCAAGAGGTGCTTTGCGTCGGTGTTGATGGCGCACATCTCGGCGCCTTGGATCCCGTCCTCGACGCAACGATTGATCGTGTTGGAGCCACCGCCTCCGCACCCGACGATCCGGATGTTGACCTTCAGCGTTTCCGCCAACTTCGCGAGTTCCGCGTCGTCAGCGCTGCCGTAGGCCGGCGTGGTCGGCTTCTTCTCTTCGACCAGGTTTTGGTTCTCCTGGTGCTTCGCGATTGCTTCCTGGATGATGGACTTCATTGGTACGTATCCCATCCTGTTTGTCAGACGAGCGTCATACGCTCTGGGGAAGCAGTCGGGGGGTTGTTACATAAACGTTTGCGTTCAGGGGTACTGTCACATTCTCGGGGGAAGTTCATCCCGCTCGCTTGGGTGGTACATTTCGCGGGTCGGGCGTCGCCCACGTAGCACTCCGGCCCAAGGCGAGGAGCTGAAGGTGACCGTCGTTCCGAGGGGCGGTCCTCGGTCCGGACGGTCTAGGTGGAAATTTCGACCCGCCCTGGACCCCGGTCGAGGCGATCGACGGCTCTCGGTTTCCACGCCGCCGCTACGAGCAAGGCCCCGAGGGGGATCGCCGTCAGGTAGACCCAGAGGTCGGTGTAGGTCGCCGATAGGATCGCCGGGGCGATCGTCCGCGCGGGGTTGAGCGAGCTCCCCGACCACGGTCCGATGAGATAGGTGGAGATGGCCACGACGGTCGGCGGGAGGAGGACGCGCCACCGACCCCGCCCTTCACCCCGATCGGCGAGAACGAAGACGGCGGCGACCAACGCCGCCGTGAACACGGCCTCGGCCAAGAAGGCCCGGAGCACATTGCCTTGTGCCGGCACGGTCGCCCCGAGGTGGGCGAGATCGCCCAACGTTCCAAGCACGACGGCGCTTCCCACGAGCGCTCCAGCGATCTGCCCGAGCACGTACGGCGGCACTTCCCTCCAGGCGATTCGGCCGCTCGCCGCGAGCGACAGCGTGACGACCGGGTTGAGGTGGGCCCCCGAGACCTGAATGAAGAGAACGATCGGGACGAGGACGGCCAGGAACCACCCAACCGCCAACTCCCATTGCGGGATCCCACCGAGTCGAGCTCCGAGAACGATGGTGCCCGTGCCGAGTCCGACGAGAAGGGCAGTCCCCACCAGCTCGGCGACTGCCCGACGCCAGATCGGAGGGCTCAACGGCGCGCGGTGCTCGCTAGTTCGCCCGCTCGTTGGTCCGCGAGCACGAGTTCCGTTCGGAGTCCGCGCACCAGTCGGGTGATCCGATCCCGCACCCGTCGGAAGCCGGCATCCTCCAGCTTCGCCGGGTCTTCCAGCTGCCAATCCCGGAGCTCCAATGCTTTCAGGTGGGTCGGACAGCTCGCATCGTCGAGACAGCCCATCGTGACCCGGACTTGGGCCCGATCCATGAGCTCGGTCGAGAGCAGTTGGGGGGGATGGTCGGGGAGCGGGAGGCTCACCTCCGCGAGCATCGCCCGCGTCCGAGGGTTGGCCACGGCGGCTGGTCGGGTCCCGGCGGAGACGGCATGCCATCCGGGGGCCGGGTGAGCGTTGAAGATCGCCTCCGCCATCAGGGACCGGCCGGCATTCTCGACGCAGATGAACAGGACCAGCTTTTCCTTCATCAACAGCAGCCGCAGCAGCCGCAGCAGCAGCAGCAGCAGCAGCTGCCGCAGCGGCCGGCGCAGCAGTTCGACGGGGCGCAGCGCGGGGCTTGGTCGGTCGGTTCGGGCATGGTAACCTCGACTACTTCAATAGGTGAAGTGGTCATAAGGCGACGCTACGTACGGACAGAGTGTCGCAGTGCGCGGAAGGAGACCTGACGTGCCCATGCCCCCCGATCGGCCTGATCGACGTCGTTGGAAAGAAATGGGCGGTATGCGTGGTGTCCCTCCTGGGGGTGTACGGGACCGTGCGGTTCGGTCCGATCCAAAAGTGCCTGTCGGGCGTCAGCCCGGCCACGCTGACGTCGACCTTGCGCTCGCTGGAGCGCGCCCGCTTGATCCGTCGCATCCCGACTGAAGGAGCGCGCGGGCCGGTCAAGGCCTACGGGCTCACCGACTCGGGACGTTCGTTGTACCGAAGCATACGGCCTCTCGCCGAATGGCTCCAGACCTCGTGACCCGGAGGCGACTTCCCCGGTGGGACGCGGCCCGGGGCGGAGTGCCGGGTCGTGCGGAAGATCGTCGCGTCTAGGTCGCGAGGTGGTTGATGTCCCGTGTCTCGAGGAGCGGTTTCAGGGCGCCCCGCTTCGCAACCTTGAACATCGCACGGCCGACCGTCCCCGACGCCCCGAACAGAACGACCTTCACCGTCAGAGTATCCTGGCCACTCGTCATGACACCATCTCGCTTACGGCGCCCTTACGCTCACGCGAGAAGATGGGCCCGCCAGTTGCGCGCGGTCAATGGGACGGTGGGGCGAAGAGCAACCGGGAGTGCGCGATGTCGTACGTGACGTCGAACGATTTCAGGAAATCGTCCCCGAGCAGGCCGTCGTGGATGATCTTCTGGAACATCACCACGGGGTCGATCTGGGCCAAATTGGGGGCTCCTCGAAGGAACACTCGACCGCGGAGGGGCGCGAGGTGGCGCAGGTACCGATACCCCGTTTCGTCCGCTTCCTCGGCTTTCCGATGCCCCGGGGTCTCCTCACGGACCCCTAGCTCCTCCATGAAGCGGGTGTCTAGGATCAGGTTGCTGGATCCCGTGTCGACTTCCACGGTCACGCGACGACCGTTCGGGAGCTCCAGTTCGACGAACAACGTGAGCTCGGGCCCGGACCGCCGGACAATCACGGGCACGACGGTCCGTGGCTCCGACTTGGCCTCCGGTGGAGTTTCCCCCTCCAGAGTCAACGTTCCGGCGGCTCGCCGGATGGTGAACGGGATGTTCGCGAAGAAACTGGGAGAGAGGAAGCCCTCAACAAATCCCCAGTCCGGAGGGAGGAGGCCCGGGGGAAAGACCCCTACGAGGGCGTCGTCCACTCGGTGGGATCCCAGCGCGAGCGAAGGAACCCGGGCGAGCGGAGTCAACACTTCTTGTCCGGACATTCGCTTCCCCGAGTAGGTCTCTCCGGTCGCTCGGCCGCCCACGCGCGCGCAGAGTTCGGTTGAGACGAGGTTCAAGCCGATACCGGTATCGAGAATGAACCGGGTCCGGACCGATGCGCCCACCTGCACCGGCACGTGGACCACGTGCCCCCCGATCGATTCGAGACGGACGGTCTCTTCCAACACCGCGGTTCGAGACGGACGCTCCATCTAAACCCTCCGTCGCGGGACGCCGCAACGTTCTACCCTTCGGGCCGGAGGGCTACTTCGTGGGACGACCCGGACCTCGCGATAGCGAGCGCCCCGGCCGAGCCCCGCATCACGGGGGAAAGTAGAGTTCGATGTTCGACCAGCCGTACACGGTCTCTTCCAGCTCCTGGTCTCCGATTGTCACGGAATCGATCCCCAGAGAGCGCGCACCCAGACGCTCGTAGAAGAGTCGTGCCGGGTTGGCGCTGAGGACACGGACGAGCATTCCTTGGAAACCCGCCTCGATCAGGGAGCGGGCGACGCGACGGACGAGTTCGCGTCCGATCCCGCGACGCTGGTGCTCGGGAAGCAGGTAGATCGAGATGAGTTCTCCTTCGTAACCTAGCGGAGGTTCTCCCCGCGCCCGCCCACCGACGGCGAAGCCGACGATTCCCGCGGGCTCCACTTCGGCGACGTAGACCGGTTCGTCGGGAAGGTTCGTGAGTCGGTCCTTCCAGCGCGTCTGGCGCTCGCCCAATTGTTGCGGGAGGCTGTCCAACCACTCCTGGGGGTCGATGCCGCGATAGGCGACCAACAGGACGCGGATATGGACCTCCGCGAGCCGGAGGGCATCGGCCAGGACCGCAGGGCGGTACGTGGCCGGTCCGTACCCTTCGGAGGGACGCATCGGGACGACTCGAGGGGGGAGGGACTGCCGAATAAAGGCCCTCGCAGGAGGGCGGGTCATGCCGAACCGGGGCTCCCGGTCCGTCCTCGATGGCGGACCGGCTCGCACGCACTTATCCCTCGGCGCACTCTGGGCCGCCCGTGGAGCCTTATTTTCGGGCGATCGAGTCCGAAGTGGACCGGGCGTACCTCGTCGCCGAGAAGGCGCGCGCGGTGGGGCTCGACCCCGAGCTCCATCCGGAGATCCCCCGCGCACAGGATATGGCGATGCGCGTTGAGAAGCTGCTCGGCCACCTCCGAATCGATGGGATCTCGGAGGAGATACGGACGCTCGCGGCGACGTTGCCACGGGAGGAGGTCGCGGTCCGTATCGCCCGCCGGCTCGCCGCGGACACGTCCCGCGGGGACGCGACGACGCGCGTCGACGTAGCCCTCAGGGTCGGCCTCGCGATCCTGACCGAAGGGATCCTTGTTGCGCCACTCGAAGGGCTGGCCGAGGTCCACATCCGAGCGGGACCGGAGGGCCCGTACATCGAGCTCTACTTCGCCGGACCGATCCGCGCTGCGGGCGGGACGGCCCAGGCGCTGTGCGTCCTCCTGGCCGATATCGTCCGGCGCGATCTGGGGCTGGCCCGCTTCCGCCCCGATCGCGAGGAGGTCGAGCGTTACCAGGAGGAGATCCCGCTGTACAAGTACCACCAGCACCTCCAGTATGTGCCGACGGCCGAGGAGATCGCTCTCATCGTCCGGAACGTCCCCGTCGCGATCTCGGGCGAATCCACGGAAGGCGACGCCGAGGTGAGCGCCTTCCGCAACCTCCCCCGGGTGCCGACGAACGGGATCCGCGGCGGGGCGTGTCTCGTCATCGCAGAGGGGCTCTGCCAGAAGGCCTCCAAGCTTCGCCGCATCGTGGACAAGCTCGGCCTGGACGGCTGGGAATTCCTCGACCAGGTCGGACTTCACGCGACCGACGACGAGGATGCGCACACTCCCAAGTACCTCCAAGATTCGGTGGGGGGCCGGCCGGTGCTGGCGCATCCCAGCCATCCCGGAGGGTTCCGTCTCGTCTACGGGCGCGCCCGGACCACGGGCCTCGCGGCCTGCGCCCTCAACCCGGCCACGATGGTCATCCTCCAGCACTTCGTCGCCGTCGGCACCCAGGTGAAGCTCGAGTATCCGGGGAAGGCGACGGCGATGGGCGTCTGCGACACGATCGAGGGGCCGATCGTCGAGCTCGACGACGGAACGCTCACCGCGGTCCACGAGCCGGCCCGGGCGGCCGAGCTCCTATCGCAGGTGCGGCGCATCGTGGACCTCGGGGAGATCCTGGTAAGCTACGGAGAGTTCCTCGAGAACAACCGGGCCTTGGCCCCGGGAGCGTACTCCCTCGACTGGCATGCGGAGGAGCTCGCGGCCTCTGGGGCGGACCGGTCCGCAATCGCACCGATGAGCTACGAGGAGGCCATCCGCACGTCGGTCACGTTCCGAGTCCCTCTCCACCCGCGCTGGCTTCTCTTCTGGCACGACCTCTCACCGGGCGAGATCCGCGCTCTGTCCGAGTTCGTCGAGCGTTCGGGCCGTTGGACCGAAGGGCGACTCGAAGTGCCTCACGACCCGGCGTGGAGAGAGGTCCTGGTGCGACTCGGTTTCCTGATGGGCCCCTCGGGCCCGGACCAGTGGCAGGGCGAGCCGGACCCGAGTGCTGCCCTCGTGGGTGGGCTAGGACTCGAGGTCGCCGACGGCCTGCTCCAGCGCCGGGCCGCGCTCGACCCGGCGGAGGAGGACTCACTCGTCTACGTAAGCCGGCTCGCGGGCGTCCAGGTCCGTGCACGTGGCCCTTCGCGCGTCGGAGGGAGGGTCGGCCGGCCCGAGAAGGCGTACCAGCGGTCGATGGAGCCGAACGTCCACGCGCTGTTCCCGGTCGGTTCGGCGGGCGGTCCGACCCGCTCCGTGCCCGAGGCCGCCCGTCACACCATGCGCGACGGGGTTCATGTCGAGCTCGGCGTCCGTCTGTGCCCGGGCTGTCACCGCACGACCGTCTGGAACCGGTGCACCTGCGGGACGCATACCGAGCCCGACGGGCGAGTGGTGAGCGAGCCGCTCCCCGTGGCCAGGATCTGGAGCGACGCGGTCGCGCGCCTTCACCTCGCGAAGACCCCGGTCGTCAAGGGCGTCAAGGGGCTCACGTCCCCGGGCAAGGTCCCCGAACCGATCGAGAAGGGGATCCTGCGCGCGTCGCACCAGATCTCCGTTTACCAGGACGGGACGGCGCGATTCGACCTGACGGACCTGCCGCTCACGCACTTCCGACCGAACGAGATCGGGACCTCCGTCGCCCGGCTGCGGGAGCTCGGCTATGCCCGCGACTGGTCGGGCGAGGAGCTGACGAACGGCGAGCAACTGGTCGAGCTCCTCCCGCAGGACCTCGTCGTCGCGCGGTCGTGCGGCGATTACCTCACGCGCCTCGCCCAGTTCGTCGACGACGAGCTTCTCCGAATGTACAATCTCGACCCGTTCTATCGGGCGAACCACGCGTCCGACCTCGTCGGGGCGATCGTCGTCGCACTCGCCCCACATACCTCCGGCGGGGTCGCTGGACGGATCATCGGGTTCACGAACGCCGAGGCCTGCTTCGCGCACCCGGTGTTCCACGCAGCCAAGCGACGCAATTGCGACGGGGACGAGGACTCGGTCACGCTGCTCCTCGATGCGCTGCTCAATTTCTCTCGGTCCTATCTCCCCGAGAGTCGGGGCGCCCTCATGGACAAGCCGCTCGTCCTCACGACCCGGCTCGAGGCGACCGAGGTCGACAAGGAGGCGCACCATGTCGACGTGGGCGACCGGTACCCGCTCGCGTTCTACCGGGCGGCTGCCGAGCGTCGGCCGGCCAAGGAGGTCGAGTCCCTGATCGAGCAGGTTTCCGGACGTCTCGGGACGGAAGGCGCGCTCTCGGGCTACGGCTTCACCCACGATACCGAACGGATCGCCGCGGGGCCGGTCCGATCCGCGTACCGCGACGCCCGCTCGATGAACGACATGGTCGAGCGCTCCGTCCTGCTGGCCGCGCAGATTCGGGCCGTGGACGTCGCGGAGGCGGTCACGCTCGTTCTCAACGCCCACTTCCTGCCGGACCTGATGGGGAACTTGAAGAGCTACGCGACCCAGAAGTTCCGTTGCAAGGTCTGCAGCGTATCGTACCGGCGGCCCCCCCTCACGTGCCGCTGCACCGCCCTGCGGCCGGGCGGAGGTCGTTGCGACGGAGAGCTCCTCTCGACGGTGTACGAGGGCTCGGTCCGGAAGTACCTCGCGCTCTCCCAGCGCCTCGGTTCGATCGAGGGGATCACGCCGTACGTGCGGCAGCGGATCCAGGTGCTCGCGGACTCGCTGGCGACTCTTTTCCCCGGCGCCGCCTCGCAGCGGACGCTCGACCAATTCCCACCGACGGCCGCACCTGCGCCGGCGGACCCCTAGGACCGTCTCCCTCGTCGCCGCGGAACGTCCAAATAGCCCCCCTCCCGTGGAAGGGCCGCGGGCTTGTGGGGTAGTCTGGACTATCCTGTTGGCCTTCGAAGCCAACGACCTGGGTTCGAAATCGCCGGCGGCGCCGGCGACGGAACTCCCAGCAAGCCCGCTCGCCCGGTTCAGCGGAAGTAGCCGGGCGCCTGGTTCGAGTCGGGGCGCTTCTCCTCTTCGGGCTTCGCGGCCTCCAGGATGTCGACTGCGAGGACCGCCGGGACCGGGACGAGCCGGATCCGCCCCTTCTCGTCGCCGTCGGTCCCGTCGAGCTCGATGGCGAGCGTGTTGTCCCCTCCGATCGAGACGAGGCCACGGAAGAGTCCGGTCGAATCGATCGCTTGTTCGTCGGGTCCCGCCGAGCGGACGCGAACGCGCGAGCCGGGGACGAGGGCGATGGTCGGACGCTTCGGCGGCGGGTTCTCGCTCATCGCGCCGCTCCGCGCTCGCGCACCGGGGCTTTCGGCGCGGGCGTCTCGGTCGCCTTCTTCTCGATCAATCCCTGCAAGTGATTCACCGTCTCCCGATATCGACGCAGCGCATTCTGGGCGTTCGCCTCGGTGAAGTCCCAGGCTCGGGCGAGGTTGCCGTACCGCAGCCGGTACCCCTTCCGCCCCTTCCCATCGGCGACGCCTCCGACCTCTTCGAGCAGGTCGAGCGCCTTTAGCTTGTTGATGTGCCGGTAGATGGTCGGTTTCGAGGTCTTGAGCACGGCCGTCAACTCTTCGATGTACCAGGGCCGCGAGGGGTCCCGGAGCAGGCACTCTCGCACGAGCCGGTAGGCGAGGCTCTGCGCGACCGGCCCCTCGGACCCGCGTCCTTCCTCTCCCTCGGGCAGGTACCCCACGAGGCGGAGGAACTCCCGCAACACCTCGTCCACGTCGTCGATGGGCGTGAGCGGAGTGCTGTAACGCAACGCAAGTTCAAACGGCATGCCGGGTCGGAGACCCAGCCACTCGTTGGATAATAAACCCGGGGCTTATCGCCGATTCCGGTGCGCGAAACGATAAGCGGACCCGTCGAGATGGGCGGTCGATGGTGACGTTCGACCTCGTCGTGCCCGAAACGGCCGAGGAGGCGATCGCCGCGCTCCAGACCCTCGGCCCGGGCGAGGCGACTCCGATCGCCGGCGGCACCAACCTCCTCTTCGACCTCGAGGGGGGTCGGATCGCGCCACGGCGGGTCATCTCGCTGCGCCGCCTCCCTTGGAGAACGCTCGACTGGAACCAGGACGCCCTCACCATCGGCAGCACGCTCCCGCTGCGCTCCCTCGAGGACGACCCCCAGGTCCGGGCGAAGTACCCCGGTCTCTACGAGGCCGTACGGAATGTCGGCAGCGTCGCCCTCCGCCATCGCGCGACCCTCGGGGGGAACCTCGTCCGTTCTTCGCCCGCCTCCGACCTGATCCCGGTCCTGCTCACCCTCGATGCAGACGTCGACCTACTGGGTCCCCACGGAGCGCGCCGCCTACCGGTGGACCGGTTCGTTCAGGCCTCCCGCCGCACCGACCTACGGCCGGGCGAGCTCGTGCGCTCGGTCCGCCTCCCCGAGGCCCGTCCGTCGGCGTTCTTCTGGCAAAGGGTCCGACCGTCGAACGACATCTCCCAGGTCGCGATCGCGGTGGCGTTCGCGCCGGGCGAGCACTCATGGCGCGTCGCCGTCGGGGGCGTCGCCCCGCGGCCCACCCTCCTCCCCGAGGCCGCCGCCGCCCTCGGCGCCGGGCGTCCGGGTCCGGAGGCGGTCCGGCGCGCGGCCGAATCGACCTCGGCTCGGTCCGCGTTCGTCACCGACCGGCGGGCTTCGGAGGAATACCGTCGCCGTCTGGTCGGAAACCTTCTCGAGCGCGCCGTAGCGACGGTCGTTGGCCAGCCGGGGTTCCCGGCATGACGTCGCGCCCCCTACGACTCACGGTCAATGGTCACGCGGAGGAGCTCGCCGACGTTTCGGCTCCCGAGCGACTCCTCGACACCCTCCGCTGGCGGTTGCAGCTCAAAGGGACCAAGGAGGGGTGCCGGACCGGGGACTGCGGTGCCTGCACGGTTCTCGTGGACGGACGCACGTGCCTCTCCTGCCTCACCCTGTCCCACGAGGTGGACGGGAGTGCCGTCACGACCATCGAGGTCGGGCCGGACGATGCCCTCGTGGCCCGCGTCCGAGCGGCCTTCGAGCGGGCCGGCGCGCTTCAGTGCGGGTACTGCACACCGGGATTCGTGATGGCGGTCGCCGGCCTCCTTCGGGAACGGGGGACCTCCGCGCCCCGGGAAGAACTCCTCGAAGGCCTGGGCGGCAACCTGTGCCGGTGCACGGGGTACTCGGCGATCGTCCGCGCCGTCGATGCCCTCCGAACGGGGGGACCGTGACGGCCGCCGTGCGCCCGGACGCGGGCGTCAAGCTCGCGGGAGCGGCGGTCTTTGGGACGGACCTCGACGTGCCCGGGATGCTGTGGGCCGCGTTCGTTCCGGCTCCGGTCGCACACGGCCGGATCCGCTCGCTCGACCTCCGGGCCGCGCGCGCCCTCCCGGGGGTGACGGTGGTCGGGCCTGAGGATCTGGCGCACCTCCTCGGTCCGGGCGAACGCGACCTCGAACGGCCCCTGCTCGCCCAGGGGGAGATCATCTACCGGAACCAGCCACTCGCGGTCGTCGCGGCCCCCTCCGCGGTGGAGGCTCGCGCCGCCGTGGCCGCGGTGGGGGTCGAGGTGGACCCGCTTGCGATCCTCTCGGACCTGGAGATGGTCTTCCCCGACTGGCCGGGGTCGGAGGCCGACGCCTCCCCTCAGGTGGCGGCCCATGTGCGGGCTCGCCATGGGAACGTCGAGGCGGAGTTTCGAGGTGCGGACCGGGTCGTTTCCGAGACCTACCGCACCTCGAGCATCCACCAGGTCGCGCTCGAACCCCATGCCTGCGTCGCGGAGATCCGAGGGGACGTCTGGTACGTCCGCACGTCGACGCAAAGCCCGTTCGGGGTACGGGAGGATACGGCCTCTCTGCTCGGTGTGCCCGAGTCGTCCATCGTGGTCGAAGGAACGTGGGTAGGTGGAGGATTCGGCGGAAAGGCGAGTTCGTTCCTGGAGCCGTATGCGCTCTTGCTGGCCCGCGCGACCGGCCGACCCGTCCGGCTGGCCTTGAGCTACCAGGAGGAGTTCCGGCTGGGCCGGACCACACTCCCGGCGGTGATCCGGATGGAGACGGCCGTCAGGGACGGCCGGATCCGGGCGCGGCGGGTTCGCCTCCTGCTCGACGTCGGTACTTCCCTCCCGGGGCGCGACTTCGCGACCGGGTACTCGATCGGATTCCTGCTCGGGCCCTACCGGACCGAAGCGTTCGATGTCGAGGGCTACGCGGTCCGAACCCACAAGCCTCCGTTCGGCCCTCACCGGGCCCCGTTCGCCCCCCAGTGCGCGTTCGCCGTCGAGTCCCACCTTGACCACGTCGCTCGCGAACTGAACCTCGACCCCGAGGAGTTCCGGGCCCGACACCTGTGGCGGGAAGGCGACACAACACCGCTCGGCCAGGAGGTCGGCCCGTTCGGGCTCCCGATGGCCTTCGAACGGGCACGGGCGACCGCGCGTCAGTGGCGGAAGGAGGCCCCGGTGGGCCATGGAGTGGGGATCGGGTGCGGATTCTGGTCCACGAGCACGGGCGCCGGCGGGGAGGTCCGATTGCGGCTCGGTCCCCAGCGGCTCATCGTTCTCCAGGGTGAACGGGAGATCGGCAGCGGTAGCGTGCTTGTCGGCCTAGCCGCGGTCGCGGCCCGCGTCACCGGCCTCCCCCCCGACCGCATCTCGATCGAGTACGGCAACACGGCCGAGGCTCCGTTCGACTCGGGGGTCTTCGGCAGCCGGACGTTGGGCGCGCTCGGGCGGGCGATCGAAGAGGCCTCCGTCGCGCTCCGTCGGACGCTCGCCGAGAGGCTGGGAGCCCGAGGCCAGGCCGAGCTGTCGGTCGAGCGGAACGAGATCTACGCCGAGGCCGGCGAGCGGCGAGCCGCCGTCACCGTACTCCTCAGCCCGGAAGAGCTCGCGACGGGGGGAATCCTCGCCGAAGGCCGGCATGTCGCCCCGCCGCGCTCGATCGACGAGAAGCGGGTCGTCACCGGGACGTTCTACCCCTACACGGACTTCACGGGAGCCGCCCATGTCGCCGAGGTCGTGGTCGACCCGGCGACCGGCGCGGTCCGCGTCGAGCGGTATGCGGCGTTCCAGGACGTCGGGACCGTCGTCGACCCCGGCGCCGCCCAGGCGCAGGTGGAGGGCGGGGTCGCGATGGGTCTCGGTACCGCGCTGACCGAGGAGGCGATCTGGTCCGACGACGGTCGCCTGGTCAACGACGGTCTCCTCGACTACCGCATCCCGACGCTCGGGGAGATACCGCCGATCACCGTCGAATTCATCGAGGGGTTCGCAGGCGCCGGTCCCTTCGGGGCGAAGGGGCTCGGCGAGCCCCCGATCGTCCCGGTCCCTGCGACGATTGCGATCGCGACGCGGGCGGCGTGCGGGGCGCATGTGACCGAGCTCCCGCTCTCCGCGGAACGCGTGGCGCGAGCGCTTAAGCTCCTCTGACGGTGCCCCTCGCGATGGGGCTTCCCCGAGAGACGATCCTCGCCCTCCTCGAGCGATATCCGACCCCGCCGGTCGTCGCGACGGTCGGCTCCCACTCCGCGCTCGACATCGCCGACGGGGCGGTCACGGAAGGACTGGTGAGCCTCGTCCTCGCGGAATCGGGTCGCGACGCGACCTACTCTCGCTACTTCCTCACCGTCCGAGGCTCGGACGGCGAGCGCGTGCGCGGGTGCGTGGACGAGGTTTGGGTCCTTCCCAAGTTCGTGGACCTCGCATCGCCCGCGTCACAGGAGCGACTCCGCGCCCGTGGCGCCCTCCTCGTGCCGAACCGCGCCCTCAGCTCGTACCTCCCGCTCGACACGATCGAGAACGACCTCCGCGTCCCGATCGTCGGGAGCCGGGCGATGCTTCGGATCGAGGAACGCACGGAGCGAGAGAACTACTACACGCTGCTCGAATCGGCGGGCATCCCAACCCCGCAGGTCGTTCGGGGCCCGGACGCGATCGACGGCCTCTCGATGGTGAAGCTCCCCCACGCCACCCGCCGGCTCGAGCGCGGATTCTTCACGGCCGCGACTCCCACCGAATTTCATGCCAAGGTCGAGCAGCTCGTGGCACGCGGAATCGTGTCGCGGGACGACCTCGCGCACGCCCGGATCGAGCGGTACGTCCTCGGCCCCGTCTTCAACTTCAACTTCTTCTTCTCCCCACTGGTACCCCGCGCGGAAGGTCTCGAACTCTTGGGCGTGGACGAGCGACGGGAAAGCAACCTCGACGGGCTCGTTCGCCTCCCCGCGGCCCAGCAGCTCGAGCTCTCCGAAGCGGACCGGATCCCCGAGTACACGGTCGTGGGGCACGGTACCCTGACGGTCCGTGAGTCGATCCTCGAGGAGGTTTTCCGCCTCGGTGAGCGGTTCGTGGAGGCCTCGCGGGCTCGCTACTCGCCCGGCATCCTTGGCCCCTTTTGCCTCCAGACGTGCATCGACCCCGCCGGCCACCCGGTCGTGTTCGACGTGGCGGCGCGCATCGGAGGGGGAACGAACGTGCATCTGGCCCTCGGCCACCCGTACGGGAACGCTCTCTGGCGAGGTCCGATGAGCACGGGTCGAAGGATCGCACTCGAACTCCGACGCGCCACCGCCGAGGAACGGCTCGCGGAGGTCGTCACATGATCTCCGCGACCCCTCCTCCCCCCGTGCACCTCCAGCGGACGCCGCTCACCGAGTTCCACGTCCGGTTCGGTGCGCACCTGGTACCCTTCGCGGGTTGGGAAATGCCGCTCTACTACACCAGCATCCTCGCGGAGCACAAGGCCGTGCGGGAAGGCGTGGGGCTCTTCGACGTCTCCCACATGGGCGTGATCTCCGTCTCGGGGGACCACGCCGCGGACCTCCTGTCACGCCGGACGACCGCGAACGTGCCGCGGCTCACACCGGGTCAGGTACGGTACACTTTCTTCCTCGAGACGGCGGGCGGGATCGTCGATGACCTCCTGATCTCCCGGCTGGACGACGGGACCTCGCTCGCGCGCGAGTACCTCGCCGTTCCGAACGCCTCCCGGGCGGACGAGGTCGAGGAGATCCTTCGCCAGCACCGTCTCCCCGACACTACGCTCGTCCGATGGAACGGTAAGACCGCGATGATCGCGGTCCAGGGTCCGCGCTCGCGCGAGCTGCTCGAACATACGTTCGGGTGGGACCTCTCGAGTCTCGGCTTCTACCATGCCGCTTGGTTCCCCCCCGCGCCGGGAGCGGGCGATTCCAAGGGGCGCCTCGGCCTCTCCCTCGCCCAAGGCCTCGGTCACTTCCACCTCGCGAGCCGGACCGGGTATACCGGCGAGCGTGGGTACGAGATCGTCCTACGAGCCGAGGAGGCGGACGCCGTCGCCGAACGGCTGGTCGCGGGCGGCGCGGTCCCGTGTGGCCTCGCGGCGAGGGACACCCTCCGGCTCGAGCAGGGGTACCTTCTCTCCGGCCAGGAGTTCCACCGCGACCACACTCCTCTCGAAGCCGGGCAGGACCGGTTCGTCGAGTTCGACCACGATTTCGTGGGCCGCACGGCGCTCGAGAAGCAGCGTGCGGAGGGGCCGGCGGTGCGCCTGGTCGGCCTCGAGGTACATACGCCGGGCGCGATCCCCCGTCACGGAACCCCCGTGCGGATCGGCGATACGGCCGTCGGAGCGCTGACGAGCGGCGGCCTCTCGCCGACCCTCCACTACGGGATCGCGCTCGCCTACCTTCCCCGGGAGCAGTCCGCGCCCGGGACCGAGGTGACGCTCTCGATCCGGGACCGGGACGTGCCGGCCCGCGTCGTTCCGCTGCCCTTCCGGACGGTCCCGAAGGCGACCTAGGTCTTCCCGGCGACGCGCGGAGGGAGCGCGAGCGCCGCGTCCAGCGGGAGTCCCCGCGACGCCATCTTCTCGGGCGGCCGGTCCGCGGTCGCGTACAGCTCGAGGTACGGCACGAGGGCGTTGATGAGGCGGTTCTCCGCCTTTCGCAGGTGCTCCTCGAACGTCGACCGGCTCAGACCGAGCCCACGCGCGAGGTCGTCGGTCGTGACCGAGCGGGGGCTCGAGTAGTACCCGGCGCGGTGCGCTCGGAGGACCGCGTCCACTTGGCGACCGGTGAGGTCCCCGAAGAGCGAACCGGCCCAGATGCTCGACGGGAGCACGTGGAGCGGGAGCTCCCGCTTCTGCAGGAGGACCGTCGGGCCTAGTTCACGGAGGTCCCTGAACAGGGTCCGCGTGCGCTCCGGATCGAAGCTCAGGAACCGGTGGTACGCCCACCCGTCCAGGAAGACGGCCGGGGGGCTGTCGAGGCACTGGTGGTCGTCGAAGACGGTCCACATGCTCTGGTGGCGACCGCACGTGCACTCCAGGAGGAAGATCCGGCCCCGCGGGCGTCGACCCATTCGTCGACGACGTGGCCCGCGTCGCGGATCGCCTTCTCGACCAGCCTCAGGACCGCCGGGTCCCGCGTCGGGACCTGGAGCAGCTCCCGGTTCCAGATGCACCACATCGAGAGCGCCGTGCCCGGGAGCTTGTTCGAGAGAGCGAGGAACGGGTAGTCGGTACTGATTCCGGAACGTCACCTCCCAGAGCGGCATCGAGGGGAGATGCCGCGGGGTCGATATATGGTCAGACCCGTCGAACGACGGCCGTCATAGGAAGCGTCCCCGGCGACTGCCCGGGGGCCCCGCTCACCGAGTGCGCGAGACCAGCCGCAAGCCGCCGCTCGGAGGGTCCACGGCGCGGAACCTGGCCCGCTCGAACATTCGAGCCCTCCCACGGCAGAGGCCGGCGGAGGGAGCTCCAAGGCCGCCGGTGGGTGGAAGCGAGAGTAAATACTGGGAGGACGCCATTCGTCCCACAAGTAATGACGGCCGATCCCGGGGACGGCCGTCCGTTCGTCGGCCGCGTGGAGGCTGTCGAGGCCCTCCAGCGCAGGTTCGAGGACGCACGGGCGGGGCATGGCGGCGTGACACTGCTCGTCGGCGAGACCGGGGTCGGAAAGACCGAACTCGTAACGAACCTCGTCCGCACGATTCGGGAGCGCGACGTTCGGGTGCTCGAAGCGCGGGCGCCGCCGCTCGACGCTCCGCCTCCGTTCGCGCTCATCCGCGCCGCGATCGAGAGCGCCCGACGCGCCGGAGTACCGGCGCCCGTCGAAGAGGTCGGACGGGCCACCGAAGGATTCCTCATTGGATTCGCCCCCCGGTTGGATGACGGGGCGTTCTCCACCCCGGTCCAGATCGAGGAACGGCTCCTGGAGGCGCTGGACTCCGCGGAGGAGCATGGGGCGGTCGGTCGGCTGTCCCTGCTGAACGGGATCGCCGCCCAGTTCCTCGAGTTCACCCGGCGGGGCCCGACCGTCGTCGTTCTCGAGGACCTCCATCGGGCGGATGAGACCTCGCTCGCGGCCCTGGAGTTTCTCTCGGGCCAGTTCCAGAACCGGCCGCTGTGGGTCCTCGCGACGATCCGCCCGCCTCCCTCCCTACCGGAATCCCGACGCATGCGGATCGAATCGTTCGAATCGACGACCCACGCCGAGCGGATCCTCCTCCGACCGCTCAACTCCGCCGAGGTGGCCGAGTTCCTGTTCACCCGGGACCCGGGCCGGGTCTTTTCGGGTGAGGAAGTGACACGGCGGTTCTCGGAGAGCGGTGGGAACCCGCTCCTCCTCGAGCAGCTCGAACGGCGTTTGGAGGGGTCGGCACGACCCGCCCGCACCGCGGGGAGGGAAGCCTCCGGCGAGCCGGTGATCCCACCGCTCGACGAGCTCGGAGAACGCGTCGCGGCCGCGGGGGCCGTCCTCGGCCCTGAGTTCTCCTTCTCGCTCCTCTTGCGCGCTAGCGGGGAGGACGAGGAGACCCTGGCCGAGACGGTCGACCGGCTCGTGGGCATGGGCGTCTTCCTGGAACGGCCAGGAGAGAACCTCGCGTTCGCGGACGAACGGGTGCGGGCCCGGGTCTACGACGGGCTCAACGAAAGCCGGCGGCGCCTCTTGCACCGGCGCGTGGGCGAAGCCCTCGAAGCGACCGCGAGCGCGGACCTGCCCACGATCTACGCCCTCGCCCGTCATTACCACCTCGGGAAGGTCGACGAGAAGTCCATCAGCTACAATCGCACCGCGGCCGAGGTCGCCCTCCGCGCCGACGCGCCCGAGGTCGCGGTCGAGCACCTGGGTCGCGCGCTCGAGAGCCACCGGCGCCTTCGACCCGAAGATTGGGAGGGGGAGACAGATCTCGTCATCGAGCTCGCTCAGCAGGTCGACCGCGTCGGAAGGCTGGAGGAGGCGGAGACGCTCCTCCGACAGCATCTCGCCCGCCGAAACCTCAAGGTCCGGGTCTCTCCCTCGATCTACGCCCTCACCGAGCTGTACCTCGCCAAGATCCTGACCGACCGCGGCGAGTGGTTCGAGGCCGAACGGACACTTCGGACGATGGCCGAGCCCGACAGCGTGAAGCGTCTCGAGGACCACCCGACGGTCCTCATCGCAATGCACCGGTTGCTGGGAGAGGCGCTCTACTACGCGGGTCGCTACCCCGAGGCCCTCGCGGAGCACACGGAGGAGCTCCGGCTGGCCGATGCGACGGGCAATACCCGCGCCCGGGCCCTGGGCGAGGTCCGGCGGGCGAACGTCCTGGGGATGATGGGGGAGCACGAGGGCGCCATCACCCTGGCCCGGAACGCCGCCCGGACCCTCGAAGACCTCGGCGACGCGAGCGAGGCGGCCTTCGCGCACCTGTTCGTCGGGGTCGTGATCGCGGGCCTGCCGGCGGCCTCCCCGCGGTTCGCCGAATCGATCGCCGAATTTGCCGAGGCGATCCGCCTCGGTGAAAAGGCCCGGGATCCGCGCCGGGTCGGATGGGCGCTCTTCAACACCGCGGACATCCTCCGCGAGATGGGCCAGCTGGCCGAGGCGGCCGAACAGAATGCGCGATCCCGAGAGATCCTCGAGCGGATCGGGGACCGGTTCGGTCTGGTCAACGCGATGATCGTCCAAGGGAAGATCCTCACCGACCTCGGGGAGTACGAGCGGGCGGAGGTCGAGCTCCTGGACGCCTACCGGATCGTCCGGGAGCTGAAGGCCCCGGCGGACGAGGTCGACGTCGTGCTGCGCCTCGCCCAGTTGTCGTACGCCCGCGGGGACCGGCCGAGCGCCGGCCGCCGGGTCGTCGAGCTGGAACGCAACCACCTTCCGACCCTCCGGCCGGACCTGGCGGTCGACTTCGAGCGGCTCAAGAACGCGCTGGCCGCGAAGGAGAAGGCCGATGGGGCGCCGAAGTAGGACGCCCTCGCATCCCTCGCGCTCCTACGCCTCGCTCGCGCGGGCGACGCTCTCCGAGGACCGTTCCGGCGCCGACCGGACCACGGCGAAGGTGCTGCCGGGCCCCCTGCCCGCGCGCGCGGAGGTCGTCGCTCAGGCACGGGGCGTGCTCTCCGGCGGAGCGGCGGCCCGTGCGGTGGCGGGCGCCGCCGGGGTGCGGGTCCGGAGTGGGCTCCCGGACGGATCCCCGCTCCGGCCGGGACGGGTCGTCCTGACCCTTGAAGGGGACGCACGGAGGATCCTCGCGGCCGAGCGCTCGATCCTCAATCTCCTGATGCACGCGAGCGGGGTGGCCACGGCCACGGCCCGGGCCGTCCTAGGCGCGCGGGGAGCGCGGCCTCCGCTCGAGGTCTGGGCCACCCGGAAGACCTTGCCGGGGCTCCGAGACCTCGAGAAGGCGGCGGTCCGCCATGGCGGAGGCCATCCACATCGCCGGGACCTCGCGGACGGCCTCCTGATCAAATCCAACCACCTCGCCCTCGTTCCCCTCGAGATCGCGATCGGGCGGGCTCGGGTCCGAGCGCGGCGGGGGGAGCGGGTCGAGGTCGAGGTACGGACCCGGACCGAAGCGCTCCGCGCCGCCCGGGCCGGGGCGGCCGCCCTGCTCATTGATAACGCGTCACCGGCCCGCGCCCGGGCGATCGTCCACGGGCTCGAGTTGGCGGGCCTCCGCGCCGGCCGCTGGATCGAGCTCTCGGGGGGGATCACCCCGGAGACCGTCCGCCGCTACCGACGCGTCGGCGCCAACGCGGTGAGCCTCGGAGCGCTCACGCATTCGGCCGCGGCGCTCCCGTTCCACCTCCGCCTCCGGCCCGTCCGCTTAAGTCACTCCCGCCCCTAGACGGGGAGGAGGTGGGCGATGTCGCTCGACGCCGAGGTCCGTCAGCTGAAGGAGGAACGTAACGCGGTCCTCCTCGCGCACAACTACCAGCGTCCGGAAGTCCAGGACGTCGCCGACTTCGTCGGGGATTCCCTCTACCTATCGCGCAAGGCCATGGAGACGGACCGGCCGGTGATCGTCTTCGCCGGAGTGCGGTTCATGGCCGAGACCGCGAAGATCCTGAACCCGACCCGCACGGTGCTCCTGCCGGACCTGAAGGCGGGCTGCGGACTCGCCGACTCGATCACCGCGGACCTATTGCGCGCGTGGAAGGACGAGCACCCCGGGGCCGTCGTCGTGGCGTACATCAACACCTCGGCCGAGGTCAAAGCCGAGGCGGACTATTGCTGCACGAGCTCGAACGCCATCAAGGTCGTGAGCGGGATCCCCGCCGACCGGGAGATCCTCTTCCTCCCCGACATGTTCCTCGGGGACTACGTACGCCGCAAGACCGGCCGGGCGATGCATCTATGGGTCGGCGACTGCCCCGTGCACGCCAAGATGCGCCCGGAGGACCTCCTTCGAGCGCGAGCCGCCCACCCCGGCGCGCCGGTCGTCGCCCATCCGGAGTGCGGATGCGCGAGCCAGGTACTCCCGCACGTCGACCACGTGCTCTCCACGGACGGGATGGTTCGGTTCGCCGAGGAGACCCGGGCCCCGGAGGTGCTGGTCGCGACCGAGGTCGGGATCCTCCACCGCATGCGGCAGCTGAACCCGACGACGAAGTTCACACCGCTCGACGAGGGGACGATCTGTCCGTTCATGAAGGAGATCGACCTCACGGACATCCGCGATTCGCTCCAGAACCTCCAGCACGTCATCGACGTGCCCCTCGAGACGGCCGCCCGGGCCCGGCGAGCCCTCGAGCGGATGGTCGCCTCGTGAAGGCCGCTCGGCCGGTTTAGAACCGCGGGAGGAGCGGCCCGAAGTGGTCGAGGTAGAGAACGTAGGCCGCGCCGAGCAGGGCGAACGACCCCAGAAAGACGACCAGGACCGCGGTCCACGACGGTTTGCTCGCGAGGTAGAAGTGGGGGCTGAGCGGGTTCAGGCGCGCGGAGAGGAACGAGGCTCCCGCCCAGAGCAGGAACACCCCGAACAGCGCCGGCAGGAGGACGGTGAACCGAGCTAGATAGAGCCCGACTCCGACCACGATCAGGGCGACCGGGATCGCCGCGTTGGAGCGGCGGGGAGGTTCGGCCTCCGCCCCACGGTTCGGGCGCACGCGTCGTGGAGGCACCGGCGACACGGAGGTCTCTTCCAAGGCCTCGTACATCAAATTCGACGTTCAATGGTAGCCACTTCGGGCCAGTACATGGGTTAAAAAGGGGTGATATGCTCCGAACCCCCAGTGCCCGACCTACCCCGTCCGACCCCGACCTCCCGGCCGCCCCGCCCCCCCGGCCTGCCGGAAGGACGGCCGGCTCCCCGCTTCCCCGAGCCTCCGGCGCTCCGCTCGCGACCGGATTTGGGACGGGTCTGTGTGAACTGTTCGTCCCCCGTCGTGGCCCGAGCGGCCCCACCGCTCTGCTGGAGCTGCGGGCGGACCCTCTGCGCCGACTGTTACTGGCGCCACGGACTCACGCCCGCGGCCCACTGCTGCGCGAGCTGCGTCGGCCGCGGCCTGAGCGCGCCCACCTCGATCTCCGGTGGCCGCGCGCCGGTGACCTCGCTCAGCCCCGCCCGCCCTTCCGTCCCCCGCTGAATGGGGCGTGACCGTCGGCATTGCGCACTTCGACCGGCAACGCACCGGCCCGTCGCACGAACTGGAGCGCCACCGGTCCCGTAGGAGAATTCGCCCGCTCGGCGACCCCGGTCGGGACCGCGAGAGAGAGGCCGGCCTCCCGTGCCTGGCGGGCGCCGTTCGAATCGAGCCGTTCGCTCCCGGGGCCGACCTCGACGGACGCGCCGGCGGAACGGGCGAGGGCGGCCCAGGCGGGAAGGCTCTCGTCGCTCGAAGAACCGCTCCCGCCTCGGTGGGCGAGCAGGGCGACTCGCTCGAGGACGGGAGCGGAGGGAGGCGGGGTCGGCGACCGCGACGTGGGACGTAGGACATACCAGTCGGCCCCGGCGGGGTCGGGAGAGCGGGCGTCCATCCAAGGGAGGTCGATCTCCTGCACGGAGAACAGGCGAAGCTTCGCGGTGGAGGCCGCCCTCATCCGTTGACGGGCCGACTCGGAGAGCGAGAAGGGAACCCCGCGGCTGTCGACTCCCCCGACGACCACCCCGAGGTAAGAGAGGCCCCGGTCCCGACCTACGGTGACCAGCCGGTCGACGGTGCTGGCGTCTGCGTCGGGGGGAAGGTGGACATGGAGGTCCCCCCGAAGGTCGGACTCCCCGACGAGCGGAGGCAACGGACCCCGCGCGGCCGCTTCCACCTCGCCGCGAGCTTCGCGGAGCTCGGGAGGGATCCAAGCGAGCCCCAGCGCTGTGTAGACCTCCTCTTCGGTGCGTCCGGCGATCCGCTCCTCCCCTCGCAACACTCCGTATTCATTGACCCGAAGGCCCCGGTCCTTTGCGAGCGATCGGATCTGGACGTTGTGGTCCTTGGACCCGGTGAAGTAGACCAGCGCCGCTCCGAAGGACGCCGGCTCGACGACGCGGAGGTCGACCTGTAGTCCGTTCTGAAGGAGGACCGTTTCTTTCGTGCCACCCCGGAGGCGGACCTCCTTTACCTCGGGCAGCGCGGAGAATACGTCGAAGGCCCGGGTCGGGTCGTCGGAGGTGACGAGGATGTCGAGGTCCCCGACCGTTTCCCGGCCGCGTCGGAAGCTGCCCGCGACCTCGACCCGCTCCGCCCCGGCCCCTTCCCTCAGGCCGCGCGCGAGGGCCTGGGCAATCGGGTACGCCTCCTCGATCGGCATCCGGGCGCCGGAGGCCGTCGTTCGGCTCGCGTCGACAGCGGCCCGTATCTGGGCGATCTTCTTCTCTCCAAACCCTTTCACGCCGACCAAGCGCCCTGCGTCGAGCGCGCTCAGCAGTTCGGCCGGGCCCTCGATCCCGAGCTCTACCCAGAACCGCCGGGCCGTCTTCGGCCCGAGACCCGGGATCCGGAGCATCTCGGCCACGCCCGCCGGCACCTCCTTCTGGAGGCGGTCGTAGTAGCCGATCTTCCCCGTCGCGAGATATTCCTTCAGCTTCTCCTCGATAGCGTCTCCAACGCCCGGTATCGAGCGGAGCTCTCCCCGGGCGGCGAAGGCAGCGAGGTCCTCCGTCAGCGAATCGATCGAGCGGGCCGCCCGTCGGTACGCCTCGGGCTTGAACTGCTCTCCCATCACATCCAACAGGTCGGCGATTCCCCGGAAGATCCCCGCCGCCTCCGCGTTCGAGGGCATGGAACGTCCTACCGGGCGTGCAGCCCCTTAGCTATTCTGGCCCTACGGGTCGCGCCCGGCCCCGGCGTCCATCCACAGCCGGCGGGCCACCGGCCGGTACCCGAGCCCGTCGTACACGGCTCGGGCCGATGCGCTCTCCTCGCGCACAAAGAGGCCGCACGGTGCCCCGGCGCGGGCCGCCTCGACCATGACGGCCCGGACCACCGCGCGTCCCCAGCCCTGATTCCGATGGTCCATCTCCACGTAGACCCCACCGACGACCCAGACGTCGGGAAGGCGGACGGCGGGACGCGCGAGGGCAACGATCCGGCCCCGCTCAAACCCCGCCCACACCGGTTCGAGCGCCGGGTCGATTTCCGCGTACGCCGCACCGATCCGCTCGACCTGCCGGCGGGCGAATTCCCGCACGAGAGGCTGTTCGTCCCCCGTCAGTCGGCGGACCAGTTCGTCCTGCGGCCCGGCGGGCGGGGGAGACCCCGCGGGGGCCATCTCGACGAGCAGCGTCCGTACGAGGGCGGGTCCCCGAGCCCGCTCGACGGCCGGCCCTCCGGCCTCGGAGCAGACGATGACGAGGGGGCGCGGTGGAAGCCAGTCGAGCAGACCGCTCGTCGTCTCGGGGTCCCCGAGCCAATGGACGACGGTCCCCCCGTCCCCGAGAGGCCAGATCAGCAAGTACCCCAGGGTTGTCGACCCCCGGATCGCCGAGGCGAACCGGACGCGCCCCGGGTGCTGGTCGAGGTCCCATAGGGCGTATGCGTGGAGGACGGGCTCCTCCCGGGCGACCCGCTCGAGCCAGGTCCGGTCGATCGTGGGGCGAATTTCGACCGGCTCGGGCACCATGCCCTCCGCACAACCTCCGTTGTAGTTAGCCCCCCGGGGAGCCCGGATCGGGACCCTCCCCTTGGGGCCGGCGCGAAGGTAAATCCGCGGCTCCGCTCGGAGGCAACGTGCGAGCGCACCACCCCACGCCGGAGCTGCCCCAGCATTTGGAAGCCCTCTATCGGGGCTTCCCGTTCGAACGCTCGCTCGCTGAGGACCCGATCTCGTCGATCCGGCCTCTCACCCACGATGTCCGGTCGGCGGAGGTCCTCGGGATCCTCGCTGCGACGCTCGCCATCGGGAACACGACCGCGATCCGCGGGGCGCTGGCCCGGCTGATCGCGCTGGCCGACGGAGCCCCTGAGACCTGGCTGCTGCAAACTCCGAGGGCTCGACGGGCGCAGGCGCTTCGCCCGTTCCGTCACCGATGGATACGAGGCGACCAGGTGGAGTTCCTGGCACGAGTGCTCGCGGAGTACGATTCCCGTCGCGAGACGCTCGAGGATTCGTTCCTCGACGGCTACGTCGCCCAGGGCTTCCCGGGCGGGCTCGACGCCCTGACCCGCGTGCTGCGGGGCGATGGAGCTCGGGCTCGGATCGGCGCCCCGCCCGCGGGGTACCGAAACCTGTTCCCGAGCCCTCTCGACACTCCGAGGAGCGCCTGCAAGCGGATGACGCTCTTTGTTCGATGGATGGTGCGGGAACGCTACCCCGACCTAGGGTATTGGCACCGCATTCCGACAGGGGACCTGCGCGTGCCCCTCGACCAGCATGTCCACTGGATCGCCTACAACCTGGGCCTCACCGCCCGCCGGACCCGGTCCTGGGCGGCGGTCGAGGAGGTCAGCGAGGCGCTGCGCCGGATCGACCCCATCGACCCGATCAAGTTCGACTTCGTGCTGTGCCATACGGGCATCTCGGGTGACTGCCCCAAGGAGCGGGACATCGCCGTGTGCGGTCCCTGCTCGGTCCGTCCGGATTGCCGCATGTGGCGGGGGCGGGTGGCCGCGGCATGAGCCCGAGGGAAGCCCCGTGGGGGATCCATCCGGGACTGCGAACCCGCTTCCTCACGGCGGGAGAACGGGTCGCGTGGAAGGCCATGCCCGCGACCCCGCCTCGCCCCCCGGACCGTCGGGGACGGATCGCGCTCCTCCGCGAGGACGAGGCGCGTGTCGAGGAGTGGGGGTCGGAGACCGACGGAGGTCTCATGGTCGACGCGGGCCCCCTCGGCGCGCTCGTCCTGATGCTCGCCGTCGATCGGCGCGGAGCCCCGCGCGCGCTCGGCGCGATCCACGCGGGGCGGGATCCGGCGTTCCCCGCGGGTGCGATCGTCGCGGTCTGGGGCGACGGGGCGGTCCCCGAGGACGAGCGTCCCCGTCCCGAGGATGTGGTCGACCTCGCCCGGTACGCCCTTGAGTGAACACCCACGGAATGCTTATTCTTCCCAATTATTCGGGGGGAGAATCATCGGTGTCCCAATGCATTCCCCCTTGCGAGTCCCGCGCACCCCTGCTCCGGCGGTCGAATCGAAAGAACTCTTGGGTTCGGTCCACGAGGTGAGGGGCTCGGTCCTCCGTCGGGTCGAGGCACGCATCTGGCGCGCCGTCGCCCGGTTGATGCGGTCGGCCACCGGAGACCTCCCCCGCGAGGATGGGGCCATGGCCACCCGGATGTTCGCCGAGCTCCGGATCCGGTTGGCCGGTCCACCCGCGAACGTTCACTGGGAGGTGGCATGAACGCGACCGCCGCGCCCGCGCGGAGCTTCGACCCACGCTACGCCCGGACCGTTCTCGCCATTCTCGCCGGGATGGCCCTCATGGTCACGTACGTCGAGACCATGGTCCTTCCGGCGTTCAGCAACTTCGAGTCGTTCTTCCACGTCACCAATGCCAGCACGATCGCGTGGATCCTCTCGGCCTATCTCCTCGTGGGGGTCGTCGTCACCCCGATCTTCGGCAAGCTCGGCGACATCTACGGTAAGAAGCGGATGCTCCTCATCGCGATGGGCGTCTACACCGTCGCGGTCAGCATCGCCGGCTTCACGCCCAACCTCGGGGCGGCGGTGGGCCTGAGCCTTCCGAACCAGATCTACGTCCTCATCGGCGTCCGGGCGCTCCAAGGGGTCGGCATGGCGATGTTCCCGCTCGGGTTCGCGATGTTGCCCGAGGTGTACCCTCCCGCCAAGGTCGGCCAGGCGCAAGGGATCCTTTCCGGGATGTTCGCTGCCGGCGCGGCCCTCGGGTTGATCGGGGGCGGCTGGATCGCCCAGAATTACGGCTGGCCGCTCACCTACCACGCCGTCATCCCGGTCGCGATCATCGTGCTGATTCTCGCGGCGGTCTACATCCGGGAATCCGTGGTCCGGGCCGCGCGCAAGATCGATTTCCTCGGCGTGGCGAGCCTCGGGATCGGCCTCACCTTCCTCATGTTGGGCATCACGGAAGGTGCCTACTGGGGCTGGACCAGCTTCTCCGGCGGGTCGATCGCCGGGGTCGCGTGGGGCGTACCCCAGTTCTTCGTGATCGCCCTGATCGCGTTCGCGGTCTTCCTCTGGTGGGAGCCCCGGGCGCCCAGCCCGATCGTCTCGTTCAAGGAACTTCGACAGCGGAACATCTGGGTCTCGAACCTGAACGGGGTGATCGTCGGCACCTCGATGTTCCTCATGTTCACCATCCTGGTCATCCTCGGGGAGTACCCCTCTCCCGGGTTCGGCCTCGGGGAGTTCAACGCGGCCCTCATGCTCGTACCGGCGGTCATCGGGATGATGGCGTTCGGTCCGCTGCTGGGCCGGATGATCAGCCGATTCGGCCCGAAGCCGGTGATGATCCTCGGGTTCGCCCTCATCTCCCTCGGGGCGCTCGGCCTCCTGGCGTTCAACCGAACGAACTACGAGGTCGCGGCGGCCTCGATCCCCGTGATGGTCGGGAACGTCGGCGTCCTGATCTCGATGTCGAACATCATCGTGCTCTCGGTCGACCCCAAGACGATGGGTGTCCACACTGGCATGAACCAGACGTTCCGGAACCTCGGGAGCGCGCTGGGTCCGGTGCTGGTCACCTCGATCCTCGCGGCGTATGGCTTCACGTTCTTCATCCCCAACTCGAACCCGCCGCCGGCGTTCCTCCCGTTCACCAACTACCACCTCGCCGGCTACGAGTTCGTCTTCGGGCTCACGGCGGCGATCGGCCTCGTCGGGGCGCTCGTGTCGCTCGCGCTGCGGAACTACCGATTCCACGCCGACGGCACGCGCCTGGGGGAGGCGAGCGGAGCCCCCGCGGTGGAGCACCGGGTCGAACCGACGACCCCGCCCGTCTCGGCGGCGACGGCGCCGCGCACGGACTGATGCTCTACGAGCAGCCGCTCGTCGCGCCGCAGACGGTGCACGCGTAGCAGGTGCCCGAGCGGACCATGATCCCCCCGCAGACGTGGCAGGAGGGCGAGTCTTCGCTCACGCCCCCCGAAGGGCTGGGGGAGAACGAGTCGAGGGGTTTCGTCTCGAATTTGACGGTCTGGCTGGCCCCCGTCTTCGCGGGGGTGGCGGCCGGGGTCCCATGGCCGTTCCCTCCGTCCGACGCAGCCTCGAGGCCGATCGCCTGCCGGTCCGCCTCCGTGAGGAACTCGAACGCAAGCCACCGGGCGACGTAGTCGGGGATCGATTTCGCGAAGCGGATCTTCGGGTTGTTGGTCGCCCCGGCCGGTTCGAAGCGAAGGTGCGCGAGCTTGCGAACGAGGTCCCGGAGCGGCACTCCGTGCTGGAGCGCCATCGACATGGAGATGCCGAGCGAGTCCATGAGCCCGTTGACGGTGGAACCTTCTTTTGTGACGCGGAAGAAGATCTCACCGGGGCGCCCGTCGGGGTAGAGGCCGACCGTGACGTAGCCGTCGTGGCCTCCGACCTCGAAGTGGTGCGTCAGCGCCTTGCGCTGCACGGGCAGGCGCTCGCGCGCCGGGGTCCGAGAATCGCCGGGCATCGTCTTGCCCTGGCCGGTCTCGAACGGCTGGGAGGCCTTGCACCCGTCCCGGTAAAGCGCGACGGACTTGATCCCGTAGCGCCAGGCCTCGAGATAGATCCTCTCGATATCCTCGACGGTCGCGTCGCTCGGGAGGTTGATCGTCTTGGAGGCTCCACCCGAGAGGAAGGGCTGAACCGCACCGAGCATCTTCAAATGGCCCATCGGAGCGATCGTCCGGTGCCCGCCCAACGGCGCGAGCGCACAGTCGAAGACGGTGAGATCGTCCGGGTCGAGGTCCGGGGCTCCCTCGATCGTGCCGGTCCGCTCGACGAAAGCTGCGATCTCCCGAGTCTCGTCCGGCGAGTAGCCGAGCGCTGAGAGGCCATCGGGGACGGTCCGGTTGATCATCCGCATGACCCCGCCGCCGACGAGGTTCTTGGTCTTGACGAGCGAAAGCTCCGGCTCGAGGCCGAGCGTGTCGCACCCCATGAGGAGCCCGATGGTCCCCGTGGGGGCGATGACCGAGATCTGGGCGTTGCGGTATCCCCACAGCTCCCCGGCCTTCACCGTGTCGTGCCAGCGGTCGACCGCTGCCGTGAGGATCGGCGTCAAGCGCGGGTCGTTGACCGGGACCTGCTCCGAGGCGCGCGAGTGCTTGGCCATGACGCGCAGCATCGGGGCGCGGTTCTTCTCGAACCCGGCGAACGGGCCCATCCGCTTTGCCACCTCGCTCGACATGTGGTAGCCTTCGGCGGAGAGGATCGCCGAGACGCCGGAGGCGAGCGTGCGGCCGGCGTCCGAATCGTAGGCGAGGCCGTAGTGCATGAGGAGCGCACCGAGGTTCGCGTACCCGAGGCCGAGCGGTCGGAAGTCGTGGGAGTTCTGGGCGATCGCGGGGGTCGGATAGCTCGAGGCGTCGACCAGGATCTCCATCGCGAGGATCATGGTCCGGACGGACTGGCGGAACAGCTCGACGTCGAAAGCGCCCTTCGGGTCGAGGAACTTCATGAGGTTGATCGACGCGAGGTTGCATGCCGTGTCGTCCAGGAACAGGTACTCGCTGCAGGGGTTCGACGCGTTGATCCGGCCCGAGTTCGGGCTCGTGTGCCAGTCGTTGGTGTGGTCGTCGAACTGGACGCCCGGGTCCCCGCAGCGCCAGGCAGCGTAGGCGAGCTTCCGCCAGAGTTCGCGGGCGCGGTAGGTCCCAGCGACCGAATGGTCGGTCCGGTTGGTGGTCTTCCACTCCCCGTCACGGACGACCCCTTCCATGAAGGAGTCGGGGATGCGGACGGAGTGGTTCGCGTTCTGGTACGCGATCGAGGCGTAGGCGGAGTCGGGGTCGGTCCCGTCGAAGTTCGACGAGTAGCCCTGGCGGATGAGGGCGAGGGCTTTCTCCTCCTCCTTGACCTTGCACTCGATGAAGTCGACGATGTCGGGGTGGTCCATGTTGAGGATGACCATCTTCGCGGCGCGCCGCGTGGTGCCGCCGGATTTGATCACACCGGCGAGCGCATCAAAGGCCCGCATGAACGAGACGGGCCCCGAGGCGATCCCGCCGCCCGATAGGCGCTCGCGACTTCCTCGGAGCGCGGAAAGGTTCGAGCCGGTCCCGCTGCCACCCTTGAACAGGCGGCCCTCGCTCGTCGCGAGGGCGAGGATCGAGTCCATGTCGTCCGCGACGGACTGGATGAAGCACGCGGAGCACTGGGGGGGCTCGCGAACCCCGACATTGAACCAGACGGGGCTATTGAAGGCCGCCATCTGCTGGACCATGAGGTACGAGAGGCTCTCCTCGAAGGTCGCCACTTCCTCGGGCGTTTCGAGGTAGCCGAGCTCGAGGCCGCGCTCCGCCATCCAATGACAGACACGGCGGATCATGCCGTCGACGGACGACTCGCGGCGGCCGCCGATGATTCTGAAGTACTTCGACGCGGCGATGTTGATGCTGGTGTCCGACCAAGACGCCGGGGCGCGGATCCCCTTCTGCTCGAAGATGGCCTTGCCGTCGGTGTTCTTGATCACGGCATCGTGGGTGCGCCAGGAGACCGAGTCGAAGGCGGTCTTGCCACGAGGGACGAGCCGGGTACGGGGATCGGTTCGCGACCCACCCGGGTGACCGGTCGAGGGGTCGGCGTCTCTGACGAGGGGGTTGCGCGCTTCTTGGATACGGCCATTGAGGACCACTCCGGAGAATCGAACGACGTGTCCGGGTTCGAGTGACGATCCCTTCGCGCGCGGACTAACCCTTGGCCGACCTCGTGAAACGCCCTCGATGAAGGAGCGTTCCGCGTCCGCCGGTGATGGGAAGAGGCGCGAGGGGTGCCGCTCGGGACACTCGTCTTAACCCTCCGGCTGCGGCCAAGCATCCTCGAGTATAAGCCGTCTAGGTCGGACCACTGCCTCGGAACGGCCGGAGCGCGTCGTTCGAAGCGTCCCGACCGTTCCGGAGTAAGACGAATCGCGCATCCCGTACGCTAGCCGTCCACGCTGTGCGGCTCGCGGGAGGATCCGACCGGCGCTGCCCGCCTCGGTACCGCCGGTCGCTTCCATGGCTACCTAGGGGTGGGATCGGTCCGCTCGGATCGTCGCGCCCTTACGTTTTCGGCGTGGGCGGGAAGGCGTTCTGCGCCGGGGGCGGCAGCAGGCGCATCGTACAGGGCATGAGGGTGCCGCAGTCCCCGCAGTAGAGCCCCTCCTCGGCGACCCAGAGGAACGAGCCGCAGCGCTCGCACTTCCTCGGGTCGTCCGGGTCGTTCCGACAGCCCATGCGTAACCCTCGGGGCGACGAACGCCTTCCGGTATATGCGACCGTGGTCCGAGCGACCTCCGAAAGGAGGAGGAAAAAAAGTGTCGAATGGGCTCCCTCCGAGAGGAGAGAGCCCCGGAATGGGTGGGACCGGTCTAGGCGTTCTTCATCTTGGCGCGCGAGATGAAGCCCTTCTTGTCGAGGAAATACATGTACCCGTCCTGACGGACGATCTTCTCCGTCCCGACACGAGCCTTCCTTCCTGACTTGTTGAGCTTCGTTGGGGTCTTCCAGAGGTACCCGTCCTTCCCGAGGTAGTACAGGTATCCCTTCTCTCTCTTGGATTGCTCTTTGCCGACCTTCTCCGACATGTAGGCGACCTCGACCGGCGGGAGGGAGAGCCCCACTATTTAGAATTACTGACGGAGTGTCCTCGAAGAAATTGCGATTCCCTGACGGTAAACGACGCTCGGCCGGACGTCGAACCGGTACCCCACGTGGTCCGCCGACGGAACGGGAAAGACCGAGAAATCGGCGGGACGCCCGACCTCGACGGTCCCCGCGTCCTCGAGGGCAATCGCGTGGGCCGCGTTCACCGTCGCGGCCGTCAGCGCCTCGGCCGGGGAGAGGCGACCTCCGTGGACCACGAGCGAGATCGCCAGCGGCATCGACTCGGCCCACGAGTTGGGAGAGCAATCCGTCCCGAGGGCCACCGCCACCCCGGCATCGAGGAGCTCGCGCGCGGGCGACCGCCGTCCCGCGGAGGAACCGAAGGCGGTCGCCGGAAGGACCACGGCGGTCACGCCAGCGTGGGCCAGCGCTCGATAGTCATCGACATTCGCCGCCAGGAGGTGGTCCGCGGAACGAGCGCCCCGCCGCGCTGCGAGACGGGCCCCGCCCGAGCGCACGAACTCGTCGGCGTGCACTTTCGTCTCGAGCCCGAGGGAATGGGCCGCCCGGAGGAGGCGCTCCGACGTGCGCACCGAGAAGAAGCCGGGCTCACAGAATACGTCGACGAACCGGGCGAGCCGTTGACGGGCGATGACGGGGAGCGCCTCGCGAATGAGTCGGTCGACGTAGGCGTCGGCCCGTCCACGATACTCGGGCGGGACGGCGTGCGCGCCCAGGAACGTCGGGACGAGGCGGAGACCCGTCCGCTCCGCGAGACGCGGAATGAGCCGGAGGAGGTCGACCTCTCCGTGCGGGGTCAGCGAGTAGCCGGTCTTGACCTCGGCCGAGGTCGTCCCTGCCCGGGCCATGGCCCGGAGGCGCTCGGAGGTCTCGCGCAGGAGTCGCTCACGGGAGGCGCGCCGGGTCGCACGGACCGAGGAGTAGATCCCGCCCCCGCGGCGGGTGATCTCCCCGTAGTCCATCCCCTGAGCTTTGAGTTGGAGTTCGAAGGCTCGGTCCCCGGCGAAGAGGACGTGCGTGTGAGCGTCGACGAACCCGGGCACGAGGGTTCCCCCGTCGGCGTCGTACCGCACGCCGCCCGGCCGTAGGTGGACGTGGCGAGAAAGTCCCCGCTCCGGACCGACGTACACGAACCGGCCTCCCGCGACCGCCACGGCGGCCTGGGGAATCCGGGACAGCTCCTCGGCGGCGGCCCCTCGGCGGGGCACCGGCCCCCGGACGAGCGTCGCCGCCTCCGCGATCCCGGTGACGAGGAGGTCGGCTCGGATCATGGCTGGTGGACGAGATGGTCGAGGAGGTCGCGCGCCACGTGGGACCCCGGGAACACCACGCGCGCTTCGTTCTCGAGTCCCTCAAGCTCCTTGTAACGGGAGGAAAAGTGGGTGAGGTAGAGTAGGCCGACCTCCGCGGAGGCTGCGATCTCGGCCGCCTGGCGGGCGGAGGAGTGCCCCCACTGGTTCGCCTCTGCCTCGATCTCCTGGGCCGCCGTCGCCTCGTGGATGAGGAGGGTCGCACGATGCGCGAGCCGCCGCACGTCCTCGCTGGGGGCCGTGTCGCCGGAATAGACGATCGACCGACCCGGACGTGGCGGCCCCATCACGTCGGAGGGCTGGATCACTCGGTCTCCGACCCGGACCGATTCTCCCTCCTCGAGGCGAGCGAAGTCGCGGCCCTGGAGGCCCAGCGATCGGGCCAGCTCCCCGTTGAATCGCCCGCGCTTCGGCCCCTCCTCGATCCGGTACGCGAGGGAGGGGACCGGGTGGTCCGCCCGCGCAGTGCGCACGGTGTAGCCCTCCAGCTCCACCGATTCCCCCGGGTGAAGAGGGTGCACGGTCACAGGGAATCGGAGCGTAAAGTAGCCCATCCGCAACGCTCGCCCCACCATCTCCTCCGCGTCCGGGGGACCGTAGATGTCAATCGGCTCGGACCGGTTGTTGAGGCACATGCTCTGGATGAGCCCCGGGAGACCGAGGAAGTGGTCGCCATGAAAATGAGTCAGGAAGATCCGCCGAACGCGCATGAACGACGCGCTCGACTGAAAGAACTGGCGTTGCGTCCCTTCCCCGCAGTCGAGGAGAAGGAGCTCTTTCTCAGTATCCAGGGCGATCGCGCTCGCCGATCGATCCTTGGACGGCCACGAGCCGGCCGTGCCGAGGAAGGTGACCCGCATGACCCACCGGGAGCGGGACCCGGGTAAAAGGCCGTCGGAATGCACGGCACTGCGTCGCGGGCGCCTCCGGACCATCGTGCCCGCGGGGGGTAAAGAGCAAAAGGGGCCGTGGGGTCCGTCGTTCGAATGGTTGATTGGGACCGCGTCGAACAGCTACGGTCAAAGGGCTGGGACTGGGATGAGATCGCGGACGACCCGAAGGTCGCATTCACGGCGGATGCGGGCTCGGGCGACCCCGGCCGGGCGCTTCGGGTCCTCTATCACCGCCGACGTTCGAAGAACCCGCCGAAGGTCGAGCCCGAGAAGAAAGGTCGGAAGAACGTCGGTGCGTTCGAGTCAAAGTGGACCCTCCTCCGGGTCGGCTACATCCTCGTACCGGTCTTCGCGGTCTGGTTCATCGTCGCCTTTCTCGCGCCCTCGCCGGTCGGTCTGATCCTTCCCGCGATCCCCTACATCGCCCTCGGACTCGCCGTCGTCTCCTTCGTCCTCATCTACGCGCTATTCCGGGCCGAGAAACGGTGGTCGAAGGTGTACCGCAACACGGTGATCGGGGGGGTCGTGCTCGGCCTCGTGTTCACGGGGGTCGTCGGGCTCACGGGCTCGCTCGCCTTCGGATGCCCCTACCTGCCGCCTTCCACCTCGCTCTCGGGCCAGGGAGGCCCGGGCTGGGCCCATGGGAGCATCGCCGCTTGGCAGGACGGCGGTAAGCCGGTGGTCTACTTCTTCGGCGCCACGTGGTGCCCATACTGTTCCGCCGGCAGCTGGACGATCTGGAAAGCGCTCTCACAGTATGGCGTGGTGACCGGTACCTCGACCGGCTTCTCCAGCCTTTCCGACATTTATTCCGGAACCCCCGAGGTCGTCCTGGGGGCGACCCAGGTCTCGAGCAGCAACATCTCCTTCCAGGTGAGCGAGGACATGTCCGGGTCCGAAGGGAACTTCCCGAGCACGAGCAACTGCTACCAGGCCGCGTACGTCGCAGCCTACTCGGGCGGCGGAATCCCCTTCCTGGTCGTCAACGGTCAGTGGATCCACCCCGGGGCCATCATCAACCCGGGGCCCCTCGGTAGCTACAGTGACGCGAATACGACCGGGGGGGCGCCGCGACGGTGTTCAACCAGGTCCAAGCGGAAAGTGGGACCGCTTGGAACGCGGTGAGTACTCAGGCGTACTGGATCATGACGTTCATCGCCCGGGCGTGCGGGGCCACCAACGCGGCCGGGGTCGCTTGGCTTGCGACCCACGCGGGTCCGAAAGCTTGGTCCACCGCGACCCAGACGGCCGTGACGAACGACCTCGCCCAGATCACGTAGGCCGATGAGGACCCGCACCTTTCGCTCCCTCACCTACTTCGGCGGGGGTCTCGGGCTCATCACCGCGATCTTCGCGGCCGCCGAGTTCTACGACGCCCAGCTCGCGAAGGCGTGCTCGTTCACCAACTACTGGTCGTGCGGCAAGATCTTGAGTAGCAATCTGACGACCACTTTCGGGATCCAGGACTGGGCCTGGGGGGTCGCCGGATTCGTCGTGATCCTGGCCTTGGCGGTCCTCGCGGAGCGACGACCACGGGACTCGCGGATCCCCTACCTCCTGCTCCTCATCACGACGGCCGGGGTCGCCATATCGCTCTACTTCCTCTACGTGGAGGTCGACCTGATCGGGGGCCTCTGCCCGGTCTGCGTGGTCTCCTACCTGCTGGGGGGGGTGGCGTGGGTCGGAGCGATCGGGCTCGCCCAGAGGGCCTACCGGCGCGACCACCGGACGCCGGACGACGCCTCCGCGACGGCGTAACGAGCTCCCTCCCGAGGAGGGGCCGTTCTCCCTCGACCGGGGGCGCAAAATTATGGTGGCTCGGGTTATATACGCGACCTATCTCGGCCCGCCCGGGTCACCCCTATGGTTGTCTCCGATTACGCTACGCTCGCCGCCGGGATCGCGATCGCCGGAGGGCTCATCGGTACGGGCATGGCCCAGTCCGGGATCGGAGCCGCCGGTATGGGGATCATCGCCGAAAAGCCCGAGAAGTTCGGCCAGGTGCTGTTCTTCTTCGTCATTCCGGAGACGCTCTGGATCATCGGGTTCGTCCTGGGGATCATCCTCCTCCTCGGGATCATCTCGTAGACGGGCGCGCCCCCATGAGTCTCGAGTCGCTCGTCGCCGAGATTCGCACCCGCGGTCAGGCGGAGCTCGGGACCATCGAGGTCGCACGCGCCGCCGAAGCCGGGCGGATCGCCGCAAACCGGGACACCGAGATCGCCGCGTTGCAGCTCGAGGCCACCCGTCTCGCGGACGCCGAGGCGGCCCGGGAACGGGCCCAGCGTATCGCCGCGGCGAAGCTCAAGGCCCGTAAGCTCCTCTACGAAGCCCGAGAGGCGCGTCTCGAGCAGGCGATCCAGGAGACCCGCACCCTCCTCCGGACGTACGCGGACTCGGACGAGTACCCTGCGACCCTCAAGCGGATGTTCGAGGTCGCGACGAACCGCCTCGGAAAGCAGATCCGGGTCTTGGGCCGCTCCAGCGACGCCTCCAAGCTCGCGAAGGTCGCGGGAAAGTCCGTGGACGCGACGCCTCTCCCCATCCTGGGGGGCCTCGTCGCCGAGACGTCCGACGGAAGCCGGCGCCTGAACCTCTCGTTCGACGAGCTGCTCCGCCTGCACGAGGACCGGGTCCGAGAGCTCCTCTCCTAAGGGGGCCCGATGGCGTCCTCCCCGTACGCGTCCGCGCTCGGCCGCCTGCTGCCGGAGTTCCCGACGTTCCTCTCCCGGGACATCTGGCCGGGTCTCGTCGCGGCCCGCGACCCGACCGAGGTGGCGAAGCTCCTCGAGGAAACCGCCTACGCTCCCTACCTCGACGCCGCGCGGGCGACCCATCAGGGGATCTCCCTCGTGGAGATCGCGATCAACCGGACCTTCGTCCGACGCAACCGGAAGGCGTACGAGGCGGCTCCGTTCGCCGGTCGCCCGGTCGTGGGGGCGTACCTCGCCCGGTACGACGTACAGAACATCGAGCTCATCCTCTCAGCGAAGGCGCAGGGCCGACCGGTCCGCGACACGGAAGACAGCCTCATCTCGAGCCGCGAGATCTCCGCGGGGCTCTACGCGGGCGTCCTCACGTTGGACGACTACCGCAACCTCTTGGAGCAGCCGACCGTCGAGGCGGTGGCGACCCAACTGGTCAAGTACAACGCCTACGGGACGACGATCCTCCCCCTCCTCGAGGCGTACGCGCGGACCCACGACATCTTCCCGATCCTGCACGCGCTCGACGTCGAGTACTACCGCGGCGTCCTCGCCGGCGTCAAGTACTTCCAGGGCGACGAATGGATCGTTCGCGAGCTCCTGAAGAGCGAGATCGACGGCAAGAACGCGCTCCTCCTGCTGAAGGCCAAGGGTGCGAACCTTCCGCTCGAGGAGGTCACGGCCCGGTGGATCGTGGGCGGGGGGCTCCCGGAGTCCCAGTCTGCGGACCTGTACGGTGCGCGCGGGATCCCGGAGCTCGCCGAGCGCCTCGCCCCCCACTTCCCTTCGATGACCGAGGGGAACGTGGAGTTCCAGTCGAGCGGGAGCCTCGCCGGGTACGAGTCGGCGACCGAGCGCGACCGCGCGGTCCGGGAGCTGAAGCGCCTCCGGGCCTACCCGCTCTCCCTCGGGGTCATCTTCGCCTACCTGCTCCGCGCCGAGGTCGAGCGTGACGACGTCCGCCGCGTGACGTTTGGGCGCCTCTACGGCCTTTCGGCGGACCGCATCGAACCCCTGCTCGTGTCCCCGCGCCTCTAGGCCGCCCCGCGCGTGTCCGTCCACGGCGCAAGCCTTTCACGAGCTCACGGCCTCCCCGGCCGAGCCAGGTCCACCGGTGACCGAACCGAAGCGCCTCACCATCGTGCTCGCCCCCTGGTGCCCGCACTGCGTGCCGCTCTCCGTGACGAACGGACGGCGATTGGCCCGACGGTTGAAGGTGCCCCTCCGCCTGCTCGACATCGACCGGCCGAAGCAGGAGCGGGAGGCGGACCGGTGGGTTCGGCTCTACGGCGACCGAGCGCCGGACTACCTCATCCCCCAGGTCTTCCTCGAATGGTCGGATGGGCGCGTCCAGCACCTGCTCACCGGATTTTCGGAGGAGGTCCCGCGCACGGCCCGCGCGTGGGCTGACCTTCTCCGAAGCGCCTGGCTGCGTGGCGTGCTCCGGGGAAGGGGCCCATGACGCGGAAGGGAACCGTTCCCCCGCTCCTCCGCCGGGCCCTGCGCCCGACGAGCCCGCATTGCTATCGCCACTGCGACCGACCGCTCCGGGGGCGGACGGCCTCGATCCGTGCGCCCGGCTGGCTGTGCGTGTACGCCTGTCCGGGCGGGGCGGTCTCGGTCGTGACGTACACCGAATGGGCGGCCGCCGACCCAACCCCGACGTTGATGCGATTCGCCCGGGGTCACACTTCGCCACCCTCGCTCGTTCGTCGCTGGGACCTGCGGCTGGCCCGTCGTCACGGCCCGGAGCTGGGGCTCGCGGCCGAGCGCTTCCTCGCCCGGGCCCAGCCTCCCCATCCGGTCTGGACGGTGTACTGGCGGCTCTACCCGTTCAAGAGGAAGGACGGGAGCGTCCACCGGCTCTTCGCATGCTTCCGCCACGGCCGCGGAAGCGTGCGGTTCTTCGTGGCTCCCGGCGACGCCCGATCCCCGCCCTGCCCGCTCTGCCGCCCCCGCGGGACGTAGCCGCGGCGGCGGGTCCGGCGCGCGGTCAGTGCTGCGGCGGCCCGATGACGAGCGGCCCGGGCGCGCCGCCCGCGGGGGAGAGCGACGAGACGGTCCGTTGCCGGATCCCGCCGAACGGCCGGAACGGTTGGCCGTTCCCGGTGTAGAATTTCGAGAAGTACTCGACGAAGATCAGCCGTGCCCCCTGGATCCCGGGTTCGAAGACGCCGAGGATGACGTTGAACGACTGGCCGACGATGAGGATCACGAGCCCGAAGATCACGTCGAGGATCTTTCCTCCCCCGACGAGGCCGGCGCCCACATCGTTGATGACGAGGGCGAGGATCACGCTCGAGAGCAGGATGCCGATCAGTCGGGTATAGGAGAGGATGTGGCTGACGACCTCGATGACCCCCATCATCCCCATCCCCCCCTCGCCGACGAGGAGGAGGAGGAGTCCGCCCACGGCGAGGCTGACGTAGGTGTCGAAGAGGGGACTCACGAACGACACCTGCTTGTGGATGAGCGCGAGGCCGGCGAACGCGACGCCCCAGGCGAAGAGGATCCCCCCGAACTTCCCGAGCGCTCCGCGGTAGTGATGGTGGAAGTACTCCTTGAGCAGGCCGAACAGGAAACCGAGCGTGACCATCCCGAGACCGATGAACCCGGCCACGAGGAGGAAGAGCCCCACGTTCACTTCGGGCTGGATCAGGGGGTGGTAGCCGAACAGTACGTGGAGGAGGGGGTAGCCGAAGAACGCGTCGAAGAAGAGGCCGAGGCCGATCGCGACGGCGCACCCCGGCAGGAGCGCGTAGGCGAGCTGCTGCATCCCTTTCGGGCCCAAGATCATCTTGACGAAGTTCCGGCCGAACTTCGGCAGGAAGCGGGCCCCGGGAAAGCCGTTGATCATCCAGAGCGAGATGAGGAGGATGACGAGGCCGTAGCCCCAATCCCCCAGCATGAGCCCGAAGAAGATCGGAAAGACGATGGCAAAGACGAACGTGGGGTCCCATTCGTTGGCTTGGGGCAAGGAGTAGAACCGGATGAAGAACTCGAAGCGCCGGATCCCCTTCGGGTTGTCCATCAAGGTGGGCGGCTCTTCCTTCGTCGGGATCGCGTAGACGTGCGCCCGCCCCCCCGCGACCCCCTGGACGACCGATTCGAGGCGCGACACATCGCGCTCCGGGACCCAGGCCTCGAGCGCGAAGCTCAACCGACCGGCTCCGAACTTCTGCAGCGCCTCGACCTTGCGGTTCTCGACCGTGAGCGCCTCGTCGATCGCCGAGACCGGGCCGTACCATTCCACGGCGATCGCGGCGAGCCGCTCCGCGATCTGGGTCCGGCGTTGGGCGACCTCGGTGCGACGGGCGGTGAGCCGGGCCTTCTCCTCCGCCGGGGTTCCGGAGAGGGCCGGCAGGGGGGTCAGGCGGATCGCGCTGTGCTGCGCGGCCTTCGCGAGGGCGTCCGCGGCGGTGCGCCGGAGGACGAGGACGAACCGGAACGTATGGTCCGGTCCCGGCCCGGTGAGGAAGCTCGGGTCGGATTCGGACGGGAGCTCGCGACGGAGCGCCTCGAACGCCTCCGGCTCCGCCTCGCCGAAGAAGGAGAGGACGCTCTGGGCCCGGAGGTCGTCGAGGCGGCCGGTGTAGAAGGAGAGGCGGTCGAGCAGCGAGAGCGTTTCGGCGATCGACCGCTCCTCGGTGAGCAGCCGGTCGTCCTCGACCCGGAGCGACCCCACCTCGGCGTCGATCGGGACCGCGGCGGCCGCCGCGAGGATCTCGTCGAGGGAGTCGTAGCGCGTCGGTAGGCCCGTCGGGGCCTTGGGGAGGGCCGCGATCAATCCGCGGAAACGGAGCGTCTCATCCCCGATCTTTCGTTGGACCTCGTTCCCGCGCTCGGGCGCGAGCAGGGCGAGGGTCTCGGGAGGGAGCGTTTCGATCTGGGCGACCCGCAGGTCGTGCAGGGCCGTGAGGATCCGTGCTTGGTCGTCCTTCAAGCCCAGGATGCCGACCCGGGTCATGCGGACGGGCCGAAGGATCCCCATCGACGTGCCTCTACTTTCCCGCGAGGTCCTCGAGCACGGCAGCTAGCACTTCGTCCCGGCGGTCCGAGGGGCTGCGTCCGGCCTTGTCGCGTCGGGCCGCGGCCTGTCCCTCGGCCACGATCTTCGCGGCGTCCGCGTCGGCGGTGGACCGGGCGGTTTCGACCGAGCGGACCCGCGCGCTCTCCGCCTCGATGCGGGCGGAGGCGACGGCGGCGGCCGCATCGTCCCGGAGCTGGGCCAGCGACGCTTCGGCCGCTTTCCGGGCGGCCGCGATCTTGGCTTCCCACTCGGTCTCGGTCGCCTTGACGAGCTTCACGGCTTCGAGCGATCCGGATCCGGCGGCAGTTTCGGTGTTCGACATCAGGATCCCCCGAGGAGCTTCACGGCCACGAAGAAGAGCAATGCCAGCGCCAGGACCTTGAGGGCGAGGCTGACCTGCCACACGAGGAGGAACCGGTGGGCGGCCTCGTTACGCGCTAACGGCACTTCCCTCCGCCTCCATCTTGCGCTTCACGGCCTTCAGCATGGAGAAGGCGTCGCGCTCCAGTTCGTCGAATCGAAACTTGATGTAACGTACGGTGTTCTGCAGCCGCGGGATGAGCACGTTCTCGATCGCGCTCGCCCGTCGCTTGGTCTTCTCGATCTCGTAGAGAAGGCGGCGGAGCGCGTTCTCCTTCTCGGCGATGTCGAGGACGACCTGGTAGATCCCCTGGAAGTGGCGGACGGACTCGTAGACCGGGGCGGAGAGGTCGAGGAGCGCGACCGTCGGGACCGGCGTGTAGCCGGCCCGGTCGACCCGGGGGGTCTGGACCCCCATCACGTTCTTCGTCGCCACGCCCACCGGCTGGACGTACGGGAGCAGGGTGGAGATGTTCTCGAGGCGGACCGGCCCTTCCCGCATCTCCGCGAGTCGAATGACCTCGTAGCCTCGGGCGATCCGGGACTTGAGGTCGCCCCGGAGCCGGAGCGCCTCCTTGCTGATGTTGAAGAACTCGGCAATGAGGGCGGAGCGCTTCAGTTTCAGGAGGTTGAGACCCCGCTTCGCGACGACGATGCGGCGCCGTGTGCGCAGGAGTTCGAGGCGGGTCGGTCGCACGTTCTCGATCGCCACGGGCTCGTCCTCCGCGCACGTCCTAGGCCGAGGGAGTGGCCTTGCGCGGGCGGTACTTCTCGACGAACTCCGGACGGATACGCTTCAACTCGGAATCGGGAAGGTCCGCGAGGATGTCCCAGCCGAGGGCCAGGCTCTGGTCGATCTGCACGGTCCTCGTCGGGCCGCTGGTTGACGAATTCCATCTCGAACCGGTCCGCGGCGCGGAGGTAGAGCCGGTCGGTCGCGCTCAGGGCCTCCTCGCCGACGATGGCCGAGAGAGCCCGTTGGTCCTTCCCGGTCGCGTACGCCGCGTAGAGCTGGTCGCTCACGCCCCGGTGGTCTTCCCGGGTGCGGTCCTTGCCGATCCCCTGGTTCATCAAACGGGAGAGCGAGGGGAGGATATCGATCGGAGGGTAGATTCCCTTCCGCTGCAGGTCCCGGCTGACGTAGATCTGTCCTTCGGTGATGTATCCCGTGAGGTCCGGGATGGGGTGGGTGACGTCATCCGCGGGCATCGTCAGGATGGGGATCTGGGTGATCGACCCCTTCCGGCCGTGGATTTTTCCCGCACGTTCGTAGAGGGTCGCGAGGTCGGTGTACATGTACCCGGGGTACCCGCGGCGGCCCGGCACTTCTTCCCGCGCCGCCGAGACCTCTCGGAGCGCCTCACAGTAGTTCGTCATGTCCGTGAGGACGACGAGCACGTGGAGGCCTTTTTCGTAGGCGAGGAACTCCGCGGCGGTGAGCGCCATCCGCGGCGTCACGACCCGTTCCATCGACGGGTCGGAGGAGAGGTTCAGGAACACGACCGCCCGTTCGAGCGCCCCGGTCGTCTCGAACTCCTTGAGGAAGTAGTTCGCCTCCTCGCTGGTGATCCCCATCGCGGCGAAGACGACGGCGAACCCTTCCGACGAGTCCCGGAGCTTGGCCTGGCGCACGATCTGCGCCGCGATCTGATTGTGGGGGAGGCCCGCGCCGGAGAAGATCGGGAGCTTCTGGCCGCGGACGAGGGTGTTGTTGACGTCGATGGTCGAGATGCCCGTCTGGATGAACTCGCTCGGCTCCTCCCGCGAGTACGGGTTCATCGCGCTGCCGACGATTTCGGGCCGGTTCTCGGAGACGATCCGCGGGCCGCCATCGCGCGGCTCTCCGAGCCCATTGAACACGCGACCGAGCATCTCCTCCGAGACCGCGAGGCGCGCGACCTCGCCGAGGAACTTGACGCTCGTCTGTTCGACGTTCATGCCCATCGTCGCGCCGAACACCTGGACGATCGCGAGGCCCTTGCGCGAGTCGAGTACCTGGCCCTGGCGTCGCTCCCCGTTCGGGAGACTGATCTCGACGATCTCTCCGTAGGCGGCGTTCTGCACGTCCTGAACGAACAAGAGCGGGCCCGTGACCCGGTTGACGGTACGGTAGTCGACGGGAATGCTCGACCCCGGCGTCGGGGCCTTGGTCGCCATGCTAAGCCCCTCCGGCGGTGACCGAGGCCACCGCCGACGTCATCTCGACCTCGAGAGCATCGAACTGGGTCGCGAGGTCCGCTTCGGGGATCCACTTCATTCGGGAGAGCTTCGTCCGGACGGGCAGAGCTTGCAAGCGCCCAACCTGCGCGCCCTTAGCGATCGCCTCCTGCTCCCGGTCCCCGAAGGAGAGGATGGTGCGGAGCATCCGGTACTGCTTCTGGATGGAGGTGTAGGTGTCGACATCGTCGTAGGCGCTTTGCTGGAGGTAGTCCTCGCGGATCATCCGGGCGACGTCGAGAACGCCCTTCTCCCGTTCGGGCAGGGCATCCACCCCGACGAGCTGGACGATCTCCTGCAGCTCGGACTCCTTCTGGAGAACCTCGAGAGCGCGCTGGCGGAGCTGCACGAAGTCCTTCGCGAGCTCGGCCCGGTACCACGGCTCGAGGTCCGAGATGTAGAGCGAGTAGCTCTGCAGCCAGTTGATGGAAGGAAAGTGGCGACGTTGGGCGAGCGCGGCGTCGAGCGCCCAGAACACTCGAGTGACACGCAGCGTGTTCTGGCTCACCGGCTCCGACGTGTCCCCTCCGGGCGGGGAGACAGCGCCGACGACCGTGATCGAGCCGATCCGCCCATCCGGGGAGAGCGTGACGACGCGTCCCGCCCGCTCGTAGAACTCGGCGACCCGCCGGCCGAGGTAGGCCGGATAGCCTTCCTCGCCGGGCATCTCCTCGAGACGGCCCGAGATCTCGCGCATCGCCTCGGCCCAGCGGCTGGTCGAGTCGGCCATGAGCGCGACGTCGTAGCCCATGTCCCGGTAGTACTCGGCGATCGTGATGCCCGTGTAGACGCTCGCCTCTCGGGCGGCGACCGGCATGTTCGAGGTGTTCGCGATGAGCACCGTCCGCTCCATGAGCGGACGCTTGGTCTTGGGGTCGAGGAGGCTCGGGAAGGTGGCGAGCACCTCCGTCATCTCGTTGCCCCGCTCGCCGCAGCCGACGTAGACGACCACGTCCGAGTCGGCCCACTTCGCGAGCTGCTGCTGCATGACCGTTTTTCCGGAGCCGAAGGGTCCGGGAATGCACGCCGTCCCGCCCTTCGCTACGGGGAAGAACGAATCGACGACCCGCTGGCCGGTGACGAGGGGGATCGTGGGTGGGAGCTTCTGCTGGACCGGCCGGGGGATTCGGACGACCCATTTCTGGGAGAGGAAGAGCGGGGTGGTCCCCGACGCCGACTGGATCGCGCCGATCGGTTGCCGGATCGTGAAGTTGCCGGCCTCGAGCTGCTGGAGCGTCCCCTGGACGCCGGGGGGGACCATGATCTTATGGAGGATGAGAGGGGTTTCCTGGACGGTGCCGAGGATCGTCCCCGGCGTGACCTCGCTCCCGACCTTCGCGGTCGCGGTGAACTCCCAGACCTTCTTCTCGTCGAGCGGCGGCGCGACGAACCCGCGTGTGATGAAGTCACCCAGGCTCTTCTGGATCACGTCGAGCGGACGCTGGACCCCGTCGTAGATCGACTTCAGCAGGCCCGGTCCGAGCTCGACCGAGAGCGCCTGGCCGGTGTTCTCGATCGGGTCGCCCGGTCGGATTCCGGTGGTATCCTCGTAGACCTGGATCGTCGCGGCCGCCCCGACGAGTCGAATGACCTCTCCGACGAGGCCGAGCGTGCCGACGCGAACGACGTCGAACATCTTCGCTCCCTCGAGTCCGTCCGCGATGACGACCGGTCCCGACACCCGCCCGACGACCGCCATTGAATCTCCTTCCTCTAGCTCGGAACCGAGAGGGTGACACCGAGGACGCGCTTGGCCAGCTGGTTGATGCTCTCGACCTCGAAATCCCCCGCCGGGGTCGGCACGAAGACGACGAGCGGGCGGATCGAAGCATCGGCGTGGGTCCGCGCCTGCTCGGAGAGGCGGGCCCGGATCGATTGGCTCGCGATCACGAGGTTGAAGTCACCCGAACTCACCGCGCGCTCGAACTCCGCGACGGCATTCTCGGGGGTCACTTCGCGCACGTCCGTAAGGCCGATGAGGCGGAACCCGATCGCGAGTTCCCGCTCCCCGAGCACGACAGTGCGACGGGGTCCGTCGGTCCTCTCGACCATGGCGCTCTCCGCGGGGTCCCAGCCTATTTAACGCCTGCTGCGGCCGGCGTTCCGGCAGGGCGGAGACGACGGGGAAACTCCCGGGCCCGGGTCGGTTCCCGGACCTCATTCACCGAGGGCGAACCGGTCCCTGGATCCGTCATTCGTAGACGGAGAAGTGTACGTGGTTCTCGTCGTCCGTGATCAGGATGCACTCCCCTTCGCACGAGAAGAGGCAGGCCTCGCACACGATGCATTCGGGACCATTCACCGCAAGCGACTTCTCGCCACGGAACTGGAACTTCGCTCCCACCGTCGGGTCGTCCACGACGTCCGGGACCTGGTCGCGCGGCTTTAGGTCGAAAACGTTCACCGGACAGACATCCTTGCAGTGCGAGCAGCCGGTGCACTTGGCGAGGTCGATATTGACCTGGACCATTGGAGGGGGGTCCGGGCGCGCCGACCTATTACGGTTTTGCCGGTCTCAGGTCGCGCGTCTCCATGCCGGCCCGCCCCCGTCCGCAACCGCCCCACGGCCGGTCCGAGCGCCTCGCCTACGTGTTCTTCCACCGTCCTCGCCGGGACGTCCCGAGGGTCACGTACGAGCGAGCCCTCGGGCGATTCCACGAACGACTGGCACGCCATTCGCCGGCCGGGTTCCGGGAGAGCGCCTCCTTTCGAATCCCGGCCGCACCGTGGGTGGAGTCGCGAGCCCGCCCGGTCTACGTCGACTGGTACCTGGTCGATGGATTTCGGGTCCTCGACACAATCCGGGAGATCGCCTACCTTCCTCCGTGGGTCCGTTCGCATCGGGCCATTGCCCATCTGGCGTCCGACGGGTGGGGGTCGATCTACGCGGGACCTCGCGGGGCCGGCCCCCCTCGATCCGGGGATCGGCTCCTCTGGTTCTCCTCCGACCTCCGACCTCGTTTTGACTCGACCCGCTCCGGCGGGGGCGACGCGGGGAAGGGCACCCTGTGGCGACGGCAGCTTGCGCTGGGTCCGGGTCCGGAGTTTGCCTGGGCGACCCGCGAACCCGCCGCTGGGGGCTGGGAGCGGGCGGCGGAGGTCTCCGCTACCCAGTTCGTCTTCCCCCGATAACGGCCAAGAAGGACTCCTCCGGTCCGGCGCACCGGACGGCGTCGATCGCCTCCCGTCCGTCGTGCGCGTGGGAAGGTCAGCTCGTCGATGGGGCCCGGACCCGGATCACCGCAAGGATTCCAGCGACCGCGCTCACGAGGTAGGTCGCCAGCAACGCGTCGTAGAGCCAGGGTATGTACGAAAGCGCGCCCGGATAAGCGCTCGTCCCGAAGAGATAGGTGACGAACTGGCTCATCGAGGTGAATCCGACCTGTTGCCAGGTCTCCACGATGGCGAGCATGGCGATGATCGCGAGTAAGTTCCAAGCCAGCGCGAGCAGCACCTGGGGGCGACGGGAGCCGATGGGCCGCCCCTTCATCGCCGGGAGGATTACGAAGACGACGAGGCCCAGGGCGACGATCAGGTCAACGATGCCCTCGGCCAACAGACCCCACCAGTGGACGTAGTACCCATAGTACCGCGACGAAGTGCTACCGAAATCGAGCTGGAGGTTCTTGTCCGTCGCGAGCATCACCAGGACCAGAACGAAGTCGACGAACAGGAGCACGGCGAACGCCGTGACCCGGCCGCGACTCAGGGTCCATTCACCCGATGGGCTGCTCATCCCGCTCGACATCGATGTTCTCCTCCCGCCAGGGGCTTCGTCTCTCCGCGGGGCCCTCCGGTCTACGCGGTCCTGCTATTTGGCCCCAAACCCGTCGTCCGGGCCCCTCTTCCGGTGTCGGTTTCCCGCATTCCGAGACGGTTGTGGCCCCCCGCGGCAACTGTTAAAAGGGAGGCCCGGCCTCGCCGGCCCCCTCGATGCGGCCCCTTGACGTCCTGCAGCAAAGCCTCCACAAGCGCGTGCTGGTGGAGATGAAGGGCGGACGCTCGTACCGGGGCGTGCTTGACGCCTACGACCAGCACCTCAACCTGCTCCTCTCTTCCGCTGAGGAGGTCGTGAAGGACCAGGTCACCCCGCACAGCGGCGTCACGTTGGTCCGGGGCGACTCGATCGTCTACATCTCGCCGTAGGAAGGTTGCGCACATGGGAAAGGGAACACCAGCACGCCGCGGAGGCAAGATCGTCCACGTCATTTGCCGGCGCTGCGGCCGCCACGCCTTCCACCGCCAGAAAGCCGTCTGCTCGTCATGCGGGTTCGGGGCGAGCCCCCGGCGCCGCAGTTACGAGTGGGCTAAGCTGAAGTAAACACCCCGCGGGGTCGGGGTCGGGAGACCCACGGATCCCCCTCGACGCTAAACCTCAGTGGGCGGTCTACGGCGCGGGTGATCCCGACCCGGGGGCTGGTGAGGATGCGCGAATCGAGCGCCCGCCGGACCCCCGGAACGACGTACACTCGCCCCCTCCGGGTCGTGTCGGTACCATCGTCGTCCTGGGTGATCCCGAGGTATCGGCACAGGCGGCCCGGGCCCGAGGGATTCCCCGAGCCTTCGTCGACCGGAGCCCCGGCGCGGAGGAGCACCGCATCGCCTGGGCGCGTCACGAGATTCGCGCAGACGACCTGGTGGATCCGGTACACATACAGCGTGCCGGGCCGGGCGAACATCGAGCGGTTGCGCTCGGTCAATCCACGGAAGGCGTGGCTCGCCGCGTCGTTCGCGACGTACGCTTCCACTTCGACGATCCGGGCGGCACGCACCGTGTCCGGCCCCCGCGCCTTGAGGACTCGGCCGAGCAGGTCGCGGGCGACCGTCCTCGTCGGTCGGTCGTAGAACGCCCGGCCGAGCCGCCGGCCGCCCGAGTTAGAGGAGCTCCCCACGGTCCACGAGCGCGGTGCCGTCCACGGCCACCGTCGCTTCCCCAATGGTCATCCAGGAAAGGAACCGGCACACGTTCGAGCCGCCGTAAGCCGAGTTCCCTCCGATCGCGAGCGTGACGGTCCCGGCCGGGGCATCTTCGGCCTGCGGGAGGCCGGCCGGAAGGGACGGATTGAGCCCGACGGCGAAGAGGCCAAGGACCTCCCGCCCCCTCGGGGCGGTGGCGAATTCGCTCTCGAACGCGTCGGTTCCGCTCGTATACCAAAATTCCCGCAGTCTCCCGCGCTCGAGGTCCCATTGCCCCCCGTCGACCCGGCCGGAGGCGAGGAAGCTCGGGCGGTCGGCGATCGCGGTCCCTTCCGCGGAACGCTCGTCGACGGCCACCACGACCGTCCCACCGGGAACGGTCGTGACATTCCGGCGCCGCAACTGATCCTGTCGGTCCACCCGGCCGTCGTCGACCCAGGGGGTGCGTCGGAGCAGGCGGAGCTTAACGTCGGTACCGTTCGCTGCCGTCACGCGGAGCTCGCGGCCCCGAGCCAGAGCGCGGGCCGTCCGGGTACCGGCGGCTCCCACCGCGATCGGGTCGGAGTCGACGATCGCGCGGGCCATCTGGCTTCGCCAGAGTGCCCCGGGGACGTCCCAGCGCTCGCCCTGGGCGTCCGAAGCGTACCCGAGCAGGCAACGAACCCCGCGGACCCTGGCCCTCCGGCAGAGGGAGAGCCACGCCTCCGAGACCCCGTGGAACGGGGCCTGCTGGGCGGGCGGGAGGGAGTGCAAGCGAGGCCGGTCGGCCGGGCCGGCGAAATACACGAGCGCGTCGGCCTCCCGAAGCGCCGCCCGGACCGCGGACGGGATCCCGGACCAAGAACGTGTGGCCGGTGCGACCTCGACGCTCCGCCAGAACGTCGCCTCGTCCTCGAGGAGGAGGGTCGCGCGCGCTCCGAGACGACGGGCCTCGGAAACGCATGCCGTCGCCCAGGGCAGCGTGTGGGTCCACGAGGCGACGACGAGCTCCTCGCCTCGCTTGAGGGCGGCGGCTCCCTCCACGAGAGCCTTCCCCACGGCGGCCGCGGTCGCCGTCTCCGACGGCATGCGGAAGGGGCCAGCCGGCCCTCCGATTTATCGTCCGACTCTCCCCAACGTCAGGGCGCGAGTCCGGCGCGCACCCGACGCACGATGTCCGGTGCCCTCGCACCCCGGCGACCGAGCGCGCTCGCGACCCGCACGAGGAGAGAGCCCGGGTCATCGAACGGAGCCTTGAACGACGTGACCGGCCACCGACGCGGGAACTCCGACCAACCGTCCGCTCCGGCCGCGGCCCGTTCGACGACCTCCCGGACCCGTCTTCCCCGGGCGAAGTCGGCGAGGTCGGTCCGGAGCGGGGTCCCGACCCCCGCGCGAGCGGCCAGGTCGAGCAGGGACGTGAGCTTCTCGGGGCGATGGCGACGCATGTGCTTCCCCCGCCCGAGGGTTCCGTTGAAGTAGAGGAACGGACCGCCGAGCTCCATCGCCTCGAGGAGCGTGCGGCTTCCCGTCACGATCCGCAGGCGAGCCCGGGCGAATCGGGCCGTCCACTCGGTCGGAGGGACGGGGGTCGTGACCACTTCCACCCGATCGGAGGGAAGGCGGAGCGTCCAGGGGCGGGGGGTCAGGACCCACAGATGCGCCGCCGGATCCGCCGCGGCCAGTCCGGCGGCCACCGCCGAAGCGATGCGCTCGGCGCTCGCGGGGCTCGCGTACCAGACCCATTCGGGACGGCTGCCCCGAGTCGGGGCCCACCGACCTCGTCGAAATCGTTCCGGCCAGAGCGGTCCGGTCTGGACCGCCTCGGGGAACTCGCAAGCGAACGCGGCGTCAGGCCGGAACGACGCGAACAGGTGGAGCACGTTCGGCCGGTCGAACGCCCGGAACCGCCGGAACGCCGATCGGAAGCGCTCGACCTCTCCCGAGCTCCGGGCGGCCCGAAGACGCGGTCCGAGCGCGCGGGCCGGCACTCCGCCCTCTCGGAGACGTTCGAGATTCTCCCGAGTGTTGGTCAGGGTCCTCGCGAACTCTTCGAGGCTCACGTGAAGGACGCGGCTGGGGCCGTAGGCGGTCTCGATCTCCTTCACCTCGCTCTCCCAGGGACCGCCGCGTCCGTACGCGCCGGGTCGCGAGGGGGCGGCGCTCACGCCCCAGGCGGGGGTCACCGTCAGCGCGGCCGACCCGCGCGGAACGAGTCGGTCGACGGACTCGAACGGTGGCCAATCCCACGGCCCATCGACCGACCGCGGCAGGGGCTGGCCGGCGTGGCGAAAGAGCCAGATCCGAACCCCGGCGCGAGCGAGACGTCGACCCGCGGCCAGGGTCTCCTCGATGTCTCCGAGGCCGCCACCGACGACCGCGGGGAGCAGGTAGGCGTCGACGTCCGACAGGGGACGGGAGCGCTTACGCGACGGGTCGGTAGAGCGTCCAGAGCGAGAGCGCCCCGTGGAATCCCTCCCTCTCCAAGGCCGTCCGTCCGGTCACGTTCGCGACCGGTACTTGGGTCGCGATCCGGGGAGCCTTCCGAGCCGCGCACCATGCGCCGGCCGCACGGACCATCTCCCGGACCAGGGCGGGATCCGCCGTGGCGGAAACGATCGGGTCGTTGATGTGGGCCGCGTCGGCATCGGGGGTGCGAAGGGCGAGCAGAGCGGCCTCGGCTCCGTTCCCCCGGTCCACGACCCACGTGGCCTTTTCGGCCTCGAAGAGCCGGTTCTCTATCCCGGAGCCGCGCAATCCGGTGGCCTTCCGGGGCAGAACGCGGGCCACCTCGGGCGGGACTTGGCTCCGCACGATCGCGAGTAGCGGGGCCTCGTCCGACTTCTGGTACGGGCGGAGCCCCCGCGGGAGGGAGGCCGGCTCGGGTCCGAAATCCGCCGGCCGCTCGTGCACCAGGAACGACGTCTCCCGAAGGGGCACGTAGCCAAGACGTCCCTCGTACAGCGCCCGGGCGGGGGCGTTGCCGGAGAGGACGTCGAGCACCAGGTACTGCCGGCCCAGTCCGCGGGCGATCTCTTGGGAGCGGAGAAGCAACGAGCGGGCGAACCCGCGTCGTCGCATCGTCGGGTCGGTCGCGACCATGCTGATGTAGACGGACGGGCCGGTGAACGTCAGGAGGGTCGTGGCCGCCGCGTGGCCTCCCTCGTCGACCACGAGCAGGCGGAAAACGGGCTTCCCGAACAGCCGCAGGAGACCGAGCAGGAATCGGCTGTCCCACCGGTAGACCCGTTTCACGATCTGGTAGAACCGATCCGGATGCGAGCCCATGATCGCCTCTTCCGCCGGGAACTGTGTCGTGAGAAGGGAGACCAGTTGAGGCCCGTCGGTGGGTCGGAAATCGCGGATCAACCGGCACCGTCCTCGTCGAACGGCGTGACGATCGCCACCTCGAAGAGAGTGCGCAGGGTGGGGACGGGCCGGTCCTCTCCGACCTCGGGGAGCGGCAGTCGTGCGAGCCGGTCGAGCTCCTCGTCCGGCAGGCGAGCCCGGGCCGCCAGGAGGGCGCTCTGGACCACCGGGTCGTCTGCCCCGTGCGGGAGGCGGCCGAGCGCCTGGACGATCGCGTCGAAGAGCCGGCTCTCCGCGTCGGAGCGCAGGACCTCCTCCTCTTCGCCGAGCGCCGGAGGCCCCTCGAGGCAGGGTCCGCTACGGAGCAATCGCACGAGTTCCTCCCGGGCCCCGTCGTCCCCGAGCCGGCCGAGCGCCCAGACCGCCGCGAGGCGCACCTCGGGCGCCGCGTCCGCAAGCTCCTCCCGGATCCGGGGGGCGGCTTCTCCGAGGCCGAGATGGCCGAGGGCGTAGGTGGCGCCCCGACGGGGCCAGGAATGGTCGTCCTCAAGGAGGTCCAGGAGGCGTGCGAGATCCTCCGGGACCCCGACCGCGCCCAAGGCGATCGCCGCGGCTCCGCGCACGGGCCACGCCGGGTCGACCAGGCCCCGGATCGCGACCGTCCGGGCCTCGGCGCCCCCGAGCTCGCCGAGCGCGTGGACCGCGCAGACGCGGAGCCAATGCTGCGGGCTCTCGGCGGCCTCGACGAGGCGGGGGATCGCGCTTCGGTCCCCGATCCGCCCGAGGGCGATGAGGACCGACGGTTTCTCCCACGTCTCTTCCTGGCCCAGGATTTCCAATAGTCGCGGGACGGCATCCCGGTCGTGGAGGCGACCGGCGATGACGGCCGCCGCCGCGCGGACCCGTCGCGCCGGGTCGTCCAGCATCCCCCGGACGAGACCGCGCACCTCGGGCCGCCCGGCGCGGCCGAGGCCGAGGACGGCCTCACGCCGGACCCGGTCGGACGAATCCGCGAGAAGTCCTTCGAGCGCGAGATGGGCCTCGGGGGTCCCGACCCGTCCGAGCGTGCGGGCGACCGCGAGACGGACCTCGCCGACCGGGTCCCGGAGGCATCCCTTCAACGCGACGACCGACCCCGGGTCCGCCGCCGTCGCAAGAGCGTCCGCCGCCTTCCGTCGGACGTGGGGGTCCGGGTCCGCCAAGACGGCTTCGAGGGCAGCGCGGGTGTCGGGTCGTCCGGCGGGCCCGAGCGCCTCGGCCACGCTAGCGCGGACCACCGGGTCCGGGTCCTGGAGGGCCGCGGCGAGCGTCGTCGCGGCCCGCGGGTCCGCGAGCAGCCCGAGCGCGATCGCAGCGGTTTGGCGGATACCGGCGACCGGGTCGCTGAGTGCGACCAAGAGCGGTGTCAGGTCCTCGACCCGTCCCCTTCGTACGGTGGCGCGAATTTCCGCGGCGCGTTGGGAAGGAGGGAGCGGCGTCCCGGCGGTCCGGCGGGCAGCCTTCCGGCGGGCCAGTGGGCGAGAAGGGGCCAGGCGACGCGGGCGCGGGGCCACGTCAGGTCCACGGCCCGGTCGGCTAAAAGTTCCTCCCAGTCTCGGCATCCCTGTCGAGCACCGACTGCGCGACGCTCTCGGGGGAGCGGTACGGGTCGCGTTCGACCGGACCCCCGTACCCCCACCGCTCGAGGAGTCCGTCCCGCTCGACCCCGAACGGAACGAGGAGCGTCTCCGCGGCCCGGGCGAGGAGCTCGAGGTAGGCGTCGGGGTCGTACCGTTCTCCGCCCTCCAAGAACTCCTCGGGCCGGACCCGTTCGCGGTACGAACGGCTCCTCCGGTCGAGGACGACGTACCGGACGACCTGTCCGGGCGCTCGGACGGCGCCGGCCCGCTCCAGCTGACGGAGGGCCGCGACCGAGTCGGTGAACGTGACGAACGCCGTACTCGCCTGGCCGATCCGGTGGGAGATGACGAGCTCCTCGACGGACCACGAGCCGCTCCGGACCCGCTCGGCGAACCCATCCGCCCGGCGGAGCGCCCGCGGAAGGAGGGCCCGGAACTCGGTCGGACCGTGGGCGGCGCGGAACAGGTCGAGCATCTCGGCCTCGAACCGCCGGACGAGGCCGGTGGTGTCGTGCCGCCGCCCCCCGATCCCGCGGAGCTTGAACTCCCCGCTCTCGTAGAGGCCGTAGTACCGGTTCGGCACCCCGAGACCGTGCGTCACGGCGGGCAGGAAGACGATCCAGCGGTACCGTCCCTCGTAGCCGAGCGGCAGGTCGGTCCGCTCGCTGACGCTCCGGGCGAACGCTTCCGGGTCGGGCGGCCGGCCGGGGTCGCTCGGTGCGAGCCAGAGCGAATCGACGATCCCATGGACGACCCGGTAGCCGGCGGTCTCGGCGGCCGGGACCAGGTCGGCGATCAGCTCGCGTGCGTAGGCGTTGATCGCCTCGTGGCACTCGATCCGACCGAAGCGGGCGTTCCGGTAGCCCTGGTAACCGAACGCCGTCACGAGGATCCACTTCAGCATCTTGACCCGCCCGATGAGGCGCGCCCGTTCTTCGGGCGGGAGCGCCGGGTCCTTGGCCGCGGCCTTGTAGGCGAGTCGCCGGGTGAGGAGCGGTTCGAGCGTCCGGGGGATGAGCCCGACCGCCCGGGTGCACGAACGGTAGCCGAGCCCCGGGGCGCGGAGCGGACTGTCCGGGCAGCACCGACACTCGAGCGTCTCCGCCGAGAGGTTCTTCCGGACCATGATGTGGGGAAACAGGCTCGCGAAGTCGAACTCGTCCACCGGCCCGAAGACACCGACCGGTGGGACGAAGATCACCCCGCCCCGGTCGGCGGCGACCAGGCGGTCGGCGCGACGGAACGACTCGGGCCGGTTCTTCTTCCACGGGACATGAAGCCCGCGGCGAAGCGCCTCCGCCATCTCCATCGCGGTGAAGCACGTGCCCGGGGACTGGCGCGCGACCGTCGAAAGCGAGAGGCGCGAGAGCCGGGCCGCGTCGACGAGGCCGGCGAGGTCCGCGTCATCGAAGAGGAACGAGTTCTCCCGGTCGAGGTGGAACCGGCCGGGGAGCGGGTAGGTCGCCGCGCGGTAGAGGACCCGTCCGTACGTCTCGAACGAGCGGGCGGCGCGCGCCGGGCGGAAGCCAACCGGCTCGCGCCCGAGCGCGAACTCCTCCGGGCCGAGGTCGAGGGCCGCGGCCCGCCGGTAGAGCCACGGCAGGTCGAGCGCGTCCCCGCCGTCGGTCAGGAGGACGTCCGGGTCCGCCCGGCCGAGCTCGCCGACCAGCGCGCGGAGGAGGTCCTCCTCCGGTCCCTCGAGCGTCGCGTCGCCGAGCCGGACCGAGGCGATCCGTCCCTCCGCCGGCGGGAGGCGGCCGCGGTGCGGTCCCTCCAGCGTGACCGCGAGGCGGGCGACGACGAGCGGCGGCGGGGTGTAGTCGACGGTCTCCGCAGGCTCGGTTGCGCGGATCGCGCTCCCGTGCCCGAGCACCGGGGCGAACGGGTAGAGGTCGTGGGTCAGGTGGTAGAGCTGCGGGGCGGAGAGGTCGACGTCGAAGAGGGTGTAGCGGACGAACCCGCCCAGCTCGTCGACCGACCGGGCGAGGGGGCGGCGCGCGGTGTTGCGGGTCGGCGTGACCTCCAGGACCGTCCGGGGCCGGTGGTCGAAGATGGACGGACGGAGGACGACCCGTCGGATCCGCTCGACCGTCGGGCGTTCGGTGAGGCGGGGCACGAGGTCGGCGAGGTCGCTCCGCGCCCCCACCACGAAGAACGGTGGCCGGAACTCGACCGCGGTCCGTCGCACCCGGGCAGTCGTGCGCTCCTTCGTCCAGAGGACGACGGAGCGGCCGTCCGGGCTCTCCGTGATGTCGAGGAGCCAGGCGTCCGGCGGCGGCGAACCGACCACGGTCAGCGACGGGTCGGCCGGGCCGTCTCGTCCGCGGGCAGCCGGCGGGCGAGGTCGAGGAGGACGGAGAGGAGGATCGACTCGAGGAGGTCGGGGCTCCCGACGTACGTCGCCTGGGCGACGTAGCGACGGGCGCCGAGCCGGAGCGTCTCGAACGCCGCCCGTTCCTCGGGCGTCGTGAGGAGGCGCGCGAACTCGTCCCAGCGCTTCAGCCGCTCCTCGAGGGCCTGGCGGTACGTCGGGACGGTGCGTCCCATGCGATCACCTCCCCGACGGCACCGCCGCCGAACTCTTCGATGCCGTGCTGGCCCGGGGCGCGCGCCACGAACGCGAGGCGGGCGTCGTCGCGGAGGGCCCGGAGGCGGAGCGTCCCCGGTCCGCGGGAGAAGGTGACGAGGTCGCACCACGGGGGACCGGCGTCGTCCAGGCCGGGGAAGCTCGCCGCGCCGCTCGGGTCGAGCGTGAGCAACAGCGGGACCCGGAGCGACTCCGCGAGCGTGCGCAGGGTCCCGGCGACGTGGTGGAGGAGGGCCGCACGTTCGTCCTCGGGAACGTCGTCGATCGAGAAGGCGGCCGGGAGGTCGTGCCCGATGAGGAGCGTCGGCGGGTGCCGCCGCGCCTCGGCCGACCACGCGTCCACGAGCGCTACCATCTGGTAGGCCGTGAACGAGCGGGCGAGGCGGATCCGCCGCAGGACCTCGGCCGCGTCCACCCCGAGGCCGCGTCCCACCTCGCCGAGCCGGTAGGGGTTGAAACGGTTCGACCCTTCCAGAAGCGAGATGCGGCCGCGGCCGAGCGCGTTGCCCGCGTAGAGAAGTTCGAGGACCGGGTCGAGGGCGGCGCGGGCCCCCGTCCAGAGCGTGAGCTGGCCCGGGGCGAACCGGCGGGCGAGCCAGGGGAACAGCGCGGGCGAGGACGGCAGCCCCACCGAGGTCCGGGCCCGGTGGGAGCGGGGCGCGAGGCGGAACCGCGCGGGGAGCCGCGGCGGCCGGACCCGCGTCTCCTCCGGCGGAGGGGACGGGACCGGGAGGGTCTCCTCTTCGAGGAGGTGGTCGGGGATCGCGAACCCATCGAACATCGAACGACCGGGACCGTTCGACGGCCGGGGCGGCTCTAAAGCGACCGCTCGGGGGGCGTTGGAACGGGTCGGGAAGAGAGCGTTTCCTCGTCCGAAGCGTACGCGTCACACGTTCGCGAGCAGTCGGAGATCCTTCCAGCCGTAGCCGACCTCGGGCACGGGGCCACCGCCCAGGCGGTGGGACTCGTCGATGCGCTTCCCGGCCGGGGCCCCGCCCCGACGCTCGTAGAACCGCCGGTACGGATTCTGCTCGAGAACCCACACGATCATGCTCGACCGTCCCGTGCTCAGGAGAAAGCGCGCGACCTCCCGGACGAGCACGGTCCCGACCCCGTGACCCCGATGCGAATCCAGCACGTAGATCGCTTCCAGTTCCCCGGCGAAGTCGGGGTTCGGGTCCCGGTTGGGGCCGGCGACGGCGTAACCGACGATCGCCCCGTCGGAGGTCTGCGCGACCCACTGGTCCGCCTCCGGGCGACGCTCCTTCAGTCCGCTCCCGAAGCCGGAGGCGATGTCGCTCTCGACCGTGAGGCGGTCTAGGAGCTTGTCGGGCATCATCCCCCGATACGCGGTTTTCCAGCCGTTCACGTGGACGAGCGCCATCGCGGGGAGGTCCTCGAGGACGGCCCGACGGACGTTCACCGAGGAGGACGGACGGAGATCGGTCGGTCTCATCGGGGTCCCGCGCGCTCCTCGCGGTCCGGTCAACGACCCCCTCCGCCTTTCAGGAAGGTCGCGCGGTCACGGCCCGCGTCCCCTCGCTTTGATTCCCTTCGCTCCGGCGCGCTGGCCAAACGACCACCCTTCCTTGTCGATCACATCGAATAGGTTTCCGTCGGGGTCCTTTAGGGTCACAAAATCGTCTCCCTCTTCAGCGGGCTTCCCGAGCGTCGCCCCGAGCCGAAGGAGCCGCTCCACTTCTCTCTCGGGGCTGGATGAATAGAGGTCCAAATGGATTCGATAGTCGTCCAACGGTCCCTCGGGGGTCAGGTTCAACGAGAGATTGGGCCCGCGACCTTCGGGATCCTTCAGCACGACCCCGTCGGGCTCGGGAGGTTCCCTGGGGATGTAGTGGAGCGCTTCTTGCCAGAAGGCGATCATCCGTGGGAGATTACTGCAGTCTACAACAATAGAGCCAATCCAGATATTGCCCGGCCCCGTCGCGGTCATCGCGCGAGGAATGCAACGATCTGGATAAGCCCCGGCCGTCGGGTTCGTGCCCTTTCGCGATACGGTCTCGACGCGCGCCATCGCGGAAACGTATCATGTCCAATCGACCACCCGTGTCCTTCCGGAAGGGCGCCGCGGCCGGCCCGAGACCCAACTCCCGACCGAAGCGGCCCGTGCGCCGCTTCGTCCCTCATCCGGTGGTCGGGTCGGGTCGCACCGTGATGACCACTTTTCCCCGGGCGTGTCCCTGTTCGAGATAGCGGATGGCTTCCGGCACTTGGGCGAGGGGGTAGCGCCGGTCGATCAGGGGGACCACCTTGCCGGATCCAAGGAGCTCCGCCAAGGTCGCGCGGTCCTCCGGGACGGGCCGCATCATCATCATACGGACCGACTTGCTCGCCGACTTGGACGTCAATTTCCCCCGGAGGATGACCCGCATCAACCGAAGCATGCTGGTGAAGCCGACCACGACTCCGGTCCCTCCGGGGCGTAACGCCCGTTTGTACTGCGACACCGAGTGGTTTCCGACCGCATCGAGGATCAGGTCGTACTCCGGCCCGCTCCGGGTGAAGTCCTCACGCGAGTAGTCGATGACGTGGTCGGCCCCGATCGAACGCACGAGCTCGAGATTACGCGTGCTGCACACGCCCGTGACCTCCGCCCCGTACGATTTGGCGATCTGCACGGCAAAACTGCCGACGCCCCCGGACGCCCCATTGATGAGCACCTTCTGACCCGGCTGGACATGTCCTTGGTCGTGCAGGCCCTTCAGCGCGGTGAGTGCCGCCATCGGGGCGGCGGCCGCGACGTCGAACGAAAGGTTGGCGGGTTTCGTCGCAAGGTCGTCCTCCGCGGCGGTCGCGTACTCGCCGAAACTGCCGTGCGCAAAGCCGAACACCTCGTCCCCGGGCTTGAGTCGGGTCACGGCCCGGCCGACCGCTTCCACTCTCCCCGAAACGTCCGCGCCCAACCTCGGGTCCTTGGGTTTGCGAAACCCGCCGCCCATCCGGACCAGGAACGGGGACGCCCTCATCCGATGCCAGTCGAACGGGTTGACCGCGGCCGCGTGCACCTCGACCAGCACTTCGTTGTCCTTGGGAATCGGTCGTTCCACCTCCTTGAGCTGAAGAACCTCCGGCGGCCCGTACCGTTCGAATACGATGGCTTTCAAGAAATTCCCTCCAAAAATACGCCTGTCCGGCCCAAGTTAGGACGGTACCGTCGGACCCCGCCACAACGCGGCACCATATCGGTGTTTACCCTGCGTCTCAGCGGGTGACCCGAACCGACGGTCCGCAGGTGGGAACCGGCCCTCACCCGTCCTCCACGCGCTAGTCGAGTCGAGGCCGGCCCGGCGGGAGCCGGAGACCGAGCATCTCGGAGAGGGTACGGGCGTTCGTCGCCGCATCGCCCCGGAAATGGTTGTTGAAGAATCCGTAGAGCACGGGGACCCGCTCGGCAAGCGTGCGCACCTGGGGCACCCACGCCTCGAGTTGGGCGGGCGAGTAGGTGTAGTCGTACCAGAGGGGCGAACCGTGCCCGTGCCAGCGCACGTAGGCGAATGACGCGGTGATCTCGAGCTGGGCGGGCAGGTGGGGCTCGTCCGCCACGACGTAGGCGAGCCCGTACTCGCGCAGGAGCTCGAACGACTCCGGCGTCACCCACGACCGCTCGCGGAACTCGACCGCGACCGGGAGGTCCTCGGGGAGGGTTTCGTAGAAGGCCCGCACCGTCGCGGGCTCGAACGCGAGCGAAGGCGGGAGCTGGAGCAACGCCGCGGCGAACTTGCCGGCCTGCCGGATCGGTTCGAGAACGGCGAGGAAGCGGCGCAGTTCGTCGTCGGTCCCCACCAAACGGAGGTCGTGGGTGATCGTCTGGGGAAACTTCGCCGCGAACCGGAATCCCGCGGGGGTCCGGCGTACCCACGTCGCGGCGACGGAGGGGGGCGGGAGGCGGTAGAAGGTCGAGTTCACCTCGACGATCGGGAAAAGGCCGGCGTAGTAGCGGAGCTTGTCCGAGGTCCCGTGCTTCGGGTAGACCCGTCCAGCCCACTCGGGGTAATCCCAGCCGCTCGTGCCGAGAAAGATATCGCCCACGACTTCCCGGTCTCCCCGAGGACGGGGGGCCGGTTAAGGCCTCGTGGGGAGGTCACGGAACGCCCCGGTCGTGCTCGATCGCGTCGAGGATCCGTCCGGAGGAGGGTCGTCGGGTCCTCGCCCGGAACCGGGTCATAGCCTCCACGAGGCGAGCGACGACCTCGTTGGGCGTGCCCGTCCCGGAGACGGACCGGAATCGTTCGCCCAGCTCCGGCCGAACAACGGTCCGGTAGAACCGTTGCTCGTAGGCCGCGACCGCTTGGTGGCGGGCCCGGAGCGGGGCCGGATGTCGCCGCGGATCTCCCTCCGCCCTCCGCCGACGCTCGGCCAAGGGCGTACGGAGGTAGAGGATGGCGTCGGGCAGGCCCCATCGGCCCTCCTCGCACCATTCGCGGGCCGTTCCGAGGAGCTGGTTCAGGACGAGTCGGGGAGCGAGTCCGAGACGGACGAGCCCCGCCGTGTAGGTGAGCGGGCCGAGGAATCCGGTGTCGGTCAGGACCGTCGCACCGGTGGCGGCCAGGCGACGCCCTTCCCGGTACCGACGGGCGTCCTCACGAAGCAAGCGCTGCTCCAAGCGAAGCAGCTGGGGAACGGTCGTCCAAGAGAGGGACAGGCGCGGCCGAACCCGGTCGTACGCTTCGTGGATCTCGGTTGCGCCGAGGCGGCGGGACATCTCCCGCACGGTCCGGCTCTTTCCCGACGCGGACGGTCCCTCGACCGCCACGAGCCATCCTGACATCGCAACCGGTGCGAGGGTCTCCCCGACTAAAGGTGGTGGGGGAGCGTGGGCCGGCGCTTTTTATCACGAGGTTCGCTCCGAGGCCCGTGGTGCCCGCGGACGACCCTACGATCCGGACTCCCGTATCCTCCGGAGCACGGAAGCTCGTCGGCGCCCACCGGACGCTCGACCTCAGCGACCACCCACGGGTGATGGGGGTCGTGAACGTCACGCCCGACTCGTTCTCGGACGGAGGCCGATACCTGGACCCGAAGGAGGCCGTCGCCCGGGCGGAGGTGCTCGTCGCCGAGGGAGCCGACCTCATCGACATCGGCGGCGAGTCCACCCGTCCCGGCGCCTCCCCGATCTCGCCGGAGGTCGAATGGCGCCGGGTCGAGCCGGTCCTCCGAGGCCTCGCGGGCCGGATCTCCGTCCCGCTGTCGATCGACACCCGCCACTCCGAGGTCGCCGCCCGCGCCGTCGACGCCGGAGCCGACCTCGTGAACGACGTCGAGGGACTCCGGTCCGATGCGATGCGCCGTGTGGTCGCGCGCACGGGGGCGGCGACCGTCATCATGCACATGCGCGGGACCCCCGCGACGATGCAGGACGACCTCGAGTACGCCGACCTGAGGGGCGAGGTGAGCCGATGGTTGGCGGAACGGACCGACGCCGCCCTGGCCGAGGGGATCGGCCCCGAGCGGATCGTGGTCGACCCGGGTCTTGGATTCGGCAAGTCCCCCGAGCAGAGCCTCGAGCTCCTCGTGAACGCGGGGGAGTTCCGACGCCTGGGCTACCCCGTCCTGGTCGGGGCCTCCCGCAAGTCGTTCCTCGGCTGGGTGACGGGAACGAAGGACCCGGAGGGCCGCCTCGAGGCCGGGCTCGCGGCCGCCGTGATCGCCGCCCTGCAGGGCGTCGAGCTCGTCCGAACCCACGATGTCGGCGCAACCGTGCGGGCGCTCGCGCGCGTCGCGCCGGCGGGGAACTTCGGGCGCCGGACGTCGGGCGCCTAGCGGGAGCTCGCCCGGTTACTGCCGCGGCTTCCCGTCCGCGTCGACCTCGATCTCGAGGACGAGCGCCCCGATGTAGTCGCACTTCAAGCAGTGGTAGACCGCACCGGTGATCGAGGCGTTCGCTTGCACGATCTGGCCCGACCGGCACTGGGGGCAGACCAGGATCCGTTTACCCCGTGGCCGGCGGCGCATCGTCGTCCTCCTGGTCGTCCTCGGTCTCCCCGACCGCCTCCGGGTCCTCCTCCACGTCGGGCTCCGAGTCGGCGGGAGGAGTCTCGGTCCGCTCCGTGGGGGCGTCGGTGGGAACCGTTTCGTCGGGGGGAGGCAGGACGACCGCGTCGCGCACTTCGTCGCCCTCGTCGAGGCGGATGACGCGGACGCCGAGGGTGTTCCGCGCCTGGGAGCGGATGCCCTTGACGGCCATGCGGATCGTGATCCCGTTCTTGGTCGTGACGAGGATCTCGGAGGAGTCGGTGGTCGGAAGGACGGCGACGACCGAGCCGTTCCGGCCGCCGGTCTTGATCGTGCGGACCCCCTTGGCACCGCGGGCGGTCTTTCGGTAATCCTCGGTCGGGCTCCGCTTGCCGAAGCCGGTGCTCGTGAGGGAGAGGAGCGTCGGGAACTTCGAGCTCACCGGAGCCATCGCGACCACGCTGTCGCCCTTCTCCTTGGAAAGGCGGACCCCGATCACGCCGTACGTGGCCCGGCCCATGGGCCGGACCTCGCCGAGGGGGAAGCGGACCAACTGACCGGCGCGCGTCGCGAGCAGGATCTCGGTCGCCTCGTCCGGGACGAGCGCGACGTCGACGATCTCGTCGCCCTCCTCGAGGAGGATCGCCTGGATCCCGTTCGTGCGGATGTTCTGGAACTGGTCGAGGGTGGTGCGCTTGACGATCCCGCGTTTGGTCGCAAAGAAGAGCGACCCCTCCGCGCCGAGGTCGTGCAGCGGCAGGAGGGTCTGGACCCGTTCGCCGTCCTTCAGCTTCGGGAGGAGGTTGATGAGCGCTTTGCCCTTGGACTGCCGGCTCCCCTCGGGGAGCTCGTACGCGACAAGACGGTAGACCCGCCCGAGCGTGGTCAGGAACAGGACGTCGTCGTGGGTCCGTGTGACGAACGTGTGGATGACGAAATCCTCCTCCTTCGTCTCGATCTGGCCGAGCCCCCGACCCCCGCGGCGCTGCCGGCGGTACTGCTCGAGCGGGAGGCGCTTCACGTACCCGTCTCGGGTGACGAGGACGACGATGTCCGCATCCGGGATCAGGTCCTCGAGCGTGCGGGCCGTGAACTCCGGGACGATCCGGGTCCGGCGGTCGTCGCCGTACCGCGTCTTCAAGTCGTTGAGCTCGTCGACGATGAGCCCGTTGAGGAGCTTGGGGTCCGCGAGGATCGCCTGGAGGTGGCGGGTGAGCGCCTCCTTCTCGGCCTTCTCGGTCTCGACCGACTCCCGCTCGAGGGCGGTGAGCCGGGAGAGCCGCATGTCGAGGATCGCTTTCGCCTGTTCGGTCGAGAGCAGGAACCGGCCCATGAGGCTGGTCTCGGCGACCGCGACGTCCTTCGAGCGACGGATGATCTTGATCACCTCGTCGATATGGTCGATCGCGGTGAGGAACCCCTCGAGCAGGTGGAGCCGTTCGGTGGCCTTGCGTAGGTCGAACGTCGTCCGGCGCGTGAGGATGAGCCGTCGGTGGGCCAGGTGGATCTCGAGGAGGTCTTTGAGCGGGAGGACGCGCGGGCGATTGTCGACAAGGCAGAGGTTGATCACCCCGAAGCTCGTCTCGAGCGGGGTGTGCTCGTAGATGCGGTTCAAGAGGATCTCGGCGGGAACGTCGCGCCGGAGCTCGAGGACGACCCTCGTCCCGTCGCGGTCGGACTCGTCGCGGAGGTCGGTGACGCCATCGAGCCGTTTGTTCTTGACCAGATCGGCGATCAGCTGGAGCAGCGACGACTTGTTCACCTCGTAGGGGATCTCGGTGATCACGATCTCGTCCTTGCCGTCGCGGTCGCGGATCTCGGCGGTGCCGCGGAGGTGGAGCGTCCCGCGGCCGGTCGCGTACGCCTCCCGGATCCCCTCGGACGAGAGGTAGCCACCGCCGGGGAAGTCGGGGCCCGGGATGACCTTCATGAGGGCGTCCAGGTCGGCGTCGGGACGCTCGATGAGCAGGAGGAGGCCGTCGACGATCTCGTTGAGGCGATGGGGGGGCATGTTGGTCGCCATCCCGACCGCGATGCCGGCCGAACCGTTGACGAGCAGGTTCGGGACCTTCGAGGGAAGGACGAGCGGCTCCTTCAACGAGCCGTCGAAGTTGTCCCCCCAGGCGACCGTCTCCTTCTCCAAGTCGGTGAGGATCTCCTCGACCAGGGCGCTCAGGCGCGCCTCGGTGTACCGCATCGCCGCGGGGGAGTCGCCGTCGATCGAGCCGAAGTTGCCCTGACCGTCGATGAGCGGGTAGCGAAGGCTGAACGGTTGGGCCATCCGCACGAGTGCGTCGTAGACCGCGAGGTCTCCGTGCGGATGGTACTTGCCGAGGACGTCCCCGACCGTCCGCGCGCTCTTCCGGTAGGCCCGGTCGTGCGTCGCCCCGGACTCCCACATCGACCAGAGGATCCGGCGCTGGACCGGCTTCAGGCCGTCTCGGCCGTCCGGCAGGGCGCGCCCGACGATGACGCTCATCGCGTATTCGAGGTAGGACTTGTGCATCTCCCCCTCAAGCGCATGGTCGTTCACGCGGTCGACGGGCGCCGGCTTCGCCTCGGCGGGGGCGCCGGTCATGGTGCCCCTCCCCGGTGGAGCTGGGCCGCGATGGCGCGGTCGGCCTCGTCGAGGAACCGGTCGCGGCTTCCGGCCGGGATGGTCGCGCCGCTCGCGACCTTGTGGCCTCCGCCCTCCCCTCCGACGGCGCTCGCCGCTTGGCGGAGGGCCTCGGAAAGGTCGAGGCCTTTCGCCACGAGCCGGAGGGTGCCGCGGCCGCTGAGCTTCAAGGGGCCGGTGACTCCGCCCGAGAAGACGATCACGGGCTTGTCGGGGGGCAGAAGGTAGCTCATCGCCATGCCGGCCTGGGTCCCCGCGAGGGGAGTCTCCTGGCTCTCGAACCAGCGTAGCGCCGTCCTCTCATTTACCCCCTGCTCCTCAAGCCGAACGAGGGTCGCCAGGATGCCGGCCCGCCACCGCGTCTCCTCCACCTCGGCGCGCTCGAACGCACGGGCATCCCCGAGCGCCATCGCGACCCCGAGGCCGGGGGTTCGGCCCGGCCCGTGGCACTCTGGAGGTTCGACAGCTCCTCCGCGTCCCGGCCGAGCGAGGGGACGAACCAGCGCTCCTGGTCGACGAGGGCCACGAACTCCGGCAGCACGCCATTCGATTCGAGACGCGCGCGCAGGCTCGCGACCAGGCGCTGGCGGGCCTCGTCGGAGAGCTTCCGGGGAGGGGTCTCGGGGTCGATGGACTGCTCGCGCAGGTAGGCATCGACCGCCGGCCGCCGACCCGAAAGCCCCCGGTAGTACGGGTCGATGCTGGAGGTGAGCGCCGCTCCGACCGTCGGGCCGAGCAGCGCCACCCCCGGACCGCGTACCAGGACCGAGCGCCGGACGGCTTCGTCGACCAGGATCCCGTTGAGCCCGTGGAACCCTCCCACGTGCTGGCGGTCGCCGATCGCTCCCGAGAGCCCCCAGGCCGCATTGTCCCAGTTCAGTGGGTCGAGGAAGACGGAGAACAACCAGGTGAGGGTCGCCGCGCACATCTCGCTCATCCCATTGACCCCCCAATCCAGGGGGTTCACGAACGCGACGTGCGGTGGGAGGTCCGGGGGCCGCGGTGCCCCGGAATAGGTGTGGTGGTCGAGGACCACGACCGGGAAAGGATGGGCGGGGTACAGGTCGGCCCAGCTGGCCCCCGTGTCCACGATCAGGACCGGCCCCTTCGTCGCCGCGAGGAGGCGCTGGATCTTCTCGCGCTCGACCCCGATGAGCGGAGTGAGTTGCACGGGATAGCCGAGGCGGCCGAACGCTCGGACCGCGGAGGAGGCACTGGCGATCCCGTCGGCGTCGTAGTGGTAGATCACGCGCCACCGTCGAGGATGGGAAAGGACGAGCCCGCGGGCCCGCTCGAACTCTCGGCCGTACTGGGGGTCCGAAACAAACGAATCCGGACCCGAGGGCATCACTCCACCTGGAGGGCCGCGCCGGCGGCGGAATACCGCCAGTTCTCGGGCAGGCGGCGACGCTGCCGGTAGTACCGCGCCAGGCGGCGGATCCTCGATTCCATCAGGGCGAGGCCCCGGCGGTTCGACAGGTCCTTGGGATGGGTCGTCAGGTGACGCTGGAGGTGCACGACGCGTTTGAGAAGGGCCTGCAGGTCGTCGGGGATCTCGGGCTTGACCCCGTTCTCGCTCAGGAGGGTCGCGAGACGCTTCCCGGTGACGGCCCGCGTCGAAGGGATCCCGTGCTGGTCCCGGAGGGTGAGCCCGACCAGCGCGGCGCTCTGGCCGCCCTTCGCGAGCGCGACCGCCTGCTCCACGACCTCTTCCGAGCTCGCGGTAACCCACTCCGGCTTGGTCAGGGGGAAAGGGCGGTGGGAACCGGCCCGTCCCTTGTGTCCGGAGTGGATCCGCGACATGGCCCCGCGCCGACACTCGTCGCTTACTTAACGTAACGGGGCGAACCGAGGGCGGGTTCCCTCGTCAGGGGATCCGTTCGCTTGTCTTTTGGATATCGACGAGGAATGCCTTGCCTTCAGCCGTGATCTGGTAGACAGCCCGCGTGGGCGTGCTGCTGTTGGGAGTTCGGCCCGCGGGCAGCCGGGCCTCGACGAGGCCGTTGCGCACGAGGAGCCCGAGCGCGAGCGGTACCTTCACCTGACCCTGCTCCACGGCCCAGAACCGGGAGAGCATGCGCTCCAGCTCGTCGAGCTCGAGGGTCTGCTCCTGCACCCGGCCCTCGTTGATCGACTCGGCGCGGTTCAGCTGCTGCAAGAGGGCAACGAGGGTGGAGCGGACCGGGTCGGGCGGGGGTTCGTCCGGTACCACGCGAAGTATAACGCTCGGTTCGGATACATAAAGGGTGCCGGAGCGCGTGTCGCTCGCGACCGGTCTGGGCGATACGTCCGGCGCTCTCCACCCTCTGGAGGAGGAACTCCTTGCCGGGCGGCGCGAGGGCGGATCGACGCCCCAACGTGCGCCCGCGCTCTCCGGCGAACTCTGGGTCGTCGAGCTCGGAGACCCTCCGGTTCCCGAGCCACGTCGCGATCGCCCGGTCGAGGTCGTCGCCCGTCACCTCGGGATGGGGGCCGCGGCGGAGTAGAGAGAGAAGCTCCCCGTGCGCGGGTCCATCGACCGCGCCCCCCTCCACTTCCGAATGGTTCCGGAGGCGCAGGACCTCCAAGATCACGGACCCGAGCTCGAGGGCACGTTCCTCCTCCGTCTCGCCCATGGCCCTCCCAAGGTACCGGGCTCCGAGGAGCCTCGGGCCACGCGCCGACCCGCCCGACGCGCTCTTAATAGGGAGGCCCGACAGGTACCTTCTCCTCCATGACCTGCACGTGCCGGAACCCGGCTCGCTGCCCGGTCTGCAACCAGCCGGTCCGCGTGCCGCTGACGAACCTCGAGAACGCGACCGGCGGGGCGTTCCTGGTCGATCAGTTTGCCCGACGCGATTCGTCGTCCTCGCGGGAGGGGTTGCGGCGGCTGATCCAAGGTTCCGCGACCTGCCCCGCGTGCGGCCACACGATCTTCCACGACCATTCCCGATCGTGCGTCGCCGAGGCCCTGAGCACCGCAGGCGTGCCGTTGCGCGAGCGTGAGCAGATCCTCGCCAAGATCACGTTCCCCGAAGGGTGAAGCCGTCTCCATGGCCCCCGCGGACGAGTTCGTCGTAACCCCGTACGAGGTCAAGGGCCGCATCGACTACGTGCGATTGCGCGAACTGTTCGGAACGCAAGACCTGACCCCCGACCTGCTCGCCCGTCTCCACCAGATCTCGGGCGGCGACCTTCCCCCGCTGCTGTCGCGGGGTGTGTACTACTCGCACCGGGATCTCGGGGTCCTGCTCGATCAGTACCAGAAGGGCTCCCCGTTCTTCCTCTACTCTGGCCGGGGCCCGTCCGGACCGCTCCACACCTCCCACTTGGTCTCGTTCGACCTCTGTCGGTGGCTTCAGAAGACCCTCGGAGTCCGGATGTTCATCCAGATCACGGACGACGAGAAGTTCTGGGCCCGTTCGGGACTCACTCGGGAAGAGACCGCGTACTGGGGGATGGAGAACCTCTACGACATCCTCGCGCTCGGGTTCGACCCGAAACGGACCCACGTCTTCTTCGATTCCCGTTCGATCGCCGCGCTCTACCCGCTCGCCATCCGGGTGGCCCGGAAGATCCCTTACTCGACCGTGAAGGCAGTGTTCGGGTTCGAGCCCAGCACTAACATCGGTCTCGTCTTCTACACCGCGCTCCAGACCGTACCGTGTTTCTGGCCATCGTGGGCGGAGGGCCGGTCGGTCCCGTGCCTGATCCCGTGCGGGATCGACCAGGACCCCCACTTCCGGGTCACCCGGGACATTGCGGAAGGGCTCGGTTACCCGAAGCCCGCGCTCCTGCACAGCCAGATGCTGCCCGGCCTCCTCGGCGAGAACGCGATGAGCACGACCGGGGATCGGGAGGACAACGCGCTCTTCCTCAACGACAGCCACTCGGCGGTCGAGCGGAAGGTGCGCGGCGCGTTCACGGGGGGCCGCGCGACGGTCGAGGAGCAGCGCCGGCTGGGCGCGACCCCGGAGATCTGCTCGGTCTGGGCGCTGTGGAGGACGCGGTTTGCCAAGGACGACCGCGAATTCGAAGAGGTGACCCGGGACTGCCGGTCGGGGGCCCTTCTCTGCGGAGAGTGCAAAGGGCGAGTGCTCGAGCGGATCCACGCCTTCTACGCCGCGCATGCCGAGGCACGGATCAAGGTCCAGAGCTGGGCCGAGTCAACGATCATCACCGAGGCCCCGAAGGCGCTCTAGTCGGTGGCTAGCGGACCTCGGGTCGTCCATCGCGGGGCCGTGGTCGAGGCCCCACCGGCGGGGAGAACTCTTCTTCCGAGGGTTCGGGTCCGCCCTCGACCGCGGTGAGGAGCCTCAGCATCGGACGGAAGAGCGAGTTCTGGGCCCGGGTCGGGTCGAGCGTGTAGGCCCGCTCGTACGCGGCGACCGCGGCGTCCTCGTCCCCCAGGCTCAATAAGGAGAGGGACAGGTCGAGCCAGCTCTTCGCCTCGCGGGAGCCCTCGCGGGCCCCGGCTTCCTGCACGTGGTCGTCGAACGGGGCCCGGGTCCCGGGCTCGTTCTCGTCGGTCGGGAGGGAGCGGGAGAGCACGAGGGCCCGCTCGAATGCGGCGGAAGCGCTCGGTTCCTCCCCGGACTCCGCGAGCGCCACACCGAGGCGATGCCACGCGACCATGTCCTCCGGCGCGAGCGCGACCGCCCGTCGATAGGCGCTGGCGGCATCGCTCCACTCCTCGCGGAGCGATCGGGCGACCCCGAGATGGAACCAGGCCTCCCCGTTGGCCGGGGCGAGCTGGATGGCGCGCGCGAGGGCGGCTTCCGCCTCCGCGGCGCGACCGATGTGGGCGAGACTGATCCCGTAGTACGACCAGGCGGACGCGTCCGTCGGTTCTTCCCGGATTACATCCAAGAACGCCCGCACGGCGCGGTCGTACTCCCCCCGAAGGAGATAGTGAACCCCTAGGTCGGCGCGTTGGTTCACACCCGGTCCTCACCGCCCAGAGCCTCCGAAGCCAAAAGGATGATGCCGGACCCGTGGGTCGGCGCTGGCGGGGCGTGAATACGCCTCCCGCCTCCCCCCCGCCCCCACCGAGCTCTTTATATGGCCCCGGAAGCCATGCGCCGACAGAGGAATCCGCGAGCCGGCCCGAATCGAGCGTCCCGCCCGTCCCACTTTTGCGACGAGTGTTCGCGAGATGAGTATCGCTCCAAGGTTCCCACGCAACGCGAAACGCGAAGCAAAAGAAGGCGAGACCGATGGTGGACAAACCCCTGACAAAAGTGCGAGACCTGACGCCGAACTCGAAGCAAGTGAACGTGCTGGCCAAAGTGATCAGCATCGGAGAGCCGAAAGAGGTCATGGGCAAGTTCGGCGACCCCCGAAAGGTGTGCGAGGCCGTGGTCGGAGACGACACCGCGGTCATCACCCTCTCTCTGTGGAACGAGCAGATCGGCTCGATCCAGAAGGATGAGGTCATCCTCGTGGACAACGGCTATGTGTCCCTCGTTCGCGGACACATGCGCCTCAATGTGGGACGCTATGGCAACCTCTCGAAGTCGACCGAGGCTCTCGGGGAGATCAACCAGACCCTCGACATGAGCCAGCAGGAGTTCGAGAGCGAGCGGCGGTCGTTCGGCGGCGGCGGTGGCGGTGGCTACCGTGACCGCGGCGGAGGCGGCGGCAGCTATGGTGGCGGTGGCGGCGGTCGCTACGGTGGTGGCGGCGGCGGCAGCGGCGGCGGTGGCGGCGGCGGCGGTGGCGGAGGCGGCCGGGAACGGTCCGACTCCTACAAGCGCTACTGATCCGACCCCACGGACCCAGGCCCCCCCAACCCTTTCCCCCACCCCTCGTGGGTGGGGGCGGCCACGCCAAGAGGGTTAAGTAGCCCCCCCCGCTCTCGCGCCTTCGGTCATGGCCGAAGATCCGAAAGAGCTCGTTCTCTACGTGCAATCGAAGAAGGCGGTCACCACCTTCTACCGCCCTCCCGCGCCGACCAGCGGACCCGTGCCGGCGCCCACCTCTCGGGCCACCGAGGAGGTATCCGTCGGCGACTCCCCCGTGTTCTTCCTCTCCGATGACCAGGCCCGCTGCGTCGCGCTGGTCGAGGAGACGGCCTCTCACCGGGGCTATCGTATCCGGGTCGTGGACGTCGAGAAGGTCGGCCGGCTCGAGCGCCTGGTGGCCGAGCGCCTCCGGGGGGTCCAGAACTTCCCCGTACTGATCTCGCCGAAGGGCCCCCGCGTCGAGGGAGTGGCCCAGTTCACCGACGAGACCCTCGCCGAGCTGATGCCGACCGAACTGAAGAGCGTCCGCGCCTTCGCCTACCTCAAGGTGCGGGGCGGCGACCTGGACCGCATCCGAACGCTGCTCGAGACCCTGCCCGAGGTGAAGGAGATGCACTTCCTCACCGGGGATTGGGACATCCTGGTCGTGCTCGATTTCCCGTCGGCGGACTCGAACAAGCGTCGTGTCCTCGACTTCGTCACCGACCGGATCCGGGGCATTCCCGAGGTGCTCGACACCTCGACGGTCGTCCCCGAGTACTCGGTCACGAAGTTCCCACTGTAGGACCGCGGACTCCCGCGAGCCGGGCTCGCGGCGACCTCACGGATCGCGACCGTTGGGGGAACGGGTTCGCAGGGTCGACCATCTCGACGGCGCGCGGACCGCGCCGACCTCTGGGCACCCCGGTGGACTTCCGCCGTACTCCGGCCGCCCTCGAACCGGAAGGGCGTTCTCCTTCGGCGGGAGGGTCGCATCTACCGACAGCTTAGCTGCGCTTGAGGAGGCCCTTAACTCTCATCGACCGGTCGTGGCCCCGTGTACGCTGGGAGAGGTTCCGATGAAGTGTGAAAAGTGTGGGACGGAGTCCGACGGCGACGGGAAATCCTGTCCCGAGTGTAGCCTCGAGTCTCCCGTGACGCCAACCCCCGTCGGGGCACCCGGGACGGCGGGTCCGGCGATGGCGAATGGGTCGGATGAGGTACGGAACTCGAAGACTCCGAAGCCCGAGCTCATCGTGCCAGAGCTTGCCAATCCCGGCCGGCCGCCCGGTCAGATCATCGAAGGCACCGGCGGATAAGCGGACCTTCCGTCCCGGTACGCTACCTTCCCTTTCCTCGCCGGGGGTTTCCCCACCGATGACCGCATGGACCATGCTGGCCGGTTCTCCCGACACGACGTCCGGCTCTTGGGTCGAAAGTTCCTCGCCAAGGCCCACCGGTCCGGGTTACTTCTTCGTGTCTTCGGCGGGCTAGCGGCGACTGCCCCGGCGCTTGCGTCGTGGGACGACCGGTATCCCCTTGGGACCGCGGGGCGGTCCTCCGTTCTCCCCCGGCTCCTCGCTCCCGTACAGGGCGTCGACCGTGACGGGGTGGTCCTCGAGCCAGGCGAACCCCTCGACGTAGGCACCGAACGTTTCCAGGCTCGTGAACAGCGGGATCCCGAGCTCGACGGCGCGTCGCCGGAGGACGTACTCGTCCTCGAGCATCCGCTCGAACTTCTCCTGGGTGAGGGAGAGCGGGACGTTCAGGAGGAGGTCGACGCCGCCGCGGTCGATCTCCTCGAGGACGTTCGGGTGACGGTCGGGTTCCGACACCTTGTGAAGGATCCGGACCCCACGGATGCCTCGCGAGCGGAGGAACGCGCCCGTGTCCTCGGTGGCCGCGATGCGGAGGCCGAGCCCGCGGAGGCGCCGGGCGACCGGGAGGAGCTCCTCCTTGAGCTGCGGTCCGCCGACCGAGAGGAACGCAGACCCGCGCCGGGGGATGAGGTGGACCCCGGTCGCGACGAGCGCCTTCACGAGCGCGTCCGCGAAGGTCGGCCCGAAGCAGGCGACCTCGCCGGTCGACTGCATCTCCACTCCGAGGAGGGGGTCGGAGCCGGTGAGCTGGAGGAACGAGAACTGGGGGACCTTGACGCCGAACCGCCCGGGCGGGAGCGGGGCGACCCCCTCGTGCGAGATCGGCCGGCCGAGCATGGCCCGGGCCGCCTCGCGGAGCAGCGGCACCCCCGTCGCCTTGGTGAGGAACGGGAGGGAGCGGCTCGCCCGCAGGTTGAGCTCGATGATCTGGTAGGCCCGGTCCTTGACGAGGAATTGGACGTTGAACGGTCCGCGGATCGCCAGCGTGCGCGCGAGCTGGCCCGCCACGGCGAGCAGCTGGTCCTGCACCTCAGGCGGCGTGTGCCGGGGGGGCAGGCAGAAGATCGCGTCCCCCGAGTGGACCCCCGCGCGCTCGACATGCTCGAGGATCCCTCCGACCAGCACGCGCTCCCCGTCCGAGATCGCGTCGAGCTCGACCTCGTCCGCCCCTTCGATGAACTTCGTGATGACGACCGGGTGTTCGGGCGAGATGCGGGTCGCCTCCGAGAGGAAGCGCCCCAGGTCCTGGCGACCCCAGATGACCCGCATCGCCTGCCCGCTCAGGACGTAGGAGGGGCGCACGAGGACCGGGTAGCCGACATCGTCGGCGAACCGGCTGGCTTCGTCGAGCGTCGTGAAGGCCCGCCAGGCGGGTTGGGGGATCTGGAGGCGCTCGAGGAGTCCCGCGAACCGCGCCCGGTCCTCGGCCATATCGATCGACTCGGGCGATGTGCCTAGCACCGGGATCCCGCACATCTGCAGCAGGGGGGTGAGGTTCTGGGCGAGCTGGCTCCCGACGCACGTGACGACCCCGCGGAAATGCTCGGCCTCGTTGATGTCGCGGACCCGCTCGAGCGTGATCTCCTCGAAATAGAGCCGGTCGGACCGGTCGTAGTCGGTCGAAACGGTCTCCGGATTCGAGTTGAGGACCGCGACCCCGGGCACTCCTTCGGCCCGGAGGCCGTCCGCGAGGTTCATCGTGGACCAGTCGAATTCGACGCTGGAACCGATCCGGTACGGCCCCGCGCCGATCACGAGGATCGAACCGTCCGGCATCGGCCCGACATCGTCCGCGTCGGCGCGGTAGGTCAGATAGAGGTAGTTAGTCCGGGCCGGCCACTCGCCGGCCAGCGTGTCAATCATGCGGGTCCGCGGCCGGATCCCCACCTCGAGCCGCCGACGCCGCACCTCCTCCTCGTCGAGCCGAGCCGCGCGTCCGATCGCCCGGTCGGAGAGCCCGAGCTCCTTCGCCCGGCGGACGAGGTCGGGGGAGAACGAACCGGGCGCGGCGGAGAGATCCCGGTGCACGACTTCGATCTCGGCGAGACAGTCGACGAACCAGCGGTCGACCCACGCGGTCCGGCTGATGTCGGCCGGCGGGATCCCCGCGCTCAGGCCCTCGAGGATCTGGAAGAGGATGTCGGGGGTCGGGCTCGCGAGGTCGGCGAGGATCGCCGCAGGGGTCCGCACTTCCCCGGGTGGGACGAGGTCGGCCCGGGGGTCGCTCATGCGGACCGCCTTGGAGACGGCCTCCGGGAACGACGCGCCGATCCCCATGACCTCGCCGACGGACTTCATCGCCGGACCGAGGCGTCGGTCGGCGCGCTCGAACTTGTCGAGGTCCCAGCGCGGGAGCTTGACAACCACGTAGTCGAGCGCCGGTTCGAAGCACGCCGTGGTGACGCCCGTGATCCGGTTCTTCAGTTCGGGGAGCGTGTACCCCAGGGCGAGCTTGGCCGCGACGTAGGCGAGCGGATAGCCGGTCGCTTTGCTCGCGAGCGCGCTCGAGCGGGAGAGACGGGCGTTGATCTCGATCGCATAGAACTCCTCGCTCGCCGGATTGAGACAGAACTGGATGTTGCATTCCCCGATGATGCCGCACGCTTCGACGGCGCGGAGCGCGGCCTGCCGGAGCATCTGGTACTCGTGGTCGGTGAGGGTCTGGCTCGGGGCGATCACGATGTTGTCGCCCGTGTGAACGCGCATGCTGAGCACGTTCTCCATGTTGCAGACGGTGAGCACGTTCCCGCGGACGTCCCGGACGACCTCGTACTCGAGCTGCTTCCAAGTGCCAACGTACCGTTCGAGGAGGACCTGACCGACCGGGCTCGCGCGCAGGCCCCGCGAGACGACCTCCCCGAGCTCGTCCCAGGTGTGCGCGACGCCGCCGCCCTTGCCGCCGAGCGTGTAGGCGACCCGGACCATCACCGGGAATCCGAGCTCCTTCGCCGCCTCGCGGGCCGCCTCGACCGAGTACACCGCCCGACTCGGAAGGGTCGGCACCCGCGCCTTGGCCATGATCCGGACGAACTTCTGACGGTCCTCGGTCGCCTTGATGGCCCAGAGCGGTGTGCCGAGGACCCGGGTGCCGGAGGCCCGGAGCGCCCCCTTCTCGGCCAGCTGGACGCCGCAGTTGAGCGCCGTCTGCCCGCCGAACGAGACGAGGATCCCTTCCGGGCGTTCCTCGGAGAGGATCGGCGCCACGAATTCGGGGGTGAGCGGCTGGAAGTAGACCCTCCCGAGGCGCGGCGGGTCGGTCTGCAGGGTGGCGATGTTCGGGTTGACAACGATGGTGTAGATCCCCTCCTCCTCGAGGGCCTTCAAGCACTGGCTGCCGGAGTAGTCGAACTCTCCCGCTTCGCCGATCTTGAGGGCGCCGCTCCCGAGGAGGAGGACCTTACGGGGCAGGTGGGGTGTCATGGGCGCCGCTTCACCTTCGCCACGAACCGGTCGAAGACGAACCCCGCCTCCTGCGGGCCCGGATGGCCTTCCGGGTGTCCCTGGAGGGCGAGGATCCGCCCGCTCCGGTCGCGGAGTCCCTCGAGCGTGCCGTCGTCCGGATTGGTCGCCCACGGCCGGAGCGGGAGCCGGCAAGCGAGCTCGGGTCGACCGCGTAGCCGTGGTTCTCGCTGACGATGAGCGCGCGCCCGTCCGGGAACAGGATGGTCTTGTTCTGGCCGCGGTGGCCGTACTTGAGCTTGAACGTCGTGCCACCGTGCGCGAGCGCGAGCAGCTGGTGGCCGAGACAGATCCCGAGGGTGGGGAGGCTGCGGTTCGCCGGGCGGCCGAGCTCCTCGACCGTCACACGGAGCCCCGTCGGGTCGCCCGGTCCGTTGCCCACGAGGAGCCCGTGGACCCGACGGCCCTCCCACTTCGTGGGCACCTCGTGGTCGTACGGAAGGCGCAGGACCGAGACTCCGCGGTCGAGGAGCGCCCGCAGGATGCTCGTCTTAATTCCGCAGTCCAGGACCGCGACGATCGGGCCGCCCGGGCCCGAGATGAGGCTGGCGTTCTTCGGAGCGACCTCGGTCATGAACTGTTCCTCGGCGTAGGGCGGGGCGCGGCGGATCGCGGCGTGCAGCTCGTCGTCCGTCGGCCGGTCGCCCCGGGGCCCCACGTCGAGCACGCCCCGCACGACGCCCTCCGCGCGGAGGTGCTCCGTCAGCTGCCGCGTATCCACGCCCTGGATCCCCGGGACCCCCTCCTCTTCGAGCCAGGCGTGGAGGGAACGTCCGCTCGCCCAGTGATGGGGCTTCGTGGTGCCCCGCACGACGAGTCCCCTCACCTGGATCTCCCCGCTCTCCAGCTGCGGGAGCCCGTAGTGGTCGGCCGCGTGGGCGGGAGGGACGCCGTAGTTCCCGATGAGCGGGTACGTGAACGTCAGGATCTGGCCGCGGAACGACGGGTCGGTGAGCGATTCCGGATACCCGACCATCCCGGTCGTGAAGACGACCTCGCCGACCCGGCGTCCGGGCGCGCCGAGGCCGGCACCGTCGAACCGGGTTCCGTCTTCGAGAAATAGAGTCCCCCGCAGCTCGACCTCGGCGGCGCGCGCCGGCACGGGCGTCAGGAACCCGAAGCGAAGGAGGAGGGGTTGCGATTTTAAGATTTGCCGGTCGTCGCGGACATTTCTTCAGCGGGATCGTCTCCCGGCGCACCCACGGCGCCGACGCGACGGGCTCCGGCGCAGGATTCGGTGTCCAGCGACCCGGCTTCCGCAGGCGTCAAGTCTAAAGGCGGTCGCCCGCTCGAGAGAGCGAGATGCTGGTCGACTCGTACGGACGCGGGGTCACCGATATCCGCATCAGCGTGACCAAGCGATGCAACTTCTCCTGCGTCTACTGCCACGACGAGGGGCTGGGGCCGGTGGCCCGGCCCGGCGCGGCCCACGGCGAGGAGATGACCCCGCTCGAGGTCGAGCGACTCGTCCGGGTGGCGCGCGAGTTCGATATCCATTCGGTCAAGTTCACGGGCGGGGAGCCGCTCGTGCGGGCCGATCTGGAGGATATCGTCGCCCGTACGGTCCGGCACATCGAGGACGTCTCCCTGACCACCAACGGTTCGATGCTGGCCCGGCGGGCCGAGAGCCTCAGGAACGCGGGATTGAAGCGGGTGAACGTCTCGGTCGACGCGCTCGACCCGGAGGCGTTTCGCGAGATTCGCGGAGGGTCGCTCGCCCCGGTCCTCGCGGGTGTGGAGGCCGCGCTCCGCGTAGGGCTCACGCCGGTGAAGCTCAATCTCGTCGTCTTCCGCCCCACGCTGCCTCACATTCCCGAGCTCATCCAGTTCGCGAGCCACACGGAAGGGCTCCGGCTCCAGCTGATCGAATTCATGCCGGAGCTGGTCGGCCACCAGAGCTGGTCGGTCAACATCGACGACGTGAAGCGCTGGCTGGAGGCGCGGGCCGACAAGGTCCTCGTCCGTGAGATGCACCACCGCAAGATCTACCTCTTCAAGGGGGCGGAGGTCGAGGTCGTCGACCCCGTGCGCAATCCGGAGTTCTGCATGAATTGCCACCGGATCCGCGTGACCCACAAGGGCGAGCTGAAGGGCTGCCTCAACCGGAACGACGACCTGATCCCGACGCGGGGCCTCGACGACGGTGACCTTCGGGAGGCGTTCCGGTCGGTCGTCGCCGCCCGGGTTCCCTACTACGGAGGGTATGTCCGGGACTACGCGCCGAGAGAGGTCGGCTCCCCCCTCATCACGCTCCTTCCGTTCAACCCCGAAACGTAGCCATCGCTCGTGGGCGGGGGCGAGCCAGGGGATGCTCCCGGCGGGATTCGAACCCGCGTTACGGGGTCGAAGGCCCCGAATCCTTGACCGGACTAGACTACGGGAGCACGCCCGGCGTGTCGAGACACACACGTCCGGGCCCGACTAATGAGCTTTCGTGTTGGGGGCACGACACGCTGCCCTGGACCCGACCCGGGCGTGGGCCTCCACCCTCGGGGCACCTCCGGGGGTAGACGCGCTCACCTCATTCGGGCGCGGACTTCTCGAGGACGTACGGAGTGTAGGGATGCCGCGGCAGGTACTCCGATCGGCGCTGCCCCGTCACGGCGTAGATGGTCTTCTCTCCGATCTTGCACGCATTGTCTGCGATCCGCTCGAAATGCCGCGCTACGAGCAGCTCGTTCGATAGGTGGCGGGCGGAGTTCGGGTCCCGGGCCAGCTCCCGGACAATGAGGCGCATGGCCTCGCGGTGCATCCGGTCGACCTCATCGTCCCGCACAAAGAGACCGAGGGCGAGCGCGGGTTGGTCTTCGACCAAAGCGTCCAGGGACTGCTGGACTATCGACTCCACGGTCAGGTCCATCGACCGTAGCACGCTGGACAACTCCGGAACGTTGGGCAGGACCTCGAGCGTGGTGATCCGTGCCATGTCAAAACCCAATCGTCCGATGCGGTCGAGGTGGGTCGAGATCTTGAGCAGGGCCGCGGCCGTCCGCAGGTCACCGGCCGCCGGCTGGCGGAGAACGAGGAAGGTGATGATCTCGTGCTCGATCTCTTCGTCGAACCGGTCGAGCCGGGTGTCGCTGTCGAGCACATTCTGCGCGCCTACCAGGTTCCCCGTGCGAAAGGCTTCCCATCCATCATGCACCATCTGAAGGGCCCACTGCCCCATCTCCTTGGCTCGCACTTTGAGGCGGCGCAGCTCGGTGTCGGCTCCCCGCGGCTCCTCCGGGGTGGCCGGGGAATCTCCGCTCATCCAAACCTTCCCGTGATGTACTGTTCCGTCAGTCTCTCCTTGGGCCGCTCGAACAGCTCCTCGGTCGGTCCTACCTCGACGAGCTTGCCCAAGTAGAGGAAGGCGGTGTTGTCGGCCACCCGGCCGGCTTGCTGCATGTTGTGCGTGACGATGACCAAGGTATACTCGCTCTTGAGCTCGGCGACCAGGCTCTCGATCTTGGCGGTCGCGACCGGGTCCAATGCCGAGCACGGCTCATCCATGAGAAGCACCTCGGGCTCGGCGGCCAGAGCCCGGGCGATGCATAGGCGCTGCTGCTGTCCTCCCGAGAGGGACATCGCCGGAGCGTCCACCCGGTCTTTCACCTCGTCCCATAACGCCGCCTGCTGGAGGCTTCGGATCACGGCCCGGTCGATCTCCTCGCGGGAGTGCCGACCGTTGAACCGGAGCGACACGCTGACATTGTCGTAGATCGACATGGTGACGAACGGATTGGGCCGCTGGAACACCATCCCGACGCGGCGCCGCACGCCGATCGGGTCGAGCTCAAGGATGTCCTCCCCGTCGAGCAGGATGCGTCCCTCTACCCTAGTGCGCGGAAGGGTCTCGTGCAACCGGTTGAGGCAGCGCACGAGGGTCGACTTGCCGCATCCGGAGGGGCCGATGATGGCACTGACCTCGTTCTTGGGAAACTCGAGGGAGATGTCCTCGATCGCGCGGCGGTTCCCGTAGTAGGCCGAGAGGTGCTCGACCCGCATCTTTCCGTTCGCCATCGACCCCTACTCCCCGCGCATCCGTCGGACCATCCGCGCGATCGTCAGTCGGGAGAGTATGTTGGTGATCAAGATGAGGATGATGAGGATCAGGGCGGCCGCCCAGGCCAGGTGGATCCAATTGTTGGACGCGCTCTCCGCAAAGTTGTAGATCAGGAGCGGGAGCGCTTCGATGGGGTTGTTGAATCCCTCGAAGCCCAACCGACTCCCGAACGCGGTGAACAACAGCGGCGCCGCCTCCCCCGCGGCCCGCATGACCGAGAGGAGGATCCCTGTCAGGATGGCTGGCAGGGCCGACACCACGACGATCTGGAGGGTCGTTCGCCACTTGGGAATCCCGAGGGCGAGGGCGGCTTCGCGCACCGCGTGGGGGACCGTCCGGAGGGCCTCCTCGCAGGTTCGCGTGACGATGGGGATCATGATGACCGATAGGGCGAGGGTTCCGGTGATGACGCTGAAGACGAGGGCAGGGTCGTAGATCACGAAGTAGGCGTAGATGAACACCCCGGCGATCACGGAGGGCACGCCCGTCAGTACGTCGGCAGTGAAGCTGATGGCGGTGCCGAGGAATCGACCCCGGTACTCGACGGCAAAGATCGCGGCAGCGAGACCGATCGGGACGGACACGAGCGCGGCCAGGCCGACCAGGATTCCCGTTCCCTGGAGCGCAGGGCCGATCCCTCCCACGGCGCATGGCACCCCGTTGACCGGCACCGAGCATGGCTGGGGCAGGCCGGCCGTCAGCACGGAGAACGAAAGGGTCGGTCCCCCCAAGAGGGCCGCTTGATAGATGATGTCGCCGAGCGGTATGAGGATCGCGATCGCGCAAGCGGCCGTGATCGCGGACATCGCGAGGCTCCACAACTTCCGACGGCCCGTGCGGTCGAACTTCACTCGACCGACCCCCTCGACACACGGAGCACCCTCCAGAGGAGGAGCCGCGCGACGACGTTGACTGCGATCGAAATAGCGAGGAGGATCAATCCCGCATAGATGATGGCCGAGTACCTGCAGCGGCCCGGCACTGTTCGTGAGCTCGTTCGCGATGAGACTGGAGATGGTCTGGCCCTGCGAGAAGAAGGAGGTGGGGAGCGCGTCATGGTTCCCGATCGTCATCGTGACCGCCATCGTTTCTCCCAGGGCTCGGCCGAGCCCGAGGATGGTCGCTCCAAAAACCCCGGACCGGGCGTAGGGAAGCATGGCCGTCCGTGTGACCTCCCAATCGGTGGCTCCCAGGCTGAGCGCGGCTTCCTTCTGGGCGACCGGGACCGCGGCCAGCGTCTCTCGGCTGATCGCCGAGATCGTAGGGATCACCATGATCGCCAGGATGACCCCGGCTGTGAGGACGTCGGTCCCGGTCTCGTTGCCATTGAAGCCCCCCGTCCAACCCAGATACCGGTGCAGGGCCGGCTCGACGGTAGTGCGCATGTACGGGCCGAGGAAGATGAGGCCCCAGAACCCGTAGACCACCGACGGGATGGCCGCGAGCAGTTCGATGACGGTCCCGAGGGGTCCGCGGAGCCAGCGGGGTGCCTGAGTGGTGAGGAACAGGGCCGAGCCCAGGGCCAGCGGGAACCCGATGACGAGCGCGATGGCGCTCGTGATCAGGGTGTCCGCGATGAAGGGGACGGCGCCGTAGACCTGCTCGGTTGGGGAAATGTTCCAGCGCGTCCCGACGAGGAACCCAAAGCCGTAGGTGCTGAATGCCAGATGTGACTGAGTGATGAGGATCGCAGCGATCGCGAAGATGAGGAAGATGACAAAGAGGCCGGCGAACGCCACCAGACCGAAAAAAACAAGGTCCGTCCATCCGCGGCCCCTGTGCCGAGGGGCCCGGATGGGGGAGGAAGGGGTTGTCGGGTCCATGCGAACGCCCAGTGAGCCGACCCGTCTTTAGACTGACGACCCGCACGTGTTGGGCACCGCCGCTCCATTGTAGGTGATGGAGGCAATGCTCACCTCATCGGCCGTCAGGATGTTGGCCGGCAGGGGCACGTAGTAGAGCTGGGCCGAGTATCCCTGACCGGTGGTGACGACCCAATAGAGGAAGTCCACCAACGTCTCCGCCTCCGTCAGCGTGTACGACGAACCGTAGGTCCCGCTCAAGTCCTGATACACGAGGACGTAGGTGAGCGACGTGATGGGGTAATCCCCCGCGCCGGGCGCATTGAGGACCGAGACGTTGAACCAGTCGCCGGTTCCCGTCGGCAGGGTCGGGTTCGCGTCCTTGAGGGCGGAAGCCGTGTTGTTCACGGTAGCCGCGATGTAGTGTCCCGCCGGATTCGCCACCTTCCCGAAGGCAATCGGGCCGTTCAGCGCATAGTTCAGGTCCACGTACCCGATCGTGTCGGGTGTCTTCTCGACGTACCCGGCGACGCCCGCGTTCTTAGGCTCACCCGTACCGACCGGGAAGGACACCGAGGTGCCTTTCCCGTACTTCGAGGCCCAGGTCGAGCTCTCCGCCGAGAGGTAGCTCGTCCAGATGAAGGTCGTGCCGCTCCCGTCCGACCGGACGACGACCTGGATGGTCGCGCTGGGCAGCGTGACGCCGGGGTTGATGGCCTGGAGCGCGGTGTTGTTCCAGTTCGTGATGGTCCCGAGGTAGATGTCCGCCAGGATGGTCCCGTTAAAGTTCAGCGTGGGGACCCCGGCGAGGTTGTAGATCGGTACGACTGCGCCCGCCGACTCGGGGATCGTGAGCGCGGTTCCCGCGAGGCCGACCACCTGGGCGTGCTCGAGCGGCGCGTCGCTGGCTCCGAAATCCACCGTCTTCTGGCTGATGTCGGTGATTCCGGCTCCGCTGCCCACGGACTCGTAGTTTACGGCGGTCCCGCCGCCGTATACGGACTCCCACTGGAACATCAGGGGGTATACGAGGGTCGAACCCGCTCCCTTGATCGTCCCGCCCGCAGGAGGTTGACAACCCGTGCCGCTGTTGCTTGAGCTCGATCCCTTGAACCACCCGGCGTAGTAGCCGGCCGCGAGAACGACGACCACGATGACCACGATCGCGACCGCCGCGTAAAGACCGGTTCGCGAGGTCTGCCGTTTCATAGTCGGGGAGCTGCTGCCGGTCGCTGTTGTGCTCGAATTTGTCGATCCCTGCGCGCTCATTCGATTGGTTTCCCTCCCCTCGTTTTCTGAATCGAGGAGTTGGAGGAAGTGGGGGAGGGTCCGGCGGTCTCGCGAGGGCCGTTTTCTGACGAGAAAAGGGACGACCGATACGTCGTCCAGGCGCGGCCGCCTCGGGGCGATCTCGGACCAGCGACTCCCACGAAGTCGCCGACCTAATGGGGGGATATATCGAACATGAATTTAGAATATAGATGTAGCCATAGTTCCATGTATGGGACCGAACCCCTCTGGTAGACCGGTAGCTCGGAGGGGCGAGCTCTTAACGGTCCGACCGAGGCGAAATCCATGGCCCGGTGGGTGGTTCGTTTTGGGTACGAGGGCTCCTCCTACGGGGGATGGGCCCGTCAGCCCGGTCGACGGACGATCGAGGGAGCCCTGCTGCGGGGGCTCGCACGGCCGGGGTCGAGCTCCACCGTGCGCCCGGAGACCCTGGAGGTCGCGAGCCGGACCGACCGCGGGGTGAGTGCCCGAGCCAATGCCCTCACGATCGAGAGCCGACTCGACGGTCCCGCACTGTTGAGGGTGTTGAACGGGACCTCCCCGGAAATGTGGTTCACCGACGCCGCCCCCGTCCCCGACGGGTTTCGGGTGCGTCGGGCCCGGAGGCGGGTCTACCGCTATTTCGAGTCCGACTGGGGTCGAAGTCTGGAACGGACCCGGGCCGCCGCTCAGTTGTTCTGCGGAGAGGTCGATGTCCGTTCGTTCGGTCGTCGGCTCACGAACGGCCCGCCCGTCCGTCGACCGATCGAGGCCGTGGAGGTCCGGACCGAACCGGACGGTTGGACGATCGAAGTGCGTGCGCCCTCGTTCGTTTGGGGGATGGTCCGGAAGATCGTGGCGGCGCTGCGCGAGGTCGACGCGGGTCGGCTCGAACTCGGGACCCTCGCCGCCGCCCTTCGGGGGGAAGGTCGAACGACCTTGCCACTCGCGGAGCCCGAGCCGCTGGTCCTCTGGGAGGTGGACTACCCGATCACCTGGACCGTGCACTGGACGGGCCCGAATCGTAGGCAGCGAGCGGCGGCCCAAGAGGGCTATTCGTCGTCCCGCGCGCGGGTCCGCCTCCTGCGCGAGTTGAGCTAGCGCGAGTGACGAAGCCCCGGACCTGGGGGCGTAGTTAGCCGACCCGCTCCCAGCGCTCGAGCTTCTGGACGGTGGCGAGGGTCGAACCCCGCTGGATCTCCTCTCGGACCCGGTTCTCGTGTTCGAGGACGTCGAGGGCCCGATTCGCGATCTCGGCGGCCCGCTCCCGGGGCACGACGACCACGCCGCTCAGGTCGCCCACGATCCAGTCGCCGGGGCGCACTCGCTGCCCTCCGACCACCACCTCGACGCCGATCTCCCCGTGGCCCTTCGGCTCCCCGGCATCCGGGCTCACACTCCGGCTGAAGAGAGGGAACCCGAGCTCCAGGATCGCGTCGACGTCCCGTGCGGCCCCGTCGATGACGACGGCCGCCACGCCCCGACCGTGGGCGCTCCAGCTCGCGAGCTCCCCCCAGATCGCGGTGGGCCCGCCGCCCGCATCGACCACGATGACGTCGCCGGGGCCGGCCCGGTCGATCGCTTCCACCGGCTTCGCCCAGTCGCCATCCCGCGTCACGACCGTCACGGCCGGACCGGCCACGCGGACGGTGGGGCTCTTCAGGCGGGCCAGGATCCCGTGCATCGCCCCCTTGCGCTGCATCGCGTCGGTCACATTCGGGCTCGAGACCTTGAGGAAGGCGGCCCGCACGTCGGCGCCCGAATAGCGCCGGAAGTGTTCGGTCGCGACCTCGGTCCGGGTGTCGATCGCCTCGCGGATCCGGCGCGTGGCCTCGGTCACCTGGGCGCTCTTCGTGATCGCGCCGCCCACGATGAGGATCTGCGCACCGGCGCGCACGGCGGCGGCGACGGTCTCTGAGTTCAGCCCTCCCGCGACGGCGACGGGGATGGGGGAGGCTTTCGTGAGGTCCGCGAGGACGTCGAAGGGCGTGCGACCCTGCATCTGCATGTCGATGCCGATGTGCCAACAGACCGCCGCCGCGCCGAGCTCCGCGGCCCGCTGGGCCCGGGCGATCGGGTCCGGGACCCCCAGGAGGTCGACCACGATCTCCGCTCCATAGAGTTCCCCCCCGGACCCCGTCCGCGATCGTGTCATCGTCCGCCGCCCCGAGGATCGTCACGATGTCGGCCCCGGCTTTGGCCGCGATCTCGACCTCGAACGCGCCGGTGTCCATCACCTTCAAATCGGCGACGATCCGGTGGTCGGGGAATGCCTTCTTCAGCTCCCGGACCGCGTCCAGTCCCTCGCTCTTGATGAGAGGGGTTCCGGCCTCGACCCAGTCCGCCCCTCCGGCCACGGCCTCGCGGGCGGCGAGGAGCGCTCGCGAGAGGTTCTCGAAGTCGAGCGCCACCTGGAGGACGGGTCGCTCAAGGCGCATTCAGCGTGCGAGGGGGGGCCGCTATTAACGGTCTCCCCGGTCCCGCGGCCTGTGTCCCACCCGCCGACCGGAACGGTCCGGCTGATCCACGGGGACGCGCGCCGCTTGCCCACGCTCGCGGGCGAAAGCGTCCACCTCGTGGTCACCTCACCGCCGTACCCGATGATCCCCCAGTGGGACGCGCTGTTCGCCGCGCTCGGGGCGCGAGACTACCCCGCGATGCTCCGGGTCCTCGAGGAGGCCTGGGAGGAGTGCCATCGGGTCCTGGTAGAAGGGGGGTTGCTCGCGGTCGTGATCGGCGACGCGCTGCGCTCCGGCGACGAAGGGTTTCGGCTCTGGCCGAATCATGCCGAAACTCTCGTCTCCGCCGCGCGGGCCGGGTTTCGGCCCTTGCCGTACATCCTCTGGAAGAAGCCGACGAACAAGCCCAACGCGTTCCTCGGCAGCGGATTCCTTCCCCCCAACGCCTATGTCACCTTGGATTGCGAATTCATCCTCCTGTTCCGGAAGGGCGGGCTGCGTCGGTTCCCAGTCCACGACCCGCTACGGCGGTCGAGCCGGCTCTCGAGGCCGGAGCGCGATCACTGGTTCAGTCAGGTCTGGGATGACGTGCGCGGCACCCCCCAGCGCCGCACGGGGGGCCGGACCGGTGCGTTCCCCTCCGAGATCCCTCAACGGCTCGTCCGGATGTTCTCGGTCCTCGGAGACACGGTGCTCGACCCATTTGCCGGCACAGGGACCGCGGTGTGGAGCGCCGCCGAGCTGGGCAGGAACGCCGTAGGGGTCGAATACGACCCGACCGTTTACCGAAGCTTGGTCCAAGAGGCGAGGCGTCGACAACTGGGGCTTCGGTCGGCCGACCCGATCACGGGTCCGGGGTCGTGACGGGCGAGGCCGCCGCGGGGGCGGCGGCGACGGGTCGTCTGCGGTACTCCGTCTCCTCATCGAGCGCCGTGCGCAGGTAGCGCAGGGCCGTGTCGCTGAGTCGGTCCATGTGCAGCAGCAGGTAGTGTAGGTAGATCCGTTCGGGGCGGCGCAAGGGGCCCGGGGCGGGTCCGCCGATGGGCGACGAGTGACGGGCCAGCGTCTCGCGGTGGTGCTCGTACTCGGTCCCATGAAATTCCCGGCCGGTCGCCCCGACGAGGGGCGGAGAGAAGTGGCCCACGGGGTCGTACGGTTCGTCGTCCTCCGCGGGCGGAGCCGGGCGTGGGGGCGGGGTCCGCAAGGCGAATCGACCCTGGAGGTACGGGTGGACCGGGCGGCCCGGCTCCTGCAATTCCTCGATCGGTCGACCGGCGACGTTCTCGACGATCGTTCGGAGGCTCCAGCTCGTGCGACGGCGAGAGGGACCCTCGGCCGTCGCTTCTTCGGCCACGCCGGGACCCCGGCGGACCGGCCCTCATAAACCATCCTCTCGAGCGGCAGGCGGGCGCGTCGAACCGAGGGTCCGGGAAAGGAATTCGAACTCCGGTGTGGAGGCAACGATCGCGAGCGGCAGGTGGAGCTCCCCGACCCGCCAGAGGGATTCGGAGTAGCCAGCGGCCCGCGGGAGGCGGGCCTTCGGCAGCCAGCCGGCCTCCGCGTCGGTGAGCCCGAAGAACGTTCGGGCCTCGCTGGAGACCTCGGGAAGGTGGAGCAACGCGGTCGCGTAGAGGTTCCGAAGCGTGGAACGACCGCTGGGGGTGGCCAGGAAATCGTCCGGGTTCTGGCTCAGGAGGAGGAGGCCGGCCTCGAAATGACGGACGTGGCGCACGACGCGGTCGAGGAAGTCCGCGGTCGGTCCGTGACGCGCCAGGAGGTGCGCTTCGTCGACGAGCACGAGCTTGGGGCCGGGACGGTCCCGCAACCGTCCGTAGGCCCAGTCGAGCAGGTAGGTGAGATGGAAGGCGTGATGCTCCTCGGCCACACCGGAGAGATCGATCGAGAGCGGGGACGTCTCGGAGCGGAAGGTCGTAGGACCGTTGACGCCTTTCAGCGAGCCGGTACGGAATACCTCGAGCAGGGTCCCGAGCCGGCCGTCGGCCGCCGGGTCGCTCTCGACCTCGGCGAGCAGGTCATCGTAGGTCGGTACGTCCGGGCCTCGGTCGTACAGACGCATGACCGCCGCGTCCAGACGGGCGGTCTCCTCGTCCCGCAGGCTCGAGAACAGGGCGCGCAGCATCGCGGCGACCCGGGCCGCTTTCTCGCGTCGATCCCCTCCGGTAGTGATCGGGTCGAGCGGGTTGAGCCGACCGGACGCCGTATCCGCGAGCCGGAGGACCTGCCCTCCGAGGGATCGGACGAATTCACCGAACTCTCCGAGTGGGTCGAGGAGGATGAGGTCGAGGTCGGGCCGTAGCCAGCGGCTGCGCAGCAGATAGAGCGCCGCCGCGAACGACTTTCCCGAGCCGGTCGTGCCGAAGATCCCCCACGAATGACTGGCATGGCTCCATCGGTCGAGGAAGACCGGGCTCGCATCGGCGAGGGCGAGGCCGACCAGGATTCCTCCGGGCTCGAGGACGGTTTCGTCCCCGAAGGGGAAGAGGGAGGCCACCCCGTCCGAGGGGAGGGTGTGCCAGTAACCCCTGGGCCGGGGCCCGGGGAGGTCCGCGTCCACCGCCTGCAGGGCCCTCGCCACCTCGTACCGTGGTATTCGGGGGCGGAAGCCGAGTGCGGTGAGACGGTCGCAGAGGCGCGCCCGGACGGCCTCGACCCGGACGCGACCCGAGGCGGAGGCGACGAACGAGAGTCCGACCTTCCAGAGTTCCTGCGAGCGACGCGCGATCGCGAGCCCCAGCTCCCGGGACGAGGCGCGCTCCACCTCGAGTCGACCGCTCTCCGCCCCCCGACCGGGCTCGGTCATCTCGACCTCGGCGATCGACCGCGCACGCTCGACGATCTCCAGGGCCCGGTCCGGTGGGATGCGATGCAGTTCGAGGGTCATCTCGACCGGTTCGGTCGTCGGAAGGACCCGCTCGAGAAAGCCGAAGGCGACCTCGGGGGGCAGTTCCCTCACGAGGAGCGGGGCGCGGTACCGCTGGCCGATGCGGTCGGTCGTCGGGTCCTCGGCGGATCCGCCCGGCCCGGGGACGTTCACAAACCTCCCCACGGAAGTCGACGGGCGACCCCCCAAAGAGGGACGAGGGACAGGCCGAGGACCAACCCCCGGAAGTTGAGCAGGAGACCCACCCCGCCGAGGAAGAGAGCCGCACCCAGTGCGACCGATGCCAGGGCCCAACCCGAACTCCCGGTCCACTTCCGACGGGGCGATCCCGGCGCCTGCCGGACCAGGACGAGCCAGCCGGCGAGCGCCAGTACCGCCAGCGACCCCGTGAGTCCCACCAGGGATGGGGCGACCACCGAGAGAGCCCCGCTCACCAGTGCGCCGCCCACGCTGACGCCCACGACATCGAACTCGGCGGTCAGCGCGCGCCCAGGCACCGCCGTCATGGAGAGCCTCTCGGGAGCACCCAACCGAACGCGCGGACCGACTCGGCTAGGCTCCGGTCCCCGAGGATGACCGGACGCAACCCCAGCGAAGTGAGTTGTTCCGATAGGGAACGGGTCCGCTCCTCGAGCCGGCGCTCTCCTTCGGGGCCGGATTGACCGCTGCCGAGGGAGATCTCGACGCGGCGCGACCGTCGTCGACGGCAGAGGACCGACACCAGCTCACCATACCCCGCCCGAGCGGCATGCTCGGGGTCCGAGCAGGCTACGTCCACCGGGAGCACCGGGTCCGCTCGGAGAGGAACGGTCGTCGACCGGACTACCAGCGGGCCTTCCGAGGCGCGCAGGAGTTCTCGGAACCGCTCGAAGAGCACGGCGAGGTCTGACGGCGGTCGGTAGGCGAGCGGAGTGCCTTCGGTGCGCACGATCGTCACGCGTCGCCCGCTCGCGAGCCGTACGACCGACCCGCGGACGGTCGTGAGGGGTCCCCGGGGCGTCACGGACCCCTTCGTCCAACGTCGGAACTGGAACAAAAGCCACTGGGCGGCGCGCTCGTCCACCGCCTCACCGTCCGGCCGCCACACAGAGACGGTGAAGCCCACGACCAGGAACGGGACCCAGACGAACGGGTCCAGGAACGGAGCCAGAACCGCTCCCGTGGCGGCGTAGCCGACGAACTTGAGCGCGTCCCTCGCGCTGGGGAATGGGCCGAGACGGATTCGACGGTCGACCCGCTCGGGCAGCTCGACCACCGGAGCGCCCGCTTCCGGGCTCTCCATCTCAACCGACGCCTCCGCCCCGCATCGGTGGCCAGGGGCCGACCCCCTTCGCGTCGGCGCGCGGGAGGTGGCGGAGCAGGTGCAGCGCCGTGTGACCCAGGATGGTCCCCGCCGCGAGCGGCGCCGCCGCAGGGAACGACGCCGTCCCTGCGGACTTGACCGTCCCGGAAAGCGCGCGGCCGCCCGCCCCGGTTCCGGCGACGGCATTCGCGGCGGGGCTCGCGACCGAGGAGGCACCGGAAGAGGCCGAAGCCAAACCTCGCTGGACACCGCCCGAGAGGGTGCCTCCGCTCGCCGGGAATCCGAACGCCACGAGGTGGGTCCCCGCCACGGAAAGGAGGTAGGGCGAGGCGACTGCGACCCCGAGGTAGCCGACGAGGAGGACGGGACTGTTGGTCCCCACGGCGAGCTGGAGCGGGACGACCAGGACGCAGGGAAGGAACGCGAGCTCGAGGAACAGGAGCCAGGCCCTCCGGGGGATGGAGGAGAGCGGACGGAGCGGCCAGAGGAGGGTGAAGAGCGGCAGCAGGACGAGGAGGACCGAGAGCAGGGCGTCCCGCAAACCGACGGCGAGCACGAGAGCGAGGACCGCGAGGAACTCCACGACCGAGAGGACGAGGGCGAGGGCCCCGTTGTCCCAGGAGAAGGAGAGCTCCCCGAATCCCCCGAGGTTAGTCCAGTGTTCCCACGCGGCGCCGTTCCATCCCGAGAAAACTGGGTAGAGCGCGCCGGCGAGGTCCAACACCGCGGCGGCGATCGGCAGGGAGAAGTTCGCGACGATGACCGCCACGACCAGCCGGGGCAGCAGACCCGACAGGCCTTCGGCCCATCGCGCAACGACCGACCGCGCCAGGAACAGGAGGGCCACGCCCGCCCCCACTAGGGCGATGGCTGGATCGACGACGTTGACGAGGGTGTACGAAGAGAACTGGACCGCGGAGGAGAGGAAGTCGCCCGGTCCGCCGCCGCTCCCCCGGAGAGCCGGGTACAGCGCCGCTGGCTGAAGCATCGGCACGAGAAGGTTGTCGTACGTCGGGCCGATGACCGCGGCGACGACCGCTGTTAGGACGGAGAAGACAGCGAAGAGGATCGTCCGGATGATGGTGGGCCAATCGATCGAGAGAGCGAGCATCCCCCCTCCGTTAGGAGCCCGTGAGGACCCAGTGCGCGAGGCCCCAGAACAGGCCCGTGATGGCCGCGGTGAACAGCAACGTCCCGATCAACGCGTCCCGGGCCCGGTCCTTGGCCTGCACTTTCTTCGTGATGTCGTTCGAGAACCAGCTGAGCGCCACTCGGGCCCATACGATCGAGAGGAGCCCGCTTCCGGCGAGACCGAGGAGCTCGACCAGCCGATCGATCGCCGCCGAGAAGTTCCCGACCGCGGACGACGCCCCCCACGCGTCCGGCCGGGTCGTCAGAAGCGAACCGTGCGAGGGCTGTCCGGCGGTCCCACCCGTCCCACCGAAGAGCAGGGTCACGGTGAGGACCAGGGCGACCGCGCGTCCGATCGCGAGGCGGAGAGGAGGGGGACGGGGGTGGGCTAGTCGGCGGACCATGCGAGCACCTCCCCTCCCCCCGGGTCCGTTTCGGATCGGACTCGACCCTCCCGGATCAGCCGGTCCAGCGTTTCCTGGACGGTCTCCAAGGGGACGCCTTCTTCCTCGGCCATGAGCTCGATCGTGAGTCGATCGGCCCCGTCGGCCGGACGCAGCAATCGCTCTAGGACGGCTTCGGCGTCCGGCGGTGCGGTCTCCGGAGGTCGCACTCGGCGGCGCCAGAGGGCCAGTCCCAGCCCGCCCGCCAGTCCGACCAGCGCCGCTCCTCCAACCCACGGTGTTAGGTCGGACTCAGAGCCGCCCAAGGGGGCGGGACCGCCGACGGGAGGGATCGGCACATTCAGACTCACGTTCACGGTGGTTCGAGCCCCCCGGACATCCACGAGAGTCACCGAGAGACCGACCGGGCCCGTGCTCGCCAGAGAGATGGATTCGAGGTAGGGTCCCGGGGCCACCTCGCTGCAGTTCCAGAGATTGGCTCCGCTCGAGTTGACCCAGATCGAAAACGGCAGCACTCCACCGGCCGTCGTCAGTGTCAGGTTGATGCTGGGAGGGCCGGTGAGGCTGCCCGGCAGGTCCGACGCCTGGAGGGTGGGAGCGACGGGAAGGCCGATCGCCAAGGTACCGGTCATTACGGCGGAGGCCGCATCCACCACTTCCACGTCGATGGCCGCCACCCCCTCCTGGAGGAACGTGGCCGACCAGTCGAACGACCCGTGGGTAATCCCGCCCAGGGGCGCGGTATCCGCCGCGGGATCGGGGTCCGTTACCAGGCCCCAGAACAGAAGGGCCGAGCCCCCGGCGATCGTCGCCTGGACAGCGAGGGTCGTCGCCGAGAGGCCGATCGTCGTGTTGGCCCGCAGGGTGAGGTTCGGAGGCGCATTCACGATGAGCTTCTCCCGGGCGGAGGCGGCCGACGCGCCGAGGGAGTCGGTCACGGAACCGTTCAGCGCCGCTACACCGGCGAAAGGGGGCGTCCACGCGACCAGGAAGGATCCGTCCGCCGGCGCATCCCAACGACTACCGAGGGTACCGTTCAGCGATCCCCACGTGACCCGGAAGGGAGGCACCCCCCCGACGATCGTAACGCGAACATACGTCTGGGTCCGCGCATCCAGGGAGGGATCCTCCGGGCGGACGAGGAGGGCGAGCGCCGGTGCCACGGGTTCTTCGCGCGTTTCCTGAACGACGAGCGTCGGTGCCGGCGCGCCCAACTTGAAGGTGACCCCGAGGGTTCCCGGGGCGGTCGGCGTGCACGTGACGTTGGTGATGTAGTACTTCGGAAGCACGATCGGATCGGTCGCGCAGGCGATCGCCGCACCGTAATGCACCACGGGTCGCTGGACGGTTCCTTGGAACTCGACCGGAACCCCGACCTCCGCGAGCGGGAGGGAGGCATTGATCGCGAGTACGGTCCCGTTGCTGGCCTCGACCGGTTCTGGGACGACCCCCCGCACGTCGATCCGGTCGGAGTCGTAGACGCCGACCCGGGGCCGGAAGTCTCCGGATCCGAAGGTGTGGGGGACGAGGAACTCCCCCGCCGCGGGGAGCGTACGGTTGCTGAACGAACCATCTCCCCAATCGATGCCGAGGAGGTACGGAGGCCGTCCGCCCGCGACGAGGCCACTCAGGTGGACTCGACCGGGAACCGCCGTCGCGCTGGGACCGGCCGAGAGGTCGGACAGGGTGAGGGTCGGGTACGTGGTCACGTTCGAGTAGGCGACTCCCTGCACGGTTCGACTCAGGTTCCCGCAGGAGAGCTCGGTGTCGGAGCGAACCCCGACCTCCGAGGTCGCTGAGCTCAAGTTCGCGGGAACGAACTCGGTCCGTGCCGCGTCGGGGCTCGTGAAAAGGCCTCCGGCGGCTCCGGGGGAAGGGAGGAACCACGCCGACCACCCAGGGCGGAGCGAGCAGCCGGAGGGGGCCGCGCCCCACGCGGCCTCGAGAGAGATGTCGGTCGTCCCCTCGGCCGGGAACTCGGGGAGGAGGATCGTGAGGTTCGGAGTCGGTAGGGGCCGAACGGCCACCGCGGTGTTCGCCCGCACTCCCCCCGTCGAGGAGGTCCCCGAAGCGGATGTCGACGCGAACGGGTTGGCGAGGAGGAACAGTGCGAGCGTCGCGACCCCCACGGTTCCGGCAAGGCTCGTCCTCCGGGTCCGGGTCCTCGACCACGAGCGCACCCGAGAGGATCGACGGGGACCGCCTATTTCGGGCGTCATTCGACACTGGGCGGTGGAAGTTGCCCCGCCCCCTCGGGGCCGGCCGATCCTACCGGGTGCGTGTCACCAGGGCGACGTGGTCGCGCGCGAACGGCGAGAGCCCGACCTCCGCCCGTACCTCCAGACCCGCCCGTTCGAGCTCGGTCCGGGCCTCCCGCGCGATGGAAACGGACGGACGGGTCTGCGTGACCGACCGAACTTTCAGCATGAAGATCCCGCGCCCCCGCGGACCAAGGACGGCCCGCGCGTTCTCCACAAAGATGGCGGCTTGGTTCCGCTGTGCGACGTCCTGGTACAGAAGGTCCACGAGGCCGACGTCAGCTCGGTACCGTTCGGGCAGCTGGGCATCGGCCAGGATCGGGTAGAGATTCGAGCGTCGCTGGGAAAGGGCCAGGAGAGGCGCGAACGCGGTCGGGCTCTTCTCGATGACATAGATCCGGGCCTCGGGGAGGATGTCGGCTAGATGGCTCACCGTCGTGCCGTGGGCGCCTCCGAGGTACAGGACGGAGCGCGCACCGCTCCAAAGGTCGGCCGGAACTCCGCCACGGGAGCAGAGGGCCGCCAGCTTCGAGCGGAACGGGTCCCACTGGCGGTATTCGGTGGTTCCCGCGGTCCGCAACTTCTCGCCGTACACCCGGTCCCCCGGGGGACCGTGGTTGGGGGTGTAGAGGTCGCGGCCGTCGCGAAAGACTCCGTCCCAGGCGGTCGGCTCCACGGACGCCTACTCGACCGCCACGACCATTTCGACTTCGACGGCGGCGCCGAGCGGCAGGGAGGCCACCCCAACGGCGGACCGGGCCGGACGGCCCGGTTCACCGAAGATATCCACCAGGAGGTCGGTCGCTCCGTTCGCCACCTCGTGCTGGCGGACAAATCCCGGGGAGGAGGCAACGTAGACCCCCACTCGGACGACCCGCTGCACCCGGTCGAGCGAACCGAGCGAGTGGGCGAGCGCGCTCAAAGCCTGGAGCGTGGCGCGACGGGCGAGCTCCTTTGCGGTTTCGACCCGAACGTCCTGGTCCACGAGCCCGGGAGAGACCACGCGCCCTTCCTCGGTGACGATCTGGCCCGAGACGTACGCGAACCCTCCGGACTGGACCACGGGAGCGTAGGTTCCCTTCGGGGTCGGGGGAGGCGGGAGAAAGATGCCGAGCCCGCCCAGGCGGGCGCTGTTTCCCGTCGTCATGACTCCCGCAGACCCCCCGGTAGAAAACAACACGGGCCCGCTGCGGCCACAGGACTAAAAACAGGGGTTCGCCATCCCTAGGCGATGTCGTTCCTACGGAGGCTCCGCCGCGACAAGGAGGACACGCCACCCGCGGAGGGCACCAAGGAGGAGCCGAAGGACGAGCCGAAGGACGACGAGGTCCGCGTATACGGGACGAGGGAGCGTCCACTGGCCACGCGTCGTTCGAAATCGTCGCCCCCGCCCCACGCGACGACCGAAACTCCCCCGGCCCGGGCTGAGAAGGACACGACGCCATCCGTTTCGCCCCTCCCACCGGCCCCGCCCCTCCCTCCACTCCCGGCAACGGAGACCCCGACCCTCGCTTCTCCTCCACCGTCCCCGACCGTTGGGGTCGCTTCGTCCGGACCTCCCCCTCCCCTCCCCGAGCGGGGGCCGGCCCACCCTCCGCGGACGGCGTCGACGACGGTATCGGACTCCGCCTGCTTCGTCTGCGGGACCCCACTGGAGGAGAAGTATTGCCCCCTGTGTCAGGTGACTTGGGCCGAATGAGGCACCCGCCTCGAATTGACTAGTCTTTTGAACCCCGTCCGCTAGGCAGGTCGCGCACCATGCCCCCTCTGCTCTCTACCACGCCCGAGATGGACGCCCTCGAGCGCGAGATCGTCGACCACGTCTTCGTTCTCCAGCCCGGGTACGGAGTGGCGCTCGGGCTCCACCAGTACCGACGGGATCGTGCCCGACCTCTCCGATAGCGCGACCGCGCACTGGGCGGACCAGGCCGACCGGTTGCTGCAGCGGCTCGCGGCGGTCAGCGACGGGCGCCTCTCCGCCGACCGGAAGATCGATGCGTTCCTCCTTCGCCTTCTCTTGGAGAGTCCGCTCTTCGACGTGCGGGAGTCACGGGACCTCGACCGGAACCCGATGTCCTACGTGGGTTCGATCTCGCTTACGGCCTACCTCGTACGGGACTACGCCCCCTTGGCCGACCGGGTCCGGTCGATCCTGAAGACGCTCGAGAGCGTCCCCCAGCTCCTCGACGACGGCCGTCGCCGCCTGGCCGGTCCCTTACCTCGCCCGTTCGTCGAGCTGTCCCTCGCGATCGGGGGAGGGTTGCCCGCCCACTTCGGAGAAGCGGAGACGTTCGCGGCCCGGGCCGGGCTCGCCCGCGAGGTGCACGCGGCGCGGCAGCCCGCCGAGGCGGCGGTCGCCCGGTTCCTCGGTTGGTTGAAGGAGGAAGAGCTCCCGCGCGCGATTCCGGAGTTCGCGCTCGGTCCCGAACGGTACCATCGTCTGCTGTTCGTCCGTGAAGGCATCGAGGCTCCGGTGGAAGACATGCGAAAGGCCGGCGCCGAGGACCTCGCCCGGAACCAGGCTCGACTCGATGAGATCGCGCGCGACGAAAAGGTCGCGGTCGCGGAGCTGTTCCATCGTCTGGCCCTCGACCACCCCACCGCCGAGGAGGTGGTGTCGACCGCCAATGCCTGCGTCGAGGAGACACGCTCGTTCGTCCGGGAGAAAGACCTCGTGACGATCCCCGAACCGGTCCAGGTGCGCGTAGAGGAGACCCCGGTCTGGGGCCGCGCGCTCTCGACGGCGAGCATGAACTCTCCGGGTCCCTTCGATACGGGTCCCGAGGGCGTGTACTACGTCACCCCGGTCGACCCGAAGTGGACACCGGTGCAGCAGGAGGAGTGGCTTCGGTCGCTCAACCGCACGATGCTGCGCAACATCACTGTCCACGAGGTGTTCCCGGGCCACTACCTCCAATTCCTGCACTTCCGGGTCGAGCCGGGGGAGCCTCGCGCGAAAAGTGTACCTCTCGCCGTCGTTCGTCGAGGGGTGGGCCCACTACACCGAACAGCTCGCGATCGAGTCCGGCCTGGGTGCGCCCCGTCACGATGCGGAGGTCGCCCAGATCCACGACGCGCTGCTGCGGGATTGCCGACTGCTCTCCTCCATCGGCCTCCACACCGGGGGTTGGACCCTGGAGAAGGCGACCGAGCTGTTCCAGAGGGAAGCCCATTTCGAGCGTCTTCCCGCCGAGCGGGAGGCGATCCGGGGCACGTTCAACCCCGAGTACTTCTGCTACACTTTGGGGAAGCTCGCGATCCTCAGCGCCCGCTCCCAGATGCTGGCGTCCCACTTCGGGGGGAGCCTCAAGAAGTTCCATGACACCCTGCTCGGGTTCGGCAGCCCCCCGATCGGGCTCCTTCCCACGCTCCTCGCCGGTGGTCCAGCGGCCTGACCTCGCGGCCGCCGAAGGTCGCTCATTAAGGGGCGGCGCTGCTCTGCCCCTTCCTGAGGAGGTTGCGGGCCGTGGCTCCTTCTTCAACGGTACGGGTGGTCGCGGAGGTGCCCCTCGACCCTCCGGCCGCGTTCGCCCAAGTGGTGGACGAACTCATCGAGGCACTCGCCCGCCTCGGGCTCCGCTTCGACCCCGGACCGGAGGGCGTCGTCCTCGAGGCGGGGCAGGTCGTGGGCCGAGTGCGTACCTGGCGCCCGGGCAGGGACCTCGTGTTCGATTGGAGTCCCGCCCCATGGGACCGCGAGCAGCGGGTCGAGGTCGAGATCCGGTTCGACGCGCACGACCATGGCTGCCGGGTCGAGGTCGAACAGCGGGGCACCGACCGGCTCCTGGGGGGAAATCCGGTGGAATGGACGGGCTGGGTCGCGAGCGCGGTCATGGCCCCGTTCCTCCGGACGATCGCTCCCTCGAGCTTCGGGGACTGGCTCACGGACCGACGGGTCCGTCGGCCGTCCGGCCCCGAGGCGCGGGCGACCTATGCCGACCCGATCTTCCACCGACCCTACTTTCGGGTCCTCCTCGAAACGCTCCGACCGGGCCCCTCGGACCGCCTCCTCGACGTCGGGTGCGGAGGAGGGGCCCTCCTCAAGGACGTGCTCGAGCGGGGCACGAAGGCCGTCGGGGTCGACCATAGTCCGGAGATGGTCCGGCTCGCCATCGACACCAACCGGTCGGCGGTCAGGGAGGGGCGTCTCCAGGTGCTCGAGGCCGAGGGGAGCCGACTCCCCGTTCCCGACGGGGCGTTCACGATCGCCCTGTCCACCGGGGTGTTCGGATTCCTCCCTCGACCGCTCGAAACCTTGCGGGAGATGCGGCGGGCGCTGGGACCGGGCGGGCGGCTCGCTGTCTTTGCGGGGACCAAGGACCTCGTCGGGACTCCGGCCTGCCCTGAGCCTCTGGCCTCGCGGATGCATTTCTTCGGGGACGAAGAGCTCGCGGGCCTCGCCCGCGAGGCCGGATTCGTCTCCGTCGAGGTGGGCCACCCGGACCTGCGCACGTTCGCGGAGGAGGCCGGCGTTCCCGCGGAGGCCCTCGGAATGTTCAGCGGCGGTGCCGGCTCCCAACTCCTGCTCGGACGCCGACCGGACCGATAGCCCTCCCGCACCGGCGGGTTCGCGCCGCCGGGCGGTCCACGAACCGGGCTAGGCGGAGGCGGGAACGGGCTGGCCTGAGAACCAGCCCTGCCGCTCGAGTTCCGCGATGATGAACTCGGCGGATTGCGCCGGGGTGAGGGTCTGGGTGTCGACCACGATCTCCGGATGCTCCGGAGGCTCGTACGGGTCGTCCACGCCGGTCATCTCCTTGATCTGGCCGGCCCGGGCCTTCTTGTACAACCCCTTGACGTCCCGGCCTTCGCAGACGTCGAGCGGGGTGTTGACGTAGACCTCGACGAACCGCCCGATCGTGGTCCGCGCGTGGGCCCGCGAGCTCCGGTACGGCGAGATGAGCGTGACGACCGGGATCGCCCCGTTGCGGGCGAGGAGCTTCGAGAGGAAGGCCACGCGGGAGGCATGCGTCTCGCGGGACTTTCGGTCGAACCCCATGTCCGCGCTGATCCCGAGCCGGATCTCGTCACCGTCGAGCAGGTCGGCGTACCATCCGCGCGCGACGAGACGGGGGATGAGTTCCTTGCCGATCGTCGTCTTCCCGGCGCTCGGTAGGCCGGTCAGCCAGATGCAGAATCCCGGTGGTCCTCGTACCATGTTCGTCCTCAGTTCGTCACTTCGCCGCCCGGGCGTCCCAGGATCGCCGCGACCTCCGGCCGCAGGATGTCCGCCGGCAGGGGGGTCCCGGAAGCGAGCGCCTCCCGGATACGGGTCTGGCTCGTCGCGGCGTGCTCCGAGTCCGGATGCGAGCACGTCTTCCGGCTCGCCATCCAGCCGCAGTGGCGACAGAAGAACGATTCATCGTAGCGGAGCGGTTGCACCCCGATGTCGAATTCGTCGAAGATCCGGTGGCACGCGTACGGGTCGTAGTACCTCCCGACGCCCGCCTGGTCCCGGCCGACGATGTACGACCCGCACCCGTAGTTCCGGCGGACGATCGCCAGGAACAGGGCCGCCTTCGGGCCCCCGTAGCGCATCGTGATGGTGAGCGGGCTGAGGGCCACCCGGCTTTCCGGGTAGTAGTTCTTCACCAGGGCATCGTACGCCTCCAGGATCACCTCGGGCCGATAGTCGCCCTTCTTGAGGCGGCCGACCACGGGGTGGATGAACAGCCCGTCGATGTCCTCGCGCTCGAGCGTCAGGCGCTGGATGTACTCGTGGGCGGTGTGCGGTGGGTTGCGACACTGGTACGCGGCGACGCGCTTCCATCCCCGGCGTGCGAACTCCGCGCGGCTCTCGGCCGGCGTGAGCTCGGCACGGTCCCACGGGGGGATGAGCCGGCGGAGGAGGTCGACCTTTCCGGACCAGGCCGTGTCACCGCCGTTGAGGAGGTCGGCGACGTTCGGATGCTTCGGGTCGTCCGTCCCGTAGGTTCCCCGGGCGATCGCGGCCCGGTCGAGCGGGAACTTCTCCTCGATGTGGAGCAGGCCGACGAGTCGACCCCGGGGGTCGATGAGCCCCACGGCGTCGCCGGACCCCAGCTCCTTCAGCGCGGGGTCCTCGGGAACGGGGAAGAGGATCGGGATCGACCAGGGAAGGCCGTTGGGAAGGCGTCCGCGGGAGAGGACGGAGGCGACCGTGGTCGAGTCCATGAACCCCTCGAGCGGGCTGTACGCCCCGATCCCGATCTTCTCGGCATCGTAGAGCTGGTCGATGAGCGGGGTGACCTGGGGGAGGTCCCGCAACTCGGCCTCCCGACGCTCGCGCTCCGACTCGGAGACCTCGCGGTCGACCAATCGTCCGCCGTAGGGTTCGACCATGTGAAAGGGACCTCTGGAGCGCGCGAGCGGAGGAGTGCGAGTTCTTAAGCCCGCTCAGGAAGGGCCGTCTCGCCCCCGGGGGCCGAGCTGCGGCGGACCCCGGCCACGTTGATTCCGCATTCGACCTTCCCCTGGCCTTTCCACCGTCCGGCCCGTTCGCCCTCGCCGAGCGAGGCCGGGGCCGTACAGGGGGCGCACCCCACGCTCGGGTACCCCTTCGCCCAGAGCGGGTGCCGCGGGAGCTGGTGCTCCTCGAGATAGGCGTCGACGTCCGAGAGGGGCCAGGCCACGAGTGGGTTCACCTTGAAAATGCCGTTCCCATCCCCCGGGAGCTCCTGCCACTGGACGACCGGCGTGCCCGCGCGCTGCGGGTGCTGACTGCGCCGTACGCCGGTCATCCAGGCGCGCCGACCCGCCAGGGCCCGGTGAAGGGGGGCCACCTTCCGCATCTCGCAGCACATGTCCGGAGCCCGGGCGTACAGCTCCGCCCCGAACTCGGCGTCCTGCTCGGGGACGGAACGGTCGGGGCGGACATCCACGATGTTCACCTTCGATTCGGAGCGAAGCTGGTCGCGGAACTGGAGCGTCTCCGCGAAATGATAGCCGGTCTCGAGGAACAGGACCGGGATGTCCGGCCGGAGCCGCCGGGCGAGGTCCATGATGACGAGGGAGTCCTTGCCAAAGCTCGAGCCGATCACGAGGCCGTCGCCGAACCGGTCGACCGCCCAACGGACGATCTCGGCGGCCGGCCGGCCCTCGAGCTCCCGCGACCATTCTTCTGCCTGGGCCGCGTTGTATCCTGCCTGCAAAGCAATCGCGCTATCTTGCTCACTTCTATTAGAAGTGGGCATCCGGCGCGAATCTCCGGCCCCGGTGCAGAACCGGCGCGGACCCGGTGGGCCTCGTTGAGAGGGTCGCAACTGGGGGTCCGAAGTGAGACGGTTCCGGCCGTAGGGTGAGGAGAGAGGGCGGCGGTTCGGCTCGTGGCGATTTGAGTACCTTCTGCGCATGGCCCGGTGCCCTCGCGGTCGATCCGAGGTCCCCCGCTGGCGACTCACACCCGACCTTGGATCAGAGATCGTGCTGGGTGCCGTCCTCGGCGACCGTCGAGTCGGGAAACCCAGCCCGGACCTCGCGGAGGATCGCGGCGTCGGTGCCTTCCCGGCCGCCGATATGGGTCAAGAACAACCGCCGAGCCCTCATCACGGTGGCCGCGTGGGCGGCTTGCGACGCCGTGGAGTGCCCGAATTCATGGGCGAGGTGAGCGTCCCGGTCGGCGTACGTCGATTCGTGAATGAGGAAGTCCGCGCGAAGACCGTCGGGGATCGACGGCTGCCGGGTGTCTCCCGTGTAGAAGAGCGTCGTGTCGTCCCTGCGGAGGAGATAGCCCACATTGTACACCGTGTGGTCCAGTGGAACACCCCGGAACCGCCAGGGGCCGATCGCCCCTTCGGGGTGGAGCCCCTCGATGAGTCGAAGGTCATAGAGGTCGGCGGGGTCCTTGACCATCGCTCGGGCGTCGTTCATCGCCCGGAGGATGGGCGAGAGCCCGGGGGGAGAGACGATCGTCAGCGGACGTTTCCGCCCGGTGAGGAGCGTGTGCAGGAGGAGGTCGAAGAGCCCGGAGATGTGGTCGGTATGCAGGTGGGAGATCAGGATGCCGTCCACTCGGTCGAACAGCGCCGCGTCGTGGAGGCGGCCGGTGGTTCCCGCCCCACAATCGAGGAGGACCCCCTCGACCAGCGCGCTGCCCATTTGACGGCGGCTTCCCTGGAAGTTTCCGGCCCCCGTACCGAGAAAGGTGAGTTTCATGGGTCGATCCGCTCCCGCCGACCCTCGGGAGCGAACCCGGCGGGGTATTTCATCTTCCGTGCGCGAGCAGCCCAGTCCGTACGAGCCCCCTCGGCCCGCACGTCGCTCCTAAGGGCGGGAGCGTGCGCCGGCGCCGGAAGCGCTCGTCGGGCCCGCGTCGGGCGCGGCGGGGGCCGGCACCGGACCGGTCGTCTTCACCGGCCGTTCCACGTAGATGTACCGCTGGCCCCGGAACGCCGAGATCAGGGCGCTGAGCGCCGTTACGCACCCCGCGAACAGGAAGGCCTCGGACAGAGCGGACCCGAACGCGACCTGGATCGCGTTCGCAAAGAAATGGGGCGCCAAGAGCACGGAGGTCGTGGTGGAAGGGAGGGGCTGCCAGCCCGGGATCGTGGCCGCCCCCTGCAAGAGGACGCCCATGGGATTCTCCCCGAGGAACGCGCCGAAGAGAGCCCCGGTGGGGTTGGAGGCGACGACGGAGGTGAGGATGCCCTGGTCGGGAGGTCCCACCTGGGCCGCGGCCAGGGCGTGGCTCACCGAGCTGCCCAGACCGGTGGAGAGACCGACGATGACGATCGTGAAAAAGATCGCCATCGAGACCTGCTGCCCGGCATTCTGGAGGGTCGCCAGCATACCGGAAGCGGCCCCGCGGTTCTCTGCGGGAACGGAGTTCATCACGGCGGCGGCGTTGGGCGCGGCGAACATGCCCATGCCGATTCCCTGGAGGAAGAGGAGCGTCCCCATCTCCCAGTACTGGAAGTCGAGCGGCAGGAAGGCGAGCGCAAAGAACGTGCCCGAACCCAAGGCCATGCCGATCGTCGCGAGGGTCCGGGGTCCCCGGCGATCCGAGAGCCAACCACTGATCGGGCCCGCGGTGAGGAAACCGATGATCATCGGCATCATGAAGATCCCCGCCCAGAGCGGGACCTCGGAGAACGAGTAGCCGTGGAGCGGTAGCCAGATCCCCTGGAACCAGAGCACGAGCAGGAGCATCATCCCGCCGCGCGCGATGGACCCGAGGAAGGCGGCAGAGTTCCCGGCGGCGAACGACCGGGTGCGGAAGAACTCCAACCGGAACATCGGGTCCTCGACCTGCGTCTCGATGTAGAGGAAGAGGAGGAGCAGGCCGGCGCCCGCGGTCAGGGCGCTCACCACCCACGGGTCGGACCAGCCCATGGCCTGGCCATGGTACGGCAACAGCCCGTAGGTCACGGCGACCAGCACGAGCGTGAGGCCCAGCGCGAACGTCACGTTGCCGAAGTAGTCGATCTTCTGGTTCGCCCGCCGGATGGAGGTCTCGCGGAGCCGGGCGTACGCCCAGATCGTGCCGATGACGCCGACCGGGACGCTCACGAGGAAGATCAACCGCCAGGTAGGAAGGACGTAGGGGCCGAGGTGAAGGTCCGGAATTCCCGCGAGGATCCCGCCGGCGATCAACCCCACCATCGACCCACCGATGAAGGCGACCTGGTTGATTCCCATCGCTTTGCCCCGTTCGTTGGGCGGAAAGGCATCGGTCAGGAGCGCGGCCGAGTTCGCGAAGAGGAACGCCGCCCCGACGGCCTGGATCAGCCGGAACCCTACGAGAGCCCACGCCCCGGTGTTCCCCGACCACGGTTCGATGAAGAGGAAGATCGAGCCGGTCGAGAAGATCGCGAACCCGAGATTGTACATCCGGGCCCGGCCCCACATGTCCGAGAGACGCCCCACCGTCACCAGGAGGGTCGCCGTGACGACGCCGTAGCCCAGCAGGAGCCAGATCAGGATCGGGAAGCTGGCCGGGAGGAACGGGTCGACGCCGAGTCCCTTGAAGATCACCGGGAGCGAGATCAGGACGATCGTGCCGTCCAACGATGCGAGCAGGGCCCCCAGGGTGGTGTTCGATAGAACGGTCCACTTGTAGTCGCGCACGGTGATCGCCCCATCCCGCTCGTCAGGCAGAGCGGAAGGAATATCGCGCCGGTAGAAGGTTCATGGCCGATTTTTACTGGAGTCGGATATATCAGCCTAACGAAGCGGGCGCACCGACTGTTAGGGTCTCGGCTCGGGTCGTTTCGACCCCTGCGCGTCGGACGGAGGAAGGGCGACGGAGACCCCGACCGCTCCGGTGAATGAGTTCGCGTCCGCTCGCGGCCGATGGAAAGGTCCTTGCCTTAGGGGCATGGTTTTCCAGCAGAGGAAAACCGCGATCTGCGCCTCGGGATCCCGTCCGCTCCGCTCGGAATAGAAACCGGGAGCTCCTGCGGGATCCGCTGACACCTCCCACCCGGCTCCAACGCCTTCCGAGGAGCTTCGGCCAGCCACCGGAACCCGGGTCAAGCTCGACGTCGAGGCGATCGGCGTTGACGGCACCGACCGGACGGGTGGCAACGGTGTCCGCCGGCGGACGGGTTTCCCGCTCACGCTGGCCCGCTCCCGGCCATGTTCCTGCGCGGAGTCTGGAAATGGAAACGCGACCCCGAAAACCGGCAGGCGCGTCCGGAATGTTCCGGGCCGACCTTCGAGACCCGCCCTCAGAGCGGTCCGCCCCGCACGTAAATACTCGGACCCCCCATCGGCTCGCCAAGAAGCGATGGCGGGCGAAGCCATGTCGGGTCGCTCGTTCGTCGGCCGGGGGGAGGCCGTTGAAGCCCTTCATCGTCGGTTGGAAGACCTTCGGGCGGGCACCGGCGGGGTCACGCTCCTCGTGGGCGAGACAGGAGTAGGAAAGTCGACCCTCGTCGCCGAGTTCGTCCAAGAGATCCGCACGCACGAGATCCGCGTACTGATCGGCCGCGCGCTCGCGCTCGACGACCCGCCCCCGTTCTCCCTGATCCAGTCCGCGATCGAGAGCGCGCGCGACGACCCGATCCTCCGGTCGGACGATGATCCCCTCCTGGGCGGTGGCCAAATGTTGATCGGGTTCGCCCCCGGCTTGGGCGAAACGACCTTCCCGACCCCCGTCGGCATCGAAGCGCGACTTCTCGAAGTCCTCGGCGGGACCGATGCGCGAGGCTCGACGTCGCGGGACCAGGTCCTGACGGGGATCTCCGATCGATTCCTCGAGTTCACCCGCCACGGCCCCACGGTACTCATCCTCGAGGACCTCCATCGCGCGGACAAGTCGTCGCTGGCCGCGGTAGAGTTCTTCGTGAACGAGCTGCAGAACCGGCCTCTCTGGGTCCTAGCGACCTCGCGTCCGCCCGCCTCTCTGTCGACACCGGGGCGGACCCGGCTGGAGGAGTTCGAGAGCGCGACCCGCGCGGGACGGGTGGTCCTTCGGCCCATGACCTCGGGGGAGGCCGCCGATTACCTGCGAATGAGCGACCGGTCGCGGGAGATCTCCTCCGAGGAGGTCGCACGTCGATACTCCGAGACGGGCGGGAATCCGTTCCTCCTCCAGCAGCTCGACCACCGAATTTCCACCGGCCGCGAGGCTCCAGGCCGACCGGAATCCGATCTGCCCCCGCTCGATGACGAAGGGCGGCGCACCCTCGACACCGCGGCCGTGCTGGGGCCGCAATTCCCCTTCGCCCTCCTCCTGCGCGCGAGCGACGAGAACGAAGAGCGACTTGCCGAGGTGGTCGACCGTATGGTCGGTCGGGGACTCCTCTTCGAGCGACCGGGGGAGATTCTCGAATTCCCGGAGGACCGCCGGCGGGAGGAAGTGTACAACCTCCTGACCGAGAGGCGCCGCCGTCTCCTCCACCGTCGTGCCGGTGAGTCGTTGGAGACGATGGGGGACCCGGACCCCTCCCAGATCTACGCTCTCGCGCGCCACTTTTACCTGGGCCGGGCGGGGCAGAAATCGGTTCAGTACAACCGTTTCGCCGCCCAGATCGCCCAGCGCGCGCTCGCGCCGGACGTGGCGTGGGACCACCTCGCCCGCGCCCTCGAAAGTCAGCGGGAGCTGAACCCGGGGGACCTGGACGGAGAGGCGGAGCTGGTCCTCGAGCTGGCGCGCCTTACCGAAGAGCTCGGGGCCCTCAAGGAGGCGGAGGGTATCCTTCGCGACTTCTTTGACCGGGAGAAGGAGGATCCGCGCGTCTCCCTGCCCCGACGGGCGACCCTCGAGATATTCCTCGCCCGGGTCTTGACCGACCAGGGAGACTTACCCGCCGCGGAGGAGATCGCGAAGAAGGTACTCGGCTCGCCCGGGCTCGAGGACCAGCTGCTCGTCCGGATCGGAGCCCACCACCAGCTCGGTCAGGTGCTCTACTACGAGGGGCGCTATCCCGAGGCTCTCGCCCATCACACGGAGGAGGTCCAGCTCGCCCGGCAGCTCGGAAACCTGCTGATCCTCGCGCGCGCTCAAGTATGGCGCGTGGCCGCCCTCGCGATGATGGGTGAGACGAAGCAGGCCATCGTAGAGGCGCGCGAGATCACCGCAGCGCGGGATCGGTTGGGCTCCGTCCGGGAATCCGCCCAGGCGCACCTCTTCCTCGGGGACATTCTGGCCGACGCCCGATCCCCCCTTCCGATCGCACGGACGCGATCGCCGAATTCGCGGAGGCCATTCGGTTCGCGGAGCAGGCGAAGGACCCCCGTCGGGTCGGCTGGGCGCTCTACAAGACCTCGGAGCTCCTGCGCGAGGCGGGACGGCGGGAGGAAGCGGTCGAGAAGCTCGGGCGGGCCCGCCTCATCCTCGGTCAAATCGGCGACCAGGTCGGCCTGAGCGTATCGATCAAGCTACGGGGTCAGATCGCGATGGACCAGGGTGCCTACGAGCGCGCGGAGGCCGACCTCCTCGAGGCCTACCGACTGCTCCGGGGAACGAATCACACGACGGAGGAGATCGATGTGGTCCTTCGGCTCGCCCAACTTTTCTGTGCCCGGGGGGACCGCGCGACCGCCCGAGGTCACATCGCTGACCTCGAGCGCCAGAACCTGCCCGCGGTCCGACCCGACCTGGTGGAGGAGTTCGACCGGCTCAAGCAGACGCTCGCCGACAAGGAAAAAGGTGGTGACGTCCCGTGAACCCCGGACGATCCAGCTCCGCCGGCCAACCCCCCGGAGGTTCGTGCAAGACGGTGTGACCCGCGACCGAGCGAGAGCCCGGAACGACTCGAGGGATCCGCGTTGGTCGTTCTCGATCTCGGGCGAGGGTCCGACGGGGGAGAGGCAACAAAAGGGAGTGCCGAAGGGGGTGTTGGAACCCCGGAGGTTAAAGTGCAACCAGCGAGTGATAAAACGTGGCCCATTCCCGGCCAGAAATCGGGGAAAAATGTCGGAGGGGGACGCTACTGAATTTTTCATATGGCCTACCGGCCGGCGGCCCCTTCCCGGCGGGAAGTCCGTCCCTTCCAGCCAACCGACTGATGAACCGAGCACCCCGCGGAAATCGCCGCGTGGACCGAGCGAGGCGGAGCGCGTCTATTCGGAGGGACGGACGGCCTCCGCCGGGGGTAGTCTCGCGGCTCGGACCGATGGTTCGGTGACCGCTGCCATCGCCAGTCCGTACGCGACGCCGAGAATGAGGAGGAGATTCGTCCACGGAATCGAAAACGTACTCACGTCCGAAGCGGCGGCCGCCGGGCTGATGGATAGGTTGTAGACGATCAATATACCCAGGGCGGTCCCGATCCCTATCCCGAGGAGCGCCACAAAGGAGTATTCGAGGAGAAACGCCTTCAGGACCATACGACGGGTGAATCCGTTCGCCCGGATCATGCCGATCTCGCGCTTTCGCTCGACCACGGCCCGCACCGCGACGATTCCCATCGCCGCGATGCCGACCGCAAGTCCGAGACCGACAAAGATCTGGAGCAGTCCGATGATCCCCTCCGTTTCGGCAATGGACGTCGCGAGCAGCGCCGGGATGTCGTACAGGTACGAGTCCGTAGCGGAAGAACGCGGCGTTGGCGACCTGGGCAGCGTGGGTCGCCGAGGCCCCGGGAGCTATGGTCAGGAAGAACGCCGTTTCCTGGTCGAAGCCGAGACGCAACGCCGTCGTCGGATTGACCCAGACGCCCGAGATAACGTTCTCGGCGAGGATTCCGATGACCGTGACGCTCGTCCCGTTTCCCGTCGCCGAATTGGTAAGACGAATCGCCTCTCCAGCCGCCACCGTAGGGTGGGGGGTGGAGGAGCCCGAGCTTTCCAGGCTCCCTGAAGGGGGAGCGTAAGTCTGGTCAACGATCGCGACTGTCGCGTTGGTCTCGAGTTCGTGCATCACTGCCGGCGCGCTCATCCCTTGCCAAGTGGATGTGAAAGGAAACTGGTTGGTCGAGTAGAAGTTGGACGAGGCGTTCTGTCCGGCGGGGGCCGAGTAGAGGGTATCGTCGTACGGATTCGCCGTCCAGCCGCTCACGTTGACCTCGACACCGCCCATGTAGAGCGGGACGGCGACGTGGAACTGGGGGGCGAGGGTGGCGTTGCTCGCGATCTGGTCCGGTAGGTTGGGTATCGCCGCGATCGACACGCCGAAGAACGTGTAGCCACCCGACTGTTCCGCAACGGTGGTGTTGAGACTGGCCTGGACCGTGCCGCCGGTCGTCGCGATGGCGACGAGCGTGAACACGACGAGTGCAAAGATCGCAAGGGTGATCGTAGTGCGTGCTGGCTTTCGTGCGGGGTAGGAGAGCGCGATGCGCGCGACCGGCGCGCGACCCGACGTTCCCTCGGCGATTCGAAGGAGACCGGTTACAAGCACGGTAGAGTTGAACGCGAAGAGGAGCAACGCCCCTCCGACCATGATGATCCCCTCGACGAAGACCAGAAAGATTCCGCCGGTATGGGCGTTCCCGAGAACGGCGGTGTGGAGAGGCTCAAGCCCGGCCCATACGAGAAACCCCACCCCTGCGGCCGAGAACGCGATGCGGTTCGAAAGGAATCGCGAGGCGATGAGCGCAGCGCCCAGTACCATCATCGCCCCTCCCATGATGGGATACGAGAAATCTGACGTCCCGTGGTACGTAGAGAGGAACAGCAACGTTCCAAGGACGAGGACGAGCAGACCGAGGTACGCGAGGTAGGTGTAGACCCGGGTGGCGGGGGGTGGCTCGGGGAGGTCCCGGATCGCGCGAACGATGTTGAGTCGGGCCGAACGCCGACTCGCGATGACGACCGTTACGAGCGTGAGGAGGAATCCAATGACGTATGCGATCAGGAGGGTCTGCGGAAGGACCGTGAAGGAGTCGAGGATCGCTGCCTGGGATAGACCCGGTTCCGGAAAGAGCACGCTGAACGAATAGGTCAGCCCGTACCCGGCGCCCACCCCGAGGAGGGTGCCGGCGAGGGCGCTTCCGGCCGAGTAAGCAAGGCCCTCAAAGTAGTACGAGTAGACCAATTCGCGCCGATTGAGTCCGATCGCACGGAGCATGCCCATCTCGCCCTTGCGTTCTTCCGCTAGCAGGACGAAAATGCCGATGATCAGCATCGCCCCCGCGACGATCGAGAAGAGTCCCAGGACGAGGAACAGTGTCGATAGGCTACTCCCCGCGGTCTCCGCGGTCGCGATGCCACCCTGGAGCGGCTCCTGGACGGAGAACCCGGAAGCGGTGGGAATCTTCGCGAGCGTAGCGTTCAGCGTCGCGCTCACCGAGTCCGAAAGCGTTACCCCGGTCTGTTGGGGGCCGACGTTCGTTACCGAGATGTAGTTGATCTGGCCGGGGAGATTCTCGACCTTTTGTGCCGTCGACAGGTCGGTGAAGACGCTTCCGAAGTTCCCGACACCCCCGGTCGGGAAGGCACCGCGGACGTTGTCCTGGACGATCGCCTGGACGACGGCCACGACCGGGGTCGTCGTAGTGCCGTACAGCCAAACGGTGTTCCCAGCCGAGGCATTGAGCTCGGACGCGGCCAGGTCGTCCAGCAAGACCTCCCCGGGCGCGGGACCGGCGATCGATTGACCTCCATCGGAGACGAAGGTTCCCAACTGACTGCTCTGATTCGTGTTCACCCCGATGAAATACAAGTTTGGTTGGGGGACACCGGTCGACCGGTCGAGCACGGGCACCGTGGTGACGATTTCCGGAGCAATCCCGGCAATCTGGGTGTCCCCGCTCGTCAGGGCGACGACCTGCGAGTAGACCGAGTAGGAGAAAGGAGCGTACGAACCGGTGGGCGTGACGATTCCGATGCTCTCGTCGACATATCCGGCTCCGAGCAGCGTGTAGTGCAGGTCGAGCTCGTTGATGGTATCGCCGACGATGAGACTTCCGGAAACGATGGTGGTGGCGACGAGGAGGCCGAGGATGAGCAGAACCGTACGCGAACGAGATCGTCGGACGTTCCTCATGCCCACGCGGAGCGCGAGGCGGTGGCGCAGCGCGAGCCCCGCGGAGAGGGCGGCCACTGCCAGCAGGATGAGCAGTAGCAGCGGGATGACGGAAGCGCTGGCGCTCACGGATCCCTAGCTCACGAACTTTCCATCGCGCATTCTCAGGGTCCGGTCGCATTTGGCCGCCACGGTGGCGTCGTGGGTTACGACCACCATCGTCTGGCCGAACTGGGTGTTGAGTTCGCGGAGGAGCTTCGTGACCGCGTGAGACCCTTCGTCGTCGAGGTTTCCCGTTGGCTCGTCGGCCCATACGATGGCGGGGCGACCGACGAGCGCCCGCGCGAGAGAGACCCGCTGCTGCTGTCCTCCCGACAGTTCGGCCGGACGTCGATCGACACGGTCACCGAGCCCGAGTTCGTCGAGGATCTTGGTCGCCCGCCCTCGGGCCTCCCTTCCCCTGACTCCAGCGACGAGCAGAGGCATCTCCACGTTCTCGACCGCAGTAAGCACCGGTAAGAGGTTGTAGGACTGGAAGACGAATCCCATGCGGCGGGCTCGGTACTCGCTTTTCCGATCGTCGTTCATCGAGCGGAGAGGCAGTCCCTCGAGCAGAACCTCGCCCCGTGTGACGTCATCCAGTCCCGAGAAACAATTGAGGAACGTCGTTTTGCCGCATCCCGATGGTCCCATGATTGCGAGCATCTCCCCTCGGGAGATCTCGATGTCAATCCCCTGAAGAGCCGTGATCTCGGTGTCCCCAGTTCCGTAGACCTTCCAGACGTCTCTCCCAATCACGACGGGCTCGGGCATTGACTCGCAGCGAAAGTCACCGTGACCTTAAGCTTCCTACACGTACAACTGAGCCTCACGGCACTCCCCCGCACGCGCCCACCGAGGGCCCTCGAACTGTGCGCTCCGCTCCAAAAAATCGCACCAGGCCCACGCGAGTGGACACCGTCCACCGTCGGGGTTCATCTCCGGGTACGTGAGGGTTCAAATCCAAGATGTCGGAGGGGGGATTTGAACCCCCGGCCCCAGGATCTCTCCCGGGACGCCATCGGCGTCCCGCTATGAGTCCCGTGCTCTACCGGGCTGAGCCACTCCGACAGGGATCGGAGGCGCCACGGTCGCTCCTACGCGACCGTGTCCTCGGCCCCGGCGGTGGCGAGCTCGGGCTCCGTCGGGCCAGACGTCGCCTCGGGTTCGGTCGCGGGGGCACTGGAGGCCACTTCGTCCGCAATGACCCCGAGTACCACGGAGCTGCGGAGTTCGATCTTCTTGAGAGGGTAGAGGGTCTTGACTCCGTGGGCGAGCGCCTTGGCGAGCTCGCCCTGCAACATCTCGCGAACGAACTCGACGGCGGTGTGGCTCGCGGCCTGCTCGTTGAGCACCTCCACCATCTTATGGCGGAGCTCGGCGCGGAGCCGGGTCTGGAGCCGTTGCTCTCCGACGGCCACCGGTTTCACGATGATCTGGACGCCGTCCTTAGTGGTCACGATGAGCGAGAGGTCGATCTTCGACCGCTTCCGCCGAGCCAGACGACGGACGTAGTCCGATGTGAGGTCGTGTCCGATGAACCGGGTCTCGGCGACGCCGTCCCCCGAGAGCCGCTCGATCTTGAACCGAAGCTTGACGTGAGCCTTTCCCGCATCCTGGATACCAGAGAGCTCCGGGAACGTGGTCTCGAGAGTGCGTCCGATGAGCTGCTCCGGCTCGGTCGCAACGGTCTCCCCGAGGTCGGCGTGCTGGAAGAGGCCGGGCGCCCGCACTTTGTACGAGTGCTTTGAGCGCCACTTGTCCTTGACCGTTCGGGCCAAGGTGGACTTCTTCGTGCCGCCGGACTCCTTCTCGGCCATCGCGCGGCGCCGCGGAGCGGGGTACCCTACTTAACCGTTCCGCGCGGTTGGGTCGGCGAGAAAAGGCCGAACGCCCGGGGGGAGCGAGCCGCCCCCGCGACGCCGACGCTCCGCTCCGTCTGGAGGAGACGGACCAAATGCGTACTAATACGGGACCGAGGACCTGGCCCGGCCCGGGGCCTGTGTTCAGCTCCACGGTCCGCATCGCACTGCTCGCGATCGTAGTCGCCGTTCTGCTGGCTCCCACCGGACTCTCCGCACCGGCCCTGGCGCAGACCGCCTCTCACGGGGCGAGCGAAGCCTCGCCACCGGGGACTCGCGGCGCCCCTTCCCCGCCGCCCCCCTCCGCCCCCTTGGAGAGGTTCAGCGCGCTCCGGGACGAGGGAGGTCCCCTGCAAGACTCTAACCCCAAGCTTCCCCAGGTTCCCCCCACGTCCGCCGCGGGACCCGGCTCCCCCTCGGGATTCTCGAACACCCTCCTTCCCGCTTCGTTCCCGGCCCTGCTGCAGGGATCACCCCGCCCGACTGCTGGGCGATACCCCTCCACCCCAGCACCGATGGGGCTCTCGGACCTGGGGGTCGGGTCGGACGGCCCGTACGCGTACAACGCGACCAGCTTTGCGGCCAACCTGACGATCCACTCGTTCTCCGCGTACTCCCCCGGCTATGAACCCTGGTTGGAAGCGCCGGACTGGGTCACGCTCAGCCTCGACACGGTCGCGATCGGTCTCCCGATCAACGGGTCGCTTCCGGCCACCCCCAACGGGACCTTCTGGGCGGAGAACGCGGTCCGCTTCAACGGGACCGAGCTCCAGTTCGAGGACAACGTCTGGAACTTTTCCGCTCCGGACGCGAACCTGAGCGCCAGCACCCTTCAGGTCGGGACTCCCCTCGAAGTAACGAGCACCGCGACCCCCTGGGGGCAGTTGAGCGTGCTGTATTACCAGCATTGGGGCCCTTCCTACTCGGTCACCAATCCGTTCACTCTCACTCTCATCAACACCGTCGGGGTCGCTTCCGGCCGACCGGTACTGGACTTCAATTTCAGCCTCAGCTCGCCCGGTCTCGCCGTCAACGGGTCGTACGATCAGGTGACCTTCCGGCAGTCGGTCCCTTCGACCGAAGCTCCCCAGTTCACCGTGAATGGCACCGCCCGCAACCCGTACGGCCTCCGCGACGACGCGGAGTTCGTCTTCGCGGGGGACGGGATGGGTTCCAACGGCGACATCGCTGCCCTGAATGGAACGGCCCACCTGCGCTATCTCGACGACGGGAACTACGTCCGCGTCCCGGCTGCGTACGACTACGGCGATGATTCCGGTGGGACGTCGTCGGGCATCGCCCCCTATTATCTGGGTGGGACCGAGTACCTGAACGCGGGGCCCTCGCTCCTCTACGGCCTCTGGAACACCTCCGACTCTCCGCTGGGGCCGGCCGCCCCCGCCGGCTGGATCCGCGTGCACGTCGCACTGCAACCCAGGTTCGGTCTCCTCTTGGCCACGAACCAGACCGCCGTGGGTGCGAGCCCATCGGGCAACTTCTCCTACGCTCCCACCGACGCGACCGGCAACATGACGACCGACCTGCCTCGCCCCGCTCCGGGCGATGCCTACGTTTTCGAGGGGTGGGCTGACGGCTATGACCCCGGACAAGCCTCGGTGTCGGGGAACGCGAGCGGCAACGTCTCCCTGGACCTGTCGCCGGACCCGTCCTTCGACGGCGCCCCATTGTACCTCAACGGGGATGCGCAGGTGGACGCCTTCGGAGAGTCCGGTGGGCCGGGGGTCGCCGTCTCCCTCGGCAACGACTCGCTCACGATCCGCGACCGCGCCTATTCTCTCTCCGCTCCCTTCCGGCAGCTGAACGACTACCTCGACCCCACGTTCGTCCTGTTCGCCGCCGAGAATCTGGCGAACGCCTCCGTTCATTTGGACTCGTTCGTCCAGGACCCGACCTCCTTCGACTACTCTTGGTACGGCGAGTCGGAGTACTTCCCGAACCTCACGCAGAGCTACGACTACACGAATGACAGCGGAAATTCCACGGTCACGGGGGTCGACGTCGTGTACCCCTATAATCTTCCGTTCGCCATCGGGGTCGGCGACGACACTCCGAGCATCGAGTTCTACGGGTCCGAGGGCGGCGGAGTTTCGAACATCACCTCCGAAGGGCTCACCGGGGTCGCCGTCGTCGATTCGACCGGATTCCATGCTACCCAGCTGGTCGAGTTGGAGGGAACGGGGGTCGAGTTCTACGGCTCCGAGATCGGCGCGGCGTCGAATCTCAGCGGGATAATCGGGATCGAAGCCTCCATCATCGATTCCGAGCAGATCGAGGTAGACTACCTCTTTTCCCCCTACATGGGCGTCGGGGTCCAGGCTGCGAGCTCCCAGAACCTCACGGTCGACCACGTCACCGTCTACGAAGGTACCGGGATCTACCTCGCCAACCTGACGATGAAATGGTGGAACCTTTCGGGACAGTATCCGTACACGACCTGCTCCAGCCTATACGACGGCACCGGCTTGTTCGTGACCGACCTCAACTCGACCTCCTGGTTCGGGGGGTGTGACGTCGTCAACTGGACGGACATTCGGGGCTGGAACATCTCGGCCTGGGGCTACGACTCCGACGCCTTCAACGAGGTGTACGGGTCCAGCAACGGGATCTTTTGGAACATGCGGGCATCCTACGGGGCCAACACCATGTACGGCTTCGCGGGCGACCACGACTTCCACTTCTTCAACCTCACCGGCTTCGAGGGCGGAAATGTGGTGGAGGGCTACGCGCTCTCGACGGACTCGACGTTCGAGAACATCACCGCCACCGTGCAAGCGGGGGGGTTCGAGGGTGGCAGGTCCGATTCCTACCTCACGTTCACGAACGTCCTCTCCGCGACCGGGTCGGAGGCGGTCGGGGGGACCAACCTCTCCTACGTGAGCTTCTGGAACGGCACCGCGTATTCGGTCAGCCTGTCGCTGATCCTGCTGGAATCCCAGGACGTCTCCGTGGGGGACGTCCACGCGTTCAACGGGAGCGTCGCGGTGAGCCTGGCCGACACGAACCACGTCACCGCGTGGGCGATCGAGGCGACCAACCTCTCGGTGGGGATCAGCTGGTGGACGGGGGCCAACGGCCGGGTCTCGAACCTGACCGCGACCAACGAATCGATCGACGCTCAGCTGGTCGGGCTCGGGAATGTGACCGTCTCCGGACTGAACGAGACGAACCGAGAGCCCGGGCCCGCCTACTTCCAGAACCCGTTCCTCGGCATCAGTTACCCCGACGGACCTCTTCAAACCTATTCCGACGGGAACCTCGACATTACGAACCTCACCGCCGTCAACTGCTCGTTCGCCCTCCAGGACGTGTACTCCGACGGGATAACGGTCTCGGACGTCCGCTCGTGGCAGAGCGGGACGGCCATCCAGTTGAACGAAACGGAGTTCGCCACGATCGACGGATTGTTCGCGGAGTCGGACGTCCACGGCCTCGTCCTCCGGTCCACCCTGAACATCACGCTCGCCGGAAGCACGATCGAGGACTCCTCAAGCTACGCGATCTACCTGCTCGCGGGCCTCAACGAGACGTTCTACGCCAACAACCTTGTCGCCAACAACGGTGCGAGCGCGTTCGGCCTCTACGAGCCCAGCCACCCGCAGGTCGGGGTCTACCTCACCCAGAACGTCACCTTTGCGCTCGACGGGGTCGGGAACTACTGGTCGGACTGGTCGAGCCCCAGCCCGCACCCGGTCGGGCTGGGGGTGACGGACCCCGACCCGGCGCCGACGTTCCTTTCCGCGTGGCTCGACTTCGCGGCGAGCGGCCTCGATCCGGGCGTCCGTTGGGGGGTGGCGATCGACGGGCGATCCTACATCGCGTCGGCCCCGCTGATCGTCATCCCCTCGTGGGTGCTGCCGAACGGAACCTACCCGTTCGGTGTCGTCATCCCCCCTCAATGGGGCGCCACCCCTCGCTCCGGAACGGTCACCTACCTCGGCGTCAACCGGACCGTGACGGTCCAATTCACCCTCCCAGAGTACACCCTCGAGTTCGTCGCATCGGGCCTGCCTTCCGGGACCGCCTGGAGCGTGACCCTGGGGGATCCCTCCGCGCCAACGTCACCTATAGCGCCTCGAGCACCATCTCCTTCGCGGAGCCGAACGGGACGTACTTCTTCACCGTGGGGGCGATCCCCGGGTACTGGCAGGGGACGTTCGCGCCCGGCAGCTGGGCGACCATACTCGGGGCGAACCTCACCGACCCGGTCCCGTTCGAGCAGGTCGTCTACTCGCTGACATGGGAGGAATCCGGCCTACCGCTGGGCATGGCCTGGGGGGTCACGGCCGCTGGAACGTTCCATGGCTCGAACAACTCCGTCATCGGATGGAATGCCCCCAACGGCAGTTATGTCTACAACCTCTCCGGGGTCCCCGGGTGGCACGAGGACTCCCTCCCGTACCATGGCACCCTCACCGTCTCGAACCGCTCCCAGGTAGTCCAGGTGGTCTGGTACCCGGTTCGGTATTCGATCACGTTCGCGGCTTCGGGCCTTCCCGAGGGGACGTCCTGGACCGTGGTATTCGCGGGCCAGAACCTCAGTCTGACGGCTCCTACGCTCTCGTTCGACCTGCCCAACGGGACGTACGGCTACCGGGTCTTCGCTACGCTGCCGACCACCCTGTCCGGCACTCCCCCCTTGGGAAACGTGACGATCTCGGGCGGGGGCACGGTGGTGAACGTTTCCTTCTCGGCCGCGCCGGTCGTCTCCTCCTCCGGGGTCGGGACCGCGTTCTATGTGGGCGTCGAGGTCGCCGTGGTGGGCGTGGCGGCCGCGGTCGCGATCGCGGTGTGGGCCGCACGTCGACGCCCGCCCCCCGAGGAGCCCGAGCTCCACGGCGAGGACCTGCCGCTGCCTCCGCCACCCCCGATGGCGCCCGAGCCGCCGTAGGGTCACTGGGCCGGCCGCGGCAAACTACATATCCCGAGCCCAACTCCGCGCGCCGTGCCGAACGCGAAGGAAGTCGCCACCGGCACTCGTTCCACGGCGGCGGAACTGCGTGCGGCCAAGGTCTCGGTCGAGGCTCCGGGCGAGGCGTTCCGCTCCGAGATCCTGCGGCGGCTAGCGGCCTTCCGTGCGCAAGGCCTGGACCGCCCCGCGGCGATCCGGGCCCTGTTCCCGCACACGGTCCTCCCCGACACGACCTACGAGGACGTCGTCGCGGCCCTCGTCTCGGGGGCTCACGTGCTCTTCTTCGGTCCCTCCGGCGCAGGGAAGACCAGCCTCGCCAAGGACCTTTGGGACCTCTACCCCAAGGGCGCCTGGGTCGTCGAGGGTTGCCCGGTGCTGGACCACCCGTTGAGCATCATCGACCCGAACGTGGCGGACCGGTTCCCGCCCTGCCCCATCTGCACTCGACGATTCTCTCCCGGCGGAGACGCCTCCCTCTTCGACCCGGCCCGGGTCGACCCCGCGAAGGTCCCCGGCCAGTACGTCCACCTTCGGGAGGGGTTCGGGTTCGCGCGTCTGCAGGGCAGCTCGGAAGTGTTCCCGGACCACCTCACCGGCAACATCAACCTCCGCAAGCTCGAGGAGATCGGGGACCCGATGAGCCCCCTCGTCCTCGAACCCGGAAAGCTGCTCCAGGCGAACCGGGGGTTCCTCCTCGTCGACGAGATCGGGAAGCTGCCGCTCGGCACCCAGAACGTGCTGCTCCAGGCCCTTCAGGAGGGCACGGTGACCCCCGCCAAGTCCCGGGAGAGCTTCCCGGGGCTGTTCGTCGCCGTAGGTACCTCGAACCTCTCCGACCTCGACAACATCAACGACCCGCTCTCCGACCGCCTCACCAGCCTGCACGTCGGCTACAACGAGCGCCACGCCGACAACCGACGGATCGTCGCGCTCGCGCGCGGCAACGAGGTGCGGGGATGGGTGCCCGAGATCCTCGTCGACGCCGGCGTGCGGGTCATCGAGGCGTGGCGGCTCCGAATGAGCGACGACAATCCGGACATCGGCGAGGTCGGTTCCAACCGGACCCTGCTGGACGTGGCCGCCCGGACGGACGCCATCGCCCTCCTGGCGGGACGCTCGGTGCCCTCTACCTCCGACCTGCGTTCGGGCCTGGTGCACGCGATGCGCGGCCGCCTTCGGGCCCGCAGCGGCGAGTCGTTCCGCCAGAACGAGAAGCGGGTCGGCGAGTTCGTGGACCAGTACCTCCCTCCGTCCTTGAAGCGCAGCGCGGGCGTCTACTGGTGCCGCTACTTCCGGGACGTCTTGCACGAAAGCACCGCAGAGGCGGAGGCGCTGGTGGGGGAAGGCCGTCGCCTCAAGGACGACGCGGAGCTCCTCGCCCAGGCGGTGACCGATTCGAGCCTGTTCCCCCGGTTCCGCTCGTTCGCCCGTTACGTCGGCGAGCGGGAGCACCCGGGCGACGGGGTAGCGCCGAACGACGCGGCCGTGAGCGTCTACCGCCTCCTCGAGGAGCACTCGCTCTTCTCGTGCCGGGACGAGGACGACGACGACGCCCCCCTCTAGCGAGGCGCTCCGCCTCCCGGACTGCACGACCTACACCGACGACGTCGGCTCCGACGACCTGCTCGACGCGCTCGACTCCCGCACCCTGATCCGGGCCCTCGCCGAGCAGGGGGTCGACGGTGCGCGACGCCTGCTCCGGGCGAACGCGGAGAGCGACCCCGAGCTCCGAGAACGGCTCGAGCGCCTCCGGGCCCGCCTCCGGCGGCAGGCGGACCGGCGGGCCGAGCGGATCGTCACCCAGTACGACCAACGGATCGCGGAGCTCGACCAGGTCCGGACCCGGTCGGATGCCGACGTCGCCGAGCAGATCGCGGCGCTCGAGGCGCGACTCGCGGCGGCCCGGAGCGCCGATTGGTCCCAGCTGCCCTCTGGCGACTGGCTGGGGGACGTCGAAGCGGCGCTGCTCCTGCCCGACGCGTCGTGGAACCGCCCGCCTCCCCGCCCCGGCCTGGGCGCTCGCCTGCGCGCCTTGTTCGCCCGCCTGGTCGCCTGGTTCCGATCCTTGTTCTCCCGGAAGAAGCGGGTGGCCCCCGCCCGCTCCTCGGAGCGCACGGTGACGTTCGCCGTGGCCACGCCCGGCGGGCGGGGCCTCGGCCCCTCCGAGATCGGCGAGGCCCTCGCCCGCCTCTCGCCGCCCCAGCGGGAGGAGCTCTCGGAGAACGTATCGAGCCGGTTGCGGACCCGCGAGCGGCAGCTCGAGAAGGAAGCGGAGGAGAAGCGCCGGGCCGCGGAAGCGCAGCGTCGACGTCTCGAGGAGGAACGGGCGGAGGCCGATCGCCGCGCCCGGGCCGACACCGAGTCCCGGGTCAAGGAGGGGGAGGCCCGCCGCCTCGAGCGGGAACTGAAGGAACGTGGGTTCGTGGCGGAACGGGGGCAGAGCCTGGTCGTGACCTTCGGGCTCGTCGAGCGGTTCGCCCGCCTGCTGCTCGAGGAGGAGACGCGCCGGCTGCCGGAGGGGACCCGCCTCTCGCTCCGGGGGGAAGGGTCCACCGGGGTCTACGAGAAGGCCCGCCTACGCCGGGCCGAGGAGATCGCGCATCTGGACGTTCCCGGTTCCTTGCTCGCCGCCCGGATGGCCGGGCAGCGCCACATCGACGAGTCGACGAGCTATGTCTACAGGGAGGTCACGTCCGAGCGCGTCCACGTCGTGCTCGCCTTCGACCGGTCCGGCAGCATGGACGAGTCCGGCAAGCTCGACGCGGCGAAGAAGGCGCTCCTCGCGCTGTACGTGGCGATCCGGCGCCGGCATCCCGACGCCACGATCGACCTGCTCGCCTTCGACAACGAGGTCGCCGTGCTGGACCTCGTGACCCTCTGGGAGTGCAAGGCGGGTTCGTTCACCAACACGGCCGAGGCGCTGCGGGCCACCCACCTCCTCCTCCAATCCTCCCGCGCGAACCGCCGGGAGTTCTACCTCATCACGGACGGCCTTCCGGAAGCCTACACCGGGGAGGATGGGAAGATCCACTCGGGCCAGCTCGACGTCGCGATGGAGCAGGCGCTCGTCCGCGCCGGCGAGCTCGCGACCGTCCGACCCCTGCGGACGACCGTTGTCCTCCTGAAGTCCGCCCACCCCGAGTACGAGACCGCCGCCCGGACCATCGCCCGTACCCTCGGAGGGGAGCTGGTCGTCACGGACCCCGGGCGCCTCGGCGTCGAGCTGCTGGTCCGGTGGGCCCACGGGGTCGAGACCGAGCGCCGGCTCCTCCCGCCGGCCCCGGTCGCCCCCTCGACCGAGGTCCGGGCGCCGGGTCGGGGTCGCCGCCGCCGCGGGGACCGGCGGATGGGCGGCTAGGCGCGTTGCCGGTGCCGACCAACCTTTATCCGCCGACCGCCGCGTTTTGGGTTCGGTTACCCCCATGAGCGACCGACACGAACAAGCCCAATTCCGTCGACACCTGGCCGAGCTGCGCCGGGCCGCGGGCGGACTGGGTCGGGATTTCTCCTCCGAGATCAGCAACCTCGACCAATCGATCGAGCGGTTCGGCCGTTCGAGCGCGAAGGACGCGAAGTACCTCGGCCAATCGATCGAGGAACGGTTCTCGAACCTCGGCCGGGCGATCGACGAGGAGGCGCGCCGCCTTCCCGGCCGGATCGCCGACGGAGCTTCCCGGGCCGGAGGCGCGACGAGGGATGCGTTCATCGCCGTCGGCCATGCGACCAAGACCGGCACGAAGAACGCCCTCGCCTCGGCGGCGGGCATCAATCGGAAGCCGATGCGCTCCTGGAGCCCGCCCGAGCCCGGCGCCCCGACGGACGACGAGTAGGCCGCTTCGAGACCGTCCGCTCCGCGCGGACCCGCTCGACCGCCACGGCGAGGTACTCGCGGTCGACGTCGAACCCCACGAACGGGAGACCGAGCCGCGCCGCGGCCACGGCCGAGGAGCCGATCCCGACGAACGGGTCGACCGCGAGCCGGACGCGCTCGCGTCCGTGCAGGCGGAGGCACCACTCGGGCAGCTCCGGCGGGAACGAGGCCGGGTGCGGTCGGTCCCGGGCCCGGAACCGGATCGTCGGGTACGGGAGGAACCACGTGTTCCCCCGGCACCGGAGGTCGGTCCCGGCGCCCCCCCACCGGGCGACGTTCGACTTGTCCTGGTACGGGACCCCGATCGCGAGGCGGTCGAGCAAGACGTCCCCCCGGCGGGAGAAGTGGAAGACGTACTCGTGGGCTCCGTGGACGTACCGGTCGGAGGCCATGGGCCGGTAGTGGCCAAGCGCCAGGTCCCGGTCCAGCGCCGCCGCGCGGCCGGCCGCCGCCCGGTCGATGGCGATCGACTTCACCCAGTGGATGACGTTCTGGAGGACGAAGGTGCGGGCGGTCTCCCGCGCGACGTCGAGCGGAAGGAAGGGGTCCGACGGCGCGCCCCCGACGTTGAGGAAGAACGAGCCGTCGCGGGAGAGGACCCGGTCGACGGCGTCTCGCAGCTCCCCGATCCACGCGAGGTACTCCGCCCGGGGCCGGTCGTCGGTGTAGCTGGAGTAGGGGACCTTCCGGTTGTAGGGCGGGCTCGTCACGACCACGTCCGCCCCGTGGGAGGGGATGCGTCGGGGAAGGCCCGAGATGGCGTCCTCGCACCAGAGGACCACCGCGGCGCCGCGCCCGAGAAGGAGTCGGGCGAAGGGCCGCGCGCGGGACATCGGCCCGCCGAGGCGGGAGCGGCGGATAGGTCTACTGGGCCTGAGGGGGGGTCGGGTTGAGCTTCATCTTGGCCAGCTCCTCGCGCGCCTCGGTCACGGCCTTCTCCGGCTCCTTGTAGTAGAACGAGACGATCCGCCCGACGTCCCGGTGCGTGAACGGGTGCTGGCGGGTCGCCTGCGCCTCCTTCACCACGAGGTACTCGAGGATCTCCACGCGCCGCCGGATCTCGCGCTCCATCTCCTTCATCGAGAGGTTCTTCATCAGCGCCACCCGCTCGTAGATGTACGAGTGGCCCGAGTAGAGGAAGGTGTCGTCGGACGGGTTCCAGGAGTAGACCGAGTTCGTGATGAGCTCGTTCGTCTCGGGGTCGAGACCGACGATCTCGGTGAGCGACTGGACCCGTCGGGTCATCTTCGTCCCGACCTTCACCTGGCGCTGCAGGAGGACGAGGTTGAGCGCGCTGACCAGCGAGCGGGGGAGCGTGATCGGCGGGTTCTCCATGCGGTGGACCATCGCACTGACGCTTTCCGCGTGGAAGGTCGTGTAACACGTCTTGCCGGTCGCCATCGCCTGGAAGACGATGAACGCTTCCGCCCCCCGGACCTCTCCGACCATCAAGTACTGCGGGCGCTGACGCAGCGCGGCCGCGAGCAGGTCGAACATGTCGATCTCCCCGGGCGCCTTGCCGCTCGTGACGTTCTTCGCCCCGAAGCCGGCGCGCGTGAGCGAGGGGACCCAGTTCTCGTGCGGGAGGTTCAACTCGCGGGTGTCTTCGATCGAGACGATCTTCATCTGGGGCGGGATGAACAGGAGGGTCGCGTTGAGGGTCGTGGTCTTGCCGCTCGCCGTGCCGCCGCAGACCATCATCGATTGCCCGTTCTCGATGGCCAGCCAGAGGTAGGCCATCATCTCCGGGCTCATCGTCTTGAACTTCAGCAGGTCGACCGGCGTGAACGGGTTGTCGCGGAAACGACGGATCGTGAACGAGCTGCCGCGCTTCGTGACGTGCATCCCGAGGGTCGCCTGGAGACGGGAACCGTCCGGGACGGTCGCGTCCAGGATCGGGCTCGCGACCGAGATGTGCTTGCCCGAGCGCTGGGCGAGCCAGATGACGTAGTCGTCCAGGACCTTCGAGTTCTCGAACTTCAAGTTCGAGCGGATCGAGCCGAACTTCCGGTGGTAGATGTAGAGGGGGATCCCGACCCCGTCGCACGAGATGTCCTCGACCTCGGTGTCGGTCATCGGCGCCTCCACGACGCCGTAGCCGTTGAAGTCCCGCTCGAGGTAGTAGAGGATACGGGTCTTGGTGACCGGTCCGGGGGCGAGCTCCCACTTGAGGAGCTGGTCGTCGACCATCCGGCGCAGCTCGCGCCGCTTGGTCTCGGTGTCGTTCTCCGGGAGCGGCTCGAAGTCGTCGATGAGGACGGTGTGCAGCCGGTCGGTGAGCTCCTTCTCGATCGGGGAGAGGGGCGGCTCGATCACCTCGTAGAGGTATTCGTTGCGCGTGTTGTGGTAGGAGATCCGGACGTACGAGATCCCGGGTCGGATCGGGGCGAGGTCGATCTGCTTCATCGCCGGGTCGCTGAACGGAGGGACCGGCGTCACCGCGCCTTCCGTGCCCTGTCCCGAGACCCCGAGGCGGGCGAGCTTCACGGGTCGGGGGTCGAGCGACCCCTTCCGGAGCGAGGCGCCGAGGCGCATCCAGGGCGGGAACGCGCTCTTCTTGCGCGGGGGGAGGGGCTCCTCCTCGTCGACGACGGGCGCTTCGAGGGCGTCACCGGCCATCGGTCAGCCTCCCGGGACGGCGAGGACGGGGACCAAGAAGCGCATGACGAGCCAGCCTCCGATGAGCATATAGGTCGCGTGCTGGAGGCCGTAGGCGATCTGCCCCTTCTGGAGGATGCCGGCCATGATGCCGTCCCCGACGGCGTGAGCGATGACCGCCACGAAGAACGCGAGGAACAACTGGGGCACGAGCGTGAAGGCGAGCGTGAGCCCGCCCTGGCCCGAGAGCGACGAGCTTGCCACCCCGGCCCCCGCCGTGATCATGTCGGGCAGGAAGATCGCGGCCATGATGTAGATCGTGACGAGGAACACGCCGAACGAGATGTAGATGACCGTGAGGTAGGTCAGCATCGTGATCTCCCGGGCCTTGACCTGGAGCTGGGCCTCGCGCGTGTCGTGGGCGACCATCGTCAGCACGTCCGCGACATTCCCGCCGGCCTCGTTGGCGCGGGTGACGATCGAAACGACCCGCTGGACGAGAGGCGTGGGCACGCGCTCCTCGAAGAGGCGGAGGGCCGTCGCGACGGGGACGCCCCATTCGAGCTGGCTCGCCATCTTCTTGATCTCCCCCGTGAGGAGCCCATAGCGGCCCTTGCTCGCCACGATGATGGCGTCCGGTAGGGTCATGCCGAACCGACCCGCCTCGGCGACGTCGCGCAGGAAGTCCGGCAGGCGCTCCTCGATTTTCTCGACGCGCGCGAGCTCCTGGCTGTGGAGGAATCCATAGGGGGCCATCGCGGCGATCAGGCCGAAGACGATCCAGTCGAGCGCCGAGTCGAGCCCGAGCGTGGTGCCCGGCCGGACGGTGATCGTGAAGACCCCCTCCCAGGAGAGCGCGGCGAGGATCCAGAAGACGACCCCGACCGAGAAGCCGATGATGAGGGCCCACGTCGCCCGGGGTAGCCCGGTCGCGGTGGCCTGCTCCGCATCCGGCACCACGAGGTTCTTGACCTTCCGGGCCGACACCGGAGCGTTCGCGGTCGCCATTTTACACCATATCCTGCGTGAGCGTATACATGAAGAAAATGAACCCGAACTGCATCATCGGGATCATCAATCCGACCAGCACCCACAGGATGTCGATCATGAACGAGCCCCCCCCGCCGATCACCGAGAAGATGGCGATGATGATGACCAGGAAGAGCGGGAAGGCGACCACGACGGTAACGAACGTCTCGGCGAGCAGGCCGAGCGTCTCGACCCGCGAGAGCTGCTCGAGCTTGTTCTCCTGCTCGAACTGCTCGGCCTTCAATAGGAAGTAGGGCTTCAGCTGGCCGCCGCTCGTCGCGGTCGTCACGACCCCCTGCAGGAAGTCCTGGAACCGCTTGGACGGGCTGCGCTGGGCGCCATTGCGGAGCGCGGTGAGGATGTCGACCCCGAGCAGCTCCGTGTCGCGCGTGATCCACGCCGCCTCCTCCGCGACCTCGCCGTAGATCTTCTGACGCGCGAGCTCCTTGAAGATCTGGTCGACGTTCACGTCGGCCGAGCTCATCGCGCTGACGAAGCTCATCGCCGCGCTGATCTTCCGGTCGATCTTCCGGCCGCGGGTCTTGGCGACCGACGCCGGCCGACCGGGCAGCATCGCGTAGACGAGCGGGGTCCCGGCGACCGGGAGGGCGAGCCCCACCAAGAGGGCGATGATCCCGAGGGCGAGCACGGAGAGGAAGAGGTAGACCGCGACGCCGGCGACCGAGAGCGCGATGGCGGCCACCACGGTCGTGCCGTAGCACGTCGCCATGTACTCGTCGGCGCGGATCCGCATGTGCGCCTTGAGCAGGTTCTCCTCCAGCGTCGGGTCGGGCGGCTTGGCGAGGACCCGGGCCTTGAACGTCTTCCAGCTCCAGCGCTGGAACGAGGTCAGGGTCGAGTGGGTCGGTTGGGCGCCGCGCTTCACCCGCACGGGGCGAGCGTTGGACGACGAAGGGTGGACGGGGGTCCCCGGTTCCCGCAGCCGGGGTCCGGGGCCCGAGCGGGTGGGGCGGCCGATCGTGACGGTGGGGGTCGACGGCATCCTAGGCCCCCGGAACGACGGGCGGGAGCTTGATCCGGGCCATGACCTCGTTCGGGTCCTTGTAATACTGAGCGACTGTCTTCCAGAGCTGCCGGTAGTCGGTGATGTGGTTCTTGACGAGGTACTTGATCACGTCCACGCGGCGCTGGAATTCGGCGTCCATCTCGTCCGTCGTGAAATTCTTGAGCTCGGTGATCTTGTCGAAGAGGAACGAGTGGCCCTTGAACACGAAGCCGTCCGTCGCGGGGTCCCACTCGTAGACGGTGTTCGTGATGAGCTCGTTCGTCTCGGGCTCGAACCCGACGATCTCGAGGACCTGCTTGAGGCGTCGTACGACGCCCTTCTCGGTCCGCGCCTGGATCTGGATGACGACGTTGTTGAGCGCTGAGAGGAGGATGCGCGGCGTGTTGATGGGGGGGTTCTCGAGGCGGTTGACCATCGACTTCACGCTGTCCGCGTGCATGGTCGAGTAGGTCGTGTGCCCCGTGGCCATCGCCTGGAACATCGTGTACGTCTCCCGGCCTCGGACCTCTCCGACGATGATGTAGTTCGGCCGCTGCCGGAGCGCCGCGCGGACCAGGTCGAACATGTCGATCTCTCCGGCGGTCTTGCCGTCCGGCCCCCGGTCGCCGGTCCCGGTCCGCGTGGCCCCGGGGATCCAGTTATCGTGCGGGAGGTTCACCTCGCGGGTGTCCTCGATCGAGACGATCTTGGAGGTCGGCGGGATGAAGAGGGCGATCGCGTTGAGCGTGCTCGTCTTCCCCGCCGCGGGGCCGCCGCAGATGATCAGCGACTCGCCCTGCTCGGCCGCGAGCCAGAAGTAGGCGACCATCTCCTCGTTGGCGCTGCCCATCAGGACCAGATCGACGGGGGTGAAGGGCCGCTCCTTGAATCGACGGATCGTGAAGCTCGCTCCGCGGGTCGTGACCTCGCGGCCGTAGGTCGCCTGGACGCGATGCCCCTCGGGCGTCGTGCCGTCCAGGATGGGGGCCGACACGCTGACGGACTTGCCGCAGCGCTGGCCGAGCATGACGATGAACGAGTTGAGCGAATCCTCGTCCGCGAAGACGACGTTCGTCTTCACCGACTCATACTTCCCGTGGAAGATGAACAGGGGGACGTCGACCCCGTCGCACGAGATATCTTCGACCTCCGGGTCGAGGATGAGCGCGTCGACCGGCCCATAGCCGACAAAGTCCCGGAGGACGTAGTAGACGACCCGCTCGGTCGAGAGGGGGGAGAGCGTCACGCCCCGGCTGCGGAAGTACTCCTCGACCTCGCCCCGGAGGTAGGACCGCTTGTCGGTCGGCGACAGGTCGGCGGTCTCGCTCCCCAGGATCTGGTTGAGCGTCGACTTGAGGTGGAGCACGAGGCCCCGCTCATGGGCCGTCAGCTGCGGCTCGATGACCTCGTACAGGTACTCCTTCGTGCGGTCGCTGTACGATACCCGGGAGTACGAGTAGGGCGGGTTGACCGCCTGGACCTCGAGCTCCCGCATCGCGGTCTCGGGGAGCGGGGGTATAGCCGTAATGAACGTGCCCGGAACGTCGGTGCCATGGTCCGTGGGTTGGAGCGGTTCCAGCGAGGCCGACTCGGCCCCGGGAGCGGTGCGGGGGATCTTGACCCGGAAGGAACTGGTGGACGCCATCGTCTAGGTCCCTCCGACGCCCAGGCTCACCTGCACGCCCGCGTAGTACAGCACCGAGTAGTCGACGTTCGAGATCTTGAGCGTGAGGTCAGTCGTCGTGCCGGTCGGGTTGTAGCAAGCGCCCGTGTACGGGGTGTAGCTGTAGCTCGCCTTCGGCACTCCGCTGTTCACCATCGTCTTGTTGAGGAACGCGGACCAGGCGCACGGGTACTGCGTGCCGATCTGGAAGGTGTAGACGAACGGGAGGTAGGAGTTGTTCGCGATCACATGGAGCCCGTTGGAGACAGCGGCCTGGCTGTAGCGGAAGTGGCTGTAGACGTCCTGGGACCCTTGTCCGATGTACGTCGACGCGTTCCCGTACAACTGGAGGAGACTCGAGGTCACGGTGAGGTTCGCTCCGTTGGTCGTCACGTTGAACGGGGCGTTCACGTTCATGATCTGGTAGCCGCCCTGCTGGCTCTGGATGACGCTGTCATCCTCGAAGTAGAAATTCTGGTTGATGAAGTACCGGTTCGGGAGGAGCATCTCGAGGGTGCCGGTCGCGATATGCTGGGAGTAGAAGCCGGAACCTCCCGGACCGTGCGAGTAGCTCACGTTCGCGAAGACACAGTTCGCGGGCGCAACGGGTTGGCCGTAGTTCGCCGAGGTGGCGCCGGTGACGCCTTTGGCGTAGAATCCCGAGGGGCACGTGGTAGGGAGGAACACGAGGGTCGCCTCCGTCGGCTGGGCCAGGAGAGGGATCCCCTGGGAGCTCACGACGAAGGGGGTGCCGAGGGTCTGCGGGGTGCCGGCGGGGAACTGGTACTGGCTGTCGACGTTCGACTTGAACAGCGCGAACGAGTACGCCGCCTGGGAGGTGAACTGGGCCTCGTTGTCCGTCATCCAGAGGGGAAGGTACTGGGTCAGGAAGATCCCGAACAGCGAGAAGAAGACGAGGAGGGCCAGCAGCGTGCCGATCACGGCGACGACCCCCCGCCGGTCGTGATGAAGGCGTCGCGCCCGGCGGTAGCGACGGCTTGCGCTGAAACTCGGCGTTCCCCCCATTCCGATGGACCAGCCGCCGCCCCGATGGGGATGCGGTTGCGATGAATTAGGCCCGATTCGGGTATAAATACCTACACGGCCGAGGACGAATTCGGTCCGGGCCGGCGTCGAACCTTTAGGGCCGGCAGGGTGTCGGTACTTCCGAATGGGCCTGCGCGAGATCTCCCTCACTCTCCCCAACCGTCCGGGGGCGTTGGCCGGGGTGGCTCGCACGCTGGCCAAGGACCGGATCAACCTGGCCGCGATCGGCGTCGATTCGACCCCCAGCCGCGGACGCGTCCGGTTGGTCGTGAGCGACCCCGACCGGGCGGTGACCCTCCTCGCCGCGGCGGGATACACCCCCGAGGTCCGGGAGATGATGGCCGTGCGGCTGGAGGACCGGTCGGGAAGCTTCCTCCGCGTCCTCGAAACGCTGGCCAAGGCCAAGGTGAATGTCCAAAGCGTGGCGATCCTGATCGCGCGGGAGAGCAACCAGCCGGTCGTCGCGCTCTCCGCGAGCGACCTCGCGCACGCCCGGAAGGTCCTGCGGAAGGCCGGCTTCGTCCCCCCCCTCGCGGAGCGCCCGATGTCGAACGCAGACCTCCTCGCCGGCGCGCCGACCATCCCCGGCGAATCGGTCGGGCTCCTGCTCTAGGCCGCGGCGCCGGCCGCACAAAGGGTAAGAGCCGAAGGCCCTCCGGGTCGGGCGCGCGGTTGTGGTCTAGTGGTTAGGACGGTAGCTTCCCAAGCTACCTACTCGGGTTCAAATCCCGACAACCGCATCCCACCCGACCCGGACGCCCGGCGTTCCCTTCAGCCGGCCGGCATCAGCCAGAACTCGTTCCCGTCGGGGTCGAGGAACTTCGCGAGCCAACCCCAGGGGAGCTTCTTTGGGGGCATGGAGAACCGGACTCCCTTCTTCGTCAGTCGAGCGCACGTTCGAAGGAATGGCTCCTCCGTCACCAGCAGGATGCCGGTGTTGCCGACTTCGGATCGGGGGGGTTTCTTGCCGGGCCGTCCACCGACCTCGCACAGATGGAAGAGGAACTTGCCCGAGCGGTCTCCCACCGTGGTCCAGTGTTCCGGATCGTCGTCGAAGACGCGAAACCCCAAGGTGTCGACGTACCACTTCGCCATTAGCGCCCGGTCGTGGACCGCGACCGCCACCGAGACCCCTCGAATCGGCATAGACCTCGGCGGGAAGGAACCGTACGGGCCCTATAGGGACTCCGTGGGAGAACGACGCGCGTTCGCCTCCTCAGGTCCCGGCTGCCTGACTCGAACAGGCGACCTGAGGATATCCACGGGGGCTGCCGGTTGCCCGGCAGTCACGCCTACAGTCCCCCGCTCTACCACTGAGCTAAGCCGGGACGGTCTCTCGAGAAGGCCATGGCGTATAAACTTGGCGAAGGTTCGCCCTCGGGTCCCGTCCGGATGCGCTCGCTCGTCCATCGTCGTCACAGTCTCCGCTCGCCCGGAGACATCCACCTGAGCCCGGAGGGCGTCGAACTGGCTCGTCGCGTCGGGGGGCTTTCGGGGCGGTTCGACCGGGTGTTCACCTCCCCCAAACCGAGAGCGGTCGAGACCGCCCTCTCGATGGGGTATTCCGTCGACGCGGAATGGGAGGAGCTCGGTTCGGTTCCCGAGCCGGTCGGTCGATTTTTGGACCGGGAGATGCCGTCGACCTTCGGAGACTACGTCCGGTGGGCCACCACGGTGCACGAGGTCCGGGCGGCGGCGGAGTCGCTCGCACGTCAGTGGGGGGAGGAGCTCGACCGTGTCCCGGACGGCGGACGCGTCCTCCTCGTCTCCCACGCCGGGGTCATCGAGCTCGGCGCGGCGGGGGCGCTGCCGGAGGAAGCGGTCCGCTGGGGACCGATCCTGGGCCCGCTCGAAGGGATCCACCTCGACCGGGAACGCGGTCGCTGGAGGCACGGCGAGGTGCTGCGGGTCGGGGCCTGAGAGGGATTAACCGACGGCGGCCCGCACCCGGACCCCCACCGCTGCCGGGTCGCCGGTGGCGTCGATCGGTCGGAGCAGGCCGCGGACGGTATAGTACCGGAGCAGAGGGGAGGTCTCGCTCCGGTACACTTCGAGCCGAGTGCCTACGGCCTCCGGCCGGTCGTCAGGGCGCTGGACGAGGAGCGTCCCGTCGTGATCACAGTGGTCCGGGACCCGGGGCGGTTGGGTCACGATGTTGTACACCGCACGACAGGTGGGGCACGTCCGGCGCCCGGTGAGACGGGGGAGTAGGACCTCGGTCGGGACCTCAAAGGCGACCACGACATCGAGCGTCGTCTTCCGGTCGAGCGCCTCCGCCTGGGCCAAGTTCCGTGGAAAGCCATCCAAGAGGAACCCCCGGGTGGCGTCGTCGCGGGCCAGCCGTTCCTCGAGGATCTCGAGGACCAGGGAGTCGGGAACGAGTCGACCCGCCCTCATGTGCTCCTCGGCTGCCAAACCGAGGGGGGTGTGGGCCGCCACCGCCGCCCGGAGGAGGTCGCCCGTGGAGAGGTGAGGGATCCCGAGGGCCTGGGCGAGGGTCGCGGCTTGGGTCCCCTTGCCCGCGCCGGGCGGACCGAGGAAGACGATGCGGTGCATGGAGGTCGGACCCGGCTTCGGGGTAAAGCTCCTGTGGGGCCGGGCCTACTCGCCGATCCGGCTTCCGTCGAACGGCCGACCCCGGATCGCGGCCCCCAGGTTGGGCAGTCCCCGGCCCGCCACAATATAGAGGGGGATCCTGGACCGGGCAAGAAGGTCGGCACCGAGCCGGTCGAAGAGGAAGTTCTGGCCGGCCGCTCCCGTGGTGGAGCGGTGCACCAGCGCACGGAAGTCCGGCCACGATAAGGATTCGAGACGCCGGGCCCGGGGGTGGGTGCGAGGATCCTCTTCGTACACTCCGTTCACGTCGGTGGCGTTCACGACCCGCGCGGCGCGCAGGCGCACCGCGAGCAGGGCCGCGACCCCGTCCGTCGTGTGGCCCGGCTCCGTCCCTCCGAGGATCACGGGGGACGCCCGATGGAGCTCCTGGACAGCCTCGCGGATCGACGCGGGTACCCGGTCCGGGGTCGGTCCACCGACAGCGCCGGCCAGCAGGCGGGCGTGGAGGCGGGTGACGTCGATCCCGATCTCATCCAGTTCCACCTCGGTCAGTCCCATCGACCGCCCCAAGGCGATGTACTCGCGGGCCGTTCGGCCGCCGCCCGTGGTGACCGCGAGGGAGACCGACCGCCCGCATTCCCGAAGGAGCGAGGAGAGGCCGCGGAGGTACCGCTCATCGCCCCTCCCGGTGACGAGGACGGAGCCGCCGATCGAAACGACCACCGCCGCTCGTGCCGGCCGCGTCCGGGGAGGCATCGGAGGCCCGAGGGCGGACCCCACTTAGGTCTGTCGCACGGCCGGTGAATTCAAGAGCCGGGTCCCCTCCCCTTCCTGTGGACCCCAGTCTCGACCGCGCCAAGCAAGCCGCCGCCCGGCGAGCGGTCGAGGCGGTGCGTCCCGGGGAGCGCCTCGCGCTGGGGACCGGGTCGACGGCCGGCCTCGCCGTGCGGGCCTTGGCCGAGCGATTCCCGGGGGCCGCGTTCGACTGCGTCGCGAGCTCGAACGCCACGGCCGAGCTCGCCCGATCCTTGGGGATCGTGGTACGCGAGCTTCGGGCGGACGATCGCTTCGACCGGATGATCGACGGCGCCGATGAGGTCGACGACCGGTTGAACCTTACCAAGGGAGGCGGCGGCGCCCTGCTCCGTGAGAAACTGCTCGCGGAGCTCTCCGCCGAGGTCGTGATCATCGTCGACCCCTCTAAGCTCGTGCATCGGCTCGGCGCGCGCGTGCCCATCCCGTTGGAGGTGGTCCCGTTCGCGCGACCGACCGTCGAACGCGCGCTCGGGCAGGAGGGGTTCGCGGTCGCCCCCCGTCGGCGGGCCGACGGCCGCCCCTACCTCACCGACAACGGGAACGAGATCCTCGACCTGCGTCCCCGCGAACCGCTCGCGGACCCGGCTCGGACGGCTTCCGAGCTCCGGCGGCGGACCGGGGTCGTGGAGGTGGGACTCTTCGTCGGGATCGCGACCCGCGTCCTGGTGGGTTCCCCAGACGGCCGAGTGGACGAGCGCCGCCCCGCGGAACGCTCCGCACGGTGACCTTATCCGGCGGAGCGTCGGCGTTATCCGTCCCGGGCGGTGCGGACCCTCGACCGCCCGGGGCGGAGGCATCGACATGCAGGGGAAGTTCATCCAAACGAAGGTCGAGGACCACGTCGGGCACATCCAGATCAACAAGCCCAAGGCCAACACGTACGACCTCGACATGATGAAGGAGCTCAACGCCGCGATCGAGGAGCTCCGGTTCGATGACGCGGCCCGGGTGATCGTGCTCGAAAGCTCGGTCCCGGGCTTTTTCAGCGCGGGCGCCGACATCGAGATGCTCAAGCAGTCCGCCCCGGACTTCAAGGCGATGTTCTGCCTCTACTGTCAGGAGACCCTCGACAAGTTCGCGAAGACCCCAAAGGTCGTCATCGCGGCCATCCACGGACACTGCGTGGGCGGCGGGCTCGAGATCGCGCTCTCGACCGACCTCCGAATGATGGCGAAAGACTCGGGGAAGATCGGCCTGCCCGAGGTCACCCTCGGGGTCCTCCCCGGGACGGGCGGGACCCAGCGGCTCCCCCGGCTGGTCGGCCGCTCCCGCGCCCTCGACCTGATGATCACCGGCCGGCTGCTGACCCCGGAGGAAGCGCTCCAGATCGGCCTCGTGAACTACCTGTATCCGACGGAGACGTTCGCCCAGGACGTCCAGGCCTACGCGAGCGCGCTCGCCCACGGCCCGGCCCGCGCGGTCAGCCTCATCAAGCGGTCGGTCATGGAAGGGATCGAGGAACCCCTGACGGCGGGTCTCGCGCTCGAGCGCGAACTGCAGAACCGGCTCTTCATCACCGAGGACGCCAAGGAAGGGCTCGCGGCGTTCGTGGAGAAGCGAAAGCCCAACTTTAAGGGCCGCTGAGCTCTTTCCTATCGAGGTGGTTCATGCCCGAGATCCCCGCGCCCCCCGCGGCCGCGCGAGCCGGCGCCAGCAGCCTCAAGGAGGGCGGAACGGTCGCCCCGGTGCGCGAGATCCTCTGGGGGTCGGCCGCGGGCGCCCACAAGTACGAGACCGCCGAGGAGCTCGAGCCGGACATGTCCAAGCTCGTCGTCAAGCTCATGGTCGTCCAGGCGGACACCGAGTTCGCTTCCATCCAGCAGCACCGCCCCTGGCTCGACCGGGCGCCGACCTTGGAAGACCGCTGGATCGAATCACGGATCATCGCGGACGAATCCCGCCACGGTCTTCAGGCATGCCGCATCCTCCGGGACTTCGGAGAGGCCGGGCAGAAGTACATCGACGAGCTCCTCGCGAAACGGGAGGGCGAGCACAAGCTCGAGGCGTTCAACATGCCGTTCGACACGTGGGCCGACGTGGGGGCGTTCACGTGCTTCGTCGACCGGGTGGGCGTCTACCAGCTCCGCGCCTTCCAGGAGTGCTCCTACGGCCCGTTGGCTCGCGCCATGCCGCTCATGCTCTCCGAGGAGCAGTTGCATCTCAACTTCGGTTCGAGCGTGCTGCGCCGGATGGTGAACGACGGTCCGAAGTACACCGGTTCCAAGGCCGAGGCCCAGGCCGCGGTCACGAAGTGGTACCCGCGTGCCCTCGACATGTTCGGGCATTCGAACTCGGACACGAGCCGCCGCGCGATCGAGTACGGACTCAAACGCTGGACGAACGAGGAGGCGCGTGCTCGCTACATCTCCGAGGTCACCGGGTTGATGGCTTCGGTGGGGCTCGACCTCCCTGCACCGGAGTTCGACCGCCACGTCCTATAGACCGTCGCTCCGCTCGCTTCGAACCCCCCCTCCGCGAGGGCGACTCGCGCCCAGCTCCTCCCCTAGCGGTTTTTAACGGGAATGCGTGTGGTGCGACCTTGTGCATCCCCTCGGGTTCCGTCCCTTGCGCCTGGGGCGGGGGAGCCCTCCGTACGTCGCAATCGCTCTGGTGGCCCTCCTCGTGTCGGGACTCGCGCCCGCCTCGAGCTTCCTCCATGCGGTAGGCCCCATCGATACCGCCCCGACCGCGGTGCAACCGGCGTCGCCGGTCGCCCCGACCCCTCCCCCGGTCCACCCGTCGACGTCGGTGACCGTCGCGGGTAAGTTCTATGGGAACAACTCCACGTTCGCGAACCTCCCCACCTCCTCGGACCCGTGCGGTGCGGTCTACGAGAATTATTCCGACTGGTCCTTCGGCTACACCAACAATTACACCTATCTCGACTGCTACGGGGGTGCCCAGAACCCGAGCTTGCTCGACCTCTCGAACGGGAACCTCGGAGTCGCCTATTCTACCTACACGACCAACGAATCCCACTGCACCGCCGACCAAGGTCAAGTCGTGAGCCGCGTCGGCTTCCAGGTCTCGACCGACAACGGTGCGACGTACGGCGCGGCCCAGTATCTGGGCAACCAGACCTGCTCCTACCTCCAGGCCATCGAGCCTTCCTTTACGGTGTCGACCTCCGGCACGGTCTACGGCACGTTCGTCGAAGAGAACCAGACCAACACGAGCAATTCGCTCGGGATCTCCCTCCCGACAAGCTACATCAACCGGTCCTCCGACGCCCTCGGATTCACCACGTCGAAGAACAGCGGCGCGTCCTTTACGAAGGTCACCACGCTCGCCGCTGCGGGCTTGGCGAACATCGCTCGCCCCCAGATCGCCGCCTTCGGCCAGTCGATCTATATCGTCTATGACGAATTCAACAACTGGACGAACATCACCCTCAACAACTCCCGGTACACTCCGTACCCCGCGACGCACCCGATCGCCGTCGACCTCATCTATTCGAGCGACGGCGGTGGGGTGTGGCAGGGCCCGTACACCCTGCCGGGCCTGAACGGTACCCAGGGTTACAACTCCTATTCCCCGGTAATCGCCGTCAGTTCCACGGGTGAGTTGGCGGTGGCCTACGCGACGGATCGCGAGTGCCTGCTCTCCTACACCTTCACCGGTTGCGTGATCTACGCTGAGGCCGCCGTCGTGGCGACGTCGGCCACGAACGGCACCATCTGGTCCGCGCCCTCGATCCTCGGATTCGCCGGCGAGACCCACCAGATGGGCTACGACAACGACACGAGCCCGGGGTACTGGTATGATGGGTACGCCTACCAGTTCCAGGCCGGCCCCGAGCTGTCCGTCGCCTGGAGCGATACCTCCGCGTCCACCCTCTACGCGGCGTGGGCCGGGGAGTACCCCTATACCACCAGGTACGGGACCCAGTTCGGTGACTCGGGCGTGTTCTCGGCGGTCTCTACCAACGGCGGGGCGACGTGGGTCAATGGGTCCGTCGCGACTCCCACGTACGGCCTGTTCGGGGTCCAAGAATACAACTTTGACCCGGCCCTCGTAGTCCACGGGGGCACGGTCTACCTGACCTACACCAACGAGAACCAGACCTACTGTTTCGGACCGACCTGCAGTCCACTCGCGGGTTACTACTCGTACTGGATGGTCAATAGCACGAACGGGACCGGGTGGGGGACCCCGACCTATCTCGCAGGAGACCCGACCTACATCTCCGAGACCCAGTTGGCGTGGGGAGGCTACAATGACGCCATCACCTACACGTCGGACGGCCCCGTCGCTTCGTTCTCCCAGCCGCAGTATCTGGTCCAGGAGGACGGATTTTCCTCCTTTGATTACACGAACGGGTCCGTGGCGAACGAGTACTGGACCAACCTCACCGGGCAAAGCGACCTGACGGTGGCCCTTCCCTGGACCGGTCTGACGGTCGCGGTGAACCTGAGCGAGAACGGCTTGCCGGCAGACCCCTGGAGCGTCAACTTCACGGGCTACCACCTCAACGTGACCGCGACCACCATCGTCGTCACCGGGGTCCCCGTCGGACAGGTAATGTTCTACCAGGAATGGAGCAACCCGAGTGTTGGGTACTGGACGGAGTACGCCGTGCTATTCGGTGCCAGCGGCCTCCATTCGTTCTACGCCCCCGGGAACCTCACCTTCAACTTCACGCTCCAGTTCGGTCTCGAGCTGTACATCAACCCGACCTCGATCGACGACTTCAACTTCAACGACTATATCGGTACCACGTACTTCTCCTGGCAACATTACGGGCCGACAGCCAACTACTACAGCGAGCCGTTTCCCTGGTATATCCCCACGGGGACGTCCGTCTTCCTCGGACCGGGAACCCTCTATTCGGCCCCGGTCGCTCCGATCGCATTCACCGGGTACGGGAACGGGTCCTCCACCGTCGTCGCGAGCTCCACCTCGTTGATCATGAACGGGCCGATCAATGAGACGATCTGGTTCGGGTCGCTCGGGCTGTACCCCGTGACGTTCGTGCCCTCGGGCCTTCCGTCCACGTCGACCTATTCCTTCTCGTTCGGAGGGACCGTTTACTCCGCGAACGGCACGCAGACCGTCACGCTCACGAACGTATCGACCGGGGCCCATGGCCTCTCGAACATCACCGCGAACTCCTCGGTCTCCGGCTGGGCCTACTTCGGGCAGGCGTCCAGTGGACCGACCGTGGTCGTCCCCAACCAGATCGAGGTGCAGCTCAACTTCTCGTCGGTCGACTTAGCTGCCCCGGCCGGAGCGGTATCGTTCGAGGCGATCGGACTCGCCGAGGGAGATTTCTGGACGCTCTCGTTCAACGGGAGCCAGTACGGTTCTTCCACGCCGTGGATCAATGTCACGGCGCATCCCGGCAACTATTCTGTTTCCTCTTCCCCTGTTCCGGCGTCCGCCAACGACACCTCGGCCTACTCGCCCGTCGGGTTCGGACCCACTCTCTCGGTCACCCCCTCGACCACGTACCCCGTCGACTTTGCGCCCACCTATCGGGTCGAGGTCATCGCGGGAGCCGGTGGCACGGTGACCGGGGCGGGTTCCCATTGGCTCGCCCCGGGCAGCCTGGCCAGCTACGCCGCTTCCCCCCACGCCGACTACGCCTTCCTCGGATGGACGGGGAACGGCGTGGGGTCCTATTCAGGGACCAACCTCAGTGCGAACGTGACCGTCAATGGTCCGCTCACGGAGTCCGCGAACTTCCAACCGCTGCCCGTGAACCGTTTCAACCTCACGCTCGACGCCTCGGGACTTCCGGCGGGCACCTGGTGGACGGTGAACCTCGGTGGCACGGGTTACTCGACCGATGAATCGACCCTCGTGGTGACGAACCTCTACCCCTGCAGTGCCGGGGCTCTCGGTCTGTACTCTCTCTCGGTCCCCGACTCCTACGTCAACGGAACGGCCGGGACCCGATTCCTGCCCGGCGGCGTCCCGACCTCGATCTGCACGACCGGATCGACGTCGGTGACGGTCGCCTTCGCGACGGAGTATCTCATCACCCCGATCGCGTCGGGAGGAGGCAGCGCCGACGCGGTCGTTTCCGGAACCCCCTCGTCGAGCCCCGTCTGGGCTGCCGCGGGAACCAAGGTCGATCTCAAGGAGGAGGCCGACCAGAATGACCAGTTCGTGGGGTGGGTGGGCATTGGGCCCGGGGCATACACCGGCCCGACCCAGGCGCCCACCTTCGACGCCACCGGTCCGGTCACCGAGACCGCGACGTTCGCCGCGGTCATTCCCCCTCCCCCGGTGACGTACCGCTTGAGCGTGCATACCGCTAGTTCATTCGACCCCGGGACGTCCTGGGCGATCACGGTCGCCGGGGTGGGTTACGGCACCACGGGCAGCTGGATCAACATCTCGGCCCTCTCACCGGGACCCTACACGATCAACGTGGCGACGAGCCTCTCTCCGGACCGCCTCACCCAATACACCCCAGGGACCGCGCACACGTCGATCACTCTCTCGAGCAACCAGACCGTGCAAGTGACGTTCGGGACCGGCTACTGGGTGAACGAATCGGCGAGCCCCGGCGGCGCCCTTTCCGGTGCCTTCAACGGTTTCGAGTCGGCGGGCCGGTCTCTCACGCTCGGCGCGACCCCGTCGTCGGGGTACGTCTTCGTGCAGTGGGTCGGGACCGGTAGCGGAGCCTACAGCGGCGTGAACGCGTCCGCCTCGGTGGTCGTGAACTCGCCGATCACGGAACTCGCGTCGTTCGCGCCGATCCCCCCAACGGGGACCTCCGGCTCCTCCCTCTCGCCCGGATCGCTCACGGTGGTGGCGGCACTCGCGGTCATTGGGTTGGTGGTGGGGCTCGGGGTGGGGTACGTCGTGACCCGGCGTCGCGGTGGGGACCCTGGGGGGTCGGCATGAAGACCCCGGCCCTTTCCGTTCTGATCGTCGTCGCTGTGCTCCTCCTCGCCTCGGGCCTTTACGTGGGGATGGGTGCAGGAGAACCGTCCGGCGCGCCCACGGGGTCCCTGCTCGCGACCGGTCATTCCCCCTCCCGTTCGACCCTCCCGGCCGCCCCCACGCCTCCTTCCGCTTCCTCGTCAGGGCGGGGGACGTTCTTCCTCAACTACCCCCAGCCGACCGCGCCGGCCACGAACCTGAGCTGCCGGTACCTATGGTCCGCCATGTTCCCCGCCTGCACCAACGACACGGGCAACCCCTCGATCGCCACCACTCCGACCGGCGGACTGGTGACGGCCTACACCGCGTTCGCCGATGCGAACCCCTGCAGTGCGGCCGCCAACCTGACCGCGTCCGTGATCGGGGTCGACACGTCGAAGAACGGCACGATCTGGGCCGCTCCCATCTACCTCGACAATCCCGTGTGTTCGGACCAGTTCAACTACTCGAGCGCGATGATGCCGGCGATCGCCTCGCTCCCGAACGGGACGCTCGTCCTGGCGTACGTGGAATACAACCTCTCGGCCAATGCCTCCGGTGTTACGCCCTTCTTCAATTGCGAAGGCGATGATTGGTACCCCGCCCCCCTTCCCTGCATCTTCACGGATGCCCGACTGGTCGTCACCGAAAGCTACAACGGTGGGTCGACCTGGACCGTCCCGAGCGTCATCGTCTCGATCCAGAACACCTCGGTCGTCAACGCGAGCGGGGTGGCTTGGATCCCCATGCTGCCGTCGATCGCGGTCACGGGGGACACCGTGTATCTCGCCTGGTCGAACCTCACGAACGTGTCGTTCGGCGAGGAAGCCTACTTTGGGGGGAATCCGATTCCGCCCTCGCTCGTGAGCGTGGAGCTGGTCACGTCCACCTCGGGCGGGACGAGCTGGAGCCCGCCGGCCACGCTGCCTACGGTCGACGGCGTATACGACAACGGGCCGACGTCGGTAGCCTACGCCCCCTCGCTGGCGGTCGCTGCGAACGGGACGCTCTATGTGGCCTACTCGACCAACTTCACCGCCGACGACAATTTACTATGCAACCCCTATTCTGACTGCGGATTCCCCGAGCCCGGTCTCAATCAGTCGATGGACGTGGTCGTCGCTCAGTCCATCGACAACGGCTCGACCTTCTCGGTTTCGACCGCGGCGTCCGCCGTCCCGGTCTATTTCAACGGCCTCACGTGGATCACAGGGTACCCCGGATCGATCGTGGCTCCGGCCCCGTCGATCGCCATCGACCCCACGACCGGACAGCTCTACGTGGCGTATGCGGGAGGGGAGATCGGGAACATCTGCTTCGGGACGTTCTGCAACGCCTACGAAGACTTTGAGAACGTCTGGCTCGCGAGCTCCACCGACAATGGGGGTACCTGGACCAATGCCGGGGTGGGAGACCAGGCGCTGACCCTCGCCGCCGGATCGAACGAGAGCGAGTTTCTGATGACCCCTTCGGTAGGGGTCGGCACCGGCGGAACGGTCTACGTCAACGCCGTTAACGCCAACGATACGGTCTGCAACGGGTACCAGTGCGATCAATGGACAGACCTCCTCTTCGAGTCGACGGACCACGGAGCCACGTTCTCGTCCGCCCTCGAGGTCGCGCCACTGAACGCTTCGATCGACGAAGGCCCGTTGTGGGACGGGTTCACCACCTCCATGACCATGGTCGGGGGAGTTCCCTGGTTCGCCTGGACCCAGCAGATCGACCCGAGCCCCCTCCTCAACTTCTGCTTCGGTCCGAGCTTGATCTGTTACTCGCAGGTGATCGTGTCGACCCTGTTCACTGGCACCGGCCTCACGACGACGCTGAACGAGACGGGTCTTCCCACCGGGTACAACTGGACCGTGGCCGTCGAGGGGAACGTGCGGACCGGCCCGGCGGGTACCAACCTGAGCGTCTCCGGGGTTCCGGTGGGGGAGAACCTCTCCTGGTCGGTCCCGTATGAGAACTCGACGACGGAGTACGGGATCCGATATGCCCCCTTGAGCGTCCCCAGCTCCCCCTACGTCCAGACCGCTAACCTCACGATCGATGTGACGTTCGAGGAGGAAGCGCTGGTCAATATTTCGGCGATCCCGGTGACCCCGACGGGGATCCCCTTCTCCTGCGGCAGTCCCTATTTCAGTACCTTCTACCAGTACGACTGCGCCAACGTGAACGTCACCCCCACGGTTGGCCTCTCGTACGCCCCCGTCGGGGTCCCACTGGCCTACGGCGCCGCCCCGATCCCCGGGTTCTCGTTCATGAATTGCAACACCTGCCTCAACGTTTCTTTCGTCGCTTGGACGGGGGTAGGGAACGGTAGCTGGAACAGCACGATATCGAACGGCACCACCACGATCTACGGTCCGGTCAACGAGACCGTGAGCTTCAACATCCTCGCGTACTGCTCGGGCGGTCTCTGCTCCAACGCGACGTACAACTACACGTTCGTCGAAACCGGGCTCCCGAGCGGTACCTCCTGGACGATGACGTTCGGAAACCAGACCGAAACCTCCGACACCTCGCTCATCGGGTTCAACGGTTCGGGGGGCCCGATCCCCTTCACCGTCTGGGCCGTTCCGGACACCGGCACGATGGAGTACGTGGGAACCGCTTCACCACCCTCGCCGATCACCGCCCTGCAGGACGCCGGCGAGCTCGTGAACTTCCAGCTCGAATCGATCGGGCATGGATCCTCGACGTTGAGTGTGTCCGCGACCGGCCTACCGGCCGGGTGACCAGTTGGGGGTTCTCGGTGGGCAGTACGCTCCATGGTACCCCGGCCTCGGGCGGCGTCTACACAGTGGCCAACGTCCCCATCGCCCTCAATGCCACCAGCGTCTACGGCCCCGACGGCATTGGCGCCTACCCGACGGGGTTCAGCGTCACCCCGGAGATCACCGGTTCCACGACCACCTCCCTCGCCCTCGGAGGCACGCTCGTCGTCACCTCGCCGGTCGAGGTGACCGCCCACTATTCTCCCGAGTACTGGCTGACGGTCGCGAACAGCACGGGTGGGTCCGTCTCCGCGCCGGCCGGCCAGTGGATTCACGGTGGGCTGACGGTCAACCTGACCGCGACCGCTCTCGCGGGATACGCGTTCGTCGGCTGGACCGGCGCCGGCCTTGGGTCGGTCACCAGTACCGCAGCGACCATCGCCGTGCATCCGACCGGACCCGTTTCGGAGCTCGCTACCTTCGTCGCGGTGACCCCGACCTTCGCTCTCTCGGTCTCGGCCACGGGCGTCCTCTCGGGGGTCCCGATCACCGTGTCGGTCGGCGAGATGAATTACACGGAGGTCGCTCCGTTCGTGATCCCGGGCCTTACGGCGGGGTCGTACTCGGTCTCGATCCCGACCGTCTATCCGAACGGTACCTCGGGCGAGCGGTTCGTCACGACGTCCGTGACCTCCAGTCTCCCGTTGACCGCCGGCTCCGTGGACGTCACCGCCAACGGGACGCTCGCCATCACTTACGCGGAAGAGGTGACCCTCTCGGTCGGAGGGAGCACGAACGGTACCACGGACCCGGTCGCCGGGACGTATTGGGAGACCGACGGTGTCTCGACCCCCCTGACGGCCACCCCCGACACGGGGTTTGTTTTCGTGTCGTGGAACGGAACGGGGCTCGGGTCGGTGACCACGAGCAGCTCCGCGTCGATCGCACTCACCCCGACCGGCCCCGTCACGGAAGCCGCCGTCTTCGCCCCGCGGGTCATCCCCGCGCCCGCGACCTTCACCCTGACCCTCAGCGAGACGGGCCTTCCCACGGGCACGACGTGGTCCGCCTCCATCGGCGCGAACGGCGCCTCCGGGACGGGCGATCTGGTGCTCACGGGCCTCAACGGGACCTATACCGTGGTCGTGTCCAACGTGCTCGGGAGCGTCGGGGTCCGCTACGTGCCCGGGAATGCGACGGGCTACTCGTCCGTCGTGACCACGAACACGACCCTCTCCGTGACCTTCACCACCCAATACTCCCTCAGCGTCGCCGCCACCGCCGGGGGCACGGTCACCCCGTCCTCGGAATGGGTCGATTCCGGTGGCACGGTCACCCTCGCCGCGACGCCAAGCACCTCCTACGAGTTCACCAACTGGAGCGGCACGGGCACCGGCGCGTACTCGGGCACCAACGCGAACCCGGTCCTCACGGTCACCGGCCCGGTGAGCGAGATCGCCACGTTCGTGCCCACCGCTTCCCTCTCGAAGAGCTCCTCCAGCAGCGGAGGCTCCGAGCTGCTCGCGATCGCGCTCCTCCTGGTCCTGCTGGTCGTGGGTCTCGTGGTCGGCCTCCTGATCGCTCGGCTCCGCCCCCCCTCGAGCGAAGGCGCTTCGAAGTCCGAAGGGTTGGAGGCCGACACGTCCAACGTTCCGGTCTGGACCGAGAACACCGATGCGGCGGAGACTCCATCGCCGGCTCCGCCCCCCGGAAGCGCCGAGGACGAGTCGATCTACGGAGGGGGCTCCGCCTAGGGGGTGCCCGTTTCGGAGGGAACACTATGGATGCCTACCTCTATGTGGTCGCGCTCGCCGTCTTCGGGATCCTCTACCTCGTGCTCGGGGTCTTTCTCGTCTTCGCCCTGCTGATCTCGCTCCTCGTCATCTACGTCTTCCTCGTGCTGCGGTACGGCCAGCTGCCGGGCGACTACCCCTACACCGTGAGCGATACTCTCATCACCACGATCTTCATCGGAGTGACGTGGGCTATCTTCACGGCCCTCGGGCCCAAGAACCCGCTGCCGCTCGTCGGCTCCGGCCTGGTCTACTCCAACTCGACGGTCCTTCCGATCGACGCGGTGATCCTGATCGGGGTCGTCCTGATCTTCACCTTCCTCGTGATCGGGGCGCTCGTGCTGCCCCGCCTCACCGGCAAGGGCCGCTCCGGCGGCGGCAGCCAGGGTCAGCAAACCATGGGGTCCGGTTAGCCGTCCTCGCCGAGGGGCGGGGACGCGGAATCATCTCGTCCGTCGGATTCCAGACTCGCGGCTCCGCATCTGCCAGTTTGGCCACACGAACTACATATACGGTTGCCGGGTCTGCCTCGCGAAGCCATGGCACGGGGGGGGCCGCGGTCTCCGACCCAGCACGGGTCGGACCCGGGATGATGGTGGGCCAGCGCAAGCTCTTACGGCTCCGGGCCTGCGGTGGCTGCGGACACCTTCGCGGAAGCCACTACGTCTCCCGTGATGGCGGCTCCCGACAGCGCCACCCGACCTCGCGCCCGTGGAACTCGGACCCGATGACCTGCCACGCCGTCCAGTGCGGCTGTTCGGGATTCTTCGACTCGCCGCCCGACCTGCCGTGCCCGGTGTGCTCGCGGGTCTACCTCACGCGGACCAGCCTCGAGGTCCATCTCTCCAAGGTCCATGCGGGGCTCGCACCGCGCGAGCGATCGAACCTCTTGGCGGCGACGCTGAACATGGTGGTCTAACCCGATGGAGCCGCCCGACCCCACTTCCCGTCGAGCCCTTCCGTTCGCCGCCCGACGGCGCCCGGGCGCCTCGCTCGCGCTCAGTCTGCTCGTCGTGGCGGTCGCTCTCCTCATGGTACCGGCTCCTGGGGTGGGGGCCCTCTCCTCGCCGAGCCCTCCGGCTGCGCCCTCCACGCCCACGGCCGTTCCGACGTCCGTGGCTCACCCCGCCGCCGTCCCCTCCTCGGGCCTCGCTGGGAGCTCGGGCGCGAACACGCCGGCGGGCCCCGCCCTCTCGACCATCGACCGTTTCGCGAACTTTTCGCTGTCGATCGGCGCGACCGCACCGGCTTCATCGGCCGCCGCGGCCCGGACCGCGTCCACCTCGGCCGGACCCGGCACCGGACCCTCGGGGGATTCCGCCACCTACCTCCCCACGGGTACGTTCAATGTGTTCGTTGCCAATGCGAGCAACCCTTCGGACTTCCTCTCCGGGGTCTCGGCCCAAGCCTATCCAGAGACCGGAGCCCAGTTCTGTCCGTCGTACCTCTGTCAGGCCGTCGCGACCGGGCCGGGTGGGGAAGTCAACGTGACCTGTCCCGTGGGCCCCAGCTACCTCACCTTCACCAAGGGCGATTGGGCCGTGAACGAGACCTACGCGACGTGCGACCTCAACCAGACCGTGGACCTCGGTACGGTCTACCTGCTCCCAGACGGATTCATCTCCGGGAAGGTCCTCGCGGATGTCGCCGGAGGTCATCCGCTCGCCGGAGTGATCGTCCAGGGCGAATCGCGCGACTTCTCCGTCATCGCGGAGCCGCAGGTCACCACCTCCTCGAACGGGAATTTCACCGTCCCGATCCCCCCCGGCGTCGCCGGCCGGGTCGACTTCACCGCACCGTCCGACAACTACCAGAACAACTTCACGTTCGTCTCGGCGGCCGCCGGACAAACGGTCGACGTCGGGTTCGTGTACCTCGAGCCGAACTCCCTCGTCGAGGCCCAACTCTACGATTCGGTCACCCACCAGTCGCTCAGCGGGGACCTCGCCTCCCTCACGGTCTGCTCGTCGGTCACGGGCATCTGCGGCACCCAGGGAGCCTCGTCGACCACCGGCACGGTCGAGGCGGTCGGGACGCCCGGCTACGATTTCGTCCAGGCCGAGGCCGTGGGTTACATGCTCAACGACTCCCCGATCGGCAACGTTCCGGGGACGAACCCGACCCACCCCTACTGCGTCCCCAACGATTGCAAGATCTACCTGACCACGGTCGGCTACGTGCAGTTCACGGTCGACGTGTCGGGGACGCCCAGTCCGACGTACCACACGGGACTGTGGACCGTCAGCGACTGCGGTCTGGATGGGTATTTCCTCGCGTTCCCCAAACTGAATCCGTCAACGTACACCTTCAACACGTCGCTCTCGGATTGCATCGGCTCTGGGTGCGTCCCTGTCGGCACGACGTACGACGCGCCGGCGTTCGCCTTCCGAAACGACATCCAGATCGCTCCCGATACGACCGGGGTGTGCAATCCGGGGCCGCCCCCCACCCCCATGTGGCCGATCCCGACCGACCTGCCCGTCTGGGGCAATGAAACGGCCGCGAACGTCACGCCCTACGAGACGACCGATATCGGCTACCTCAATTTGACGCCCGGCAGCTATGTCTACGGGAACGTCACCATGACGGGAACGCTGTCCGCCCCCCGGGGCGGGTTCGCGGTTCAGATCCAGAGCCGGATCTCACCGGCCCTCGCGACCTACCCGTTCCAATCCGGCCGGTCCGCCAACGCGTGCTCCAGCGCCGGTCACGGGAGCACGTTCTTCTGCGCCGCGGCCCCGCCCGGTCCGGACCAGATAGTAGTCTCCGCGACCGGCGTTCCGAGCAACGAAACCTGGTTCTCCGTTCCGTGGCAGTGCTGTAATGAACAGCGGTACCCGTTCTCGCTCGGCGAGCTCACCCTCCCCGAGGTCGGGTCGGTCAACCTGACGCCGGAGGCGGTCGTGAACGGCTCCGTGGTGATCGCGGGGGGTTCCGAGACGGTCCCGTACTCCTCCGTGACCGTATGCCCCACCTCCCCGACGTCGGAGGCGGTGTGCGGCGAGGGCCTCGTGAACCGGACCGGAGAGTTCTCCGTCAGCGAGGTCCCTCCGGGATGGGACGTGCTCCACGGGTCGGGCAGCGGCTATGCGCCGAACTCCCAGTGGTTCTACGTCGGTTCGGGGGACGTAACCCTCCCTCCCCTTCCGCTCACGCCGCTCGCTACCCTCGAGGGGCTCGTCGTCTCCACCAACGGCTCGGCGATCATCGATGCCTCGATCGCCGTCTGCACCCTCGCGGCCGGGGTCTCGAGCCAGAGCTGCAGCGCGCCGCTCGGGAGCGGCCTCACGACCACGGACGGATACTACCAGGGCCTCGTCCCCGGCGGCTGGCTCCCCGGGGCGACGTACGAGGTCGAGGCGAGCGCCCCCGGATTCGAGAGCGATTGGACGTGGGTGAACGCCACCGTCAACCAGACGACCGTGGTCCCCCGCCTCGTCCTGTCTCCGGTCGGCGCCTCCGGTACCCCGAGCCGGGCCGGCCACGCCTTCGCCCAGTCGGGTTCGGCGGGGAGCTGGGTCGTCGGGCGGCTCGTCGACAACGCCACCCTCCGCGGGGTCTCGACCTCCGGGATCTCCGGATGCGCCGTCTCGTCGGGAGTCTGCACCGCGTTCCCGGACGGGAGCGACTCGGGGGGCTATTTCAACGGAAGCCTACCCGCCGGGGTCTACAATCTTACGATCCAAGCGGTAGGGTACGCGCCCGGGCTCGTCCTCGTGACCATCCCGCTCTTCGCCCCGGTCGTCGACGTAGGGACGATCGCCCTCAACTCCCTCCCATGGGTCTTCGGGCACATCGCCACCAACTGGACCACGATCGCGATCAACGCCTCGGGGCACCCCACGGCGCACGTCCCGATCGCGGCGCCGGCGACCCTCCTCGCGTGCGGGCTCAATTGCGGTGAGGCGAGCCCGGACGCGACCTCGGGGCAGTTCCAGACGCAGGGCTACTATGGGCACGGCGACACGCTCTTCGTCAACCCCTCCTACCCGGGCTCGTACACGAGCGCGGCCGGAGGGTTCAATCCGGCGGTCGCGACGTTCAACGACACCACCCCGACCCTCAACCTGTCCTTCGTCCCGATCACCGTCCTGTACGTCGCGGTCTCCGGAACCGTCTACAATAACGCCAGCTGTACGCCCGGCCCGACCGGTACCGTCTGTACCGACCCGGCGCGGTGGGCGACCGTCACCGTCACGACGACGGGCGTGAACAACGGCGCCGCGATCGCAGTGGCGAACGGGGGTGGGGGCTACACCTGTTTCCTCCCGGGCGACAATGACGAGGGAGCGACGCGCGTGACCGCGTTGGACTCGAACTTCTACTTCCGGTCGTTGGAGATCGTCAACGCCCAGCTCGGCGCTTTGGGCCCGGGCTGGAACCTGACCTGGGTCGCGAACCCGCTCGACCTGGTCCAGTTCGGCTATGCCTATGCCACGGTCGTCAACTCGGTCACCGGTCTGCCGATCGTCGGCACCGGCATCTCCTCCTCGTTCAACGACCCGCTCAACGGGAACTCGGGGTCCACGTCCGGTGCGACCAACGGCGCCGGATTCGCGAACATCACCGCCCCCTCCGGAACCTCGGTCGACTTCACCATCGGGGGGAGCAACGATTACAACTTTACGGCCTTCTCGGCGCCCGTCCCGGTCGGGAACGCGACCGACCTCAACACCTGGTACTCCGCGCTCGGAGGTCCGGTGGCGCTTCCACCGTGGGGCTGGGTCGAAGGGCAGTACATCAACTACACGGCTCCCACCGGCTTCGCCGGGACGGTGCTCGACCGCGCGAATGACCTCCCGCTCTCCGGGGCCTCGGTCTCGGTGACCTCGGCGGACCCCGCGATCCCGTCCGGCGGGTCTTCCCAATCGACCAATTCCCTCGGGGAATTCCTGGCCGACGCGCCGATCGGGCCGTCGGACACCCTCGTCGTCTCGCTCGCCGCGTACGAGGCCAACATCACCCACCCGCTCGACATCACGCCCGGCCTGACGCGCGTCTTCCCGTCCGTCGACCTCACCGGTGACGGCGTGCTCGCGAGCCAGGTGATCGCCGAGCCGGGGGGCGTGCCCGTCGCGGGCGCGAGCGTGGCGGTATGCGCGGGGGCCAGCCCCGCCCATCAGACCTGCGAGACCACGATCACGAACGCGACCGGCCACTACTGGGTCGACGTCGCCCCGGGCAACGTCTCCATCACGGTCACCGCCACCGGCTACGTCTCGAACTACACGCAGCTGGCGATCGCCCACTCGGACACCTGGACGGGGATCCCCGTCTTCGAGGTCGTCGAGGACGGGGTCCTCGAGGGCACGGTACGCGGTCTCCCGACCGGGCTCCCGGTCGGCGGGGCCCTCGTCGGCGCCTGCTCGCCCGACGGGGTGCCGACGGGACCGTGCAACTTCCAGGTCCACGCGCTCTCGGACGGGATCTTCTCGCTGCCGGTCGCTCCCAGCACCTACGTCCTCGCCACGGCGGCCGTCGGCTTCAACACGAGCTACCTACCGGTGTCCGTCCGCCCCGGCGAGACGGTCGATCTGGGGATCGTCCTCCTCACCGAGTTCGGGATCCTGACCGGCACCGTCGTCAACAGCGTCACCGACCTGCCGGTCGCGAATGCGACGGTCGGAGGGTGCCCGACCGACTCGCTCCTGCCCTGTGATATTCCCACCTCGACCGACCTGAGCGGCACGTACCACATCGCCTCGCCGCCCGGGGCGGTCGACCTGGTCGTCAGCGCGCGCGGCTACCTGGACGGTTACCTCCGGGTCAACGCCGTGAGCGGCACGACGGTGCTCCTCCCGACGATCACGATCGCGCCCATGGCCAACGAGTCGACCGTCTACGTGAGTGGAAAGGTCGTGGTGGCCCTCGACCCCTCCGAGCCCATCGCGGCCGCGACCGTCGGCCTGTGGGCCGGCTCCGCCCTCGCGTCCTCCGTCGTCGCCAGCGCTACCGGTACCTTCTCGCTCGCCGTCCCCTCGGGCGCGTACGCGCTCGAGGCCAGGTCGCCGGGCTACACCCCGGCCCGGGAGAACCTGGTCCTCACGGAGTCGGTCTCCGGGATCGTGCTCGCGTTGAGCTCCTTTGGCTGGAGCGTCACCGGCACGGTGCGGGACGGTCTCACCAATGCGACGATCCCCTCGGTGGCGATCTGGTCGTCCGCGGGCCTCGTGGCGATCACGAACGCTTCCGGAGTGTTCTCGGCGGCGCTCCCGAACGGCACCTACAACCTGAGCGCGGTCGCCGGAGGCTCGTCCGCGTCCCTCTACGCCCCCGTCGGATTCCAGCTCCAGGTGGCGGCGTCGTCCGTCGACCGACCGGTCTGGCTCTATCCCGCGTCCGAGACCCTGGTCGGTGAGGTCGAGAGCTCCGTGAACCAGAGTGCGATCGTCGGAGCCCAGGTGACGGTTCAGGGAATCGCGGTCGACGGCGCCGTTCGAGAACTCACGGGGATCACGGACGGAGCTGGCCGCTTTTCCATCCCGATGGTGTATCTGGGCTCCTACTCCGTCACGTTCTCCGCCACGGGATACCACGGGGCCACGGTCCAGGTCACCGCCGGGGTCTCGAATGCCCCGCTCATGGTCCAGCTCGGCCCCGTCGCCTCGAGCGCGTCGGGCGCCCCGCTCTCCGCGTGGAGTTATACGTTCCTGGCCCTCGGCCTCATCGGGGGGATCGTCGTGGTCATGGCGTTCCTCGGGCGGCGACGCCCGGCCGGAGCCCATGAAGCCGGTCGGCGCCTCCCACCGACCGATCTTTCTCGCCCTCGCCTTCGCAGCGATCGGGATCGCCCTCATCGGCGCGATGGCTCCACCCACGCACGCCGCGGCCGCACCGGCCGCCGTGGTTTCGGCCCCCCCGGTCCCGTCGAGTGCGGTCCCCTCGGGGCCCGCCTCGCCCGTGTCGGCCCCCGCACCGGGAGCGACGAGCTCGACCGGCGACCTCGACCTCGGCGTGAACACGTTGCCCACCGCGATCTGCGCGCAGGATACGCCCAACTGCCCCGCGGGGACGGGTACCGGGCGCGTCACGCTCACGGTGGCTCCGGCGTCCAACGGTGGGCTCGCCTGGCCCGCGGTCCAGATCGCGTTCGTCATCGAAACCACCCCCTATACCGGGACCGGGGATCCTACCGCCGGGGAGTACGGCACCGACCCGTGCGACGGGAACCCCAACCCGTACAGCCCGATGTGCGAGGAGTCGAACGGGGTCCCGTTCTTCGTCGCGAACGCCCAGACGATCGCGAATGCGATATCGGTCGCGAACCCGCACAGCCAGGTCTCCTTCGCGTTGGTCGACTTCTTCGCCACCTATGACGACAACTGGGACGATGGCGACGGCGCGGAGTACCACGTCGACATCCAGCAGTTCGTCCCGGCCTCCTCGTTCGGCGCGGACGTCCGGTCCACCTTCCAGGCCAGTGTGCTGGAAGGCAGCTGGTACTACGTCGACAATGACCTCGCCGACAACATGCTCAGTTCCTCCTCGATCACCGCCCTCTACGGGACGATCATCGGTAGCGGGCTGAGCTGGTCCAACAATACCCACCACGTGATCGTCTACATGGGCTCGTCGGCGCCCCAGGACCCGGCCTACACCGAGAACTACGACATCTCGATGAGCCAGGAGTACTTCGAGTACTGCCCGTGCACGGGCTCGGCCGCCTACGGCGCCACCTGCGAGCCCGCCTACGTCTTCGCCAACGGCATCCAGCCCCAGTGCGAGGGATGGGTCAACAGCCAGAACGGGAACGCGAGCGATTCGATCGCCGCGCTCGCCCACAACGCCCCCGCGTGCGTCGGGTCCATCGGGCACACGTGCACGATCGACATCATCGATTACAACAACTGCGTCACGGACCCCTACTGCAAGTCCTGGCCGACCGGTCGAGGAGCGAACTCGGGGCCGGGAAGCCTCGGGGTCATCACCGACGTCGACCACATTCTGCTCGCGGGCTGCGACCTCTCGGCGGCGACCGGAGGGAGCTGGGACGGGCCGTCCTGGTTCACCTGCCCCAACGGCCAGTCCGGCAACCTCCAGTACGGCCCCCACGGGCTTGTCAACCAGCCGAACACCGCGAACCCGTCGCTCCTCGAGGCGCTCCGTGGGGTCAGCTTCGGCCCCGTCAGCGTCACCGAGGTCGCGAAGGGGACCGGCGCTCCCGTCTTCACGTTCGTGCCGTTCGGTCACATCGCCCTCGCCCCCGCCGCCCAGCTGAACGCGACCACGACCTGCGTGCGGGTCGGGGTGGCGTTCCCGACCTGCCAGAAGACGCCGAGCGTCCTCCTCCATGACGGGCTCACGTACCTCGCCTGGAACTGGTCGACCAATGCCTCCAGCAATGAGATGTTCGTGGGCGACGCGTGGAGCGCTTCGTTCAACGTGATCGCGACCGGAGCGCCGTATGCGGTCGTCCCGGTCGACGCCTGCACGACCGACAACTGCAAGGCCGCCGGCAGCGGGGCGTTGAATGGCATCTTCACCTGGGCCAACTACCTGTACAACAACAACGCCACGACCGCCCTGCAATCGTTCCCCCTCTCGGAGGTCGCGGTGGAGAACGGCCTCCTGGCGGTCGCGGTGCCGCCTCCACCGCCCGCCCCTCCCCCTCCACCCCCTCCGCCGGCCATCGCGCCGGTCACGCCGGTCCCGATCCAGCAACCGGTCGGCGTCGGCCAGACGATCGCCATCTCCAATGTATCGCTCCAGGCGGTGGCCGTGGGGGCGATCGCGGCCGGTGCTACCCGGGTCGGGATGAGGAACAAGCCCCTCCGCATCGCGGCGATGTCGGGCAGCATGAAGAACGCGGTCGCCGAGAACGCCGCCCGGAAGAACCCGACCTTCGGTCGCTGGGAGTGATCGAACTGACCTCGCATCGTGGCTCCAGCGTCGTGTCGACGCACCGCCGGATCAGCCCCGCGGTGTCGTTCGGGGTCCTGGCCCTGCTCGCGATCATGATCGTGAGCTCCGTGCCCCCGGCGGGCGCCACACCCGCACCCCCCCCGACCCCTTCCGCCGCGGCCTCCCCGTCCGTCGGACCTGCCGCGGCGTTCAATCCGGTCTGCGCACCGATCGTCCCGGGGGTCTGTGTCTCCGTCCAGAGCGCGACCGAACCCGCCATCGTTCCCGCCCCGGGCTCGTACACCTCGAGCGTCGAGCCCTCCGCCAATCAGAGCCTCCCGCTCGTCATCAAGTCGGAGAGCCCGCTCAACGGCTCCTCCAGCGCGAGCCCCCGGAGCGGCCCCGACGCGCCGGTCATCCTCAACGCGACCGGGGTCCTCTGGGACGGCACCCCGTACTACTCGCTCTACGACGGTACGGTGTTCCACTCCGAGACGTCGCTGTGGTGGGATGGTCCGCTCTCGACCACCAACACGACGTACCCCTGGTGGTACTCGGTCAACATGTCGGCGACCACCCCCACCGGACAGCCCGCGTTCTTCCCGGGGATGTCGGTCAGCTGGTCGATCGAGATCACGTACAACATCTCGGGCACCTTCGTCCACGAGGGCAGCCCGGAGTCGAACCCCGCGGGGCCGCTCTTCCACTTCATGTACAAGGCCGCGTGGCCCTACTCCCCGGAGGCCGGGGCGGCCCAGTACGACGGGGCGGCCGCCTACGACCAGGACCTCACGACGACGAGGGTGCCGTCCCAGCCGAACTGGAACGACTCCGTGACGCTGACGCTCAACTGCACGCCCGACGACACGGCCTCGAGTGCCGGGATCGGCCAAGCCTACGTCGATTTGTCCGAGACCGCGGCCAACGGCACGCCGCTCGGGTACCGCACGCTCGAGTATGGCAATGCCAGCACCGCCGGCACGCAGATCCCGAAGGTTCGTTTCACCATCCCCGCCTCCTACGCGCAGCAGGCCGGGGCGACCGTCCGGTACGAGATCCATGTCTCCGATGCGTGGGGGGATTGGATCGACTCCGGCCCGAGGAACTACACCGTCGGAGGGAACGGTTCCTTCGTCGTCGGCCAGTTCGGGGACGACCTCGCGCTGACCAGCACTCCCTCCGTGACGCTCCCCACCGCCCCCATCGCTCCCGGTACTCCGGTCGCCCTGTCGCTCCAGAGCCAGAACTCGGGCACGGCGATCGCGTCGGCCACGGTGTTCTATACCGTCGACCTGCCGCAGCTCAACGAGGTCACGGCCTCCTCGGTCCGGCTGAGCCGCATCAATTCCACCTCGTTCGACGGCGCCCTCCCGGGCCTCCCGATCGGCGCCGGGGTCAACTTCACCGTCGAGGCGTGGGACTTTGAGTCCGTCGGAGAGATCTCGCCGAACTTCAACTACTCCGTGGCGCCGCTCTCGGCCGTGTTGCCCTCCATCGCCCAGAACGGGAGCTTCTTCTACGTGGCCGTGCGGAACGCCGGCAGCGACAGCTGGGTCAGCGGGGCGACCGTGAGGGTCGTGGGCCCGGGCGGCTACTTCCGGTCGGTGGGACCCACCTACGCGGGCCTCGCCTACCCCAACGGGACCGCGGAGCAGTTCTCGCCGATCGTGGTCCCCGCGGGCCAGACCTACGTCATCAACGTCACGGACTCCGCCGACCCTTCGGGAGGAAGCGTCCTCTCCGGAGGCGTCCAGGTGAACCTCTCGGCCACCCATGCCATGGGGGCCCACGCGGTCCTCCTCACCGGCCCCCGCTTCTCGGTCTACCAGGACGGCGACCTGATCGTCTTCTGGCTCAACTCCACCGCGCCGGCCCCGAGCGCCTCGTCCCCGGATTCGACCCCGGTGCTGGTCGGTAGCGTGGTGGGGCTGGCCGCGGTCGTCCTCGTCCTCTTCCCGTTGATGGGCTGGTGGCGGCGGATCCAGAAGCGCCGGGAAGACGAGACCAAGAGGGTCACCCTATGAGGGCGTTCTGGACCTTTGTCGTCACCGCGCTCGCCCTGGCCGCCCTGTCCCTCGCGCCGGTCGGGAGCGCGTGGGCCACCGCGGCGGGGGGTCCGCCGGCCGAACCCTCGCACGAGAGCTCCGCGGCCCCCTCCGCTGCGTCGACCGCCTCGCCGCAGGCGGCCCCCCGTTGCCCGACGCCCCAATCCCTCCCGGACTGGACCAGCTCCGAGTTCTTCGACGACGTCCTCGTCTCGTTCGCCGTCCCGGGGTACGCCAACCTCTCCGGGGCGGAGTTTCAGACCGTGCCCTGCCTCAACGCTCTTCCGACCTACCTGCCGGGCTTCTGGATGAACCTCTCCACCGATGTGCCGATCCAGCAGGCCTACGTCAACATCTGGGGGACCCTCTGGCCCACCCCCGACCAACCGTTGGCCGACCTCCCGGGGTTCCCGTACGATTCCACGGGGGTCACGCAATTCCCGATGTTCATCACTCCCGGAGCGCCGGAGGAGGCCTCGTTCTACTTCAACACCCACCGCTTCTTCTATCCCGGCTCCACCGTCTATTTCAACGTCACCGTGAAATCGCCGGTGGCGACGCCGAGCACGATCAATTCGGCGACCGAGCTGAGCGGGCCCCTCCCGAAGGGTTCGAACCTCAACGCGACCTGGCAATTCACGCTGGATTCGCCCTGGTGGTCCCCCGACTTCCACTCCGACATCCGCGTCTCCACGACCCCCCCGGTCGTTGGCGGGGGCGCGCTGCTCGCGCCGAACGAGAACCAGTCCCTCCTCGTGACGATCGAGAGCCTCGGCCCGAGCGGCGCGGCCGGCGTCCCGATCCCGCAGGCGCAGCTCGCGCTCACCATCTCGAACGACCCGGGGTTCGACGGGACGTACGGCATCCCGTTCGGGGTCGCCAACCACACCTGGCAGAACCTCACCACACGGATCGGACCGTATCCGAACGCGACGATCGAGTTCTCGGTCTCCGCCTCGATGCTCTGGGAGGGAGGGGTGATCGACAAGATCACGGGCCCGACCAACTGGTTCAACTGGTCCACCGGCGGAGGATGGCAGACCCCGTCGCTCGGCCTCGCGGCCAACGCGGTGATCGCCACCGACCCCTCGGTCCTCTCGAGTGCGACCGCGACCTTACCGAGCGGCACTTCGGTGAACGTCTCGCTCCAAGAACCGATCGAGAACGTCACGATCTCCTCCTCGATCCTCCGGTTCCATTACTCCGACTCGGACGGCTCGGTCTCGGGCCTCGTGCCGATGCACCTGATCCGGCAGAACGCGTCGTACGTGGTCCTTCCCGGCTTCCCGTCCGGGGGCCATCTCACGTTCTCCCTGCTCGCCAAGGACGTCTTCGGCGACCCGCTCGCTTCGGGAAACTACTCCTACCTCGAGTTGGGACCCGCGACGACGAACCTGACGCCCTCCTTTTCCTACTTCTACGTCGAAGGGATCAACGCGACCACCGGCGACCTCATCACCGGGGCTCCGTTCACGGTCTCCAACGCGAGCTGGTCCCAGTCGGCGGTGACGACCCCGTTCGGCTTCGGCCTCCTCCTCATCCCGAACGGCGCCGGTACCCTCGAGCTTCCGTACGGGACGTACACCGTTTCCATGACCGCGGTGGGCCACTCGCAGACCACGAAGGTGAGCCTCGGTTCACCGACCCCGGTGACCGTGCGGTTCTGGTTCGCCCACGGGCCCGTCACGGCGACCTCGGTGATCCCGCTGTCCCCCCTCTCCGTAGGACTGATCGCCGGGGTCGTGGCGCTGACCCTCGCCGTCGTTCCCCTGCTTCGCTGGTTCCAGGAACGCCAGAAGAAGGCCGAGAAGGAGCGCACCCGCATCACGCTGTAGGAAGGAAAGAGGAAGACGGATGATGGAACAGAACACCCCGCTGACCCCCGGAGCTCCCGACGACGGACCGAAACCCTCCGTGCCTCCGGCCGCACTCCCCGCGGGACCTCCCGTGGCGGCGGCGCCCGGGGCGCCCGGGCCGGCGCGACCTCCCCCCGCACGACCCCTCGCCCGCCGTCCGACCGGCGCCCCCCGTCCGGCGGCGAAGGCGCCCCCGCGCCGGGCCGGCCAGCGGGTCTACCTGACCTTCCTCGTGATCGGGCTCGTCCTCATCGGGGTCGGAGGCGGGCTCGCCCTGACGTGGTACCCGCTCGTCGTCCACTCGACCGACGCCGCGACGTTCCTGACCCAGGCCGACGCGACGCTGACCACGAACCAGGGGTCGAACTACGTCTACTTCGCGAGCAACTACTACCACGCGGGCCAGACGGTCGTCATCCAGGACACGGTCAAATCGGCCAATTACAACGCGTCCAGCGACACCACGTCCCTATCCTTCAGTTCGATCCAGAACAACGGGAATCTGGCGCCGGTCCTCGGACCGCTCGCGACCGACCTGTTCGGCACGCTCCAGGGCAAGGTCAGCTGGATCGGCTCGGCCATGCCGGTCGTCCTCACCTTCACGGTCGTTCAGGTCCAGCTCCCCGGTGGACCGTCGGGGAGCGGCACGTACTACACCCTCGACGCGGCTGCGGACGCGAGCTACCGGGCGATCACCCAGGGCTTGTCCGGTCCGGCGGCGGTCGCGATCCTGCCCCAGTACGTCCAGCCCTACCCTGCCCTCCAGTACGACGGCCTGTTCTACTTCCTCGTCGGCGTCGGCGTCGCGATCGTCGCCGTGGGCTACCTCTACGCGGCCAAGGTCGAGGCGTGGCTGGTCCGGGAGTCGAAGGATCCGAAGACGCTGCCGGTCCTGTTCATCGGCTTCCTCGGGGTCCTCGGCGGCTCGTTCGTGCCGTTCTATCCGTGGCCGTTCGTCCTGCTCATCGCGGGCGCCGTGATGCTCGTCGCGTGGAAATATCCTCAGCTCTCGCTCCTCATCCTCGTGCTGTTCATCACGCCGGCCGTCGCGTATCAGTCGGGGGCGCTCGGGCTCGTTTTCCTCTTCGCGACGGTCCCGATCCTCTTCGCCTCTCTCATCGATTGGCGATTCGGCGCGGGCGTGTTCCTGACCCTGCTCCTGGCCCCGTTCGGGTTGTCATTCATCGGACCCGTGTTCTTCGCGCTGGTCTTCTCGCTCTACTTGGGCCTCGCCGTCGCCGTCGCGGGCGGGGTCCTGGTCAGCCTGTTCGTCACGCTCGGGAACTTCCCGGTCTTCGGCTTCCTCACCGGACCCGGCGCGAACGGCACCGTGAGCCTCGTCTCGGGGCATTCCGCCCCGCTCTTGCCGACGTTGCCGCTCCCGTTCTTCACGGCGAACGCGATCGGCTCGGCGTACGGCTCGGTCTTGAACCCGAACCTCTCCCAGCTCGCGAACGGGGGGGCGGGCCTCGGGGCCCTCCCGGTCCCGCTCGCGGAGATCGGGGTCTGGTGTCTCGCGATCTGGCTCATCACGACCGTCACCAAGGACCGAACGCACCTGACGACCGACAACGTGATCCGGTATTCGACCTACTCGGGCGCGCTCGTCGCGGGCGGTGCGGCGGCCGGCCTCGTCGCGTTCGGCTACCTGGGTTGGAGCTCGGTCGCGGTCGTGCTCCTGGTCCCCGCGATGCTCACCGCGGTGGTCTCGGCGCTGATCCTCCGGGACTCCTTCGAAGCGTACTTCACCTCCCGCCTCGGCGGCACCTCCGTCGGAACGCGGGTCGCCGAGATGAAGAACATCGGCAAGGTCACCTTCGACATGGTGGGCGGCCTCCACGACGTCAAGGCCGACATCAAGGAGTCGATGATCGTCCCGCTGCTCCGCCGCGACGTGACGACCCGGTTCAAGCTCGACCCCCCGAAGGGGATCCTCCTGTTCGGGCCCCCGGGGTGCGGGAAGACGATGCTGATGAAGGCCATGGCGACCGAACTCGGGGTCGAGATGATCTCGATCAAGTGCTCGGATGTCATGTCCAAGTGGTACGGGGAGAGCGAGGGGAAGATCGCCGAGCTCCTCCGGACGGCCCGCGAGCGCGCGCCCTGCATCCTGTTCATGGATGAGATCGACGCGATCGCCAAGCGCCGCGACATGTACAGCGCGGACGACGTCACGCCCCGCCTCCTCTCGATCCTTCTGGCCGAGATGGACGGGATCGACAAGTCCGCCGGCGTCATCGTCGTCGGGTCGACGAACAAGCCCGACCTGATCGACCAGGCGATGCTCCGGCCCGGCCGCCTCGACAAGATCATCTACGTGCCCCCGCCCGACTTCCAGGAACGGACGGAGATCCTGCACGTCCACCTGATCGGGCGGCCGGTCAAGGGGGACATCGACCTGACGGAGATCGCCCGGAAGACCGAGCGGTTCTCCGGCGCCGACCTGGCGAACCTCGTGCGGGAGGCGACGACCGTCGCCGTCCGCCGCCAGATGACGAGCGGAACGCGCGCCGCGATCTCGATGGACGACTTCCGGGCCGTCACGCCCCGGATGAAGCCGTCGATCTCGCTCCGGATGATCGCGGACTACGAGATGATGAAGCTCGACTACGAACGCAAGATGCACCAGACGCAACGCACCGAGCGCAAGATCGTCGTGCGCTGGGACGACGTCGGAGGGCTCGAGGACATCAAGAGCGCCATCCGCGAATACGTCGAGCTCCCGCTGACCCGACCGGAGCTGATGGAGAGCTACCACATCAAGACCGGGCGGGGGATCCTGCTCTTCGGCCCGCCGGGGTGCGGCAAGACCCACCTCATGCGGGCCGCGTCGAACGAGCTCAACGTCCCGATGCAGATCGTCAACGGACCCGAGCTCGTGAGCGCCCTCGCCGGCCAGAGCGAGGCGGCGATCCGCGAGGTGCTCTACCGCGCCCGGGAGAATGCGCCGTCGATCATCTTCTTCGACGAGGTCGACGCGCTCGCGTCCAAGGACTCGATGCGCACGCCCGAGGTCTCGCGCGCCGTCAGCCAGTTCCTGACCGAGATGGACGGCCTCCGCCCGAAGGACAAGGTCATCATCATCGCGACCACGAACCGGCCGCAGACGCTCGACCCCGCGCTCCTGCGCCCGGGCCGCTTCGACAAGATCTTCTACGTCCCGCCACCCGACCTCGTGGCCCGGCGCGACATCTTCCGGATCCACATGAAGGGAACCCCGGTCGAGGGGCCGATCGACTTCGACCTCCTGGCCGAGCGCAGCGCGGGGTTCTCGGGCGCGGACATCGCGAGCCTGGTCGACGAGGCGAAGCTGATCGCGCTCCGCACTCAGCTGCTCGCGGAAGCCCCGGGGATGGTCCACGCCGCCCCCGGCTCCGCCGCGGCGGTCGCGCAGGCGGTCGATGTGAAGGGCGTCCGGATGGAAGACCTCCTCGAGGCCCTCGGACGCGCGAAGAGCTCGATCACGGCCGAGACCCTGACCTGGGCGCAGGAGTTCATCCGCACCTACGGCACGCGCGGTTAGGGCGATGGATGACGAGGGGGAGACGCCGGTCATCGCCGGAGGCCCGCCCCCGGTCGAGGCGTGGGCCCGCTTCCCGGTGTCGACCTGGGTCGGCGTTGCCGTGGTCGGTGTCGTCCTCTTCGTCCTCGGCATTTGGCTCCCGGCTTGGCGGGGCGTCCCCGGTGGCGTGGGGTTGAACTACGTCGCGGCCGCGGCCGGAGCGGTGATGTTCGTCGCCGGCCTCACCTTCGCCGCCCGCGCCCGTGCGAGCGGGCGGCCGACCCCGGTCGAGGAGATCCCGGGCGTAGAGGTCTTCCACCCCCCCACCCCGCGGCGGGTCGAGCCCTCGGAACCGGACGAGGACCAGGCGTAGGGGCCTTCATGGTCGCGTGGCGGTGGGGGGTCGCGGTCGTCCTGGTCGCGGCGTTCGCGCTCCTCGGGACGTTCCCCTCCGCCCTCGCCGTTCCGGCCGCCTCCGCGGTCCTCCCCGCCGCTCCGGGGGGTTCGGACTCGTCCGCCCGTTCCCCCTTCGCCGCGTCGGCCCCCCCGACCCACCCGGCGCCGCCGGTCGTCTGTGGCACGGGCTACCCCGGGTATTACGCCCTCCCTGACGAGGTCTGGCCGCTCGACCCGAACTTCGAGTACCAGGGCCCCTGCCACTTCGCGGCCGCCGACGAGGTCCACGGCTCCTTCGCGTCGGGCGCCTCGGGTTCGGGCGAACGTTGGTCGATCCCCTGGACCCTCCCGAGCCAGGGAACCGCGGGGCAGCAGAACATCGAGGACGGACTGTACGTCGGAATGGTCGTCTCGGGGGACCCGAACTCGATGTGGAACCAGTCCTACCTCGAGGTGCTCGCGACCCCGCTCGTCGGGTCCGCGAACTCGCTCACCTGGACCGTCCAGGTCGCGGTGCTCTCGTTCGCGAACATGAGCTCGTTCGACCCCGTGGGGTGCCCGTCGTCCTCCTACAACCTCTCCTGGAACGACTCCTACTTTTGCGAGTTCGACGACCTCTTGGCCGGCAACCCGATCTCGATGCTGAGCGGGATCTCGGGGGGGACCGCGCTCGCCGTCACCTTCGACGGCCAGATGGCCGCGGCGACCGGCCTCGGCGTCTGGGTCAACGAGACGAGCGGGAGCCTCAACACCTCCTTCGTCCAGCTCAATGTCAACGGGACCGGCACCTACGCGTTCGAGCCCGCCTACCCGTCAGCCTGCGCGCAGAGCTGCTTCCTCACATGGGGCCTGTCGTACGGGCTCGGGGTCGGGGTCGACATCTGCCCGTGGGCGGCCGCCCTCACCGCCCCGTGCGACTCGTACAACGGTACGGCGTATTCGAGCCTCCCGCCGGTCACCTTCGGTTCGCCCGAGTTCTGGAACGGCACGGGCTATGGGAACGACTACCGCTACCTCCAGCCCGAGTCAGCCTCGGGCGTGTGCGACACGAACCCCCCGCTCGGGGTCGTGACCGCCGCGTGCTACGAATTCACCGGCAACGGGGGCGACGGGTTCTACCCCTACTTCTCCCTGACCGGGACCGGCCTCGCGTTCGGCCGTACGTATGGCGCCTCGGTCACGACCTACGGCGGCGCCTACGGGCAGTTCCTCGACACGCCCGGAACGCAGGACCTGAACCCCCTCGTCGAGACCGACCTCCTCGACTCGAGCCTCGCCGGTTACATCGCCCCCGGCGGCGCGATCAACGTCTCCCTCAACGTGACCGACCTGGGGAGCATCTCCTCCGTGACCCTGGCCTGGTCCGCCAACGGGAGCGCCTGGACCACCGACTCGCTGGCCGGCACCGGGACGAACTCGGCCCGCTCCTACGCCGGGACCATCCCCTCGGGCCCGAACGGTCCGGTGCGCTACCAGGCGAACGCCACGAACGAGGCCGGCCTCACGGTCTCGAGTTCGGTACGGAGCGTGCTCCGGGGGCCGCTCCCGTCGTTCTCGGTGGGCGTCGGGATCGTTCCGGGAGGGTGCGGCTCGGTCTCGATCGGCGGGCAGCCGTATCTCAACGGGTCGGTGGCCGTCCTGGGACCCGGGCCCGTCCCGATCCTCGCGTCGGGCTGCTATCCGTTCAATTTCTCCTCCTGGCAGGTCACCCCCGGGCTCTCGGTGGCTCCCCTCGGCGCGAACGCCGCGACCCTGACGGTGGCGACCCACGGGAACCTCACCGCGGAGTTCACCTATCTCCGCCCGACCGAGGAGCTCGTCGTCCACGTCGCCCCGGCGGGGTGCGGGCAGGTCGTCATCGACGGGAGCGCGTACTCGAACGGGGCGTCCGTCCCCCTCCTGTTCGGCCTCTCCCACAACCTCTCGGCCACGGTCTCCTGCGCCGGCTATGCGTTCGGCGGCTGGACCCCCGGGGCGAACGTGACCGTCCTCGGGACCTCCCTCGTCGTCCTCAACAACGGCACGCTCAACGCCACGCTGGTACCGACGTCCGAGACCTCGCCCGTCACGTTCGTCACGAACCCCTCCGCGTGCGGCGGCGTCGGCCTCGAGGGGGCGGGGTACACGACCGGCGAATCGGTCTACCTCGCCCCCGGCGCGTACCCGTTGACCCCCGAGCCGTGCGCGCACTTTGGATTCGCGAACTTCACGACGCGCGGCGCCGGGGTCTCGGTCTCGGGAACCACCCTCACGGTCGGCGGGAACGGGACGGTCATCGAGAGCAACTTCCACTTGACCGAGGCGTACGTCGACTCGAACCCGGCCGGATGCGGCGGGATCGTGCTGGACGGGACGACCTACGGCAACGGGGTGTACGTCCCCCTCGAGAACCATTCGGCCTACACCGTGAGCGCGTTCACTTGTGCCGGCCACTACCTGGACGCCTTCTCCGCGTCGGGGGGCCTCGCGCTCGCGGGCTCGCTCCTCACCGTGAACGGCTCCGGGACCCTCCTCGTCGTCTCGCTGACCGGCACCGCGAGCATCTTTGTCGGCTTCGTGACCACCCCCGCGGCCTGCGGCGAGATCGAGCTCAACGGGACCGAGTACTCCAACGGGGCGTTCGTCTCCCTCTCCCCGGACCAGCGCCTGGCCATCGAGGCGCTGCCGTGCTCGGACTACGGGGTGATCGGCTGGGCCGTCACCGGCGAGATCGCCATCGTCGGCGGAGAGGCCTACTTGAACGGCTCGGGCGCCATCACGGCCCTCTTCGGCGCGCTCGTCGCGATCCTCTTCGACACGGTGCCGACGACGTGCGGCGCCACGCTCATCGACGGGGTCCCGTACGCGGACAGCACGAGCGCGACCCTCATCGAAGGCTTGAACTACTCCATCGCTCCCGCCCCGTGCGCCCACTACGAGCTCGAGCAGTTCGAGTCGAGCCCGTACGTCGCGATCCAGAACAGCTCGATCGCGCCCGACGGTCCGAGCACGATCACCGCGGTGTTCGTGCCCATCCCCTACTCGGTCGTAACGACCGTCGTCGGCCCGGGGTGCGGGACCGTCACCCTCGAAGGAGCCCCGGTGGGGTCCGGCGACGTGTTCAACCTCACGGTCGGCAGCTATCCGCTCGCGGAGTCCCCGTGCCTCACGAGCGAGTTCGCGGGGTTCACGCTGAGCTCGAACCTCTCGGTCTCGGTGGGGCGCCTGTTCGTGAACGGGAGCGGCTCCCTCGCGGCCACGTTCCTCCCGATCCTTCCCTCGCTCACGCTTGGCGGGAACGCCGGGGCGTACGTCGGCGGCACGACCCTCTTCTACGCGGCGGTCCAGGTCCCGGTCGCAACGACCGGCTACACCTACTTCTGGAGCTTCGGGGACGGGACGAGCAATACCACGAGCGCGAACACCTCGACCCACGTCTTCCAGACGACCGGCACCTTCACGGTCTCGGTCGAGGTGACCGACCCGTTCCACCACTCGGCGAACGCGAGCCTAGAGGTCACGGTCGTGGCCCGGCCGACGACAAGCTATGGAGGGGCCCTGACGACCGGGCTGCTCGTGCTGGGGATCGCGGCGGTGGTCCTCGTCGCGGTGGCCCTCATCGCCCGCCGGCGCGCCCCGCCTCCCCCCTCCGTCGCCGAAGCGCGGGGGTCGGGCGGGATGGAGCCCCCCGACGAGCCGCCGGCCCCGCCGTCCTAGGTCGCGTCCGTCGGGTGGATCAGGTCCGACAGCACCCGGAAGGTCGAGAGGGCGTCCGCCTGGCGGACGACGAACGTCGATTCCAGGTGGAGGCTCATCAGTTCGAGGCAGTTGAGTCCCGCCCGATACAGGGCCCCGGAGAGGAACGCAAGCACGCCCGGGGTCTCGAGGATCGTCTCGGGGCTGTGGACCGCGATGGCGGCGAGCCCCCGGTCGGCGACGATCGTGTGGCGGGAGCCGAGCGCCCGGAGGACGGGGTCGACGAGCTCCTCCTCGCAGAGCACGGTGACGGCGGTGGGACTCTGGAGGACCTGGAAGAGACGCCGCCGGTTCGAGGGAGGCGCGGGCCCGGCCTCGACCAGCCGGGCGAGCAGCTCCCAGTTCGGTGGCGCGGTGACGAGGGCGACCCGCGTCCGGACCTCGATGCGACTGTCCCGGATGACCGCGAGGACGCGACCCTCGACGCTGGAGGCCGGGTCGCGGTCGGGCTTCCAGCGGCGCAGCGCGGCCTCGATCGCCTCATGGTGCCGGAACCCGACCTCGTCGCCGATCCGACGGGCGAGCGCCGTCACATTGACGACGCCGTAGGCGAGGCAGTCGGCAACGCTAGGGTGGCCCGAGACGTACTGTCGGGCGATCTCCGCCCCCGTGCGCGGGTCCGACGCCTCGCCCACCTGGACACTCTCCCGGACCGGACGAGTCGCCGCGGTGCTTGAGCCCTTCTGCGGGGTCTCCGGTGCGGAGGGGGCATGGGAGGAACGCCGCAGTCGGTGGAGAAGGTCGAAGATATCCCGCGCGTCCCCGTCGGGGGCCAGGAACTCGACCCGGTTGGCCGCGGCGGCGAGCAGCCGGGGTACCAGGTCGTGCTCGCCGAGGAGGTCGGAGAGGAACGCGATGACACCGGGGGTGTCGCTCGCCGCCCCCTGCGTCTCGAGCACGACGAGCGTGAGGCCGTCGGTCACGCTCCGGTGGATCCCCCGCGGCAGCGTGCGCACGACCTGCGGCAGGCTCTCCGACGGCAGGGCGACCGAGATGTAGGGGGTCCCCTCCTCGACGTGGAGCACCGTCCGCTCCGGCCGCCCCCGAGGACTTCGTCCCCACGGGCCCGAGAGCAGGTTGGGGAGCACGGGGTCGTCGTCTGGAACCCGGAGCATCGAATAGCCCGTGCGCAGCTCGAGCGTGATCCCGCCCCCGAGGAGCGGGAGAGCCAACGCCGAGGAGTCCTGGGAGGGCCCGGACCGCTCGGTCCTTCGGAGGGCCACGGCGACCGCCTCGAAGGAGAGTCGGTCCCCGACCTCAGATCGGATGCGGCGGGCCAGGGCCGCGTCGTTCACGAGGCCGAAAGCGAGGGCCCGGCGGATGCTCGGGTGGTGCTCGAGGTACTTCCGCACGTGATCGGTCGCGCGACCGGGGCGAATGACGGGGGCGCGCGGGGGCACGGGCTCCTCCTACCGGCTCCGTCGGCGAGGCGCCGCGCCCCGGCGGGTGGGCCGTGCCGGACGGGGGACCGGGTGACCGCCGGGCCCGGGGTGGACGAGGATCGTCGAGCGGACGCCGGGGAGGCGGGCGAGACGCGAGCGGACCCGTCGCGCGTGACGGTCGAGCGTGAAGACGTGGATGTGGGCGCCCGCGTCATGGGTGTACCCCGCGATCGGAGAGCCGGCCTCCCGGTTGAGCGCGCGGACCTCCCCCAGGGTCGCCCGCGAGGTGGGAGTCAGGTAGTCGAGGCTGGGACGGGTCGACTCGCACACCTCGCGGAAGTTGTCGCACTCCTCCATGATCAGAGGGAAGAGCCGGGTCGCGTCCCGCTGGGCGATCGCCGCATGGATGGCGGTCAGGCGGCGGGGGACCTCGGCGAGTCGCCGCGAATACAAGGGGCTGGTCGCGACCGAGGACTGCATCGCGTCCGCCGAACGCACCTCCTTCACCGGTGCCCCCTCCACGAAGACCACGACGTCGACCAGTCCGGGCCAGTGGTCGGCCGGGTAGAGCGGGCGAGCATAGCAATCGCTCCCATCGGCCCGCACTCCCGCCTGCCATTCGACGAACCCGCCGAAGATCGAGCGGGAGGCGCTTCCGGACCCGAAGCGGGCCAGACGGGAGAGTTCCCGACCGGACAGACGAAGCCCCGCGGCCCGGCTGGCGGCGCCGGCGAGCGCGGCGAAGCCGCTCGCGCTCGAGGCGAGCCCGCTCGCGGTCGGAAAGTTGTTGTCACTGACGACCGAGGCATAATCGGTCATCGAGGATCGGGCCCGCACACGGTCCAGGAATCGCACCACGGCGTCGCGAGGTCCCCCCACGGCGGGGGTGCGGTTGATCTCGACCCCGTCCTCGGACAGGTCGGGGTCGAACCGGACCCGCGTGCGGGACCGGAAGCGGTCGAGCGTGACGCTGAGCGAGGAGTTGTAGGGGACGGCGAGCTCCCGGTCGCGCATCCCCCAGTACTTCACGAGCGCGATGTTCGGAGGCGCCTCGTACGTCGCGGCGCGCGCCTCGGTGCCTTTTCCCCGCACGCCGACGAACGGTCCCGCGCAGTACTTATCCACGACGGCCCCTCTGTCACCTCGTGCCCCGACGCGTGCCCCGTCCCGACCCCCGACCGATCGTGCCGATGCCGACCTTGCTGCGAGCGGCTCGGCTCGGCGGCTTTCATCACGAGGTCGGCTTCCGCATCGACCCCGCCCTGAGCCGGCGAGGGGTCTGCACCGTCACGGGCCGAGTCGAACACCGCCACCTCAACATCAACGGGGTCGTCCACGGAGGCGTGTACGCGACCATCCTCGACACGGCCATGGGTGCTTCCCTCGTCTCGCTCCTGCGCGAGGGGGAGACCACGGCGACGACCTCGCTCTATATCGAGTTCCTCCGCGCGGCCCGCGAGGGGGACACGCTCACCGCCCGGGGGGATGTCCTCCGTCGCGGCCGCCATATCGCGTTCGTCGAGGGGAACCTCTACGGGGCCGACGGACGCCGCCTCAGCCAGGCGCGCGGGACCTGGTACATCTGGTCGTCCGATGAGGCGGTGCCCTCAGCGCCCCCGACCCCGGCCCGCGGGACCCGGCGCCGTCAGCCGAGCGGACGCAGTCGGGCGCCCAACCGTTCGTAGACCTCGAGTCGCTCGAGCCCCTTCGCGAGGCCGCGGCTGCCCTCGGGGAGGGGATGGTCCCGGAAATAGGCACGGACCTCTTCCGATCGGCCCAACCCGACCAGCGGGGTGATCGACTCGAGCAACGTCGCCAGGGAACCCGACCCCCGGAACTGCTCCGCGAGCGTCGGTAGGTGGTCCTGGAGCCAGGGCCAGAGGAGGGGCCGACCGACGGGGTTCGCGGCGACCTGGACCAGGGTCGTTCCGACGTGGCTGCGGACGACCTCGCCCGAATCCACGAGCTCAAGGGTGGCGGCCACGCGGTCGGGATCGCCCGTCCATGCGAGGGCTTGCTCGAACTGGGTCATCTCCGCCTCCGTGCGTCGAAGCTCCAGCGCCCGCCGCAGTTCGCTCCATCCGCTCGCGCCCTCGGTACGGGCGCGGGCCACGGCCACCGCCGCCCGAAGGTTGGGGTCGAGGTGACCCCAATCGGGGAACAGCTCGGACAGGTCGCGGGCGAAGCCCAGGTCGATACGGGTCCGGGCGAGGCTCAACCGCTCCCGGAGGACCCCATGGGTCGGGTGCTCGCCAGGAGAAGCACCGGCTCCGACCGCTTCCAGTCGGTCGGCGTAGTACCCGCGCACGACCGCCTGGACGGACCCGACCTCCGGATATAGAAGGCCGAGGTTGAGGAGGGTGGTCGCGAAGGACGCCACGACGAGACGGTCCGTCGTGGGGCCGAGGGTCCGAATGGCCCGTTCGTACAGGGGCCAATCGACCTCACCGGCCAAGAGGAATGCGCCCAGGTCCTCGACGATGCTCCAGCGGTCCTCGGCGCTACGACCCGGGAGGGTCGCGAACAGCCGGTCGTACATCGTCGCGCTCGTAGCGTACTCGGTAGAATCCGACGGCGCCGGGGTTGAGATGGACGGTGGCGCCCGGCGGCACCGGGATCGTACGATCGGAAGTGTCCAGGAGCATCCGGGAGGACGTCCGATCGATATCCATCCGCAGGGGGATCGGCCACGGGGCCTCCGGGGAGCAGCCGAGGAGCGAGAACCGTTCCTGGTGAAGGGTGACGTCCCGCTCGCCGGTCCGGAGCCGGATGATCGGGTATCCCGGCCGGTCGATCCACGGCCCGAGCATCGCTCCCACGGGCTCCCCGCTGATCCGCCCGAGCGAATCCCAGAGGTCCTCGGTGCGGGCATTGCCGAACCGGAACCGGTTCAGGTAGTCGGTGACGCCGGCCCGGAACCGTTCCTCCCCGAGGTAGGCCTCGGCCATGCCGAGGACCGCGGTTCCCTTGCCGTACGTGATCTCATCGAAGATCTGGCTGATCTCCTCCGGCCGCTCGACATGGGAGCGCACCGGGTGGGTCGAAGGGAGGCCGTCGCCATCGAGGGCCGCGGTCGTCCCGGCGACCCGGAGGAAGGAGTCCGTTCGTGCGTCCAGGGAAGGGTCGAGCCGCTCGGAGATCCGGGTCTCGAGGAAGGAGGCGAAGCTCTCGTTCAGCCAGACGTCATCCCACGAGGCCATCGTGACCAGGTTCCCGAACCACTGGTGGGCGATCTCATGGGCGACCGTCTCGAACACGTCACGCCGTTGGAACGTGGTGGCTCCCACATCGAGCAGGAGGCGCACCTCGCGGAAGCTCAATGCCCCCCAGTTCTCCATCGCTCCGAACGCGTGCTCCGAGACCGCCACGAGGTCGAGCTTCGAGAGCGGGTACGGCACGGCGTAGTATTCGGCGCACCCGGCCACGATCCGTCGCGCCGCATTGAGGGAGTAGATGCAGTCGGCGGCCCGGCCCGGCGGTCCCAACACGCGCAGGGCGATGGCTCCCGACCGGTCCTCCGCCCGGTCGAAGCGGCCGATGCCGAGGTAGAACAAGTAGGAGGACATCGGGGGGGTGGGCTCGAAGGACCACTCGCGCACCCCGCCCGCCTCCTGGGGCGGAGGCGAGGGCATGTTGGCGATCACCTCGAGGTCGGCCCGAGTGCGCACGGTCAGCCGGACGCAGGACTTTCGGTCGGGCCGGTCGAGGCACGGAAAGATGCGGCGGGCCCCGACCGGCTCGCACTGGGTCGTCAGCACGAACCCGTCGCCGTGGCGACATCGGTACAGCCCGAGGAGCCCCGTCGGATGGACCGCGCCCGAGAACTCGACCCGGAGCGGGTCGCTTCCTCCCCCCGGCGCGGGGATCGTGAGACGGCCCAGGGTCGTGTCCAACGCAAATTCGAGGGCATGGTCGCCGCGACGGACCGCCCGGACTTGGAGCCCCTCACAGTCGAGGTCGAGGGGTCCGCCGGGAAGGGCCGTGGGGAACTCCACCGAGCCGGTCCACGTCGCTCCGTCGAAGTCCACGTCGAGACGGAGCCGGTACTCGGGGATCTGCGGAGGTTCCCGTGAGTTCAACCCATCGCCCCGCGACGACCGGCCCACCTCGGCCGGCCGAAGAAGCTGAGTCGGGAGACGAAATGAAGCTTCGGAGGTAGACACGTGGCGCTTCGGGGGGGATTCGCCGAAACCAACGTTAAATACACCGGCTCCGTCGGAGGGCTGGCTGACGGCCAAAGCGGTGGGGAAACACCCGGTCCCATTCCGAACCCGGCAGTTAAGCCCACTGGCGTTCCGCGCAGTACCGAAGTGCGCGAGCCTACGGGAGACGCGGAAAGCTGTCAGCCTCCGGGAACCGGCCGTGGGAACTCGCCGTTAGGTTAATCCCCCAACAGCGGTCCGGCGCGTGATGCGGCTCGGCGCGCACCTCGGAATCGCCGACGGCCTACCGGAGGCCGTGCGACAGGGAAAGGCGATCGGATGTGAGGCGATCCAGATCTTTTCCAAGAGCCCGCAGATGTGGGAGGGACCCCCCGTGGCTCCCGAGGCAGCGGCGGCCTTCCGTGCGGCGGTGAAGGCGGAGGGGCTGCTCAGCACGGCTGTGCATCACGGGTATCTCATCAACCTCGCCAGCCCGAAGACGTTCATGTTGCGCAAGTCGCGTAAAGCCTTCTTGGACGAGATCCAGAGGGCCGAGATCCTCGGGGTGGACGCTCTGGTCTTCCATCCGGGCGCCCACCTCGGCTCCGGCTCGGAGGCGGGCCTGCGGACGATCGCGGAGAGCGTTCGGAAGGCCCTGGAGACCGTGCCCGAAGGAAAGGTCCGCCTCCTCCTTGAGAACGCCGCGGGCCAGGGAACAGCGATGTGTTCCTCCTTCGAGGAACTGAAGGCCGTGCTGGCGGAGATCGACGATCCGAATCGAGTCGGCGTCACTCTCGACACCTGTCACCTGTTCGCGGCGGGACACGATTTCCGAACGAGAGAGGGATACGAAGAGCTCGTCGACCAGGTGGAGGCCACGATCGGGATTCCGGCCGTGCGCGCGTTCCACCTGAACGACGCCAAGGCCCCGTTGGGGTCCCATCTCGACCGCCACGAGAACATCGGCAAGGGAGAGATCGGCCGGGAGGGGTTCGCTCACCTGGTCTCCGACTCCCGATGGGCGACGGTCCCGGGGTACCTCGAGACGCCCTTGGACGACCGAGGGTACGACCGGTACGCCGAGGACCTCGGGCTCCTCCACTCTCTCGCCGCTCCCGCTCCGGAGGGGAAGGCCGCGGCGCGCCGGCCTCGAAGATCGAGGGCCGGGGAGGCTCCTTGACCGACGCGCGACGCTCCGAGAGCCTCTGGGAGGCCTACGGAAAGACCCTGGTCGAGCTGGGGGAGATCGACCCGAACGTGGTCGCACTTGCCTTCGAACCCCCGGGAACCAACGCGGCGGACCCGTTCCGGGAACGGTTCCCCGCCCGATACTTCAAGCTCGAGGCAGCGACGCCGGCAGCGATCCTGACCGCGGCCGGCCACGCCCGGGAGGGGCACAGCGTCTACGCCAGTACTACGGCGGCGTTCGCGGCGGGCACGGCGTACCATTCCGTCCGCGAGTCCCTCTGCGCTCACCGGGTGAACGTGAAGATCGTCGCCGACGAGGGCGGCTCGACCGCGGGGGGCCAGCCTGAGACGCACCCGTTCCTGGAAGACGTCGGGATCATGCGGGGACTCCCGGGCATGACCGTGATCGTGCCGGCCGACGCTCCCTCGACGCGGGGGGCGATTCTTGCGCTCCACGTGCACCCGGGGCCTGCCTATGTTCGGCTCACCCGTGGGGTCCTTCCGACCGTCACCGACGGGTCGTTCGAGGTCGGGCGGGCGTCCGAGCTGCGCGCGGGGAAAGACCTCACGATCGTGGCGGTCGGCGCGTTGGTCGCTCGGGCCCTGGAGGTGGCGCGCACCCTCGCGGAGGTCGGCATCTCCACGCGCGTGCTCGATTTCGCCTCGGTCAAGCCGTTCGACGAGCCCGCCCTGCTTCGGGCCGCCCGCGATACGGGGGCGATCCTCGTCCTCGAGGAGCACACCGTGCTGACGGGGGTGGGTGCCCTGGTCGCCTCGACGACCTCGGAGAACTACCCGGTCCCGGTTCGGCGAGTCGGGGTGCCCGATCTATTCGTGGAGTCGGTCGACCCTCAGGAGCGCCTCGATCGATATGGGCTCGGGCCGGAACGGATCCGGGACGAGGCCTGGGAGTTGCTCCGGCTGCGGGGCAGGGTGAGCTAGGATTAAGGCGGTCGGGCGCACGGGTCGATCGATGGCGGACACTCCCACTCCCCTCGCAGAGAAGTATCTTCGGCTCACACGCGACGCGCTGGCCCGCGTCCGAGCGACGCCCCCGGCGCGCTCGTTCCTCGCCGGGGCGAGCGATGATTTCCTTTCGATGGCGCGGGCCTACCTCGCGGACGCCGAGCATTTCGCGCAACAGGGGGACCTCGAGCGCGCGCTCGCGGCCGCCAGCTACGCTCACGGCTGGTTGGACGCCGGGGTGCGGCTGGGTCTCTTGGACGGAGGTGACGATGACCAACGGTTCACCCTCTACCGTTGACGTTCCCGTATCGCCCGGGGTTCCCGAGCCCGTGCTCGCCTCCATCGAGGCGCACCTGCGCCAACGCGAGCTGCGCCGGGAGGACCTCTACCAGAGGGCCCGTCGTTTGCGCCGCCTCTCCCAGAGCACCATGACCCGCATCCATTCGACGGGGAAGGTTCCGCCGGAGGTGACGGAGATCCGCCGCAGCATGGCCGAGCTCTCGGACTGGCTGCGAAGGGAGGGCCGCGGGGATGAGCCGATGGCTTCGGACGCCCTGCAGGAGGCGGTCGAGGCCGTGTTGCTCGCGTGCGCCGCGACGCATACCGTGTTTCCCGGTCCGTCGGACCTCGGGGTCGACCCCGAGCCGTACCTGCTCGGCCTCGGCGACGTGGTCGGGGAGATCCGTCGTCGGGTGCTCGACCGGCTCGGCCGGGATGATCTCCCGGGGGCCGAGGCCGAACTCGTTCTCATGGAACGGCTGACCCAGACGCTCCTTCGTTTCGATACGACCCGAGCCATCGTACCCCTGAAACCGAAGCAGGACACGGCCCGTGCGCTGCTCGAGCGCACCCGGGGAGAGGTCGTGATGTCCCGCCATCTGCTCCGGGTCCGAAGCCACCCCGAACCGCCCGCGAAGCCGGAGGGAACGTGACCGGCACGCCCCGAAAGGTCATCGGCGTGATTGGCGGGTCGGGGATCGAAGGGATCCTCGGCGGCGGGGGGAAGCGGTCGCACAACGTCGCGACCCCTTGGGGGGCACCGTCCGGGCCCATCGAGGAGGGAGAGGTCGGTGGCGTGAAGGTACTTTTCCTGGCCCGACATGGCCCCGGCCACACGATTCCCCCACACCGGGTCAACTACCGTGCGAACGTCGACGCGCTCCGATCCCTCGGAGCGGAGGCCATCGTCACCGTGAGCTCGGTCGGGTCCCTCCGGGAGGATCTCCCTCCCGGTACATTCGTCCTCCCCCACCAGTTCGTCGACCTTACCAAGAGCCGCCCGACGACGTTCTTCGATGGCGGACGGGTCTACCACGTCTCGCTCGCCGACCCGTTCTGCCCGGACCTCACCCGCCGGGCCGTGGCCGTAGGCCGGGAGCTCGGCGCCCCCTTCACGGAGCGAAAGACCTACGTCTGCGTGGAAGGCCCGCGGTTCAGCACCCGGGCGGAATCCGCGTTCTTCCGTGGCTTCGCCGATATCATCGGGATGACGCTGGTCCCGGAGGTGACGCTCGCCCGCGAGCGGGCGCTGTGCTATGTCTGCCTCGCGATGGTGACCGACTACGACGTCTGGGCGGACCGGCCGGTCGAAACGAAGGAGATCCTCGCGGTCATGCGGGCCAATTCGGAGAAGATGGGCCGCGTGCTCTCGGGGTTGCTTCCACGGTTGGCCGCGATACCGGATTGTTCCTGCGCGCGGGCGCTCGACGACGCCGGCGTGTGACGAACGTTCAATCGGTCAGCGCCCGGCGGACGGTGATCGGGATCCGCCCGGCAGCGAACTCAAGCTCGGCGATGTCGACGGGGTCGACGAGGGTCGGTAGCACGTCGATCAGGATCGGCGCCCCGAGAGAGATCTGCAAGGCGCGCGCGCCGAGGATGCGCGCCCGTTCAAAGCGAGTATACTTCTCCACGTCGAGGGCGGTCGAAGGAGTGCGGGTGGAGACCATAGATTCCAGCGGGGCCGCAGAGGGTACGGCCGCCGTCAAGGGCTCGGGGACTCTGGGCACCCTATTTACGCTTTGCTGGACCCGCGGCTTGGCCCAAATACTGGCTTCTGTGCGCGGGGCGTTGTGCAGGTAAGCCAGTGGTTGTGCTGGGCGCTCAGCCGGCTCATACTCAAATGAACCGGAAGACTGCGGGGCGGGTGGACGAGCCCGCGAGCAAGGCTGGCGGCCGGTCGTATCTCGGTCCGACTATCCGGAGATCCCTTCGCTCCGGTCGCATGGTTCTCGTTGTCGGGACGGCATGGAGCGTCATCCTAGGCGTATTGATTGCGGTGGGTAGCGGATCCGGATTCGCGTCCAGCTTTCCGCTCATCCTACCTATCTTCGGGGCGATAGCGGCCATCGGTGCGCTCACCGTTTTTACTAGCGACCGGATGAAAGGCGTTCTCGAGTACCTCATGGCGTACGGAATCTCCCCTCGCCGGCTCTTCACGAACTTCATCGTGGCCGCGCTGGTGTCTATCTCGATCGTGCTCGTCATCGCCGTCGTGGCGAGCGTCGGCGTGTATGTCGCCCGCGGAAACAGGCTCTCGACCAGCCTCCTCCTCCTCCTGGGAGTCTACGCGATCCCCATGAGCTACGTGTCGGGGGCGTTCGCCACCACCGTGGGGATGTACTGGTCGGCGCTTTCCTCCCCCCGCGAGGGGATGAACAGCCCCCTCGGGATAGCCCCCTTCCTTGGTATTCTTCCGCCCGTGGCCGTCCTCGTTCTCATTGGGGTCTTTGGGGCGACCGTCGGGTTCTCCACCAACGGATTCTTGCTTGTGACGGGAGCCGCACTTTCCGTGGTCGCGCTGACCGTCCTCTATCTGCTAGGGAACATCGGCCACTTGCTACGTCGGGAGCGGCTCCTCTCGAACGCATAGGTGAGGGAAGGATGGCTGCTTTGACACAGACGGTCGCCGGGAGCGAAGCGCCCCCCGGTGTCCCATGGATCGCGTGCCGCTCCGTATCTTCAGGGTACCTCGGGACGGAGGTCCTCAAGGACATCTCCTTCGAGATTACGGCGCCTTCGGTGTACGTCGTTCTCGGTCCGAACGGGGCCGGAAAGACCACTCTCTTTAGGACGCTCGCGGGAATCCTCTCCCCAAGCCGGGGGAAGGTGATCATTGGGGGGACCCCCGGGGACCACCAAACCGCTCGGGACCGGTTGCACTACCTATCCCACCTGGACGGGTTGCCGGAAGGGTTCACCGTAAGGGAGGCGCTCGCGTTCTACGCGAGGGCGGAGCTGGCGACCAGGGTCGACATCGAGCGCGTGCTGGACAAGCTCCAGATCCGCGACCTGAGCGGGAGCTACTTGGGTCAGTTGAGCGCGGGCCAGAAGAAGCGGGTCTCCATCGCGAGGATATTTCTCCGGGAGCGAGACATCTACCTCTTGGACGAACCCACCGCGAACCTGGACCCCAAGGTGGCCAAGGAGATCCGCAGCCTCATCCTGGAACTCAGCCGCGACAAGGTAGTGCTGTATTCATCGCACAATCTCTACGAGGCGCGGGAGATCGGCCGCTACGTGATCGTGATCAAGGAGGGTCGGCTCGCGGTCTTCGACCGGATCGAGAACCTGCGTGCGTCGAAGTTCCGGTTGGGCGTTCGGTTGCTGAATCCTTCGGACTCACTGGAGGGGTGGGCGAAGGAGGGCGAGTATTTCGTGCGGGAGCTGGCCGGGCCCGAGGAGGTCCAAAGTGTCCTCCACGACCTCGATGTTCGCGGCGTGAGGCTTCGCGAGGCGCGTGAGATGGACAATCCCCTCCAAGACATATTCGAGTAATCTGGACGAGTTCGCCGCGTCGCCTCGATGACAAAGGGCTCGCCGGTTCAAAATCCAGTTTCCGACCTTCCCGCGAGGCTCTCCTGAGTTAGATAGACTAAGGTCCGGTGACCCCGTGAGAACGCCAGATACTCCCCATCACGCGGAGCTCATGTCCATGGGGTTCGGTGTACGAGGCCAAGTTCTTGTGCAGGGGAGCGAGTTTTTGTGCGGGAGCAAGTTTTGGCACAGCCTGGACGCGCGGCTTTGCCCGAAGGCCCGAAGGTATCCGGGAACCACGAGTCGGACCGCGTGGCATCGGCTCGCGCGAAGATTTCCGGTGGTTCAACCAAGGTTTCGGCACTCGCCAAGGCCGGCAGGAGCGGGGCTAGCTGAGCGCGGTCGGGGTCGCGACCATCGCGATCGTCGCAGGTACCGCCGGGTCGGGGTCTTTCGAGCCACTCCCGTCCGGGATCGAACGCACGACACGGCGGCTCACTAACGGTGAGCTAGGTCTATATGTATGAATCGATATTCCGATATCGGAAATACGAGTCATGTGGCACATGCGCAAGAAGCGAGGGCTCCGGAACTGGGTCCTCATGATCCTCCAGCGAGCCCCACGGAATGGGGCGGAGATCATGGACGACATGGAAGTGATGACCCACGGGTGGTGGAGACCCTCGCCGGGTTCCGTCTACCCGCTGCTGGAAGAGATGGTCCAGGAGGGCTCGCTCCGGAAGCGGGAGGACGGGCGATACCTGGTCGTCGAGGGCAGTGAGAGGGTCTGGGGCTGGCCCGGTCCGGCGAGCCCTCGGACCCCGGCGGATGTGCTCCGTGAGCTTTCGGGACTCACCGCCTACCTAGAAGACCTCAAGAGGTCCCAGCCCAGCGCCACCCAACCGATTCAAAGCGAGCTCGACGCGGTCGCGGACCGCCTTCGGCGGCTCAAGAACTGAGGAGAAGATCATGCAAACCGATGGAGCGATCGTTGCCGAGAACCTCGTGAAGGTCTACGGGGGCAAGGTGCGGGCCGTCGACGGGGTCAGCTTCAACGTGGCCCCCGGGGAGATCTTCGGATTCCTGGGGCCCAACGGAGCAGGTAAGACGACGACCGTCTCGATGCTCTCCGCCGGGCTGCGCCCGACGTCCGGCCGCGCGATGGTCGGCGGCCTGGAGGTCAGCCATCACCCGGAAGAAGTGAAGCGACGGATCGGTGTGATCTTCCAGGAGTCGACGGCGGACGGAGACCTGACGGGGCGGGAGAACCTGGAGGTCGCTGCCGGCACCTACGGGATCGCTCGTTCCGAGGGGCGGACCCGGGCGAACGCGCTCATCGCAGAGATGCACCTGACCGACGCCGCGGACCGGTATTCCAAGACCTATTCCGGTGGAATGCGCCGCCGCCTCGAGTTGGCGGTCGGGCTCGTCCATCAACCCAAGATCCTCTTCCTCGACGAACCGACCCTCGGCCTCGACCCCCAGGGTCGGGCCGGTTTCTGGGGGTACGTTCAGAAGCTCCGCAAGGAGACGGGCATGACGGTCTTCGTCACCACCCACTACCTCGACGAGGCCGACACGATGTGCGACCGGATCGCGATCATTGACCACGGGAAGATCGTCGCCGAGGGTACGCCGAACGAGCTGAAGGACAAGATCGGGGGCGACGTGGTCACCGTGAAGACAGCGCCCGGAGCCCCGGACATGACCGAGGTCATCCGACCGCTCGCGGGGGTACATACGGTGCAGCGTCAGGACGATTCCTACCGCATCAAGTGCACGAGCGGCGAGACCCTCGTGCCGCTGGCCGTGGAGGCGTGCTACCGGGTCGGCGCCGGCGTCACCGGTGTCACGGTAAAACGACCCAGCCTCGACGAAGTCTTCCTTGACTTCACCGGCCGGGATACCGCGAGGAGGAAGGGCCGAGCGCGACCGACCGGGCCGTCATGATGCAACGGGTTCGGGGCGCGATCGGGGGGAGGCGCTGATGCTGCGCGAACTCACGGCCCTCACTCGACGGGAATTCCTGAAGCTCGCCCGGAATCCGCAGGCGATCTTCACGTCGCTGCTGCTGCCCCTGCTGTATCTCCTCCTCTTCGGACAGGGGTTCAACATCAACCCGGCCTCCTTCGCTCTCCCCGGAACACCGCCGTCGGTCGTCCAGGGGATCGTGCTGGCCTACTTCCGAGGGGCTCCCAACTACTATTCCTACTTCGCCGCCGGGATGGTCGGCTTCGTCGCGGTCACCGCAACGTTGTTCATTGGCGCCAACGTGATCTTCGATAAGCTGTTCGGGATCTTCAAGCGGACCCGGGGAACTCCCGCGCCGTCCGCCGCCGTCTTTGGCTCCCGGCTGATCGCGGGGGCCGCCCAGCCCATCCTGCTCGCGTTCTTCGTGCTGGGGCTCGCGCTCCTGTTCGCGCACGTTCCGGGGCTCACCGGCCTCCAGATCACCGCTTCGATCGGGGTCGCCGGAGCCACCTACATCGTCCTTGCGATCGTGCTCCTCTCCCTCATGTTCGCGACGGTATTCCTGACGATCGGCATCCTGCTCGACGTGCCGCAGGTCTACTTTGCGGTCGTGAATCTGATCAACCTGCCGGTGCTGCTGACCTCGGATGCGCTCTACCCGTGGGGCTCCATGCCCACCTGGCTCCGGAACGCATCCCAGTTCAACCCGATCTCGCTCGCGGTGAACGTGCTCCGGGAGACCTTCTTCGGGTCCTCGTACTACCCGTACCCGCCGGAGATCTACCTGCTGGGCCTGTTCGCCTGGACGGCGGTCCTGGTCTCGATCGCGATCCTTCTGGTCCGGCGGGCGTTGCGTCCTCTCGAGTGACGCGGACGGTTCCCGCTAGTCGCCGGTGACGTCGGTCAGGAACTCTCGGATCGCGCCCAGGTACTCCTTGGGCTGTTCGAGGATCGCCATGTGGCTCGAACGGGAGAGCACCCGGAGGTGCGCCGGCTCGATCCGCTGGTCCATCTCGACCGACGCGTTCAGGAAGAAATCATACCGACCGACGAGGACGAGCGTGGGGAGCTCGATCTTCGAGTAGTACTTTCGCCCATCCCACCGGGCGATCGTCCCGTCGACCGCGAACTCGTCGCCCTTTCGACACATCATCGCCCGGTAGACAGGCTGGCTCGCCCGCGTCGCCTTCCAGTCGGGGTGCACGCCGGTGAGGAAGCGGGTTTGGAACGGCCGGAAGATCTCCTCGACGAGCGTCTTGTACTCCGGGGAGTCGAACGCTTTCGCGCGCGTCAGCGCCCGTAGCCGGACCCGCTGCTTCGGCGACGCGGAGCCGAGCACCATGCGGTTCGACTGGACGATCTCCTCGGCGCTGCCGGCCGTGTCGCACAGGAGGAGGGAGGTCAACCGGTCGGCATGACGGTGGGCGTACTCGAGCGCGACGAACCCGCCGGCCGAGAAGCCGAGCAGGTGGAGTTCCTTGATCTTGAGCGCCTTCCGGATCGCCTCGACGTCCTCGGCCATCTGGACGATCGTGTACGCGGAGGTGCGCCGCGGGGCCCAGCTATGGCCGACGCCCCGTGGGTTGAACAGGATGACGCGGAGGTGCGTATTGGCGAGGCGCAACAGGCCTCGAAGGTAGTGGTACGTCAGACCAGGCCCCCCCGGATGGACGAGCAGGGTTGCCGGGCCCTTCCCTTGGGAGACATACTCGAAGGACCGTCGACCGGCAACCGTCAGGCGACGCACTCGGGCCATCACCCGAGGTATAACGTTCGGAAGAAAAGCAATGCTCCTCCCCCGGCGCGAGGCGGGGGGAGTTCGGATCGACCCGTCAGTTCCGTTCCGAGCTGCGGGCCCGCGCTTCGGCGGGCGTGACCGGGTACGATCTGTACCTCGGAGGAACGCTCCCGCTCCGCCCGGTCCATAGAGGTCGACATTCGTGGTGGTCCACCGGAGCGAGAGGGGTCGCCCGCCGCCCTCGGGGTCCGGCGATCCTGGAGGGGTGCGGGCACCGGGATTTGAACCCGAGTTATAGGCTTGGCAAGCCTATGTGATAACCAGACTACACTATGCCCGCGTTCTGAAGATCGGCCGCCTGGGGCGACGGCGAGCGCCACCAATCCGACCAATATAAACTACCTTGGAGGCCTTGGAACGGGCCGCCTGTGCCCCGGGCCCGTAGAGTGTAGACCCGGCCCGGTGGCCACCGACGTTGGGACGAACGCCGGAGCCCCGGTGGCACCTCTCCGGGGCGTTATTACGCCCGGTCGGCCGTGACGGTGGAGCCCCCGGAGCGGTATCGATGGTAGACTGCTGGGCGGAGGGAGAAGCGGTTTGCCTCATCGCGCCGAATGAGCCGGCCCGACTCGTCCGACTGGCCCGAGGCCCCCAACGGGTCGGCGAGGACAGCGTGCTCGACCTTACCGAACTGCTGGGCCAGCCGGTGGGGGGGATGGTCACCTGGCTCGGCACCAACTACCGGGCCATCCGGCCGTCGCTCTCGGACCTTTTGTCGACGCTGCGACGGGGGGCCCAGATCGTCACTCCCAAGGATGCCGCCCAGATCATCCTCTTGGCCGGGGTGGCCCCCGGCGGTCGGGTCGCGGAAGCCGGTTCCGGTAGCGGGGCTCTCACGCTGGTCCTCGCGAGCGCCGTGGGACCGACCGGACGGGTGCTCTCCTGTGATCGCCGTCCAGAATTCCTCGAGAACGCCCGGTCGAACGTCGCCCGCGCCGGGTGGGGTGACCGGGTCGAGTTCCGGGCGAGGGACGTGGCGAAGGACGGCTGGGGGGAGGAGGGGTTCACGAGCGTAGTGCTCGACCTGGCCGAGCCGTGGGAGGTCCTCCGCTCCAGCCACGCTGCGCTCGTGAGCGGCGGGTATGTGGCGACCTACACCCCCACCTACAATCAATTGGAACGGACGGTCCGCCGTCTTCGCGAGGTCGGCTTTGGGGACGTCCGGGGGGTCGAGATCATCGAGCGGGGCATCCACGTGGGAGACGGAGGCACTCGGCCCGAGTTCGAAATGCTCGGTCACACCGGATTCCTCGCGTCGGCCCGGAAGGTCGACTAGCGATGGTGCTCCCGTCGCTGTCGATCGGTGCCGCGGTCGGGGTGATCCTCTCGGCCGCATTCGTCTATGTCGAGGTCGGGCGGTATGCGACGCCCCAAGTCCCGGTCACCCTTTTCGAAGAGCGCCGGGAGATCTTCGCGTACACGGCGGGTCTGTTCGTCGGGATCCCGTTCGCCGTCGCCTACCTCCTCTACGCGCTCGCGATGGTGAACGGGGCCCTCCCCGGCGCCCTGCTCTTCCTCGGCCTGTTGGTCGGAGGGACCGAACTGGCCCAATGGGCCCTTCTCCGGAGCGCGTACTGGGGTCGCTCGGCCAGCGCCCCGTTCTACGCGCTGGGATTTCGAGCCTCCATCGGCGGAATCATCTCGCTCGCGATCGTGGCGCAGTACCTGGGCGGGACCACCCTCCAGGTGGTGGGAGTGCTTCTCGTGCTCCTCCAGTCCGTAGCGGTGGTCGGGCTGGAGGTCACGGGGGCTTTGTTCTCGCTTCCTCCCGGCGGCCCCGAAGGGCGCACCGGCGGTGGGCCGTTACGGGCCGGAGTGTTCTCCGCAGTGGGGTTCTTCCTGCTCGGGCTTGGCCCATTGGCGGGGGAGGCTGGAAGCTTCGGAGGCGCAGCGCTCGCCCTGCTCGGGGCGCTCTACCTCTACCGGCGACTCCGTCTCCGCCTGTCGCTCATCCCGGCTCCGGGGCCGGTCCGAGGCCGGAGCCCTTGGCGGAATCGTCCGCGTACGGACGGACGAAGGGCGGCCGACGGTAGTCTGGAGCTGCCCCGGGTCGCCGCCGTTCTGAGCTACCCTACGTGAGGATCGTGACCGACCATCCCACGAGGACGAAGAGCAGCAGGATGCTGATGATCAGGAGGACGAACTCCCCCCGGCGACGGGCGATGTAGGCGCGGGTCTCCTCAGCGGACGCACCGCCGGTCAATCCGGGCCGGAACTGGAGGTGGAGGCCCGCACCGGTAGCGAGGCCGAACAGCCCGAGCACGAGCAAGAGGCGTGCGACCATGATCGCCCAATCGACGTTCGCGGCGGTACCTGAGTTGCAGTTCGTCGGGGTCGAGACACATCCCGGAGGGAGGACTCCCCCCGAAACCGCGACCAGGCCGCCCACGAACAGAAGGAGCAAGCCCACCGACTGGGCAACGAAGGCGAGGAACGACCACGGGATCTTATACGTAAGGTTCTCGGGAGTGAATCGCTGGGTTATCGGCACGGACGGTGGGGGCGCACTCAATGGGGCCGGGGGCGGCATCCACGTGGCGGTCTGTCCGGGAGGCGGAGGCGGCATCGAGGAGGCATTCGGTCCTGACATGGGTTACCGGGCGGACGTCACATAGGTTCTTAAGCGAATCCGCTTCCCGCCCCCCGAGATGGTGGACGAGGAACCGAAAGAAGAGTTGGGCCGTCGGTTCCGCCACGGGATGCGGGTGCACCGCGCGGTGGTGTCGGTCGTGGTGTTCGTGGTGGGGGTGTTCCTGAGCGTCCTCGCGCTCGGGTTCTTCACCCCCCTGTCGAGCTTGTCGGTGTTCTCCGCGATCAACGCGGTCACGAACCCCTCGTACGCGAACTACAACCTGGTCTTCGTCATCGTCGGCCCCATTGTGGCCATCCTGGGCGCCTATCTGGTCGGCGCGTACTACTACGCCCGACGGAAGTTCGAGCACCTGATGGTCACGAAGAGCAAGGCGGAATTCCTCCGTAACATCCCCGAGCTGGAGGAGATCCTTTGGGACCTCACGCCCAACGACTAGGTCCGGTACGAGAACAAGCGCGCCGAGCTTCGCGTTCGGCGCTGACGGACTCGCCCATCGGCGGCCGGTTTAAGTACGGTCCCCGGATTCTCGCGCCGTGTCCGCGTCCTCGACCCGGTCGAGCTCGACCGGCTTCCGGATCCGGCGGCTCGAAAAGCCAGAGGAGTTCCGGCAGGTCGACGCGGTCCACCGCGCGGTCTGGGGGGAGGAGGCGACCGACTCGGTCCCAACCCCGCTCCAGCGCGCCGTCCAGGACAACGGGGGGATCGTGCTCGGGGGGTTTGCCGACATCCACCTGGCCGGGTTCACCGTCGCGTTCCTCGGCTGGGACGGCGCCGCGCTCTATGAGTACGTTCACTCGACCGCTGTCCGCCCGGAGTACCAGAACCACCACCTTGGATTCCAACTCCAGACGACCCTCCGCCAGGAGGTGCTCCGGCTGGGCCTCTCGGAAGTGCGACTCGCCTTCGACCCGCTCCAGAGCCGGAACGCCTGGCTCTTCGTCCGGCGCTTGGGGGGTCTGCCGGACCGGTACCTGCACCATTACTATGGCCAGTTGCCCGACGCCGTCAACCGGGGGATCGAGTCCGACCGGATCCGCCTCGTTTGGTCATTGTCCACCCCTCGCGTCGAGCGTCGGTTGGAAGGGACGTACCCCACGGCGGCGGAGGACGAGGCGCGGTGGCAGAGCGCGACGGTCCTCCTCCGCACCGAGCCCGGAGAGAGCGGGGTCCGGCTCCCGGTCGAGGTCCAGGAACCGGAAGGTCCCGTCGCCCATCTCGAGATCCCGTTCGACCTCGGCCTGGTCCGGGAGCACGAGCCCGCGGGCCTGGGGCGCTGGCGTCACGCCGCCCGGGATGCCTTCCGGGCTGCCGCCGACCTCGGTTACTCGGTCGACGATTTCGCGATCGTGAGCGTCGACCACGAGCGTCGCAGCTTCTACCTCCTCAGCCCCACACCCGCGGTCGCGTCGGAGGCGGTGGGCCCGACCTCCTCCGGAAGGGGTTAATCCCGCCCCCGCGATCGGCCGCCGGGTCATAGTGCGGCGGAATTCGCGACCTCGGCCCTCTCTCCTCCTTCTTCTCCTGCTGGTCTGCGCGCTCGCGGTCGGGGCGGCCGTGAGCTTCATCGCCTCGGCGCGGACCGCCGGCCCTCCGCCCCCGGTGGGTCCCACCTCAGAACTCGTTCTCCCCCCCTGGGTCGTCTCGGCGGCGATCGTCGGGTTCGCCTTGGCGATCATCCTGCCGTTGATCTACGCGCGCCTCCGAAGTGGAGGAAGTTCACCGTTGACCCGCCCCTACATCGTCTCCGCGCTCGCGATCCTGCTCGCCGGCGTGATCGCCGTTGCACTGCTCCACCTTCTCGGCGGCCCGGTGGGCGGATTGCAAACCGTGAGCGGGAGCGGCGGCAACAGCTCGAAGGGCGGGTCACCCAACTCCAGCACCAATGGCACGCCCGTCCCGGGTCCGGGGGGGGTCCTGGTTCCCTTCAATCTCCACCTCCCTTCATGGACGCTGTTCGCTCTGGTCGCCATCGCGGCCGTCGTAGTGGTCATCGCGGGCGTTCCGTCCCTCTCGGAGTATCTCCAGGATCGTCGGGATAATCGGCTCTTCCGGGCGCGCTCGGCCCAAGTCACGGCCCAAGTGCAGCGGGCGTTGCGTGACGCCGCGCACGACCTCGAGAGCGCCCTGGACCCGCGGGCGACGATCCTGGCTCTCTACGCCACGCTCTTGGCCCGGATCGAGCCGATGGCCTCGAACCTGGACCCGTCCACACCGGAGGAGATACGTCGGCTGCACCTCACCCGTCTCGGAATCCGAGACCCGGCGGCCGAAGACCTGACCCGCGTCTTCGAGGAGGCCCGGTATTCTAGCCATTCCCTCGGGCCGGAACAGGTGGCGCGCGCCCGGAGGGCCATCCGGACTGCCGAAGAGGATCTCTCGCGTTCGGAGGCGGCCCGGTGAGGCTCCCACGGGGTTGGCCGCTCCTGGTCCTCGCGGGCGCGGCAGTCGGGATCGCCGTCTACGCCGGCCCGAACCAGGGGGTCGCCACGGCCGGCGCCCTCGTGGCCCTGGTCTCAATCGGCGTATTCGCTGTGGGACTGGCTCGCCGCACCGCCGTCGACCCTCGGACGCCTCCGCTTCCGCGACCGTTCGACGCCACCTCCCCGTTCCGGGTTTCGCTCCATGCCGGCCGTTCGGGGCGGACCGAGGTCGTCGTGCTGCTGGATGAGCTCGAGCGGCGATCGGGCCACCCGGACCGTCCCACCACCCCTGCGTCCGAGGTGGTGCGGCTCCGCGGCCTCCCCCGGACCGAATTTCGGGAGTACGTCCGAGAGCGCCTCGACGGGATCGAGGGGGCGTATCAATGAATTCGGACGATAGCTCCACGAGCCTGCGATGGCGACCCTCCGCGTTCCTCCTGCTCGGCGCTTCGATCGTGCTCTTCGGGACCGGGATCGCGGTCCGAAGCCCGGTCCCGGTCCTCTTCGCGTTCCCACTGTTGCTCGCTCCCATCTGCGCCGGCCTATTCGGTCCTCATGCCTCGCCGCTCGTCCGGGTCGACGGGCGCACCGACGGCAGCGGCCGTTCGGTCCGGGTCACGGCGCTCCTCACTCCCGAACCCCCGGTTCGCCCGGAATCGCTCGAAGTGTTCTTTCGCGTCCCCCCGGGGGTGGTGGAGGCGCAGCCTCCCCGGACGGAGATCGAGGGCCCGAGCCTGCGGGTGAAGCTGTCCTGGACCGTCCCGGACCCCACCGTGATGACCGTCCCGACGCCCGAGGTCCTCTGGAGGGACCCTCTCGGTCTGGTGGAGCGGACGGCCACGCTGGAGAACACGGACCTGTTCGTCGAGCGCTATCCCCCCGAGCTCCATCAGGCGGGCGCGGTCCGCCTTCGGCGCACGCTGGCGTTGCCGGGAGAGACCCGCTCCCGGTCCGTCGGTGAATCCGGGGAGTTCTTCGGGATCCGGGAGGCGTCTCCGGGCGACCCACCCCGACGGATCAATTGGCGAGCCACCGCGCGGGCGGGGCGACGGCTCGCGAACGAGTACGCGCTCGACCGCACGGGAGACCTGCTCATCCTGCTGGACACGCGTCCGACGGCGCTTGGCCCGGCCGTGGACGGCCGCCTTCTCGCGGTCTCGCGAGGGGCGGCCTTCGGGCTCGCTGAAGCGTTCCTCCGCGAAAAGAGCCGGGTCGGGATCGCCGCGTACGGGGAGTTCCTCCACGCCGTTCCCCTGGCGACGGGGCGGACGCAGCGGGTCCAGTTGCGGAACCTCCTCCTCCACACCGAGATCGCCGAGATCCCGGGGCCGGCAGAACGGTGCGCGGTCGCCCTCCGGCGCTACTACCCGCCGAACACCACGACGGTCGTGCTCTCTCCGCTGGCCAGCGAAGAGCAGCTGAACCTGGTCTCGCACGTGCGCCGGCGCGGCTTTCCGGTCGTCGTGCTGAGCCCGTCGTACCTCCCGATGATGGGCCGGCGCGCCGGTCTCTCCGAGGAGGATGAGGAGCTCGCGGTGCGGTTCGCGCGGCTCTGCCGACGCGAGGAAGTGGCCCGGATGTGGCGCGATGCACCCGTGGTCGACTGGGACGACTTCTGGTCGCTCGGGGGGTTTGTCGACTTCTTGCGACGCCCGACGGCCCGGGAGCGCGGTGCATGAGGATCGTGATCGACCGCCGATTCCTGGCGAGAGCGTTTGGCCCGGCGTACGGCGTTCTCGTGATCGCGGCGATCGGCCTGTCCCTGCTCACTCCCCTGCCCCTCGTGGTCGGCGTCACCCTCGCCGTTGCGGGGGCGACGCTGGCGAGCCTCCTGCGGGTACTGCTGCCTCGCCGGCTCCGTTTCCTGGGCCTGTTCCCTGCGCTCGTCGCCCTCGGGGTCTTCGTCGCCGACAGCCCCGTCGGAACGATCCCAGAGCTCGCCGGGGGGGTTGGCGGGCTCGCCCTGTTGCTCTGGTGCGCCGAGGACCCGGACCGGTATCCGGGGGACTCGTCCGGGGTCTCGCCGGCCTGGCCGTCCCTGCGGCGGTCGTCGGGATCGCGCTGGCCGGTTCGCTCCTCCTCCCGTCCGGGGTGGGATCGCTGGGGATCGCAGCGGGGCTGCTTGCCGTCACCGTGGTGGCCGTCGCCCTCCTCCTCGGAGCGCCGCGGGCGTTCGACCGGGACCCGTCGGCAACCTCATAGCAGGCGCCGTGGTGACGGGGATGGTGCGGGTAACGCCGTGCCCGGGTACCGTCGAAGGGTCCCTCTTGACTCAACGCGGACGGGTCGTCCGCAGAGAATGACGTGAGGACAACCCCGGTGTCCGACACCCCCGGCCGGGGTCAGACCGCGGAGACGGCGTGCGCCCAGCCATGATGCGGATCGTTACGGCCGGGGAACAGCGGGGGCCCACCGACCGGACTTATAGGGGGGTCGCCCTCCGCTCGGTGGGCGAATCGATGAACGCCGCGGACGCCGCCACGCTGGCCGAACGGATCCGGGCCGCGGTCCGGACGGCGGTCGTGGGCCGCGACGTGGCGGTCGACCAGATCCTCGTGGGACTCCTCGCCGACGGCCACCTCCTTCTCGAGGACCTCCCGGGACTCGGCAAGACCCTCATGGCGAAGTCGTTCGCTTCCGCGCTCGGGCTCGATTTCCAGCGGGTCCAGTTCACGGCCGACCTCCTGCCCCACGACATCACCGGCGCCGAGATCCTGGACCCGAAGAACGGTGCGTTCGTCTTCCGCCCCGGACCGATCTTCTCCCACATCCTGCTCGCGGATGAGATCAATCGGGCACCCCCCAAGGTACAGTCGGCCCTGCTCGAAGCGATGCAGGAGTATCAGGTCACCAGCGAGCGGACCACCTACCCGCTCCCCCGGCCGTTCCTGGTCCTCGCGACCGAGAACCCGATCGAGCTCGAGGGAACCTACGCCCTCCCCGAGGCCCAGGTGGACCGGTTCCTCATGCGCCTGCGCATCGGCTACCCGACCGTGGAGGAGGAGCGGATCATCCTCGAGCGGCGGCGGACCCGGAAGACCGAGAACGTGTCCGTCCCCCCGGTGACGACCGTGGCCACCTTCCTCGAGCTCCAGCGCTCGGTCGAAGAGATCGAGCTGGAAGCGAGTGTCGCCCAGTACCTCATCGACATTGTTCGCGCGACGCGGGCGGACCCCCGTGCCGAGGTGGGCGCATCGCCCCGGGGCTCGCTGGCGCTGCAGAAGCTGACCCGCGCGCGAGCGCTCCTCCAGGGGAGGGACTTCGTCCTCCCCGATGATGTGAAGGCCCTCGCCCTCCCGGCGCTCGCCCACCGGATCGTGGTCAAGCCAGAGCCGTGGATCCGGGGGATTCGCGGAGAGGACGTGGTCCGGAACGCCGTCGAAAAGGTCAACGTCCCCAAGACCCACTGACCCGCGCCGCGGGCAACCGTTTTCAAGCGCCCCGGGGTCGGCTCGACGATGGTCGAGGTTCGGAGGGTCGTGGTCGCGGACCCGATCGATGCGGCGGCCGTCGCGCGCCTTCGCGCGGGCCCTTGCGAGGTCGATGACGTCAGCGCGGACCCGTCGAAGCTCGCCGCCGCCCTCCCCACGGCGTGGGCCCTGATCGTTCGCAGCCGGACCAAGGTCGACCGGAACCTCATCGCCGCGGCCCCGCACCTGAGCCTTATCGCACGAGCCGGCGTGGGAGTGGACAGCGTCGACATGGCGGCTGCCGGGGAACGTGGGATCCGGGTCGTGAACGCCCCGGCGGCCGCGACCGCGAGCGTCGCCGAGCTGTCGGTGACCTTCTACCTGCTGCTGGTGCGGGGATTGCTCCCCAAGATCTCTTCGACGAAATCCGGTCGCTGGGAACGCGGCACTTCGGGACACGAGCTCGCCGGGAGGACCGTCGGGTTCGTCGGGTACGGTCGCATCGCGCGGGAGATCGCGCAGCGCCTCGCGCCGTTCGGCGCCACGACGATCGCGTTCGACCCGTTCGTGCGCGCGGCGGTCGACGGGACGGCGATCGTCCCGCTCGACGACCTGCTCGCGCGCGCGGACATCGTGAGCGTCCACGCCGCGCTCACTCCCGAGAACCATCACCTCCTCGACGCCCGGGCGTTCGCCCGGATGAAGCCCGGCGCCTTCCTGGTCAATGTCGCCCGCGGCGCCCTCGTGGACGAGGTCGCCCTACTGGAAGCGCTCGGCTCCGGCCAGGTCGCCGGGGCCGCGCTCGACGTCTTTGAGGAGGAACCACCGATGAACCACACCCTGCTGGAACACCCGCACTTGATCGCGACCCCCCATCTGGGCGCCTCGACGGCCGAAGCCCAGGCGCGCGCGGGCGGGAACGTCGTCGACGAGGTCCTTCGCGCGCTCCGGGGAGAGACGCTGCAGGCCGAGGTCGCGCCGCCCGGAGGGCCGCGATGACGTTCGACCCCGAGACCGCGACGTTCCTCATCGCGGGTCCGGTCCGGATCCATCCCCGGGTCCTCCGGGCGATGTCCACCTCGTCGCTCAATCACCGCGGAGACTATTTCCACGGGGTCGTCCGGGAGATCCGCGACCTCCTCCCGGTGATGTTCGGGACCCCCGGCCACCAGGTCGTCCTGAGCGGCAGCGGTACCTCCGGCCTCGAGGCGATGTACTCCTCGCTGCTTCCGCGGGAGGGCCGGGTGCTCGTGCTCTCGAACGGGAACTTCGGCGAGCGGAGCGACCAGATCGTCCGTCGCTACGCGTCGAACGTCACGACCGTGACCGCTCCCTGGGGCCAGCCGATCGCCCCGGCCGCCGTCCGCGCCGAGCTGGAGAAGGGGGACGTCCGGGCGGTCTGCGTTGTCCACAACGAAACGAGCGTGGGACTCACCAACGACCTCGGGGCGATCGCCGCGGAGGTGCGCCGTGCGGATTCACCGCTGCTGCTCGTGGACGGGATCAGCGCCGTCGCGGGGATCCCCATCCAGATCCACGAATGGGGGATCGACGCCATCGTCGGCGGCTCGCAGAAGGGCTTGGCTGCCCCGGCGGGCCTCGCCTTGGTCCACCTTTCGGACCGAGCGGTCGAGGCGCTCCACCCCGGCACCTTCTACCTGGACCTCAAGGCGCACCTCGCGCCCCTCGAGAAGAACGACACGCCCTGGACCCCGGCCGTCCCACTCTTCCTGGCCCTCCGTGAGGCGCTCCTCCTGCTCCGGGAAGAAGGGCTCGACCACCGGCTCGCCCACACGCGCCGACTTGCCGAGGCCACCCGGGCGGCCGTCGACGGGCTCGGGCTGGAGCTGTTCCCGGAGCGCGCCCACGCTTCCGACACCGTCACGGCGATCCGCAACCCCGCCGGCCTCGGCGACCCCGAGATCCGGAAAGTTCTCGAGAAGGAGTACAACATCCTCGTTCAGGGAGGGCAGGGAGCGTTGACCGGCAAGATCTTCCGGATCGGTCACATGGGGATCGCCGATTGGCCCGACCTCTTGGTGACGTTCGCCGCCCTCGAGCGGATCCTGGCGCGGACGAACCGCCTTCCCACACCGGGGGCGGCCGTCCGAGCGGTCGTCGACCACATGCCGTAGCGGTCGCGCCGCCCCGCCCTAGATGTCGACGATCACCCGGGCGCTTCCCGCGCGTGGGTCGAAGACGAGATGGTGGAGGGTCACGGCCTTCACCTCGGTCCGGACGCTGTGGCGCTCCGGGTCGAACGGTTCTCCCTTCACGCTGGCCACGAGGGCGGTCGGCGGCGAGCCGATCGGCCGCACCTCGATCCGGCTTCCGAGGAAGCCATCCGGTTCGTGCACCTGGAGGAGTTGGGTCAGGTAGGCGACCACGAGGCTCTCCGGGTCGTCGGCCGACGCGCTCACGGCTCGCTCCTCGCGTGGGCGGACCTTCCGAAGGTCGGTCATGAGCGAGAACAGGCCGAGCCCGAGACCCTCGAAGAGCGCGGCGGCGTCGGGACCGCGGGCCCAGAGGCCGACGTCCGCCGTGGTCGGAAAGCTCCCCCACCGACGCCGGCGGGGGACGGGGGAAGCGCGGGGCGACGTGGGGCGAGGATGGCCGCGGAGGGGTTAAAGGGGTGTCCAACCCCTTGGCCTGCGATGCGGGCCTCTCTCGTGATTCCCACCCTCAACGAGTCCGGGTCGATCGCGTCGGTCCTCCGGTCGTTCGGAGCCGCCGCGGTGGCGGCGAACCTCGTGGAGTTCGCCAGCGACCCGCTCCAGTGGGAGATCCTGGTCGTGGACGGAGCGTCGGCCGACGGCACCGCGGAGATCGCCACCCGCGAGGGGGCGCGGGTGCTGGTGGAGCGGCGCCGGGGGTACGGGCGTGCCTACAAGACCGGATTCGCCGCGGCGACCGGGGACGTCATCGCCACCTCCGACGGCGACGGAACGTACCCGGTGGAGGAGATCCCCCGGTTCGTCCGCGAGCTGCTCGACCGGCACTTGGACTTCCTGACCGGTAACCGCATGGCGTTCCTCGACCGACGCGCGATGACGACCGAGCACCAGATCGGGAATCGCCTCCTCAACACGTTCCTTCGAGTGGCGTACCACCACTACCTCCACGACATGCCGTCCCGGACGATCCTCGACAGCCAGTCCGGCTTCTGGGTCTTCCGTCGGTCGGTGCTCGACCGGGTCGCCCTCACGCAGGACGGGATGTCGTTCAGCGAGGAACTGAAGATCGAGGCGGTGCTCCGGGGCCTCAAGGTCGTCGAGGTGCCGATCCGCTACGGGGAGCGCTGGGGTTCACCGAAGCTCTCGACGTGGCGGGACGGGTGGAGCAACCTGGTCTTCCTCGCCTCCAAGCGGCTCGCGGTCGCTCGCGAGCTGAAGATGGGGGCGCCGACCCCGTTCGGACGCGAGCTCGAGGCGGGCGCTCCGCCGGCCTAAGCCGACCGGATCACGCGGTCTTGCCGGACCGCTCGCGCGACTTGACGCGCAGGCCGTGGTATCCGCAGCGCCGGCATTGGACCGCCTTCGGCGGGTTCCGGGCCGAGCAGTTCATGCAGATCTTCTTGTTGAGCAGTCGCTCGATCGCCTCGGGGAACGGCATGGGACGGCCGTGACCCTCCCTCGGATATAAAACGGGGACGACCCTCGGCGAAGCGGCTTTCCGACCGGGGCCCTTGGGCGCCCGTGATCTCCCCAGCGGACGGTGAGCGGGCGGTGCATCTGGCCCGGGAAGCGGTCGAGCGGGCGGTGGGTCCGGGACCCTCCCCACGATCCCTCGCTCCAGAGACCGAGGGGTTACCCCGGCTCTTCCACGAACCCAGGGGAGTGTTCGTCACACTGAAGCAGTACCCGGGCGGGGAGCTCCGGGGTTGCATCGGCTACCCTCTCCCGATCCTCCCCCTCGGGAAGGCCATACAGGACGTGGCGTTGGCCGCCGCCCTGGAGGATCCGCGGTTCCCGCCGGTCGCACGGGACGAGCTGGACGCTCTCGTGGTCGAGGTCTCCGTCCTGACCGTTCCGCAGGCCGTTCCCTCGACGTCCCCGGAAACCACGATCGCGGCAATCCGCCCCGGCCGCGACGGCCTCATCGTGGACGGCTACGGACAGAGCGGGCTGCTGCTCCCTCAGGTGGCGACGGAACAGGGGTGGGATGCGGAACAGCTCCTCGAGGGGACGTGCGAGAAGGCCGGCCTTCCTTCCGTGGCATGGCGCGACCCGCGGGTCCGCGTCCGGCGGTTCGAGGCGGAGGTTTTTGGAGAGCAGCGGCCGAAGGGGCCGGTCGTCCGAGAGCCGACGGAGGCTAGTGGACCGGTCGCGTGAGCCGGGCGCTGAAGGCGAACCCGTCCAGGTCCCACTGCCGGACCTCGTCGGCCGGGGGGAGCGTCCCGTCGACCAGGTCTATGCGGTCTGCGAGGAGCTCGCGGGAGAGCGTCTCCTTGCGGGACGCCACCGCGGCGAGCAGCTCGCCGGTCGCCCCCAGGGTAAGCTCCACATGATCCGTCGGGCGAAGACCGAGCTCCTTCCGGGTCTGCTGCAACCGACGGGCGACCTCCCGGAAGAGGCCCTCGGAGCGTAGCTCGGGGGTCGGGCGGCGCGGCAGGGCCGCCACGGCCGCCCCGCCCTCCTCGCGAACGACCCAGTCCGACTCGGGGAACGCGGCTCGGTCGCACGTAGCGATCCGACGAAGGGACTTCACGTTCAGTTCGTCCACGAGCAGCCGGTCCCCCTCGGCCCCCAGCGCGGATAGGGCCGGTGACGACGCGCCGAACACGACGAATTCCGCGAGCGGGATCCGGGCCTTGACCTCCGCCCGCTGACGAAGTTCCCGGCCCACCTCCACGAGCCGGCGCAGCTCGGCCATCCCGTCCTCGAGGGCGAGATCGCGGGTCGCGAGCTCGGTGGGCCAAGGAGAAAGGTGCACGGAATCATCCCGAACGCGGAAGTCGAGCTCCCCCACCTCCTGGTGGACCCATTCGGCCGTGAACGGGAGCACCGGGGCGATCAGGCGCGACAGTCCGAGGAGAGCGTAGGAGAGGGTGTCGTGGGCCGCCCGCCGGTCCGCCGCCGTGGTGGCGCCCCAGAACCGGGGGCGCGAGCGCCGGACGTACCAGGTCGACAGGTCGTCGACGAGCTCGCGGATGGCCACGGCCGCCGGGCGGGGGTCGTACGAGTCGAATGCGGCGCTGATGGCGCATCGACTCCCCTCCAGGCGAGAAAGAGCCCAACGGTCCAGTACCGAGGGGGGCGACGGGAGCGTGCGGGCGGAAGGCAGCCCGTCTGCGCGGGCGTTCTCCCGGTGGAAGACGACCAGGTTGGATAGCGTGCCCAGGGTGCGGCCGGCCGACTTCTGGATGGTCGTCTCCCCGATCCGCATCGGTTCGGTGAAGTCCAGCCCGAGGAAGGTCCATCGCACGGGGTCGGCCCCGAGCCGTTCGAGGAGAGGGAGGGGTTCGAGGACGTTCCCCTTCGACTTCGACATCTTCCGCCCTGTCTCGTCCAGGACCATGCCGGTCGTGAGCGACGAGCGGTACGCCGGGCGCTCGAAGAGGGCGGTCGCGAGCACGAGCATCGTGTAGAACCATCCCCGGGTCTGGTCGAGGCCCTCCGCCACGTGGTCGAGCGGTGCGTTGGGGTCGAAGGCGCTCGACTCGAACGGGTGGTGGAACTGTGCGAACGGGGCGGAACCACTGTCGTACCACGCGTCGATCGTGTAGGGCTCGCGTCGGCTCAACTGTCGGCAGTGCGGGCAGGGAAACACGATACGGTCCGTCTGGACTCGATGAGGGTCGAACGGTTCCGGGAGGGGGGCCTCGTTGTACCGCGCGAGCTCCGCGAAGCTGCCCACGCACGTGACGTGACCCTCCGGGCAGATCCAGATCGGCAGCGGCGTGCCCCAGTACCGGTTCCGGGAGACCGCCCAGTCCTTCGCCTCGGTGAGGAAATTTCCGAAACGACCCTCCCGTAGATGGGCAGGCACCCAGGTGACGGTCGAGTTGTTCCGTTGCAGCGCTTCGGTGAACCTCGACGTTCGGACGAACCAGGAATCGATCGCGCGGTACAGGAGCGGGGTGTCGCACCTCCAGCAGAAGGGGTAGGTGTGTCGGAGGGTCTCCGACCGGTAGAGCAGACCGCGGGCGGCGAGGTCCTTCGTGAGGAGCGGGTCGGCGTTCTTGAAGAAGCGCCCGCGGACGAGGGGGACGTCGTCGCCGAACACGCCCCGGCTATCGAGCGGGTCGAAGACCCCTACCGCCTCGCGGGCGCCGATCCGCTGGTCGTCAGGCCCGAAGCTCGGGGCCACGTGCACGAGCCCGGTTCCTTCCTCGGCCGTCACGAAGTCGTCGAGGACGATCCGGTACCGACCCGGTCCGGGCCCCGCGGAATCGAACGGAGGGCGGTACCGCTTTCCGGCGAGCTCGCGGCCCAGGAACCGTTCCCGTATCCGGGGCTCTCCCGGGAAGTACCGGGAGACGGCCGACGAGCGCGAGCACGAACTCCGGTCCATCGTCGACGGCGACCACGGAGTACTCGAGGTCGGCACGGGCGGCGACCAGCAAGTTGGCGGGCAGGGTCCAAGGCGTCGTGGTCCAGATGAGGAGGTCCCGCGGTCGGGGGGCGTCGGAGAGCGGGAAGCGGATGGTGACCGATGGGTCGGTGGCTTCCCGGTGGCCCTGCGCCACCTCGTGAGAGGCCAGAGGCGTCTCGCACCGGGGGCAGTAGGGGAGTACATAGTGACCCTTCTCGAGCAGGCCCCGGTCGAAGAGGGTCTTGAGCGACCACCAGACGCTCTCGATGTACGGGGCGTCCATCGTGCGGTAGGCGTGGTCGTAGTCGAGCCAGTACCCGAGTCGGCCGCTCATCTCGCGCCAGACGTCGGCGACGGCGAGCGTCCCCGTCCGGCACTCCTCGCAGAAGCGCTCTACGCCGAAGGTCTCGATCTCCTTCTTGGACTTGAGTCCGTGACGTTTTTCGATCTCGAGCTCGACCGGAAGGCCGTGGCAGTCCCAGCCGGCCATCATCGAGACGACGCGGTCTCCCCGCATCCGATGGTAGCGGAGCTGGAGGTCCTTGAACACCCGGGCGACCAGATGGCCCAAGTGGGGGGCCCCGTTCGCGGTCGGCGGACCCTCGGTGAAGCGGAACAGCGGACCCGTGGCCGGGACCTCGAGGGCCCGCGCCACCACGCCGGTGCGTCCCCAGTAGTCGAGCACCCGCTCCTGGATCGACCGCGCGGAGGGGGCGCCCGAGCCGGCCTCCTCGGGCGACATGGAACGCTCGGACGCGCCCCCGGGAGATAAAAGGAGGGCGGCCGCAGCGGTTACCGGGAGAGGCCGTAGGGAGCCGGGCTTTTCGACCGGGGTCCCACCCGGGCGGAGGAGTGTCGCCGTACGACCGTGCCCTCGATCTCGGTCACGTGGGCCTCCCGGCCGAGAATGACCTCAGGGCATCGCACGAACGAGACGTCCACTCCCTCGAGTTCGAGTCGTTCGGCCTCGATCCGCCCGACCGGAGTGGGGGGCGAGCGACCGAAGACCCATTCGATCGGATTGGGAGGGACTCGAATGAGGCGGACGGAGCGGGCGCGGATCGTGCCGAACCGGCTGTCGCGCCGGATCCGCACGTCGACGTCGACGGCGTCGATGCTCCCGGGCACGTCAACGGCCCCGTCGCCGCGAAGCTCCGCGACGCGCAGCGAAGGGGCCGCGAAGTGGCCCTTCACCGTCAACGAGCCCTCCACGACGACCTCTCGTACGATGCGGGTCGTTCCCGTGAACGACGCCTGCTTCGCCTGGATCGGCCCCACTCCATGGAGGCTGCCGTACGTGGTCAACGTTCCGCCGACCGTGATCGGCCCGCCGGAGTCGAGCGCGCCTCGGCATCCGAACGTATCGGCCGTGATCGGACCCGCGACGGAAAGAGCGCCGGTGACCGCTCCGTTCCCGACGTCCACTTCACCGGTGACCTTGACCGTTCCCTCGGCTACCCAGGTGAGCGCGTGAACGGAGTCCCGTCGAGACACTCCCCGGTCCTGAAGGTGGCCGGTCCGGGGTGGGCGCGTCGCGGCGACGGGAGGAGCCGGGGCCGGTGGCTTGACCGGGGCCGGAGCCGGGGAAGCAGCGGCAGGCTTGGCGGCGATCGGCGGCGGGGCGGAAGGCGGGGGAACTACGGCGATAGGCACGGGAGGCGGAGATGCCGGGGACGCGTCCGGGGTCGGGCCGTCGGTCACGCGTGAGCTCCCAGGGGCCGGATTCCCATTCGGCGATGCTGGGTCATGAGGCACGAGTTCTCGACGACGACGAGCCCGGCTTGGCGGCCCGAGGTTGCCGCCTCCTCGTTGGAGATGCCGAGCTGCATCCAGACCACCGGTACCTTTCGCGCGATCGCCTCGTCCATGATCGCGGGTACCTCCTCCGACCGACGGAAGATGTCGACGACATCCACCGGGAGGTCCGGGGGGATCGCCGCGATGCGGGGGTAGGAGCGTTCTCCCAGCACCTCGCTCAGGACCGGATTCACGGGCACCACCCGATAGCCCTGCCCCCGAAGGTAGCGCGCCACTTGGTTCGAGTCCCGCTCGGGCTTGTCGGAGAGGCCGACCACCGCCACGGTGCGGGCTTCCGAAAGGGCGCGCCGCAGGACGTCCTCGGGTGGGTTCATCGGCGGGGGCACACGGGTTCGCTACTTGATGCTACCGAACCCGGGAACCCCCAAGGATTATCGAACCGCGGAGTGGTGCTCCGGCGATGTATGTCGACTACGTCGGCCTACGGGTCACGAACCTAGCGAAGTCGCTCCGCTTCTTCACCCAGGGTCTTGGGCTGAGGGAGGTGCGCCGGGGGAGGATGGGTCACGGTGGGGTTTGGGTGTTGATGGAGGACCCGATCTCCCACCAGCACCTCGAGCTCAATTGGTATCCCCCGGGCTCGAGGTACGCGACCCCCTTTGTCGCCGGGGAAGGACTGGACCACCTCGGGTTGCGGGTGACGAACGTCGCCTCGGCCGCCCGGCAGCTCCGCGCCGCCGGGGCGAAGCGGATCGAAGAGATCCGCTACCGGGGGAAGGTCGAGCTCGCCTACTACGAGGGCCCGGACGGACTCTGGGTCGAGCTGATCCACTCTCCGACGATCTGAGCCGGCCCGCGCGTTGCCTCTTAGATCCCGGGCATCCCTTTCATCGGCGAGTCCTTCGGTCTCAGGTAGAGGACGAGGCCGAGCGCCGCCCCGACGAGGATGACCAGGTAGTGGAGTCCATCCGCGAGATCCAGGTTGATGAGCGTCAGGTACGCGGTCGCGTCGTTCGCCCCATGGAGGAGCGCCACGACGACGAGGTTCCCGCCGGACGCCTGGTAGGTCGCCGCGAACGCGAACCCGAGCAGGAACAGCGAGGGGAAGATCAGCGGCGCCGCCACGCCGTACGTCGTGGCGTAGTAGAGGTGGACGCCCGCGAACAGGCCGCTCGTCCAGAGGGCGGGAACGACCCAGGAACCCGCCCGACCGCGCCAGAACCCGAAGATCCACCCCCGGAAGATCGTCTCCTCGAAGGCGCCGACCACGAAGGAAAGCGCCACGTACAGCCAGGGATCGCCCGCCGCCTGCTGGAGCGCCGGGTTCGGTCGGTTGAGCAGCTGGAGCGCCGCCGGGTCGAACGCCATGTACACGATGGCGAGACCGAGCACCACCACGAGCGCGAGCAGCGAGAGAAGGCCGTACCAGCGCAACCCCTCCACGACGGCGAGGCCCATCCGGTCCGCCCAGTGGCGGAGGGGGTCGAGCCCGACCAGGAGGACGAAGGAGAGCACGGGGATCCCGTAGACCACGGCAAGGTCGCCGACCAGCGTGCCGTAGATCGGCCGGAGCGCGGGGAGGGCCTGGGGGAGGAAGTATTGGCTCAAGACCGCGAAGACCGTGATCGCAACGCCGACGAAATACCGGGCGAGGGAGGCCCGGGAGGTTGTGGGCGGTGGAGCGGACCCATTCGGAGCCGCAGGGTACCTCGGTCCATCCCACCCGGACACGCTACCCGGTCTCCTCCGCCGGACGGGCGGTCCGCTCGGCGGCCTGGACACACGCGAGCAGGTCTTCGAGGGTCGCGCGCACGCTGCGGGCCGACGGAGCGCTGGTGCGGATGACCAGCTCCGCACCCTCCACGTCCAGTCGTACGAACGGAGGCGTATCGGCGGCGAGCACCCTCCGCAGACGTTCGGCGCTCGCGGGGTCGCCGCAGGGCCGTCGCGCGACGACGGTTACTTCGACGCCGGGGATCTCTTCGAGCGCCTCGCCGATGGTTCTCCCCCCTTCGGCTGCGCCCCCGGACCCCGGCTGAGCGCGTCCGGGACGATCGGGGCGGTGTGGGTACGCCGGGCGACCTCGGCGTCGGACCGTTCCTTGAGGTAGGCAAGGACGGTGGGCCAGATCGCCTCCGGGTTGGTCTGCTTGTTCTCGAAGTTGTGTTCGCCGACGAACCGCACGAACGCCGCACGGCTCGGAGCGTCCCAGTGGCCGTTGAGTCGGCCGGTGTAATATCCGAGCACCCCGAGGTCGTGCTGCACCCCGAGGGCGACCTCTCCTACGAGTGGAAGGAGGGACTTCGGGTCCTCCCGGTTCAGCAGGGTGAGGTCGTACAGGCGGAAGATCCGACGGAGCTCCTCGATCGGCGAGGCATGGTCGTCGACCCGCACGTCGATCCATCGGTCGCTCTCGCCGTACCCGGCGGCCTTCTTGCTCACGAGGAGGGCGGCGGACTGCTGGCCCCGCCGGTCTCCCCCCTCACGCTGGCCGGCGAAGAGCGCCGAAAGGAGGCGGTCGGCGATGTCGCCTCCCGTCGTCTCGTACGCCCGGGCCATCGCTTTCACGACGGTCGGTCCGAAGAGGATGTTGCCCTGGCAGGCAAACCCGTCGCCGACCACCTGGCCGGCCCAATCCATGCACTTGGGTCCCGTGAACGCGGCGGCCTCCCCGTGCGCGTCGACGACGCCGAGCTGACGGGCGTCCCGACCGGGGTCGCCCTCGACGAGTCGACGGACGACCTCCTTCGCCCCGAGACCCTTCTTCAGGAGGGCGAGTCCCTCCGGTCCCCATGCCGGGTTCGACGCGGCCTGCGTCGCGACCGCCCCGACCTTCGCCTCGGCCCACGGGACGACCGCCCCGACGGAGATGAATTTCGACTGAACGGCCACGCCACACGTGCCGTCCTCCGGGTCACAGGCGACGATCGAGAAGGTGCCGAAGCGGGGGGAAGGCATCAGGTCCACGGAGTCGTCTCCTGCCTTAAGATGTAGGAGAGTCCCCGGGATCGCTCTCGGGCTTCAAACGAGCGAGCTCACCTAACAGCTGCTCGACCCGGCGGGTCGCCTCCTCCGGGCGGCCCGCCGCGTAGGCGCGCTCGGCCGCGGCGAGGTCCCGGAGCTCGCGGTGGACGTCCCGGCCCTGGGATTGGAGCAGCGAGAGGAGTCGCGCGGCCAGTCGGATCCGATTTCCCGTCCGGTCCTCCTCCGGCGACGGGACCTCGTCGGGCGAATCCTTCGACGTGTAGTCGACCAGGCCGCGCGGCCACTGAGTGACCTCTCCTTCGCCCCGGCGGGTGCGGCGTCGCGGCTCGTCGGGCGACGTGGTCGGTTCCGGAGCTTAGGCTTCGCCGACTTCTTCCGAGGGGGCGGCGGGGGCGGCGCGGGTCGCGGGATGGCTCACCGGTTTCGCGACCTGTTCACGGACCGCGAGCCAGACCGGGTCCACCCGGTCGTAGAACCCGGCGACGGCGCCCTCGGACTCTAGGATCGCGGCGCCCTCCTCGACCCCGGCCGCGAGGGAGGAGAGGTCGGTCCCGTGCGCGGTCGCCCACCCGACGCTCGCGCGGGCGAGGGCGAGCTGGTCGTCGGCGACCCGACGAGCTCGGCGCGCCTCCTTCTCGGGGACCGCCATCCCGTGCTCCGGGTCCCAGTGGGGAGGCATCGGGGCAGGGATGGGGACGCGGAGGCGGCGGAACGGTTCCGGAAGGGTGGGCCAGCGCGGCTCGGCGAACCGGATGGAGAGCTGGTCGAGGGCCTGGAGCGCGGCCGTGTAGTCGCCCGCGGTGTAGGCCGCCTCCGCCTTTTCGAACGGGGTGAGGAGGTCGGGACTTGGCGCGCCTTTCCACTGGTCCAGGCGCAGGGCGACCCGGCTCGGGGCGAGACGACGCAGCGCCCAACGTTCCGGGGTCTCCGGTACCATCGGGGCGACGGGAACTTCGGGATCCTTGGGGGGCGGTCGATTGGGTGCTCCGGGCATCGAATCGTTGGGAAGCGTCTAGAGGAACGCCTCGAACTCCTTCGTGACCTCGGGGTACTTGTCGTGGACGGCTTTGAGGATGTTGTGGACGTTGAGCTTCTCGAGCTTGACCCCGATGAGCGCGTCGATGATCTTGTCGAACGTCTCGTCCGAGAGCGTGGTGAGCTTCTCCTTCGCGAGCCAGTTCCGGTAGAGCTTCTCCTCCAGCCGGACGCGCCAGCCTTTCTCGTACTTGTCGAGGACCTTCTTCGACGCGTCCCCGGTATGTACCGCCTCCGCGGCGACGGTGCCACAGATCTTGCCGGCGATGCACCCGTTCGCGATGCCTCCCCCTGTCAGGGGGTCGATCATCCGCGCCGCGTCCCCGACGAGCATGAACCCGTCCAGGATCGTTTGCTTGAGCGGCGGGGCGATCGAGACGCCGCCACCGACCATGTCGATCTTCTTGCCCTTCGCGTACCCCGGGTGATGGTCGATCCACGCGTCCAGGTAGGAGCGCGCCTCGGCCATCGACTTGATCTGGCTGACCTGCACCCCGATCCCGACGTTCGCAAGACCCTCCGCCTTGGGGAAGATCCACACGTAGCCGCCGGGGGCGACCTTGCCCAAGTAGAAGTCGCAGTAGCGGACGTCCGAGTCGACGTTCGTCATGCGGTACTGCAGACAGGTATCCATGTCGCGGAGCGCGAGGTTGGTGGAGATGCCCGCCCAACGGCCAACCTGGCTCTCGAACCCGTCGGCGCCGATCGTCACTTTCGCCCGGACGTCGAACGTCGTGCCGAACTGCTTGACCTTCGCTCCGACGACCTGCCCGTTCTCTTTGAGGATCGCGGTCGCGGCGGTCTTCAGCCGCACTTCGACCCCTTCATTGGCGGCGTCGATCGCGAGCTGCTTGTCGAACTCGTCGCGCTCCACGACGTAGCCGACCTCGTTCCCCGCGTGCTTTTCGTTGATCTCGAAGACCTTCTCGCTCGGAGAGTAGATCCGGGCCCCCTCGACCTCGAGGTTGACCCAGCGGCCGGGTTTGATCCCCACCTCCGGGAGCCAGTCCTTGCTCATCCCCTCGCCGCAGCGGACGGGACTGCCGATCTCCTGGCGCTTCTCGATCATCAGGACCCTGCGCCGGCCTTGGCCGCCCACTTGGCGGTCATGCTGCCCGCGGGTCCGGCACCGATGACGAGGACGTCGGTGGTTAGGTCCGGTGCCATCCGTTCTACCCCCTCCTCCAAGCGCTCAGTCGATCTCGATCGCCCCGACGGGGCAGGCCTTCACGCAGATCTCGCACCGCGTGCACACCTTCTCGTCGAACGTGATCCGGGTCTCGTCGAGATAGATGCAGTTCAGCGGGCAGATCCCGACGCACGCCCCGCAGTAGATGCACAGCTGGCCGGACGATTCGATATGGAGGCTCTTCTTGCCGGGCAAGGCGCCTTCCTCGGCTCGGACCGCTCCCGGCCTTATTAAAGAGTATCTTGCGAGGGGGCCAGTGGGTTCGCTTCCACCTCGGGAAGAGGCGGTCCGGCGGGCGGCCCACCCGGCCGTCTACTGGTCCTGAAGCCAGCGCTCGGCATCGATCGCCGCCATGCACCCGGCCCCCGCGGCCGTCACCGCCTGGCGGTACCGGTGGTCCTCCACGTCGCCGGCGGCGAAGACTCCCGCGACGCTCGTATGGGTGTGGTCGTGGACCTTGAGGTACCCCTCGGGAGTGAGGTCGAGAGAACCGCGGAAGACCGCCGTGGCCGGGTCGTGGCCGATGGCGACGAACAGGCCTCCGACGGGGAGCACCGACGTTACTCCGGACGGCAGGTGCTTCACCCGTACGCCCTCGACCTTCTCCTTGCCGAGGACCTCCTCCACCACGGTGTCGAGCGCGAACGAGATCTTCGGGTGGTTGCGGGCACGGTGCTGCATCACCTTGCTCGCCCGGAGCGAATCCCGGCGGTGGACGATCGTGACGTGCGTCGCGAAGTTCGTGAGGAAGATCGCCTCCTCGATGGCGGTGTCGCCCCCTCCGACGACGACCAGCTCCTTTCCCTTGAAGAAGAACCCGTCGCACGTCGCGCAGGCGGAGACGCCATGGTTCTTGAGACGGTCCTCGGACGGGAGCCCCAGCCATCGGGCGTCCGCCCCCGTGGCGATGATCACCGTATCCGCAAGGACGACTCCGTTCGAGCCCGTCCAGAGGGTGAACGGCCGGCGTGAGAAATCGACGCGGATGACGTTGTCGTCCACAAACTCCGCGCCGAACTTGGCGGCTTGCCGTCGCATGAGGTCGACGAGTTCCGGTCCCTGGACCCCGTCGGGGAATCCTGGGTAGTTCTCGACGTCGGTCGTGATCAGGAGCTGGCCCCCCGCGGGGACGCCCGCCAGGACAACCGGCTTGAGTTGGCCCCGCGCGGCATAGAGGGCCGCCGTGAGGCCGGCGGGCCCGCTGCCGATGATGGCCACCTGCGTCCGGCGTTCGCCGTCGCTCATCGGTCGAAGTACGCCCCCGGGGGGTTAAAGCCGCACCTCATCGACCGACCCGGCGGGTACTTTCAGGCGCGCCCCTCCGACGGAGGGGGCGGTGGACGAATCCGGGGAGCACCCTACGGGCGCCGGGCCTCGCCCGGCCCCCGTCGCACGACCCAGTCGCCCGTCGAGGGAGCGCGCGTCGGTTCCTGGGGGCGCGTCGGTTCGATGGGGCGCGGAGGGGCCGCACCGGGGTGGCGGAGGTCGCGGGCCAACGACTCCCCGAGCGCTGTCAGCCGGTACACCTTAAGGCGACGGGCAACGCCCGAGACGTGCCGACGGTCGACCGTCAGCACGCCCGCCGCTTCGAGCCGCTGGAGGACGCGGACGAGGCTCCCCTGGCGAGCCCCGAGCGCAGTGGCCATGCCCTGTTGGGTGAAGCCGATCCGCGCGACCTCGTCGTTCCCAAGTCGGCTCAGCCCGGAGAGGTGGAGGATCACCCGACGGGCGAGCCCCAGCCCCTCGTCGGCCGCCGAGGGCGGCCGGGAGGGGGTCGGGCTCGAGCCGGCCCCCGGCACCGGGGCACTCGCCGGGCCCGCGGAGGGCGTGGAAGGGGTCGCTTCGGGCGCCGCCACGGCTGGGGCGGGCAGGTGGACGGTTCCGGCCTCGGGAGGAGGCGACGTGGGACGGCTCTGACGACGGATCCACGCCCAATGGGCGAGCCACCCGACTGCAGCCCCCCCGAGCCCTGCGGCCAGCGGCCCCCACACGTTCACGGTTGCTCCCTCCGGTCGGGGGGGACGCCGCGCGGACGGAAGAGCCGTCCCCACGGGGGGCCTCGGACGGGGGCGGTCTCGGGAAGGGCGTGGGCCACGGCGGTGGCCCGGGTCTACCGGTTCCGGTTCTGTTCCGTCTCCGAGGCCTCGTTCCGGAGCTCCCTGACCCAAGCTTCGCCTTCCGCCTTCTGCCGCGAGTACCGGTAGCTTGTGATTCCCCACGCAGCCGCGAGCGAGGCGAGGACGACCGTGATCACCGAAACCTCCGCGACGAGCGGGATGGCCAAGCCGGCGGGTGTCGAACCTCCGCCCGGGTTCGGGCTCGTGAACGCGACCGGGAGCGGGGCCGGGCTCACCCCGTTCACGGTGAGCGTGGCCGCGGAGAGCGACACCCGGTACCCGACCGGGCCGGTCGCCGTCAGCGAGTACGTCCCGTCGGCGAGACGGATCGTGAGGGCGCTCCCCGTGGAGTCCCCCGCCGTGGATGCTTGGGTCGCCCGGTCAACGGCCGTCACGGTCCATTGCGCCCCGGAGGGGAGTCCCGACTCGAGGAACTGGACCGGGTAGGTCGTGGCGGAGAAGGCGACCGCGGCGGAGACCGAGGTGCCGTTGACGACGACCGGGGTCGAGTAGTTGGCGGTGTAGTTGGCGATCGGCGTCACGTTGAGCACATACGAGCCATTCGGTTCGAACATCTGGATCGTGCGGTTGGTCGACGAGCCGAAGGCCCCGCCGAGCGTCACGCTCCAGGCCGTGCCGGTCGGTAGACCGGACTCGGTCACGAGCACCACGTAGGTGCCCGTCGTCGCGATCGGCGAGAACGTGATCGTGACCCCGGTGGGTCCTCCGACGACCGTGACGGAGCCCGAGGCGGGGCTCGCCGTGTATCCCGGAACACCGTTGACGCTGAAGTAGAACGTGCCGTTGGGCAGGGAGGCGGAGATGCTCGAGATATCGGTCGTGTAGGTGGACCCGACGAAGTCCACTCCCCAGGCGGTGCCGGTCGGCAACCCGGTCTCCGAGAAAGTAACCTTGTAGTAGGGGCCGGGGGGCGCGAACGAGACGTCCACGACGACCGCGCCACCGAGCACGAGGACCGTGCCGTTGTTCGGGGTCGGAACGTAGGTCGTCGAGCCCAAGGTCGTGTCGTAGGCGACCCAGCCGTAGGACCCGTTCGGTTCGCTGGAGTAGATCGCGCTCGAGTTCGAGCCGTCGACCTGGCCGCTCAGGTTCACGGCCCATGGGGTCCCGATCGGAAGCCCGACCTCGTTGAACCCGACCGTGTACCGGGTGGCCCCCGACGTGAACGTGATCGGGACCTGGAGGCCGACGCCCGCGATCCCGAGGGTGCCATTCGAGGGGCTCGCGATATAGCCGCCTGGGACGAGGACCGAATAGCTGTACGTCCCGTTGGCCAGAACCAGCGAAGCGACGTTCGTCGTGGTCTGCGCGGAGGTTCCGTTGACGTCGACGCCCCAAAGGGTCTCGCTCGGGAGCCCGTGCTCGTAGAAGTCGACCGCGTAGCTCGAGTTCGCCGGCAGGAACGTGAGCCCCTCCACGGTGGTCGTGTTCCCCGAGACCACGAGCGTGCCCGACACGGGGCTCGCGAAGTACCCCGGAACTGGGAGGACGGAGTAGGTATAGGTGTCGGGCGGGAGGGTGAAGTTGATGATCCCGGGGAACGGTGTGGTCCCGCGGAGCGACTCGCCTCCGATCATGACCCACCAGGCAAGGCCGGCCGGAAGGGTGTTCTCCTGGAAGGAGACGTCGCCGAGGGTCTCGTTGGGGTACTGGGTGAAGGAGACGTTGACGGTGACGTTGGACTGGCCGCAGCCCTGGACCGCCGACACGAACCCGAGCGACGGGGTGGGGAGGTAGTCCGTGCCCACCGAGCCGACCTCGTACTGGAATCCGTAGCACGGGATCGCGGCGAACGTCATCCAGCTCGCGGTCGTGTTCTGGGTCGGACCGTTCCCGTCGAGCAGGCTCACGCTCCAAGCATCCCCGCTTGGCAGGCCGGTCTCCTGGAACGTGACCTGGTCGGGCGTGCTAGTGATGTAGTTCGGGAAGGAGATGCACTCGAGCGTCTGGTTCGCGGTGTTCGTCACACAGACGTCGCCGTTATCGGGGTTGTAGGCGACCCCGGACGGGTCGATCCCCACGTAGGCGGAGACGCTCTCCGAGGTCGCATCGAGGACGACCGCGTAGAGGCTGCCCGCGCCCGCCCAGAGGGTCCGATTCCCGCTGTCGTAGGCGATCCCCTGGAGTTCGCCGACCGAGTTCTCGACGGGGATCGACGCGACCGTGTCGAGGCTCGACGCCGAGAGCACGCTCACGTTGCCCGAGCCCTGGTTCGTGACGTAGATGTTGTTCGTGAGGTTGTCGTAGGCGACGCCGTACGGCTCGTCCCCGACCCCGACCGTCGCGCTGACCTGGGTGCCGTTGATCACGCTCAGCGTCGACGCGCCGTCGTTGGCGACGAACACCTCGGCGCTCGGCGTCGCGACCGCGACCCCGATCGGTTCGAGCCCGACGTGCACCGTCTTCACGAAGGCGAGTGTGGACCCGTTGAACACGGTCACCGTGCCGCTGCCCTCGTTCGCCACGTAGACGAGGCCGTTCGTGGGGTCGTAGGCGATCCCCATCGGGTCGATTCCCGCGGAGACCGACGCGATCGGGGCGGCGGAGTCGCCGTGAAGGACGCTCACGTTCCCCGAACCGGTGTTGCTCACGAAGACGTTGCCGTTGGCCGAATCGACGGCGACCCCGAACGGCTGCGACCCGACGGGGATGGTGTAGTTGACCGCGAGGGCTCCGGACCAGACGTCGATGATATCGACGCTCGAGGGGGGGGCCGCGACGTAGTAAGCGGCGTAGGCGTGGTCGTAGGCGAGCCACGCGGCGGCGGGCAGGTGGAGACCCCAGGTCGCCGGGCCTGCGTGCAGCGGAACGCTGGCGAGGTCGTGGTGCGGGATTCCGCCCGAGGGGACGGCGGCGGTGGAACCCGCCGACGGGGTCGCGGAGTGCGCGCCCCACGACGCGCCGGCGAGCCCGAGGCCGGCGGCCGCCAACAGCATGAGCACGACCACGCCGAGTGCCCACCCCCGGTGGGACCCGAGTGCGGTGGAGGAAGGGACGGTGGCCCGGTCGAGCGAGAGAATTCGAGAGCGGAGACGGCGTTGAACGATCGCGTTCATGATGACAGTGAGGGGGTCCGGCGGTTATGAACCCTCGGCGGATTTACGTCAGGAATATTCCCTTCCGGCGCCGGGGCCTGACCTATTCCGCCTTGCCCGGCGGAGGCCGGTGGCGGAGCTCGCGCGCGAGCATCTCGCCGCGCGGAGTGAGACGGTATACCTTCAGCCGACGGGGCTGGCCTAGAACATGCCGCAGCTCGGTCTCGACCACACCGGCGTCGGCCAGGCGCCGGAGCACGTTCGTCAGCGCGTTTTGGCGTACGCCGAGGGCCCCACTGATCCCGGCCTGGGTGATCCCGGGGGTCGCCACATCGTACGGACCGAGCGTGCCTTGCCCGGCGAGATGGATGAGCACTCGTTGGGAGACGCGGAGGGCGTCGGCCGGACTGGGCGTCGCAGGAGGAGGCGCCGGGGCTGGGTCGGCGCTCGGGGGCGACGTCGCCGCGCTCGGAGGCAAGGGGACCGAGAGGGGAGGAGGCATCCCGAGCGACACGGAACTCCCCGGGGGGCTGAGGGCGGATTGGCGACGGTGGAGGAACCATCGCCCCGCGACCAGCACGAGGGCGGCCGCGATCCCGAGACCGAACCCGAGGATCGCCCACGTCGCCTCCCCAGTACCGGTCAGACCATCCGCCGTAGTGGGGCCGTCGGCGGTGATGTTGACCCACGTCCGTGCCGTCGCCTCGGTACCGTTGCTGTCGCGGACGGTGAGGGCCGCGTAGTAGTGGCCCGGTTGGGAGTACGTGTACTGGACGGTGGAACCGGACCCCACGGCCCCGTCACCGAACGTCCAGTTGAACCCGAAGTAGGTCCCGGTCCCACCGCTCGCGCTGCCCGTGAACGTCACCGTGAGGGGTGCGGTCCCGAAGGTAGGTCTGGCTGAAATCGAGACGGAGAGGGCGCTTGCTACGACCCGGACGGGGATCCCCACCGAACCGGATTCGCTCCCCTCCCAGACCGTCACCTTGGCGGTGTAGGAGCCCGGGGTCGCGTAGATGTGGCTGGGGTCGGCGTCGGACTGGCTCGTCCCGTTGAGGTAGGCCCCGTCGCCGAAGCTCCAGTTGTAGCTGGTCGGCGTTCCCGTCGTCACCGACGCCACGAACTGGACCAGCAGCGGAGCCGGTCCGGACGAAGGGGTCGCCGTCGCCGACACCGGTAGGGCGGTGCCCGGGCCCGCCGCACCGGCCGCGACGGTCGCGGGGCCAAGCGTCCCGGCGATGACCGCCGCGGCGAGCAGCAGTAGGAGGGCTCGGCCGACCGGCATCCGGCGCAGGAGACCACCCCCCTCTTCTTACACCGATGGGGGGCCAGACGACGGCGGCGAGCCGCCGTGGCTTCCGTCGGTCTCGAGATCCCGGACGAGGCGGCTCGCTTCCTGCCGGCGGGCCAGTTGCCGGAGGAGGCCCGCCACCGCCACTCCGGATAGGACCGCCGCGACCGCGGCGACCCCGAGGTAGCTCAGCATGGTCATCTGGTCGCCGCCGTTGGGGAACAACCCGCCGCCGGGGATCTTCGCGAGCGACGTGTTCGCCGTCACGTTGACCGACTTGAGGGAGACGGTCTGCGAGTAGTCGGAGGCGTCCGTCACTGTGAGCGTCGGGTGGTACACTCCGACCGCCCCGTAGGCGTGGGCGACGATCCCCCCGTTCACGGACGAACCGAACGTCCCGTCGCCCCAGGCCCACTGGATCGAGTACGGGGCGTTGCCCCCCGTCACCGTGGCCAGGAACCCGACCGCGAGCGGAGGGGGACCGTACGACAGGGACTGCAGGACCGAGACGTTGAGCGGGCCCCCCCGGGTGACCCAGATCGGCAGGGCGGTGGTCACGATGTCCGTCGGGATGGCCGAGTCGGTGACGGTCGCGCTCGCTGTGTAGTTCCCGGGGATCGTGTAGGTGAAGGGGTAGGAGACCGCGGCGCCCGACCAGTTGGTGAGCGGCGCGGCACAGGCCCCGTCGCCCGGGCAGACCTGCAGCGTGTAGGGCGGGACCCCTCCGACCGCCGCCACGGTGAACGTGCTGTTGAACGGGGCGTTGGCGTGGGTCATGCTCACGTTGAAGGTGAGCGAGGGTGGCGACGACCCGCTCGAATTGTTGGCCGAGCCGGTCACGGTCACGGTCGTCGAGCTCGAGGCGGTGTGCCCGGCCGAATCGTAGGCGGTCACGTTCGCGCGGTACGTCCCGGCGTAGTTGTACTGGTGGCTGATGGAGGCGAGCGAACCGGAGCCTCCGAACCCGCCCACCGAACTGTCGCCGAAGGCGAACGTGAAGTTGTAGGGGGCGACGCCGCCGGTGACCGCGGCCGAGAAGTTGACGGGGAGGGGAGCGGCGCCCGAGGAGGGGTAGGCGGTCAACGTCACCGTCATGCCGGTCCCGTTGCTGGGGCCGGTACCCGTGACGTTGACCATGACGGTCGACGTCCCGTAGTCACCGAGCGGGTCGGTCGCGTTGACCGTGATCACCCAGAGGCCGCCCGAGTCGAGGCTCAGGTCGTCCCAGTAGGTGTCGGGGCCGGTCTGGGACCGAGCGAGGACCTGGACGTAGCCGTCGGCGGAGTAGATGTCGAGGTTGCAGACCCCACGGCAGCCCGTGAGGGTCGTCGTGAGGTTGACCGCGAGCAGCGCCGGTCCGCCCGAGCTGTTGTTGGTCGCGTTGACCCCGATCTTCTGGACCGCGCCGGTTGCGTAGACCCAGACCGAGGTGGAGTTCGAGAGGCCTCCCGGGTAGTAGGCGGTGAGCGTGACGTTGTAGGCCCCCACCGCAGAGAACGTGTGGGCCACGACCGACGAGGTCGACGTCGACCCGCCGGTGAAATTCCAGAGGACGGACGTGTAGTTGGTGGGAGAGTAGACGCAGAACTGGACGGCGAGAGGGGCGGCTCCCCAGGTGGTGTTCGTGACGATCGTGAGGCTCCCGCCGGTCATGTTGACGAAGATCGGGCAGGTGGCAGCGGGCAACACTCCGGCCGACCCGACGGGGCCCGGGGCGGCCGCGCCAGCGAGTCCCGCGGTCAATGTCGTTAGCAAGAACAGGGCGACGAGCGAGGTCACGAAGGTCGGTCGGGAGAGGGACAGTCGGCGGAGTTCGGGGGTGCGCTTCATCAAACCTTTCTGGGGGCTCCCGGCGTTATCTACCCAAGGCGAAGATACGCCGGAGATACGCCGGTCCCCGGCGTAACGGGAGGAAAATTCCTACCCTTTCGGAGGGGAGAGATGGAGCCGGTTGGTCCCTTCCGACTGGGAATATCCCGAACGGAAGAACAGAAGGGCCGGGCCGTCGCGTCCGACCTCTTGGTGCACGACCTCGCCCAGGATCAGGACGTGATCGTACCGGGGCGTCCAGGCGACCACCCGGCATTCCGCGGCCCCGAGCGTCCCGTCCAGGAGGGCCGCGCCGGTCCGCTCCCGGTGGAGCGGGAGGCCCAGGAACTTCTCCGCCGGGGGGACCGTCCGCGCGAACCGCTCGCTGAGCGGCTGTTGGTCGGCCGCGAGGAAGTTCACGGCGAACGTCCCGCTCCGATGGATCACGGGCGTGGTGTCGGCCTCCTGGGTGAGGCTGATGAGGAGCGACGGAGGGGTGAGGGAGACCGAGAGCAGGGCGTTGACCGTCAATCCGGCATCCCCGGTGTCGTCGTGAGCGGTCACCACGGCCACTCCGGTCGCCCACCGAGCCATCAGCTCACGGAAGGAGCGCCCGGCGGGGAGGGGCTCGGCCGGAGCGGTCATGCTACGTCCCGCCACTGGAAGAATCGGACCGCGAGCGCGAAGATGATCACGGCCAGGATCGCGACCACCCCCACGTCGGTGAGCGCTCGCGTGGTGTTGGAGAAGAGCATCACCTGGTCCATTCCGTCGATCACATAGTACAGCGGGAGCACGTGGGCGACCAGCTGGAGGCCGGGAGGGAACAGCGAAACGGCGAAGAAGGTCCCGGAGAGGAACATCATCGGGAACGTGATGATGTTCCCGATGAGGGCCGCGCTCTCCGGAGTCTTGGCCACCGTCCCCGCGAGCATCCCGAGCGACACGAACAGGAACGGACCGACCACGAGGAACGGGATCAGGCCGAGCGTGATCTGCACATGGGCGCCGAAGAGGCCGGCGCCGGCTCCGATCATGATCCCGGCGGTGACGAACGTCAGGAGGACGTACCAACTGATGCGCGAGAGCAACCATTCGGACTTGGTGAGGGGGGTCAGGGAGAGCTCGCGGAAGATCCCCTCCTTCCGGTAGGAGGATGCGATGTCCACCATCGAGAACATCGGACTCGTGAGGATGGAGAACCCGATCAGCCCGGGGATCAGGTAGTCGATGTAGGTGTAGATCTGGCTGCCGATGTTCTTGGGCGGTGGGACCTGAATGACCGGCGCGCAACTGCCGCCCTCGCACACGGCGCGCAGGTTGAAGTAGCTCGCCACCCCGGTGACCGCGCCCTCGGCCTGTCCGGCGGCTGCGGCATTCTCTGGGTTCGTGAAGAGCGTGAGGTTGACCGGGGTACGATTCGTGAGGTCCGCTTGGAACCCGGCGGGGATGATGAGGCCGACCGAGTAGCCGTTGTCCCCCAGCTGCGCCGAGAACGAGGGGACGGAGTAGTCGACGATCGTGACCTGGACGAGGCTGGTGTTGTTGAGCGCGGCCAGGTACGCGACGCTGGCGGGGGAGTTGTGGTCGAGGTTCTCGACGGCCAAGCTGACGGCTCCCCCGCTGCCGCCGGCGAAGATCAGGCCGAACAGCGCGATGAGGATGATCGGGAAGATCAACGAGAAGAACAGGGCGACCGGATTCCGCAGGTACGAACGGACGACGATCTTGAGGTCGGCGCCGATGCGGGAGGCCTTCATGCCGGAACTCCGGGCTTGAGCGCGCCCTCGTCCATCGGCCCCACCAGCCGAACGAACACGTCTTCCAGGGTATCGCTCCGGGTAACGAACCCCTCCCACGGGATCCCACTCGCGTCGACCGCGCTCAGGATCCGCGCCGCGTCCCGGGGGAGCTCAAGGAGACCTCCACCCGGCCATCGTGAGTCTCGGCGACCACATCGAGCGTCGCGCGCAGGTGGTCCGCGAGGGCGGGAGGGGCGGTGAAGACCAGCCGTTGCGCTCGGCCGTGCGCCCGGATGATCTCCTCCGGGTCCCGGACGCGATGATCTTCCCGTGGTGGATGATGCCGACCTGGTCGGCGAGCAGCTCCGCCTCCTCGAGGTAGTGGGTGGTGAGGAAGACCGTCCGACCCTCTCGCTTGAGCGTCCGGATCACTTCCCAGATCGAGCGCCGCGCCTGGGGGTCGAGGCCGGTGGTCGGTTCATCGAGGAAGCAAACCTCGGGGTTGTTCGTCAGAGCCAGGGCGAGGCCGAGCTTCTGTTTTTGCCCCCCCGAAAGCGTGTCGAACCGGCTGTTCGCCTTGTCCTGCAGGTCGACCCGTCCGAGGAGGACCTCGGGGTCGGGGTGGGTCCCGAACAGGCTCCCGTAGTAGAGGATCCCCTCGACGGGAGTGATCTTGTCGAAAAAGCGGAAATCCTGCGGGATGACACCGATGCGCTGGTGGAGGGCGTACCCCTGCTTCCAGGGGTCGAGACCCAGGACCCGCACGTCGCCCTCGGTGCACCGTCGCAATCCCTCGAGGATCTCGGTGGTCGTGGTCTTCCCGGCGCCGTTCGGTCCGAGGAAGGCATACACGGTCCCCGCCTCCACCGAGAATCCGATGTGATCGACCGCGTAGAGTGACCCGTAGCGCTTGGTCAGGCCACGGACCTCGATCGCGGATGCCATCGACCCCGCCTGCTCCTTCGGCTTATGAACGTTCCGTTGGCGGGGGAAGATCGAGGAGCGCGCTCTCGCCGGGCGAGACCGAGTGCACCCCGGCCCCCGTGTCGACGGAGAGTCCGCCCGTACCGTTCCACCGGACGTTCAGCTTCCCGGGCGTCCACTCCAGGTCGAGGCGGCCGTCCGACAACCGAAGGCCGTGGAGCCTTGCGGAGGTCCATTCCGGGGGGAATCCCGGGACGACCCGTACCGAGGCCTTCCCCTCGCCCACGCGGATCCCCCAGAGACGCTCGAACAGCACGGTCAGGAACGGCGCCACGCTGAACCCCAGCAGGAAACAGGAATTGAACGGCTCGGGGCGGTCCCCGAGGTAGCATTCGTTCGCGAATCCGTCCTCCGCGGCGTACCGGGCCGCGATCGTCCGGAGGTACTCGACCCCGCGATGGCGCTGACCCACCGCGAACGCGGCATCAGCGGCCCAGGCCGTAGCGATCGTCCACACCTGACCGTCGTGGTAGGCCCGGGAGTTGTAGTCGGGGTCGAGCGAGGAGAGGCTGCGGACCCCCCAGGGGCTGGTCAAGTCGTCCGCCGCCGCACGGTCGACCGCTGCCACCGAGATGTCAGGATCCAGGAGATGGGCACTGACCGCCCGGAGTGCGTTGGGCCGGATCCGGGCGACGGGGGTCGACCCGCGGAGGGAGTCGTAGAGGTAACGCTCCTCCGGCCAGAAGTATCGCGCGCGGATCGTCGTGGCCAGTCGGCGGGCCAGCTCCTCGCACGTCTCCCTACGACCGGAGTCCTCCGCGTGGGTCAGGAGATGGGCGGCCGAACACAGCGTCTCCCACCACAGGACCTGGACATCGAGCGCGTGGTCCCTCCGGTCGGCCGAGTCCCAGATGGTGGTGTCGGGCGAGTCGATCCCGTACCGCACTCGGGCGAGCTTCGCCGTGGCGACGGAGATCGCCTCGGCCTCGCCGCCGTGGCGCAGCAGGCCGGTCGGCGGGTCCGTCCGCCCCCTCCCCCACTCGACGATCCGATGCACGGCGTCCGCCCACTCCACGACCGACGAGAGGTCCCCGGTGTGACGGTGCATCTGCTCCACGACCGCCGGGAAGCGGAGCGTGCTGTCGGACGTTCCGTAGAGGAAGATGGGACCGGGGGCGAGCTGCATGGGGAGCGCGCCGGGCTCCGCTCCGAGCAGTGGGACCGTACTGCGGCTCTGGAATCGGAAGACGGTGGAGAGCGAACGGGCGACCCACTCGAAATCGCCCAACCACAGGAGGGCCGGAAGCATGATGGCCAGGTCCCGACACCAGATCGCGGAGTACCACGGGTACCCGGCCACGAGGCCGACCAGGTTCTCGTCCGGCGCGGAGTAGAGCCGACGCAGGGCGGTCCGTGCCCTCCGATACGCGGTCTCGAGCTCCGGGGCGTCGGGGAACTCGAGTTCGGGAGTCCCTTGCGTCCACTGTCGTTCGTCCTCGGCCTGGCGGGTAGCCAGTTCGTCGGGGGATCCGATGTTCGTTAGGGTGACCGCGAGGGCGCTGTCGAGGTCTCGCTCGAGTCCCCCCACGATCCGCCAGCGGATCTCGGCGGACCCGCCGGGGGGACGACCACCGGGTGCTCGGACGCGAACTCCGTGACCGGCCCGCGGTACTTGCCCCCGATCCACGATCCCCGGTTCAGGAAGAGATCGGAGGGCGCGACCGTCGAAGCGACTCGTAACCCGAACCCCTGGTGCCGGATCGCCAGATCCTCGGCGGAGGTGCGTATCTCGAAATCTAGCGGACGGATCCCTTCGACGAGCACGGGAAATAAGTACGGCGAGAATCGGCTGGTGAAAGTGAGAGGGACCTCCCGGTCCGATTCGGATTGGACGCTCAGGCGTCGCACCACCCCCGCGGGGCGCGGAATAGCGACCAGCTCCTGCACGATGGTCAGGTCGTTCCACCAGTGCTGGCTCCGCCACCCCCCCGGAAAGCTTGATTCGCTGACCCGGCAGGAGGGGAGGTCGGTGGTCGCCTCTCGCGACCCGAGCTCGACGGTCCACGGTCCGGTGAGCCGAATGAGTTGGCCGTAGACCCCGCCCCACTCCGTAACGGCCCCCCGGCTCTCGCGAGCGTACCGAAGATCCCCCTGACCATCCCCCAGCGCGGCCGAGGCGAGGCTCGTGAGCAGGACCGGACTCCGTAGGGTGGTCGCTTCCCGACCCGGCATCCCGCTCACGGCGCCGGAGACTCCTTGGGCGTCTCGTGGATCTCAAGCCATACGAGGGGCGGAATGGCGACGCTCTGGAGTTCTAGCCGGACGGTGATCGGCACCGGAGCTCCCACTAACGGCCAGTCCGCCTCAAATTCGGTCGAACTCCCTCCCTGGAGTTCGAGCGGGTGCTCCGGACTTAGGTGAGAGCTGGTTCGCCAGGGGTAGCCCGGGCCGAACCGGACCCGCACCCGGTCGGGGGGCATCGGCGTCCCATCCACGAGGAGGCGCAATCCGCAGAATGCTCCGATCCGGAGCGGGGGGTTCGCGAGAGCGAACCGGAACCCGGCCGAGGTCCGGACCAAAGAATCCGGAACATAGACCGAGGCTTCGACGGTCCGTGCGACCCAAAGGAGTGCCTCGAGGGAATGGGTTCCGAACTCGACTTCGAGTTGGGCCGCCTCGCCGGCCAATCGAAGGAGCGAGCCGAAGCGGTGGTCGCTCACTACCGGCGCAACGAGCGGACCCGCTTATCGGGTTCGGCCGGGTGGAGAGTCCTGGCAAAAGAGTCGCGGCCCTTCGGGGCCCGTCCCAGCGTGGGGAGCGGCCCCCGAGGGCCCCGAGGGGGACGGGACAGACCCGCCGCTCCCCCGATCGCTCGGGGTCCGCGGCGGCTCGTCGGTTCGGTCGGCCACGGCCTTTCAGCCGTCTTTGGCACTCCGTACCCCGACTCCGGGCGAGACCCGATCCAACCACCGGTCCCGGCCCGTCCGTCCCTGTCGTCCACGAACGGGGGAGGCCGTTCCCCCTACTTAGCTATTGTAACGACAAATCCGTTAAGCTAGTTAAATTGGCTTCTTTCCCGGAGGCGTCTGGGCGAACAGGGCGAGGGCCAGTCGACCCTGACCGGTGAGCAGGACCCGCGCGCGGGGACCCGCGGATTCGGTCCGGACGAATCCCCACCGGCGTTCCAGCGGGTCGAGGCGGCGCCGGAGGCGACCGTGCTGCGCCTGCGGAGAGGGGGTCTTTCCTCCGTCCGGGCCGGGACGGTCGAGCCCGAGTTCGCGGAGGAGCTCCCGCTTGCGCAGGTTTCCCCCCTCCGGTCCAGCGCCTCGAGCACCTCGACCAGCTCGCGGCCGGGCGCGCGCAGTTCGTAGACTCCCACCGGCTCGACGCGCTCGACCACATCGTGGACCTCGCCGACGCGCGGGGTCCGGTCCGAGTACCAGGCGCGCGAGACTTGCGCGTAGTACGGCGTACCGTTCCAGAGCATGCAGGCGAGCGTGCCGGCGATCGCGGTGATCTTCGTCCCGGTCGATACGTTGACCCGGAGGGGCACGATGTCCCGGGCCGTTCGGTCGGTCCTTCCTTCGGCCTCGAAGATCGCTCGCAACGACGCGAGCGCGTGGAAGACGTCCCAGAGGTCGGTCCGAACGACCCGCACGTCGACGGGCCAGGAGGCCCGGCGCAGTCGTCGCGTGACCTCCTCGACGAACGGGGCCGCCGCGTCGTGTTCGGCCCGGGTGAGCAGGTAGACCCGGTCGGCCCGGTCTTCCTCCAGCGGCTGGGTGACCCGTTCGACCTCGAACCCGACGGGCGCGATGTGTATCCGACCGTGCGGCGCCCCGACCACGGAGGCCGGCGCGACGCGGTTCCGGGGTTTCGGCACGGCGAGGTCGAAGCGCCCCCTTCGGATGAACTTCGCGGGCGCGAAGGGGCCCTCAGTGGGGGTTGTCCGCGGGGGCATGGGGGTGGCGATGGCCCGTGCGGCCCCCGGCGACGCTCGGAGTCATGATGACGGACTCGGCCTCCAGCACGCCGCGGACCCCACCTAGGTCCTGCGCGGCGGCCTGCACTTCCCGTCGACGACCGAGGAGAACGATGACCTCCGCGCACGCATCTCCTTCCAAATGGACGTGGCTCGTCGACCGGACATGCTCCCCCCAGCGGTGTTCGGCGGTCGTCAGGCGCTGCATCACGTTCGGCGTGTTGTGGCGATAGAGCACGGTCACCACGCCGAGGGCATCCGAATCCGGGTCCGCGAGGGTCCGGTCGGAGAGTTCCTTGCGGATCAGCGCGCGGATCGCGTCCGATCGGCTCGGGCTGTTCCGCTCGGTCACCCATCGGTCCAGGAGGGCGAGGAGCTCCGGTTCGAGCGAAACGGCGGTCCGGACCACCTTGCGCGTCATGACACCGGCTCCGGGTCTCCCTCTGGATTCGGCAACGGTTCGGAGGGCCCCCAGGGGATCTTCTCGTACCCCTTCGCGTAGTAGATCGCCATCGCGACCCCCCAGCTCGCGAGGAAGAGGACCACGATCGCAATCCCGAGGGATTCGAAGTTGACCGTATCGATCCAGTTCCATACCGGACCGCTCCAGCGAAACTCGCCGGAGAGGACCTGGAGCAGCTCGACGCCACCGATGGCGAAGGCGACCATCACCGAGATGACCGTGAGCGTGAGATTGTAGAAGATCTTCCGGATCGGGTGGTTGAACGCCCATCCGTAGGCATAACGCATCGCGAACCCGTCCGTGGTGTCGGAGAGGACCATCCCGCACGTGAAGAGCAAGGGCAGGATCAGTACGGCCCAAATGGGAATGGCACCCGATCCCGCCACCACCACCGCGAGGCCGATGATGAGAACCTCGGTCGCGGTGTCGAACCCGAGGCCGAACAGGACGCCGATCGGATAGATCTGCCAGGGTTCGGTGACGACCCGGAAGAACCGGCCGAAGATGCGGTTCAAGAAGCCCCGCTTGTTCATCTGCTCGTCCAGTGCCTTCTGGTCGAGCTTCCGGTCCCGGACCCCGCGGAACATACGATAGACCTCGAGGACGATGATCACGTTCACGATGCCGATGATGAACAGGAAGACGCCCGAGATCAACGTCCCGAGGACCGCGCCGACCGTAGCGAACGTGTTGTACTGTTGCTGGATGAACTCGGTCACGACCACGAGTCCCACGATCATCCCGCAGACGATGGTGGAGTGCCCGAGCGAGAACCAGGTGCCCACCGTGAGGGGTCGCTTCCCGTCGTTCAGGAGCTTCCGGGTCGTATTGTCGATCGCCGCGATGTGGTCGGCGTCGAACCCGTGCCGGACTCCGAGGATGTAGGCGGTGATAGCGAGTCCGGTGAACAGCAGCCCCCCCGACGTGACCTCCCCGGAGTAGTGATGCGGGAGGTAAGCGAACGCGGCCGCAAAGGCAAGGACCGTCACGACGAGGAGCCCGCCGTAGATCAGGCCCATCTTGAGCAGTTCCAGGGGACGGAGGCGGAGGTCGCCAGCTGGATCTCCTGACGGCGGTGCCGACACCATTAGCGAGGCGAATCGGGCCGGGAATTTAACCGTTATGTCGTTTTCTCAAATCGTCATACCCGGCCTTCCCTTCGAGGGTACCGGGGTCATTGGAGGGTCTTGGTCAACACCGAGATCGCCGCGCTGAGGTCGTCCTGCTCGAGCAGGAAGATCGTGTCTGTGTAGCAGCTCAGGGCCTCCACGATGTTGATCGACTGAGCGGAGAGAACCCCCGTGAGGAGCGTCAGGAGGCCCGGTGTCTCCTCGATGCTCTCCGGGCTCGCGACCGCCACCTCGACGAGGTTCTTCCGGACCCGGATGACCTGACCGTCGCGGAGGGCCCGGGTGACCCGGGAGACGGAGTCCTCGTCCACGATGATGACCGTCCCCCGGGAGACCTGGATCAGCCGGCAGAGGGAGTTCGCGTCCAGGAGCTCCTCGACGACATCCCCGAGGCGCTGGAGGATGTCGGCCCCCTGGCTGACGGTGATCGTGGCGACCTTCGTCCGGGTCTCGATCCGGCTCTTGCGCAGCACCCGCTGGACGCCGGCCGCGCGAGCCAACTCCCCTCGACCGCGCGGATACCGCCGGCAGGCCGCGATCACGGCCTCCGTCTGGCGGACGTCGAGCTCGGCGGAGATCCGACGGGCGACGGCCGAGTAGTTCGCGATCCCGAGTCGGAGCGCGTTGGCAAGCACCGGCTGGCCGTCGAGGTACTCGCGGACCCGTCGCGCGATGGAAATCGGTACTGTCTGGCATGAGTGTCTGATTTTGGACAGTACTGCCCAATCGTGTCGCTACGCGGTCACATGGTATAAATCCGTTCGGGTGCGTCGGGGACTCCGTAAGGCACTCGAGATGGTTCCCCCGAAGGTCGTCCTGGCGTACTCGGGGGGTCTCGACACTTCGATTGCCATCCCCTGGCTGAAGGAAAAGAAGGGCTTCGACGTCATTGCGGTCACGGTCGACGTGGGTCAGCCCGTCGACCTCGCTCGGGTGCGTGCGAAGGCCGAGGCGTCGGGAGCCGTGGCCGCCTACGTGGCGGATGCTCGGCGCGAGTTCGCCGAGGAGTTCATCGCTCCGGCCCTGCGGGCGAACGCGCTCTACGAGGGCGTGTACCCCCTCAGCACCGCGCTCGCTCGGCCGCTTATCGGCCGCCACCTGGTGACCGTGGCCCACCGGGAAGGCGCCACCCACGTGGCCCACGGCTGTACCGGCAAGGGAAACGACCAGGTCCGGTTCGAGCTCGCGACCGCCAGTCTGGCTCCCGAGCTCGAGGTGATCGCCCCTACGCGGGAATGGAAGATGACCCGCGAGGAGGAGATCGTCTACGCTCAGCAGCACGGCATTCCGGTGGAAGCCACCCGCGCTTCCCCCTACAGCACCGACGAGAATCTGTGGGGCCGCTCGGTCGAATGCGGGATCCTCGAGGACCCCGCGATCGAGCCCCCGGAAGAAGCGTACGGGTGGACCGCCTCCCCCCAGGCGGCTCCGGATAATCCCGCCTACCTCCGACTGACCTTCGACCAGGGGTTGCCGACCGCGCTCGACGACGAACCGCTTCCTCTCCACGAGCTCATCCTCCAGCTCAACCGGCTCGCCGGTGCCCACGGGGTGGGGCGGATCGACCACCTCGAGTCCCGCGTGGTCGGGATCAAGTCCCGTGAGGTGTACGAATGTCCGGCCGCGACGGTGCTCATCCGAGCCCACCAGGCGCTCGAGGCCCTCGTGCTCCCCCGTGACGTCCTCGAATTCAAACGGACGGTCGAGCAGCGTTACGCCCAGCTGATCTACGACGGGCTCTGGTTCGCCCCGCTCCGCGCGGCGCTCGACGCCTTCGTGGATTCGACCCAGGTCCGCGTGGCGGGCGAGATCGCCGTCAAACTGTACAAGGGCTCGGCGGTTGTCACCGGACGACGCTCTCCCCATGCCCTGTACCAGCACGCCTTGGCGACGTACTCCTCGGGAGACCAGTTCCGCCAGGAGATGTCGGAGGGGTTCATTTACGTCTGGGGACTTCCCGCCCGAACCTGGACGGCCATCGGTGCCCGGGCCGAATTGAACTCGCCTCGAGCCGCCAAGCACCGCGCCTAGGACCGCCGGAGCGCGTCGATGGCAGAGACTCACTCGGTTCCCGCCTACGTTCGCACGCCCTTCTCCGGTTATCTCGGCTCGCTCGGCGTCGATCGCGCGCTCGCACCGTACGACCTCGCGGGGAGCATCGCCCATGCCGAGATGCTGGGCCAGGTGGGCCTCCTCTCGGCCGCAGAAACCTCCTCGCTCGTCCGCGGTCTCCGCCAGGTCGCCCGGGAGGTCCGTGAGGGGTCTTTCCCTTGGCGCCCGGACCTCGAGGACGTGCATACGAACGTCGAGGTACGTCTGACCGAGATCGTCGGACCGGTCGGCGGCAAGCTGCACACGGCCCGGAGCCGCAACGACCAGGTGGCGCTGGACGAGCGTCTTTTCCTTCGCGCCGCGATCCACCAGGTGGGCACAGCCCTCCTGCAACTCGAGGAGGCGCTCCTCCGCCGGGCCGCGGGCGAGCTCGAAACCCCGATGCCGGGGTACACCCACCTCCAACGGGCCCAGCCGATCACAGTCGGCCACCTGCTTCTGGCCCACTTCTGGAGGTTCGACCGGGACCTCGACCGGTTGCTCGCGACGAGCCACCGTGCCAACGTCTCGCCGTTGGGTGCCGGGGCCTTGGCCGGTTCCACCCTCCCGATCGACCCGGCCCGGGTCGCGTCGCGACTCGGGTTCGATGGCTCATTCCAGAACTCCGTCGACGCGGTGAGCGACCGGGACCCGTTCGTAGAACTGTTGTTCGACCTCGCCCTGCTGGGAGTTCACGCGAGCGGCCTCGGCGAAGAGGTGGTCCTGTTCGCGACGAAGGAGTTCGGGTTCCTCGACCGCACCTCCGCCCTCGGGTCGGGCTCGAGCCAGATGCCCCAGAAGCGCAACCCGGACGCGGCGGAGCTGGTACGGGGCCGGGCCGGGCGGGTCGTAGGAGACCTCGTTTCCCTCTTGGTGACCCTCAAAGGCCTCCCGCTCGCCTATGATCGGGACCTGCAGGAAGACAAGCCCCCCGTCTGGGACGCGATCGCGACGGCCGAGTCCAGCCTCCAGGCCCTCCGGTCCGTGGTCGACGGGTTGGTCTTCGACCGGATCCGCCTCGCAGAGGCGTCCAGCGACCCGGAGCTGCTCGCCACCGACGTGGCGGAACACCTCGTCGCCCGGGGCGTTCCCTTCCGGGAGGCCCATGAAGCCGTTTCGGCCCACTTTCTCTCGATGGGGGGACACCTCGACCTGGCCCGTCTGGGCGAGATCCCCGGTGTCGACCCGAGCTTCTCTACCTCCCTCGACGCCTCGTCCGTCCTCGCTCGGCGCTCGACGCCGGGGGTCCGGGTCCCTCGGCCATACGCCACCAGCTCACGGCGGCTCGATCCGCCCTGGCGGCGCGCCGGGATTCGCTGTCCTCACTCGGCCGGAAGGTCGGGCTCGTCGAGGATCTACTGAACGAGGAACGAAGATGACACAATGCCCTGAGTGCGAAGCGGCCGTCGAGAATCACGACAAGATCCCGGGTGAGGTATTCCCCTGTACGGACTGCGGGACGGAACTCGAGGTCCTGAAGACCGATCCGTTCGCGGTCCAGCCCGCGCCCAAAGAAGCCGAGGACTGGGGTGAGTGAAGGGTTCTCGCTCGGCGTCTTCTACACGATCATCCGCCCCGAGGAGAAGGCGATCCTCGCGGCCGCCGAAGCGCGGGGGATCGCAGTCCAGCGGATCGACGACGGAGAGACGACGTTCGGGCTGGAAAAGCCCGCCGGCCTACCGAACGTCGTCGTCAACCGCTCGGTGAGCCACACCCGGTCGCTCTACGCGACCCGGTTCTTCGCCCACTACGGTGTACCGACGGTCAACTCCCCCGAGGTGACCGAGCTCGCGGGGGACAAGATCCTGACCTCGTTGCGACTCGCGGAGCGGGGGATCCCGACCCCCCGCACCATCGTCGCTCTCTCGCCGGAAGCGGCGCTCAAAGCGATCGAGCAGGTGGGCTACCCCGCCGTGCTGAAACCGGCGATCGGGTCCTGGGGTCGCCTCATGGCCAAGGTCAACACCGTCGAGGACGCCGAACAGATACTCGAGCACAAGGCCGCGTTGACTTCGCCCCTCCATTCGGTGATCTACGTCCAGGAGTACGTTCCCAAGCCGGGTCGGGACCTTCGGGCGTTCGTCGTCGGGGACGAGGTCGTCGCCGCGATGTACCGGCGGTCCTCGGACTGGCGGACGAACGCAGCGCGGGGCGCGACCACCGAGGCGGCCGACATCTCTCCGGAGCTTCGGGAACTTTCCCTGAAAGCGGCGGAGGCGGTCGGCGGAGGGGTGCTCGCGGTCGACCTCATGGAGGCGCCGAGCGGCCTCGTCGTGCACGAGGTCAATCCGACCCCGGAATTCAAAGCCCTCGCCGCCGCGACGGGAGCCGATGTCGCGGGGCGGATCGTCGACTACGCGGTACGGCTGGGCCGCCAATGAAGGTCGCGATCGTCGGAGGGTCGGGGTACGTCGGCGGGGAACTGCTCCGCCTGCTCCTGCGCCATCCGGAGGTCGAGGTCGGGCAGGTCACCTCGGACTCGATGGCCGGCCAGCCGATCGGGCGAGCCCATCCGAACCTGCGCAAGGTGAGCCCTCTCCTTTTCACGAAGCACGCGAGCCTCCAGCCGGCGGACGCGACGTTCGTCGCGACCCCGCACGGCGAGTCGATGGGGCGCCTGCCCGAGATCCTGGCCTCGGGAGGCCTCGTCTTCGACCTCTCCGCCGATTTTCGCCTGCGCGACCCCACCGAGTACCCCCGCTACTACGACCGCACGCATCCGCGACCCGACCTTCTTCGATCGGCCGTGTACGGCCTGCCCGAGGTGCATCGCGAGGCGATCCGGACCGCGGGGATCGTCGCCGTTCCGGGGTGCATCGCGACCGCCGCTATCCTCGCGCTCCGACCCCTCGTGCAGGCCGGCCTGGTCGACCCGGCCCACGTCGTGGTGGATGCGAAGTCCGGCTCGTCGGCGAGCGGCCGGGACTCGGGTCCCGCCGGACGGCACGCCGAACGCTCGGGCGTCATGCGAGCCTACGCTCCCACCGGCCACCGGCACACGGCCGAGATCGAGCAGGAGACCGGGGTTCGAGTTGCCCTTTCGTGTCACGGCGTCGAAGCCGTACGGGGGGTGCTCGCCACCGTGCACGTCTACGCTCCTCGACCGGTGGAGGAGAAGGAGCTCTGGCGGACCTATCGGGCCGCCTACGGTTCCGAACCGTTCGTCCGGATCGTCCACGAATCCGATGGGATCTATCGCGAGCCGGAACCCAAGATCCTCGCCGGGACCAACTTCTGTGACGTCGGATTTGCCGTCGACCCGAGTGCGCAGCGCATCGTGGCCCTGGCGGCCCTCGACAACCTCATGAAAGGGGCCGCGGGCGGCGCGGTCCAGTGCTTCAACGTTCGCGCCCGGTTCCCCGAGACCACGGGCCTCGATTTCCTGGGCCTCCACCCGATCTGAGGAGCCGTCATGACGCTCGTGGTAAAAGTGGGGGGAGCCGCGGGGAATGCGCTCGACCCGGTGCTGGACGAGCTCGCCTCCCGACCCGACTTCGTGCTGGTCCACGGCGGTTCGGACGACGTCGACCGGCTCGGGGCGGCCCTGGGCCGACCCGCGGAGTACTGACACGTCGCCCAGCGGGGTCGTCTCCCGCAAGAGCACGCCGGCCCACCTCGAGGTCGTCGTCCTCGCGCTGGCGGGTGCGGTGCAGACGCGCCTGGTCGCCGGCTTGGCCGCGCGAGGACGGAGCGCGGTGGGACTTTCGGGGGTGGACGGAGGACTCCTAAGGGCGCGCCGGAAGCAGGGGGTCCGGGCGGTGATGGACGGCCGAGTCGTGCGCGTCGAGGACGACCGTTCTGGCACGCTCGAATCGGTGGATCCCAAGATCCTCCGCCTGCTGATGGGGGCGGGCCTGGTCCCCGTCGTGGGACCGCCGGCCGCGGACGGGCGTGGGGAGTTGCTCAACGTCGACGCCGACCGGGTCGCCGCGGCCGTCGCCGTGGCCCTGGGGGCCGAGGCCCTGGTGCTCCTGACCAACGTCAACGGTCTCCGGCGTGACCCCGAGGATCCGGACTCCGTGATCGCCCTCGTCGATCGGACCGACGTCGAGTCGGTCGTTCCCTTCGCCCGCGGACGGATGAAGAAGAAGGTGCTCGCGGCCCAGGAGGCCCTCACTGGGGGCGTGGGGTCCGTGGTGATCGCCTCGTCGCAGGGGAAGGACCCGGTCGCCCACGCCCTCGCCGGATTCGGGACGGTCTTCCGATGACGGGCGGAGGGGCGTTCTTCCCGCCCTCCCGCGCCGGTCCGACGATCGTCCGGGGGGAGGGCGCCTCGCTGTGGGATCGCGGGGGACGACGCTATGTCGACCTCGGCGCCTCCCACGGGGTCGGGAACCTCGGCGCCTCGCACCCGGAGGTCGTTCGCGCGATCCAGCGGCAGGCGGCGGAGCTGCTCTACCTGGGAACGGGCTACGACGTTCCGGTCCGGACCCAGTTCCTCGAGCGCCTCGTCGGACTGCTACCTCCGTCGCTCTGCCGGGTCTTCCTTTCCAATTCAGGGACCGAAGCCGTCGAGGCGGCGATCAAGTTCGCCCGCGCGGCGACCGGACGGGCGAAGGTCGTTGCGGCGATGCGGGGGTTCCACGGCCGCACGTTCGGGGCGCTCAGCGCGACGTGGCGCAAGGAGTTTCGCGAGCCGTTCGAACCGCTCGTTCCAGGGTTCGTCCACGTCCCGTTCAACGACGTAGCCGCGCTCACGGCCGCTGTCGATGAGGGGACCGCCCTGGTGCTCCTCGAACCGGTCCAGGGGGAGGGCGGGGTCCACGTGGCCACCACCGAGTTCCTCGCGGCGGCGCGCGCCCGCTCGACCGCGGTCGGAGCCCTCCTCGGGCTGGACGAAGTGCAGACCGGTGTGGGGCGGACCGGCCGGTTGTTCGCCTTCGAGCGCTGGGGCGTGGTCCCCGACCTCCTGGTACTGGCGAAATCGCTCGCGGGCGGGGTCCCGATCGGCGCGACCGTGACCACCGAGGATGTCCGGAGCCGGTTCCGCGGCAGTCACCATTCGACCTTCGGAGGGAACCCGCTCGCCTGCGCCGCCGGGGTAGCGGCGTTGGACGTAGTCGTGCGCGAGCGGCTCTGGGAGCGGGCGGAGCGCCTGGGAGAGTACGCGCGGGAACGGCTGGCTCACCTGCCACCGGAAAAGGTGCGCGAGGTCCGCGGTCTCGGGCTCCTCCTCGGGCTGGAGCTCCGGGAACGGGTCACGCCGTACCTCGCCGCCCTCGAGGAGCGGGGGTTCCTCGCGCTGCCGGCGGGTGCGACCGTGCTCCGACTCCTCCCTCCGCTCGTGATCGCGGAGGACGACCTGCGAGCCGGCCTCGAGGCGATCGAGGAGGTGGTCGGGCATGGATGAAGCCGACACCTTGCTCCGGTTGCTCCGGACCTACAGTCCGAGCGGGGGAGAGGGACTCGCGGTCCGCGAATTCGTTCGCCTCGCCCGAGAGATCGGTTACACCGCCCGCATCGATGCCGCGGGCAATGGGGTGGCCCACCGCGGGCACGGCCGACCCCGCCTCGCCTTCCTCGGCCACATCGACACGGTCCCCGGCCGACGGCCCGTCGTACAGAGAGGGGGTCGCATCTACGGCCGGGGCGCGGTCGACGCCAAGGGCCCGCTCGCGGCGGCGTTGATCGCCGGCTCGCGGTTCACGGGGCCCGGCGCCCTCGAGGTCATCGCCGCGGTAGGCGAGGAGGCCGACAGCCGGGGCGCCCGCCACGTGGCACGCCACAAAGGCTACGAAGCGGTCATCGCCGGCGAGCCGAGCCGGTGGGATGGGATCACGGTTGGGTACAAGGGCGACGTGCGGCTCACTGCCTACTTCCGGGGAGGAAGGACGCACTACTCCTCGCCCCACCCCACCGTCGCAGACACGGCCCTCCACTGGGTGGAGAACGTGCGCGCCCTCGCGTCCTTCGCACCGGGGCCCTCCCCGTTCCGCACGCTCACGATGAAGGTCGTCGGGGTTCAGACGGGCGGCGACGAAACCGAGTGGGCGTCGGTGACCCTCGACCTCCGCGTGCCTCCGGGTCGGACCACCTCCGAGGTGCTCCGAAGTCTACCTCGGGACCGCGGCCGGCCCACGCTGCGGACGCTCGTGCGGATCGAACCCATCGAGGTCGACCGGACGAACCCCGTCGTTCGGGCGTTGGAGGGCGGGATCCGGGCCGAACGGGGCCGACCCACCCTGTGGCGGAAGGCCGGGACCTCGGACCTGAACCTGGTGGCACCGGCGTGGCGGGTCTCCGGGGCCGCCTATGGTCCGGGGAACCCCCATCTCGACCACACGGCACGGGAGTCGGTCTCCGAGCGGGAGCTCGGTCGGTCCGTCCGGGTCCTGGAGGTCGCCTTCCGCCAGATCGCCGAGGAGCTCGCTACTCCTCGACGATAGGCCGGTGCCCGACCGAGCCATTAATAATCGTGGGTCCCGTCGTCCTTCGATGGCTACGGCGCCGTGTCCCCGATGCGGAGGGCTCGCTCCGCTCGGGGCGAGCTTCTGTCCTTTTTGCGGGAGTTCGTTGACCGCGCCCCTGGCGGGGCCCCCGCCGCTGGCTCCCTCCTCACCGGGTCACTACTTCCTGTCGGATCCGCGCCCCCCCGGGTACCCCGGAGGGTCCCTAACGGCCCCGCTGCTCATCGCGGGGGACGGCCCGCCGGGGGTCCCCTCCCCGTCGACTCGGGAGGTCGACCGGGCGTCGCTCAGTTACCTACTGTGGGCGGCGGTGATCTGGCTGGCCACGGGTGTCGTGAGCTTGGTTCTGGTCATTGGAACGACCGCGCTCTTCTCGGTCCATACCACGACCACCGGGAGTACCACCGGGAGTACGTACGTGTTCGCCCCGCTGTTCTATGTTGTCGTCATCGTTTCCGCGGCGTTGTCCTTCGTGGAGGTCCTCCTCCTCCGAGCGGCGTTCCACCGTCTGGAGCCGGTCGACCGGCGTTTCTCCACGCCGAGCAAGCTCGCGTTGCTCCTCATCGTCGGATTCGTGATCCTCTTGCTCGGGCTGGTCCCCCTGCTGATCGGCGCTCAGTCCATCACCGGGTGCATCGCCAACAGCAGCAACTCCACTCTCTCGGGGAACTGTAGCGGGATCGGGGACGTGGTCTTGGGCGCCCTGGTCGTTCTCGCGGGAGGGATCATCGCCCTCATCGGGTACGTCGGTTGCCTCATCGGGATCTGGCGTTTTGGTTCGCGTTATCAGAACGACCTGTTCAAGGTGGGAGCGATCATGCTCATCATCCCCCTGCTCAACGTGGTGGGGGCCATTCTGATCCTGATCGCCTCCCAGACCGAGCGAAACCGCCGAGGGTCGCCCACGGCTTCCCAGCCGCCCCAGTTCTAGTCGGCGGGGCTACGTTCATTGTCGGGAGGGGGGTCTTCCCGCTCGCGACGTTCCTAACGCTCTTCGACACGGACGTCCCGCTGGCGGGCGGGGGGAACGCCCCCGACACGGTCCGAGCCCTCCTCTACTTCCGGGTCATCCCCCCCGGGGTCGGGGCGGCCCTCGGAGGGCACCTCCTCCCCCGGCTCGCCTACCGTCCGGTCGTGGTGGTCGGCCTCCTCGTCTCGATGATGGGCCCGGGGTCGCTGACGATGGTCGACGGGTCGACCCCTACCTGGAAATTCGCGTTCGGGTTCCGGCCCGTCGGCGGAGGGTGATCTCCCGCGCGCCGACGAGGACCCTCCCTCGACGGATCCTCGGAGTACCGGAGACCATCCGCCCTGAACTCAGACCATCCCGTCGTTGAACCGGATGCTCGCGTGACTGCCATTGCAGAAGGGCTTGTTGACCGACGCGCCGCACCGGCAGAGGGTGACCCGGTAGCGGACCTCGTACGGCTTCCCGTCCTCCGATTCGATCCGGATGCCCCCCGGACCCACAGCGGACCGCTCACGCCCAGCGCCGGGTCCTCGACGATCCCGATGGACGCGGGCACGTCGGGCTCGAGGGTCTGGTGCGTTCGCTTGTCGTGGAGCACGAGCCGTCCGGAAGGGCAGCTCATCCCCTCTCGGATCGCGAGTTGGCGGACCGCGGGATCGTCGGATCGTCCCAGGAGGTTCCAGATCTTCCCGCCCGGGTCGCAGAAGCGGGCGAAGGCGCACAGCGCCTCGGCGTCCTCCAGTACGAGCGTGGGTCCGTCGACCGTCTCCGCCTGCCGGGCATACGGCTGGCGGGTGGCCGTCTCGGTCCCGTCGAAGTGGACCCGAGCATGCGAGCCGTCGCAGAACGGCTTGTTCTTCGAGTGCCCGCAGCGGCATAGCTCGTACTTCGCACCCCCCTCGAGCTTCCGGGTCTCTTCCCAGTCCCAAGAGAGCCCCTCCACGTTCGGTCGGATCACCTGGACGGCGAGGGGGACGTTTCCCGACACGATGTACGGCCCATTCTTGGTCACGACGACCTTCATTCCGTCGGCCCCGGGCCGGATCTTCGAGGGAGACGACTTCGCTCTACCCTGGGTCGTCGAAGGGGGCGCCATTCGTACCTCGCCGGAATCCGGTCAGGGCGTTCCGCGGGATGAAACTGTCTACTCGGCTCCAAGGGGATCGCCCCGAGAGAACTCGTCACTGCGGGTCGTCGAGCCCGGGGGGGTTAGCTTGCAAATGGGTATGAACCTCGAAACGACACTCCCGGTCGAGCGCGAAGGGCCTGAACGCTGGGTAATCGGCCCGCCATGTCGCCGATAGGGAGCTCACGGTCGACCCCGGCACTCGAAGGAAACCTCACCCGCAATCACATATGGGGAGCCACGCCCTGCATGGCCTACCATGCGCTCTAACCACCGTCCGGCCCGAGCCTGGTGCGGGCCTATCCTGGCGGCCCTCGTGATGGTGCTCCCCTTGTCACTGGTGGTCGTAGCTACCCCGTCTATACTCTCTCCGGTAGCCTCCGAAGTAACGACCTCAGCCGGGGAACCTGGTGGATTGGGAGCGGCACAAAGCCTGCCCGTTGGAATCGATCCTTCCGCGATCACGTATGTGGGATCGGAAGGGGAGGTGTTCGTTGCGAATTCCGGGTCGGACAATATTTCTGTCATCAACGACACGCTTGACACGGTCGTGGGCTCCATCCCCGTGGGCTCCGACCCCAGCGCGATCCTGAATTTCAGCGGGTATGTCTACGTCACGAATGAACTCTCAGACAATGTCTCGGTGATTGACGTCGCGACGCTGAAGGTCGTGGATTCCATCGCGGTAGGGACGGATCCCGACGGGATCACCTCGAGCGTCCTCTACCCGACCATCTATGTTGCCAATGCCGCGTCGAACAACGTCACGGCGATTGATTCCGAGACCAATGATACCATAGCCAATATCGGAGTGGGGCTCAGCCCCGGTGCGGTCATAGGGACGGCTTCGGGACAGGCGTTTGTGGTGAATGCCGGAGGCACCAACCTCACCCCGATCTACGAGGTCAACAATACGGCCAACGCAAGCTCGATTCCGGTCGGATCCGGTCCCAGCGCACTGGCTATTCGGTATGCGGGCCCATTCCCCGGATTCCCCGCTACGCTGTGGGTCGCTAATGAGGGCAGCGATAACGTTTCGGTCGTACGCGTCAACACCACGAGCGGGAACCAGACCGCTCGGACCCTGGCGAACGTTGCCGTCGGGTCCGCTCCCGACGCTGTGGTCTACGACCCGGCTGACGGGCGGGTGTATGTCGCTAACAGCGGGTCGAATAACGTTTCGGTAATCGACGGAGCGAGTTACGCGCCGATCCGGCCGGCGCTCGGGGTAGGCCAGGATCCCTCCGCTCTGGCCTACGACACCGGGAATGGTTGCCTCTACGTTGCGAATCAGGGCTCGGCCAACGTCTCGATTATCTGTGACCTCATGCCCCCGACCACCCATGGCAGCATCCCGCTCGCGAGCCCGGGAGGGATTGCCTACGATAACGGGAACGGCAACCTCTACGTGAGCACCGGGGACAGCGGGGTGGCCGTGATCAATGCAACTACGGGCCAAGTGGTCGACCCGAACATCACGGTGGGCTCGTCCTACCCGGTTTGGACCAACATGGCCTACGACGCGGCCGACGGGGACATCTTCGTCACCAATAGTGTAAGCGATAGCATCAGCGTGATCAATGGCTCGACCGACTCTGTTTCCCGAACCATCTCCCTCGGCTCCGGCGCCTACGACTCACCCGTGGGCATCGCCTGGGACGGCGCGAACGGGTTTGTATACGTCCGGCTCACGGGGGATTATGTCGCGGTCATCAACGGCAGCTCGGGCAACTTAGTCGGCTCGATCGAGGTCGGGTACGCCGCTTCGTCCCCGTACCTTTTCTACGATACCCTGAACCATGACATTTACGTCGAGACGTTCAACTCGACCCCAGTCCAACACGTTCTCGTTCTCGTTATCAACGGATCGTCTCCGATCATCAGCGGGCCGGGCCTCTTCATCGGCCAGGGTATCCAACTCCAGCCCTCGGCCGGAGCGATGGCACTTGACCCCGAGAACGGGTTGATCTACGCATTTAGCGCCGGCTTGGACCAGGACTGGCCGAACGGAAACTTATCGATTATCAATGGCTCGACCAACACCCTTCTCCCCCGGTCCATTCCTGTACCGTACCTGGGGCCCAGGGGCGGTGTATGACACTGCAACCGGCATGATGTACTGGTTGGGCGACTGGAACCTAACGGTGGTCGATCCTTCCGATGAGTCGGTGGTGGCCACCCTCGGGGTCGGGGAGCTCCCGGCCGCCATTGCGGTCGATTCAGATACCGGGAGTCTCTACGTAACCAACCCGAATGACAACAACATTACGGTGATAGATGGACCCTCGCCCGCTATTGTCTCGTTCACCGCAACTCCCGAATCGGTGGTGCTCGGTTCATCCACCGCTTTCAACGTCCAGGTGGAGAACATCGTGGGGTCGGCATCCTATGCGTACTCTGGTCTTCCCACGGGGTGCCACAGCGCCAACCTCTCTCACCTCCCGTGCACCGCGACCAGTGTCGGTTCGTTCACGGTCCGGGTATTCGTGAACGATACCGCAGGGAACAGTACCAACGCCACGGTGAGGCTGACGGTGAACCGGTACGCCATCGCTTCGTTTGTGGCGAGCCCGCCTACCGTCACGGTGAGCTCGACCACGTCGTTCTTAGTGAACATTACCGGGGCCCGGGCGAACCTAACGTACACGTATACCGGTCTGCCGAGCGGATGCTCCAGCCTCAACACCTCCAGTCTGGCATGTACTCCTACGGTTGCCGGAGCCGTCACCGTCCGGGTGTATGCTAATGACAGCTCGGTGGAGAGTGCGTCGACCACGACTGTGCTGAATGTCTCGTACGTGGTCATCTCCTCGATCACGGCGGACCCGTCCACCGTGGAAATCGACTCGCCCACCAATTTCAGTTCGACCATCACCGTGGTCGCCCTTCCCGCTGTGAGCGGGTTGACCTACTCCTACAGCGGCCTCCCTTCCGGGTGCCCAAATGTCAACCGCACGACTCTGGTCTGCACGCCGAGTTCCTCGGGCGTCTTTTCCATTCGGGTCTACGTGAACGACAGCCGGGGGCACAGCGTCAGCGCGACCACGACCCTCACCGTCGCGGCCGCCCTTTCGGTCTCCGCAACTGCGAGTCCCGATCCGACCGACGCCGGAGCGTCGGTGGACTTTCTTGCTACGGTAACGGGGGGCGCCGCGGGTACTCATACTCGTGGCACTTCGGTGATGGGGGGTCCTCCTCCGCCCAGAATCCCACCCACTCGTACACCGTCGCCGGCTCCTTCCTCGCGAGGATTTGGGTCAACGATTCGGAGGGTGGTTCGGTCGCGAGCACGGTGCCGATGTCAATCGCCCCGGCCCTGGTCGTCGTATTGACGGTATCCAACTCGACTCCCGCTCTCGGGCAAACGATTGCGATTAATGCCAGCGTCTTGGGAGGTGTGAGTCCCTATTCCTACGCCTATCAGGGCCTCCCTCCGGGATGCGTCTCGATTAACAGTTCCCTCATCGGCTGCCTTCCGACGCAAGCCGGGTCGTACAATCTTACCGTGGTCGTGACCGATCACTACGGGGTCACCGTGAACGCGTCGGTCCCCCTGCTCGTAGTCTTCGACTTTACCGTGGTGAGCCCATCGCAGACCCCCGTCAACCAGCAGTTCACTCTGACGGTGAAACCCGAGGGGGGCTACGGGACGCTCACGTACAATTACGGTGGCCTACCTCCAGGCTGCAGCTCGGCAGACGCTTCCTCCCTAACCTGTACCCCGACCCAAGTTGGCACTTACAATATCTCGGTCTCCGTCCACGACCAGGCCGGGAATCGCGCCACTAACGTGGTCCGCTTATCCGTCGTTCAATCGGCGGTCTCAGCAGTAGAATGGCCGCTGGTTCTTGGAGGGACGACGGCGGCCATCGTGCTGGCGGCCATGGCCGTAGGAATCGCCCTGCAACGCCGACGGAAAACAAGAGACCTCCCCGCGCCTGCGTCTCCATCGTCGGTCGACGATCTTTCCACGGGCCGCCCGTAGGGCCAATCGGGGGTAGTTTCGAACGCCGGAGGTAAGATGCGGTCTTGTCGACGGGCCCGAGGGGATTCGAACCCCTGACCTTGCGGTTAAGAGCCGCCTGCTCTACCGACTGAGCTACGGGCCCATGGACGGTTCGGGCCGACTGGCCCCCGAGAGATAAAGGCTCGGAACGCGCCCCCCTCAACTCTGGAGGCGCTCGAGGGCGGCCCCGACCATGAGGGGGAACAGCACTGTGACGTCCCCCTCCACCGTGGAGTGCCGGGCATTCGCCTTCACCTTGCCCCAGGAGATCGCCTCGCGCGTCCGGGCGCCCGAGAGGCTTCCGTCCCACTCCACCGCCGTCGTCAGGTAGAGGGCCGCATCGAGGCCGTCCCGGAACTGGTTCCACCAGATCGTGTGGTGCTTCGAGATCCCGCCGCCCAGCATGATCGCGCCGCTCCGCTTCGCCGCGAAGACGAGGTCGGAGAGGAGCTGCTCGTCGGAGAAGAGGTCGAACGAGAGGCCCCGGTGGTCCTGCCAGTAGAGCCACGCCTGGGAGCCGACCGCGCCGTCGGTGATCCCGGGGACCACGACGGGGACGTGCCGGTCGTACGCCGCCCGGAGGATGCTCGTCTCCCCCGCCTTGGCCGGAATGGCCGCCCCAATCGCGCGGCACAGTTCGACCGTGGAGAGCGCCCGGGTGCCCGACTTCCAGAGGCCGTCCAGGATGGGTCGCATCTTCCGCTCGATGATCGTCCCGTAGTTCGCCTCCGGGATGACGAGGTTGCCGAGCCGGTAGAGGTGGCGGCGGTGCAGGTCGGCGTCGTCGAGGTTCCACGCCCCGTGGTAGTACGGTCGGAACGAGCGGGCGAGGTCGTGGTCGAGCGTGCCGCAGGTGGTGATGATCGCGTCGACGTAGCCATCCCGCACCAGCTGGGCGAGGACCCCCCGGGTCCCGGTCGCGACGATGTCCGCCGGGAAGGAGAGAAAGGTGGTCATCTCCCGGTCGGCCAGGATGCGGGCCAGGAGGTCCGTTCCCTCGGCGACCCCCTTCGCGCTGAACCCGCCGCCGGCCTCGAGGCGCCGGACGAAACGGTCGAGCGTGGGAGCGTCATCGACGCGAACGTCCTCGACCCGGCGGGGCATGGAGGGCCGGAGCCGCGGAGAGTTAAAGCGCCCCCGTGAAGCCGAGCCCCCACGTGTGGAAGATCAACAGGAACGCCACCGTGTAGCCCAGAAGCGCCCCCCCGTTCAGGAACGGGAGCCCGGCCTGGGCGTTGCCCCGGAGCACGAGACGCATGAGGACGGCGTACCCGGCCAGCGAGCCGAGCATCGCGGCGAGGGCGCACACGAGGTTCGCCCCGAGACCGAGGACGAGCGGGTGCGTCGGGAGCCAGATGAGAGCCGACGTCACGAGGGCACCGGGGATCACGACATCGCCCAGGCCCATGAACAGGGCCGCTCGTTCGGTGACCGGTTGGCCCCGCTGTTCCTTCAGGGAGGGGGCGGCCGCGTAGTCGTACCCGGCGGAGTCGGGCATCACCATCAGGATCGGGAGCTTCATGTCCACGACGACGTCGGCGAGCGAGATCATGTGCTTCGTTCCGTAGACCGCGATCGCGTCGTAGACCATCAGCAGGAGGAGCAGAATGAACACGGGAAGGATCGCGAACGAGATCCCGAGGATCGCGATGAGCGCCCCGGCCGCGAGGAACCCGACGAGGTCGACGATCCACCACTGGGGCTCGGTGAGCAACGCCAGGTAGAGGACCGCGCTGACGGTGCCCGCCAGAACGAGCGCCCAATCGATGTTCAGTTCCGCCGCAAAGGGCGGGGGAAGGTAGCTACCGAGCGGGAGGACCGAGAACGTCGCGAAGAGGGTGATGTAGAGGGCCGCCGCGATCCCGACCAGGATGAGGTGGCGTAGGGCGGCCGTCCCGCCCTTCCGGCGGGCGATGAGCAGGATCGCGAGGGGAGCGATGACGATGAGCGCGATGATCAAGAAGGGGGTCGTGAGGCTCTGGGGGTTCGAATCCGACGCGAGGCCCGCGGACCGGAACGGCTCGGCGAGTACGAGCCCGACCCCCTGCGCCCCGACGTAGAGGGCGAGCAGGCCGAGCCAGCGGACACTGCGCATCGTTGGTTACGGTTGGACGACGGCGTAGGCGTTGTTGCCGAGGACCTTGGTCACCTTCGCGTTCACGGTCGTCCCGCGTTGGTTCGCGCCGGTGACGAAGATGACGAACCCTTCCTTCTTGGCGACCCCGTCGCCCCGGCGGCCGACGTCCTCGATCAGGAGGCGGTAGACCTCCCCCACCTCGACCGGCGCCCGCGGCTTCTCGGGAGCGACCACGCGACGCATCGTCACTGGGCGCTGGGCCCCGCACGCCTCGCAGATGAGGAGCGTGAGGCGGCCGTCCTTGGAAAGGTGGGTGTCGGGTCGCTTGCACTCGGAGCAGATGACGTACTTCGCGGTGTATTCGCGCAGACGCTGGGCGATCTGGTCCTTCGTGACCCTCGACTTCAGCACCCCGCGGGGCCCGTCGAGGACCCCCGGGCATCCCAGCTCGCGGGCGAGATAACCGATAACGTGCGCCGGCTCGCGGCGGAGGACCGTGCAGATCTCCTGGAAGTTCCGGAGGACCGTGTTCTTGCCGTCGCTCATGACGTCGGGCTCGGGCACCTGGAACCGCTCGCCGCCCGTGCGGACCGGGGGGAGCTTCGTGTGCGCTCGTTCGAGGAGGACCTGGTAAGCTTCCATCGAGAACAACGTACGAATCGGGAAGCGGGGGATAAGGGTTCCCGGTGCGTCTAGGGGTCCGGGAAGTCGCGGAGGGCATCCAGGACCCGACCGAGGTCCTTGTCGGTGACGATGTGGGTGGCTCCCCGGCGGACGGGTTCGTCCTCGGGCAGGAAGGCGACGCCGACGCGGCTCCGACGGAACATTCCGACGTCGATCTCCGAATTGCCGACCGAGGCGGTTTCTTCCACCTTGACCCCGAGCTGGTGCTGGAGCCCGGCGAGCACCCCTTCCTTGCCGTAGATCGGGACCCGGACGATCCCCTCGCCCGTGAGCCGTCCGTCCTCGGCGACCCGGAAGCCGTTCGCGAGCGAGAGGTCGATCCCGAGCTCGCGCGCGACCCGACGTGCGAGCAGGTCGATCCCGCCGCTGATGATCGCCGTCCGGGCCCCGCGCGCCCGGAGGCCCGCGATCAACATCGCGGCCCCCGGCATGAGGGGGACGCGGTCGAGGATCGCCTCGAGGTCGTCGATCGTGAGGTCGGGTGCGTGCCGGTGCCAGATCCGCACGTCCGTTCGGATGAACTCGTGGTCGTCGATCCGGCCGGCGAGGAAGTCCCGCAATCCGTCGGCGTTGTGGTCCTGGAAGTGGTGGTGGATCGCGGCCCACGAGCTCGCCACGTCGACGAGCGTCCCGTCCATGTCGATGGCGACCAGCTTAAGCACGGTCGCCCCGGGCGATCGCGTCCGCTCGGTCCAGGACGGAGTCGGGGGGTCGAGCGAACCAGGCCGCGAGGTTGCCGTCGACCTGCTCGGGGCGGCTCGCCCCGACGATCGGGGCGGCCCCGTTGCGCTCGAGCCAGTGGAGCGCGATCGACCCGAGCGGGACCCCAGCTTCCTGGGCGAGGTCCCGAAGGGCCCGAGCCCGAACGAGGACGTCCGGGAGCAGGTCGGTCTCTGCCTGTCGCTGGATGAACCGCTTGAACTCGGGGGTGGGCTTCTCCCGGTCCAAGTAGCGCCCGTGAAGGAGGCCGCGCGCCAGCGGCGAGTACGCCTCGATCAGGATCTGGTGGGAGCGGCAGTACTCCCGGACCGGGTCGGCCTCGTCCCGGTCAAAGAGGTTGTAGCGGACCTGGTTCACGACGATCCGCGTCTCGGCCAGGTGACGCGCCGCTTCTTCCAGCTCCTCCAGGCCGAAGTTCGAGACCCCGAGGGCGCCGATCCGGCCCTCCTTCCAGAGCGTCTCGAGCGCCGGGAGGGTCTGGGCGAGCGGGACCTTAGCGTCCGGGGCGTGGATGAGGTACAGGTCGACCGACGTGCGACCGAGCCGCTCCAGGCTGTTGATCAGGCTCGCTCGGACCTGGGCGGGTCGCAGGTGTTCCCAGGAGACCTTGGTCGTGACGAACGCGTCGGGAGCTCCTCCGGCCGCGCGGGTGAGGACGTCGCCGAGGATCCGCTCCGACCGGCCGTTCCCGTAGACCTCGGCCGTGTCGAACCAGCGGAACCCCTGCTCGTAAGCCCGGCCGATGGTCGCTTTGGTCCGTGCCTCGTCGGTAGGGGTCCAGCGTCCGAGGGCCCATAGGCCGAGGCCGAGCGCGGGATGCGACTTCCGGCCCGCGGCCAGGGGGATCGAGCCGATGACCGGAGAGGTCGCGGGGCCGGGAGGTGTGGAGGGCTTTCGGGTGCGACGGACGGGGGCCTTGGAGGTCCGGGCGGTCATGGTGACGAGGACCCCTCCGCCTTCAAGTGTTCATCGATGCGTCCGATCCGCTCGGCGAGCTCTCGGGCCTTCTCCTCGGCTTCCCGGACCACCTCGGGCGGGGCCCGGGCCCGGAACCCCTCGTCCCCCAGCCGCGCCCGCGTCTTTTCGAGGAGGGCCGAGATCTTGGTGCGTTCCTTCCGAAGTGCCTCTGACGCTTCGGGGCCCGGCGAGGGCCGCTCCAGGTAGCACTCCCCCAAGGCCGCGACGCGGCTCGCCGCCTGCGGGGGGGCCGCCGAACCGGGGCCGAGGAACGTGAGCGGGTGCACCCGGGCGAGTCGTTCGAGCGTGCCCCGTTCCCGTTCGAGGATTCGAGCGACCTCGGGGCCCCCCGGCCGGATCCACGCCGGTGGGACGGTCTCGAGCGGCACGTGTTCCTCGGCACGGAGGTTGCGCAGGAGGCGGACCGCTTCGAGGACGGTGTCCATCTCAAGTTCGGCGACGGGGTCGGCCGGGGACTCGGCGGCCATGGGCCAGCGGGCGGTCGCGAGGAGCTCCCCGTCGTGGGGCAACGCATGCCAGAGCTCCTCCGTCACGTGGGGCACGAAGGGGTGGAGCAGGCGGAGGGTCCGCTCCACCACGTAGAGCAGCGTGTCGCGGGCTTCCCGCGCGGTCGGCTCACCGTGCCGACCGAGGAGGCTCTCCTTGACGATCTCGACGTACCGGTCGGCGAGGTCGTGCCACACGAACGTGTAGACCGCGGTCGACGCGCGGCTGGGCTCGAAGGCCGCGAGGGCGCGGTCCACCTCCTCGGCGGTGCGTCGCCAACGGGAAAGGATCCAACGGTTCTCCAGCGGTGCCGAGAGGGAGAGGGCCGGGGGACCGCTCGGCGCCGGCGTGCCGGGGGAGACATGCAGAAGCGTGAACCGGACGAGGTTCCAGACCTTGGTCAGGAAATGGGCGCCGCCCTCGAGGGTGTGGCTGCCGAACGGCCCATCCTCCTCGGTCGGGTTGGGGAACAGGAGGGCGAAACGCATCGAATCGGCCCCCCGTTCGCGCATCACATCGATCGGGTCGGGGGAGTTGCCGAGGCTCTTCGACAGCTTGCGACCGGTCTCGTCGCGCAGCATCCCCGTGAAGTAGACGTCCGCGAACGGGGCGCGACCGGTGAAGTGCTCGCCCGCCATGATCATCCGGGCGACCCAGAAGAACATGATGTCGCGGCCGGTGACGAGGACGTTCGTCGGGTAGTAGTGAGCGAGGTCCGAAGTGGCCTCGGGCCAACCGAGGGCTGCGAACGGCCACAGCCAGGACGTGAACCACGTGTCGAGCACATCGGGGTCGGAGACGATCTCCGGCGCACCGCACTTCTCGCACTTCTCCGGCACGTCCACGGTCACCGTGTTGTGGCCGCAGGGGGTGCAGTGGTAGACGGGAATGGAGTGGCCCCAGAAGACCTGCCGCGAGATGCACCAGTCCTGGATCGCCTCCATCCAGCGGTAGTACGTCCGCGTCCAGCGCTCCGGGTGGATCCGGACGCGGCCCTCCCGTACCGCCGCGACCGCGGGCTCGGCCAGCGGGCCGATCCGCACGAACCACTGGGTGGACAGTCGGGGTTCGACCACCGCGTCCGATCGCTCGGAGCGCGCCACCGAGTGGGGGTACGGTACCTCCCGGAGCACGTACCCCTCCGCGCGCAGCCGCTCGAGGGTCTGCTTCCTTCCCTCGTCCCGGTCGAGCCCGCGGAGCTCCTCTGGCACCCAGTCGCTCGCGAGCCGACCCCGCTCGTCGATCACGTCCGGGGGCATCGGGAGCCCGGGGTGGCGCTGGAACACCTCGTGGTCGACGAGGTCGTGGCGCGGAGTGACCTTGAGCGCTCCCGACCCGAAGGTGGGGTCGATCGCCGGGTCGGCGATCACCGGGATCGGACGGCGGGTGATCGGCACGAGCACCTCCCGGCCGAGGGCCGAGGTGTGGCGGGGGTCGTCCGGATGGACCGCTACCGCCACGTCGCCGAAGATCGTCTCGGGCCGCACCGTGGCGACCTCGATACCGCCGGGCGATCCATCCGCCCAGCGGTACTGCAGGTAGGCCAAGGAACCGGTTTCCTCGGCGTGCACTACCTCGAGGTCCGAGATCGCCGTCCGGAGTCGGGGATCCCAGTTGACCATCCGCTCGGCCCGGTAGATGAGGTCCTCGTGGTAGAGCCGCACGAACGCCTCGCGGGTGGCACGGACGGAGGCGGGGTCCATCGTGTACCGGAACCGGCTCCAGTCGACCGAGAACCCGCCGGCGAGCGTCTGCTCGCGGATGCGGGCCTCGCGGGCCGACTTCCACTTCTCGACCTGCGCGACGGCGTCCTCCCGGGGGAGGTTCTCCAGCCGGACGCCTTCCTTGGCGAGCGCCCGTCGCACGGCCACCTGCGTGGCCAGCCCGGCGTGGTCGAGGCCGGGCACCCAGAGCGTCGGCTGCCCGGTCATCCGGTGGTACCGGGCGAGGAGGTCCATCACCGTGTCCCCGAGCATGTGGCCGAGCGTCAGCACCCCCGTCACGTTCGGAGGAGGGAGGACGAGGGAGAACGGGGTCCCTTTCGGGCGCTCCGGGGCGCGGAAGATGTCCGCCTCGCTCCAGGCAAGCTGCCAGCGGGTCTCGATCTCGCGCGGCTCGAAGCGGGGGGGCAGGGCGGGAGCGCTCACGAGCCCCTCTTTCGCAGGACGAAGGGCGCGATCAGCGCGAAGCTCCCGAGCGCCACCAGCGCCATCGCGCCGATGGCCACGGAGGGGGGGTACGCGTGGAACGCTTCGAACGCGACGTAGAGGCGCCGCGGCGACGAGGAGACCGGGGATGGACACGAGCACCGCCACCCAGGCACCCGTATAGAGGTTCACGAGCGGCAGCCCCCGCGTGCGCGCCCGCCGGAAGAGGATCCCCAGCTCCAGAAGGGCCGCGGCGATGACGGCAGGGAACTCGGCGGCCACGAAGCCGATGAACACGAGCGGCTGGTCGACGCGAAGGACGGCGATTGCGAGCACGAGGCCGGCGGCGACGAGGTAGATCGCACCGATCAGCGAGACCTTGCCCAGGACGAGTGAACGCTCGGAGAGGGGCAGGGTCCGCCCGTACGAGTAGGCGACCACCTCGATGGCGAAGAACGCAGGCCCGAAGAAGGTTGCGAGCAGGGCGGCGGTCGTCACGGCTCCGAGGGCGAGCGAGGTGCCCGTGCCCGGCCGAGGACCCGAGAGGAACGTGAGGAGGCCGAGCGCGACCGCATCGAGGATCGGCAGCAGGATGAGGAAGGCGTAGCCCGGCGTTCGGCTGGCCATTCGCAGGTCCTTGACCAGCACCGCGTAAACCGCTCCGGTCGTCCGCAGGGTGGGCGGGCTCGGGTCGGCCGGAACGGGGACGCCCGGCGGAGTCATGCCGACCTCCCGGATCGCCCGCCCCATCCACCGCGCGGCCCCGACCCCGAGAAGGAAGTACCCCGCGCTGGCGGCGAGCAGAATCTCGAGCCCGCCATCTCCCACGGGGAGGGCGGAGGCTCCGTTCATCACCAAGGTGGGGAGGGAAGCGAGCGAGAAGGGGAAGGAGGCCCCCAGCGCGTCGAACCCGGCCGACGGGCCCGCGGCGGCGAGGGAGGTGAGCGCCCCGAAGAACGCGGGGGCGAGCGTGACGAACCCGAAGAGGCCGAACGCCGGCACGATCCACAGGACGAGGTACGTCCAGCGGAGGATCGTTCGGCCTCCCCCCCCGCGGGACCCCTGGACCCGGCGGATGAAAAAGCGCCCCGTGACGAGGGCAAGGGCCAGTGCATACACCACCGCGGCGGCGATTCCCGGGAGGATCGCGAGACCGGCCAGGGGACCGAGCGCGAGTCCCACCAGGAGCGGAGTGAGGACCAGCAGCGTGAGGACCGGCAGGTCGAACAAGCGCAGGTAGAGGATGACGGCCGTCTGCCGCAACGTCGGCCCGTCGATCGGCAACGGTTCGAGCACCGGAAGCACGCCCGCCGAGAGGAACGTCGGGAGGACCTGGAGGCCGGTCCACCAGAGGAACGCGACATCGATACTGAGGAGCGCCGTGAGCACGCCCACCTGGAACACCGGAACGGGGATGGGATTCGCGAGGAGCCGAACGGCGACGTAACTGGCGTTGTGGAGGATGAGCGCGCCCCCGAGGGTGAGGAATCCCAGGAGGCCGGCCACCAACGCCTTGCTCTGGAGGACCCGGCTGCGCGCCCGCGAGCTCAGCTTGGAGGCGTCTTCGGGAGGTAGGAGGTTGCCCTGCCGGAACGCGTAGATCGCCTGGAACGAGAGTTCGGTGAACGCGACCCGGCTCAAGCGATAGGCCGCGCGCCAGGCCATCCTACGTCCTCTCGAGCGACGCCAGCGCCGCCCGGACGCCCTCGTCCTCCTGGGTAAGGTGCAGGAAGATCTCCTCGAGAGTGGCGTCGCCCTCCGCGCCGCGCTCCCGGAGCGACGCGAGCGAACCCTCGCCGCGAAGCACGCCGTGGTCCAGGATGCCGACGCGGTGGCAGAGCTGCTCCGCGACCTCCATCGCGTGGGTCGAGAACAGCACGCCGCGGGTCCCGTTCTTCACGTACTGGGCGAGCAGGTCCTTCATCAGGCGCAGGGAGCGCGGGTCGAGGTGGTTGAGCGGTTCGTCCAGGACCAGGAGGGGAGGTTGGTGGAGGAGGGCCGCAACCACGAGGACCTTCTGGCGGGTGCCGTTCGACAAGGAGGCGATCGGCTCGTCGAACTCGTCCGTCAGACGGAACGCCGTTACCAGGTCGCGGGTACGGTCGGCGGCGCGCTGGGGGTCGAGCCGGCGCACGCCCGAGACGAACTCGAGAAACTCATGCGGCGTGAGGGCCTCGTACAACATCGAGGTCTCGGGGACGTACCCGATCCGCGCCTTCGTCGCGAGGGCCTCTTTCTGGGAGTCGAAGCCGAACACTCGGACGGTGCCCCCCGCGGGACGCACGAGTCCGACGACCGATTTGATCGTGCTGGACTTGCCCGCCCCGTTCGAACCCAAGAGACCGTAGATCTCACCGGGCCGGACCTCGAGGCTCAGCCGGTCGACCGCCTTCCGTTCGCCGTAGACCACCGAGAGCTCGTCGAGTCGAAGGGGGAGCACGGGTCCGTTCGCGGAGGCAGGGTCCATCGTCCGACCCCGGGCCGAGCGGAGGCATAACCCCGGGGGTTCCGCGGCTACGTCGACCGGACGAGCGGGAAGAGGATGACGTCCTTGATGGAGGTGGTCCCGGTGAGCGCCATCACCATCCGGTCGATCCCGATGCCGATCCCGGTGGTCGGTGGCATCCCATGCCGGAGCGCGCGGACGAAGTCCGAGTCGTAGGCGTATCGGTACTCGGCTCGGGCGTCCAACTGCTCCTGGAACCGCCGCTCCTGCTCGTCGGGGTCGGTGAGCTCAGTGTACGCGTTCCCGAGCTCGAAGCCTCGGTAGAAGAACTCGAACCGCTCGACCCGCCCCGGAAGGCGACGGTGCCGCTTCGCGAGGGGCGTGGTGGCGACCGGATGGTCCATCACGAAGGTGGGGAGTTGGAGCGTGGGTTCGACGTAGTGCTCGAACAGCTTGTCGAGGAACACCCCGGCCGGAGAATCGGAGGGGACGGTCGAGCCCGCCGCCCGTGCGAGGTCGCGGAGCTGGTCGGGGTTCTTCTCGAGAAGCCCCGGGATGCCGCTGACCCGCTCGAGCTCATCGACAAAGTCGACGTGGGAGATCCCCGCGGCGAACTCCCGCGCCGCCTCCTGCGCCGCCGGGGCCCCCGGGAGGAGCGTGGCCGCGCGGGTCGCCAGCCGCTGGTACAGCCGCTCGGTCAGCGCCTGCATGTCCTGGTAGTCCGCATACGCCCAGTACGCCTCGAGCATCGTGAACTCCGGCGAGTGGGTCGTATCGAGGTCCTCGTTCCGGAAACATTTCGCGAGCTCGAAGACCCGCTCGAGCCCCCCGACGATGAGGCGTTTGAGAGGGAGTTCGAGCGCGATGCGCAGCTGCACGTCCTGGGCGAGGTAGTTCGAGTGGGTCACGAACGGTTCGGCGGCCGCACCCCCTGCGAGCGGCACGAGGACGGACGTCTCGACCTCGAGGAATCCGGATTCCTCGAAGAACGAGCGCGTCTCGCGAGTGAGCAGCGAGCGGACCCGGAAGCGCTGCCGCGTCTCGGCCGACGAAAGAAGGTCGAGGTAACGCCGCCGCAGTCGCTCTTCAACGTCCTGGAGGCCGTGGAACTTCTCCGGCGGGGGGGCGATCGCTTTCGCGAGAAGATGGAGCTCCCGGACCACCAGCGAGGGTTCCCCGCGCCGAGAGAGTGCCGGTGCGCCTTCGGCCCCGACCAGGTCCCCCGAATCGAGGTCGCCGACCCAAGACTGGTAGGCGGTCTCGCCCAGGATGTCGGCCCGGAGCAGGAGCTGGAGCGGACCCGACAGGTCGTCAATGTCCGCGAACGCGGTCCGGCCATGGACGCGGAGCGCCCGAAGCCGGCCGGCGACCCGGACGTTCTCGCCCTCGACCTCCGTACCGGACGAGAGCGTGGCGGCTCGCGCCCGGACCGCTTCGGTGGGAACTCTTCCCGGGAAGTTCCAAGGGTACGGTTCCCGTCCTTCCTCCCGCCAGCGCGCCACCTTGAGGCGACGCTCGTGCTCGAGCGGGGTTTCGTCCGTCATCGTTCGTGCCCTGCTGGCGGAGGGAGTCAGGGCCTACAAGATGGTTCGTTCGTGGGGGGCGCTAATTGGGCGGACCCTCGAGAGAGAGTCGCTCGACGCCGCCGGGGCGGAAGAGCGCGAGGTGCTCGGGCACGGCGGGGCCCTCGCCCGCAGGCCGGGCGGCTTCGTGGAGGATAAGGAAGGTCCCGAGGAAGAACTCCGAGGTCGCGTCGCCCCCCCCGATACCGTAGCTAACGTAGTCCGCGAAGTAGACGTGGACCTGACCGGAGTGGCGCCGGCGGAGCGTGTCGAGGAACTTCGTGAGCTCCTGGGGGCCCTTCCGGGCGAGCTCGTCGACCATGTCCCGCAGGATCGGCCGCTGGCCGACCCCGGCGAGCCCGTCGTAGACGAGGTAGATCGCGGGGCGCGGGTCGAGTGCCACGACATCGAGACGGAGGACTCCCTCGACCTGCTTGGTGCGCATGGCGAGCGGCCTACCCGCCCCTTGTTATGAAGGCTTCGGAGGAGGCGCGCGGCCGAACTCGTCGGCCGCCCGCCCAGCGGGTCGCGGAAGGGGTTCGGCTCCGGTCTAGTGGTCGTGGCCGCCCGGGCCACCGGGGGGGCCACCGCCGCCCTTCTTCGAGGCGATGATGTCGTCGATGCGGAGGATCATCGAAGCGACCTCGGTCGCCGAGGTGAGGGCTTGGCGCTTGACGCGGGCGGGCTCGACCACGCGGAGCTTCCACATGTCCGCGGCCTTGCCGTCCGCGAGGTTGACCCCGACGTTCTTGTTCGCGTTGGGACCCTCGTGGGCGCTGCGGAGCTCAATGAGCGTGTCGATCGCGTCGTAGCCGCCGTTCTCGGCGAGGGCCCAGGGGATGCACTCGAGGGCCTGAGCGAACGCCTCGACCGCAAGCTGTTCGCGACCGCCGACCGTGCTGGCCCACTTGCGCAGCTTGACCGAGAGGTCGATCTCGGTCGCGCCTCCGCCGGGGCATACGACCCCGTCTTCGAGGACGCTCGAGACGACCTTGAGCGCGTCATGGAGGGAGCGTTCGACTTCCTGGGTGACATGCTCCGTTCCGCCGCGGATGAGGATCGAGACCGAGCGGGGGTTCGCGCAACCGGTGACGAACGTCATGTGGTCGTCCCCGATCTTGCGCTCTTCCACGAGGGCCGCGCTACCGAGGTCGGCCGGCGTGAGTTCCTTGATCCCCGTAACGATCTTGCCGCCCGTGGCACGGGCCAGCTTCTGGAGGTCGGACTCCTTGACCTGCTTGACCGCGTAGATCTTCTCTTTCGAGAGGTAATGGAGGACGACGTCGTCGATCCCCTTCTGGCAGACGACCATGTTCGCGCCCGCGGCCTTGACCGCGTCGACCATCTTCCGGAAGGTCTTGTCCTCCTCGTCGAGGAAGCTCTGGATCTGGGCCGGATTCTTGATGTTGATCTTGCTCTCGATCTCGGTCTTCTTGACCTCGAGGGAGCTGTTCAGGAGTGCGATCTTCACATTCGCGACCTGCGTGGGCATGCGGGGGTGGCCTCGCTCCTTGTCGAGGATGATCCCGTCGAAGAGCTGGGTGTCGGCGATCGTGCCGCCGGGTCGCTTCTCGACCTTGATCTGGTCGACGTCGGCGACGACCTTGCCACCGCGCGTCTCGGAGATCTTCTGGACCGCCTTGACCGCGATCTTGGCGAGCTGGTCACGGGAACCGTAGACCCCTTTCGACCCCATGGCGGTGGTCGCGCAGTCAATGAGGATCGCCTCGTCGTCGGCCTTGACGGGGGTGCCGATCTCGGTCTCGAGGAGGAGCTTGGCCTGCTGGAGGGCCAGCTGGAACCCGCGGGTGATGACCGTGGGGTGAACGCTCTGCTCGAGAAGGGACTCCGAACGCTTGAGGAGTTCGCCAGCGATCACGACCGCGGTGGTCGTGCCGTCGCCGCACTGCTGGTCCTGGGTCTTGGCGACCTCGACGATCATCTTCGCGGCGGGATGCTCGACGTCGACTTCCTTGAGGATCGTGACGCCGTCGTTCGTGATGGTGATGTCCCCCATCCCGTCCACGAGCATCTTGTCCATGCCTCGAGGGCCGAGCGTGGTTCGGACCGCGTCCGCCACGGCTCGCGCTGCCGCGATGTTGTTCGCCGTCGCGCCCTTGCCGCGTTCGCGCTCAGTGCCTTCTTTCAAGATGAGGATAGGGGTACCCTGAAGCATGTGCTCACCGTCCCGACCAGACTTGCGCTTCTATATAATGACCTCTACGTGGAGGGGCCTTGTGAATGTATCCTAAACAGGACGCTGAATCCTTCACGGTCGGTACGAAACTTTCACGGACGCGACCAGCGCAGCCGGAGATCACCGCCGGGAGCGGGGCGGGAAGGCCAGACCCGTCGAGCTTCCCACGGCCTTGAACGCTGGCGAACTTCCGGCCCTCGATGAACTCGGCCCGTCTAGGAGTCCGACTTCAGGGAAAGTTCCGGGTCCCCCGTCGAAGGATTGATGGGGGAGCTCTCTGGTGTGGGGGACGCCTCCGGTTGCGCAGCGAGTCGCGGCCAACCGCTCACGACGGCCAGTAGGGCGGCGGCGGTCCCGACGACCGTCGCGACGATTGCCATGACCGCGAAGTTGACGATCGGACCCACAGCGACGGAGGAGCCCCGGGGGGCGGACACGAGCACGAAGGTCGCGACGAGCACTCCCACGACGAGGACGGTGATCGCGGTCGCCGGGCGGAGACGCAGACCCATGACTGTCGAGCATAACTCGATTCTCGAACTACTTTAAGGCTGTGAAAATCGGCCCGTTCTGACTACGTATTTATACGTATTGATGCGCGGGGTCGAGCGCCTTGATACGGTAGACTGCGACAGAGTTCTGCCGTTTCTTTCCCAAGCGCAGCGATACCTTCACCGAGGTTGATATGTTCACAAGGCCTACTTGGCGGGCTGTGGGATTTTAATGGTCAAGGACGACTGAGTGTGTTTTCATTCGGTGACCCGAGATTTTTATCGTACGCCATGTGTCTCCCGGATCCAAACGCACTGGTGGATCCCAAACCGAACTAGACCGTACTCGCTCGCTTGGTCCGGCTCGCGTTGGTCAGCTCGCATAAGCTGGCGAGTTCTGCTGACCTGATTGTCAAGGGGGGCCAATTCGGGATTAACTCGGCCCTGGTCACGCTCGAATCGAGGAACTAGCGGAACCCGCGCTGGAATGCGAATCTCAACGGCTCGGGTCAGCCAATTCTCGATAATTCTCTCGCCGACCGTGTGGGATCCGCTGTAGGGGGAGGATAAGGCCCATCGACGGCCCTGAACGGGTATGACACCCATTTGCCCCAAGTGCGGTACGAACCTAGTACCCGAAAGCCACGTACTGTAGCGCCTGCGGCATCAACGTGGCGACCTTCAAGGGTGCCATCTACGCCAGGCAGTTCTCAGTCTCGTCCGACGACCTTTCCAAGAAAGTCCGCGAGCTGCTCCACGACGCCACTGTCACCCGGATTATCGTCAAGGACGACAAGGGCACCACGCTCCTCGAAATGCCGGCCACGGTCGGCATCGCGGGGGTCCTCCTTGCACCCTGGCTCGCGGCCCTCGGCGTGATCGCCGCCCTGTCGACCCATTGCACGCTGATCGTCATGAAGAACGTTGCCGCGGTTGTCCCCGCCTAGGGCTGATCCGGTTCCTGCGACCGACCGCCTCACGGCGACCTAAGCCGCGGGGCGGGACCATGCGCCTCCTTGGGGCTGCCTGCCGCCCCATGGTCGAGGCTGCACGGTTCGGGGGTGGCCGGGGGCTATGTCCTAGAAGCCTCTTCTGTCCGAAAGCTACAGCCGCGCCTAACCTCAGATTACTTCCCGGCCCAGCGCTGGTCCGGGGGCGCGGTGACCGCGGATTCAAGACTTGACACCACCTTCAGGCGAGGAGAATAAGATCACAGCTCAGGGAATAGAATCACTGCCCGCCCCCATCAGGCAATAAAATCCCAAAGCCTACCTGATGGTTCTGTCACTTGCTGGTTGGTGAGGGCCGACGCATTGAGGGCGTCGCTTCTCGGTGGGGGGCACAATGGGAGGGCAGGAACGAGGCAATTCGTTCGAACCCGCCCGCTGAGCGTCGGCGGACCGAGTGCCGGGGCCTATTCCGGAGAGCGGAAGAGGGCAAGCTCGCGCCCCCGCCATCCACGCTTCTCGAAGATCGGAGTGAATCCCAGCTCACCCAGCGAGTGCCGCATCTCCTCTGTCCGGGAGAACTCTGAGTAGGCCAGGATTCCTCCCGGAGACAAGACCCGGCGGATCTCGGCCAGGGCCTTGGGTCGTTCACGGTAGTCGAAATGATGGGCTTCGACATGGTGGAGCATCGCGATCGCGAACACGCAATCGAATTCGGCGGCGTCGAAGGGCAGCGTCTTGGCATCGACGCGGCGCAATTCGACCGACGGCGGCAGGGATCCGAATCGTTGCGTAAGGTAGGAGCGGGCCGCGTCCACCTGGCTCGGGTCGAAGTCGGTCACCACCAACCGTCCCGGCCGATATCGCTCTTGGAGCAGCGCGGACATCCCCCCCCGTCCCGCGCCGAGCTCGAGGATTCGGGCCGAGGGGGGAAGCGGCAGTCGGGACCCCAGTGCCTCCAGGATCCGGGCCGACCGGCGGGCGTTGCCGACATTCACGAGCCAGCGTCCAAACCGGCTCATCTCGGCCATTTTCCTCCCCCCCGCGGGAGGCAGGGCCGACGGTGACTTGAGCGTTCGACTCTGACCGCCGCCGCCTCCCGAAGGCCGCGGGTCCGTTCCCGGCCAGTCCGGATCGAAAACGAGCCTTCGGAACGGGGTGCCCATCGCACGCTGGCCCTCTACTGAAAAGTGACCGTCGAGGAGGGTGGGGCCGCACCGAGTGCGGAAGGGACAGAACCCTAGGTGGCGGGACGTACCTCCGCCAGTCTCCGCTTCCGAGCGTTACGGAGAAGGGTCGGGAAGCGTGTATTGGAAGTCGTACGAGTGCAGGCCGTCGGAAACCACGATGGCCATCTTTCCGGTCAAGCCGACCAGCTGACCAGTGCCCGAGTCCGGCACCACCACGATCGTCAGTTGAGGCGCCCCCCGGCCCATGATGCCGCCGTGTTGGAGCACGAAGCTGCCCCGTCGTCCGTGAAGGGTTCCCGTCACGCGTTCGAGGGCGACGTACCCCGCGGAACCCTCGAACTCGGTCATCGCGGTCATCATCTCGCCCTTGCTCACGCCTTCCAGGTCTCCCCGGAACTTCTTGTCGACCGACATCCGGCCGAGGGTCGAACCGTCGGCCTTGTCGTCCGTCCCGACCGATGCCAGTGTGACGTCGAACGTCCCGGTCGCGTGCGTTACCATGGTCGTCTCCTCTCGAGGGGTTGAGGGTCAGAGGGTTATGTCAGTGCCGGGGGTGGGTCGATCGAGCCGACCGGCTCGACCCCGGCAGATGCCCCCTCAACGCTCGTTTGGCTGCCCGTCGGTGACGCGCGCGATCGCCCAGCCGTCGTATCCCTTGCTCCCCACCATCTGGAGGGGGGCCGCCCTCAACCGGGGCTCGGCGGCCATCATCTGGAAGAACCGGCGGACCCCCTGCACGCGGGGGTCGGGATGGTGGGCATCCACGATCGTCCCGTTCCGGATCACGTTGTCTGCGACGAGGAGCGTTCCGGGTCGTGAGAGACGGAGAGCCCAGGTCAGGTACTCCGGATAGCTCTCCTTGTCGGCGTCGATGAAGACGAGGTCGAAGGGACCGACCCCCTCCGCAACGAGTTGAGCCAGGCGGTCGACGGCCCGACCCACTCGGACCTCGACCCGCTCCGTGAGGCCGGCCCGCTCGATGTTGGCCCGCGCCACCTCGGCGTGGCGGGGCTCGAGCTCGAGGGTGATGAGTCGTCCGCCGGGGGGTAGAGCTCGGGCCAGCCAGATCGAGCTGTACCCGCCCAGGGTCCCGATCTCCAAGATCTGACGCGCGCCCTGAAGCTGCGCGAGCAGCTGCAGCAGTCGACCCTGGAGGGCCGACACTTGGATCTCGGGAAGACCCGCGGCCAACGACGAGCGGAGCGTCTCCTCCAGCACCGGGTCGGCTAGGCCGAAGAGGTCGACGAAGTAGCGGTCGACCGCGTCCCACACCTCCCGGTCCGAGGCGGTGGGGTCCGATCGAGGGGTCTCCGCCCCACGAGTCGGCGTCATTGGGCTCGACCCGAGAGAACGGCCTGGCCCGATCTCTTCAACGCCGGTCCACGCGATCGCACCCCGGCGTCCTTACCGGGACCGTCGGAGGACTTCCGGGCCCGCCAGATGACCTCCATCGGCCAGTGACGCGCCCAATCGGCCTCCTTCTTCGTGAGATAGGTGGTTCGTGCGCCCCGGGCCGGACGGAGCTCGATGAGATCCTCCACGAGGAGGGAGTGCTCCCGGAATAGCCGGATCCATTCCCCGTACGGGAGCTGGAAGTTGACCTCGTCCGGATACTCGATCCGGTGGAGGTCGAAGTAATCGTAGAGCAATCGCGGGGACATGTGGTCCGTCTTACGGTTCTGGCAGAGCGATCGGAAGGGGCTGGCATTCGAGAACGCGAACAGACCTCCGGCTCGCAGGAGTCGGGCCACCTCGGGCACGGTCCGATACGGGTCGGTGAACGTGACCGCGCCCCAGTCGCAGAACACGATGTCGAAACGGTCCGACGGCAACGGTACGGCCTCCGCGCTGGCCTGGAGGAGCGGGAAGTCGACGCCGGCCCGCGCCATTTGGGTCCGGGCCTGCTCGAGCCGCGCCGCGGAGAAGTCGAGGCCGACCATCCGCGCGCCGTGCTGGGCGAGCTCGACCGACCATCGCGCCGCGCCACAGCCCAGCTCGAGGATGTCCTTGCCCTCCACGTCACCCAGGACCCGGAGCTCGCGTTCCGGACGGTGCCACATCCCCCACCCCATCGCGGAACCCCGCGCGAGGGTCCGTTCGTTCCGACGCTCGTACCCGGTCGCCACGTGCTCCCACAGCGCGTGGTTCTTCCGCTCATGCGCCCGGAGGGGCGGTGGGTGAGGAGGGCGGCTCCGGCGGGCCGGTGCACGTGGCATGCGTCGGCGACCGGGGCACGGTACGTAACCTCGTCGGTGGGACGGCGAGGGAGCGCTAGGGCGCGGGCGAGACGGTGGCGATCGAGCGAGCCAAGGCAAAGTACGCCTCGGGAGGGAGCGCCTCGGGCCGGAGGGATGGCCACTCCTCGGGCCATCCCGCCGTGCGGGTCAGGCGGGAGGCGGTCGTCTCCGAGCGGACGACCCGGGGCATGAGATTCCGAAGCTGCTTTCGGCGGGACGAGAAGAGGAGACGCACCATTTCCTCGAATGCCGGAACGGAAGGGACGGGCAGTTCCCCGACCCGCGCGACATGGACCCCGATCCGGCTAGTGACCTCGGGGACGGGAGTGAAGGCCGAGGGCGGGACGGTCCGGAACAGCTCCACCGTGCCGTACAGCTGGGCGACGATCGACAGTCGGCCATACTCCTTCGAGCCCGGTCCGGCGGCTAGCCGTCGCGCCACCTCGTCCTGCACGAGAAAGACCACGCGGGGGACGCGGGCCTCGAACAGACGGAGGAGCAAGGGAGTGGCCACGGAGTAGGGCAGGTTCCCGACCGCGGCCTCCGCCGGAGGGAGGGGCACCTCCAGCGCGTCTCCCTCGAGGACGACGATCCTATCGGCGAAGGTGCGGCGGAGGAACCGGGCGAGCCGTGGATCCCGCTCGATGACGGTGAGCGGCCCGAGCTTCCGCCGGAGGAGCGCGGCCGTGAGCTGGCCGAACCCCCCGCCGATCTCGAAAAGCGGGTGGCCGGGGGGAACGGCGACGAGCGCGGCCTCCGCATCGGCGACGAACGGGTCGGTGAGGAACGATTGTCCCATGCCCCGGGAGGGCCGGATCTCGAGGCGGGCGAGCGCCGCACGGACCTCCGTGGCCGTCGTGGGGACGGAGGGCGGCCCGAGGGCCGCCGGCTCAGGGAGCGACGAAGAGCCGGTACTTGTCCTCGACACCGCTCAGTTCCTGTTCGATCCGCCCGACGATCAAGAGCTCGGGGCTCTTGAGGTGCAGCCGCGTCTCCATCTCCTCGAAGCTCGCGAACGGCGCGCGCTTGCGCTCGTCCACGATCTGCTGCATCGTCTTCTTTCCGATCCCGGGCAGGAGCTCCAGCAGGTGGAACCGTCGAGAAACGGCCGGCGCCTCGTTGAAGAAGCGGAGGTAGCGGGGCGGGTTGGCCCGGACGATCCTCTCGAGAGCGGCCGTGAGCTCGGCCCGGGCGGCGACCGTGAGCTCGTCGTAGGCCAGGCGGCGACGCACGTGGTCGATCGGCGGCGGAACGCCCGCCAAGGGAACGAGCGGGATCCGTTGTCCCGGGCTCAGCACCGCGCCGACGCGCGGTACGAGCTCGAACAGCTTGAGCTCGTCCTCGCCGACCGCGAGGGCGAGCGGCTCACGATGGAAGCCGCGTTCGGTCTGCCGACCGTTCGGCAGGTAATCGAGGACTTGCGCGTAGCTCTCCACCGTCCGCCATCCCGCTCATCGGTGGTGTGCAATGATCTCGAGGAGCTGGGTGACCTGCCCCTCTTCGAGCGCGACCCGCTCCTTCGAGAACAGGAGCCGGATCTCTTCCGGGTACTGGGGGAGCGTGTCCGCGAGCTTCACCGCGACGACGGCGTCCACGTATGGCAGCGCACGCAGCTCGGCGATGAGCTTGTCCGTCTGCTCCGAGGAGAGGCGGACGAACAGCTCCGCGTGCTGCAGGGCCAGCGCGGCCTCCCGCGGCAGCGTGCGGTGGGCGGCCTCCTCGGCGAGAAGGTCCTTCACGCGGGAGAGCGGGACCGGGTCAGGCATGGGTCCCCTCGGCCTTGGGGACCGGCCAGAGATGCACGGGGGTCGCGACCAGCTGCTTTGGCTTCCCGCCGTCCAGGAACTCGATCCGGTAGGCGCGGCCCGACTTCGCGACCACGGTGCAGGTCCGGCCCTGGTAGCGGGGGTGCGGCTGGCCGTGCGGGTCGGACGGCTCGATGCGGATGGTGACACGGTCGCCGATCTCGAACGAACGGAGGAACCAGTTGACGGGCGGCATCCCCTTCTCCCGAACCTCCTTCGTGAACGTCCCGCGGCTGCGGGAGCGGAATCCCTTCGAACTCTTCACCATGGTACTAACCCTCGGTATCGTGAACGTCCAGCACGTCGAGAAAGCTGACCTTCAGCGGGACCCCGACGAGGCCCGCGAGGTTCGGTTCGGTACGGCCGCCATCTCCTTCCACCCACTCCTTGACGTACGTACCCGCTTCGGTTCGGATCTCGAGCGTGAAGCCCGCATCCCCTGCCTCGACGACGCGCGCAGCGACGATCCGGCGCGCGCGGACGCGGTCGGACCGCCGATGGGCGACACGAGTGGGCGTGCGCTGGGCGATCGCTCGGCCGGCCGCGACGTCCAGCGCCTCATTAACTTTTGCCACCGGCACGGTCCCGACGACCCCCACGCGGTAGCTCTTCTCCGGGGCGGCCTCCTTGACGAGGACCACGTCCGTCGCTTCCGCCGCCCGCAATCCGTCCACCTCGACCCGCCCGCCGGAGGACCGGGCGATCTCCGGCGCGAGGGAGGTCAGGTCGAACGTCCGACGATGGGGCCGGACCAGCTCCAGCACGAAGGGACGGCCCCGACCCAGCATCCGGGCGTCGATGTCCTCCCGGCCCATCCCATGGAATCGGGTCTCGGCGGCTTCGGCCGATGAAAGGAGCGGGGCTCCGACGAGCTCCTCGACGCTGGTCGGGTAGGTCTTCCCGGACCCCCCGCACGTGTCGCAGCCCCGTCCGCGGCAGCGACGGCACGGCCAGTGGGTCTGGGGGATCGTACGGTCGAGCTTCCGGTAGCGCCCGCGGACGTACAGAGGGAGGATCGTCGGTTCGACCCGTCCGACCGCGAGGTCGGCGAGGAATACCACGTCCGGACGGTCCGGCCCGCCGGAAGCTCCGGTACGGGATTCGAGGGCCTTTCCCCATTCCCGATTGAACGCCGAGCGGGCGCTCTCCCCCCATTCGGTCCCGAGCTGAAGCCAGAGGTTCTCCTCGCGGGCCAGCATCTCCGGTTCCCAGCGCGAACCGCAAGTGAACCGGTGCCACTCGAACCCCTCCACCGAGCGAACCCCCCGCTCCACCCATACGTCGAGCCGGGCGAAGAGGTCCGAGCAGCCGGCGCAGGGGCCCGACCGGGGCGGGAGGGCCGCGGAAAGTTGTTCGAGCAGTCGTCGGGCGCGTTCCGGATTGGAAAGCCCATGCCCGGCCCGACCGAAAAGTCGCCCGTAGCATTCGGGGCAGAGGCCCCGGTCGAGCGCCTTCCGCGCCGCGTCCAGCGTCGCGGGGGTGGGGTCGAATACGGCGGGCTCGGTCACGCGGGGGCGACCCCGACCCGTCACTAAACATCAACGGCCCGTTGCCGCTCGCGCGCACACCTTATCCAAGGCGATGCCGGTGGCCATGCGATCGGGATGGCATCGATCACCGAGGCCGAGCTCACCCGCGCGATCGAACGCACGCTCGTCGTCCACGGCAAGATGACCGCCGACCTGGCCCGTCCGACCGCGCGAATGGTCCTCGGATATTTCGGCGCCGAGGGGACCGTGCTCGACAACAAGCTCTCGAGCGAGGACCGGGACCGGTTCTACCAACTCGAAGAGGAGGGGCTGCTCACGAGCGAGGAGGAGGACGCGACCGTCTCGCGCGGCAAGACCTGGCGCATCCACTACTGGCTGCTCAAGAAAACCCGGATCCGGGACGTGGGTCAAGGCGGGGACGCCCCCGCCACCGACGAGGCAGAGTCCGTCTACCGGTCGATCGGCGAGTCCGAGTGGCAGAGAGAGGGCGCCCCGCCCCGCAAGAAGCTCTAGGACGCACCCGGCGGCGGCACTCGCCGCTTCCCTCCGGCGGGGCGGTAGCGGGCCGACCCGAGTTGGATCGCCGGGTAATCCGCGGTCGCCACGACCGCCCGCACATGCTCGATGGCCGCGAACGCGAAGAGGATCGCGGCGAACAGGGCGATCTCGGAGGCCGACGCGGCGGCGAAGCCCGTGACCCCGAGCAGCACGAGGATCACCGAGAGCGAGGCGAGCACGTTGAAGCCCGAGTGCATCGCCACGGCCAGCAGGTAGTACGACCCGGTGCCGGGGCCGGGCTGGTTGAAACGGCTGCGTGCGAACCCGTAGCCGAACATCCCGGTCGAGCTGCCGTGAAGGAGGACGCTCGAGACGCTGCGCACCAGGATCAGGACGATCCCGGCCGCGAGCCCCCCGACGAGGAAGGCGCCCAGTCCGTAGAGGAAGGTCTCGAAGAACCCGAACCCGAGTCCCACCGAAGCCCCGAAGACCGGGCCGTCCGCGATGCTCCGGAACCGGTCGCGGTAGGAGTACACCCCCGACGCCTTCAGCGCCTCCTCGACGAACGGGGCGAGGACCAGGACGAGGAAGATCCCGCCCAGGGTCGAGTTGCCGTTGAGGAAAACGAACTCCGGGGCGGGGTACGCTTGGCTCGCCGCTGTGCCCAGCGCGACCAGGACGACCTCGACGAGCCCCGCGGCGATCGTGGCGAAGACGGCCCCGTAGACGAACGCGCCGAGCAGCGGACCCCAGGTCTCGCGCTGGAACCGGGCGGAACGACGGACCCAGGCGAGGTAGAATAACGCGGGGAGCAGGGAGATGATGACGAGGAGGAGGAGGTCGATGAACGAGTCCGCGTCGGTCACGGTCGGGCCTCCGGCGGGGGATACCGGTAGAACCCTTCACCGGTCTTGCGGCCGAGCAGGTGGGCCGAGACCATCGTCCGGAGGAGCGGACACGCCCGGTAACGGGGGTCGCGGAACCCGTCCCAGAGGATGTCGAGGATCGCGAGGGTGGTGTCGATCCCCACGAGGTCGACCAACTCGAACGGTCCCATCGGGTGGTGGAACCCGAGCTTGTAGGACGTGTCGATGTCCTCCTTGGTCGCCACGCCCTCGAACAACATCCACGCGGCCTCGTTGACGAGGACCGCCAACCCGCGGCTCGTGACGAAGCCGGGCGTGTCGCGGGATTGGACGACCGTCTTGCCGAGGCTGACCGCGAACGCTCGGGCCCGTTCCACCACCTCGGGTGGGGTCGTGTGTCCTGGGATGACCTCGACGAGCGGCATCTGGAGGACGGGATTGAAGAAGTGGATCCCCACGAGCCGCGAGGGGTTCTTGAGGCGCTCCCCGATCGCCGTGATCGGCAGGGAGGAGGTATTGGAGGCGAGGAGGGCATCGGGGGGCGCGTTCTCCTCGATCTCGGCGAACACGTTGCGTTTCAGCTCGAGGTTCTCGGGCGCCGCCTCGACGATGATCTGGGCAGAGTCCGCGCGTCGGAGCCCGATCCCGACGTCCAGGCGCCCCAGCGCCGCCTCGCGGTCCCCGGCGCCGACGGTCCCCTTGCGCACCGCGTGGTCGAGCGCCCGGCCGGCGTTCTCGATACCCCGACGGGCGAGCTCCTCGCTCACGTCGACGAGCGTGACCGGATAGCCGGCCAGCGCGGCCTGCGCCGCCACGCCGCTGCCCATGATGCCGGCGCCCACGACCAGGACCCGCTTGCGAACCGAATCGCGCGGGTCGCTTTCGTTGGCACCGCCGGGCGTCATCACGGCACCCCGGTCGGCGCCATCGGGAGCCGGACGCTCGCGAGGTACGTACAGGACCGGCATAGTTCGGCGCTCGACGCTTCGCCGCAGACCCGGCAGCGACCGGGCGCCCCGGCCGTGCCCACCGCGGCGATGCGGTCCAGGAGCTGTTCGCGCGTGCGCAGGAGCGCCTGCCGGGTTCCCGGTTGGGCCTCCTCGAGCTGCCAGACCACCTCCCGGAACACGTTGCGGGCTGCCCGGCCGGCGTGCGGACATTCCCCGTGGTCGAACGGAAGGTCGGTCAGCAGGGCGTACAGGTAGACCTCGCGTTCGGGAACCTGCGCGAGGGGGGCAATGCGGGGCACCAGACCGGGCTGCCGGACCCGATGCGGCGCCATCCGTCCGATCCGGTCGAGATCGCCCCGCACGAGGTTCATGAGCACGGTCTGGGCCAGGTCGTCGAGGTTGAAGCCGAGAACGAGAACCTCCGCGCCCGCGTCCCGGGCGGCCTGGTTGAGGAGGCGGCGCCGCCACACACCGCAAAACGAGCACGGGACCGTGTCGGGGAGTTCGGCCGCGGCCCGGTCGGTGGTCGTCCCGAGCTCCGTCTCCGCCCGCACCACCCGATGCTCGACCCCGAGCTGGTCGGTCAGGCGCCGGGCCGCGACGAGCGTGCCGGAGCGATAGCCTTCGATCCCCTCGTCCACCGTCAGCGCGACGAGACGGACGCTCGGTCGCCTTCCGAAGTACCGGTGCGCCGCGGCCAGCGCGACGGCCGAGTCCTTCCCGCCCGAGAGCGCGACCGCGATCGTGCCCTCCGAAAACCGGGGGACCTGGCGATGGAATTCGGTCCGAATCCGGTCGTCGACCGACCCGAGGAAGTGGCTCCGGCATGCGTGACCTCCGCGGTACGGCTGGTCGACCACGGCCGGTTCATCGCAGGTCGAGCAATGCACGGGGAGCGGAACCTCGAGCGTCTATTTAGCGAGCCGAGCGGCCGCGCGTTCCAGTGCGTCCATACGATTATTAGGCGAATCCCAGCCAGCGACCCTCAATGGCCTCTGCCCCGATCGCGCGTGGACCGTCGGCTCCTCGGCGCGGCCGGAACGATGTCCCTGACCCCAACGGCGCACCGGCGTTCCGGGTCGACGAGCTCGTAGGCCGCTTCCAGCGCATGCTCCAGTCGAAGGAGCGGAGCCCCTGCACGGTGAAGCAGTACGGGCACATCGCGAAGACCTTCCTCGGGTACGCGCAGAAGCCGCTCGAGGACGTGACGCTCCACGACCTGGAGGCGTTCCGGGAGTACCTCGTGCTCCAGCGGCATTACTCGAAGAACTCCCTCTACACGACGGTGCGAGGTCTCACCTGCCTCTTCCGCAGTTTCGGCTACTCGATCGCGGACCAGCTCGAGCCCCCCCGACGGCCTGAGCGACTGCCTCGGTATCTCACCGAGGAGGAGATGCACCGGCTCTTCGCCGCCGTCAAGGACTCCCCCCGCGACAGCGCGATGGTCCACGTCCTCGGCTTCGTCGGGCTGCGCGTCGGGGAGCTATGCCATCTCCAGCTCGAAGACATCGAGTTCGAGCGGAACGTGCTTCACGTCCGCTCCGGCAAGGGCGACAAGGACCGCGAGGTCGTGCTCGAGGACCGGACCCGGACGGCGATCGACCGATACCTGACCGAGCGGACGCTCATCGGCGAGGGGAGCAGCCGACTCTTCCCCGTCGGTCCCGTCACCGTCGAGCGGATCGTCCGCAAGGCGGCCCAGACGGCCGGGATCCAGCACCGCGTGACGCCCCACATGCTGCGCCACACCCTCGCGACCGCGCTCCTTTCGCGCGGGTGCGACATCCGCTACATCCAGAAGCTGCTCGGACACGCCTCGGTCGCGACCACCCAGATCTACACGCACGTCGACATCAGCGCGCTGAAGGAAGCGTACGCGCGCGCGAAGCCGGTCTATTAACTTCTCCAAGGGCTGCGGCCCTCGTGGCGGTGGAACGCGCCGACACGATCGTCCTCGGGGCGGGCATCGCCGGGTGTGCGCTCGCCTACCACCTCGCCGGCCGGAAGGTCGGCCCCGTCGTCCTCTACGACCCCCGGACCCCGGCCGCGGGGGCCACCGGTCGGGCCGCGGGCGTGGTGACGGAGCAGCTCTGGAACGAGTGGGACGTGGCCGTCGCTCGTGAATCGAAGAACGAATACGCCGAGCTGGCGGCCCGATGGGACCCCACGGCCTTCACGGCGAACGGCTTCGCCCGGTTCACCGCGCGGCGGGACGCGGCGAAGGTCCTCGAGGAGGTCGTCCAGCGTCTGCATCACTGGCAGGTGGACGTCCGGTCGGTCGGGGCCGACGAACTGGCGCGGGCGGTGCCTTGGGCCCGCTGGGACGACCTGGAGGGCGCGATCCTCAGCCCGAAGGATGCGGTGGTGACGCCCAGCGCGATCACCGAGATCTACGCCGAGGGAGCGCGCTCGAGGGGCGTCGACGTCGACTTCGGGACCCCGTTCGGCTCGCTCTCCGCGGACGGGCCTGCCTGGCTCCTCGAGCGCGGCGGGCGTACCGTCCGCGCGGGCCGCGTCGTCGTCGCGGCCGGCGCCTGGTCGAAAAAGATCCTCGCGAGCCTCCATCACCCCCTCCCGCTCGCCCCCTACCGGACCCAAGCGGCCGTCCTGCGACCCACGCCCGGCGGCCCGGCCCTCTTCCCGTCGGTCCACGACGTGGACCTGGACGTGTACGTTCGTCCCGAGGACCAGGGACGGATCCTGGCGGGCGACGGCACCGAGCTCGTCGAGGTGGACCCGGACCGGACCTCCGGGGGAGGGGACGAGAAGTTCCTCACGCACCTGGCCGAGAGCTTCGGGACCCGGTTCCCCGGGTGGGCGGATGCCGAGCTGGTCCGCGCGTGGGCGGGGGTCTGCACGTCGACCCCGACCGGCGGCCGCTCATCGGCCCGGTGCCGGGGGCCGCGGGGCTGTTCGTGCTGACGGGGTTCAACGGATTTGGGGTCATGCGGGCGGGAGGGGTCGCTCGCCGGCTTGCCGCGTGGCTCGCAGCGGGCGAGGGCTCGGTCCCGGAGCGCGACGCGCTCCAGCCGGTCCTACCGGAGCGCTTTCCCCCGGGGACCCCGGCGGTGGCGCCTCGTCCTGGCTTCACGCTCGAAGCGGGAGATCATCCCCGGTTCTGAGCCCGTGGAGGCCGCCGTCGCAAGCGTCCGCTCACTCACCGGTGCGAAGACGCTCGAGCTTCTCCAGGAACTCGACGCCTTCGCCGGTCTTCATACGCTGGCCGCCGTCGCGGAACAGCGGAAGTCCCGCCGCCTCGCAGGCCGCCTCCGGCGTCTTCCCCTCGAGGAGGAGACGGAAGGCGACCCGTTCCCTCCGACCGAGCGAGAGGCCCTCGCGCTGGAACTCATCGAACGCCTCGAAGGCGATCGGGGCCACGACCCGGGCCAGCTGGTCGACCGCGCTCGCGAACAGCCGGATCTCCTCCTGCGCGTGGGGGTCGAGCCGGAGCGAGAGGAAGTGGAACAGGTTGTGCAGGTTGGTCTTCCAGTACCACTGGGTGTAGTAGGCGACCGGGAGGACCAGCCGGGCGGTCTCCCGTGCGACGCCGGCCTCGAGCGCGGTGGTGTAGGTCAGATACGCCTCCTTGGAGATCCGGTCGAGGTCGGTACGGAATCGTTCCACCACCTCGGGAGGAAGCGCGTCGCCGCGGCCCTGTCGGTTCCGCTCGGATTGGTGGCGGACCTCCTCCGCCGGCGGCACCTCGTACTCGTCGGGCACGACCGAGTACCGGGCGCTGTACTCGTTCACCGACGCCGAGCGGTGGCGGATCCACTGGCGGGCGACGAAGATGGGGAGCCGGACCAGGAACTTGTACTCCACCATCTCGAACGGAGTCGTGTGGCGGTGGCGCATCAAATAGCGAATGAGGCCCCGGTCGTCGCGCACCGTCTTCGTGCCCTGGCCGTAGGAGACCCGGGCCGCCTGGACGATCGCGGCGTCGTTGCCCATGTAATCGACGAGGACGACGAACCCGTGCGAGAGGACCGGGACCTTGACCCCGATCGCCCGGTCGGCCTCGGGGACAGAGGGGCGTCGCATCGGCGCTTCGTCGGAGGCCATAGTTCCCGGACCCAGTCCGGGAATTAAAGAAGCAGGGGGCGCGGCCTCCCGCGCCCTACGCGCGGGCCCGGACCTTCTCGGTGACCGCCGCCGTGGAGACGAGATGTCGCGAAAGTCCGAGCTCGTCCGGGGACGCGCCGAGGGCGAGACCCACGACCTGCGGGAGGTGAAGTACCGGCATGTCGAGCGAACGACCGACGGCCTTCTCCGCCCGATTCTGGTACGCGTCGAGCGAGAGGTGGCACAGCGGGCAGGGCGTCGCCATCGCGTCGGCCCCGTGCGCCTGCGCGTCGAGGATCTGGTTCCCCGCGATCCGGCTCGCGGTCTCCGGTTTCACGAACTGGATCGGGAACCCGCAGCACATGACCCGGCCCCGGTAGTAGACGGGAGTCGCCCCGAGGACCGCGAGCAGGTCCTCGAAGGCGTGCGGCTCCTCGGCGCTCTCCCAGCCGAGCTCGTCGGCCGGCCGGAGGAGATGGCAGCCGTAGAACGCTCCCACCTTGAGCCCTTCGAGCGGGCGGGTCACCTTCGCGCGGATCGCCTCCAGCCCGATGTCCTCGGTGAGGACCTGAAGAAGGTGCTTCACCTTCGTCGTGCCTCGGTACTCGATCCCGAGCGGGCGGAGCGCCCCGTCGACCCGGGCTTTGATCTTCGCATCCCCCAGCCGGACGTTCGCGAGGGTCAGCATCCCTTGGCACGTCGAGCAGATCGTGAGGATGTCGAGACCGGCCTTCTCGGCGATCGCGAGGTTGCGGGCGTTGAGGGCGACGTTCAGGACCTGGTTCGCCTCGTCCATGAAGCCGGAGCCGCAGCAGGAGAAGCTCGGGAACGGGACCAGCTCGATCCCGACGGCCTTCGCGACCCACCGGGTCGCCATGTCGAGCTCCTTGCCCGACTCCTGCGCTACGCAGCCCGGATAGTACGCGAGCTTCACGGGAGGTCCTCCGGGGTTTTGTGGTCGTCCAGGGCCTCGTAGATCTTCTCGACCTCGCCCTCGCCCTCGATGGCATGGGGCGCCCGGAGGAACTCGGGCTTCTTGCGCCACATCCGGATCCCCTGCGGGATCTGGCCCACCATCCCGAGGGTTCCCATCGTCTGGCGCGCAAGTTTCATCTCGTTGAGGACGCCGCGCGCGCGGATGTTCTCCTTGAACGCGACCGCGTGCCGGCTGCCGTACTCGGTCGCGCCCTGCGCCGAGACCGCCAGCTCCTTGAGGTCGCGGATCCGCTCGCTGGGGCGGACGTCCTTCGGGCAGGCCTCGGTGCACAGATGACACCGGAGGCAGAGCCAGAGCCCCTCCGTTTGGATCCGGACGAGCCGGTCCTGCTGGCCGCGGTCGCGCGGGTCCACGACGAACCGGTAGAGCTTCGCGAGCGCCATCGGGCCGGGGAACGCCGGGTCGGCTTCGACCGCGGGGCAGGCCGAGTAGCACGCCGCGCAAGCGATGCAGCGGGGCGTCTCCTTGAACCGGTCGACCTCCTCCGGGGTCATCGGGTTCTCCCGCCCCTCGGGCATCGGAAGGCGCGGGTCGAGGATGAGGTGGGGTTCGACCTTCCGGTAGTTCTGCCAGAACCCATCCTGGTCGACGACGAGGTCGCGCAGGACCGGCTGGTTGCGCATGGGCTCGATGACGATCCGGCCGTCGCGCGCGAGCTCGGGGCCGATCGGGGCCTGACAGGCGAGGCGGCTTTTCGAGTTGATCTGCATCGCGCACGAACCACAAATCGCGCTCCGGCAGGAGTACCGGAGGCTCAGCGATGGGTCGACCTCGGCCCGGATCTTGAGGAGGGCCGTCAGGACGGGAGTGTGCGGGGGGAGGTCCAGAACGTACCGGTCGTACCGGGGCGTGGCATCCTTGCCGGGCTCGAAGCGGTACACGTCGAAGGTCGCTTTGACCGTCGCTACTGCCATCAGTACACCCGCTCCTTCGGCTCCCATCGCGTGTACGCCACCGGACTGTAGGACAGTTGCGGGCCGTCCGGCCCCTTCGATGCGAGGGTGTGCTTCATCCAGTGCGCGTCGTCCCGCTGGGGGTAGTCGATCCGGGCATGCGCCCCCCGGCTCTCGGTCCGGGCGTACGCCCCGACGACGATGACCTCGGCGAGCTGGAGCATGTGCCCGACCTCGAGTGCGTCGCTCAGGTTCACGTTGTAGATCTTCGACTGGTCCGCGACCCGGATCCGGGCGAAGCGCTTCTTGACCTCCCGGATCTGGCGGACGCCCTCGAGCAGGTCCGCCTCGTTCCGGTAGATCCCGACGTAGCGGTCCATCACGCGTTGCATCTCCGTCCGCAGGGTGGCGGGGTCCTCTCCGTCCGTCCGGCTCGACCAGGCCCGGAGGGGAGCGGTCGCCGCGTCGAGGTCACCTTCCTTCAGGGAGGGGGTGGCCGCGGAGGTGGCGTAGGAGGCCGCCGCGATACCCGCTTGCTTCCCGAAGACGAGCGTCTCGAGGAGGGAATTCCCCCCGAGTCGGTTGGCCCCATGGATCGACACGCACGCGGCCTCGCCCGCCGCGAAGAGTCCCCGGACGGACGTCGCGCCGTGGATGTCCGTGCTGATGCCGCCCATCATGTAGTGCTGGGCTGGGAAGATCGGGATGGGCTGGGTCACCGGGTCGATTCCCGCGAAATTGCGCGCGACATCACAGATCTCCTGGAGCCGGCTCTCGATCTTCTCCTTCCCTAAGTGCATCAGTTCGAGATGGACGTATCCTCCCGGGTAGCCCCGTCCTTCGAGGACCTCGGTGACGATCGACCGGGAGACGACGTCGCGCGAGGCAAGGTCCAAGACGTGGGGGGCGTACTTCGCCATGAACCGCTCTCCGAGCGCGTTCTTCAGGATCCCGCCCTCCCCTCGAGCGCCCTCGGTGATCAGGATCCCCGACTCCACGAGGGCCGTCGGATGGAACTGAACGAACTCCATGTCCTTGAGGGTCGCACCGGCAGCGTACGCGGCCGCGACCCCATCTCCGGTGCAGCTGTGCGCGTTGGTCGTCCGGCCGTAGACGCGTCCGAACGGACCCGTGGCCATGACCACGGCCTTCGCGGCGACCGCGGCAAAATCCCCCTTGCGGCGGTCGAACGCGACGATCCCCTGCACCGCCCCCTCCCGGACGATCAGGCTCGTCAGGTCCCACTCCTCGTAGAGCGTGAACTCCTCCGTCCCGAGACGTTCCCAGAGCGCCTGGAGAAGGGCGAGACCGGTCCGGTCCGCGGCATAGATGGTCCGGGGGAATCCGGCGCCCCCGAACGGTCGGCGCGCGAGGGAGCCGTCGGCCGCCCGGTTGAAGATGGTGCCGAAATGCTCCATCTCGACGACCGTCGGGCCGGCATCCTGGCAGAAGAATTCAATCGCGTCCTGGTCGCCGAGATAGTCGGCCCCCTTCACCGTGTCGTAGATGTGAGTGTCGACGGAGTCCTCCTTCCCGACCGCGGCGTTGATGCCGCCCTGGGCCGCCCCGGAATGGGAACGGAGGGGGTGGAGCTTCGAAAACACGGCGACGTCGCGTCCGGCCTCGACCGCAGCAAGGGCGGCCCGCTGTCCGGCGAGCCCCGCGCCGACGACGACGACCTCGTGCTTCAACATCCGGGGGCCCGAGCCGAACCGGGCATTAATCGGTTGGGGTTTCTTTCGAGAAACCGCGCTCACCGCCTCCCGCCGGACCCCGAGGGTCCCACTCCGGAGCCGGGAGTCAGCCAATGTAGGGCCGCTCCACGAGGTCGCTTGAGGTAGCTCGGTGTCGCGCGCGTAATCTCCGCGTGAGCCCTTATATATCGCGCCCGGGTCGGCGCTCCGTTCTCTGTCGTCTGCAGGGGTCTTCGATGCAAGGTCAAATCAACGCGATGGACGAGAGCCGCCTCCTCAAAGGCACGACCACGATCGGCATTTCGGCGAAGGACGGTGTCGTCCTCGCGACGGAGCGCCGGGCGACCGCGGGCACGATGATCTCGAACAAGCAGACCCAGAAGCTGTTCAAGATCGACCAGAACATCGGCATCACGATCGCCGGCCTGGTCGGGGACGCGCAGGTTCTCACCCGATACCTCAAGGCCGAGGTATCGCTCTATCGACTCCGACGGAACGCCCTCCTTACGGCGGAAGGCGCTGCGACGCTCCTGTCGAACATCCTCTCCGGGAACCGGTACTACCCGTACTACGCTTGGCTGATCGTGGGCGGCGTCGACGCGAAGGGAAACCACGTCTTCTCGGTCGACCCGGCGGGCGGTTGCATCGAGGACCGGTTCGTCTCGGTCGGCTCGGGCTCGACCTTCACCTACGGTCTCATCGAGGAAAACTACACTCGCGAGATCTCCACCACCGACGCGGTCGACCTCGCCCTCCGCGGACTGACCGCGGCGATGAAGCGCGACAGCGCGAGCGGCGACGGCTACCTCGTGAACGTCATCACGCCCAAGGAATACCACGAATTCTCGGACGACGAAATTAATAAGCGCCTGAAGGCACTCAAGATACCGTTGCCTCCGGTCCTGCCCTAGTCTTCCGCCGGCGTCCGCCGAACCCTTTCACGCCAACCTCTTCCCGCGATAATGAGTTTCGATTCGCTAATCAATGAGACCCGGGAGACCTTGAAACAGGTCCTTCCGGACAACATCGAAGTCACCGACATCGAGCTGGAAGGCCCGCATATCGTCCTCTACACGAAGCAACTGGACGCGTTTCTGTCGGGAGGAGACCTCCTCCGCCAGGTGGCCCAGCGCCTCCGACGGCGCGTCCTGGTCCGCAGCGACCCCGCGATCCTCATCGACCCGAAGGAGGCCGAGAAGCAGATCCGGGAGCTGATCCCGCCCGAGGCGGAGATCAACCAGCTGTTCTTCGAGCCCGAGACCGGCGAGGTCACGATCGAGGCCGCGAACCCGGGGGCCGCGATCGGTCGCGGAGGGTCGGTCCTCAACGACCTCAAGCGCCGGATCGGATGGATTCCGACGGTCGTTCGCACTCCCCCCATTCCGTCCAAGACGGTCGAGGAGGTCCGGATCCACCTGCGGAACTCCTTCGACGACCGCCGCTCCTTCCTGAAGAAGGTGGGGATCCGGATCGCCCGCGACCCTCTCCCCGAGAAGCTGTGGGCCCGGAACACGGCCCTCGGCGGGTACCGCGAGGTCGGGCGGAGCGCTCACCTGCTCACGACCCAGAACTCGAAAGTCCTGATCGACTGTGGGATCGACCCCGGCTCCGACCGGACCCCCTACTTCAACGCCCCCGAGCTCCTCCCCCTCGACTCGCTGGATGCGGTGGTCGTCACCCACGCCCACCTCGATCACTGCGGTCTCATCCCGGTACTGCTCAAGTACGGGTACAAAGGCCCGATCTACTGCACGGCCCCGACCCGCGACCTCATGACGCTCATGCTGCTCGACGCGATCAAGGTCGTCAATCAGGAGGCCCGGAAGGGCCTCTACGATTCGTCGCACGTCCGCGAGCTGGTCACCCGGACCATCCCGCTCCGGTGGGGCGAGACGACCGACATCGCGCCCGATATCCGCTTGACGATGCACAACGCGGGCCACATCCTCGGCTCGTCCATCTGCCACTTCCACCTCGGAGAGGGCGACCACAACCTCGCCTACTCCGGGGACATCAAATTCGAACGCAGCTGGCTGTTCAACCCCGCGACCAACCGGTTCCCGCGCCTGGAGACGCTCGTGCTCGAGTCGACGTACGGGGGCTACCGGGACATCCAACCGAGCCGACAACAGGCGACCGACGACTTCAGCGCGCTCACGACCCGGGTGGTCGGCCGCGGCGGGAAGCTCATCGTGCCGGTCTTCGCGGTCGGCCGGTCCCAGGAGGTCATGCTCGTCCTGGAGGAGCGGATGCGCGAGGGGAAGATCCCCAAGGTGCCCGTGTACCTCGACGGGATGATCTTCGAGGCGACCGCCATCCACACCGCCTACCCCGAGTTCCTCAACAGCCAGCTGCGAACCCAGATCTTCCAGCAGGGCGACAACCCGTTCCTCTCCGACATCTTCCGCCGGGTCGACTCCCAGACGATGCGGATGGGGATCCTCGACTCGAAAGACCCGTGCATCATCCTCGCGACCTCGGGAATGATGAGCGGCGGACCCGTCATGGAGTACTTCCGCGCCTGGGCTCCGGAGGAGAAGAACGGCCTGCTCTTCGTCGGGTACCAGGCGGAGGGCACGTTCGGTCGCCGCCTGCAGCGGGGGCTCTCCGAGGCGACGTTCCTCGACGGACCACGGCAGGTCGGCGTGCCGGTCCGCCTCACGATCGCGACGATCGAGGGGTTCTCGGGCCATTCGGACCGAGTCCAGCTGATGAACTACGTAGCGTCGCTGGACCCGCGGCCCCAGCGGATCATCCTCAACCATGGGGAGGAGTCGAAGGCGGTCGACCTCGCCGGCAGCCTCCACAAGCGTTTCAACGTCGACTCCCGTGCTCCGTTCAACCTTGAGGCGATCCGCCTCCTGTAGATACGACGCTCCCGGGACCGGACCCGCCCCTGTGACACTCCCTATACAGTCTAGGGAACCGGGTGGTCGGGCATCGTTGGACGAAACACTAAATAGGTAGACCCGGGTCGAAACCCCCGGAGATTCCTTGGGTGGTTCGATGCCGTCTCTTGCTCGCCGCTTTCTCGTCCTCGGGCTGGACGGCGGGACCTTCGACCTGCTCGACCCCCTGATGGCGTCCGGAGACCTCCCGTTCCTCAAGTCGATGGCCAAGAGCGGGGTGAAGGCCCCGCTGCGGAGCGTCTACCCCGCGAAGACGATCCCGGCCTGGTACTCGTTCGCCACCGGCCTCGACCCCGGGGAGCTCGGCATCTTCGGGTTCACCGAACCGGACGGCGGCCCCGGCCACTCCAAGCTCGTCCAGTCGTTCCGGCCCGCGGAGGCGGTCTGGGACCGCCTGTCCCGAACCGGCCGCCGGGTCGGTATCGTGAACTTCCCCCTCTGGTCCGGCTATCCGGTCCACGGGTTCATCCTGCCGGGCATGTTCTCGAGCTCCGCCCCCACGTTCCCCGGTACGCTCCGGGCCGAGGTCGAAGGCGAGATCGGCGGTGCCTACCCGTCGGAGCTGCCGGTCTTCAAGGACGCCGAGCGCGACGCGTGGGTCGCCGCTGCGACCCGATCGATCGTACAGCGTGGCCGGGCCGCCGCCGCGCTGGCCATACGCCACCGGCCGGACTTCCTCTTCGCTCTGTTCCGAGAGACGGATCGGGTGCAACACCAGCTCTGGACCGAGCTCGCGCGCCCCGCCGAGGAGATTCCCGTCGACCTCCGCCAGTTCTGGCGCGCGGTGGACACCGCCTGCGCCGACATTGACCGGGCGTTCCGGTCGGTGGGCGGACGCGCCATCACCCTCGTGATCTCCGACCACGGGCACGGACAGATCCATTCCGACTTCCTGACCAACCGATGGCTCGAGGAGGAGGGTTTCCTGCATTTCCGCAGTGCCCCGGCCCCGCTGAGCCGGCGCCTCTTCAGCTCGGTATTCCTGCCGGCCCAGCGGATCCCCGGCGTGAGCCGGCTCTCGCGACGGGTCGCGGACATCCTGCGGGAAGGGCTCGGCGCGAGCCTCGCAAACCTCGTCGTCGGCGACGCGTCCTTCGAGCACGCGACCGACCATATCGACTGGAGGAAGACCGTCGCCTTCTCCTACCCGGTACCGGAGGGGATCTACCTCAATCCGTTCAACCCGGAACTCGCGTCGCCGGTCCGTCGCGCGGCCGTGCTGGCGGAGATTCGCGGACGCCTCGAGCAGTACACCCAGGCGCGGATCGAGGTGGTCGGCCCCGAGCAGATCTACCGCGGTCGCAACCTGCGGCACGCTCCGGACCTTCTCATCCGGGTCGACGACATGCGGACCGAGCCCCGGATGGACTTTGCCTACCCGCACGCGCTCATCCGGGACCGACCCGACTACTTCTGCGGGTCGGGGACGCACCGGATGGACGGGATCCTTATCGGGGCCGGTGACGGGATCCGCGCCGGGGCGAACCCGGGGTCGATCCGGCTCATCGACGTGGCGCCGACCATCCTGGAAGCGATGGGCGTGGTCGCCCCCACGGCGTGGAACGGACGCTCGTTCGGGGCCCGTCTGGGCCTCGCCTCCTAGTCCGCCACTGGGACGTAACGCTTTTTGCGCCCCCCCGGCGAATCCGAGGCATGCCGGGACGTACGATCGACCTCGTGGCCGTCGGTCCGTGCCCCCGGGACCCCTACGATCCCGCCGCCTCGGCGTGGGCGCTGGCGGCCGGCTTCGCGGCCGGGGGCGACGAGGTACGGGTCCTCCATCCGGCCGGCCTGGCCGGGGCGGAACTTCCCGAGGGAGTTCTCGCGACCCTGGTCGATGTCCCCCTCCGCCGCCCGGGCGCCGTCGTGGAGGGAGCCAGCCTGACCCAGGCCGCCGGCCGGCGGATCCGGCCCGGCGCCGACCTGGTCGTGCGCGACCCGTTCGGCCTGGGGCGACTCGGACTGGAGGGTCGCCGGGGGAGCGTTCCGGAGGTGGTCGGGGTCGTCCACCGACTCGAGCTGGCCACGTACGATGCGGAGAGCGCGCTCCGCAGCCCCACCTCGCTCTTCGAACGGGTCGACACCTGGCGGGACCGGCGCGCCGTGCGCCGATTGGAGCGGGGGGCCCTGGAGGAAGCGCAGCATCTCGTGTACGACTCACCGGAACTTCCCGAGGTCCTCGCTCGCGAGTACGGGATCTCGGCCGGCCGCCTCCGGCCCGTGCCGCCCTCCGTCCGGGACAGCGGCTTAAACTACTCCCGCGAGGACGCACGGAAGGAGATGCACCTCCCGCTCGACGTGCCGGTCGTGGTGGCACCGCTAGCGAGCGAGGACCCGAGGATCTCCGGCGCGGACCGAGTGCGCGACGCGTTCCGTCGGATGCGCTCGCTGTTCGCCGGCGCCCGGCTCGTGGTAGTCGGCGGAACCGCCCCGAGCGAGCCCGGCGTCTCCGCCCTCCCGGACCGGGACTCGGCGACCTTCGAGCGGGCCTTCGCCGCGGGGGATGTCACGCTGGTCGCCCCTTCCACGATCGGGTTCGACCCCGGTGTCGTCCTCTCCCTCCGCGCGCGTTGTCCGGTCATCGTGGGGCCCGGCGTCCGGTTCCCCCTCGATCCGGACGGCGCCGTCCGCACCGTAGCCTCCGACGATCCGGCGGAGCTGGCGGCCGCTCTCGCGGAACTCCTGGCCGACCGCCGCGAGCGACGTGACCTATCCGTCGCCGGAGAGCGGTACGCGGAACGGTTCCACCCCGTGCGGGTCGCGGCGATGGTCTCGGACGGCCTCCGGCTGACGGCGTCCTAAGGGTCCGGCTCGGACGTCTCGTCGAGCCGCCATTCGCGGAATCCGCGGCCGCCAGACAGGCGTCGCACCGTTCCAGGAACCCCGGACCAGGTCAGACCCTCGGGGACGTCGCCACGGTCGAGGGCGTCCAGCACTCCGCGGAAGCGCGCCCGCAACGGCGCGTACGGGTCCGCCCCGCCGGGCGCGGGCCACGCACGGGCCGCCCGCACCACCCCGACCGTGCCTTCTTCGCACCACCAGATCCCGACGGGTTCGGCCCGCGTGCCCTGGCTCCGCTCGCCGAGCGCGGTCGCCGAGCGCCGGGAGGCGAGCACGACCGCGACCCAATCGCCCCAGGCGCGCCGGACGAGGGCCTGGGTGAGGACCGCCCGGGAGTTGGCCACTTTGGCCTCGATGAGCCCGACCTCGTCGCCACGGCGGGCGACGAGGTCGAAGTAGTTCGTCCCGTCCGGGTCGATCCGGGTGCGATATCCCTGCTTCTCGAGGTACCGGGCCGTCGCCTCGACCACCGAACGCTCGGAGGGCCGAGGTCGCGCCGCGGTCGTCACGTTCCCGACCGGAGGAACCATCGATCGATCCGGCTCCGCGGGAGGCGGACCTGGATCGGACGGCCGTGCGGGCAGGAGTACGACGCCTCGGGCAGCTGGTGGAGCGCTTCCAGGACCCGGGCGAACGTCTCCCGCTCGACGAGGTCCCCCGCCCGGATCGCGGCATGGCACGCGATCGAAGCCGCGGTGCGCTCCTGGAGACCGTCCGGTATGGTCGGCCGGCCCCCCTCTGCCAGCTCGGTCAACAATTCGCCGAGCGCTTCGGGCCGAGCCATCCGGCCGCGGTAGGCGGGTACGGAACGGATCCGGTAGGTGTCCGGACCGAACTCGTCCACGTCAAAGCCGGCCGCGCGGACCGCCGACCCGTGAGCTTGGAGGGCGGCGCGTTGAGCGCCCGAGAGCGGCAGCAGGACGGGCGACATGAGGGTCTGTCGGGAGAGCGTTCCGTTCCGCCGGAGGGCTTCGTAGACCACCCGTTCGCTGGCCGCGTGCTGGTCGATGAGGACCATGCCGTCCTCCGACTCGGCCACCCAGTAGATCGCCCCGACGCACCCGATCAGTTCGAGTTTCGGATGGGGACCCTCCGCGGGGACGAGCCGGGATTCCGGGGCGTCCGGTAGGGTGGACAGCGATCGTTGGCGGCCGACCGGGGTCGGTGCCGGACGATCCCGGGCGCGCGAAGAGGGGAAGGCGGCGCGGCCACGGCTCGTCGGTGGAAGGGTCGAGGATCCCGCGACCTCCGCCACGGCCGGGGCGGAGAGGAGGGACTCCCTCACGAGCACGCGAACCCGCTCGGCGAGGTCGCGCTCGCGCACGAATCGGACCTCACGCTTCGTGGGATGTACGTTCACGTCGATCCGGTCGCTCGCGAACTCGAAGGCGATCACCCCGACGGGAAACCGGGAGCGCGGGAGGTAATCTCCGAACGCGGCCCGCACGGCCTGCGTGAGCGGCCGAGAGGCGACCGTCCGCCCGTTCACCGAGAAGTGCAGGCCCCGGGAGGAGGAGGCCGCGGTCGCCGGACGACCCAGCGTCCCCGCGAGGCGGCCGCCGGGGATCTCCCCCTCGACCTCGAACGACTCCCGCAGGAGCGACGGGCCGAGCACCCGCGTCGCCGCATCGCGTAGGCTGGTCGCGGCCGGGTAGACCGCGAGCTCGCGCTCCGCACCCCGGACCCGGTACGTGACGTCCGGGCGGGCGAGGTAGAGCCGCTCGATGGTCGCGACGACCTCGACCTGCTCCGCGGCCGCGCTCCGCAGGAACTTTCTCCGGGCCGGGGTGTTGAAGAACAGGTCGCGGACCTCGACGGTCGTCCCGATCGAACGGCCGGCAGGAGCACGGCGTCCCACCGTCCCTCCCTCGACGGTGAGGCTGCTGGCCTCCTCGCGGTCGGGAGTGCGCGAGACGATGCGCAGGCGGCTCACGCTGCCGATCGCCGCGAGCGCCTCGCCCCGGAACCCGAGCGACTCGATGCGGTCGACCGGCCCGGCCGGGTCGAGCTTGCTCGTGGCGTGCCGCTCGACGGCGAGCGGGAGCTCGGTCTCCGGGATCCCCTGACCGTCGTCCGCCACCTCGATCCGGGCGAGCCCTCCCTCTTCGATCCGGACGGAGACCGTGCTCGCCCCCGCGTCCAGGGCGTTCTCGATGAGCTCCTTGACGACCGACGCCGGACGCTCGACGACCTCGCCGGCGGCGATCCGTTCGACGGTGGCAGCGTCGAGCCGGCGGATCGGTCGACGGGTCGCCGGGGGAGCTCGGGTCACGGACCGTCCTTCCCCGGGTCCAGAGAACGACGGGCCTGGTCCCGGAGCTCCCGCAGCCGACGCTGGGCCTGTTCGGGGGAGAGCGAGTCCACGTCGAGCCCTTGGAGCAGCTCGATCACGGGGTCCTTCGGTCGCTCCGCATCGGCCAGTAGGACCGCCTGGGTGTAGCGCGGAAGGGACCGGCCGGACCGGCGGGAGGGAGCGGCGGTGACGAGACCCTCCGACTCGAGCTCGTGCAGGAGACGCTCGGCCTCGGTGAGCACCTCTTCGGGAACCCCGGCGAGGCGGGCCACGTGGATGCCGTAGCTGCGGTCGGTGCTGCCCGGCACGAGCCGATGCAGGAACACGATCCCCTCCGTTCCCTCGCGCACGGCCAGGTGGGCGTTGCGGGCGTCGGGCAAGGAGCCGACGAGCTCGGTCAACTGGTGGTAGTGCGTCGCGAGGAGGCACCGGGCCCGGGTCCGGTCGTGGAGGTGGCGGACGGTCGCCCACGCGATCGCGAGCCCGTCGAACGTGCTCGTTCCCCGCCCCACCTCGTCCAGCAGGACGAGCGAACGGTCGTCGGCCGCGTGGAGGATCTCGGCGACCTCGCTCATCTCGACCATGAAGCTCGACTTGCCTCGTCCGATCTCGTCCGTGAACCCCATGCGCGTGAAGAGCCGGTTCACGAGACCGACGCGGGCGAACCGGGCGGGGACGTACGACCCGGCTTGCGCGAGCACCACGAGGAGGCCGACCTGCCGCATGTAGGTGGACTTCCCGGACATGTTCGGTCCGGTCAGGACGACGAGGCGGCCGTGCTCCGGGTCGAGTTCGGTGTCGTTCGGGACGAAGGCGGCCCCTTCGATACGCTCGAGCACGGGATGACGGCCGTCCCGCACGATGAGCGTGGAGGAGTCGTCGACCGTGGGTCGGACGTACCCCCGCGTCTGGGCGAGGTGGGCGAAGGTGGCGAGGACGTCGAGCTCGCCCACCGCCCGGGCGACCCGGTGGACCGCCGGCACATGGGCGTCCACGGCCCCGAGGAGGCGCTCCCACTCGAGCGTTTCCGCCTCCCGCGCCTTCTCGCGGGCTTCCAGGATCCGATGCTCGACCTCCTCGAGACGGTCGCTCGTGAACCGTTCGGCCTGCGCGACGGTCTGCCGTCGGCGGAAGTGCGGCGGGACGCGGGCGAGGTGGGGGCGGGTGACCTCGATGTAGTACCCGAAGACCTGGTTGTAGGAGATCCGCAGCGTCTTGATCCCCGTCGCCTCCTGCTCGGTCCGCTCGAGCAGGGCCAGCTCGGCCAGGGCCGCCTGCTCGGCCCCGCGCCAGCGATCGACCTCCGGGGCGTGGCCCGTTCGGAAAAGTCCACCGTCCTCCTCCCGGGCGGGTAACGTGTCGGCGAGGGCGGAGACCAGAAGCTGGACCAGGGCGGAAGGAGGTCGCAGCTCGTTCCGGACCCGGTCCAACCGCGCACTGCCAGCGCCCTCGGCGAGCAGGGGCCAAAGACGCTCGGTCGCCTCCAGGCCCTCCTTGAGGACGCCGAGCTCCGCCGGACGCACGCGCCGGCCCGCGACGCGCGACGCGATCCGGGCCAGGTCGGCGACCTCGTGCAGCTGGGAGCGGAGTTCGTCGAGGAACGCCCCCCGACCGAGGAGCGCGGCCACCGCGTCCTGTCGCTCCCGGATGGCCTCGAGGTCGGCGAGCGGGTTGGTCAACCAGAAGGAGAGCGTCCGACGGCCCGGGGCCGTCACCGTGAGGTCCCAGGTCTCGAGGAGAGTGGGACCGCTGGGGTCGTCCGGGTTCATGGGACGTCGGATCTCGAGATGCCGGAGCGTCTTCGCATCAAGCGCCAACCGTCGGGAACCGGCGCTGCCCGGCACCAACTGGAGATGGGGGAGGAGCCGGGGCTGGGTCACCCGGAGGTACGCCGCGAGCTGCAGGTCGACCGTCGTGAGGGCATCGTCCCCCACGAATCCCCGCCGGACGCTCTCCGGCAGTTCCTCCGGTACGAGGGGACCCGGCGCCACGTCCAGCCGCGCCGCCGGATACTCTCGGGCCAGAACCCGGGCGAACGTCGGCGGAGCATCGAGCGGGGCGGACCAGAGGATCTCCCGCGGCTGGAACGGAGCGAGAGCGGACACAAGCCCGTCCGGCCCGGGCCCGTCGGCCCGCCCATGGTACCATTCCCCCGTCGTGATGTCGACGGCCGCGTACTCGCCCAGCTCGCCCTTCCGCTCTCTCGCCACCGCGAGGAAGCTGTGGTCGGGTCCGCCCAGGATCCGGTCCTCGACGACCGTTCCGGGGGTGACGACCCGCGTTACCTCCCGCCGGACCAACCCCTTCGCGAACCGCGCGTCCTCGACCTGGTCGCAGAGGGCGACCCGGAACCCCTTGCGGACGAGGCGTCCGAGGTACGTCTCGACCGCGTGGTGCGGTACCCCGGCCATCGGCGTGCGAACCCCCTGTGCATCGGCCGAGCGTGCGGTAAGCACGACGTCGACGGCCCGGGAGAGGATGCGCGCGTCCTCCCCGAACGTCTCGTAGAAATCCCCGACGCGGAAGAGGACGAGATGACCGGGATAGCGGGCCTTGACCCCCTCGTACTGCTCCATGAGCGGAGTGGAGGCGGCCGTTTCGGACATGGTCCGGTCGGCGAGCGGGACCGCGCTTATAATCGGGACCGGGGGTGGCTGCAACACGGGGTGGGGTCCGCTTCGGCCTCGGGAGAATGACCGGACCGAGCCCGATGTACCGCGACCTTGCCGCCTACTACGACCGGATCTACTCGGAGAAGGATTACCGAAGTGAGACGTCCCGGGTCGTGGTCCTCGCCCGACGGTTCGGCCGGTCGCACGGACGCCGGTGGCTCGACGTGGCGTGCGGGACCGGCCGCCACTTAGAGTTCCTTCGCTCCCGCTACGACGTGACCGGCGTCGACCTGAGTCGCCCGATGCTCCGTATCGCCCACCGACGCGTGCCGGGGGTGCGTCTCGTCGTCGGCGACATGCGAACGTTCGACCTCGGGGAGCGGTTCGACGTCGTGAGCTGCCTGTTCAGCGCGATCGGCTACCTCCGGACGGAGGCGGACCTAAGTCGCGCGTTCCGTTCCTTCGCTCGGCACCTCGTCCCGGGCGGGGTCGTCCTGGTAGCACCCTGGGTCGCGCCCGGCCGGTTCCGTTCCGGACACATGAGCCTGGACGTGTACCAGGACGAGACGACGAAGATCGTGCGCGGCGGTTTCTCCGAACGTCAAGGGACCCGCTCCCGTATCGTATTCGACTACCTGATCGGGGAGGTCGGACGGGGGTACCGGCACCTCCACGAGGTGGAGGAGTTGCGCCTGACGCCGCCGCTCCGGCTCCGTCGCCTCCTTTCCGAGGCCGGCCTGAGCGCCACCTGGGTACCTCCGCACGCGAACGGGCGAGATACCCGGGGCTGGCTCGTCGGGGTCGCTTCGGGAGGACGCTGAGGGGGAGATTTGAACTCCCGTGGCGAGATCGCCACCAGCTTTCAAGGCTGGCGCCTTGCCGGACTAGGCTACCTCAGCGCGAAGAGCGAGCGGACCCGACGGGAATAAACCCTCGCCCGGGACCCGCGGGCGTCGGGAAGTGCAGGTGCCGGGAGCTCCGCGGCGGATCGGAACGGTCCGCCGATTCGAACCCGGGTGGTCAGCTTGGAGGGCTGACATCCTAGCCACTAGATTACACCTGCACGGACGCCCGCGGACCGTCGCGCGGACCGGCTTCCGTGTCTAATGCTTTGCCGTCGTCCCGTGACCGGACGGGGTTGTCAGGTCGACGAGGGCAACTCGCTCCAGGACGAGCCCCTCCCAGGCCGACGGGGGCACCGCCGCGCGCTCGACCTCGGTGATGCCGAGCCGGCCGAGGGTGTCGGCGTCGACCGGCCGGGGTACGCGGTCGGGTCGGGGACGAGGCCGAACCGACCCACCAGCTCGGCCGGGTCGAGGGGTCGCTCCGCGACGACCACGAACTGTTCGGTCGTGTCGGACACCCCCACCCGGGCGAGCGCCCGCGGCAGCTGATCCTCCCCCGCGACGTACAGGGCGAACTCGGCGCCCCGTTCTCGAAGGCGGGTCTCGCCCCGCCCTCGAGAGCGACCGAGGTGCGCCCACGCCGACAGTAGGTGACGCTCGCCCGCGACGGCTCCGGCATCGAAGAGGGCGACCAGCGTCTCGGAATTGCGTCCGAGCTCCCGCAGTTTCCGTACGAGGTCGGCCGTGGGGGGAGTTCCGGGAGCCGTACGCCGGGCCCCCGTTGCCCTCAGCGAACGCTCCTCGGGTGTGGGAAGCGGCGGCAAACGTTCCCTCACTCCCGCAGGAAGGCGAGGAACTCGTCCCGGGTCCGGGGTTGGAGCGTGTAGTTCTCCTTCTTTTCCCGTCCGATGGTCGAAGTCGGCGTTACGCCGTAATCGTGCCCGGGAAGGACGACCAGCGCGTCGTCCAGACGGACCACCCGGCGGAGGAGGCTGTCGTACATCTCCGACGGGTCTCCGCCGGGCAGGTCCGTTCGCCCGCACTCACCGACGAACAGGGTGTCGCCGGTGGCGACCTGGCCCTCGAAGATGTAGAGGACACTGTCCTTCGTGTGGCCCGGTGTGTGGACGACCTCGAACGCCAACGGACCGACGCGGAAGCGGTCCCCGTCGTCCACCGAGACATCCTGGCCGATCGGGGCGACGCGGTGCGCGAGCACCTTGGCCCCGGTCCGGGACTTCACGTCCCCGTTTCCGGCCGTGTGGTCGGCGTGGCTGTGGGTGTTGAGGATGAAGCGGACCTTGACGCGCTTCGAGTCGATCGCTCGGAGGACGGGGTCGATCCCGTACGAGGGGTCGATCACGACCCCCTCCCCTCCTTCCGCGTCGGCGACCAGGTAGGTGAAGTTCAGACCGGGACCGATTCGGGTACTGGTCGAGGAGCACGGAGTGTCGAGCGGGGGGCCGTATTTGACGATGGAGGCGCCGCCTATCCCATCGCCAGTGGGGCCAAGTTACGACGGCCCGTGACCGCGTCGAGGACGACCCGGCCCTGGGATCCCTCGGCGTACCAGTGGGGCAGGTAGATGAGTTGCAGGGGGCCGACCCGGACGTCGTCCGCCGCGGGCGGGACCCGTCGGGTCTCGATCACGAGGGCGCCGCCGTGCTGTTCGGTGTGGTCGACGTGAATGGTGTGGTGCCGACGGATCGCCTCGAGGGCGAGCCCCGCGGCCTGCGAAACGGTCACTTCCGGAGGGACGAACTGGTGGGGGAGGTCGAGGTCGCTCACGAGTTCGCGGTCTCCGTCCTCCCAGATCTCGGCGTGACCGGAGACCCCGTGGACGGCGACGGTGCGGTCCAGGATCTTCCCGGCCTCGCCGTAGGGCGAGGCGGGGCGCACCCGGTACGGCGCCACGTAAAAGGGCACGAGCCGGAGCGTGAAGTGGGGCCCATCGGCGCCGACGAGGAGTTCCGCCTCGGCTCGGCCGATGCGAGGCCGCACGATGCGGTTTCCCTCGGGCAGGACCGAGAACGGGGTTTCGAGGGTCGGGCCGTCCGGGGAGTCATCCGAGACGGGCTCAGGTGACGGGAGGAGGAGTTCCCCGAGCGCGGGACCGAGCGTCGAGGGGTCTAGGATCTCGATCCCTCGATCGGCGGCGAGCGTGCGGGCGACCGGACCCGGGTCGTCGTCGTACAGGATCGTACGATGGACCGAATCCGTCGGGAAGAGACCCTCGAGCTCGGCCGGCGAGCGGGTCGCGACCACCAGAACGACCGAGCGCCGATCCCGGAGCCGAACCGCCAGGGAAACATCGCCCCGCACCTGGATCCGGTAGCCGGCCGCCGTGAGGAGGCGGAGAAGGACCGGCGCGGGCGGAGTCGAGGGCGACACGAAGGGTTCGACGCGGTCCCCTCCATATCTCGGTTCCGCTCGTGAGGGCCGGTTCGAACGTAGCCCGCGTGCGACGGGAGGACCGCCGTCCGGCGGAAGCGAGCCTATTTAGCCGCGGGACGGGTGAATCGGCCCGTCAATGGGCGAGGCCGTCACCCTCCGCGTCGCCGAAGCCTTCCAGCAGGACATCGGCCTCGGCTCTGCCCGATTGGACGTGCAGACCCGCCAGCGGCTCAAGGTCGGATTGGGGGACGTGGTCGAGATCCGGGGACGCAAGGCGACGCCCGCGGTCGTCAGCCGGGCCCAGCCCGACGACGAGGGGAAGGGGCTCGTCCGGATCGAGGCGGTCGTCCGACGCAATGCCGGGGTCAGCATCGGGGACCGGATCTCGGTGCAGCGGATCGATTGTCCCAACGCCGACTCGGTCACCATCGCCCCGATCTACGCGGGGTCGGCCCGCATGGACCTCGGCCCGGGGCTCGAGAGCTTCGTCGCGAAAGCGCTGGCACGTCGCCCGTTCGTGCGGGGGGACGTCTTCGTCATTCCGGGCGTGTTCCTCATGGGCGGTTCGTTGCCGTTCATGGTCGTCGCGACCCAACCGAAGGGGTTCGTCCAGGTCGCGCCCGCGACCCTGATCACGATCAAGGAGGAGACGGTCAGCGAGACCGAGGTCGCCGCGCCCCGGATCTCCTACGAGGACATCGGCGGCCTCAAGGAGAAGCTGGGCCGGGTCCGCGAGATGATCGAGCTCCCCCTCAAGCATCCCGAGCTGTTCGACCGGCTCGCGATCACTCCGCCCAAGGGCGTCCTGCTCTACGGCCCCCCCGGGACCGGCAAGACCCTCATCGCCAAAGCGGTCGCGAACGAAGCGGGGGCGCACTTCATCGGCATCCAGGGCCCCGAGATCATCTCGAAGTACTACGGGGAGAGCGAGAAGGAGCTGCGCGAGAAGTTCGAGGAGGCGGAGAAGAACGCCCCGAGCGTGATCTTCATCGACGAGCTCGATTCGATCGCACCGCGCCGGGACGAAGTCGTCGGGGAGGTCGAGCGGCGGGTCGTGGCCCAGTTGCTGACCCTCATGGACGGTCTGTCCGGTCGGGGGAATGTCATCGTCATCGCGGCGACGAACCGCGAGGAGGCGATCGACCCCGCCCTGCGCCGACCGGGCCGCTTTGACCGGGAGATCGAGATCGGAGTGCCGACCCAGGAGGGTCGGCTGGAGATCCTTCAGATCCACACCCGCGGCATGCCGATCGACGGCACGGAGAAGGACCGCGAGCGGCTCTTGAAGGACTTGGCCGCCCAGAGCCACGGCTTCGTCGGGGCGGACCTCTCCGCGCTCGGCCGCGAGGCGGCCATGCGGGCCTTGCGGCGGTACCTGCCCGAGATCGATTTCGACCAGCCGATCCCGATCTCCCTGCTCGAACGGATGAAGGTCACCGAGCAGGATTTCCGCGAGGCCCTGAAGCAGATCGAGCCGTCGAGTCTCCGAGACGTCACGATCGAGATCCCCTCCACGCGTTGGGAGGAGGTCGGAGGGCTCGACAAGGTCCGCAAGGTCCTCGAGGAGTCCGTCGAGCTGCCGTTCAAGAATCCCCAGGCCTACCGCCACATCGGGATCGAGCCCCCACGAGGGATCCTGCTCTACGGGCCACCCGGGGTGGGTAAGACGCTGCTCGCGAAGGCCGCCGCGACCGAGAGCCAAGCCAATTTCATCTCGGTGAAGGGCCCCGAAGTGATGAGCAAATGGGTCGGGGAGAGCGAGAAGGCGATCCGGATGATCTTCAAGAAGGCCCGGCAAGCTTCGCCCTCCATCGTCTTTATCGACGAGATCGATTCGATCGCCCCGCGCCGCGGGCTTCAGAACTCGAGCGGTGTGACCGAGCGGATCGTCAACCAGCTCCTCACCTCGATCGACGGTCTCGAGTCGCTCGAGCGCGTGCTGGTGATCGCCGCGACGAACCGGCCGGACATCCTCGACGAGGCCTTGCTCCGCACGGGGCGGTTCGACCGTCTCCTATTCGTCGGGCCGCCCACGGTGGCCGGGCGGGTCGAGATCCTGAAGGTGCACACCAAACGCATGCCCCTCGCCGACGACGTCGATCTGAATGCGATCGCCGTGCGAGCCGAAGGGTACGTCGGAAGCGACATCGCGGCGCTCTGCCGCGAGGCCGGCCTCTCCGCGCTCCGGGAGAATGTGAAGGCCTCCAAGGTCACGCGCGCCCATTTCGAGGCGGCGCTCCATGTCGTCCGCCCCTCGTGCGACCCCGACACGCTCCGCTCGTACGAGGAGTACGAAAAGCGGCTCCAGCGCGACCGGTCCACCCAGCGCGCCGAGCCCGTCCAAGGCATTTATCGCTAATTCGTCCAGCTCCTAGTTGGACCTCGTAAGGTCGGGGTCGGCTCCCGTCAAGCAAGCTATATGTATCAGGGCCAAGTTCGCCGCGGCGCCTCCCCCCTGAGGAGGCGAGAAACGGGAGACGTGAAGCAGTTGGTCCGGTTTGGGTCCCATGCCGCCCTAGGGGTCCTCACGATCGTGGTCCTGGCGAGCCTGCTGGGCGCGTTCGTGGGGGTCGCGGCCGCCTCGTCGCCGACGTACACGCTGACTGGGATTGCGCAGACGCCCAGGGGGGCCCCGGTCCCCATCGGTGTGCAGGTCGACCTGGTGTCCAAGGCGACGGGGGCGATCTGCACCACGACCGTCACCGGTACCGGCCTTCTCTCCGGTGGCCAGTTCAAGTTCAACAGCTCGGGCTCGAATGCCTGCGCGGGCCTCCAGCCCGGCTTCTGGGGCGTCTACGTCCCCGACCAGACGAACCTGACGCTCAAGGGTTGCGCGCCGTTCAATTGCGCGATCCTTCCCCAAAATACGACCCCGACCTGGTACTACCAGGATTCGAGCCAGCTCACGACTCAGAGCTACTCGATCCTCGTCCCGAACGTGGCGGTCCTGCCGTACAACGCGACCCTGAAAGGGAACGTGACGTCCTCCGGTTCTCCGGAGCAGGGCGCGACGGTCTCGCTCCTGGCTGCGAGCTACAACGGGGTCACGCTCGTGAACAACACGACGAACGTGAACGGCAGCTACTCGATCAAGGTCCCCTTCGGCACCTGGGTCCTTCAGACGATCTACAACGGGTACCCGACGACCTCCAACTTCACGCAGGTGACCATCTCTTCGCGCACTCCGGCCGCGGTCAACCCCAAGCTCAACAGCTATGCGGTCGACGGACGCGTCCGGGTCGCCGCGACGGGCAGCCCGGTTCCTAGCGTAGGCAATGTGACGCTGGTCGACCCCACGAAGCACTACATCTACTCGGCCGGGACCGCAGCAGGGTACTACTCCATCGGGACCTACCCCGCGGGGTTCACGAGCGGGACCCAGACCTTTGACGTGCTCCTCGCCGAGTCCGGCTACGCGACCACCTGGTTCTACCTCCCGGCTACGGGCCCCGTGACGCACGACGTCTTCGTCAACGCAGTGTCCCCCAGCCAGCTCGCGGTCTACAGCACGACGGTCAACCTGTCGGCCGTGAACGTCCTCTTGGGGACAGGGAACATCTCGGTCGTGACGGCGGCCAACCTTGGGAACAACTCCGTGCTCGCGAACTTGCCGAACGCGTCGGTCGGACAGCTGTGGGCCCAGCTCGGGCTCGACTGGGGAGGTTCTATCAACTTCTCCGCGAGCGACAACGCGGCGGTCGGAGCCTGGCTCGGGTCCGAGGGGCCAACGTTCCCTGCGGCTCAGGCCGGCTTCGCGATCAACGGGACCACGCTCCTGAACCCGACGGTCACGCCCACGATCGCCAACTACTCCTCTTCCTGCACGACGGGCACCTGCGGACCATCGACCGGAGGCAATCTCTCGTTCGGGTGGCATTCGGTCTACGAGATCAACGGTACCCTCCCCAAGAACTCGAGCGCGTACTCCGTCTCGTTCGGCTTCGCGCACCCCTCCTCGGCGGCCGACGTGTACAACTACAGCTTCGTTCTTCCGAGCGGCTACGTTCTCGCCGCGGGGACCGCGGCCCCCGCGCGCGCCACCCTCTCGCCGACGGGACCCGACCACACGTGGACGAGCTTCACCCTCTCCTCGCTGCCCTCCTCGACCCCGGCGGGCACGGCGACCTTCTCGGTCGTGAAATCCGCGAATCTGGAAGCGAACGTGTCGGCCCAGGTGAAGAACTTCGCCTTCTCCTCGTCCAACGTCCTGAACTCCACCCACGAGAACTATACGGTCGTCGTCGGCGTCGGCCAGAACGTGACGTTCAGCACGCTGAACTCGACCTACCCCGCAGGGACGAACGGCACGAAGTTCGTATGGAACTTCGGTGACGGCAGCTCGCCCGTGACCCGGACCAACCCCACCGCCAACCACACCTACTCCGTGGTCAGCGGGAGCACGCCGTACCTCGGGACCGTGAACATCACGAGCTCGGGCGGTCAGGTCAACAACACCACGTTCAAGGTGTGGGTCGCCCAGAAGGGAGGCGTTACGGCGAATATCACCGGTAACTGGACCCACTCGTTCACCACCCCGGCCCCGTACGCCCGCATCAATTGGTCGACGGCGATCAATCTCAACGCGACCGGGAGCACGGCGATCATCTCGCCCACCGCCACCGTGTCCAATGTGATCTCGGTGGCTTCCTGGACGATCACCGCGAAGGGCTACAAGCAGACGAAGAACTTCTCGGCCAGCCAGGGTGCGGTGCCGGTGCCGGGCAACTGGACCCCCACCTTCCTCGGCGCCGGGAACTACTACACCAAGACCGCACTCGTCGGCGGGAGCCCCGTGACCATCACGGGGTGGGAGTACAACGTCAGCCTGACGGTCTGGTCCGGCACGGGTCAGTCCGCCACCACGACGTTCAGCGTCCTCGTCAACGACACGCAGCGCCCCAGCCCGGCGTTCGTGCTGCAGAACGCGGCCGGGAAGTCGATCTCGGGCAGCGGCCTACAGGTCGGCCTCAACGATTCGGTCAAGGTCGTCCTCAACGCCGCGAACTCGACCGACCCGCACAATGGCTCGCTCGTCAAGTTCTACTGGCTGCTCACGAACCCCTCGAACACGAGCGTCCATTACGGCCTCAACGCCTCCGTGGTCAAGCCCAACGGCTCGCTCCCATACCGGTGGTTGAACCCCCAACTCCAGCCCTACGTGGTCAACCTGACCGTCTGGGATCTCAACGGGAACCACGCGTTCACGAACCAGACGTTGACGGTCTCGGCGAACACCACCTACCGCCCGATCATGGCGGCGAACAACCTGACCGCCCCCACGACCTACCAGGTCGGAAAGACGGACACGATCTGGGTCAACATCACGGTCGGAGGCGGTAGCTCGGCGGTGGCGAGGAACGTCACGGTGAAGTTCTACACGCTCTCCCCGAGCGGGACCGGTTCTCCCAACTACATCGGGGGTTCGCCGGGCACGGTGACGTTCTACTCGTACACGGGCGGGGTCCTCAACGGGACGGCGCTCGCGACGGGGGTGCTCCCGACGCTCGATTACAACCATACCGTCCGCGCCCAGATCCAGTGGTCGCCCGGCACGACCGGCAACTTCGTTCTGTACGCCAACGCGTCGGCGCAGAACGAGTACGCCGGTGATTACCTCAACGGGCCGCAGACGGTCACGCAGTCCATCACGGTGAACCCGAACCCGACGACCACGCTGCTGATCGACGTCGGCATCGTGGCCGCTGTGATCGTGGTCATCGTGGTGATCGTCCTCCTCTACATGCGCTCTCGCCGGAAGAGCACGTCGTCCAAACCGTCCGGTCGCGGAAGCCAGGACCGGAAGTCGAAGGACACCAAGGACAAGGACAAGGACGACGACGACGAAGACGAGGACGACGACAAGTAGGCTCGTCCTTCCCCCGCGAGAACCCCTTCCCCTCCCACGTTTCGATCGGCCCGAAGAACGGCTCGGCGGCCGAAGGATCCGTCTCCCCCCAGAGCCTCGGAGGCGGCCAATCAGCCGCCGCGGGGCTTTCGAAGCCGGCTAACCGTACGGGCCGACCTCGTCCAGGAGGTCGACATGGGTCAGCAGCATCCGGCGGCAGCAGTAGCGATGGAGTCCGAGGCTGGTCAGCACCTCGCCCGCGTTCTCCCCCCGAGCCGTGCGCTCCCGGTAGTCGTCCCAGTGCTGGCCGATGACCGCCCCACAGGTGAAGCAGCGGACCGGTACCATCATCGTCATGTTCGATGCAGCTCCTCAGCGGTAGGATTTCTGACGCCGCTGGGTGGCTCCTCGGCCGCCCGGGCGCTTCGGCAGCTTTCGGCGCGGGTCATTGACGATCAGCGACCGGTCGTAGTGGCGGAACATCTCCCGCAGGCTGTCGTCCTTGAGCCAGAGGAGGAGGCCCCGCGCGACGGCGGTGCGGGCGGCCGAGGCCTGGCCGACGATGCCCCCGCCACGGACCTGGACCGCGATGTCGAGGGTCTTGGAGCGGTCTCCGACCATGAGGAGCGGTTCCTGGATCTTCTGGCGGACGATCTCCGGCTCGACCAGCTCGAGAGGTCGGTCGTTGACGCGGACCTTGCCCACGCCCTTGCGGACCGTGGCCCGGGCGACGGCGGCCTTCCTCTTGCCGGTGGAGAGGACGATCTGGGGTGCCTTCATACCTTGGCTCCCAGGAGGCGGGTGATCTCGGCGAGGGTGAGGGGGGGTCGGAGGGCGGGGTGCGGCTGCGCGATCGGGATCGTCTCTCCCTTCTGGCCCTGGAAGGGTTCGGGGATGCCGATGTGGACCTGGAGGCGGTCCATCGCCTCCTTGCCGCGGGTCTTCAAGTGGGGGACCATCCCGCGAACGGTCCGCCGGAAGATCCGGTCCGGGTAGCGGGGGAAGTGGGGGCCACTGCGGACGGAGCCGCGGGCGCGGGCCGCCGTGTAGAACTCCAGGACCTGCTTCCGGAGCCGGTGACGACCGCCTTCTCCGCGTTGACCACGACGATGGATTCGCCGTTCAACAGGCGCTTGGCGATGACGCTGGCCGCGCGTCCCAGGATGAGCCCGGAAGCGTCCACGACCGTCGGGGCGGGCTCGGACGGCGTTTCAGGCAATGAGACGCACCCCCGCACCGCTGGGCCTCGCGTGGAGGAGGTCGTGGAGGGAGAGGGCGGTTCCACCGGCGGCATGGATCTTGGTCCGCGCCCCCGCCGAGTAGGAAAAGGCGGCGACCGTGAGCTTCTTCGAAAGTTCTCCATCGGCCAGGACCTTGCCCGGCACGACGAGCGTCTCGTCCGCTTCGGCGATCCGCTCGAGCTGGCCCACGTTGACCGCCGGAGTCTGATGCCGGGCCCTCTCGAGCCGGTCCGCTACCGACGCCCAGACCGGCGCGTTGTGCGATCGGGCCGCGAGCCGGAGCTCGCGCACCACCCGGAGGAGTTCCGGGTTTCCCTTGACGTGAAGACGAGCCATAAGCGGGTCGCCTCCGACCCGGGTGCTCGATATAAGCATTGGCCTGCCGATTTTTTCGAGGGCCGGTGCGGAGGTCTCGGTACCGCCGGCGGGCGCTTCTCCCGGCGGGCGCCTCCGTCGCCTGCCCCTCCCCATGAACGATTAAATAGTGCCCTCCGCCATCCTCGCGCGAGGCCTTCCTCCATGCGCAGGTTCCTGACCGAGCTCCGCGGCAAGACGGTGATGACGAACGACGGACAGATCCTAGGGCTCATCGACAACTTCGTCGTCGACACGATCACCGGCGGGATCGCGCACGTGCTCGTCACCCCCAGCGAGGACGTCGAGCAGCGCCTCTTCCAGAGCGATACCTCCGGCCGGCTCGTGCTCCCTTTCAAGAGCATGCGTGCGGTCAAGGATGTTGTCGTGATGGACATTGGGAAGTGACCCCGCCCCCGGGCTGATTTCGCTCGTCATTACCACGCGCAACGAGGAACTTCACCTTCCTCAGTTGCTGGACAGCTTCCTCGTCCAGGAGCCGCCGTTCGAGATCGTCCTGGTCGATTCCGAGAGCCGGGACCGGACCGTCGAGATCGCGACCCGATTCGCGGCCCGATACCCCCACCTCCTCCGGGTCATCGAGCGGCCCGGCTCCCGCGGGGTCGGGCGGAACACCGGCGTCCGCGCGGCGAAGGGAACGCACGTCGCGTTCATCGACGGGGACTGCTTCGCCGACCCTCAGTGGGTGCGAACCCTTCGCCGGGACCTCCGGGAGTCCGTGGTCGTCGCGGGTCGCACGGTCCCTGTCGGAAAACCGAAGTACGGCCAGCTCGCGCGCGTCGAGCTCTTCCAGAAGGGGGAGGACGTCACGTATCCCTCCTGCAACCTCACGTACTCGCGGGAGCTGTTCTTACGGCTCGGCGGGTTCGACCCCCGCTTCGTCACCGCCGAGGACATCGACCTCAACCTTCGGGCGGTCGAGGCGGGGGTCACGATCCGCTACGAGCCGGAGGCGATCGTCTACCACCATGTCCGCACGAAGTTCCTCCGCTTCCTCATCCAGGCGTTCTGGAACGGCTACGGCCGCAAACAACTGACCGAAAAGCACGGCAATCTCTGGGGGAACTACCGGCTCCGCCGGCTCCTTTCCGGCCAGCGGACCGTGATCGCGTGGGCGCGGCTTTCGGGCGCCATGGCGGGGTACTTCTTTCGGGTCACCACGGGCGCGGGCCGTCGGGTGGACGACCACGTCCCGGTGAACACCGGGCTCGAAGGATGAGCGAGCCGGGCCGCCGGAAGCCGGACCAGTTCGCCTTGAGGAGCTCGGCGACCTTGCCGACCTCTTCGAGGACCTTGGTCACGTCGGCCGACTTGTCAACGACCGCGACGAGGAGCGCCTTCTTGCCGCTCCCGACGATGATCGTCTTGGAATCGTTGCCCTCGATGATGATCCGCTCAGGGGGCGCCCGGTTGAGCTCCGTGTTGGCGGTCGCCGCCGCTCCGAGGATCGTCGCGCACATGATGGCGAACGTCTCGGTGTAGACCCCCGCCGGCACGTCCGCGAAGAGGACCAAGCCATCCCGGGAGACCAGCGCCGTGGCCGTCCCCCCGATGCGGGCCTTGAGGTCCTTGATCACGGTGCCGACGTTTCCCGTTGCCATCATCTATCCCGGGCTCCTCTCTACATTTCCTCGATTCGGAATCGGCACTCGGGGTGACCGGTAGATGCACACATCTCTTCCGTGCATTTAACTCGCCCCCCTTTAAAACGTTCGTAGAACTCGCGAAGCATGCCGCGGAGCCGGTGGCACGTCGGAATGTCGCTCGGGGAGACCTCGATCGACCCCTTCACGATCACCTCGCGCTCGGAGAACGTGACCTCCTCGACCCAGCCGTGTTCCTTCAGCTGGTGGCCCGCCCGCTCGAAGTAGTGCGCCCGGTCCTTGAGCGCCTCCTCGGCCATCGGAGCGCCGATGACGGAGCCTTCCTTGAAGAACAGTCCGTGACAGGCGTGGGACATGACGCCTTCGTAGAGCTCCTTGATCTGGCGGAGCTCTTCCTGGTCGATCTTTACTTGGCGCATCCGGGGCGGGCACCACCGAGATGTGTATATACGTTGGCTCGGGGGGGGCGCGGACCCCGGGAGCCCGGGTCGGCTCAGGCTCGGCCGCTCTTCTGCAGCTCGAGCAGGTCCTCGGTCGAGACCTTCTCGCCCTTCTTCAGGCGGGCGAGGAAGTCTTCCTCGCGCGGGGGCTCGGCGTCGGTCCAGTTCGGAGGGGCCCGGCCGCCGCGGGCGGCGTACAGCATCTTCTCCAAGTCGCGGACCTCCTCGATCGACCCGATGTGGGCCCGGTGCTCCTCATCGGCGGCGGTCTTGACGGTGATGAGCTTGGTCTGGATATCGTCGGCCTGGCGGCGGAGCTCGTCGACCAGCTCATAAAGGCCGACCATCGCCTCGTGCTCGAGCTGGGCGTCCTCGGCGAGTTGCCCGACCGCGGCGTGATGCTTCTCCGCCTCGTCCCGGGCCTCCTGGAACGCCTTGAGGGTCGCCTCGACCGCGGGGTCCTGTCGGAGCTCTTGGTCCTGCTCACGGACCGCGGCTTCGAGGCGCTTCATCTCCTCGATGAGCCTCTTCTCCTGATCCCCGGTGAGAGCGGTGGTCATGTGCCGGAACTCGAGTTCCTTCAGCTCCTTGCGGAGTCGCCACACCGGTACGGCCCCGGGGCGCGGGGCCCGGGCGCGCTTGAGCTCCTGGACCTTGTCACCGAGCTCCTGGAGCTTTCGGTTCCACTCCTCGCGGAGGCGTTTTGCCTCCCGGACGTCCGCATTCAACTGGTCGCGGTGGCGCCGGTGGTCCTGGGCCTCCGCGCTTCGCGCATGGAGCTCGTCGAGGATCCGGCCCCGCTCGTCGGCGATCGTGCGAGCTTCCGCGTTGAGCTTGTCGCGAGCGGCCCGGTGCTCATCCGCTCGAGCGTTGGATTCCGCCCGCTTGCGTTCGAGTTCTTCTGACGCGTCTGTCAATGGCCTGCGCCCCGCCGTGACCTATCCGAATCGGGGGCAGCATTCCACCGACCCCCGTGATATAAAGACTTCCGGCGCGCGCGGAATCAGCTTGCGTCTCCCGCGTCACGCTAATATCCGACCCCCCAGCTCAATCGACCTGTGGAGGAGGTCGGCCGCATCTTTGGCGACGTCGGGCTCGGCCAATTCCAGCTGAGTCTCTCGCACCCCGTCGAACGCGGCGACTACCTCACGGTGATCGACGAGGTCCACGGCAAGGTCCTCTGCCAACTGGACGACCTGAAGCGGAAGAGCGACCTCGACCTCGAACACGCCGGCGCGCTCCTTCCCTCGGACGAGACCGCGATCCACGAGAGCCTGCTCGGGGCGGCGCGCATCGTGGGATACCGCGACGGACAGGGGCTGGTGAAGATCCCGTCCATCCCGTTCCGGCCCGGCGCGCACGTGTACCTGGCGGAGGAGCCCCTCATCGCGGACGTGCTGGGCCTGAAGCACCACGCGAACAGCGGGGCCTACGTCGGGCTCCTGCGGAACCACAATCTGAAGGTCGAGCTGGACATCAACCAGCTCGTCCAGCGGCACGTCAGCGTGCTCGCCAAGACCGGCGGCGGGAAGAGCTACCTCCTCGGCGTGCTCATCGAGGAGCTCCTGCGCCACAAGGTCACGTGCGTCATCATCGACCCGCACGGAGAGTATGGCTCGCTGCGGATCCCGGCCGAGAAGAACGGCGGGGCCGCCCGGTTCGGGGTCGAGTCGCAGGGGTTCGCCCGCCAGATCCAGGAGTACTCCCCGGACGTCAGCCTCAATCCGTCCGCCAAACCCCTCACGTTCAGCCTCCGGAGCACCGACGCGCGCGACCTCCTCGTGTTCATGGGCCTCACGAACATCAAGACCTACCTAGCGCCCCTCAAGCAGATCATCGAGAACGTCGCGACGACCAACCCGGACTTCTCGGTCCAGGACCTCGTGCGCGCCGCCTCGGTCGGGGAGGGGGCGGTGGCCGAGACGCTCCACGAACGGCTCGAGTACGTCGAACAGACGAAGCTGCTCGGGCCGAAGGGGACGAGCCTCGCCGAGCTCGTGAAGATCGGAGAGGCGACGTTGATCAATCTCCGGGGGGTCGCCCCGGACGTGCAGGAGCTCGTCGTGGCCCGGATCGCCACGACCCTGTTCGAGAACCGGAAAAAGAACAAGATCCCCCCGCTCTTCCTCGTTCTCGAGGAAGCGCACAACTTCGCCCCGCAGCAGGGGAGCGCCACCTGCTCGCGCATCCTGAAGAACATCGCGAGCGAGGGCCGGAAGTTCGGTCTCGGTCTCTGCGCGGTCACGCAGCGGGCGGCGCGCATCGACAAGACCGTCCTCTCCCAGTGCAATACCCAGCTGATCCTGCAGGTCACGAACCCGCTCGACCTGAAGGCGATCGCCCAGTCGATCGAGGGATTGACCCCCGGCATGACCGATATGATCCAATCCCTCCCGGTCGGGGTGGCGCTCGTGACGGGCGGGGGCTATCACACTCCGTTGTTCTGCGAGGTCCGGCCGCGGGCGACCCGGCACGGCGGGGAGAGCGTCCAGATCGTCGCCGCGTGACGGCGGGGTCCTCCGCCCCGCTGGCACGGGACTCCCCTCTATAATGGCGACGGGGCCGACGCGATGGGGGAACCCCTCCGAACGGGGTCGGTGGGATCGGCCGGCTCAGCTGCGCCCGAGGTCCTGGAGGTAGCGCGTGACCAGGCGAACTCCGAAGCCCGTCGCACCGAGGCTTTGGTAGGTCGGCTGGTACTTGCGGGTCACGGGATTGACCCAGGCCGGGCCGGCGATGTCGATGTGGGCCCAGGGCGTCTTGCCGACGAACGTCTCCAAGAACGCGGACGCGGTCAGCATGCCCGCGACCGTGAGCTCGGTCGAGTTGCGGACGTCCGCGAGCTCGCTCTTCACCAACTCCCGGTGGTAGTCCGTGAGGGGCATCCGCCAGATCGGTTCTCCCGTTGCCGCCGACGCGGCCAGGAGGCCTCCCGCGAGCCGGTCGTCCGTAGAGACCATGCCCGCCGTGTCGTCTCCCAGCGCGACGACCTGGGCGCCGGTGAGCGTGGCGAGGTCGATGACCTCGTCCGGGTGATACTGATCGACCACGTAGCCGAGGCCATCGGCGAGCACGACCCGGCCCTCGGCGTCCGTGTTCAGGATCTCGATCGTCTTCTGGTTGTAGGTCCGGACGACGTCCCCCGGGCGATAGGCCGTCCCGCTCGGAAGGTTCTCCGCGCAGCACATCACCCCGATGACGCGGGGCGCGACCTTGAGGGTCGCCGCCGCCCGGACGATGCCGAGGACGGCGACCGCCCCCGACTTATCGAACTTCATCTCGGACATCCGAGGTCCGGGTTTGAGGGAGATCCCACCGGAGTCGAACGTGATCCCCTTCCCTACCACGGCGACCGTCCGACCCCGCCGAGTACCGCCGGGGTACTCGAGAATGACCAGTCGGGGGGGATGGGTCGAGCCTTGGCCGACCGCGACCAGCCCGCCGCAGCCCATCTTGGCCAGCTGCTTCTCGTCAAAGACGGTGACCTTCAAGCCGAGGGCCTTCCCGAGGCTGCGGGCCTCCTCGGCGAGGCGCTCGGGCGTCGCCGTATCCGCCGGGAGGTTCGCGATGTCGCGGGTCCAGAGGACGTTCTCGGCGATCGTGGTCTGCTCGGCGACATCCGCCGTCAGGCTTCGTTCCTCGGCGGACCGCTCCTCCCCGAGGTGGACCGACGCTTCCTCGACCCCGCCTTCGGTGGTCGTGCGATACCGCAGGAATTCGTACGCGCCCAGGATCGAACCGTCCGCGAGGGCGCGGGCCGCGAGCGGCGCCGTGACGGGTCCGTTCACGAACGACCCGAGCTGGTAGGCGAGCGTCCGGGCGCCCTTCGCGCGGAGGCTGCGGACCACGTCGGCCGCCGCGCGCCGGACGGAGTCGGGGGTGAACTGGGGGTGGGCTCCGAGCCCGACCAAAAGGATCCGTCCCCGGCCGTCCGGACGGTGCAGGACCGTGAGCTCGCGCTTCTTTCCCCGCACCTCCCGACGCTTCCACGCGGAAGCGAGGAGGCCGCCCGAGGCCTTGTCCGCGAGCGCGAGCGACGGGGGGAGTCGGTCGTCCTTCCCTTCGACCTCGAAGACTCCGACGGCGACCGCGTCCGCGGACGACGACGTCGCTTCGCGACGGTCGACGCCGAATTTCATGCGGTCGTGCCTGTGCCCTAGAACGAGGGGCGGATCTTGTTGCGGTCGATCCGGATCCCGGCGGGCGTGATGGCGATGAGGTTCTTGGCGATCCCTGCGACATCGCCGCCGGTGTCCTTCGTGACGTTCTTGAGATCGATGCTCATCCGCTTGACCGCGATCTGGTCGTTCGCGATCGAGGTGTAGTCGAGGAGCACGATGTCACCCTGGTAGGCGAGCTTCGAGATCTGGTGCAGGTCCTCGAATCGGACGATCTCGGCCAGGCGGACCGTCCCCTTGTTTCCGACCAGTGCGCCGGCCTCGTCCTCGAACGACATGGCGCCGAGGTCGAGGAACGTTCCCTCTTCGAGTGTGTCCGATCCGTGGTGCCGCCGGAGAATACCGCTCTTTTTCATCATGGACGCGAGCCCCGCTACCGGGGGCATCGAGAGAGGGTCGGCTCTTAAGACTACTGTTCCACGGACGCCGGCGAAGACTGGGGAGGACGGGGGAACCGCAGGCAGAAGGTGACGCGGTAGACGTCGCGTCCGTCCTTCCGCCCGAAGAGGGTCGCGGATTCCTTCAGCGACGCCCCGAACCGCTGCTTGGCGAGGCGGGCCATCGCCCGTGCCGCGAGGGTGTCGGTGAAGAAACAGTCGAATCCCTCCGGGAGGGGCTCGAGCCAGGAGACCGCCCGCTTCCAGTCGGGGCGGGCCTCGTTGAGAAGTCGGTTCCACTGGGTCTCCAGCCGGTCGCGCAGCACGGGCGACTTCTCGAACGGTCCCTCGGCTGGCCCGCGTAGCTGGATCGTGGCGGTGAAGTATTTTCCGCTCTTCCGGCTGCAATCGGGGCAGGTCCGGTGGTCGATCCGGACCGACATCGGGACCTGTACCGTTCGCACGGCACCCCGGAACCCCACGTGGGCGCTCCCCTTGAACTCGCGAACCGTGGGGGTAAAGGAGACCTCCTCCCAGTCGACCCGTCGCAGTCCGGCCTCGGGGTGGACCTTCACGTGGGGAGTGAGGTCGGTCGCGGTGAGGAGGGAGCTCGAGCCCGCGCCCTCCCACCTCGTTCCGACGGGCCGGGCGCCGCACGTGGGACAGATGGTGATGACCACCCGCTGGGGGGCGGTGACCAGGCGGGTCCGGTCGGCCGCGCACTCCGCGCAGACCCCGTCGACGAGCGGACGGCCCGTCGAGCCGCACACGACGCAGAATTCCGAGTCTCCCATGACCCCCTTCCGCTCACCCGCGCATCGCGATGATCTCGGCATGCGGGACCCCGCCCAGCTCGCCCGTGGCGCCCGGCTCGATGTACCCTTCCTCTTCCGCGACGCGGGTGACCCGGGCTCCGAGGAGGTTGACGATCGTGGCCCGCTGCAGCGCCCAGAGGAGCTCCTCCCTCGACACCCGTCGCTCGCCGTAAAAGTGGGAGGTGACGGCGACCGTGCGTCCGGCGTCCCCGATGGGGAGCTCCCGGCCGACCAGTTCGGCGTCGCACGCGGCGACCACGAACTCGGTGCGGACGCGATGCACGCGCATCACGAATCCGTCGTCCGTCCCTTCCGCTGGCATGCAGTCCCTCCTGGGGAAAGGGGCACGAGCAGGGATATAGGACGGTTTCCCCGCCGGGCGGCCTAGAAGCGGACGAGCTGGTACTGGTTCGCCCGGGGCTCGATGACCTCCCCCTGATTGCGCAGGGAGAGCAGGAGCGCTTCCGCCTTGGGACCTGGGATGCCCGCCCGTTCGGTCGCCGCGCGGAACATCTCCATCGTGAACGTGCCGCCGCCTTCCTCCTGCAGCTCGCGCATGACGTGCATCACGATGTCCAACCGCTCCCGCTGGCTGTGGCTGACCCCAGACTGGGCCAGGTCGATATCGAGCCTCCCGTCCTCGGACGTCGAGACGCGCTTGAGGAAGTTCTCCATGATCTGGATGGCGCGGCGGGCGTCCTCCACGTCGGCGTCCGGGGACAGGCGGGCGCGGGCGGCCGCCTCAGTCAAGCGTACGAGCGCTTCGAGCTGCCGGGCGGTGATCGGGACAGGGGAGTTCGGCTCCTCACCCTGGCGGCGAACGCGCACATAGAAGTCCTCGAGCTCGACCAGGGCCCCTGGGGTGAGGACGGGGCGCACCGTCCGGCGGGAGTAGGCGATGTACTTCTTCAGGAGCTCCGTCGGGAAAGGGGCGGTCTCCTTGAGCATCGTCCCCCCGGGAAGGCCCGAGACCTCGCCTTCCCGGTGCGACGCGAGGATGCCCTTGGCGAGACGACGGTCCTTGTCCGCGTTCGGGTGGTCCTGGATGGAGAAGATGACATCGAAGCGGGAAAGGAGGGTCGGGGGCAGGTCGATCTGCTCGGCAATCGTCCGGTCGGGGCTGAAGCGTCCCCACTTGGGGTTGGCCGCGGCCAGGACCGGGCAGCGGGCGTTCAGCGTGGACGTGATGCCCGCCTTGGCGATCGAGACCGTGTTATGGAGGACGAGACCCTCGCTGACAAAGGTGTGGGTGGGTTCAATGGTCACGTCGTACACCCACTTCTCTCCGGCGTTGGGCACGAGCTCGGCTCCGCGGATCGGAACGAATCGGAGCGGGGATCGGACCCACTCGTTCAGCACACGAACCTCCTCCGACGCCCAGGTCCCTTTCTCCCGGGCGAGATCGGCCGTGGCGCGGAGGACCTGCTGCGACTGGGGGGATTCGTTTCCCTGGTCGTGGAGGTTCACCCACGCCGACGAGCGACCGGTTCTCTGAGCCACCGATGTGAGGGACACGTGGTAGGCCTTCCGCAGGGTTCGGGGAGACCGGACGCTCGGAATCTCGAAAGGCATCGAAGCGAGTCGGGATTCGGCCCGACGGAGGTACCTCTCGACCGTCGCCCGATGCATCGTACCCCCTCGGGTCATCGCGTAATGGAAGCCACCGTCATCGAGGTCCAACTCCCCGAGGAGGCGTTTGAGCCGGGACACCAGCTCGTTGGGAAGCCGGTCGAGATCGTTCGGCTTCCTTTCGCTCCGCCGAACGAACGACCGGATCCTCTCCGCCCGAGGATCCTCCCGGCCCACGAGCTCGAAGAATCTGCGCTGGCTCTTGGCCCCCGAGACGACGACCTTGTACGCCGTCCCGGTCCGTCCCTCTCCGTATCGGTAGTCGGCCGAGGTGAGGTTGGTGTAAATCCCGACGGAGAGCAAGAGATCCGAGTAATCGCGGGCCAAACCCTCGGAGCTCGTCGTCAGACCGAATCGCTCGGAATCGTAGAACCCGTCCCCGCGGAAGGCCCCGATCAAGAACTGGATCCGACACTCCTCCAAAGCGTGGAAGATGGATCCGGGGATCCTCTTCTTCGGGCCCTTCCGCGCCAGCTCGGGGAAGTTGCGTTGGAAATATTGGAGCAGGTCGACACTTACGGCGCGAACGTTGTAGAGAGGCAGGGGGGCCTTGTTTCGAGTCGAGGGGGACCGAACTTGCACGTACGGGTCGACCCCAAAGATCGATCGAAACAGGTTCCCGACGTCCTCGGCAATCGCAGGATCGGAGTTGGAGACGCTGACCTCCGACGGCACCACGCCGGGATCGCTCGGGACGTGTCCCTCGCTGATGATGTAGCCGAGGAGGCGCGAGAGTTCCGACCCCAGTCCCTCGGGAAAGACGACCGGCTTTCTCCCGAAGAGCTGCTCCGGTGGGTGAAACACTGCCTCGTTCAGCTCCCGAGGGTATTCGGCAACGCCCGGAGCGAGGTCCCCCGGCCGGACGGCCTCCGCACTCACCGTCGTCCACTCTCCCTCCCGCCAGACGAAGAGTGGGTGCTCGGGCGTGACGGTCAGGGTCCGCCCGTTCGCGTACGATACTCGGACGAAGTGCGAGGGAGCCCGGTGACGACTGACACGATCGACGCGCGCCCCGTGAAGTCTGCTGAAGTCGGAGGTGAGTAACGAGTAGTTCTCGGTGCCCAGAGGAAGTATCTCACAGTCGATCCCCGGAACGACCTCTGTCGGGTGTCGAGCGAGCAGTTCCTCCACGAATTCCCCAATGGGTCGTTTCTCCCCGTTCAGAAACATGATCTCAAAGTCGGGGTGATAGGATTGCTGCTCGAGCGCTTCGTGCATTGCAGAGCGGTCCTCGGGGCTCATCTTGTCCAGCTCGTCGATTACAGCCATGCCACCATCCGCGAGGACCAGCATCCCAGCCTCGAGGACCCAGCGACCTCCCGCGAAATCGTCCTTGACCGCCGCCGCGGTAAGGCCCGCGGCGGTCGCTCCCTTGCCGCTCGTGTAGATCGCACGCGGCGCGACCTCCGCGACATAGCGAAGGAGCTGGCTTTTTGCGGTACCGGGGTCACCGACGATGAGCATGTGGATGTCGCCGCGGGTGCGGACGCCGTCCGAGTGGCGCTTCTCGACGCCGCCGAACATCTGCAGCGCGATCGCCTCCTTCTCCTGCTCCATCCCCCGGATGGTCGGCGCAAGGGAGAGGACGATCTTGTCCACGACGGTCGGGTCGCCGCGGAAGGCCAGGATGACGGCCTCCTCTTCGGGCGTGATCTCGATCTCGTCATACTCGATGACCTTCGACTCGACGGAGACCCCCAGCACCAGGAGGTCGAACGTCGTGTTGCGAACGACGCCCCCCCCACGGCCGGGGGCCCCCCGCTGGTAGCTCTTCAAGACCCCGTTCAGTACGACGCGATTGCCGGGCAAGACATGCCCCGCGAGATCCTCGGTGAGGAGCACGGCGATGCCCTGGGGGTGGGCTCCCCGCCGGAGGTTCTCCGGGTTCTCCTGCATCTCGATCCGCTGGGCGTCGACGTAGCTCGACTTCTCGGGAAGGAGGCGGAACCGTGTCCGCCCCTGGGGCCGCCCGCATCCGCCCTGGGACTCGGGGCATTCGAGGGGCTCCCGGAAGACCATCGAGGCGTCGTCCTGGGGTTCGTGGAACTCGACCCGGCAGGCGACGCATTGGAAGACCGCGTCCCGAATCTGGGGGCGGACCTCCGTGACCCGGCGGACGATGCCATCGATGGCGACGAAGTGGTTCAGGTCGGTCTCGCGAAGGTCCCGGATCGACCGGTGGGCGGTGGGGGGAAGCCCGATCGGCCGGAGGCGGAGGCCCTCGGACTCGGGTCCCGCGACGGGCAGGAGTTCCCGCATGGCCCGGCGGCCGGCGTCCAGCACCTCCTCCGGCCGGTCGAGCAGGAGGTCGGCGAGGGCCGTGTCGGCCGCGTCCAGGAGGCCGAACGGCACCTCGAGAGATCGCGACTCGGGGTAGGCGTCCGAGAGCGCGAGGATCGAAGGACGGAGCCCCGCCTCCTCCAGCACGGCCGCCCACCGGCTCTGGAGCTCGGGCGGCGCGGGGAGCGTCCTCCGTGCAGCGACCATGGTTGGGTTCCTCCGCTACGGGTCCAGGCGGTAGCGGTCGCGGGGGAACAGGCGGGCCTCCCGTATATTGGGGACCCCTGCCAGCGCCCAAACGATACGGTCGATGCCCAGCCCCCAGCCGCCGTGCGGGGGCATCCCGAACCGGAACGCCTCGAGGTATCCGGCGAAGTTCTTGGGGTCGAAGCCGGCCGCGACCATGTTCTGCGTCAGGTGCTCGATGCGGTGCTCCCGGGGTCCCCCGCTCGCGATCTCGATGCCGTGAAAGCCGAGGTCGAAGTATCCGGTCTTGCGCGGGTCGTCGTCGTTCCGCCGAGCGTAGAACGTGCGGAACTTCACCGACGTCGGGTAGTCGACCAGGAAATAGAACGGCGAGCCGAACTCGGCCTCGGCCCGGATCCCGATCGCCTTCTCCTCCTCGGTGCCGAAGTCCTCCTCCGCCCCCGGTCGTCCGAGCCACTCTTCGCACGTCTCGAAGGGGATCCGGGGGAAGGGCCGGTCGAGCTCCGGGATCCGTTCCGCCAGGGGATTCCCGCGTTCGGTGAGCCCCGTGCGGAGGCTGGTGAGGGTCTCCCGCACGATCGCTTCGAGCGTGGCGCGCACGTCCTCGGCGCCGTCGATGAACGCCATTTCCCCGTCCAGCATGGTCAGCTCCGTGATGTGACGTACGGTGTCGGACGGCTCCGCGCGGAACACCGGCGCGATCTCGAAGACCCGTTCAAAGCCCGCGCCCATGAGCATCTGCTTGTACAGCTGGGGGCTCTGCGCGAGGTAGGCCTGCTGGCCGAAGTAGTCGACCGAGAACAGCGTGGCGCCGCCTTCGGCGCCCTGCCGGAGCAGCTTCGGGGTCTCGACCTCGAGGAATCCGTGCTCGAGGAACGCCTGGCGGAACCCCCTCAGGACGGCGGCCCGCATCTCGAAGATCGCGCGGACCGTCGGCTTGCGCAGGTCGAGGACCCGGTGGTCGAGTCGCGTGTCGAGGTCCGCGGCGACCTTGTCGACGACGCCGAGCGGGAGCGGGACCTCGGCGCGGGAAACGACCTGGACCGCGGAGGGGAGGAGCTCGACGCCCCGGTTGGCCTTCTCCGAACGGCGAACGGTCCCGTCGACCTCGACGACCGACTCGCGGGGGAGTTCGGCGAAGAGGGCGAACAGGGCGGGGTCGGCGACCCCCTTCTTGAGCGTCACCTGGGTCGTCCCGGATCGGTCGCGGACGAGCGCGAACGCTACTCCGCCGAGGGCCCGGTAGTCCTCGAGGAAGCCGGCGACCCGAACGGTCGCGCCGTCCAGGTCAGCGATCTCACGCGACAGCCTTCGAGGGGCCGACAGGGTTAGGGACCTCCTTGCGGGCGATGGCGGCCTGGACGAGGGCGAGGTAGAGCGGGTGAGGCGATTCCGGGCGCGAGAGGAACTCGGGGTGATACTGCACGCCGAGGAAGAACGGGTGGTCGGGGGATTCGAGCACCTCGACCCGTCCGTCCACCGAGCGTCCGGTGATGCGGAGGCCCGCCGCTTCGAGGCGGTCGAAGTAGGCCGGGTTGATCTCGTATCGATGGCGGTGCCGCTCCCAGATCTCGGTGCGTCCGTAGATCTCGGCCACTCGGGACCCGGGGGTCAGCAGGACGCGCTGCGAACCCAGCCGCATCGTCCCGCCGAGGTCGGCCACACCGGTCTGGCTCTCCAGGATGCAGACCACGGGGTCCGGGGTGGTGGGGTCGACCTCCGACGTGTTGGCCCGAGGCAGGTGGGCTCCGTTCCGGATCCGTTCCACCGCCGCGATCTGGAAGCCGTAGCAGACGCCCAGGAAGGGGATCCCGTGACGGCGGGAGACCTCGATCGCCTGGACCTTCCCTTCGACCCCCCGGGCTCCAAACCCGCCGGGAACGAGCAGGGCATCCGCGCGCTCGAGCCGGGCGAGAAGCCCAGGGTTCGTCGGGATGTCCTCAGCGTCGTACCAGTGGAGCCGGATCTCCCGGCCGAGGTGGCCCTGCACGTGGTGGAACGCTTCCGAGTGGGAGAGGTAGGCGTCGCGGAGCTCGGTGTACTTCCCCACGATCGCGACGTTGAGCGTGCCCTCGTTGCGCCGGTAGGTGGCGAGGAACTCCTTCCAGCCCGCGTAGTCGGGGACGCGGTCCGGCAGCCCGAGGATGCGGGAGAGCAGTTGGCCCACTCCCTGGGCCTCGAGGACGAGAGGGACCTCGTAGATCACCTGTTGGTCGGCGACGGAAATGACGGCTTCGGGAGGCACGTCGCAGAAGAGCGAGATCTTCGCCTTGATCTCCGGAGTCAGCGGAGCGGGTCCCCGGGCGACGATGAGGTTCGGCCGGATGCCGATGGCCCGGAGCTCCCGGACCGAGTGCTGGGTCGGCTTCGTCTTCGCTTCGCCGACCGGCCCGACGACGGGAACCAGGGTCGTGTGAACGAACGCCATATGGCCCTCCCCGAGCTCGTAGGAGAGCTCGCGGAGCGCCTCCAGGAATGGCATCGACTCGATGTCGCCCACGGTTCCGCCGACCTCGACCAGGATCACCTCGGCCCCGGCGGCCTGGGCGACGTCGCGGATCATCCGTTTGATCTCCCCGGTCACGTGGGGAATGATCTGGACGGTGTTGCCGAGGTAGTCGCCGCGTCGCTCCTTCTCGATGACCGTGCGGTAGATCTTGCCGGTCGTGAGATTGTGCGTGCCCGAGAGGCTCTGGCCCAGGAACCGCTCGTAGTTCCCGAGGTCGAGGTCGGCCTCGGTCCCGTCGTCCAGTACGAAGATCTCGCCGTGCTGGTAGGGGTTCATCGTCCCCGCATCGACGTTGAGATACGGGTCGATCTTGAGGATCGTGACGGGGATGCCCCGGGCCTTCAGGAGTCGTCCGAGGGAGGAAGTGGTGATGCCCTTGCCGAGGCCCGAAATTACGCCACCGCTCACCACGATGACCTTCATCGATATGCCCGCGGACTCGTAGCGGGCTTCTCGCTTAAAGGCTCCGGGACGAGTGCGACACCGGCGCGTGCCGAATGCCGGATTTCCGGCTCACCCTGGCGCGGGGGGCCCAAAGGGCACCCGTCGGCCCGACGAGTCACGGTGGAAACGAGCAAAGTCCTCCGTCGACGTGAGGCGTTCGGCCGGAAACACCGGCCCGTCGATGCAGACGTGGTACGGCCCGAGGGCGCACGCATCGCACATGCCGAGGGCACACTTCATGTGGCGTTCGACCGCACAGAAGACGGGGACGCCTTTCGGTCGGGCGGCGGCCACGACCTTGCCCATCATCACTTCCGGCCCGCAGGTCCACACCACGTCGAACCGCTCGGTCTCGAGCAGCGTCGCGCCCAGCCCGGTCACATATCCCCGAGCGCCTTCGGAACCATCGTCGGTCGCGCTCTCGACCCGGGCCCCCGCGGTCCGGAGTCGGTCGCGGAACAGCAGCTCGGAGGACCGAGTCGCCCCGAGGGCGACCGTCACCGCCGCCCCGCCGGTGAGGGCGCGCTCGACGGCCGGCGCGAGGACGGCCATGCCGGACCCGCCACCGACGACGAGGACGCGCCGCGGGGAAACGTCGAACCGATTGCCGTAGGGTCCCCGCACGCCGATCTTCGCACCGGTGCGAAGTGAAAGGACCCGCCGGCTCGTGATCCCCATGGCCTTGATCGTGACCCCCTTCGAAGTTCCCTCGGTGTAGGAGAGGGACATGGGCAGCTCGTCGTCCCCCGGCAACCAGACCATCACGAACTGGCCCGGGTCGGCGGGCGGGGCGTACGAGAACCGGAGGGTGATCGTGGAAGGCGTCTCGAGTACGGTATCGGTGACCTCGACGACCGTCCGCACGCTGAGCGCTACGGTCTCCGAGATATAGCACCGCACCCGGAACCTAGGGCGAGGGGAGGTGCGCGGCGCCCACCGCATCCTCGAGGCGAGCGTACCCGAGGGCGTCGAGACGCTCGGAGAGCTCGCGGTGGAGCCGGCCGAACACTCCGATTCCGTCGAAGGTGATCGCGGTCCCGACCTCGAGCGCCTGCGCTCCGGCCATGACGTACTCGAGGGCATCGGTCCCCGTCCGGATGCCGCCGACCCCGATCACCGGGATCTTCACCCGACGATAGATCTGCCAGACGCAGGCCAGTCCGACCGGCTTGATCGCGGCTCCGCTGAGACCCCCGAGCCCATGCGCGAGGACGGGCCGCCGCAGGGTCACGTCGATTGCCAGTCCTCGGACGGTGTTGATCGCGCTGATCGCCGCCGCTCCGGCCCGCTCGGCCGCCAGCGCCAGCTCGCCGGCGTCCGCCGTGTTGGGCGTGATCTTGGCGATGACCGGAAGTTGAACCCGGTCCACCACCGCCCGCACGATCCGTTCGACATCGGCCGGGTCGGAGCCCACCTCGGTCCCGAACCCCTCCGCGTGGGGGCAGCTGAGATTCAGCTCGATGGCCTCGACCCCCGTGGTCTCGATCCGTCCCGAAAGTCGCGCGAACTCCGCGGCATCGCCGGCAAAGACCGAGCCGATGACCGTGGCGCCGGCCCGGCGGGCGATCTCGATCTCGCGAGGATACTCGTCCATCCCGGGGTTCGGCAGCCCCATGGCGTTCAGCATGCCCCACTGTTCGTACACTTCGATCGTCGGGTTCGGGTAGCCGGGGCGAGGTCCCTCACCGATCGACTTCGTGATGACGCCGCCCGCGCCGGCCCGCCACGCCCCCGCGAGCGACTCCCCGCTCTCTCCCCAGATGCCCGAAGCGAGGAGGAACGGGTTCCGGAGGTTGAGTCCGGCCATCCGGACGCCGAGATCCGCCACGAAGGAGGCGAACGAGTGGTGCCCTTAAATCGCCTCGGGCCGCTGACCCTCGCCCATGCACCTAGACCGTCTGAGCGACGCGGCCCGCGAGGCGCTCGAGAAGGCCTTCGCGCGGGCGGCGGAGCTCCGCCACCCGTCGGTCGAGCCCGAGCATCTGCTGGCCGCTCTCTTGGCCCAGCCGGAGGGTGCGGTGGGCTCGCTCCTCACCTCTCTCGGGACCCCGAGCGACCGACTTGCGACCGCCGTGGAGGCCCGGCTTCGAGGTCTCCCTACCGCAGACCACGTCGCGCCCTCGGACCAGTACGTCTCCCGAGGCCTGACCGAGGTCGTCGACGCCGCGGAGAGGGAGGCGGCCCAGCGGAAGGACCGCTACACGACGGTGGACGAACTGTTCCTGGGTCTGCTCTCCGTGGCCTCTCCCGCTAAGGACCTGCTCGAGGAATCGGGGGTACGCCGGGCCGCCATCGAGAAGGCGTTGCAGGACCTGCGGGGCCACTCCGGACCGGTCGAGAGTCGGAACCAGGAAGCCCAGTACCAATCGCTCGCGAAGTACGGTCGGGACCTGACCGCCCTCGCTCGGGAACGCAAGCTCGACCCGGTGATCGGACGGGATGACGAGATCCGACGCGTCATCCAGATCCTCTGCCGCCGGACCAAGAACAATCCGGTCCTGATCGGCGAACCGGGGGTCGGCAAAACCGCCGTGGTCGAGGGGCTTGCGGTCCGGATCGCCGCGAAGGACGTGCCCGAGGTCGGCCTCAAGTGGCGGATCGTCGCGCTGGACCTCGGAGGTCTGCTGGCCGGGGCCAAGTTCCGCGGAGAGTTCGAGGAGCGCCTCAAGGCGGTCCTCAAGGAGGTCGAACAATCCGCCGGCGAGGTGATCCTGTTCATCGACGAACTGCACACGCTCGTCCACGCCGGCGCGACCGAGGGAGGAGCGATGGACGCCTCCAACCTGTTGAAGCCCGCCCTCGCCCGAGGTTCGCTCCACTGCATCGGGGCGACCACGACCCAGGAGTACCGAAAATACATCGAGAAGGATGCGGCCCTCGAACGGCGGTTCCAACCGGTTACCATCGCCGAACCGACGGTCGACGACACGATCTCGATCCTCCGCGGCCTCAAAGAGCGCTATGAGCTCCACCACGGGGTCCGGATCCACGATTCGGCCCTTGTCGCCGCGGCGACCCTCACGGCACGCTACCTGCCCGACCGTCACCTTCCGGACAAGGCGATCGATGCGATCGACGAGGCCGCGTCCATGGTGCGACTCGCCCTCGATTCCCGTCCGAGCGAGCTGGACGTCCTCGTGCGGAGGATCCGTCAGCTCGAGATCGAGCGGGCGGCGCTCGCCCGCGAGAAGGATACCGCGAGCCGGGACCGGCTGAAGCAGCTGGACAAGGAGCTCTCCAACCTCAAGGAGCGCGAGACGGCCCTAGCCGCCCGATGGAAGAAGGAGCGGGAGCAGGTCAGCAAGGTCCGCGAGCTCCGCGCCGAGCTCGACCGGGCCAAGGTCGAGGAGTCGAAGGCCGAACAGGCCGGCGACCTCGAAACGACCGCTCGGCTCCGGTATGGGACGATCCCGGAGCTGCAACGCAAGGTCGAGACGCTGAGCAAGGCGGTCGAGGCGCCGGGCCCCGCGAGCCTCCTCAAAGAGGAGGTCGATGCGGAGGACGTCGCGCTCGTGGTCTCCAAATGGAGCGGGGTGCCCATCAGTCGCCTGCTCGAGGGAGAGGTGGACCGTCTCCTCCGGATGGAGGCAGCGCTTTCCGAGCGGGTCGTGGGCCAGGACGAGGCCGTCCGTGCGGTCGCGCGCGCGGTACGCCGCTCCCGGTCCGGCCTCGCCGACCCGAACCGACCGATGGGCACGTTCCTGTTCATCGGACCGACGGGCGTGGGGAAGACCGAGCTCGCGAAGGCCCTCGCCTCGTTCCTCTTCCACTCGGACCGCGCGCTGGTGCGGATCGACATGAGCGAGTACATGGAGAAGCACACGGTCGCGCGGCTCATCGGAGCCCCGCCGGGGTATGTCGGCTACGAGGAGGGGGGTCAGCTCACCGAAGCGGTGCGCTCCCACCCCTACACGGTCGTTCTGTTCGACGAGGTAGAAAAGGCCCACCCCGATGTAGTGAACGTGCTCCTCCAATTGCTCGACGACGGTCGGCTCACCGACGGACAGGGCCGGACCGTCGACTTCCGAAATACGCTCGTGATCATGACGAGCAATCTGGGCTCCGACCTTCTGAGCGAGGCGACCTCGGACGAGGAACGACGCAAGGTCATCGACCCCGTGCTCCGGGCTCATTTCCGGCCCGAATTCCTTAACCGGCTGGATGAGATCGTCATCTTCCACCCCCTGACCGAGAAGGAGATCGCGACGATCGTCGACCTTCAACTGGCCCTCGTGGAAGGCCGGCTCCAGGAACGTCGGGTCCGTCTCAAGGCCACGCCCTCCGCGAAGAAGCAGCTCGCCGCGGAGGGGCTGGATCCCCACTTCGGGGCCCGCCCGCTCAAGCGCACGATCCAGCGGAGGGTCGTGGACCCGCTCTCGGCCCGGTTGCTCGAAGGGGAGATCAAGGACGGAAGCGAGGTGACCGTGGACGTCAAGGACGGCGAGATCGTGCTCCAGGTCGCGGGGCCCCGCTCGGCAAAGTAGCTTCCATGGCGGACGCGGTGACGGTCGCAGTGGTCGGTGCCCCTGGCGTGGCGACGGAGCTGGGCAAGAAGGGGAGCTCGTCCGACGTGACGCTGTACAACAGTGTGCACGATGGCCACGCGGTCACGATCGTCGAACCGACCCAGTTCCCGGAGAGGCTCCCCCCCTCGTGACCGCTCTGGCGATGGCCGACCGATGCCTATTGGTCGTCCAAGAGCTCAACCGGGCTCTGGCGGAGACGATCGCTACCCTCGAGATCTCGGACCTTCCCACCACGGTCGTGGTCGGGCCGGCGGTCGGCGAAGGCGACGTGAGCCGCCTGCTGAAGGGAGGCCGGCTCGAGGTCGCGCCCCGAACTCCGCTCGACCTGCCGGCCCTCCGTGGGCTGTTGAACGGGTGGACCGCTCCCGACGTCGCCGGCCCGGTACGGGTCCCCCTCGACCACGCCTTCCCGGTCAAGGGTGTCGGGGCCGTGGCCCTCGGGGTCGTCCGGCAAGGGACCTTGCACGCCCACGAGCGGCTACGTCTCTGGCCGACGCCGAAGGTCGTGGAGGTCCGCTCGATCCAGGTGCACGACGTGGACCGGAAGGAGGCGGGTTGCGGAGAGCGTGTCGGCGCGGCGCTCAAAGGGGTCGAGGCCGACGAGATCGCCCGCGGGCAGATCCTCGCGCCGGAAGGGTCGCTGCTCGAGGGGACGCGACTGAGCTCCGGCCCGCTCGAGAAATGCCGGTACTATCGGGGGGACGCGTCGGTCGGCGCCCACCTCCACCTTGCCCTCGGACTTCAGGTGGTGCCGGTGGTCCTCGAAGAGATGGGGACGGAGGGGGGGATCCTCGTTCCGGACCGGCCGGTCGCCTTCGCGGCGAACGAGAGCGCGGTGCTCATCGACCTCGATGTGCCGGTCGGGCCGCGGGTGCTTGGACGCACCAAGGTTCGCGGGCTCGCGTAGGGCCGTGCGGGAGCCCTGGGCCTAGGCGAACATCGTGACGGACTCCTTGCGGAGTTCTTCCTCGCCGATGACCTTCTCGACCGCCCGGTCGAAGTCGGCGAGGGTCACCGTGTCGCGCTCCTCTCGGATCGCCCACATCCCGGCCTCGGTGCAGATCGCACGGATGTCGGCGCCGGTCGCGCCCTCGCATCGGCTCGCGAGGGCCTCGAAGTCGATCGTCTCCCGGATCGCCATGCCGCGCGAATGGATCTTGAAGATCTCCGCGCGCCCCAGGTAGGTCGGAACGGGGACCTCGATGATGCGGTCGAAGCGGCCGGGCCGGAGGAGCGCGTCGTCGAGGATGTCGGGTCGATTGGTGGCAGCGATGATCTTGACGTTCGCGAGCGGCTCGAAGCCGTCCATCTCGGCCAAGAGTTGCATGAGAGTGCGCTGAACCTCGCGGTCCCCGCTCGTCGCGACCTCGAGGCGCTTCGCGCCGATCGAGTCGAGCTCGTCGATGAAGATGATCGTCGGCGATTTCTCCCGCGCCAGCTGGAAGAGCTCCCGGACGAGTCGTGCCCCCTCGCCGATGTACTTCTGGACGAGTTCGCTGCCGACCAAGCGGACGAACGTCGCGTTGGTGTGGTGGGCCACGGCCTTCGCGATCATCGTCTTACCGGTCCCGGGGGAGCCGATCAATAGGACGCCCTTCGGGGGGTCGACCCCGACCTTCTTGTAGAGTTCCGAGCGGAGCAGCGGATACTCGACCGCCTCCCGGATCTCACGGATCTGGTCATTGAGGCCGCCGATGTCCGCGTAGGTGACGCTCGGCTTGTCGACGATCTCGCTCGCGGTCACGAGGGGGTCCAAGGAGGCGGGCAGGACTCCCATGACCGCGAGGGTCTGCTTATTGAGTGCGACGCGAGACCCGACCGTGACCTTCCCGTGCTCGACGGTCTCCGCCGAGTTGACGACGAAATCCGGCCCGGTCGAGGACTTGACAATCACGCGTCCGTCCGTCAGGACGTCCCGAACGCTCCCGACGATCAACGGAGGGTACCGCAGGCGGTCGAGCTCGGTCTTGAGCCGCTTGACTTCCCGCTGCAGGCGGAGGATCTCGGCCTCCATGTAGTGCCGCTCGCTCTCGACCCGTTTGATCGCCTCGGCGAGTTGGGTATTCCTCAGCTCGAGGAAGTTGACCCGGTCGAAGGATTCGTGGGGTACGGCAGGTACTTCCGGTTCACTCATGTTCACCCGGTCCGGCCTGGCCACGTCGTCTCCCGTGATTCATTAAGCGTGGTGGCTTATAAGTAGTCCATCTTCGACGAGCCCGTGGCGCCTTCGAGATTCTCCGGTCGCGCGCATCGTACGGCGGCCTTCGCCCCAGGTCACGTGACCGGATTTTTCGCGCCCGACGTCCGAGCTCGCGACCCACGGGCCCGAGGGTCGACCGGAGCGGGCCTGGTCCTCGAACTCGGCGTCAACGCGGAGGCCGAGTGGTGGCCCGGGGTTCCCTCCCGGATCACCATCACCGCGGACATACCAGGCCCGCTCCCGATCTCGGAGGACGTCGTTCGTCGGCTTGTTCCGCCCCGCTCCGGCCATGTGAGGGTGCGTCTCGCCCACCAGATGCCCGTCGGCCAGGGATTTGGGATGAGTGCGGCCGGGGCCCTATCGACGGCGCTTGCCGTCGCCGGACTCTTTAAGATCCCTCGGCAGCGGGCGGTGGAGGTCGCCCATCTAGCGGAGCTCTTCGGTGGAGGAGGACTCGGCGGGGTGGCGGCGATCTTGGGGGGCGGGCTCGAATACCGCATCCGGGCCGGTCTGCCCCCCGAGGGACGGGTCATTCATGGGCCGTTCCCGTGGCCCGTGATCGTCGGCGTGGTCGGGGGCCCTATCCACTCCCCTCGGGTCCTTCGTGACCCGCGGGTCCTCCGACGGATCGCTACGGCCGCCCAGGATTTTCCGTCGGGGGGCCGTAGGCCCTCACCGTCCGAGTTCCTCGCTAGGAGCGAACGGTTCACCGACCGGGTCCGCCTCGCGTCTCCTCCCCTGATGAGAACCCTCCGGAGGATCCGGGCGGAGGGGGGTTGGGCGGCTCAGGCGATGTTCGGTGGCAGCTTCTTCGCCGTGGCGAGGTCCGGGGTCTCCCACCGACGCATCCTCGCCGGGCTGGAGCGCCAGGGAATCCATGCGGTGGAGATAGCGATCCGCCGGACGGGAGCCTTCCGCCGGCGGGTCTCCGGATAGGGCCAGGCGCCAGCTGCATGGCGCAACCATTTTAACAGGTCACCCGTCAGGCCCACCCCTATGGTTCGCAAACCGGCCCGCATGTACCGCAAGGTGGAGGGCCAGGTCTACACCCGGCGCGAGTACATGGGAGGCGTACCTGCCCTCCGTGTCACCCAGTTCGATACGGGGGACCTGCGGGCCCACTTCGCCCTGGAGCTTTCTCTCGGGGTGGAGGAAGCGGCCCAGGTCCGCGACGTCGCGCTCGAGGCGGCGCGCATCAGTGCCGTCCGGGTCCTGGAGAAGGCGGCCCCGAACGAGTATCACCTCAAGATCCGCCGGTATCCCCATCAGATCCTGCGCGAGCACAAGATGGCGACCGGCGCCGGGGCCGACCGCATTTCCGACGGGATGCGGAGGGCCTTCGGGAAGCCTGTGGGCCACGCGGTCCGGACCGAGATCGGTGGGGAGCTACTGACGATCTACACGACCGTCGCTCACTTGGCGGCTGCCAAGGAAGCGCTTCGGAAGGCGTCCCACAAGCTTCCCTGCCCGACCCGAGTGATCATCACGGAGCACGCTTCGTAGGCGGGGTCCGGACGACCAGCACCGGGCAAGGTGCCTGCGTGACCATCGCCGTGGATACGCTTCCGAGCAGGATGCGTCGTGCCATAGAGAGACCCCGTGAACCGATCACCAGAAGGTCGGTGGGGTGCTGGTCGAGGAAGCCGAGGAGCTCGTCGGGGATCACCCCGTCCAGACAGACCCCGGTAACCGCGGACACCCCGGCCTGCTCCGCACGGTGGACCGACTCCTCGACGATCTGCTGGTAGCGGGGCAGGTCGCTGACGCTGCCGGCCGCCATAACGAACGGCTCGGTGGGACCGACGTACACCGGCTGGAGCGGAGCGACCGCGACGATGGAGAGCTGTCCACCGTAGCGACGGGTCAGGTCGATGGCGGCGTCCAAAGCCTCATTGGCGTGAGGCGAGCCGTCGACGGCCACCGCGATCCGCTTGAATTCGGGAGGTGCCACACACCCCTGAGCGCCCGTGGTTACATTTCGGTTACGCACCTTCTCGGGGCCTCGCCGGAGCGCCCCGAGAGGGGCGCAAGCCTTTTTCCGAGAGGACGCCTCACCCTGCCCGACGGTGACTTCGTGGCCCCGGTCTGTTCCAATTGTGGTGCGTCCGATTTCGTCTGGGCGAATGAACTCAAAACCGGCTCCATCGGAGGCGGCGCACTCTCGTTGCGCCCCCGCGGAGAGCTGTCGATGGGGACGCGGCTTTGCCGCGCCTGTGGGCACGCGGACCTGTTCCTGAAGGACCCTTCGATCCTGCGGATGCCCCATACCTGGAAGCCCGGAGAGTTCGTGCCCATCCCCTCGCGCCCGGCGACCCCGGCCGCGCCCCCACCGCCGGCCCGCGAGAGCGGCCATCCTCATTCGGCGGCAACCGCTGCCCCCGCACCGGCGGTGGCTCCGACGCCTCCCCCTCCTTCACCACCGACCCCTTCTCCCATGCCGGAGGTCCCGGTCCCCTCCTTGAGCCAACCCCCACCGAGCCCGTACGCCTCCCCTCCGGGGCCGGACGCGGAATCGAATGCCCCGAGCGATTCCGGCTCGGGCGCGCGCAAACCCGTACGGCGGAAACCGAAGGCGAAATACTCCGATGCCATGACCGGCGATTCCTCGTCCCCCTAGGGTGCCCTACCATTTTTCTAGCGCCGATCGGTCCAGTCGGGCCGAAGCGAAGGAGGGTGGCCCCAGCGGACATTCCGTGCGACTTACTTACCCGGGGCCGCGGAGAGCCGGTCCCCGCTCCAACGCATCTGGTGCACGATCGCCCCCGGAGTATGGCCGAGAGGCTCGACGACCCCGGTAGGCCGGAACCCGTAGGTGAGGTACAGTCGCACCGCGGCCACCTGTGACGGGTTCACCGAGAGCAGAACCGCCGCTTGTGGGTTCGCGGTCACGGTCCACTGGAGCAGCCCGTCGAGGAGGCGCCCGCCGATACCGCTTCTGCGGTGGCCGGGGTCCACCCACATCCCAAACACATGGAAGGCCTCCTCCTTGGTGAAGGCGCCGATCATTCCGACCAACCGTCCCCCTTTCCCCTCGGCCACCCAGACCGACTCGCTCGCTGAGCCCGCTGCGCGGCTCACCCGCTCGGTCCATCTCGCATCGTCGTAACTCGACTCGAGCGCCCGGGTGCTCCCGAACGCGAGGGGATCCGTGGAAAGTGCGCTGAGCCGTAAGGTGCGGTAGGCGCAGAGGTCGGATTCCGCCAGTCGCCGGATGGTCGCCGAGGTCCTGCCACCGCCTCCGCTTCCCGAGTTGGGCGGCCCCACGGCCGTTGAACATGCCGTCTCTGGGAAAGCGTTTCCCCGATGCGGCACGTAGAGCTTCCTCGAGCGGTCCGGCCGTGCCTCGGTCCGGTCGGGAACCGTCCCGTGCATCCCCGATCAACGGACCCCGCGCCGGCAGCACGGAGGGGACGGCGGTCAATGGGGCGGGGTTGAAGGCCCCCCTCGACTGGGGAGAGTGCGAAGCCGCCCCCTCGTCGCTCGAACGATCTCCCGGTCGGCTTGAACTCGAGGTCGTCTCCGTCAGAACGAGCTCCGGGGGATCCACCGCACCGGAGTCAGGGTTGTCCCACCGACGGCCGTTGGGACCACCCATGGGGAACAGTTCGACGCGGAAGGCCCGAACGAACGGTCCGCCGGTCGTGACGCCGGCCCCCCCAGACCTTTCTTCGATGCCGTACGAAGGGGCGGTCATGAGTCGGTGGCTACCGGTTGCCGTCCCTCGGTTTTCGAAGGCCCGGCACAAACGCGCCGATCATCAACGCGTACGTGACAAATAGCGGGGACATCGCCACGACGATCGGCCCCACCGAGGCGATCAGAGCCACCCAATTGGTGACAAACTCCGTCAAGAGCCGGACCGCTAAATCCCCGACCACGAGGCCGGCGACCGTTGCGACCCCGAGCGACCAGGTGAACGCGGCCCAGCCCAGGGCGTTGGCCGACGGCGAGCCCAGGAGTTGTGCTTCCTTTCTCAGACCGAAGAAGAAGCTCCCGAACGCGAGGACCACAACGCCCCCCACCGGCCACGCGATCCAGAAGGGGGCCGCCCCGGTTCCTCCTCCCCCCAGCGCGAAGCTCAACGCGGCGGTCATCCCACTCCCCCCGATCCAGAGCGCGAGACCGAACCACGGCCACGGACGCTTCGGGAACGCCAGCTTCCTCCGCGTTGGTTTCGGGTGGAACGCGTGCCATTCCCGAAGGCCCAGGAACATCAGGTAGAATCCGAAGATCGTCGTCGCGAGGGTCGAGTAGTACTCGAGCGGTCCTTGGACGAGGTTCCCGCGGACCAGGAACTGGTACACTTCGGTCGCGCCTTCCACCACGAACCCAAACAGGAGGACGGAAAGCCCATGGTCGGCCGAGATCGGGAGGGGGAGAAGAAATCGAACGGAACGGCCGCGCGGAACCGGCCGATCGCCCTGCCGGGGTTCGGATCCCTCGGAACGCCTTTCCGAGCGAGCCCCCTGCGTATCGGGAAGTGGAGGGGTTCGGACGGTCGGGCGATCCGGGTTCGTGGAGGGACCACCCTCGACCGTCACGTTCATAGGAGGGGCTCAGGCCGGCTTCCGGAACTTCTCAGACGGAACCATACGGTGGGTCGCGTCTCGGCACCCGGTAGGGTTCTGAAGCAGGCCGGTCGTCACCGCATCTGCCAACATGGGCGCAATATCCTACGCCCGGTTCCAAGAGAGAGCCTCCGTTTGGATATGCTTATCTGTGCTTTTCGTTTGGATAGACTTACGGGCGTCTACCGATGGCGAAGAACGATGTGGGAAAGGAGCTACAGGCGAAGGGCCTTGAGCTGAAGAATTTCTTCAAGGACCTCCACGCGGTGCTGGAAGAGTGGAAGTTTTCGGTCGAGGAAACGAAGGAAGGCACGCGCATCGAGGTTCACGCCGTCGCGCTGGTACAACACCACAAGAACGACAAGAGCTGAGACCGATCGGTCGCATCCTAGGTTCCCGCCGGCGAACGCCGGGGATCCGGGCTGGAGAGCCCTTCATGAGGCGCTTCAGCGTGTTCTTCTGCTCATCGTCAAAATGGAAGTCCTGGCGCTGCTGGACGAGGTCGATGTACTTGACGGCATCCAGGATGTTCTGTCGGGTGTAGTACTGTCGCGCGTTCTTGACCGTTCCTTCGACCGGATGGCATTCCATGAAGGAACATATGAGACAAGCCAGGTCGTAGGCCTGCTTCTTTGCGGGGTCCACGTGCTTTCGGAAGACCCCCGCATCGAGGATGTAGATCTTGTCCCCCAGCATGATATTCTCCGGCTTGATGTCCCCGTGGAAGATCCCCTTGCGGTGCAGCGTCTGGAGGTAACCGAACAGGGTATCGATCTGTTCGATCGTGCACTCCTTGCTTTCCGAGACCGGCCGTGATTCTAGGAACTCCGCTACGAGAAGCCAAGTACCCTCGTTGACCGGGTGATACCCTAACGGCCTCGCCGTCGGAATGCCGGCCTCGTAGATCGCGTGCAGACTCTCGAATTGCTGCCGGGCCATGTCCTCGGCCGTCTCCGTGAAGCCGAAAATGGGGTCCTGCGAGTTCATCTGCAGGTACAGGTTCTTGACAAACTGCATGGATCGGTCCGACAGGATGTCGACGCTGCCTAGGATCTTCCCAAAGTAACGAACCTTGTCCCCCGCTCGGCTAAGGCCGGTGATCTTCACCGGGATCGATAGCCGGGAGGCATCCGAGCCGATCGGGCGGACGGAGACTCGGTGGACGTCGTACGTCTCGGCCATGACCCGACGGATGTCGCGCAGGACCTCGCGGAAGAACGCGACGTGCCTCGTTTCGTGACTGGACCGGGACCCCGTCTTGGACATCATACGGTCGTCTCCTCGGCCGTCCCGGGACTCGGGGCAGTCATCGACATGGTGACCAATTCCCGGTCCCGGGCCGCCTCCCCTCGTGCCCGGGCCTTGCTCTTCCTCCGCCGTTCCTGCCAGATTGCCAGGAAAAGAAAGAACAATTGGGGATAGTAGATCTTCATGTCGTTCTTGATCCCGCGACCGTATTCGACGACCGGCTTCCCGCGGTAGGCGAAGGTGACTCGCCAGATCGACAGCTGAGGGACCTCCGCCTGGACATGATTCATGTTCAGGAGCACGTTATTGTCCTTCACCACCAGATCCATGTCCATCAGGCCCTTCATCTGGAGCGGGACGTGGATCCCGTCCTTGAACAACGTCCGAAAGACTGCGAGTGCCAACACCTCGACCGTCTTCGAATCGAGGGTCCTCTCGACCGGTGCGATAGGGACCGGGCGAGCAATTTGGGGTTCCATCATCTCTCAACCCTCCGGGGCGTTCCGTGTGATCGGCGCGACCGGGCCACGATCCGGGTGGCCGGTGCCACTGCTCGCGTACGCCGGGGGCGCCCCCCCGTCAGGGGTCCGAGTCCTAGGTGCGGGCGTCGGGGACCTTCGGTTCTTCATGGGTTCGCTCGTCGTTTCCATCGGGTGAAACATCATCCCTGGTTCGTTTGCGGCCGTTTCCTTCGGGTTGCGCATCCACGTGCGGCGCACCCTTCTTGTGGTATTCTCCGTGGAGGCTGCTATCGCGCTTGCGTCTCCAGAGGTCCACGAAGGAAGCGAGGTCGAGATCGGCTCGCTGGGCGGCGCCGGCCCCCTCCGGATCGGGCAAGACCGCCATATCTTCTCGCCCCTCCGGCTCGACTCGCCCGCCATGGACCGTTATCATGTCCCTGTGAGCGGTGGTCTCCCCCTGGCTCCGTCCCGTCTCCTTGGACGTCTTGGGATTCCGGGAGACCACCGACTGGTCAAAATGAATCTGGAACCGGACGAAGATACGCGTGCCGTCCCCGTAATCCTCCATCGAGAATTTCCAATCTTCGATGTCGGCGTGGACGCTCTTGAAGAATCGGTCCACCTCGTCCACGATTTTGGACATCTTATCATCTTCCGGGACCGCCAATTCGGCACGGGAGCCGGCCTGGTTTTTTGGCTTCATGCGTACCTGCTCACTCCCCGAATGAATTCGCCAGTGGGACATGGAACCAATCGCCGCGCACCACATAGGGCGGTGCTTGATTCTAATTGAGTGGCCCTGCGCCGCTTGCCGGACTTTGGCAGTTTCGGCCCCGAGTTCTGGGGGCGATCCCGGGATCGGACGGCGCGCCCTACCGGTGGCGTTGCCCTCGGGCTCACGTCCTCGCCTGAGCTCACCTGTCTAACGTTCGCAGCGGGTCATCGACTCGCAGATCGCTTCTCCTCCTTCCCACGCACCGGATGATCGTTGGTGTCGGGCCCGACCGACCCCTTCGCGCCCATCCTCGGCCTCGCGCTTCCTCCCGTCCGCGTCGGCACCCAATTCCTAGCGGAGCATAGATTCCGTGTTTAGTTCAATTCCTCTACACGGAACCGTCCCCATCGGGACCACGCCGGTGCACCCGTGGGCGGGACCACTGATCGCCAGCGTAACGACTATGAGATTGGATCTACCTCAGGGCGGTATGCGACACCGCCTCCGCCTCGGAGGTCCGCCAAGATTGACTCCGTTCCGCCTGCGAACTGGTCTGGTTGCGCCAATGGTACTTGGTCTTGCGCTCCTGCTGGCTGCCAACGGAGGAGTCCTCGCACTCACGATGCAAGCCCACACTTGGGCGGGCGGTACCCCCGATCGTCCCGCACTCCAGGGCTCTACTGCCGGACCCATATCTTCAACTGCGTCGTCATCCCCCGACCTGATCCGTGTCGACCAGGCCGAGATCCCGGACTCCCTCGATCCGGCCGTAACGTTTTCGACGCCCGGCTGGGCGGCCGTCCAGCAGGTCTACCAGGGACTGGTGAACTACAACGGCTCGAGCGCCACCAACTTCTCCGGCGTCCTGGCCAGAGATTGGACCGTCTCGTACGACCCTGCGACCGGCTTTGATTCGTACGTTTTCAACCTCCGAGCGGACATCCAATTCTCGAACGGAGATCCTTACAACGCCTACATTCAGTGGTACAGCTTCTACCGGAGCCTCCTGCTCCTCCAGGGCCCCCAGTTCATCCTCGAGCAGAACTTCTACTCAACGAATTTCAGCACGGTCGACCCGCTCTCCTATTACTCATCCAGCGCGAGCTCGGCGGCCGCGAATTCATCGCTCGCGGCCGATCTCAACAACTGGAACTTCGATGACCCAACGGCGCCGGAGCTCGCCCAGATGGAGATCCCCGAGCAATCGTACCAGGTGATCAACGCGTCGGCAATCGCGCTCAACCTCGGGTATGGCTATTTGGCCAGCAACTACACCTACCTGCTCGCCTCGATTGCGGACCCGAACTCCTACGCAGTCGACCCGGTGTGGGTCGACGCCCACGGAGGGGTCGTGGTGGGCCTGGTCAACCCCTACCTCGGCGTGAACACCCTGGGAACGGGTCCGTACCTCCTCCAAAATTACAACGGAGTAGGGGGCGGCGGCTACACGCTCACCCCGAACCCGCACTACTGGGGTGCCACGGCGGCCAAGCTCGAACCCTGGAACAACAACCTCCCCGCGGCGAACACCTCGGTTGACGTGAACTTCCAGGATGCCATCGACATCGCGACCAACGACCTCATCACCGGGGCGGTCCAGGAGGCGTCGTTTGCCTACGTTGGACCGTCGACCATCACGCAGCTCGAGGGCCACTCGAACATCCTCGTCGAGGCGCTTCCCGTCATCTACGGCGCGACCAGCGGCTCCTGGTGGATCTTCATGAACTCGAGCGTCGCCCCGTTCAACAACCTCTCGGTGCGCGAGGCGATCACCCACGCGATCAATTACCAGCAGATCATCACACAGGCGTTCGGGGGGTATGCCCGGCAGTGGGTCGGCCCGGTGCCCCCCGCCTACCCGTACAACAACAATGTGACCGCGGATGAGCCGTACTACTCGTACAACCTGACGCTGGCCCAGCAGGAGATCGCGAACTCTCCCTGCGCCAGCAACGCCTGCTCCGGCATTACGATCAATTACATGTACCTCAACACCGGGAACGATTGGGTCGAGACCGCCCAGTTCCTCGAGGTCGACCTCAAAGCGATCGGGATCACCATCAATCCGGTCGGGGTCAGCTTGGACGCGCTGTACGAGGAGCAGGGACTGGACACGAACGGCCAGTGCGTCTCCGCAACCACGGCGAACGGCGGGCCGTTCTACATGGGCCAGGAGTTCTACTCGTCCGACTACATCTCGCCCGATGACTGGACGCAGAACGACGCGCAGAACCTCGGGAGCGCGAACGAGTGCATGGCCGGCTACAACAACGCCACCGTCACCGCCGATGCATACGCCGCGGTCAGCACGAACGTCCCGGCCAACCTCACGGTCTTGTATACGAACATGACCCAGCTCATGTACAAGAACTACTCCGAGATCTGGCTGGCCGTCCCCACTTCCGTCGTAGCATACGCGTCTACCGTGCAGGGCGTCGTCTTCAACCCGATGGGAAGCGCCGAGCCCCACTCGCTCCTCTTCAATACGCAATGGACGAGTCCGCCCCCGACGTACTCCGTGACAATCACCGAGAGCGGGCTTCCGAACGGTACCGCTTGGTACGTGAACCTCACCGGCGGTCCATACCACAATTCTACGGTGGGAGTCATCAACCTCCTCGAACCCAATGGGTCGTACAGCTACACGGTAGCGACCTCCGACCATGAGTATGCACCCACGTCCATCGGGGGTTCGTTCGAGGTGAATGGAACGCCGGTCGGCGAATCAGTAACGTTCCAGCTTGTCGAGTACACTGTGACGTTCACCGAGGCAGGGCTAGCGTCCAGCACCGAATGGTGGGTGAACATCGCCGGCCAGAATGTCTCCTCGACCGAATCCGCCCTGACCTTCTCCTTGCCCAACGGGACGTATCCCTACGCCGCCTCAGCCCAGGGGTATTCTACCAAACTAGGCACCCTGACCGTCAGCGGCCCGCCCACGGCTCCGGTTTCATTGGGTTTTCAATCCAGCTCGACCTCGTCGGGATTTTCGCTTCTCGACTTCGTCATCCTGGCTGTGGGGATTGTCGCTGTCGCGATCGTCGTCGTGGGTATTCTCGTTCGCCGCCGAGGGAAGGGGGCGTCGAAACCGGCCGGGCCCCCGCCCCAACACGAGCCGAGATCTCCGCCGCCTGGGTCGTAGTCGGGATAGGAAAGCCCATCCGAGGGGATTCCCCCGGATGGGCCGACCCCGTGCCCCCTCCGAAGCCGCCCCGCCCGGATCTGTCCCCCCGAGACGAAATGGCCTTCGCCCGCCGAAAGCTAGCGGGGCATGGATTTGAACCATGGATCTACGGGTTATGAGCCCGTCGGGATTTCAGGACGGCCGGGGTTCCCGGACGTTTTCCTGACTACCCTACCCCGCTGCGGCGCGGCCAAGGAGGGCTCCGTATATGAGCTTCGACCTCGGCGGCCGGATCACACCTCGGGGTGCAGCCCTTCGTCGCCCACTGGTGCCTTGAGCACTATCGTAGAATCATCCAGCGACCACAACCAGTTTGGCCCCCTGGGTCACGGATGAACGTGCAAGCACCTCGGAGCATTCCCCACGGTCGGGTTGGCCCCGATCGACTGGATGCGGCCGGTGCCGGTTCGATTGTGAGGGAACGAAGGAAAGAGTTGGTCCCGGCAGGAGGGATTCCCCCTCTTACGGGTGCTTCGCCATCTTCATGATCTCCGCTTCTGGGAGATCCTTCTGATGGGTGTGCTTGAGGTGCCACTGGACCGTAGCCACCAGCTCCTTCTGATCCTTCGTCACGACCTCAAATCCGTCCGCGCACTCCACCTTCATCCGTCCGCACCCCATGGTTCTCACTCTGCCTGCCGCAGGGCAGGCGAATTACCTAGTTGGATTCAGGGTATGGACGCTTGTTGTGGTGTTAGGCTATCCCCATAAACGCCTCCCTGCACAGAAACTAGCACCCCTGCACAGAAACCGAGAGCCCTGCACACTAAGTCCTACACAGAAACTAGCTCTCGGGCAAAGCCGTCGGCACTCGGGGCCGCTTCGCGGCCGCGCCTGGACGCCCGGCTTAAGACGTCCCACCGGTTTCCCGGCCCATGCCCGAACGGGGCCACCGGATATACGGGACCACTACGGTGCGTGTCTCCCTAGTGATTCACGCCCCGTCGCGCTACGTGTATGATTGGTGCACGGACTACCGGAGTGACGACGGACGATTCTCGAACAGGCGTCCCCGCCCGAGCTTCCGTGTGATCGGAATTTCGCCCCGCCGCGTGCTCCGGATTCGCGTTTCCCGGGGCTCCGGTCGCGATCCCGCGATCGCGGTCGATTTGGTTCGTCTCAATCCCCCCCACTCCTGGCACCTCGACCAGATCGACGAGACCGACCGGCAGTCCTTGGACTACCGGGTCAGCACCGTCGGCCGCGCGCGGACGCGACTTCAGCTGTTGGTCACCGAACGCTGGGTCACCCCGGAATTCCCGACCCGCGAAGCACTCCGCGCGCAGGTCGCGAGGACGTGGGCCCGCTTCGCCGCGGCCATCGAGGCGGACTATCGCGCCGGACGGCCCGCCCGGGGCACGTGAACAGTCCTCGACAGAACGACCGCACGTCGTCCGAGTTATACCCACCTATCCGCAATCCCCACCGGCTTTGCCTATGAACGCCTCCCTGCACAGAAACTAGCATCCCTGCAGAGAAACCGAGAGCCCTGCACATCAAGTCCTACACAGAAACTAGTTCTCGGGCAAAGCCGTGGTGTTATGCGACAACGAGGGGGTGTTCGAGCGGTAACACCCCCACCCGCCCGGCGATTTGCACCCCCCAGTCGCGCGGCCTGGTGACGACGCGGGGTTGGCGATCCGAGAAGGTCAGAAGTGGGTCATCCCGGGATCAGCCCGCGTCCCCATTTCGACTCGCGAGGGTCGCCCCGAAGAAGCTCACGACCCGCATCCACGCATCGCTCGCGCTCTCCGCGTGGAAATTCGGTCGAGTGTTATTGAAGAAGGCGTGCTTGGCGCCCGGGTACACGTGGTACTCGAACCGCTTGCCGGCGTTAGTCATCGCTTCAGCGAACGCTGGGACGGTCTGCGTGATGCCCGGATCCTCGCTCCCGTAGAGGCCCAGCATTCGGGCCCCGATCCGGGGAATCGAGTCGAACGGCGGGTTCTGGCCGTAGAACACGACGGCCGCCCGGAGGTCGGGGTCGGCGGTTGCGAGGCGCGCGGACATCGCCCCTCCAAAGCAGAAGCCAACCGACCCGATCTGGTGGGGGTCGACCTCGGGGAGCGCGCGAAGGTAGCGAGCCACACCGACCAGGTCACGGGCGAACCCTTCCTGCGCCTGCGGCTGCCCGATCCTCCCGAACGCCTCCAAGATCGGTCGGCGTTCGGCGGGTTGGGTCGCGGCGAACGCCGCCATCTTCGCCGGATGCCGTCGCAGGTCGGGCGGGGCCTGGGCGAATGCCTGCATGGCCAGCCCGATGTTGGATGGGGTCAATAGACGATGCAACTCCCCGGTGAACAGGTCCGGCGCTGCGGCCACGAACCCGAGGGCAGCGAATCGTCCGCAGACGTCACGAATGTGGGCGTCCGGTCCGAAGATCTCGTGGATTACGATCACGGCCGGGCGGCGCCCTCCCTGTCCTGGCCCCTCGGGGAGGGCCAGATAACAATCGATTTCGTGTCCTTCGACCCGCACCGACACGTCTCGTTCCGGGGTCATGGCTCGGACCGGGTCGAAATCTCCGACCCAGATGACCCCTCCCCCTTGGTCCGTCGCCGCTCGAGAGCGAAGGGTCCTTCGCGACTCGCTTCCAAGACCCGCCCACGAAGGGAAGGGGTCGGAGCCGTTCGAAGTGGGATATATTTTCAATATACCTAATAATTAGGGCTTATGATAATATACTCCGGAATCCTGGGAGTGGCATGGAGACGCTCCAGCAGCTAACCCGCCGCCAAGTGGACGCGCTCCGGACCATCGGGTCGCGGGAGACCCCCGAACGTGGGGTTTCCCTGAAGGTCACCGCGGCCTCGCTGGGAGTTCGCCCCCCCTCCGCGCTGAGTCACTTGACCCCGTTGGAAGAGATGGGGCTCATCGCTCGTTATCGAGGAAAGTCTCGGCTCACCGGGCGGGGCCGAAGCACCCTCATCGAATATCAACGGCACCACCGGGTCGCCGAGACGCTCTTCGGTAGCTTGGGCCTCGCGCCGGAGAAGACCTGCGCGGCCGCCCGCGAAATCGACCTGGCGCTTTCCCACCGAACGGTCGAAGAGGTTTGTCGGGCCCAGCAGCATCCGGCAGCGTGCCCCCACGGAGAGCCCATTGGCCCGTGCCACGCCTCGAACTAGGCCGGCTCGGACGACCGTTCGGAACTCTGGAAGCGAGAAGGAGGTCACTCGTGGAGAGGCGGCTGAAGATAGTAGCGATCGCGGTCGTGGTCGTCGTCGCCGCGGCCGCGATCGGGTACGAGGTGTACTCGAGCTCGGCCCCAAGTTCCCCGTGTGCGGCGTTAGGGACGACCCAGGTCAGTCGAGGGGGCGGGACCGCTCCGAGCCCCCGGGCAGTTACGAGTGTCGGTTCGGGGACGGACCTTCCCTTGCGTTCTTCCGAACCGGACCACTCCCCCCACTCCGCCGGCTCGGGCCCCGTCATCCCGGTCGTGGCGGCGGAAAATTTCTGGGGAAGCTTGGTCTCTCAGCTGGGCGGGAATCAGACCTCGGTGTTGAGCATCGTGACGGACCCCAATGCCGATCCCCACGAATACGAGGCCAACAGTTCGGATGCCATTGCTATCTCCAACGCCCAGTTCGTGATCGTGAACGGGGTAGGCTACGATCAATGGGCGATCCAACTCGTAGCCGCGAGAAGCTCGCCGCCTCAAGAGGTCCTGAACGTCGGGTACCTGAATGGAGTGAGCGTGACCGGTGGAATCGTCACCGGCAACCCCCACATGTGGTACAACCCCACTTACGTGAACTACACCGTGGCGGCGATGTATTCGGACCTCGTCGCGATCCAGCCGGCCTCTACGTCCTATTTCCAGTCGAACTACGCGGCGCTCAATGTTTCGCTGGGAGAGCTCTACGGGCAGGCAGCCGAGATCAAGCACCAGTTCGCGGGCACCGAGGTCGCCTCTACCGAGAGCATCTTTGTCTACCTGGCCAATTACACGGACCTCGACCTGATCTCACCGCCTGCGTTCATGGAAGCGATCGCCGATGGGAACGACCCGTCCGCCCAGAGTGAGGTGCAATTCCAATGCCAGCTCGAGAGCGGTCAGGTGGTCATGCTGGTCTACAACGAACAGACCTTGACGCCAATCACGAACCAAATGAAGGTGGTCGCGGCGGACAACAACGTCGCCATTGTCGGGGTGACCGAGACCATCCAACCCTCCACGCTGACATTCCAGGCGTGGATGGGCGCCGAATACGTCGCCCTGCAGAATGGGTTGAACTCCAAAGCCCTGGGGCAATGATCCACAGTGAACGAGGTGCACCGTCGATCCAGTGACGACCGATTCGGGCCCGAGATCGTCCACGCGGAGCATCTGGACGTAGGATACCGGGACAAGGTCGTCTGGCAGGACGCCTCCCTGGACGTCCGCCGCGGAGAGTTTGTGGCCGTCATCGGACCGAACGGAGCGGGAAAAACCACCCTGTTCCGTCTGCTCCTAGGGCTGCAGCGTCCGATGGGGGGCTCGCTGACCGTGTTTGGTTCCCCGCCGAAGCGGGGAAATTCTAGAATCGGCTACGTTCCCCAGCGTCACACCATCGATAACGAGACCCACGTGGCGGCGGAGACCCTGGTCCGCCTGGGCGTCTCGGGAACGAAATGGGGACCGGGGTTCTCCCTGCGTCCGGAGCGGGAGGCCGCGACCGCGGCGCTCGAGGCCGTCGGCGCGGTCGAGTTGGGATCGAAGTCCCTCGGCTCGCTCTCCGGCGGCGAGTTGCAGAGGGTGTTCCTCGCCGAAGCTCTGGTGGGGAATCCGGAGATGCTGTTGTTGGACGAACCCCTTTCCAGTCTCGACCTCCGGCGCAGCCGGGAGCTGGTGGAGGTGATCCACGGCCTCGTCCAATCTCGGCATGTGACGACCCTCCTCGTGGCCCACGACATCAACCCGCTCATCCAGTGTCTGGACAAGGTGATCTACATCGCGAACGGCAACGTGGCCACCGGCACTCCAGAGGCCGTCCTGACGTCGGCATCCCTCTCCGAGCTGTACGGGGTCCCGGTCGAAGTGCTTCACGATTCTCGCCACAACATAGTGATCGTCGGCGGCGAGGACCCCCACGGAGGTGAGAACGGATGACCGGTGGCGTCGTCCCGTTCAGCTGGAACCTCATCACCGACCTCCGCACGATGTGGGAGTTCGGCTTCATGCGGAATGCGTTCGAGGCCGGGACGATCATCTCGATCGTCGCGGGGATCATCGGGTACTTCGTCATCGTGCGACGCTCGGCGTTCGCCACCCACGCACTCGGCCATGTGGGCTTCTCCGGCGCCGCGGCGGCGGTCCTCGTCGGGGTGAATCCAGTGTACGGTCTTTTGCTGTTCACCTCCTCGGGCGCCGCCGGCATGGCGCTGCTCGGTCGACGGGCCGCGAATCGAGATATCGAGATCGGGACCGTTCTTGCGTTCATGCTCGGGCTGGGCCTCCTCTTCATCAGCCTGTACAAGGGTTTCGCCACCGAGGCCTATTCCATCCTGTTCGGGGAGATCCTGGGCATCAGCGACAGCGGCGTCATTTTCACGCTCGAGGCCAGCGCGGTGGTGCTCGTAGTGATCGGGTTGGTCTATCGCCGGCTTCTCTTCGCTTCGCTCGACGAGGACGTGGCGGAAGCGAAGGGGATGCCGATGCTCGCCCTCGGTCTCACGTTCATGCTCCTTCTCGCGGTCGCGATCTCGATCGCGGTGCAGGTCATCGGTGTGCTGCTCATCTTCGCGCTGATGGTCACTCCGGCCGCCGTGGCCGTACGTCTGACCAAGCGGCCCCTGTACGCGGTCCTCGTCTCGATCCTGGTGGCACTCGTGGCCACTTGGGTCGGGCTCTTCGTCCAGTTCTACGCCCAGTACCCCGCCAGTTTCTTCATCGTGAGCATCGCGTTCGCCATCTACGTCGCCGTGAGGGCCGGGCAGTCGCTCTCCGCTCTTCGAGTCCGTCGAGCTGCGCAGGCCATGCGGAACCAACCCGCCGTCGACTGAACCGGACCTGACCCGGCCTGCCGCGTTACGTCGAAGTACGGATCGATGAAGTCTCTCTCCGCTCGGCTACCTGGCTCCGGCTTCCACTTGGAGCTCGCGACGTGACGGCCGATTCCCCATCGGAGGGACGAGCTCGGACCCTCGGTTTCGGCCGCACAACGGACACCCATGGTGCGGTAGCACGGGTGGCAGGGGTGCTCTGAGGCCCCCGGTCGGTAGTTGGTCCGCGAGGAGCCCGCCACCTCGGGAGGGAGGTATCCCACAGCTCAAAACCGCCAGTTCGAGGAATAAAGCGACCCGGATGTTCCTCGGAGCCGGTCACGGACCGCGCGTGCCCTCCTTCCAGTTCGCGGTCCCGCATTGCGTGACGGTTGCCTCGCTCTCTGCGGTCGTTCGCCGAACTACCTCTGCGACGCCACGCTCGTTGGCGAACGGTGGACGGCCTGCGGATTTATTCTCTCGCGCTTTCCCCTTAGGCGACAAGAAGGGGTCCGAGGAGCACTCCGAACGATGAGGCAGGCCGACACTCGTTCCCGCCGGTTTCGGGCCGTAGTCCTCGATTACGGTGGCGTCCTCTCCTACGGGCCATCTCCCCGCGAAATTGAACTCTTATCGCGATCTTTCCGTGTCACACCCGCGAGATTTGAACCGGCGTACAATCGCGCGCGAGGATTGTATGACCGGGGCGATCTCTCGATTACCGAGGACTGGTCGGGCATCGGGAGAGAGTCTGGCATCAAACTCACACCAGTACTACTCGAGCGGTTGGGCCGTGCCGATCGAGAAATGTGGGGCCGGGTGAACCCCCAGATGAGAGATTGGTTTGAGAAGCTTCGTCGGGCAGGTTACCGTACTGCTCTTCTTTCGAATATGCCGTCCGACATGATCGCGCACGTTCGCGAGAATTTCACCTGGCTCGCCTCCTTCGACCATCAAATCTTGTCTGCCGAGGTTCGGCTCGTCAAGCCAGACCCCGCCATTTTTCAGCTCTGCCTCGACCGGCTCGATGTTCGGGCGCCCGAGGCGATCTTCGTCGACGATAACAAGGAGAACGTCGCGGGGGCCCAGTCGCTAGGTTTTGCCACCATCCTCTTCCGCTCGGTGGCACGGCTTAGACGCGACCTTGAATCCATAGGCTTCCGGCCGCTGCCCACCGGACAGCATTCCGTCCCCACTCGAGCCGACTCCGGTCAGGACAACGGCAGCGCGCGCCTCTCGCCGGCCTTCAAGGTTCGAACAAAGCGCGACTTCTAGCCCGATACCACCGTGGGCTCGGGTCGGCCGCCCTCCGACCTCAGGCGGCGGAAGGGGGTACTTTGGGTCGGGATGGAGCGTGTCCCCGGCGGGCGGGCCCATAGCCCCGTCCCGCCCAGTTTGAACCGGTCTATGTTGGGGCGAGCCCACGTCGCTTGAGCTTCTAAAGAGGGGGGAGCAACACCAGGCCACCGAGCTTGGTCGATGGCCGACGGAAGGGTTCAGCCTGGATGGACCTCATGTATCTCGTCAGCGACGAGACCATGGGCCTCCTTGTGAACTCGGGCCGCGGCCTCAGGGGTTGGCGCCTCGACAAGGCAAAAGATCGTCTCGTTCTTCTCATCGACCCAGTAGCTTCGATAATCAACTCCGTGCTTTCCCTGCATCTTGAGATCTTGTGCGTGGGCTTCTGCTACGGCCTCGGCGGTGACACCCTTCACCTTCCGGTGAATGTCCATGTACAAGGGCATGGCACTCCCCAGCCGCTAACAATTGAAAAACGTTCGCCTGGGGCACCTGGCTCGTGTCGGGAACTCGTGGCAACCCGCATGGCCACCCTGCACAGAGGGGGTTTCCGAGAGGCCCCCGCTCCGACCGGACAGCCGGGGGGTCTCAGAACCCCAGGTCGCTCTTGGGCCGCGACCTGAACAGACACGCGCGCGTCATCTGTCCGAGTTCCGGGAAAGAAGACCAGTCTGGGGAGAGATAGATCGAATTCTTCAAAGCTGCCGGTCCGTGGCATACTAACGCACCCGCACTCCTCGAAGGTGATCCTCGACCGCTTCTGAACGGGGATTAGGTCGACGCGGGGCGATTTTGCCCCCGGTGAACCTGATGATCGAACTCGCAGGGGCCGCGTCGGAGTCGGCCTGCCGGCCATCGCCCGAGGGGTGAGCCGCGCTCGTCCAGTAAGTCTACTCCTTCTTTTCGGGTTCCTTATTCTGGCAACCGCAGGTCTCGCACATGGACCAACCCTCCCGGAAGAAATAGCACTGGTTTCCCAATAAACCCACCCTTCAAACCAATTCGCCCGGCCCGCCCCGGGAACGGGTCTGAGGTTGGTGTGCGAGGAAGCCCGAAGCCGCGAGAGGGATTCGTCGATTTGTTCAGAGCCGCAGGACCCACGGACGGCCCCGTGCACGCGGTCCAAGTAACCGGAGCGGCGTGGCTTTCCTCAAGGCTTCGCCCGAGGGCGAACGGCAGTTCGAGCGGTGGGCGATAGGGGGGTCGTGCTTCGGGACTTCGTTACTCGCTTCTGTGAGTCGCTCCCGTGCCGGCAGGGGGGGCCCGCTACCTTCGCCCGCCGAGCGGTGAATGGACAACTCGGCGGTCGTGAGGCCTACGTGCCCTTCACGAAGGATTCCACTCTGTCGGCAAGTGATTTCTTTGTGCCAGCTTTCACGCTGATCTTGCCGTCGGATTTCTTCACTTCGAGGATGGTGACCTTCCCCTTTTGTGTCGCTGTCATGAGGAACCATGGGAGACAGACGAGGGTTAAGGCGCACCTTGAGTTGAATTAAGGCGGGGATGGCACCGGGCAGGGCGGGGAGGGGGCCCGGTTCGGGATTGACTTTGCCGCCCACAACGCCGCGCATCACCGGGGCACACGCGGAGGTAGTTCACCGAGATCAACTGGACGGAATCGGCATCTTCTGGTGACCGCGCCCCGGAGGCCGATCTACCCCGACGGGGGAAGCGAGCCCCAAAAGACACGTGGAGCCTGGGGCATCCCGAAATCAACTGGGGCGAGGAGCCCCTCTCGACCAAGACGTCTCGTCGTCTCCAGAGACCGACTTGTACGGCGGGGGTTTCTAACGACCCCTCTCGGATCCATCGGAGACACACTCAGAGCGGTCCGGTCTTTCGAGAGCATCGCCGCGGTGCACGGCCTGGCAGTCCTCCGACCGGGCCTACGAGGAGAGAATCAGCCGCGGGAGGGCTTCGTCGATTAGTTTAGTGCCCCGGGACCCGGAGGCGGTCCAGTGGACGCATCCCACGTGTTCCAAAAGGGGTCGGATTTGAGAGGTAGGGCGACCGAAGCGGCGATTCCTACGGGCTCACAAGTTGCCCGCTGCAGGGAGTCTGACACCTCGACGCCATACCCCCAGGGTCGACAAAGTGGCGGAGATGGAGGTCGTCGGATTACCCTCCACCAATACCAAATCGGCACGCGCACCAGGCATGATGCGCCCCCGATCGACAAGTCCGAACCGGCGGGCGGGAACCGAAGTGGCCGATCGGAGAGCCTCGATAGGGGATAGTCCCGCCCTCACGAGCAACTGCAGTTCATGGTGTAAGCTGGCTCCATGCGCGAGCCCGGCGAGGTTGGGTAGAGGCTCGGACACATCGGTGCCGGCCAGGATGTCCACTCCCGCCCTGTGTAGGGCCAGAACGCTTCGTAGGACTTCGTCGAGGTCCCCTTGCGGATACACGTTCATCGAGGCGCGGAGTGAATCGAGCCACTTCTTGCCCAGCCTGGAGCTTACGCGCTCGTCACCGGCCAGCTCGGCGGCGGTATGGCCCATGGCAGTAGAGGTCACTGTCAGACAGGGAGTGACGAAAGAGCCGGAGGCTACGAACAGGTCGACGAGTCCGGCGTTCATCGGACGATCCATGAACAGGTGGGCCAACCCGTCGGCGCCCCCCTCAAGCGCCTGCTTGGTAGTAGCCGCGGTCGTCGAGTGGACAATCGCCATCTTGCCAAAGCGGTGCGCTTCACGTACCGCCGCAAGGAAGGTCGCGTTGCTCAGCAAGGGAAGACCGGGGATGCCGAGCACCGTTCCATCCTCAAGAAAAATCTTGATGTAGTCGGCCCCCTCGGCGACACGTGCCGCGACGAACTCGACGGCCTCGTTCGGAGTCGAGACGAACGGGAAGGTGAACTCACGCATCCCTGGAACGTCGCTCAGGGCCATATACTCGGTCGGGTGGCCCCCCGGGGGAGTGATGCCCATCCCCGGGGAACGAAGGTCCGCGATATCGTCGCGGTCGGCGACCTCCTCTCGTTCTCGAGCCGTCCAGTGGCCCATCACCTCCAGTAACCCTTCACGCTTCGGCGTGACGGCCGTCTCAGTGACAACTTGATCGTAACGATTCAGCGGCGTCCGCTGTCACTCGGAGGCCCGGCACCGAACCCGAACGGGTCTTTCGAACCCCCGAGCACGCGCTCGCCGAGCTCCTGCAACCGCACCCCGCGCATCTTCCCGGTCTGAACCACGCTCGCCAGGGCCGCGAATCGCTCCGCCCCTCCGAGGGTCCTCGAGCCCCAGGACAACTTGCGCTTCTTGGCGATGTGCGGCCTCAGGCCTTGCTCGGCGAGGTTGTTGTGCGCGGCCACCCCGACCTCGGCCCACCACCACAGCTCGCCTTCGTGCTTCGTGAGAAACTTCTGGAGCGATTGGGCCGCCTCGCCCTCCCGTTCCACTTTCACCCACCGAGCCAGGTGAGCCCGAAGGCGCTCCGCCTCGACCCTCTTCTCCTGTCCCTCGGGGAGGCGGCTCGCCTCCAACACTCCTCGAGCGATTTTCTCCAACACCCTCAGCCCGCGCCAATCGGGGGCGTCACTGATCGATTCCCACCGCTCGAGCCCGCGGCGCGCGTGGCGCAGCAGATGGACCCAGCACCGCTGCTTGCGCCCGTAGAGCGCGTTGAAGGCTGTCGCTCCATCGCACTCGAGCACTCGATCCTTCCGCCGCTTCCCGAGCACCTCCTCGGGCACCATGTGGCCGGCGCTGCGGGCCACGGTGAAGAAGGCCGCCTTCGCCTCGGGGCTGAGGAAGTCCCACAGGTGGTGGTTGACCCCATCGACCCTCCAGCCTGTCCAATCGACGTGGACGCTCTTCCCGTGACGCACCGCCTCTCGGATGGCCGCGTAGGCGGGCGCGAACAGCTCCGCCGAGCGGCGGAGCATCGCATCGATGGTTCCCGCGCTCACCGTCAGCCCGTAATTGGTGGCCAACAGATCCCGGAGCCCCGAGGTGGTGAGTCCCTGGAGCGACCAGTAGCCGACGAGGAAGTGACTGCCCCAGTCGAATCGGGAGCGGGATGGTGCCACGTCGGGCGCGAGCCGCGCCCGACGGATCTTGCGGCATCGATCGCAACGGTAGCGTCCGATGCGGTAGCGGGTCACGCGCACATGACCCGGGACAATCGCCTCGACGAGGCGCTCGTCGATGGCGAAGGGTCTACCGAGGGCCTCGCCGCACTGAGGACAGTCCCGGAGGCGCACTTCCTGAGTCTCATCGATCCTCGGAGGAGCGGGGCGGTGGTGAGCCTCGTGGCCCTCCACCGCCCCGCGCTTCTTGCGCTCCTCCTCGGGGCGCTCGGGGACGTTGGGCTTGACCCAGTCCGGGGCCGGCGCGGCTCGTGCCTCCAGTTGAGCGACACGGAGTTTGAGTGCCGCGAGCTGTCGGCTCCTCTCCTCGTCGAGAGCCAGATGCGCGCGCCACTCATCGGTGGTAAAGGTGATCGGCCGCACCTGTCGGCGCTTGCTCACGCCGAGAGGGGATGCCGTTCCCGGTAATAGGACCATGTACGCGAGGGAAGACCAAGCGTCGAGAGCTTCCTCACGCCCTCTCGTGAAGGGTTACCACCTCCAGTTCGGTAGTGACTCCGAACAGCAACGCATCCCGCAGTCCGTCCGTGTCGGTATGCACATGGGCATCGATGAGGCCGGGCATCAGAGTCGCCCCGCGGGCGTCAATGATCGTTGCATCGGCGGGGAGCCCGCCACCAACCGCCCGGATTAAGGGCCCCTGGACCACGACGGTGCGGGCTTCGGTGACCTGCTCCCCATCGAAGATGCGCGCGTTAGTGAAGGCCGTAGCCCTGCCGTTTGCCTGAACTCTATTCATAGATTCTCTCGACCTCGGTCTCCTATTTCGCTTGTATTTACCGGTCCGCCCCCGGGGACAGGAGAAGGGCACCTAAGTCGTGGAGAACCCGAGGATTCCTTCGAAAACTGAAGACCACTGGGTAGGGGGCTCGGTCGCGCCCGAGCCCCCATTCGAAGGCGAATTGAACGGCGCCTAGACCTTCTTGGCCATCTTCACAATCTCTTCATGACTCGCAACTTTTTGATGCAGATCCTTGAGGTGCATCTGCACATGCTGGACGAGTTCATGCTCCTTCGTGCTAATCACTTCAAAGCCGTCGTCGCAGGCCACCTTCATCCGTTCTCCGATTCCCATGTTCGATTCCCCCGCCGCTCAGGCGAGCAACACGGGGATGCCACGACCCAGAATAAGGATGCTGACGAAACGATAGTCCCAAGGCCGAGGGCGGTCGGGTCCTCTTCCGAATCCTGGTTGGTAGCATCGACTGACGGGACCAACCCGGCGTCCCCCCGAAATATCCTCGCTGAGGTGCGATTTGCAGAGCCTCGTTAACCTCTGACTTGAGCAAAAACCCCCCTCGGACCGGACCGCGGAGTCTCACGCAGCGAAGGGGCCATTTGGGGCAGCGCGGGCTAGAGCCACCCGCGAGTACGTTCCACCTGCGCCAAGAGAGAGAATCAGCCGCGGGAGGGATTTGTCGATTTGTTCAAGGTCCGAGCGAAAAAGCGTTGAGCAGTTCGAGCCCATCAGGCGGTTCGAAAGCGATGATCGGGACCGGCCTTCGCCGAGAACGAAGTCCCTACTTGGCCGACCGCGGGGTATCCGCGGCCGGGCTGGTTTGTCGCGACCCGTTCCATCATCCCTCCTTCTCGTTTATGAACTCAGAATCGGCTCCCAGGCCGATGAACGATCCGGTCGTCCCGAGGACGCTGGAAGTCCCCGGCGGGGAGATCGCCTACGAGGAGGGGGGACGGGGTCGACCGATCGTACTCCTTCACGAAGGAATCGCGGACCGACGCATGTGGAATCGCGAGTTCTCGCTCTTGGCGCGCGACCATCGCGTGGTACGTTACGATCTACGAGGGTACGGGGGTTCAACGCCCGCGACTTCGAAGTATTCTCCCGTCCGCGACCTGGTGGCCCTGCTTGACTACCTTGGCGTGGCGCGGCCGCTGATTGTCGGTCCCAGCGTAGGGGGGAAGATCGCCCTCGACCTGACGCTTGCGTACCCCGGGAGGGTGGGAGCACTGTTGCTCATCGCTCCAGCGTATTCGGGCATGGATTACGACCACGTTCCGGGTGGAAAGGCCACTTTCGAGCGCGACGAAATGCTCTCCAAGGCGGCGGCAGACGCTTGGGCCTCCGGAAAACTCGAGGAGGCCACAGAGCACCTTCGGCAGCTATGGGCCTCGTCGCTCACCGGGAGCGCGCTTGACCTCTTCCAGACGATGGTCCGGGATAATGCGAAGGAAGTCTTCGAGGAGCGTTCCGGCCAGTATGAAACGCGCGAAGGAGAACCCGCCGCTGCTCGGCTGAAGGAGATTCGCGTCCCGACCCGGATCCTGGTCGGAGACCGTGACAACCCTGCGATGCCGCACTGCGCGAACTTCCTGGCGCGAGGTATCGCGGGCGCCCAGGTGCAGCTCGTTCCCGGAGGGGACCACCTCTTGAACCTTTCCAGGCCGGACGCATTCGACACCGCACTTCGCGGATTCATCGCGATTCTTCCGGCCGCTCGCGAGTAGACACAAGGAGATCCCCGATGGCCGGTGACTCGAGGACGTCTCACCGCGCCCCGAAGGGGGTTCCTGCGCGTCCTTCGGGGCGGGGTCGTCAGGCACGAGCCTCAGGTTTCACATCAAGATCGCTCTCCCCGGATACCTGGCCCGCGTTCGCGAGCCTTGTGGAGAAGCACAACGGAATATTCGGCGGGTGCTGGTGCATCTCATTTCATCTTGTGCCGGGCGAAGGGAAGCGTTCGGCCGCCGAGTACCGAGCCATGAAGGAGGCGCGCGTTCGGGAAGGGCGGGCGCACGCCGCACTCGTCTTCGACGGCCCGAACGCCGTCGGATGGTGTCAGTTCGGCCCTACCGCGGAACTCCCGAACATCCGGAGCCAGAGGACCTACGAAGAGGGGCTGCGCGAGTTTCCAGATTGGCGCATCACTTGCTTCTTCATCGACCGAGATCGCAGAGGGGAGGGGATCGCGAACTTCGCCCTCCGCGAGGCGCTTCGGGAGATCGCCCGACGGGGAGGAGGGACGGTCGAGGCGTACCCGGAAGACGTTGCCGGCCGTAAGGTCTCTCGTTCGTTCCTGTGCAGCGGGACCCTGGGCATGTTCGAGAAGGCGGGATTCAAGAAGGCCCGCAAGATCGCCATGCATCGGTGGGTCGTAGCTCGAAGGATTCGTCCGGGTCGGGAGAAGGATTCTCCGAACTGAACCTAGGCCTTCGCGCCCCAACGGAGCGGAGGGGTCGGGGAGAATCAGCCGCGGGAGGGCTTCGTCGTTCGGTTAAGAGCCCCTGGATCCCCGGCGGGCCCGGTCAGGTCGTCCACGTGTTCGGAAACGGGTGGATTGCCAACCGGGCGGCCCGCGAAGCCGCCCCGCACTTCGCCGTACGGGGGTGAATCCGGAGGTGATGATGCTCCACGAGGCCACCCGTATGATCGCACACCGAGGCAAGCTATGCACCATAACCGGCGGGCCGGAGAAGGCCTCTCCGGGCGTGAGGACTCACAGGACGGGCTTGTGGGCCGTTGACTAAGGCCTTCAGCGCTTCACAGTCCCAGACCCATCGAATCCAGAATCGTCCGAAAACGTGGCTCGCTACGGACCCGTTCGTAGATTGGCTCGCATTTGAGATGAACCACCTCCGGAATGTGTTCGTCCCGGGATTTCTCCAGCCATCCGAGAGTTTGGTCGATATCTCCGAGGCCCAAGCAGACAAGGGCGGCATCGAGCGAGGCGTAGGGCGCCGGGCTGAGGAAGGGATTGCCCGAGCGTACCGACGAGAGATGCCCCCTCAACTCCTCCAGTATCCTCCGCGCCTCTTCGGTGCGCCCCGACATCGCGATGGCATGACCCACCCGGCCTCGCAGCGCTTGGGCGCCGAAGAGCTTCTCGGCGAGCTCGAAGCGGCCTACCGCCTCCTCAAACTTTCCCATTTCTACTAACGCTGTACCGATGTACACGTGGGCCGGACCGTACTGAGGGTCGACCTCCAGCGCGCGCTCGGCCACCTCGATGGCCTCGGCGTACCGATGGGCAAAGACGTACGCTTCCGCGGCCCCCGCATGCACTCTCGGAGACACGGGGTCGAGTTTCTGGGCACGACGGGCTTGGGCGATGGCTTCGTCAGACCGTCCGACGTGACTCAGAAAGAGCGCGTACCATGTTCGAGCGATGGAATAGCTGGGGTTCGATTCCAGTGCCTGCTGGAATTCGCGTTCGGACTCGGCCCACTTCCACTCGTACTCTTGCCGGATCGATCCGAGGGCAGCGTGGGGTTCGGCGAGGCCCGGGTCGAGCGAGAGCGCCATAAGGGCGTTCTTAACGGCCTTCGGGTAGACGTCCTCGAGCGGAGCCTCGCCCCGGCGTCCAATCATCAGGTACGTGTCGGCGAGACCCGCGAAGGCGGGGCCGTAGGCGGGATCCGCCACGACCGACATCTCGAACTCGAGGAGGGCCTTCTGGAGCCACTCGCTTGTCGCCCGGTTCAGAAAGAAATGTCCTCGAAGATAGCGCGTGTACGCTTCGGGGCTCTCCGTCGTCTTTCCGAGGAGCGAGCGTCCTCCGCGGGAACGGAGTTGGACCTCCAGGGCCTGGGCCACGGCGGAGGAGATCTCGGTCTGGATCGCGAAGATGTCCTTCAGTTCTCGATCGAATGTCTGAGTCCACAAATGACGATCACTGCCGACATCGATGAGCTTCGCCGAGATACGAACGGCGTTGCCAACTTTGCGGACGCTCCCCTCTAAGGCGACACCGACGCCGAGCTCCGACCCGATCTCTTTGAGGGTCCTCGGAACGTCTCGGTACTTCGTCGCGGAGGTCCGAGAGATGACGCTCAGTTCTGAGATTCGGGAGACCGCGGAGGTGAGCTCCTCAGTGATACCGTCAGCGAAATAGGCATCCGTGGGATCGGGGCTGAGATTAAGGAAAGGGAGAACGACGAGGCGGGGTCGCTCCGGTCCTGCGGGCGAGGTCGAGAGCCCCTCTAGTCCTTCCGGGGGTAACACGACCCGGTAGAGGTCTACAGGGTATCGAACGTTCTTCAGCTCCTTCGACTCAAGCTTCTCGAGCCGGTTCGGGATCTTGTTCCTAACTTGGTCGTAGACTTGCTGAGAGATGCATATTCCACCGGGTGCAGCCAGTGGCTCGATTCTCGAGGCGACGTTCACCGCATCGCCCAACAGATCCCCTCCTTGTGACATGACATCCCCGACATGAACTCCGATTCTAACTTGCAGCGTCCCGCCACGCTCGAGGTTCAGACTGTGGACGCTACTTTGGACATCAATCGCACAGAGCGTGGCTTCGAGGGCGCTCCCAAACTCGACCAAGAAGGCGTCGCCGATGGTCTTTACCTCGCGACCCCGGTGCTTGGAAAAGATGGGTCGGAGGAGCCGTCGGTGTTGTTCGAGAAGTTCGAGTGCGATCGCCTCGTTCTCTTGTCCCAGGGTAGTATACCCGACTATGTCAGTGAACATGATCGCGGCGAGTCGTCGGGTCGCGGCCACGGCCCGAGAACAGCATTTGTTAGATTAAGGCCCCGTCCGGAAGGAGTTCGCGGAAACCCAATTGAACCGGGCACATTGAGAGACTTGGGGGCTTGTCGCCCCCCCCTACCGCCTTTCTGTAGGGATGAAGTTTTCAAAGGGCCTCTCGCGAACTTTTGCAGTAAGACTCTCAGCGGGGAAGGGTCGCTCCAACGCGACGGCTCGTGCCGTGGCCCGGAAGTTCTCGGCCCGGGTACGAGGGGAAAAAGATCAGCCGCGGGAGGGATTTGAACCCTCGGCCTGCTCCTTACCAAGGAGCCGCTCTGCCAGCTGAGCCACCGCGGCGTCAGTCTCGACTCGACCCGTCGTCCCTTTTCCGCTTTCCGCCCGCGCGGTCGTCCCCGCCGGAGGTCTCCCGGTCGCCCCAGGGGAACCCGACCGAGCTCTCCACCCAACCCGAACGGTCGCGTGCGGGGATGCCTTTCTTCTCGAGAAAGGCCTGCATCCCCTCGCGCTGGTCCCGCGTCCCGAACAGACGGGCCCACAGGTCAAGCTCGTAGGCGAGGCCCTCATCGATCTTCGGGTCCACCGCCCGGAGGATCGCGTACTTGGCCGCCGCCAGAGCCAGCGGTGGCTTGCTGGCCAGTTCCCGTGCGAGGGCGAGAGCCGTAGGGAGGAGTTCCTCCCGGGAAACGACCCGGTCGATCCAGCCCTCCGCTTGGGCCTCGGTCCCCGAGACAGAACGGCCGGTGTAGATCCACCTACGGGCTCGCGCGACGCCGACCCGGCGGGGAAGCCGTTGAGACCCTCCCCAGCCCGGGGTCACGCCCAAGTTGATCTCGGGTTGCCCGAATTGGGCGTCCGGAGTCGCGATCACAAAGTCGCATGCGAGGGCGACCTCGCAACCTCCCCCGAGGCAGACGCCGTGGACCGCCGCGATGACCGGGAGAGGCAACCGCTCGATCCGGCGAGTGACGGCCTGACCCCGCGCTCCGTGCACCCGCGCCTCCTCCGGGCCCATCCTGGCCATTTCACGGATGTCCGCGCCGGCGGCGAACGCCTTGGCGGCCGCGCTCGCCAGGAGGACCACCCGGACCTCGGGGTCCGCCTCGGCTTCGTTCAGCCTCTCCAGGAGCGCATCGAGCACCGCGCGGGAGAGGACGTTCACGGGGGGATGGTCGATCGTGAGCACCAGCGTGCCGCCCGACCTGTCGGCGCGGACGAGCGGACCGGCTGGACTCTCCGACATGCGGAGCATCGACCCGAGCCGGGCTATTTAGGCGCGACGGCTGGCCGCAGCGCATGGGCGCCACCTCTCCTACCCCTCGGAGACCGATTCGCGGCCGGAGCGGTCGCCTCTCGGCAGAGGGCACCCCATGACGACGGCGTTCGTGACCACCTGGTTCGGGGCGTTCCTCGTTGAGGACGGCGTGGTGGTCCGGGCCGTCCCGGCTCCGCTCGACCCCGAAGCCCTCTCCGAACGAGCCAACCGGCGACGCGAGGGCGGGCTCACTCCGGAGGAGGAGGAGCTGCTGCGGGCGAGGGGGTCGGCCGATTGGGTGACGCGAGACCGCCGCCTCGCCGACCAGGGACTCCGATTCGACCCCGCCTCCGACGCGGCGATCGAGCGCGACGGCCTCGGGCGTCGACGCTTCGCTCCAGCGGACGATGCTCCTCGCCGAGGCCGAGCGGGCGCTCGACGTGGAGTGGGACCCCAGCATCCACGTGCAGGAGGCGGTCCGAGCCGCCGCGGACCTCGACCGGGTCCGGAATTTGATCGGCGAGCGTCTGGGCACCTGGGTTTCCCGCGACCGCCCGGAGGTGGACCCCGGCGACCACGACCGGGCGGCGCGGGTGGTGATGGCCCCGGGCGCGCCATCGACCCTCTCCCCGCGCGACCCGTCCCTCACGGAGGCGCGGCGCCAGTTGGCCGAGCTGTTCCGAGCGGTCGAGGGGACGCGCCACGTGCTGACCCAGGCGATCGAGGCGACCGCACCCGTGGGAGCACCGAACGTCTCGGCGCTGCTCGGCCCCGAGCTCTCGGCGCGGATGATCGCGCAGGCGGGTGGCCTGGAGCGGCTGGCACGCTTGCCATCGAGCACCGTTCAGGTTCTCGGGGCAGAGCGAGCGTTCTTTGAACACCTTCGGGGCCACGCGCCGCCGCCCCGGCATGGGCTGTTGTTCCTTCACCCGGCCATCCAGTCCGCTCCGAGGGGGGAGCGAGGCAAGCTCGCGCGCGCGCTCGCGGGCAAGGTCTCGATCGCGGCCCGGCTCGATGTCGGGGGCGCCCCGATCCACCCCGAGCTGGCCCAGGCGTTCGACGCCCGGCGGAGCATGCTCAAGGCCCGCCGGGGGGCGATCCGCCGTCCGCCCCGAGAGCGCCGCTCAGGACTTCCACTTGACGGTACAACCCGCGACCGTTAGCTCGGCCGGGACGACCGGCTTGTGGGCGAGCGCCTGTTCGAGCGCCCGCTCCATGTACCTCTCGGTCACTCGCTCCGGGTGCTGGTGGTCGTTGTCGATCCGACCCTGATAGAGGAGTTTCCGGTCGGGCCCGAACACCATGGGATGGGGGGTGACGAGGGCCCCGTAGGCATGGGCCGTCGCCTGGGATTCGTCGACGAGGTAGGGGAACGGGTATCCCTTTTCCCGGGCGCGGACGACCATGGCGTCGAAGCGGTCCTCCGGGTACGCCCGGGCGTCGTTCGAGTTGATCAGGACGACCCCGACCCCCCGGGGACCGTAGCGCCGCCCGATCTCGATCATTCGGCCCTCCCACGCCTGGACGTAGGGGCAATGGTTGCACCAAAAGACCACGACCAGGAAGGGGAACTTGCCGAATTCTGCGAGCCGGTACGTCTTCCCGTCGACGCCCGGAAGCTGGAAATCCGGGGCCGCGTCGCCCGGATGCAGCCGGTACTCGCCCAGTTCGGCCATGGGGCGACCGAACGAACGGGGGTCTTTAGTGTTTAGAGACCGCCCGTGCTCGGGTCGACGGGGGAGGAGGACGGCGAGATTGGGGAATCTCCGGGTCGACGCGGCGACGCCCTTCTCCTCGGCCCTGCGGACCCAGGAGGAGCTGCTCCGACGGGGCGAACCGGCCGTCCACGTGGCGGTCCTGTCGGGAACGGTGTTGTCGGTAGGGGTCGGAGTACCCGGAGGGCGCGCCCTACGTGCGACGCGCGGACTCCCTGGGCGTCCCCACGGCCCGTCGATCCTCCGGTGGGTACGGGGATCCTGCATCTGAACCGAGACCTGGTTTGGGCGGTCGTCCTGCCCCGATCCGACCCCCGAGTGGGACGGGATTTCGTTCGGGCGTATCCCCGGCTCGGTGCGGGCCTGGTGACCGCCCTGGCCGGTCACGGCGTTTCCGCGAGCTGGGTTCCGGCCCCCGGCCTCTCGGCAGAGTACTGTCCGTTAGGACCTCGAGGATACGTGCTGGAGCTCGACGGAGCCGTGGTAGGGGCGGCCGCCCAACATCTGACCGGGAGCACCCTTCTCCACCATGGCACGCTCTCCTTGAGCGTGGACCGGGACCTGGTCGCTCAGCTGTTTGCCTTCCCGGACCCGTCGATCGTCGAGCGGCTCACCGGCCTCGATGAACAGGGCCTCCGCGAGCGGCCGGACCGGCTCGCGGGCGAGGTCGGCGGCGCGCTGGCGAGCGACCTCGGCACGGCCTAGGGCACCCGACTATTTCGGACGGGCCGACCAGAGCGCGTCGGCCGCCGCATCGAGGTCGATCCGTATCTGCGTCCAATCCGCTTGGACCAGGCGTCGATGGTCCACCACGCAGGTTCCGTCCACGTAGACGGACTCGATCGCGTCGTCGGCCGCGGCGTAGGCAAGGTGGGAGACGAGCGCTTCGGGTCGTCCGGGTTGAAGCGTGGGATGGTCGAGCCGGAACAGCGAGAAGTCGGCCGCCTTGCCGACCTCGACCGACCCGAGCGTTCCGGCCTGGCCCAGGGCCCGCGCGCCTTCGATCGTGGCGAGGTCGAGGAGCTCCTGCGCCGGGAGGATCGCGGCGTCCCAGCGGTGATTCTTCTGGACGAGCCCCGCGAGGTGGATCTCCCGGAGCATCGACAGGGAGTTGTTCGAGGCGACCGAGTCGGTGCCCAGGCCGACGTGAGCGCCGGCCGCCCGGAGTTCCACGATCGGAGCCACCCCTCCCGAAGCCAGCTTCAAGTTGGAGCTGGCGCAATGGGCGATCCCGACGCCGGCCCGAGCGAGGCGGGAGATCTCCCCGCCCGTGAGCCAGACCGCATGAGCCGCCACCTGGTCCGGGCCAAGGAATCCGATCTCCCCGAGCCAGTCCGCCGGGCGTCGCCCGGTCTTGGTCTCGTGGTCCGAGACCTCCTTCCGCGTCTCGGAGAGGTGGTAGTGGAGGAGGGTTTTTTCTCGCGTGGCGAGGTCGCGGGCGCCCAGCCAGGTCTCGGCGCCACACACGTACACCCCCTGAGGGGCGACCAACGGGGTCACCCGGGAATGGTCCCGCCACCGGCCGATGAACGCCGCGGCGTTGTCGAGCGGCCGACCCTTCTGGGTCGTCATCTCGGGGTCGAGCACGGCCCACCCCAGGAATCCGCGCGCCCCGAGGTCGACGACCGCCCGCGCGACCGCGTCCTCGAAATGGTACAGATCGAGGAAGGAGGTCGTACCTCCGAGGAGCATCTCTGCGATCCCCGCGCGCGCCCCGGCTTCGACGTCGACCTCGGTACGATGCGCGTCGACCGCAAAGAGCGTCTCGAGGAACCCGGCCAGGTCCCGGTCGTCCGCGATCCCCCGGAGGGGATGCATCGCCACGTGGGCGTGGAGATTCACGAACCCCGGCACGAGGGCCGTGCCCTCCGCGTCCACCACCTCCGCCCCCTCGGTAGGGGCGTGGGGGCCTACGTGGGTGAACCGTCCGGCTTCGACCCGGACGTCCGTGCGAAGGACCCGTCGGCTCGCGTCCTGAGTGACCACGAGCGCGTTGCGGAAGAGCCGCGGAGGGGCCGGCGCCGCGCGGGTCACGGCGGGCTCCGCGGAGGGGCCGCCGCGAGCTCCGGTTCGACCTCGATGCGGTCGACCTGGGCCGCCGAGACCTCCGGAAGGTCCCGGATCCCCTCCCGGGTACGGGCCTCGATCGGGCCGAGGCCGCGCAGTAGTCCCTTCACCCACGGCCGGCTGAATACGAGCACGATCGGTACGATCGCCAGGACGGCGAGGATCACGTCGACCCAGAGTCCGGGCACCCAGGCGGCGCTCGGCATGCCGAGGATCGTCGCGGCGGTGTTGGGGATCAGTACGACCGCGGCGACGAGGGCCAGGAGGAGAGCGACGTAGGCGATCCCGAGCATCCGGATGTTCGAGGTGTTCGCGTACGCCGCGATCTGGTTCGAGACCTCGCCGAGCCGGTTCGTCGCCTCCGAGAGATGGTTCGCCTCGGCGGCGCTCCGCAGGGCCAGGAGGTCGCGAAGGGACTGGCCGATCGCGGCGGAGTAATCCTCGAGGTGCGTGAACTCGGCCTGGACGCGGGGAAGAGCCTTCTCGAGCCCGGGGAAGCGCTCCCCGAACGGTCCGTCCAGCTCCTCGACCGCGACCGAGAACCGACCGATCGATTTTCGAATGTCCCGGTGGACGTGGGTGAGCTTTCCCAGCTCCGCGAGGGCGACGGTCTCCCACTTCTCTTCGATAGCGTCGACGCGCTCGGCGAGGGCCTCGAGTCGTTCGAGATAGGACCGGGCACCGGCCTGGAGTAGGTTGACCAGATCGGCCGTGGCCCCGCTGAGACGGAGGCTCTCGGTGAGGAGGCTGGTCGGGGGTGCGGGACCCAGGCGACGGATCCCGTTCTTGACGAGCCAGATCCCCCGAGGCGTCGCCCGTCCTTCGGAGTCGAACGTAGTGAGAAGGAGTACGGTCCCGCCCGCACCGTGTACGACCGCCCGGGACGGGAGGCCGGGGCCGGTGAAGCCGACGGCCTTCAGCGCGTCCTGGACCGTCGCCTCGTCGCCCGGGGAATCTGCCACGCCTGCCCGCCTAGATGTCGAGGTTGGTCACCTCGACGGCATGCTCCTGGATGTAGGCGCGACGGGGTTCGACCTCTTCCCCCATCAGGATCTGGAATAGGGCGTTCGCCCGCCCGGCGTCGTCCACCGTGACGCGCAGGAGCGTTCGGGCTCCGGGCCGCATGGTCGTCTCGGCCAGCTGGTCCGCGTTCATCTCGCCGAGACCCTTGTACCGCTGGATCGTGACGCCCTTCATCCCGCCGTACTCGGTAAGGACCCGGTCGCGTTCCTCGTCGGAATAGGCGTAGGCGAGCCGGCTCCCCTTCTGGAGCCGATAGAGCGGCGCCTGGGCGATGAAGACGTGACCGTCGGTGATCAGCACCGGCATCTTCCGGTAGAAGAGCGTGAGGAGGAGGGTACGGATGTGCGAGCCGTCGACGTCCGCATCGGTCATCAGGATGATCTTGTGGTAGCGAAGTCGGGCGACGTCGATCTCGTCACCGATCCCGATGCCGATCGCGGTGATCAGCGCACGGATCTGCTCGTTCTGGAGCATCTGGTCCAGACGCGCCTTCTCGACGTTCAGGATCTTTCCCCGGAGCGGAAGGATGGCTTGGAATTCGCGGTCGCGGCCCTGCTTCGCGGTCCCACCGGCGCTGTCGCCCTCCACGATGAACAGTTCGCACTCGGCCGGGTCGCGCGAGTGGCAGTCGGCGAGCTTCCCCGGGAGTCCCCCTCCCTCGAGCAGACCTTTCCGCCGGGTGAGTTCGCGCGCCTTCCGGGCCGCTTCGCGGGCCTGGGCGGCCTGGACCGCCTTGGCGATCAGGGTCTGGCCCACGGCCGGGTGTTCTTCGAGGAACTCGGCCAGCTTGTCGTGGACGGCGCTCTCCACCTGGCCCTTCACCTCGGAGTTGCCGAGCCGGGCCTTCGTTTGCCCCTCGAACTGGGGTTCGAGGACCTTGATCGAGAGGACCGCGGTGAGGCCTTCCCGGACGTCCTCCCCGGTGAGGCCCTCCTTGTCCCCCTTGACGAACCCGCGTTGGCGGGCATAATCGTTCAAGGTCCGGGTCAACGCGGCCCGCAGGCCGACGACGTGCGTTCCCCCGTCGACGGTATTGATGTTGTTGACGAAGGCGAGCGTCGTCTCGTTGTATCCGTCGTTGTACTGCAGCGCTACCTCGATGTCGGTCGTGTCGCGCTTCGCGTGAAGGTAGATCGGGGGTTTGAACAGGGCGGTGACCGCTTGGTTGATGTCTTCGACAAATTCAGCGATCCCGCCACCATGGTGGAACGTCTCGGAGAAATTGTCGCGCTCGTCCTTGAGGTTGATCGTGACTCCAGGATTGAGGAACGAAAGCTCCTTGAGACGCCGAGCCACTGTTTCCGTGTCGAAGACGACGGTCTCCAGGACCGTTCCATCGGGCTTGAACCGCGTCTCCGTCCCGGTCGAGTCCGCGGGCCCCACGGTCACGAGAGGGGCCACGGGAGCCCCGCGTTCGTACCGCTGGTAGTACTCATGCCCATTCCGTCGCACTCGGACCTCCAACCACTCGGAGAGTGCGTTGACGACGTGGACGCCGACGCCGTGCAGTCCGCCCGAGACCTTGTAGGCCTTCCGGTCGAACTTGGAACCGGCGTGGAGCACGGTCATGACGATCTCCAACGTCGGCTTGTGGTACTTCGGGTGTTCCTCCACCGGGATGCCACGCCCGTCGTCCCGGACCGAGCACGAACCGTCCGCGTGGAGCGTTACGTCGATCTGGGTGCACGCGCCGGCGAGCACCTCGTCGATCGAGTTGTCGACCACCTCGTAGACTAGGTGGTTGAGGCCCCGCGCATCGGTCGAACCGATGTACATGCCCGGGCGTTTGCGCACGGCCGAAAGTCCCTCGAGGACCTGGATGGAACTCGCGTCGTACGCGAGGGGTGGAATCGTGTTCTGGGCCATTGGAAACCGTCAGTGAAAACCGACGTATTCAGACGAGCCGGACCTGCGTTATAACGCTTGGGCCGGGTTGGAAAAATGACCCTTCCGCGAGCCTCATTTTTCAGGGTCGACGAGGGTCCCGGACCGCCGCCCGAACCTCCCGTTTTCCCGCCCCGGCCGCCCCTTCTCCGAGTCCGCTCCCGGGTGGAAGAAGCACTATTAACGCGGCCCTCCTGCTCGGCGGTGGTGCTCATGCCCGACGAGGTGAACGAGGCCCCGGTCCCGGAACCACGCACCCCGTCGACCGCCGACGTTCCGCCTCCGGCGCCCGAATCGACGGAGGACTGGGCGAACCGATACCGGTACCTGCTCGCCGACTTCGAGAACTTCCGACGCCGCACCGAGCGGAGCCGGGAGGCGATCACGCGGCAGGCTCGGGCCGGCGTGATCCGCGAGCTCCTCCCGATCTTCGAAGCGTCCCGGTCGGCCCGGGCCGCGGTGGCAGCGCTCCCGGCGGACGACCCGGTCCGTCACGGTATCGAGTTGCTGGATCGGGAGTGGTCGACCTTCCTGAAGCACGAGGGGGTGGAGCCCATCGCCACGGTCGGGCAACCGTTCCGGCCGGAGGAGGAGGAGGCGGTAGGAGACGCCCCGACGAGCGCGGAGGTCGCGGAGGGAGCGGTCGCCGAGATCGTGCAGCAGGGCTACCGGTTCTACGGCGGGATCCTCCGGCCGGCGAAGGTCGTGGTCGCGCGCGGGGCCCCCGAGACCGGGGCTGAGATCGCTCGTACCGAGGAGGCACCATGACCGATTCCTCGGAGATCTCCGGCTTCTATCGCAAATCCATCGCCGAGCGACGGGCCGTGGCCCAGCAGTGGGCCGGCCTGACCGACGACGAGGCTCGGGCGTGGGAGTTTCCGCCGGGGATCGACCCCCAGGTGTTCGACCGCATGATCGAGAACGTCATCGGCGTGATGCCCCTCCCCCTCGGAGTCGCCACGAACTTCCGCATCAACGAGAAGGACTACCTCGTCCCGATGGCCATCGAGGAGCCGAGCGTCGTGGCCGCGGCCTCGAACGCCGCGAAGGTCGCGCGAGCGGCCGGCGGGTTCTATGCCCAGAGCACCGACCCCGTGATGATCGGCCAGGTCCAGATCATGGACGTCCACGACCCCGCGGCCGCCCGGCTGCGCATCCTGCACCACCGGGTCGAGCTCCTCGCCGCGGCCAATGCGAAGGACCCCGTCCTCGTCAAGTTTGGCGGAGGGGCGAAGGACCTCGAGGTCCGGATCCTCCCGTCTCCCCGGGGGACGATGGTAGTAGTGCACCTTCTCGTCGATGCCCGGGACGCGGGCGGGATGAACGCCGTCAACACGATGTGCGAGGCGTTGGCCCCCGAGCTGGCGCTCTTGGCCGGCGGTCGCTCGGTGCTCCGGATCATCTCGAACCTCGCGGTGCACCGCCTCGCCCGGGCGCGCGCTACCTTCCGCGCGGACCAGCTCACGACCGACACGATGACCGGCGCGGCGGTCGTAGAGGGAGTGCTCGACGCGTACACCTTCGCCGTAGCGGACCCGTTCCGCTGTGCGACCCACAACAAGGGGATCATGAACGGGATCTCGAGCGTCGTGATCGCGACCGGGAATGACTTCCGGGCGATCGAGAGCGGCGCCCATACCTTTGCCGCATGGCAGGCCGCCCCGGCCGGGGCGGTGGTGCGTCCCTTGACCACCTACGAGAAGGACCGGGACGGAAACCTGGTCGGAACGATCGAGTTCCCCGCCCCGGTCGGGCTGATCGGAGGGGCTACCGCGGTCCACCCGACGGCCAAGGCGAACGTCAAACTGCTGCGACTCAAATCGGCCCGCGAGCTCGGAGAAGTGCTGGCCGCGGTCGGTCTCGCGCAGAACTTCTCGGCCCTACGTGCCCTGGCCACCGAAGGGATCCAGCGGGGTCACATGGAGCTCCACGCCCGCAACCTCGCCGTCAGCGCCGGCGCTCGACCGGACGAGGTCGAACGGGTGGTCGCCCGGCTCATCTCCGAACGCGCGATCCGTTTCGACCGGGCCAAGGCGATCGTCGACGAGCTCCGGACCGTCGGATGAAGGTCGGCGTCCTCGCGCTCCAGGGGGATGTCCCCGAGCACTTGAAGATACTCGCCGGAGTGCTCCCCCCGAAGTCGCTCGTTCCGGTGCGTCGCGCCGAGGACCTCACGGAGCTGGACGCCCTCTTCCTCCCCGGCGGAGAATCCACGACGATCGCGCGCCTCCTCGCCGAGTCGGGCGTGTGGACCGCGCTAGCCCACCGGCTCGCGGACGGGTTCCCCGTGCTCGGAACCTGTGCCGGGCTCATCCTCCTCTGCCGAGACCTCGCGCCCAGCGTGGCGGGGCGGGACCCTCCCACGTTCGGCGTCATCGACGTTCGGGTCCGACGCAACGATTACGGAACCCAGCGAGACTCCTTCGAAGCCCCGGTCCGAGTGGAGAGCCTGCACCGACGTTCGTTCCCCGGCGTCTTCATCCGGTCTCCTCGGATCCTTGGGGTCGGCGCGGATGCGAAGCCGATCGCCTGGTTGGGCGACGAGGTCGTAGGGGTCCGCTCGGGGGCGGTGTGGGGATTGGCGTTCCATCCGGAGCTGGCGGGGGATGCCCGGGTCCACCGGGCGTTCCTCCGCGCGACCGTGAAACGTCGCTAGCGCACCACGAGCGCGAGGACCAGCACGATCAGAAGGATCGCGCCGACGACGGCCACCGCGACCTTGGCGCGGAGGGAGACGCTCTTCCAGCTCCCGAAGAAGATCGGGACGGGTCCGACGAGGAGCAGCCCTCCCACCTCCCCGGTCGGGGTCTCCCCCCGCGCGCGCGGGTCGAGGGCGGCTCCCGTCTCGGGAGGCTGGTCGAAGGAGAGGAAGGCGAGGGGGACCGAGAGGAACCCCACGAGCAGGAGCACCACGCCCACGAGGAATTCGGTCGAGCTACCGGAAATGACCGGGATGATCGCGACCAGCGCGACGGACGCCGCGCCCCGGACGACCGCGTCGACGATCAGGACCATGCCCGCGGCCAGCAGGACGACGGGGACCCAGCCGCTTCGGCGCATCCGACGTGGGACGGTCCTCCCGGCTCAAGAGCGTGCCGCCGGTCAGTGGTACGTGTCGAACCGGTACGGTTCCAGCGGCAGCTCCCCGAGGGCCATCAAGAACTCGGGGGGCGTGAGCATCGGCTTAGGGTAGTTCGCGCCATCGTCAAGCGCGATCCGTGGGCAGGCGGTATTGACGTAGGCATCGAGGGCTCGCCCTTCCAGGTCCCGGGGGTCGAGCCGGTCGAACAGGAGGATCTCCGCTTCGAGCCCCCGGGAGCGCGCCCGTTCCTGGAGGGCCAGGGCGGTAGCGGATCGGTTCTGTCCCCCGAACGTCGAGACGAGGATCCCCCACCGGCGGGCGTTTCGAGCCACCGCGACGGCCAGGAGTCGACGCCGGATCAGGTCGCCCCGGTCGATCGGGGGCTCGAGGATGCTTTGCAGCGGGTCGAGGGACCAGACGGGCCGGTCGACGGCGAATGCGAGGCCCACCGGATGAAAACGGCCGGTACCGAGGAACAGGAAGGCGTCCACCTCGGACTCCACGGCCTCCGCGCCCGTGTAGTTGCATCCGAGCGCCTGGGCCGCGTAGGCCAGTCTTCGGTCGCCGCGTCCCACCCGGACGTCATAGCCGCGTTCCCGGAGGGCCTCCGAGAGGGGAGGGACGAGGTCCAGGTGCTGCACGGAGGCGACGAGACCCAGCCGCCGGGGCAGCTCGGCGTCGGCTACCAGACCGGCGAGCTCGGTCGGGTTCCTTCCCGGCTCCCGCATCTCGACGAAATAGGTGGGACGGGGCAGCGCGACATTGGGAATGGGCGCGTGCCCCAGGACGACCGCGACGTCCGCCCGAGGTGCCTCGTCGCGGGACGGGAAGTCGCACGCCCCGAAGCAGGCCCGCGTCGCCAGGACCACCGGGGTGCCCGTCTCCGTCCGGATCCGCTCGACGAGCTCGGTCGCGTTGCGGATGAGGCCCGCCGGCACCTGCAGCACGATCCGTTCCGGCCGTGCCTTGCGAAGGGCCTCGAACAGTTCCTCCCCCACGCGGGAGAAGACCCAGGGGTCGGGAGTGGGGTGCGTCGTGTCGACCATGCGAGGAAAGCGAGCTGAAGCGGGCGGCTAAGGGTTGCGGGGCGACGGTCGCACGCGCTCGAGGAGCCGTCCCACCGCCTCCCGGTTGTCGTCGTAATGGAGGCGCCGAGCGGCCTCGTCGGGTGGCACCCACTCGTAGGCGTCGTGTTCCGGGCTGAGTCGTGGTTCGAATCCGGAGGCGACCTCCACTCCGTAGGCGTGGAGCCTCCATACCTCGCCGTTGTCGGCGCGGAACGGCACCGCCCAGTCGAGCGGGAGGAGACTTAGGGGGGCGCGAAGGCCCGTCTCCTCGAGGAGCTCCCGCTGGAGGGCGGCCACCAGCGTCGCATCCCCGGGGTCCACCTTCCCACTGACCGGCACCCAGATCGACCCCCGGGAGGGCGGGCGACGGAACAGGAGCAGCCGAAGGGGCGGGGCGGAGAACAGGTAGCCTTCCACGCACTCCCGGGCGATCGGTTCCCCCGGGCGCGGTGGCCCAACGGGAGGCGGTGGAGCGGCCATCGTCTCGCGGGCGAACTACCGGCGACGCGTCATGAGCTTCATGATCGCCTCGGCGGGAGCCCCGTCCGATTGGAGGAGCGCCTCGATGGCCTCCGTTCGAGAGACCTGGGCTTGGTCCATCACGAGCTGGATATCCTCTTCCGGGGGCCCGTGAGGGGGAGCGGGCGCGGGGACCGCCGGGCCTGCGTGGGGGGTCGTGGCGGGTGATTCGGCTCCTCGTGGACGGATCTCGGGAGTGCCCACGACCTGGTAGGTGCGAACGCCCTGGACGGTCAAGGCGGTGACCTCGGGCGCCGTGAAGACGTGGTCCTTCGTCTTGGTCCGGACGATGACCTCTTCGACGTCCGGGATCTCCTCGGTCGTCATGCCCAGGCGGCGCATCGCCATCTGCATCTGGCGCTGATTGTGCGGGCCACCCGGTAGCATGCGTTCGTCCCTCTACTCGTCCTCGGCGGTGGCCGAGCGGATCCTCCGCTCGAGCTCGGGGTCGACCGGTTCCGTAGCTTCCTCGGCCTCTTCGGCGGGCCGGCGGCGGCCCTTGGCTCGCCGGCTCTCCTGGATCCGCTGGACCTGGGACGTCAGCTCGTCCATCAGGCCCGAGATCCCGGCCATGAGGTTCCAACCGGTGTGGGAGGCATAGAAGATCCCGGCGTCCGTGAGGAGACGCGCTTCGACCGTGAGGTCCGAGGTGCGATGGGTCGAGTGCGGGCTCAGGTGGAGGCTCAGCAGGATCGGCCGGACGTGGTGGGCGATTCGTTTGAGCGAGCCCGCCACCAGGTGGTCGATGTCCGCAAGGAGCGCCGGGTCGCTCGAACCCCTCAGTCCGGTCACCTCGACATACACATCCTCGACCCCTCCCCGTCCGTGGGTCGGCGGGGTGATCCCGACGACGAGCGTCAGGAGGTCCGTCTGAGCCACGATGCGGGTGGGGCGGCCGTTCTCGACGACAAACACGCTCGAGATCCTCTCGCGGGACATGAGGCGCGCCGCGTCGATCGCGTCGGTGCCGGCGGCGACGGTGAACGCGGGAGAGTGCATGATCGAGGTAACCGCCACGTCCAGCGCCGAGCCCTCGGTCTGAGTGTCGAGCTTCCCGCCGACCGTCGGTCGCCACAGGACCGCTCCGAGGTCCTCGAGCCCGACCGCGCCGATGAGCCGGCCCTTCTTATCGACGACCGGGAGCGCGTGCTCCTCCAGGAGCCGGATCTGACCAAACAGGTGGCGGACCGTGTCGTTCTCGCGGACGAAGTAGGAAGCCGACCGTCCGATCTTCTCGACCGGCGCCCGGTCCAGTCCCGAGAGGGCCGGCAGCGCCCGGACGAGGTCGGTCCGGCTGATGACCCCGAGGAGCTCGCCTCGCCGGCCGACCACCGGGGCCGCGCGCAGGCCGGTCGCGAGGAGTTCCGCGGCCACCTCGGGCAGGGTGAACGCCGGTGTGACCAACGGAGGCACCACCAAGAGGTGGCCGACCTTGGTCGCGACCGAGCGGCTGGATCGGCGAGCGATCGTCTCGAAGGTGATCATCCCGAGGAGCCGACGGCCCTGGAGGATCGGTATCTCGTGGATGCGCCGGCTCCGCATGAGACCCAGCGCGCGGGAGATCGGTGCGTCATGGGGAAGGGTCACTGGACGGGCGGTCATCAGTTCCCCAGCGAGCGGCCAAGCCACGGGCATGTACGAACCATCCGGCCCCTAGGCTTTAGCGACTGCGGCTCGAGCCGAAGACAATCAGGGCAACGGCCGGGCCATCTGATAGCCGTTCTCGCCGTCCGAGTAGTAGGCTTTCAGCAGGTCGACGACCGAGGACCGGTACCGAGCGTAGAACCGGATGGCCGTGGCGTTGGAGACCCGCACCTCCAGGGTCGCCCGCCGGAAGCCACGGGCGCGGCACCGGTCGAGGAAGGTCGACATGAGCAGATTCCCGATCCCCACCTCCCGGTGGTGGCGGTCGACCGCGAACATGAGCACCCGGGCCTCCCGGTCGACCTGGGAGACCCCAAGGAGAAATCCCACCGGTACCTCGTCCGGGTCGGCCGCGACGAGGAAACCGTCCGGCCACTCCGCGCTGAGGGACGGGTAGAGCCCTGGGTCGTAGTGCTCGTGGAGCGCATCGGCGACGATCGCCGAGACGAACGGCACGTCGCTCGGGCGGAAGCCGCGGAGCGTGACCGCCGGCCGGTCCTCGGGCATCGGGACGGACCGCGGGGTCGGGGCGGTGTCAGCGATACATCTCACCTGGCCCTTCGGGTTCGGCGGTGCGCATGGCCGACATCGAATCTCGGGTCTGCCGCAGCGTTCGTCGGACCCCTTCCTCGATCTCGCGCGCCTTCTCCCGGAGGGGCTTGGTGTCGAGGGCGAGGAGAGGCACGAGCGGGTTCAGCGTCTCGATGACCTTGGCCGCAGCGCGGGCGTCCGGATAGTCCTTGTGCGCTTGGGCCACGAAGCAGAGGACCGGGATCGTCCGGCTGATCGCGCCGAGGAGGAGGCCGCCGGCCAGCCCGGTCACCACCCCGTTGGCCGCCGCGAACTGATACTTCTCCAGCAGGGGGGCGGCGGCCCGGTTCGACATCGCCACGACCCGGGCGTCCCCTCCGACCTCCGTTTCGATCGGTTGCCCCTCGATCGCGACGACGAACTGTACCCCTTTCCGCTCCGCCCAGTCGAGGAGCACCCGCCCCAGCTCGTTCAGCATTCCGGGCGAGGGCTGGATGTCCGCGATGAGGACCACCAGCTGGTCGCACGAGCGGTCGATCCCGCACACGAGTTTGCTCGCATAGAAGCGGACGGGAGCGCTCACCACTCCCTCCTCCATGACGACCGTGGGAGGGAACTCCTCGCTGATCATGTAGGCGATCGGGCTCATGTCGAGCGCGTGGACGAGATAGGACGCGGCGACCGACCCCACGAGGCCATGGGTGGGGAATCCCACGACGAGCATCGCTCCCTTGAGGGGTTCGTCCCGGGTGTCCACGATGCGGATCCCACGATTTTCCATGAAGACGGGGCCCACCTTCGGCCCTCTGCCACCGTTTAGCGACTTATTCTACTTTGGTTCGGGGATCGTCATGCCTCGACGGGGCGACCGAGCTCCCGGCGGGGGCTCAACGGCACGTCGGCCGCGTGTCTCATTTTGGAATGGGATTAGCGTCGGAATCGACCCGGGTGCAGCAAGCTATACTATCGCATTGTCCAAGGGCGAGGGCTTAAAGAGGTGGACTGGGCATTTACACCCCGCTCGCAATCCATGAAAGTACTCGTAACGGGGATCGACGGTTACTCGGGTTGGCCGCTCGCGTTGCATCTGCTCGCGCGGGGGCACGACGTCGTCGGTATCGACAATTTCGTCACACGCAAGCGGGTGAAGGAGGTCGGCAGCTGGTCCGCGACGCCCATCCCGACGTTCTCCCGGCGCCAAGCCGCGGTCAAGGAGATCTTCGGGAAGGACCTCGGGTTCTACCGCGGTGACCTGCAGAACTATCCGTTCGTGCTTCAAACGCTCCAGAAGGAGCGCCCGGACGCGATCGTCCACCTCGCGGAACAACGGAGCGCCCCCTACTCGATGATCGATGTCCACCACGCGGTCGCGACGCAGGTGGAGAACCTCACCGGGACCCTGCACATCTTGTACGCGATGAAGGAGGCCTGCCCGGACGCGCATCTCGTCAAGATGGGCACCATGGGCGAGTACGGTACCCCCAACACCGACATCCCCGAGGGATTCTTCGACATCGAGTTCCACGGACGCAAGGACACGTTGCCCTTCCCCCGCCAGGGCGGATCGTGGTACCACTGGAGCAAGGTCTTCGACTCCGGGGACGTCATGTTCGCGTCCAAGATCTTCAACCTCCGCGCCACCGACGTCATGCAGGGCGTCATCTACGGGGTCCGGACTCCCGAGATCACGGACGACCGCCTCCTCACCCGATTCGACTTTGACGAGACCTGGGGGACCGCGCTCAACCGGTTCATCGCCCAGGCGGTCCTCGGCGCCCCGATCACGCCCTACGGACGAGGGGAACAGAAGCGGGGCTTCCTCGCGCTGGAGGATTCGATGCAGTCCCTCCGTCTCGCGGTCGAGCACCCGGCCGCTCCGGGGCAGTATCGCGTCTTCAACCAGTTCGACGCGGCCTACTCCATCAACGAGCTCGCGGACCGGGTCGCCCGGATCGCGGGGGAATTCGGCCTGAAACCGGTGATCGAGCACCCGGCCGACCCGCGGGTCGAGGCCGAGCAGCACTACTACAACCCGCTCCACGACCATCTCCTCGCGCTCGGATACCGACGCACGCGGGAGCTCGACGACGTGGTCCGGGAGATCTTCACCGACATGCTCCGTTTCCGCCGCCGCCTCGAGGCCCGTCGCCATGTGGTCATTCCGACCGTACAGTGGCGCGTGACGGACAGCCGTCCCCTCCTCGCGGCCCGCGCCGGCCCGGAACAGCCCGTCTCCGCTCCTCCGCCGGGTTCCCCCTCGATCGGCAGCCCCGCCTGACCGAAGCGATATGCAGGCAGTCATCACTCTCGCGGGCGAAGGCACCCGCATGCTCCCCTGGAGCCGGGGGCTGCGCAAGGAGTTCCTTCCGCTCTACGATCACGGCGAGAACGGCTTTCTGGTGTTGAAGCCGGTCGCCCACCTCGTGGTCGAGTCGCTCATCGGGGCGGACGCCGACCTCGTGACGGTCGTGGTCCAGCCGCGGGACGCCGGGGCGGTCCAGGCGTACTTCACCGTGGACCACGAGTTCCTTCGACGGCACCAACGCCACGCCGACCGTCTGGTCGAGACCCGACGGTTCTATCACACGCTCGACACGCTCCGATTCGTCTACACGCTGCAGCCACGTCCGGCGGGGTTCGGAGATGCGGTCCTTCGGACCGAGCCGGTGATCGGCACGAACCCGTTCCTCCTCCACGCCGGCGACGGCATCGTGGTCGAGGCCGAGCGCGGCGCCGCGCTGCGCGCGATGGCCGAACTGCGCGAACGGGAGAATCTGGACGCGGTCGTCCTCGCCCGTACGGTCACCGACCCCCGGCGCTACGGGGTGTTCGAGGGCCGCCTCGGAAAGAAGGTCGGCCCCTACCCCCGGATCGACGTGACGCGGATGGTCGAAAAGCCCGAGCACCCTCGGACCCACTGGGCCGCGGCGGCGGTCTACGTGTTCGGACCCCGCCTCTTCCCAGCGCTCGAAGCCGTGCGCAAGGAGCACCGTTCCCCCGAGCTCGAGCTGACCGACGGCATCCAGCGGATGATCTCCGAGGGAGGTCGGGTCGCCGCCCTCCTCCTGGGGCCGCGGACCGGCACCTGGCGGTCGGTGGGTTCCCCCGAGGGGTACGGCCGAGCGCTCGAGGCGACCCGGAAGGTCGCCCTTCGGGCCATGGCCTCCCGTCGGAACCATTAATTCAGTTCCGGCGTTGGCGCCGCTCGTCCCCGACTGGTCGCACCGCTCGGGGAAGAGGTCAGAGCATCAATGAAACGCCAGATGGTCGACATGCTGGCGGAGCTGATCAAGATCCCCAGCGACCCCGTGTCGGACAAGCAGGAGGTGCTCGACTACGTCCAGTCGTTCACCGACCAGATCCACATGCGGAACACGCTCTTCGGGGACGCGCAGGCGCCGAGCCTGCTCGCGGAGTACGGGCAGGGAGGGGTCGTCCTTTCCGGCCACCTCGATACCCCCCCGATCGGGGACTACTGGAGCTTCTCCCAGAGCCAGCTCGCCTCGGGGCGGATGTACGGCCGCGGCGCCGCCGACATGAAGGGCACCGTGGTAGCGATGCTCGAGGCCGCCCAGGACCTCGTCACCCGGAAGATCCCGATCGGTACTCGCCTTCACGACCGACGAGGAGACGACGATGCAGGGCGCGATCGCCCTCTCCAAGACGCTCCCGCTCCGTCGGGCCAAGGCGGTCGTCGTCGGCGAGCCCACGGGACTCCGCGTAGCCTACGCGGAGAAGGGCGTCCTGGACCTCGCGATCGAGACGCGCGGGAAGGCCGCGCACGGCGCGATGCCCCACCTCGGCGAGAACGCGATCGGCAAGATGATGCGGATCCTCCGCGGACTCGAGTCGTTCAAGGGACGCATCGCCCACCCCGAGCTCGGGTCCGTCACGTTGAACTTGGGCACATTCCACGGTGGCAGCCGGCTCAACGTCGTGCCGAACAAGGCGATCAGCGAGGTGGATATCCGATTCCCTCCCCCCTATACCCCTGATCAGTTGTACCAGGAAGTGGAGGAGCATCTTCGACGGATCAAGACCCCGTTCACCCTCCGGCGGATCCTCACCATGCCGGCCGTCCAGATCGACCCCAATTCCGAGCACGTCCGGATCCTCCGGGAAGTGGCGCAGGCCGAGACGACGGTCCTCGTGCACGCCTCCGAAGCGGTCCACTACACGCAGGTCAATCCGCGGGTCGTGATCTTCGGGGCCGGAGAGGAGGAGCTCTCCCATCAGGCCAACGAGTATGTGAAGATCGAGGCGGTCGCGCGCGCGACCGAGGTCTACAAGAAGTATGCGCAGCGGCTCGCCGCCGGGCGCACCCCCGCCGGGTAGGCGGGAACCGATGCGGGCTCCGCCGACGCAACTATCAAGGGACCCCCCTGGTACCTCTCTCCGGTGAAGATCGCTCAGGTCTCGACGCGCTTCCCTCCGGGGCCGGGCGGCGTCGAGCGCCACGTGGCCGAGGTCGCCGCCCGACTCGGGGCCCGGGGCCACCGGGTGGACGTCTACACGAGCGACCTGTACCGCGAATTCCCCTGGCAGCGGCTCGGACCCGAGGTGCCCCGGGAGGAGAACCGGCCGTTCGGGGCGGTCCACCGCCTTTGCGCCCGATCTCTCCCCGGCCCCCTCCACTATCCGTTCTTCCGGGGCCTCGGAGCCGCCCTCGCGCGGGACCGCCCCGAGATGGTCCATGTCCACACCTACGGAACCCACCAGGTCGCGGTGGCCCGACGCTACGGCCGCCACAGCGGGACCCCGTTCGTTCTCACCGCCCATTTCCATCCGATCTGGTCGATCGAGGGCGGTTGGACCCGGCATCGGTTGCGGGCCTTCTACGACCGTCAACTCGCGGGCCCGATCGTGCGCTCCGCCGCGTGCGTGATCGTCCAGACCCGGGAAGAGGAACGCCTCTTGGGCACGCTCGGCCTCTCCCTCCCTCGCGTCGAGGTGATCCCGCCGGGCTACGCCCCGCTCCCGAACGTGGCTCCGACCGGGACGTTCCGGTCCCAGTACGGCATCTCCGGGCCCTACCTCCTGTTCGTCGGTCGCCTCGCGTCGAACAAAGGGCTCCTCCCGTTGGTCGAAGCGTTCGCCGTCATGGCCAAGGACCACCCCGACGCGACCCTCGTGCTCGTGGGGGAGGACGGGGGCATGCGGACGACCGTCGAGGCGGCGGCCGCTCGAGAAGGACTCGGCGCGCGCCTGCGGATCGTGGGACATGTCGGTGAGGACGCGGTCCTGGCCGATGCCTTTCGAGAGGCCCGGTTCACGGTCCTTCCCAGCGAGTACGAGGCGTTCGGGTTGGTGCTCCTGGAGTCGCTGGCCCAGGGAACCGCGGTCATCGCCTCGCGGGTCGGGGGGATCCCCGAGTTCGTCCCGGACGGAAGGGCCGGACTCCTCGTACCCCCGAACGACCCCGGCGAGCTCGCCCGGGCCATCGAGCGGCTCTGGACCGATGAGACGCTCGCCCGCCAGCTCGGGGCCTACGGACGGGAGCACGTCGTCCCGGTGTACACCTGGGACCACCTGGTCGACCGACTCGTTGGCCTCTACGAGGACGTGAGGACGCGGTGAAGATCGCCCAGGTGACCCTTCGATTCGACGCACCGGGGGGCGTGGAGACGAACGTGCGAGAGGTGTGCCGCCGTCTGCGCTCGTCGGGCGACGACGTCGAGGTCTACTCGAGCGACCTCTACGACGAGGCCCGGTGGGTCCGCCGGAACGACTACGCCCCCGTCGTGGACGGAGTTCCGGTCCACCGGTTCCCCGTGCGCAAGCGGCTCATTCCCGGCCTCACGATGCCGATGATGATCGGCCTCATGGATGCGCTCTCGGCGAGCGGGGCCGACGTCGTGCATGCGCATTCCCACCGGTACGGCCACGTCCTCGAGGCGGCGGCCGTGGCGGATCGACGCCACATCCCGCTGGTCGTTTCCACGCATTACCACCCCGCGGACCACCGCGAACCCGCCTGGAAACGGGGGATGTTGCGGGTCCAGGATGTCGGGTTCGGAGCCACCGCCTACCGGGTCGCCCGGGCGCTGGTCGTCGAGACCGAACGCGAAGCGAGCCTGGTCCGTGAGTTCGCTCCGGCCGACCGCATTCGCCTGATCCCCCCCGGCATCGACGTCGCGGAATGGTCCGCGCCCGGCCCCGACCGCCGGCCGGACGGCCTGCCGCCGGAGTACTTCCTCTTCTTCGGCCGCGTGGCGCCGAACAAGGGGATCCCCTACCTTATCGACGCGATCGCCCAGCTTCCGCCCCCCCTCCGTCTCCCGCTCGTGATCATGGGGCCGGACTGGGGAGAGCGGGCGGCTATCGAGGAGCGGAGCCGGGTGCGGGGATTGCAGGGGGCGGTCCTCTTTCTGGGCCACGTCGACGGTACCGAGGTGATCCGGGCCGTGATCCGGGGGGCGCGTGCCCTCGTACTTCCCTCCGAATGGGAGGCGTTCGGCCTCGTCCTCCTGATGGCGATGGCGGCGGGCACTCCGATCGTCGCATCGGACGTGGGGGGCGTTCCGGAGGTCCTCGAGCAGGGCCGGGTCGGCCTGCTCGTACCGTACGCCCACCCCGGCGCTCTCGCCGCGGCGCTCCGACGGGTCCTGGAAGAGCCGGGACCGACCCAGGAGCGGGTCCGGGCCGGACGCGAACGGGTCCAGCAGTTCGACTGGTCCGTGGCCGTGGAGCGCCACCGGGCGCTTTACCGAGAGGTATCAGGGACCTGACCGGGGGGCCGGTCGAGCCGTCGGAGCTCGGCCCCGACGAAGGCCCGGTCCTCTCCCGCCGCTCCGGGGCGCAGACGGGCGCTCCCCTCCAGAAGGCGACCCAGGAGGTCGAGGATCATTGGGCCGCCCGATGGTCCCCGTACTCGCGGACGATCTCCAGGCCCGCCCGGAGCTTCTCGCGCGAGGCGGCGAAGGAGAGGCGGAGGTGCCCGGCGCCGAGCGACCCGAACGCGTCGCCGGGCGTGGTGATGACGCCGAGACGGAGCAGGGCATGGGCCGTGTCGGTCGCCGATTGGTCCCACGCGATCTTGGGGAAGACGTAGAACGCGCCCGCGGGGGGTACCATGGTCACGCCGGGGATCGCCCGAAGCAGGCGCTCCACGAGCGTCCGTCGGGCGCGGAACTCCCGCACCATCGCCCGGGTCGCGCCGTCACCGGCTTCGAATCCGGCCAGGATCGCCACCTGGGCCGGGGTCGGCGGGCAGGCCATGATGTGGTAGTGGATCTTGTTGAGCTCGACCGCGAGGGGCTTGGAGGCGACCAGGAACCCGAGTCTCCAACCGGTGACCGCGAACCTCTTGGAGAACGAGTTCACGATGATCGTGCGGTCGCCCCGGCCCCAGAACGAGGCGAACTTTCCGTCGTAGACGATGTCCTCGTAGACCTCGTCCGAGACGATCGTCAGGCGGTGCCGCTCTGCGAACGCCACGATCTTCTCGACCGTGCGTTCCGGGAACATGGCGCCGGTGGGATTGGACGGGCTGTTCACGACGATCGCGCGGGTCTTGGGGGTGACGAGTCGCTCGAGCGCGTCGAGGTCCGGCTGGAACCTCCGCTTCTCGACGAGCGGGTAGGGCACGGGCACGGCTCCGGCGAGGCGGGCGTGAGGGCCGTACAGGACGAATCCCGGGTTGGGCACGAGCACCTCGTCCCCCGGGTCGTAGAGCGTGAGCGCGGTGGTCATCAGGGCCTCGGAGCCGCTCGCGGTGACGATCACGTTCTCCCGGACGGTCTTCGGGTCGCGGTCGGTATACCGCTGCGCGATCCGCTCGCGGAGCGCGGAGAGGCCCGCGCTCGGACCGTAATGGTTCCCTCCGTTCTGGACCGCCTTGCAGAGCGCGGCGATCACCTCGGGAGGTGGGTCGAAATCCGGTTCCCCGAGTCCGAGGTTGATAGAGTTGGGGGGGGCGGATTCGAACATCCGTCGGATCCCAGAGATCTCGACGCGCCGGGTCCGCTCGGCGACCATTCCGGCCGCGACGTTGGTCTCCCTCTTTATCGTTGCCTCTTCCGTGCTAGTGCGCATCGGCGACGCGGCGTACGGGCGCTCGGTTCCACCGGAAACGTTTAGGACCGACCCTCACCTGTCACGCGGGGAGGGAGCAACGTGCCCCGGATCCTGGTCTGCGTCGCGTGGCCGTACGCCAACGGCCCCTTCCACATGGGCCACCTCGCGGGGGCCTACCTTCCAGCGGACATCTTCGCACGATTCCACCGCCTCCGGGCCGACGAGGTCCTCATGGTCTCGGGCTCCGACATGCACGGAACACCCATCCTCGTTACGGCGGAGAAAGAGGGGACGACCCCCGCCGCGGTGTCGGAGCATTACCACGAGGTGAATCGGGAGGCGTTCCGGCAGCTCGGGTTCACGTTCGATTGCTTCACGACCACCCGTACGGTCGTTCACGAGAAGACCGTCCAGGAGGTCTTCCTTACGCTCCTGGAGCACGGGTTCGTCGCTCGCCGGACTGAGGAGGGTCCCTACTGCCCCCAACATCGCCGATTCCTGCCGGATCGCTATCTCGTCGGGATGTGCCCGAACTGCGGATTCGAGAGCGCCCGCGGGGACGAGTGCGACCAGTGCGGACGCCCGCTCGAGTCCCGCCACCTGGGAAACCCGCGGTGCCTCCTCTGTAACACGCCGGCCGAGTTCCGCGCAAGCGAGCATTTCTTCCTCCTCCTCGACAAACTGCAGCCGCAGCTGACCGAGTACCTGGGCCGCCAGACCCATTGGCGGCAGGGAACCCTCCGAGTCGCGGAGAACTTCCTCACCGAGGGCCTCCACCCGACGCCGATCACGCGCGACCTCGATTGGGGGGTGCCGATCCCGCTCGACGGGTACGACTCCAAGCGGTTCTACGTCTGGTTCGACGCGCTCATCGGCTATCTCTCCGCGTCGAAGGAATGGGCGATCCGCGCGGGTCGCCCCGAGGCGTGGCGGCGGTATTGGACCGAAGGAGAGGCCGTCCGTCAGTACTACTTCATCGGGAAGGACAACAAGTTCCATCACACCATCCTCTGGCCCGGGGTCGTGCTGGGGGTGGGAGGGTTGAGCCTCCCGTACGATGTACCGGCGAACGAGTGGCTCCTGATCGGAGGCAAGAAGGCGTCGAAATCCCGCACGACGGACTCGGATGCCTTCATCCCGTCCCTCCTCGAGCATTACTCCCCCGACCTGATCCGGTTCTACGGCGCGCTCCTCGCGCCGCAGAACCACGACACGGAGCTCGACTGGAACGAGTTCCACCAGCTGCGTGACGAGGTGCTGGCGAACCAGTACGGCAACCTCGTCCAGCGGACGCTCGTCCTCACGAGGGACCGGTACTCGGGAAAGGTCCCGGCTCCGCCCGACGGTTGGACCCCCGACGGACCCACCGGGGTCGGGGGGCGGCTCCGGGAAGCGCACACCCGGATCACCGCCGAGTTCGAGGCCGTCCACCTCAAGGAGGCGTTGGACCGGACGCTGGAGGAGGTGCGCGAGGCGAACCGTCGCTTCCACGAGGCGCGACCCTGGCAGCTCGCGGACCCGGAGCGGGCTCGTGTCGTCTACGAGACGGTCTGGACGATCCGCGCGCTCGCGACCTGGCTGTCCCCCGTGCTGCCTTTCTCCTCGACGGAGGCGTTCCGGATGCTCGGATTCGCGGAGGGCCCCTCCGCGGGCGATTGGGACCGAGCCCTTACGCCCGTCCCTTCGGGTCAGCCGCTCGGTGACGTCCGACCGCTCTTCCCGAAACCGGCGAGTCCCGAACCCGAGGGGGCTCCCGCCCGCACGAGCGATGCCACGGCCCCGCCCCTCGCCGTGAGAGCCGGGGTGATCGTTCGCGCCCAACCCCACCCGTCCGCAGACCGGCTCCTCGTGCTCGAGGTGGACGCGGGAGAGTCCGCTCCGCGCTCGATCGTCGCGGGGATCCGGGCTCACTACGGTGCCGACACGCTCGTCGGTCGAAGGATCGTGTTCCTGTCCAATCTTGCCCCCCGCACGATCCGAGGGGTTCCCTCCCAGGGGATGATCCTCGCCGCGGAAGCGGGCGGTCGACCGGTGCTGCTCGAACCGCCCGAGGAGGTCCACCCGGGAGATTTTGTCGAGGGTCGCTCGGCAGCGGACCGAACGATCTCGCATGAGGAGTTCACTTCGTACACCCTCGCGGTGGGTCGGGTGACCGACCCACTCGGGCCCCGCGGCTCCTCCGTGGATCTCGGTGGCGGGCGCTGCGAGATCCCGGGTCGATGGTCCGCCGGCACGCTTCTCGTCGTGGCCCGTCGGCCGGCGGACGCGCCGGACGGCCTCGTGTTCACGTTCGGGCCCGGTCGGGCGGCGCGGCCCAGCGAGCCGACCCCGGCGGGAGCGCCCGTCCGATGACCGACGGCCTGCGGCTCGACCTGCACGTCCATTCGCGCTACTCCCCCGATTCCCGGCTGACGCTCGAGGAGCTGGTGGGCCGCCTCCCGTATACGGGGATGCGGGGATTCGCTCTCACGGACCACAATACGGTCCGGGGCAATGCGGAGCTGGTGGAGCTCCGGAAGCGCCACCCCACCTACGTCTTCCTCCCCGGGATCGAGGTATCGACCCACGAGGGGCACCTCCTGGCGTACGGCGTTTCGGAGGCACCCCCGCCCCACCGCCCCGTGGCTGAAACGATCGAGTGGGTCCGCGGGCACGGAGGCGAAGCGGTCCTCGCCCATCCCTTCCGGTGGGCGCATGGCGTGGGTCGGCAGGTCGCCGAGACCGCACCCGTATCCGCGATCGAGGGTCGGAACGGTCACAATTCCGAAGTGACCAATGCGAAAGCGGAACTGGTCGGTGCTCGTCGAGGATTGGGGCTGACCGGAGGGAGTGACGTCCACGCACTCTCGGAGCTCGGAAGGGCGTACACCTATTTTCCCGACGAGGCCCGCTCCCTCGACGACCTACTTGAGGCATTGCGCCGCGGACGGACGCAGGCCGGGGGCCGATCTCTTCCGTTACTGGGGCGGCTGCGCGTGACCATTACCACCGGGGCCAAGTTCGTGACGCGCGGCCTTCGTTCGATCTGACAGGGGCGCCGCCCTCCCCGAGGGCTTTAAGGCAAGGGTTCTTCGCCCCGGCCGTGCCAAGGTGGCAGAATGGTTAATGCGACGGACTGCAGATCCGTTTCCTGGGGGTTCGATTCCCTCCCTTGGCTGGAATTTCTGCAAGAACGGCGGAGAGGCCGTCCCGCCACAAACAGGCGAGTGGGCTCTGCATAATCTAAGTCGAAGGAACGATTCTTGGAAGTGAGTCGCCTGATTCCGACCCCGCCGCGAGGAAAGCCCATCCACTGAATCGGCGGCTCCCGCTGCGACCGGGACCGTGATAGGGAAACTCAAGGGCTTGGCATCAGGCTCTCCAGCGGCGCTCTGCCCCGAAGCGCTTCGAACGTGCTGAGACAGATACGGTCCGATTCAATGCCTCAGTGAAGGTTCGGCCCAAAGCCAGCGGCCCTCTCGTGTCGTTCGACGCAAACCACACTTTTTTGCGATGTCCGCGAATCCCACCCGACGCGGCCGGTCGGACCGTGCGCGGTAGTGGGGCTCTTCTGGCATAGCCGGCCCGGGCTCAAGCGTATATCTACGACCGTCCCGGTCCCCTCGTCGGTCCTGGCGAAAGGGCCTGCGGAGGGACAGATGCCTGAGGGAAAGAACCGGCGCTGGCTGTTCGAGAAGAGACCCGATGGACCCGTGGGTCCGCAAAACTTCCGGTGGACCGAGTCGGTCATCCCCTCACCGGGAGAAGGACAGTTTCTCGCCCGCAACCTCTGGCTTTCCTTCGACCCGACGCAGGTCCTGGGCCTAGTTGCGCCCCCATCGGAAGGGGGCTACCAGGTCGGCGAGCCCATGGGAACGTTTGCGGTCTCCCAGGTCGTCGAATCCCATATCCCCAAGTTCCAGCGCGGCGACCTCGTCTACGGGGCCTCATACTGGGAAGACTACTCCGTCGTCGACGGCAAGGGTTACTGGGACACCGCCAAGGTCCTGCCCGGGGCCTCTCCTCGCCTTGCGGCGGGGATGCTGGGTATCACGGGGATGGTGGCCTACTTCGGCGTCGTCGAGGTCGGACGGCCTCGCCCGGGGGAAACGTTCCTAGTCTCCGCGGCAGCCGGTGGGGTGGGTTCGATCGCCGTTCAGGTCGCCAAGCTCCTCGGAGCTCGAGTGATCGGAATCGCCGGCGGGAAGGAGAAGTGCGAGTGGCTGGTGGGCGAGGCCCACGCGGACGCGGCGATCGACCACCGGCGGGAAGACGTCGCGACGCGGCTCGACGCACTTTGCCCGAAAGGGATCGACGTCTACTTCGATAACGTAGGGGGGCCGACCCTGGACCTCGCCCTCGAGCGGCTGCGACCGCATGGGCGCGTCGTGCTCTGCGGGACCACGGCCCGCTACCGGGCCGAACCACCGCTCCCGGGGCCTCAGAACTACTGGCGGCTGATCATGGTCAACGGGAGGATGGAGGGCCTTCTCGGCCGAGACTACTTCGACCGCTTTCCCGAGGCGATGACGGTGCTCAAGGGGTGGCTGGACGCGGGGAAAATCCGCTCCAAGGAGGATGTCGTCGAGGGGCTGGAGCACGCCCCGGAGACCCTGGCGCGCCTCTACTCCGGCGCGAACGTCGGGAAGCAGCTCCTGAAGGTCGCCGACCCGGCCCCGATGGATCCGCCGTGATCTCCCGACCTGTGAGCCGCGGTTCAAGGAGACCGAAGCGAGGCGCGAGATCGGGGTGGAGCGAAGTCTATCGCCCGGACGCGCACCATGCAGGGTTCCTCAGGTGGGTCATCGTCGATTCGCCGGTGGAGGTTTAGCCTCCAACAAAGGCTCAATGAAGCTCGCCAGCCTGTCGAGGCCGGCGCGCATCTCATCCTCGTCCAGTCCGATGTAATGGACGGTTTGATCGAGTGAAGTGTGTCCGTAGAGGTTCTTCAGCTGGACCAGATCCATGCCGGCCTTGTGGGCAAGCCGCCCGAACGTCCGCCGTAAGTCGTGATGGGAGACCCGTAAGCCAAGGCTAGGAAAACCCGCCCTCTCGGCGACCCGACGGAGGAGAAGATCGGCACCGGAGGGGGACAGGGGGATCATCCTCGCGTTTTCGCCCTCCTGGAAGGTCTGGGAACGCAAGACGCGCGCTGTCTCTGAGAACATCGGGAGAGTGCGCCATTTCCCCCCGTTCCGCCCCTTTCCGAGTACGTGAAGACGCTGCCTTGAAAAATCGACGTCCTTAGGGCGCAGTCGTAACACTTCCACGCGGCGGAGTCCGTTGAATGCTTCCAGCGCAAGAAGCACCCTTTCTCTCCCTCGAGCCGCCCGATAGAGCCGAATAAGCTGCTCCGGCGCGAGCCACCTCCTCCGACCTGTGCTTTCTTCGGGTACGGCCCAAACCCCCCGATCGGAAGCAAGCGGGTTCTTTGCCCACCGGAGGAATCGTCGAAGGGCGTTGAAGTGCACACTAAATGTGGCAGAGCTCCAGGACAAACCATGTTTGAGTTGTTCGATGTGATCTGCCCTCAACAGCCCTGGGGTGGAGGGTACCGAAATCCCTCCGGCTTTTCGGATGAGCGAAGGTGTACGCAGAATTTCATATTGTACCCGACGCTTCCAGGAATCACCTATCGAGGAGCAGCCTAGATCTTCCTTCGCAAATCGGCGGACCGACGCGACCCAAGTGTGACAAAGGCCGCGGATCGACTTCCGCTTTCTCGCGGGTTGCCCTGAAGGTCGGTACACACCGTCGGAGTGAACTCACCAGTTTGCTGCCTTTCGGGGGTCTTGAACGATGAGAAGTGTGTATGGTCCGTTGCAACCACTGCTCGAATCCGGAAGGTCATAAGGGGTATTTTCGAAGACAAATTTGACTATAGTGTCACTTTCGTCGACCCGGAAACCATCGACTGTGCTCCTTGTGACTCACGATTTCGACGATTACCACGACACGCCGACCGTCGTGCTTGGCAACGGTATAGAGCATTCTCCAGAAGGCGGGAAGATCCTCGACATAGAGATTCTCCAGGCCGTAGGTCGCTTTGAGGCTCTTCGGAATTGCTCCCTTCCGAACCACCTCGCCGTGGAGGCAATCGACCAGAAGTACAAGCTTGAACGCCCGTGCCCTGCGTGCGATAGCCAAGGCCGCCGGCGTCGAGCTCCGTTCTAGCTCGAGTAATGCCTCGCTGGCCCGATCAGAGAGGAGGACGGCCGTCGCCGGGATCATCAGAGACTTCGGGCTTTGCGGATAACCTCGACGAGTGCGGGGGAGGCCTGGGGGACCCAGATTAGCCCCTTCGATCCTTCAGCCACAGAACCGTCGGCGGCAAGGAAGTTGATCGCGGCGTTCAGGCTTTGTCGAGTCATGCTGTGGGACCAAGAAGAGAGCACTCGCAGGATATCGTAGCGACTCAGAGGTTCCTCGGACTCTCGGAGGATCGCCCGGACATATTCAATCGATTCCAGTGTGGGGTTCGCCCCGGGTCGAGCGAACTCGGGGCGATGGGGGCGAAGTGGGCTCGCCATTGGGATGTATGCATACGTGGTGCCATATATACGTTACCTGAGGACCACGATCACCTCAGTAACTTGGACGAATGAGTATCCCGCTTCCGACGTAATTTGAAAGTAAACCCGGTCGGTCCGTGTAGTCTTGGACGCATCTCGCCGTGCCTGGCCGTTAGACGAACCTCCGAAACCCCACCTCCAGCCCCGGCGGGGTGTGGGTCGGTATCGTACCGTGTATCGTTCTGGGAGGGCAGAAGCTACTTATGCCCCATAAGTGCTTATGGGGCATAAGTCATGGCGCTCTTCGACCTGGCCCCGAAGGAGTCCGAAGAGGCTCTCTTCGGTCGAGACCGGGAGGTAGCCGAACTTACCCGTCTGGTCGAGGCTCGACGCTGGGTAGTCGTCCTTGGCCCGCGGATGGTGGGAAAGACCAGCCTCGTGAAGGCGGTCCGGAACCGGTTGCATGTCCCAGGCGCGTATGTGAATCTGTGGGGTGTTCGGACCGTACAAGGGCTGGTCGAGGGCCTCATCAGCGGCCTGAACGAATCAGCATCCTTGCGGAGCCGCCTGACCCGGGCGGCCCGAAGAGTCGAGGGGTTTTCCGCCGGGCCGGCAGGGCTGGCAATCGCTGCCTCCCGTCCCCCACTCAAGACCGCATGGGACCTACTGGATCTCCTGGGGAGTGAGAAGCGAGACTGTTTGGTCGTTCTCGACGAGGTTCAGGAACTTTCCTCCAACGCGGGAGCTCTCCTCAAACTTCTAGGAAATGTGTTCAACACCCGACCCAACATAGTGTTCATCTTTACCGGCTCACTCGCAGGAATCTCCCGGACCCTCCTCGAGCCGACGACCACGTCTCCGCTGTACGGTCGGGCACCAATCTCGCTCTCCCTCGAGCCCTTTGATCGCCAGACGAGCTCGCAGTTCCTAACTCGGGGAGCCCGTGAGCATGGCGTCAAGCTCTCAGGTGAAGAGATTGCGACCGCCCTGGATGGGCCTCTGGACGGAACGCCTGGCTGGTTGACCTTGTTCGGAAACCATGTCGCCGTGCAGAGACTCTCCCCTGCGCGTGCGCTGTCGGAGACCATCCGAGAGGGCAAGAAGGCTGCCGAAGCTGAGCTAGCCCACTTCTTGGAGACGCGAGACGCATCACTGTATTGGCCAGCATTGAAGGCGATCGCTATGGGGGCTGGCTGGGCGACGGTGCGCGAATACATGAGCCGGGCGTCTGGCGAATCGGTGAACGACGGAAAAGTCCAGCGCGTTATCCGCGGTCTCGAGTCAAACTACTTGGTGCGTCAGACCGAAAGAACGTACGTCCTGGTCGACCCGATGGTGCGCGCGTTCGTCGCTGGAGCGGGAGGGCCACCCAGGTCCAGACGAGCTCGTCTGGACAGACGCCTTTGACAGTCAGAGTTTGTTGAGACGTCCCTGTGTGAAAAGTCCATTGCACCTTCTCTTGAAAGGTATCCGGTATCGGTCCGACTCAGTCGTCTGGCCCTCAGGAGGAACGGAGTGGTCTGAAGCGCGGCTATACTCTCGAGATCTCCGTGAGATTCCACACGGAGGGTGGTTTTCCACTTTGCGTGTTCGTTAGCCGGAATCCATGATCCGTGGATATGGTCCTTACGCGCTCTGCTCCTTCGCGGGTCACGAACGCGTATTGACGCATTCCACCCTTCCCCCACAGAATAGTCGAATCTGGAACGATTGCCGGGTTCGAGAATTCTTTGATGGTCATATGCAGATTTGTGTCTGCCCAAGATAAGAGCGCGCTCGCTTCGTCGTTGAAGACTACTAGAATTCCTTGGGCCGTTAGAGTGACGCGCCTGGTCCTTGAGTTTGCAAGTCTCGTCCAGACCCACCAGCCCACGACGCCCCCAGCACCGACGAACGCGGCCCCGCAAAACACACCAATCGCGCCTAAGGAGCCGTTCAAGTCCTGAACACCCGGTATGAGTCCAAGTTGAAATGCAACAAGGATGGCCGCGCCCGCAACTCCCGTAATGAGCACGGGCCACCTTAGCCTCTTAAGAGACGCAGCGGCACTTTCCGAGTTCGCGGGCTGAATCTCTTGGTCCCCGTCCAACTCCATCAGCACCGCGCGAGACCCACATTCATACTAAAGGTGTGAACTCAAGCCGGCCCGCCCTACCCTATTCGTGTCGCCTGCTGTTGCTCATCTCCTTGACCGAAGTGCGTATCGGTGCGGAGGTGCAAGTGGTCCATTGCACCCACCATGTTTCTTTACTGCAGGTAAAGAATATATGCTATCGGGCTGGTACTGACTGTAGATGGCTCATTCCTCCACTGTGAGCGCGAAGGGACAGATCACCCTTCCCAAGCCCCTTCGAGACAGGCACCACCTTAGAGCGGGTGAGATCGTCCTCATTCTGGACTCCGACGACGGAATCGTGATCCGTCATGGGAGACCGAGCCTGCGCGGGATGCTAAAGGAGGAAATCGACGGCGAGGGCTTCGAGAAGGACCTGCGGAAGCTCCGCAAGGAGTGGACCCTCTGACGCAGTACGTTGTTGATACCGTTGCCTTCGTTCGGCACCTCGAGGACAAACTGAGCCCGAAGGTTGGTCGAATGTTTGACGAGGCAGAAAGCGGGAGAAACCACCTCTTTCTGCCGGAGATCGCGCTCGCCGAATTTGTCTATATTTGCCTTAAGGGTCGATTGAAGTCGACCCGACCGGAGATGAAGGTACGAGACGTCCTCCACAATCTCTCGGCCTCTGAAGCATTCACAGTTTCAGGAATGACTTCCGGTGCCTGGGAAGCATTTGTGAATCTTCGCATCCCAGAGTTGCATGATCGGATGATTGCGGCTGAGGCAATCGCGCGGGGATTCGCCTTAATCTCAAACGATTCCGCGTTCGATGGAATCCCTGCGCTCACCCGAGTCTGGTAGGTTCGTTGATCCTCGGCGGCCCCGCCTTGAGACTTGGTGGGGTTTAGGTCGGTGAAAGTAGTCCTGCGCCCATCGGCTAGAACGGTCAGGACATGCCTCTACATTATCGCTAAATAGCATTACAATATTCAATATGTAGAGGCATATTTGACCGCTATCCGAACTGTCGTCCGTGGCGATAGGCGGTACTACTACCTGGTTCAGACCTACAGATGGGGTGGTGAAGTCGGGCGCAAGGAAAAGTACCTCGGGACTACGCGGCCGGCGGACCTCCGGGCCCAACGGGCTAGATTGGAACGGCAGGTATGGGATGTCACATGGTTCCGGTCATTCAACGAGGTCTTCCTAGCCTACCAGGAGCGACAACGCTCATTGCCCGAATCCCTGACCGAAAAGGAACGGGAGGACTTCGTCATAGAATTCACCTACGATACCAACCGCATCGAGGGCTCGACCCTGACGTTTCGGGAAACCTCAGACCTGCTGACGCACGGGGTCAGCCCCGCCTCAAAGCCAATCCGCGATATCCAGGAAACTCTAGCGCATGCGGCCCTCTTGAGGCGCCTCCTGCTGAAACCGGAACCCGTCAACTTGCCGCACCTGCTCACTTGGCACAGATCCATCTTCGGGGAGACAAAGCCCGACATCTCGGGAAGAGTCCGCGACTTCGAGGTACGAATCAGCGGAAGCCAACAAGTGCCTCCCTTCGCCCTCGAGGTTCGACCTATGCTTGTCGAGACCCTTCGATGGTTCCAGCGGCACGGAACGACACTTGACCCCGTCGAACGAGCGGGGTTGTTCCACTTTCAATTTGAGAACATACACCCGTTCGGTGATGGGAACGGACGCATCGGCCGTCTTGCAATGAATTTGATGCTCTTTCAGGACAAGTTCCCCATGATCAACATTCGGTACGGCAGGCGGACTGGATACTACCGGGCACTCGAACGGTCGAGCATCGCATCGAGCCCCCGCCCGTTCTTGCTCTGGTTCTTCCGCCGCTACCTTGCTGAACAACAGTGGTGGTTACGCCCTCGCAAGAGGGATTGGTCGAAGTAAATGGACGGCCATTCCGAACGGCTGTGGGTGAAAGGTCCATTGCACCCATCAGCCGGGTCCCTCGAGCCGTTCTGATGAACGGGAGACCACTGAAGCGTCCGAGGTGGTTGCGGACGACCGGTAACGGGTCGGTTGGCCCGTGCAACCGCTAAGTCTCGCAGCCGGTTCTGGGTCTCGAAATGGATCGAACCCCGATCAATACCTCACTTAACACGGCTCGCCGACTTGTTGTCGTCAAACAGCACCTTGCCGGAAGGCCGCCGGCTCGGGTAACCGGAGAATCGGTCGTTGACCTCGTCCGCGACTTGGGGTACGTCCAGTGGGACCCTATCTCAGTCGTCGCACCATCTCACCTGCTGTCCCTTCGGAGCCGTTTGGGCAACTTTGATCCGGCGATTCTCGAGAGGCTCCTCTGGAAGGAAAAGAAGGTGTTCGAGCACTGGACGCCGATAGCGTCGCTCGTCCTGACCGAGGATTACCCGCTATACTACTCGCTAATGCGACGCTACCCTGGATCCCTGTCCCGTTCGTGGGGGGTCCAGGGGAGTCGTGCCGCGAAGTTTCTGAAGGACAACGCGAAGCTGAAGCAGCGAATGATCAAGGAGTTGCGGAAGGGACCCCGCACGTTAGGAGAGTTCACCGACCATACTCGAACTCAACGGGACGACGGCACGTGGGCTCCGACTAGCGACGTTTCGCATATGCTGTGGCATCTGACCATGAGTGGCGACGTGATGGTGGTGGGGCATGAACGGAATCAGAACTTGTGGGGACTTTCCAGGGACTTCTTGCCGAGTTGGGCGAAGCGGGAGAGGCTCTCTGAATCCGAATTCGAGGAGGTCTCCGCAGAACGGGCGATCCTCGCGCAGGGGATCGCCACCCCTCGCGAAATTCTGTTCTACTTTGTCCGGGGTCGCTACAAAACTCTTGACAAGACGTTGCGGCGGTTGGAGGGTAGGTCGAAGATCCACCGGATTCAGGTCGAAGGGTTGGAGGATCGAAAGGTGCGTTACATCCACAGCCAAGACGTGCCGCTCCTGGAATCCCTGACAGAGGGGAAGGGGTGGGAGCCCCGACTTTCGCTGCTGCCGCCGTTCGATAATCTCGTGGGGAACCAGGACCGCCTTCAACGTCTTTTCGGCTTCGATTACATTCGCGAGCAGTTCTTCCCGCCCGAAAAGCGGCGATTCGGCTTCTACGTGCTTCCCGTGTTGCGCGGTGAGAGGTTCATCGGCCGGATCGACCCTCGACTGGACAAGGGGTCGAAGACGTTGGTCATCAACTCCATCCACGCTGAGACGGGGGCACCGATGGATCGATCGGTGGGGAGTGAACTCCGTGATGCAATCGAAGACCTTGCGACTTTCGTCGGGGCGACTCAAGTGAAGTACACTTCGAAAGTTCCCAGCCCTTGGAAAGGCGTCCTCAACTGACGTCTACTCGAGAGCTAATTCCCGAGTGGGTGAAATCAGCCTTGCACCAACTTCCCATTTCCTTCGGCAGGTTCGATGCCAGGGGGATAATCGCCCCTTTTTCGATGAGCGCCCTCAGTCGGTGGTCAGAGGGCTGTGTGCAAGGTCTGTTGCACCCAGTCCTCGGGATCAGTCTCGCTCGACTGACGGTGTGTTCAACGTTGCCTGCTGCGACGTCGCGCCGGCGAGACAATGTACTGGTTGGTGGCGATTGTGTGACCCGTCAGAGCATCGCCTCTGGGGTTCATGCGACGGGGTCGCAAGCGAAGCCTCACCTCGAGGTGAGGAGGGTGTTTCACCTCCCCCCCGGCTCGTTAAGTATGGGACCCGGAACTGAGAGGTCCCGGGGGGATACGGAGATGGAGGCGGGGGCAGCACGCGCGCATGGCAGGGCCATCGTGAGGGCGCTCCGAAGGCTTGGTGACGAGACCGGGTCACCTGTTTTGATGGAGACGAAGGAAGGCAGGATCCGTCTTCAGAAGCTTGTCTACCTTCTCAAAGTCGGGCGCTACGGCCCTGCGCAGAAGTTCGAATTCAATATCTATCAAAACGGGCCATACTCTCCGGATCTGACCAAGGTTTACTACCAATACGGCAATAGAGGGATTGCGGAAGTCCCGCCGGCGACCGACATCCCCCCCATCCTGGTGGAAACAATTCGGGGGGCTGACTCTAAGGGTGTGATATTCCTCGAAGCGCTGACCACAGCTTTGGATACGACAGCATCTCTTAGGAAACAGGCGAAAGTAGGTGGCGGTCTAGACTTCGGACTCGAGTGGGCCCGCTCTATCAAGCCTCATATTGGCGGCCCGACATGGCGGGAGGTGCGAGAATTCCTAGCAGCTCACCCCGACCTTGCCGCAGCCACATAGATACTCGCTACCTCCTCCCACTCCTCTTGGGAAGGGATCCCGACTCATCCGGCCAAGGCGACCAGACGGAAACCTTCGATCGCGTCGTCGCGTTGTCTCGTGCAGGGCGCGGAACCCCTCTCGGGACGTCAATGATTGCCGTGGGGGAAGCATTCTCTAAAATTTCTGGAAACCCCGGGCGATTTAGGCCATCTGTTCCCGAAGATCCTCCCTCCCAGCGCCTAGCTTCATTGGTGCAGGAGCATCGATTGCAGATTTGTTGGGCGGGACATGAAGGTCATGGCGGTGGGACGGAACTTCTGAAGCTGGCCGGACGAGTTCTCCAATTTGAACCCGGAGTAGGGGTGGCAGACGCCCTGATAGTGGCATGTGCCATCGCTTGTCGTACCAGATCAACACTCTACACGACTGACGCGCGCCTCATCCGGAGTCTCGAACTCAGGGCATTGGGGCGGGCCGGGGGCCGCCAATGGGCTATCGCTGAGGTTCCCTAGGGTTAGTCCGCTGGCGCCACCATTACAGGAATCTGATCGTTAACTCAGATAACATCGCATCAAAAGCCATGTGTGCAAGGTCTCTTGCAACCACCACTCGCCCCCGAACCCTGACCAGCCGGTCCCAGGTAGCTCACCGGATCCTCGATAGAGGTTTCATAGTGGGGCAACTAATCTTGGTACGATGGAAGATCCGCTTGATCGAGTCTCCGATCCAGTTCTCCGCCAGCAGCTCTCTAGAATTCGACAGTCATACGGGGACGTCCTCGCCAGCAAAGACCTCCAACGCGAGATCCAAGGATTCCAGAGTCAACGAGGAATCTACAAGCCCGCTGGGTCGGAACATGCCCTCTGGGTTCGTCAGACACTTAGGGGGGTTTATCCTGACGAGGAGCCGGAAACACATTCAGACGGATCCTGGACCTTCAGATACGCCCCCGAGGGCCGCGACGGGCACCCCGATCTCTCGCTCCCAACAAATCAGGGTCTCCTAAAATGCAAGGTAGATGGGATTCCAATCGGAGTATTCCGCCAGAGGGGAGCACGTCCCGGAACGGGGGAATACGAGGTGCTAGGACTTGCTTTCGTTGAAGGCTTCGATGGCAACCACTTCATCCTACGGGGAGAGCCCATAGATTGGACTGCGCCGCCGCAGCTGGAGAGCGCTGTTCCGACCTTCAAGCCGTTCGAGTTGAGCCCCTCACCGTCTGAGGCAGTAACTCGCGTGATGCGAGATCGGCGATTTGGCGTTGTGATTCGCCGAATCTATCACGACAAGTGTAGTCTCTGCTCAGTCGGATACCGGCTTCGTGGGGCATCCCTTGGACTTGACGCGGCGCACATTATCCCTGTTGAGGCTCAGGGTGTAATCGCTGACGTTCGAAACGGGCTGTTGCTCTGTAAGAATCATCACTCCTTGTTCGACAACTATGCCTGGACGCTCGATGAGGATCTTCGAGTACTCTTAACGAAGGATGAGGAGTTTCGGAAGTCCGCCGCGTTGAATCACGTCGTGAGTTGGGAGGGGAAGCGGCTCGAAAACTTGCCAACATCGAGTGAGGACTTGCCAGCACAGGAGGCAATTAAGTGGCGACTCGGAGAGTTCGAGAGAACCTGATTCTCGCGACCTGGGGTTCCAAATCATGCCCTACTCTTAACTGGCTACGGCTTGGGTGGTTTCGAGTATTCTCCCCTCGCAGCGCGCCTGATTAGTCCCTCTGCTACCAGACACTGAAGCTGCTGCCGGATCTTGGGACGGACATTCTGATTCGAAGGGTGAAGGGCCTGTAGCTCTCGTTCGAATTGATAGACAGCTTCTAGGCCAAATGAGCCCGGAGGTAGTCTTTCGATTACAGAGAATACGTCTCTCAGCCAGCCCTTACTGTCTGGGCGGAGTTGAACCATGAAGTCGAATCGGGACCAGGCTTGCACTACGCCTTGCCACGGGAGGGCCGAGGAAGCGGTCACGACTGGAATTCGTCCGGACTCTGGGACTGATGCAAGGTCGAGACTGCAGCCTTGCCATCCCGCCCGCTTCGCAGTGGCCGAAAGCGGGGTGCGAGGGATGATTGCGACCTCGGAAATCAAACTCCGGTGGATTGCCGTGAGGCTACGGACACCGAAGTTCAGCAGGTCATACTCCATCAGGAGCAGGTTTGGAGCTCTATCTGATGCGATCGTCGAACAGAAGGTGTGATACTCGCCGTCTGAAATGCGACGACCAAACTTTCGGGAAGTGCTCTTCAACTCATACGGTTGACCGCAATTCTGACAATCGAAGTCGCGCGATTTTGTGTTCTGGGGTGTTGGGGTCAGCGGCAGAGTGGAGCACGAAAGGCAGGGAAGTTGCCTCTCGACCCAGTCTTGGGGAAGGACCCTGCCCAGCTGTGACTTGCTCGAGTAGCCTTGGGCGAGGTCGGGGCGGAGCCGCAGGTCCACAGCCCGGCAGTTCGAGTCTGTGATCTAAAAGTTCCTCATGGCTGGCCCGAGCCACCTTGAGGGCAGCGGGGTGGGTGCAACGCGTCTTGCACTCATAGTTGGCAGACCTAGCTCGCTCAGTGGGGCGCTCGAGGTTACATCGATACTTGCCGCATAGCAGATCCGCGTCGGGCCAAGCTCTGACTCCGCAGAGATTACGATTCGTGACCCGTCGCTGTCCATCGATTGTTAACGCCGTTAACTATAATTGGGTGGGAGATGGGGTCCGTGCTTAAATACAAACGACGTATTGTTATAGGTGTCTATGACAAAAGTTCCTGCACGTTACGCTCATTGCGTTCACCCTTACCCTGTCCGGCACACGCATAAGGTTCCGTTCGAGCCGAGAATCACTGTCCCGCCCGATTTCGGCGCGCGTGCCTCGCGAATTATTGCGTTGGATCGAAGATTGGACCGGTTCATCCTGGCGGAACCCGATTACTTCCGATTTGTACAAGAGGCTGTGACCTCTAATCTCCACATTTCGGTCCAACTAGAGGGGAGTCCACTGACCTTAGAACAGGTCAAGCGGCTGACTCGCGATTCCCTGAGAGGTCAGACCCCGACAACGCTCAGTCCGGCACAGAGAGAGATCCTGAACCACCTCGCGGTTTGGTTCATGCCCGGAGAGTTGGGCTTGCCCTGGACGGTCGACACTCTCAGGCGAGTTCACGCCTCCCTAATGGCTGGAGTCGATCCGGGCGCGATGCCTGGTGTGTTGCGTTCGAAACCAAGTGCGATTTATTCGAATGAAGGGCAGGAGCTCTTCATCACGGCCCCTCCTGACCACATCCAGACTGAACTCGAGGCGTTGTTGGACTGGCTAAACCTGGAATCTCAGGCCATGTGGCCAGTGGTCGCCGCTTCCGTCTTCTTTCACGAATTTGAGAGTATTCATCCCTTCGAAGAGGGGAACGGGAGAACTGGTCGAGTCCTGTTTCATGCCTACCTCCAAAATGCCGGGCTCGTCAACGCGTACCGATGCCTTGTGGAAGCCGAACTCATCCGTGATCCTGAGCTTTACTTTCTCATCCTTGGCTGGACTGATTACAAGGGGACCTATACCGAGCTCGTCGACTACTTCACAGACGCACTGCTCAAGAGCTACGAGGACGCAGTAAGCCGCTATCGGAAGAAGGACGTCACTCCTCGTCTGGATGATGTCGCAGCCACTCTCGTCCGGATGGCAAAGGAAGGCGGTGCCTGGTTCACCGTGAAGCAAGCTGTACAGGTCGTGGCAAACCGAAGCGAGCAGACGGTCAGAAACCGGTTAAATGAGCTCGCTGAAATGCAGATCCTCCATAGTCTCGGACATACGCGAGCCAGACGGTACCGCTTCGCAGATCCCCTCGCCGACGTTCGTGCTCGGATGGCAGCCGAGAGAACTGCGAACCTGGTTGCAGCAGCCGGCGCGCGTGATGTACTCGCTACAGGACCGCGCCAATCCTTTCGCAGGGGCGCTTAGCACTGGTCCTTAGTGCGATCTGGCCGCAGTGGGCGGTCTGGGCCGGGAGCCGTTGCTAGAAGCACGATTGATTCTATCGGGCTGTGGGTGCAACGCCTCTTGCACCCATCAGGTCCAGAGATACCGGCTAAAGAGTCCCAATCGAGGCGATACCAGACTAGGATCCCTGCGCAGTCTTGCTCCGAGGGGTGATGTGTCCGGGGTGCTCCGCCCGAATTCTCTTCAGGCGATCTACTGTGGTTCCTACCTCCTGAACAGTCATGGTCTTGACACCGGGCCAAGCGTCAGGGACGTAGTCAGGTTTCGACGGTGATCTCCCAGCTGGACCTCGGTAACCGTAAAGTTGGAAAGCCTGCCACTTCAGGAGTTTGCGAATGGGCTCCCACTCGGTGAAGGACTCCAAAGCCTTGGGAACTACAGTAAGATTTGCAAGATTTGTGAAATGTCCAGGATCGTGCGCTGATTGCTCGTAGATGTGACAGAGTCTGATGTTCTTGAAGGAGCGGGGAGAACTACCGCCCAGCGAAACACCATACGCCTTCCAAAATGCGTTGGCAGCGGGTTCGTTCCGCCATACCCTATTGCCGTCGACTTCCGACCGGAAAACCTCCCTTCCTGAGAGTCGTCGAGTTCGTGGATGGATCACGTGAATTTGACGATAGACTTCTGGGTTTGTCCAGAGAGACGTAGCTGCGATCCAATTGCAGAGCATCCGCAACCCTTCGTCCCCGGCAATCTCCTCGACCTTTTGGTCCAGGTCGATCGCATCCCTTCGCTTCGCCATTCGCCTTCAACCCCTTCCGAGCGAATCACTATCGATCCCCGCTCGATAGCTCTTGGTGCGCGTTCAACCCAATAGGAACGGATTACATCACCCGGATCGAACTACGCCTACCTTGAACGAGTGAGGGTCTTGAATACCAGCCTCGTCCTTCGTGGGCAGGGTCGGGTACGGAATAGCCAGTGAATTCAATTATCTCGAGGGTAGTAAACGTAGTCGCCACCGCGGACCTGGGACAGCGGATTGACCTAAGTCGCGTTGGACTGGTCGTTGGAGGGGTCTACAATCCCACCTCCTACCCTTGCGCGTATCTCAAGCTGCCGGAAATGCGCGGTAGAGTTACCGTGTTCTCGAGTGGGAAGCTGATTAGCGCCGGAACGAAGACTCCTGGCGAGGCTCGGAGTGACTTGGCTTTCGTCGCGAGGATATTGGAGAGCGCGGACCTTGCCCGCCGGGTGTCGCCCAAAGCCAGGGTTCGAAATGTTGTCACCACGTTCGATCTGGGTGGGGTTCTCGATTTGACCGGGCTGCATGGCGAACTTGAAGAGTCAGTTTACGAACCGGAGATTTTTCCTGGGTTAATGTGGAAGCCGGGGGACTTTCCAGCTCATTTTCTCCTCTTCGGCTCAGGGAAGGTTGTAGCATCGGTCAAGAGCATGAGGAGCGCGACGAGAGCGAGGAAGTATCTACAGTCTCGGATCCGTGGGCGCGGTTGGCCTGGCCCATTAGGGGGGCGAGGGTCCCATTAGGCACGGCGTTTCTCCAGGCAGAGCTCCGGCAATCGACAGACTGGGTCATTGACCCGAGAAATCTTCTAACGGCCGTGAGGAGCTCTTCAGCTGGGGCGGGCGTGCCCTGGGTCTTGGAGGTCGAAGGTTCGACCGTTCACGATCCTCTCCGCGAATGGATTCCGGCGTCGAGTCTTTTGTCCGCAACGTCCGGCGGGCGACCAGGGCGTGCCACAGCTCCTGAATTTCTGACATATCAGAAGAAGATAGCCGCAACGCGTCGCAAACGGCTGAGTCGAGGGCGTCGTACTGCACTTTCAGGTCCGATTCAGAGTCGCGGTCCCCTGCTCCGCCCTTCGTCCTAGTCGCTCTCTCCAAGTCATCGAAGGCCTTCGCCAGCTTCCTCACTGTAGTCATGCCAAGGCTCCGAACTGGGATGACTCGGAGCTCCTCGCCGTGCTTGGCTTCCATCGAAACCATTCCCAATCCGGTCGTGCGACCCAGTTTGTCGATGTACAGTTGGCCGAGCGTAGAATTCAACGATGCAAGGACAGCCCTTCTTTGGAGATCCGTGAGATCGGACCGCTCTCTGAATACGATGAAGTCGTGGTCCAAAGCCACCTTCATGCTCGAGAGCACAAAACGACGGCGATACTGCCCATAATAAGGAGAGATTATCGCCGCTGGTCTCACGCCTCCAGCGTCGTACCACCCTGCGTAACCCTTCTTTCGGGCTCGCTCAGTACAAGCCCCCGCCCGGGCGCAAATTTCCCCGTCTCGATTCCGGCACTCGGACTCTCCCCATCGGATGTATTCGGCAACTGCTTTGGGCGCATCCGCCGAAGAGTCATCCGAAAGTGCGACTTTTGGGCCTCTGTAATTGAAGAAGTAGACGTATTGCCCCTTCTTACGAAGCTCTTCCCAGTCCCCCTTCGCAAAGGTGTAGTTCGAAAGGGACCTTGCACTGGGGATGCATGGGAATACAAACTTTTTCAGACCTCTTTGCCTGACCCCTTCCTCGGTAAGGTAGAAAAACTCGTTCGCGCCGAGACCTCGCTTTTCCTCTGAGCAGTATCGAATCGTTCCCTTGGAAACTCCAAAGAGATCCTTCGCCGCGATCGTCTTGGGTCGGAGTTTCGCGTCGAGCCGCTCAAACCCAAAGAAGACTCCTATCCATTTGCCTACCGTTGCAAGCGTCCGCTGCTCGACTACATTGACCTTGGAGCTTGACGGATAGTCCCCGTTCCCACGTACAATACCGAGTAACTCATCGACCGAGATCCGTTTGTCTATGTATGCAAACACTGACTTCGTGCTCAGTCGTTCAGCTGAATCATTCGTCTTTTCAAGAAGTACAACGGTCGTCGCCACAATGGGAGTTTCGAAGAAGGTGGGACCGAAATCGAGAATCGCTCGAACCCTAAAGTTGTCGAGAAGAAATTTGGCAAACTCAATACCTACGTCCGTCTGAAGCCAGGAATTGGAGATGATCATCCCCAATCGTCCGCCATCTTCGAGAAATGAAGCTCCGTGGACGACAAAATGTTGGTAGACGGCGGTCTCGACTCCGCCTCGGACTCTAGCGACTAGCCCGTACTGTTTGAGAGTGCGACCTAACTGCTTGGAAATTGCGAGTTTCGTCGAGTCCGCCAATTCGGTCCAACGAGTATAGGGAGGGTTTCCCACAACACATGTGACGACCGGGACTTTGCGAGTACGGCCCTCTTTCTCGATAAGAGGTGTGGTCGCTGGGACGAGATGGAAAAAATCCGACTCGTAGAAGTTGACCTCAGTGACCGGGTTCTTGACATCGCGAAGCGCGAGGTTCATCGCTGTTAGGTGGACCGCAAAAGCGTCGATATCGTTCGAGTATAGTTGAGAAAGAATGGAACGATGAATTTCAGATCGAGATGGTCTAAGACCCTCCTCGGCCTTGAGGTTCTTTAGTCGTTGATAGGCCTTTACGAGGAATGTACCGCTTCCGGCCGCGGGGTCGAGGACGGTGTCCGAACCTGTTCGCACAGCCCACTTGACGATTAGCTCCGCAATCGCCGGAGGGGTGTAGAACTGACCGAGGGCATGTCGCTCGTTCTCGGGAATGAGTCGTTCGTACACATGACCGATAATGTCGGACTCAAGCTCCTCCAGCTTGTAGTTTTCCATGTCCTCGACAAATCCCTGAACGCCCTCGACAAGGGGAACCAAGTCCACCGGTTCCGCTTCGAGCGGAATGTCGTCGTAAAGGTCGGTGGAGAAGATTGCCTTGAAATCGTCCGTGACCACCGTTGCATCCCGAAATGCCGCTGACAACACGTGTCGCAGGTCCGCCGCGTTTGAAACGCCAGCAAGATCCAACTTTCCGAGGCGGGGATATCGTCTCTCGAGCGCTTTGTAGAACAGGATCTTGTTAGCCAGGACGTAAACCATCTCTCTGGCGAGTTGTCTCGGGGCAATTTTCGTTCCCCGCTCCCTCTCAAAGACGGTTACGCGATCTATGAATTCAGGGCTACCTGAGAAAAGACGTTTAACCGCAGGCTCGACCCGTCGGGTAAGCCAGTCAACGAAGCTCCGAAGCCGATACACGAAAGTCCAGTCCAGAGCCGTCGCAATCTCTGCACGATCCGCGATTGTTGCCGCTAGCTCGTAGTCAACCAGTCGTTGGATGAATTCCGTCCCGAATTTCGCATCTAAGTTATCGATTGCTGTCGCAAACACGCGGTGGGTGGGAATCTCGAATCTCTTTCCCCGATCTGGGGTCCGGAAGGCCGCAAGGTAATCTCGGTTTGCGGTTGCGAAGTATGGGGCTCCTAAGTCAACCGCGTATCCCAGGGCCTGTTTGATGACGCTCGGATTCCAAGGGTCGATGTCGTGGGAGACGACCTTGCTTCCGAACTTTCGTTTTGTCTCTATGACCACGAATGGCTTACCGCCGGAAACCAGTAGAGCGATGTCTGCGCGACCAACACCGGCTGGAAATTCGATTTCTGCGCTCTCAAACCTCAAGCTCTTGAAATCGGGGTGCGCCCGAATGACATCACGAAGAAGGGACCACAGGTCCGCCTGGAAGGCAGCTTCGCGCTCCCCAGTGTCCCTAGGCACACTGGCCAACGCCACGTGGGTCGAGTACGCCCCACCCTTAAATCCGCTCCGAACCGACACTCATGCGCATGTCGCACTTCACAGAACAGGATGGCCCCCGTGAGGCTACTTCAAGCATTCCCGAATGGCATTCGTTCACGTGGAACCCGTTGTGCGTGCGATAAAACATGCACACGCTATGTGTGAAATCGATACCGCAGGCAAATCTCGAAGTTCGAGGCACAGCACACCGCGGACTCGGGCAATGCCGGGCCCCGCCGAGGGGGGAGAAACGGGTGGCACAGTTGCGGGCAAGCTGCAGTGCACAGAGCTCAGGGAACCCCCAATCTCAGTGATCCCTACGGGTCAAATTCACTGTAGGCCCAACCAAGGATCGAGCGAAGACAGGCTTAGCGCCGCTGATCCCACAACGTCTTCTGCATCTTTCTGAACACTCGATTCAGAGCTAGGGATGACCTCCTTGTTCCCTTAAGGAACTCAGCATACGATGAAGCATATCGCGCTTCGTTGAATGCCGAGAGGGCGGCCTCCAGATCGTTCGCCAGCTTGCGTCGGACCGTCGCGCTTGATCCGTGCCCCACATCAGCCTTGTTGGATAGCAGAGCTGCGAGAACCATGCCGTGATCATGGACGTCTCGCACTACGTCCAATGTGTCCCGGACCAGCCGACTGTAAAGCTCGAATTCCTCAGGGGACAACTCAGGGCCAACGAAGCCCGGATTCATTCGTGACTCTAGGCTGATTTCGTGGCGCCGCAGGAATGCCTTTAGAACCCGGGTCTGGGATTCAACGCGCTTGAGATCGCCTTTGAGGCTGATGAGTGCTTGAGTCACGGGTCGAGAATACGCGTCGGCAATCCGGTCAAGATATCGGAGCACCAAGTCAAGTGTCGAAATTAGGGCTGAGTAAACCGCCAGAGTTACCAGGAGGATCGTGACGGGATCCGGGTCGAGCTCAGTCCCGGAGCTTTGTGGGAGCCTCTCCAGACGACCCGGGGAATGGACCGACATCACAAAACTGGAATGGATCGTAGGTTATCAATCGATGGTAGTTGAATGAGTTCGGGTACCTGACTGCTTAGGAGTACTTCTCTAACGGGAGAGGGGATAGGTAAAGGGGAGAAGGATGCCCGGTCAACGCTACGTTACTCGTGAGCTGACGCACTTCATTGGACGTCGGCTGCCTTCCGACGAAGCGCGCTATGAACTGCTCCGAAAAATCCTACGGATAGGCAAACTGACACCGGGGACGATGGGCCGGAGCACGACTGCTACCTACTATGCAGACTTCACGAAGCCCTTCAGCCGAAACCTCGCAGTCGTTTCGAATGCGGTATGTTTCTGTGATATCCCATTGGCGGACATCGACATTCACACATCCAAGTACAGTCGGTTCGGAATCGCGTTCCTCAAGAGCCAGCTTCTGAGACGCGGCGCTAGCCCGGTCTTCTATGTCGAGCAGAATTCCGTCGCGTACCCCCATGAATCAGATTCTAGAGGCAAGGAATTTGATGAATTCGGGAAAGATTACGAGACACTATTCAATTCGGATCTGAATGAACTAGTAAAGAAGTCCGGGTCGAAAGGCAGCCCGGCGTATCTTCGCTACTCTCGCCGCCGGCGGGTAAGCATGTTCCTCGGGTTCCAGGTACTGTGCTTCATCAAATTCTTTGATTCGAGTCTCCCTGATGACCACCCGGAAAACTTCTACATGGAGCGGGAGTGGAGAGTATTGGGGACCCTGAAATTCGACATCGGTAGCGTTCACCGTGTCCTCCTACCCGTGGAATACGCGTCGCGATTCCACAGCGACTTTCCAAGTTATCATCAGCAGGTTACATTCATAGAATAGCCTAGGTTCAATGGGGCCCCGCTGTCGGATAAAGTGCGTCGTCGGCCCCGTCGAGTACTGCCCGATTCAGGTGCGCGTGCAGCATCAGTGCGACGCGCCCTAGTCCGATCCCGTGGGTCTGTTGGGAATCGGACCTTTCGCCAATGCCCTTAGCGGGCCTATAGGCCCTGACGCGGTGTCCCGCGACCGGCCCCCTCGACACTGTGTGTCCGAGGGCGGGGAGGGGCCTTCCTGCACGTTCCGCGACAAGTTTTGGCGTTGGGGGTGGCTGCCTTCTAGGACCGAACTCACACTTGTCGCAGGATTCAAGGCATCCAGTCAGCGCTCGATTGGCGGACCCCTGGATGTTAAGCCGACCAAACGGTGCCGCTGACCTCGCCCCATTCAGCACCGTTCGGGCCACCTCGACCGCGCCCAAAAACCCACCCTGGGGGGCTTCCGTGGGCCCCGCCCATCCGTAGCTTGGCTCGCTCACTGAATTCTCGAGGGGGGTTGTGGCAGGTATCCCGTGATTCCAAGTGGCTGGGAGATCCGCGACCGATCAGAGGGGCGAGCTGGGCCTGACACTGCGGTCCGAATCAGGGGGATTGGTGCCTCTGTAATCTCTCTTGGGAAATTACGGATTTCCTATGCTACTATAGTAGCGGGGTCTCCGTTCCGCAACCCTTCCCCTGTCTTCTTCTCCACGCGCGCGGGAACCCGGGTGAGGCAATTGTTGGCCCTCACTACTATAGTTGCACGGGGCAGCCCCACCATGATAGGGCGTGGCCGACCCGATTCATGATCGACATCCTGCGGGCCTCCGACCGCTTGTTCGCCAGGCACCTGCGGTGCACGCAGACCATCTACCTGCCACGCTGGTCGGCTGAAAATCGCACCCTTGGTCCATTCCCTCTACGAGACTTGATACACCCGAAATGCTAGGCTCCATTTGATTCGAGCCACCGGGAGGTTAGACTCCCTTGGGGGTTCGATTCCGGGGCCAGGGGTGGAAAGGAGCTTCGGATTCTATTCCTCGGCTCTGATGCGGGACGCGGGCGGTCGAGGGCTGACCGCGATGAGCGAGCTGACACGTCGATTTGAATTCAGGAAGCATTAAGAGAGAGAAATGCGCACAGATACACACTCGGAAGGCGACACAGATGCATCTATTGCACGGGCCCTCGCGGTCCGTGACCCAAAGCGCTGCGTCGGTGTCAGTCGTGATCGCACTTGTCTTAGTCGCCCTCTTCACGCCTTTAGGGCCAACCGTCCCGCCTCTGCAAGTTCGGTCACTCTCAGCTGCCGCCACCTCAGACGTATCGAGGTCCGGTATCACAAGCGGTTCGGATCCCGTAGTGAGCGCGCTCGGGCGCGATAGGGGGAATCTCGGCGCGTCGGCTGAGGAGCCGGTGACCTCTGCCCCTGCACCTGCCGCGTTGCCTCACCCATTCATGATTTCGAAGGGCCCTCCAGCGGCTTACAGCGGCCACTACTACGCTGGAGTTTCCTACACGGGAGATACGAACTACGCGATGAATGACGTGAATGTTACCCTCCAGGTACCTGACGACTTACCGGAGTCTGGCGCGACGGTCTACTACGTCCTTCTCTCTGTTTGGGATGATGCCGATTCCTACGACCAGATAGGTCTATCAAACGTCGGAAACGGACAGTGGTGGATTCTCTATTCGACCACGAGCCCGGTAACGGCTTCCGATGGATGCTCGGCAACGTACTACTTCGACCCAACTGCACATGCTCTGACGCCGGGAACGAGCTACATCTTCAACATGTCAGTTGCCGCTGGTACTGTGACTTTCTTGGTGACGACCGCAAACACCAATGCGTATGTCTGGTCTATATCGGCATACACCGGTGGGAACAGTTTCGCCGTGGACGGGATGTTCTCATGCGGTTCAAGTTCACTTTATGGATGGACCGATTATGAAGAGGTCTACTCGACCACAGGCCCGGTCGTCCCGTATGATCTCTTCTTCACAAATAATCAGATGTACCCGTTCGGACCTTTTATCGCAGGCAGCGTCACGACTTGGGGCACTTTTGGTAACTCAGATCCATCGGGGCTGAACGTCTACATTAACGGCGGAAGTAACAGCAACAGCTGCTCTGTTGATAACTGCCCGATTACTATTGCGAATGAGCCCTACTACCTCTACTTCGCGCACGGCGAGGTCACGACGACCGTGGAACCGACTCTGTCCCCGAAGCTTTTCGACTGGACCGTCGGAGTGATTGACCTAAGTCCGGATAGCCCAATTTCCCTCGACGTCTATTCTGCCCCTTCTAGCTGGACTGTGAATCCTCCCACTTCCGAAGGCACTCCACCGTTTAGTTCGGGGTTCTCGTTTTCGTTCCCTGCTACGACCTTGTCGGGTTCATATTACATCGGCATTGTTGCCTTCGATGGTTCCGGATCATATACCCGGGTCGCGCTCCATGTAAACGTTCTGCCGGAACTCGTAACTTCGTTCTCGAGCTCACGAGTGTCGCAGGGGCTAGACGTTGGCCAGACGGTGACGTTTGGAGTTGCGGCGACGGGAGGCTCTGGGAAATTCGACTACATCTGGTCAGGCCTTCCGATAGGATGCCTTGCTGCCGATGTTTCGTCGTTCGCCTGCACACCGACCCATCCGGATACGTACTCGATCTCGGTGAGGACCACCGATTCGGACGGGTACACTTCTACGCCTGGAAGTTCCAGCTACGTCATCGATTCAGATCCTTCACCGAGCATCCCGTCTGCAACCCCGGGGTCTGGTGCGATCGATGCAGGACAACGTGTCACGTTTTTGACTGCCGTGACAGGGGGTTCCGGTGGGTACATCGACACTTGGGCCGGCCTTCCCACGGGCTGCGCGAGTTCAGTGGCGACCTCCGACTCGTGCGACCCTAGCTACGGCGGGTCCTACCTTGTCACCTTCAGCGTGACCGATTCGAATGGATTCACTGCGACAAGCTCGGCACTTTCCTACGTCGTTTACCCTCTGCCGGCAGTCACCCTGAGCCTTACGCCCACCTCGGTGCTTCAGTCCGGGAGCGTGACCATCGAGGCAACCTCGTCGGGGGGGGTGGGGGCTATGACTTACACGTGGGGGGGCCTCCCCTCCGGGTGCACCGCTCCGACGAACGTCACGTTAACGTGTTCCCCTACTACTCCGGGAACTTACGAAGTGACGGTCACCGTGACCGACCAAAACGGCGGATACGGTTTCAGTAGTGCGAATCTGACCGTCAATGCGGCGTTCCTGGGCCTGCCAGCAATCGAAGGATACGGAATAGTCGCCCTCGTTGCAGCCATGATCACGGTCTTCGGGATTCTTATCCTGGCCAGACGGCGACGCCGGGGGTCTGACCGTGAGCTACCGTCAATTGCCGAGAGGGTTCGCGAATACACACCTAGGTCCGGGCCTAGCCAAGTCGGCCCCACCGTCGTGCCGGTTTCTGAAGTTTGGTCGGAATACGCCCCGCCTAAACAGACGACAGGATGGGAATATGGCGTCGATCCTGCCGCGACCGGTTCAGAACAACCCAGGGCGCCGGGCGTTTCGACTGAGCCATTGGTGAACCCTCCCGAGCCAATCTGCTGGCATTGCAAGTTCGAGAACGGCCCGGCCAGCCGATACTGCGCCAAATGTGGGCTGCCACTGGAACCCCCTCCCTCCTCGAATTAGACGCGTCTATCCCGGGCGGTCGACGACCGACCGCGAGGAGCGCCCGGGGGCAACTATCGCGAGCAGTATGACGCGTCCCGCCGGAAACCCACCCCTTTCACACGGTCACTCCGGTCTTACGTCCGTTAAGTTTCCTAGGAGTCTGAAGAGACCGCCGTGCCCAGAACTGCGTGCTACGTCGCGGAAGCATTCATCATCTTCCTCGGGATCTCGTTAGACCTTTGGTTGTTGACCCCTTCGGGGGTCGATTTCATCTACCGTCTTACCGGAGCAACCTGGGGTGCAGTTCTCCTCTTGGACTTAGGGGTCCTGTCTGCCGAGCTTCTATTCGCGTGGTGGGTCATCCGCTCCTGCCATCAGGCGAAGGGCGACCGACCCGACCTCGTGAGCTAGGGGCGCCCTCAAGAATCGTGGAATGTCGTAACCGGACCCTTTTGCCTACCCCGACGTTTCTGGATTGGAGAGGCGGTTGGGACCCTCTAGTCACCCAGCGCTACCCGGACCTGGGCAGGACAGGACGCTGAGAGCCAGCGACGACCGGCGCAAAACCGGGCAGGTCGAACTCTCTCCGGTAGACCCAGTGTCGCCGCCCCATTCGTGTGTCTCCAACGTAGAACTCGAGGGAGGCGGGTCCGGTTAATCCGGGACGAAGGTCGCCCTGGATGGCGATGCGGCGGCCGTCTCCGGCCGCCACCCCGAACTCTCGCGGGTCGATCGGCTGCTGCCCCCGGAAGTCCCAGCACTCGAACTTTGCCCAACTGCTGTAGCCGGTGATACCGAGTGGCTCCTTGGTCGTTAGGACCATGAGGTTACACTGCAGGCGTTGATCGCGGGACGTCCTGTTCCAGATTGTGAAGAGGAATGCCACTGATCGGGGTTGGTTCGCGGCGAATGTGCCCCTGAGCGGTTGGGGCGTGACTCCCTCCACCTCGACCTTGAACGAGAGGCTTGGGATTCGGTCGAACAGGACCTGGAGAACGAGCACCCCGACGCCGACCGCGGAGAAAATCGCGAGGGCAAGTGCGAGCCACGCGACCCAGTCGGGTACCATCAGGTCCTGCACGGTGTAGGGAGGCTATCTCTCGTCGTGCCCGAGGAGCTGGGCGTGGGAACCCCTCAGAAGTGCCACACTAGCTCGTTCGGGCCCGATTCTTCCACCGTGGCCCCCTCGATGTTAGAACCGAGGAGTCATCGTTCGATTGGAGCTTCCAGTCGGGCCGGAAGCTCGGGACCATTACCCTTGCATGGACGGGGCGGGGCCACTTCGGAATCAGCTGCAACTGCCCCAGAAAGTTGATGAGCACTTCGAAAGCCAAGTCTCTCATCGGTTCGACTTTGTCCCATCGTTCGGTGTGCTCGGCGTAGCTCGACCCCGGCGGATCGCTCAAGCCACCATGCGCTGCACCGTTCCTAAGGGCCGCCAGCCACTCGACGTCCCGGTGTGCCGGACCGTCGTGAAACTCTTTCAGAAACGGCCGGACGAAGTCGCTCACCTTTGGCAGACGCTCCAGGCCGCCGTTTCGCTTCTTCAGGTCCAACCCGTTCGACCTGATATAATGGCTCTTGGCTAGAAGCTCTACCGCGTTCCACGCGCAGACATACCTCCGGTCGGGGTCAGTCTCCAGAGCCGCAGCACCTACATTTTCGGCGGCTTTTCCCTCGTAAGAGTCCTCCAACAGAGCCTCCAGTAGGACGCCGGCCGATCGGTAAATTCCAGGAAGGTCGAGAGGAAGCTCCCACCGTTGCGAGGAGGTCAGGAAGACCTCTGAGAAGTCGTAGTGTGAGCTGTGCTCCGTTCCCCAGGTCACCTCAGCTTGATAGGGAATCTTGAGCCCGGCGAAGAGTGCCACATAATTTTCAGTCCGCCTGAGTTCGTAGGTCTCCAATGCCATCGAGTCGATCAAGGACGGCTGCTCGGGGAACTTCCGAACGACCTCGCCCTTCCCGACGTTGCCACTGCCGTCCGCGTGATACATCTCCGTGTGGACGCGGAGTGTTCCGGGCCCAGTGAGGCGACTCCCCTGGCGACCCGCCACTCGACCGACCCCCTCAACCCGGCAAAGGGTGGGGCAATCAAAAAGGGAACCCTTGCGAACACCGCGTTGGAATCGGGCGAGACCCTGTCATCCCCCTACCCAGTGTCGACAAGTCAATTCGAATTGAGGGAAGTGGGTAGTCTCGGGAGACTGTCCCACTGTGGCGGGCGTTGTGAGCGGGAGACCGAATCTTGCAGAAAGGAACGAACTGGAAGAAAGCCCTCTCCCGAAACAGATTAACCCCCTCTATCTTGATAATCGGTGTCGTGGCAATCGCCGTCATCATGCTGGTACCGTCCGTTTCCTCGCAATCGGACCGTAGTTCCTCTTCGAGCGGATTGAGCAGCGCGAGTTCGTCCTCTCCCTATGTGACGGAAGAGTCGGCCGCCGCGAATCAGTCCTCGCTCACCCTCTCATCCCCCGGGGCGTTGAACATCTTCGCCTTGGCGACCGGGGGGGACCGTCGAACGACCGGGTTCGAGTCCGGAAACCTCGTCAATGCTCGGGATCAGCAGGGGCTTATCGCGGCCGCCGTCGCCGTGACCCAATCGGCCTCGGACAACTATACGACGATCGACCACTACTACTCGATCGCCGGAGTGGGGGTCGGTGGGTTCCTGTTTTACGGAGAGAGGACCAAGGTTCTCATCCCACCCGTCCAGCCCACCAGCACGCTCACCGAACTACTGAAGTTGCCGGAATCCGCGTTCGTCGTCGTGGTCGCGCTGAGCGGGGGCCAGACCAGCATCGTGCTGAACGGCCTCCCGGGCCTGACGCTCGACGTGAACGCGACCGGGGGAACGTGGTCGGGCATCCAGATCGGTCAGGCCCAGCTCGCGGCCAGTTCCTACACCGTCACCGTGACGACGACCGATCACAACGCGGGCGGAACGAATCAGGCCGATCTGCTCGGCATCTTCGCCTTTTCGTACGGCCAGGCCGGGTTCATCGACAAGCCGGCTCCTCCGACCGTGACGGCCACATCTTCGTCTACGAAGGCGGGCTACGCGGTGAACTATACCAACGGAAACTCGGTATTCGTCACGCCGGGAGGGGGTGTCGGGGGTAGCTGGAACGAGCCCATTGTCAACTGCGCTGCCAAGTACGTCGGGTCTTCCATGACCATCTTCACTGGGTACGGCGGATTCGCCGGCACTCCATTGGTGGCTGAGGTTGGGGTGACGGCGGTCTGCACGGCCGTCAACACCGCCACCTACACGGCCTGGTATTCCTTCGGTTCGGTCGTCAACACTTCGGTCGTGGTCACGAACAAGAGCACTATCCTAGCCGCCGACATCTCCTACAATCCCAACTCCCAGTTGTACAACGTGGGGCTTGTGATCAAGAACGGCGGGTACTTCTCGGCGACCCACCAGGGGGCCCTCGTCAATGCGAGTGCTGAGGTCTTTGTCTCGGTTCCCGCCAAGACCCCGCTGGCTAAGTTCTCGCCGGTGTCGTTTTACAACTTCGATGTTGGCAACGGGAGCATCGGGCGCTACCCACTCACTAAGGTGACGATGTGGGATGGCAGCAAGGAGATGGCCTACCCGACGGCTATCGGTTCGGGGGGAATGTCGTTCGACATCAAGTGGGCCAAATACGGACCCTAATAGGTTGAACCTATTGGCGTGGCGTGCGGCTCCCCCCAACAAGTTCCGAATCATCGAAGCGCTCTCGCGCTGCGTCAACGAATACATCGTAGAGAAGCCTGCGACGATGTTCCGGGGCATTCGGGAAGGTACCAGGAAGTTGCTCGAATCCGAGCAGGGGGGGCGAGACCAAGGCGTGCGGATTGTTCCTACCGTGTGGGGGCTTGATTGCGCTCACAATGTGGCACCGCCTGGGACTAAGCCCGGGCTCCCACGAACGCAGCCAAGGCAACGGAGAGAGCCACCGTCTAGACGAAGTCGCTGGATGCTCACCACGCATTGAGTGGCTTTTAGTGCGCTGTCGAATTCGATTAGAAACCCATCCCCAGTCGATTTGATCTCTCGACCCTGATGAATTGCCAAGAGCGGGCGGACCAGTTCCGCCTGATGGCGGAGCAGATCGAGCGATTAGCCTTCGTCGGCTTGCGTGGACGCGGTGTAGCCGACCGTGTCAGTGAACATGATGGCGGCGAGACGGCGGACCGAACCCACGGCACCAAACCTGCTTGCGTTAGATTAAGTCGCCCCCATACCAAGCCCATCGGGAGATAAGTTTGAAACAAAACCCTGTCAACGGTTCCGCAGGCGGCGCTCGGGGCTCGAAAGGGGCTCATTGTCTATCCCAGAGTTGGCTTGCCTGCGGGTCCGACCGTTGTCTACCCAGGGTGTTCTCTAAGGGAACCCCGAAAGGGGTCCGTTATGCACGACGGGGTCGAGCCTCGTGAGATTGACCCTTTTGAACAAAGGGCTTTGAGAACGGTACCCTCTACTGCGCGATTCCATACCAAGAAACAGATTTGAGCTGGCTCGCTGGGGTCGTCGCGAAGCCCATTGATTGATGGTGGGTGTAATCGATAGTGCACCCACCCATTGACTGGTCAATCGCGATCGCCCTGCGAGGCCGCGCGATCCCGGAGTCACAACTATAACCCAACCACCCCTCCCAGGGTCATCATAGTTCCATGAAGATCCCGGAGGTGAAGTATGCCAAGAGCGGGGGCGTCCACATAGCATACCAAACGGTGGGCAGCGGACCCGTCGACATTGTGATGGGCATGCCGTACGTGAGCCATTTGGGCGTCTGGTGGGAGTTTCCACCGGCAGTCGAATTCTTCACTCGGCTCGCGGAAGTTGGCCGAGTCATCATGTTCGATAAGCGTGGGCTGGGTCTGTCGGACCGGGCGGTGGGGATTCCTACCCTCGAAGAGAGGATGGATGACTTCCGGGCCGTAATGGACTCCGCCGGATCGAAGAAAGCTGCCATCTTGGGAATCTCCGAGTCCGGTGCGATGAGCATCCTGTTCGCGGCGGCCTACCCGGAGCGCGTGTCGGCATTGGTCTTGGTTGGCACGTACGCACGGCAGGCCTGGGCGCCGGACTATCCCTTGGGCGACAAACCCGAAGTGGCCGAGCGGGAAATCCAGGCGGTCGAATCCGAGTGGGGGCAGGACGAGTATGTCCGTCACTTTGCTCGCAACGTGGCACCGCAGCGGGCCCAGGACGCCGAATTCATCGCGTGGCTGGGGCGACTCATGACCTACGGCGCTTCCCCCTCCTCGGCAGTTGCCCTAGGGAAGATGGACGCTGGAATCGACGTCCGGGTGGCCCTAGCCGCAGTCCACGTTCCGACGCTCGGTACTCGCAGACAAGACCGACTGGGGCGCTAAATCGAGCGGCTACCTGGTGGAGCACATCACCGATGCCAAACTGTTCGTGATTCCGGGGGCCAATCATATGTTCCTCGTCACCCCGGAGGCGACTTCGATGGTTCTCGGTACGATCCGAACGTTCTTGGACGGCATTCCGGGAGCCCCGGAATCGAACCGAGTCCTGACAACGGTTCTGTTTACCGACATCGTCGGGTCGACTCGGCGCGCGGCCGAGATGGGGGACCGCTCATGGAGCAGGCTCCTGGATCAGTACTTTGACGCAGCCCGGAAGGAATTGTTGCGGTATCACGGCCGACTGGTGAAGACAACGGGTGACGGGATGCTCGCTACCTTCGACGGACCGACGAGGGCGATTCGCTGCGCCTGCGCTCTCCGCGATCTGGCCAAGGAGTCAGGGATCGAGATACGCGCCGGGCTTCACTCCGGCGAATGCGTCTTCCGAGAGAGTGACGTCCAGGGTATTGCGGTTCATATCGCCTCACGGGTGAGCGATCAGGCGGGCGTAAGCGAAGTCTTGGTATCTGGCACAGTGCGAGACCTCTCGATAGGATCCGATATCCGCTTTGCCGACCGAGGCTCACATCCCCTCAAAGGCTTGGAAGGGCAGTGGCGTATGTACGCCGTAGCGAGTACCCTGACGCTCGAACCAACTCCTTAGTTGACCTATTGGTTGCGAGGGCGCTCACATCTAACCACGAACCTCTTTGGGTGCAAACCAACTTTCAGCGAGAGTGGGTGCCCAGTGTCACAACCACGGTACGGGTGACCCGCTGAGTGTAATGCCAGTTGCACCCTGGGCCGCGCCCTACTTCGTGTAGCGAATCGTCGAGCGGCTCTGGTACTCTAACCGGCGGCCATGGACCTGGGTCGAGATGGTTGCCCGGAGGAGGAATTTGCGGCCCTTCATCCGTCGGAACAACCGTCGATCGGGACGAAGGGCCCGATAGAAATGCGTGTAGCGAACTGGGATGGACCCCCGCTTTCCCACGAGCAGGGTGTATCGCCCCTCACCCACCATCGTGTCGGGTCCCGTGATTGTGATCACCTCGCGAAGTGGACCGAGCCCCCGCACCTCCCGAACTTTGGTCGTGCCGACGCCGGTGAGATCAGCGCGCAGCACGCCGCCCTTGTAGGAGCCGGTCTCGCTGATGCTGAACGTACCGAATCGGCCGACATTGGTCGACCGCATGGATTTGAACTTTCGACCCAGCAGGTCGAGCGGTCCGACAAACCCCCTTCCTTCCGTAGGTTTCGCGCCAACGAAACATTTGCCGGTGGATACCATCATGCAATCTGGACCGGCCACCAAACCCCGCGGAAGGAGATCGTACGTGATCGTTCCGGTCTTGGTGCCCTGGGTGATATCGACCTCCAGGGTGCCCTGACCCCCGAACACCAGGCCGTTCAGGATCCCAGCGACCGACAGTTCGACGGGTACTCGGGCCCGCCACGTCCTCGGGTAGGGAGTCGGCCTATTTGGACTCGTAGGACGGGCTCGTCCTCCCCGAAGCTCGATGGGCGCGGGGTTTAATCTGACGGAGGACGTTCTCGCCCCGTGGCCGGAACCCGGCGACTCGCCGCTATCATGTTCACCGATATGGTCGGGTTCAGCGCTTCCGCCCAGGTCGACGAGGCCGGCGCCCTGGAGCTGCTCAAGGAGCAGGAGGAACTCGTTCGCCCTCTTCTTACCTCCCATCAGGGGATTGAGATCAAATCTACCGGCGACGGCTTCTTGGTCGAATTCGACAGCGCGCTCAACGCGGTCCGATGCGCTATCAACGTCCAAGAACGAGTTTACGACCGTAACTTGCAACGAGGCGTGGTTCCCATCCTACTTCGGATCGGAGTGCACCTGGGGGATGTGGAGGTCCGGGGGAGCGACATCTTCGGGGACGCGGTGAACATTGCCTCCCGCATCGAGCCGTTAGCGACTCCGGGAGGTGTGTGCATCTCGGGGCCAGTCTACGACCAGGTTCGGAACAAGATCTCGAACCCATTCGAGAAGCTGAGGACGACGGCTCTCAAGAACATCCACGTGCCTATCGAGGTTTATCGGGTAGAGTTGCCGTGGGAGGCTGCTGCCCTCCCCTCAGGTGTGTCCTCTCGAAACCGCCTCGCCGTGCTTCCCCTCACCAACATTAGCCCGGACCCCAGGGACGAGTACTTCGCGGACGGCCTCACGGAGGAGTTGATCAGCACTCTCTCCAAGCTCCGGGAGCTTCGCGTCATTGCCCGGACGTCCGTGAGCCAGTACAAGTCCACGTCAAAATCGGTCTCCCAGATCGGTCACGAATTGGACGTCGCGACCGTGCTCGAGGGGAGCGTTCGTAAGGCCGGAAATCGGCTGCGGATCACTCTGCAGCTGATCGACGCGCTGTCGCAAGAGCACCTTTGGGCGAAGAGCTACGATCGGGAGCTCGACGACGTCTTCGCCATTCAGACCGAGATCGCCGAGACGACGGCACAGGCGCTCCAGCTGGAGCTTCTCGGCTCCGACCGAGAATCCCTCCGGAGGAGGCCGACCTCCAATCTCACCGCTTACACCCTTTACCTGAAAGGAATCCACTCCGCGCGGCAATCCACCTATGACGGGTATGCTGAGTCGATTCGACACTTCGAGGAGGCCATCCGGCTCGACCCTGAGTTTTCCCTCGCTTACTCCTCCTTAGCGAACATGTATCTCCTCCTGTCCGGGGAGACGCTCGACCCTCGTGAGGCGTTCCCACGGGCCAAGGAATTGGTGGGCAAGGCTATCGCACTCGACCCGGCGTCTTCCGATGCCCATACGGCGCGGGGCAACCTCGCCCTCCAGCAGGAACAGGACTGGGAGACCTCCGAGATGGAGTTCCAGCGGGCGATCTCACTCAACCCGAGCAACGCTAACGCCCACTTCTGGTACGCGATGATGCTGACCGCCGTCCGTCGCCTCGATGAGGGTATCGCCGAGTTGAGGACTACGATCGAACTCGACCCTCATTGGAGATTAGCACGAATATGGCTGATGTCGATCTATTTCATCGCCGGTAATCTCCCAGCGGCAACCGCGTCGGCCGAAGCGGACCGGGACCGAGACCCCCATGATCCAAGCCCCCACATCGCGCTAGGCACCATCTACGCGCGGGCCGGCCGGCTCGACGAGGCGCGGAAGCAGGCGGAGCTCTCGTCGGGGCCGGTGAATCATACGGACCGATGGAACCGCGCAGTGCTCTGGGCACGACTGGGTCAGCCTCAGGAGGCCCGAGCGTTACTGGCGGAGTGGACGAACCTTCCCCGGACGGGTTACGTGAGTCCCGCGTTGATCGCCGGCCTGTACTCCGCGCTCGACGAGAGGGAGAACGCGATGGCATCCCTAGAGCAGGACTACCGAGACGGGGACAGAACCCTCTGGGCCGAGTATCAGTGGATGGCCTTCGACCCCATTCGGGAAGAATCGAGGTTTCGGACCATACTCGAACGTTTGAATCTTCCCGCCCAGCGCCAAGCGAAGGGCTAGACCCGGTGAAACTCCCCCTCCAGGGAGGCGCGTTCCCCCGCGCCCCGGACTCGAACAGGTTCTCAACTTCGATTCAACTGGCACTGGTCCTCCTCAAAATCGGCAGCAGTGTGCAAAGTGGACATGATGGGGTCCACGATGCCACGGCGGAACTCATCATGTCCACATTGCAAGTCTCGGGTCGGGGGCTAATCTGGGTGCAATGGTCTGTAGCACCCACCTTCTCAGGAAGGGTCCTTGATTCCTTGGGGAGCGAGAATTGTGGAATGATGGCACCGCCTCTCTCATGGGCCTTGTTTCCTTGCTCAGTGCGCCACCGATACCAGTAAGTACACATGCGTACCCATCTCTGACTCCACTCGGGTCTCCACTATGGACCTGTCGAACATCTGGCTCGCCATCGTCGCGCTAGGCGCCTCGATCATCAATGGGGCGATCGGTTACGGTTTCTCCTCCATCGTCACGCCAATCGCGCTTCTCTGGTTTTCGAACAAGATCCTGAATCCCGCGGTGGTAAGCGTCGAACTGGTTGTCAATTTCGCGCTCCTGTTCCGGGAACGGGCGTACATTCCTGCGACCAAGAGCCGGGCATTGCCCGTCGTGACGACGCTGTTGCCCGGCGTCCTGCTGGGTACGTTGGGACTCAGTTACCTCGCGGTCAACGACGTTAAGGTCGCAGTCTATGTGACGCTCCTGCCGATGGTGGTCGTCCAACTGTTAGGACTCCGACGGCCATTCACTAACGAGCGCCGCAGCGGGCGGCTAATCGGTCCGGGGATAGGGTTCTTGTACGCTTTGACGACGATCTCGGGCCCCCCGCTGGCCGTCTTCTTCCGTAACCAGGGTCTGTCCAAGAACGAGTTTCGATGTACTCTGGCCCAAGTACGGGTGGCGGAGTCGAGCCTCACGTTGACGGCCTACTTCCTGTTCACGGAGCTCCTAGGGGCCAACCTGATTTCGGCACCCTCGCTCGGGCTCATCCCCTTCCTGCTCATACCCGTCCTGATCGGTGTACCGGTCGGGACCTGGCTGTTGACCCGCGTTTCCAGAGACGCGTTCACGCGGTTGGTTATGGGGATGGACGGGCTGGTGGTTTCCTTTGGTCTCTCGCAGGTGCTCCCGAAGCTGAAATGGGTAGGGTCGACTCTTAGCGACCTAGTTTTCGGCGTGCTGGCGGCCATCTTCGTCGCGTTGGCCTCCTACTCGCTCTACAGGCTGCCCGGCGCCCGAAAGTTGGTAGATTCCACACAACCCGGCCCTCAGGGGCTAGTGGATCCGGGACTCTCCGGTACCCTGCCTAGTTGCACCCACCGCGACTGCCGGCGATCCGAGCGAGACCGTCATCGAAATGCCCTTTCCAGGTGTCGCTTCTCCGGAGGGAGGGGGAACACCGTTGCCTGGTTCAACCCCCCCGCAACTACCCTCGGAACGCAAGTAGCACAGTCGAGTAAGGGATTCCCCTTTTTGGGTCGACATGCCGCCGGTTCTCCTTTCCCAACAAAGCTCGCTCCGCCGAAGCCTCGGCGACTCCGGCGGCGCCTGTCTGTCATGCGAGGGTCGCCCTTCGTACAGCCGACTTGATCCCTCCCGCGCCCTCCCCGACCTATGGCCTGACGGGCCCGTCCTTCCGAATGGGGAGAATACCCTCTCCGGACAGGAGTAGTGAGCTCGAACCCGAGTAAGTGTAGTTTGTGTTCACCCTCCGCCTCCCCGAGGGTTTCGGTCTCCTAGGGTGCAAAGTACTTGCACTTTGAACGGGAGGCACGCCCACGGGCCCCTTGCCGGGGATAAATAGCCCCGTCGAGTTCGCGGGCTATGTCGTCCAGCTCGGCCCCTCGTCGCGAGACAAAGTTCGCCAAGGCGGTTCTGACCCAGAATCTGCAGGTCAAACCCGGCGAGAACGTCATCATCGAAGGATGGAGCAGGATGCTCCCGTGGGCCACGGCCCTGGCACGAGAGACCCGTCGCCTGAAGGCGTTCCCCCTCGTGCTGTACGAGAACGAGGATGCCTACTGGGATTCGGTCGCCGCGCACGAGGACGAGATTCTCGGCGCAACCCCGTCGCACGAGTGGGCTGCCCTCGGAAAGGCGGATGTCTACATTCACATGTGGAACGCTGGAGACCGACTCCGGATGGACGCGCTAGGACCGAAGCGAGCCGAGAAAATCTTCAGTTGGAACCCAGCGTGGTACAAGGCCGCCTCCAAGGCAGGTTTGCGAGGAAGCCGCCTCGAGATCGGGCGACCCTTCCCGAGCCTCGCGAAGGTATACGGTGTCGACACTGCGACCTGGATTGACCAGCTCGTGGACGCAACTATGGTCGACCCAGACAAAATGAACGCCGTCGCCTCGCCAATCGCGCGAGCGCTCGCCCGAGGTCGACGTGTTCGTATCTATGACGACCATGGAACAGATCTCACGCTGGGGCTCACACGCAATCGGCCGAGGGTCGACGTCGGACGCCTCACGAAGGAGGACTTGAAGACCCCGTTCGGCATGCTGAATCTTCTGCCGGCGGGCGCGATTCGAGTGGCCCTCGACACCTCAGTTGCCGATGGCACCGTCATCGCAAATCGTGCAAGCTACAACGATGTCGGCATGTCGACCGGTGGAGTATTCGAATTCCGCAAGGGTCGGCTCGTTAGTCACCGCTTCGACTCGGGGGCCAAGTTCTTCGATGACGGCTTCGGGAAGGGAGGGAAGGGACGCGATCGCCCGGGGTACCTCGCCATCGGTCTGAATCCGAAGCTGCACAACACCCCTCAGCTCGAGGACCGCGAAGCTGGCGCCGTGACGGTGGCCGTCGGAAACAACGTGTTCTTTCCGGGGGGCAGGAACAAGTCGAAGTTCTCTGGCATCGTCGTTAATGCCGGAGTCCGAATGGAGGTCGACGGGAAGCCTGTTCGACTGCCAAGTTGAATCCCCTTCCGCGGCGTCGCTCGGTTCCCATCCGGCGGCGCCATGGCCATCCCGGGCAGTGATGACTACTGCGCCGTCGGCGAGTTCCGCCCCAATCCATTCGGCGTGGGGTAAATGGCCCCCTTGGGTGGCCGGCTGACTTCTTCTCGTGGAGCCCCCGCCCCCCGTCTGGCGCCCTCAACTTCGATTGGATGCCGCGGCCTTCCACCGTCCCGGTGCGACCCTCCGAACTCCGCCCGGGGGAAGTGGATGTGGCGGTCGCCAGACTCCATCCCCTCGAGTTCGACGAACAGTTCACCCGAGAGCCCGAGATCGTCCGAGCTTGTCGGGCGGTGAGAATTTGTTCGTCCCTTAGTGGGGTGTAATCGACGCTGCGCCCACGCGAATTGAGCGCGCAGTGGGTGCAACGAAACATGCACACACTTCCCCTCCAGTTGGGCGCAATGGGCGGCGCACCCTGTGTCCCTACCGATACGCCGACACTAACCTCGGCGCGAACCCTTCTGTAACATCTCTAGCTGTTCCTCGTACACGCCGTAGAGTGATATCACCTCTTGAACGATGTCAATCCTAGCTTCGGAAACCCCCTCCTGGGCGAGCGTCCAGTCGAGAACCTCCTGCACCGAGGCGACGTTCTCGGTGATAAATGCGAAGTATCCACGATGCGGATCATCGAGCGAGGCAAACAGCAGCCCATCCTCCAAATGCAATCCAATCTTTCCCTCGGATTCGGCCTTGTTGTCGGATACTTCATGGGAGACTAGGAGGCCGCACACGATGCCCCCACTCAGGTATCGTGGATTCAACTCTGCGATTAGGTAGATCGCGTTTCCATCGACCAATCGGCGAATCCTCCTCTTGACCGTCCGGCTCGAGATATCGAGTTCTTGGGCAATACCAGCGTAGGGTCTCTGCGGCTCCTTTTGGAGACTCCGGATGATACGGAAGTCATCCTTGGAGAGCGCAATTTCGCACGCCGGAAACGGCTCGCTCATCCAGGTTGCGCCTTTGGATCCAGCAATGCTGAAAATGAGCTCGGTTGTCCTCCGAAAATTTTTCTCGCTATCGTAGAAGAGTACTACGCAGAGGGAGGACCCGAAGAGGTCCTTTATCACCGCTACTCCAGGGATGAGCGAGAGCTTCTGGATTACCGGCCGCTTGGCGGCCGAGGAGCCGACATCAAACCAGACCTGAGCCATCCGCTGGCCGACCAAATTCGGGTTGACCGCAACCCACCACCCTTTCAGGAAGCCCGATCTCCGGAGTTTCTCGATTCGGTTCTTGACCGTGTTCTCGTCAACCTTCAGCCGGCGCGCGACCGATGACAGAGGTTTACGGACGTCTAAGTCGAGAGGTGAGGTGGCTTTGCTTTCGAGGATGTCGTGGAGGATACGGACGTCGAGCTTGTCCATTTTGTGTAACCGGGCTACAGGATCCTGCCATATTAGCCCGGCATTGTGCATCATTTGTTAGGCCGTCTCACCCCACGATTGAGTAGGAGGAGCGCCGTTCGAGCAATCATAGGGAAATCGGAGAACCTCCGAACGTTCGACGAGTGGATACAGGCGCACCGGGCCCACGACCTCGACAAGCTGATCGGTTTCGTCACCGACGATGTGACGGTCCGCAGCGCTGCGGGAGAGAAGATGCCGCCGGCCAATGGAAAGGCCGAAGCTCGGGCCCATTGGGGCTCGATCTTCCAGACCTTCCCTGATTTCAGGATGGAGGCGGTCGCCATCACCGCGGAAGATGAGCGATTGGTTGCGGAAATCTCCCACGGAGGGACCATGAAGGGGAAGATGGGGCCGATGGAGCCTACTGGCAAGGCGTACCGTCTAACGGGCGCCTTCCGCATGGACTTCTCCAACGGCAAGATCCAGCGCATTCAAACGTACTGGGACACGGCCTCGATGGCGGAGCAACTGGGGCTGCAGCACAAGTAGCAGTTCCACCTGCCCACCCGCCTGGGGGGAGAATGCGTGCGGAATGGCCGCAGGCTGATCCTCCTGGGCACACCCGTAGATTGCGGATTGAGCCTTGGTCCCACCCTGGATGAAATCTCGGTTACACTCCCTTCCGGCCAGGGCGGGGACCGTTCTGGGCCGCTCAGCGAGTCGGGCCCTCGACGGCAACCACCGTCTTGGTGGTCGCTCCTTCCTTGCGGAGCTTGAGCACTGGGGCATATTCTGGAGAGGCGTACCAGGCTCGGAACGCCTCCGTGTTCGGAAACTCGAGGATGACAACTCTCGCCGGATTCCAGTTCCCTTCTATCACTTGAGGTGGCCCGGCGCAGAGGGTCTTGCCCCCATATTTTTCGAGAGCCGGACCAAACTTCTCCCGGTACTCTTTCGCCTTGTTCTGATCGTGCCAATCGACCTCGAAGAGCGCAAACGTCGCCATAGCAGATTCCCATGACGGACCGGCCACGGGGTGTAATACCGTACCCCTACAGGTGCCGGCGACATCTGTCTCGTGCCATTTGATTGAGGTGCGACTCCGATTGCACACCCTTCGCCGGAGAGGCGGCGGCACGAGTGGGTGCATGTACTTTGCAACTTGGTCTATTCTCTGGATCTACCGAACCGAGTTCTCGCGCGAGAATCTCAATGGTGTTCGTTCGCCGCAGACAGAATCTGACCCAACAGAAGGTCCTATCGAGACAGGCATGGACAATCCTGTAGGGTTGTCACACCGGTTGAACGCAATCGAGCGCCCTCGCGTCCTAACCTCAACGCTGTCCTGGAGGGTGGGTGCGACATACTTAGAACCTTCCAGTTCAGCTTTCACGAATTGAATCTCACGAAGTCGGTCGTGAGGAGCGCTTAATCGCCCCCTCGTCTCTTCCGTCTCACGTATGGCCGAAGGACGAGGTCCGGCCACGCCTTTGGGACCGGGCGTGCTGATCTGCCCTCAATGCGGTGCGCCACTGCCACCTCCCGGCCTGGGCCGGTTTGTCGCCTGCGAATACTGTGGTGTTCGTACGGAGGTCTCCCGCCTAATCCCGCCGCAGCCCGTGCCCTCCCTTCCCGTGGACGCTGACCTTCCGGGGGAGTCCTCTATCGAACCGTCCCCGGATGAGTTCCAACGGAGTACACCGATCAGATTCATCGGAGCGGTGACAGCACTCGTTGTGATGGTAGTTGTCATCGCAGCGGTAGTATCAACAACCTCGCAACCTCCGGCAAACACAATGCCGTCCTCCGTTGAACACTGCTCCGTCGCCATCAATGCATCCGCCATCTCGGGGTCAGCTCCTTTTACTGCGACCTTTACGGCACAGGTAACGGTGCCTCCGGGAGTCTCCACCGGTGAACCGATGTGGCAATTTGGCCCTATTCCGGCGTTAGATCTCAACTTCACCTATGGGTCTCCAGTTACTCATACCTGGGACTTGGACGGAACGTATGGAGTCCACGTTTCAGTCCCCGACAGTACGGGCCAGGGATGCTGGAACGTCACGAATGTGGACGTGATCTAGTGCCGCACTCGGCTCCATCATGCTGACACTTTCGTAACAATCCCTACCACTTGCGAAGGGGATTGGTTGCATTATCGTTACACACAGCCCTCTGACCACCGGCTGAGGGCGCTCATCGAACAAGGGGCGATTATCCCCCGGGCATCGAACCTGCCGAAGGAAATGGGAGGTTGGTGCAAGACTGATTACACCTCCTTGGGAAGAGAGGTCGAGATACGGCCTCATCTTCCCCTCACTGGGAGATTCAACCCCAGATGTCCCTCACCTGGAACTCTTCACAGGGGCCCTGTAGGTCGGTACGTGATGGCAAGGACCCCGTTCTGATTCCTGATCAGGTCGACGACCTTCATTTTCTGCGATGCGAATTCGCCTTCGAAGAAGCGTGCACCCGTACCCGCGACGATAGGGAATAGCATGAGGTGGAGTCTGTCGAGAAGATTGTTCCGGATCAGGGATCGAACGAGAGAAGGGCTCCCATGTACCCCGATGGTTTTCCCACGCTGTGACTTGAGTTTGAGAATGGACTTTCGAAAGTCACCCGAAACCACGGTCGCATTGCCGGTATTACCCCAGGGGGCTTCCTTCAACGAATTAGTCACAACGTACTTTCGCACCGTGTTGATGTGATCGGCAAACGGCTGGATCTTCGAGGACGGCCAAAACTGCGACCACTCGTCGTACGTCTTGCGGCCCAAGAGCATTGCGTCTTCCTGTGTGAGCTGCCAGGACATGTCCTTCGCAGCCTTACCATTGGACATCCGAACAACGGCGTCGTGCACGGCCTCAAATGTCACGACTCCATCAAGAGTAATGATCAGGTGTGCAGCGACTTCTCTCATCTGCTCGACTCCGCTATCTCTCGAGGCTTCAACTTCATGCAGTCTTTGGTCATGGATTCCTCTGATCGACCGTCTCGGGCTTGACCTGAGAGGAACTTCATGCCAAAACGGCTTCGGCCCTCGCATCGGGGTGCTGACAACAGCTCACCGGTCACGCCCCCCCAGAGAATGTGTGCAATGCTGATTTCACCCACCTGGTGAGGGAGCCGCTGTGAGGCTCGGGCGAACTTTGGATTCGAGTCCGCCTGCCTTCAACGGGGTTTCTCAAGAATGAGGTCGAAGATGTGCCAGTGTTTCGGGCCTTCGTACGACCGCCCCTCTTCTACCGTTTCCCGGAAGAGTTCCACTCGATAGCCCGTGGTTAGCGCTCGTGCCTGGCGGATCGTGTGAAACGTCATCGGACGTTTCCCGGCCCACTCGTCGCGATCTCCGAACAGCTGCCCCGCGAAATGCCCTCCCGGAACCAAGGCCCGGCGTATGGTCGCCCAGAGGCTCGGAAACTCCGCGGGAGCACAGAAGGGCAACGAGAAGCTCGCGTACACCAGATCGACCTTGGGAAGCGAGAGCCCCTCCATCGGGGAGGTCTGGAGGGTGAGCGAGCCTCGTTGGCGAGGGGAGACCCTACCAGAAAGGAACTTCAGGGCGGCCGGTTCCCGGTCGATTGCGAGAACTCTCCATTGACGGTGAAGGAGTTCTAGGGTGTCGGTTCCCGCCCCGAACCCGAGATCGACTGCAGTTCTCTTCCGATGAGGTTTTCTCTCCCAGTCCAGGTGATCCAGGGTACGTAGGAGGAGCTCTCGGGGAGGTCGACGGGCAGTCCACCGATAAAACCCCGGCCAATTCGGTTTTCCACGCGCCGCCTTTGTCGGGGACACGACAACCTGACCAACGGCTCGCCCTAGATTAGGCCGACGTACGGCCCGACCTCCGGCGTCCTATTCCGATCCTTTAGTGGCCCTACCCTAAGACAACCCGAATCAGCGTTTTGTGACGTGGGAGAAGTGCTAGACTCGCTTCACTGAGCGGCTTCAGTTCGAACTTGTCAGGGGTAGGTGCGCCTCCCACTTCACCTCATGATGGTGCAATCCACATTGCGCCGAAAACGCGAAACTAGGGCTGAAACCTATATTGCAAACATCAGGACGGGGGTTCAGGTGCCGAGTCCTCGGAAGACTAAGCACTCGCGCGGACGAACACCACTTCAGCGGGAAGAGCGATACCCTCGGTCGTAACCCACTGCTTGAGGTTGGCCCGGGTTTTCGCCATAACCTCGGCCTGCACTTCTGTCGACTCCTCGGATAGGGAGTGCCCGATCGGCGTCCCCTTCAGAAGGGTTTGGAGATAGTCGTCTTCATCCCGAAACGACATCAGGTAAGTATGACGATTCTCGCTAGCACGGTGAAATCCCGCCGCTTCGAGAAACGCGACCATCTCTCCCGGTCCTCCAGTTTCGTACGGGGTGGGCAGGTACCCTGTCTCGTCTGGTTCGGCGTGCTCCAACATGGGAGCGATGATCGCGTCAAGGAAGGGGGTCTTGTTCCCCGTGCTCCAGACACAGACCGCGATGCGCCCAGTCGTCCGCAGCACGCGGTGAGCCTCCTTCGCCGCACTCTCCGGATCCGTGAAGATTTGGAATCCAAAGCTGCTCAACGCGCCATCGAAGCACGCACGGGGAAAGTCGAGTGAGGAACAATCCATTGTCCGGAAATCGACGTTTCCGATGTCCCGTATGCGGGCGACTTGCGCCGCTAAACCAATCATGTTCTCTGAGAGGTCAATCCCGGTTACGTGACCGTCCGGTCCGACCTTCTGGGCCACGGTCATGGCGGGCTCGCCCGGTCCAGTCCCTAAGTCTAGGATCTGCTCACCTGGAGCCGGGGCGAGAAGGGCCACGAGGTCAGTGCGGACCCCCTCTAATCGGCGCATGAAGAGCGAATAGTCCTTCGCGCTTTCGTTCCAGGTCGCGCGGGTGTACTCTCGATAGTACTCTTCTGAGTATTTCCACGGCATTTGGCCCCCCCCAAAGGCGCACGCAACCGTACTCACGTAATCCTTTCCCCTCAGGGTTGGGGCTGCGACCGCAGATGCCCGTTCAAGCCTGGCAGTGTCGAATAACCCCACTCGTAGGCGCAACCCGCCTTTCACCGAGCTCGGCCGGGGGGCCTAACCTCGGGGTCCCGGCCAGGTGCGCCGATCCGGGGAATCCTTGCTCTTGACTGGCGGCGTTACTTCCAATCACTGATGGGATATCCTCGGCGGTCCGACGGGTTATAGCCAACGGCGCGTGCGCATCCCTAGGACTCCATGGCGATCGACATCACTACCATCACTGCCGCAGCCGCCTGGGCAGTGGCCATCGGCACCGTCGTGTTGCTCTGGTGGCAAACGCGAGTCACCCAACATCTGAACAGCGCGAACGCGGTGCTGACGCTTCGCGAGCGGTTCGACTCTCCCGCGTACCGGCGCCGCCGCAAGTCACTGGCGCAACGCCTCCTCGCAGGACAACACGATGATATCACTAATCTCGAGGTGGGGGCGTTCTTCGAGCTGATAGGCTCCCTCACCCATACTCGCGTGCTGAACCGCGAACTCGTCTGGGAAGCCTTCGGCACGTGGATCAGCGGTTACTACACTGCGCTTCGAAATCCAGTCGATGTCATTGGACGGGCCCGTACCGCTCTCAAGGATCCGTTGATCATGCACGAATTCGAGTGGCTCTTCGGACTCGTCCAGCAGATCGATCGGAAGAAAATGGGTCCAGAGGCAGACATCGAGGAGGCGAACCGCGAAGAATCCGCGTCGCTGCTTCGTCGGGAGGCCGAATTGGATCTGGAGTGACCCGAGTTAGTATGACCCCTGTCCCAACGGGGGGTTCGAGTAGATTCCTGCGTGCAATCTGTAGCGGGTCGTAATGGCACCACTACCTGTTAGCAAGGGCCTAGGTCCATTACGGGTTCCACCCTGCCACAGAATCGACAATGGACTCGCCCCCAGGGTCCATTCAGTGCAGTGCAACAGCTTGCGCTGGGGAAGTATCAGGTTCCACAACTACAGCAGTCCCGAAGGCAAGAACTTCCGTCATCGCCCCTCCCATTTCCGAAGTGTCGAAACCGACCGAGACAACCGCGTTCGCTCCCAGACTCTTCGCATGGGCAGCGAGTCGCTCGATCGCCTGATGGCGCACCTGTTCCAGCAACTGAGTGTACACTTTGATCTCACCACCTCTCCAGGCCCGAAAGAAGGCCCAGATGTTCTGCCCTAAGCCTCGGGATCGGACGATCAGTCCAAACGTCGCGCCGATGACCCGAGTAACATGATACCCGGATACGAACGGAGTGGTTACGATAATGAAATCCACCGGTGGCGCGAATGGCTGCGACGATTCCGTGGGCATTGTGGGCTCCGACCAATCTTCGATACGGCGGTAGGAGAAAATGTAGTCGGTGCCGGGCGCCCAAACCTCTCCATTCCGAGCACCCTGTCAGCGGGATCCGATGTCCGCACAATTGCCCTTAGACCCACCGTGGGAGCCATGGGAAGCCTCATCCCACCCGCAAGTTCTGTTGCTACTCGGCCCCGTACGGGCGGACCGGAGCCGGAGGGTTGTTGAGCGGTACGAGGTCGCGGGGATCGTCTGTGACAATTCCCAAAGTTACCGCCCGCCGCAGGAAAGAGAAGTACCCAGCCCCGGTGGAGTTCCGTCCAGCCAGGGACACGCCGCCGGGACGTCTTCCCCTCCTCGAGGTGTTTGAGGGCCTAGAGCGCACCGTCCCGTTCCGGAAGTATCCCGGAGACGACGAGGCTACTCTGAAGGTCGCTGAGCAGACTTGGGCCCACGTAACTGACGGCCCAGGTTGGATGTACGTGGCCCCAACCAAGACCCCGCCAGAGGTCCGGGCGGCAGGTTTCCGAATGGTTGAGAGTCGGGAGGACGTGATCGTGGTCGCCCACGGTCACCTTGCGAACAGCCCCACGATGGACGTATATCTCGATGTCATCCACGAGTTCCTGCACATCCTTCAACGGAAGCAAGGACGTGCCCTCTGGCTTGGGCCCAAAGTTTCCTATGTCGACCGCCCCACCGAGGTCGAGGCGTATTCATATTCGGTAGCGGAGGCTCGGAGGTTACGTGTCCCAGACAGCTATCTCCGAAAGTACCTCGAAGTTCCCTGGGTTCGAAAGTCCGAGGCCCTCCGCCTGCTTCGAAACGTGGGAGTTTCAGTAAGGTAAGTTTCAGGTCCGAACTCTCTCGAGAAGGCCGTCCTCGAAGTCGAGGCCGCTGGCTCCGCAAGCCCCTACTCCCCGGCTCCAGTCGGTCGAACTACGACTGAGCCGGATCGGTCGCCCGTTCATCCCGGGCGGACTATCCTTTGGCAGGCTTGCCGCTTCGGAACCGAGTCTCGACCTGGGCGGCGTATCGGTCCCAGGCGCCCTGAACCCTGCGTAGGGTCTCTGCCCGACCCAGGTGGCCGGGAACTACCCAGCGCTCAGTGACCAGGAGGTCGATTCGGGTCTTCGTCTTGCCCAACGCCGTGAGCCGGTAGTCCACCGACTCGCGATCCTCCTCATCGATCTGGTCGGTGTGCCACGAATCCGGTGGGGAGAGGCGGATCAAGTCAACCGCTACGTCCGGATCCTTCGAGGGCGTCGGGGTGATCCGAATCCGCAGGAGTCTTCGCGGAGAGAGCTTGACCACGCGAAAACGCGGATGAGGTCGCCGGTGTGACAGGGTCCAGTCATCGCTCCGATAGTCGGTGCACCAACCGTAAACATATCTCAACGGTGCGTCGATGATCTTCGAGACTCGGAGAGTCTGAATCGCGAAAATGCGATGACCGCGCTCTGGCATGGGCAAGGGCGTGGGTGACTTCGGGGAAGTTAACGGTACCGTGGGGGAAGTCACTGGTCATCCGGGATGGAAGTTTGCCGTTCTGGGTGCAACCACGACCCAAGACTTCATTGGAGTGATTGAGCTGGGATGCGTCCAGGGATTCAAGGGGTGGTGGGCCACGGGATTTCCAGAGCGAATTGATCCGGAGAGCTATCCCGACACGAAGCTTCGAAGGGTGAACTGGTCGAAGGACCTCGACACCGTTCGTCGACTCTTCCGAGATTATCGGCAATGGCTCGCCGACCACCTCGAGATGACGGCTGCTGCCGATCCGATCCTGCCGGTTGGCCTCGCCCGGATCGACCAGGAGATCGCTGACCTCCCTGGAGTTTACGGCCCACCCGGGGGGGAGGTCATTCTCGCCTTCAAGCAGGACGCACTGGTAGCGTGTGGTGCTCTGCGAGAGCAAGGACCGAAGGTCGGGGAGATTCGGCGGGTCTACGTCCGGGCCGACCATCGAGGGAAGGGATTCGGGCCCCGCCTCACCCGCGAGCTTCTCGACCGGGCGCGCGAACTCGGATACGAGCGAGTGCGGGTCGACACCCTTCCGACGATGGCCGCCGCGATCCAGTTCTATCAAGAGATGGGGTTCAAGCCTATTCCCGCCTACTGGCCCCACCCGGTTGCGGGGGCCCTCTTCTTCGAGTACATCGTAGCGAAACCTGGGCCGGCATAAGGACGACGCTCAGCTTCGAGACCTAAGAGGCTCGGAAAGTGGATTCGCCCGGGTGGGTACAACGCCGCTTGGTGTCTAGAGTGGGGCGCGTTCTCTCAGGAGACAATTCTCCCGATAGAACGCGTGCGACGCTAGACACGCATTTTAAGTTGCACCCAACCGATGGAGAACGGTGCCCGAAGAAGGATCCCATCTCTGTCACCGGAAGCTAGAAGGCGGTCACTATGGCGGTGTCGCAAGCGGATACGGCGCCGTTGGCGGGTAGGTGCGAGGGTTTCTCAGTCGTCCCAGGACCAGGAGCGACGGCGCATTCCATACGACGCCCATAGGGCACCCATGAGTCCCGCGAGGATGAGCGCCGATACGAGAATGACGATCACGCTTTGGAAGAGCGTGAAGCCCTGCGCCCAGAACCCCACGTAGAGGAGCGTGAAGCTGAGCCATGCCACGGGGCCGAGAATTGAGGCCATGATACGCCCTCGAGGTGGGCCCTCGCTTCTCCTGGAGTGGGAGGCCATGGTCTCGGAACCGCTTACCGTGTTCGTCACGTGAATCACCAGAATCGGAAAGGAGAGGGGAGTGATAGTCTCTCCGTAGAGTTCACCCGACCGTAACGCACGGGTCCGGACCCCGCCGGTACTGACGGTTCAGAAGGAGCTGCACCAATCGGACTGGAACCGTTCGATGTGCCATTAGTGCTGCGCTCGACGGGGGGTGGGTTCGGTTAGATTCGAACCGATGCGCCCTAGTGCCCGGGGGATCGGCCCCGCTCGCGGACAATCCGCGACCCAACCGCCCCTCGAGAAACAGCCCTGAAACGTCCCGGGAGACTATTTTCCCCGAGGGAACGCGCCCCACTCTAGACACTCAACGCCCCTTGCACCCACGCAGTTGCCCGCTTCCGGAAAAGGGCGGGTTAGGTAGACCGGACGCCCCGCATGAAGCCGGTTAGCCCGTGTTCATGGTCTCAACCATGCATAAGATCTCGTTAGTCGAGGCGGCGACCAAGCTCGAATCAGTCGCCTCACCGGTCAGGTCGAGACGCCGGGATTAGGTTGGTTCGAATCGTGGGAGCGGTCCGGTGGAACCTCTCTACTTCATCATCGCCGCGCGTTGCTTTGCGATTCCGATGGCGACTTCGAGGGGCTTGGGGAACTTCACCGTCTCGTGGAGCTCGAACGTCACCCACGGGGCCCAGGTGGCCAAGACCTCGAGTCTCTTCTCCGGCGGGTGATCTCCTGTCAACAGATACCCTGCGCCACCCTCGATAAACTCGTGGACTTCCTTCAACGGCCCACTCTGTAGCTGAGCTTTCATCAATCCGAGGAAGCCCTCGAGCTGCTGGACGCTCACGTTCGGGTCATTGGGCGGCTGGATGGCCATATTCATCTTCCACAGACTAAAATAGCTCGGCACGCCGCGCCCAGCCACGACGGTCTGTTAGGTTCTTGCCCACCGACGTGATGGCCACATCCATTACGCTCCCGGGACGGGTTACCGAATCCGGTGACCCAGGGGCCTTTTGCCAGTGGAGACGAGCCCTCCTCGATTACTCTGACTGTTTTCTAACGAGGAGGTTGTCGAAGACCCCCCCAATCTATGCGAGGCCCCGCCCTCGCGAAGTAGTCCGAGTTTGTCCGGAGAGGCTGGGAACCAAAGCCTCGACTGGCGTTCCATTCCCCTTGCGGGTTCTGAGCCGGACGCCGTGGATCGATACTCCCTAATGTCGTTTGATACTGCGTGCAATCGACAGTGCACATTCTAGAGGGCCGGAGCCTCGTTTTCGCCACCCGAGTCGAGGTAGGCAACGATCGGGTCGAGGATTCGCTCGCGAATCATGGTCGGATTCGTCCAGCGGAACAGCGACGGCTCGAGATAGCACGCCAGGGCACACTTGTTGCATCCTTCATAGGGCGCCCAATGGTAGGAGCCCCAGAGCTTCCGGACGTCCGTGTCCCACACGTACGGACCGCCTCCGTATTCGCGAAGGGAGTAGCAGGGCAGGACGACGCGACCCTGCGGGTCAACGTTCATGGTCATCCACGGCTTGCACCGCCAGGGAATCCCGCGGTACCAGGAGTTGATCACGCTCGTGAAGTACTCCCGAGACTCGAGAATCGGAGCCCCGTGCTCCTTGAGAAGGAGCAAGCGCACCAGGGTTTCGCGGAGCTTCTGTCCGGCGGGAGTGAGATTCCCGGCCGTTGAGTAGTTGTACGCTACCTGGAACGTTACTCCCACCTTGAGGCGTTCCGCAAGCGCCACGACGTCTTCGGCGTTGTCCAGGTTCTCCTTGGTCAGAGTGGAGCTGATCGCGACCGGTACCCTCCCCTTCACCGCCCGGATTCCCTCGACCGCCTTCGCGAAGGATCCCGGAATGCCACGGAGGCGATCGTGGAGGTCTCCGATTCCGTCAAGGGAAACGAACAGGAGGTCCAGGTGCGGAACGAGGTCGTCGGCGCGTTTCCGCAGTAGCCAGCCGTTGGTGACGAGCGACGTGTGGAAACGCCGATGTGATTCCGCGAGAATCTGAGGCAAGTCCCGCCGCAACAAGGGTTCGCCCCCCTCGAATCCGAGAAACGACACTCCGGCCCGGACCAACGCATCCATCATCCGCACTTCATCGTCGACGCCGAGCAGGGTCTCGTCCTCCCGACGCCAGAACGGGCACATCACGCACTCGAGATTGCAACGGTGGAGCAGTTTGTGGCCGGCGATCACCGGGGCTTTGCCACCGCCGCCTCGGCGGACCGACCGCCAGGCACTCCGAAGGAACACGGACCGGACCAGGGACATGGGTTCTCCGGGACGATTGCCCACTAGGCATCCTCTATAGCACAACGCTCGGATATGGATTATGTCCGCGGCGGGGTTGGGACCTCTCCTCGCCACGGCCGTGCATCTTCGCCAGCATCCTCACGGTGAGGACCGAGAGAACGCTTTCCGTCGAACGGAAAGTTGTGGGGCGCCCCTCAAGCAGCGTTGGTGCTACCGCGCTTGCACCTACCCGCCTGAACCTGCGTGCTCTGGATGGAACCCACTTCGTCCGCTTGGTTCACCCAACCAGTCCGAGGCCAACCCACCCGTTTCAACCCGAGCGTCTATAGCTTCAGCCGAACTAACGGTCGCCGAGTTCGAGAGTGGATTCTGAAGAGCAGGCTCGGCGCGAGCACGAGCGGGCCATCAAAGCTCGGGAGCGGGAGAAGTTCCAAGTCTTTGCGGCCGTTCGTGGTGTCGTCTTCAGTACCCGAACTCTTCCGAACGCATCCTGAATTCTACGAACCCGACATCTTCGTCAACGTGTATCCTCAATTCGTCGACGTCAATACTTCCCTGAACGAGGGACAGGTTCGGCTCCTCCCAGTGGTCGGTCGGTCCCGTGACCTGAATCGGTTCGCCGACCAACTGCGAGTTGGCATAGAGAAAGCCGCCCCCAATCTGCACCTCGAGTTCTCTGCCGATCCAGCACGATTTGGGGGGTCCCAACCGGTGATGCTGCTCGACGTACCGATTGGCTATCGTGCCGTCTTGCTCCGCCGAGAGCACGGGTGAGTTACAAGCAGGCGCGATTGATTGCACCGAACCGAAATACTCCGAGGAAGGAAAGTTCCAAGGGCCAGGAGCCAATTTGTCGTGGCATGCAACGGCGGTCTGATCCCCTTAGCCGCGCCCAACATCGCACGATTGGTGGCGACCTCTTCAATTACACTTGGTCGCATCTGGCCCAGAAGGACCGTACTAAATCGGAGACTGACGAGAAGCTTCACGCGGCCCACGCCTCTCGTTACCACTGGGGTCGCGCGGGTACGCCTCGCAACGTCTCGATTGGTGAGTGGCAGATCTCTCGGGTCTACTCAGTCCTGGGACGCTCCGAGCCCGCCCTTTACCACGGTCGTCGAGCCTTGGAGATTGCCCGCCGGAGCAGCCTGGGGAGTTTCTATGTCGCCTATGCCTACGAAGCAATGGTACGCGCGGCCGCCGCAGCGGAGGAGAGTCGGGAAAAGAATCGTTACCTCCGGGAGGCCCACCGAACCGGCGCTGCGATCCGCGACCGAGACGACCGTCGGATGCTAGGGGGCGTGGCAAGTTTGTACCCATGGGGGCAAGTCTCCCTTTCCTCGTTCGTGGACCTCGACGGAACCACGAATGAATCGGTAGGTTCTTCAACACCGAGATTCGTTCGGACTCCAAGACTCTGAGGTACGCATGGAACCCAATTCGAGTTTGCAAACAGGTGTGTCGCCGGCGCCTCCGTTGTCAGCCCCGATTCTCGTCACGCGGCCGCCTCGCCCGAAACTTAGTGTGAGGGGGACTAGATTTACCGCCTCCACGCTGCTGCTAATCGCGACCCTTCTGCTGGCGACCTCGATGGGTGTGTCCTGGTGGGGAGCTTCGCTCAGTGGCGGCGGGCATGCTATCGTCTTAGGCTTCGACCCCGGGTCTGCCTATACGGTACAGAGTGGGTCCAACAATTCCGCCCAACAGTCGTACATATCGGCGGGCCTCGTCCACGTAGGGGAACTCTACGAAGCGGTCCTGGGAATCGGACTATTGGCCACCGTCGCCGGGCTGGTTAGCGTGGTACTGAGCTACCTCGGGGCATTCGCCGCGTTCAGGTCGCGGAGGATTCTACCCTTCACCTTAGTGATCACTCTCATCTCCCTGGCCAGTGCGGCCATACTTCCTGGTCTGGTCGCATTGGGACAGCCGGGGGCTTTCAACGCGGACAACTCATCCGGATTCGGGAGATCGACGTGCGGACCCAGCCCGACCCCGTGCACGGGCTTCTGGGGTTCCGTGAGCGCGGGGGGGTCGACCGTTAGCTGGGGCGCTGACGTGGGTTGGTATCTGGCCATCGTGGCCGCAGTGCTGCTCCTGGTCGGGCTTCTCCTGCTGTGGACCGTGCGAAAGATGCCCTATACGCGCGGTGAAGTGAGGGCGACATCCGCTTACATGGCAACAGTTTCGGCGGGGCCGAACGCCGACTCCGCTTCTTCGACCCCTGGCTCGCCGGCACCAGTCGCTCCGGCCGGGATGCCCGCGTCGACCTCCGCGTACTGTCCACGATGTGGCAACCCCATGACCTACGTCACTCAATACTCTCGATGGTATTGCATGACCGAGCGGGTCTACCTTTGAGCCACGCTGCGCGGTGATCCCCGAACCCGGCAATCATTCGAGCCGCGCTTGCGTGGGTCCGAGCAGTCTTGCACCCATCTCGTGGAGACCTGGTGAGGGGCCTCAATGGCAAAACGGATAACTGACGGCATCCGATGGGGCTCGCGGCCTCAAGTTAGGAGCCATGTCAGTTGTCCCAGATCAATCGCAGCGTCTCGCGGTCCTCCCACTCTCGAACATCAGCGCCAGCTCGCGAGACGAATACTTCGCTGACGGAATGACCGAGGAACTGATCTCGACCCTTTCGAAGATCCCGGGTTTGAGCGTCATCGCACGTACTTCGGCCATGCACTACAAGAACACGGACAAGACCGTTAGCCAAGTCGCTGACGAGCTATCTGTTCGTACAATCCTCGAAGGAAGTGTCCGAAAGTCCGGTAGGAAGTTGCGCATTTCGGTTCGGCTCGTCGACGCCTCGACCCAGGAGGATCTCTGGTCCGAGAATTACGACCGAGAACTTGAGGACGTATTCGAAATCCAGCGCGACATCGCCCAAAGAATCGGGCGGGCCTTAAAGCTAAGGCTGGTGCAAAGTAGGGGCCGCAAGTCTGTCAGTAGCTCAACGCCAGCCGTCAATGCTTTTGATCTATATCTACAAGGACGATTCCATTGGAACCTGCGGACGGAGGCCGGTCTCCGGCAGGCAATCGTTCTTTTCGAGCGTGCTATCGAGAAGGATCGAACTTTCGCTCTGGCTTACTGCGGAATTGCGGACGCCTGGTCTCAGGTAGGGTGGTTGGAGTTTTCCGCACCCACAGAGGCGTTTCCCAAGGCGCGAGAGGCGGCCGAGAAGGCTCTCGCGATCGACGACCACCTCGCCGAGGCCCATGCGTCGCTCGGTTTCGTTCGGTTCCTGTACGAGCGCGAGTGGGGCGCGGCTCAGAAGGAGTTCCAACGAGCTATCGCGCTAAACCCCGGTTATCCCATCGGCCATCAGTTCTACGCGGATTACCTGAAAGCACTGGGCCGGTTCGACGAGGCCCTCGCTGAGATGAGAATCGCCCTGGAGCTCGACCCGGTTTCGATGGCCGTCAACACCGGCCTGGGTCACGTTCTGTATCTGAGTCGGGACTTCGACGCAGCCATCGACCAGTACGCTCGGGCCCTCAAGATCGACCCGACGTTCGGCCCGGCCCACCTCTGGTTCGGCCGTCCCTACCTGCAGAAGGGGATGTACGATCGGGCCATCGCAGAGATTCAGCAGGCCGTCGACTCTTCGGGCGGAAGCACCATCTCCCTCGCCGTCCTCGCACATGCCCTAGCGTCCGCTGGGAGGGAATCAGAGGCACGGAAAATCCTGGACGATCTCCTGGAACGATCGCGCACTCGTTACCTTCCGTCGTACTGGATCGCCCTGGTCTTCACCGGGCTCGGCGACATCGGCCAAGCGATGACTTGGTTGGAGCGGGCATACGAGGAGCGCTCCAGTTGGCTGGTCTGGATCCAGGTCGAGCCGCGCTTCGATCGGTTGCGGTCGGACCCACGCTTCGCCTCACTGGTGCGAAGAATGCGTCTTGAAGGAGACAAGTCCGCCGAATCTTCACCCATCGAATCCAAGCGACGTCTCGCGGCCATCATGTTCACTGACTTGGTTGGCTTCACGAAGCTCGCCCAGGTGGACGAAGCGGGGGCCCTCCGCCTGCTCGAAGAACACCGAGCACTCGTGCGGCCGATCTTCGCATCCCGGGGCGGCCGTGAGGTCAAGACAATGGGTGACGGATTCATGATCGAATTCCCCAGCGCTGTCGAATCGCTTCGGTGCGCCGTCGAAATTCAAGCTGCAATGGCGCAGCGGAATTCAACCCGAGTACCAAAAGAGCGACTGGATCTACGCGTGGGGGTTCACGTGGGGGACGTCGTCCGTGAGGGGAACGACTTGGTGGGGGACGGCGTGAACATCGCCTCGCGAATTGAGCCCTTGGCCCCACCGGGAGGCATTTGCATTACCGGGTCGGTGTTGGATCAAATTCGCAACAAGGTGGACGTCAAGGTCCAGAAGCTTCGGGGAGTGACGCTCAAGAACGTCTCGACTCCCGTCGATGTCTACCAGGTCGTGTAGTGCCGGCTCGGTGGGTGCTACCATTCTTGCCCCTCTTCCGACCCCATAACGCACCGAATCCATCGAACGGCGAGCGTCGAATTCGGGAACTCGCCCTTCCGACTAAGGTCGCCGGTAGAACCTTCGGAGATGCGGGACCCAGCGGACCCGAAGCTTGATGTCGTCAAATAGTCTCACAGGACCTACTCGCTCCGACGAAACCATGACAAACGCTTCAGACCCGCGTACGCGGACGATCCTATGGCAAGACCCGGCCCGTTTTGAAGAGCCAATCCGGAAACTGAGCGGTATCGAGTTCATGCGCGCGTTTCTTGCCGGGGACCTGCCTCCACCACCGTTCATGCAACTACTCGGAATTCGGATCCTATCGGTAGAACCCTCGTCCGTTGCGTTTGAATTTGATCCCGCCGAGTACATGTACAGTCCGCTGGGGAACGTCCACGGAGGGATTGTCACGGTGCTCCTGGACACCGCGATGGGTTGTTCGTTTCACACAACCTTGCCCGCCGGAGTAGGCTACACGACACTCGAGCTCAAGGTAAATTTCCTAAAGTCGGTCACTGCGAAAGTTGGCACGCTGCGCGCCGAGGGACATGTCATTCATTCAGGTTCTCGGGTGGCCACCGCCGACGCTCGACTTCTGGATTCTAGCCAGAGGTTGTACGCCCACGCGACTTCGACCCTAATGATTCTCCGTCCGGTCTCGCTATGAGGCGGCCAGCAATTCGACCACTCACTTGGATGCCGGCACTGCAGCTCTGTCCACCCCAGGGCGCCGGCAAGTGCCTCGAGAGTGGAGCGGCTTTCTAGACTTCTTGCTCCTGTCGAGTGGGCGCCAAGTAGTCTTGCACCCACCTCACTCGAACACTCGGACGATTTCGGAGCTCCCCCGTATTCGATAGGCGACTGTGGAGCTCTCCGAACCTAGAGGAGGCCGGCTCTTGCAGGTATCGAGTGAGCCCGTGTTAAGTGCGGGCCAGTTCGAACCCTCGTTCGGTGAAGCAGACCGCACGTCTCAGTGAATGTACGCCTCGGCGGCGTACTGCCGCAGCATGCGATGGCTGGTGAAGTAGGATCCGACATGGGCAATCGCATACTTCATCATCGAGCGCCATCGCTCCGCCTCAGTGTAGAAGCAGGGCAGGACGACGTTCTCGAGCTGGTCGTAGAGCGCCTCTGCGTCCCGCCGATCGGAGTCATCTCCCTTGCGGTGAGCGATCGACCAGCCGTTGACACCTTCGACGCAGCCTTCGGCCCACCAGCCATCGAGCGGGCTCAGATTTAGCCCCCCGTTGAGCGCGGCCTTCATGCCGCTGGTCCCGGAAGCCTCCATCGGTGGCAGAGGGGTCTGGAGCCAGACGTCACCTCCCGCCACGAGGGATTTGGCCCAATCCATGTCGTAGTTCGGAACGAAGACACAGGAAAGCCTCCCTTCCAGCTGGCGCATCGCCCGGTGGATGCGCCGGATGGCCTCCTTGCCGGCGGTGTCTCGCGGGTGAGCTTTCCCGGCAAAAACCAGTTGGAAGCGATGACGGGAAGCGATGTTGGCGAGCCGACCCAAGTCCTTGAAGAGGAGCATGGGGCGTTTGTAGCCGGTCATCCGCCGCGCGAAGACGACTGTCAGTGCCTCGGGGTCCAGGGCCACGGCGCTTGTCTGGCGAATCCGTTCTAAGAGGCCCCGCTTCGCCATCTGGTGGCAGTCCCAGACTTCGTCTTCCGCGAGGTGAAAGGCCCGGACCAAGAGTTCGGGTTGCTGTCGCCAGCCTGGAAAGCTCGCGTCGTAGAGCTTCGCAAACGCGGAGTGCGTCCAAGTGCCGGCATGGACTCCATTGGTCACGGCATGAATACGGTACCCGGGGAACATCTTTCGCGCGGTCTCGGCATGCCGGCGGGAGACACCATTGACGTAGTGGGAGAGGTTTAGACCCAGGAGGGTGAGATTGAGCCGGCCCCTGCCGGCCAGGTTCCTCAGCGTGCCGAGGTCGATTTCCCCGGGATATAGACGCTCGAACAGGTGGTAGTCGAACCGGTCGTGTCCCGCCTTGACCGGTGTGTGCGTCGTGAACACACATCGCCGACGTACCGCCGAGATGTTGTACGGTCGCTTCCGCGGGGCGAGCCCCTCCGGAGTCGTCCTCGATTCGTTGAGGAGGTCGAGGGTAAGGAGGGACGCGTGGCCCTCGTTCATGTGGAACGTGTGTAAATCAAAGCCCAGGGCGCGCAGGAGCCGTAATCCGCCGAGTCCAAGAACGATCTCCTGTTTGAGCCGGAAGGTGGCGTCGCCCCCGTACAGGGAGTCGGTCAGGGTCCGGTCCTTTTTGGAGTTCTGGGCGACGTCTGTGTCGAGGAGAAGGATCGGAATCTGGAACCCCTCGTGGCCGGAGAGGACGGTGAGCCAGGGCCGAATCCAGACAGACCTCCCCTCGATCTGCAGGGCGACCATGATGGGGAGCGATTGGCACCATCTCTCCGGGTCCCCACCGGTCCGGACGTTCAAACTGCCGCCCATTCCGGTCGATTTCCTGTCGGAGGTAACCCAGACGACTCGCCATCGTCACGAAGACCGCGGGGACTTCAAGGTCCGCGCACGCCCGGGCCATGTCACCGGCAAGGAATCCGAGCCCACCAGAGTAGGTATGCATCTCAGGTCGAACGGCGAGCTCCATCGAGAAGTATGCGATGTGCGTACACGGCAGGAACGATTCGATCGCCCGCGGTCGGGGCCCTTTTGGAACCCCTCGCGGTGGATTCAGGGCCGTCGAAACGGTCCCGCCCCGCGCAAGTGGGGTTTTCGGCATCGGTTTCGCTTCTTGTCAAGCCGCGTGTATGCATAATGTCCAGTGTCTAGCGCAATAGTGATTGGGTGCATCGCCATTTTCGGCCAGATGGGTGAAATCAAGCCACAACCTTACTTGCCCTCGCCAACCGTCACGCCTGGGCCTAACGACCTCCTACCCAGACCGGCAATCGATATTCGGCGTACAGGGCGAGTGCTCCTGTCGAACCAATGAAACAGGCCTAGGTGAATGGGGGAAAGTATTCGGTTGGGAACGACTTCGGCGACCTCGGCATTATGACTTTTAAGAATGAAACTCAGAGGATCATCGCGTATCATAGTTGGAGCCGCGGAAAGTACCTCGACCTGTACGATCGACTCCCTTGGGAGGTTCTCACCCGGAATCGCGAGGCCACGTTTGGGTCGATTCGGAACGTGCATCTGCACATCCTCGAGGCCTACTCCTGGTGGCTGGTCAAGATGTTCGGTCGACGGTCGTTGGCGCCGCTGCTCAAGCAACTGGACGAGAAGAATTTCGACCGGGTGAAGAACTCCAAGCAACTCAGGGCGCTAGACCGCAAAGTCGATCACGAACTTCTGAACGTGGGCCGGACGCTCACCGAGGCCCACCTACGACAGAAGCACGAACTCGACTTGGGCGGCAAGAAGAGGTGGATCTTCACTGAGCGGGAAGGAATTTGGCATGTGCTCGAAGAGGACTACTTGCACCTGGGGGACAACCTCTGTATGCTTTGGCAGGACGACATAGAGCCGCCCTACACCGGGTACATGTGGTGGGAATATGATACAGATCCCGAGTCACACCCCTATCTCCACTTCTCCGCCAATATGTCAAAGTTAAGCGAGGGAGGCTACTCGAAATCTAAGGCTCCAACCAAGCGAAAACAATCTCGCGGGCGCTAGTTCTTGGGTTCTGCTGAAATTTCTCGAAGGGTGGCTTCATCTCGTCCTTCAATGAGACTGGGTGTAATCGCGCTTGCAACGTTTCCCTGCTTGGGCTGAAGCTTAGCGCTCGGGATTGAGCGGACTTTCTCGAGACGTGACGAGGGCCATGCCATAACCCGACGGTAGCTCCGTTATACCGCTCTAACCGATTCGCTGGACGATGATCATCCCAGGCCTCATCTCCGTCGCGTTCTACCGTCGGCGCCCCACAACAGTTCAGGTCGTCCTGGGTCTCGTCTTCACGATCGTGGTCTCGGGTCTCCTCGGGTACTGGCAGGACTACGGAACCTCCCGTGTGTGGGAGAACACAATCCTAGCAGTCATCGGGGGCGTCATCCTTTACGTTGCGATTCTGGTCTATCTCCTCTACCGCTACCTGCCAAGGCACGCGAGCACCAATGTTCCATCCAGTGTCCCGCCTTCCTCCCCACCTCCCTGAGTCTGAGGCGGGTGGACGGGGCCGACCGGCCAGAGAGTCGCCCACCCATGGTTTCAACGCTTGTGGCACCCACGCGAACCAGCGACTGCCGTTGCAGGTTCAGTGCGAGTCCGGTGCCTACGCCCCCAGGAGATCTTGCTTCGACAGTGCCTTTCGGACCGTCTCGTAGTGGAGGAGCAACTCCCCGTCCTCGAGGACCTTCGACGAGAGGAGCTTGAGGGTGAGCTGTTCCTTCATGGGACCCCAGTAATGGGGGCCCTGGCCCCAGACCACCGGCTGCACGATGAGCCAGTAGTCGTCAGCCAACCGCCGCCGCATGAACTCCAGGATGAGGCGCGGGCCTCCCTCCGCAATGATGTTCCCACCCTTCTCGCGCTTGAGTTTCGCCACGATCTTCGAGAGGTCGCCCTTCATGATCCGGGAGTTTTCCCACCCGGGGGACTTCAGACGGTGCGACAGGCAGACCTTGTCGACCCCGTCGAGGAACCGCGAGTAATCCCAGAAGAACTGGGGGTCGCTCTCCTTCCGAGCCTTCTCGGTCCAGAATCCTCGGTGGCCGACAAAGGACCGCCGGCCCATGATAACAGTGGTAACATCATCAAACCGATTGAACCAGAACTCCCGCCAGAAGTCGTTGGGCTCATTCATCGGCCGGTCGGAGCCCAGGTACTTCGGGAATCCGCCGCGCCCGTCAAGCGTCATGTAGAGACTTGCGGTGATCTTTCGCGTCATGGAGCCGCCTTCACGCCTCGGCACTGGCGGACTCCGTAAGTACTTTCTCGATGAGCGCGTCGATATTCTCCCCCATGGCGGTGACCGCCCGTTCCATCTCGGGCTCCGACATCTTGTCCCGGTCCTCCTGTCGCTGGTACTTCCACCGGATGGTCACCCGGGTGAAGTCGCCCACCGGCTCGAATTCATCTGTTTCCACCGCGGAAGCCCCCCGAAGGCTCACATTTCAAAGCTGCTGACCCCATCCCAAAAGGCCTGGACGAACGTCCAGAGTCGGGCTCCGGAGTTTTATCTCCCGACCGGCAAGTGGGTATGTCGAATGCCCCTTCAACGCCTGACCTATCGCTTCACCACCAGGCTGCCCGTACCTAGGGCCCAGGCCTACCTCTGGGCCACAGATTACCGCTCGAGTGACCTGAAACTTGCAGGGCTTGAGGCGACGCGTAGGGTGGAACGGCTGACCGAGGATCTAATCCTGCTTACGGATTCGTTCGACGTGGATCCATTCAACTCCCGACCGGGCGCCCGAACGGTCAAGGAGAAGCTGGTGCACCTCTATCCTGATCGCTGGAGCTGGACGTCTACGCACCTGACTGGGCCGGCCCGGTACTCGCAGTTCCTCTACCATCTGACGTCTCGTGGTCCACGCGCGTGCTCGCTGCACTTTTCCGGATCCCAGGTCGAGCAGGTCGCCCGCTCTCCGACTCGGTCTTTCCTGGAGCGTAGAGCACGCGAGCTGAAGCAGGAAGATTCCCGACTTTGGGCGCGGTTTGCGGCCGAGCTCGCGAAAGACAGCTCGTGATTGGGTGCAATGCACCTTTCACGCAGCCCCGACCTCTCTTGGACCGCCCTTCAAAAGGGGTCGAAAGCCTTGAAATGGACCTTCCCTTGGGCCCGACCGCCATGTCGCACCACGTGAGACCGGTACCGGACGGCTACCACACCGCCACTCCCTCGCTCATCGTCGAGGACGCCTCTAAAGCGCTCGAGTTCTATGCGAAGGCATTTGGCGCCAAAGAACGGATGCGATCCGCCGGTCCGGGCGGTAAGATCGCCCACGCGGAATTTCAAATCGGCGATTCAATCTTCATGTTGGCCGACGAGATCCCTCAGATGGCGTCTCGCTCACCCAAGCACTTTGACGGGAGTCCGGGAGGTGTCTGGCTCTATGTCCCCGATGTGGACGCGATCTACGCTGCGGCAACTGCCGCCGGGGCAAAGTCAATCTCGGCCCCGATGGATATGTTCTGGGGAGACCGCCACGCGCGGATTCGAGATCCGTTCGGTCACGAATGGTCCATCGCGACCCACAAGGAGGATGTCCCCCCGGCCGAACTCGAGAACCGGGCTAAGGAGTTCTACGCGCAGATGATGAAGCAGCAGCCCAGGACTTCCGCCTAATTCGCTGTGCAGTCCGTCGGTGTGCCACCCTTTGCGCCTCGGTTAGGGTCAGCCTAGGGGTAGTTGCAGAGGCGTGAGCTCGCTCCGCCTTCGCTTCCCTGGACGGAATCCTAACGGTCCCGCGACCCGGTTCTTGGATGTAAAGTGAGAGCCTTCCTTGCGAAATTCATCGATCACTTCGGTCTCATCGAGGCACGCACTCTCGAGGAATCGGAGGAACATCTTCTATCGGACAAACCCTCGCAACCACGGTTTCAGCACCTCCCTCGCCGTCTTATAACCGCCCCGAAGAGTTGGAGGACTCGAGGGGCCACATGATTCGTTTGGCAGATTTCGCAGTGACCGTGTCGGACGCCAAAGCAGCTGCCCAGTGGTGGAACGAGAAGGTCGGATTCGAGACCCATACGGTGGGTGCGCCAGGAGGTCATGCGATCATGATCGCACCTCCCGGGGAGCGCTTCCTCATCCACCTGTGCGAGGGCTTCGAGGGAGTAGATCCGGGGAACACGGGCATCGCGTTCATTACCGATGAGATCGAAAAGCAAGTCCAAAGGATGGAGACGGCCGGAGTCCGGTTCACGGTGCCCTTCAAGAAGGAGTCTTGGGGCGGAAGCGCCAAGTTCGCCGACCCCGACGGGAACATCTTCTGGATTATGGGCGCGCCGTCCGCCTTTATCCGGACGGAGATTTCTCGCCGAGCCGCCACCCCCTCCGCTCCTCGGAGGAGCACTATCTCAAAGGGGCAGAAAGGCAAGGGTCGACGCTAAATCTCGTGCCCCGTCCTGCGAGAGAACCCCTTCGACCAGCCGACTGCCCCCAATCGGACTCCGCAAGGAGGGATTCCTCTGGGTGCAACGCACGTTGCACCCATTTTTGGTAGGGCAGCCGCGGACTCGTCGGGTCCGCACGACTAGGCCCAGGGCGCCCTAACTAAGGAAGAGCGAGCAGTGGCCAGGTCCCCGGGAAACCCTTGAGGGTACGCCGTCCTCGATCCTGAAATTCGACCCCAGACCCCGACACCAGATCGCGGACGGTTCCGGACACGAGGATCTCTCCGGGCGCGGCTTCACTCATCACTCGTGCCGCCAGGTGGACTCCTACACCGCCCACGTCCGCGCCAAGGATCTCACACTCGCCCGTGTGGACACCGATTCTAAGCGACAGCCCAAGCCCCGCGACCGCTGTTCGGATAGCTCTGGCGCACTGAAGGCTGCGGGCCGGACCGTCGAACGTCGCGAGGAACCCATCACCGCTGGTCTTGATCTCGCGTCCTCGGTACCGGGAGAGCTCCCGGCGAATCGCCTCGTTGTGGGCCACCAAGAGGTCGCGCCACGCGCGGTCCCCCATCGCAGTCGCCTTTTCGGTGGAACCGACGATGTCGGTGAATAGGACAGTCATCAACTGTCGGTCGACCTCTGGAGGGGGTCGGCTACCGGTCAAGAACTCCTGGATCTCTGCCAGGACTCCGTCGGAATCCCCCACCCACCATACGTGATCTTCGCCGTCCAGCTCTAGGAATCGGGCTCCGGGAATGTTCCGGGCGAGATAGCGACCATTTTCGACATCGACGTCCCGGTCACCCGTCCTATGAATCACCAAAGTGGGCACGTGAATCGCGGGAAGGATCCCCCTGATGTCGATCCCGCTGTTCATCCGCGCGAGCGCGATTGCCGCGGTGGGTGTGGCTGCCATGCGTCCGTAGCTCGCAAACCATCGGGCGAACGCAGCATCATGGGCCACAGAAGGCGCCAAGGTCTCAAGCTCGGCTCCTTCTCCCCAACCTTCAGCAAGGGAATCAATCCAGGCCTGACGAGCTTCTGCTGTGGGCGCCCAAGGGTAGTCCTCCGCTCGAACCCGCTTAGCAAATGCCCCGTAGAGGACGAGGGCTGTGGTCCGCTCCGGGTAGGTTGCGGCAAAAAGGCCGCACATCGACCCTCCTTCGCTCATCCCTAGGAGAGCGGCCCGTTCGAACCCCGCCTGGTCCATCACAACTCGAACATCATCCATCCTTTCCTCAAGTATCGGCAGCCCGGCTACACGGTCCGAGAGCCCCGTTCCGCGTTTGTCGAACCAGACCACTTGGGCGAAAGAGCCGAGCCGTTCTAGAAAATGAGCGAAGTGCGGTTCTTCCCAGGCGTAGTCAAGGTGCGAAACCCAACCCGGGACGAACACGACTTTGATGGGTCCGCTCCCGAACGACTGGTAGGCGATGTACGTTTCGCCGCTCTTCGCATACTTGGTCTCGTGGATCATTCAAACTACTCAACTCCGTGAGGGGGATTGACTTTGCGGAGGGCGGCAATCCGCCCTGTGGGTGCAAGACGCGGTTCAACGCGTGTGAGCGCAACCGATAGCGCACCTCCGGGGTAGGTTGGTTGGGAATCGCACTTTTCATCGTTCCCGTCCCCCGAGTCTAGCCCATCGTTAGATCCCGACGTGCGTCGACACCCCCATCGCTGGGGGTGCGTTCATGGCATCGAGCGGATTGGGCCCAGGCAGTCGTGCAACTGGTCGGATGTCCTGAACTCTGGTTAAGGGACGGGTTAACCCTCGGTCGCGGTTTCCCAACTCAGAATAGGGGGGCGAAGTAGAACATGGGAGACACAATCGTGGAGAGTACTCAGACCGTCACCAGGAAAGTCGTGGAGATACCCGCCGTCGTGAGCAACGAAGTGGTCGAGAGGGTCGAGACCGTTAGGAGCGACGTCCATACCGGAGTCGCCGGCAATAGCACAGCGGTCGTGGGTACGACCAGGACTGTTGTCACCCGAGCCCCGGAACCGAGCGTACCGTCCGCTCGAGTGACCACGGTCATCGTCTCTCCTACACCGGAGCCGCCGAAGCGCCCAGTCACCGTCGTCACCGTTCAACGGGGGACCTAGAGATCAGCCGTCCCCCATTGGATCGTCCCAGTCGTAGTGGTCGTCGTCCTACTCGTGATCTTCGGGTGGGTCTTCGGCCACTGAACCGTAGTCGAGGGGTCACCGGAAGCCGCCGGTGAAACGGTGGTCGGGCTCGTCGACCGGATAGGCGTGGGCCCTATCGATGGAGAACCGGATAGAATCGCTCACCCAATGAACGTGGCTGCGAGCGGTGTTGCACCATTATCGGGAAGGCCCAATCACGGGTGCGGGATGGGCCCTTCATGTCCCGTATCATCGATGAATTGCAGGCAGTAACCGTGCACGTAACGGACCTCAAGAAGGCCTAGACCCTCTATTCGAAAGTGATGGGCCTCGAAGAAGAAGTGTCCAATCCGAGTCTTCCGAGAGTGGCATTCAAGATCCCAGGTAGACCGACCCGACACCCGATGCACGTCACGGACCGTGAGGAAGGCGGTCGCGAGCCGTGAACCGTGAGTGGAATCCAATTCTTCTGCGCGGATCCGGCGGCGGCCTGGCCGTCTGTCAAACGACAAGGAGGAACGATCTCGGATGAGCTTTGGTCGATGAAGCGGGGCACGACGACGACCATTCGTGCGGTCATCGCCGACGCCGACGGGAACGAGTTCCTACTTTCCTCGGCGCTGTGAATTCCTAGGGCCCCCGCGGCATCTGGGCGCCCAGCTATGGAGATCCATTCGGACCCGGCCCCCTCGGAAGGTCACGCCCTCCATGCTCAACCGTAGGCGCTGTTCCTGGCCGTCTTCCCCCGTCAGGGCGATTCGACCACCGGCGGCCACAACGCGGTGCCAAGGTAGTCCCGTCTCCCCGTACAACGCTCTCACGGTCAGACGGGCGACACCCGGGAATCCGGCAGCTTCGGCCACTTGGCCGTACGTGATCACCTTTCCTCGCGGTACACTCGCGATGACGAGTCTCAGCCGGGCGAGCGTGGACAAGCCTCAAGCCCCCGAAGCTCACGCCTCCTGAGTGTAATGGCTGTTGCACCCATTTCGGCGGAATCCCTCAAGCGGGATTCACACCAGAATCGCTTTGGACGAGCGGTTTCGCGGCGAGGCCCCACTCCGTCCGGGCTCGTTCATACGAGAAGCGCCGATGGGATCCCATTCGAAGACGGTGGTCGCTAGCCGTTCTTCGGTGCCGGCGAGTACTCTTGAGTCCAGGAATCGGACAATTCGTCCCGCTTGGGTTTGTATACCTCCTCGTAGAAGCGCCGGGGCGATTCGAGAGTTGCGCGATCAAAGCTCCCAACAATGCGCTCCGCCACCTTCCAGGCCGCTCGAAAATTCTCCTTCGTCCCGAAACGAGACGCCACCTGCCGCTCGAACGCATCAGCGGTCTGGCTTTGGCCACCGATCGTGAAGGTGAGCGTCTTCGCGGCCGGGTCCCGGTACGCCTGATCGTCACCCAGGCGATAGACATCGGGGGAGACCCGTTCGGTAGGCTTCCCTGACTCTTCGTCCGCGATTGAGGCGGCCTGTTTGAATCCGCGCTTCGCGGCAGCGTAGAAAATGGCTCGGTTCAATCCCCAGGAGAAGGCAGAATCGTTCGCCAAGCCGAGAGCCCGCGCGCGAGCTGCTTGGAGCATCGCCATAACGACAAACCGGGTGACACGACCCCGATTCCGCACCATGAACGTCTCCCCCCGCCGCTCCAGGACGGCCCATCCACATAGCCGGCAGCGGGAATATCCCTTACGAAGCGGCAGGGGTTCCCAGGGAATTGGGACTGGACTCTGCCCTCCGTCACCCTTGAATTTCCCGCGTCCGCGTGTCTTGAAAGGGTGCGACCAACCTTACAACCATACTTGCCCACACCAACCCTCAAGCCTAGGCCTAAGGTCCGGTAGTCTAGGTATTGATCGATTCATTAGGAGGTGCAAGCGAACATGCACCCACGCTACTCAGCTGTTTGGTAGCGTCCCGCTTTTATCGCGGACCGCTCTGGTATTCAGAGCGAGCGGTGGTGCAGGGTGTGAGCGCATCTATCGTCGCCCCTGATCAATCGAAGACCACCGGGAAAGGCGCCCCCGCTACGGGGGAGCCCATCGTGCATTTCGAACGGTCGCGCGGGGTAGTGGAGGTGAGGTTGAAGGATGTCGATTCACTCTTCGACCGGGTTGCTCCTCCGACCTTCCCACACGGCGGGCCGATGTTGGACAATAACGTGGCAACTTTCCTGGTCGATACAGCTCGCGAGGATCGCAGGAGTCCGAACATCGAAATCGCCCTGACGTTCGGGACTCCCGCGCTTCGACCGGAAGAGGAATCCGGGACGCGAGCCCAGATCCACAGTTTCTTCTCCAACAACGCCGAAATGGCCGAGTTGAGTAACCGGGTGAACCGCACGGAAGGCCTCGGTTCGCTTCGCTACTCCATCCCGGTGGTCGCTGCGGCGGCGTTTGTGGTTGGCGTGTTCTCGGTCCCATCGACAGTGGGAGTGCCGGCGTATTTGTCGGAGCTCACCTATCTAGTCGCCCTCGTCGTCATCTGGCTGATGCTGTGGGACCCGCTCGAGAAGCTCCTGTTCGATTCGTATTTTATTCGACTTCGAATCAGGGCTCTCCAGAAACTCGCCGCGGCGAAGGTCACGTTCGCTTATCGGGCTGGCGCTGTAGCGCCGGGAGGGACCGCCCCGGTCGACAACTCACCCTTGGAGACGGTTCAGAGATTCATCGACGGTACGTAGGCGCAGGCGGACTAGCAACGACCGGCCGGCCGCGAAGAGATGCGCAAGGACTACGCCGCGAAAGCGGCGTCACCTGTTTCGCGGACTCCCCCCGAGCCTTATCCTCATAGTTGTTTCAATCCGGGGTCGATGTCGGTTCGGGATGAGCTCGAACGGAGGCTTACTGAGATTCCCGGGGTGGTCCGACGCCCATCCAGAAGGGGCCACGGAGATACCTACTTTACCGGGAACCGGGAGATCGCCCACTTTCATGGAGATCAGCGGCTGGATGTACGGTTGACCAGGGAGCAAATTCACCAACGCGTCGCCGAGCGCGCCTTTGATGAGCGGGTACGAGTTCGAGGCCCTTCAGCCGACTGGGTCGCGGTTCGCGTCGCTGAAGTTGAGGACCTCCCACTCGCACTTTCCCTGGTCGAACAGGCGGTTCAGGCTAACTCGCAACGGGACGACCGGACCCTCTGAAGCCAGATCGAGAATCGGGTCCTGCCGTGTGGACGGTTTATTGCAACTGGAGGTCCGCGGGCGGGACCGGTTCCAACAGGCGATCGGTCGCTCTGATGGAGTTCCTCAATTCCAACCAAGGACGGCCTTAACCTCTCGCCGTCGCTCCATCTCTTCGCCAGCAGAGTGATCGATATGGGAACATTCACTCAGAGATCGAAGATTCGGTACCTCAGGGAAGAGTTCGATCCATGGACTGACCGCCAAGCCATTGAGAGACGGAAGTTGGAACGGCCCGTGGTTGGGCTTGAGAAACCGGCCGATGAGTCGATCGCATTCAAAGCCGCCGAGAGCGTCGCTCTCCCCGGCTACTCCCTGCCGCTTCGAAACGGAAGTTTACTCAGTTTCGCTCCACCCGAAACTAAGCCCTGACCCTGTTAACGATCAAGAACTGCCATCCATTCGGCTTGATGCCGTGTGTACTCCGCGGAATGAGTCGGTTTGGTTGATCTTGCATGTGGCTGGAACCGACAGCGCAATCACAGCCAACTTCTCCGACCTCCGCAGGCTGCACAGGGATCGCACTTTTCGTCAATGCCATCCCCGTGGGAAGGTCCCCTGGCCACCTCCGTGGCGAGGAATCTAACCGCGTTCGGCCACATCCCTCCCTGAAAGGGGTCGGTATCGGCCTGCCGGGGTAGGTGCTCCCAGCGCGGGATGGGACCCATCCCGCAGAAACGACGCGGCGGTTCGGGTTGGTCCATCCCGGCGTCGACCGGTTTGAGTGTCCTGCCAGACCCGAAGCGGAAACGCTCTAAGTAGGAGCATCTAGTACCACGTTCAGGGACCGTTGGGATGCCCGGGTACAAGAGAGCGTGTCGTTTCTGTGGCCAACTAGTCGACGAGGACTCAGCCGTTTGTCCATTCTGCACTCGGGCCCATCCCCTCCAGCCAGTCTGTCCGTATTGCGTCGCCCCCATCGACCTCGCCTGGTCGGTCTGCAACGCCTGCAAGAGGCCCCTCACGATCCCATGCCCGAAGTGCGCGAGTCCAGTCGGCCCCGACACCGACGTCTGCGAGAAATGCCACGCGGTTGTCCGCTACCGTTGCCCGACGTGCGCGGCGGTGGTTGGCCTCGACGCAAAGAAGTGCGACCGCTGCGGAGCGAAGCTCAAGGATTTCTGGAAGGCCCAACGACGCTAACGGGGACCCGCCTGCTCTGGATTTAATAGTCGGCTGCCCATCCTCGCGGGGGGCGATTCCGACGGCGCTGCTCGACCATCCGAAGAACGTCGACGACCTGAGCGGTGACAAAGGATTCCAGTGGAAGTTCCATTGCGATATCTGCGGGGCCGGATACGACTCTGGTTTCATCGCTTCCAAGAGTGCGGCCTCCTCCCGGCGGTTTGGGTTCCTCAGCTCGGGCCTTTCCGCCATTGGTAGCGCGGCCGGCAGCGTCGGCGGCAACGTCTCGAGCGGGCTCGGTGGGGCCAGTCAGGCCGCCGGAGCCACCAGTCAATTCCGCGGTATGTCCGCGGATTGGCACAGAGAGCACGATAACGCCTTTGTCCAAGCGGTCAACGAGGCGAAGGTCCACTTCAAGATGTGCCCGAAGTGCAAACTCTACGTCTGTTCCGATGACTGGAACAACGAAGCGGGTTTGTGCACCACCGACGCGCCGTCGCTCGCCGCTGAGATGCAGGCCACGAAGGCTCAGGTCCGGGTCGAGCAGATGCAGACCGCGGTCAAGGCCCAGCCCCAGTTTGATGGCGACACGACCGACCGGGCGACGATCTGTCCGGCTTGCGGTAAGCCCTCGGGCGCGGGAAAATTCTGCAACAACTGCGGGGCTCCGCTCGGATTTCGTGTCTGTCCGAAGTGCCAGCACCAGAACCCCACGACGGTCAGCTTCTGCGGGGAGTGCGGCGCGAAGCTCGGCTGACCAGGTCGACCGTGTGCCAGTATTGCTTCTCTGACCCACCGTGTGATCACGGAGCGGGCAAGACCCCGAGCTCCGCGTGCTACTGCTCGCTCACCGGGCCGAACAAGTGTCCGGGGTGCGGGTGCGAGTGCGCACCCTGGTATTGGGGCCTCGGGTTCGCCGGTCCGGCCTCCGTACGGTCGTTTTTCGGGGTCGGCGATGACGAGAACCCTGGCTTCTCCAAGTTCCCTGCGTCGAAGGGGCAGATCGTGGAGGCGGCCCGTGAACAGTTCCAGGAGGCGGAGACCGACATGGCCGACTTGGGTTGGCTCTCCGGAAACCTTCCGGACGGGACGTTTCGGGACCTTGGCGAAGTGCTCGCAGCGCTGATGCCGGTCGTCGCCTGGCGAGGGAAGGACGCTTCCGCCCTCTTGGCCGCGCTCCCGATGACCGCCGTCGCCTCGGGGACGCGGATGATGGTCGGTGCCGACCAGACGGCCGTACTCGTCGCTTCGGATGGGCGGCCTCTGGATAGTTTTGGGCCCGGCGAGCGGCTCCTGTCACGTGAAAACACGCCACGTGCTGCCGCCGAATCCCGACCTTTGGCGGCCGGATTCACGAAATCCGTTATCCGCGCCACACCAGTCTTCGCATCGACCCAGGAGATCCGAACGTCGCTGAGCCGCTCGGGGCGCGTCCGATCCGGGGAGAACGTTTCCGTTCGTGGAAGCGTGACGGTCTCGATTAGCTCGCTGCCCGATTTCCTTGCCAAGGTGGGTTCGCGGCCTCGCGGATTCTCGCTCACTGAGGGAGAAACCAAGGTCGGCATGATCCTCGCAGCGGTTTTGGACCAGACCCTCTCGTCCCACGAGCTGGGGGAGCTGTCGGGATCGGGCACCCTTCTCGAAACGGCGATTCGCTCCGGCGCGGCCCAGGCCGGCCTCCGCGTGTCGGCCCTCTCGCTCGAGCCACCGGCCCAAGTGTCGGTGGCGGACCAGTTGACTGCCGTTCGGGAGATGCAGCGCCGCGCGCTCGCAAGCATGCCGCCGGAAATGCAAGCGAAGGTCTCGGCGCAGATGGCTCAGGCCATGGAACGAGCGCAAGCCGCCCGGGGGCTCGGCGCTAGAGGACCAGGTGCTGCAGCACCGCCGGTCCCGGCGGCGGGGTCGAGCCGTGCCGATCCCGGCGCACGGGCGTGCCCTTCGTGCCGCGCTCCGAACCCTCCTGAGGGCAAGTTCTGCCGGAATTGCGGCCAACCCCTTCCCCAAACGCGCTCGTGCCCCAACTGCGGGAAAGAGCCGGAGCCTGGAGTGAAGTTCTGTGGAAGCTGCGGTACCCGGCTGGCTTGACGCGGGCCGGCGGGAATCCTATGGCTTGTGTGTCCCGGTGGCCCTGAGCGCTGGTCCGCCGCTCATCGAGGTTGGTCCTCAATTGCGCCTGCCGTTCGGGAGGGTGCAACCACTCACGTGCCCTCCGACGCAGGTAGGCTGTTTTGGAATCGAACTCTTCGTCGTTTCCCTCCCTTGCGGGAATGTCGCTTGGCCGCCTCCGCGGCATGGAATCTAACCGCGTTCGGACACTCCCTTTCCTGAAAAGGGTCCGTTGCTAGAGCCCGAGGCCTGCCCTCGAATGTTGGACCCTTTTCAAAGAGGGGAGTTCTGAAGGGCGAGGGGACGGACCGCCCGGTCTAGGTCCCGGGGGCCGAACGAAGTCTGTTTACAATTCCCCCGAAGTCGCTTGCTTCAGAGAAAGGCGGACCGCGAAGTAGGCGCAAGGGATCAAGAATAGAAACCCAAGGATTGCAGGGTAGCTAAGCGAACAAGTGGTGTGGGCTGCGTCTCCAATCACTTGACCGCAGTCAGAAGAAGAGGTGAGGTACGCTCCATACAGGAGCAGTGAGAGCGAGAATATCATGGCGGCAATCAGTGCTGTAACTCGCGCCGACCTAGGTGGCCAGGCATCGGTCCTTGGCGGAGATCCATTGTCGAGCCGGCTATGCTCGGTCATCGCGAACCTAGCGCGACTCTATGAAGCTATGACTCGGTAAAAGACTGTCAGGTCGAACCTGAATAGGCGACGTTGAATCCTCGCGAGAAGTCTCCCGTGTAAAATGGGGGCGGAGTAACTGTCTGGCCGGAATCTTCACAGGAGGCCCCTCCATAGCATGTCTCCAGTGCCTGCTGACTAAACTGCCCCGCATTTGGGGCGAGTACCATCTTAGTAAAATTCACAGGGCCAAAGTCGGGTAGTATGGTTTCTTCGTTTTGGGCATTCAGGGGGGCTTCCACTACCCACTCCGCTGTGTTCGCGTTGTAATCTCCGCTCAGCAGGGAGTCATACAGACAGTCCTGCCAGTCGACAATTGTAAAGCAGACATAACCCAGCCCCCCGGAGGTGAACTCAAGTTGAAGTTCCACTACCCTCCCAAAAGTGACGCTGGAGGTTACATGCTGTTGTTTCTCGAAATCACTTGAGCTTTGAAAACCCTCGTACCAGAGTTGAACCGTGTTTGGCAGGATCACATCAACTCCCGCCTGCCAAAATGGAACTGTGGGAGTGTCTCCAAGGAATCCAGGACCGGTCCCGCCCATCCCAATCCAGAATGAAGCTTCGGAGCCGGTCGGGCCCGAGAAGGAGGACTCCGGGGGAATCCAAATGTAAGACTGTATCGCGGTGTAGTGGCCATTCCCGGAGGAATCGTCCCCCCACATGATGTGTCCGCCCCAATTATTGGTGCCGGCCTCCTGCACCAAGTATATTGTTCCGTTCGAAGTCTGTGGCGTGAACCTTGTCGAGGCGCAGCCCGGGCAGGCAAAGGCACCCCCTCCGATCTCTGCTCAACCAAGAGTGACCCCTTCGTCAGGGGTAAAGGATGCCGGCACTGACACGCCAGGCTGAAGTTCGATGCTTCCTCCGTCAGTCACATAGGTGTTATTGATTTCAAGTCCCGAACCAGGCCAGTCATAAACCGTGAAAAAGACGTGCGAAGGGCCGCCGCCGCCACCTCCAATCACTACCCCAGGATTGGCACTTGCCATTCCCACCGTAAGCAGGAGAAGCCCAATCGCAGTGCTCGGTACGATTAGCCGAGGAAAAGGCGCACGGGTTGACTTTCGCAGCCGAGTTCTAGCGGTCAAGCTCGCAAGTTCCGGTCTTGGAGGGGTGGCTTCTCTCCGGTAAATTCTCCGTCCCGCGGCGGTGACAGCTGAGCGCAGGAGTGGAAGTTGGTCCTCGCAGAAGTTTGGCCCATTGGTCGATAGGCATCCGACATGCCTCCGGTACTTTCCGTGGTAACAATCAATCCGGTGGCGCCCCTGGCAACCTCAGACCCCCGTCCAGAACGGGAAGGGGATTGACCTGCTTGGGAAAGGTTCGCATTCACCAACTCCTGCATGACAAGCTCCACCCCGATTCCGGCCGATAACCTTCCTTACTGCACCATCCTTTATCCCGCTCGCGACGCTTGCGAAATTGGGACAGCCTCCCAGACCTATACGCTTCTATCAAGTCGAATTGACTCCCGTGGAAACGGTTGGGAGACGACGAGCCGCTCTCCGTTCCAATCCAGCCTTCGAAAGGGTTCCGTTTTCAAAGGGTGGTTTTTAGCGAGATTCGGGTCCGTTTGCGACCCAGTCGGTTCGAATCGGACGGGGTCCCCCCCCCGCGGTGGGGCCGTAGCTCAAGCTTCCCTCCGGATCGCAGTCGACTCGGTCCGCCCGGGTTATGTGGCGCTCGGGACTTAGGTGGTACGTGCGGGCCCAACCGCCCGAGGCCGCATCGACAATGAGCCCTTCCTCTCGCAAGCGGAATCGTCGGTTGAGAGCGACAGTGGCCACGATCCTGGGGGTGGCACTGGTGGTGTCGGGCGTAGTCCTGCTCTTCGTCCCCGTCGTACCCCAGAGGAGTCACACCGAGGCTCTCGAATTTCCGCCCGGAATCGACTACTAGGTGCTGACGGAAAACATCTCTGGATTTTCGATCACCGGATCCATTCCGGTGAGCATCCCCTGGACTTCCGCCGGCGAAATGGACGTGGTGGCCGCCGCGTGCGCGCACTATTGCTCGAACCTGTCTCGGCTGCCCCCGAGTTCCACTATCTATCAGGAGCTGCTCTCCACAGGGAGCGTCTCCCCGACCGTCCCGAATGGAGGGTCAATCTTCGTAGCGTGGTATTTGCAGATGGACTACCTACACTCGATCACGCTCACGTTCACCGTCTGGACGGGCCTTACCCCTGCCCCACCCGTCCTGCTGGGATTAGGCGGGCCGGTCGTCGTCCTGGGAGCCCTCTTCCGTCGAATGGACGGCCCTCGTATCCAGAGCTCCCCCGGCGAATGAACCAGAGCGCCGAGAAGTGTACAGGCAGCTCCGGGGGGCCTTAGCTGTTAGACGGTCCGCGCTCGGGCCGGAGTTCAACCCGGCCGTTGTGCATCAGCCGCATCGCTCCCCCAGCTGGTCGCGGGGTCTAAGCCCGATCCGGACGGGATGGCCACACTCCAGATCCCCTGCCCTCAGCGGGAACTTAGAGAGGGTGCAGCGCGACATAAGCAAAACAGGATGCAACCTCTGGCACCTCCTTGAGCCTTCTAGCAATATTTCACGGGCCACGCGTGTCTCTCATTAGGCTCGCGGCATGGGTGTTGACAAGGGTGCAACTGTCGGAATGGCGGGACGAAGGGTGACGAACTCGACGCGTGCGAGACGGGGCAGTTCCCCTTTGCATCGGGCCGCGTGGCGGGCGACGTACGAAAAGCGCCCGTACGACCAACTCCCCTGGTTCGAATCTGGTCCGAGTCCCCCCGTAAAGCTCGCCGTGTTGGAAGGATTCCTCCCGAAAGGTGGGGAAGTACTCGACATTGGTTGTGGCGCGGGGTCGAACGTGCTTTTCCTCGCCAAGAATGGATACCGCGCGCACGGGATTGACCTGTCGCCCGGAGCCGTGGGGGCCGCCCGCGCTCGAGCGTCCAAGTTAGGTCTTAACGCGGACATCCAGGAGGGGGACGCCCTGGCGTTGACGTTTTCCGACGGAAGTCTCGATGGAATTGTCGACCATGGTTGTTTTCACACACTTCCCCTTTCTCGAAGAGGAGACTACGCGAAGGAGACTCACCGAGTTCTCCGGCGGGAGGGAGTTTCGTTCTAGCCTGGGTGGCGCGGGAGCACACCGGCCCGATGGGTCCTCCTCATCGCCCATCCCTCCAGGAAGTGACGGCGGTCTTCGAATCGCGGTTCTTGTTCACCCGAACGGGGCTAGATCTTCCCCGCGAGGAGGGGGAGCCTCCAAGCTACTTCGGTTTCCTCTCGCGACGGTCCAAACCGTACCCCCCGCCCAGGTGATGCACGGGCACGACGCGCGTTCTTTTGGGTAGACGGACCCGATCCCGGGGTAGGTGGACCCTCCAAGGACGCCATCCACCCCTAGACTGCCACCGACCACTCACGACAGACTGGCAACGAACGTCAACTCTTGGCTCGTGGGCCAGTGTGTGCAATTGACATCTCACCCACGTGAGATGTCCGGACTAGGGAGGGGGCGGAGGGCTCATTGAAGCTGGGCGGCGAGATCCGTAAGCCAAGACGAAGAAGATGATCGCCAGAACGATCAGGACTCCAGCTCCAATCACTGGCGAGAGAACTTGCCACATCTGGTTGCCGGTACACGTCCGGCCGAAATTGGAGGAAGAGCATTCAACGATCCAATCGATAATCCCCGAGATGAGGCTCTCCGTCCCAAAAGTGAGGAACAGGACACCGCCGATGAGGTAGGCCGCGAATCGAATAGAACGATCGAATTGAGCGTCGTCCATCTACGGCCGATGACCGCCACCACAGCCTTAGAGTTTGGGGCGACGGTCGTTTCCGTGACTTGTGAATGACCACTCACGCACCGGGCTTCTTCGACCGTGAGGCAGACCGATCCGGGGTTGGAGGCCGTCAGTAATCTGGTGCCCTTGCCAAAGTGGAGAATCATCCCGGTCCACCCCCGCCTGCTTCCGGAGACGGTATCCCAAGCCGGTGCCTTGTGAGGCGGAGCAACCCATGGAACCAGCGTCGCACGCGGTGCGCATCGCTGCCGACACGGTGTGGCTCGATGCGGACCACGTCCCTTCACACCCCGGAAAAGGAACTGTCATCTTTGCCCATGGGAGCGGGAGCGGACGCAAGAGCCCCCGCAACCGTCAGGTAGCGGTCGAGCTCAGCAATCGAGGCCTCGGCACCCTCCTTCTCGACCTTCTCGCCGAGTCCGAAGCCCGGGTCGACGCGCTCACCGCAGAGTATCGGTTCAACATCCCGCTCCTCACCGAACGCCTGCTCGCGGCGACCAACTGGCTCGTTGCCCGGCCCGGGTGGAAGAAGCTAAACTCGGATACTTCGGCGCGAGCACGGGGGGCGCGGTCGCGATGATGGCCGCCGCCCGGAGGGTCGAGGTCGTCGGCGCCATCGTCCTACGTGGGGCCCTCAGCGACCTCGGCGACTCGGTGGCGGCGGGTATACGCTGTCCGACGCTGATCCTTGTCGGAGAGCTCGATGACCACATTCAAAGAGCGAACGAGTCGACGATGCGGCTCCTGAAATGTGAAAAAGAGCTCGCCATCATCCCGGGCGCCTCCCACCTTTTCGAGGAACCGGGTGCGCTGGAGCGGGTCGCCGAACGGACAGCGGATTGGTTCGATCGCTATCTCTCTCGTCAAGAGAGGTAGCTGGCGTCGACCAGCCGCAAGTGCCCGGGATCGCTACTTGGCCGTCTGGTTTGAGGGAGCGAGCCCTTCAGGTCATAGTATCTCCACTGCGCTACCCCCGTGCGAGGGCCGCGGACGAGTTCGCAGACGTGAAACTCCCGGCGTCCGGATGCCCGTCTGGGCGCCTCATAGAAAGCGGGCGGCAGAGGGTCCCGAGGGCCAACAGAAAGACGGCTCTAACCCAGAGGTAGGCTATCCAGCGAGATCAACCGGCCGACGGGATATTCTCCGATGCGATTAGCTAACCACCAGGGCGAACGGTTGTAGAAGAACTCGAGACGGGCGCTAGGGTCACCCGCGAAGACCGAATCCGTCTGGACCCGGTCCTGAAACTCGGCTCTCAGGCTCGGATCCCTGGCCATCTCCCTCCGAGCCAGCTCTTCGAGGACGTAGGCGTCGCCGGTTTCCTTCTGTTCGAAGATCGGGCCGAAGAATCCCCAACGAAGGGCCGAGTCGGGCGCTTCGGGTTCCAGCCAGTGGATCGCGACCTTAGATAGCCTCTGGTTGAGCGGGATCACCGCCGATCGAGCGGGGAAGGTGACCGTCCTTCTGCTCAGCGTGCACTTCCCAAATCCGCCCATCGTGCGCTCAACGTTCCCACCGCGTAAGATGGGGTGCCGGCCCTCGAAGGGCTCCCCGGGCCAGCGCATCCCTGAGCAGCAGTACCGCTCGACCGTGCCCGTCCATGCGCCCGTCGTGCGCTGAAGGGTCACGCCGTGGACCTCCAGCACCTCGATCACGTGCGTCCACTGCGGGGGGATGATGTACCCGGCAGGAGGTGTAACCGAGATGGCCACTCGGGTGCCGGCGGTCATAGGCAGCGTTACGTTCCAGGGCTCGGAGTCGTAGCGAATCGCCTGGGCGCCGGAGATCGGACTCGGTTCGCGTACAAACTTGTACCCTCGAAACGGCACTTGGGTCGTCTTGCCACTATTCTCGAGACAAAGAGGAAACGGCGCACGACGTGCCGGCTCTGAGCCGAGCGCGACGGCGGCCCGGTCGGCCTCGCGGTTCAGAGCGATCAGGGCGGCCGAGTCCCGATTCAGTATCTCGAGCAATGCCCGAAGGACCTCGTAGTCTCCCGTGACGCGGGTCTTGTAATCCTTCAGCATGTGCAGCTCGACCAGCAGTCCCGGACGGTTCTCCAGGATCATCTGCCCGGTCGAGAATCGCGGCGGATTGTCGTGGACGGTCAGTCCTCGCGAAGGGTCGGTCTCATCGTTCCAGAATATCTGGCCGGGGAACGCAAGGTGACCGGTCGCATTCACCCGACGCACCAGTTCCGGACTAACGGAGTCGCGGATCCACTGGGTCGTGGCCGGAGGGACGTCGGGCGTGACGGTGAGGTCGAAAGTCACGTCGTACTGGAAGTCGGCGCCGTCGGTGACGTGATTGTCCACGAAGAAATCCGGCATCCAGTGGTGAAACATCCGGAGAAAGGCCCGTGTCTCGGGAGCGTCGGCCTTCATGAAGTCGCGGTTCAGGTTGAGATTGGTGGCGTTGGCGCGCCAGCCGGATAGCGCAGGACCGTTCTGATTGATGCGACTGTACGCCGACCGGCGCTCATGGCCGTCGATGTTGTACACCGGAATGAAGACCAAGGCCACGCTTTCCAGTAGCTTGGCCCGCTCCGGGTTCTGGACAATGTCTCGGAGCAGTGCCAGGCAGGCATCCTTGCCGTCCATCTCGCCGGCATGGATGGAGTTCTGTACTAACAGGATCGCGCGACCAGAGTCACGGATCATCTTCGGGTCGAAGAGACCGCCGTTCGAGGCGATCACGATCTTGAGGTCGCGGCCCTCGCCGGTCGTGCCGAAGTTCTCGATTCGGACCGTGTCGGGATACGCCGATGCGATTCGCTCTAGGTACTCGACGGTGGTGGAGTAGTCGGGCGTGGTGCGATAGTCGTCGATCTCGGCCGGCGTGCGCCAATTCGCGGCCGTGTCCTCCGTCGGTCGAAGTCCTTCAGGAAGCCCCATCCACCGCACACATACCCGCGGGAACTTGAACTGGATGCAATCAACGCTGCAGCGAGCCGCTCCGGTCACTTCGACGTGCGATGGGTGCGGGGTCAGTTTGAAGCGAGGGAATTGCACTGGTTCGATCGGGATTCGTCGGATTGGAATCGAACTTTTCGTCAAATCCTAAATTCTTCAGGATTTGACCTCGAGGTAAATCGGATTTCGTCTGGTTCGAAGCCGTGCCCTATGCTGAGGGTCGGGGAATCTAACTTTTCGTCACCGCCCTCCCCTGGCCAGTGTTGAGCTCTTTCCCGTTCAAACCAGACCTGGCAAGGTTCGAAGCTGCACCGGCCCGCTGGGAACACGCGGTCGAGGGCGGGGCCCGAGGAACGCGTGAGGGCCTTGGAGCGGCCTGGTAGGGTGGGCTCGTATCGCCTGGAAGCTCATTCGTGTTACCCCCGCTTGTTTGTAGACCCGGTCGGATTCGAACCGGAAGGTCAGCAGTGCCGAGGTGAAAGTTCCGTTACACCTACGCCTGAGATTGTAACCCGCACGTAGGATGTCCATCCATTTATCGGACCTCCCGCGATTAGGGGCCCTCGGAAGAATTCTTGCCGCTCTCCCACAATCCGACGGTGAATTTACGGCAGAACTATTGGGTGCGAGACAGGAGGGCGGCTTCGCCTACTCGGCTCTCGATTGGGGTCGGATTCGGACGGGACTTGGGCCAGGTTAGGGACTGACTCTGCTGTTCCCTTAAGACGGCCCCTCCGCGTGGCCAACTTCGATGACGCGACGTAAACTGCCATGGGTCCTGCCGATGGTCGCCGCCGTGCTCCTATTTGCCGTACCAAGCGTCGCTGCCGGCCACACCTCGGACAGCGTCAATCCGGAGCTGACGCACTCCACGCAAGGAGCGGTGTTCACGATGACCAACAGCGCGAGTGGCAACGTCGTGCTAGCGTATGTGATCGGACCCGGTGGGTCCCTGATTCCCGCGGGTCATTTCGGCACTCACGGGAAGGGAACCGGCGTGAGCCTCGCTGACCAGGGCGCTCTTGCCTTGAGCGCCAACCACCAGTGGCTCCTTGTGGTCGACGCCGGGAGCAATGCTGTATCAATCTTTAGGGTGAATTCGCTCTCGGGAAGCGGCCCTCTCTTGACGTTTGTTGACAAGGTCAACTCCCACGGGACTCTCCCCGTAAGCGTAGCAATCCATGGCTCGTTCGTCTACGTGCTCAACGCGGGAACCTCCACGGTCCCCGGGAACATCTTCGGCTTCTTCCTGGCCGATCACGGGCTCTTGTTCCCCCTCCCAGGGTCGAGCCGGGCCCTGAGTACGAGTGCCTCAACCGCACCGGCTGAGATACTCTTCAATCCGGCGGGGACGGTTCTCGTGGTCTCCGAAAAGAATACGAGTGTGCTGGACACGTATACGGTGGGCCACCGTGGGTACGCCTCTGGACCATCAGTTACGGCTTCCAGCGGTGCCACTCCCTATGGGTTTGCCTTCGGGCGCAGCGGCACTCTGGTCGTGAGTGACGCGGGCCCCGGTGCCCTCTCCTCGTATGCGGTCGCTCGGTCGGGGGCGCTCACAGTCAAGAGCGGCTCGATTACCGATGGAGGAACCGCCCCCTGCTGGGTCGCTACGGTCGACGGTGGCCGGATCGCGTACACCTCGAACGCCCACAGCAGTACGATCTCGACCTACAAGATCAACCCGAGTGGGACGCTGACCCTTCTCGCCCCGGTCGCGGCCACGACCGGTGCGGCCGACACCGACCTAGCGGTAGGAGGCTCGCACGGGAAGTATCTGTTCGTCTACGACGCGGGCGCCGGTGAGATCGAGGCGTACGCGATTGGGTCCGGGGCGAGTCTCACACTCCAATACGCGGTCTTCTCTCTACCGGCGACCACCGAGGGTTTGGCGGCGTTCTGAGGATCGGGAGGGTTGAGAGAGCGGGGCCGCGGCTCACGTTCCCTTGATAAGGGGAGTGCCCCTCGTGCCCCGCGAATGATGAGCCCCGGCTTCCGCTCGCTGATGTGGTATCTGCTCTGTGGCACACGGGGCGGACCGAACCGACTGCGTATTCTAAAGGAGCTCGAGCGATCGCCGGCTAACGCCCACCAACTCGCGTCGTCTCTCGCCTTGGACTATCGTACGGTTCGCCACCACCTACGTCTCCTCGAGCGGAATGGGGCGGTGGCTCGCCCGGTCGGCGACGCGTACGCCGCGCCCTACGAGCTGTCACCCTATCTCGCGAACTGCTTCCCAGAGGTCGAGGCATTCGTCTCGGTCCGTCCAAGAACTTCGGTCGGTCTTCCCCGTAGGGGCGCGCCGCGGTTGGTCAGGGAGGGAGCTCGATGACCGATCTCCTGATGGACGCAAGCATTGTTCTCGGACTGGTGAGCATCTCCCTTGCGGCCATCCTCTTCGCGCTCTATCGTCGGCTTTACGCCCAGACCCGTTCAGACTTCGGGCTCGCTCTGCTCGTCTTCGCCGCAGCGTTTGTCGTCCAGAGTGCCCTCACGGTGTATTCGGATGTCGCCTCAATGCCCCTCATCCCCACCTCTTTCACACCGTTCTTGTTCGGGATTGGATTGTGCGAGGCGACCGGGCTCGGAGCTGTCGTCTGGACCGCCTCACGGTAGAGGGGCCCGTATCGTCCGACGTTTCACCCCGATGAAGCGTAGCCAAGCAACGACCTGACCGGTTTTCTAACGTCCCTTGGCCGATCCGCCTCAGCTGTAGGCGTGACGATAATGCAGCCACGCGGGGGTCCTCAGGGTCTAGTACCTCACCGACGTGAGGATTCACAAGGTTACTGCCCATGGCCTCCAAGAACTCGAAGCTACCTCCCCACACCTCGGGACGGTGAGGGAATTGTCGACACCGGCCGCAATTCGACAGGGTACGATGAAGGCGTGGGTCCTCGATCGGTACGGTCCCCCGGAGTGCCTGGAGCTCCGAGACGTCCCGTTCCCGGCGTTTAGGGACGACCACGAGGTGTTGGTGCGGGTCCACGCGACGTCGGTGAACCCGGCCGACCGACACAATCTGAAGCTACCGTTCATTTTTCGGAGGGGACACGGATTCTTTAAACCGAAAACGGGGCAGATCGGACTGGATCTGGCGGGCCGGGTCGAGGTGGTCGGTAAAGACGTAAAGGAGCTGCATGTCGGCGACGAGGTCTTCGGCGTGGGTCGTGGCGCCTTCGGTGAGTACGCCATCTCCGATCAAATCGAGGTGGCGCCGAAACCGGCTGGGCTGACGTTCGAGCAGGCCGCGGCCGTACCGATTGCGGCGATCACTGCCCTTCAGGGTCTCCGCGACAAGGCCAACGTCCAGCCGGGTCAGCGAGTCTTGATCAACGGTGCTTCGGGTGGCGTCGGCACCTTCGCCGTACAAATCGCCAAGGCGCTCGGCGCGGTGGTGAGCTGCGTCTGCAGTACCTCGAACGTGGCATGGAACAAGTCTATCGGGGCCGTTCGCGTTTTCGACTACTCGCGAGAGGACTTCACCCAGAGCGGGCAACGCTACGACGTCATTTTCGACACTCAGCTCAACCACACCTTGGCGGAATACCGGAGGGTCCTCAATCCGGGCGGACTGCTCCTGGCGGTCGGCGGGGGGCCAGGTTCGATCTCCCGAGTCTTCCCGCGACTGGTCAAGACGATCCTGATAGCGCGCATCGTCGGCCCCCGAGCGAAGTTCTTTGTCGCGTCAGTCCGAACGAGTGACCTCGTTGCCCTCAAGGAGCTGCTCGAGGCCGGAAAAGTGACCCCGGTGATCGACAGGCGTTACCCTCTGAATCAGGTCCCGGATGCCATACGGTATCTCGCGGAAGGACACGCGCGCGGAAAAATCGTCATTACTGTGTAGAACGCACCACGCCCCCGCCCCATCGGTGAATCCTCGGAAGGCTAGCTCGGGCAATGCTGACCGCGTCGTGAGGTGCGACCAACCTTGCCTCCCACGTCTCGGAGAACCTCGATTCAGATTCGGTTGATGGTTTTCGGAGGGGTAACCCCCTCACCCAGTCCTGAGCCCGCCCTCTCCCGGGACGGACCTCATCGCATCAATTGAAATGCCTCGATACCGCGGCCAGGTATACGAGCAACAGCACGACGATGAGCAGGGCGATCCACGAAGCGGAGACGAACTCCACGATTCCGTAGAACAGTAACACGATGATCGCGAGGACGAGCGCCCACAGCTCCTGATTCCAGAGTCCGAACGCCACAGCCAGGATGACGATCCCTATGATTAGGACGATCAAGCCGCCGATGACCCCACCAATGCCAAAGACGCCAACCGTGCCCCCTAGCGCTACCGCCGTGCCGAAGAGGAGCAGGAGCAATCCGACGATGAAAACGAAGAAGCCAAAGATCCCGATCAGGATGGCCAGTATGGCGACTCCTAAGGGAAGCCGGCCGATACCCGACGACGACATCGAAGTTACAATGGGATTCCGCCCTATGAAGTTTTGGATAGAGGGGCGGAACGAATCGAGTTAGACTCGCCCCATCGCAGGTATCGGAAGGCCCGCAGCGTCGGTTAGGAGGCCGACCAACTCCCGGTCCTCTGCGACCCGACGGCCGAACAGGGACAGGCATGTCACAAGGGGATGGGGTTCGTCCACGTGAGGTGACAATGGTTGCAAAACAGCATGCACCCAGGTCAAAAACGCGGTTCTCGACCGAATGGCCCGAAGTCTTCCGTCCGACCGGATCCGGCGGGACAGTTTATCGATAATTGCCTTAGGTAAGATTACCTAAGATTGCTTCCCCCCTCCTCATCCTCCGGCCGCACGGTACCCGCGCCCGGGACCTGGCTCCCGGCTCGTGCCGAAAGGAGTAGGTGAGCGTCTCGTCGAGGAATGGGCGTCAGACGATGCGGCCGTCCTGGACCAGCGGCTTGTCATCGATGGTGACATCGGTCCCATTTACCACGGTCCAAGTACCAAACGGTGACGCATTCTTCCCGCCTCGGGAAGTGTTCCCACCGAGGTGGAACAAGACGGCACCCAACTCCTGGTCCTCCATCTGGGGGGATTTGGAAAGCTCAGGGTTGAGCCCCACCGAAAAATAGCTGAGGCGGTCCCTTCCCGTGCGGGGCGCTTTTGCATAGGCCGATTTGATGGGATCTCCGCCCGATTCGTAGGATTGATCCGTCAAGTGGCCATCGACAAATTCCCACCGTGCGCCAGCGACCGGCCCGTCGTTCGGATAGGTGGTGTGATTGCCGACGACCGCGCCATCCGCCGATGTGTGATCGATGGCTACGCCCACGACCCCGCCCGGAATCGTGGCCATGTTGTTCCCGACTTTCAGATCCGAAGCGTCCACGAGCGCGTCGTCGAGCTGGATCGGGAACTTTCCTAGCCGGAAGGAGATCTCGGTGCCGTTGGAATGGCTCACCTTCACCCGCTTGCCCTTCCGCATCCGCTCGCCTACCCGCGTCCCCAAGCGGTGCATGTCGGCCGGCGGCACGAGGCTCGCCCGAAGGAGTTCGTCCTGCCAATCATGGAGGTCCAGCTTCCAGCGGTCCGCCGCGAGTTGACTGGTTCGACCAAGATACATCCGAGCTCCCCTTATCTTGGCCTTGGCCGCTCGACGGTACCACTCCAGATTGTAGGCGGCTACTCCGACCTGGTTCTTGGGAGGGAGGTCGTCCGCCCGGGGCCATTCCGAGGGCCCGAAGAAGAACACGTAAGCGGAGGTTTTGCCGAGCGCGGCCCACTCGTGGCTGCCGACACGTCCGGTAGTGCGCGACTTCCCAGTCCTCAACGCCTCCCAGAAGGATTCCTCGTCCTCATACAGCAGCAGCGGGTTCGCTCCTAACCGGCGGGCTTCGACCACGAACGGCTTCGCCCATGGGAGAGTTTCGGACCAAGTTTCGATGACGACATTCTCCCCTCGATGGATCCGAAGGGTCTTCGTGAGAACGTTCCTTGCGACCTTGGCGGCTAGCTCCGGGGACGGGTCGGACACGACCATCCGAACTGGTCGCTCCTACATGTAGCCGACTACCCCCTTACCTCCCCGTGCCTAGGACTGTCCTCAAACCCGCTCGGGCCACCGGCGACCCTTCACCTGACCTGAAACTGCAAGAAAGCGAGCCTCCAGGGTCCGATTCAATCCTGCGTTAGAACGACGCCGGAGGTCCCCCCGCGATCCTCGTGGATGACGAACGCATCGTCAACTTGTCCCATGGCGTTCCCGGGCGACCAACGTTGAAGCCGGCTCTACGCCCGGGCACGACCGTTTCCGCCACGAGCTTAGGCGTGGAACCGGTCTATTCTTTGGGAATCTCCGTGAGGTATCGAAGAAAATCTCGATGACCCCGTCCGATCCTCAGCGTCCGTAATTCGGATAGTGGGACGAACCTCGTTTCCGACCACCCTGGGAACGGTCTAGGATGCCTTCGGGTCTGCAGTTCGTACACGAACCCGAGCGCCCAGTGGTAGACCCGGTAACGGTTCTTCCCGGCTCCGATCTTTTTCGATGTCGGGAGACGACAAGAATCAACACCAACCGGGTTCGGGCTGGGATGGGGGATCCCGCCCCAAGTCCGGGCGATTCGTCCGGCCGCCTTCGAGGGATCTTCGTCCATCAATAGATGTGTTGCAGGGAGGACCCACACACCACTTCTAACGAATTCCCGAACCCGCCAGAGGCCAACCCCGCCCTTCTCTGGCCACACCGAATGGACACGGGGCCTTCCGAAGAGCACGTCGCCCCGTCGGTTGCGAATCAGCACAAATGCGGAAAGACACAGGCCCCCTGGAGGGACATGGATCAGCCACTTCCGATTGGCAGGACCGATCCTTGCCCAGCGCGCGGTGACCGGGAGCATGTTCTGCCGAGTCCAAGGCCATGCCCGGATATGAGGGCTCCGGTCGAGCCCCGTTCCTGAATTGAGCGTGACGGACCGTGGCACCCATCCTCCGGGGAGGCGCAGGTGATCTCACCGACGAATCAATGAGCCGCGAGGCGTTGCGTACGCCGGAATTCGGCCTCCATGACCTCGACGTAGCGGTCCCACACTTGATTGAACAAGGCCCGGTATCGTTTCCGGTCCGGAAGACGGCCAACTTTCCATGTTTCCCGGAACCGCATCTCAACGAGCGTGAGCCGGGCACCCTTCCTCGTAAGTAGATAGGTCCCGGTCTCATCATCGGTGGCACTGACCTTGGTCAAGTGCCAGCGGTTCGGAGGTCGCAGAGCGATGATCTCCACGTCCGTACTCCGGTTTCGATCCCCTCCCCTGATCGTGATGATTCGTACGATCCGATTGGGCTCACGAAGCACAATCTTCGCCTGGTAGTGATAGATCGAATCGGTGAGCCGATCATCGTCTTCGCGATAATCCGTGCACCATCGAAAAACGAACGGGAGTGGGGCTCGCACCAGCTTGCTGAAACGATAGGTGCGGAGTACCGCGTCTTCTCGCGCTCGGGCCATGGAGCGATCGGCCCGCGGACGCCTTTCTTACCAATCTGCCTTTCGACTTCCGGCTGACGCTCGTAGGAACGACAGTCACACTCAGCGTAAGTCGAGCAACCGAACCAGCACGATAGGCAGGAATGGTGGCTACATTAGACATCGAGATCGTTCTCAGGCCAGGGCCGTGAGCGGCAGGTGAGGAGCAATAGGTCAAAATATGTGCTGAGGCACTGGGGATACCATGGCCAAGCGGACTCGAGGCGCGAGAATGGTTGCGGCAAGGAAGCGTTCGTCCAAGCGTAAGGGCGGAAAGGGCCCGATCGCAAAGCGCAAGGCGGGCAAACACATCATGAAGACCTGAGACACGCGGTAGGTATTGGAAAAATCGTCTTTACTTCCCCGACGCCGTCCGATGACAGGGTCGCCCAGCTGAACAGCGAAGGCTACGGCTGCCGTCGTCGATCACCCCATAGGGGGTGGACCACCTGAACCAATCCTCTGGTCACCTCTCGCCTTGTGTTTAGTCTGAAAGATGCAAGACCAATTTCGGCCAGCGCGCTCGGCTGCGTGCGCAAGGTGCCACTAGCCTGAGCTCCCAACTGAAGCGGAGGGGTTCGATCGTTGATCCCGAGCCGATCAGGTCGTCGGAGGCGGTGCACCGCCCTTCCGATCCCGGAGCCAGAGGATGCCCGTAAGACTCACGATGACCACCACGACCACCACGGCCGCCACCTGCAGGCTCGTAAGGGGATGATTGTCCAGGTCTAGTCCTACCTCCGCTGCGACGACGGTCACAACCACCTCGGCCGGGGCGCCTTCGACGATGACCGGGCCCGTCGTCACGTTCGCCTCGTAACCCGAGGGGAGCGAGAGGCTGAACGAGTACGTCCCATTCGGTAGCTTGAAGGTAATGACGCTCGAAGAGCCGTTGTGAGTAACTCCGTCCAGGGTCGCTGCCCAGACGTCTCCCGAAGGTAGGCCGGCCTCCCTGACCGTCACCGTGTAGACCACCTGTGTCCATTCGACCGAGACCGTAGCTGGTCCCTTCTGGACGGCGACGGTTCCGGTGTATTGGGTGGTCGTCCATCCCGGGACATTGTGGATGATGTAAAGGTAAACTCCGGTCGGCTCGTGAAAGGTGATCGTCTCAGTCGTCGAGGAGTACGAGACTCCTTTCACGACCAGCCACCAGTTCGTACCGGCCGGAAGTCCGGTCTCTGTAAAGAGCACGGCGTAGGAGGCTGGGGTCCAGGTGATGGGAATCCCGATCGGCGCCCCACTCACGTCGACACTGCCTACCGCCGGGGATGGGTCATACCCTACCGACGCGGCCTGATAGGGATAGGTCCCGTTCGCCTCCCAGAAGTAGATCGACCCGTCGGACGAGGAGTTGGTGGCACCGCTGAGGGTGACGGACCAAGATGCGCCGGCAGGGAGACCGCTTTCCATGAAATCGACCGGGTACTTCGTTGGTTGTGGCCCGGTCCAGAGGATCGACGTGCTGGTGGACGCACCGTCGACGGTGAACGAGCCGTTCTCGGGGGACGCGATCCATCCGGACCGGGGGCCCACCGCGAAGTCGTAGGTCCCGTTCGGCAGCTCAAGGGAAATCGTGCTATCGTTAGAGCTGGTAAGGTTGGTACCGACCGTGACTGACCAGCTCGAGTTCGCGGGCAAACCCTGCTCGACGAACGAGGCGCCATAGGTGAACGGTACGAAGCTCAGGCTCACAGTCGCATTAGCGCCATCGATGACGAGCGAACCGTTCGGTGGTTCGGCGGAATACCCCGCCGCACTCGACGTGAAAGCATACGTGCCATTTGGAACGGCGAATGAGAGTGAGTTTTCTTTCGAGATCGTGGCCGTTCCATTCAGCACCACCGACCAACTGGTGCCTGAAGGTAGGCCCTGCTCGGTGAAGGTCGCTGCATAGGAGGGGGGGCCGAAGGTCACATTCTCGGTGAGGTCGGTCCCGTTCACGGTGAACGATCCGTTCGGCGGGGTTGCTGTGAAACCCATCGCGCTGATCGAGAAGTTGTACGTCCCATTTTGAAGGCTGAGCTTGACCGATACGCCTCGGGATAGGTAGGTTCCGTGACGTCGGTGCTCCGGTCCTTGAATCGAGACCGACCAGTGCGTCCCTCTGGGAAGGCCCTGTTCATGGTAGCTCACAACGAAGTGCGCGGGATGGGGGAAGGCCGAGACGGTCGAGGGAAGCGACGCCGTTCCGGGACTCGGGAGGATCACCAGTAGTGATGCCGCCGCCAAGAGAGCCATGACGACGGACGGATAGGCTCGTCGAGCGTCGGCCACGCCGGCCGAACGATGAGCCCCCACATATCCTACGTCGTGGCGCAAACCCAAACAGGAGGTCGGATGAGTTTTCTCGGTATTGAACGAGAAACGGGAATGACAGTGCGCGGCTTTCAGCCACTCGGAAACCACGGTCTCTCCCCCCTCATTCCGGCCAGGCTGTGCCGCCGCCGAACGTGGGTCCGCGTGCAGGCGCTATCCCGCGAGGATCCAGCACGGTTCATGAGCAGGTGCTAGGTCGGTCCCACCGACTTTGCGTCTCCGAAAACCAAGAGGCAACGGGGACTGCGGGGACAACAGACGTTCATGCATTATCGCACAACCCCACCACTCCGCCCTGAATCTCTCTCGGCCAGCATTCGGATCTAGCGCCCGCGCCGTGAGCGTCCGACCCCCCCGGGGTTGCGGATTGCGCGCGACGGGAACGGTCAGGCCCGAGCGAACCGGGATGTGGGTGATTTCATAAGGGTCGGGGCGGGGGCCCCGGAATCTCTTCTGCTGGGGAACTAGACGCTGAGCGTGCGACCTCTAATCGATCCTTCGAACCACGAACGACTCCGAGGATTAGGAAAATCGAACCGGAAATCAGAACGAGGGGTCCGGCTATGGTGAGATCTGTCCAGATGGAGAACGTGATGTTGACAGAAGCTGGCGCAAACGTCTGTTGTGCCCAGGCCAGGAAGATGGAGCCACCATTCGGTTGATTCAAGTAAAGACTGCCTTGCGTCCCAACCTCTACTTGCATGACGCTCGCCACTTGATCGACGTTGTCGCAGTAGCCGGAGCAGGTGGCGGCGTCGACGTCGACCAACGCGCTCGATGTCCAAGAAACGGATACCGGTACCACTCCGGTGATCGAGAATCCGGAAACGTTCTCTGATAACTGGTACCAGCCACGATCCGCGGAGAGAAATGCGACGGTTTCGGTGTGTCCCCCCTGGGGAACGATAGGAATGAACAGAAGCCCCGCGCCGACCACGAGCAAGACGATTCCGAGGGGCAACCACGGACCTCTCATGTCCTGCGCTCGGGAGAACGGGGAGCCATACCTCGAGCCATCGGCCGGAGGGGAACGGTAGGGCCAATCGAGTACTTCCCCCTAGTCCATCAGCTGCTCGGTCCTGGGACTTCGGAGGTTTCATTACCGGAGCACCAGGTCGTTCGTCACCTCGGTTGAAAGGTAAGTCGGCCCCGAGACGGATCCCCGGTTCTCCACGCACGCCTCACCGGTCTACCGGCTCCCGGCTCAACCGCTCCAACCGTTTTCTAAGGAGAGAGCTCTCGATGGCCCCTCACGAGTCTCGCAAGGCGAGGAACCGAACTTTTCATAGTCCCTCCTATGGTCTGGATTTCTCTTGGGCGCCTAGGAGGCCACCAAGCCACGGCCACACTGTCGGGGTCATTTTGATGGAGAGCGTTCGCGGTGCGCGCTCATCGTTCCTACCGAGCCCGGACACCGAGGATGCTCATCCGAGGTGAGCATATCTTATCCGTGTCGACCGGTTCAAATCGCATCGTGGGCGACGACGGCGGGGGCACGGGATCGGCGAAGGGCTCGGACCCCGTGGTCTCCGCCGTGAACCTCCGCCATTCCTACGATGGGCGGAAATTCGCGCTGGACGGGGTCAGCTTCACGGTCCGTCGGGGGGAGGTATTCGGGCTCCTCGGAAGGAATGGAGCCGGTAAATCGACGCTCATCAAGGCGATGACCACACTGATCCAACCCACCTCGGGCACGCTCCGGGTCCTCAGCATGGACCCGGCCCACGAAGGCCAGCGGATCCGTAACCGGATCGGGGTAGTCCAGCAGGCGGAGTCGTTCGACTTCACGACGGTCCAGGGGAACCTCGACGTCTATGGGATGCTGTGGGGGGTTCCGAAAGCCGAGAGGAGGCGCCGCCGCGAGAAGCTGCTGACGAGGTTCGATCTCGGCGACGTGCGCAAGCGGCGGGCCTTCGACATTTCGGGAGGTCAAAAGCGCCGAGTGCAAGTCGCTCGGGAGTTCATGCACGACATGGAGGTCCTCTTCCTCGATGAGCCGACCGTCGGTCTGGACGTGATCATGCGCCGAACGCTGCTCGACTCGATCCGCGACGAAGTTCGGCGAGGCCTCACCGTCGTCTTCACGACCCACAACCTCGAGGAGGCGGACTACCTCTGCGATCGAGTGGCCGTCATGGATGAGGGGCGCTTCATCGTGCTCGACTCGGTCGAGAACTTGAAGCGGCTCTACGGCGGCAAGAAAACCATCGACCTGACCGTTGCAGGTGAGGGCCCGAGCTCGTTCTTCTCTGCCTTGACCGAACGACTTGGTCCCCGAGCGAGCGTGTCCACCCACGGTGGGTCGGCAGTGATTCTTACCGAGGATCCGAAGGACGCTCTCTCCAAGATCGTCGAACTGACCCAGGCGATGGGAGTTCAACTGGAGTGGCTCACCGTCCGGAAGAACACGCTCGAGGACGTTTTCCTCCGTTCGGTGGGTCGCGGAGGCGAGACGCGTGCCGTTGCCTAACCTCCTCCGCCTCATCTACCGGAACATCGTGGTAAACACCGACCCGGGCAGTCTGGTCATCCTCATCGGACTTCCCGGGATGTATCTCGTGTTCTTCGGATTCGGGTTCCAATCCGTCACATCCTCGAGCGGGTCCGGGACGAGTTACCTGGCCTTCCTCGCGCCGGGCATCCTGGCATTCCAGGTCGTGATGGCCGGCACGGTGGCCGGTAGCATCCTCTGGTCCGACCGGCGTTGGGGGATGCTCTCCCAGCTCCTGGTAGGCCCGTTCACCCGTCTGCAGTACCTACTCGGCATCATGCTCACGTCGATGCTGTTCGGCCTCGGTGGGGCGGTCGTCATGCTCGGCGTGGCGTATGCCCTCCTCGGCACGGGTCCGGCGCACCTACTCGCCTTCGGGGTGATCTTCGCGTCGATCACGGTCGGATCGATATTCTTCGGCGCGTTGATGCTGCTCATCGCAGCGCTCGTGAAGTCGAACACCGCGTACAACAGCATTCAGATCCTCCTCATTTTCGTCGTGAACTTCGCTAGCACGGTGTTCTATCCGTTGAGCAACGGACTCCCCGTCGTCCTACGCGTCCTCTTCGAAGTGAACCCACTCACGTATGTGGCCGATTCGGTGCGAGGCGCATATTCCGGGGCCTTGACCGCAACCGACGTCTACCAGATGCTTTTCCTGGCAGCGGAAACGGTGGTCGTTCTCGTCCTGGCGACTCGGGCGTACATGCGCTCGAACGTGGCGTACGAGTGAGTTCGGGCGTTCGGCAGGTCGAACTCGGCCCGGATCCGGCGGGTCCTCTCCGACTTCTGGAATGGCCAATCGATCTACAAGTATCGGGTGGACCGTCCTGTGGAATTCACTTGACTGAGTCTTTATGACTCAAGCTTTCACTGAATGCTTGAGGAACCGTATGACCGCCTCCGGACCGAGTGGACCGTCCAACCCGTCGTCGCTCTCACTTTCACCGTCCGGCACTCCCGCCCGGATGGCGCATCCCCCGAATGGACCGACCGGAGCCCCGGTCGGACAGCCGTTGTATGGTTCTCTCGTGGGAGACATCATGATCCGGGACGTTGTCACGGTCGCGCCCACCGCTACACTCCGCACCGCCGCGTTGCTCCTCAGCCACAAGAGAATCTCGGGGATGCCGGTGGTGGGGGAAGATGGCAAGGTGTTGGGGGTGCTCAGCGAGAAGGACATCGTGCGTGTCCTGCAGCAGGGCGGAGGGTTGGTCTTGCCCGGAGGTTTGTTCGATCTTCTGCTGGAACCTTCGGAGGCGCGACAGAAGGACATGTTGGCGCGTTGCCACCGAGTGCTGGCCGATACGGAAGTGAAGGCCGCTATGACATCGCCCGCCCAGACTATCCTCCCCACGACCCCGACCGTCGAGGCGATCCGGAGGATGCTCAGCTCGCAGATCAACCGGCTTCCGGTAGTGGAAAACGGTCGGCTGGTGGGGATCGTCACGCGACGGGACGTTCTCTCGGCCCACCTCGAATCGAGCTAGGCGCGATCGCAGTATTGGCGAAACCGCTTGGGGCGTCTCGGGCGATCGACTCCCATCCCACTTGAATGCCCCACGATCGCAGGGGCTAGCCTTGGGATTTTTAGCAGTGGGTCACGCGTAGCGGGAGGAGCTGTCCGGGACGAGGGAACCGACCAGCATCGCGACGGCGATGACCGTTAGAATTATTCCCCCGATCTCGATGTCAAGAGCGCCGCCGCAATTGGAGAAAGTCGGGTCCATGCTCGTGCCACTGACGGTGCAGCCGATTTGGACCGATCCAGCGAACCACAGAAACAGACCCACGACGAGTATCGTCAGCCCGATGGCGAGCAGGTAAGATCTCATGGGTCGCCTGGGGCGCCGTGCGCAAGAAGCTGAACTGCCGCCGTCCCTTGAATATCGAGAATCGTCCCCACGGCCGGCACTCGACCGACAGGCGCGTGGAGGAGGGGGTACGCCCAGCGTGATCGACAGGGGGCGGAATAGGCACTCTACGTACGAAATTAATCGAATCGCCCAATCTTAACGCGTAACGGTCGACGGGAAGTGGACCTTGCCCACCTCGTGCTCGCAACGAATTGGGTGGCGACGGGACTCTGGGAATCACCCGCGTGAGTTGTATCCGCCAGGAAATGAAGGAGGGATCATCCGCTCCGCGACCGGATTGCCTTCTTCGCTTTGAGGCTGGCCCTCCTCCCCCGGTCGCAGATACGTGTTCGGCGCGGTGAACCGGACACCCCTGAACGGGGTGGAGGACCGATCGAGTCGCTAAGCTCTCCATTACGTCTTCTTGGCCCCGACGCGACGACGCGGCTTGAGGCGGTCACGAGCGCGAGTCACACTTTGATGGGTGGCCGTTCGAACCCTCTTCCCACCTTGCACTACGTCACGCCTGACCCACTTTCCCGCTCGCTGGACATCGCGTCCGGCGGTCTGGCTATTCTTCACGAGTTCCGTCCCAGCCCAGAGAATCCCTCGCTTGACATCGTGGCTGATCAGCCGGGTCTTGGTCGCGACCTTCTTCTCAATCCGTTTGCCGTACTGGTTGTTCGACATTCTCCACACTTCCACCGGGACCATACTGCCCTTACGGTTAGTCCCCTCCTAAACAGGAATTAAGGAGGAACCGTTTGCCCTTCCATTCTCCCAGAAGAGAGGAGGCGGGGTTCAGCGGTTCAAGATGAGACGTTGCAAGTGAACTTGCATCTACCCCACAAGTCGGTGGGAACCGGACCCTTCTTCATCACCGGGACACCGAGGTCAATAATCACAGCCTCCACCTCGGTCCCTCTCGAGCCTTCCAACGACGGAGCCGCCCGACTCACTCGGGCGACGATCCGGACCTTGGGCCGGGAAAGCCGCCGGGCCGTGGGCCGGAACGCCTGGGCCGTGCGAGCTATCGGTCCGGGTCGGCTGGCTCGGATTCAGTGGGCCGGGTCTCGGAGCTCGAACTGCCTCCGCAGCAGGTCGAGGATACGGGGATCGCTCCGGGCTGGCTCGAAAAGACGCGAATACATCAGCTCCATCAAGGGTAGTGCGTGGAGTTGGAATGCCAGCTCCATGGACGCGACGAAAGCGTCCATCTCACCCAGGGCAAAGTGGACGAACCCCGCAAAGAACACGGTGAGCTCCCCAGCCTGAGCGCGTCTATCGAGCTGGTCGATGGCGCGTCGGGCGCCTTCCGTGTCGCCGAGCCGGGCCGCCAGAAATCCTCGGTACATTTCCGTCCACGCACTATCCGGCCTCAGTCGTTCCAACTCGCGGACGGTCTCCTTCGCCTTGGCGTAGTCCGGCAGGGCCAGGTAGTATTCCGTGAGATGCGCCGCCGTGCGGAATGGAATCAGGGGTTTCGTCCGTTCCCAATGGGCCAGGGCGTCAGCCTCTCGTCCCGAGTACATGTACGCCCGTCCGAGGAACGCGATGACGTTGACGTCGACGGGGTCCAGCTGGTGCGCGGCCTCGAGCAATCGAACGGCCTCGTCAATCTTTCTCTCTCCCGCGGCGAGCTGGGCCAACCATCGGTGCGGATCAGAAAGACTGGGATTGAGCTCCATGGCCCGGCGAGCCTCTCTCTCGGCGCCGGGCATGTCATCCTCGCCCAGCAAGAGTCCTGCAAGGACGGAATGCGCCTCCGCGAGGGTGTCGTTCTGCTGGAGCGCCTTCGTCAGCTCCTCGAGGGACCGCCGTGTCGAATCGAGGTAAGGGATGGCACCTTCGCCCCCGAGGTATAGCGAGGCCTCCGCGATCCCCACCCTCGCCCGTGCAAACTGAGGATCACGACGGATCGCGGCCTCAAAAAAGGTGAGGGCTTGGCGGATCGTCGATTCCGAACCTCTCTCGCCCATGAGCTTCCGCCCATGGAGAAAGTTCGTGTACGCTTCCATGTCCTGAGTGTCGGGTGAGCCAGGTACGAACGAGAGCGGGGCCTCGCGGCGGCCACCCGAAACGTGGAGCGAGATGGACGAAGCGATCTGCCCCGCGATGTCGTCCTGGATCGCGAAGATGTCGTCAAACGGTCGATCGTAGCGCGACGACCAAAGATGTTCCTCGGTGCGCGCGTCGATCATCTGGACCGTGATCCGAATCCGGTTCCCGGCTTTTCGGACGCTCCCCTCCACGACCGTCCCCACCCGGAGACTCCGCCCTATCGTGCGGGCCGTCTCCTTCGAGTTCTTGTAGCGCATGCTGGTCGTCCGGGCGATCACTCGAAGCCCCGAGACGTGCGCAAGTCTTTCGATGAGCTCCTCGGTCATCCCATCGGAAAAGAAATCGTCGCCCGGGTCCGCACTGATGTTCACAAAGGGTAGGACGACGATCCGGTCGATAGGGGTGGCGTCTCCACCCGGGGTTGGACCCGCTGAAGCAGATCGCTCGGAGGAGGCCCCTCGGGGCGGCTCTTCCGATTTCCATGGGAGTACGACTTGGAACAGCTCCAGCGGTTCGGGGATGTTCTTGAGCTCGGGAGTCCCGATGGAAACCATCGTCAGCGGGATTGCGCTCCTCACCTGATCGTAGACCGGGCGGCTGAAACAGATTCCTCCGGGGTCGGAGAACGGTTCGATACGCGCAGCCACGTTGACCGCGTTTCCGTAGAGATCTCCCTCCGCGTCGACCACGTCTCCCAGGTGAATCCCGACTCGAAGCACGATGGGGGGTGATTTCCGGCTCGCATCGTTCCGTTCGTGGACGCGATTCTGGATCTCCTCGGCGCAGCGAACAGCGTTCAAGGCACTGGCAAACTCGATCAGAAACCCGTCTCCTATGGTCTTGACCTCCCGGCCGCCGAACTGCGCGAGCGCTAGCCGAATGATCCGGCGGTGCTCGTCCAACAGGGCGAGAGCCTGCGGCTCATCCTCATGGGTCAGGGCCGAGTACCCGGCGAGGTCCGTGAACATGACCGCGGCCAAGCGGCGGATCTCCTCGGCCACACGGCTCCATCCGCATCAGATGAATAAGAGTTTGTCACGAAACCTGCTGGTGTGATAACGAAGAGTCTCGCAGTTTACCCCAGCCACCTTCTCTAACCAGGATATTGCGTAAAGGAGGTTCCCATTCCGAATTCGCCGTCACGAGCTCGCGCCCTGGCCGAAGCGTGGCGTGGAATCCACCAAGGAAACCTAAACAAGGTCTGGATCGAGCTTCCAACGACCCGGCGATACCCCCAGCCCATGGGGGGTCCGAGCACACAGGTTCGAAACGGACCCGACCTCTGCGCATCTCGGACGTTCCGACCGCGGCCTCCACGAAGAGAGCCGGAACGCTATCGCCCTGGCGAGTTCTTATTCATCGGGGGACGTTCGGGCTAGATACCTGCGGCCATTTACCGGGAGGGAGCCATGCTATCGAAACCCTTCACCATCGCGCTCGAGGAACATTATTACGATCCCGAGGTCCGAGCGAAATTCGAGGGCAGCGACAGGGGACTGCCGCCCGGAATCCGCGCGCGGTTGGACGATCTGGGCGCGTCTCGGCTCCGGGAAATGGACGAGGCCGGGATCGATGTGCAGGTTCTGTCCCACGCCTCGCCGTCGGTGCAGAAGATGGAACCCGAGACGGCCGTTACCCTCGCGCGTCGCGCCAATGACCGGCTCGCCGAAGCGGTGCGCGCTCATCCGCCGCGGTTTGCGGCCTTTGCCGCGCTCCCAACGCCCGAACCGAGCGCCGCGGCCGCGGAACTCGAGCGCACCGTCACCAAACTGGGGTTCAAAGGCGCGATGATCCACGGCCTGACCGCCGGCAACCTATTCCACGACGACAAGCGCTTCTGGCCGATCTACGAACGCGCGCAGGCTCTGGACGTGCCGATCTATCTTCACCCCTCGTTCCCGCATCCGGCGGTGGTCGAGGCCTATTACAAGGAATACGTGAGGGACTGGCCGACGTTCGCCATCGAAGGCTGGGGCTTCGCCGTCGAAGCCGCGACCCAAGGTCTCCGCATGGTGTTGAGCCGGGTCTTCGACACCTATCCCGGGCTCAAGATCATCCTCGGCCATCTCGGCGAGGGGCTGCCCTTCTCTATGTGGCGCATCAACAACTCGTTGTCGCGCTTCAACCGGAAGGCGAATTATGTCCGCGACACCTTTCGCGAACACTTCTATGTCACGACCAGCGGATTCTTCTCCGACTCGGCGCTCCAATGCTGCATCACCGAGATGGGGGTCGACCACGTCCTGTTCGCGATCGACTACCCCTTTGTCGAAAATTTGGCCGGCGCACGTTGGATCGAGTCCGTTCGTCTCGATCCCGAGGACAAGGTCAAGATTCTGAGTGGAAACGCCCAACGGCTCTTGAAGATGTAGTGAGCCCTTGGACCCATATTCCCACTCGTAACCACAGGGTCACCACCGCCGGGTGCGGGCTGGAGGGGCGACAACCCCGACGATCAGAGGTGCCGGACCGAGCCGAAGGTAGATCGCCGCTCCTTCTCTCAACAGGTCTGTTACCGCGAGGTTTCTTTGGGAAGGAGATCGAAGTCCGTAAGCGTCTGGCGTGCCGCATCCTCGATCTTGGGGACCGGTCCGAAGAGCTCGGCTTGCAGCCGCGTGTCGGCCACGTACTTTCCAGTTCGGAAGAAGTGGCTCATCGCCATCATGCCGCGGATTCCCGGGCTGAACACCGCCGCTATCCTTCCGATGAAGCCACCCATCGAACGCACCTTCATCCGGCGGCCGAGGAGGTGTCCGACCAACTCGGCGAGCTCGGGACCGGAGAGAGGACGGTCGGACCCCAAGTCGATGCGCTGACCCAGCGCGCGAGGTTCGTCCACCGCCAGGGCCAGGGCGCGTGCGACCTCGTCCGGGGCGATGTACGTCATCCGCACCCCTGCGGGGGTCATGCCCATGACGGTACCTTTCTCCAGACCCTGCTTCATCCACTTCCCGTACCGGCCCGAGGGGGCGCCGAGGAAGGCGCCCGGCCGTAGCACCACGAAGGGGACTCCCTGTTCCTCGAGGTAATCCTCGGTCACCTTCTTGGCCCAGAAGTGGGGGACTCCCGGCGCTTGGTCGCATGCGAGAATGCTCAGAAAGACGAACCTCGGCACTCCGGCTTTCTTCGCGGCATCCACAAGATTGTGGTTTCCTTCGAAGTCGGTTCGAAGTGAATCGGTCTCCCTCCGCCCCGAATACCCGATGGCCGAACTGATCACGGCGGAGACCCCGACCATGGCGGGCAACAGCGAGGGAGGGTCGAGCATGTCTCCTCGTACGATCTCGACTCGTCCCTGAGGGAGGCCGGACACGTCGCTGCCGGGGCGCACGAGGGCCCGCACCGTCTTGCCACGAGTGAGCAACGAGCGCAGTGTCCGGCCGCCTGAGGTCGCCGGTGGCCCCCACGAGCAGGACGGGCCGCACCTGCACCGGCGAAGGGGAGGCCATGGCGGCAGGAGCGGCCGTCGCGTTATAGCGACTGGGACCCGGCGGGTCCCGTCCGACTCCTCGAACGTTCGACTCTAAACAAATGGAACCCGGCCTCCCCGCACAACCACCAACGTCAGAGAAGAACGTCGCTAACAACCCGATCTTCTCGGATCCCTGGTCGTATTCGTTAGAATCCTGCGGAGCTTCTTTAATGGAGGTTCATGGCCGGGCAGAGACTCCGGACCACCGACCCCTCCAAAGCCTCGGTGCCGGTCCTCGAAGCGCTGGCCCACTCGTGGGGAAGTCGATTTGTAGGTCGACCTGCTTCTCGCTCCCAGTGATGCTTGACAAGCATGCGGCAGTAGCTCCAAAGGGGGCGTACTGCTTCGGGTGCAACCAGCCGTTCGAAGGCGGAATCCCCTCAGTGAAATTTGAGAGCGATCTTGTTCCGCCCTCCGACCGGCCGGAGCTCGCCAATCTGTACTTTCATCCCGGCCACCTGATTCGGTATGCGAATCGCCGCAACTGGACGTCGCTCGCTGAGTACATCGAGCGGATGGGCGCATCGAATTTCTGACCGGCTCGGCTCCGCCATGCGCCACCGGGAGGAACGCTGGATGCGGTGGATGGATTTGATAACGAGCCCGGTTTCATCGGGGCGTTCCCCGGGAACTCACCTTCGGGCCGCCGTCAACGCCGCCCGTGCGTTTCTCGCGGTCGATGTTCGTCGCGATCCGAGGTTCGAAACTCGGTCAATTTAGGAACCGAACCTTTCCTCGAACCCATCCCGAGATTGCCGCTCGGCCAGCTCCGAGGTGTGGGATTGGGACGACTCAGCCATTCCCCCTCCGACAGTTCCCGTTCGGCAACCGGTGAGTGCACGCACCGTCGCAGCCACCCTCGGACGTCACGTTTATCAGGACCATCGGCTCGGGTTCCCCGATGCCCCGGGTGAAGGTCGAGTTCGTCTACAGCGGCCTGCGAATTCGCAACCTTCCCCGGTCCCTCCGGTTCTACCGGAAACTCGGGTTCCGGGTCCACAAGCGAGGGAGAATGGGGCACGGTGGCCAGTGGGTCCATCTCGAGTTCCCGGGTGCGGCCCAACGAATCGAGCTCAATTATTATCCTCGGGGGAACCCGTTCTATGAGCCCATTCGCAAGGGGACCGAGTTTGACCACTTTGGCTTCCGCGTTTCCGACGTAGCGGCTTGGGAGCAGGAGCTCCGCCGTCGGAAGTTCCCGATCGTGGCTCGGATTCGGGAGACGCACGAGAACCTCGTGTACACACGGGACCCGGACGGAAACTGGATCGAGTTCTTTGGTCCGGTCCCGGGTTGACCTCGGTCTCCTCCCCCAGCTAGACTGAAGCGGGACCACCAGGATGACCTACGGCCGCCTCCGGCCCCGTTTTTCATGTGGCAGCCCGCAATCCGGCGTAAGGCCCGAAAACCCTTCAGCGGTGTAATTCCTCCACGACCTGTTGGTCCGATGGTTTCGCGTTGAGACCGCGGTAGGCGGTTTAGAATCGAACAGTCCCTCACATCCCTCCCCTAGCGATGCTGGAACCGCTAACGATGGAACCGGGTCGGAGGCAAGCCGCCGATGAGGTACTACCCCGCGAGTTTGAAATGCGGCCCCACGGTAGACGAGTTCGAAGAGGGGCTTACGATTCTGGGGTTGGTGGGCTCTTCGCGCTCACCGTATGAGAAAAGACGAGCGAGGCATCGGGCCCAAATGCCGGTTCAAATGCACCGCCATCCCTATCACCTAGGGCGAGGTCCTCCCTCCAGCTCACAAGGTACAAAATGACGTTTGTGGACGATCTGACCCTGGTGCTCGACCTGCTGATCTTGGTCGCCTGTGTCGTGTTCTACACGGGGTTCATGGTGTGGCTCGAGATGCGCCGAAAGGACCGCGTCCGCGCCTATAGCCATCTCCGCTCGGGAGCGGTCCTCTTGGGCTCTCTCGGAGCGATCCTGGGCCTCATAGCTCTCTGGGGGGAGATCGCGTGGCCGCTGAGCGTCGTGGTCAACGGAACCAACGTCCTGGCGGCATACGACCTGCTCTTCTTCGATACGCTGACGATGCTCGCGTTCCTGCTGGTGTCGTTCGCGATCGCGGTGCACTTCCGCCTTCCGACGCACTTCGTGGGAATGCTGGGGGTCGTCATCGGGGCCTCGATCGTCTACTACGGGTATCGCGCCTGGACGCTGTCGCTGACGTTGGACCCGCTCGAGACGCTGTTGCTCTTCCTCGGGTTCGGCGCGGTCGCGATCGGGACCTATCCGATCTTGCTCTACGTCGACTGGTTTGTCGTGGGCCCGTCGGTCCCGGGAGCGGACCCGCTCCCGAGCGACCCGACGCCCCGGTATCCGATGATGTGGAACCTGCTGATCGGGGCGTTCCTGCTCCTGCTGGTCCTCGCCGGGGTCGCCGCCCTGTTCTACGGGTTCGACTCGGCGTGGGCCCACCTCGCCGCTCCGCCGTGAACCGGGCCAATCGGAGGCCGTCGAGAGACGCACCGGCCGGAGTGCACGAACCCGGAGCCCAACGCCTTCCGGGTTCCCCCGGCCGGGCGACCCCTCCCTCACCGGGCGCAGCTCTCCTCGGCAGCCCTGGACTTCGTGACCCAAGACAGAAGTCGGGCTCAGGTACTTTGTCAATGAGACCCGGGACCTGCGACGGCGAACCGTTGATTCCGCACGGCCCCGGAAACGGGCTTCGAGTCTAGCGTAAGGGAACCGAACTATCCGGTGAAGTCCTCCTGCGGCTCCCCCAATGCGTTCAGCGGGCGAGCCGGCTTTCCGGCGCGCCGATACCGGCGTCGAAGAGGTCGGCCTCAGAGTCGTCCGACGGGGCCCGCTCGGCATGAGGGTCCGAAGAGCGAGGCTTCGCCCAGCCCACCTCAGAACGTTCGTTCGACCACGGTCTCGACCCGAGCGGAGCCCACCCCGACGCGATCCCTGCCTTCGTTCGGGCCCGCCGCGATATCGCCCGCGTAGGACCGGTTCGGACCCAGCCTACCGGACTCCCGCCCGCGGGCCGTCCCGTCCGCCGGCGCCCCCGGCGCAACGGCGGAAGACCGGAGAAAGGGCCGGAGACTGGCCTCCGGCGAGATTCCCATCGAGACCGCGACGACGCCGAGTAGGGCGAATTGGAAGGCCCAGCGCAGCGAAAGTCCGACCGGACCCAGAGCCGGTGGGGCGACCGCGCCCCAACTAGCAGGGAATCGCCAATACCCCAGGAGTTCGTTGCCCAAAGCCGCCGCGCCGGCCCGGCTCACCGGAACCGGCATCCAAGTCAGCAGGGCCAACCCGGAGGCGGTGAGGGAACCGCGGAGTGCGAGCCCCCATCCCCCCCTCGAAAACCTCGTCCAGCCGGCCAAGACCCCCGCCGGAAACAGTGCGACGAGGATCGCGAGTATGCCCGGCACCTGGTGTTGGAAGATCCAACCGAACCACACCGCGGGTTGCGCCCTCAACGGAGGCGTTGCGATCCAGCCGGCGAACATGGAGAGCGACCACGTGAGGCCGGCCACCGCGAGCGCGACCCGGAGGACCCCGCTCCCGGCCCCTCCCCACCCGAGGGGACGATCGGTGGTGCTCCCGGCGGGCGGTCTGGGTGGGTCCGGGGTCCCCCAGCCCAAGAGAGGACCGTAGATCCTCAGGAGCTGTTCTTGAGCGAGCAGCGCGGCATACACCACGACCACTTGGAACAGTCCGAGGTACCAGGCGTTCGCCAGGAGCTCGGCCGAACTGGTTCCGCTGGATTGGGCGGTCAGGCTTATCCCGGCGGTCGCGGCAGCGGTCGTCGAGCAGCACGCGCCCAGCGTGAGGAGCGCGATCATCGCGGGCGTAAGTCCGATCGACGAACCGACCGCCGAGGGCCAGCGGAGCTCGGCCTTGCGTTGACGGATGAGACGGACCGTCAGGAGGACGGCCAACGCCATCCCTAGACCGACGCCGGCGGCGCTCAGGATCATGAGGATCGTCGAGAGGATGGGCAGGTCGAGTTGGAAGTAAGGACCGCCCGCCCAGATCGCGGGGTAGTTCCAAGATGGCCCGGGTCCGGTCGGATAGATGTAAAAGAAACCAGCGAGCGGCAACGGGTGGAGGGAGATGTACAACATTCCACCGAATATCATCGCGCTGAGCGCGTAGGCGGACCCGATCAGTCCGACCAGGATACGGTAACGCAGGCCCGTCAGGAGCGAGCGTGTGCCCTGCAATGTCAGGAGCGACCAGACCTGGTGCGGTCTCTGGGATGACGGCATCGGGCCATGCACGAGTCGTTTCTCGGTTTATATGCCCGAAGTGAGGACCTCTGCGAAGGTCACGGGCCGGCCGTCACACCCCCGGGGCAGCCTGTACGGACATCCCCCATAAAAAACTCGACCGAGTCCGTCTCTCGATGTCCGACGGAGATACCGGACCGCCGGGTACGGCGGGCGACGACTCCTTGGGAAGGAGCCCCAAGAGCGTCCGCAGTACAGCTCCGGATCGCGGGCCTCGTACGAGCGTGCTTCCGTACGTCGTCCTGGTCGTCGTAACGTTCCTCATCACGTGGTTCGTTTTCGCGACCATAACGGGTTACCCGGTGGGGCTGGGACCTTCCCCCACATCGAAGTCGTCCTCGGGTACCCCGGCGACCGGCGTCCTCCTTTCGATTAACAATCCATTCGACACGGCCATGAATGCCAGCACCGACCAGTTCGCCCCTGCCAACTTCACCGTGCCGGCGGACACTCTCTTAGAATTCACGCTCCTCAACTTCGACACGGGGCAGAACCCGGTCAGCCCCCTCGAGGCGGAGGTCAACGGGACCGTGTCCAATTGCATCTATCTGAACTCCACCCCCACGTCGCTCGGACCGTGTGAGCATTCTCTGCCGGCCGGATTTGTCGTACACACGTTCTCCTTCGAGAGCGGGGCGTATGCGGGATTCAACGTACCCATACCCTCCGCGGTCAACTCAGGGGAAGGGGGCATCGGGGCCAGTGTCACCTTCTTTGCGTACTTCAACCAGACCGGCACGTTCACCTGGAACTGCGAGGCTCCGTGCGATCCGTACTCCATGGCCACCAATGGGTTCATGACGGGAACGATGACCGTCATTCCCCCGTAGTCCATGCGGTTTCGGCCAGAGCGACGCACGAGTGCTCGCGAGGCCGGCGGTGTCCGTGCGCTCGCGCTCCTCCTCGGTGGGCTGGCGCTCTTCGCTATCGCGATCGCCGTCCCCTCCTCTCCCCTGAGTTCCACGCCGGTCCATGGAGCCGCGGTCTCGCTCACTTCGACTCAGAACGACTCGAGCAGCGGCAGTCCTTCGGGGACCGCCGCCACCCTCTGTCCCTCGACGGGACCCGTCATCCTGGGGGTTCAGTGGAACTGCGTCGCGGTCCTGAACCTGACCGAGCTTGCGCTCATCCTGGCCAGTATCGGCATCGTGGCCTACGTGTTCAAGGACGCGGACCGGGCGGAGCTGCCGGGCGAATCCGCGGAGGTGCCGGTCACGGCCGAGGAGTGGGAGGCGTACCGACGAGCGCGGGAGCTCGGGATTCCGTATGACCCACCGGATCCGGAGGAGGGGGGTGAGGGGAGGTGACCGGAGTAGGACACGGACCTTCGGGGGGCGCCGATTGCGCGTGGTGTCCGGCGTCTTCCCCGTTGTTCTATCGCCTTGCGGACGGCGGTCCGACACGGTTTCCCCCGGGAATCGTTCGTCAAGTGGACGCGATCCCCACGCCTAGCTCGGACGAGGTTGACGAGGCCAGACGCAGCACGCTCAAGCTCGCCTTGATCGGGGGCGTGCTGGCCCTCAGTGGGGCGGGGGTCGCGAGCTTCCTTCGGTTCGCCGTGCCCCCTCAGGCGGGAGCCGCCGCGTTCCCTCGAGTCCAGCTCCTCTATTCTGACGGGACCCCCGTCCTCGCTTCCAGCTACCGCTACCCCTCCTCGTCCACGTCGCTCATCCTGTTCAACTATCCGTTGGACAACGAGCCCAACCTGTTGTTGAACCTCCCCTCCGCGGTTCCGGGAGGGGTCGGCCCTCACAATTCCCTGGCCGCCTTCTCCGCGGTCTGTCAGCATCTCGGCTGCACCCCACCGTTCATCTCCTACTATCCGCCGGGCGCCTGCGGTTCGTTCAACGGTGGCGCGGCGTTCATCCACTGCGTCTGCCACGGTTCCTCGTACAATCCGGCCGTTTCCGCGCCCAGTGGAGGAGCGTCGATCATCACCGGGCCCGCCCAGGCTCCGCTCCCGCAGGTCGTCCTCCAGTGGGACCAAACGACGGACGAGGTGTTCGCGGTGGGCGAGATCGGTCCCGCCGTGAAGGGTCACACCAGCACTCTGGTGGGGGGAACGTCGTCGCCACTCCGGTCCAGACCGAGGCTCCCCAAACTCCGACCCAACAGTGTCCGGCGTAGAGTGGGGGCCCCATGGCTGAGAACGAGGGCAATCCGCCGGACCGGGTCCCCCGGAAGAGCGGCGGCACGCCGTCCATGTACAATCGGTCGCTGAACTGGCTCTGGAACTTTATCGAGAGCCGAACGCACATCTCCAAATGGCCCTACCGACCTCAACCCGAGTTCAGCTTCAACCCGTCGTACTGGACGGGCGCGTTTGTCGCGATCGCCTTCATCCTTCAGGTCCTCACGGGGCTCCTGCTGCTCTTCTACTACAACCCGTCGGTGACCGCCGCCACGACCGGCGCCCCACCCCAAGCTTGGGCCTCCACGCTGTACATCATTCAGACCGTACCGTTCGGCTGGCTTCTCCTGAGCAGCCACCTCTACGGAGCCTACGCCTGCATCATGCTCGCCTTCGTCCACTTCTTCCGAGGGTTCTACACCGGGGTCTACAAGCGTCCCCGAGAATTGTCATGGATGCTCGGGACGGTCCTTCTGATCTGCATGCTGGGGATGGGGTTCACCGGCTACCTCCTCCCCTACACCGCACTCTCGGTGGGAGCCACGGACGTGGGCCTTTCGCTCGTCAGCTCCGTGCCGGTGCTCGGCCCGATCATGTCCCCCCTCCTCGAGGGGAACGGGACGTACCAGGGTCTCTTGTCGCGGATGTTCGCGCTCCACGTCGTGCTGGTCCCCGTCGTGCTCCTGATGCTCCTGTACGTCCACGTGACGTTGTTCGAGTCCCACGGGGTGGGTCCCGGGGCCAGCAGCGACCCCGGGGCGAAGCGGGTGTTGACGGCGGAAGACGACCGGAAGCTCGGGAGCTGGTTCCCGAGGGTCTTCCTCTACATGCTCAAGTGGGGCCTCGTGTACGTCGGCTGCCTTCTCGTCCTCGCTTCCGCATTCCTGGTCGTATTGCCGGCGGCCTTCGGCTCGCAGAATCAGGGCGGTGCGTCGCCGGAACCGGACTGGTACTTCCTTTGGCTCTACAAGGTCGCGGATTTCCAGTTCGTCACTCCGACCATCGCGGTCCTGCTCGTCGGCCTCCTCGCAGCGTTCATCCTCTTGGTCCCGTGGATCGAGACGGTCATCGGTCGAATCGTTCCCCGCCTGAGGAGCCTGAGGACGCATCCCCGCGACCGGCCGTTCGCGCTGTTCACGGCCACCTTCCTTCTCTCGTTCTTTGCCCTGTTGACCGTCTGGGGGGGGGTGATGCCAGGGATCACGATCCCGGCGCAAATGTACGTATCGTACCTGGGTAGCCTGGCTCTTCTGCAAGGGCTGGTCATTTCGTTCTTCTATCTGCGATATCGGCGGTCGTACCGTGCGCGCTTGCCGACGCCGAAGGAGGCCCAGCCAGTTCCAGCCCTATTGCCCGCGGCGCAAGGGACGGTCGATCCTCGATACGTTCACTCGCTCTCCTCACGGTCGCAGAACTTCTGGGATGGATCCACCGCCATGGTCATCATGACCTTGGCCGGTCTCTGATCCCCCTCGGGTTCGTCCTGGACCAGCGGTCCTACGTGGGCGCCGGGAACGAGCAAGCGTTCGGTGCGGCGACGGCGGTCATGGCGTTGGCCCTGGCCGGGATGGTCCATATCGTCGAACGAGTTCTGTTCCGACGCCGGTCGACACCGGCCGCGTGAGACGCGCTACCACCGGTGGACCCGGATTCAACGCAACCCGCGCCTCCGCCGGTCGCATTTCCAGCCGTCACCGCTTGCGGCCTCCGAATACGGTCGGAGCGGCCCTCGCGACGCGGCCGAGCGCCCGTTCCACAACCCACGAATCCGAGACCCTCAGGGTCAGGCGAGCACGTAGGGTCAACTCGTGATCAGAAGCAGACCCCACATCCGGCCCGCATCCATGAGGCCGTTGTCGCAGTTGGCCACGCAGCCCCAGCTCGTCATCTCCGACTGATTCATCGTCAGTTCGAACGTGACGGCGCAGGGCACCCCAAGGCTGAGCGCCGGTGGGATAGGGACGGAGATGTTGTAGTAGGCGTCGAGCACCGTGAACGTATGGCTAATCCCGTTACTGGGGAGCGAGCTCACGATGTCGGTTCCTTTCCCACAATTCACACTTTCGTTCCCCCCGATGGTCCCAACGACATGGTCGTCCCAGGGAACAAAGAGCGGGCTGGCCGTGGGGTCGTAATTCGTGATCGTCACCACCACGAGAGTGTGCGCGACGACCGAGATGAACGGCGTCGTGAAGTTCCCGACCCCCGTTGCGGTGTCGTAGGCGATCGTGAGGTTGAGGTACGTCTTGGGCCCCGTGGGCGATGTCGTGGAAGCGGGGTGGGTCGGGACTAGAACCCCGAAAGTGAACAGCAAGAGCACTCCTACGGCCACGACGATCGCCACCACGCCGACAGCGACCAACTTGAGCTGCCTCGAGCGGTCCATGGACCCTTCCTGAGAGGGTCCGAGAACGCTCCGGAGGATAGTTGGTAGGTCAAGTAATCTTGACCTGTTCCGGAGCTCCCCGATGGGTCGGAGGGGTCTGCCGGGAGGGGCGCCCGAGCGGGGAGGGGCCGGTCCATCGACGGCGGGTATGCGGGGGTTCGAACCAATCGGGTATCCCCGCTCCGACCCCATTTCAGGGAATCGGTTCTAGGTCATGGCCGGGCATGTTTGCGACGCGGACGATCCGTCGGTTCCGAGGCCCGCATGGATGGCCCTCTTCGCGTTTGCTCCTGGAGCGCCGAACCGAACGTTAGATCGACTCCCCCCTGAGCTGGCCCTTCTAGGTGGCCCCCTGGCACGTCGATGCAATCCGGCCTCGCGGGCGGGAAGGTCCGGCTCGATGGAGACCCGTCGCGCTCTCACCGCTTCTTCCGGCGGGGGAGCCTGGCCGCCGTGCGGCGTGCGTGCCGGCGGTCGGAATGGGGAGGAGGGAAGAGCTTCGGGAGGCTTCCGGGACTGGACGGTCCACAGGAGCAGATCCCCACCCCGTCCGGGTCCTCCACGAAGAGGAGCTGGGCCGGTCCGTCAACGAACCCAATCTTCGGCTTCGCGCCGGCCTTGATCACGGATCGCAGCCATCCTCGAGGATCGGAGACGTAAAATCCGAAGTGGTCGAACTCGGTGCCGGTGCGGAAAGGTTCGTAGAACGGGGTTCCCGGAGGATAGTAGTTCAACTCGATGCGGTGCTCGGAGCCGGGAAACACGAGGTGGACCCATCTACCGCCGTGGGAGAACCATCCCTTTTTGATGACTCGAAATCCCAGCGCACGGTAGAACCGGACGGACCGGCGGAGGTCGCGGACCCGGATGCCCGAGTACATGAACCGAACTTCGTCCGGCACGCCGCCCCGAGGGGGGTCGGAGTTTATACACCTTGGTCGGCCGGCGGCCTCCCGGGTCGGTCGCCCTGATACCGCAGGGCAGCCGACTCGCCCCGGAGAGCGACCGGGTCGGCCTCCTCCCCGCGCACCTCGCTCTACTCTTATATGCCGAGGAACGGTGAGCAGGGTCGAGGCGAACCGCCCCTGGCCTGGATGTGACCAAGACTCGCCGAGCGGGAATCAAATCCAGTTCGCCCCCGAAGGGTCCTGCGGCCCAGGAGCTCCTGAAATCGATCCAGAACAGCACCGAGACCCGGCTGCGAGATCTTCGCCGATCCGCCGACGATCCTACGGCCGACCGCCTCTTCTTGGCCACCCTCCGGGTTCGGATCCCTCAGAACGTGTGGACGGGGCCGTTCTCCTCCCTTCACTCCAGCATACGGCTGGAGGTCCTCAATCGCACGGAGGTCGGTCCGGGCGTGTCCGTGTCCGATTACTGGATCAGCGGGTCCCCTCCCGGCGTCTGGGCCCGGGAAATTGCGGCCTATCCGGATGTCGTCAAGGTCGACAGTCTCGCGGAGGTCGGGGATGGATGTCTCTACCGGATCACTTACAAGAATCCGCCCGTGATCGGCCTCTATCAACGGCTCCAGCTCCCGATACAGTTCCCTCTGCGACCCCAGGCCGGGTTCATCCGGTGGGAGGTCGTGGCCCGCCGGAGCGAGTTCGACCTCATCATGAAGCATGCGAGGGCCGTCGACCCGAATTTCTCGATCGTCTCGATCCGGCGCCGACCCCTGCGGAGCCACCTCCCGATGTTGACCGAAGCCCAGGAACACCTCCTCAACCAGGCCATGGCCGCAGGGTACTTCGCGGTCCCCCGGGGCATCACGCTGACCGCGCTCGCCCGCAAACTGAACCGGAGCAAGTCCGGTATCTCGGAGTCGATCGCGCTCATCGAAAAGAAGTTGTTCGAGACGGTTCTCCAACCCAACTCCGCTCTCGCGTAGCCTCGATCGTCCCTCTGAGGACCTCCCCACCGACCGAACCCGTTCGGTCGGCCGAAGGAGTTCGGCGTCCCCTCATCCCCCACACCACCCTTCTCCGGGTTGGAGAGGACCCCGGAGACCGAGATGACGGACCTGCGTGCTGGCGATCTTCCCCCCTTTCGGGGCGTCTCCATCCTCCTCTACGGTGGGGGGGAGACCCCGATGGCGGTCTTCGCGTCCGCGATCGCGCGCGAGGAGGTGGGCACGTTCGGATGGGCCGACTTCACCGCCCCACCGGAGGCTCCGGAACCCGGGGCGCGTCGAGTGCTCGAGGAAAGCTCGGAGACCCGTCACGACCCGCCCATCCGAGCGGAAGATCTCCTTCCCCCCGGCGACGGCGTGAGCGCGATGTCGACCTGGCTGGTCCGTGACCCTCTCGCCGCCGAGGCCACGGCACGTCTCGCCGCGTACCTCCGCCTCCCTTCCTTGCTCCAACGTATGGTGTCCCGAGTGATGGCCGCCAACGCCCGAGCGGTCCTGGTCCTCACGAACGTGGACGCCCTTCCCGATTCGCTAGTCGAGCGGGCGCTCGGCTCGGTCGAGGTCCACGAGACCCTCCATCGGGAGGGCGTCACCCTCATCGTCGCTTTCCGCGGGACGCCGACGGACGTGCTCCGGGCCCCGTTCGAACGGGTCTACCGGGTCGAAGGTCGGCCCGACCAGGTCTGGCAAGAGGCCCGAGTCACGCTCGAACGAGGCGAATCGGGGGATGGCTTTTCCCCGGGAGAATCGCTCGGCCGGCGGCTGCCGTGGCTGGATCTTTCGGGGAATCCGGTCGACGGACAGCATTCGATCCCCGGCCACCGGTTGAGATGATCGGGCTCGCGGGCCTCTGATTCCCACCCGGTCGCCGGAGCTTGGGTCCCTGGCAGGGCATCAGATTCAAGACGCACGCATGGTTCGGTGCCGCGTGAAGGCGCACCAGTACGAGCTCGACCTCGACGTCGACTACCCGGGGGGCCTGTTCCGGGGGGCCGTCACGTTGCTCGCCTCCGGACTGCGCGGGGCCATCGAGCTCGACTGCGAAGATCTCGAGGTGGTCGAGGCGAGCCTCGACGGGGTTCCGATCGAGTTCTCCATCGACTCGACCCGTCACAAGTTGGTCCTCCGCGCTGGGGACGAGGGAGGAGGTCGGCTGTTCTTACGCTACTCCGGCGCGGCTTCGCACAAGAGCCTCACCGGACTCTACGTCTCTTCGTCCGGCGAGCGGCCGGTGCTGACTACGATGATGGAACCGATCTCCTGCCGCCGGGTGCTCCCGTGCCTGGATACTCCGGACCAGAAGGCGGTCTTCACGGTGCGCGTGACCACCGACGCTGGGCCGGTGGTGATCTCGAACGCCGAGCTCGAGCGCATCGAACCGGTGGGAGGTCGGAAGCGGTGGGTGTTCGCCCCGAGCCCCCCGATGGCCACTTACCTCCTCTATTTCGGGGTCGGGCCGTTCGAAACCGAAGAGCGCCTCAGCGACGGCGTGCGGATCATCGCCGCGACCCTGCCGGGGAAGGTCGCGCGGACCCGCACCCTGCTGGACCTCGCCGGCCCGTTGGTGCGCGCGTACGGTGAGTACTACGGCCAGCCCTACCCGCTGACCAAACTGCACCTGGTGGCCGTGCCGGACCTCTGGGCGGGGGCGATGGAGAATTGGGGTGCGATCGCCTTCCCGGAGCTCGGGCTCCTGGTGGACGACACCACGAGTCCTGCGGTACGGCGGTGGGCGATGGAAACCCTCGCCCACGAGATCGCGCACCAGTGGTTCGGAAACCTCGTGACGATGGAGACGTTCAACGACCTGTGGCTGAACGAGAGCTTCGCGACCTTCGTCGCGGCCAAGATGGAGGTCCGTCTCGGGATGCGCCACGATGCCTGGAGCGAGTTCCTGATCCGGATCCGACCGGCGTACTTCGGGGACTCTCTCGAGAGCACGCACCCGATCCGGCTCGACATCGCCGACCCGAAGGCGATCGCCGAAAGCACCGACGAGATCACCTACTTCAAAGGCGCGAGCGTGGTTCGCATGGTCGACTCCTATCTCGGTGAGGAGGTCTTCCGGCGCGGCGTAGCCGCCTACCTCGAACGGTTCCGATACGGGAACGCGCGGGGCGAGGACCTCTGGGCGTCCCTCGCCGCGGTCTCGGGAGAACCGGTGACCGAGGTGCTGCCCGCGTGGATCGGGAGGGCTGGATTTCCCGTCCTCCGGGTGCACGCGGGTCCTCACAACCTCCATCTCGAGCAGACGCGGTTCCTGTTCTCGGATTCCCGCCGGAGGGAGGCACCCTGGCCGATCCCACTAACGCTGGTCGTGGGAACGCAGACCCAGCGGTTGCTCTTCCGGACCGAGACGCTGGACCTCCCGTTCGACCGGACGGACTCCGTCCTCGTCAACCCGGGCCGCTCGGCGTTCCTCCGGGTGTGGTACGACGCCAAGCTCCGTGCGCAGATCCTCCGGTCACTTCCCGCGATGGGGTCGGCGGATCGGTGGGCGCTGATCAACGACGCCTGGGCGTTCCTCATCTCGGGAGACTCCTCCCTCTCCGAGTACCTCGAGCTCGTGCACCTGGGAGGGCAGTTTACGGACTATCCGAGCGTCCTCGAGCTGGCGTACTCTCTCGAGTGGCTACGACCGTACATCGGGGAAGCGCCCGGATTCCGCATGGAGGCCATCGCCTTCTACCGGGCCCAGCTCGCCCGCCTTTCGCACGAAGCCCGACCGGGCGAGCCCGACACCGATGCCGTGATTCGCGAACAGGTCATGCTGAACCTGGCTCGACTGGACCTTGAGTTCGCCGAGTCCCTGGCGTCCCGCTTTGGCGAGATCGACCGGCTGGCCGCGGCGATGCGACCGGCGGTCGCGTATTCGTACGCCCGGATCGCCGGCGCGGAAGGGTTCACCGCGCTGCACGCAAGGGCGCGCTCGACCGCCGATGACGACGGAGCCCAAACGGCCGCCGAGGCGCTCGGAGGGTTGCCGACTCCCGAGCTGCTCGCCCGGGCCCTCGCCGCGGCCCTCGAGCCCGGGATGCGGGCGAGCGTCGCCCACGAGATCATCGTGGGCGCGGCCGCGAACCCGATCGGTCGGGCGCTCGTCTGGGAGTGGCTGAGGCAGAACCTCCGGGAGCTGGAGGAGCGAAGCCAAGGCAGTTGGGCCCTCTCCCGGCTCCTCGAGCGCACCGTCCACGTCGTGGGGGTCGGCCGCCGAGAGGAGGTCGAGGCGTTCTTCGCGACGGAGCCGTTCCCCGAGGCCGCGAACGGGGTCCGGAAATCGCTCGAAGTGCTACGGATCGCGAGCCGACTCACGGAACGGGTCCTCGGCTCGCGGACGGGTTGACCTCCGCTAGTCGGGGGCGAGAATAGGCCCGGCGCCGTACCTCCGATCCCCGCTCACCCTGGAAACCGCCGGCGGACGTTCGGAGGGGAATCGCATGACCCTTACCCGGGCCGAACCACCTCAAGTATCCACCCGACCTCCTCGAACGTGGTCACCCAATTGCCCGGTCCACCGGGGAGCGCGGTCGAGGTTCGAGAGGTTCGACGGTCCGACCGCGACAGCTTCTCCGAGGTGATACTGGGAAGCTACGGACCGTTCGAGGTGTTGCTCGGACTGGGAACCCGGGGAACGGCCGAATTCGCCGGCCTGTTCCGGCCCGGGATCTGGTTTGCGCTCCAGCTGCTGCGGGCCTTCGGCCGGGCCCCGATCCGGATCTTCGTGGCCTCCGCTGGCCCGACCGTCGTCGGCACCACGATGATGCTGCCCTGGCCGAACTCCGGTTACATCTTGGGGGTCGGGGTCCGGCCCTCGCACCGCCGGCGGGGCCTGGCGGGGCAGATGATCGCGCGGGCGGAACAGCTCTCCGCGAAGCACGGTCGGGAATGGGCCGTCCTCGACGTGGAGGAAGAGAACCATCCGGCGGTGACGCTCTACCGGGCGCGGCGCTACGAGCCGATCCAACGCGCCCTCTGGCTTCGATGTGCCACGCCCGAGGTGGTGGCCGCCGCCGGACGGGCGCCGGCGTCCGTTCGAATCGTGGGGAAAGCCGACCGGAAGTCCGCGGCCGCCTGGTGTGCGCGCCATGTTCCGGATTCCGTGACGGCCATCCTGCCCCCAAATCCGGCCCGCCTGACGCACCTCGAATCTCTCGGCCAGTTCCCCGGGGCCGTCCGGGAGACATGGTCGGTCGGACGCCCCAACGAACCGGTCGGGTACTTGGTCGCGTGCTGGCGGGGGACCGGTCTGCCCGGGATCCTATTCCTCCCCGCGCTGGACCCGGGCGCCTCCCACGATGAGCTCGTCCGGCTCATCCAGGAGGGGACCGCATGGCTCGTCGCCCGAGGGTGTGCGGTCGTCCTGGCCGCCGTGACGGATTCGGTGGGGTCGGCGAGGCCGATCCTCGAGGAGCTCGGCTTCTCTCCCCAGCTCTCCACCCTGACGATGGCACGGCGGCTGGGGGTCGGGGGGGGCGCAGCGCCTCGACCGAAGGGTCCTTGAAACCCCTCGCGCCTCCTCGCGCCGAGCGGGAATGAGATGACGTCGTCCATGGGGGGCTATGCGAGCCGTTCGGTCCGTTGGGGAGCCCTCCTCCTCGGCGTGGGCGTGGTGCAGTTCGTTGTGGCCAACGCCGTGGTCCAGACCCAGTACTCGGGGTATTCCCTCCTGACGAACTACATCAGCGACCTCGGGAACACCGCCACCTCCCCCTGGCACATCGTCTTCAACGTGTCGATCGCGCTCCTGGGCCTGTTCTCGTTCGTGGCCGTCCTCCTGACCTGGACCGCGTTCTCCCGTGGCGCATCGCGGATCGTCGGACTTCCCCTCCTGATGCTGGCGAGCGTCGCCGCGATCCTCGTGGGCGCGTTCCCCGAGAACGTCAACGCACCCGTGCACGACCTCGTCTCCCTCCTCGTCTTCCTCCCCGGTGGGTTGGCCCTCCTGATCCTCGCGATCGGAATGGGACCGGAGACCTCCTGGTCCGGCGGGCGGGCGTACTCGGCCCTACTCGGCGCGGTGACGCTCCTCTCGCTTGCCTACTATGTTCCCACCCAGGGTTCCGGCACGACCTGGGACCCCGGCCTCATCGAACGGCTCATCGTGGCTCCGATCCTCGTCTGGGGATTCGGCGTGTCCGTCCATCTTGCGCGACTGCGCGCCCGTCCGCGGTTCGCTCCCGGCCTATCGGCCTAGTGACGAAGGATTTGAGGGGGGAAGGAGATCCCCCAGAGCGTCCCGGGGCCGGACCTCCTCCGTAAGGAACTCCCATGGATTCGATCGAAGAGCTGGCGGACCGGACCCGACGAACCGGAGAACGCTATCACGAGTTCCTCCGGACCCCGTCGATGTCGGCCGGAGTCTACGTGTTGCCCCGGGGAGCGCTGGATGGCCAGTCGCCGCACGCCCAGGACGAGGTCTATCATGTCGTGCGAGGACGGGCGCGCTTCACGCACCGCGACTCGGACCACGCGGTCGGCCCGGGCGACGTTCTGTTCGTTCCGGCCCACGACGTGCACCGCTTCCATTCGATCGAGGAAGAGCTGGTCGTGCTGGTCGTGTTTGCCCCCGCCGAAACTCCTCCGGTGCCGTCCTAGCCCCGGTTCGGGCCCGCTGGTCGGGGCGAAATGCTCGGCCCGGAGGGACGCGCCCCGTCAGCGCTCGGAAGCGAGGCGCGGGACCGGGGTCGACCCGAGGAAGGAGGCGAACCGGGTCATGTGCAGCTTCCAGCGCCTCTCGAGCGCCTCGATATCGCGTTCGATCTCCCTCCGCTCGGCCTCCGGGTCCGGGGCCTCTGGGAAGGCCCCGAACCGTTGCTTCGCTGCCGGGTCCACCTCTTCCTGGAAGCGAACCGACCGCCCGATCCATGAGCCGAGCATCCGCGCGATCTCCTGAAAGGTGCGGGAATCGCCGGTCAGGTCGATCGTCTCGCCGAGGGCGGCCGACCCTAGTTCGAACACCGAGGCGGCCGCCTCGCCGATGTCCCTCACCGCGACCAGCTCCAGGCGGGTCTCGGCGCGCGCCGGGAACGAGAGGACGCCGGTCCGGAGCGATTCCAGTCCCCACGACGAGGTGAAATTATCCATGAAGGTCGCGGGACGAAGGATCGTCCCGGGAAGTTCGAGTTCCTTCAACCGACGCTCGTTCGCGGCCTTCGACTCGAAAAGGGGCGCCCCGCTGTCGCCGGAGGCAGCGGTCGCGGAGCTCAGGATCACGTGGGGGGTCCCCGCCGTCTTCGCCGCGCCGAGAGCCGTGCGCCCTTGAAGCTGCTCGCTTTCGTAGTCCGGCGAGTCGAACCCGAGATCGTAGGGTGTGGTCAGGACGAAGAACCCCTCGGCCCCTAGAAGAGCCTCCGCGAGACCTTTCCCGCTCCGGAGGTCGCCCTCGACGACCTCCGCGCCGAGCGTGCGGAGGTTCGAAGCTTTCGAGGGGTCTCGCGTCAGCGCACGGACCGAATGGCCCCGCTTGAGCAGACTGCGGGTGACCGCTCCCCCCTGCTTTCCGGTGGCTCCCGACACTACGAAGACCCGCCGCACTCTCGCTCCCGTGACCACCTCGACGGTACGTAGGGTTAGGACATCTTCGGCCCGCGAAGGGCGCTCCGGAGGGACCCAAAACCTCGATTACCCCCCCGTATTCGGGTGGACAATGAACGCCCTCCGGGAGATCGACGCCAGCATCGAACGCCGCCACCTGCTCAAGCACCCGTTCTACACCGCCTGGTCGAAGGGGGAGCTGCCCGTGGAGACGCTGCGTCAGTACGCCGGTCAGTACTACCACTTCGAGTCCAACTTCCCGCGCTACGTCGCGGGAGCGTACTCCCGTCTGGTCCGGCCCGAGGACCGGCGCGTTCTGCTCGAGAACCTCACGGACGAGGAGGGACGGTCCCCCACGCATCCCGAGCTGTGGGTCGACTTTGCCCGCGCCATCGGGTCCCGGTGGAACGCGCGCCGACCTCCTCCCCCCCGGCCCGCGGCCCTCGGGCTGTGCCGGACGTACGAAGCACTGACCCTCGGGCGCGGCTCTCCCGCCCAGGCCCTGGGGGCGCTCTATGCCTACGAGCGACAATTCCCCGCGGTCGCCGCCGAGAAATCGCGTGGACTGAGGGTCAACTACGGTCTCCGCGCAGCCGCCGCCCACGAGTTCTTCCGCGTGCACACCGAGGCGGACGTGGCCCACTCCGCGGCCGAGCGCCAGATCCTGGCGCACGAACTCCGAAAGGAGGCGCCCGGGGACGGCGGAGCCGCCGCTTCGGTCGAGCGCACGCTCGGAGCGTGGTGGGCGTTCCTCGACTCGTTCGGGGTGGGCGAGGCCTAGGGCCCCGCCGCCGGCCGAGGCGGGACCGACCGTAGGGCCGCGAGCAGCCGGCTCCCGTCCGGACTTCCCCAGCCCGTACACGCATCCCAACCGGGTCCTGCGGAGTATCCACCGTTGTTCCCCGACGTGATGTCGTGGCACGCGGCCTCGGCGCTCGGGCGATACAGGGTCGGGTTGACGAATCCCAGGGGAGGGTCCTCGGACTGATTGAGGCGGGCGATCAGTCCCGCCCAGAGCGGCGCGACCGCGCTCGTACCCCCGTAGGTGGCGCTCGTTCCGTCGACCTCCACGGAGTAGCCGGTCGCGGGGTCGGCGTTCCCCGCGACGTCCGGGACGCCTCGCCCCACGAACCCGTTCGGTGCGGCGGGCACCGGCGGAGAGGTCTGGTATCCCGGCCGGGGGAACGCCCCGCTGACGCCGCCCCCGGTCGCCCCCTCGCCCGAGGCCAGTTCGTTCCAGACGACCTCGGAGAGGATGGTGCTCCCCTCGAGGACCAACGACGTGCCCCCGCAGGCAAGCACATAGGGACTGGAGGCGGGGAAGTCGACGACCAGCGGGCCGCCCTCAGGTACCCGTCGGTGGCCCCCCCGTCACCGGCGGCGACCAGGATCGTGACCCCCATCGTCGCGGCGTCCTCGCAGACGGCATCGAGGGCGGCTCGTCCCTGGGCGGTCCACGAGTCTTCGGGTCCGCCCCAGCTGACCGAGACGATCGACGGGCGGCGGGTCGCGTCGTGCACCGCCGCGGAAAGTCCATCGAGGAATCCGGCGTCGGTGTTGGGCGCAAAGTACGCCACGAGGGTGGCCGCCGGAGCGACCGACCCCGCGACCTCGAGGTCCAGCTGGACCTCGCCGTCCGGTCCCTCCGGATCCCCATTGGGCGTGTTCGTCGCCCCGTCCACCGAGACCGCGGTGATGGCCGGCGGAGCGATCCCCTGGGTTCGGAAGTACGCGTCCAACTCGGTCGCGGTGTACCCTCCCCCGAGCTCCAGGAACGCGATCGTCACTCCGGTACCGTCCCTCCCCGGCGGGAAGGCGTACGCGCTGGCTACTTGGGATGGAGTGTAGACGTGGTCCCCCGCCGCCGGGGTCCGGCGGATGCGGAAGTGGGTTCGAGCCTGCGGCCGGTCGTCCAGACCGAACACTCCGATCACGACCCCGTCGAGCTCGGCGGGGACCTGCACCGGGCCGACCCTCCCGCGATACGTGCCTTCCGAAAACGCCCAGCGCTCGAGCGCCACCCCGAACGCCTGCTCGAATGCTTCCACCGTACCGCCAAGTCGCACGAGCCGAGGGCCGGTCGACACCCCCTTCACTTCCAGCTTCCTCGTCTGGGCGAACTCCCGGACCCGGGCGACGTCGTCCGAGTGAGCCCCATGAGTACGGGCAAATTCCTCGCGGGTCAAGAACGCCGGTCGGGGGCCGCCGGTCGCTCCTCCACCCAGTCCTTCGGGGAACGGGGCGGCGTCGGCCCTGCGCCGGAGCAGGACCGTCACCTCGAGTCGCCCCTCGGCCCGAGGCTGGCCGATGGCGCGAGCCCCGGGCATCGGTCTTCGGTCGCTACCCGGTAGCTCCACACGCCTCGATGGATAGTGTGGGTATTCTAGGTAGCGGTCTCATCGGGGCGGACCGGAGCCCCTCACGCCCGTGCCCGTGGGGGGCGGGGGATCGAGGGCGGCGGGAGCGACCTCGCCATGCCTCCTACTTCGCATCGGCCAGACCGGTCGCGGTCACGGTCGGTAGGCCGGGTTCGTAGGCCTCTTCCCCGAACTCCGAGACATCGAGGCCCGCGTCTTCCTCGGCCGGGCCGACCCGGAGCGGGGAGAACACGTTGATCACGCGGAGGAGGACGTACGAGCCGACGAAGGCGAACGTGGCCACCACGCCGACCGCAAACAGTTGCACCAGCGCCTGGTGGGGGTTGCCGTAGAACAGTCCGTTGGGGCCCGCGGCATTGATCGCGGTCGAGGCGAACAGGCCCGTGGCGATCGTTCCCCACATGCCCCCCGCCCCATGGCACGCGAAGACATCGAGCGAGTCGTCGAGGGTCGTCCGGGCCCGCCAGTTCGCCACATAATTCGACAGGATGCCGGCGACGAGTCCGATCAGGATCGATGCGGACGGGCTGACGAACCCCGCCGCGGGAGTCACGGCGGCGAGGCCGCAAACGGCGCCGACTGCCATACCGACCGCCGAGGGGCGTCCCTTCCGCACCCAGTCGACCAGCATCCAGCTCACGCCGCCGGCCGCGGCCGCCAAGTTGGTGGTCACGAGCGCATTGACCGCTACCGCGTCCGCGGCGAGAGCGCTACCCGCATTGAATCCGAACCAACCGAACCAGAGGAGCGCGGTCCCCAGGATGACGTAAGGGACGTTGTTCGGTCGGCTCGCTCGGGTCTCGACCTTCGACCGTCGACCGATGACGACGGCCGCCGCGACCGCGGAGACTCCGGCCGAAGTATGGACCACCAGTCCGCCGGCAAAGTCGACGACCCCCAGCATGTGGAGCCAACCACCGGGGTTCCAGATCCACATCGCGATCGGGACGTAGACCAGCGTGGTCCAGAGGACGATGAAGATCAGGAGGGACTTGAAGCGCACGCGGCCGGCGAACGCCCCGATGATCAGCGCCGGAGTGATGGCGGCGAATTTGAGTTGGAACGCGAAATAGAGCAGTTCGGGAATGTTGACGGAGTAGGCCGGGTTCGGAGCGGCCCCGACGTTGAACAGCAACGCCTTCGATAGGTTGCCGATGATCCCATCGACCGAGGGGCCGAATGTCAGCGTGTAGCCCCAGAGCGCCCAGACGAGGCTGACGACCGAGAAGATCGCGAGGCATTGGACGATCGTGGCGACGAGATTCTTACGGCGGACCAGACCGCCGTAGAAGAACCCCAACGCCGGGGTCATGAGCATGACGAGGGCCGTTGCCGTGATCACCCACGCGGTGTCGCCGGTGTCGATCGCCACGTTCGATGCCCTCTAGGCTCGAGGTGGAGTGGGAAAGCGCTGGTTCGTGCTCGACGACGTTTTCTGGGGCGTTTGTGCCAACCTTCCGGCCACGGACCCGGGCCGGCATCTACCCAGATGAACCTTCCGTCCGACTGGGTCGGTTCGGCCGTGTCGCAGCCCGAGCCGGTCTCCTCCTCGGAGTTCGGAACCCGGGGGGCGGTGGCTCATCGCCCCGCCCAGCCGCCAACCCTAATGGGTCTCCGCACTCCAGTTCGCCCGATGGGCGATTCCCTCGCCACGGACCCGGACGGAGCGGTCGTCGTGCTCGGTGCCGGTTATGCGGGCCTGACGGTCGCACGGGAGGTCTCCCGTCGCACCCGGGGCCGGCTGCCGGTGCTGCTCGTCGACCGGAATCCGGTCCACGTGCTGCGGACCGAGCTCTACGAGATCGGAAGGATCGCCGAGGCGGCCGGGGACCCCCGACCCTGGACCGTTCCTCTGGTCCGGACCTTGGAACGGACCGGGGTCGCTCTGCGGCAGGGCGCGGTCACCTCGATCGACCTGCCGAACGGGAGGGTCGGTCTCGAAGCCGGGGAGGAGATCCGGTTCCGCTACCTCGTCATCTGCCTGGGGAGCGTCGCGGCGTACTACGGGGTGCCGGGCGCCCCGGAGAACACGTTCAACGTATACCGCCTCTCGGGCGCTCAGCGGCTCGCGAGCACCGTGCGGGAAGCAGAACGCCTCTCCGCGACCCTTCCGGGGGAGCGGCGCCCTCGCTTCGTGATCGTGGGCGGCGGCTCGACGGGAACCGAGCTCGCCGCCGAGATCGCGACGACTAACTGGGCCCGGCTCGCCGGCCCCGGCGCGCGGCCACCCGACGTCCTTCTGCTCACGGGCGCCCTCCCGTTCCTGGTCGGGCTCCCCCCCGGGCTCATCGCGCACGCCCGGACGCGTCTGAGGCGCGCCGGGGTCTCGCTCATCCACGGCGTGAACGTCGTTCGCGTGGAGCCGGGGAAGGTCCACCTCGAGGATGGCTCGGTGCTCACGTGCGACGCGGCGGTCTGGTGCGCCGGACTCGAGGCGTCTCCGGTCGTGAAGGCGCTGGCCGCCCCCCACGGGAAGGGAGGGCGCATCGCGGTCGGACCGACGCTCGAGGTCCCCGGGTTCCCGACGGTCTTCGCGGTTGGTGACGTCGCCGAGTTCCGGGACCCCGCGACGGGAATGCTCGTACCGGCCACGGCCCAAGCCGCGCTCGCCGAGGCCCGCGTGGCGGCCTCGAACCTGGTCGCGCGCTCGGAGGGACGGCCGCTCGAGCCGTTCCGGTATCGCGAGCGGGGCGTCGTCGTGGCGCTCGGCCTGGGCCGGGCCGCGGGGACGCTCGGTCGGGTAACGATCTGGGGAAGTCCCGCGGCGCTGCTCAAACGGGTCGTGGAGAAGGAATACTCTCGGTCCGCGGAGAAAGGCCGCGAGTCGAGCCTCCTCTAGGAGCCGCCGCGCCGCCCCGGACGGCAGGCATAAGGAGGCCACGGGATTGGCCTCGACCGTGAAGGCGCTCGTGCTCATCGGAGGGTTCGGCACCCGCCTGCGCCCGGTCACCTACACGGTGCCCAAGCAGCTCATCCCCATCGCGGGCAAGCCGGTCCTCTACCACGTCTTCGACCTCATCCCTCCCGACGTGGAGGAGGTCGTGCTCGCGACCGGGTACAAGGCGGAGGTCGTCGACGCGTACATTCGGGACCACCCGCCTCCCTGGCCGGTTCGGACGGTCACCGAGTCGGAACCTCTCGGCACGGGAGGGGGGATGAAGAACGCCGGGGCCGGGATGTCCGACCCGTTCTTGGTGCTCAATTCGGACGTCGTGGCGTCGGTGGACCTCTCCGCCCTCCTCGAGTTGCATCGTCGGCGCGCGGGCATCGGCACGATGGCACTCGCCGAGGTGGACGACACGCGGCCCTACGGGGTGGCGGCGCTCGGAGCGGACGACCGGATCGAAGCGTTCGTCGAGAAGCCGGAACCGAAGGACGCGCCCTCGCACTGGATCAATGCGGGGCTCGCCGTGTGGGCGGCCTCGGTGCTGGACCGGATTCCCGCGGGGCGCCCGGTCAGTTTCGAGCGGGAAGTCATTCCCGGGTTGCTCCCGCTCGGGATGTACGGATTCCGTCTCCACAAGTATTGGGATGACGCGGGAACCCCCGAGCGACTTCTCCGGTCGCAGCAGCTCCTGTTCGAGGACGGTCGGGGAGGCAAGGGCGGGGTGCCGCGCGGGGCCCTCGGCTCGGGCCCGGTCGCGGCCGCCCGCGGGGTCCGGGCGCAGGGAGCGTCGTTCGGGCGGTTCGTCACGCTCGGCGAGGACGTAACGGTCGAGGCCGGCGCGCATGTCGAGAACGCGATCCTGATGGAGGGGACGCACGTGGAGAAGGAGGCGGTGGTCCATTCCAGCATCCTCGGCCCGAGGGTGCGCGTGCGCGCCGGGCACCGGGTCACCGGTCAGACGCTCGGAGAGGGCGTCGAGGCCTGACCGCTAGACGGCGGGGCCGGTCACCGTCACCTTCACGGCTTCGTCCGGCCGGCCCGCGAGGCGAAACGCCTCGTCGATCTGGTCGAGGGGGATCCGGTGAGAAACGAGGTCGGAGATCCGCAGGTCGCCCGACACGACCCGCCGGTGGACCTCCAGGATATCGGGCTCGGTGGTCGCGTACGACGGGATGAGACGGACTCCTCGGAGGTAGAGGTCCTGCAGGTCGGCGTCGAGCCGGCTCCCGGCCTCGGGCAGCCCGAAGAGGTTGACCGTCCCTCCGCGACGCACCAGCGTCGTGGCCTCACGGACGACCGCGGGGTGACCCACCGCCACCACCGCGAGGTCCACCCCTCGGCCACCCGTGGCCCGGTCCACCGCGGCCCGGACGGCGCCCGGTGCCCGGGGGTCGACGGTGACGTCGATGCCCCCCCGCTCTGCGGCCGCGCGTCGAAGCGGGCTCACCTCGGACCCACCGACCCAGGCCGCCCCCCACGACCGCAGCAGGCGGGCGTACAGGAGGCCGACCGGGCCGAGGCCGAGGACGAACGCGCTGGCCTGGTCCGGGAGCCCGACCCGACGGATCGCGCTCAGGGCACATCCCGCCGGCTCGAGCAACGCGCCCGCGTCCCAGTCGACCGACTCGGCGAGAGGGAGGACCGCCTTCCGGGCGACATTCCCCGCCGGCACCCGGAACGACTCCGCGAACCCTCCGGGGTCGATGTTGGTCTTGGAGTAGGTGGGGCAGAACGTGTAGTCTCCCCGGGCACAGACCTCGCACGCGTAGCAGGGCACGTGGTGGTGTACGAACACACGGTCTCCGACCTTGAGACCCGCGACGCCGACCCCCACCTCGGCCACCCGTCCCACCGGCTCGTGGCCGATGAGCCCGGTGGTCTGGTAGTTCCCCCGCAGCTTCTCGAGGTCGGTCCCGCACACCCCACACGCGGCGAGCGAGACCACGACCTCCCCCGGACCGGCGGTGGGCGTCGGACGGTCCGTCAGGACGATCCGGCCGGGTCCGGCCAGGTGGCCGTACTTCATGCCGCCGCGCGAGCCGCGGAGATCGCGGCGTCGACGATCTCGATCGCCTCGTCGATCTCCTCGCGCTGGACGATCAGCGGGGGGATGTACCGGATGGCGGAGCGACCGCACCCCAACAGGATGAGTCCGCGCCGGTACGCCTCGGTGAGCACCCGGTCGCGGAACCGGATCGCCGGTTCCTTGGTGCGCCGGTCCTTGACGAACTCCGAGGCGACCATGAGCCCCAGGCCCCGGACGTCCCCGATCTCGTCATGCCGGGACTGGAGCTCGCGAAGTCGTTGCATGAGGTAGGCACCCTGGGTCGTGGCGTTCTGCAACAGGTTCTCGCGCTCGATCACCCCGATCGTCGCGAGCGAGGCCGCCGACGCGACCAGGTTCCCTCCGAAGGTGTTCGAATGGGCCCCCGTGGCGAGGTCGAGGTCGGCCCGCATCGCCACCGCGCCCATCGGGAGGCCTCCGCCGACGGCCTTGGCCATCGTCAGGATGTCCGGCACGACCCCGGTGTGTTCGATGGCGAACCAGCGTCCGGTCCGGCCCATCCCCGACTGTACTTCGTCGTCGATGAACAGGATGCCGTGTTCGTCCAGCGTGGACTTGATCACTTGGTGCCAACCCTTCGGCGGTACGAAGTAGCCTCCCTCGCCCATGACGCCCTCCGCGATGAACGCGGCGACATCGTCGGGGGGGATCGACGTCTCGAAGTAGAGCTCCTTCAGGATCTTCGCACAGTAGAGGTCGCAGCTGGGGTACTCGAGCTTGTACGGGCAACGGTAGCATGTCGGGGCCGGGATGTGGTGGCCCCCGTTGACGAACGGGGCGTACCGGGCCCGCTGAACCGGTTTGGAGGTGGTCATCGAGAGCGAACCCATCGAGCGTCCATGGAACGCCCCGAGGAGCCCGACCGTGATCGGTCGCCGGCGGTTCCAGCGGGCGATCTTGAGCGCGGCCTCGGCGCTTTCGGTGCCGCTGTTGGTGAAGAAGATCTTCTTCGCGAAATCTCCCGGCGTGATCTGGGTGAGCTTCTCCGCTAGCCGGACCTGCAGGTCGTAGTAGAAATCGGTCCCCGCGAAGTGCTGGAGGATCCCGGCCTGGTCCCGGATCGCCCGCACGACGTCCGGATGGCTGTGGCCGACGTTGAGCACGCTGATCCCGGCCGCGAAGTCGAGCAGCCGGTTCCCGTCGACGTCCGTGATCCAGACGCCCCGGCCGGAGGCCGCGACGATCGGTTCGGACTTCGTGACGGTCATGAGGTACTTCTGGTCCCGGGCGATGACCTTCTGGGCCTCCGGGCCGGGGATGGGCGTGCGGAGGAGAACCCCCCGGGCAGGTTTGGAGCTGTTCGGCGGCGAGGAAGACGGTGAGGGCGATGCCAGTGGTGTTTCGCTCATGGACGCACCCGCAAGAACGATTGTGCGGTCATTATAACTTCGGGGTCCCCCCGCGCTGGCCGTATCGAGTGGACCGCCTTCCTTTAAGGCCGTCCCGTCGGCTCGGACCCCGACGAATGGACGACCTCGCCGCCCGAAGGGTTCCGCGGAAAGCGGACGAGAGGCCGCTCGAGGAAATCGTTCCGGCCCGCGCCGTCCTCACCGAGCTGGCTCGCGGATTCCTGCTCGTCCAGGAGTCGAATCCGGACCGGGCGCGCGCGTTCGCGAAGACGTTCCTCCAGGAGAGGGAGGGTGCGATGTCCGAGGTCCGGACCGAACCCCTCCGCAAGGTCACCTTGGCCCGTCTCGCGCTGGGCCGAGCCCCCCAGGGGGCGGTCGAGCCACCCTCCCCACGCCAGCCACGCTGATGGCCGGCCTCAGACCGTGCGAAACCGTACCTGTAGGTACGCGGCGAGGTCTCGGGCGAACGTGGGTCGGGTCAACGTGATCCGGACCCCACCGGGAGACCCGAAGTAGGAACCGGGGCACACGAGGACCGACGCCCGGAGGCACTGGCGGGCCAGCCGGTCGCCGTCCGGCACGCGGTCGAAGTAGACGGGCGCCTGGACCATCCGCTCCAGAGGGAGGGCCCGGGCCAGCGCCGAACGGTTCGCCTCGAAGAGATGACGGACCCGCCGGACGACGGATCGTCCCCCCCGAAGGAGACGAAGCGCCGACGCCACCGAGTAGGGAGAGAGCTCGTCGGTCACGAGACCGTGGAACCGGGCGAACGAGGCGGCTTCCTCGGGCGGGGCGACGGCGTAGCCGACGCGGATATCGTCCGCGGCGTAGAATTTCGTGAACGTTCCGGACGCCCAGACGCCCGGCCGGCCGGCGCTCGCCTTCGACGGAGCGCCCGAGAACTCCCGAAAGGTCTCGTCGATCAGAACGGAACGAGCCCCTTCCGCCCACCCTCCCAGCTCGTCGTCCGACCACAGGACGCCCTCGGGATTCCGGGGGAGGGAAACCACCGCGAGTTCCGCCCGGTCGGCGCTACGCTCTAGGCGGAATCCAGCCCAGGTCGCAACGTCGACGAGCGGAGGATACTCCGGAAAGCGCACCCGAAGCCGCGGCGTCCTGCCCCGGCTCCTCCGCGCTCGGAAAAGGGTCACCCAGGCGTTGGCTTCGGTGGCCCCCGGGGTCAGGAACACGCGGCCGGGGTCCACGCCGAGGCCGGCCGCGAGCTGGTCCACCAACTCGCTCGCGGAAGCGTCCCGGATCTGCCGGAGGGTCGGACGGGGGTGGGTGACCGAACCGACCATCCCGCTGCGGCCCAGGTCGTGACGACAACCGGCGTGGTCGTCGATCCAGTCGGCGAGCGGGAATCGCACGACCGGACAATCGGCGCGAGATTAATGGGTAACGGCCCCCGGTCCGATCCGACGCCGGTGGAGGACAACCCTCATACGAAGCGCCGGGAAAACCGGGCCGTGACCCGCCGAGCGATGCCCTCCCCCTCGGTTCGTGTCGGGCCGAACGGTAGGATCCTCGCCCTGTCGGTCGCCTGGTTCTCGGACGGAGCCGTACGGCGGAGCGAAGCCCGGCGCGCCGCTCGCTGCGTCGAGTGCGCGCGGGCGCTGCCGAGCCACCGCACCCCCTACTGCTCGCGCACCTGCCAGTGGAAATTCCACGGACATTACTTCTGGGACTCGGCCCGCTCCTACGTGATGTTGCGAGACCGATACCGGTGCCAGATCTGTGGAACGCGGCGTCGGGCGCGAGAGCTGGACGTCGACCACATCGTGGAGATCGCGCGCGGGGGCGCCGCTCTCGAATACTCGAACCTGCAGACGGTCTGCCGGCAGTGTCACCGGACGAAAACCCGGGCGTTCATGGCTCAGGGGCACCGACGCCCCGAGAACGATCCGCTGCCCCGGGGCCGGGAATTTCCGCTCGGCGTAGCGGACCCCTCCGTACCAGGGTCGGGCCTCCCCGCGGCCGACGGGCACGACGCGTCGTAGCCCCCACAACCCAGATGTACCCGCATGACTCGGTCTCTCCGGGGAGATCGTTACGAGCGTACGCGTCGTGATCGGGGCGCAGTTCGGCGACGAGGCCAAAGGTAAGATCTCCGACTTCCTCTCGGCGCAGGCACGCTACGTGGTCCGCTCCGCCGGCGGGCCCAACACCGGACACACGATCCAACTTCCCGAGGGGATCGTGGTCCTCCACCAACTTGCGTGCGGGGTCCTCCGCCACCATGTGGTGGGGGTCAGTGGCCCGGGCATGGTCATCCACCCGATGAAGCTCGAGGAGGAGATCCAGGACCTCGAGCGTCGCGGACTCTTGCGGGGCGAGGTGGTCGTTTCCGACCGAGCGCACGTCCTCCTTCCGATCCATGAGATCGAGGACGCCTGGCAGGATGACCTCCGCGCCGCGAAGAATCCCACGGCCAAGCTCGGCACGACGCGTCGGGGGATCGGACCGGCCTACGAGGACCGGTACGGCCGTTGGGGGATCCGGATGGGGGACCTCTCCCGCCCGGCGGTGGTCCGGGAGCGGCTCGAACTGCTGTACGCGGTCAAGGCCCACGTACCCAACCTTCCCCCCATCGACCAGGTGGCGTCGCAGCTCGTGGAGACCGGGGCCCGCCTGGCCCCGTACATCCGCGGAACGGAGACCATGCTGTGGGATGCGATCGCGCGAGGCGACTCCATTCTGCTGGAGGGAGCTCAGAGCACCCTGCTCGACATCGATTTCGGGACCTACCCGTACGTGACCAGCTCGCATCCGACGAGCGCGGGGGCGATGGTGGGGAGCGGGATCCCGCCGACCGACCTTGACTCGGTGGTCGGAGTGGCCAAGGCCTACTGTACCCGAGTCGGGGCGGGGCCGTTCCCGACGGAGGATGCGGGCGAAAAGGGAGAGTTCCTCCTGCGGGTCGGAAGAGAACGCGGTGCCACGACGGGACGGGCCCGACGCACGGGCTGGCTGGACCTCGTGTTGCTGCGCTACGCGGCCCGGCTCAACGGGTTCACGTCGCTCGCGATCACCAAGGTGGACGTCCTCGGGGGGGAGGAAAGCGTGCCCGTCTGCGTCCAATACCTCTTGCCCGATGGGACGACGGTGCGCGACGGACTGCCGCTGGACGCGGCCGACCTCTCTAAGGTCCAGCCGGTCTATGAGCATCTCGAAGGGTGGCCGCCGTTCCACGAGCGACTGAAGGAGCGTCTCCGACGGGAAGGAGCGAAGGCGCTTCCCTCACCGGCCCGCCGGTTCTTGGACTTCATCACCCGAGAAACGGGGGTCCCCGTCGAGTACGTGGGCTACGGCCCCAGCCGGGACGAAACGTTGTGGCTCGGCCCCCCCACCCCACCGGGGCGCTCCCGGTCCCTGACCGCGTGGTCGGGGTAGTCGGTCCGTGGAGTTCGACCCCTTCCTGTACGTCGCATTCCTCGCGGGTTTCCTCGCCGGGAGGATCGTTCGACCGGAAACTCCTTGGGTCGGACGTGCGACCCTGGTCACGGTCGGGATCCTCGTCGGCCTCCTGGGCGCCAGCCTGGACGCCGTCCCCGTCCCGCAGCTGGTCGCGACGATTCCTCTCGCGCTCGGGTTCGTGACGCTCCTCTTAGGGCTCACCGTCGCCGCGTATTTCCTCGTCGTCCGAGTGGCCCCGCCGAAGCCACCTGCGCCGGCTCCGGCCCCTCCCATCCCGTCCGGCCAGGTGCCGCTCAGCCTCCTCCTCCTCGGAGCCCTACTGGGAGGGTACGCCCTCGGTCACTTCTTCACGCTTCCGACGACCACCGCCCTGCCGTGGGCGCTCTACGCCCTGCTGGCCCTCGTCGCGTTCGACCTCAAGCTGCGTCCGGAGGGGTTGCGACGCGTGTGGGTTCCCCTGACGGCCGCCGTCAGCGGCTCGGTGGCGGCCGCGGCGATCTTCGTGATCCTGGTAGGAACTCCGGTTCCCGCGGCGTTCGCCACGACGTTCGCGTTCGGATGGTACACCCTCGCCGGCCCCCTCGTCGGGGCTCGGGCCGGCGCCGTCCTGGGGCTGCTCGCCTTCGCGACCAACTTCCTCCGCGAAGACCTCACGATGCTCCTCTCCCCGCTCCTGGGGCGACGGCTCCGGGGGGAGGGGCTTGCGGCGATGGGAGGCGCGACTTCGATGGACACGACCCTCTTTTTCGTCACCCGATATGGTGAGGCCGAGGCCGCGAGCCTCTCGCTCGCGACCGGGCTCGTGCTCACCGTGGCCGCGAGCCTCCTGCTCCCCCTCCTGCTCGCGCTCCCTTGAGAGAACCGCTTAAGGAGTGCGGGCGCTCGGTGCCGAGTTGCGGGCTCGTGGTCCAGTGGTTACGACGTCGCTCTCACACAGCGAAGACCGCCGGTTCGAATCCGGCCGAGCCCATCGATGTTCAGGGGTAGTACCAATTCGGGTCCGGGCGAAACCAATGCTACCCGCCCTCGACCGCGCATCGAGCGGAGGCTAGCATGTCCTCAATTCGGGAATTTTTGCACTAGCTGGGTTGTCCTTCTGTCAGAGAAGCGGTCCGGAAACCCCCCGCCGTGACCCGGCGGTGCTTCGTGCCCCGCTTGGAAGTCTACCGGCCGCCGAATCAGGTCAGGGCACTTGTTCCCAAGGCTTGCTGCTGACCTACCGGAGAGTGGGACCCGCCGGCAATTCTGGTACGCTTGAGTTTTGTTACCGCTCTATCGATGGCTGAACCGCTCGAAGACGAAGGTGCGTTGAGAATGAGGCGGTCGAAAAGGGCAAGGAAGGCACCCGCGTCAAGATAGTAGTTCAGGTAGGCTACTCGGAGCTTCTCAACTCGCGAAACCGAAACCAGCACTGCGTTTGCCCCAAGATCCGAGACCTCCCCCTCCGAGATGGATTTCTCCACTTCGGCCTCGCCTGGGTCCGGTAGATAAGGGGCGCGCCCATGGGAACCGGCAGAAGGCGGAGTGCAGGATGGGGCTCGCACGCTCCCCATGGTACCAAAGCTGGGTCTTGGTATTCGCCGTTGCCCCGCTGTTGATTTCTTCAGCCGTACAGGTACTGGCCGGACGACCGGGGCCGGACTTCTCGACCGCGCCCCAAGGTTACCCCGTCTTCACGGGCAGCCCCGAACATGCTCGGCCGACCGAAAATTATCCCGGAACCGGAGCCTGGTCGTACGTCACTCGTAACGTGACCCTGGGCCCCCCGGGTTTCATGCCCTCGGGCTCAATCTTCATAAGTTCCACCGACCAAGTGTTTACTGCTGTATTGCCTGATTTGATCCTCGTCACCTCCTCCGCAACGAACGCTACCATTGCAAGCCTCAACGTCGGTCCCCTCGACCTCTATGGGCCTACCTTGCCATCTTTGTGGGCCTACGACGTCGTGCCCCTTGCGTTCGACAACGCCACCGGCGATGTCCTCGTGCTTTCTTCCGCGAACAACACGGTCATCGCCATCAACACATCTTCGGATCGCGTGGCCACTGTGGTCAATCTATCCGCCATTCCGGGGGCGATCGCTTACGACCCGTTCAATGCCGAAGTGTTCGTCTTGGCGCAGTATCTCAATGGCTCAGCTGTAATACTGATCCTCAACGGAAGCACGGCCGCCTATTCCACGAATCGAGTTGTTTGGACCGGGACGGGACCCTTCGATTTCGGAAGCGCGGCAATTGTCGTGGACACTGACGATCAGGACCTCTACTTCACCGATTTCCCCGCCGAGCTCTTGACCGACTATTATGGTTCGGTCTACTGGCTTTCCCTGCATTCCTTCAGGACCTATTCCGACAATGCCTGCGCGGGGGGTTGGCCCATGGCCTACGACGCAACGACCGACGAAATTTACCTTCCCCAGGGAGGGGCAGAATGCTTCCCCGTTTGGGTGGGCTTAGCCCCCATAGTCGTTATTTCCGGCGCCACTCACAATGAGACTGCGGCCATTGGGGGAGGGGCATTGTCGTGGGCCGGAACTTCTCTAGCCTACGACTCCGGCAATCAAGAGATTGTGGCCGCGTCGAGCCAAGAGTTCTCTATCGTCTCGCCGATCAACCACTCAGTCGTGCGCACATTTTCGGACCTTGTGAAGTGCCCGGCTGGAATCGCCGTAGACCCGCTTAACGAAGAACTCTATCTTCCCGACCAATGCAGTGACGACCTCGTCGAGGCATCAGTCGTGAATGGTTCTTCGGGATCTCATGTGATTGCAGGTCTAGAGCCCAGCGCGCTAGCATACGATCCAAGCAGCAGTCTTCTTGCAATTGCAGACCAGTCGACCGGGAACGTGACGCTCCTTTCCACTTTGAATGACTCCATCCGCGGCACGATGACCGCGATCCCGGGTGCCGACGCGCTGTGTTACAATAGCGTCTCTGAGAACGAATACGTGGCCGGAATCGACGGATCGGCAGCCGTTCTCATTGGGGGTCGTTTCACCCCACTTGCCGGCCTTTCTTGGGACATGAGTTCGTTGCTGAACCCGCCGTCGTTGGTCTGCGATCCCACAAACGGAGCAACCTACCTCGGATTGACCGATTCGTCCGGATATGGAAACGTGTCGATCTTTTCGCCCAACTCTACTGTCGTGACGACTACAGTCCCCGGGCTTTTCAGTGGGCTAGGGCCTTCTCTACTTTCTTACGACCCGACTAACCACTCAGTGTTGGCCGCGAGCTGGTCTAGCGACGCGATTGTAGAGATAAACGACACCTTCAACGAAGTGAGCAGTGCACAGATATTGCCCTCGGAAGCAGACGGAGTCAGCGCCCTAGACGTGGACAGTGCGAACGGACGACTGTTCGTGAGCGCCTATACTGAGAATGTCTCTGGATTGATGGCGGTTTACTCAGCCGCAAATGGATCGCTCACGTCCTCCGCTATTGAGCCTTCTCCGGTGAGTGCCCTTGGGTACGACGCGCCGTTACACGCGATGTTCGGAGCCCTGTTTGACAACGACAGTGTCATTGTATTCAATGGCACGACCAGCAACTCCTCCATGACCATCAGCGTGGGAGCAGAACCGGTCGCAATCGCCGTGGACAATCAGACCGGGTCCGTCTTCGTCGCAAACTATGCGTCGGATTCGGTGACCATCATTTCGCACGTCCTTCGGTTTCCGGTTTCGTTTACAGAACAAGGACTTCCGAACGGTGCCCAGTGGTTTCTGAATGTGACGGGTCAACCGCCAATCTCCGAGAGGGGCGCGACGTCCGTATTTGGTCTTGCCAATGGGACTTATGATTACTCGATCGCAACCTTGGACAAGCAATACGAGCCGCTCCCGGCTGACGGGGTATTCACGGTCACAGGGTCGAACCTTTCGGAGTCAGTGCTGTTCTCCTTGGTGAATTATTCTGTGACGCTCATCGAGACCGGTCTGCCCTCCCGCACCAATTGGTCTGTTACCCTCAACGGGACTACTGAAGAGTCCGGGGAGAGCGAGATAATGTTCGCAGAACCCAACGGCTCGTACTCATTCTCAGTAGGAACGTTGGTTTGGTATGAAGCAAATCCAAACTCCGGATTGCTTGACGTAAGTGGTAGATCCGTTAACGAGTCAATCACGTTCTCGCCGTCGATCTGCTATGGATACTGTGGAAAATACCCAGTGGAGTTTACAGAGACGGGGCTACCGTCAGGAACTACGTGGTCGGTGACAATCAATGGCTCGATCGTTTCCGCTGCAGGGTCGATGATGATCCTGCTCGAAAACGGCACGTATCCATTCACGGTCGGCGAAATTGCAGGATATAGCGCGAATCCACAAACAGGACAGGTCACGGTGAATGGTGGCGGGGTCACCAAAGAGATCACCTTCTCTCCAACCACGACTTACAAGTCGCCTGGATCTGGCCTCACGTTCTTGGGTCTATCCGATGTTGACTGGTATGTTCTCGTCGGCGTCATAGCCGCGGTGGCTATGATCGGCATAGTCGTGGCAGTAGTGCGGCACCGTCGTGGGAAAGCTCCTCCCGACGTCGGAACGTTACCTCGTACCCCGGGTACTGGCAACCCCTAACCCCTCAAGTTTCAACACCTTGTCGTATCTTTCCCAGCGGTGGTTCGGTCAAACTTCGCATAGCCGAGACTCTCAACGCGCCCCGCCCTCGACCGCGCGGGTCGCTCTCAAGGGGGAGGTTTCCGATGAATTGAGCTTTGGCCAAGATGCCGGAGGTACGGGAGGCCTGGACCGAGCTAACGCGCAAGCATAATGCCGGCCGAACGCTTCCGTGTTGGCGGTGGGGTATATGGTGAACGAGAAGACGCTTCGGTTTCAGGGAAAGAACAAAGAGCTAGGTCCATTGGGCGTGCAGATCGAGCAGCGCCTCAAGACGGACGGATACGAGACCCACATCGCCACTACACCAAAAGGAACCGTCATCCAAGCCAAGAAAGCCGGTGTCTTGCGCGACATCATCACGGCCGATCGGGCGTTCGTGATACTACTCTCGGGTCAGCCGAACGACTTCACGGTCAAAGTCGGGATCGGCAAGTTCGTCCAGAACCTCGCGGTGGCAGCGGCAGAGGCGATCCTGCTGGAAGGAATCCCCCTGCTGGTTGACGTCCCCGAGATGCTCTGGACCACCCACGTCCAGAAGGGCGTTATTCAGGAGATTACCCAGGTAATCGGTTGAACCGGTCGACCCGCCTGCCCCGGACCTGGTGATTCGAAGGGCCGGGGCAGCCTCGCGCGCTCTCGCAGCGACCTACCCTCGACGGCGCGCCCTGCGTCAGGGTCGCGGTCGCGTCCGGCCATCAACCTGCGCTCGGCTCGGACCGGGATACGTCAGGGGTCCGGTCCCAGCTCCGAGCGCTGTGCGTGGTTCGTGATCGCCACGCCTCCGAGCATGACCCCGATCCCCGCGAGGGCGACGACCAGACCCAGGGATCGGTTCGTGACGAAGACCCCGACCACGAAGATGGTCAAGCCCCCGACCATGGCGAGAATCCCGAGAACACGAAGGATCCGCACTGGAGCCACGCCCCCGAAGCAGGCGGGAGATACACGCGTCGGAGCTTAGAACGAGCGCGACGAACGCCCCCGCTCCTCCGGTCGGTGCGTTCGTGCCGCGCTGACTCCGGCCATTGCCCTCGAACGGACGGACCGTGGGTTCTGGGGGGAGCGAATTGAATCGATCACGGTGCGCCTACTCTCAACGGGACGCGCGACTTCTGAAACCGCCCCGATCATCCCCCCGGCCGATCCATCCGACCGGGAGCGGACAGGAGCCCTGAGGTGGCCCTAGGGTGAACTTCGGGTGACGACCCGACTATAACCTCGACCTTCCCCCTCTGCCGCCCCGGCCCGTTAGGCGGGGAGGGCCGGCGGCGCCGCACGGGCGGGGGGTCCCGTCGGCGTCACCCCGTGGGAGGGGGGCTCGGTCGACGCTCGCTCAAAGGCGAGAAGGCGGTCCCACGCGGCTTGCACCTGGACCTGGACCGCGGCGATCTCGTCGTCGGTGAGGTGGGCAAAGCGTCCCTGCGACTTCAGATACTCGCGGACCGGCTTCAGCTGGTGGGCCGACCGGGTGATCCGGCACTTCCCATCGACCACCTCGTAGAGCGGGAAGACGCCCGTGTCCGTCGCGAGTCGCCCGATCTCGATCGTCTCCTCCGAGGAATACTTCCATCCCGGTGGGCACGGCGTGAACACGTGGAGGAAGCGGGGGCCCTTGAGGTCCCGCGCCTTCTCGACCTTGCGCACGAAGTCCTCGGGGAAGCTCGGGTTCAGGGTGGCCGCATAGGGGGGTCGGTGGGCGAGGACGATGGCCATGACGTCCTTCTTCATCTCGGCCTTGCCGCGGTTCCCCCCGGTCACGGGCGTCGTGGTCGTCCACGCTCCCAGGGGGGTGGCGCCGCTGCGCTGGACGCCGGTGTTCATGTACGCCTCGTTGTCGTACATGACATAGATCGCGTCCGTTTCGCGCTCCAGCATGCCGCTCAGCGCTTGCAGGCCGATGTCCGCCGTCCCTCCGTCTCCGGCGAACCCGACGATGTTGAGGTCGTGGTAACCGAGGGCGTCGGCGGCGGCCCGCAGACCCGAGAGGGAAGCGCCGGTCGCTTCGATCGGGTTGTCCAGCATCGGCACCCCGAGGGCGGTCGTCGGGTACGGGGTCGCGATCACGGTCCAGCAGCACGCCGGAACCGAGACGATCGTCCGCGGTCCAAGACCCTTCAGCAGGAGGCGCATCGCCAGGGCAGGTGCGCACCCGGGGCACGCGGCGTGGCCGGGGTGCATCAGCTCTTGGCGGGGAATGGTGAGCTTAGCCATGGACGGCCACCTCCAGCTCCGGGTTCAGGTCGACCCAGCTGACCTCAGGGGGTTGTCCCGTCAGGAGAGCCTCGAACATCCGGCGGACCATGCCGGGAGTCACGTCCCGACCCCCGATGCCCGCGAGGAAGGAGGAGACGTGGGGCACCTGCGGCATTCCGTAGAGGGCCGACCGAACCTCGGTGGCGGTGGCTCCGAGCCCTCCGAAAGTGTACGAACGGTCGACGACGCCCAAGCGGTCCACGGTCCGGCCGAGGGCGCGCAGCTCGAGGATCGGGAAGGGCCGGAACAGGCGGAGTTTCGCCAGGCCGACCTTCTGTCCTTCCGCCCGGAGCTCGTCCACGACCTTCCGGGCCGTCGTCGACATCGTCCCCATCGTGACCAGGACCACGTCGGCGCCCTCCGTACGGTACCTCGGGAGCGGGCCCCCGTGGGAGCGTCCGATCTGACGGCGGAACTCCTCCTCCACCACCTCGAGGGTCGGCAGCACGGCCTCCATCCCCCGGGCGACCTGGCGCCGGAACTCAACGTAGTGGTCAGGGCCGGTGAACGAGCCCACCCGGGAGGGCACCCCCGGCTCGAGTACTCCCCGGGGGGAGCGCGCCGGGAGGAACGCGTCGACCGCGGATTGGTCCGGGACGTCGACGGGCTCGACCGTGTGGGAGAGGTAGAACGCATCCTCCGTGACCATGACCGGCAGCCGGACCGCCAGGTCCTCCGCGAGGCGGTACGCCTGGAGGACCGTGTCGAGCACCTCCTGGTTGCTCTCGGCATAGAACTGGATCCATCCGGTGTCCCGTTGGGCGATCGTGTCGGTGTGGTCGGCGCCGATGTTCCACGGGGGCGCGACGGCGCGGTTGACGACCCCCATCACGATCGGGGCGCGAAGTCCAGAGGCCCAATGCAGCAACTCGTGCATCAGGAGAAGGCCCTGGCTCGAGGTGGCGGTGTAAGTTCGGGCGCCGAGGGCGGCCGCGCTCACACAGACCTGGAGCGCGCTGTGCTCCGACTCGACCTTCACATATTGAGCGGGGAACTCCCCGCTCGCGACGAACTCGGCCAGCTTCTCCACGATCGAGGTCTGGGGAGTGATCGGGTAGGCGGAGATGACCTGGACCCTCGCGAGTCGGGCCGCATAGGATTGGGCGTAGTTCCCCGAGATCACCAAGCGTGGCATGGTCCGACCTCCTAGGCCTCCGCGCGCATTTCGATCGCCTTGGGAGGGCACTCGGCCGCGCAGATCCCGCACCCCTTGCAGTAGTCGGCCCGGATCACCGGGAAACCGACGGGGTCGAACTCGATCGCGTCGTCCGGGCAGAACTTCCAGCAGAAGTTGCAGCGCGTGCACTTCCCGAGGTCGATCCGTGGAGTCAGGGTCCTCCAGTCCGCGGTGTGGAGGACGTCGCTCGCCACCGTAGCGACCGGATCGTCGGGTTCGGCGAAGACGACCGCTCGGGGGAGAGGGGCACCGGCCGGAGGAGTCGGGCCCATCGGGGCCGTGTGGACCGCATCGAACCCCGCCGCCGCGGCGGCGCAGTTCTCCGCCCGTCGGGCCGGTGAGAACGAGTCGATCGCCTCGCGGATCGCATCGAGGGTAACGATGCCCGTGGCCCGTGCGAAGGCCCCCAGCACTGCGGTGTTGACGATTGGGAGCGTCGGCGACCCCAGCCCGTGCTCGAGGGCGATACGGGTGGCGTCGACGGTCGACACACGGAACGGTCCGGCTTCGAGGAGGCCCTCCGGGGGCCGGGGCGTGTTGACCAAGAGGATGCCGCCGGCCCGGAGGCCGTCCGTCACCGGGATCCGGCGCAGGAGGCCGGCTTCCAATACGACGACGATGTCGGGAGTCGTCACCGAGGTGCGCACATCGATCGGTCGGTCGTCGATGCGGGTGAACGCGGTGACGGGAGCCCCTCGGCGCTCGACCCCGAAGAACGGGAAGCTCTGCGGGAACTTGCCGTCCACGAAGACAGCCTGGGCGAGGAGCTCCGAAGCTACGACCGCTCCTTGTCCCCCCCGTCCATGGAAGCGGACCTCGATCATCTCGGCACCAAGGGTGCCACGGCGAGAGGAGTTCAAGTAAGACCCGTCATGCAAAGTTGACCCCCTGTGCCGGAGGGGTCGGTCGGCTTCCCCTCCCACTAGGTGGGGCCATGGACTCGAGGCGCCTCTGGCCGACGAGTCGGGCGCGAGGCTAGTTCGCCGGTTCGTCGATCCGGTGATCCAGGCTCCCCCGGAGCTGCCCCACCGAGAATGGGATTCCGGAGCCGGTGTTGTAGAGGAGGACGGTCTCCCCGGGGCGGATCCACCCTTCTCGCACCAAGGGTCCCAAGGCGGCGAACGGCGCCGCACCTTCGGGAGAGGCAGAGACCCCTTCGCGTCCCGCGAGGTCGGCCATCGCGTCGACCAACTCGCGATCGCTGACCACGACTCCGCCTCCGTGGCTCAGGCGTACCGCCTCCAGGATCCGCTCTGACGCAAAGGGAGCCGGCACGAGGAGCCCGGGGGCGATCGTCGACGGGTGCTCCCAGGGCGTTACCCGGGGCGCGTCGTCCCGGAGGGCCCGCACCACCGGGGCACAGCCGTCGGGCTGGACAGCGTACAGCCGCGGGATCCGCTCGAGGAGGCCGAGCGAACGGAGTTCGGAGAAGGCCTTGTACATCCCGACGAGGCCGGTGCCTCCGCCCGTAGGGTAGACGACGGCATCGGGCAGCTCGCCGGCCGGGAACTGCTCGAAGATCTCGAGCCCCATCGTTTTCTTTCCTTCCACCCGGTACGGTTCCCGGAGGGTCGACATGTCGAACGAGCCACGTCCCTTCTCCGCCTCGCGGGCGGCCATTCCGGCCTCGCGGATCGTCCCCGGCACGGCGTGGACCTCTGCGCCGTACCGCCGGCAGGTCTCCTGAACCGATTCGGCGGTGCGCTCGGGCAAGTAGACCCGGACCCGCATCGTCGCGCGAGCGCCGTACGCGGCGAGCGCGATACCGGCATTGCCCGCGCTGGGAACGAAGAGGTCGTGGAGTCCCAGCTCTCGGGCGCGGCTCACGGCGACCGTCATTCCTCGGGCTTTGAAGGAGCCGGTCGGAAGGAGCCCGTCATCCTTTAGGACCAACCGGATCCCGTGCGCCGCCGGCGCCTCTGATAGACGGAGGATCGGCGAGAATCCCTCGCCTAAGCTGGCCACTGATTCCGGTCGTTGTACCGGTAGCAATTCCTGATAGCGCCAGAGGGTGGTGGGTCGTCCGCCCAGTTGCGCGTGCCAGGCGCTCGGATCCAGTCGTCCCAGGTCGTAGACGGCGAACAAGGTGTGGCCGCAGGTCGGGCACACTCCGACAGGTCGAGAAGGATCGAACTGGGAACAGCAGGCCCGGCATTCGAGCGATGTAAGGAGCGAGCCGGTGTCAGTCACGGAACCCCCTCCGGCGTTCGTCGCCCCGTTCGTCCACGACCCTCTCTCGGGTGTCGGGAGTCCGCCCTCGACGTAACCTCTTCGCCTTCGGCCCTCCCGGCCCCCGTCCGACGGGACGCAACTCTCTTCCCTCATTCAGGCTAGAGCACGGCGTGTCGGGCTCTCGAGAACCGGCCCTCGCCGCCCCCGGCCTCATCGGACCGATCTCGATCCTCAATCAGCCGATCAGCGGACCCCGCTCGAATCGACGACGCAAGAATCGACCGTTCAGTCACGTGCACTTGGAGCTCGACCTTGCGAGGACGGCCGGGGTCCCGGCGAATGCTCCGGCCCCCGGAGGCCTAGAGGAATTTCTCAGGGGCGGAAAGGTCGTGGAGTCGGCCGACCTGCTCCGCCTCACCGGGTCGACCCTCCATGCCCTGTCCGCCCGGGGGTTACGGCGGGTCGACCATTGGGAGGTCTCCCCCGGCGGTTGGCTGCCCCCTCCGGAGGTCTCCACCCGTCCGGGAAAGGACGAAACGGTGGGTCACCTCCTCAAGGCGATAGAGAGCAAGGACGGGCCCTCGATGGCCCAGGCCCGGTCGTTCAGCGTTCGTCTTTCAGGTCCGGGGGGCAAGCACGTCGATGCGGTCGTACGCCGCACGCACCGGGGCGGCCGCCACTCGATCTCCCTCGACCTGCACGGTACGTGGACCCGCGAGGAGGTGGAGGGGTTGAAGGGCGCCATGGCCGACCGACTCCCCGTGGAACATACCGAGATGACCAAGTTCCAGTACGCCTACGGGAAGTGATCCCACCGCCCTCGACGTTTATGGGCCAGTGGGGGTCGCCCTGGGACACCCCGCCCACTAGCAGCGTTGGTCCCGGGGGCTTCCGGAATCTCTAGAAGCCTCCATAAGGTCCTCGGGCCATCACGACCCGGCCGACCCATCTCTTACCTATGGATACCTCGAGGTCATCGACCGACGGATCGTCCACCACGGGGCGGGCCTCCTGGCGCGCTTCCGACCCTGTACCGTTAACGATACCGGTGGTCGCCCAGACGGAGAAGCGGCTCGCCCAACAGGAGTACGCCCGAGCGGTAAGCGAGGCGTACCACCGGGTCGTGCTCGACCTCCAGAAGGCCTACGGATTGAGCCTCCCGGCCCAATGGACCCACCGCGAGTTCCTGTCGGATTTCTTGAGAGAAGATATGGGGGTCCTGACAAGTCGGGTCGCCCGACTCTACGAGATGTACGAGCCGGTCCGCTACGGGACCGAGTCCGATTGGACGAAGGGAGACCTGATGGAGCTCCTCCACCAGATATACGACGAGCCACCCATGCGGAACCTCTACCTCCGATCGCCGACCCGCGGGGCCGGCAACGGGGATCCCCCGAAAGCGGTCGGCACCTCCCCAGCGGGCGTCGAAGGGTCCCCCGCCCGTCCAGGGTGAAGGGCGGTCGGTCGGAGGTGCCATGCAATACATCCCGGTCGTTTCGAACGTCTCCTATGGTCTGCCGCTGCTCCTCCTCGTCGGAGCCGGGCTTCTGTGGTGGTGGACGACCCGAGCCACCCCTCCCCCCCACCTCCATGCCACTCCCCCCTACCACTCTTGGAGGGTCAACCCCGTCGCGGCCGCCTACTCCTCCCTGCACCAGGAGCGCTACCTTCTGGCCGCGTTCCTGCTTCGGGAGCGAGTAGCCACCCTCGCCCAGGAGAAATTCGGGGTATCGCCGGAGAACCTTCGGTCCTGGGCGTCCGGCCCCACCGTGCCCGACCTCCCTCCACCGCTGCTCCTTCGCCGGGTGCTCCGCGACCTCGCCGCCGCCTACCGATCCGCCTACGTCGCGGAGGGAATGCGGTCGTGGGAGACGTTCGCGAGCGTCACCCTCCCGGTCCGGCGCCGACGAGCCGCGCGGGACTTCGAGCGGGCCGCCCGTGAGGTCGAACAGGTCCTGGCGGCGTGGGGGTCGGCGGCATGACCTCCCCGGCCGCACGCCCGGGCGAACCCCCATCGGTACCCGCCGACCTTCCGTCGGAGGGCGGCTTCACCCCCGCCGGTGTCATCCTGGAACGGTTGCAAGAGGCGATCGGCCGGGAGGTGATCGGTTATGCCCCGGTCGTGCGGGCGCTGACCGACGCGCTCTTTGCGGAGGGTCACGTCCTCCTCGAGGGCGTCCCCGGCCTCGCGAAGACCTACCTGGTCCGGACCTTCGCCCGATCCCTGGACCTCTCGTTCCGCCGGATCCAATTCACCCCCGACATGCTTCCCTCGGACATCCTCGGCGCGACCATCCTCAACCCGAAGGACCGATCGTTCGAGTTCCGTCCGGGACCGATCTTCGCCCAGGTGATCCTGGCGGACGAGATCAACCGTGCCCCGCCGAAGGTCCAGTCCGCTTTGCTGGAGGCGATGCAGGAGGGGCAGGTCACGATCGAAGGCCAGAGCCATCCGTTACCCCGGCCGTTCATGGTCATCGCGACCCAGAACCCGATCGAACAGGAGGGAACCTACCCCTTGCCGGAAGCCGAGCTCGACCGCTTCCTCTTCCGGTGGATCCTGGACTACCCCTCCTCCGACGACGAGGTCACGATCCTCCGGACGCGAGGGGACGTGCCCGAGGATGCGCCCCGGTCGCCGGTCGTGACGGCCGAGGAGCTCGACCGGTTGCGGGGCCTGCCCGCTCAGGTCCATGTCACGGACGACCTCTACCTCTACATCACCCAGGTCGTGCGGGAGACACGGCAGGACTCGCGACTCCTGATCGGAGCCTCCCCTCGGGCGAGTGTGCATCTCCTCAACGCCGCCCGAGCCGCCGCGATGCTCGACGGTCGACGGTACTTGATCCCGGACGACGTCCGTGACTTTGCCCTGCCCGTGCTGAGCCATCGGGTGATCGTGAAGCCGGAAGCGCTCACGCTCTCCGCCCAACGGGGTGGGATCGGCCGAGTAACGGAGACCGTCCGCGCCATCCTCGCTGAGGACCTTGCCCGGATCGACGTTCCGCGGTAGGCCGTCGCGAGGGCGAGGCCGGCCGTGACGCAAGTGGTGCTCACCCCGCGCGGCGGGGCGCTGCTCGCCGCGGGCCTCGTCGCGCTGGTGTTCGCCTTCTACAGCCTCAGCCTCGTCCTCTTCGTCTTCGCGACGTTCGTCATCGCCTTCGTCTCCGCGGAGGTCTTCCTTTTCGCGTACGCCACCCGGGGGTTCGGTCCCGAGGCGTTCCGCGCCCAGCGGCTCGAATGCAGTTCGTTCGCGCCCGTGAACGGCGCGGCCTTCGTCGCGGTCCGTATCGAACCGAACCTCCGATCGGGCGTGTATGCCGAGGTGTACGACGCGCATCCGGACCGGCTCACCATCGTCGACGGGTCGCCGCGGCTGCTCACCTGGTGGAATCCCGGCGTCGAGAAGACGCTCGCCTACGTCACGAGCCCGACCGTTCGGGGGCGGTTCGCGCTCGGTCCGACCTTCGTCGTCGCGCACGACACCTTTGGGTTCGGGTTCAAGCAGGTGGCCCTCTCCACCCCGTGGACCCTCGAGGCGATCCCCCACTATCCGTCGGTCCGTCTCCGACGGCCGGAGCGGTTCCCCACACCGACGTTCGGGCAATCGCCGCACTCCGCGCGCGGCGCGGGCATGGATTTCCACTCGCTGCGGGAATACGTGAGCACCGACGACCCGCGCCGGATCGCGTGGACGCGCTCCGGAAAGGGGACGATGTACGTCCGGGAGTTCCAGCGCGAGAACCAGGAGGAGGTGGTGCTACTGCTCGACGTCGGTCGTACGATGGCGGCCGGTGCCGGCATTGCGGACGCGCTCGAGGAGGCGGTGGAGGCCGCGGGCTTCGCCGCCCAGTATGCGTTTGACGAGGACATCCGGTTCGGTCTCCTTCTCTTCTCGGACCGGATCGTCCGGCACCTTCCCCCGGGTCGTGGTCCGGAGCATGAGTTCGAGGTCGCACGAGCGCTGGCCGGCGCGGAGGTCGAACCGCGGGACTCCTCGCTGGCGGGCGTCTTCGAGTACCTCGCTCCCCGGCTCGCGTACCCCGCCCATCTGATCGCCTTCTCCTCCTTGGACGGAGATTCCGCGGAGCTCGCCCGCGCCTGGGGACTCCTCGCGCGGTCCGGCCACCGTCTGAACGTCTTTGCCCCGGACCTTCGGGGGTTCTATCCGAAGCTTCCCACCGAATCCGGTCAGGAGGCGCTCGGTCTCCTGATGCGCCCGGAGGTGGACCAGGTGGACCGCCGGGCCCAGCAGCTCCGCCAGTTCGGCGTGCCGGTCGCCCGCTATGGGCGGAACGGGGCGACCGAAGGACTGAACCTGGTCTTCTCCCAGGTCCGTGGACGGAGGGTCGCCGGATGAACGAGCGGGCCCTCGCGACCGGACTGTTCCTGCTCCCTTTCCTCTACGTGGCCGCCCTCGTGCTGCCGCTCTTCCCTCGGGGCGACGTGGGGGTCTACTTCGCCTTCGGGACGTGCCTCGCGATCGCGCTCATCCTCGGCCTCGGTGGTTCGACCGGGCAGCTCGTCGCCGTCGTGCTGGACCTCCTCCTGGTCGTGCTGGTCGTCCTCGCCCTCGTGGCGGCCAATTCGTTCGGGGATCTCGCGAGCCAGCTGACGGCTGGGGTCCTCGTCGGACTCCCCTTCCTCGTCTCCGCCCTCGCCTGGCGCGAGCGCGTCGGACTGGCCCATCGGACCGTCGCGCTGGCCCTCGCGATCGTCGTCGGCACGGCTCTCCTTGCAGCGCGCGAGGTGGTGGTCTCCGCGACCCTGCCCGCCGCTCCGACCGACTTCGTCCAGGCGTTCTTCACGACCAACCTGACCCAGCTGCAGGGGTTGATCGCGATCGCCTCGGGGTCGCCCGAGCCCAACCTTCCGCTCCGGGCCGTGGCCGACCCGACCTTCGCCGCGCTCTGCGCTCTCGCCGTCGGTGGGGTCCTCCTCCTGGCGCTCCGGCCTCGCACCGGGACCGACGAGAAGCTCCCGGTGGCGGCGACGCTCATCGCCGCCGGCGCCCGGAGCGATGTCCACCGGGTGATCCCCTTTTCCGAGGCTCAGCGTCGCGCCTTCGAGAGCCGCTCCTCCGACGAGCCCCCGACGGGGGCCTGGCCCCCGGGGCTAGAGTCGGTTCTCGCCGCGACCCTCGCCGGCTCCGCCCTCATTGTCCTTGCGTTTCTCACCCCGCTCTACACGCCGCTGATCCTGGTGCTCGGTGTTGCCGCGATCCTCGCGGGCGTCGGCCTCGCCAGTTCCCGAGCGGGCTCCGCCACCCGGCTCCTGGGGACCTAGGTCCGAGCGGATCCGGTCCCGGTCGGTTCCGGCCCCCCCTCGGGGGGTGGGTTCCGGCGTAGCCGTCGCCAGAACCCCTTCCTTTCCTCGGCCGGGGCCGTTGGGTCGGGGGGGCCCGAGGGCTTCCCTGGCGCGGCCACGGGCGCCCGGAGCATCGTCAGGTACACCAGCGCGAGCGCCAGCGCGGCGAGGGGGAGGAGGAGCAGAGGCCAGATCGTCAGGGCGTTGGGAGGAAGGAGAGCGACGTTGTTCTGGCCACCCGAGGCCGACCCGGAGGTGGCCCGCGTGAGGTTGATCGGGAACCGCGGGAGGATCTGCCCGACCCCGAGGGCGATGTTCGTCTCATTCGAGTCATACCCGGTGGCGGAGGCGACGATCTCGTACCAGGTACGCGACCAGGCCCGAGAAGTTGGCCCATCCCTGGGCATCCGAGGTCAGGGTCAGGATATCGACCCCCGAGAGCTCGACCGTCGCCCCGGCGATCGGGTCGTGGGTCGCGTTATCGAGGACCAGGGCGTCGAGCACGCCCTTCGGGGCGGGCGTGAGCAGTACCGTGAGGGGGTCGATCTGGGCGGGGCGCATCCATTGAGTCGGGACGGTGGAGTTCTCCTCGTACCCCGCGGACCAGGCCGTGAGCGAGTAGTTGCCCGCCAGGATCGGGCCGAGCAGGAGGCCGCCGATCGTGGCCTCCGCGAATCTCGGCGGTAGGACCGGCAAGGGGGACGTGTCGGTGAAGTTGATGAGGGCGACGGCGACCGGGAGCCGGGTCTCCGAGTTGAGGACCGTCAGGTCGAGGATCGCCGGCGGGTCGGAGGTGAGCTCGACGGCCGCGGGGACCGGACCGCTGACCGGCAGCTCCACGGTCGTGGTGTTCGGGGCGAAGTACGGAGCCGAAGTCGCGAGCACCTGCTTACCGACCGCCGTCGTACTGGTGGTGAGGTCCCCGTTCCCGGAGGTGAGCCCAAGGAATCGGCCATCCAAGGAGATGGAGGAGTTCGCCAACGGGACTACCGTCCCGTTCGGTAGAAGGCCGGTCACGTGTACCTCGAGGAGGGGGAGAGCGAGCAGGGTCAGCTGGACGACGACGATCTCACCCGACGCGAAAAGTGCCACCCTGCCGCCGGTGTGATACCCGGGCGCCCAAGCGGTCGCCTCCCCCTCGGTGGCGGGGATGCCCGAAAAGTTGGCCCATCCCGTGGGATTGGTCCTCTGCCCCGGAGCGAGCAGATGCCCTCCGAGCGAGAGGTTGACCAGCGCCCCCATCAGGGGGGTTCCGGTGGAGTTCGACACCAGGGCATCGACCGTCGCCGGGGCGACCCCGACCAGGCCGACGACCACGGTCGTCGTCGTCCCCGGCGGGAGCCAGAACGCACTGGAGTTCCCGGCGTAGCCGGCGGCGGTCACGCCGAGAGCGACCTCTTCTGAGGGAAACGCCGTCAAGTTCACGTACCCCTCGACGTTCGTCGTCTGGCTCGCCCGGGGTTCGGCCGCGACCGCCGCCGAGGCGATCGGGGAACCGTCGGAAGCGTTGACGACCTCGACCGAGAGCGTGGCGGTGGACGCCAACCGCCAGCTCCCGTTGAACGGTGTACCCCCGGCGTTCCCCCCGGTCATGAGGAGGGTCTCATTTCCCGCGACGTCGAGCCAGTCCGCGGACGCGGCGAATCGAGCCGGAACCCCGGACGCCGACTGGGTGGACCAATCGTTGTCGGGCGGGAAGAAGAGCGACGTGTCCGCGAAGTCCGATACCCCGTTCGTCCCCCCGAATAGGACGTCCGCCCCCAGGAAGGGGTCGTACGACCAAACCCCCTGCATTCGTGGGGCTGGGATCGTGCCCGAAGGGGAGGGCTCCTCGGCCCATTCGCCGGCACCCGGGTCAAATTGCCAGAGGGTGCTCGTGCACGGGTAGCATCCACCGAAGGTGTCGAACGTGCCGGCGGCGACGTCCCAATCCATCATGGCCCCCCGCAGGGCGGGGGGCCCGGAGCCCGCGGCCACGCTCACGCGGGTCCAGTGGTAGGTGGTCAGGTTGAGCTCCCAAGTGTCCGAGAACGTCACCTCCCCCGTGCCCTGGTAGTCGGGGTTCCATCCGCCGAACAGGAGCCCCACTCCCAGGGACGGAGAGATCGCGAACGCCGCGTCCTCGCGGGGCGCCGGGCCGGACGAGCTCGAGACGTTCGTCCAGGACCCATCGGCAAAATCGAATACCCAGGTGTCGTTCGCCGAAAGGCCGCTCGTCTCGTTCGTTTCCCCGCCGAAAAGCACCGCTACGCCGGTCGACGGGTCGCCCGCGAGGGAGAGTCCGGTCCGGGGCGACGGGGCCGGAGAGGACCCCGTCCCATCGCTGAGTACGGTCCACTGATCGGTCGTCTCGTCGTACACTTCCGTCTCGTTCGTCAATCCGCTCGGGGTCGCCCCGCCGAACTGGACCGCTTCGGCGAGAGTCGAGTCCGCCGCCAGTCCCGCGCCGCTCACGTTCCCGGGCGTGCGGTTGCTGAGCAGGGTCCAGGCGAGGAGCGAGGAGGAGTTTGCCGGTCCGAACGAAGCGAGACGAGCCGTCGGACCGCAGTGGACCGGAGGTTCGCCCGCCCCGTGGGACACACGTTCGCAGGAAGCGTTCGATGACCGAGAGCTGTCGATCGAGAGCGGCCGTCCCGGAGGCGCGACCGCGCCCCCTTGGGGCAGACCCGACAATAGGAGCGAAGTGAGAAGGAGAACGACGAAGGCGGCCTCCAAGGCGGCGGCCGCTTTCCTCAGTGCCTCACCTGCCCCGGGCGCCGTTGGCGCAGAATCAGGGCACCGGACAAATACTTCCCTCTACATTGGCTTTGGTGGGGTGCCTCACGTCTCGTGCAGGACCGTGATTGACGGCCTGGGGGAGGCGCAGGTCACTCGCCGGCGCGAGCACGGGCCCCGACGGGGCAGGCCATCGTGAGTATCGAGCTCGGCCGCTCCGTGCCGCAGTAGGCACACGGGTGATCGATTCCCCCGGTCACCAGGAAAGGATTGGGGCGGACCTCCCATTCACCGCGATGATGGGGCAGGCAGTTCGCACAGCATGGGACCGGAAAGGACGGGTACCCGAGCATTCAACGGGTCAGACCGTTCGGCGATAAATGGCTCCCCTTCCGGTGGATCCCCCAAGCGAGCGTGCCCGTCGACGGGTTCTGGGGACCATGCCAGCCACCGTCCTCCTTCAGCGTGGCCAGGAGCCAGTCGACCGAGGCTCGAACCCGGAGGTCGGCCCCCAGGGATCGACCGGAGGGAGGAGGCGGCCGGCCTAATGTTGAGGGCTGTCCTCCTGGGGGCCGATGAGCGGACCGGAACCCCCGGTGCCCACGCGGGAGGTACTCCCCGCCGTAGGCACGGTGCCAACCGCGGGGGCCGAAGGTTCGTGCCGGTGCCGAACACGGAACGGCGAACTCCCGACACCGTTCTCATCCGTGGGACGGCTGGGGAGGCCGCGCTCCGGACCATGAGACTTCGGGGAATGCCCGTGCGACTCACCGGCTACGCGGCGGAAAGCGTCACGAACCGCCGGTTCGAAGGGACGGAGGTCTCGCAGCTGAAACGATTCTACCTCCCCTCGTCGCTGGCGCCCCTGTACGACGGGCCGGCGGTCGAGACCCGAGAGTTCATCGAGGACGACAATCGGGCGGCCATCCTTCCGGATCCGGTCGCGACGCTCGACGGGATGGACTTCTATCTGTCGGTAAAGGGGGTCGGGTCGACCGTCGACCCGTACTCCTGGAGACCGCTCGACCGCTCCTACGCCTCCGAGCTGGTCGGCGACCCCGACATCGGGCGGAAGTTGCAAAGTGCGGCGACCGACGCGCCCGACCGGATCATCACGGGGGAGCTGTGGCTGCGGGGTTCGCCCTACGGTGGACAGGGGTGGGAGCATGCGACCAACGCCCTTCGCGTCTCCGAGAGAGCGGACCTCACGAACCTCAATGGATTCCGCATCGCCCCGGTCGTCCAGGTCTGTTTCCTGCCGGTCGAGCTCCAAGAGCGCCTCCGCCAGATCTACTGGTATCGACGGTACCCAGGGCGCATGGTCCAGGAACTCCGTCTCGTCCCGTCGAACGTCCGGCTGTACTTCCACTCGAAGACCACCGTGGGGAACGACATCACTCACCTCTTCGACCAATTCTCGGTCCGCACGAGCGCGCAGGCGCTCACGTTCGAGGTCAACTATCTTCGGACCACCGTGGCGATGCTCACGCTCTTCGCTCGGACGCTCGTCCGCGAAGGAGCCGACGGCCCGTACCGCGGCTTGGACTTCCACGACGTCTGGCTGGACAAGGACGCCGTACTCGCCCCGGATGGCTCGGTCTACTTCGTGGATCTCGAAGGGATCGAGGAGGTCGCCGTCTCGCGGAGCCAGGTCATCGAGCGGATCGAGGACCAGATCTACCGCACCCTCTACGAACTCACGTTCGCCTACGAGCAGATCGAGCGAGAGCGGGCGCGCCGATTCGGGACCTCGAGTGCCCGTCGAAGCCACTTCGAGTCGGTCCTCCGGGCCGCGCTCCGGGACGACCCGTTCGTCCGGCTGGGAGGGGGAGGCGCCTTCCTGGAGATGGAAATTCGGAACAACTGTCAAGAGGAGGCGCTTCTTACGAGGTTCCGGATGCTGGACGGCTAACATGACCAACTGTCAAGACGTCTTCAACTTCCTGACCGGCGTCAGCCGTCGCTCCACTCCTCCCGCGCTCCCGGACGCGGATGTCGCGTCGCTCCAGCAATCCAACCTCGTCCGGAGACTGAGCGCCGAGGAGTATGCCCAGATCACGCGCAACGTGGCCGCGCTCTCCGCGACCCAGGAGGCCCTGGCCGCGGAGCAGGCCCAGCGGAGCGAGCTCGCCGCCCGGCTCCAGGACGACTACCGCAAATCCCATTCGATCCTATTCCGCCTCGAGGGCCGAGAAAAACAGGACGCGATCCTCCAGAGAGAGGCGAGCGAGCAGGCGAAGATGCGCGATGCCTCGGCCGACATCGCGACCCGGGACCAGACGGTCGACCAGATGATCGCCCAGGAGTCCCTCCTCGGGACCCTCGCCCCCTACGGGGACGGATACGTCGGGTTGACGAGCACGGGCGCGATGGCGTTGAGAGACCTCGGAGTTCGCCTGTACCGGGTTTCGGACCTCCCGTTCGCGGAGTACTGGCAGCAGAGCCAGCAGGTGACGGGCGAGCTGAATACCATCGCCGGAAAGAGCGGCCAGTATTTCGGGGCCTTGAGCCCGCGTCTGGGCGGGTCCGATCGATCGGGTCTCTGGTCGATCGCGGTCGGCCTGGCCAAACGGGAGGGCGACGTGGCGACGCTCGGGTCGGTCTTCCTCGACGCGTATGCTCGCATTGGGGGACTCTCCCATAACGACGAGAACCGGCTGATGGCCGCCGAGCTGATCTCCACGCTCCCCACCGGGGTTGCGGAGAGCATCCCGTTGCTGACCCAACTCGAACATGACGTCCGGAAGGCCGATGTGCCGAAGGAATCGTCCCTGGGCGTCGCGTCCATCCTCCTCCTCGGACGCCGGGCGGATGGGACGTTCGCCACGGCGAACCTCCCGGGCTACCTCCGGATCACCCGGTCGTACGAATCCGCGGCCCTGCTCGCGATCGTGAACCGACCCTTCGACGAGCTCGGCCAGAAGTTCCAACAGCTGCGCGCGATGTTCAGCGCCTGGGGATTCCAACCCTCGGAGGACGTCGAGCTCGCCTCGTCCTACCTGGCGGTCTCCGACCTTCCGGCGGAAGGGATCAACGCGAAGCTAGCGATCATCAGTAAGGGGATGTCGACCTACCTCCAGTATCCGCTGGTCGCCTCCTCGATCTTGGCCTCCATTCCGGTGCTCGAAGCCAACGACACGCTCAACCTCTTGGAACAGGCCTACGGGATCATCGGCCGCACGGCCGGCGGGCTGAGCCAGGCCGAGCTGATCTGCCTCGCAGTGAGGATGATCCACGGGATCCGCACGGAGACGGTCACCGGAGTGGACACGACCGCCACCGCCGTGCCCGCCGCGGTCCGCTACTACGCGTACGGGCCGATGTACTTCTTCGTCCCGCTCATCATCGCGCACGGCGCGTACTACTCGACCTACAGCGGCCTTGGGGGCGCCCATCCGGGCCACGCTCACTTCGTGGGCGGTGGATTCACCGGATGATCTCCCGGTGGCTCCTGGTCGCACTCCCCCTCCTCCTCCTGGCCGTTCCGTCCGCGTCCGCGAGCGGGACTCACTACCTCCCCCAGACCGGGGACCGGTTCCATTACACCGAATCGATCCAGCTCGCGGGCGGGGTGGGCGACTACTCCGGATACACCGAGAGCACCTACCTCAACGGCAGCGTCACCGTGACGGCGGTCGCCGCGAACGGGACCGAATCGGCCTACTACGCCAACTCCGGCACCTGGAGCAACGTCACCGGTTCGAGCGAGCGGCTCAACTCCTCCGGGACGTTCACGTTCTCCGCCCAGAGTTTCCTATACGTCCAGGGCACCGACAACCAGACCGGGTACTCGAACCCGTACGTCTGGTTCTACATGGACAACACGCTCGCGACGGGGGCCAGCTTCTACCTCCTCAACACCCCGATGACCGTCCAGTCGACCGACGCGAGCTACGCCCTCGACAGCACGCCCGGAAAGTACGTCGCGACCATCGCCGCGCAGGGGACGGGCTCGTTCCCGAGGCAGGACGAGTACGGCAACTTCATCGCGAGCTACACGTGGCAAGCGAATTACGACCCGTCCACCGGCTACATCGTAGGGTACCTGTACACCGAGCATGACAGTAACGCCTCGGGGGACGGGTTCACCGTCACGGACCTCCTCTATGTCACCACCACTTCGTACGCGCTGACCCCGGCGGCCGCTCCGTCGAACTCGTCCGGCGGGTGGAGCTCGATCCTGCCCTACCTCGTGATCGGAGTGATCGCCGTCGTCGTGATCGTGATCATCGCGGTGGCCGTCCGCTCACGGTCCCGGCGGGGACCCGCCCTGCCCCGGCATTCGGCCGGAGGGGCCCTGGGGTATGGTCCACCTCCGGGGTTGGCACCGCCGCCGGTGAATCTCATCCCCAGCCAACAGCCCGCGGTCCAGCAGGTGGTCCTCCGGGAGACGGTCAAGGTGAACTGTCGGTACTGCGGGGCGCTCATCGACACCACGGACACGGTCTGTCCCGTCTGCGGGGCGCCGCGAACCTAGCGCCCGAGCGTCCGATTCACGTCCTCGCGGTGAGGAAGAGCTGGCCGATCGGGCGCATTCCCCCGGCGGTCGCGATCGAGCGGGAGGCGTCGTTGTGCTCCGAGATCTCGGTGAGGACCCCTTCCGCGCCCGCGTGGCGGGCCCACTGCATGCGGGCGTGCCAGAGGTCGGTTCCCACGGCCATCCGGCGGAAGCCGGGCCGCACCGAGAGGGAGTGCAGCCGAGCGTGCCCGGGGACGACGCAGACCCACGCGACCCCCACGACCTCGTGGTCGAACTCGACCACGAAGCACTTCTCCCCGTCCCGTTCGACCCGGTCGAGCCAGCGCTCGTCGAGGACCCCGTACACCTCGCGCATCAATCGTACGATGGCCGTCCGGTCCGCCTCGCGGCCGGCCCGGACGGGGTGGAGGTAGGTGTGGGGGACGGTCCCCGTCGACCGGTCCACCGCGTACACGTGGTAGACCTCGGAGGCCGGTCCGAGCGGGAAATCGGAAAAGACGCCGACAGGGTCGTGGAGCCGGGAGAACGTTTCCGCGAGGGCCCGCTCCCGCGTGAACACCGAGGCGACCCGTTCGACCTCGTTGTAGAGCAGGACCCCCGTCACGCGACCCCCGGCCTCGGAGACCCATACTTCCCCTCCGCATCGGAGGGCCTCGGTCATGAAGTGGGGCAGAAAGGGGTCGAAGTAGTCGGAGAGCGGATCGAGCGAGAGCCGACCGAGCTCCCCCGGGCTACGGAGCTCATGGACCGAGAAGGGGAGCGGATTCCCTCTCGTCCTTTCGTCGCCCACGTCGCCGACCCGCGGGTCGCTCCCCGGATCGACCCGCACGGGATCCCCCGCCCCGGTCCGCAGCACCCCTCCTACAAATGCCAGCTCGGGCCCCCGTAGCCCACGGGAGGGCTCGGGGGTTCGGCGGCCCCGAACGCGTCCGGACGCCGCGTGGAGGGCCGGCCCTTCTTCTTCGATACGTAGGCGTCGATGGCGTTCGCGGCGGCGGTGCCGGCCGCCATCGCGTAGACGACCGACTTCCCGCCGGAGGCAAAGACCCCGTCGATGTCCGTCATCCAATCCTCCTTCGTGCCCTGCGGCCAGGGGTGGGAGGAGAGGGAGAAATTCAATTCGGTGGGAAGGCCCGCGATGTCCGCCCTCTCCCCGACGGCCACGATGACCGTGTCGCAAGGGATCGTCTCTTCCGACCCCGGCACGGGGACCGAGGTCGGTCGCCCTTGGCCATCGGGGGGGCCCGGCCGCATCGCCTGCACGACGAGGCCGGTGACCTGGCCGGTGCCGAGGATCTGGACCGGCGCTCGTTCGAAGAGGAACCGGACCCCCTCGATCTCCCCGCCGCCGACCTCCTCGTCGTCCGCCGGCATGTCGGCCTTGGTCTTCCGGTAGATCACGGTGACGTCGCCCGTCGCGTCCATCCGGACCGCCGAGCGGGCGGCATCCATGGCGACGTCGCCTCCGCCGATCACGACGACCTTCCGTCCCTTCCGTCCGAAGAGGCTCTCGGGGCCCTTGTTGACCGCGAGCAGGAACTGGATCGCCGGGAACACGCCCGGGAGGTGCTCGCCCGGGACTCCCGCCGCATGGGGGTCGGACGCGCCGATGGCCACGTAGACGGCGAGGTACCCCTCCTTTAGGAGACTCTCGGGTGTGTAGTCCGTGCCGGCCTTCGCCCCCAGCCGGAACGTGACGTCGAGGCTCTTGAACCGCGCGAGGTCGGTGTCGAGCTCGTCGCCGGCCAGATGGTACTTGGGGATCGTGTCCACCTGGCCTCCGAGGAACGGCTGCTCCTCGAAGACGGTGATCGAGTAGCCGCGGACCGCGAGCTCCCAGGCCGCCATCAGGCCCGCCGGCCCGCCGCCGATCACGGCGATGCGCTCTTGGCGCGGAGCGCTGGGAACGTACAATAGGTTCGAGTTCCCGTGCTCGAGCGCGGCGCGCTTCAAGTGCCGGATGGCGATGGGGACTCCTTTGCCGCCCATCACGCAGTCCTCCTCGCAGTAGTGGTAGCACGTCTTGCACAGCACGGAGGAGAGCGGGTTGTCCCGGAGCGTGAGGACGGCCGCCTCGTCGAACTTGTCCTGGGCGATGAGGGTGATGTACCCCCGGCAGTCCTGGGTGATCGGGCACGCCTGCACGCAGAACGGCATCTGGCACTGCAGGCACCGTTGGGCCTCCAGGATCGCCTCCTCCTTCGTGTACGCGTGGAGGATCTCGCCGAAGGTCGCCGACCGTTCGTCCTTGGTCTCCTCCGGGATCGGGGTACGGTCGTAGCGAGATTCACCCATCGTGGACGCTCCGGTTCGGGGCCCCGGGCGAGGCCCCCGAGCGGTCCTGCGGGCGGGGGGCGGTCAGGATCCGAGCCCCCTCTCCCTTCGCGACGTAGACGTGCAGCGTATCGCAAGTTGTCCGGAAGTACGCCCCTCCGTCCGTACCGAACCGGCCCGACAACCCCTCTTCGATCTCGCGGTCGGTGAGCGTCGGGTCCACCTCGGGGGTGAATTGGCACTCGAACACGAGAAAGCGGTGGCCCTCGAGGTCCAGACGCGCGGTCTCCGGGAGGCCACAGAACGGGCAGCTCAACACGCGAGGAAGAGCCGCGGACGGCCCATAGCGTTGACGTGGCCCGGTCAGTCGATGTAGCCCAGGGAGCGGAGCCGGTCCTTGAGGAGGCGCTCGTCCTCCTCACTGAACGCGGTGTCGCCCGGGGCGTGGTCGACCAGCCGACCGAGGATGAACGCGATGAGCATATCGACGGATTCGAACGACGACCCCTTCATGCGGATCTCGAGGGCGCGGACCACCTCCTCCGGGAGCCGGACCGTTCGAACGGTGCCCGGGGCCGGGGATCCCGCCTTCGCGGGGGACCCGGTCCCTCGAACGCTCGAGTCCTCTCCCGGGGCCATCCTCACTCCCACTCGATCGTCGCGGGCGGCTTGTCGGTGATGTCGTAGAGGACCCGGACGACCTCGCCATGGAGGGAGCGAGTGATCCGCTCGGCGATCCGCTGGGCGACGGGTCGCGGCAGCTCGGCGGCCGTGGCCGTCATCGCGTCGACCGAGTCGACGACCCGCACGCTGACCGCCTCTCCGTGCACCCGGTTGTCGCCGAGGACCCCGACCGTGAGGCCCGGAAGGAGGACGGCGAAGTATTGCCAGGGCGGGTGCATCGCATGCGCCTCCACCGCCCGCTCGATCTCCTCCTCGACGACCGCGTTGGCCACTCGCACTCGACGGATCCGCTCGGGCGTGACGGGGCCGGCGACCCGCACCGCGAGGCCCGGCCCGGGGAACGGCTGGCGCTCGGGGAAAGGAACCCCCAATTCCCGGGCTACGGCTCGCACCTCGTCCTTGTAGAGGTCGCGCAGCGGTTCCACGAGGCGGAGCCGGCTGTCGGCGGGGACCCCTCCGACGTTGTGATGGGTCTTGATCGTGTCGCGAAGGGAGCCGCCGCTCTCGATCCAGTCGGGCGCGATGGTCCCCTGGACCAGCCGGTCCGTGCCGAACCGCTCGGCTTCGGTCTCGAAGAGGCGGATGAAGGCGGTGCCGATGCGGCGACGCTTCTCCTCGGGGTCGCTCACCCCGGCGAGCGCCTCAAAGAATCGGTCGGCGGCGGACACCACCTCGAAACGGAGGCCGGATTCGTGGAACAGCCCACGGACGCGGTCGACCTCCTTCTCCCGCAAGAGGCCGGTATCGACGAAGATCGCCCGCGCGCGCTCCCCGAGGGCCCGCTCGGTCAGAAGGGCCGCGACGGTGCTGTCGATCCCGCCCGAGGCGGCGATGATCGCCGTACCGGGAACCTCGGTGCGGAGCCGCTCGACCGCCTCCGTGACGAACCGAGCGGGGTCGTTCACGCCGGCCGCACCACCTTCGGGTCCGGCTCCTCCCGCCACTTCGCGCGGTAGGCGGTGATCTTGGCTTCGAGTTCGGGATGCTTCAGCGCGAGGATCGCGGTCGCGAGGAGGGCCGCGTTCTCGCTCGCATCGAGTCCGACCGCCGCCACCGGGATCCCGGGCGGCATCTGGACGACCGAGAGGAGGCTGTCGAGTCCGAGCCCGCGGTTGAGCGGGACACCGATCACGGGCCGCAGCGTCCGGGCGGCCACGACCCCGGGGAGCGCCGCGGAAAGGCCGGCCATGGCGATGAAGACCTCCGTCGCCGGGTCGGCGACGAGTCGGTCGACCTTCTCCGGCGTCCGATGGGCCGAGGCCACATGCACCTCGCAGGGGATCCCGAATTCGGTGAGCCGGGCGCGGACCTTCTCGGCCGCTTCGAGGTCGGATTTGCTGCCGACCAGGACCGTGACCTTCACGAGGGCCCGGAGCCGCGCGGAGGGAAAAACGTTGCCGGGTCGTGGGAGGGACGGAACGTCGCGCGCGCGCTTCCTTCGAAGACCGGGCCGGTCCTCGAGCTTCGCGAGAGCTCCGCCGCTCGGGATCGAGACCTCGCGTCGCGCGGCCGGGGGAAGCAGGAACGGGGGGAGGGCCCGGAGGGCCGGGATCGGAAGGACCCGCCGGCCCGAGGTCGTCGCCCGGGGTGCGGAGCCCGTTTCGACGCGCCCCTCAAGCTCATAGGCGACCTAGTCCGTCGCCGGCAATGAACCTCCGCCTGCACGGGAGAGGTCGATTCCGGACCTGGCTCGGGGCCCGCTTGGGGGGGATCTCGAGCTCGGGGACCGGGTCTGGCGACGGGTGCTGCACGGCCTGTGCGCCGCCGTGCTCCTCTACTACCTCCTCCCGGACGGGTTCTTCATCGTCGCCCCGAAGGAGGTCGTCCTCGTCGCCGCCCTGGTCGCCGTGCTCGTCCTCGAGGGCCTCCGGCACCTCGTCGGGCTCGAACTGCCGACGATCCGCCCGTACGAGCAGAAACGGGTGGCCAGCTTCGCGTTCTTCGCGCTGGCCATCGTGCTCGCCGTGCTCCTCTTCCCGGAGCCGATCGCTGCCGCGGTGGTCCTGGGGACGGCCCTGGTCGACCCGTTGGTGGGAGAGATGCGGGTCGCCGGGTTCCGACGGGCCACGCTCTGGGCCGTGCCGATCCTCGCCTACGCGGGCCTCGCCTTCGTCGGCCTCCAACTCGTCGGACGGTGGCCGGTCCTCGATGCGATCGGCCTCGCGGTGCTGGCCGCCCCGATCGCCGTGGCGGTAGAACGGCCGAAGTCCCGCTGGGTGGACGACGACCTCGCGATGACGTTCGTTCCGGCGGTCGTGCTCTACGTCGTCGCCGTGCTGGTGCTGCGACTCCCGGTCTAAGGCCGACGCTCGGCGTTAGACGATCGGGGTGAGCACCGTGTGGGGAAGGCCCTTCTCCGGGTCCGGGCTGATCGCGTGGAGGGTCGTCCGCGGCCGGATGCCGTAGAGGCAGGGCTGGTTGTCGATGTTGATGACCCGGAAGTACGTGTCCATCATGTTGAGGATCTCGCTCGACACGAGGAGACCGGGCTTGAGCAGTCCGATCCCGAGGTTCCCGGCGTGCTTCGCGCGCGAGACGCCCTGGAAGTAGAGCCGGATCGCCACCTGGTCGCCCATGAGGCTCTCGAAGGTGTCGAAGGCGGTGTACTCGATGAACGGCTTCCGGTCGGGACCGCCGGCGGCCTTGTCCGCCGCGACCATCGCCCGCAACGCCTCGTCGCGGCCGAACCGGGCCATCGGCAGGATGTAGGGTTCCTCGGTCTCGTTGGCCGCGTAGTCGGGGATCCGCACCCGCGTGTCGAAGGTGTTGGCCGGGACGTGGCGCACGAGGGTTTCGCGTAACTTGTCCGGAGATTCCCCGGCGGCCAGGACCGCGATGATCCCCCGTCCCTGGGAAAGGAAGTTGAGGAAGGTCGGCGTGAACAGCATGTAGTAGTCGTCGATCCCGACGTTGACGTCGACCTCGAATGCGTTGAAGCTCCCGCGGCGGAACCCCCCTCCGAGCAGCTTGTCGAAGTCGGGGATCCCCGTCGAATAGAACCGTTCCGGGTCCGTCACCGGCTTCCAGGGGCCGGTCGGCGTCGCCGCATGCCCGTCGCGCATCGTGCCGAGCGCTTCGAACCGGCCCCCGGCCAGGGTCACGGCGTACCGGGCCTGGCCGATGTTCGTCGCGCGGAGCTTCTCGAGCCGGAGGTGTCGGACCCTCCGCTCGTCGAGTTCCTCGCGCTGGATCGAGATGAGCCCGTCCACGAGGTACTCGATGCCGCCCGCCTCGGGCTTTTCCAGGATCATGACGACGTCCGTGCTGGAGCCCTCCACCAGATCCTTTTGGAGGGCCATGACGAACTCTTCCATCTCGAGCCCGTACTTGTGGGTCACACCCTCGAGGGAGTCGATGACGAGGAGCGACTTCTCGGGCAAGGCCCGCTCGATGCGGGTGTAGACGTTCTCCACCTCGGGCATCGGGCTCCGCTGCAGGAGGGCCTGGAGGTGCGTGCGGTCGACCCGCGTCGGGGGACCCCGCTCCTGGCCGAACGTCCCAAGGACCTCCTTGCCGGCCCGGATCTTGCGTTGCTCGGATTCCGGGAGGGGCTTCTCGGCGGATTTCCCTCCGGCGTTGATCGTGTCGAGGAAGAGCTTCGCCGCATCGAGAACGCGGTTTCGCATCTCGCTGGTCTTGAGCCAGGGGAACTGCCGGTACAGGGCTTCGTCTCCCACGCGCGTCGACAGGTAGTACGAACGGTTCGGCTGGCCCACCCGCTCGAGCAGTTCGAGCCCGAAAGTGGTCTTTCCCGTTCCGGCGCCGCCCTTCACGATCAGGGACCGCCCGCCCTTCCCGTTGAGGAAGGCGATGACCTCGGGAGGCACTCCCCCGACCGTGCTACCGTCGTTCGCACTCATGGTGATGTCTGGTTCACGGCCGTACCGGGGGACCCATCGCCCGCGATATCATCCCGTATCCCACGAGAGGATGGGCACCCTCCTAAGGTAAAGGTTTGCTCCGCACGGGAGGCCCTGCGGGTCCGCCTCCGGCGGCCTTCCGTGCCTCGGCGCGCGCGCATTCGAGCGCCTCGGTGAGGGGCCGGCCCGGCTCTCCTACGGCGGTCGCCGCCGAGGGATTCCCGCCTCCGCGGCCGCCAAAGCTCCCTTTCGCGACCTCGACCAGCGCCGCCGCGGAGACGAGGGGGAGCTCGACCCGACGAAGAGGATCCCTTTCCCCTCCCGTTCCGCCGCGAGGAGGGCCACCCGTCTCGGGGCGTGGGTCAACAGACGGGAGAGTTCCTGCAGGGCCGAACGGTCGAGCTCGAGCTGGGCCCGGACCACCGTCACATCCCCGTACGTCTCGAGTGCGGCGGGGTCGTTCAGGAGCCGTTCGGCGGTCTGCCCGAGGTCCTCCTTCGTCCGGGCCTTGGCGAGCTTTCGTGCGTCCTCCACCTCGCCCAGGAGGCGGTCGATCCCCTGAGGGAGTCCGGTGATCGGCACCCCGAGGCGACGGGCGGCCTCTTTGAGCACCTGCTCGTGCTCCTCCCGGACGTCGAGGGCCCGCTCGCCGCTCACGTACGTCAGCCGGACGATCCCGTCCTGGATCCGCTCGACGTCCAGGATCCCGATCGCCCCGACCTCGCTCGTGTGCGTGCAGTGGGTACCCCCGCACGCCTCGACGTCCACCCCCTCGATCTCGACGATCCGGAGCTCCTTGCCGGGGACGGCCCCGCCCTGATAGAGGGTGAACCCGAAGCGCCGCTCGGCCTCGCTCCGAGACTCGAAGTAGCTATTCACCGGCAGGTCCTGCCGGACGACCTCGTTCACCCGTCGTTCGACGCGATGGAGTTCCTCCCGGGAGAGGGCCCTGTAATGGGTGATGTCGATGCGGGCCGATTCGGGCCCCTTGTAGGCGCCCGCCTGCCAGACGTGCGGGCCGAGCACCTCGCGCAACGCGCCGTTGAGGAGGTGCGTCGCGGTGTGGTGTTGCATCAGCTGCAGGCGTCGGGCCCGGTCGATCCGCCCCCGAACCCGTTCGCCCACGGACCAGGGGGCGTGCCGGTCGAGCCGGTGGAGGACCCAGGGCCCCTTCCGGGTGACGTCCACCACCTCGTGGTCGCCCAGCTGGCCTCGGTCGGACACCTGTCCGCCCCCGGTCGGATAGAAGTAGGTCCGGTCGAGGGCCACGAAGGGGCCCTCCGAGTAGACGACGTGCGCCTCGAAGGTGTCGGTGTACGGGTCGAGGTAGTAGAGGACCTCCGTCGCGGGCGTACCGGCGGGAAGGTCGGGCAACCCCTCGGTCGTCTCCGCGTAATCGGTCGAAGGTACCTCGGACTCGTGACGGGCGGCCACGCGGGCGTAGAAGTCCTCGGGGACCGCCGGGGGTTCCTTCAGCTCCTCGACCGCGACCTCGGGCGGAACCCCGAGCGAGTCGTACCACTCGAGGAGGTCGTCCGCGGTGATGCGGCCTCCGGTGGACCGGGCTCGTTCCTCCTGTCGGCGGATCGTGCCCCGGGCCCGTTCGATCGCCTCGCCGTACCGCTCGACCTCGTTCTCGACGACCCGGTGCAGGTCGTCGCGGTGCTGACCGATCTCGGGGTGATAGTGGGCGAGGTCCCGGGCGACGCGGTCGAGGACCGCGGTGATCTCGGGCGCCTCGGGGGCCTTGCTGAGAAGGCGCAGCGAGCGTCGGATGAGCAGTCGGACGAAGTACCCCTCCTTGCTGTTCGAGGGAACGACCCCGTCGGTGATCAGGAAGTTGAGGGCGCGCGCGTGGTCGAGGAGGATCGCCGTCTCCCGCGGGGGGAACGTGCGACGCAGTTCCTCGTACGAGGGACCGAAGACCGCCTCGTAGGCGTTCTTGCTCCCGTGGCTGGCCCACGTGAACCGCTCGAGGCCGTAGCCGGTGTCGACGACCGTGAGCGGCATGGGCCGGATCTCGCTCCCGTCCCGGACGTATTCCATGAAGACCAGCGTGCCGAGCTCGAGGCCGGCGACGCCGACGCTCAGGGAGGGTCCGAGGTTCCCGCCTCCCTCCCAGACCTCTTCCTTGTAGGTGATCCCTTTCGGGTCGGTGCCCAGCTCCGCCGTCAGGAGCTCGTGGCAGAGCTCGACGCACCGTTCTTTGAAGTAGACCTCGTGGTCGGGGCGGTTGAACGCGTGGTGCGCCATCATCTCGAACTCGGTGAAGTGGCGGCCGCTGCGGCCGACCTCCTCGAGGTCGATGAACCGGAGGCACGGTTGGCTGATCGTGAGCGGGTTCGCGGGCGGCGGGATCGCCCCGCTCGTCACCCAGGGCTGGAAGTCGTAGATCGAAGCCTGCGTAAAGAAGACGTCGTTCCGCCACCGCGCGACCGTGGGGTAGCGCCGGATACGGGTGTGACCCCGCCGCTCGAAGAACGAGAGGTACTCCTCCCGCATCTCGGTGTACCAGTACGCCCGGCGGAACACCGGATGGCCGACGAACCCGTACTCCCGGCACGGGGCCTCCTGGCATCGGTCGTGGTCCCCGAGCGACCAGAACGCGGAACCGCAGACGACGCACGCCCGGCGATGGAATCCTCCCTGGCGGAAGAACTGGAGGTCGTACTCCGAGGCATCCATGAACGGCTCGCCGACGCCCCTCGGCGCTTTAACAATTCGGCCGCATCCTCGCCCGCCTCGAGGATGGCGGAGCTCGGAGACCGCGCGTGACGACGGAACCAGCGACCCTCCCGCTCCCCTTGTCTCCCCGCGCCGTCCGCCGGGCCACGATCCTCCTCATCGCGCTCCGGATCGGGTACGCGTACAACTGGTTCGACGTGGGCCCTGGCCTCCCCGCCATCGGGGCCGAGTTCGGGGTCGGGGTCGCCGATTGGGGCCTGTTGATCGCCTCCTTCCTCGTCGGGGCCGGGCTGTTCCAGGTACCGGCCGGGTTCCTCGCGCGGCGGTACGGCTCCCGGGTCGTCTCCCTCGTGGGCACGGGGCTGCTCGCGGTCGGGAGCGTCGGCGGGGCGTTCGCGCCCGACTTCGGCACGCTCCTCGCCCTCCGGCTTCTTTCGGGAGTCGGAGCCGCCCTGTTCTTCTCCCCGGCCATCGGGCTCGTGGCCAGCCTCTACCCCGAGGGCCGTCGCGGAGTCCCCGTCGGCACGTTCAGTTCCGCGTTCAGCGCGGGTGCAGCCCTCGGCCTCCTCGGCAGTTCCGCCCTGGTCCCGCTGCTCGGCTGGCGGTGGGCCCTCGCCGTGGGCGGCCTCGCGCTTGGGATCATTACGCTGGCCGCGGTCCTCGGGATCCCGCGCCGTGCCGGAACCCCGGTCCTTGACCGACCTCCGTCCGGAGTCCCCGCGGCGCTGCGCTATCGCGGGACCTGGGCGGTGGGTCTTGCGTTCATTGGCCTGGAGGGAGCCTCGTTCGCCACGGGCCAGTTCATCGTTCCGTACGGGGAGACGGTGCTCGGCTGGGCCGCCCTCCTGGCGGGAGGGGTCGGGATGATGTTCGTCCTTCCGAGCGTGGTCGGAGGCCCCGTGGGCGGGTCGATCGCGGAGCGGCACTCCAACCACCGCACGCAGTTCGTCGTCGCGACCGTCGTCGCGGCGAGCGTGCTATTGGCGTTGCCGTTCGTCGGATGGGTCGGGGCGATCCTGATCGGGACGGTCTTCTCGTTCGGATACGGGGTGATCTACGCCGTGATGTACGTGCTCCCCCACTATTGGAGGTCGGTGCCTGCGGCGGAGATCCCGCTCGCGATCGGCCTGTTCAACTCGATCCAGCTCGCCGGCGGGGCGGTCGTTTCGGCCGCGTTCGGCTGGGTCGTGGCCGAGCGGGGGTACTCGATCGGTTGGGGGTTCCTCTCCGCCGCGATGGTCGTGTTCCTCGTCGCCCTCGTCGCCTTGCCCCCGGTCGCCGGCGCCGCGGGTCGTCCGACGGCCGCGGCGGGGGGCGACCTTCCCGGAGCGCACGTCCCGTAGCGCACAGGTCCGCGATCGGGCACTCCCCGCAGCGCGGCCCGATCGGCCGGCACAGGTTCTGGCCGTGCTGGACGAGCAACGGGTTGAGCGGGATCCAGTACCTCGGGTCGACCGTCCGGGCGAGCTCGCGCTCGGTCTTCTCGGGAGTTCGGGTCCGCACGACGCCGAGTCGGTTCGCGATCCGGTGGACGTGCGTGTCGACCGGGATCGCGGGTATCCCGTACCCGAACACGAGCACGCAGTTCGCCGTTTTGGGACCGACCCCGTGCAGGGACGTCAGCTCGTCGAACGTGCGGGGGACCTGCCCGCCGAACCGGTCGAGGAGGTCGCGGGACACAACCCGGATCACCCGAGCCTTCGTGTGGTAGAATCCCGTCCTCCGGATGAGAGGCTCGATCGAGGCGGTCGAGGCGCGGGCGAGGGACGTCGCGTCCGGGTATCGCGCGAACAGGAGCGCGCTCGCCACGTCGGTCGCCTCGTCCCGGGTGCGCTGAGAAAGGATCGTCCCGATCAGGACCTGGAACGGGTCTTCCGCGTGGTCCCGGAGGTAGGGGGTCCGCCAGTCCCCCGTCCGGTAGAACGTCGAGAGCCGGTCGAGCAGCGTTTCCCAGTCGAAGTGAGGGTCGGTCATGGGGACGCCCGGCGCCGGGCGGAAGGCCGAGCGGTCGCCTCCGGGGGTGGGGGACTGGCCGCCCCAGGGGTGACGCCGGGGTCCGACAGGTCCGGCTCGTCGCCGGTCCCGGACGGCCGTTGCAGTTCCCCGATGAGGTAGTCGCTACCGACCACGAGCGTGAAGCCGTCGGGTCCCGTGGAGACTCGGGCGATCCGCACCCCGTCCGCTGGCGTGGGCGCCACGACGACCCGTCGGAACCGCCCTCCGGCGGCGGCGCGCAAGTCCGTTACGGGGATCGCACGGTCCGAGCGCACCGGGACGACCACGAGGGTCTGGGCGAGTGGCGAGAGGGCGTCCAGGATCCGTTCGACCTTTTTTCCCTGCAGGCAGCCGAAGACGATCGCGTTCTCCGCAGGGTCGGAGAGAGGCGCGATCTCGGCGAGGCTCAGGGCCACGGACCGCGCGCTTTCCGGTGTGTGGGCGACGTCGTAGAACAGGTCCGGGTGGCGGGCCACCCGCTCGAGGCGTCCGGGCCACGCGGCCGACGCGAGGCCGCGACGGACCGATTCCGCCGAGAGGGTCCGTTGGGTCGCGGAGAGGAATCGGGCCGCCGCCGCGACGGCGAGGCCGGCGTTCTCGGCCTGGAACGCGCCGAACATCGGAAGCCAGAGCCCGTCGACCCGGGTCGCGGGCAGGCGCACGTCGAACCCCTGCCCGTCCTCCGAGAGGGTACGGTGTTCAACCGCCACTTCCCGTCCCAGGTGCCAGAGGGGAACCCCAGCGCGGCCGGCGTCCGCCTCGACCACTCCACGAGGCCCTGGCGGAAGCTCTCCGAGCACGCCGGTCATTCCGGGCTTCAAGATCCCCGCCTTCTCGTGGGCGATCGCATCGAGGGTCGATCCGAGGAGTTCGGTATGCTCGAGCTCGATCGTCGTGATGACCCCGACGCGACCCTGGACGATGTTCGTCGAGTCCAGGCGACCGCCCATCCCCACCTCGATCACTCCGACATCGATCTGCGACCGCGCGAACCAGTCGAAGCCGAGCGCGGTGGTGACCTCGAAGAAGGTCGGCGCCCGGTCGATCGTCCCCTCCTCCTGCAGCCGGAGCGCGAGCGTGTCGACCCGCTCGACCCCCGCGACGACCTCCGAGCGGGGGATCGGCTCGCGGTCGACCTGGATGCGGTCGCGGTAGCTCGCGAGGTGGGGTGAGGTGAAGAGCCCGGTCCGGAGCCCGTGGCCCCGAAGGACCGCCTCGGTCAACGCCGCGGTCGACCCCTTTCCCTTGCTGCCCGTGATGTGGACGGCCGGAAAGGCGCGCTGCGGGTGGCCGAGTCCTCCACACAAGGCCGTGATCACCTCGAGCCCCGGCCGTATCCCAAATCGTCGACGGGCGAACAGGGACGCGAGGGTCGAGGTGTACGGGTCGGTGGGTGGGGTCTTCGGGGGAGCGCGAGGTCGTGGCATGAGCGTCGCGCGAGGTCCCGATCCGTCAGTAGGTCGACCGTTCGCGGTACGAGCCGAAGACGTCCTGGAAGGCCCGCACGATCTCCCCGAGGGTCGCCTTCGCCCGCAAGGCATCGAGGACGACCGGCATCGTGTTCCCGTTCTCCGTCGCGGCGACCTTCTTCAACCGTTCGATGGCGGTCTCGTACCGGGGCCGGGAGCGGGCGGAGCGCATCGTCCGGAGACGCCGGGACTGGCTGCGTCGTGCCTCCTCGGAGATCTTGAGGCGGGGGACCTTGATCGGGGCCTCGACCGTGTACGCGTTCACGCCGACGACCTTCTCGGTGCCGGCCTCGACCGCCCGCTGGTACCGGAACGACGCCTCCTGGATCTCTCGCTGGAAGAACCCTCGCTCGATGCCGGCCACGACCCCGCCCATCGCGTCGATCCGGTCGAAGTACCGGTGCGTCTGCTCCTCCATCGTGTCGGTGAGCCATTCGACGAAGTAGCTCCCCGCGAACGGGTCGACCGATTCGGTGACCCCGGACTCGAAAGCCAGGATCTGCTGGGTCCGCAGGGCGATCCGCACGGCGTCCTCGCTGGGGAGCTGGAGCGCCTCGTCGTAGGAGTTGGTGTGGAGCGACTGAGTTCCGCCGAGCACTCCCGCGAGCGCCTGGACCGCGGTCCGGACGATGTTCAGCTCCGGTTGCTGCGCGGTGCACGAGCATCCGGCCGTCTGCGTGTGGAATCGGAGCCAGCGGGAGCGCTCGTTCTTCGCCCCGAACTCGTCCTTCATCACGTCCGACCAGATCCGTCGGGCCGCGCGGAACTTCGCGATCTCCTCGAAGAAGTCGTTATGGGAGTTAAAGAAGAACGACAGGCGGGGGGCAAAATCGTCCACGTCCAGACCGCGATCGACCGCGGCCTGGACGTAGGTACGTCCGTCCGCGAGCGTGAACGCCAGCTCCTGCACCGCCGTGGAGCCGGCCTCGCGGATGTGGTAGCCGGAGATCGAGACCGGGTTCCAGCGGGGCGTGTGCTTCGTCGCGTACTCGATCGTGTCGGTGACGAGACGGAGCGCGGGCCGGGGCGGGTAGAGGAACTCCTTCTGCGCGATGTACTCCTTGAGGATGTCGTTCTGGGTCGTGCCCCCCAGCCGGTCGAACGGGACGTCGTGCGCTTCGCCGGTGAGGAGGTACATCGCCCAGACGATGTTCGCGGGGCCGTTGATCGTCATGCTCGTCGTGACGTCGGCGAGCGGGATCCCTCGCAGCAGGCGGCCCATATCGTCCAGCGAGCTCACATTGACCCCGCATTTGCCGACCTCGCCGAGCGACTCCCCGTCGTCGGCGTCCAATCCGTAGAGGGTCGGGTCGTCGAACGCGATGGAGAGGCCGGACTCGCCGTGGGCGAGCAGGTAACGGAACCGGCGGTTCGTATCCTCCGGCGAACCGAAGCCCGAGAACATCCGCATCGACCAGACCCGCCCGCGGTACATCGTGGGGTGGACGCCGCGAGTGAACGGCGGCTGGCCGGGGTATCCGATGCGGTCGAATCCCGTCCGGGGGGAGCGAGGCGTGTACACCCGGTCGACCGGGATCCCCCCCAGCGTCGCGAACGAATCCTTGCGTTCGGGACCCTTCGCGAGCGCGGGAGCGAGGACCTCCGCTTCCCAGCGGCGTCGCTGCTCCTCGACCGGGTCCGCGCCGGCGGCGCGACCCGATCGATTGGCCCGGCCCGGGGCTTCCGGCCGACTGGCCGACATCGAAGAAACAGAAGCGTCGGGTCGGATAAGTCCGCGGGGCGGGCGCCTAGCGCCGGGGCCTAGCCCGGGGCGCCGGGCTCGGGGCCGGAGCCGCTCGGCGGGGTCGTACCCGGAAACGGAACCCGACGAGGTCCCCCGCTCCCCGGCGGGAGACCCGCGCGCCCACCTGGGCGGCGAAACGGGGCGCCGCGTCCCCCGTCCACCGGGTGTTGTCCGCGAGAACCGGGGCCCCCAGCGAGAGCTTGGGGCGTACGGTCTCGAGCTCGAACGTGAGATGTTCCGGTGTGTGGCGATCGTCGTGCAGGAAGAGGTCGATCGAGGGGAGTTCCTCCACGAGCCGAGGAAGGAGGACCTGGCTCTCGCCGATCCGGAGGTCCCAACGGCTCGACCGGAACGGGATCGCCCAGCCGCTAGAAAGGCCCGGGGGCAGCGAGACCGGAGATTCGTCGACCTGGAGGATCGGTCCCCGCTGGTGGGTCGGGAGGTCGATCGAATGGAGCATCCCGGAGTGATTTCGGTCCAACGCGAGCAGGAAGTGGGCCGATGAGACGCCGCTGCTCACGCCCGTCTCGACCACATGTTTCGGCTGGAGCAAGCGGACCAAGGCGTACAACTCGAACGGGGCGCAGATCTGGGCATAGCCCGGCCGCCCTCCGGCCACCTGACGTCGCCGCATCTCCTGCTCGACGGGAACGAGGTCGTCCAGCTCCGCCAGGGTCTCCAAGATCCGTTCCACCGGGGCGCCGGACACCGTGCGCAACCAGCGGAGGTTGACGGAGGCTCTCGGGTCACCGAGGGCTTTTCTCGCCTTCAGACCGAGGTCGTGGGCCCGGTCGGCGGAGGACCGTTCGAGGCCGTTGGCTTTTTCACTCATGGTTCCCCCGCGCCGGAGTACCGGTCAGGCTTCGCGACGAGATGGGCCTTTCGTACGGTGAGCCGCGCCGTGCTCCCCGTGATTTCTCGCTCGGCGAGGTCGATTTCGACCCGCTGGCGAAAGAAGGGGGCGTCGACGACGAGGGTCTCGTACTCCCCGCCCTCGCCGGCTACGTGGACCCGGGGGCCCGAGTCCCTCCGTCGCTCGAGCTCGGTGAGGAGGTCGAGGTCGAGACGGCGCCCGAGCAGCTCCGGCGAGAGCGACTCCGCCGCCAGATGGACGAGGCGGATGTCAAGACCCGCCTCGATCTCGGCCCGGACGACCCGCGCGGGATCCTTGCGCCAGAGGGGAGTGAACACGGGTCGCCCGACCTGTCCGGCAATCCGGAGCAGTCGGGCCCACTGGTACGACGATTCGATCGCTCCCGCGACGACCCAACCCCGGTCGGACGCGAGGGCGTCGTTCAAGGCCGACAGTTCGGCCGCCTCGCCCCGGCCCGTCACTCCCACGGGGCGGTAGCGTTTGCCCCAGCTCCGCGCCTGGAGCTCGACCAAGTCCAGGTTCGGCGTGTGGAACATCATGGATTCGGGGTCTTCCGGGCGGAGGACCACCAGTTCGTCGACCGGCTGGCCCTGCGTCTCCGCTAGGTACGCGGCGTAGATCGAGTCCTTGCCGCCGGAGACGAGCGCCGTGACCGTCACGCGGGGATCACCCCGGCAGCCCGAGCCCTTCGTGCCAGCGCGGGTAGAGCGATCGGAGCGAGAACTCCGCGAGGGGCACTCCCTTCCACTCGAGCCTCGCGGCATCGGCGCTCACGTCCCCCAGGCGGACGCAGGGCAGGCCCCGGAACGACCGCGCGAACTCGGCGGCCCGACCGGAGAGGACTTCGACCACGAACCGGGAGCCGCCCTCCGCGGCGAGGGCCGTGCCGCCGCTCCCGAGTCCGGTCGTGGCGAGGTCGACGGAGAACCCGAGCCCGCCTCCGAACGCCATCTCCGCGAGGGCGACGGCGAGACCTCCGTCCGAGAGGTCGTGCGCGGCCCGGACCGAACCCGCTTCGGCGGCCCGCACGAGCCGTTCGCCGAGGCGCCGGAGCAGGGCGGGAGAGGTCGGAGGGATGCGGAGGCCCGACCGTCCGTGGAGTCGGGCCCAGAGCGAGCCGCCCAGGTCGGGGGAGGACCGACCGAGCAGGAACAAGGCGCTCCCTTCGTGCTTGAAATCGCTCGTGATCGCGCGACGGAGGTCGGGAACGAGGCCGGTGGCGAGCAGCACCGGCGTCGGTGGGATCTCGGCGCCCAGGCCTCCGTTGTAGAAGCTCACGTTGCCGGAGGGAACCGCGAATCCTAACGCGCGGGCGGCACGGCCGAGGCCCGACGTGACCGCGGAAAAGTCGCCGAGGACGCGGGGGTCCTGGGGGTTCCCAAAGTTGAGGCAGTTGGTGAAGGCGTCGGGCCGAGCTCCGACCGCATACAGGTTCCGCGCGGCCTCCTCGACCACCGACTCCGCGCCCCGTCCCGGGTCCTCCCGGCACGCCCAAGGTTGACTCGCGGTGGTGACCGCGAGGCCCGCCCAATCTCCCGGCCGCGGTTGGAGGACGGCCGCGTCGCCATGGGAGGGAGAGGAGACCCGGCCGTGCAGGGGGCGGATGGCCGTTCGTCCTTGCACCTCGTGGTCGTAGACGCGGACCACCGGTTCGCGAGAGACCGAGTCGGGAGCGAGCAGGAGGTCGGTGAACTGACGTTCGAGGTCCTCGTGGGGCAGGAGCGGGGACGCCGACCGGGATGGGACGCGCGAGCGAGTCGGGCGCCGGAGCGGAGGAGGGGCGACCCGGAATCCGATCCGCAGGTGGGCCGCGGGGGCTCCCCCCCATTCAAGCGTTTCGAACGGGGGTCCCGTCACCCTCCCGACCGAGGTGGCCGGCACATCGAATCGACGGAAGATCTCCAGGACCGCCTCGAGATCGCGAGGGCGGATATCCAGGATCATTCGCTCTTGGGACTCGGAGACCCAGACCTCCCAGGGTCGGAGACCCTTCTCCCGGAGCGGGATACGGGCGAGGTCGATCCGGGAGCCAAACCCCCCCGCGTGGACGAGTTCGCCCGAGGCCGACGCGACCCCGCCGCCGCCCAGATCCTTGAGACCCTGGACCAGGCCCCGGTCGAAGGCCTCGACACAGGCGTGGATCAGCGGCTCCTTCATGATGGGGTTGCCAAGCTGTACGGCGCCACGGGATTCCGATTCGCTCCGGTCGGTGAGTTCCTTGGAGGCGAAGGCGACGCCGCCGATCCCGTCGCGACCCGTCAGACCCCCGACCAGGACCAAGTGGTCGCCGACCGCATGCGCCCGGTTGGGACGTAGCCGCTTCGCCGGGAGGAAGCCGATGCATCCGACGTTCACGAGGGGGTTGACCACGTAGGCCGGGTCGAAGCTGATCGAGCCCGAGACCGTCGGGACACCGACCCGGTTCCCGTAATCGCGGATCCCGGCGATGACGCCGTTGGCGAGGTAGCGGGGGCTCTTCACCCCGGGGGGGAGTCGAGACTCGGGCAGGTCCAGCGGGCCGAAGAAGAGCGGGTCGGTGAGGGCGATCGGTTTCGCGCCGACCGCCAGAACATCGCGAAGGATCCCGCCGATCCCGGTGGCGGCTCCTCCGTACGGTTCGACCGCGGACGGGTGATTGTGGGACTCGATCCGCAGCGCGTAGGCGAACCCGTCCTTGAACCGCATCACGCCGGCGTCCCCGGTCCCGAGCACGCGAGGACGGGGGCGCAGCGAGGAGAACGCGCGGCGAAGGAACACTCGGGAGCTCTTGTAACTGCAGTGCTCGCTCCAACTCTGGGCGAGCCCGGCGAGCTCGACGTCCGTCGGCTCGCGTCCCTCGGCCCGGAAATAGCTCCGGATCCGGCCGAACTCCTTCGCGTCGAACCCCAGCCCACGCTCCTCGGAAAGGCGCGCGAGGGTGGCCGCCGAGGCGCGGCGGATCGGAACGGTGGTGACGCCTTCGGCCCAATCCGCCATGATGCTACGTCGGGGCGGGACGGATCCTCACCCGATGGATCACCGGGTTCGCGAGGAGCCGGTCGACGGCCTCTTGCGAAAGGCGCTTCGCCTCCCGAGCCGAGACGCCCTGGAACTCGAGGTCGTAGATGCGGGCGGTCCCTACCCGAGGGACCGACGCCAGTCCGAGGAGGGCGAGCGACTTTTCGACGCTCTCGGCCTCGGCGTCGAGGACCCCCGGTTTCAGCTCGATCCGCACCTCCATCCGCACCGAACGGCCGGAGGAAGAAGGCATCGAGCCGTGCTACCGATGCGGGCAGATAATCCTGAGCCCTCGGGGTCCCGGGGAGCCCGGGTCCATCCCCGGGTGGACCGGCCCGAACGGCGTTCCTCGTCGAGGGATACCGACCCGCCCCCGGAGGTCCGAAGAGCCCCCGGACGGAGGGCGGCCGGCGCGGCGTTGCCCACGGCGCGAAAAAGCTCTTATAGTGGGCCTTTCTCGGCCCGCCGGCGCGGTGGGGTCCGGCCATCATGGAGGAGTTCATTTGTGGGGTCGAGTTCCTTCGGGGGCCGACCGAGTTCTTCGCCCGCGTGTCGAGCGAAGCTGGAGGGGTGCGTGACTACCGCGGACCCAATTCCGGCACGGTGATCGATCAAGTGATCAACGACCTCCAAGAGGAGTTCGAGTCCGCCCCCGCGGCGTAGAGGGGTCGGTAGCCAGGCATTCGCCATCGAGGGTCGCGAAGCCGCATTTTACAAAGGTCCAAATTCATGGAGAAACCAACGGGGTCGAAGGCGCCGACCAGCGCCGTCGAGAACGCCTACACGAAGGTTTGGGGCGAGGAGAACGTCGTCGCCCTGATCGCGCTCAAGGTCGAGACGAGCGAGGCCGACTCGGTCGCGAGCGACGTCGCAAAATTTGTCGAGGCCGAGGACGTCTTCCTCGTCACCGGCGACACCGACATCTTCCTCAAGGTGCGATTCCCGCACTACGAGGAGCTGAAGGAGTTCGTCCTGCACCGGCTACCCGCCGTGCACGGGATCCGCGAGTCCAAGACCCTGCTCGTCGTGACCGCCTACAAGGAAGGCGGGGAGACTCGACCCGCATGACGGTCCCCTCTCCCTCGGCCCCGTCCGCCGGCGCGACGGCGATTCCCTCGCGGCCGGTCGAGATCGGGACGCCGGCGTTCCAGCGCATCGTGGAGTCGCTCTCGCAGCTCGCGGAGGATTCCTCCGTTCCGCGCAACATCCGTCGCGGCGCCCAGTCAGCGAAGGACGAACTCTCGAAACCCCGCGTCGCGCTCGACTTGCGCATCGCGGGCGCGGTCTACGTCCTCGACGACCTCGCCAACGACCCCAACCTCCCTACGCACGGTCGCACCGCCATCTGGTCGATCATATCGGGTCTGGAGAGCCTTCAGTGAGTCCCCCCGGGCATAGGTTGAAATACGACTCTCGGGTCCTCGAGGATCGGAGCGGTCGCGGGCCCGTAGCTCAGCTAGGTTGGCCGCGCGGTCTCCCGAGCGGCCCTACAAAGAGCATCCGGCTTTTAACCGGTTGGTCGGGGGTTCGAACGATCGACCCCGCGCGCAGCGCGGAGTCGTTCCGGACGTCCCCCCGGGCCCGTTCCACTCCTCGGAGGATCACATGACCCCCAGCACCGCTCGTCGCGCGAAGAAGAAGGACGTCAAGCCCGTCTCGACGCGGCCGTTCATCGCCCACCACCTGGCACCGCCGCACGAGGTGCTCAGCGAGGACGAATCGCAGAAGGTGCTGGTCGGCCTCTCGACGACCGCCGAGCGCCTCCCCAAGATCCTCCTGTCCGACCCCGGCCTCCAGACCGACCCCAAATTCGTTCCGATGCGCGACGCCGGCGAGAACCTGGTCGGCCGGATCGTCCGGATCCAACGCCCGAGCCAGACCGCGGGCCAGGCGATCGCCTACCGCGTCATCGTTCCCTCCCTGGGGAGTTCGTAGTCCATGCGCGAGATCGTAGACGCCTTCTTCCGTGAGCGGTCGATCGTCAACCACCACCTCGCCAGCTTCAACGACTTCCTGCCGACCAAGGACAATCCGAACTCCCGGATGCAACGGATCGTCGACGAGGCCCGGGTCAGCGAGGACTCGACCGAGCGCGGGATCATCCGCCTCGACGTCCAGAAGACGAAGAGCTCGATCTACGTACGCGTCGGTCGCCGTCGGGATGCGCGCGGCAACGTGAACCCCTCCGCCGAGCCGACCATCTTCATCGGCGCCCCGTTCGTCAAGGAGCCCGTGGGTTCGAAGCCGACCCTCACGCCGATGGAGGCACGCCTCCGGAACCTGACGTACCAAGCCCCGATCCACCTCAAGGTCACGGTCGTCGAGAACGGCGTCGAGCGAGCCCCCGAGGACGTCCACATCGGCGACCTCCCCATCATGGTCAAGAGCCGCCCCTGTAATCTCAACCGTTACAAGGTCAGCGAGGACGACCAGATCTGGCTTTCCGACGACGAATATCGGGCGAAGCTGGTCGAGTACGGGGAGGATCCCCTCGACCCCGGCGGCTACTGCGTCATCGGCGGCACCGAGCGGGTCATCATCAGCCTCGAGGACCTCGCCCCGAACCGGATCTTCGCCGAACACAACGAACGCTACGGCACCCCGATCGAGAGCGCGAAGGTCTTCAGCCAGCGCGGCGGGTACCGATCCCTCACCGTCGTCGAGAAGAAGAAGGAGGGGATCCTCCAGGTCTCCGTCCCGACGGCGAGCGGCCAGATCCCGCTGGTCATCATGATGAAGGCCCTCGGGATGAAGAACGACGAGGAGATCTTCCAGGCGGTCCTGGGAGAGCTGTACCCGCTGGACGAACCGTTCGTCCAGACGATGAAGCACCTCCTCAACGTCAACCTCGAGGAGTGCGTTTCCAAGAAGCTCTACCCCCCCGAGGGGATCCTCTCGACCGAGGACGCTCTCGTCTACCTCGAGAAGAAGTTCGCTACGGGCCAGGCGAAGGAGTACCGTCAGCGCAAGGTCGACGGCATCCTCGACCGGTCGCTCCTCCCCCACCTCGGCGATACGAAGGGGGACCGTCTCAAGAAGGCCCTCTACCTCGCGCGCATGGCCCGAACGGTGCTCGAACTCCACCTGAAGGTGCGGGGCGAGGACGACAAAGACCACTACGCGAACAAGCGGCTCAAGCTCGCCGGGGACCTCATGGAGGACCTCTTCCGGGTCGCGTTCTCGCTGCTCCTGAAGGACCTCAAGTACCAGCTCGAGCGCTCCTTCGCCCGAAAGAAGGACCTCCGGATCGCGAGCGCGATCCGACCGGACCTCCTGACCCAGCGCCTGGTCCACGCGCTCGCGACGGGCAACTGGGTCGGCGGGCGGGCCGGCGTGAGCCAGGTGCTCGACCGGACCAGTCACATGTCCACGATCAGCCACCTCCGTCGGGTGACCAGCCCGCTCACCCGGAGCCAGCCGCACTTCGAGGCGCGTGACCTGCACCCCACGCAGTGGGGGCGTCTCTGTCCGAACGAGACTCCCGAGGGCCAGAACTGCGGCCTCGTCAAGAACTACGCGCTCTGCGTCGACGTGTCCGAGGGAGCCGACGAGGAGGAGGTCACCCTCATCCTCCGCGACCTCAACACCCGCGAGATCGGCCCCGACGTGCTGGAGGAGTCGGCCGCGGCGAAGGGACGGCGCGCAGCCCGGGTCTACGTCAACGGGAACCTGGTCGGCCTCCATTCGCAACCGGTCGAGCTCGTCCGCGAGATCCGGGAGCGGCGCCGAACGGGCACCCTCTCGCCCACGCTCGGCGACAAGACCTACGAGATCAACGTCCGCTACGATGACGAGATGAACGAGGTCATCGTCCACTGCGACTCGGGCCGCCTTCGGCGCCCCCTGGTCGTCGTGAAGAGCGGGGTCCCGCGCGTCACGCGCTCGGACCTGGACGACCTCGCGCGCGGCACCCTCTCCTTCTCCGACCTGATCCGCCAGGGAAAGATCGAGTGGGTCGACGCCGAGGAAGAGGAGGACAGCCTCATCGCGGTCGACCCGTACGTGCCCCCCGACCGCTGCCCGAAGTGTACGAAGGCGCTCTCCCGCTCGGACCTCCGCTGGATGTCGATGGGCGACAAGTCGGAGAAGACGATCGTCGAGTGCGGCCTCTGCCACCAGGAGTTCCCGACGTCGAGCCTGCTCACCGAGAAGCACACTCACCTCGAGATCGACCCGAACCTGATGCTGGGGGTCTGCACGGGACTCATCCCGTACCCCGAGCACAACTCGGCGCCGCGCAACACGATGGGTTCCGGAATGGCCAAGCAGGCCCTCGGCGTGGAGTCGGTCAACTACCGCCGTCGTCCCGATACCCGGAGCCACCTGCTCCACTACCCGCAGGCGCCGCTGCTCCAGACGCAGACGATGCGCTACGTCCATTTCACCGAACGGCCCGCGGGCCAGAACTTCGTCGTCGCCATCCTCTCCTACGAGGGGTACAACATGCAGGACGCGCTCGTCTTCTCCAAGGGCGCGATCGATCGCGGCCTCGGTCGCTCGTCGTTCTTCCGTACGTACCGCGGCGAGGAGCGGAAGTACCCGGGCGGTCAGGAGGACCGCTTCGAGATCCCGCGGCCCGACGTCGCGGGCGCGCGCGTCGACACGGCCTACCGGAACCTGGGCGAGGACGGTCTCATCTTCCCGGAGCTCGAGGTCACCGAAGGGGACGTCCTCGTCGGCAAGACGAGCCCGCCCCGGTTCCTCGAGGAAAAGACCGACTTGCTCACGCCCCAGAAGCGACGCGAGACCAGCGTCACCGTCCGGTTCGGGGAATCCGGATGGGTCGACAATGTGATCCTGACGGAGGGGGAGAACATCTCCAAGCTCGTCAAGGTCAAGGTCCGCAACCAACGGATCCCCGAGCTCGGCGACAAATTCGCGAGCCGCCACGGCCAGAAGGGCGTGGTCGGCCTGATCGTCCCACAGGAGAACCTGCCGTTCACCCGGGACGGGGTCACGCCGGACCTGCTGATCAATCCGCACGCCATCCCGTCGCGCATGACCGTCGCCCATGTGCTCGAGATGCTGGGCGGCAAGGTCGGCGCCCTGGAAGGACGGACGATCGACGGGACCGCGTTCTCGGGTGCCCGGGAAGAGGCGCTGCGCGACGGGCTGAAGGCCCTGGGCCTCCACCCCAGCGGACGCCAGACGCTCTACGACGGGCTCACCGGCCGGCGGTTCGAGGCGGAGATCTTCATCGGCGTGATCTACTACCAGAAGCTCCACCACATGGTCGCGGGCAAGATGCACATGCGCTCGCGCGGGCCGGTCCAGATCCTGACGCGGCAGCCGACGGAGGGCCGGTCCCGCCAGGGCGGTCTCCGGTTCGGAGAGATGGAGCGCGACTGCCTGATCGGCCACGGGGTCGCGATGGTCATCAAGGACCGCTTGCTCGACGAATCGGACGGGACGGTCCAGTACGTCTGCGGCAATCCGGAGTGCGGGCACATCGCCATCCCGGACTCGCGGGCGAGCTCGTTGCGTTGCCCCAGCTGCGGGAACACGTCGTCGATCTACCCGGTCGAGATGAGCTACTCGTTCAAGCTCCTCCTGGAGGAGCTGATCAGCCTCGGCGTCGTCATGCGGCTGCAGCTCGAGGAGATGCGGTAGGAGGTTCACGATGGCACAAGGTCTGTCCAAGAAGATCCGGAGCCTGCAGTTCGCCTTCCTCTCGCCGGACGAGATCCGCCGCATGAGCGGCGTCAAGATCATCACGGCGGACACGTACGACGACGACGGCTACCCCATCGAGATGGGCCTCATGGACCTCCATCTCGGGGTCATCGAGCCGAACCTGCGCTGCCGCACGTGCGGCGGCCGCGTCAACGAGTGCCCCGGGCACTTCGGGATCATCGAGCTGGCGATGCCGGTCATCCACGTCGGGTACGCGAAGGAGATCAAGCGTCTCCTCCAATCGACCTGCCGGGCGTGCGGCCGGATGCTCCCCGACGCCCCCAGCCCCCGCGCCGAAGCCGCCTCCGACTCCGACGACGCCGCGCCGGCCCCTCGGACGCGCGAGCCGAAGGACGAGCGGACCTGCCCGCACTGTCACGAGATCCAGCAGCGGATCGTGCTGGACAAGCCCACGACGTTCCGCGAGAACTCCCACAAGATCACCCCGAAGGAGGTCCGCGCGCGGCTCGAGCGGATCCCGGACGAGGACGTCCGCTTCCTCGGGCTCAACCCCCGCTTCGGCCGGCCCGAGTGGATGGTCCTGACGGTCCTGCCCGTACCGCCCGTCCAGGTCCGCCCTTCCATCACCCTCGAGAGCGGAGAGCGGAGCGAGGACGACCTCACGCACAAGCTCGTCGACGTGCTCCGGATCAACCAGCGCCTGCGCGAGAACCGCGACATGGGGGCTCCGCAGCTCGTCGTCGAGGACCTCTGGGAGCTCCTGCAGTATCACGTCACGACCTACTTCGACAACCAGACGAGCGGGATCCCGCCCGCCCGGCACCGGTCGGGCCGCCCGCTGAAGACGCTCGCCCAGCGTCTGAAGGGGAAGGACGGACGGTTCCGTTCGAACCTCTCGGGTAAGCGCGTCAACTTCTCCGCCCGTACCGTCATCAGCCCCGACCCGCTGCTCTCGATCAACGAGGTCGGGATCCCGGCGGAGGTCGCGCGCGGTCTCACCGTCCCGCTCCAGGTGACGCCCCACAGCCAGGAGGTCGCCAAGGAGCTCGTGAAGCGTGGCCCCAACCCGCCCCCCGACGCCGAGGGACGGTACCGGTGCGGGGTGAACTACCTGATCCGCGAGGACGGCCAGCGGATCAAGGTCATGGAGAAGAACGCGGAAGCGTGCGCGGAGCTCGTGACCCCCGGCTCGGTGGTCGAGCGCCAATTGATCGACGGCGACATCGTCCTGTTCAACCGGCAACCCAGCCTGCACCGGATGAGCATGATGGCCCACTTCGTCCGCATCCTGCCCCACAAGACGTTCCGGTTCAATCTCTGCGACTGCCCGCCCTACAACGCGGATTTCGACGGCGACGAGATGAACCTCCACGTCCTGCAGAGCCAGGAGGCGAGGGCCGAGGCGAAGGTCCTCATGAAGGTCGAGGAGCACATCCTCTCGCCGCGGTACGGCGGCCCGATCATCGGGATGCTGCACGACCACATCACGGCTGCGTTCCTGCTCACCTACCAGAACCCGACGTTCACCCGCGCCGAGGTGACGTACCTGCTCTCGAAGCTCCACTACCCGATGCCGCCGCCCGCGGGCGAGAAGGAGGGCGTCGACTTCTGGACGGGCAAGCAGCTCTTCTCGCTCACGTTGCCGAGCGACCTCACGCTCGAGTTCCACTCGAACATCTGGGCCCGGTGCGACTGTTCCCCGCTCAACTGCAAGCACGACGCCTACGTCGTCATCGAGAACGGCGTGCTGAAGGCCGGTACGATCGACAAGAAGGCGATCGCCTACGAGAAGGGCGCGGTCCTGGACGCGATCGCGCGGAACAACGGCATGGGGCGCGCTCGCCAGTTCCTCGACGAGATGAGCCGCCTGTGCATCACGGCCATCGCTCTCAATGGCCTGTCGACCGGCATCGACGACGAGGACGTGCCCGAGGGAGCGCAGAAGGAGATCCGGACGGCCCTTCAGGATGCCCGGCTCAAGGTCAACGAGCTCGTCGAACAGTACCGGGACGAGAAGCTGGAACAGATGCCCGGCCGCTCGCTCGAAGAGACCCTCGAGGTCATGGTCCGGCGGGAGCTCGGCCAGGCGCGGGACAAGGCCGGTGATATCGCGGGCCGGTTCCTCGGCCTCGAGAACCCGGCGGTCATTCTCGCGAAATCGGGCGCGCGGGGCTCGATGCTCAACCTGACGCAGATGGCCGGGGCCGTGGGACAGCAGTCCGTGCGGGGCGAGCGGCTCATGCGGGGCTACGTGCACCGGACGCTCCCCCACTTCCAGCGCGAGGACCTGGGCGCCGACGCCCGGGGGTTCGTCAGCTCGAGCTACAAGCTGGGCCTCTCTCCGACGGAGTACTTCTTCCACTCGATGGGTGGACGCGAGTCGCTCGTCGATACGGCGGTCCGTACGAGCCGTTCGGGCTACATGCAGCGCCGTCTGATCAACGCCCTCGAGGACGTCAAGGTCGCCCCGGACGGCACGGTCCGGAACACCGCCGGGACCGTCATCGAGTTCCGCTACGGAGAGGATGGGATCGACCCGACCCGCTCGTTCCAGGGCGAGGCCGTGGCTCTGGACGAGGTCGTCTCTCAGGTGCTCGGGCGCCGCGTGCGCACGGGGGACATGAAGGGACCGGACGACGTCGAGGGAGCTCCGCCCGTGACCGAGGAGGACATGGATATCCAGGCCGAGGCCCAGCTCGAGGAAGACGAGAGCGAGGACGAAGGCGAGGAGACCGGCGGACCCGAGGAAGGTCCGGAGTTCGGAGGGGAGTAGATCCGATGCCTCCCGAGAAGAAGAGCGCGCCGAAGGTCGTCGCGAAGACTCCCCCGAAGGACATGGTCCAGCGGATCCTCGACGCCGCCCGTCAGGAGCACGTCAGTCTCCCGCCGGCGCTCATCGAGGCTCTCAAGACCAAGGTCCAAAGCCTGCGCCTCTCCCCGTCCGACACGTCCCGGATCCTGCATGAGGTCGCCCGCCGGTTCGGCCGTGCCGAGGTCGACGCCCACGAGTCGGTGGGCGTCATCGCCGCCCAGTCGATCGGAGAGCCGGGGACGCAGATGACCCTGCGGACGTTCCACTACGCGGGGGTCGCCGAAATGAACGTCACCCTCGGCCTGCCCCGTCTCATCGAGCTGGTCGACGCGCGTCGCGTCCCGTCGACCCCGATGATGACCGTCCACGTCGACAAGAAGTTGAAGAACGACCGCGACGCGGTCGAAGGGATCGGGCTCCAGATCGAGGTCACGACCGTCCCCGACGTCGCCGCGATCGGAACCGTGGTCGAGGACCTGAAGGTCGTCGTCTCCCCGCAGGCGGCGTTGATGGCCAAGCGGGGGGTCAAGCGCTCGGAGATCGAGACCGCGCTCACCGAGAACCTGGACCTCCGCCTGTTCGAGATCCGCCCCGGCTCCGGAAGCGGGGAGACCCGCCCGTTCGAGATCCACCTCCGCGAGGCTGGGACCTCGGGCGCGAAGACGAAGTCGCGCCGCGAGGAGCTCGTCGAGGAGATGCCGTTCAAGAAGCTGCTCATCGCGAGCGAGGAATCGGCCGCGATCCGGATCAAAGGCGTCATCGGCATTCGGCGCGCGCTCATCCGGCGCGAAAAGGACGAGTACGTGATCTACACCGAGGGCTCGAACTTGGACGGAGTCCTCGAGATCCCCGGGGTCGATGGCGTCCGCACGACGACGAACTCGGTGTTCGAGATCTATCGTGTCTACGGGGTGGAGGCGGCGCGGGCCGCGCTCATCCACGAGACGAACCGCACGCTCGCCGAGCAGGGCCTGGGCGTCGACATCCGCCATCTGATGCTCGTCGCGGACGTCATGACGAACGAAGGCGACATCCGCGCCATCGGGCGGCACGGGATCTCGGGCAAGAAGTCGAGCGTCCTCGCGCGAGCCGCCTTCGAGATCACCGCGGCCCACCTGCTGCGCGCGGCTATCATCGGCGAGGTCGACGAGCTCAAGGGGGTCGCCGAGAACATCATCGTCGGCCAGCCCATCACGCTCGGCACGGGCGCGGTCAACCTGGTCTACCGGCCCCTCCCGGGTGTCCTCCCGAAGCGGGCTCCCGCCCCCCCGAACCCCGAACCGCCTTCGGTCCCCGCCGCCGACGAACTCGAGCCGTTGGTCCCGGAGGCCTAGATGGACCTCGCGCATGCCCTCAAGGTCGCCCTCGAGACCGGCAAGGTGAAGCTCGGCGTCCACGAGACGCTCGAGGCGGCCGAAGGCAAGAAGGCCAAGCTCCTCATCGTCTCCAAGAGCTGCCCCGACGAGAAGCTCCGGACGGACCGCGCGTTCGGGAAGATCCCGATCTACCATTACGAAGGCTCCGCCGTCGACCTGGGTCAGGCGTGCGGCCGCCCTTTCCCGATCAGTGCGATGGCGATCCTGGACGCCGGATCGAGCGCCATCCTCTCGCTCGAAACGTAAGGGCGGACGAACCCTTTCTCCCATGGCCGAGATCTCCCTCGACACCGAGACCCTCGGCTACATCCGGCTCTTCGAGGAACGGACCGGGGCCCGGGTCAAGGACTGCCTCCATGCCGAGGAGAAGCTCGTCTTTCTAGTCTATCCCGGCGAGGTCCACAAGGCGGTCGGTCCCGGCGGGGTCCTGGTCGAACGGCTGAAAGGGATGCTGAAGAAGGAGATCCAGGTGGTCGAGTACGCCGACGACCCCGAGACCCTCGTCAAGAACATCTTCTACTGGTACAGCCCGAAGCACGTCGACCTCGTTCCGAAGGGCAAGGGTCGGCACGCGACGGTGACCGTCGACCCCGCCTGGAAGGCGCGGGCGATCGGCAAGGCCGGCAAGAACCTCAAAGTGGCGCGGGCGATCCTCGTACGACACACCGACATCGGCAGCGTCAGCGTGGCGTAGGCTTTCGCGGTGCGTCCTCCCGGAGTTCCGGGGTGCCCGGACCCTTTAAGGACCTCTCCGCTCCTGCGAGGTTCCACTCCCCCATGCCCGAGGTGCACCTGGACAGCTGGCTCCGCGAGTTCGGCCCGCGGGGCAAGGAGAAGGTCACGGCCGACTCCGTGGCGCACATGATCGATGAGCTCGAGGCGCGCTACCCCCGTCTTCGGTTCAAGATCCGCGACGAGAGCGGCCGCCTCCGGCAGTACGTCCGGGTCTTCGTCGACGGGGAGGACGTGAGCGGGACGACCGGGGTGGCCACGCCGCTCGCCGGCGCCCGAAGCATAGATATCCTCCATTCCATAGCGGGAGGGTAGGAAGGTCGCGACCATGGCGAAAGACCGGAAACTGCGGATCCTGGTGGGCTCGCGCAAGGGGACCTATATCATCGAAGGCGACGCCCGGCGCAAGCAGTGGAAGGTCGGTCCCGTCGCGCACGCCGGGAGCGAGATCTACCACGTGGTGGCCGACCCCCGGCACCCGGGCGACCTGTACGCCGCCGTCAACAACACCTTCTGGGGCCCCGCCATCCAACGCTCGCGCGACTGGGGCAAGACCTGGAAGGAGATCGCGACGCCTCTCACCCCGAACGCCAAGGCCCGCAAGGCCGAGGTGGCGGCGGCCGTCGGCAGTCCCCCCAAGTGGGCGATCAACAACCTGTGGCACATCGAACCCGGACTCCCGTCCGAGTCGAACACCCTGTACCTCGGGGCCGACCCGCATCTGCTCTTCCGCACGACGGACCTCGGCGCGAGCTGGGAGCCGATCGAGAGCATCAACAACCACCCCGACAAGAAGAACTGGTCCCCGGGCGCCGGAGGGGCGTGCCTGCATACCATCCTCCTCGACCCGCGGGATGCGCGGAGGCTCTACGTGGGGCTGTCCGCCGTCGGCACCTTCCGCTCGGAGGACGGCGGAGAGACCTGGAAGCCCACCAACAAGGGCGTCGAGGCCCCCTTCCTTCCGAACAAGTTCCCGGAGACCGGCCAGTGCGTCCACGATGTCGCCGCGGACACCGCGGACCCCGACACGTTCTACCGCCAGGACCACGGCGGCATGTACGTCTCGCACGACCGGATGGAGACGTGGAAGCGGATCGGTAAGCCCCTCGGGGACGATTTCGGGTTCACCGTAGCCTCTCCGCCGTCCTCCCCGGGCAAGGCCTACTTCGTCCGGCTCGGCGGGATGGCCCGCACGACCGACGAGGGATATTTCCAGGTCCACGAGTGGAACGACAAGACCCGCAAGTGGCGCAAGCTGGTCTCCCCCAAAGCGTTCCTCGGTCACTTCGGGGTCCACCGCGAGGGGATCGCGACCGACAGCCTCGACCCCCCCGGGATCTACGTCGGCACGACGACGGGACAGTTGTTCATCAGCCCGGACGCCGGGAAGACCTGGCAGCTCATCCCGTTCGACTTCCCCGGGATCCACTCGGTAAGCATCGCGAACCCGATGGCGAAGTAGCGCGCTCGCAGAACGGTTTCCCGTCCGCTCGGTCCGGCGGGGGACTACTGGGTCGACTCGGGTCCTCACGGGCGGGTGGCCGTCGCCCGACCGGTTCCCCGAGGGGGCGCTAGGGTTATGCCCGGCCCCATGATTCCCGGACCGCGGAAGGTACCCTAGGGCAAGCGCCCTCGCGGGCACGGGTCCGCAGGTCCGCGGGGATGTCATGAGCAAACTGACCCGCGACCGTCGAGGGCCCCGGCCCCGGATCACGACCGTCTTCTTCGATCTTGGCGGCACGCTCGTTGACGAGCGGGACATCCTGGGGTGGGTGGAGGAGGCCTCCCGGCTGGGACTCGACCTCCCCGCGGACGACCTCGCCCATGCCTACTCGGAGATCCTGAGCGAGACCGACTGCACGCCGCGGGTCCCGTTCGAGGAGTTCTGGCGGCTCGTCTTGGAGCGAAGCGCGCAGCGCGCGGTCGATCCCGCCACCACCGAGGCGTTCATCCAAACCTATCTCCAGCGCGAGCGGCCCCTGCCCCTCTTCTCGGACACGCGCCGTTGCCTCGAGGACCTCCAGGCCCAAGGGCGTCGGCTCGGTATCATCTCCAACTCCCGGGGAGAGGACCACGTTCGCGAGATCCTGATCCGGCGGGACATCGCGGGATTCTTCCAGGCGATCGTCTCCTCCGGGAGCGAAGGGGTGGCGAAACCGGACCCCGAGATCTTCCGACGGGCGCTCTCCCGGGTTCACGCCGTGCCCGAGGAATCGTTCTACGTCGGCGACCTCGCCTTCACGGATGCGAAGGCGGCCGCCGCGGTGGGGCTGCACTCGGTCTGGTTGAACCGCTGGGGCACCGGGTTCGGGGACGACCCGCCCGAGATCACCTCCCTGCTCGAAGTGCCGCTCTGGATCCATTCGATCGAGCACGGCCGCTAGTTAGTTCGGGTCCGAAGGTCGGGCCGAGGGGGACGAGGTGGAACGAGGGAAGACGAGGGCTCGCCGGGGTTCCATTCACCGAAAACTGGAGAGGGAGACCAAGAACGTATCGCCACGTCGGAACGATCAACGTGGGGGTGAAGTCTTGGACGAGCGGAGCGGCGTAGAGAATAAAATCCCAAAGCATCCGTCGTGGCGGCCGTTAAATACCGACCGCGACTCCCACTGGTGTTGCGCCCTTCTCCTTCGGGAGTGGGGTTGCGGCGACGCTGCCACGGCGAGCCGGGGACGCATGATCCGAGCTCTTCCAGGGCGACGCCACAGATGGCCCGATGGGGCGTGGAGCCCCGAGAACCCCTCCCCGGAGACGGGAAGCGACCTCTCGGAGCTGACAGACGAGATCAAGTCAGCGTACGCGAATCGCTCAATTAAGTCAGTCAGCGAAGAGCATAGACCGCCAGTCAGCGAAGAATCGGTCACGACCAATATACTCCGCACACGCGAGAGTGTGCTTACAAATCCGGTTGATCCTGCCGGCGGGCACCGCTATTGGAGTTCGCTTAAGCCATGCGAGTCGAGAGGGGTAAGCCCTCGGCGCACTGCTCAGTAACACGCGGACAATCTGCCCTCGAGACGGGGATAACCCCGGGAAACTGGGGATAATACCCGATAGGTCTGGGATGATGGAAGGCTCTCAGGTCCAAATCCTACGGGGCTCGAGGATGGGTCTGCGGCCTATCAGGTAGTAGGGGGTTTCACGGACCCCCTAGCCGTAGACGGGTACGGGCTTTGGGAGAAGTCGCCCGGAGATGGATTCTGAGACACGAATCCAGGTCCTACGGGACGCAGCAGGCGCGAAACCTCCACAATGTGGGCAACCACGATGGGGGAACTCCAAGTGCCTACACTTTTGTGTAGGCTGTTCTCGAGCCTAAAAAGCTCGAGAAGTAAGGGCCGGGTAAGACGGGTGCCAGCCGCCGCGGTAATACCCGCGGCCCGAGTGGTGCTCATTATTATTGAGCCTAAAGCGTCCGTAGCTGGCCGGACAAATCTCCGGGTAAATCGGGCGGCCCAACCGTCCGAATTCCGGAGACACTGTTCGGCTTGGGATCGGGAGAGGGTGAAGGTACTCCCGGGGTAGGGGTAAAATCCTGTAATCCGGGGGGGACCACCAGTGGCGAAGGCGTTCACCTAGAACGAATCCGACAGTGAGGGACGAAGCCCTAGGGCGCAAACGGGATTAGATACCCCGGTAGTCTAGGGTGTAAACTCTGCAGACTTGGTGTTGGGGGTCCTGCGTGGGCTCCCAGTGCCGGAGTGAAGATGTTAAGTCTGCCGCTTGGGGAGTACGGTCGCAAGACTGAAACTTAAAGGAATTGGCGGGAGAGCACCGCAACGGGAGGAGCGTGCGGTTCAATTGGATTCAACGCCGGAAAACTCACCGGGGGCGACGGAGGGATGAAAGCCAGGCCGAAGACCTTGCCCGATCCTCCGAGAGGTGGTGCATGGCCATCGTCAGTTCGTACCGTAAGGCGTTCTGTTAAGTCAGATAACGAACGAGACCCTCGCCTTCAGTCGCTATCTCACGAGTGGTCGTGAGAGCACACTGAGGGGATCGCTGCCGCTAAGGCAGAGGAAGGAGAGGTCTACGGTAGGTCCGTATGCCCCGAATCTCCCGGGCAACACGCGCGCTACAAAGGTGGGGACAATGGGATCCGACCCCGAAAGGGGAAGGCAATCCTGAAACCCCATCGTAGTCTGGATCGAGGGCTGTAACTCGCCCTCGTGAAAATGGATTCCGTAGTAATCGCGGGTCAACATCCCGCGGTGAATGTGCCCCTGCTCTTTGCACACACCGCCCGTCAAGTCATCCGAGTTGGGTCGGAGTGAGGGTGGCTCATTTGGGTCGCTCGAACTTCGGTTCAGCAAGGGGGACTAAGTCGTAACAAGGTATCTGTAGGGGAACCTGCAGATGGATCACCTCCTAAGAGCGCCCTTTCAAGGCGCTCCGAAATTCGTGGTCCGATTCCGCTGACGCACACGGTCTTGATCTCGTCGACCCTAGGGCCATCAACCCTTTTTTGAGTAGTTACCACGAACTTATTAGCCACGAGAATTTTCCTTTCCCGATGCTGAAGGTCGAGGCGGCCCGGCCGGTCCCGCCGGAGCTCGACCGCGCCGTGCGGGCGCTCGAGGGAGGGGAACCCATCCTCGTGTTCGACGCCCCGGATCGAGAAGGGGAGACCGACCTCATCATCCTGAGCGAGAGGGCCACCCCCGAGCTCATTCGCCTCCTCCGGAAGGATGCCGGTGGCTGGATCTGTACCGCGATCTCGGACGAGCTCCGGGCCCGCCTCGGCCTTCCGTTCTACGCGCAGCTCCTCGCGGCGGCCGAGCCCGACTTCCCGCTCCTGCGGGACCTCCGACGGGAACAGCTCCGATACGACGCGCGCAGCCCGTTCGGTCTGCACGTACACCACCGGGCCACCTACACGGGGATCCCCGACAACGACCGGGCGACGGGGGTCCGGGCCATCGGAGAGCTGGCCCGCGACGCGCCGCGTCTCACCGACGCGGAGCTCCAGCGCCGGTTCGTGGGAGAATTCAGTTCGCCGGGGCACCTCCCGATCATCTATGCCGCCCCCCGCCTCCTCTCGGAGCGGAAGGGTCATACGGAGCTTTCCGTCTCGCTCACCCGAATGGGACACCTGTCGGAATCGGCCACCGTCTGTGAGATGCTCGGAGACTCGGGCGGCGCCCGGGGTCCGGACGCCGCCCGCCAGTATGCGGAGACCCACGGGTTTACGTTCCTCGACGGCCACACGATCCTCGGAGCCTGGCGGACATGGTCGTCCGCGTAATGGCCACGGGGGTCTTCGACCTCCTCCATCCGGGTCACGTCTACTTTCTCAGCGAAGCGCGCAAGCTCGGGGACGAGCTCGTGGTCGTGGTCGCGCGCGACCGTACCGCCCGGCGGCTCAAGCAGGAGCCGTACGTCCCCGAGGCGATGCGCCGGGAGATGGTCGAGGCGTTGAAGCCGGTCGACCGCGCCATCCTGGGCTCGTCGACCGACATCTACGAGACCGTCGTTCTCGAGCGCCCCTCCATCATCGCGCTCGGCTACGACCAGATCTGGAACGAGGCCGAGGTCGAGCGGGAGTGCGCCCGGCGTGGGGTTCCGGTCAAGGTCGCACGGATCGGGCCGTTCCCCCACGACGACCTGGCCAGCAAGCGGATCGTCGAACGCATCCTCGAGCGGGGGCTTCCGTCGCGGGAGGCAAGGTCGTGAAGAAGATCGGGGTCGCCGACACGACGTTCGCGCGGGTCGGGATGGCCGACGCGGCGATCGGGGCCCTCAAGGGGCGCGGTACCGGGTTCCGGGTCGTCCGGCGCACCGTCCCCGGGATCAAGGACCTGCCCGTCGCCTGCCGCCAGCTGTTCCTCGAGGACGGCGTCGACCTCTGCCTCGCCCTCGGGATGCCGGGGAAGGCGGAGTACGACAAGACCTGCGCCCACGAGGCCTCCCTCGGCCTCCTGTTCACCTCGGTGCTGGAGGCCAAGCCGATCGTCGAGTGTTTCGTCTTCGAAGGCGAGGCGGACGGACCGCGCGAGCTCGAGACCCTCGCCCGGCGACGGGCCGAAGAGCACGCCCTCAACGCCTACTCCCTGTTGTTCCGGCCGCACGACCTCGCCCGACGGGCGGGGGAGGGCCTGCGTCAGGGATTCCCGGATGCGGGGCCGGCGCGCCGGCGACGATAGTACGTACCAAGGAAGGAACGATGGCGAAATCCAAAGGAGACGGGCAGGGCATCCGAGTGGCGATCGTGGCGAGCGAGTACAACTACGACATCACGCTCCTGATGCTCGAGCGGGCGAAGGAGGAGATCGAGTTCCTGGGCGCGACGCTCGGGCCGGTCGTCAAGACGCCCGGGGTCTTCGACATGCCGCTCGCGGTCCAGGCGCTCTACCGCCGGAAGGACGTGGACGCGGTCGTCGCGCTGGGCGCGGTGATCGAGGGCGAGACCGACCATGACGAGGTCGTCATGAACCAGGCCTCGCGGAAGCTGACCGACCTCTCGGTCGAGCATGGAAAGCCCCTCGGGCTCGGGATCTCCGGGCCGGGGGAGACCCGGCTGCAGGCCCAGGACCGCATCGAGAACGCCGGGAACGCGGTCCGCGCGGCGGTGAAGATGGTCCGACGCTTGCGCGACCTCGAGTAGGCGGCGGGTCGCCCCCGAGACACCGAGGCCGGAGGGATCGTCGGATGGTATCGCTCGACGTCGGCTGCGGCAAGCAGAAGCGCGGCGACATCGGGATGGACGTCTACCCCGGTCCGCAGGTCGACGTGGTGTGGGACCTCCGGAAGACCCCCTGGCCGTTCGAGTCGGGGAAGTTCGACACGGTCTACGCGATCCACGTCCTCGAGCACATCCCCTTCTCGCTCGAGCCCCAGTACGAGGATGGCCTGTTCAGCGTGATGGGCGAGATCCACCGGGTCCTCCAGCCCGGCGGTAAGCTCGTCATCATCACGCCGCACCAGCAGTCGAGGTATGCCTGGGGCGTCCCGACCCACCGCCGGGTGTTCAACGAGAACGACGTGGACCCACTTTAGCCGCGACCTCTGGACCGGCGTCTACTCCCTCGAGAGCCCGGACGGGGTCGGCCGGGAGCCGCTGTTCGAGAAGAGCTCGATCCGCGTCGACCGGGAGTTCGGCTCCGCCTACCCGTTCGGGTTCCGGGAGTGGCATGTCGAGCACCGCCTCCCCCGGGTCTACCGCGTCCTCTGCGCGCTCCGGGTCGGGCGAAAGCGGAACCTCTACGTCACGCTGACGAAAGGGGGCGCAGCGCCCCCGGCGCCCGCGACCCTTCCGGCCGCGTCGCCGCCCCCGCGCGTGCCTCCTCCGGCCTAGAGGCCGAAGCGGGCGCGGACCTGGTCGAACGCGACCCGGCCCTTCGTGGTGTGCGGCACGACCTTCACGTCGGCCGGCAGGCTCGCCGGTCGGGTGCGGGCGGCCATCATCTTCTCGAGACGGGCCTTGGGAGCGTGGATCGTCACGTCGGGGGAGGCGGTCGGGCCCGGGGTGACCGTGACCGAGCCGGTCGTGTCCACCCGGACGCTCGCGGAGTCACGGTCAGTCTCGAACACCCACACCTGGGGGAGGTAGGCGCGCACGAACGAGCCGATCAACCCGTGGAGGCGCGGCTTCAGTTCCTTCTCGATCTCCGGGGCCACCTTTCCCAAGAGCTGGGCGGTCGTCGTCATGACCGCTCGCACCGTTCGCCTCCTATGAGGCTGACGCCCGACTGAGGGCGAGACAAAATCTTAAGGCCGACCACTCGTCCCCGTCCGTGGAGGAGTCCGAGTGGAACTCCGCGAGTTCCGGGCGGAGCTCCCCTCGACCCAGACCGAGGCGGTTCGTCACGCCCGCGAAGGGGCGGCCGCCGGCGCCCGGGTCGTCGCGCGTCGACAGAGCGCGGGCCGGGGAAGGGGGGGCCACGGCTGGGCCTCGCCCGAAGGGAACCTCTACCTCAGCATGATCTTTCGAGCTCCGATCGAGAACCGCACCCTCCTCCCCCTCGCGGTGGGAGCGCGGCTCCGCTCGGCCCTGGAACGGCGCTTCCAGGTCCGGAGCGTCCTCAAGTGGCCCAACGACCTGCTGGTGCTGGGGAACGGACCTCCGCGAAAATTGGCTGGGATCCTGGTCGACGCGGTGCCGTCTCCGACCCTGGGGGTCGCGGCCGTGGTGGGGATGGGAGTGAACGTCCGCGCGGCGTCCGAGTCCTACCCCAGGGAGGTTCGGGCCCGGGTCGTCTCCCTCGGTGAGTTGATGCCCTCTCCCCCGGACCTGATGGACGTGGAGGAGGTCGCGGCCGCGGCAGCCGCGTCCGCCGTCGCCTCCGTCGCCACGCCGTCGGGCGCGGCTGAGATCCTCGGGGAGTGCCGCTCCGCCCTGCACGGCGTCGGTCTCCACGCGACCGTCGACGCAACTCTCACGGGGGTCATTCGTACCCTGGGCGAGGAAGGCGAACTCTGGCTCGACACCCCGTCGGGCGCGGTCGCCATACGCTCGGGAGACTTGGTGGTGGAGGAAGCATGACGGGAGCCTTCGACCGCTGGGCCCTGCGTAAGAGGACCGCGAAGGAGGGCGGCGGCGCCGAGCGGGTCCAGAAGCATCGGGCCGGAGGGAAGCTCACCGCCCGGGAGCGGCTGGGGGCCTTCTTCGATCCCGGTACGTTCACCGAGATCGACGCCTTTGTCACGCACCGCGTGGACAAGTTCGGCCTCGAGGAGCGTAAGGTCCCCGGCGACGGCGTCGTCACGGGGTGGGGGGAGGTCGAGGGGCGGCCCGTGTGCGCGTTCGCGCAGGACGCGACCGTCTTCGGCGGCGCCCTCGGCGAAGCCCACGCGATGAAGATCGTGAAGATCATGGAGACGGCCCGGAAGGCGGGGGTCCCGATCGTCGGCCTCAACGACTCGGGGGGCGCCCGCATCCAGGAGGGCGTGATGAGCCTGGGTGGGTACGGCGAGGTGTTCTTCCGGAACGTGTCGCTCTCGGGCGTCGTCCCTCAGCTTTCCCTCGTGCTCGGCCCGTGCGCCGGCGGAGCGGTCTACTCTCCCGCGATCACCGATTTCGTGATCATGGTCCGCGGGACCGCCCAGATGTTCATCACGGGCCCGGACGTCATCCGGGCCGTTACCGGCGAGGAGGTCACGTTCGACCAGCTCGGGGGCGCCGACACCCATGCCTCGGTGAGCGGGGTCTCCCACCTGACCGCCACCTCGGACGCCGATGCGCTGGCGCTGGCCCGCCGCCTGCTCTCCTACCTGCCGCTCAACAATCTGGAGGAACCGCCCGTCACGGTCCCGTCCGCTCCGACCGAGGCGGCCGCGGCCGAGCTCGCGGGCGTCGTGCCCGAAGACTCGAACCTCCCGTACGACACCCACGCCGTGATCGAGCGGGTGGTCGACGTCGGCTCGTTCTTCGAGATCCACGCGGCGTGGGCCCCGAACATCCTCGTCGGGTTCGCCCGCCTCGACGGGCGGCCCATCGGCGTGGTCGCGAACAATCCGGCCGTCCTCGCCGGCACGCTCGACATCCCCGCCTCGGTCAAGGCGGCCCGCTTCGTGCGGTTCTGCGACGCCTTCAACCTCCCGCTCGTGACCCTCGTCGACGTCCCGGGGTTCCTTCCCGGAACCGCTCAGGAGTACGGCGGGATCATCCGGCAGGGGGCCAAGCTCCTCTATGCCTACGCGGAAGCGACCGTCCCGATGATGACGGTGATCCTGCGGAAGGCCTACGGCGGAGCGTACGACGTCATGTGCTCCAAGCACCTGGGGGGCGATTTGAACCTCGCCTGGCCGACCGCCGAGATCGCGGTCATGGGCGCGGAGGGCGCGGTCAACATCCTCTTCCGCCGCGAGATCGAGGGCGCGCCGGAGGCGGACCGGGCCGGGGTCCGGGCCCAGCTCATCGCGAAGTACCGCGGAGAGTTCCTCAACCCCTACCTGGCCGCCGAGCGGGGGTACATCGACGACGTGATCGACCCGTCCGAGACCCGGGCCCGGCTCGTCGACGGCCTCCAGCTCCTCGCCACGAAGCGCGACGACCGGCCCGCACGCAAACACGGGAACATCCCGCTTTGAGGACGGGTCGGTCCACGATGGTCGGCATCACCGAGACGGTCCTGCGGGACGGACACCAGTCGCTTATCGCGACGCGGATGCGAACGAGGGACATGCTCCCCGCCGCCGAGCGGTTGGACGCGGTCGGTTATCGCTCCCTCGAGGTCTGGGGGGGCGCGACGTTCGACGTCTGCCTCCGGTTCCTCCGCGAGGACCCTTGGGAGCGTCTCCGCGAGCTGAAGCGCGCGATGCCCCGCACGCCGCTCCAGATGCTCCTTCGGGGACAGAACCTGGTCGGGTACCGTCACTACCCGGACGATGTCGTCGAGAAGTTCGTCGCGGAGTCGGCCCGTCAGGGGATCGACATCTTCCGGGTGTTCGATGCGCTGAACGACCCCGGGAACATGTCGGTCGCCATCGCCGCCGTCAAGAAAGCGGGGGCCCGGGCCCAGGGAACGATCTGTTACACCCAATCTCCCGTGCACACCCTCGCGTCGTTCGTGGCCCTCGGCCGCCGCCTTGCGGAGATGGGCGCGGACGAGCTCTGCGTGAAGGACATGGGAGGTTTCCTTCCTCCCCAGGAGGGGGCGGCCCTCGTTCGGGCGCTGAGGACGGAGGTCGGCTTACCGATCGTCGTCCACACCCACTCCGCGAGCGGGATGTCGACCCTCACGTGCCTGGCGGTCGCCGAGGCCGGCGCGGTGGCGGTCGACGGGGCCTTGAGCCCGTTCGCCGGCGGTGCTTCCCAGCCTCCCACGGAGACGCTGGTCGGCGCGATGCGCGGCACGTCGCTCGACCCGAAGCTGGACCTCACCGCCCTGGGGGACCTCGCGGCCTACTTCGCCAAGGTGATGGATCGGTACCGCCCGCTGCTGAACCTGCGTTCGCTCCAGACCGACCCCGGGATCCTGACGCACCAGATCCCGGGCGGGATGCTCTCCAACCTCCTCGGCCAGCTGGCGGAGCAGGATGCCTTCGACCGTCTCGCCGAGGTGCTCGCGGAAGTGCCCCGCGTCCGCGCGGACCTGGGCTATCCCCCGCTCGTCACCCCGACCAGCCAGATCGTGGGGGTGCAAGCCGTCGTCAACGTCCTCACGGGGGTCCGCTACCGACAGGTGACGCAGGAGGTCCGGGACTACGTGCGCGGGCTGTACGGAAAACCCCCGGCCCCGATCGACCCGGAGCTGTTCCACACCGTCACCGCCTCGGCCCCGGCGATCACGGGGCGACCGGCCGACCTGCTCGGCCCCGAGCTCGCGAAGGCGGTGGCGGAGGTCCGCACCCTCGTTCCCGCCGCCGACGACGCCGAGGCGCTCAGTTACGCGTTGTTCCCCGCGGTCTACCGCGCGTATCGATCGGCGGTCGACCGCGGGCTCACCGCCGACGTGCTCACCTCGGCCGCGCTGGGGGTCATCGGCGCGCTGAGAGCCCCCGCGCCCCCGACCCGGGCCGCGAGCGCGACGTCCGCTCCCGGGGGCGGGGTCAGCCCGTGGGCCCACGAAGGTCGGGCACGCCTTCACGCGCAGCGGAGGTGGGTCGATGCGTCTACGCGTCGTTCGGGACGGTAGGACCGAGGAGGTCGAGGTCGCCTCCGACCTCTCCTCCGTCACGGTCTCGGCTCGAACGTTCCCCGTCGTCGTCGTCCGTTCGGAGGCGCTGCGGGTCGAGCTCGAGATCGGGGGCGAGCGGGTCGTGGTCGAGAACTGGCCGGACCACTTCCCGGACCCGCCGGCGCCGGTCGACGTGAACGGCGAGCGGGCCGTGGTCGCGCTCGAGCGATCGTCGGGCCCGTCCCCGGGACCCTCCGGCTCGGTGCGTCCGGCGCGAGCCGAGCTCCCTCCGACCGTTGCTCCGAGCGCCCCCCGGGCGGAGGCACGCCGATCCTGCCGCCGATGCCGGGGAAGGTGATCGAGCTCCGGGTTTCGGAGGGCCAGCGGATCGAGGCCGGGGCCGTCGTGCTCGTGCTCGAGGCGATGAAGATGCGCAACGAGGTGACGAGCCCGGTCGGAGGCGTCGTGCGGGGGCTCCGCGTCCAGGCGGGAACCAACGTTCGCGCCCGCGAGCCGATGATGCACGTCGCGACGACCTAGAACGACGGGGTGACGTGCCCGCACGCGGGACACGTGGGGGTTCCCGGCGCGAGCGGGGCCGCGCAGTAGATGCAGAACCCCAGGTCGGACGGGAGCGGGCGCGAGGGTCGCGTCGGGGCCATCGGGGGGGGCGCGGCTCCGGTCGGATTCCGGCGGCCGATCTGCCGGTTGGACCACGGCCCGTACACCAGCACGAGGCTCCCGGCCATCCAGCCGAGCAGGATGTAGAACGCGACCCCCGCGTACTGGGGGTAGGCGAACAGTACGCCGATCGCGGCCGCGATCGTGGCCAGGTTCACGAGGGTCAGCAGCGTACGCAGGAGCATGCGGTCCTTCGGGGAATACCTTAGTGGGCCGTAGTTCATGGACTTATGCGACGGTCGGTCGCCTCTCGGGTCGGCTCCTCGCAGTCGGGTGGGGCCGGGCGCTTCGGGGTGGGCCCGGGGCCATTCCTTCTATACCGTGCCGGGTTGGCCGCCCGCCATGGAGAAGGTCCCGAACCTCGTCCGTCTGGACGAATTCACGTACCGCATCGACCCGGCCGAGCAGCCGGGGATGCGCGTGCCCGGGATCCTGTTCTCGGACGAGGCGCTGCTCGCGAACGTGGAGGGCGACCCCTCGCTCGCCCAGCTCGCCAATGTGGCGACCCTCCCGGGCATCGAGCGCAACGCGCTCGCCATGCCCGACATCCACTTCGGCTACGGGTTTCCCGTGGGCGGGGTGGCGGCGTTCGACCTCGACGAGGGGGTCGTCTCCCCGGGGGGGATCGGCTACGACATCAATTGCGGGGTCCGCCTCCTCAGGACGAACCTGAGTGTGGACCAGGTCCGTCCCCGGCTCGGCGAGCTCATCGAGCGGCTGTACCACGAGGTGCCGTCGGGGGTGGGGTCGAAAGGCGGGACCCACCTCACTCCGAGCGAGGTGGACGAGGTGATGGCGGGCGGCGCGAAGTGGGCGGTCGAGCGGGGGCTCGGCCGGCCGAAGGACCTCCCATTCCAGGAAGAGGAGGGCCGCCTCGAGGGCGCGCGCCCCGCCGAGGTCTCGGAGAGCGCTCGCAAGCGGGGTTTGAAGCAGCTGGGCACCCTCGGCTCGGGAAACCACTTCCTCGAGGTGCAGACCGTCGACCGCGTCTTCGAGCCGGAGTTCGCGGAGGTCCTGGGTCTGGTCCCCGGACGGGTCGTCGTCATGCTCCACACCGGTTCGCGCGGTCTCGGCCACCAGGTCGCGACCGACTACATCGCCCGCATGGACCACCGGCTCGCGACCGAGGGGGTCACCCTCGTCGACCGGCAGCTCTCGTGCGCCCCGGTCGGTTCGGAGGACGGGGAGCGGTACCTCGGCGCGATGGCGGCGGCGGCCAATTTCGCCTGGGCGAACCGCCAGGCGATCACGCACGGGGTGCGGCGGGCGTTCTCCGCCGTGTTCGGGCGTCCGGACGAGGAGCTCGACCTCTCGGTCGTCTACGATATCGCCCACAACATGGCCAAGGTCGAGACCCACGCGGTCGAGGGGGGACGAAGCGCCTCCTGGTCCACCGCAAGGGGGCGACGCGCGCCTTCCCGGCCGGACGCGAGGAGGTGCCGACCGCCTACCGCCCGTACGGTCAGCCGGTCCTGATCCCGGGTGACATGGGCACGGCGAGCTACGTGCTCGTCGGACTCCCCACGTCGATGGAGCGGTCGTTCGGTTCCTCGTGCCACGGCGCCGGCCGGCGGCTCAGCCGGCACGCCGCGGTGCGCGCGTTCCGGTACGAGGAGGTCACGCGGGATTTGAGGGCCAAGGGGATCATCGTCCGGTCGGCCTCCCGTGAGGGCGTCACCGAAGAGGCTCCGGGCGCCTACAAGGACGTCGAAGAGGTCGTGCGGGTGGCGGAGGGCGCGGGCCTCACCCGCCGGGTGGCTCGCCTGACCCCGCTCGGGGTCGTCAAGGGGTAGGCGGCGGGTCCCGCCGGCGTCCCCAGGTGACGGCGGAGACGGTCGCGAGGGCCGCCACCACGCCGCCGATGATGACGTAGATCACGAACGACGGGTTCCCGCCTCCCGGTGGGCCGGTCGAAGCCGACACGACGAGGATCGTCCAGTTCAGTTCGACCGAGCCGTTGCCGCTGTCGCGTACGGTCAATCGTGCGGTGTAGGTCCCCGGTGTGCCGTAGGCATGGAGGAAGCTCGCATTCGCGTTCGAACCCCCATCCCCCGTCTGCCAGGCGAACGAGTAGGGGAGCGCCCCGCCGGTCGCGTCGGCCGCGAAGGTGACCGAGAGCGGGGCAACGCCGGACTCGGTCGAGGGACCGCCCCCGACGGAGAGGGCTACCGCGACCCCCGCCCCGATCTGCACCCCGAACGACGCCGAGGCCGTGTCGCCCCAGGAGTCGCTCGCGTTCACGTTCACCGTGTACGCCCCTGCCGTTTGGAAGGAGTGGACGGTGGAGGGTCCCGTCGCTCCGCCGCCGTCGCCGAAGCTCCAGTTCACGGACCCGGTGCCGGGAGCGACCAGGTGGGTGGTGCCCGACCACAGGAGTCCCGGCGACCCCGAGGGAGGGGTGCCCGAGGCGGTGAGGTGTAGGGCGTCGATCGCCGGCACGAACCCGCCCGCCTCGGACGCAAAAAGTTGCGGGGAGACGAGCGTCGCCTCGGTGCTCGGGGCCCCTCCGGACCAGTTGGCGGTCACGGTCGCATAGAGGTACTCGAGCGGGCCTGACCCGCCCGCGTAGTACGTCTGCGCGGCGGCGGGTCCCCAGGCCGTTCCGTTCTCGCCCAAGTCCCAGAAGACCTGGGCCGGCGCGGCGGATCCATTGGGGAAGACGGTGTGGGCGGTGAAATGCACGGTCGTTCCCGAGGAGAGGTTGACCGCGGGGGCGAACGTCGCCGTCAGCCCGGGAGTGCTCGGGCTGCCCGACGGCAGGACGTCGACGAGGAAGCCCTCGCTCGCGTTCCCCTGACCCCGGTCCGCCGCGCCACCGGTCGCCGAGTAGAACCCCGGGGTCGTGTACGTGTGTTCAATGAGCGCTCCGGTCGCTCCCGTCCCGTCACCGAAGTTCCAGCGGGTTTGGTTCGCATCGGCGAGGTAGCCTCCGTGCAGCGCCACCTCGAACTGTACGGTGAGGGGGGCCGGCCCAAAGGTCGGGGTCACGGCGAACGTGGCGCTCAACGGAGGGGTGACGGTGACATTCGTCTCGTTCGTAGCCCGCTCGTCGATCAGATCGGTGGCGGTCAACGAGACGCTGTAGGTCCCCGGGGCCCGGAAGATGGTGCACCCGCAGGCAGCGACGTAGGGGTCCGAGGAGGTCAGGACCTCGGTAGTTCCGGAGCCCCCGCTCCCCGTCACCCCGCCGCTGACCTGGAAGAGGGAGGGGAAATCGGCCGGCGCATCCCGAACTCCGGGCACGGCGTCGGCGCTCACCGTGAGTGGAGCGGAGGCATTCGAGCAGACGGGCGACGACGCTCCTCCGACGGCGATCGACACGGGAGCGCTGCGGGCGCCGTCGGGGGGGTCGGCCGAGTCTTCCGCGACCACGGCGGCGCAGAATCCTCCCGCGGTCCCGTAGGCGTGCCCGACCGTGGCCGCGGAGCTCAGGTTCAGGAACGTACCGTCCCCGAAGTCGTAAACGTAACTGAATGGGGCCGTCCCGCCCTGTACCGTGGTGGAGAAGGTCACGGGTGCGTCCACCCCCGGGCTCGACATGGATGGGGTGAGGGTCACGTTGAGAGGACCTCCCCCACCGACGACGATCGCGACCGGGGTCGAGGACGTGAGGTTGCCCGAAGAATCCGCCGCGAACGCGACGGCCGTGTAGACCCCGGCCCGCGAGAACGTATGGGCTACGATCCCACCGGGCGCGAGCTCCGAGGTTCCGTCCCCGAAGTAGACCCCCTCGAGAGGGTAGGACCCGGTCCCTCCCGTGGGAGCGACCCCGAAGCGTACCGTGAGGGGAGTCGAGCCATACGTCCGGTTCGAGTAGAGCAGTACGCGCAGGGAGGATTCGGAGAGGCTCGGACGACCCAGGTCTTTCACCAACTGGCCCACGATCGGGCTACCGGCCCCCGTGACGGGGTCCCACCCCGTTCCGGCCGAGTAACCATTGTTCCCGCTCACGATGTCGTGGAAGTCGGTGGAGTAATTCGCGCTTCGAAGGGTGGCGTAGACGGCCGGGTCCAGTTGACCCAGGTCGTGGCCGGCATACTGGTCGGCGATGGCGGCCATGCCCGCCCAGACCGGCGTGGAGAGGCTGGTCCCACCCACGCCTCCATCACCGCCCCCCTGGACGATCGTCACCCCGTGCGACGCGTCCGCGGCGACGTCCGGGATCCCGCGGGTCGCCGGAGACGAGGGAACGCCTAGACCCGCTTGCCAGTAGGGGCGCGGGAACGGGGAGTAACCGCCCCCCGACCCGCCCTGGTTCTGGCAACCGGGGGAACTCGCGCCTGAAGAGTTCCCGCTCCACCCGACCTCGCTCTGGTAGATTCCCGAGGACGTCACGGAAAGGTCGGTCCCGCCGACCGCGACGGCCGAGGGGTCCGACGCCGGATAATCGGTGGAGACTCCGCTGGTCCCGTCCGCGGCGCCGCAGTCGCCGGTCGCTACGAAGACGCCGATCCCTTCGACCGCGGCCGCCTGCAATACCGGACTCAGGATCTCGTAGGACCCATCGGTCGTCGCGTTGCATTCGGACGTGCACGCTCCGCTGAACGCGTTGAAGGTCCCCACGTCCGGCTCGCCCCAGCTCAGCGAGATCACATCGACGAGGCGGTGGGAGACGAGCCAGTCCACCGCGAGGTAGAGTCCCACCCCCGAGTTGGGGGCGAAGGTGAAGGCGATCGAAGCGCCGGGGGCGGAGGCGTGCGACCATTCGAGGTCCAGCGCCTCCTCGGTACCCAACCGGTGAAGGTGGAGTTCAGGTTCTGCGAGGCCGGAACCGGGTAGTTGAAGGTCACGGGAGGCGCGGGGAGGTCGAAGAGGGAGTCGAAGCTGCCGAGATCGCTCGCGAGCTGGTCTTCGGGCTCGGCCGCATCGTAGGTGTCGACGACGCCGATCCGTTCCCCCGCACCGTTCGTCCCGTTGGCGATGAGTCCGGCGGAATCGTACGCGCCCCAGATCTGGCAGGGGGAGAGCCCGGCCGGACCGGTGGTGCAGCTCGCGGCGGGGCCGACGAGTGGCTTCTCCGTCCCCGGTGTGAGGTCGAGCGGGCGGAGGGGCGTGGCGTTACCGAGTCCGTACGCGCCGGATACCGGCAGGGAATCGGGGAGCCGGGCCGGGGTCGGGTGACTGAAAAAGGTACGCCCGTCCGCGGCGCGGTACTGGTCGAACGACGTCCCGAACGCGCTGGCCACGGACCCGGAGGATCCGGACACCGTGAGCAGTAATCCGTCCGGGCTCAGGTTCGTGCGAAGCCCAAAGCCGGCAAAATACCTCTCGGTTGTAGCGACCGCGGCCGACGAGGCGCCGTACCGACTCGCGATCTGGCTCGGGGAGAGGAATTGATGGAACGCACCGGATCCCGGAATGTAGGCGGCCGATTCGTACGCGGTGAAGCCGCCCGGATCTTGCGAGGGAAGACCGACCAGGACCGTCACTCCCGTGCGGGCGGGGAGAGCTCCCATGAGGTGCACGCTCGGGCCGGGTGAGTAGCCGCCCGCCACGAGAACGGGCCCCGAGGAAGGAACCGCACCGCCCGGGTCCGAGGGCGGAACTCCCGAGAACGACCCGGCCCCACCGGCGGTCGAAAGGGCTACGACGAGGCCCGCGAGAATCGAGAGGGCAGCGACCCGAACGCGGGTCGGCCGGCCCGGGCGCAGCACCACCCGGATATCGACGCGACCACCCTGTTTAACTCTAGTGGACGCGCGACGACGTTTGCTATGAAGACCTCATAAACCGCACCCGGCGTGAGGCGCCGAGGCGTTCGTGGACCCCTACCTCGGTTACGAGATCGCGATCGTGGTGGTCGCCGCCTATTTCGTCCTGATCATCCTCCTCGGACGCGCGGGCTACATCGCCCCAAACCGGGTCGTCTCGTTCTTCGGCCCCGCCCTCATGATCAAGACCCAGAGCGGGCGTGCGGCGATCGACCGCTGGGCTCGCTTCCGGCGATTCTGGACGGTCGTCAGCGACCTCGGCATTGCCCTCGCCGCGATCGCGATGGCCGGCATCATCGCCATCCTCTTCTTTGGAGCGATCGTCTCGACCCGGCTCCCCGCTTCCGAGGCGCCGACCCCGCAGGAGGCCCTCGGATTGCCCGGGATCAACCCGTTCATCCCCCTCGGCTACGGGATCGTGGCCCTCATCGTGGGGATCGTCCTCCACGAACTCGCCCATGGGGTGGTCGCCCGCTCCCAGGGGATCGGGGTCAAGAGCCTCGGGATCCTGCTCTTTGTCGTCCCGGTAGGGGCCTTCGTCGAACAGGACGAAGCGGACATGACGGCGGCCAGCCGTCGACGCCGCGACCGGGTGGGGGCCGCGGGTATTCTCGCCAACTTCGCCATCGCCGTCGTTTTCTTCGTTCTCTTAGCGGCGGTCATCTCCACCTCGGTCGCGGCGAACGCGAGCGGGGTCGGGATCGAGTACGTTCAGCCCGGGTCACCGGCCGCGAATGTGAGCCTCGTTCCGGGGGACATCATCACATCGATCAACGGGACGGCGACCACGAGCGTGGCGCTCTTCGAGTCGTCGCTCGCCAACACGACCCCGGGCGAGACCGTCGCCGTCGACTACTACTCGAGTTCCCACCACGCTCTCACCGCCGTCTCGGTGGTCCTGGCCCCGAGTTCGACCGTGAAGGACCGAGGATTCCTCGGCGTGGAACCGTACTTCCTCACCCCCAACGAGCTGCAGCAGACCCTCGCCTCGCCTCTGTCGAGCTCGAACGGTCCCGTCGTGGGCGCGATCGACTGGCTCGTCCTGCCGATCGCGGGTCTCGAGCCGTTGAGCGGGTCGGCGATGAACTGCTTCCACCTCACCGGCGCATTCGCGGGGGTGGACCCGAACACCTTCTGGATCGGGGCGAACATCCTCTACTGGATCGCCTGGATGAGTCTCCTCCTGGGGCTCTCGAACGCGCTGCCCCTCGTCCCGTTGGACGGCGGGCTGCTCTTCCGGGACTTCTCGGCCTCCATCGCAGCGCGATTCAAGAAAGGTTGGACCGCGGACCGCCTCGAGGAGTTCGGGGGACAGGCCGTAATCGTTTCCTCCGTTCTCGTGTTGGTGCTCCTCGCATGGCAGTTCATCGTGCCTCGGCTCCTCTAGACGCGGCCTCCCTGTTCGGGGAGTACCCGTTCCTGCCGGGCGCGGAGAGCCTGGTTCGCGGCCAATCCTGGACCGTCCGAACGTTGCTCGAGGAGCCGGCGTACGGGTCCGCGCGCGCGCTCGGCCGCGCCCGCATCCTCGCCGCCGCGGACGACCCCCGCGCCGTGAAAGACGTGGCGGAGTTCGCGGGCGCGGCCTCGGACGTCCGGTACCTTTCCTTCCTGTTCGCCCGCCTGGTCCTCGCCGCGGCCCCCTCGCCGGCCCCGCTGCGCCGGTGGGCCGTCGCCGAATCGAAGCGGAGCTCGAGCCGCCTCGAGTCGCTCCACGGGGTCGAACAGTCAGCGGAGATCGAGGCGGTCGCCGACGCCCTCTTGACCCCGATGCAGACCGGCCCGGATGGGATGGAGATCTCGCTGGTGGACTACGTCCGTCTCGCGACCCCGATCCGGGAGGCCGACTACCGGCTCGTCCGCCAGGACGTGAGGAGAGGTCAGGTCGTGGTCCGCCCGAAGCGCGCCGCCCGCCTGCTCGAAGAGGCGATCCGGCGGACGCTGGCCGAGCCCCTCCCCCTCACTCCGGAGGTCGTCGCCCTCGTACGCGAGCGCGAATCCGAGCTCCTCGGCGACGTCGCGGCCCGGATGCCGCTGCCGGTCGCCCGTCCCGCCGCGGGCGGCGGGGTCCTCCGGCCCGAACGGTTCCCGCCGTGCATCCGCAAGATGCGCCGGACCCTGCAGAAGGGCGAGAACCTCTCCCACGCCGGGCGGTTCGCCCTCGCGGCGTTCCTCCACCGGGCCGGCGCGGACCCGGAAACGATCGTCGACGCCTACCGGGGCGCCCCCGATTTCGACGAGTCGATCACCCGCTACCAGGTCGAGCACATCACGCAACATTCGGGAGGGCTCGGGTACGAGCCCCCGGAATGCGAGACCCTCCGCAGCCACGGCCTGTGCGCGAGGGAGGGGGATGCGAGTGCCGAGAGCCCCATCGACCGGGCCCGGGACCCGCTGTGCTTCGAGGAGCGGCTGCGTCACCCGCTCCAGGACCATCGTATCCGCGGCGGCACCGTGGTCGAGCGCGGGGAGACGGAGGCCGCGTCTCCGGTCAGGCCGAAGGGGGGAGCGCGCGATAGACCCGGACCGCCCGATCGATAGCCGTCCACTGTCCCGCGATCACGAAGTAGAGGAGGGCCACGTCGATCACCGTGAAGCTGAGCCCGGCCCAGTGGAAACGGGACCAGGGCTCCGTGGTGGCCCACGGCCAGGGCAGCGACCAGTCGAACTCGAGGAACGTCGCGAGCGCCAGCACGACCAGTCGATCCGCCCGGCTCAGCAACCCGTGGTAGAGCCGGCCCTGGCCGACCGCCTGGGCCTGGGTCCCCATGTAGCTCGTGAGCAGTAGGCTCACTAGCGCGAGGAGGGCCAGGACCGGATTCGCGTAGCCGGAGGCCGCGATCCCGAGCACGATCACCACGTCCGCGTAGCGGTCGAAGACGTGGTCGAGGAAGTCGCCCCGGATCGACGTGCGTCCGGTGGCCCGTGCGACGGCCCCGTCCAGGACGTCAAAGAGCCCGGTCCCGAAGATGAGGACGGCCACCGGGAGGAAGAGGAGCGGTGTCGTCCAGCGGACGAGCGCGGCCAGTACGGCAGCCGCGACCGCGAGGCCCAGGGCGAGCCAGGTCAAGCTATCCGGCCGCCAACCGAGGAACGGGCGGGCGAGCCGGGCGACGTACGGGGCGACCCGAGCCCGGTATTCCTCGAGCACCATGCGTCGTCCCTACGGTGCCCGGTCCAAAAGATAGTCGGTGACCCGGGGGTCGGCCAGCCAATCGATCCGTGGGGCCGGCCCGGGCGCGCGCGAACGCTCGAACCGCACGACGTCGTGGGCGACCGACGCGACGGAACGGCCCGTGGTGTCGATCTGGCAGACGCGCCGACCCCGGCCGACCGCCTCCCACCGGATCACGTCGGTCGCCTCGGCGACGACATTCTCCCTCCGCTCTCTCGCACCGCCCCGCGGGCTCCGGCGCAGGCGCCGGTCGAGTTCGAGGGGATGGCATCGAAGCACGACGACGTCCCGGAGGGTCAGGAAGTGGGCGAGGTGTCCGACGACCACGTCGACCTCCGCGAGGGACCCCGGGGCTCGTGCGGCCCGGACCAGGGCGGGGAGGTCGACCTCGACGTAGCCGCCTCGTGCTCGGGCGAGTCCCCACGAACGGGCGAGGTCGGCGACCTCGACCGCGCGCAGCGGCGAGAGCCGGCGGGCCACGCTGGATTTCCCCGTTCCCGGAGTGCCGGTCAGAGCGATCGGGCGAACCATCGTGGTCCCGCGACTAGGCGAACTTGAGGCGGGGGAACGTCTTTCGCCAGGCGAGGACCTCGCGGCCGACGGATTCGGACCGCAGGCCGCCGCGTACGAGCAGCTCGGCCATCCGGGGCATGTCGGCGGGCGTCAGGCCGAGACGCGTGACCTCGGCCGTCCCGATCCGGCCGACCAAGTCGATGAGGAGACGCTGGCCCTCGAGTCGACGGGCAAGCTGGCCGGAGCGGACCTGGGCCGTCGCTTCGAGGCGGGGCCGGTCGAGATGGATCTGGTGGGACCGGGTGAAGCCGAGGGTCTCGGCGACGAGCGGCACGCCGAGCTCGGTGAGGGAGTGGCCCAGCGCCTGGGCGTTCGCGACCACCGTGCGGGCGTACTCGGGGCCGCACCGCTCGAGCTCGAGGAGCGTCTGGCCGAGCGCGGCGATCCGGTTCCAGTGGGCGTTATCGAAGATCCGCCAGACGAGGGCCGGGTCGATCTGGGCGAACAGGTCCTCTCGGTCGGTGTAGAGGAGCCCGCCCTGGGGCCCCGGGAACGACTTGTGGGTGCTCCCGAAGACGACATCCGCCCCCTCCCGGATCGGGTCCTGGAACTCGCCGCCCGCTAGCAGACCGAGGACGTGCGAGGCGTCGTAGAAGACCAGCGCGTCCAGCGCATGCGCGGCCTCGGCGATCGCTCGGAGCGGGTACGGGAACAGGAAGAAGCTCTGGCCGAGGACGACCGCGTTCGGTCGCTCCCGCTGGATGGTCGCGACCGCGCGCTCAGCGTCGACCGAGAGGCCCGGACCGTCGGCGGGGAGGGGGCGGACCGTGTACCCGAACAGGCTGGGAATGAAGCCCGGCGCGTACCCGTCGTACCCTCCCTCGTCCGGGGCGATGGCGAGGATCCGGGACTTCGGGGGGAGGAGCGGGACCAGGGCCGAGAGGGCTGCGATATGGCCCGAGAGGGGGCGCGTGGTCGCGAAGCGGGCGTGGAACACGCGGGCCGCCGCCGCGTTGGCCAGCGTCTCGATCTGGTCGGTGTAGCGGGTCCCGGTGTAGCTGTTGTCGATCGTCTCGCCGTGAAAGTTGGACTCGACCGGGAGCGTGTAGCGTCCGGCGAGGTCGCTCGAGAGGTACTTGCGGGCCGTCGGGGAGACGGCGTTCTCGCTCGCGAGGAGGTTGAACACCTCCCGCCCGCGCCACCGGTCGTGGGCGCGGACGAGACGGGCGAGTCGGGCTTCCTCGTTAGGCGGGGGATCCTTCATTCCGCCCCGGCGCGCCCGGTCGGGCGACCTGCGCGAGCTTGCGACGTTCGGTGTGGCCGCAGCGGGGGCAGACCAGCTCCTTCGGGCCGATCCGTAGCAAGGCGTGGCAGACCTGGCAGCGGGCCGCGACGACCCCGAGCGGAGCCGGGGCGGTGGTCAGCTTGACCGAGGGGTGGGCCTGCAGCACGCGGGCGACGATGATGTCGCCGACGGCGAACTCCCCGGAGAGGCTCTCCGTGTACCCCTCCTTGGCCTTCGAGATATGGACCGTTCCCTCGGGGGCGCCGGGGACCGTGCGCGAGCTGTTCGCGGTCGAGAGGATCGTGCAGATCGCCATCGCGGTCTTGAGCTCGTCCACGCGGGCGTAGACGAGGTCGTCCTCCTGGATCTCGGGGATCCCGTTCCGGGCCTCGACCCGGATGCTGCGGTCGCGGGGGTCGACGTGCGGCGTGCCCAGAAGGGAGGCGTAGATCCGCCCTCGGTTCTCGTACGTTCCCCGTCCGGGTAGGAACTCCTCCGCGGCGCCAAGGTAATCTCCGGGCAGGACGAGCTTGGGCAGTTCAGGGTCACTCATGGTTCCACACCGGTCGCGATCGCCCACAGGTCGACCGAGATCGGCACTCGGGGGCGGGTGTGGTGCGGGAACGTCCGCCCCAGGGTCCACTCGACCGGATGCGTCTCGATGATACGGGCGCCGCGTGCGACCGCCCAGCGTGCTATAAAGGTTCGGGAGTCCGCGAGGGCGAACGCGAAGACCCCGCGCCGGGCGACGCGGAGCCCCGCGTCCCAGAACGGTCGGTCGGCGTGCCGTCGCTGGGCGCCGAAGGGGGGGTTCATCACCACGACCTCGGTGGGGTCCTCCCAGGCGGCGACGTCCGCTTCGACGAACTCGACCGAGACGCCGGCCGCTTCCGCCGCCGCGCGCGCCACCGCGAGGGCCGCGGGGTCGATGTCGACGCCGACCACGGGGGCCGCTCCGAGCAGAGCGGCCCCGATGGCGAGACGGCCCGTCCCGCACCCGAGGTCCGTGACGGCCGTTCCCTCGGTCCCGGCGTGGCCGAGGGCCGACTCGAGAAGCTCCACGGCCGCTTCGGCCGGGGTCGCTACCTGTTCCAGTTCGGGGCGCGGGCGAGCGAACGGGGGGACGGATTCGATCCGGCGGATGAGGTCCGAGCGACGCACGGCGGCGTTAGGCCCCCCGGCGGAAAGCGACTCGCGTCCTCGACCGCTGGGGTGCGGCGATGCGGGGAGCCGGATTCGAACCGGCGAACGCCTTACGCGACAGGATCTCTTCGCCGGCGAACCGGCCTTTAAGTCCTGCGCCGTTACCGGGCTTGGCTATCCCCGCGAGGCTAGCGGACGGCCGGGACGGCAGCGGCTTCCTCGGCCTGCGCCGTCCGCGCGGCGGCCTTCTTGACCGACACGCGGCGCGGGAAGTACTTGAGGAGCACGACGTCGTTGACGGCCGCGACCCAGCGGTACGGGACGCTGGTGGGGCGGGAATCCTCTACTAACATCGGGCTGGTCTCGTCCACGTAGATCCCATCGATCTTCGCGGATTCCACGTCCACGATCACGTTGTCGACCTCCCCGAGCAAACGTCCGTCGGGGGTGTAGATCTGGCGACCCATGAGTTCGGTCATCTCGACAAGCATGGACTCTTCCTGTGGTGCGCCGACGCGGTCGTCCCTTCTTATGCCTTTGGGCGGAGCCGCACCTCGCCGAATGGGTACGCCTCAGCCTCCTCGGGCGGGTGGAGATCCGCTCGGTTCACACGCTCATCGTCTCGCCGAGTCGCACTCGGGGGTCGAGGTAGGCCACGAGGAGGTCGGCGATGACGTTCGCGATGACGACCATGAAGATCAGGATCAGCGTCGCCCCCGTGAGGACCGCGAAGTCGACGGGGTCCTGGGCGGAGAGCGCCACCATGAGCCCCACGCCGTTGAGGTTGAACAGGGTCTCGGCGACGGGCAGCCAACCGAAGAAGGTCGCGAACGAGACCGCGAGCACGGTGACGGTCAGGCTCATCGAGTTGCGCCCGATATACCGGTTCAGGACGACCTTTTCGCTGAACCCTTCCGCCCGGGCGGTTCGAACGTAGTCCAAGTGCATCACTTCGAGCGAGCTGTTCCGGACGTACCGGAGGATGAGCCCGAGGTGGGCGAAGGCGATCACCAACGCGGGCAGGACGAGGCGGAGGAGGGAATCGAGCCCGAGCCACGGGGCGCCGTTCAGGAGCGCGTCCACGGTCGGGAAGCCCGTCGGGTGGCTGATGACCCCCGAGGTGATCCACACCGGGTACTGGTCCCCGGAAAAGCAGAGCGAGTTCGGCCACGAACCCACGACCTCGTTCCAGCTCACCTCGCCGAGCGGGCACCAGGGAGTGTGGACGAAGTACCCGTTCGATGACCCGATGGCGATCGCGGCGGCCGTGATGAGGATCGACCCGAAGAGGTAGGTCGGGATCGCGAACCCGGAGAACGAGAGGGCGCGGGCCGCATGATCGGCCGGTTGGTTCCGGCGGGAGGCGGCCAGACGGCCCACCGGTATCGCGATCGCGAGGAGGATCACCATCGAGAGCCCCACGAGCTCGAGCGTGTAGGGGAGGAACCAGGAGAGGACGGTCGAGACCGGCACTCCTCCGGTGCCGGGGAAGGTCGCGGCTACCGTGCTGAAGTTGCTGACGATCCCCCAATGGAACGTGAAGATGTTCTCGAGGTAGTTCACCCACTGGATCGGGATCGGTTGGCCGAGGCCGGAACGGTTGAGGAAGTGGTAGTAGGTCGGGTTGTAGCATTGCTGCGACTCGAGGGGAGGCGCGCACGGTTCGGTCGGGTCGTAGATCCAGGGGTTCCGGGGGGTCGGGCTCCCGTACATGGCCGTCAATCGGTCGGGGATCGGGAGGGCGCTCACCAGCACGAAGGTGACCGTGGAGACCCCGATGATGATCGGAAGGAGGAGGAGGATCCGTCGCAGGACGTAGACCCAAAGTCGCATCGGGAAGGTCGCCTCCCGAACCTCTTCCTGGGACTCGGCTTGACCTTTCCGACCACCGCCGGAAGGAAGGGGAGGCGAAGAAAGGGGGGGCGCCCCTACTCCGTCGGAGCCTCATCGGGCTCGGAAGCGGACTGCCGGACCTGGGAGCGGTACATGTGGACGAGCTCGAGACAGCTCGTGGCGTCCGTCGGGGCCTTCTCCTCCCGGATCCGGCCGGTGAACCGGGGGAACCGGAGGGCGAACCCGACGCCGGACCGGATGGCTCCCAGCGCCGCGCGATGGACCGGGCTCAAGGTCAGCTCCGCCCCCCGGACCTCGAGGACGATGCCCGGCCGGAACCACTGGTCGGGGACGACCCCGGAATCGACCTCGGGGGGCCGTTCCGGGGAGGCGAAGCGGGAAAGGCGTCGGGGCATCTCCGCGAGCGCCGCGTCATCGAAGCCGGTGCCCACCTTGCAGAACGATTCGAAGCGGTCCTTCTTGGGGTCGTACGCCGCGAGGAGGAAGGCGCCGAACCCCCCCGCCCGACGGCCGCGTCCCTGGAACGCCCCGACCACGACCCCGTCGATCGAGTCCGTGAGGCCGACCGTGTAGTCGCGTTTGTACTTGATCCACCAGAACCCTCGGGCTCCGGCATGATAGCTGCTCCCGGGGGCGAGGGATTTGGCCATCAGCCCTTCCCCGCCGGCCGCGACGGCCTCGTCCAGAAAAGCGGTCGCCTCGTCGACGGTCGTGACGACCTTCTGCGTCGCCAGGCGGACCCGGTCGCTCGGCCGCACGATCGAAGCGAGAGCGGCCCGTCGCTCGGGAAAGTCGCGCTCCCAGACGGGGTGGCCCCCCGCGAGGAGCACGTCGAACAGGAAGAGGCAGACCGGGATCTCGCTCTGGGCCTTTTCCAGGTCGTGCTTGCGCCCGCGTCGCCGGGAGACCTCCTGGAACGGCTGGATCTCGTCGGTCTCGGGGTCGATCGGGACGCACTCGCCCTCCACGATCGCCGGCAGGGAGGAGAGCGCCGTCGGAAGGTCACGCACGAGCTCCGGGAACTGGCCGCTGGTCTCCTCGAGGCGACGCGAGAACAATCGGACGGTCCCGTCGCGGGCGACGTGCGCTTGGACCCGGAGCCCGTCGTACTTGTACTCGACCGCGGCGGGGCCGTTCATTCGTTTCAGGACCTCGTCCAGGCTCGGCTCCCGCTCCGCCAGCATCGGTCGGACGGGCCGGCCCACCTCGAGTCCGATCCGGTCGAGGGCCGCGAGTCCCCCGTCGACGAGCGCATCGGCGATGAGGCCCAGGTCGCTGGAAAGGTTGAACGCGGCCTCGATCCGGGCCCGGGCGGCCTTCGAACCGTCGGCGTACACCTCGGTCAGCGCGTCGAGGATCGTCATCTCGCGCACACCCACTCGCAACGTCCCGAGGACGAAGCGTACGAGGAACTTCGCCTCGACCGGGGTCGCGCGCCCGAGCAGCGTGCTCAGGATGCGCACCTTCACCTCCTGGGAGCCCGGTCCCTTGGCCGCCGCGATTGTCTCGAGCTCGTGGTAGGCTACCGCCACCGTCAGGGGGTCTTCCGTCGCGAGCCGGGATTGTTCCTCGAACAGGCGACCCACCGTGCTCCCGAGGTCGCCGGTCTCCTTCGTCCGGCGGGCCACGTCGGACTCCGAGGTGTGCGTGACGAGACCGACCGCCTTGCGGGCGAGCGAGTCCGCGACCCCCAACTCGACCCCCTCGTACTCCGGTCGCAACATGCCCTGGGAAAGGTAGAGGACCCGTCCGAGGTCGGGGGGCCGGAGCGGTCGCAGGAGCTCGACGAGGATGGCTCGCATCTCCAGCCGCTTCTTGGTCGCCTCGAGCCGTTCGTAGGCGGCGGCCAGCTCAGAGAACTGCATGACCGCTCCCCGCCTCCACGGCGGCCCGCAAGCGACGGAGGTTCTCCGGTACCGACCCGCCCGTGAAGACGGAGTTGCCGCAGACGAAGAACGTCGCTCCCGCCGCGGCCGCCGGCCCGGCCGTCTCCGCCGTGACCCCGCCGTCGATCGAAACGTCCGCCGCGGACCCGAGGGCGTCGATCCGTCGGCGCGCGGCCGTGACCTTCGGGAGGACGTCGGGGAGGAACTTCTGCCCGGAGAAGCCGGGGTGGACGCTCATCACGAGGATCTGCTCGACCCGGTCCGCGAACCCTTCCACCGCCGAGAACGGCGTCTCCGGCCGGATCGCGACCCCCACGCCCGCGCCCAACCGGTGGACCGCGCGGATGGTCGACTCGGGGTCGGAGCGCGCCTCGATGTGGAACACCAACGTGTCCCCGCCCGCGGCGCGGAACGCCTCGACGAAGCGGAGCGGTTCTTCGATCATGAGGTGGAGGTCGAGGGGGAGCCGGGTGCGCGCGCGCACCGCCGCGACGAGCGCCGGCCCGAACGAGATGTTCGGGACGAAGTGCCCGTCCATGACGTCCAGGTGGAATGCATCGGCCCCCCCGGCCTCCGCGGCCCGGATCGCCTCGCCCAGCGCCGCGAAGTCGGCGCTCAGGAGCGAGGGGGCGAGCCGGAGGCGATGAGCAGCCGGCGGCACGGGGCCCCGCACGGCGGCGCCCTATTTAGGTCACTGCGAAGGCCGAGTGACTACAGGAATTCTTTCGGGTTGGGTCCCTGGGGGCCGAGGGCGTCCCTCCCTCGGGTCCGGACGACGAGGCCCTCCGGGGTCCAGCGTCCGAACTCCACCGGGCGGAGCCACGAGCGGTGAAAATCGCCTCGGACGGGGCGGTCGATGGGAGGGCGGTACCATAGCCACCGCCAGAGCAGGAGCTCCAAGTAGGTCGCGGGCAGGATCAGCAGCAAGCCGACGGCCGTCAGGCCGGCCTCCAAGCCGCCGACGACGAGCCACGTATCGACGATGAGGAAGCCGAGCCCGACCCACCACTTCGCGCCGTCGTGGAAGAACCACTCCTTCCACGGAGGCCCGGGATCCTCGAGCGCCCGTCGCTTCTCTTCGGCGACCTGCTCGAGTCGCTCCCGGAAGTCCACTTCCTCTTCCGCGGTCGGCTCGGCGGGCGAGCCTAGGGGGGAAAAGGAGCCCATGATCGTCTCCGAGAGATTACGTTGCGGTCGCCGTCATGGGGGCATCGGCCAAGGGGTCCGCTGCGTCGCTGGCCGGCTCGCGTGAGGTCGTGTCGTGGATCCCCTGCGGGTACAAGTGGCACGCCACCCAGTGCCGAGAGCGCACCTCGAGCATCGGAGGGTCGACCTGGGAGCAGACCGGCATCACCGCCGGGCAGCGGGTATGGAACCGGCAGCCGGACGGGGGCGCGGCGGGGCTGGGAACATCGCCCTGCAACACGACCCGCTCCCGCTTCAGTTCCGGGTCGGGGATCGGGATGGCCGACAGCAGGGCTTGGGTGTACGGATGGAGGGGCTGGGTGAAGAGGGCGTCGGTCAGGGCCGTCTCCACTACGACCCCTAGGTACATCACGACGACCCGGTGCGACATCGCCCGGACGACGGAAAGATGGTGGGAGATGAACAGGTAGGCCAGGCGCTGGTCGGCCTGGAGCCTCTTGAGGATGTTGAGAACCTGCGCCTGTACCGACACGTCCAGCGCGCTGGTCGGCTCGTCCAGCACGATGAACTCCGGGCGCAGCGCGAGGGCCCGGGCGATCCCGATCCGCTGCCGCTGACCTCCGGAGAACTCGTGCGGGAAGCGCCACTCGTGCTCGGGGTTCAACCCGACGTCCTTCAAGAGTTGGGTCACCCGGGCGGCGCGCTGGGCCCTCGTGCCGGCGTGGTGGACCTCGAGGGGCTCGGAAAGGATGTCCTTGATGAGCATCCGGGGGCTCAGGGAGCTGAACGGGTCCTGGAAGACGATCTGCAGCTTTCCGCGGAGCTTCCGCATCGCCCGAGGGGACTTCCGGTAGAGGGAGGTACTTGGTGGCGAGGTGGTCGAGCTCCTGGATCGTCTGCTCGGCGGCCGGTCCTTTCGCCTTCCCGTTGTTGTCGCCGCCCGTGGTCGCAGGGAGCTGCCGGTAGAGGACGTCGAGGCGGTCCTGCACCTCGGGGGTGGGTCGATAGTAGGCGTGCCCCGACGTGGGTTCGATGAGCCGCAGGAGCATCCGGCCGACCGTCGTCTTCCCACAGCCGGACTCGCCGACCAGGCCGATCGTTTCGCCTTCGAAGATGTCGAAGCTGACCCCATCGACGGCCCGGACATCCCCCACCCGCGTGCCGAAAAAGCCGCCACGGATCGGGAAGTACTTCCGGAGGTTACGGACGGAGAGAACGACCGGTGGCTCCGTTCCCTCCGCGTTCATGCCTTCCCTCCCGGGTTCACGGTGGGACGACAGGACCCTGATATAGATAGCAGGCGACGAGGTGCCCCGGGCCCTCACTCGTCATCGGCGGAATCTCCTGTTTGCAGATCGGCATCGCGTAGGGGCAGCGAGGGTGGAACCGGCAGCCGGTCGGGGGGTTGATGAGGTTCGGCACCGACCCCGGGATCGAGGCCAGCTCCTTGCTCGGTTGATCGAGCCGGGGGATGGAGGCGAGGAGGCCCTGGGAATAAGGGTGGAGCGGTCGCCGGAAGATCTCCCGCACGGGACCCTGCTCGATGATCCGTCCGGCATACATCACGCAGACGTCGTCCGCGACTTCGGCGATGACCGCGAGGTCGTGGGTAATGAGGAGGATCGCGGTCCCGACCCGGGACTTGAGGTCCCGCATCAGTTCGAGGATCTGGGCCTGGATGGTGACGTCGAGCGCGGTCGTGGGTTCGTCGGCGATCAGGAGATCCGGCTCGGAGGAGAGGGACATCGCGATCATCACCCGTTGGAGCATGCCGCCCGAGAGCTCGTGCGGGTAGCCCCGTGCGATCTGGACCGGGTTGGCGATGGAAACCCCTTCGAGCAAGCTCACGACGCGCCAGAACAGCTCGCGCTTCAGCGGATTGCTCAAGCGCGCCCGGAAGAACGGGATACGGTAGTAGAGATGTGTCAAGCCCAACTGGCCGGCCCGCCGCCGCAGCCCGAGTCGCGCGACCGTGTGCGGCGCGCGGTCGGTCATCTCCGAGAAGTAGACCTCGTTGAGCTTCTCCTGGATCTCCAGCTGCCGGCGCTGGTAGTGCAAGTAGCGCCGTATCGTGGAGTTGAGCCGGAGGCGAGTGAGCGACTTTCCGAGCTCGCGACGGAGTTCCTCGGGACGGCTCGTCGTGGCCCGCGCGATGTAAAAGGCCTGCGTCCCCAGCGACGGCGCGCGGGCCGCGGCCCCGAACTTCTTCGCCGCCGCTTTGATCTCTTCCCGAACCCCCGAGCGGGCCGCGTCGATGAGCTCGGCCCCCGCCTTCCCCACTCCCGGCGAGTCGGGGGTGGCGGCCATCAGTTCATCGATGATCGCCATCCCCCGATGGAGCAGGAGTACCTCGCTGAGCTGGTCCGCGATCGAGAATACCGGGTTCATCGCCTGCGTCGGTTCCTGGAAGATCGTGGAGATCGAGCGGCCCCGGACCGCCGACATCCGTTCGTTCGCCGCCTTGATCCGCCGGAACTTGCGCTTTACCTTCACGCGTCCCGAGTCGGCGATCGGGAAGTACTTCGCCTCATCTCCGAGCCCCCAAAGAAGGTCCGCGCCCTGGAACAGGACCTCCCCGCTCATGATGCGGCCCGGCGGGTCGCCGATGAGCCGGGTGATCGAGAAGGCCGTCACGCTCTTGCCGCAGCCCGTCTCGCCGACGAGCCCCGTCGTCTGTCCCCGGTGGACCCGGAACGTCACCCCGTCCAGGGCCTTGACGACCCCGTCGTAGGTGTAGAAGTAAGTACGCAGCTCCCGAACCTTCAGGATCGTCGAGTCGTCCGGAGCGGCGTCGACCGAGGCGAGCGGCGCTACCGGTTCTGCGGAGAGCCGAGGGGTTCGTGAGTCCGGAAGGGGAGCGGCGTTCGCGCCCGATGGGATCGCTACCGCCGCGGGCACCGCCTCACCGCCTCAGGCGCGGGTCGAGGGCGTCCCGCAGACCATCGGAGAGGAAGTTCACGCTGATCGCGAAGAAGAAGAGGACCAGCCCGGGGAAGAGGATCTGCCACCACGGCACAATGCATCCGGTGGCCTGAGTGCACGTGTCCAGGAAGAGCTGCAGCTCCAGGACCGAATTCGCCGAGATGGCCCCCCACTCGGGGAAGTAGGATGACGGGAAGATGTTGAAGCCGAGATAGACCAGGACGCCGATGAGCAGGGGGATCGTGCCCACATCGAGGGACATCTGGATGAAGACGGGGTAGATCGAGTTCGGGATGATGTGCCGGCGGATGATCCGGCCCTTCCCCGCCCCCGCCGCGCGCGCGGCCTCGACGTACTTCTGCTCGCGGACCACCAGAACCTGTCCGCGCACGACCCGCGCGTAGAACGGCCACCACGTAACGAGGAAGCCCACGATGAGCAGGAAGATATGGGTATTGTTCGCATCCAGGCCGAGGAACGTGTGATTGCCCTGGGTGATGACCGCGATCACGACGATGACGAACAGGATCTGCGGGATCGATAGGAAAATGTCGACGAGCCGCATGAGCGTTTCGTCCACGACTCCGCCGAAGAACCCGGAAATGGCGCCGACGACGAGACCGATCATCGCCCCGCTCACCACGATCGAGGTCGCCAATAGGAGCGACCAGTCCGAACCTCTCAGGAGGCCCGCGTAGACGCTGAAGAAATTGTTCGACACGGTCGGGTTGAGGGTCAGTGAGCCGAGCGGGAGGGGGCCCGCGGAGAATTTCGCGAGGTTCAAGGTGGGGGCGATGTCGGAGGGGTTTTCGAACGGGGTTTCATAGCAGCCGGGCCCCGGTACCGCCGAGCCGGCGGGATACGTGCAGACCGTCCCCACTTGGGAGATGCAGAGGTTGGGGGACGTGTAGTTCATCGAGATCGTCCACGGGGTCTCGAACGGTAAGTCGGCTTCGACGAAGGTCACCCCGTAGCTAGCTTTGATGTCCGCGCTCAGCCCCGAGGACGGGGAGGCGGCACTGGGACTGGAGGGAACCCCAGCGCCGAAGACGATCGAGACCACTACCCTCGTTCCGTCGACATGAATAGTACCGCTCGACGGAGTCGCCGCGTACCTGAGGCCCGACTCGGTGACCGGGAGCACCTTCCACGAATAGGTGCCGTTGGGGAGGCCGGGGGCGGGGACCGAGTTCGTCGTGTTCTGGGAAGTGAAGGTGGTAGGGTTGGAGTTGTTCGTGGCGCAATAGGAGTTCATTGAGTAGTAGGGAAGGGGCTGGGTCGTCGCGTAGATGGCGACGAAGACGAAGAAGATCAGCACCCCGAGCCCGAAGAGGGCCAGGGTGTTCCGACGGAGAAAGAACCACGTCCGCTTGTATGCGTCCAAGCGAGGGTGAGGTCGGGAAGGCGCCCTACGGGCGGCCTTCACCGGGGGGCCCGTGGAAGCTACACCGCTCAAGGGAGCTCACCCAAGACGCACCCGCGGGTCGAGGTAAGCGTACAGGACGTCGACGATGATGTTCGCGACCACCACGATGAGGGTGAAGAGCAGGGTCGCCCCGAAGACGAGACCGAAGTCAATGCCTCCGTGAGCGGTCTCGACGGAAAGGGCGAGGAGGAGCCCAACGCCGTTGAGATGAAACACATCCTCGATCACAGGGAAGCCCCCGATGAAGCCGGCGAAGGTCAGCCCCAGCACGGTGATCGTAACGTTCAGCGAGTTACGTCCGGCGTGCCGCTTGATCACCGTGTGCTCGGGGACACCCTCCGCTCGTGCGGTTCGTACGAAGTCCAGGTTCATCACTTCCAGCATGCTGTTGCGGACGAAGCGGAGGAGGATGGCGATCGAGCCGAAAGCGATCACTAACGCTGGGATGATGAGCCGCACGACCGAGTCAAGGGCGAGCCAGTAGGCGCCGTTCGCGATCGCGTCGATCGTGGGGAATCCCGTAGGATGGCTGATGTATCCTCCCGTGAGCCAGAGGGGGTATCCTGAGTTTCCGATGACCCCGTAGCAGTTTTGGGCGGGCCACGAGCCCGAAAACTCTGACCAGGTCGTCTCGCCAACCGAGCACCAAGGTGAGGAGGCGAAGAAATGGGTTCCGCTACCCACCACGATCACTGCCCCCATCAAAGCGAGGGAACTTAGGAGGAATCCGGGAAGCGCGTACCCGGAGAAGGAAAGGACCCGAGCGGACTGGTCGATCGGTCGGTTGCGATTGACCGCGGCCAGGTTGCCCAACGGCAACGCGATCGCGAGGATGATCGCCAGAGATAAGGCTGCGAGCTCCAGCGTGTAGGGGAGGAACCAGCCGAGCACCGTGATCACGGACTGCCCCTGGGCGGATGCGAAGTAATAACCGGCCGTACTTCCGTTGCCCACCGTACCCCAATTCAACGTGAAACTATTGTAAATGTAGAGCGCCCACTGGTAGGGGATGGGTTGGTTCAAGCCAGATTTGTCGAGATAGTGGGCGTAAGCCGGGTTGGTGCAATTCTTGCTCGAGTCGGTTGCGCACGGTCCAGTCGGGTAATAGATCCTGGCGTCCCGCAGGGGCGGTGAGCCATAGAGCGAAGCCAATCGCGTAGGAATGGGAAGTGCACTGATCAGCACGAAGGTGATGGTCATGACGCCCATGACCACGGGTATTAGGAGAATCAATCGCCGTAGAATGTAAATCCACATCCGCATACTACGCGGCTCCCCGGGAAGCCTAACCCCCTCATCGTGGGAACTATTTTATCCCTATCATATGCCTTGGCATGGGTCGGGCCCTTCGGAGCCGTATCACCTTCGCGGTCATCGAGGTCGTTGGAGCGCCGCCAGGTCGGTCCGGTTTTTCGGCCCCGGTGAATGGGCGGCTCCGATTCCTCAAAAGGTGGCTGCCGAGGCCCGTCGAACCCAGCCGGTGGGCTCGGAGATTTCGTGCCGGACCAGCGAAACCGCGCGGGTTCGCAGTCCCCCCCGACTCCGAGGTAAGAGTTCAACGCGCCCGGCGTCCCGAATGGGCTCGCACCGAAGGAGCTCGTGTCAATGTGTCCAAACCGAGCCTTCGAGTTAAACGGCGTTATCGTTCCTTGTAAGGTTTATATTGAGACCGACGTTGGGTCCGCCGATTGGGGCCCCCGGGTCCTCAACGTAGAAGGAGTTAGAGAATGCAGAGCAGAGTAAGATGGACGGCCGCCCTTGTAGCCATCGCCATCGCCGGTCTGTTCCTGGTGAGCTTCGTGCCCGCTACCACTTTCGTGGGCGGCGCGGGCGCCTCGACGCCGGCGGTGACGGTGGGCGCTATTTCGGCTGCCCCCAAAGCATCGGTTACGCAGAACGCGGTAACACCCGCCGCCAATGGCCCGGAAGGTCCTCACCCTGGTACCCTCGAGATTTGGGAAGCCACCGGTGGCGGTCCATCCGAAGCCGACCCAAGCGTTTGTTACTATACTGTTTGTGATGAGCCGATCGCGAACGTTTACGAATCCCTCGTAGCGTACAACGGGACCCAGGATGGTCCGACCCCCGCCAGCTACGTCCCCCAGATCGCGACATGTGTCCCGGGCTCGGCGGAGTGCTCGGCGCAGTTCGGCGGGAACGACCTGGTCTGGCTCAACAACACCACGGGAGCCCCGCAGTACTACACCTTCGAGATCGACTCGGGAGCTCACTTCTACGACGCGGGCCACAGTGCGGGCTGGTCGGTTTACCCCTCGGACGTACTCTTCACGATGGCGCGAACGATGGGCTTCGCGGACCTTCCGTATGAAGAGGCGACCAACGGGTGGATCAACACGCAGGACCTCGTGCCGGCGGGTCAACACGCCTACGATGGCGCTATCCACTACCCCCTCAACAACACGCCCCAGCACATCCTGAACGCATTCTTGGTGAACGACTCGTACTACTGCCCCACCTCGCCGGTCGTCACGACCAACGGGTGCATCACCTTCAACGTCGGAGGCTCGGGCCTAGCGTGGCCCTACTTCCTCGAGCTGATCGCCGACAACCTCGGTGGGAGCATCGAGCCGTGCGGCTGGTACACTGCTAACGGCGGTGCCGTGCCCGGATTCACGGGCACCAACGCCTCGAACGGAGACGGTCCGTGCCTGCTGCCGGGGAACTCGGTGAACACCCAGCAAGCCGGGTACAAGAACTACGTCTCGTCGACGCCCGCGACAGGCTGGGACACGTTCGAAATGCTCGCCAACAACATTCCGGCGATCCAGCCGGGAGTCCAGTGGAACGAGGTGGGCTCGGGTCCGTACTATGTCGAGAACCCGATCGCCCCGACCGTCGGGTACACCCTGCACACCAACCCGGACTACAACGCCCCGGTCGGATGCGCGGGCCAGCCCGGCTGCATGCCCCTCAAGGGGAGCTACCAGGGCACCGTGGACGTCATCTGGGAGGCTTCGGGTGACAACCAAGGGATCACCGAGATGGAGGCTGGCGCGGCAGACACGGCTGGCTTCCTCTCGCCAGAAACCGGGATCGTGCTCGGGCTCAGTGACTACAAGTTGATTACAGGGGTTCCGGCGCTGACGGTCTTCTTCGACCCGATCAACCTGGAAATCAACTTGGCCAATTATGCGACGATGGACCCGCACGCGATCAACATTCCGTCGAGCTTTTTCCAGAATATTGCGCTGCGGAACTTCCTCGTGAACGCCTACCCGTATACGAGCGTCGATCAGACGTACAACTGCGTCGACGGCATTTGTTTCGGGGAGGATTACGGAGGAGCCATCCCGCACGGCATGGGCGACTACTACCCCTCGAACGTCACGTGGCCGGGTGGGAACCCGGTCGCGTCGCCCACTACACCGGGCAATGTCGCTTGGTGGTGGGCGCAAGCCAACAACGCGTCGAGCGTGTACTACGACCCCCAGCTCGCGAGCTGCACGACGGGGAGTCCGTGCACGTGGGACGACATCACCACGCTGGGCAACACGCAGACCATTGGTGAGTTCGAGCTCTGGAACGCCGAGATCTTCAACCTGAGCGGTGGAGTTCTCAGCCCGGGCTATTTCACCATCTCCGGTCAGGCGGACATCACCTGGCTGGGAAGCCCGGCCGGTCAGAACCCGATGCCGGTCTTCAACTTCGGCTGGGTAGCGGATTACCCCGACCCGTCGGACTTCACGGCACCGATGTACTACCCGGACAACTCGTACACCGCGCCGGACGCGGTCTCGGAAGCGCTCCAGTCCTCCGCGAACAACGCGACGACCTGCCCGAGCGACTATGGCGCGTGGTCGAACTTGACCTACTACGCGAACATCGGGGAGCTGCCCACCGCGTGCCAGGGAGCGGCCTACGACACGATGACCGCGTGGGAGAAGTCCGCGGCGTTCGAGTCCAACATCAACCTGCGGACGCTCGAGTACAACTTGATCGAGCACATCGCGGCGCTGCTGGGTCTGTACATCTACAACCCGCAGGAGATCGCCGCGTTCGACTACGGGGTCTGGATCGCGCCGTCGACCATCAACACGAGCCCGATGTTCGGGGGCGGTGGCGTGCAGCAGTGGTACGGCTGGGGATACGCGTCGAACTACTTCGGAACGACCTTCAGTGAGGCGGGTCTGACGTCGGGGAACTGGTCGGTCACCGTGGCCGGAGTCACGGAGAACGCGACGGTGCCCAACACGATCACCTTCGGGCCGTTCGTGAACGGAACCTATCCGTTTACGGTCAGCTCGGTGACGGGGTACACGTCCACCAACACCAGCGGCAACGTCGTGATTAACGGCGCGGCGTTCTCCCAGCTAGTGGTGTTCTCGAAGATTGTGGGAACGCAGTACACGGTCGGATTCCAAGAGTCGGGGCTGAAGGCTGGAACCTTGTGGTTCGTGATCGTGACCAATGCGACCGTTGGAGTCACGGCTAGGGGAACGACGGCGATTCTCAACGCTAGCCTGCCGGCGGGAGCGTATACGTACACCCCCGGTGGAGTTACGGGCTACAACACGCCTGCCGCAGGTCAGATCACGGTGTCCAAGAACGTGGTGGTGAACATCAGCTACACCGGTAAGACGTACAAAGGGTATGCCGTGACGTTCACCGAAACCGGGCTAACGTCCGGCCAGTCTTGGACCATCGCCGTGAATGGCACGCCGCTGACGGGCACGACCACGACCCTGGTCGCCACGCTCGGGAACGGAAGCTACTCGTGGGGTATCATTAGCCTCCCCACGGGCGATACCGGAAGCCCCAGCGCAGGGAACTTCGCCGTGACGGGTGCTGCCGTCGGAGTAGCCATCGCAGTAAGTCCGCCCGTGAGCGTATCGTCCCCCAGCCCAGCTTGGACGTATCTCAGCACGCTCGCCTGGGTCCTCATCGGGGTCCTGGCGCTGCTGGTGATCATCTTCCTGGCGCTGGCGATGATGGCCGGTAGACGCCCACCCAGCAGCCCACCGGAGAGCTGGTCGTCCTCGTCCTCGACCACGACAGAGACGAAGGACAACAAGGGAGGCGGCACGTAAGCCTCCCGCGGGGTCCGACCCTCGCGCACCAACCCTTTCCTCGCCCCCGAGTTCCCCGAAAGGGGAACTCGGGTGGTTGTTCTTTTCCTTCCAACTCAGGACGGACCGTCGCGCAGACTTGAACGCCCGAGGGCTCCGCGAGAGGCCCTCGTCCGTGGCATCCAGGCCCCTCCTGCACGCTGGCGGGCCGCGGTGAGGGGTCCTAGAGGAGGGCCAGCGACCCCGTGACCGCGTCCAGCTGGGCGGCAGGACAAGGCCCCAGGCCGATGCACGTTCGGGTCCCCGGAGCCACCTCGGTAAGTCCCGCGTCCTCTACCCAGACGACGGAGATCCCCCGAGCGCGGGCCTGCGCGGCGATCTGTTCTAAGTCAGAGAGCGTGAGCGCCGTGAGGACGATCTTCTTCTGGCCGGCGGAGAGCCAACTCGTTAACGCCTCGGGCGCCCGTTTCTCCGCGGCGAGCGTCAGCATGACGGCGGCATGCGCCGCTTGGGTAGCCGCCTTGCCGGCGGTCAGGCGGAGCTCGCCTCGGATTACGAGGACCATCTTGTAGTCGGCCCGGGAGGGGGTCGTGGAGCGCTTACTGGGCATACTGGCGCTCCCGGTCCTGTCGAAGTCTTGAGCTTTCCTCGCGGAGCGTCGAAAGCTGCCGCTCTAGGTCGGCCGCGTCCGCCCCCGACCGGTGGGCGGCGCGGAGGGCATGCTCCAGGCGGCGTTCGTCTCTGGCCAGCCGGTCCAGGTGCCGGGTGAGCTCCCAAGCTCCTTCTCCCCCCGGGTCGGGCGATGGGCGCTCCGAGGCCGGGGGGGTCTTTGAGTAGGCGTCCAGGCGCCACCCTGCGATGAAGGCGGCAACGGAAACGACCAGCAGCGCCACTTCTAGCTCCGGATCGGTCCAGGAGGCTTCGAATCCGTTCGGCGCGCCCGCCAGCAACAGGTAGCCCAGGACGACGGTCCAGCCGATGCTCAGGACGAAGGAAAGGGTCACGATCTCGACGCCCCGCCTCCAGGCTTCGGTCCCCCGGATCCTCCATTCAGGGAAGATCGCGCGGGTGGTGGTGTAGCCCGGGAGGAAGAACACGAGCAAGAGCCCGGCCAAGGCTTCGAGGAGGCTTGTCGACGTCATCCTATCGGTCGGCCACTCAATCGGCCGGAGCCTCTGCGTTGCCGAACTGCTTCTCGAGCTGGCGTCGTAGACGACGGTTCGAGACCAATCCGTGGGCTGCCTTGCGGGTGGCCTCGTAGTGCTTCAGCAGGCCCCGAACCTCCTGGGGGCGCTGCCCGCTCCCCCGAGCGATCCGATGGACCCGGTCGGCCTTGATGACGTGAGGGGTGTCGAGCTCCTCGGCCGTCATCGAATCCATGATCGCTCGGAAGCGCCGAAGTCGCTTCTGCGTGTCGTCGAGCGTCTTCTGATCGACCTTAGCCCCTCCCATGCCAGGGAACATCGACATCAGCTTGGAAACCGGGCCCATCTCGCCGAGCGAGGCGAGCTGCGAGCGCATGTCGCGGAGCGTGAAGCGGCCCGACATGAGGTTCTGCGCGGCCTTTTCGGCGGCCTCCTTGTCGGAGAGCTCCTCGAAGCGTTCGAGGAGGGTCTGGATGTCGCCCATCCCGAGCAGGCGGGAGACGAACCGGGTCGGATCGAACCGCTCGAACTCGTCCAGATGCTCGCCGGTACCGATGAAGAGGATCGGTGCTCCGCTGGCAGCCACGGCGGAGAGCGCCCCGCCTCCCTTCGCCGAGCCGTCCAGCTTCGTGAGGATCACGCCGGTTAGTCCCACCGCTTCGTGGAACGCCTGGGCGCTCCGGCCCGCCGTCTGGCCCATGGCCGCGTCCAGCACGAGGAGGGTCTCGTCCGGTTGCAGGACGGCCCGCACGCGCTTCAGCTCCTCGATGAGTTCGGGGTCGATCCCGCTCCGTCCCGCGGTGTCGACGATCACGGCCAGATGCGGCGGGAACCGGGCGAGCGCCTCGCGAACGATCACTTCGGCCCGGCGTTCGTCTCGGTTCGCGTAGAACTCGCACCCCACCTTCTGGGAGAGCTGCTCGAGCTGGTCGACCGCCGCCGGTCGGTGAACATCGGCCGCGACGAGCCCGACCCGGATGCCCTTCTTCTGGAAGTACCGGGCGAGCTTAGCGGCGGTCGTGGTCTTCCCTTGGCCGAACAGCCCCGCCAGAAGGATCCGCTTCGGCTTGACCTCGAACGGCCGGTCCTTGCCGAGGATCCCGCGGATCTCCTCGTAAATGATACGGACCAGGAAATCCCGCAAGCTCGCGCCGGCGGGGGGCTTCTCTTGCGTCGCCCGTTGACGGACCCGCTTCGTGAGGTCGAGGCTCAGCTGGACGTTGACGTCGGCCTGCAGGAGCGCCCGCTGGATGTCGCGGACGACCTCGGCGAGCAACGCCTCATCGACGACCGAGCCACGGGCGATCTTCTGGAGGACGCCCCGGAGGGACTTTCCTAGGGAATCGAGGACCATGGACGCACCGTCGACCGGAGGTCAACGTACCCCAATGATGGCCGCCTGTATATGTCAGGGACCGTCACGCTCTAGCCTCAGGCGCGCAAGCCTCTTAACGGTCGAATGGGCTCTTGACCTTGATTTCCATGACTGCCGACGCGCCCGCCGCCCCGAAACCCGCCCCTCCCAAATTGAACCCGGTCCGCGTCCCCATCGTCGAGGAACCCGTGGCGGAGCGCACCACCGATTTCCGGGAAGTGCTTCATGCCTATTCCAAGGAGGATTCCATCCTGGAGGCCAAGCGGTGCATCCAGTGCCGGCGCCCCTGGTGCGTGGAGGCCTGTCCGATCACCCAGGACGCGCGCGAGTACATCCGCCTCGTCGCGAGCGGTGACTTTGACGGCGCCGCGAGGGTGACGCTCAACGAGAACCCCCTCGCGACGAGCCTCTGCAAGGTCTGCTACCATTACTGCGAGGATGCCTGTGTCGTCAAGAAGAAGGGGGTCCCCATCGCGATCCGCCACCTGAAGCGGGCCTCGCTCGAGTTCGGAAAGAGCGACCTCGCCTACGTTCCTTCGAAGCCCAAGAACCAGCGGGTCGCGATCATCGGGGCCGGACCCGCGGGGATGATGGCGGCCTGGGAGCTCGGAGTCCGGGGCTACGGCGTGACGGTCTTCGAGGAAGAGGACCGGTACGGCGGACTCATGCAAACGATCCCGGCCTACCGCATGACCGACGCGGACGTCGAGACCGACCGCGCGAGGTACCGGGACCTCGATGTCACCTTCGTCAAGGGCACGAAGGTGGGGCATGACTTCCCGGTCGACCAGCTGATGACGCGCGACGGCTACCAGGCGGTCTTCATCTCGATCGGGACCTCCACGCACCGGACCCTCGGGGTCCCGGGGGAGGATCTCCCCGGCGTGCTGCCCGCCCTCCAATTCCTCAAACAGCTCAACCACGGGGTCGACGTCCCCATCGGCCACGAGGTCGTGGTCGTGGGCGGAGGGGACGTCGCGATGGACTCGGTTCGCTCCGCGTTGCGGGAATCGCATGGCGGCCACGTGACGCTCGCCTATCGGCGCAGCCGGCAGGAGATGCCCGCCGACCCCGAGGAGGTGCACGGGGCCGAGCAGGAGGGGATCCGGTTCCTCTTCCAGCGGGCGCCGCTCCGGATCATCGGGCAGGGCCATGTAGAAGGGATCGTCGTCCAGTCGATCGAGCTCGGACCCCCCGATGCCGGCGGCCGCCGGAGCCCGGTGCCGGTCCCCGGGTCGGAGGAGACGATCGCATGCGACACGGTGATCGTGGCGGTCGGACAGAAGGCGGACCTCGAGGGGTTCGGCCCGAACTTGGACCTCAAGCTCTCCTCCCAGGGCTGGCCGGAGGGCAAGGGAAAGGGGTTCGAGACGGCCGTCCCGGGGATCTTCGCGGCCGGTGGCCGTTCGGTCGTGTACGCCATGGGCACCTCCACGGAGGCGGCGGACGCCATCGACGCCTACCTCTCCGCCAAACGGGGCGAGACGAGCGGTCCCCGTCCGGACCCGTTCGGGGGTCCGAAGACGTTTACCAAGCCCGCGGGGTACACCACGCCCATCCGCGTGTAGGGCGGGCCGTGGGGGAATGTATTTCCCCAGCGCGATGACTTGACGTACCCCATGACCCGCTTCCCCGGGCGTGATCGGACGTTATTTCCGGTCCTAGCTCTGGCCTTACCGGCATTGTTGGTCGCGGTCTACCTCATCCCCGGGGCCGCCGGCGTCCCGTCCTCTCCGACCGTGGTGGGGTCCTCCGTCGAACCGGTGGCCTTCGCGACCCGGGCGGGATACTCCCCCGCGCTCCTCGAGAACCTCTCCGACCCCGCCCCGGCCACGGGGATGACGAGCGTCGTCGTCACGTTCAATCCGAGCAATCCCGCGCTGTTCGACGCGCCGGCTCCGGCCGCCGCTCCCCTCACTCCCGCCGAGATCGGGATGCGATTCGGCCTGTCACCTTCGGCCTACCGGGCCGCCGAACAGTACTTCGTCGGGGAGGGTCTTACCATCCAGCACTCGGGCGTGGACCGCCTCTCCCTCACGGTCGAGGGTCCGGTGGCAGCGGTGGATCGAGCCTTCGGGACGTCGCTGGTCGGAGGAATGTACGCGGGACGCGCGGTCCAGCTTCCGAGCATCGCCCCCTCCCTGCCGGGGCCGCTCGAGTCCGAAGTATCGGGGCTCACGGGGCTGTCGAGCGGGTTCGACCGGTTCACGCTCCCGTTGACGACGCTCGCCCCCACGGGGTCCTCCTCGCCGAGCCAGGGGCCGAGCGATCTCGTCACTCCGTCGATCGCCCGGCAGATCTACGAGGCCTCCGAACTCTACAACTATACCGGCTCGCCCCAGTACGCCACGGGAGAGGGCATCGTCCTCCTCCTCTGGGGAGATGGGTACGACCCGAATGACATCTCGACCTTCTTCTCGAGCTACTACCCGAGCGGGACCTTCCCCACCGTCTCCATCGACCCGACCCCGATCGATGGAGCCCCTTCACCGGCGCCGAGCGCGGTGAATGACCCCAGCGGCGCGCCAGAGGAGCTCACGCTCGACCTCGAATGGTCGGGCTCCCTCGCCCCCGGAGCGACCCTCTTCCCCATCTATGCCCCCGACGGCCCGAGCAGCGACGGCTATTCCCCCACGGACGCCTCGATGGCCGACGCCCTCAACTACGCGGTCACGGACCTCCCCAGCGTCGATGCCATCTCGATGTCGTTCGGGACCGCGGAAAGCACGGCGTCCGGTCTCGAGTCGGCATGGACCACCGACTTCGCGGAAGCGGCGCAAGAGAAGATCACCCTGCTCGCGGCGACCGGCGACACGGGCGGTGATACCAGCCTCAAACCGACCTGCTCCGGGACCCCCCAGCCGAACTACCCCGCCTCCGACCCGGGCGTCCTCGCCGTCGGCGGGACCGACCCGACGCTGGCGCGGAACGTGGTCGGACAGATCACGGGCATCGCCTCGGAGCCCGCGTGGTCCGGCAGCGGAGGAGGCTTCTCGGCTCACTTTCCCGCCCCGAGCTGGCAGGAGGTGGGGAGCGCCCAGGCTCCGATCGAGGCGAGCGGGTTCCGCGGGATGCCCGACCTCTCCGCGTCGGGGGCCGACAACTTCGTCTTTTACAACGGTCAGGAACAGACGGGGGCAGGGACGAGCTTCGCTACCCCGTTCTGGGCTGGGCTCATCACCGAGATGGACGCCCTTCATGGCGGTCCCCTAGGGTTCGTCACCCCACGGTTGTACTACATCGGTGCGGCGGAACCGACCGGCACCGTCGCGGAGGGGCTGGCCGATATCACCTCGGGGGCGAACTGCCTCGGCCCCGCCTCGGTGGGCTGGGACACAGCCACGGGCTGGGGCTCCCCGCGAGCTCTGGACCTCTACGCCGACCTCACCTCCACCTTCGTCAACCTCTCCATCACGACGACCCCGGCCCCCGTCGGACCCGGTGGAATGCTCACGGTGGGGGCACGGCTGGCGAATGCCAGCACGAACGCTCCGATCGCCGGCATAACGGTCCTCGTTACCCTGACCGCCGACACGACGTTCGGTCCGTGCGACGGCACGTTCGGATCGGCGACCCCGGACACCAACGCGAGCGGCGACATCTCGGTCGCGATCTCCGTACCGGCGTGCTACCTCGGTTCTCACGCCATCGCGTCGGTCGCGGTCATGTCCGACGGCCTCTTCGGTTCGAATCAGACGGTGATCGGAGTGAACCTCCTCGGGTACCTCGGTTTCCTCGGGTCGGTCAGCACCTATCCGGCGAACGTCAGCGTGTATTTCCTCATCATGGCCGGGGCGGTCGGGGCCGGATACGTCCTGGGACGGGGGCCGCCGAAACGGGGAACCCGCGTCCGAGCCGCGGTCCGGCCACCTCCCAGGGCGGCTCCCGCGAATCCTCCTCCCCCGCCCCCCACCCCGACGATCCCTCCCGGGGTCTCGGGTCCGTCCTCATCGTCCTGGGTCGTAGACCCCCGGGCACTGGAGGACCCAAGCCCCTCCCCTCCCTCGTCCCCGGGAATGGGGCCTCCCTCTCCCCCCTCGTAAGGGAGACCGGCCTCTCGCGACGTTCAGCGAAATCACTTAATGCGCACCCTGTGTGGTCGGACCGTGTCCGACCCGTCCGAGGAGAACCCGGACGGCGAGACCCCGATCTCGCTCTCACCCCCGGAACACCGGGTGCTCACGACCCTGCGGAAGGCCACCGAACTTCCTCTCGATGAGGAACACGTCGTCTCGGACTCGGGCCTCCCGCCCGACCAGGTCCGGGGCAGCCTCCAGCGACTGCGCTCGAAGCACCTCGCGGTCGTGGACGAGGAGCACCTGGCGGTCCGTAGGCTCTCGGCCCGGGGCGAAGCCGCCGCCCGGGACGGACTTCCCGAACGCCGCTTCCTTGATGCGCTCCGACGGCGAGGGGGTCGGCTCACCGTGGAGGAAGCGACCACGGAGGGACTTTCGGACGAGGAACGATCGGCCGCGATCGGGATCCTCCGTCGACGACAACTCCTGGCCGACGGCTTCCCCTTCCGGTTGCGGGACGAACACGCCCTGGACGACCGGCTTCTCCCGGAGGAGGTCGTCCTCAAGCAGGTCGCGAACGAGGAGGAAGACCTCGACGAAGCGATCCTCGCGGCCCTCGAGCGCCGCGGCTTGGTGCGCACCGAGCACCGCTCGGTCAAACGCTGGGCTCCCTCCGAGGAGGGACGTCGCCTCGCGCTCGAAGCCGCCGAGGCTCCACTCTGGGGAGCGCTCACCCCGGCGGACCTCGCCTCGGGTGCCTGGAAAGGTCGCAGCTACCGGCCGTACGACGTGCGAGTCCCCGTGCCCTACGCTCGCGGGGCCCGGGAAAACCCGTACGTCGCCTGGCTGGACGAGTTCGCCGACCTCCTCGTCGGGCTCGGGTTCGAGGAGGCCGTCGGGTCGCTGCTCGAGACGGAGTTCTGGAACAACGACGTCCTGTTCATGCCGCAAGACCATCCCGCGCGCACCATCCATGACGCGTTCTGGCCCGAAGGGGTGAAGGGTCACCTCCCGCCCGCGGACCTGCTCGGTCGCGTCGCGGCGGCGCACGAGGGCCGCCCGCTTCCGGGCGAGACGACGTCCCTCGGCCCCGGATGGGGGGGTCGCTACGACCCGGCGATCGCGAGTCGACCGGTCCTTCGCTCGCAGACGACTGCGGTAAGCGCGCGGTATCTCGCCCGCCGGCCCACCCCACCGTTCCGGACGTTCTCGATCGACCGCAACTTCCGGGTGGAGTCCATCAACGCGGGGCACCACATCGAGTTCCAGCAGGCCGAGGGGATCGTCGGGGAGGAGGGGGTGACGCTCCGTCACCTGGTTGGGATCTTCCGGGAGCTTACGCAGGCGATCGGGATCCCGGAGCTCAAGATCCGCCCGAGCTACTTCCCGTTCACCGAGCCTTCCATCGAGGGGTACGTTCGCCATCCTCGCCTCGGATGGATCGAGGTGCTCCCGGGGGGCCTGCTCCGCCCCGAGGTCCTCCGACCGCTCGGGGTCGACGTTCCGGTGGCCGCCTGGGGGATCGGTGTCTCGCGTCTTGCGATGGTCGCCCTCGGAAAGAGCGACATTCGGGAGCTGTTCTGCGACGACCTCGACGAGCTGACCCGGGGAGGACCGTAAGTGCCCGTCTCCACGCTCTCCGCGGAGCGATTGCGCTCGCTGCTGGCGAATCCGCTGTCCGACCTGATGCTCGACGATCTCCTCTTCGCATCCAAGGCGGAGATCGAGGCGAGGGACGGAGACGACCTCACGCTTTCGGTGACCCCCGACCGCCTCGACCTCCTGAGCGAAGCCGGACTCTCCCTGCACATCGCCGGAGTGACCGACGCGTCGGTGGGACTCCCCCACGTTCCCGAAGTGCCGGCCCCGCCGGAACGGGTCGTGACGGTCGACCCCACGGTCGACGTGGTCCGGCCCTACATCGGGGCGGTCGTCCTCCACGCGCCGAAATCGTCCGATGGGCTCGACGCGGGGACCCTCGCAGAGGCGATCCGGTTCCAGGAGCTCCTGCACGCGACGATCGGGCGGGACCGACGGGCTGCGAGCCTCGGCATCTATCCTCTCGACCGGCTCAACTTCCCGCTCCGCTACGCGCTCGAACCCCTGACGGACGTCCGGTTCGTCCCGCTCGATGGCGAGGAGGAGGTCGGTGCGGAGAGGTTCTTCTCCGAGCATCCGATGGCGCTCCGGTACGGGAACCTGGGCCGCGTGGAGACCCGCTGCCTTACGCTCCGGGACGGAGAGGGTACCGTTCTCAGCCTCCCGCCGGTGCTCAACGGACGTACGGCGGGGGAAGCTCGGTTGGGGGACCGCGCCCTCGTCGTCGAGGCGACCGGGACTCGCGAGCGGGCCGTGCAGGAGGTGCTCCGACTCCTCCTTGTCGTCTTCGCGGCCCGTGGTTGGTCGGCCGCACCCGTGGCCGTTCACCGGGCCGGGACGTCGACGTCGGACGGGACGGACGTTTATCGACCTCGCTCGGTCTCCCTTCCGTCGGCGGTCCTGCGATCCGTCACGGGCGACTCGCTTCCGGGAGGCGAGGTCGAACGCCGGCTCGGTCGGGCCCGACTGTCTGCGCGTCCGCGCTCGGGGGGGTGGCTCGTGGAGGTCCCGCCCTGGAGGCCGGACCTCCTTACGCCGGTCGACCTGGTCGAGGACGTGGTGCTGACCGCGGGGGTCCGACCCGAGGACGGGATCATGCTGCCGAGCCGCACCCGAGGCCGTCGCCTCCCCGAGACGCGTTTCCGCCGGCGAATCCGATCGCTCCTGACGGGGCTCGGCTACGCGGAGCCCCACACCCCGCTCCTCGTCTCCGCCGAGACCGCCGAGCGCGCGGGGAGTCTCGAAGCCCTCCGCCTCCGCAACCCGGTCTCGGCGGAGTTCTCCGTGCTCCGGGACCGGCTTCTCCTCTCCCACTTGGACGTGCTGCGCCGGAACACCCGCCTCGCCTACCCTCAGCGCTTTGCCGAGGTGGGCCCGGTGATCGTGCGTTCGGAGAAGGCCGAGGCTGGAGGCGAGACGCGCTACCATGCGAGCGCGGTCCTCGCCGCGGACACCGCGGGGTTCGCCGATGCGGCGTCGTGGGTCGATTACCTGCTCCGCTCGGTCGACGTAGTGGCGGTCCGAGAGCCGTTGGAACTTCTTCCCTTGATCCCGGGCCGGAGCGCGCGCGCCCGGATCGCGGGGGAGCCGATCGCGGAGATGGGAGAGATCCATCCCCGGGTCCTCGAGAGCCTCGGGGTCCCGGTCCCGGCCGTCTGGGCCGAGGTCGACCTCACCGGCCTCTGGACCCTGGTCCGCCGCCACGAAGTCCATTAATAGACTCTCCCGGTCCTCGGGCAATGGCTCGCGCCCGGTCCCGCTCAGCCGTCGATCCTCGCCGTGCCCGGTGGGAAGCCGCGGCACGGACCGCGATCGGTCCGAAGAGCGAAGGGGGGTCGCTCCCTCTCCTGTCGGTCCCTCCGGACGACTCCGACACGGAGTTCCTCGAGGAGGTGGGATTCCCCGGCGCGTCTCCGTTCACCCGAGGGATCCAGCCCACGATGTACCGCGGCCGACTCTGGACGTACCGACAGTATTCCGGCTTTGGGAGTGCCGCCGCGACCAACCGACGCTTCCGGTTCCTGCTCGAGGGAGGTCAGACCGGCCTCTCCGTAGCGTTCGACCTTCCGACCCAGAACGGGTACGATTCGGACCACCGTCGGTCGCGCGGGGAGGTGGGCCGGTGCGGCGTGCCCATCTCCTCCCTCGGCGACATGCGCACCCTGTTCGCAGGGCTTCCGCTCGACCAGGCGACGGTCTCGATGACGATCAACGCGACCGCTCCCATCCTCACCGCACTCCTGGTGGCGGTCGCCGAGGAGAACGGCGTGCCACGCGCTCGGCTCGGCGGGACCGTCCAGAACGACATCCTCAAGGAGTACATCGCCCGCGGGACGTATGTCTATCCGCCCGCCGCCTCGCTCCGTCTCGCGGTCGACCTCATCGAGTTCGCGACCCGAGAGATGCCCCAGTGGAACTACATCTCCGTCTCGGGGTACCACATGCGCGAGGCCGGCGCGACGGCGGCCCAGGAGGTGGCCTTCACGCTCGCCAACGCGGTCGCGTACGTCCGCGCGGTGCAGCAACGCGGGCTCGACCTGGACGAATTCCTTCCACGATTGTCGTTCTTCTTCTCCTCCGACCGCAACTTCCTCGAGGAGATCGCCAAGTTCCGGGCCGCTCGGCGACTGTGGGCCCGCCTGGTCGAGGAGACGTTCGGCGCCACGAAGGCCCGTTCAAAGCAGCTCCGGTTCCACACCCAGACCGCCGGGTCCAGCCTCACCGCCCAACAGCCGGAGCTGAACGTCGTCCGGACGACGCTCGAGGCGCTCGCGGCGGTGCTGGGAGGGACCCAATCGTTGCACACCAACGGCCTCGACGAGGCTCTGGGCCTCCCGACGGAGGCGTCCGCCCGACTCGCGTTGCGCACCCAGCAGATCCTCGCGGAGGAGTCGGGCGTCACGAACACGGTCGACCCCCTCGGGGGGTCATACGCGATCGAGGAGCTCACCGACCGTATCGAGCGGGACGCCCGAGAATACCTCGCTCGCGTCGAGGAGATGGGGGGCGCGGTCGCCGCGGTCGAGCGGGGATTCTTCGCTTCCGAGATCTCCCGAGAGGCCTACCGGGTGGCCCGCGCTCGCGAGCGCAAGGAAGACGTGGTGGTCGGAGTGAACCAATTCACCGAAGGCAATCCGGAGTTCACGCTCTTCCCCGAAGGGCGGGGACGAGGGGTGGGGGTCCAGCGGATCACCCCCGCCGAGGAGCGACGCCAGGTCGCTTCCGTGCGTGCCTGGAGACGCGGTCGCGACGGGAAGGGGACCGACGCGGCCCTCGACGCGCTCCGCCGGGGCACCGAGAAGGACCAGAACACGCTCCCTCTCGTCCTGGAGGCGGTGCGCGCCGGCGCGACGCTCGGAGAGATTGCGGACACCTGGCGCCAACTTTTCGGGGAGCAGCCCCCCTCGCGAGCGTTCTAGAGGTCCGATGCCCCAGCTCGATCACGTGGGGATCGCGGTGCCCAACCTGGCGGACGCGCTGACGCACTGGCGCCCGCTGGTCGGGGAGCCGGACTCGGGCCCCGAGGAAGTCCCGTCCAATCGGGTCCGGGTCGTCTTCCTGACGGTCGGAGGAACCCATCTCGAACTTCTGGAGCCCACCGACCCCGCTTCTCCCGTCGGCCGCTTCCTCGCGAGTCGAGGTCCGGGCGTCCATCACATCGCGTTCCTTGTGCCCAGCGTCGACCGGGCGCTCGCCGACGTGGCCGCGCGCGGCGGCCAGCTCGTCGACCGGACCGCGAGGCCGGGGGCCCGGGGCCGGCGCGTTGGGTTCGCCCACCCCTCGGCGTTCGGGGGGGTCCTGGTCGAGTTCGTGGAGGGCCCATGAGCCGGATCCAGTCCGTCACGGCCGATCAGATCTACGACAGCCGCGGGCGAGCGACCGTCGAGGCCGAGGTCACCCTCGATTCCGGTGCCCACGCCCGGGCGGGAGCGCCGAGCGGGGCGAGCACGGGCGCCCACGAGGTCGCAGCCTTCCCCAAGGGAGGGGTTCCGGCCGCCCTGACCGCGATCCGGCAATGGCTTGCGCCCGCCCTCGTGGGCCTCGACGCCGGCGACCAAGGTAGCGTGGACGCGACGATCCACGCGATCGACGGCACGCCGGACCTCTCTCGGGTCGGGGGCAACAGCGCGACCGCGATCTCGGTCGCGGTCGCGATGGCGTTCGGCGTCGAGCGGGGGGAACCGCTGTGGAAGGTCCTCGCGCGTCCCGGGGTAGACGGGCGCCGATTCCCCGCCATCGTCGGCAATTGCCTCAACGGAGGTCGCCACGCGATCGGCGGCCCCGACATCCAGGAGTTCATCGCGTACGCGACCGACGCCGACCCCGCCCGCTCCGTGCGGGCCGCGCTGCGCGTGCATACCCTCCTCGGGGAGCAGCTGCACCTCCGGTACCCTACCGCCGCGCTCGGTCGGGGCGATGAAGGGGGATGGGTCGCTGCGATCGGGAACGTCGAGGCGCTCGAACTCCTGACGAACGCCTGCGCTCAGGCCCGCGACGAGCTCCACATACCGGTCCACCCTGGCCTCGACCTCGCCGCCAGCGAGTTCTACGAGGCGGGGAACTACCGGTACCACGACCGCACGCTCGACACTGAGGGCCAGATCTCTTTCGTCACCGAACTCGTGGACCAGTATGGGATCCGCTTCCTGGAGGACCCCCTCGACCAGGAGGCGTTCGAGCCGTTCGCCGTCCTGACTCGAGCGGTCGGGGACCGAACCCTCGTCGTGGGAGACGACCTCTACGTCACCAACGAGAGCCGGCTCCGGCGGGGGATCGACCTCTCGTCGACGAACGCGGTCCTCATCAAGGTGAATCAGGTCGGTACCCTCACCGACACGCTCCGGACGGTCGACCTGGCGGCGTCGAAAGGGCTCGCGACCGTCTCTTCCCATCGCTCGGGAGAGGTCCCCGAGTCCTGGCTCACCCACGTCGCCGTCGGGACGGGGGCCCGTGGGCTCAAATGCGGTCTCCTCGGCGGAGAGCGCATGGCAAAGCTAAATGAACTCCTGCGTCTCGGCCGCGCCACCGGAAGCACCGTACATGCCCGATGAAGACGTGATGGCGGAGGAGCAGCAAGCCGTCCCCTCCGACGGTCAGGACATCCGTCCGGGGGAACTCCTCGTTCCCGAGGAGACATACCTCACCTCCGGGGTCCACATCGGGACCCAGCAAAAATCGGCGTCCATGCGCCGCTTCGTTCACAAGGTTCGGTTCGACGGCCTCCACGTCCTGGACGTACGGCAGACCGACAAGCGGATCCGGCTCGCCGCCAACTTCCTCGCCCGACTTCCCGCGGAGAAGGTCTTGGTCGTCAGCCAGCGCCAGTACGGCCAGAAGCCCGTACGGGTGTTCGCCAAAACGGTCGGGGCGGTCTCGTTCGCCGAGCGGTTCGTCCCCGGCTGTCTCACCAACCCGAACCTGGCGGAGTACTTCGAGCCCAAGGTACTGTTCGTGACGGACCCGGCCACCGATCAGCAGGCGCTCAGCGAGGCGGTCTCGATCGGGATCCCGGTCGTCGGGCTTTGTGACGTCAACAATGAGACCCGAAACGTCGACCTCGTCATCCCGGCCAACAACAAGGGACGCGTGGCGCTGGCTACGGTCTACTGGCTCCTGGCCCGGGAGGTCCTCCGCGCCCGCGCCGGAGGCGCCGAGACCGAGTACCCCCTCTCCATCGAGGATTTCCAGGCCGCCCTGTAGGACGGGACGCCGAGGGCATCCCTTCCCCCCCACCTTTTATTGCATTTGGACCTCTACTGGTCGTGGCACGACCCGGGTCGGGTCTTCTCGAACTTCTCGGAGACCTGGGGATCCCGGAGAAGGGCGCCCGGGTCTACTTGGCCGCCTGTCGGGCGGGACCTCAGACCGCGAGCGAGCTCGGACGGCTCAGCGCGGTCAATCGGGTCGAGGCGTATCGGTTCATCAAACAGTTGACCGAGGCCGGGTTGCTGGTTCCCAACGGGGGCCGGCCGCAGCGGTTCGCTGCGCTGGCCCCGGAGGAGCTCGTCGACCGCTCCATCCGCACGGCGTCGGACCGGCTCCACCGGCTGGAGGCGGACCGGGAGAAAGTGCTCTCCGGGTGGGAGGAGAGCCGTACCGAGCTCGACGACCGCGACCCCCGAAAGTTCGCGGTGCTCGAGGGTCGCGGTACGATCTGCCGGTTCCTCCACAAGCGGATCGGGACGGCCGAGCGGCAGGTCCTCCTCAGCACCGGTGGTCGGACGCTCGCTACGTTTCTCGAGGGCGGGATCGACCGGGCGCTACGCGAGGCCGGCGACCGTGGGGTCAAAGTGAAGGTCCTCACCGAGGTCTACCCGCCGAACCTCGGGGCGGCCAAGCATTTTGCCGGGTTCTCCGAGCTGCGCCACTCTGCGAGCCCCGTCGTCAACCGGGCCGTTGTCATCGACCGCCTCGGTGCGCTCGTGTATGTATCGGGGGACGACGAATTCGGGCCCACCACGGACGAACAGGTCGCGCTCTGGTCCTCCGCTCCGATGTTCGTCCACCTCGCGCGGGACAACTACCGGCGCGTGTGGGCCCCCGCGACCCGCTCAGAGGCCCGGTTCGTGGAGCTCGAGAATCCCCTCGCGGCGGTGCTCCCCGTGATCTCGGGCAAGGAGGCGGTCCCGTTCCAGCGGCTCAAAGAGATCGCCAAGCTCGGAATGCGGGCGTCGGGCGTGAAGGAGTTCCAATTGCATCTGCCCGAGCTCATCGAGACGATCGCACGCCAGTTGGGCCGCGAGATCGCTCTTCAGGTCGAAGGGCAGACGCCGGCCACCGTCGCGGCCTCCCTTTCGGAGTACTACGAGACGCACACGCTCGGCCACCTCAAGATGGTGAAGGCCCAGCCCCTCACGCTGCAGGTAACCGCTTGCTTCGCCTGCACCCCCCACTCTCCGGAGATCGGGCGAATGATGTGCCCGCAGCTCCTGCGATCGGTGCTGGAATCCCGTCTCGGCCACCACTGGGAGGTCTCGAAGCCCGACCCGACCAAGCACGCCACCCGAGGCTGCGTTTTCACGGCCACAGCCGCGTGACTCGCCGCTCGCCCGTGGATTCCCTCCCGTTCCTCGAGGCCGTCGCCCACGGTGTGGAAACCTAACCCCGCCACCCACCCCTCCGGGAACCTGCATCAGATCAAGGGGAATAAAGGGAAAAAATCCACCCGAACCCGAAGAGCGCGACCCTGGAGAGCGGGGAAGGTTCCGGGGACGTCCGTCGCGCAGTTTGATTGACCTCGACGGCATGAAACAACACGGCGATCTAACAGGGGAAACGCTACAACGGCATGCTATACCGGCGCATGGTGTAGCAAATGTAAGTTACAAATCAGACAGAAGCTGGCCGAGCTTATATATACAGGACACCCCTACCCGACCGTAGAAGCTATGAAGTCCACCTCTGCGTCCTCGGTGAGCTCTCGGTCCCGCTCGAACAGTTCCCGGGCTCCCTCCCGCTCCTCGCCGACGGCTCCCTCCGTGGTGGCCTCGGCGAAGCCGGCGACCGACGCCTGCCCCAATTGCGGCTCTTCCCACCTCATTCGTGACGAGATCCGCGGGGAGATCGTCTGCGCGGACTGCGGTCTGGTCGTCGACCAGAGCGCGCTCGTCAGCGACCGTGGACAGCGCGGGTCGAAGGAGGATACCGGACGTGAAGCTCGCGGCTGGGGCCCCGTCATCTCGCCGCTCATGCCCGACAAGGGCCTGTTCAGCGAGATCGGCGTGCCCACTCGCGACTTCCAGGGCAATTCGCTCTCCCGCAACACCTCGCTCAAGTTCTACCATCTGCGGAAGCTCAACCACCGGCTGCGGGCGGCTCGCACGCATCAACGCAACCTCGTGGTCGCTCTCGGCGAGCTGAACCGTCTCGCCGGCGTGCTCGGGCTCTCGCGCGAGGTCAAGGAGTCCGCGACCTACATTTACCGCCGGGCCCTGGAACACAAGGCGACCCGTGGAAAGAAGATCGTGGCCCTCGTGGCTGCGAGCGTCTACGCGGCCTGCCGTCAGTGCCACGTTCCGCGCACGATGAAGGAGATCATCGCGCACTCCAAAGCCACGAAGATCGAAGTCGGACGCGCCTATACGCTCCTGGCACGCGAGCTCAAGCTGGGACTGAAGCCGGTCGAGCCCCGGGACTATCTGGTCCGCTTCACGCAGGACCTGAACTTGTCCAAGGAGGTCCGCCAGAAGGTCCTCTCGCTCTTGGAGCAGGTCGAACAGGTCTACTCCACCAGCGGCGTGCTCCCGAACGGGATCCTCGCGACCATCATCTACATCGCCTCGAACCTGATGGGCGAGCCTCGCAGCCAGGACCGGATCGCGGCGGTCGCGAACGTCACGCCCGTGACGATCCGCAACCATTACAAGGAGCTCCTCGACCTCCTGGGTCTGCCGAAGAACCTCGCGAACCCCCAGGCGCGCGGGAACCTGCCCTCCGACGCGACCGGCGAGCTCGCAGTCGACGCAGCCGCGGCGGGCCACTAGGTCTCAGGGACCTGCGTCCCCGAACCCCTTCCCGCCACCCCCCGTACAGGCGCGGTGCTCCGGCCCACCTCGGCTCGAGGTAGGGCTATCGGGAACGTGGCCCGGAGGGAGCCGCCCCTTGAGGAGGGGTAGAGTTCCCCAGCGCCGGCCCGAATGTGGCCTATATCGTGAGCGTTGCCCTCGGTCGCGCGGCAGAAGGCGATCCCCTTGTACCAAGATTCCGTGCCACGGCTGCACCGGGTTCTTGCGGCAGGATTGAGCGTCGGGATCGCTTCGTTGCTCTGCCTCGGGTTCTTCGCCCTGGGGGCGGTAGCGGGCGTTGGGTCGTCCCCGGGCGCGCGTGCCCCCAGCGCGGGAGAACTCCCCCCAGAACGGAGCGTGGGGGTCGACCACTCGGTAACGGTGGGCGGGTCACAGGGACCCCACCCGGGCACTCTCGAGATCTGGGAGAACACTGGAGGCGGTCCGTCCGAGACGGACCCGAGCGTTTGTTACTATGCTGTCTGTCAGGAGCCGATCGCGAACGTTTACGAAACCCTGGTCGCGTACAACGGGAGCGACGCGGGCCCGACGCCGTCGAACTTTGTGCCCGAACTGGCGACATGCGTCCCAGGCTCACCCGAGTGCGCGTCGCAGTTCGGGGGAGACAACCTCACCTGGGCCAACAACACGACGGGCGCCCCCCAATACTACACGTTCGAGATCGACGCGGGCGCGCGGTTCTACGACTCGGCCAGCGGCGTGGGATGGCCGGTCTATCCCTCGGACGTGGTGTTCAGTTTCGCCCGCACGATGGCCTTCGCGGACCTTCCGTATGAGGAGGCGACGGCGGGTTGGATCAACACGCAGGACCTCGTCGGCGCGGGCAGCTTGAAATGGGACGGCGGCATCCACGCCCCGCTCAACAACACGCCCCAGAGCATTCTCAGCGCCTTCCTCGTCAACGATTCGGCGTTCTGCCCCCTTCCTACGGTGGCGTTAGCGACCAACGGGTGCGTCACGTTCAACGTGGGTGCGTCGGGAGAAGCGTGGCCCTTCTTCCTCAATCTGATCGCCGACAACCTCGGTGCGAGCATCGAACCGTGCGGATGGTACTCGGCGCACGGCGGCGGCGTGCCCGGATTCAACGGGACGTACGCGAGCACGAACGGGGACGGGCCGTGTTGGCTACCGGGGAACTCGACGAGCACGACCGATCCGGGGTTCCTGAGCTACCTCGAGAACACCCCCGCCAAAGCTTGGGACACGTTCGAGATGGAGGCGAACAACATTCCGGCCATCCAGCCCGGGGTCCAGTGGTCCGATGTGGGCTCGGGTCCGTACTCGGTCGAGAACCCGATCGACCCGGATATGGGGTACACGCTGCACGCGAACCCCGACTACCACGTGCCGGTCGGATGCGCGGGCCGGCCGGGCTGCATGCCGGTGAAGGGCACCTACGCAGCGAATGTTGACGTGGTATGGGAAGCCTCGGGCGACACGGAGGGGTTGAACGAGATGGCCGCCGGCCAGGCCGATAGCGCCGGTTTCTTCTCGACCGACACTCAAACCGTGCAGGCGTTGGGGGACTATCGGCTGGCCCCTGGCATCCCCGCGATGACGATATTCTTCGACCCATTCGGCTTGAATTTCAGCCTCACTGGCCTCCTACAGCTTGACCCCGGAAACATCAGCATTCCCTCGAACTTCTTCCAGAACGTCGCGCTCCGCCAATTCCTAGTCAACTCGTACCCCTACGGGACCATCGACCTCGGGAGCGACACCGTCAATGGGACGGTCTTCGGTGAGCCGTACGGAGGGGCCATCCCGCACGGTACGGGGGAGTACTACCCCGTCAACGTCAGTTGGCCGGCGGGCGACCCCTCAGCCAATGCGAGTGAAGTGGGAAACGTATCGTGGTGGTGGGCCGAAGCGACAACACCGAACAGTTCGTGGTACGACCCTCAACTTTCGAATTGCACCGTTTCTTCGCCGTGCCAATGGCCGATGATCTCCGTCCTCGGAGACTCGGTCCTGAATTGGGAGTTCAAGGAGTGGGATTCCGAGATCTTTAGCTTGAGCGGGGGAGCCCTTGACCCCTATGTCTTCGACTATTATCCCCAAACCATATGCCCGATCATGTGCACCTGCGAGATCTCCGTCAACTGCTTCCCGGTCTACTCCTGGGGTTGGGTCGCGGACTACCCCGACCCGTCCGACTTCATGGCACCGATGTACTATCCCAACAATTCCTACACGGCGCCAGATGAAGTCTCTGAGACGCTCGAGAGCGCCCCGAACAACGCGTCCACCTGCCCCAACGACTACGGTGAGTGGTCGAACCTGACGTACTGGGCCAACGTCGGCCAGATTCCCACCGATTGCCAGGGTGCGGCCTACGATACGATGGTCGCCTGGATGAATGCATCAGCGTACGAGACCAACGTGCCATACCGGATTCTTGAATACAACCTCATCGAGCATATCGCGAACGAGTTGGCGCTCTACGTCTACGACCCTCAACAGCTCACGGTCGTCGACTACGCGGACTGGATCGAGGGCTCGACCCTCAATACCAACCCGATGAACGGAGGCGAAGGGATCCAGTTGTGGTACGGCTGGGGCTATGCCTCGAACTACTTTGACGCGACCTTCAACGAGGCCGGCCTGGCAATAGGCACCAACTGGTCGGTCACGGTGGCCGGTGTGACCGAAAATACGACCGCACCCAATGCTATCTCATTCGGACCGTTCGTGAACGGGACCTACCCCTACGAGGTCGGAGTGGTGCCCGGATATTTGGTTTCGTCAGCGAGTGGAAATGTCACCATCAACGGAACTGCCTTCGCACGCGTGCTGGTATTCACCCCCCAAACCCAGCTAATTTACACAGTCAGCTTCCAGGAGACGGGTCTAAAGGACGGAGCCCAGTGGAGCGTGGTGGTGGCAGGTCCGTTAGGCGGTGCCACAGTACGAGGGGGCACGTCGGCCCTAAACATCAGTCTCATACCGGGTTCATACGCTTACAGTCTGGGGCCGGTAACGGGTTACTTCACGCCGGCGGGAGGAATGTTCAACGTCACCGACCAGAGCGTGACAGTGAACATCACCTACGTCAGCACGACCCCCCTCGATTATCCGGTGTCGTTCACCGAGACCGGCCTGCCGTCCGGCTCGTCCTGGTCGATCGACATAAACGGGAGTACTGTACACAATACCACTCCCACGATCTCGGTCAACCTGCCGAATGGTTCGTACTCCTGGGGAGTCGCCTCCCAGCCGGTCGGCTACGCCGGCCACCCTTCCGGCGGTTCGGTAGTGGTTGAAGGAAACCCAACCTCCGTTTCAGTGATATTCGCGGGGTTTGGGCCCGGCCCCGCTACGGTCCCGCCTCCGCCCTGGAACTATTTCAGTCCCCTCGCGTGGATGCTGGTCGGTGGGCTCGCCATCGGGGCGCTCGCCCTGGCAGGGCTCTACCGCTGGCGGGTCATTCGACGCCGATCCCCCCGAACCGGATGGTAGCTACCCGTAGATGGTCGGGGTGGTCCCGGGCATAGCTCCCCGTCCTCGAGCGAAACGATCGCTCTCTCTGGCCAGAATCTCACCGTCTCGATCACGTTCGTCGCCAACGGGAACACGATCGTAGGCGGCCCACCCGGCCTTTCCCGCCTTGACTGGGGGCTTCAACGGGGTGGTCGTGTTCCTGATGCTCGTCCGGGGGATGGCTCGCTCTCCGTTGCCGGCCCTCGAACCCGGAAGAACAACTGGACGGAGGGCCACCTCCCGAGTAGCGGGGGCCAGCGCACCAGAAGGGGCTGGCCGTCGACCTCGCCCGAGTCCGACGATGACCGAGTGCCAGCGCCTCGGGCTCGCTCCCGGACGCCGGCTTTATTGTAAGTATCGCACTCGGTCCAGCACCAGAAGGCGATTCCATTGTACGCCGACTCCTCGCCCCGCCTGCAGCGGGTTCTTGCGGCGGGGCTGAGCGTCGGGATCGCCGCGTTGCTATGCCTCGGATCCCTGGCCGTCGGGGAAGTGGCTGGTGGCGCCGCGTCCCAACCCGCGAGCGCTTCGTCCTTCGGAGGGCTCTCATTGAAGGGGAGTTCGGCGACCGTACCTCGGGCGACGAGCCACGGACCGCAAGGCCCTCATCCTGGCACTCTTGAGATTTGGGAAGCCACCGGTGGCGGTCCATCCGAAGCCGACCCGAGCGTTTGTTACTATACTGTTTGTGATGAGCCGATCGCGAACGTCTACGAAACCCTCGTAGCGTACAACGGGACCCAGGACGGTCCGGCCCCCGCCAGCTACGTCCCCCAGATCGCGACATGTGTCCCGGGCTCGGCGGAGTGCTCGGCGCAGTTCGGCGGGAACGACCTGGTCTGGCTCAACAACACCACGGGAGCCCCGCAGTACTACACCTTCGAGATCGACTCGGGTGCGCGGTTTTACGACCCCGCGACGGGCGTCGGTTGGCCGGTCTATCCTTCGGACGTGGTGTTCACCTTCGCGCGGACGATGGGGTTTGCCGACCTTCCGTACGAGGAGGCGACGCCCGGCTGGATCAACACCCAGGACCTGGTAGGTCCCGGCAACGAGAAATGGGATTCTGGAATCCATGCCCCGCTGAACAACACACCACAGAGCATCCTCCGCGCCTTCCTCGTCAACGACTCAGCGTACTGCCCGGGTTCGACTCTCACGTTATCGACCAACGGTTGTGTTACGTTCGATGTCGGCGCATCCGGAGTGGCCTGGCCGTTTTTCCTCAACCTCGTTGCGGATAACCTCGGTGCGAGCATCGAGCCTTGCGGTTGGTACACTGCTAACGGCGGTGGCGTGCCTGGATTTTTGGACACCAACGCCTCGAACGGAGATGGTCCGTGCCTGCTGCCGGGGAACTCGGTGAACACCCAGCAAGCCGGGTACAAGAACTACGTCTCGTCGACGCCCGCGACAGGCTGGGACACGTTCGAAATGCTCGCCAACAACATTCCGGCGATCCAGCCGGGAGTCCAGTGGAACGAGGTGGGCTCGGGTCCGTACTATGTCGAGAACCCGATCAACCCGGATGTCGGGTACACCCTGCACACCAACCCGGACTACAACGCCCCGGTGGGATGCGCGGGCCAGCCCGGCTGCATGCCCCTCAAGGGGAGCTACCAGGGCACCGTGGACGTCATCTGGGAGGCTTCGGGTGACACGCAAGGCCTGAACGCGATGGCGGACGGCCAGGCAGACAGCGCAGGCTTCTTCACCCCGGAAACCGGGACCGTGCTCGGGCTAGGCAACTACACCCTGCTTCCGGGGATTCCCGGTCTGACTACGTTCTTCGACCTGGTCAACCTGAATTTCAGCGAAGTCGGCTACGCGGACTTAGGAGCCCCCCCGACCAACATCCCAGCAACGTTCTTCCAGAACATCGCGTTGCGGAACTTCCTCGTGAACGCCTACCCGTATACGAGCGTCGACCAGACGTACAACTGCGTCGACGGCGTTTGTTTCGGGGAGGATTACGGAGGAGCCATCCCGCACGGCATGGGCGACTACTACCCCTCGAACATCACGTGGCCGGGCGGGAACCCGGTCTCGTCGCCCTCGACACCGGGCAACGTCGCTTGGTGGTGGGCGCAGGCCAACAACGTGTCGAGCCAATGGTACGACTCCCAGCTCGCGAGCTGCACGACGGGGAGTCCGTGCACGTGGGACGACATGACCACTCTGGGCAACACGGAGACCATCGGTGAGTTCGAGCTTTGGAACGCCGAGATCTTCAACCTGAGCGGTGGAGCTCTCGAGCCAGGTTATTTCGAATTGAGCACTCAAGATATTTGCTCCCTCGGCTGCCCACCAGGACAAAACCCGTTGCCGATCTACCCCTACGGCTGGGTGGCGGACTACCCTGACCCGTCGGACTTCATGGCGCCGATGTACTACCCGGACAACTCGTACACCGCGCCGGACGCGGTCTCGGAAGTGCTCCAGGCGTCCCCGAACAACGCGACGAGCTGCCCGCACGACTATAGCGCGTGGTCGAACTTGACCTACTACGCGAACATCGGGCTCCTGCCCACCGCGTGCCAGGGAGCGGGCTACGACACGATGACCGCGTGGGAGAACGCGGCGGCGCACGAGTCCAACATCAACCTCCGGATGCTCGAGTACAACTTGATCGAGCACATCGCGAACGAGCTTGCGCTTTACATCTACAACCCGCAAGTGGTCGTGGCCATCGAGTTCGGGGATTGGATCGAAGGGTCGACGACCAACACCAACCCGGCGATCGGAGGCGCGGGGATCCAACTTTGGTACGACTGGGGATACGCTGCGAACTACTTCGACGTGACGTTCAGGGAATCCGGGCTGCCCGCGGGTGCCGATTGGGGTGTCACGCTCGCGGGGGAGACCCTCGGCTCCAACAGCACGTCGAACGTCACGTCGGCTCCCCTCACCAACGGGACCTATCCCTACAACGTCGGGTCATTGTCGGGGTACCTTGCAATGCCGTCCAACGGCACGGTCGTCATCAATGGAAGCAACGTGTTCTTGTCGGTGTTTTTCAGTTGCTTAGGGTGCGGGGAAGTCTTCGCTGTGGCATTCCAGGAAGGAGGTCTCTCGGCCGGAACTCCGTGGGGGGTGGTCGTGACGGGGCTCGGCGGGACGGTCTCGCTCAACGGTACCGCCACGACCCTTTCGGCCAATTTGCCCGAGGGATCGTATAATTACACACCGGAGTCGGTCCCGGGCTATTACCCACCCGTGCCCGGTCAAGTGAACGTAACCGGTAATACGACGGTGAATCTCACCTACTCCGGCTCGGTCTCCATCAGCTACTATGCGGTGTCGTTCATCGAGACCGGTCTTCCCTCGGGCGGGACCTGGAGCATTCTGATCAACGGCACCACGATCACCCGGATCAACTCCACCCTATCGACGACGCTTGTCAACGGTTCGTACGCGTGGGGGATCGTGTCCTTGCCGAGCGGGTGTGCAGCGATCCCGAGCGAGGGAGATGTGGTCATCAGCGGGGCCCCCGTCACGGTCCATGTGACAATCACTACCCCTACCATCCTGCCGCGCAGTTCAGGCGGGTTCAGTACTCCCGACTGGCTCATCATCGGGAGCGTGGTTCTGGTCGCTCTCGGGGTGGGTCTGCTCGTGTGGAGGGTGAAGGTCCAGCGCGGTCGCCCCCCGGACCCAAAGACGAACCCTGCCCTGGGGCCTCCGTTACCCTAGCCCGCCGGAGGGAGTGGGTGGAGGGACCCGGTGGCCTCCCCAAATGACATAGGGAGGCGCTGGGCTCCGAGCACGTGGCCTCACTGCCGACGCTGAGTTACTCCTCGTACCACACGTACCAGGAATGTCCGCTCCGCTGGAAGTTTCTGTACGTCGACCGTCTCCCGGAAACGCCCCGGGGTACTTCACGTTCGGTCGGGTGGTTCACTCGGTCCTCGAGGAGATCATCCGACCGCTCGTCATTCCGACCGCCCGGAGGGTGAAGGAGGGGGATGCCCAGCGGACGCTGGACGAGTGGCACCCGACCGGCACCAGCCGCCCTCCCGAACTCACTCTGAGCCGGGAGGAGATGCTCGCCGCGTACGACCGCATTTGGTCGAGCGAAGGATACACCTCACCGGAAGAAGAGGGGCGGTACCGAACCCTCGGTCGGGACCTGCTTCTGCGGTACTATGCCCGCCTGGTCCATGAGCATCCGCACCCGGTCTCGGTCGAGGAGCATCTCGAAGCGCGTTGGGACGGCATCCCCATCCATGGGTACATCGACCGGATCGACCGGACCCCGGAGGGCGGGCTCGAGATCGTGGATTACAAGACGTCGCGCGAACTCTCGGGAGAGGATGCGCGGCAATCCGATCAGTTGTCGATCTATCAGATCCTCGTGGAGAGCAACTACACGGAGCCCGTCGCGGGACTCACGCTCTACCACCTGAGGTCGCTGACGGCCCATCGGGTCCCTCCCCGACCGCGGACCGCGCTCCTCGCGCTCCACGACCGGCTCGGTACCGTCCAGGACGGGATCCGTGCCGAGGCGTTCGAACCTACCCCCGGGCGTCAGTGCTCGCGGTGTGATTTCCAGTCCCGCTGCCCGGAATTCCGTCCCGTGCCCCCCTCCGATGACCAGCGCCTCCGCGAGCTGGTCGACCGGTTCGAGAGCCTGCGCCAGGACGAGCGGCACCTCGGGGAGGAGCTGCGCCGGACGGCCGAGGAGCTCCATCGGGCGGCGGAGGGGTTCGGGGTGCACCGGATCCCGGGGACCCGTTCCGTAGCCATCCGTCGGCGGGAGGAGACGTGGAAGTACACCCTCGACGGACTCCGGACGCAGGTGACCGAAGCTGGGCTGGACGAACGGATCGGCCAGGGCACGCCAGACGAGGTCCGCGGCGTGCTTCGGGACCCGAGCGTCGACCCCGAGCTGCGCCGCCGGCTCGCCGAAGCTGGGACGCGCCGGATCAAATGGTACTGGGAGCTCGACGAAGGGGCGGGTGGGTCCTGACCCCCCCGCGCGCCGCGGGCCGAGCAAAGGATATCTAGCCGACCCGGTAGGCCCCCCTATGGGGATTCCCCTCGCCTCTTCTGAGCGCCTCGCGCCCCTGGAGGGCCGCGCGCCGACGATCACGACCTTGTGCTCGCACTCTTCGCTGCAGATCTTCCACGGCGCCCGTAAGGAGGGGTTCCGCACCCTCGGCCTCTCGGCCGGTCCCGCGCCCCGGTTCTACGACGCCTTCCCGCTCGCTCGACCCGATCGCTTCCTAACGGTTCCGAAGATGGCCGACCTGCCCTCGACCTCCGGCCATCTGCGCGCCGAGGGCGCGGTGATCATCCCCCACGGGTCGTTCGTGGAGTACATGGGGGCGGACGCGTTCCGGAATTGGGACGTCCCGGTCTACGGGAATCGCAAGGTCCTCGCGTGGGAGGCGGACCGCGAAAAGTCGAGGGAGTGGCTCGAATCCGCCGGCGCGACCATGCCTCGACGGTACGAAGGCGCGTCCGAGGTCGACGGGCCGGTGATCGTGAAGTATTACGGAGCGAAGGGAGGCAAAGGGTTCTTCCTCGCGAAGAACCGGGAAGCGCTCGAGGACTTCCACCCGACGGGTCCCTACGTGATCCAGGAGTACGTCCTCGGCACGCGCTACTACATGCACTTCTTCTACTCGCCGCTCTCCGACCGCGGCTACCGCGTCGCCCACGGTTCGCTCGAGCTCCTCGGGATGGACCGCCGGGACGAAGCGAACATCGACGAGCTCTACAAGCTCGGCGCCCAGGAAGAGCTGCTCCGGGCGGGGATCCGGCCGACGTTCGTGGTGACGGGCAACGTCCCGGTCGTCCTCCGAGAATCGTTACTGCCCCGAGCCTTCGACGTCGCTGCCAAGATCGTCGAGCGCTCGATCGAGCTGTTCGGGGGGATGGTCGGGCCGTTTTGCATCGAGGGGATCATGACCGAGGACCTCCAGTTCAAGGTCTTCGAGATCTCGACACGGATCGTCGCGGGGACGAACCTGTTCATCTCGGGGAGCCCGTACTCCGACTTCATCGAACCCGGCCTGTCGACGGGCCGCCGGATCGCCCAGGAGATCCGACGGGCGCGCGAGACGGGCCGACTCGCGGAGATCCTGAGCTGAGCGGCGCCACGTCGCCTTAAGAGTCCGTTTCGGGGTGCCCGCACGCATGGATTTCGCGGTCGAGGTCGACCACCTCCGGAAGGTCTATCCCAAGAGCTCCGGCCAGAAGCCGGCGCTCGATGACCTGTCGTTCAAGATCCCCACGGGACGGGTGTACGGCCTGATCGGGCGGAACGGTGCGGGGAAGACCACGTTCGTCCGCATCGCCGCGACGCAGCTCGCCCTCACCTCTGGCTCGCTCTCGGTCCTGGGCATGGACGTCACGACCCGCACGAGGGAGGTCCGCGCCCGGATCGCGTGTGTTCCCCAGGAGTCCCGCCCGCTCTACTTCCTGAACACCGAGGAGGTGGTCTACCTCTACCTCAAGATGCGTGGGATGGATCCGGTCGAGGCCCGCCGCCGGACCCGGGACGCGCTCGAGGAGCTCTCCCTCACGCAATACCGAAAACGACTGGTCTCCCGCTTGTCGGGCGGGTTGCGCCGACGAGCGCTCTGCGCGATGGTGTTAGCCTCGGATGCCGAGGTGCTCTTCCTGGACGAGCCGACCACCGGGCTCGACCCCCTCGCTCGCCGGGAGGTGTGGAAGGCCGTCCGCCGGACCATCCGCGAACACCGGACGATCGTCCTCACGACGCACTATCTCGACGAAGCCGAGGAGCTCTCCTCCCGGCTGGCCCTCATCGAAGAGGGTCACCTTCGGCTCGAGGGTTCTCCCGAAGACTTGCGGGCCCGGGTGCGCTACCCCTACCGGGTCATGGTCCAGGACCCCTTCCCGCGCGAGGAGCTCGAACCCTACGGCCGCGTCGCCAAGATCGAGGGCGGATACCTCGTGTTTGCACGGGAGACCGATGCCCGAGAAGTGGCGCGCAAGGGCCTCGAGCGGGGGGTTCGGGTTTCGCTGGGGCCGGTCAGTCTCGAGGACATCTTTCTCGAGGTGGTGGGAAAGTCGATCGAGGCGGACGCACCCGTGGACGACGGGGAGGAGGCTTCGGCATGAGCACCCGCAACCGGCTTCGTTCCCTCTTTTCCCTCGTCATGATCAACGGGATCATCCCGATCCGGACGCAGCCGCTGTTCCTGCTGAGTCTGATCGCCTCGCCGCTCTCCTTCCTCTTCTTCATCTTCATCATCTCGAAGGGCGCGCTCCTCGCGTTCGGCGTCACCGGGGGGATGATCCTCACGATGCTCTCCGTCGGTACCGGTCTCCAGTCGGACCTGACCCACTACCGGCACGACCTCAAGTTCCAGGACATCGTCGTCGCCTCGCCGGTCGAGGCACCAGTATACGTCGCGGGCATGGCGCTCTCCGAGCTCGTCTACTCGCTCCCCGGCCTCGCCGTCTTCGTCGTGATATACATCGTCGATGGCCTGGGGTCGCCCCTCAGCATCCTGATCCTAGCGGGGGTCCTCCTGCTCGTGTGGGGCTTCGCCTGCGCCCTCGGCTTCACCCTGGCGACCTGGTTCGAGGACGTCCGGGAGACGTTCCTGTTCAGTCCGCTCATTTCGCTCGCGCTGACGGTCCTCCCGCCGGTGTACTATCCCTTGAGCTACCTTCCCGGCTGGGCCCAGACGGCCGCGAAGTTCTCGCCGACGACCTACGCGGCCCAGCTCGTCCAGGGGTCGGTGGGGCTCGTTCCGCTCTCCTGGAACAGCGCCGCGCTCGACTGGGGGGTCCTGGCCGCGTTCACGGTCGCGCTGTTCCTCATCGCAGCCTTGAAGGCCCGCTGGCAGGAGCCCTAGGCGCTCCTCCGGGGCCGGGAATCGGACCGCGGGCCGAGCCGTCGCGCGAGGCCTTATGTACCCGGCTTCTCGTGGAGCCGCCCGATGCTTTCGTTTGCAGATATTCGCAGCTTCGAGAGCTCCGATGAACGGTTCTCGCACTGCCTGTTCTGCGGGCGAACCGTGGCCGTCCTGCCCGACGACCGTCGTGGCGGGAGCTGCTTCGATTGTCTCGCGCTGTCGGTCCCGCCCCCCTCCCACTGCCCCGACTGCCGAAGCCTGATCCCCGGCGAAGATCGTGCGCTCGGCTGCGGGGAGTGCGGCTGGTACCCCATCCAAGACTGAGCCGACGCGCCCGGCCCGGGTGGGGCCGGCCCTCGGGCGCCGCGGTCGATGATGCGCTAAGCTTATCGGGCGATTCCATTCCAAACCTAAGGGCGTGCCGAGGTGGCTCAGTCCGGTACGGCGCGAGTCTGGAAAGCTCGTGGCGGAATACGCCTCGGGAGTTCAAAGGTGAGGGACGGCGAGCCCGTCCCCACGGGAATTCTCCCCCTCGGCGCTGCCCTTTGCCGCGGCGGCCCGTGCTGCTCTCGAGGGGTACCGTGAGCGTGCCGGACCGCCGGGCGACCCCGGCACTCTTGCAGGTCGACTCCATCCTCGGCCACCTGCAGGGCCGCAGTGCCCTCGCCGAGGTCTGCCGGTACCTCGTCCACGAATTCCCCCACTACCCCTGGGTCGGCGTCTATCGGCTGGACGGAACGACCCTCGTGCTGGACGCCTACAACGGCCCCGAAGCCACGGAGCACGTCCGCATCCCCCTCGACCGGGGGATCTGTGGGCAGGCCGCCCGGGAGAACCGGACGGTCATCGTGGACGACGTGCGAGCGGCGCCCGAGTACCTCGCTTGCTTCCTGTCGACCCGCTCCGAGATCGTCGTACCGATCCGGGACGGGCCGGCCGTGGTCGGCGAGATCGATATCGACGGCCACGAGCTCAAGGCGTTCGACGAGAGCGACCGCCGGTTCCTCGAGCGGGTCGCGGCGAAGCTCGTCCCCGCTCTCCGGCTGAGCGCGACCGAACCGCCGCCGCCCGCCTGAGGTTCCGCCCGATCAACCCGAGCGCGTCGGCGAGCGCCCTGCGTCGGTCGAATCGCGCGAAGCGACCGGTCCGTTCGGGAGGTCCGCCTCCCTCGAGGTCATCCCCGATGTGGGAGAGCGCCCGGCGGAGCTCGTCCACGATCGGCAGGTCCGCGGTTTGACTGGTTCGGGAGAGCGGGTTGAGGTCGATCGAGACGACCTTCTTGCCCAGGGCACGGAGAGCCTGGGTCCGGTCCCCGTCCTCCAGGGGAACCAGGCAGAGGTCGGCGACGAGGATCCCGCGTCGGTCGACGAGGGCGCGGTCGGAGGGGAGACCTGGGATCCGTGCCGTGGGACGGACGCCGAGGACCTCGGAAACCCCCGCGGCGCGCAGGACCCCCGCGACCGCCCTCGCCCGCGCCGGGGTGCGATGGAACAGGTTGACCTCCACGGAAAGTCCGGGACAAGCGTGGGCCATCCGGGCGACTTCGGTCGCCGCGAGGGCCGCCACATTGCCGTTCACGCTCAGGACGGGGTGGCGCGCGGAGCGGAGCCAGCCGGCCGCCCGGCGTTCCGCGGCGCGCGCGCTCGGGCTCGTGCGCTCTCCGAGCAGATAGTCGAACGTCTCTCCGCGGCCGTGCGCGATCAGTCCTTCGGGCGCCACGAGGCCGGCCCGCGTCAGGTCGGCCAGGTGCGCGCGGAGGCGGAGGCTCGCATAGCGCGGATGCGAACGAGAGAGGCGCATGGGTCGGGGGTGCGTCAGGTGCCGTTCGAGGCGGGGTCGTGTGCCGCCGAGTCGCCCGTGTCGGTCCCGTTGACCCGCCCCTCGAGGGCCACAATTCGCTGTTCGAGCGGGGCCAGGCCCTCCTCGAGCACCTTGGAGAGGGAGAGCTTGAGGCTCTCCTCGAGCGCGAGGATGTCCCGTCCCAGGTCGATGATACGGCGGGCGTTCTCATTGAGCAGCAGCCGGTTCTGCGTCGACACGCGGAAGGTGTCCGAGAGGTCCTTCGTGAGCTGAGAGGAGCGCTGGGCGAACGACTCGACCGACTCGCCAATGGGCTTCCACTTCGCGTCCAGGTTCGCGAGCAGGTCGTGGGAGATCTTCTGGGAAGCGGTCTCGACGCCCGTCGCGACTTCCTGCCCGACCCGGTCGGAGACCCCGTTCTCGATCTCTTGCAGCCGGGTCTTGACCTCGGCGCCGAGAGCGTCCCGCACGGCGTCCCCTCGCTGGAGGCGATCCTCGACGGACTGGATCCGGGCGGTCAGGTTGGAGTAGGCGGACTGAATGAGCGTGTCGAAATGCGAGAGGCTCGATTCCTGCGCGCGCAGCAGCAGGTGAAGGATCCAATGCTCCCGCCCCTTGGTCTCGGAAAGCGGTCCCTTGTCCAGACGGTCACGGACCTCCCGGTCCTCCAGGATCGACTGGAGCTCCTTGAGAATCTCCAAGCGGAGGGCGCTGTACGGCGTCCCTGAACCCGCCGGCGCTCGCCCGGCCATGGGTCGAGATGGTCGCTCGGCTACTATAAGAGTTCGCGACCAGAGCCCTCAGAGGACGGGTCGCGGAACCCCGGCCCCAGCAGTTCCCGGGCGACCACCAGACGCCGGATCTCACTCGTGCCCGCTCCGATCTCCAGCAGCTTCGCATCCCGGGCGAGCCGCTCGAGCGGAAGGTCGCGCATGTAGCCGTATCCGCCATGGATCTGGACGGCCGCGAGAGCGTGGCGGGTCGACGCCTCCGACGCGAAGGTGAGGGCCGCCGCGCTCGCCCGGTGGCTCCGACGGTCCCGCCCGACCGAGTCGAGGGCGGCGGTCACGAGCCATCGGGCGGCCTCGAGGTCGGCGTACATGTCCGCGAGTTTGGCCTGGATCAGCTCGAACTGCCCGATCTTTTGGCCGAACTGCTCCCGCGTCCGGGCGTACTCGAGGGAGCGGTCGAGGCACTCGGCCATGATGCCGACCGGGATCCCACCGAGCACCGCTCGCTCGACGTTCAGTCCGCTCATCATGATCGCCACGCCCTGGTTCTCGACCCCCACCAGCCGGTCGGCCGGAACCTCGCAGTCCTGGAAGGCGAGCTCCCCGGTCGGGGAGCCTCGCATGCCCATCTTATCGAGCTTCTTGGCGACCGTGAATCCGGGGCTCTGGCTGGAGACGAGGAAGGCGCTGATGCCGTGCGCTCCGCGCTCGGGGGCGGTCTTGGCGTAGACCAGAAGCCAGTCCGCGACCGGCCCGTTGGTGATGAACTGTTTCGAACCGTTGAGGACGTAGTGGGCGCCCCGTCGCTTCGCGAGGGTGCGTACCGCCACGGCGTCCGAGCCGGCCTGGGCCTCGGTGAGGGCGAGGGCGCCGACGGCTTCCCCCGTCACGATGGACGGTAAGGCGGCCTCGCGCTGGGCCGGGGTCCCGTTCCGCGCGAGATTGTCCGCAAACAGGTTCGAGTGGGCCCCCACGCTCAGCGCCAGCGCGGGGCTGACGCGGGCGATCTCCTCGAGGATCAGCGACTGGGCCAGGTAGGAGAGCCCGAGTCCACCGTACTCGGTAGGGATCGTGACGCCGAGGAAGCCTTGCTCGCCCAGCCGTCGGAAGACGTCCCGCGGGAAGTACTCCTCGCGGTCCATCCGCTCCGCGACCGGCGCGACCTCTTTGCGCGCGAAGCGCCGGGCCGCCTCCCGGAGCTGACTCTCCTCGTCCGAGAGTGAGAGGTCCATCAGCCCGCCGACCTCCGTCGGGGTTTAACCGTTGTCGGAGCGCGCCGCTCGCGGCGGGACGCGGGCCGGGTCGCGAGCAGACCGATGTGGAGGCGCCAGGAAGGCAGGGTGCGCGGGTGATCGGAGCGGAAGTGGGCTCCGCGGCTTTCCGTCCGTCGGAGCGCGGCGCGCGCAATGAACGAGGCCGTGAGGGCGGCGTTGGCCAACGCCCCGGGGGCGTCCTCCGCCGAGACCGGCTCGACCTCGGCCGTGATCCGCGCGAACGTCGAGAGAGCGGACGCGAGGCTGCGGGCGTCGCGCACGATCCCGACCTCGTTCCACAGCGCCGTCCGAACCTCCTCGATGGCGGTCGCAGAATCCCGCCGCCCGGCCCCGGGGAGGAGCGGGACCTCCAATATCCGCGCCGGGCGGGGGGGGCCGCCGGGCGTCGGGTGGAGCAGGTGGCGTGCCACCCGCTCGCCGAAGACCACCCCTTCGAGGAGCGAATTGCTGGCGAGACGGTTCGCCCCGTGCACGCCGGTGGACGCGACCTCGCCGCACGCATACAGACCGGGGACGGTGGTGCGGCCTTCCACATCGGTCGTGACCCCGCCGATCATGAAGTGGGCCATCGGCGCCACCGGGATGAGGTCGCGGGCCGGATCGAGACCGTAGGTTGCGAGGAACCGAGTGATCGTCGGAAACCGTGCGTAAAGACGGTCGGGCGGGATCGCGGTCGCGTCCAGGTAGACGGTCGGCTGGCCGGTGCGATCGAGCTCCCGCCGGATCGCCCGTGCGACGACGTCCCGAGGCGCGAGCTCCGCATCGGGATGGGCGCGCACGAGGAAGCGGTCGCCCGCCGCATTCCGGAGAACGGCGCCCTCCCCTCGCAGTGCCTCCGTGATCAGGAACCGGGGAGACCCTTCGCGGGCAAAGACGGTGGGATGGAACTGGACGAACTCCATGTCCGTGAGCAGGGCCCCGGCACGGAACGCGATCGCGACGCCTTCCCCGGTGGCGACGGACGGGTTCGAGCTCTCGCGGTAGAGGCTTCCAGCTCCGCCCGTGGCCAGAACGACCGGTCGTTCGGTCACGACCTCTATCCCTCCCCCATCTTCCCGGGAGAGGACAGCCTCCGGACCGTCTCGTCCTCCCGGGCGGAGCGCCCGGAGCACGGTGCGTTCGCGCGCGTCGATCCCCTGGTCGAGCACCCGTCGCTTGAGGTTCTCCTCGATCGACATCCCGGTGGCATCCCCTCCCGCATGGAGGATCCTCGCCCGGGAATGCGCCGCTTCGCGACCGAGAGAGATCCGACCCTCCACCGTGTCGAACGGTACGCCGTACCGCACGAGGTCGGCGATCCGTCGGGGAGCTTCGTAGGTCAGGATGCGGGCCGCGTTCCGGTCGACGAGGCCGGCGCCGGCCCGGATCGTGTCGGCCAGGTGCCGGGCCGGCGCATCGTCCGGCCCCAATGCGGTGGCGATCCCGCCCTGCGCATAGCGCGTGTTCGATTCTTCCAGTCGGGACTTCGTCACGATGGTCGGACGGAGGCCAAGCTCCCGGGCCCGGAGCGCCACGTAGAGGCCGGCGATGCCGCTTCCGATGATGAGGGGACGACGACCCGCCTCCGTCACGAAGGGACGACGGGGCGGGGGGGTATAGCGACTCCCCGCCCGAGCAGGCTCCTATACCCTCGTGCGGTCCGAGTGACGTGCCCCTCGCTGCTTCCTTTCCACCCGAGCCCGAATGGCAGGGGTCCGTATCGGTCCGGGAAGATCTCGACCTCGCTCGAGAGATCACCGGTCGCCTTCGTCCGCCCGGGACCCCGCGTAGGACGAGCGTCACGGACCTGCTTTCGCTTCGGCCGGCCTTCTGGCGGTTCACGGTCGGCCCGCCTCCCGTCACCGCCGAGCGGGAGCGGGTCCTCGAGGGGGGGCGCCGCCTTCACCGGATCCTCGGCTTGGTGTTCGCTCCGAAAGGGGAGCTGGAGGTCCGGGTGCACGACGACCGCGTCCAGGGACGGGTGGACGTACTTGCCGACCGGCCGATCGAGATCAAGACGAGCGCGTACTCCCCACCGTCCACCGATCCGGTGAAGGAGCGGCCGGACCACGCCGACCAGGTCGCGATGTACTCGGCCCTGCTGGGGGTCGACGCAGCTCGGCTCGTCTACCTGCAGACGAGCGGCGACGAGGTACTCGCCGCGGGCACCTTCGACCTCGAGTTCGGGTCGATGGAAGCGGTCCGGAACGCCATGGAGCGCCGGGTCCGCTCGCTCGCCGCAGCTTGCGCGGCGGGATCCAGCGCGGGCCTACCGCGATGTCCATGGTACGCTCGAGGGTGTGAATTCCGTGCGGCCGGGATATGTGACTGCACGGGCGAGGAGGCCGTCGCCGACCCGGTGACCCAGGAGGCCGGTACCCGTGTCACTCCGCGGAAGGACCTCACGCTCCTCCTGGAGGAGGCGGTGCGAGCCCGATTGACGGTCTCGCGCCCCGCGGCGATCCGGCGATTCCGGGACCTCCTCTATCCCCGCCGGGCGTATTTCGAGTCGACCTCGCCGGCGCCGGCGGGGCCGGGTCCTTCCTTCGAGGCGGAGACGGACACGTACTCCCGACTGGTCGAGGCTCTCGACACCGGTCCCCTCGGGGAGGCGACGCGTTTACCCACTCTGGCCGACGAACCCGACGAAGAGGTGGGGGGGTTCCGGGGCGCACCGGTCCTCGTGCGGACGTCACGCTCCTCCCAGCGCCACGACCCACAGACGGTCGTCGAACGGTCTCCCCAGTATGCCCTTCAGTTAGGGTTCCGTTGCGTGGCGACGGGAACGGATCGGGGTCGGCTGGTCCTGGGGTACGAGAAGGCGAAGGAGGTCGAGCGGGTTCAGGTCCTCGAATACCGATTCGAACCGTCCCGGACCTTCTCCCGCTTGTGGCGCGCGCGCACCCGCCGCCTCGAGGCGGCACGGACCCTAGGGGACCCGAATTCGCTCGACGCCTGCCCTGCCTGGATGTTCGAGCAGTGCCCCTATCGCGACCGTTGCGGCTGCGGGACCTCGGCCGGTCGCTCCCAGCGGTAGATGCTGGTCGTGGCCACCCGTCGGAATCCTTCCGACTCGTAGAACTTCACCGCCGGTACGTTGCTGGCCGTGACCCAGAGCCGGACCTTCTCGTACCCCAGACCGACGAGCGCCCGCAACGCCCAGCGGAGGAGGTATCGGGCGTACCCCCGTCGCCGGCGATCGGGTTCGACCATGATGTCGACGAACACCGCCTCATGCGCGGAAACCTCTGCGGTGAGGATGCCTCCGACCAGTCGGGTCGGGTCCGTTTCGATCAGCGCGGCCGAGGCCGCGTCGAGGAACAACCCCAAGGCGTTCCCGAGGAGCCCGGTGAGGACCCGGGAATACTCCTCCGGGTCGCCCCCCACCAGCTGGTCATCGACCGAGCCCCGGAACGCCCTCCAGTCGAGGTCGGCGAGGGCGGCGAGCGTGATGTCCCGGGCCGGAACACGCTCGAGACCCTGCGGTGGACCGGCGGGGGCCTCCGTGTCCGCCGGCCGGAGGGTACGGGCCATGCAGTACCGTTCGATGACCGTGGCCCCCGGACGGCGCGCCAGGGTCGCGAGCAGGCGATGCTCCGCGTCGACCGTGAGCCCGGTGAAGCCGAGGTTGATGGCGCCGGCTCTGGACCCCAGTCCGTCCAGGAGGGCGACCGATAGGCGCACGGCATCCTCCTCGTCCGCGGAGTGGACGTGTCCCCAAGCGCGGCTCCCGCGAACGTTCCCGAACGAGACCCCCCCGCGCCCGTTCGCGGGCGGGTAGTACCATCCGGGCTGACGACCGGCCCGAAGGTCTTCCGCTGCCTTCTCGACCCAGGAACCCTGGAAATCCTCCCCGCGCAGAACGAGCTCGCGACGGACCGACTGAAGCAGCTCCAGCAGGTCATCGGTCGAGGCCGCCGTGGCCGGGCGGGGCGTCTCCGCCTCGGGCGGGCGGGTCACGGGGAGGGCAGCTCGGCGCGCAGGATCTCGGCGACGTCCGGGGCGACCGAGGCCTTTTCCGCCGCGTTCCCGAGCGTGTCGGTCGAATAGACCTCGTCGGTGACCGCCTTGATGCGCTCGAAGGCGTCCTTGAGGAACAATCCGTGGGTGCAGGCCGCGCTGACCGCGCCGGCGCCCCGCTTGTGCAAGACCTTGGCCGCCTCGACGATCGTGACGCCCGTGGTGATGACGTCGTCCACGAGGACGACATGCTTTCCCTCGATCGGGAGGGGGAGCTCACCGGGGATCCGGAACTCCACATGCTCGCTGTCGATCCGTTTCTTGTCGAGAGCGAACCAGGGTTTGTCGAGCAGGGTCGCCATGCGCCGGACGCGATCCACGCCGCCCTTGTCCGGCGAGACCAGGATGTCGATCGGTCGTTCCCGGAGGAGCCGCGCGATCGCGGGGATGCCGCTCGCCTCAAAGGCCGGCTTCGTGAACTGGCGCAAGGTTTCGGCGGAGTGGAGATCGACCGTCACGACGGTGTCCGCCCCCAGCTCCACATGCCGACAGAGGGCCCGCGCGCTCACCGGTTCCCCGGGGAAGAACCGACGGTCCTGGCGCGCGTACCCGAAGTAGGGAACGACGGCGACCACGCGACGGGCGCCGGCCTCCCGGACCGCATCTTCGAGGAGGAACAGTTCGAGGAGGTCCGCATCCGTGCGCGTCGACTGGACGATAACGACGTCCTCGCCTTCGAGTCGGCCGCCGACCCGGACATACATCTCGCCGTCGGGGAAGCGCTTCGTGAACGGGATGCCGAAGGGGGCGTTGGAAAGTTCGCGGGAGATCCGCTCCGCGAGCGCGGTCGACGCCGTTCCCCCGATGACGTGCATGCCGGAAGACCTCGGGAGACCGGACCCGGGCCGGCACTAAAGGATTACCCGAAGGCGCTAGAGGTCCTCGTCGTCCGTCGGGGGGCGCTTCCCCTTCGAGCCTCGACGTACCTTGGGTTTGGGGCGTCCCCGACGCGCGTGCACCCTCGGCTTCAGCGCGGGTTTGTGCCCGGAGCGGTGGGCGTTCCGCGGAGGCTCGTCCTCTTCCTCGTCCTCGGTTTCCTCCGTGGCGCCGGCCCAGGGGCGCAACGATCGCAGGAAGCTGCGAGCCCGCGCCGCGCTCCCCTCGGTTTCCTGCGGCTCGTCCTCGTCGTCCTCCTCCTCCTCGGCCTTCCGCCGGGGGTCTTCGATCCCCTCCGCGCGTAACGCATAATGGAGCCCGAATGCGAGAAGGATCACGCCCGCGAACGTGAGCCCCAAGAACTGCCAGGACTGCGGTGGGATATCCCCGGTCGTGGAGCTTCCTTCGATCCAGAGTTTCAGGGCCCCCACCCACGGGATCATTCCGCGGGCGACGCCGATCACCCACCCGGGTTCGACCAGCTGGCTCAATCCGAAGCCGCTGGACTGGTCGTACGTCCCGGATCCGGATTCGATGTTGTTGTCCCCCATCGTGATGAAGCCGGAGTGGGTCCCGAGGACGGCCGGCTGGAGGTCGATGGAGACGTTCACGTCGGCCCAGCCGACATGGAACAGGTCGAGAGTACCGGCGAGGTCCGTGGTGGCGCAACTGTCGTTGGTCCCGGGGGTCGCGTACACCGCGCCGGGTTGGGAGCCGCACGGGCGTCCAGCCAATCCGTAGGCATCGTAGCTCCGGAGGCTCGGGACCCATTGAAGGAAGATGATGGCCCGATGGATCACCGGAGTGGCGACGGCCCCGTTGGGATAGTACAGTAGAACGTCACCGAACTCCCCATACGTCGTGTAGCCGGCCGGCTGGGCCACCACGTAGGGTTGGATGCTGGAGTTCGGGATCTTCTGGGCCAGCACCAGGTCGCCGGTGTTGATCACACCCAGCACATCGGAATAGCCGTGCTGCATGCTGTCCGATTCGACCACGTACACGGGGGGCCAGTTCTGGGTGTACGCGTACATGCCCACGATGATCAGGATGACGATCATGAGCGCGACGAGGGGGGCGAAGTAGAGCGAATCCCGGGCCCGCCAGAAGATCCGGGGACGTTTGGACGGTGTCGAAAGTTCGTCCAGGTCCTCCCCCTCCATCTCGTCGTCGGAGGCGGTCTCGTACCTCGACCATTTCCGGATCGGCCGGGGCCGGCCTCGGGAGGGATGCCGGGCCGCGGTCCGCGGATGGGCGCGCCGAGATTTCGGTCCGTCCTCTTCGTCCTCGTCGAGGTCCGGGTCCTCCTCGTCGTCGGGCGAAGCCGGGGCCGGGCCATAGTTCTGCCCTTTGGACGGGTACGCATAACCCTTCGGCTCGACCGGTAGCCCGGCCGTGGGGGCGGCCGCCGCGCCCTCGTCACCAGGGGAATGTTTATCGTCCGCCCGCCCGAGAGGCGGACGCGGCGGGTCCCTGCCGGAGCGATGCAGCGATTCGACATCTCGATGCCTCTTCAACCAGGAATGGCTGCGTTCCCCGGGGACCCCGAGTTCGTATCCGAACCCACCCACTCCCTCTCCCGGGGCGATGCGTACAGCGCTTCTCGACTCTCGTTCGGGTCGCATGCGGGAACCCATGTCGACCCGCCGCGACATTTCCTTCCGGACGGGGAGGCGGTCGACCACATCGACCTCGGGATCCTGAACGGGCCCTGCCTGGTCGTAGGCGTCGACCGGACCCGCCTCGAGGTGGGGGGCTCGGACTTGCCGCCGTTCCCGTCCGACACCCGTCGCGTCCTCTTCCGGACCGCGAACTCCGAGCGGTGGGCCCGGGACGGCGGATACTTCCCGGACTTTGTCGCCCTCACGCTGTCGGCCGCGGAGGAGCTCCTCCGCCGGGGGATCCGGCTGGTGGGAATCGATGCCCTGTCGGTCGAATCCGACCCCCAACTTAGATTCCCCGTCCATCACCTCCTGCTCCGCGGCGGCGCGCTCATCCTGGAGGGTCTGTTGCTGGCCGAGGTCCCTCCGGGGCCCTACGAGCTCGAGTGCCTGCCTCTCCGTTTGCACGAGGGGGACGGCGGTCCGGCCCGGGCCGTCCTGCTGACGCCGTAGGAGAGGACATATGGGAGCTCCCGCCCCCGGCCCCGGACCGTACCCGCTCTCGCTGGACACGGCCGGCTTCGTCGTTCTGGCGGTCAGCCTGTTCCTGTTCGTGCTGATGTACCTGGTGCTGCGGAGCTACCATCCCAACCGCAAGCGGGGTCTCGAAGGGTATCTCGAAGGAGCCGGGGTCAGCCTCATCTTCCTCGTCTTCGCGTTCGTTCTCGTGCTGATCGTGTCCGTCCACGACCCTCGGGGCAACAAGACCTCCTATTCCCTGTACACGACGATCCTCACCGGATACTGGCTCGCTTTCGCCATTCCAGTGGTGACGGTCGCGAGCTCGATCCAGGCCCGCTCGCGGGGGGCGATCCCGTGGCTGATCCCATCGATGATCGTCGCGGCGCTGATGTTCGCCGGGCTCTTCGGGTACTGCTATCTCGCCCCGGCGTAGGGGAGCCGGTCAGTCCCGCTCTTCGGGGGGCAACAGGTCCGGGATCCCGTCGGCGATCGGATACACTGCCTGGCAGGCCGTGCACGTCAGAGTCCCCTCGAGGATCTCGTCCCCCTCGACCCGCCCGGGCGTCAGGCGAAGCTCGCCGCGGCAGACCGGGCACCGGAGGACCTCGAGCAGGTCGGACCTCACTTCGCGCCTCCCTCGACGATCCCGTAGCCGATCAAACGCCAGGCGTTGAGCTTGCGCGAGATGGCGACCCGGCTGCCCGGGAACACGGTGACCGAGCGGTTGAGGGCGAGCTCGACGTCGTCCCCCCGGGCGCTGGTGACCTTTCCCGCAGCGATCGTCGTACCGACCGTCACCGCGAGTACTTCGCTCGTTCGGATCTTCTCGACCTTGATCTCCCGCTGGGCGCCGAGGACCCGGTCGAGCAGGGTCGCCCGGAGGCGGATCTTCTGGCTGACTGGGGGGAGCGTCCCCGCGGTCCCGACCAGGCGACCGGTGAGCCCATCCCCCTTCGCGAGAGCGGGGTCGAGGCTAGTTCCGAGCGCGGCGAGGCCGCCCGGATGAAGCTCGTCCCACTCCTGGCCGCCGGAGATGATCGAGGTGACGTGCGTGTGCAGGGACTCGGAGTGCACGCCAGAGCCCCCTTGCGGACCCGGACGGATCTCGATCTCCTCGCCCACCTTGAGGTGTCCCTGGATGAGCGAGCCACCGAGGACGCCCCCTCGCAGTTCGGCGGGGCGCGTACCGGGACGGTTGATGTCGAAGGATCGCGCGACGTACATGAGGGGCGGCTTTTTGGGGTCACGGGTCGGCGTAGGGATCGTCTCCTCGATCGCCCCGATGAGGGCGTCGATGTTGACCCGGTGGTTCGCGCTGACCGGGATGACCGGGGCCGAGGCGATGGGGGAATCCTTGAGGAACTCGACGATCTCCCGGTAATTCTGTTCGGCCTGCTCGGTCGAGAGAAGGTCGATCTTGTTCTGGACGACGACCACCTTGTGGACGCCGATGATGTCGAGCGCGTACAGATGTTCCCGGGTCTGGGGCTGAGGGACCGGCTCGTTGGCAGCCACCAGGAGCATCGCCCCGTCCATGATGGCGGCGCCCGAGAGCATCGTTTCCATCAACGTCTCGTGGCCGGGAGCATCGACGAAGGAGACTGCCCGCAGGAACTTCGCATCCCCACCGCAGTTCGGACATTTCGGCTCGTTGGAGTAGCCGAGGGGGGCCGGACAGTTCGGGCACTGGTAGAACGCGGCATCGGCGTAGCCGAGCTTGATCGAGATGCCTCGCTTCAGTTCCTCGGAGTGTCGGTCGGTCCACTCGCCGGTGAGCGCTTGCGTCAGCGTGGTCTTGCCGTGGTCGACGTGGCCGACCAGGCCGATGTTGACCTCGGGTTGTCGCGGGACCTTCATGACGCGGCGAGGAGCTCCGCGAGGGGCTTCCCACCCTTCTGCTCGACCACGAGGTTGATCTGGACCGTGTCCTCGCTGATCGTGTTCCCGCGGAACGTTCGGCGTTTCCGCATCCCCAGCCGCGGGGCTTGGAAACCGAATCCGTCGCCGACGTAGAGGCGGATCTGACGCGCCCCGGGAAGTCCCGGCCGCAGAGGGAATCCGCTCTTGTCGGTGCCGCCCGTGATGCGGAAAGTGTACCCGGCCGCGCCGATCAGCTCGCCGCCCACCGTCTCGCCGATCCTCTTGCCCAGAAAGCCGGCGGCCTGGGGGTCGGTCACGGTGCGCGCGATCGAGCTGGCGCGTTCAGAGATGACCAGCTTGTACTCGACCATCCATCCTCGGGTGCGGCGCGCGACCGATAGGTCCTTTAAATAGCTTTTGCGAGGAGATGCTTTGGGATTTTATACACCCCGACCCCCGGTGCGGCTAGTGAGCCTCCCCTCACCGTTCATCGTTCGGGGGGGTCGATACCGTTCAACCATCCCATCCGAAGTTACTCTCGATGGACCCCCGACGCTCGATGGTTGTCCCTCTTCTATTCTCCTCCCCACCGGCGCGCTTGCCGCCTTCCCGATCCGTCCCGGCCGTCCTCGATGAGCCCGGCCCTCTCCCTCCTCCCCTTCGTGCCCTCATGACAGATTTTCGACTCCTGGTCAATGAGTGCCTCCGCGAGATGCTCACGACCAACCTGACCTCCCGCGGTGCGATCTCCCGATACGCCCGCACCCGTGCGCTCGAAACCAGAGTCACCGGAACCATCGGTCTCGCCGCGGCGGACGTCGCCCGATCCCTTGCAAAGGGACACCAACGACGGTTCCACCAGGGCATCCAGTGTCGAGTCCCCTATGTCCGGACCCCGTTCGTTCGAGTGCCGGTGAAATCGTTCCACTTCGACCTCGAGACCGGGAGGTTGCGCCTCTCGCTGCGGCGTGGAGAGTGGACCTCGATCGTCGTTCCGGTGTCCAACTATCACCGAAAGGTGCTCACGGATCCGAACCGTCGAGTGACCCAGGTGCATGTCGGGTTGCATCGGGTGGTCTTCGTCTACGCGCAAGCGGCCCCTGAACCCTACGTTCCGACCTCCTTGGTCGCCCTCGACACCAACGAGTCCTCCCTGGATGGGGTTCAGGTCGACCCCGAATCGGCGAGCTTCGTGCGACTGGTCTACCCGGAGATCCGAGAACTTCAGTTCCGGCACATGGGTCGGCGCCAGTTTCTGGGCCGTAAGAAAGCTCACGACCGCCGACTATCTCGATGGTTGCTGGGTCGGGAAGGGAGGAGAGAACGGAACCGAATCCGCTCGCGACTCCACACGCTGACCCGAAGGTTGATCGACGAGCTCGCCGCCCGACACTCGGCCCTCGCCCTCGAGGACCTCACCCACTTGCCCCAACCTCGCCGTCGAAGGATGAGGGGCCGCACCTCGGGATGGAGGTCTAGGTCGTTGGGCCGTCGCCTCTCCTCCTGGCCTCGCGCCGAGCTCCACCGCCAACTCGCCTACAAGGCCCAGGACCGGGGCGTCCCGATCCTCTGGGTCAACCCGTATCTCAGTTCACGCACCTGCCCGAGATGTGGTGAAGTATCGGAACACCGAAGAAGGGTGGGGACTAGGTTCGACTGCGCGAAGTGCGGGTGGTCGCTCGACCGCCAACTGAACGCAGGACTGAACCTGGGAATGACCGTCCTGCGGACGACCGCGGGACTTGGGGGTCTTCGACTTGACCCCGACGCCCTTCCCCAGGATGTGGTGAGACCCCTCTACGGGTCGGACGAGCGCCGACCGGCACGGGTGGAGCGGATAGGAAGGGAGGGAGAACGATTCCGGGACGCCGCGAGCGGTTAGTCCCCCGAATAAAATCCCAAAGCCGCGAGGAGAAGGAGCGGTGCGGTCACGAGGCTAGCCCCCGGGAGGGACGACCCCAGGCCCGCGGCACAGTTCACCGGGCCCGTCGCGTGAGTCTCCACGTTCGCGGGCGCTCCCGTCAGCGTGGCGTTGAACTCCGCCCCGGTTTCGTTGAGAAGGAGGGGGAGCGGGCAGGAGGTGTCGACGACCTCCCAGAACGGCGGGCTCGTGAATCCGTCGACGGAGATCCCTCCGAGCCCCGCTAGGAGTTGGGTCGCACTGGGGTATTGCGCGAGGAAGGCCGCGCCGCCCGAGGCGTTCGCGGCCGCGACCAGGGCGGGTGAATCCGACTCGGTGGACGGGAAGCCGACCACGTCGCCGAGCTCCGTCGCGCAGGTGCTCCCGGCGAAGGAGTAGAGGGCGACCGGGTTCCCAAGGTCGACGGATACGAGGGCGATCGAGCCGGCGCCGTTGGAGAGCCCGACGAGCCAGAACGCGGCGTGCCCGGCCAGAACGGAGTTCGGGGTCGCGTCCACCGTGATCGACGTCGGGGCGCCGGGCACGGCGGTCAGGGTGCAACCGGAGGTCAGGTTTTCGACGCTCGACAAGTTAGCTAGAAGGAGTGAGACTTGCGCAGGGAGCCGGATCCCTGCAGCGAGAACCGCGTTCCAACTTCCCGAGAGGGCATGGACGGCGGCAGGGCCGGCGACCGAATCGGCCTCGTTCAGTGTAGCGTACGGCTCGGTGGTATTCGCTGTCGTCTTGTGGAACAGGAAACCGGCCGCCCCCAGGATACCGACGATCACCACGGCAGCTACGATGATGGCGAACACGGGGGTGACCCATCGCCGCGACCGAGGGGCCGGTGCCGTGGACGAGGATGCGGTGGGGGTCGAGTTCCCGGGTGGCAACGCGAAAGGTGGGGGGGTGGGAACTGCCGACGTCGGGGTCGCCGGGCTCATTGGAATTGGAAGGTCGCGCGAGGTAGAAAACAACCACCGAACCGCGTGCTCCCGCAGCCTCGGTCTTAAGAGGAGGCCGCTCCGTCGCGCGAGAGAGGGCGACGTTGGCCGGTGCAGGGCCCCTGTGGCTCGACTTCGGCGTCGTCGTCCTTCTCGCGGGGCTTGGGATCGCCGCCGTCCTCGACGCACGGACCCGAGAGGTCCCCGACCGCCTTTGGCAGCTCCTCGGTGCCCTCGGTGCCATCGGCGGAGCCGTCGTCATCGCGCCGGACGGGTGGCTTCCGCTCGTCGTCTGGATCCTGGTGGCCGGACTGGCCCTCGAGCACATGTTCGCGTGGGACGCCGAGGGTCGCGGCTGGGTCGGGGAGTGGGCTGACCTGATCGAACTCGTCGCATATCTCGGCGTGACGGTCATCGTGGGGCTCGCTGCCTACCGGCTGGGCTTCGGCGGGGGCGGCGTCCCTCCCGCGGCGGTGGCGGTCCTGGTGACGGTCATCATCGCCCGTCTCCTCTTCGAGGGCGGAGTCCTCTACGGCGGCGCGGACGCGAAGGCCCTCATCGTTGCCGGTGTGCTGGTGCCGCTCCTCCCAGTCCCCTGGCTCGGGGTTCCCGCGAACGCGCTCCTCGTCACGTCGTTCGTCCCCTATGCGGTGAACCTGCTGATGGACGCGGCCGTGCTCTCGGTCGTGATCCCCCTCGCCGTGGCCCTCCGGAACCTCCGTCGCGGGGAGTTCTCCCTCCGCTCGGGCTTCACTACCTACACGATCCCGGTCGACGAGCTGCCTCGGCGGTATGTCTGGGTCCGGGACCCCGCCCGTCCCACCACTCTGGCGGAAGAGGAGGCCATCGAGACCTCCGAAGAGGACCGAGCGTGGCGCGCGAAAGTTGCCCAGGAACTGAAGTCGCGAGGCATCGACCGCGTCCGGGTCGGCCCGCAGCTCCCGTTCATCGTCCTGATGGCTGCAGGGGCGCTGGGGGCCGTGCTGTTCGGCAACTGGATCATCGACCTGCTGGCCGTGGTCTGATCGCCCGTCGCGCGTGTCTGTCGGAAAGGTTTTCTCCCCATCTCGGGTCCAACTCGTCGGCAGGGAACGATGGTTCGTCGGGGAAGGACGGGACCCATCCGGGTGCTGATCGCGAAGCCGGGCTTAGATGGTCACGACCGGGGCGCGAAGGTCGTCGCCCGCGCCCTCCGCGACGCCGGCATGGAGGTCATCTACGCCGGCCTCCGACAGACTCCCGAGGAGGTCGTCCGTGCGGCGCTCGAGGAGGACGTGGACCTGATCGGACTCTCGATCCTCTCGGGTGCCCACATGGCGCTCTTCCCCAAGATCCTCGCTCTGTTGAAGGCGGAGAAGGCCGGGAACATCCCGGTCTTCGCGGGCGGGATCATCCCGGACGAGGATGCCCGGCGCTTGAAGAAGGCCGGGATCAAGGCCATCTTCGGTCCCGGGACGACCCTCCAGGAGATCGTCACGACGGCCCAGCGCTTGGCGCGCGGCGCGGCATGACCGGGTCGACCCGGTTGCCCCTGCTCGCGAAGGCCATCGTCGACGGGGACCGCCGGGCTCTCGCCCGGACGATCTCGGCGGTGGAGGACGGAGATCCGAGCGTGGCCAGCGTGGTGCGGGCGCTCTATCCCCGGACGGGACGCGCCCCGGTCATCGGCCTCACCGGCCCCCTCGGAGTCGGTAAATCCAGCCTTCTCAGCGTCCTCATCGGCGGGTTGCGGGAGCGCGGGAAGACCGTGGGCGTCGTCGCCGTCGACCCGTCCAGCCCCTTCTCCGGCGGTTCCGTCCTAGGGGACCGCATCCGGCTGGAACGAAAGGCGAACGACGACGGTGTGTTTTTCCGGTCGATGGCCAGCCGGGGCGAGTCTGGAGGCATCGCAGCTTCGACTCGGGAGGTCGCCCGATTGCTCGACGCCGCGGGGTTCGACGTGGTGTTCGTCGAGACCGTCGGCTCAGGACAGGTCGATGTGGCGATCCGGGGGGTCGCCAGTACGAGCGTGCTCGTCCTCGTCCCCCATCTCGGAGATGAAGTGCAAACCCTGAAGGCCGGGCTCTTCGAGATCGCGGACGTGTTCTGCATCAACAAGGCCGACCTCCCGGGGGCCGACCTGGCGGCCAAGGACCTTTCCGACCTCGTCACCCTCGGAGCGGCCCGAGACGGATGGGCGCCTCCCATCGTCCCGACCTCGACCACTACTCCGTCGGGGATCGACGAGCTGTGGACCGCGATCGAGGCCCACGAGCGGTTCCTCGACCAGAGCGGCCAGCGGACCGAGCGCGAGCGAGCCCGGCTCCGCATCGAGATCGCCGAACGAGTGAAGGATCGCGTGGGTCGGGAAGTGGCCGAGCGGCTGACCCAGGATCCCGAGCTCCGGCGCTTGCTCGACCGAGTCGTAGCTCGGACCCTGGACCCGGCCAGCGCGGCGGAAGAACTGTTCCGGACCCGCTACGCCGCGCAGTAGGTCGCATGGCCCTCTCCCCGCTCCTCGCGGTCACGATCATCCTGGCCGCGCTCGCCGTGGTCACGTACTTTGTTTACGCGTCGTTCGCCTTCGGAGCCGGGTATCAGCCGACCCCGCGTCGGGCGGTCCGCACGATGCTCCGCTGGGCGGAGGTCGGACCCGAGGACTTCGTCTTCGACCTGGGAGCCGGGACCGGCGCGATCGTATTCCGGGCGGCCCGCATCTACCGCGCCCGCGTCGTGGGCGTCGAGGTCGAGCCGCTCCGCTTTCTCATCCTTCTCCTGCGCCGCCGCTTCGGTGCGTTCGGGGACCGGATCCAATTGGTCTGGGGGAACCTCTTCCACCTCGATTTCCACGACGCGACCGTGGTGACCGCGTTCCTGTGGCCGGGGGCGATGGAGCGGCTCCGTCCGAAACTCGAGAGCGAGCTACGACCAGGAGCTCGCGTCGTCAGTCATTGCCACAAGGTGCCGGGGTGGACGCCGACCCAGTACGACCCGGAGACGGACGTCTACCTCTATCGCTGGCCAGAAGCCAAGGGTTCGCCCTAGCGGGGGATGACCGCCCGGGCCCACCCGGTTCGGAGGACGGGTCGCTAGGGGATCGGGCCGCCGAGGGCGCCCGTGATCCCGAAGTAAGTGATGGCGACCCCAATGACAATCGCACCGGCGAAGAGCAGGATCATGAACAGGCGCGATGGCTCGGTGGAGACGAGAGGGGCGGACATAGCCGGTTGGATTTTCGGGGGGTTCATACGGACATCGTACGAGCCGGGGAGCCCCGGAACCGAGTGGACCGGGTCTACTGAGGGCCGGGGGTCTTGAAGTGGTCGGCCGATTTCTCGTGGCCGACGGCCTTCTCGTCCTTCGGGGTCTTGTGGCGCTCCGCGGACTTCCCATGGTCCTCGGTCTTCTCGTGCTCCCCGCCTTTGTGGGGCTCGGCGGCCTTCTCGGGTGGGGTTTCCGACTCGGCCTTCTCCGCGACCTCCTTCTTCTCTCCCGGCTCCTTCTTCTCCCCCGGCTCTGATTTCTCGGCTTTCTCGGGGGAGGGAGTGACGTACTCCTCGACGACCTTGATCGAATGCGGGGAGACCTGGCTGCGGATCCGGTCGATGACCCGGGGCTTCGCGGCCATCCACGAGATGTCGAACTTGGAGCGATCCGGTACGGTGAGCGTGACGACCTTCTCGTGGATCCCGATCTGGAACTCCGCGGCCCGGCCGTACTGCAGCTCGACGATCGCACGGACCTGGTCGACCGGTTCGGAGATCAGCTCGGTGACCCGGAACTTCCCGCGGACCTTTCGACCCGCGAACGCCGGATTGAAGTCGACCCGCACGCGCGCCTGGGTAAGGGTGACCACGCGCCCCCGGCGTCCCTCGATGGTGAGGACGGTCCCGAGATCGAGGTGGGCATCCTCCCGTCGCATCTCGGGGAGGCGGGAGACCTCGTGCATGGAGAACAGTTCGATCAGATTCGGGTCCCGCTCCCCGAAGGCGTCCGCGGGAGAGAACTCCTTCTCGACTTCCTCTCCCACCTTGAGCCCCACGAGCGCCGCCTCGATGCCCGTCGGGAAGTAGTCGCCCCCGATGAGGTGCGGTCGAGGTCCCCAGGGGGTTCCGGGGGTCGAAGGGACCTTGGCGGTTTGCGCGACCTCCTCGTGCGTCGTGTCGATGAGGTCCGTCCGTCCCCCTCCTTCGGCCCACAGGTCGTAGTCCAGTCGTACCAGGTGCCCGGACTGGGCCCCCGCGTGGTGTTTGGAGGTCTCGGACGGCATGGCCCCGCCGAACCGGGCGCTCGCTTAAGGTTTGCCCGAGAAGGAGCCCCCGCGCCCTCGAGAAGCGAGGAGCCCGCTAGTCGGGCGGTTCGGGCTCGGGAGAGGGGAGGACGACCCTCCAGCCCCTCACTCGGTTCCAACGCATACGAGCGTGGAGGAGCGCGACGGGCTTCATGGCGCCCTCGAGGAAGCGGAGCGGATGCCGGACCGGGCGTCGCCGCTCGCCGAGTCGTTCTCCCAGCCCGTCGTTCTTGAGGAGCGACATCGCCATCGCGACCAAGTAGCGGTAGCGCTTGCGGGCCCACCTTAGCAAACCCACCGGTGCGCCGGGGTCGTGATAGACCCACGCCTCCGGGACGAAGACCCCTCGCAGACCGGCCCGCACCGCCCGCGTCTCCACGTCGTGGTCCTCCGCGAAGGGGATCCGTGGGTCAAAGCCGAGTCGCGCGAGGGGGCCCGTGCGCCAGGCGGTGTTCTGGAGGGGGAGGTACGTGACGCGGGCCGGCACGAGGTCCTCGTAGATCGATTGTTCGAGCAGGTCCATGTACCGTTCGACCGAAGTCTGGGGAGGGCGCGCCGGGCGGGTCGGGCCGCCGCTAAAATCGGCCGAACCCGCTTCCAGCGGCGCCACCAGCAGCTTGAGCCAATCCGGCGGCGCGCTCTCGTCCGAGTCCAGGAACGCTGTGATCTCCTCCTGGATCAGGAGCTGCGCTCCCCCGCGTGCATTCACGACTCCCCCCGGGAAACGGGCCACTTGAACGACCAGGTCAGGGGCCGCCCGACGCGCGGAGCGCAGAAACTCCGGTAGGGAGTCGCTCGACGCGGCGATCAGGACGCGATCCGGTTTTCGGCTCTGTCGCGCGAGAGAAGCGAGAGTCTCTCCGAGGTGGGGGTCGTCTCGGACCGCGATCTCAACGCAAACCGAACCCATCGCTAGCTTTCCCGGCGGATAGACGCCCGGTTCCCCGAACGCCCCAAGTCCTTAATCTAACGCGAAGGTGGGGAGGGCGTGCGGGTCGTCCTCATCGGAGGGGGGGTCCAACCCATCCCGCCGACGGGCTACGGCGCGATCGAGCGGATACTGGCGGACTTCCAGGCCGCATTGATGGCCGCCGGTCACACGGGCATCATCCTCAATCGGGTGCGTCAGCGACGGATGCGCGACGAGTACCCCTTCGCCCTCGAGGTGCCCCGATTGTTGCGGGGGGTCGATTACGACGTCCTTCATGCTAACACCCCCGTCGTCGCGAACCGCCTGGCCTGGTCCGGCCTCCCGTTCGTCTACACCTCCCACTCTCGGCACTGGTTCTACCGGACCCGCTGGACCCACCGCTGGGGATACTGGCTCGAACGACGTGCCGTCCGCCGGGCGAACGCGGTCGTCGCCCTCACCGAACCCCTAGCGCGGACCATGCGGGCGGCCGTCCCGAGCCCCCACCCGCTCCCGATCTCCGTGATCCCGTTTGGAGTTGATTCCGAACGGTTCGGGCCGGACTGGGGCCGGCGGAATGGGAACCGGGCCCTCGGTGTCGGTGTCGTTCTCCCGTTCAAGAGGTGGGAAATCGCCGCGCGGGCATTGAAGGGAACTGGGATCCACCTCCGCATCGCAGGGCCGCAACCCGATCCCGCCTATGCGGCGGTCGTGCGGGCGGCCGGGGACTCCGTCGAGCTCCTCGGAGAGGTGCCGGAAGTCACGCTGCGGGCCCTGTTTGCCGAGAGCGACTTCCTGGTGCACCCGAGCGCTGTGGAGGTCCTCTCCGCCACCGTGCTCCAGGCCCTTTCGGCGGGTCTGCCCGTCCTCGGTGGGGGAGCCGTGGAAGGAGTGGTGGACGACGGACGGACCGGATGGACGTTGGCGGACCAGGACCCGGTCCGGTTCGCTCAGGCGATCCGGGCGCGAGCGATCGAGCTCCGATCCGACGAGGCTCGACGACGGTCGATGGGGGAGGCGGCCCGGGGGGTGGCCCTGGAGCGGTACTCCTGGCCGCGCGTGGTGGAATCCCACCTCCCCATCTACCGATCGGTCGCGCGGGTTTAGTGCGGCGTCGCGGCGAGGAGTTCGCCCAGGGTGCGGTCGATGGCCCCGGCGCTCGAGAGGTGGGGTGCCCACCCGAGGCGGCGCATCTTCTCGATCGATAGGAGTTGCAGCGGGACGTCCCCCGTCCAGCCACGGTCCCCTCCGGTGTACTCGATCCGGGCCCGTCCGCCCGTGGCGGCAACGACCTTCTCGGCGATCTCGCGCACCGAGATCTGATCGGCGGCTCCGAGGTTGAAGATGTTCACCCGGTCCTTGGCCCGGGAGCCCGCGAGGAGCATCCCGGCGACGCAGTCCTCGGTCCGAAGGTAGCTCTTCGCCTGGCGACCGTCTCCCAGTACTTCGAGGCGAGCCGGGTCGGTCCGCAACTTGGCCAGGAAGTCCGGAAGGATCCCGTGGCCCATGCCCGGGCCGATGATGTTCGCGAACCGGAACACGTGGACCCGGATACCATACGAATGCGCATAGGCGTACAGGAGGGCCTCGGAGGCGAGCTTCGAGGCCGCGTACATCGATTCCGGGCAGAGCGGCCCGTATTCTTCCGGGGTCGGGAAGACGGTCGCCTGGCCGTAGACGACGCTGGACGAGGAGTAGAGGACCCGCGGAACGTCGTGACGACGCGCCGCCTCCAGAAGATGGAACGTCGCGAGGGTGCCGTTCTCAAGGTCCACGGTCGGGTCGGCGGTCCCCTTTCGGATGTCCGGATTGGCGGCGATATGCCAAGCCTGGGTAACCCCCCGAAGGAGGTCCTGGTACTCGGTCGGTCGGCCCAGGTCGGCGACCGTAAGGGAAACCCGGGAGGAGGTGGGAACCAGGTCCCGACGGCCGGAGGAAAGGTTGTCGACCACACGGACCTCGTGGCCCCGGTCGAGGAGCGCCCGGACTAGGTAGCTGCCGATCGCGCCTGCTCCGCCCGTGACGAGGACGGGTCCTATAGGGTCGTCGGACGTCACAACGGGCGGAGCGACTCAGAGAAGCATATATAAATGGAGGGCCACCTAAACTTGACCTACCGCTCTCCCGGCGGACTCCCGATGCGGACCTACGTACGGATGACCTTCCACTCCGAAGGCGCCGACCCCACGAAAGTCCTTGCGGCGATGCGGTCCGTCGGGTTCGAGGAATCGATGGGGATGCATGACTTCGTGTACCGTTGGAAGGACAAGGCCGCATTGGATGACGTCATTCGGTTGGTCACCGAGATGCACGAGCGGTTGAAAGGTCTCGACGTCCAATACGAAATCACGACCATCTCGTGAGCCGGACGTCTTCCAGATGCCGCGCGAGGAGCTTACCCGAATCGAGCGTCTGCTTCTCGTGCACCTGTTGGACCATCGAGGCAACCAGGTTCGATTTGAAGCCGACCAGTGGACGACCGAGTTCGGGATCGCACGGAAGTTCGCGGGCGAAGACCCCTCGGACCTGAAGAACGCGATGCGGACGCTCGAGATGTCACGAATGATCTACCGCCGTACGCAGTACGTCGTCGGCTACTCCGAACCGAAGCATGTCCTCTCCCTCACCGCGACGGGGCACCGAATGGCGATCGAGGTCCAGCGCGGCGATCTCTCCGAGCCCCCGGTCCGGTTTGATGTGGAAGAGACCGGATCGGCACCCGGTCCGGCGACCGGGGCCGCCTCCACGACCGGGCGCGGAACTCACGCCAGTCAGTAGGCCTCCTTGCCGCCGCTCCACGGCCCGAAGGTTCGGCTGCGTCCCCCGGTCCCCTCGGACTACGATGTCCTCTACTCCTGGTTCAGCGACCCGCAAGTAGTCGCTCCCTACGACCGCTTCCTCTCGGAGAGCTATGATGGCTTCGTGCATTCGATGTCAACCTCGACGGACGAACCGGCCTCGCTCGTTCCCCGCTTCGTCGTGGAACGGGCCGAGGCGCCGGGTCCCGTGGGGGTCGTGGGTCATTTCTCCCCTCACCCCGTGCTCGAAACGGTCGAGGTCTGGTACATCATGGGCGACCGGGCCGCGCGAGGACACGGCTACGGGAGCGAAGCAGTAGGCCTCCTCACCGACCATCTCTTCCAGACGACCTCGGTAGAACGCGTCGGGGCCACGTGCGATGTGGAGAACGTGGCCTCCGCCCGACTGGTCGAAGGACTCGGGTTCCGTCGCGAAGGGACGCTTCGGAGCGCGTTCTACCACCACGGGCGGTGGCACGACGTGTATCTCTATGGGGTCACGCGGGCGGAACGGTCGCCCCCGGCCTCATCAACGTGAACCCGATCCGGGTTCCCCCCTCCGAAGCGAGCACGGGAGCGGTCAGCCGGACCTCCCCGATCTCGGCCGTGGAGCGGACGTGCGTCCCCCCGCAGGGGCAACTGTCCTCCCCCTGGACCTCGACCACACGGACCGGATCGACGTGGGGCGGTAGCGGGACCAGGCCCGACCTTCCGGCGCTCGGGAGGTCGTTCCACTCGGCCCGCGCGACGTGGCGTATGGACACGGGACGACCCGCTCGGATGACCTCGTCCATGTCGTGGGCGATCTCGTCCAATTGCGCGGGGGGGAGCACTCCCTCCAAATCGATAGTCGCCCCGAGGCCACGGAGCACGGCTTTTCGCGTGCGCAGACCGCTCTGCTCAAAGGCACGCGCGCTGAGGAGGTGCTGGCCGGTGTGCAAGCGCATGTGCTGGTGGCGGCGTTCCCAGTCCACCGTGCCTTCCACCTCCGCCCCGGCCACGAACTTCTGGACGTCGGACCCCGCCGATCGCACGCGGTGGTGGACCGCGTTCCCGCTCCGAGTGACGTCCGTCACCTCCAACGTGGCCTCTCCGTATCGGAGGGTCCCGCGGTCGGCGGGCTGGCCGCCGCCCGTCGGGTAGAAAAAGGTCCGGTCCAGGACCACGCCCCCGGGCGGGAGCGCGACGACCCGGGCCCGGAACGAGCGAACGTACGCGGCCGGCATATCGGCGAGGTACGCGAGCTCGGTCACGCGTCGGCTAGACGCTCCCCGAGAAAACGGCTTGCGCCGGTGGGGTCTAAGCCGGTGCATCCCGCGAGGGATCCCGGGTTGGGATGGACCCGCACCACAACCGAAATAGTCGCCGGGGGTGCGACCCTCGCGATGGCACGTCCGCGACCCCAACCACCCGCTCGCCGGCGGGCCCACCTCCGCCGGACGTTCGACGACCGGGTGAAACAGGAGTGGGGGCGTTATTCGGGGGACGCTCAAAGGCTCCTTTTTCGCACGTTGCGTCAGCGGTTCGTGGGCCGCCACCTGCGTCCCTCGGCCGGCTTTCTTCTCGAGCTAGGCCCCGGCCCCGGACGGTTCACGCCATTTCTCCGGCAGCGGTTCCGGGGTCGGCTGATCGCGCTCGACCTTTCGCGGGAGAGCCTTCGTTCCGGCCGTCGTCGGGCCCGGACGCAGCGCGGGTTCGCCCGGATCGATTTCATTCAAGGGGCCGGCGAGTACCTCCCGTTTCGGCCCCGTTCCATCGACACCGTGGTGGCGCTCGGGAACATCGTCAGCTTTGCCGGCCGGGACGGCGGGGTCCTCCTGGCGGAGCTCCGACGGGTGGTCCGACCGAGGGGTCGTCTCCTGCTCGATTTCGCCTCACCGGCGGCGTCGGCCCAGGAATTCTTGGGCCGGGCGGCGCAGCAGCGTTTTCTGCTGAGGATCCTACGCCGCCCCGCGTACTATCTCTTGGACCAAGTGCTCGGGACCGGGTTCCAGCCTTACGCCCCCGGACGAGGTGGCATGTGGGAGTTCCAGTTCTACACGGTGGCTCAGGCCACGAAAGCATTGGCCCGGGCCGGGTTCCGCGTGATCGACGCGATGAGCGTGGCCCCCCTGGCGGCCTACCAGGACCGGGTCGCGGCGATCGCCCACCGGGAACGGAAGACGTGGGAAGGGCTCTTGCGGCTCGAGGAGCGGGTGGGCCGACGGCCCGGGGCGCTCGAGTCGGGGCACGGGTTCGTCGTGGCCGCGGTCCGGACCTAAGGGACTCGCCCGCCGCGCGCCATCGAGGTCGAGCATCGAGCCCGCGCAGGACCTCCCCAGTGGACACCGCACCCGGACGCTGGATTCCCACGAAAGCCTCGGGGGTACGGGACCTGACAATCATCGAGAGAAGGGCATGCCATCAGGGAACCCTTTTAGACAGGACCGATGTCAGGCGGCAGGGCTCCCAATGTTCAAGGTCCGCATCAAGATGGAGAACCTCCGCGAGGTCGTCGAGGTTGTCTCCACGCTGGTCACTGAGGTCAAGCTGTCCATCTCGAAGGAGGGACTCGAGGCGAAGGCCGTCGACCCTTCCCATGTGGCCATGCTGGTCCTCAAGCTGAACAAAGGCGTCTTCGAGGAGTTCACGGGTGAACCCACCGAGGTCGGCGTGGACATTGACAAGCTGAAGGAGGTGCTCCGCCTCTCCAAACCCGGTGACGTCATCGACCTCCAGTTCGACGGAAAACGTCTCATCGCCGCCGTCGGCCGCATCACTCGTCAGATGGCGGTGGTCGACCCGGCCGGCATCACCGACCCCAAGGTGCCGAACGTCAGCCCTCCGGCCAGCGTGACCGTGAAGATGGAGGACCTCCGTCAGGGAATACGGGGCAGCGAGAGCTTCACGGACCACGTGACGCTGAGCGTCGACCCGGAGGCGTTCACGATGCACTCCGAGGGGGACACCGACCGCCTCGACCTCCGTCTCCCGAAGGAGGTCCTCTCCAAGCTCGAGGTGAAGGAGGCCGTGAAGAGCATGTACCCGCTCGATTTCTTCTCCGCGATGGTGAAGGCGATCACGGCCGAGGAGGCCACGCTCCACGTGGGGAACGAATACCCTCTCAAGATCGAGTTCTCGATGGGAACGGGTCGCGGGGAAGGCCGCTACCTGCTCGCGCCGCGCGTCGAAGAGGATTAGGTTCCCCGACCCCCGCGCGGCTCCGGCGCCCCGCAGGCTTCTTAATCGCCGTCCGGGTGTTAGGTCGATGACATCTCCACCGGAGCACGCAGTCGCGATCCTCTCCGCGGTTCGGACGCCGATCGGCAAGTACGGAGGCGCCCTTCGCTCCGTTCCGGCCACCAGCTTAGGGACTCTGGCCGCGTCCGCCGCGATCGAACGCGCGGGACTGGCTCCCGCCGACATCGAGGAGGTGCTTTTCGGGATGGCGATCCAGGCAGGCGCTGGGCAAAACCCGGCGCGGCAGGTCCTCCGAGGGGCCGGCGTGCCCGACACCGTCGGAGCCGTGACGCTCAACATGGTCTGCGGCTCCGGTATGAAGGCGATCCATCTGGGCTACGCCACGATCCGCGCGGGACTCTTTGACCGCGTCTTGGTCGGTGGCATGGAGTCGATGTCCGGCGCGCCCTACCTTCTTCCCGGCGCGATGCGTTGGGCGCACCCACCGGGCTGGTACACCCTCGACGACGCGATGCAGCGGGACTCGCTCGTCGACGCCTACGAGGGCCACGAACTCATGGGGATCACGGGAGAGCGCATCGCCAAGAAGTTCCAGCTCACCCGGGCGGAGGTGGACGCCTACGGCCTCCGCAGCCACCTCCGAGCCTCCGCGGCGGTCCGATCGGGCACTTTCGTGAGCGAGACCGTGCCCGTACCCGCCGACCGCTCCCTCGGCTCGGAAGGATTGGTGAACGACGAGGGACCCGGCCGGACACGACCCTGGAGGGGTTGGCCCGACTGCACCCGGCGTTCGCCCCGGATGGAGTGCTGACCCCGGGCAACACCTCCAAGCTGTCGGACGGAGGGGCGGCGCTGGTTCTCGCGAGCGCGACCGAGGTTCGACGTCGCGGCTCGAAGCCGCTGGCCTGGATCCACTCGTTGGCCGAAAGCGGGGTCCACCCCCGGGATGTCATGGAGTCTCCCATCCCGACCGTGAAGCGGCACTTGGAGCGCAGCGGCCTTCGCGCCTCCGATTTAGACCGCGTCGAGCACAATGAGGCCTACGCATCGGCGTCGCTCGCGGTCCAGCGGACCTTCGGGTTCACGGACGAGCAGTTCAACGTGAACGGAGGAGCGATCGCGCTCGGCCACCCGATCGGTGCGAGTGGGGCTCGGATCGCCGTCACCCTCGTGCAGGAGCTGGTACGGTCCCAGAAGTCGCTCGGCCTGGCGACGCTCTGCATGGGCGGGGGCAATGGACTGTCGCTCGCGGTCGACCGCGAGGGTCTCTGAACCCGGAACGCGCTCGTCCCCCGCCCGGGTGACCTCCCGTCCTTCGCGGGCGTAAGGTTTAACAATCCACTGACGTGGTCCCCCGCCGATGTCGTGGACGTCCGGTCAGAAGTACTTCGCCGAGTTCCTGGGCACGTTCGGGTTGCTCGCGGCCGTCGGCGGAGCGGCCATCTTCTCCGGCTTGGACGGAGAAAGCGGAGCCGCTCGGGTCGTCCTGATCGCTGCGTCCCTCGGGTTCGGGGTCCTCGGGATGGCCTACGCGTTCGGGGACACTTCGGGCGGGCATTTCAATCCCGCGATCACCATCGGCTTTTGGGCCTCGGGACGGTTGCCGGGACGCGAGGTCGTTCCGTACATCCTCGCCCAGGTGGCGGGAGGCATCACCGCCACCGGGATCATCCTGGCCATCGCCTACGGTGGCCCGGCCGGCTCCTTCTCCTTCGTACAGGGGGTCGCCCTGGCCTCGCAGGGCTACGCCGGGAACGGCGCGCCGTACTTCTATAGTGCCACGGCGGTATTCCTGCTCGAAGTCCTCATCACGTTCTTCCTCGTCGTCGTGGCGCTCTTCGTTACGCGATCGGAGAACTCGTCGAAGAACGTCGCGGCCATCGCCATCACGATGACCCTGTTCATGACGAACCTGGTCGCGATCCCGGTGGACGGAGCGTCCGTCAACCCCGCTCGCAGCTTCGCCCCCGCCGTGCTGTCCGCGCTCTGGCCGTCGGGCCAGTGGGCGATCAAGGAGGACTGGATCTTCTGGGTGGCACCCATCGTCGGTGGGATCTTCGCCGCCGTGGTCGAGCGGACCCTCCGGCCCCGGACCCACCCCGCCTGAGGCGGATCGAGGTCGCACCCTACAGGCCCAGGGTGGCGTGGCCTTCGGGGCTGAACAGCCGTCCGACCCGCTCGGTAGGTCCGTAGAAGTGGGCACCGCCGGGGCCGCTCTTCCGGGACCATTCGATCCCCTGCTCCATGAATTGGGGCGGCTCGGCCCCGACTTCTACGACGGTCTCAATGAGGTGGGCCGGAGCGGTCGCACCGTCCTTGGCGATGCGGAGCGAATCGTTCGCCTCATCCAGGAGGACCCAGGCGAGCGGGACGACCAGGTGGAGGTGGACCAGGCGCGGACGGAACTGGCTCTCGCTCTCCGTCTCCGTCCGGGAGAACACCGCGTACTCCTCGCCGTCGAGCGAGGCGAGCCGGTCGAATTGGAACGAGCGCTGGCGGAACTCCAGCACGTTGATCTCGAGGTCGGATGCGGTGAGCACGGAAGTGCGAGGCGGGCCGTCTAGATAAGGTCCGGCACGCCGGACGGGCCCTCCCTCTCTCGAGGGCGGGGGAACCCTAATAAACCGTTACCCCTCCCCCCGCCGTCCTGTGAAACGTTCCTCGAGGGTCTGGAAGAAGCGCGGCCACATGCGCTGGAAGTGGCGCAAGAAGCGGATGCGGAGACGCATGCGCGCTCAGAAGATGCGGAAGCGCTAACGCGCTTCCCTTCCGCTCATCCAACCCCTTCAGGCCCCTCTCGTTTCTCCGCGGGAACGCGCTCGGCCTCCGGCGGGCCGTTCGAGGGCTCTACCAGCCGAGGCGGTCGAGCTTGCGCGCTTCCTTGGTCGTCTTCTTCCACTCCCGGTAGTGGTCGCGACAGAGCGGAGCGCGGCGTCCCTTGTCCGGCAGGCGGTCGAACGCCTTCCGAGCTTCAGTGAGAGCGAGGTGGCGGACGGACGGCGCTCCGCAGCCGGGGACGATGCAGGGCTCCGGCTCCTCCGGCTCGCGGGAGGGACCGGGGGGCGTCACCGCGGGGCTCCGTGCGGGAGGTTCTCGGCCACGAGGTCCGGGATCTCGTAGGGGAACCGTGCGACCCGCGCCCCCGCGGCCTGAAGGGCGGCGAGCTTGGTCTCGGCGGTGCCCTTTCCCCGGGAGATGATCGCGCCCGCGTGTCCCATGCGCTTGTCGGGGGGCGCGCTTCGGCCGGCGATGTACGCCACGACCGGCTTCGTGAACTTCCGATGGAGGTACTCGGCGGCGTCCTCTTCCGCCGTGCCGCCGATCTCCCCGACCAGGACGACGAGGTCGGTGTCCGGGTCCTCCTGGAAGAGCGGGAGCGCGTCGACGAACGACGTTCCGACGACCGGATCGCCCCCGAGGCCGATGCAGGTGGACTGGCCCAGCCCGTGTTCTTTGATCCCGTTCACGATCTCGTAAGTGAGCGTCCCGCTCCGCGAGATGACCCCTACCCTTCCGGGCCGGAACACGACGTTGGGAATGATCCCGACCTTGGCCACACCGGGCGAGGCGATGCCCGGGCAGTTGGGTCCGATGATCCGGGTGCCGTGGGACCGCGCGTACTGGTACATCACGAGCATGTCGTGGAACGGAATGTGCTCCGTGACGATCACGACGAGGCGGATCCCCGCGTCGACCGCTTCGAGGAGGGCGTCCTTCGCGAACGGGGCCGGGACGAAGAGGCACGAGGCGTTGGCCTGGGTCGTCTCGACCGCATCCCGGACCGAGTCGAACACGGGGACCTCCTCGACCTTCGTGCCCCCTTTCCCGGGGGTCACGCCCGCCACGACCTTCGTGCCGAACTCCCGCATCTGACGCGAATGGACCGTGCCCTGGTGTCCGGTGATCCCCTGGACGACCACGCGGGTCTCGCGAGTGAGCAGCACGCTCATGGGGACCCCCCCGCGGCCGCGGCCACCACGGCCTGCGCCGACTGTTTCAGCTCGGGGATGGAGGTGACTCCCGCCGCGTGGAGGATCTCGATCCCTTCCTTCTCGTTGTTCCCGCGGATGCGGGCGACGAGCGGGAACCGGTCGGCCGCCGGGACCTGACGCATCGCCTCGACCAGCCCCTTGGCGACCGTGTCGCATCGGGTGACACCCCCGAAGATGTTGAGGAAGACCGCCTTCGGTTTCGCCTGGGCCATCAAGAGGAACGCCTCGGTGACCTTCCGGGGGTCGTCCGTTCCGCCGAGGTCGAGGAAGACGCCGGGGTTCCCGCCGAACTCCTTCAGCACATCGAGGGTCGCCATCGTGAGGCCGGCACCGTTCGCGATGACGCCGATGTTCCCGTCCAACTGGACGAATGCGATGTCCTTCTCGCGTGCGATCTCCTCGAGCGGGGTCCGGTCGTCCCGGAGTTCCGCGTACTCGGGATGACGGAACGCCGCGTCATCCTCGATGATCACTTTAGCGTCCAGGGCCACCAAGCCATCCCCCACGACCGCGAGCGGGTTGATCTCGACCAGTTCTGCGTCCTCGGCCTGGAAGAGCTTCCAGAGGCCGTCGAGCAATCGGTCGAGAGATTTGGCCGGACCTCCGGTGAGGCCGAGGACCGTGCCGGCCCGTCGCTTCGCATAGCTGGTGAGACCGGGGAACGGGTCGATGTGCTGCCGGTCGATCTCGTGGTCGTCGACGGACTCGATCTCAACGCCCCCGTGGGGGCTCTCGATGAGCACGGGTAGACGGGCGCTCCGGTCGAGCGTGATCGACAGGTAGAGCTCCTTCGAGAGGACGAGCTTCTCTTCGAGCAGGAGCTCCTTGACGCGCTCCCCTTTGAATTCGAGCCCAAGGATCGCCTCCGCCGCAGCGCGCGCTTCGGCCGGAGTGGACGCGAACCGGACGGCCCCGCCCTTCCCTCGGCCGCCGGACAACACCTGGGCCTTCACGACACACGGGAGCGGCACCGTACCGGCCCGCACGAGCGATTCTGCTTCGTCGGCCGATCGGGCCACCGCGCCCTTCGGAAGAGGCACGGCATACTTCCGGAAGACCTCCTTGCCCCGCCACTCGGCCAACTTGACCACTCTGCAGCACCTCTGGCCGCGCCGAGACAGGCGGTCTATTAAGGCCGACGGGGGCCGCGCCGCCGGGCGTTTCGACCAGCCCGCCTTCGGCGAGGGGAGGCGGAATTGGTGCCAGGTCCGGAACGAGAGGAGGGGACCGAATGGGCCACGTTGGCCACCTCCCGGCCGAGGTCATCGAGGAGCTTGCCGGCGACCTCGGTCTTAGGCCCACGGATCCATTGACCCCGCCCCGCGGAGGTCAGCACCAGGACGTTCGTCTCGCTCGAGCCCATAGCGCTCACGTCGTTGGCCACGACCCAATCCGCGCCGGTCTCGGTACGGAGGCGGGATCCCTCCCGCTCGAGCTCGGCCGCACTCTCTCCCGATTCGAGCTTGAATCCTACCAGTCGGGTGGGTGCCGGTGCGAGGGTTCGTAGCGTGGGGAGGACCTTGGGGGCCCGACGCAAGGAGAGGGTCAGCAGGGGATGGTCGCGGGAGGGGATCTTGCCCGTGCGAGGTTCGAGCGTGAAGTCGGAGAGCGCGGCCGGGACGAAGACCGCCGCCGCGCGCGCGAGGTCAGTTCTCCGGCCCCGAGCGAGCGAGAGGAGGTCATCGACGCCCTCCCAGCGGACCAGCGGGATCCAGGCCGGCGGGGTCACCTGGAGGGCGCCGGCCCAGAGCTCGACCCCGGCGCCGCGAAAGTAAGCCTGCGTCGCCAGGGCGACCGCCATCGTGCCGGAGCTTTCGTTCGTGACGGATCGGACCGCGTCGATCTTCTCTCGGGAGGCCCCCCCGATCACGATCACCTGACGGCCGGCCCACGGTCCCTCGGCGAGCCGGTGGAGCACGGCCGCGGCCACTTCCTCCGGGGTCGCGATCTTCTCCTCCCCTTCCGTCGACGCGCCGTGGATGATGCCGACGCCCCAGGACCGGAGCCGTTCGACGTTCTCCCGAATGGCGGGGTTCAATCCCATGTGGGAGTGCATCGCCGGAGCCACCAGCAGGGGAACGCCGCCGCCCAGCGCGATCGAGGCGCATGAGGTCAGGGCGGTGTCGTCGATCCCGTGGGCGATCTTGGAGATCGTATTCGCCGTCGCGGGCGCGATGAGCAGCATGTCGGCCCGGCCCTCGCCCGGCCCCAGGAGCGTGACATGCTCGACGTTCCCCGTGAGGTGCAGGATGGGGGGATGGCCGGTCGCGAACTCGATCGCCTCGGGGGTGATGATGCGACCCGCTTCGGGGCTCATGACGGCCTGGACGTCGGCGCCATGCCGCAGCAGCTCCCGGATGATCCGCGGAACCTCCACGGCGGCGATCGACCCCGAGATTCCGAAGACGATCCGCTTGCCTTCGAGCAAGCGGGTCGATCGGCCGCGGATGGCGCGACTGGGGTGCACGGGTCCTCCCACGGCCCGAACCGGGCGCGACTATTAGGCCCTCCCGGGGGCGCGCCGACTTAATGAGCAGCGGCCCCTCCACCGGGGGATGGCGACTCCTTCGGCCGACGAGACGGAGCCACCTCCGAAGGGTAGGTCCTCCCCCCCGGTCGCCCCGGAGGGAGCCGAGCTCCCTGTGCTCTCCGCGACGAGCCAGTTCGCGGAGATGAGCCGGGGGCTAGGTCGCCCCCGCGAGATCGTCGCACCCCGACAATTGGCGCGGGGCCTGGTCGTCTTCGACCTGGATGGCACGATCCTCGACGATCTGGGTCTCATCAGCACGGTCGCCGCTGACGTTCTGGAAAAAGCGTTCGCCACCCCGCCGGAGGAGGGAAGGGTCCACTACCTCGCGACGACCGGGATGCCGTTCGAAGCCCAGCTCTCGCAGCTCTACCCGGGGGCGTCGCCCGAGCAACGCGCGTCGACCGCGCGCACGTTCCATCAGCGGAAAGTCACGGAAGCCTACGCGAAGGCGAAGCCGTTCCCCGAGATCCCCAAGCTCCTGAACCGCCTCGACCGGGACGGATGGACGATGACGATCTCCACGGGGGCCGAGACCGAGATGGCGGAGCTCATCCTCGAGCGCGAAGGGCTCCGCTACTGGTTCGAGGAGGTCCTTGGCTCGGCGGACGGAACGAAGCGAGAACATCTCACCGAATACCGACGTCGCTATCCGGGCGTCCCCGTCTTCCTGGTGGGGGACTCCCGATTCGACATGGAGGCCGCTCAGTCGGTCCCGGGGGTGACCGCGCTCGGACGGACCTCGTCCATTCGCGGCTGGACCCTGACCCCCGCCGACCTGGCCCAGTGGGGGGCGGCGTGGGCGGACTCCACCCTCTCCGCGCTTCCCGAAGTTCTCGAACGTCTCACGAAGAAACCGACCCGATCGCCGCCACGGGCCCGGGCCCGGCGGCGACGCCCGTAGGGCCGGGACCGAGAGTCTCAGGGCGCGGGGGTGGGCCCCGCGCCGCTTTGAACCCGGGTCGAGGGATCCACAGTCCCCCAGGATAGGCCAAGCTACCCCATCCCGGCCACGTCGCGTGGACGGTGCGCTCTCAAGAAAAGGCTTTCCTCGCGTGGACGCGCGGCGCGGAGGTTCACCGAGGCCGATCTGGCTCGCTCGCTGTGCCCTGCACGGACCGATCGGTCTCGGATAGAAACGACCGACGCGCCTGGGCCTCGGCGCCTCCCACATAGATGAAGAACGACCCGAGGACCACTCCGAAACCGGCGCCGAGGTAGGCCGAGAAGTAGTCGAGGCCCGCACCCGCCCAGACGAGTCCGGCCGCGAACGCGAGACCGAGCCCTATAGTAAGAGCGCCTCCGAGCCAGAAGGTGGTCTCCCTCAGCACCACCGGCCCCCTCCCCTCACAAGCTCGGGGACCTCTTCGCTATTTGAACGCCCAGACGACGGCCTGCCCGAAGAACCGCCAGGGAACGCCGACATGGGCAAAGCCCGCCCGGTGGAGCGCTGCCGTTTCGGCGGCGACCGTACACGGACGGTCGAACTGCTCGTGTTCGTGCCAGACTTGCTGGAGGCGGGCCCACTCCACTCCCCCCCGGGGGGACCGCTGGGCGGCCGAGGCGATCTGGGCGTAGCGTTGGTCAAACAGCGGGTCCTCCGGCAGGTGATCGTCCGCGTCCCCGAAGTATCCGCCCCGCGGAAGAGCTCGATAGATACGACGAAACAGCCGCCACTTCGCTGGGTCGGGGAGGTGGTGGATCGCGAGCGCGGAGACGACCGCGTCGTACGGGCGATCCGCGAACTCTCCCAAGTCCCCGTCGACGAGCTCGACCCGACCCCGGAATGGACGCAGCTTGGCGCGGGCGCGCGCGATCATTCGGGGGGAGAGGTCGATCCCGGTGACGTGGGCGTGGGGGAATTGCTCGAGGAGGAGCGCGGTGAGGGTGCCGGTGCCGACCCCGAGTTCCAGCACCCGGAATTCACGAGTTGGAGAATAGGGGATCCCCCCGAGCAGGGTCCGGTGCAGGTCACTGTACCCGGGCATCGACGCCTCGGCGGTCCGATCGTAGGCCGAAGCCTCGCGGTCGAACTCGCGGCGGATCGCAGGACCCTTGCGGGACGGAGTCATCATAGAAGGCACCGGCCGGAGAACTTAGGTGTTCGGGCCCTCGTTCTAATGCCCGCCAAACCCGAGCCCACCGGTCGTTGCTGTCTTGCGGTTGGGAGGGAATGACCCCATGGATTAGAGGAGTCAGTGAGCCGGCCCGGAGTCTTAGCGTCCGACTTCAGGTGAGGATTGGGGCGTGACTCCGCGGGAGCTCATGTGGCCGAGGGGCACGCAGCCTGATCAGTAACGGATTCCAAGAATGGCTGCGCGGAGGAGATCAAAGAAAGGGTTGGGGAGATGTCCCCTCTGCCTTGTGTGGGGAAACGCTCAGGTCCCCGAAATACCAATGTTCCCGGCAGTGGTTGAGGCACCCGTGCCAAGCGCATAATAGACGTTGACCGTCACTGTGTGAACGGGGCTAATCCCGGAGAAATCCACCAGGATGGCGTTGACGTTGGTCCCCACGCTCACGGTAAATGTGTCGGATGCGGCGGAAACCGTGCTACCAGATACGAAGGTGACCTCCTCGTACCAGTTAGGGGAAGTGGCACAAGCGATCTGACCATCAACATAGAAGGAAGCTATGTCTGCGCCGGATGCCGGTGTGGCAAGAGAATCGCAAGCGCCCGGGGTCACGTAGACTAGCGAGCTGGTCTGGGTTGAACTCCCACCGCCGTAGATCGTATTGCCCGCGTTGGTTACCGTGAACCCGTTCTGATTGGTGTTGGTGCTGATGGAGCTGAACACCGTGGCCATGGCGAACCCGGCGGTCATTACCAGTATAGCAACGATAGTTAATCCGTAAACTGCCTTGCGCCCGATTTTCCTCACCATTCGAAATCTCCCCCAAGGGGACGTACATTAGATCGTTCGAGGGGTTAATGAACGCTCCTATGGCCGAGCACTGTACCATTGTCGAGACCTAACGACCCTCCGGGTCCCGAGGAGTTGCAGCGTTGCAATCCCTGTACCGCCAGGGCCTCGGTACACTACGTGGACTCGTATACCCCCCTCCGATGTCCGGGTCGATATTATGAACGGGGAGCGTGCTCACCTTCACGTACATGGAGGTAAACCGCATGGGAACTGGCCTGCCTCGACACGCCAGTTCGGGATGGTGGCAGGCCTCGGATTTTGTTCGTAGTCTCCCGCTGTTCATCAGCGCAGTGATCTTCTTCACCGCTGGTATCGTTCTGCGCCTGGGATTCCCTGCGTATGCCGACTACGGGCCGGGCGGGTTCACACTCCTGTTGCTCCTGCTCGCGCTCGGGTTCACGTGCTCAATCGGAGGCGTCATCTCCTGGACCGTTGCCGTCGGGTCGGAGCCGCCCGCGACCCAACCGACGACTCCCTCGCCGTCCCCCGCGTACCTTCCGATCGACTTCCCTGAGCCGGCGGAATCGGGCAACGTTCCCGAGCCCCCACGCCCCACCCGCGCGCGGAGCGATTTCGGGCGCCCCGCTCCCGACATCCGCGCGACCGCCGCAGCCGGAGACTGGCACGAAGAACCGACCGATTCGGAACGGTCCGGCGGACCCCCATCCGGCCTCCCCCTAGGGGTCCAACCCTTCGCCAAAGCCGGGTTCGATGCGGCCGCGGAGGAAGTGGAGCCGGTGGAGAGGGTGTTGGCGGACCTGGAGCGGATGGAGCGGGACCTCGCGCCCCGCGCGCGGGTCGTGGATCCTTCGCCGAGCTAGTCCCCGAGCCCCGGCCACCGTTAAGAGGCGGCGGAGGGCTCCGAGACCGTGGCCCTGGTCCCTCTCGCCTCCGTTGACCCCACGGCCCTGCGCTGGCTGCGGACCGCGGAGGAGCCCGCGGAGTTCACCCTGTCCGCCGGGGATGACTCGGTCGCGGTGCTCCGGTGGGCCAAGGCCGGCGGTTCCGACGCGAATGCCGAGACCCTCACCGACCACTGGACCTTTCAGCGGGTCGGGTTCCTTACGACCCACCTCACGCTTCGCGCTGAGGGTTCGACGAGCGACAGTGCGCGGATCCGGATCCACGTCGGTCTCCATAAGGGGGAGAATTTCCATGGTATCGAATTCGTGGGAGGGGCGAAGTACCGGTTCCACCGGGCGGGAGTGCAGGTCCCCGCGTGGCAGGTCACGACCGAGAACGCCTCCGAGCTCCTCCATATCGAACCGGTTCGCGAGGAACGCAAGCTTCTCGGCGCGGCCATCCTCGTCAGCCCGGAGGGTCGAGCGTCCCAGGACCTCGCGGCCTTGCTCGCATTCACCTGGTATTTCATCGTCCTGGTCTGGTACGAGGACGAGACCCTGCTGCCCTTTGAGCAGGTGATGTCCGGCCTCGAACGTCGCTACTGAGCGGGTCGGCTAGGCCGGCGGGGCCGGAGGGATCGACTGCTTCTTGAGGGTCGTGAAGCACGCACTGCAGACGTTGTGCATTCGGTCCCCGCCCCCTTCCAGCACAGCGGTCGTTCGCGTGATCGACTTCCCGCATGTGTCGCAAATGATCTGACCGTCGCGGATCATGGGCGGACGGGAAGCCAACCTCGATCGAACAATCCAGCCGCCTACAAAACGGGGGCCCTTAGGGCGGAGCGAGGGCGCGGAGCAGCCGCGGGATCATGACGTCGTAGCGCGGAACTGCGTCCCAATGACCGCCCTCGAATTCCTCGTGGTCGATGTGGCCCCCTTGCGCCTTCGCTTCTCGGGCGAAGATGCGGGCGCCCAGGTCCAAACCAAACTGGTCGCGGACCCCTCCATCGACGTAGACACACGCGAGTTGTCGGAGCGCGGCGGAGTACGTGGGGGTTCGGACCATTCGGACGGGGTCCCAGGCGAGCCACCGACTCCAGACCTCCTCTCGCAGCGCTCCGGAGACCAGGTCGAACGGAAGCTCGAACTCCCCCGGATGGTCCGGGGTCGGCGAGTAGGCGGACGCGTACGCCATCAGCTCGAAGGCCTGCATATCCGGATTGCTCGGTCCGAAGTCGCGGGTCGGCTCGTTGAGCATACGGCGAAGGAGGGCGTCGGGGCCCCCGGCTCGGCGGAGGGCACGGAAGGCCGCCGGGAACTCGGGGAGGTAGCAGGTACCTCGAAGTACGCATCGCCCGAGTTGGACCCGGCCGCCCGGAACACGTCCGGGTGCCGGAGCGCCAGCACTAGGGAACCGTACCCACCGCTGGAGGTCCCGAGGAGGGCCGACGGCCCGGTACCATACCTCCGCTGCACCCACGGCAGCAGTTCTTGAACGACGTAATCCTCGTATCGGCCCGTGGCGGAGGAGTTGAGGTACTGACTTCCCCCGAGGGTCGTGAGGCAGTCCGGCGCCACGAGCACCGCCTCCGGAGCGACCCCGGTTCGGATCAAGGAGTCGAGGCGACGAATGATCGTGCTGCGGAGAAAGAGGGGTGGTTCGAAGTGCATCCCTCCGAACCCCGTATAGCCGCTCAGGAGCACCAGGAGGGGCAGCCCCTTCGTAGTTCCGGAGGGCGGGATGTAGACGGGGAGGTCACGGACCGTCGGGTCGTCCCAGGGGTTTCCCACGAGCACCTGGCTCTCGAACCGGTGGACCTCGACGGACCCTGCCAGCGGGCTGGGGAAGACCCGTTCACTGCGGGCGTCCGTCGGCACGTGGATCGGCATGCCCGAAGGGAGAGCGCGGGGGCTCATGACCGTATAGCGGGCTCCCCCGTCGGCGCCGGATTCACCCGAAGCCCGAGTCGACAATCGGAAGAGCCTCGGGCCTCTCCCGATCCGAGGAACGGCCGTGGACGTTCTGGGACCGGAGTCGTTCGACGGGCCGAGGCTACGCCTTCCAGGGACCTGGTTGGTCGACTTCTCGGCAGAATGGTGTCCCTTCTGCGTGGAGTTCCTGACGAAATTTGTCTCTCTCGGAGGGGAGGGAGGATTCCGCGTCGCGATCGGCGATCTCACCGACGTCGATTCTCCCCTATGGGATTGGTTCCATGTCGAGGTCACTCCAACGGTGGTCGCGTTCCGCGACGGGGTGGCCATCTTCCGGCGGGATGGTCGCTGGGGCGAAGGCCTGGATGAAGGAGACCTCCGCGCGCTCATCGGCGCGCTGGAGGCCCCCGTGAACGGGGCCGCCCCAAGGTCCAGCACCCGTCCTTAAGGGTCGCGAGCGTTCTCCCCGAACCCATGGACACCGGGGCCGCCGCACCGATCCAGGGACGGCCGGTCGCGCTCGTCACCGGCGGAGGGACTGGCATCGGGCGCGCCATTGCGAGCGCCCTCGCCGACGATGGGTACGACCTTGCGATCGCCAGCCGTTCCGCGGAGCATCTCGCGGAAGGGGCGCGGGCGTTGTCGGGTCATGGAGCGCGCGTGGTGAGTATCCCCACGGACGTCCGGCAGCCGGACCAGGTGGAGAGTATGGTGGGGCAGGTCCGCACGGAGTACGGCCGGCTCGACGTTCTCGTGAACAACGCCGCCGGAAACTTCGTCGCTCCGGCCGAGCGGATCACTCCGAACGGCTGGAGGGCGGTCGTCGGGATCGTGCTGGACGGCACGTTCCTCTGTTCGCGGGCGAGCTTTCCGCTACTCCGCAATGCTCCCGCACCGTCCGTCGTGAACATCGTGGCCTCGTACGCGTGGATGGCCGGGCCCGGCACCGCCCACTCGGCGGCCGCCAAAGCGGGAGTCCTCGCCCTGACCCGGACCCTCGCGGTCGAGTGGGCCCGCTACGGAATTCGCGTCAACGCGGTGGCCCCCGGCCCGATCCGGACCGAAGGGACCGACCGGCAGCTCTGGACCTCCGAGGGCCTGGTCGAGAGGATCCGAGCCGGAGTCCCGCTCGGCCGCTTTGGAACGCCCGAGGAGGTGGCGGACGCGGTGCGCTTCCTGGCGGGGCCTCGTGCGGCGTACATCACGGGTCAGGTGCTTGCGGTGGACGGGGGGCAGTGGCTCGGGAAGGGCGTCATGGACCTGCTCGAGCCGTGGACGGAGCCGACGACCCATCCGCCGTGATCGGGCCCGTTACCTCGAACTCCGGGGCTCGGAGCGCTCGAGCTTGCCGAGCCGTCCCACTTCCCGAACCGTTCGCGGCCGCTCGCGCGCGCCGGAGGGTGGCAAGCCGCTCCCTCGGGGCGCCTCGACGTTGATCATCAGCACCGGGGGCCCCTCCTCGGGTACTCGGAATCCGTGTCGTGTCCCGGGGGGCAGGTAGAATGAGTCACCGGCTTCGGTCCTCTGCTCTCCCTCGTCGAACGTGATCGCTCCCGTTCCCGAGAGCACCAGGCCCAGCTCCGGGAACGCGTGCTCGTGGAGGTCGCACTGGGTTCCCGGGACTATGTGGTAGAGGGCAAGGGCGGTCCCCTCTCCGTCGATCAGGTGACGGACCCGGACCCCCTCTGAATATCGGCTCCACCGGACGGTGGGAGCGGTCGTGACCCGGGGGGACACAGCCGATGGGAAAGAGTCCCCCTTTAATTGCCTCACGCTGGACGCACCGGGGCGGCCGGTGGGGTGGTTCGTCCCTGGGTCCAAACGCCCCCGAGCTCGAGCGGTCAGTGGGAAGGAACGTTCCGCTCGAGGAGGAACGAGAGGAGGATTCCGGAGTACTCGGCCGGATGCGTGGCTTGCGGAGCGTGCCCGGCGCCCGGAATCTCTAGCTCGGTCACGTTCGGAAGCTGTCGAGCCAGCACGGAACGGATCTCCCGGAGGAACGGTGGGCTCTGGCCGCCCGTGGTGAGGAGCACCGGTAGGAGCAGCTCGCCCAACTCGGCGGGCACGGGGCGGAGTGAATCCGGGTCGGAGTACTCCTCTACCCATCGGTCCATTCGGTGGGCGAACTCGTTCCGAACCGACGGCGGGAGCCGGTCCCACGCCCCCGGGACCGGCGAAAACACCTCGACGACCGTCCTCGCCGCCGCCAAAGGCTCCCCGCGAAGCACGAGGGCCCGGATCTGGCCGATCCCATCGAGGAAGAGGCGGCCCTCGAGCGCGGTCGACGGCTGGTCGGCCAGGAGGCCGAACAGCGGGGCCTCGTGGATCGAGACGCTTCGGACGAGCTCCGGACGTTGAGCCGCGAGTCGGAGCGCCACGGGGCCGCTATAGGAATGCGCGATCACATGGACCGGAAGAAGGTCCAGCGTTTCGAGGATAGCGGCAAGATCCATGGCATCGGTCTCGACCGGTCGCTCTTTGGGTCCCAGCGTGCTGCGGCCGAACCCCCGGCGGTCGTATTCGAGCACCGTGAGGCTCTGGGAAAGCGTCGGAACCACCCGGGCCCATGAGGTATGGTCCGCGAGCGACCCGTGCACGAGAACCGCCGGGTCCCCGGCCCCCCCCGTGACCTCGTAGTAGAGGTCGGCTCCCCGGACGTGAGCGATCGGCACTCGGAGGCTTCCCGTCCGCGGACCCCGCGGACGCGAGCCCGAGGGGACCGACCGCATTAGGGAGACGGGTCGCTTCGCCGGACCCCGACGGAAGGGTTTAGTGCCGCCGTCGGAGTCCTCGCGCCCGAGGACGTGTGCCGCACCCCACCGCCGGGCAGGATCACCTCCGGGCCCGCGGGGACGACGGCCGTCCGGAGTTGGGAGCGTGAGCGCGATCTTCCAGCGACCGTTGTGCGAGATGGGCCAGGCGTACGACTACAGTTTCCGACCGATCGTCGGCGACCCCGACCCGGGCTCGGGGGGTGGGTGCGACGAGTATCCGCATCGGGTGGAGATGTTCGCGGCGGGGACCGACCCCGCGTCGGCCACCGCGGAATGGCGACCGTTCAGCCTCTGCGCTGAGCACGAATCCCAGCTCCGCTCCTACGACGCCCGCTTCCTTTCTCGGGCCCTCGTCTCCCGTTTCCGGGCCGCACCGGTCGCGCGCCGAGGGGGCCCGTGAGACGAGGAGTACGCCCATGACGGAAAACATCCCCGACGGCCTGAACGCACGGCACCGACTGAACGATGGGAACGAGATCCCCTGCCTCGGGCTCGGGGTGTTCCAGATGGACCCCGGCCCGCAGACGCAGCAGGCGGTCCGATGGGCGCTCGAGACGGGGTATCGGATGATCGATACCGCGGCCCTCTACGACAACGAATCGGACGTGGGGGCGGGGGTCCGGGCGAGCGGGATCGCCCGGGGGGACGTCTTCGTGACCACGAAGCTCTGGCACTCGGAGCACGGGTTCGAGTCGTCGCAACGGGCGTTCCGGGCGAGCCTCGAGCGACTGGGGTTCGACTACGTGGACCTCTACCTCATCCACTGGCCCCGAGCCGCCTCGCCCGCGGACCGGCTCGCGTCCTGGCGGGGCCTGGTGAAATTGAAGAAGGAGGGGCTGTGCCGCAGCATCGGCGTCAGCAACTACACGGTCCGGCACCTGGAGGAGATCTTGGCCGACTCGGACACGGTCCCGACGGTGAACCAAGTGGAGCTCCACCCGTTCGTCTACGACCCCGAGCTGCACTCGTTCTGCACCCGCCACGGGATCCGCCTCGAGGCCTGGGCCCCGATCACTCGGGGAAAACAGTTCGACGACCCGGCGGTGGCGAAGCTCGCGCGCGAGCATCGGAGGACGCCCGCCCAGGTGCTGATCCGGTGGGGCCTGCAGCACGGGTTCATCGAGATCCCGAAGTCGGCCCATGAGGAGCGCATTCGCGAGAACGCCCAGGTCTTCGATTTCACGTTGACGGGCGCGGACATGAGCGCCTTGGACGGGCTGCGCGGCGGACCGCGCGTGGGCGCTTGGAACCCCGCGGACATCCCCTGACACCCTGACTCCGGGCCGTCGAAAAGGGGGTCGTGCCGAGGGCGGCGGGGCCCCCCGGTCTGCCGCGCCCGAGGTGGCTTAATATATTCACCGTCGGTGAGATGAGCAGGTCCGGTCATGGTCAGTGTCGAGGTTGCCCACGAGAAGTGCACGGGATGCACCCACTGCCGAGACGTTTGCCCCGTGACCGTGTTCGAGATGCAGCCTCGAGAGAACTGGCCGGACGTGGTCGACGACCCCAACGTCGCGGCGAAGTTCCAGTTCCGGGCGGAGAAGTCCGCCGTCATCCACGGACCCGACTGCATCATGTGCGAGGCCTGTTTGTTCGAGTGCGAAGGCGAGTGCATCACCATCGTCGATGACGAGGGTACGGTGCACAAATCGACCTACAAGTAGGCCCACCCCTCCGTTCCGCCCCCGCGCGGGCGACCCGGTCGTCGCACCTAGAGCGTGGGCGTCACGGGACGGTAGAACGCCGTCTTGATCTGCGGTGTCCCGCCGGCCGCCGGGAAGAGGACCCGGACCGCCTGGGAGCGCCCGAACGCGGTGAACTCGAGGGAATACCAGATCGCCTCCCAGTCGCCGCCGACCCGCTCGAACGCCTCCCCGAAGTGGTAGGTCATGTCCATCATGCGGCTCGCCTTCCGGGCGAGCGGGTACGACCAGTCCAGGGCTTCGGCCGCCGACCGAGGGGACTCGGGATGGGGCGTCGCGATGAGCGAGCCCTCGACGGAGAACGGACCCGCCACGAGCCCCCGACCCAGCCAGTAGCGGGCCCACGTCGTCCGAACGCTCGACCCGTCGCGCCGCTCCGAGAGGAGGAGCCATTTGAACGGGTTCCCGGTCGGGATCGGCACCGCGTCCGGTGCGAGCGCCCCGCGATGGCGGGTGATGAAGTACCGCCCGGCGAGGCGGATGCCGATGTACGCTCCGTAGAAGGCCATCAGGGCATAGACGGTCAGGGTGTACCACGCGAACGGCACGTGGTTGCGCTCCACCCCGAGGAGGAGGTAGAACGAGGCGATCGAGACCCCCATGAGGAGGAAATTGATCGCTCGGTCCGCGTCCAGCTCGAGCTTCATCTCGGAGAACGGAAGGAACGGCGGTACGGAGAAATGGGTGAACCCGTCCCCCAGGATGTGGGCGATCCCCCCGGCCTCCATCACGAGGAAGTAGACGATGGTCGAGCCGGGGGCGAGGAACGGTGCGACGACCGCACCCACCAGCGCGACGATCGTGACGCCGAAGAGAGAATGGGTGATCCCGTGGTGTCGGAGGATGGGGAAACGCCGGGCGAGCGGGAAGAAGAGCGCGTCCGCGTCCGGAAGGCCGCCCGCGAGCGCCCCCGCCGCCAGGTAGGAGGGGTTCGCCCCGACGAGTCCGTAGGTTAGCAGGTACGCGAGGAGGACGTGGGTGAACAGGTCCACGGTCGGACGGGGGGCCTAGAGGAGGCCCTCCTCCATCACCTCGACCGACTCGACGTGGGGAACCTTCGCGAGCGCGTGCTCCACCGATTCGAGGACGCCGCCCGTGTCCGGCATCACGACGGAGACGAGGAGGGCCTTCAGCCCGAAGGCGATGTCCTTGACCTGCATGCCCCGGAGGGTCACGCCCGCCGGGACGGAGGCCCGCACGGCCTGGGCGACCCCGTCCATGTCGGTCTCGACCCCCTGGGGCATCAGCCGGAAGAGAACGGCGACCTGTCCCATGGGAGCTCTTACGGACCCTCGAAACCGCACTTCGGGCATAAGTACCCGACGGACTGGTCCCGGCAACGGGAGCAGCGACCGATCACGGCCTCTCCGCATTGCGGGCAGACGAACTGGGTCGCCCCGTGACTGGGGACAGCCCGCCCGCATGAGGTGCATCGCAGGTCGGTGGTGGATTGCATGGGAGGTGCGGGCCGCGGCTACTTCTTCGAGGTGCCGCGCCGGCGCGCGCCCACTCGGGCGCCGAATATAAAGAGTGCCCCGAAGAACGCCACCGCTCCCGCGACGTACCACAGCGTGTAGCTCGGTGGCGGCCCCGGGATGGTAAACGTGACGGTGTAGACGGTGGTCCCGTTCGCGAACCGTACGAGGCCGTGGACGCTGGAGAGGTAGACCGTGAACGTGTGCTGCCCGGACGAGAGCCCGACCGTGGCGTACTGGAACGAGAAGTGGTACGTCGAGCGCGGCAGCATCGTCGGCACGGTGAGATTGCCCACCGGGGTGCCGTCGAGGTCGACGATGATCGGGAAGCTGGTCACGGTCGAGCTCCCGAGATTGTAGAGCGTGGTCGAGAGGATGTAGGGCTGGACGACCGTCACCTGAAGGGAGAAGTTCGTCGATACGTTGCTGGAGTTGAGGGTGGAGGCGAGGAGCACCGAGATGGTCAGCACCTCGCTCACGTTCGCGACCGTGAGGCTGATCTGGCCGGGGGCGTTGGTGAGGATCTTTCCGGTGCTCGGGGCGATCAACACGCCCGTCGTGTTCGGTCCCGTGAGCGTGAGGTAATAGCTCAGGTTCCCGACGATCGTCCCGTTCGAGAGGACGGCCGGACCCCCGGTGCCGTTGATCGTGTATTCGGCGGCCCCGTGGTAGGCGAGCACCGTCTTTCCCGTGATGGAGCCCGTCACGGGGCTGGGGCTCGACGCAGCCCTCGCGGGGGGAGCGGCGAGGGGGAGGGTCGCGAGCGTGGCCGACACGAACAGGACGACGAGCAGTGCGGCGAGGAGTCCGGGTCTCATCGGCGCGTCCACCTCCGGGTCTTGGCCCATCGGCGCACGAGCAGCGCGACGGCGAGGCCGATCGCCGGGACGAAGACGACGAGCGGGATCACCCATCCCGGCAGGGTCGCCGGTGGGATGCCCACGCCCGGGCCCGTGACCGTGAACGGAGCGCTCACGTTGGTGCTGCCGGGCGAGATGGAGCCCACCGGGACATGGAGGGTCAGCGAGTCGGCGACGGCGCCGCTCGAGTTGGTCACGATGGCCGAGAGCGTGACGGTGCCGACCGGCACGTACACCGATTCGCGGGCGCTGAGGTTGACCTCGGCGGTGGAGTTCACGCCGGGGCTCAGTCCGACCGGTCCGGCGAGCGTCGCGTTCTGCGCGCGGATGTTCACCGTCCAGCCGAGAGAGTTGATCCGGGCCTGGTCGACGATCGTCAGGTGAACGTCCTCGTAGACGTTCCCGGTGTCCACCAGGTAGAACGGGAGGAGGGCCTTGGCCGTGCTCAGCGTCGGGGCGCTCGACGGGATCACCCCGATAGCGACTCCGTAGTAGCCGTTGATGTTCAGGGCGGGAGCCGGAGCCACGCTCCCCACGATCGTGCCGTTGGCGAGCGCGAGCTCGATGAGCACCGGTGGATGGAGCACGACCGTCCCGGCGGGCACGTGGATCGTCACCTCGGCCGTGAGGGTCGACCCCGAGGGGCCCGGAGCGAGGGTCGCGTTCGCGAAGCTGAAGTTGAAGGTCCAGTAGGACGGGGAGCCGACCGGGTGCACCGTGATCGGCACGTCGCCCGAATTGCGGACCGTGAACTGGTAGGAGACCTTCCCGCCGGCGTTGAGGGTCTGCTCGGGCGAGCCGATCAGCGTGCCGGTCGCGCGATAGGAAAACGTGTACGAGAGGGGGATGGTCAGGGCGACATTGCCCGCCGTGACGGTCAGGATCGCGCTCCCGCTCGCGTTGGTCGCGACCCCGTACGGCGCTCCCATCGTCGACGCGCTCACCCGGTAGGTTCCGAGCGGGAGCGCGACGGCGAACGGCACTCCCACCGTGACCCCGGTGTAGACGACCTGCGTACCGAAGACGTTCTGCACGACGACCGTCGCCCTTCCCAGCGTGGCGGACGAGCCGTTCGGCCCGCCCACCGAGAGGGTGGCGCTCCACGTCGGGCCTAGGCTCACGGCGACGGGAGCCGAGTTGCGGAGGGCGACCACGGTCGTCAGGTTCGCGAGCGGATCCGAGGACCCCCCGCCGGTCGCGTAAAGGGAGTACGCCCCGGGGAGGAGCTGGGTGGAGAAGGTCCCGTTGGTCGTGTTGAGCAGGGTGACGGTCGTCGCCGGGTACGGTCCGGCGAGGCGTATGGTGCCGGCCTGGAGGCCGGGAACCCCGACAGCGGCGAGCGTCCCGTTCAGCCAAACGAGGTTCGTCTGCGGCACGAGTTCGATCGGGCAGTTCGTCGCGTTGGACGTGGTGACGCAGAGGGCCCCCGGCGAGGTCGTGTAGGTGATGACGAAACTACCGTTCGGACCCGACGTCAGCACGGTTCCGTCCGCGGAGGCGGCGAACGTCGAATTGGCCGGCAGTGTGGTCGTGAACGTGCCGTTCTCGACCGGGGCTTGGAGGCTTGCGCCGTCGCTGGCGGTCAGGGTGAGGGTGGTGTTGATCGGTACCTGGCCGCCAAGGGAGGTGAGGAAGGTTCCGGTGACGGAGACGCCGGCACTCCGAAGTGAGAGGGTGGGCGTGATCGTGCCGCCGGCGCTCACGGTGACCCGACTCACGGTGGTGTAGGTCACGCCGGCCACCGTCAGCGTGGAGTGGGCGGAGTAGGTACCGGGGGCGACGTAGAACCCGTGCGTGTAGTTCGTCCCGTTGACCGTGACGTTGAACAGCGACGAGGTCAGGGCGACGGTGACGTTGGCGACCGCTCCTCCGCTCGGAAGCTGGAGCGTACCGGTGGAGTTGATCCCTGGGACCAGGTGCAGGGTCAAGTTCGAGGCGTAGGCGCCGAGAGGGATCGTCGTGTTCAAGAGGGAGGAGGGCAGGTAGATCACGGTCCCCTTCCCGATGACCGCGCGCGCGGAGATCGTGTAGGGACCCGGCGTGGTCGTGAACGTGAACTCGGGAACGCCCGAGAAGGTGTGGGTCGTCGCGGGAACCCCGAGGGAGGTGAAGTTCACCGCGACCGAGGTGCCGGCGGGTAGACCCGTGACCTCCAGTTGGACGTTCACCAATCGCAGGGTGAGCGGCAGGCGGCTCAGCGAGGCCAACCCGTTCGCCGTGTAGCCGCATTCGGAGGTCGAGAGGAAACCGGCCGACTGGGCCGTGATGCAGTACCCGCCCGCCGAGAGCGGAGTGGAGCTCGGAAGGTAGAAGGCGACCGTGCCGTTCGAGGAGGCCAGCGTCGGGATGCTCGGACCGGAGGGTCCGGCCGAGATCGAAACCGTGGCGGCGACCGCGGGGAACAATCCGCCGTCCGAAAGGAGCGAGCCCACGGCGAATCGGGTCGCCACCGCCGGTACGGGTCGCAGCGGCAGGACCGTGGGATAACGGAGGGCCACCTGGGCGAGGGCCGCCGTGAGGCCGGTCGTCCCCGTCGTCGACCCCTTGAGGGCGAGAACGGTATAGTTCCCGAGCGGGAGCAAGAGGGAGTAGCTCCCGTCGGAAGCCGCCCACGTCGTCACCTCGTCGAAACCGCTCCCATAGGCGAGGACCGCCGTCTGCGACGAGTTGGTGCTCGGCCCCGTCTGGGCGACGGAGCCCGAGAGGAGGGCGGTCGTTTCGAGGGGAAGAGGCGTGAGAGCGGAGGGAAGACCCGGGAATGCGGACACGCTCGTCAGCGCGGAGACGAGGGAGCCGCCGACGTACCCTAGCGCATACACGGAATAATTCCCGACCGGCAGGGTCGCGGTCGCGATCCCCGCGGCGTTCGCCACGACGACGGTCGCGTTCGACGTCGAGGCTGCCAACGACGCCAGGGGGGACTGGGAGGCGTTCGAGAAGCTGGGCAGTGGGACGAATCGAACGGGGATGTTCGGGACCGTGGCCCCGTTCGCTTCCAGAACGAACTGTACGGTGGCGGTGGGTTCCACCGTCAGGTTCGTGGAGATCTTGGTTGCGGGAGCGGTGACCTGGACGGCGATCCCGGCGGAGCGGTCGAAGGGCAAAGGACCCGACGCGACCAGGGTGTAGTTTCCCGGCCCCAGGCCCGAGATGGTGTAGTTGCCGCTGGAGTTGGTCGTGTACGAGCCGATGGTCCCGTTGCCGTCGGACGCGGTGACGAGCGTTCCCCCGACGGGGGTGCCCTCGAGAAGTACCTGCCCGGTCAGGGTGGCCGGGCTCAGGCCGACGGAGCCGTTCTGAGCGGTTCCCGGGTTCAGGTACTCGGTCGGCTGGCTGTAGTTGTGGCCAGCGTAGAGGACGCTATAGTTGTAGACGCCCGGGGCGACGTTCGTCAGGTCGAAGGTTCCGTCTCGGTCGGTCGTCGCGATGACCTTCGTCTGTCCGGCGGAACCCCACAGCACGACCTGGGCCCCCGAGATGAGTACATCCCGGGTCGGGACGTAGGTCGTGTTGTTCGCGGTGTTCCAATAGATCGTGCCACTGAATTGGGAAGAGCGCAACTGGACGGGCAGGGTCAGGGTCGGGGGGTTGAAACCGAACCCGTACGAGTTCGGGACGTAGATTTTGACGCTCTTCAGCGAGACCGAGCCTTGCTGTTCGAGCCCTACGACCGCGCCGGCGGTGAAGTTCAGGGTGTCGTTCCCGGGGGGCAGGATCAGGGAGTAGGACCCGTCCGCTGCCGTGACGGTCGTCATGTGGGGGATGCCCCACTGGTCGAAGGCGGTGACTCGGACGCCCGACGCCGAGGTACCGTCGGCGAGGTGCGCGGTACCCACGACCGTCTGGCCGGGATAATACTCCAACATCGCCTCGCCGCCCTGGAAGTAGCGGAAGTTGGTGGTGTTCGCGACCGAACCGGGGGTGGCCTTCGCCTGGGCGACGGCCGCCGGCAGGTTCTCGGCATTGCAGTTGGAATTGTTGTTGTCCGCCTGGGTAGCGCAGTAGTACGCGGTCCGGTAGACGACCTCGAAGTGCTGGAGCATCCAGCCCGGCTGGACGGCGGAGTTCTGCAGGTTGGAGGAAAGGCCCGGGATCCCGCTGGATTGACCGATCTCCGCCCCGTCGTATCCGAAGTAGGTGTGGTAGATCATCGAGTTGTAGAACGGCTGGAAATAGTTGATGTTGTATTGAACGGCCGAGACGCTGGCCGGCACGCCGCCAAGCGGGTAGGTGTTTCCGTTCGAGCCGAGGACGGTGACGTTGAAGAAATCCGCGGGAAGGCCCGCCGTGTTGATGACCCGGCCGGTCAGGTCCGCGGGTGCGTAGAAGATCCCCGTGTCCTGGCCGCTGAAGGGGACCAGACGGCTGTCGACCAGGTCGTAGCGAATCGACCAGCCCGTGTACGCCTGGAGGTTGTTGTACATGTTCGCGACGCCCGAGAGGGGCAAGGACGAACCGATGAAGTTCGAGACGGCGAGGTACATCGCGTTGTCGTCGGTGAGCGTCTTCGGGTCGACCGGGAGGTAGAGGTTCGGGTTAGCGACCACGAGGTTGTAATCGGCGCTTTCGTTCACGAGGAGCGAGTGGAGCTTCGTGACGTTGAGGCCCTCGCTCGCAAGGGCGGTGTTCAGCGCCGACGGGATGCTGCCGTTCTTCACGATCACCGCCTGGAGGAGGGTCGTCGCGAGCACCCCGATCGCATTCGATTCGTTCTGGGCGAGGAGGAATTGTCCCGCGGGGTCGATGCCGTTCTGGAAGTTGTCGGCGACGCTCGGGTGAGCTCCCTGGTCGATCGTCTGGAACCCGTAGTCCCACCAACTCACGACGGCGGGTCGATTGGGGGCCGGCGTATTCGTATCTTGGGTGGCGAGCCAATTGTATCCGGCACTGTCGTACTGGTTCGGGGTGTCCAGGGAGGTGCCGGCGGCGCCAAAGTAGGCGTTCCCGGCGCCGATCGCGGGGTTCGGCTGCAGCCAGGAGGGCAGGCTGTTCGCCACCTGGACCGAGTAGCCGGACTTGGTGTTGCCGGGGATGCCCGCGTCGATCGAGATCCAGATGTTGGGGAGGATGAGACCAAGGACGAGGGCGAAGATGAGGACGTGGCGAAGCTTGAACGCCCGCCGGAACGCGGAGAGCTGGCTCCGACGGTCCGAGAGCGAGGCGACCGTCCGGCGCAGCTCGGGGAACCCCGCGATGTCGAGAGCCTGGCGGAGCGCCTCGGCGGGCAGGAGCGCGAACGCCGGGGACCCGAGGAGGAAGAACTTAGCCGCGGAGATCGGCAGGTAGATCGAGAGAATGGCGAAGACCAGGAAGACGGCGAGCACCCGGGGGAACCGCCTTCGGATCATCTGGACAATGGCCAACGCGACGCCGACGAACGCGAGGAAGAACGTGATCACGCCGTAACCGACCACCAGTTCGTCGATCGAGGGCGCCTGGGCCTCGGCGACCGTGGAGTAGATGAGCGTCTTGACGAAGTATCCCTGCCCGGTGACGATGCTCGTGAAGTAGTCGGGGCTGACGACCGCGAGCACGACGGCCGCGGCGATGACGAGCCCGACGAGGGCGGGAATGGAAACGACCCAGGGGAAGTCCCGGAGCATGAGGAAGGGGAGGAGGAGCGCGAGCACCCCGAAGAACAGCAAGAGCGGGAGGCCGAACCAGATGGCGAATTGGTTTTGGGCGAGGTAGTACGGGATGGCCATCGGGAACCCGACCAGCCCGACGATCCAGGCGCACACGTAGAGGCCGAACGAATCGATGTGGCGGATCCGCTCCGCGATGAGCAGGATGAGGACGGAGAGCGCGATGACCACGACCGCGTACGTGTACCCTTGCCAAGCGAGCGCAAGGGCCCCGAGGCTGACCCCCGTGAAGACGGACCATTTGACCGCCGTCCGTTCCGTACGGAGGAACGTGCGAAGACCCTGGTAGATCTGTTTCGGGTCGCGATAGCTCCCGACGTAGCGGCCCTTACTGACGGCTTTGACCGTCCGAATCCACGAGTAGAGGACGATGAGGATGAGGAAGGTGTAGAACGAGAGGTAGTTCGCGTAGCCGAAGATGGACGAATCGATACTGGCCGGAAGGAACGGGAAGATCACCGCCGCGATGAGCCCGGTACGTTTGGAGAATACCTCCTTGCCGATGAGGTAGACCGGGAAGACGCTGAGGGCGGCCCAGAGGGGGCCCTGAAGCTCGAGGAACCAGGCGCCGGCGTTGACCGCGTTCCCGCCGAAGAACGGGGCGAAGACGATCCCGAGGATCGCGTTCATCCAGTCGAACAGCGGTTCCCGCGGGTTGATCGCCCCGAACGGGAATTTGAGCATCGCGTCCTTGATGAGATTGTGGTGGGTCAGGATGATGTAGGTGGTCACGCGCGAGTGGTAGAACGAATCCGAGCCGCCCGCGTAGGTGTAGAGCGCGCCGTACTGTTGCACGACGGGCCAGGTCCAGGTCGTGCGGACCAGGAACGCAGCGGCGAACGCTCCCAGCAATATGGCGAGCGTCCATATGTTGCGGCGCCACCACCCCGAGCTCGACTGCATCGATCGCCGGCTCTCCTCGAACCGGCGGCGCGCGAGACCGAGGGGGTGTATAAATAGCCTGCTCTGAGCAGACCGTCCGAGGGACCGGAGAGGCGTGCGGCGGGGCCCGGATTCAGACTTCCGTACGGAACCGGTAGAACCAGCGCCCGTCTCCGATGTCGTACGATTCGAGGCGGACCGGTTGCCCGATGTGGAGCTCGTTCCATGGTCGGCCTTCGATCCGGCCGAACAGCCGGAGCGGCGCTCCTTCGAGGTCGACGAGGCCGACCGCGAACGGGACCTCGCTCTCCATGCCGAGGGGGGCACCGCCGAGCACGGCACTGAAAGCGTACAAGTGCCCGCGGCCAGGGAGGTCCACCCATTCGAGCGTTTCGCCATGGCACAGGGGGCAGGCGGTGCGGGGTGGCCACAGCAAGAGGTCGTCCTTCGGACAGCGGGTCGTCGACACCACGCCCTCCTTCAATCGCTCGAAGAAGCGGGAGAGGCGGGTCTGGTCGGCGGTCTCCAGCGGGAAGAAGTCGAGGAGGAAGGGGCGCTTCTCCCGGGTCAGCGGAGTGGGGGGAGGCGCCGGAGTTGGTACCGGGGTCGGCTCTGGCAAAGGCGTTGCGAGGTTCGACACCGGGCGGCGAGGGCGGGTCTCCGCGCTCATGCCGCGCCTCCCCGTTGGTAGATCATGACGGAATGGACGTTCGCGCTGCCGGACAGGTTGTGGACGAGGGCCCACTCCGGATCCGGGACGGCGCGAGCCGCAGGCGTCGCAGCGGTGAACTGTCGGTGGACCTCGACCGCCTGGGCGACCCCCGTGGCACCGAGCGGGTGGCCGCAGCCGAGCAGCCCTCCGCGTGGGTTGACGACGAGCTTGCCTCCCAGGTCGCCCTGGCCGTCGGCCGCGAACTGACCCCCCTTGCCGGGGGCAGCCCAGCCGAACATCTCGTACTCGATGATCTCCGAGATCGTGAAGCAATCGTGAACCTCGGCAAAGTCGACCTGGTCGGCTCCGATCCCTGCGCGGTCGAACGCCTCGCGGGCCGCGTGCCGTAGGCCGGTCCACTCGGTGAGCGAACCGGCATTCGCGAGGTTGTGAAAGTTCGAGTACTGTCCCGTCCCACGGACCCACGCCGGTCGGTCGGTGTACCGGCGGGCGAGGTCCGCCGCCACCAGAACGACCGCCGCCGCTCCGTCGGTCATGGAGGAGCAGTCGCCGAGGCGCAGGGGCGGCGCCACGATCGGCAGGCGAAGGAGCTTGTCCCGGGAGAACTTCTTCTCGTAGAACTGGGCCTCGGGATTCGAGTTCGCGAACCGGTGGTTCTTCTCGGAGACCGCGGCCATCTGCTCGTCGGTCGTCCCGTACTCGAGCTGGTGGCGCTGCGCCACCATCGCGAAGAACGGGGGAGCGGTGGCCCCGTGGGGACCGTCCCAGGCGCGGTCCATGACGCACGCCATCGAGGCGTTGGCCTCCGCCATCGAGGGGAGGTTCATTTTCTCAACGCCCACCGCGACGGCGACGTCCGAGAGACCGGAGGCGATCGCGGCGTACGCCGAGCGGATCGCGGACTGGCCGGAGGCGCAGGCGAGCTCCGTGCGCTGGATGATCCGGTGCGGCCGGAGTCCCATCTGCTCGGCGGCGAACGGAGCGACGTGCGATTGGAAAGCGAACCGTTCGGGCTCGGCCGCGCCGAGGAAGAACGAATCGACGTCCTCGGTCCGGAGCTCCGGCATCTCCCGGAAGAGAGCGGCGCCGATCTCCTGGGCGAGCTCGGCCCAGGTCGATGGGCGGATCCCGAACTTCGTGGTCGTGCCCCCTACGAGGGCGACGTCGCGGACGTTCATGCCGCTCCCGTGCGGATAGCGGTCGCGACCCGGTCACCGGCCTCGGACGTCGTCGCCGAGCCGCCCTGGTCGTAGGTTCCCGAGCCGCCGTGCTCGAGCACCCCCGCGAGCGCGCGCTCGAGCCGGTCGGCCTGCCGGAGCAATCGCGGGTCATGGTGGCGGTCGCTCAGCCAGCGGAGCATCTGCTCGACCGCGAAGAACGTGGCGAACGGGTTGACCTGGTTCTTTCCCGCGTACTTCGGTGCCGAACCGTGGACGGGCTCGAACATGGCGTGGTCCGTGCCGATGTTACCGCCGGAGGCGAACCCCATCCCACCCTGAAGGACCGACGCGAGGTCCGTGACGATGTCGCCCATCATGTTCGTCGTGACCGCGACGTTGTAGCGTTCGGGGTTGCGCACGAGCCATTGCGTGAACGCGTCCACGTAGGCATAGTCCCGTTCGATCTCGGGATAGTCCCGGGCGACCCGGTCGAACGTCTCCCGGAAGAAGCGGCAGCCCTCCATGACGTTCGACTTGTCGATGCAGGTCACGCGCTTGACGCCGTCCACGGGGGCCCCGCGGGGACGGGCACGAGCGAGCTCGAACGCGTATCGGATCACCCGTTCCGCACCTTTGCGGGTGATGATGCGGGTGTCGACCGTCACCTCGGTCTCGCCGCCCCGCCGGAGCCGGCCGCGCGCCGGGGTGTACAGGCCCTCGGTGTTCTCGCGAACGATCACCAGGTCGACGAACTTGGGGGACCACACCTCACGGTAGGTCCCGCTGATCTTGTGGAGCACACCCGGATACAATCGGCAAGGGCGCACGTTCGCGAACAGGTCCAGTCTTTCGCGGAGTCCGAGGACCAAGGTCCGACCCGCGAGGTCGCCGTTCGGGAGCGTGGCTCCCGGCCAGCCCACCGCCCCGAGGAGGATCGCGTCGGCGCTGCGGGACGCCGCTTCGGCCTCGGGTTCCCACTCTCGCCCGGTCGTGAGGAAGTATTGTCCGCCGCCGGGGAACTCGGTGAGATGCCAGGGGGAGGCCGCGCCCTCGGCCAATGCGTCGAGGACCTTCCGGCCCTCGCGCAGGACCTCCGGACCGGTCCCGTCCCCCGGGAAGAGGACGATCTCGTAGCCGGCGTCCTTCATGCGGCTCCTGCCGCCGCCTTGCGTCGCGCGAGCTCCGTGCGGACCTTCTCCACGAGCCCGCCGGCCTCCAGAAGCTCCAGCAGATGGGGAGGCAGCGGGGGAAAGGTCACGTAGGATCCGGTCCGGAGGTTCGTGATCCGACCGGCCCGCATCTCGATGCGGGCCGTGTCGCCCTTTTCGAAGATCTTGCGGACCCCCCGGGCCTCGATCGTCGGGATCCCGAGGTTGATCGCGTTCCGGTAGAAGATGCGGGCGAAGGAATCGGCCACGACCGCGCCCACCCCGATCGCACGCATGGCCTGGGGGGCATGCTCCCGACTGGAGCCACAGGCGAAATTCTCGTCGGCCACGATGATGTCGCCCTCGCGGGCCTCCGTCGCGAACTCCGGCAGCGCGATCTCGAAGACGTGTTTCTTGAGCTCGTTCGGGTCGATGATCGTTAGGTGCTTGCCCGAGATGATCTGGTCGGTGTCGACGTCGGCCCCCAGGACCCAGACCCGGCCTTCGATGACGTCCTTCACGAGCGCTCCTACATCAGGTCCCGCGGGTCGGTGAGTTCCCCACGGATCGCGGCCGCGACCGTCGCGGCCGGCGAAAGGAGGTAAATGCGAGCCTCCTTGGCCCCCATCCGTCCCGGGAAGTTTCGGTTGGAAGAGGACGCGCAGACCTCGTCGGGAGCCAGGATCCCCATATTCCCGCCAAAGCAGGCGGAGCAGCTCGAGTTCGTGAAGACCGCGCCGGCGTTCGTGAACACTTCGATGATCCCCTCGGCGAGGCACTGTGCGTAGATCTTGGTGGAGGCGGGGGAGACGATGAACCGGACGCCGGGCGCCACCTTGTTGCCCTTCATCATCGCTGCGCCTTCCCGCAGGTCCTCGATCCGGGCGTTCGTACAGGAGCCGAGGAAGACCTGGTCGACCTTCACATGCTCGCGCACGACGTCCGGCAGGGGACGCACGTTGTCCGGAGAGTAGGGGCACGCGACCATCGGTGGCATGCCGTCCACGTCGATATCGATCACGCGTTCGTACGCCGCGTCCGCGTCGGAGCGGAGGGGGTGCATCGAATGCTTCGCGATCGGTCGAAGGTAGTCGAAGGTCGTCTCGTCGGGGGCGACCATCCCGGCCTTCGCGCCCATCTCCGTCGTCATGTTGCAGATCGTGAAGCGCTCGGGCATCGAGAGCGCCTCGATGGTGGGGCCGGTGAACTCGACCGCCTTGTACGTTGCGCCCGTGGTCTTCACCTCGCCGAGGATCCGAAGGATGAGGTCCTTCGCGGTCACCCCGCGGCCGAACCGACCGCGAACCCGGATCTGAAGGGTCGGAGGCACCTTGAGCCAGAGCTGGCCGAGCGCCAGGACCGCCGCCATTTCCGTCGGGCCGATCCCGGCGGCGACGGCGCCCATGGCGCCGAGCATGTTGGTGTGCGAGTCCGTCCCGACCGCGAGGTCGCCCGGGACGACCCAGCCGTTCTCGGCGAGGATCTGGTGGCAGATCCCGTGGTTTCCGACGTCGTAGAAGTGGGGGAGGTGGGTCTCGGCCGCGAACTTGCGCAGGATGCGGTGAAGGATGGCCGCGCCCTCGGTCGAGGCGGGGACCCAATGGTCGATCGCAATGACCACGCGGTCGGGGTCCCAGACGGTCTCCGCGCCCATCTGATGGAACGGGAGGACGGTCTGGGCCCCTTGCTCGTGCATCATCGCTAGGTCGACGTTCCCCTCCACGATCTGGCCGGGGACCACGTGGTCGAGCCCGCCGGCTCGGGCGAGGATCTTCTCGGCCATCGTCATTCCGTGGCCATTCGGACCGTTCATGAACTCACCGGGCGGATGCCCACGACCTCGACCATCGTCCAGAAGTCGTCGTCGCTCATGCCCGGATGCTCGAAAAGGCGGCGATACTCCCGCAGGAAGTGGCGAAGGTCGTTCTTGGACCGGGACTCGGTCTCCACCTTGACCCGTTGCAAGAGCTCGAGCAACAGAGGGTCGGTCGCGGTCAGTCCTCGCTCTTTCAACTTCTCGACGAGGGCCGCCTTCCCCGTGTGCTTGCCCAGGATCATATGGCGCTCCCGGCCGACCACGCCGGGTTGCAGCGGCTCGTACGTGAGCGTGTGGGCGAGAATCCCGTGCGTATGGATGCCGGCCTCGTGGGAGAAGGCATTGTACCCGACGAGGGCCTTGTTCGCTGCGATCGGGACACCAGAGATCTCCTCGACGAGTTGGGAGAGCTCGTAGAGCCGCTCGGTCTTGATCCCGGTTCGTATTCCGTACAGGGATTCCAAGCAGAGCACGACCTCCTCGAGCGAGGCGTTCCCCGCCCGCTCGCCGAGGCCGTTCACGCAAACGTGAGGGGCGATCGCACCGCACTCGAGCGCGGTCAGCGTGTTCGCCGTGGCCAGGCCGAAGTCGTTGTGGCAGTGCACCGAGAGGTCCCGGGGCCGGACGCGCCGCCGGAACTCCTTGAGGTACCAGCGGAAGGTGAGGGGCGTCATGATCCCCACCGTGTCGGAGACGACGACGCGGTCGGCACCGGCGTCCTGCACTTCCCGATACAGCCGTTCGACGAAGTCGAACGGAGCGCGGACCGTGTCCTCCGTCACAAAGGCGACGTGCAGGCCGGCTTCTTTGGCCTGACGGACGGTCCGAAGGCTCGCGGCGAGGACCTCGTCCTGGCTCATCTTGAGTTTGTAGCGGAGGTGGACGTTGCTGGCGGCCACGAAGATCGCGATGTGGGTCGCTCCGCTATCGATCACGGCGTCGACGTCGGCCGGCACGGTACGCGCCGCGGCGAGAATCTTCGCCTTGAGCCCGGCGTGGGCGAGGAGGTGGACGGCCCGGGACTCTTTCTCGGAGACCACCGGGATCCCGGCGTTGAGGATGGGGATGCCGACCTCTGAAAGCAGCTCGGCGATCTGGAGCTTCTCTTCGGGGGAAAAGTGAACTCCGGGGGTCTGTTCCCCGTCCCGCAGCGTTTCGTCCCAGAGGATGGGGTGTGCGGGGACGTGCCGCTCCGAGGCCGTCGAGGAGTGGTAGTCCTCCACGAGCCCCGGCTCGACCATTACCGCTTCCACCCGTCGGCTCGAATTAACCTTTGTCGCGGGCCGGCCGCCGAAGTTCTTCGGCGACCACGTGGTGGCATCGGCGTGGCGTCAGTACTTAAATACCGTCCGGTGTTGAAACGCACTGTACGTCGATTTCGACGGCCAACCGAGGAATCACATGACCACGCCCGCAGCCAAAACGTCGCCGGTCCCGGACACGGCCGGTTCGGGTGCCGCGCGGGCTCCTCCCCAGCTCTCGGATGTCAGCGTCATGATCGGTGGCCAGGGCGGAGACGGCACCCTTACCGTTTCCGACCTGCTGGGACGCTACTTCCGCAAGCGGGGACTCTACGTCTACCTCTCCCGAAACGTGCTCTCGCGGATTCGCGGTGGTCACGCCGACGCTTCGGTCCGTGGCAGCCGGGCGGCGGTAGCCGCCGTCAAAACCGAGGTTGACGTCCTCGTGGCGTTCGACAAGGAAGCGATCGAGATCGGTAAAGCCGAACTCGCGCCGCACGGCTACATCCTCTACGACTCCACCACGTTTCAGGTCGACCTACCGAACGCGACCGGGTTCCCGTTCGCGACCCTCGTGGGGGGCCCGCTCGGACAACCGATCTTCAAGAACACCGCCGCCTACGGCGCGCTCAGCGTCATCTTCGGCTTCGACCCCATCGAGACGCGTTCGGTGATCGAGGAGCGATTCCAGCGACGTGGCGGCGAGGCCCTCGAGAAGAACTTGAAGGCGCTCGAGATCGGCCGAAAGGCCGCCCTCGAGACCCCGGGCCTCGCCGACCGATTTTCGGTCGCCGACGGGGACGCGCACGACTTCATCATGACCACAGGTAACCAGGCCGTCGCGATGGGGTTCGTCGTCGGCGGAGGGCGGTTCTTCGCGGGGTATCCGATCACTCCGGCCACGGAGGTCATGGAGTACCTCCAACGGTACCTCCCCGCGTTTCACGGGGTGGTCCGTCAGGCCGAGGACGAGCTCGCCGCGGTTAACATGATCATCGGCGCGGCCTACGCCGGGGCCCGGGTCATGACGTCGACCAGCGGTCCGGGGCTGTCGCTCATGACCGAAGGGATCGGCCATGCCGGCGCCGCCGAGATCCCTATCGTCATCGCGGATTGCCAGCGCGTGGGTCCCTCGACCGGCCAGCCGACCCGGCACGAGCAGTCCGACCTCTCCCACCTCGCCAACCTGGGCCACGGGGAATTTCCGCGTTTCATCCTCTCGCCAGGAACCCCGGAAGAATGCTTTCTCATCACCGTGGACGCGCTCAATCTCGCCGAGCGTTGGCGCCTACCGGTGATCTTGCTCTTGGACGAGGCCCTCTGTCAGAACGCGACGACCAGCCGCCGCTTTGAGCTCGACAAGGTCCGTATCGACCGAGGGGAGCGCCTCACCGGCGACGCCGTCGCCGCCTTGACCCAGTACAAGGCCTACGCCTTCACGGAGTCGGGCCGCTCCGCGTACGCACCCCCGGGGACCCCGGGCGTCTGGGCCGAGATCACGGGGAACGAGCACGACGAGTGGGGCCACGTGACCGTCAATCCGACGAATCGCGTGCGGATGATGAAAAAGCGGATGGAGAAGATGATCCGGGCTCGGGACGAGTTGCCCCGGGCCAATCTATTCGGCCCGGCCGAGGCCAGGATCGGGATCATCGCCTACGGGAGCACGGTCGGTCCGGTCCGTGAGGCGCAGGGGCTCCTGACGGCCGCGGGAACCGCCACGAAGTTGCTCCAGCCCCGGACCCTGTACCCGGTGCCGGTGCATGAGATCGACCCGTTCCTCCAGTCGGTCGACCTCTGCTACGTCATCGAGCACAACTATACGGGTCAGTTCGGTCGCCTCCTTCGCGAGACGATGCCCTGGCATCACACCAAGTTGCGCGCGCTCACCAAGTACGACGGGTCCAACTTCCGCGCTCCGCAGATCGTCGCCGGGATCAAGGAGGTGGGCTAGGATGGTCGACTCCGCGAAACCCGTCCCACCGATCTGGTGCCCCGGATGCGGAGATTTCGGTGTCCTCGCGGCCCTGAAGAAGGCCGCTCTCGAAATGAAGATCCCCACGCACGACCTCGTCCTGGTCGGTGGGATCGGCTGCTCCGGCTCGATCCACAACTTCCTAGAGATCAACGGGATCCATGCCCTGCACGGCCGCTTGCTCGCCCAGGCCGTCGGCGTGAAGCTCTCCAATCCCGCGCTCACCGTGATCGCCGCGGGGGGGACGGGGACGGGTACGCGATCGGGATGGGCCACTTCATGCACGCGTTCAAGAAGAACGCCTCGATCGTCTACATCGCGATGAACAACGAGACGTACGGGCTCACGAAGGGGCAGGCCTCCCCGACCAGCCAGATCGGGTTCGAAGGGAACATCGAGCGTCCCTTCGACGCGATCCTCACCGCGCTCTCGATCCCGGCCCCGAACCTGATCGCGCGCACGTTCTCGGGCGACCCGAAGACGATGATCCAGGTCCTCGTGGAGGCGCTGCGGTTCACGAAGGAAGGTCGGGGGTTCGCGTTTATCGAAGACCTCTCCCCCTGCGTCACCTACAACGACACGTACAAGCTCTGGCGGGAGAAGGTCCTCGACGTCTCGAAGGTCGAGGGGTACGACCCCACGGACCGGAAGGCGATGTTCCGGATCTGCCTCGAGACGATGGACTCGGGTCGCATCCCGATCGGGGTCATGCACCGGCCCAAAGAGTCCTCCCGCGAAGGTCTCGAAGCCAAGCTGCTCGGCGACGCGGACGGTCCGGCCCGTTCCGACATCTCGGTCGCGCCGAATCTGGGAGCCTACCAGAAATTGCTCGCCGGGATCGCCTGAGCCGGCCCCCAGGGACCGGACGGTCCGTCCATGCAAAGGGGGCGGGACCATCTGGATCGGGGTCGACGACACCGATAGCCCAGCCGGGGGCTGCACGACGTTCGTGCTGACCGAGCTCGTCGCACTGGCGCGACGCCAAGGTCTCGACCTGCTCGGGGAACCACGGCTCGTGCGGCTCAACCCCAACATCCCCTGGAAAACACGGGGGAACGCGGCGCTTTCCGCCCGCTTCGGCCACGGGGGCGGACGACGGACCCGGGTCGGTGAGATCGACGGCACCGCGGTCTGGTCCCACGCCCGCGGTCGTGCGCCGACCCCTCGCGAACGCTCCGAGTACCTCGCGGAGGCGTGGACCCTCGTCCGGAAGGCGGCTCAGGGCGGGGGCGACGGGACCGACCCCGCGCTCGTGGCCTCGGACCGCCGTCTCCCCGCGGCCGCCTACTGGAATGCGGTACGGACGGTCGTTTCGGTCGCGGAGGCGCGGCGGGAGCTCGGATTGGCCGGCGCCTGGTTCCAGTGGGAGGGCAGCGACCAAGGGCTGGTCGGAGCCGCGGCGGCCATCGCTTGGCCGGGGGGCATCCGACCTGGGAGCTCATCGCCTACCGCCGCCCGGCCCGCTGGGGAAGTCCTCGCGAGGTGGATGCAGCGAGCGTTCGGGCCGCGCAGAGGGCGTTTCCCCACCTCTTCCTATGCTACGACGAGCGCACGCGTCGGTTGTTGGTGGCACCCCACACCCCGTGTCCCATCCTCTTCGGGTTGCGCTCCATCGACCCGGACTCCCCCCAACGGGCACTGGCCCGGGTGCGGTCCGAGCCGGTCGATCGGTACCTGGTGTTCCGGACGAACCAGGCGAGCGGGGACCACCTGGTCCCTCGGGGGGAGCCGACGTGGCCCCCCCTGACCTCGGGCAGCGTGCGAGGGCAGGTCGCGAACGCCCCCTCGGCGCTGCGTGGAGGTCACGTCCGCTTTGACCTCCTCGTCGCCTCCGGGGACCGGATCCCCTGCGTGGCCTTCGAACCGACCAAGACCCTCCCCCGCGTAGCCCGCTTGTTGAGCCCGGGCGACCGGGTGCGGGTCTGGGGAAGCCGTGGGGCGGACGCTTCGATCCAGCTCGAGGGGATCGAGGTCCTCCGCTGGGCCCGGTTCCTCCCACGGGGTGCCGCGCCTTCCTGCCCGACCTGTCATCGACGGACAGAATCGTCGGGGCGGCAACGGGGGTACCGCTGCCGGAGGTGCCGAACGCGCCTCCCTCCGGAAGCGGCCCGGCCGCGAACCCGAACCCCGGGCCTGCCCGAGGGGATCTACCACCCTACGCTCGTCCGCCCGGCGTCATCTGGCCCCGCGGGGCCCCGAAACCTAGGCCCCTCCGGCCATCCCCAGAGTTTTTGAGGAGCCGCTGACCTTCATCATCGCTGGGGCACCAGGTATGCGCGGGTCGCCACTGCAACGCAACCGGACCGTGCCGCGCGCCGGGACCCGCTCCCGTTCCGGGTGGGGAGGCGGCCGCTGAGCGGGCCCATCCTGCTCCTTTGCCCGGCCTGCGGGACCCCCGTCCCGGGGGAGGTCGATTCGTGCCCGAAGTGCCATCTCTCCCATCAGCTGTTCGACGCGGTCCGTGAGGCCGCGAGTCCGTTGGCGGGGGCCGACCCGATCTCTCTCAAGACGATCGGCGAGATCCTCGCCGCAGTGGACCTCTCGGTGCCGGCCGCACCGAGCGGGACGCCGGCCCTCCTCGCGCGCGCCCCGCGGCTCCCCGCGCTGCAGTCCTCCCCTCCGGCCCCCCGCCGGAGGCCCCTCGGCCCTCGACCCCCCTCTCCGACCTTCCGGAGCTCCCCGGCCTCCCCGCCGGCCGCACCGACGAGGAGCTCGACCAAAAGATCGAGGAATACTTCCACCTGGGTCGTCGCCTCGGTCTCGACTTCAATGATTTCGAAGGGCGGCACCACGCGGCCGACCTGGTGAACGACCGGTCGTCCCTCGAGACGGTCGCGCGCGAGATGTTCGTGCACCTCGTCAGCGCCCTCGCGGAAGAGTTCGAAGCGGTCGTGTCACGTCGGAACGAGCTCGCGGCGTTCGTCCCTACCCCCAGCCCCGATGTCGAGATCGACGCGATCCGTCGGTCGATCTCCCAAGGGGACCTCGCGGGCGCCCAGCGGCGCCTCGCTCACGTTCGGGACGAGATCCAGCGCGCCGAGGAGCAGTGGGAGGTGGGCAAGATCCTGGTGACGGAGGCCGAAATGCTCGCGGCGACCGTGCGCGAGCTGGGCGGCGACCCCCGCCCGGCCCTCGGACCTCTCGAGGAGGGGCGCAAGATGGTCCGCTCGGGCCGCCGAACCGAGGGGGAGCGACTGCTCGCCCGCGGCGCCGTCGCCCTTTGGGCCGTCCTCGAACCCCTCCTGGTCGAGGACCTGCAGCGTCTCAAGGGACGCCTTTCCGAACTGCGCTCCGCGGGCCTGGATATCCGGCCGGCGGTCGAAGAACTCCGGGCGGTGATGACGGAGCTGCGCCAGCGAAACTTCGTCGGAACGATCGTATCGTACCGCCGCGCCCGGGCGTTCGTGGAGCAGAACCGGATCCCGGGAGAAGAGACCGGGGCCCCCGTGGAAGGCCCCACGTCGGTCCGGCCCTCCCCCTCGATCTAGTTCGGTCCGCCTACGGTTTCGGCGTCCAGGTGTACGGGCTCCGCGGGGTCGTCGGCGGACGGCGCCGGGAGTAGACGTACCCGAGGGCGACGGCGAGCCCCACCGCGACCGCGGCCAAGAGGCCGGCGACGATCCAGGGGGTCACGCTCGAAGAGGCCGTGGTCCCGAGGGGCGTCGGGGGGATCAGCGTGAAGACGATCCACAGGTTCGTGGACCCGCCTCCCTGCAAGCTGACGTTGTTGAAGTAGGGGAGATAGCCCGGGTCGGTCGCGTAGATCGAGTGGATCCCCGCGGGCAACGAGAGGTTGAGGCTCCCCGTGGAGGCGTTCGCCACCGGATCGCCGTCGACCCACAGCTGCGCTCCCGTCGCCGGATCCAGGGTGATGTAGAGAAGGGCCGGGGCGCCTTCCTTGGAGAACGTGAGCTGGACCGAGGAGTTCGACGTGAGATTCACGGAACCGTCCGTGGGGTAGACCGTATACCCGGCCGGCGGGCTGATGGTGTAATTGTAGAGGCCGGTGGCGAGGATCTCGGCCGGGAACTGCGCGACGTTCCCGAGGTCGATGAACGCCCCCCACAACGCGTTCGAGAGGGTGATCGCCCAGAAGCTCCCGGTCGGGAAGTTCACGGTCGTGAAGGTGAGGTCGAAGAGCGGGTAGAACTGGAGGCTTACCGTGACGTTGGAAAGCCCTACCTGGAACACTCCGGTCGACGGGATCCCGTACGCCCCGTTGAGGGAGTTGGCGGTGTAGAAGTACTCGCCCTCCGGCCACGGCTCCTCTAGGGACGAACCGGTCGAGGAATTGGACGCGAGGCCGCTCGAGGTGTAGATTCCGACGTGCCAGGGTGTGCCGGCGGGCAGGCCGACCTCATCGAACGTCACCGTGAGGAGGGGAGTGGGGACGAGCGGGTGGGCGTCCCCTCCCGATTCGATGCTCCCGCTCGCGTTGTACGGTAGGACCCAGTACGGGTCGAGCGAGGTGCCGTAGTTCCACCAGTAGTTCCCCCCGAGTTCGGCACCCCCGAGGATGTTAGGGCCGGGCCGGGGGGTAACGTTCCAAAGGGTCTCGAACGGCAACCGGGGCAGGAGCCCCGTGTACGGGTCGATCGTGGGCGAGTACGCCGGGTGGTAGTCCCCGAAGACGTTGTTATAGACGACGTCCCCGCAGGCACATCCCGGTCCAGGCGCGCGGGCATCTCCGAAGTCCGCGTCGAAGACCCCGTTGGTCCCGTGGACGGCCCCGGAGATCGAACCCGCGTTCGGCGCGAGGGGGATGTATTGGAGGAAGGTGTTGTTCCAGACCGTGTTGTTCTCGCCCCCGTAGAGGTAGAGGGCGCCCCCGCCCGTCGTGAAGGTGTTGCCGACGACCGAGCTCGCGGACGTGTTCCAGAAGACCGCCGAGTACTGCGGGGCGCTGGGTCCGAAGTAGGCCGGATCGAACCACCATCCTCCGATCGCGGCCCCGTTCGCGAGCGTGATGTTCGTGTCATCGTAGAAGAACAGACCGAGGTCGTTGGTCGCGGGGGTCCCGAACCGGGTCGATTCGTTCACGAGCCAGGCCGGGGTCGTCACCACGAATGACGGGGGCGAAGCGACGACCACGTTCGCGACGTTCCAGAGGAAGAGGCCCGGGAATACGGGGAACAGGTAGTCGTTGAACTCGCCGAACCACGGGAAGAAGGCGCCCCGGCCGGCCGCTCCCGTGGCCCCGAGGGGTCCGAGCTCGTTGTTGTCCAGGATGCAGGTGCCGAGCGAGCAGCTCGAGGAAATGTTGACGAGCCCGGCCGCGTCGAACGCCCAGAGGGGGGTATACACCCCGGCCGAAGGGTTCGGTAGGAGGGTGACGTTGAGGTAGCTCGCCCCGGAAGGCAGGGTCGTCGAGCCGTGTTGTGGCGTAAAGTCGGAGGCCAGCCACCAGAAGGAGTACGTTCCTGGGGGAAGGTCGTAGGACCCGGCCGGGGCCGCCCATCCGAAGGAGGCCATGGCGGGCGACGAGCCCGCGCCCACGAAGGTGAACCCGTTCTCCGGGGCCAGCTCGAGGTGCAGGACCGCGAGACCCGTGGTGTCCGGGGAAACTCCCCACTCGCCCATCAAGAGGGAGGGTCCTTGTCCGAGGTGCGCCGCCGGCCCGGGGGTGCCGCGGAGCGCCAAGTCCCCATTGGAGGACCAGGTGGATCCGAGGCCGGTCGAGGTCTCCCCCGTCTCCGCGCCGGCGCTCGTACGCCGAGGGAACGACGACAAAGCTCTGGCTCCCGGCCGACCAGTAGTACAGGTTGATGGCGGCGGAGGCATTCAGCGCGTCGAAATTGCTTCCTCCGCCCGGGCCCACGACGTCGATCTCGAAATCGTCCGGGAGTCCCAGCGGGTCGTACGAGGCCCCCTCCGCCAGGTACTCCGCGGGAGGGATCGACCCAGCCGGAGCGCCACCGGACGCGTTGAATTCCACGTAATCGAACGAACCCGAGAGAGAATCGCTCGCGTTCGAGAGGGTGTAATTGAAGAACACCTCGTCCCCGTACGTCCCCGGGGCCGAGTTGAGGAAGAGGGAGAGGGTGAACGGATACCCCATCGTGAGGACCGGTCCGAGCGCGTAGTAGTAGGTCGTGCCCACCTGGGTTCCGTTCGGCCCGTGGCCCACGAGGGCGTTCGCAGAGAGGGTGCCGGAAGGTCCGGAGAAGTTCCAGACGTTGTCGAGGAAGGCGAGCTGGTGCGAGAACGTGGAGTACTCCACGACGTTCTGCGTCCAGAACTGGTAGGACGAGTTCCCGAACAGGGTGACGTTCGTGAGGACGGCGTTGACCTGCACCGCGTAGGCATCGGGGGCCCCGGAGTCGACGGAGACCCCGGAGAAGGCGGTGGGCGCGAAGGTTCCCGCAATGCGGGGGCTCGTGAGGAAGGTGGGGACGATCGAACCGGATTCGTTCAAGAGGCCGAGGTCGGCGACACCGATCGGTGCCGGGGCCGTCGCGTACGTCGGCTCGACCTGCTCGTCGCGAACCGAGCCGGACGCGCGTGCGTCGAGGTTGGGGAGGAACGCGTACCGGAGAGGGACCCCGGCCGAGGCGAGGGAGCTCGCGAGGCGAGCGGTGGGATCCGAGAGGGAGCTCACACCGGCGGGAGCGGCGGGTGCGGACCGCCCCGGGTCGCTCGAGGTGACGGAGGGAGGAGCGGTGGACGAAGGGGGCCCGGCGGGTCCGCTCGCGACCCCTGGGCTGGAACCGGAAAGGGAAGCCGACACGGAAGGGAGAGGGGCCCCGCCCGCGCTCGGGAGGGACCCGACGGAGGCGGCCACGACGAGAACGGTGACGAGGAGGGCCCAGGCTCCCCCCGCCGCAGGGCGCAGCACGACCCTTCACAGCGCGCGCGGGGTTCATACGCCTTGGGGCGGCGGAGGCTCCGGGTCGGTCCCGAGCCGAACGGAGCCGTCGCCGTCCTCAAGTCCCCCCGGGGCCCAGGATTCCGACCCGCCCGGGTCCCCGCATCGGGTCGCGGAATTGATAAGGGAGAACCACCGCTCCCTCGCTCGTGCCGTTCAGCCTGTTGCGCGGGTTCCGTGACTATCCTCCCCCCGAGGCCGGGGCCCGCTCGGAGATCCGACGACGAATGCGGGCGGCCGCCCGAAGGGCCGGCTACTCGGAGCTCGAGGGCCCCTGCGTCGAGAGCTTCGAGCTGTACCAGACCAAGAGCGGTGAGGGGATCGCGGCGGAGACCTGGCTGTTCCGCGACAAGGGCGAACGCCCGGTCGCCCTCGTGCCCGAAACGACCCCCTCGCTCGCCCGGATCTTTGTGGACCGGGCCAAGTCGGAGCCGCTCCCGGTGAAATGGTTCACGGTCTCGAAGATCTGGCGCTACGAGGAGCCCCAGGCGGGCCGGACCCGGGAGTTCCTCCAGTTCAACCTGGACCTCCTCGGGGTCCCGGGCGTGGAGGCCGAGACCGACCTTCTCGCGACCGCGGCCCTCCTCCTGGACGAAGTGGGCGCGGTGGGTCTCTACGCGTTCCGGATCAACGACCGGGCGATCGCGGAGGGGATCGGGAGTCTGTTCGGGGTCCAGGACATGGGCCGGTTCTTCCGCGCGGTGGACCGGTATCACAAGATCCCTCCCGCCGAATTCGAGGGAGAGATCATCCAGGCCGGGGTCTCTCCCGGGGCGGCCACCGAGCTCGCGTCGCTCTTCTCCTCCGCGGGCGCGGGGGTGCCCCCGGCCGGGGTGGAGAGGTTCCTCACCGACCTCGAGACCCGCGGGCTCAACGAAGCGGGTCGAGCCGGGCATCGTCCGGATGCGTCACCTGTTCGACCTCCTCGGGAAGACCGGCCTCGGGGACCGGGTCGTCTACGACCCCACGGTCGTGCGCGGACTAGCGTACTACACCTCCACCGTCTTCGAGGCGTACGCCCGGTCGGGGGACCACCGTGCCCTCTTCGGCGGCGGACGCTACGACCACCTGATCGAGCTGTTCGAGGGCCCCGCGATGCCCGCTGCCGGGTTGGCCATCGGGGACCAGACGCTCGAGCTCCTGCTCAAGGGCGCCGGCCGTTGGCCGGAGGGCGAGCCACCCCTCGACACCTACGTCGTCGTCAACGACGCGGCCCGCATGCCCGAGGCGATGGAGCTCGTCCAGGAACTGCGACGGTCCGGCGCGAGCGCCGACTGTGACCTTCTCGGCCGCTCGATGTCCCGCCAGCTCAGGGAGGCCGCGCGGCGGCGGGCCCGTCGTGCCCTGATCCTGGGCCTGAAGGAGGCCGCGCCGGGTGCCCTCGTCGAGCGTGATCTGACGACGGGTGTCCAGCGTGAGCTTCCGCGGAACGCGGCGGTACGACGGGCGTGATCGCCTCGAGCGTTTCGGCATCCCACAGGAGGATCCCCGGAGGGGACTCGGCGCCGTCCACGTACCCGTACCAGTACACCACGCCCCCTTCTCCGAAGAGCTCGGTGTAGGGAGCGAGCTGGCGCCGCAGGTTCTTCCGGAGCTCGACATCGTCCCCGAAGTTCGCCTTCGACTCGATCCAGGCCAGCTTCTGACCGTTATGCAGGATCGGCTGGTCGAGGAGCGCGTCCGGCGTCTTTGCGTACTTCCCCCGCAGGTCCTTCTCGGTCCGGTATCCGATCCCGTGCTTCTCGAGCCAGGCCGCCAGGCGGTCCTCGCCCTTCCGGCCGCGCTCGCGCTGGAGTTCCATGCCCTGGGGCGAGTAGATCCGGTCCGCCGCCAAGAGTTCCTCGACCTCCCGCCGGATGCGCTGGTCCGGCGCCGTCTCCGGATGGAGGAAGGTCTGCCACACCCTCTTGCGCGGGATCCCGAGCTCGCCAAGCATCTGCTGACCCATCAGCACCGGCGGGAAGTGCCACTCCTCCGCGATGTCCCGGATCGAACGGCCGCGTTTCCACTCGGAGACGAGGCGGGGGACCTGCCGACGGACCACGTAGAACCGCCGGGTCGCGTCCCGCGTGACCCGATGCGTGTGGATCACGAAGAGGAGCTCGGGGTCGAAGTGTTCCGCGCGGGCGAGGCGTTCGACATCGTCGTAGGTGACTAGGGCGTCGTAAAGACGCTGGTAGGTCGCTCGATCCATGGAAGAAGGGGAGATCTCCGGATGATTCTCGGGGCCGGGCAGGGGCGGGTCGTTGATAGAGGTTACTCACGCCAATCCAGGCCGACCGTTCGCCAGCCGATCTTCGCGACCGGCGGCGGTCGTCGCTTGTGGCGGGTGAGGGTCACCCGTTCGGCGATGCGGTGGACCGTGTCCAGCGGTATCCCCGTCCGCTCGTGGATCTCCTCTGGCCGGCAGAGCTGCTCGAGCCCGAACAGGACCCGGTCGAGGTCCGCGTACGAGGTGCCCAGCTCCTCTTCGTCGGTCTGACCTTCCCAGAACCCGGCCGAGGGGGCTCGCTCCCGGACCGCCGCGGGAAGGCCGAGGCCGGCGGCGAGCTCGCGGAGCTGGGTCTTGTACAGGTCGCCGATCGGAAGGAGGTCGACGCCCCCGTCGCCGTACTTCGTGAAGTAGCCTTGGAGCAGCTCGGACTTGTTCCCGGTCCCCATCACGAGCCGGTGGTGGTCCCGAGCGAGGGCATAGAGGACGGCCATCCGAAGGCGGGCGACCGTGTTCCCCGTCGTGATGCGGTCCGTCACGTCGGGAAGTGCGGTCCGGACCGCCTCGGCGACGCCGGTGAGGAGGACCGTGCGGTGGGCGATGCCGAGATCCTCGGCGTATCGTTCGGTCTCCCTCCGAAGCTCCTCCGGGAACCCGTCGGCGGGCAGGAGGACGCCCAGGACCCGTTCCGGTCCGAGTGCGTCGACGGCCAGGCGCGCACAGAGGGCGCTGTCGATCCCGCCCGAGAGGCCCACGACGACCCCCTCGCTCGCTGGCGGGAGGGAGTGGGCGCTCAGGAACTGACGGATCGTCGACTCGGCGTGTTTCGGAAGGTGCGGGACGAGGTCGATCACGCTTCGACCCCGAGGGGCTCCAGCACGCGACCCGATTCCCACTCGGCGCGGCAAGAACAGTCGAGATCGCCGAGGGGCTCGAAGACCTGGCGGAGCGACGCGGTCTCGATCGCCTCGAGGAACCGAGCGTCGCACTCGCCGCAGTTGTGCGGTCCCCGGGCCAGCCCGCCCGCGGTGGGGAAGGAAACGAGACGGCTCTCGCCCCGGAGCTTCGCCCCCTCCCGGAGCGATTCGACCACCGACCAGAGCCAGGGGGGCCGGTAGCGCCCTCGACGGTAGAGCCACTCCACGACCGTCCCGTTCTGGATGTGCACGGGGTTCACGGACAGGGCGTCGAAGTGCGGCGCCGCCTCGCCGACCGAGCGCACGACGTCCCGGATCGATTCCGATTCGGTCAGGTAGGGCGGTTTGAGCAGGAGGTAGGCTTTGGCGCGAAGGCCGAGCGCCCGCACGCGGTCGCCCGCCGCCAGGTACTCCGAGGGCGGGGCGTTCTTGTGGATGTAGCGGCCGAGCACGGTAGGGTCGGTCGACTCGAGTCCGAGAGCGACCTCGATCTCGCCCTCGAACGCGCCCCGAAGGGGTTCGAGCGAGCCGGCGACCGCGAACTCGGGCAGGGTCTCGAAGAGGAGGCGGCGCGCCTTTCCGGAGAAGGCCGCCACGAGGAGCCGCCGGCTCTCGGGGTCGACCTCCCGGTCGTCCAGGAAGCTCCCCGACGTGTAGACCTTCACGTACGGCTCTCCCCGGTAGCGTACGATCGCGTGCGCGAGTTGCTCCGCGAGCTCCTCGGGGGTCGCCGAACGTCCGAGCGTGTCCTTCGCGTAACCGCACATCGAGCACCCCTTCTCGTCCGCCCAGTAGCATCCGCGGGTCCGGAGGATCAGCACGAACGCCGAGACCGGCTCAGTACCCGATCGCCTCCTTCTCGACCCACTGGTTGACGTAGCGCCGGGCGTCCGTGGGTCCCGCCGGCTCCGGGCGGCGGTCGCGGGCGACCGTACGGGCGAGCGATTCCGGCGTCAGGACTCCTCCAGGTCGATCGTGACGGTATCGCCGTCCTTCAAATGGAGCTTCTCGCGGAGGCAGTCCGCCGCGACGAACTCGACGACATCCTTGTAGTGCGAACGGTCGGGATGGATAAGGTGGCAGCTCCGACCGTTCATCCGGGCGGCGAAACAGGTGGCGCCGCCGAACGTCCGGCCACTGGCCTGGAAGCCATCGATCCGCAGACCGGACCAGTCGCTGACCACGGAGGCCTTCCGCAGCGCTTCGCCGGTGAGGCGCACGTTCAGGGTCCCGGGGTAGGGAGAGTACCCCAGCCTCTCGGAGAACTGCACCACATAACCCGGCTGGCTGAGGTAGTACCGGCCTTCCCCGAGGCCGCTCGCGACCTTCCCCGAGTACGATAGCCGAGAGGGACCCTCGAAGATCCGGCGGTACGTGTGGTACTCCGCCCGCAGGACCTCCATGGCGGCCGGGGTAAGTTGGAGACGCTGCCGGCGTTGTCCCAGGGAGCGCGTGATCAATCCCTTTCGCTCCAGCGCGAGGAGATACCGGTCCGCGGCCTGCTGGCTCACCCCGATCCGGTCGCCGACCTCGCGGGAGGTGAGGAGCACCGGGGTGTGGTCGGCCCCGTCGTGGGCCAGGACCTTGAGGACGGCGAGCGCCTCCCCCTTCGGCCGAGGGCGGCCATTCTCTGGAGCCGGTGGATGCGCGGGCACGTTCAGTTGGGCTTGGGGCCAGGGCCCTGGGGAGCGTTGAGGGTAACGACGTTCGACCCGCGTAGGACGACGCGGCCCAGGTGGCGGCTGATCTCGGCGGTCGTCTCGTCCGCGTCGTCCAGCACGAGGTTCAGGTGCTCATCGACCCCGAGAAGCGTGCCCACCATCTGCCGGGTGTCCTTGAGGGTCAACGTCACCCGTTGACCCAGCAGGCGCTCGACCAGCGTGGTCGGAGAGTCCACCATCGGGGGAGCGACCGGTGGGGGGCCTTTAGCGTTGTGGGCGCGGACGTGCGGGCGCGAAAGCTAAGGGGCCTCACGCCTGCGCAACCGCGTGTCCGGCCGTCCTGCGGTCTCCAAGGGCCTCGACCATGTCGTCGTGGACCGCTCTTCGATCTCCTGGGTGGGGGGCGAGACCGGCGACCTCGTGTACCGCGGGTTTGACGTCCGTGATATCGTGCCCGGCATCCCGTACGAATCGGCCGTCCACCTGATCCTGCACGGCGATCCGCCCTCGGTCGACCCCTCTCCCGAGGTCGTGGAGGCGCTCCGCCGTCACCGCAACCCACCCCCCGCCGTGGAACACGTGGTGGACGCACTCGGGACGACGCTGCCGCCGCTCGAAGCCCTCCGGACCATTCTATCGGCGCTGGGCGACGGCAGCTTCGGGTACCCGCCCACCCTCGACGAGGGGTATCGGATCATCGCGCAGACCCCCGTGCTCCTCGCGCGCTTTGTGCGCCGCGTTCGGGGAGAGCCACCGGTCGCCCCGTCGCCGACCTCGTCCCACGCCGCCAATTACCTTACGATGCTCTCCGGCGAGCGCCCCACGCCCGAGCGCATATCGGCGCTCGAGTCCTACCTCGTCCTTCTCGCCGACCACGGGATGAACGCCTCCACCTTCGCCCTGCGCACCGCCATCTCCACCCAGTCGGACCTCGCGAGCGCTGCGACGGCCGCATTGGCGGTCCTCAAGGGGCCGGTCCATGGCGGAGCGCCGAGCCGGGTTTCCGACATGCTCGACGCCGTCGGAGACCCGGATGACGCCGACCCGTGGATCGCGAAGAAGGTCGCCGACGGCGAGGTCCTGTTCGGATTCGGCCATCGCGCCTACAAGACCGACGACCCGCGGGCGGTCGTGCTCCACGGGATCGCGCAGAAGGTGGCGGAGCCCTCCCGCCTCGCGCTCGCCGAAGCGGTCGAGCGGTCGGCGCTCGCCGCGCTCCGCGCGGCCCACCCGAACGCGCGCCTGTTCACGAACGTCGAGTTCTGGAGCGCGATCGTGCTCGAAGCCGTGGGCCTGCCGCGGGAGCTCTTCACCCCGACCTTTGCCGTCGCGCGAACGGCCGGATGGACGGCCCACGCACTAGAGCAGGCGGCCGACAACCGGCTCATCCGGCCCGACTTCGAGTACGTGGGTCCCGCCAAGGGCCGGCGTTGGCCCCGGCCGCTCGTGGGGCACGTAGCGTCGACGTAGGTCGCCCGTCGATCTACGTCTTGCCTTTCTCGTCGCCCGAGTCCTTGTCGACGACCTTGAAGTCAGCGTCCACGGGCCCGGATCCGGACGGACCGCTCGACGGCGCGGTGGCCTCGTCGGGGGGCGCCTCGGCCTCCCCCGACGTCGGCGGAGGAGTGCCCGCCTGGTAGAGCTTGGCCGCGATCGCGTGGAGGGCCTTGGTGAGCTCGTCGACCTTGGCACGGACCTGGTCGGCGGTCACCTCCTTGGAGGCCAGCGTCTCGCGTAGGGCAGCGATCTTGGCGCGAACGTCGGAAGCGTCCGACTCCGCCAGCTTGTCCTTCGAGTCGGTGAGGACCCGTTCGCCCTCGTAGGCGAGCGACTCCGCCTGGTTCTTCGCATTGATGAGATCGGCCCGGGCCTTGTCCTGGGCGGCGAACTCCTCGGCCTGGTGGACCATCTTCTGGACGTCGTCCTTCGAGAGCTTGTTCGACGCGGAGATGGTGATCCCCTGCTTCCGTCCGGTGGCGAGGTCCTTCGCGTTGACGTTCAGGATCCCGTTCGCGTCGATGTCGAAGCCGACCTCGACCTGCGGGACGCCGCGCGGTGCGGGCGGGATCCCGGTCAAGAGGAAGCTGCCCAGCGCCACGTTGTCCGACGCGATCGGCCGCTCGCCCTGGTAGACCTTGATCTCGACCGTGGACTGGTTGTCGGCCGCGGTCGTGAAAATCTGGCTCTTCCGAGTCGGGATGGTGGTGTTCCGCTCGATGAGCTTCGTGAACACGCCGCCCATCGTTTCCACTCCGAGGGAGAGCGGCGTGACGTCGAGGAGGAGCACGTCCTTCACCTCGCCGGCGAGCACGCCGCCTTGTACGGCCGCGCCCATCGCCACGCACTCCATCGGGTCGACGCCGCGTTCGATCGGTCGTCCGATCGATTGCTCCAGGAATTTCTGGACGATCGGCATCCGGGTCGGGCCACCGACGAGGACGATCCGTTCGATCTGGTCCTTCGCGAGCTTGGCGTCCTTGATCGCCTGCTCGACCGGGGCACGGCAGCGGTCGACGATCGGCCGAACGAGCTCCTCAAGCTTCGCCCGCGACAGGGTGAGGGCGAGATGCTTGGGTCCCTCCGCGGTCGCGGTCAGGAAGGGGAGGTTGATCTGGGTCTCCAAGGTCGAGGAGAGTTCGATCTTGGCCTTCTCCGCCGCGTCCCGGACGCGCTGAGTGGCCATCTTGTCGTTGCGGACGTCGACCCCGGACTCTTTCTTGAATTCGGACGCGATCCAGTCGGTGATCGCCGTGTCCATGTCGGTACCGCCGAGCTGGGTGTCTCCGCTCGTCGACAGGACCTCGAAGACTCCGTCGCCGAAATCCATGATGGTGACGTCGAGGGTCCCTCCGCCCAGGTCGAAGACCAGGATCTTCTGGTTCTTGCCGGCCTTGTCGAGGCCGTACGCGAGGCTGGCGGCCGTGGGCTCGTTGATGATCCGGACCACTTCGAGGCCCGCGATTGCGCCGGCATCCTTGGTAGCCTGGCGCTGATTATCGTTGAAGTAGGCCGGGACGGTGATGACCGCCTTCTCGACCTTCTCCCCGAGGAACGCTTCAGCATCCCGCTTGATCTTCTGGAGGAGGTAGGCGGAAAGCTGCTGCGGCGTGTATTTCTTGCCATAGAGGGTGTAGACGTAGTCGGTGCCCATCTTTCGCTTGAAGGCGGTGACCGTTCCCTCGGGGTTGGAGACGGCCTGGCGCCGAGCGGGCTCCCCGACGATGAGCTGCCCGTCCTTGGTGAACGCGACGTACGACGGGAATGCCTTCCCGCCCCCCACGGTCGTCCCTTCGGCGCTGGGGACGATGACCGGCCGACCTCCTTCGAGGAAGGCGGCGGCCGAGTTGCTGGTTCCTAGGTCGATTCCAATGATTTTTGCCATGGTTGAGACGCCCCAATCCTCGACCTGAGAGTCGAGGAGACGGAGACTCCTTTTACGTCATTGGTAAGTCAGCACTCATATAAAAAGATGTGTAATCGGTTCGCACGGCGCGGGTCAGATGGGTGGCCCGACCGCCGCGCAGCGGACCGGTGAGGCCGCGCGCTCTAGAGACCATCGCCCTCGGTCAGGAGCGCGCCCGCCGCCCAGCCGCTCGGGTTGACCATGAGGCTCCGCGTTCGCTCGGGGATCTTCGAAAGCCTTTCCTGGACCTTGTCCAGGTGCTGCCCCAGGACGTGATTGCGAGCTTCTTCTCGCTCGAGGAAGGGTGCCGCATCACAGAAGGGACAGCGGATCATGTCGGATGGAGACTCAATCACAGAAAGAAACTAAGGATGTCGTAGTCGCCCGACCGTCCAGCGGAGCGTGCTCCCGAAGGGTCGGACAGAAGGGGGCCCAGACTTTTTCCCGCCCGGCGGCCGTAGGAGCGCGTGGAGTCGAAGTCAACCCCACTTCCCCGACTGGTCCTGTTCGACATGGACGACACTCTTTTCGACCACTCGCTCACGTGCCGGGCAGCGCTCGCCGAGGTCGGCTCCGAGTACCCCCGCCTCCGTACCCGCCCGATTGCAGTTCTTTGGAACGAATACTTGCGTCTTCTGGATGCCCCATCGCCCGAGATTTCCGCCGCACCTGACGTGTATGTCCGCCTCCGAGCCGAGCGATTTCGCTGTCTCGCGTCCTTCTGCGGGTGGACGATCAACCCATCTCGCGCCGCCGAGATCTCCCTCCGGTACCGGGAGGAGTACCAGCGGCTCCGCCGTCCGGTACCGGGCGCGCCGAGGTTCGTCCGTCGGGTCGCCGCCCGAGCGCGAGTGGGCATGGTGACGAACAACGAGTACCCTGAGCAGGAAGAGAAGCTCCGGTTCCTGGGGCTCGCGGATGTGGTCGACCCGCTCGTGGTCTCGGCCCAGGAACAGGTGGCCAAACCCGACCCCCGCATCTTTCGGATTGCCCTCGAACGAGCGGGTGCTCCGGCGTCGGAGACCGTGATGGTCGGCGACTCCTGGAGGAACGACGTCCTGGGGGCTCGCGCCGCGGGGATCCGGCCGGTGTGGTTCAACCGGTTCAACCGTCCTCGACCCAGCCGGCACCCTGCGGAGGAGATCCGTTCGTTTCGCCCGTTCGGCGCGGCCGAAGCCGCTCTCCACCGACGGAAACCCGCGGTTAGGAAAACGCACAAGTAGGGTTCTCCCCTCGCACCGCATCCTACGCATTATAACGGCGGGTCCGTTCCGCGGGGAATGCGCGCCAGCCCCGAACCCTGGACGCCCGCGGCCCGTCGAGTCCTTCCCGCGATGCGGGCGTGGAGGATGGCGTTCCATCAGGAGCCGGAGCTCTCCCTCCACGAGGAGCGGACTCGCGAGAAGGTCGTCGCGGCGCTCAAGGAGCTCAACATCCCCTATCGAACGTTCGACGACATCGCCGGCGTGGTCGGTCTCGTCGGGGCCGATCGCCCGGGCCCGGTCGTCGCCCTTCGAGCGGACATGGACGGGCTCCCGATCACGGAGCGCACCGGGCTGCCCTTCGAATCGAAGTACCCGGGTCGGATGCACGCCTGCGGGCACGATGTGCACATGTCGTGCTTGCTGGGCGCGGCCACGATCCTGTCGCGCAGCCCTAGGCCGCTCGCCGGACCCGTGAAGCTCATTTTCCAGCCGGCCGAGGAGGAGGGGGGTCGAGGGGGTGCCCTCCCCCTCATCGAGCGAAGATGCCTCGAAGACCCGAAGGTGGATTTTGTGGTCGGTCAGCACGTCGAGCCGGGCCTCCCCCTGGGTAGCATAGGATGGAAGGTCGGCTCCTTCATGGCCGCGGCCGACCATTTCCGATTGACCGTCCGAGGACACGGCGGCCACGCCTCCACGCCCCATCAGGGTCCGGATGCGATCGTCGTGGCAAGCGAGATCGTGATCGCTCTCCAGACGCTGGTCGAGCCGGATCCGCGACCCGCTCGACCCCGTCGTCGTCAGCGTCGGGTCGGTCCATGGGGGGACGCGCAACAACATCCTCCCCGACGAAGTCGTCCTTGAGGGAACGGTCCGGACCCTCAACCCCACCACCCGGGTGACGATGGAAGCTGCGCTCCGGCGCCGGGTCCGTGCCGTCGCCGCGGGCGTTGGAGCGCGCGTGCGGGTCGAATACGTTCATGGCTACCCGGCCGTCATCAACCATCCCGAAGCTACCCGGACGGTGGCCGCGGCGCTCGGTCGGGAGTTCGGCAAGGACCGGGCGGTCGAGGTGGAATATCCGGTCATGGGGGCCGAGGACTTTTCCCAGTATCTCCAGCGGGTACCGGGGACGTTTCTACGCCTCGGCGTGGGACTCCCCGGGCCCTCCGCGAGCCTCCACTCGGCCACCTTCGCTCCGGACGAGCGGGTGCTGGTCATCGGGGCGGCGACCCTGGCGGCGGCCGCAGAGGGCCTTCAAGGAGGAGGACAGTGAGCCTCGACGATCGCCGGGCCGATTTCCCCGCCCTCCGCGAACGCCCCGACGGCCCCTCCCCGATCTACCTCGACTCAGCGTGCATGTCGTTGGTCCCCCAGTTCGTTCTCGATGCGATGGGGGAGTACTATCGCGATTTCCCCGGTTGCGGAGGGCGCAGCCTGCACCGGTTCGCGGAGGAGGTCGGCCGGCGCTACGAAGCCGCCCGGGACAGTTTTGCTCGCCGGCTCGGACGGAGCGACCCGCATTCCATCGTCTTCCTACGCAACTCGACCGAGGCAATCAACCTGGTCGCGCAGGGACTGGACTGGAAGCGGGGCGAACGAGTCCTCATCTCGGACCGGGAACACAATTCGAACCTCGTCGTGTGGCAGCGGCTCGCCACCGAGCGGGGGATCCGCATCGAGATCCTGCCGCTCTCTGATACTGGGGAGTTCGACCCGGACTCCCTCGAGGAGCGGCTCGACCGCGGCATTCGACTCGTCAGCCTCTTCCAGACCTCCAACCTGGACGGCCAGTCGCTGCCCGTCCGCGAGATCACCGAACGGGCCCACGACCGGGGCGCGCTCGTCCTCTTCGACGGATGTCAGGCCGCGCCGCACGAGCCGCTCGAGCTCGATCGACTCGGGATCGATTTCTACGCGGTGTCCGGGCACAAGATGCTGGGCCCCACCGGTACCGGGGTTCTCGCCGCCGCTCCCGGTCCCCTCGCCACCCTCCGACCCCTCCTCCTGGGCGGGGAAACGGTGGAGTGGGCCACCCTCACGGACCACGAGCTCCGGCCCCCGCCGTACCGTTTCGAGGCCGGGCTCCAGAACTACGCCGGGGTCATCGGAGCCGGGGCGGCGATCGAGTATCTGTCCCGGCTCGACCCGGCCGAGATGCGGGCGCGGGAGGTGGCGCTCAACCGGCAGTTCACCCAAGCCCTGGCCGGCGAGCCTCGCTTCCACCTCCTCGGACCGCAGGAACCCGAACGCCGGCCGAGCGTTGCCGCCTTCACGCTGGACGGGGTCGACTCCCATGACGCGGCCTTGTTCCTGGACGAGGGCCACCAAGTGATGGTCCGGTCCGGGCGCCACTGCGTCCACTCGTGGTACGCCGAGCGGGGGATCCCCGGGAACGTGCGCGCCTCGTTCTACCTCTACAATCGCCGATCGGACGTGGACGCGCTCATCGCGGGCGTACGGGAGCTTCTCGAGCGGATCCCGTTCAGCGGTACATCGGCTGGGACGAAGGCGTCGTCCCCTCGGTCCGGGTCCGGTCCGCGGCGTGCCGTTGGATCGAGAGGAGCTGCTGCTCGATCCGCTCGGCTTCGGCATAGAGGGGGACGGGGTCGAGCGGCGTATGCAGGAGGATCCGGTTGATCGTCTCGAGCACCTTGGCCGCCGCGCGGGCGTCCGGATAGTCGGGTTGCGCCTCGGCGAGGAAGGTCAGTACGTCGAAGCCGCGGCGTCGGCCCTCGTTGAGCAGCACCCCCGCGATCCCGGTGATGACCCCCTCGGCAAAGGGGATGGTGTTCGGTTCGATGTAGAGTTCGCGCGCCTTTCGCGTGCTCGCGACCCCGTAGACCTTGACGTCGTTGAGGCGTGGGGCGCGGCCCTTACCTCGAACGGGGTCCGCCTCGACCACGAGGCCCTCCGGGGAAACGAGGAGGGAGCAGCGCTGCTCCTGCACCCAGTCCATGATCGCGTTCGCGAGCGGATGGATGATCGCCGGCGCGGGGTGGAACTCCGAGACGAAGGCCACGAGCTTGTCGGCGCCGCGGCCGGCCCGGTCGGTGGGAGGCTTTCCCGCGTAGATGCGCACGGGGTGCTGCGGGTTCCCGTCTCGGACGAGGGAGACGGTGGGGAAGGCCGGGGACTCCACGATCCCGATCTGCTCCATCTCGAGCGTATCGATGAGGTAGTTGGCGACGATCGAACTGACGAGCCCGACCGAAGGGAACCCGTCGATGACGAGGGCGCCCTCGACGTCGACGCGCTTGATCTCGTAGATCCGGACCTCGTCCGGGGCCATCCGCATGCCTAGAGGGACCTCTCGACGATCTGGCCGATCTCTTTCGACAGGAGGTTCACGATGTCTTCCATCAAGGCCCGGCGGACCTCGGGCGGGAGCGAGGCGAGGCCGAGTCGGGCCGTGGCCGCACCGACCCGCACGAGGGCGGCGTACTCGGTGGCGCGCGCCTCGAGCAGCTGCCGGACGGAATCCTTGAGGTCCTGGGCAAGCTTCGGGTCCTCGTGCAGCACCTTCTCGAGGTGTCGGCGGATCTCCTCCTTGACGATGTCCCGGGTCGCCTCGCGTACGAGTTCCTCGGGGCGGAGAAGGTCCCCGGCGCTCTTCATGAGCATGCCGAGGGGGTCGCCGGCGGAGCCGTCGCTCATCAACCACCGATGACGGTCGCACCCATAAGAGCCTATCCGGAAAGCCCGCGTCGCTTCTGAGCCCCTCCTCGCTTCTCATTCTGCGTCGTCAGGGCGCGAGAGACCGCGTCGAGGGGAGGTCCCGTCCGACGCTCGGTGGCGCGGGCCTCCGCCGTCGAGCGCCATCGCTCGCCCAGACAAGGATTTATCACGCGCCACGCGTCCGCACCCCCGGTGGGCCGGTAGATCAGCGGAAGATCGCTACCTTGGCAAGGTAGAGGTCGCGAGTTCAAAGGGCCGGAGGAACGTCCCTCCCGGCCGGAAATTCTCGCCCGGTCCACTCTCCTCGATTCGAGCGTCGCACATCGGCAAGTGTCGAGACCGGCCACCGACACGAACCGAGCCGCTTTATACCGCCAAAATCCTCGACCCCGTTCGTGGAAGGGGAGATCCGCGAGAAGATCGCCGGCGAGGTCGTGCTCTCCCCGCATCCGGGTCGCACGATGCGCAAGTGGCGGGAAGACTTCGGCGTGTCCCAGCGCGACCTCGCGAAGCAACTCACCACCGTCCCTTCCGTGGTCTCCGACTACGAGTCCGAGCGCCGGGCGAGCCCGGGGGCCGGGTTCATCCGACGCTACGTCGACGGACTGCTCGCGATCGACGCACAGACGGGCAGCAAGGTCGGCCAGCGCTTGGGCGTGCGATCGCACTCCGACGGGATCCTCGGGTTGCGGGAGTTCGCGGTCGCGATCCCGCTCCGGGCGCTCGCCGACCGCTTAGAGGCCCGGCCCGTCAGCCGGGTCGACCTGCATCGGGACATCCATGGGTTCACGGTCCTGGATGCGCCCCGCGCGATCCTCTCCATCGACGCTTCGCGGTTTGTCGAGGTGTACGGCTGGACGACCCAGCGGGCCCTCGTGTTCGCAAATGTGAAGTACGGGCGCTCCCCGATGGTGGCAATCCGCGCTCACCCCCTCAAGCCCGCGGCCGTCGTCTTTGCGAACCCTGGCCGGGTCGACGCGCTCGCGGTCCGCCTCTCCGAGGTGGAGAATATCCCGCTCCTCACGACCTCGCTCGCCGCCCCGGCCGTTCTCGAACGGCTCGAGGAGCTGTAGGGAGGTCGCGGAGGTACAGATGGACGCAGGGATCGTAAGCTACGGGGCGTACGTGCCGAGGTTCCGGATCACGCCGACCGAGATCGGGCGGGTGTGGGGGACCGACGGCGAGGGGATGGGCCAGGCGCTGAACGTCATCCGGAAGAGCGTGCCAGCGCCCGATGAGGACACGATCACGATCTCGACCGAGGCCCTACGGGTGGCTTTGATCCGGGGTGCCATCGACCCTCAGCAGATCGGGGCCCTCTACGTCGGATCGGAGTCTCATCCCTACGCCGTCAAGCCCACCGCGACGGTGGTCTCGCAGGCCGTGGGCGCCACGCCGAACCTCACCGCGGCGGACTTCGAGTTCGCCTGCAAGGCCGGCACGGCCGCGATCCAGACCTGCCTCGGCATGGTGGGCTCGCAGATGATCCGCTACGGAGTCGCGATCGGGACGGATACTTCGCAGGGAGCTCCGGGCGATGCCCTCGAGTACTCCGCGAGCGCGGGAGGCGCCGCGTTCGTGATCGGACGCGAGAACGTGATCGTGCGCGTTCACCGAACCCTCTCCTACACGACCGATACTCCCGACTTCTGGCGCCGCGAAGGCCAGCGCTATCCGAGCCACGGCGGCCGTTTCACCGGTGAGCCCGCCTACTTCCGGCACGTCACCGAGTGCGCGAACCGGATGTTCGAGGCGGTGGGGTCGGCGCCGAAGGACTACCAGCACGTCGTCTTCCACCAGCCGAACGGAAAGTTCCCGCAGCGCGCGGGCAAGCAGCTCGGCTTCACCGAGGTCCAGATGCGGTATGGACTCGTAACGCCGTACATCGGGAACACGTACTCCGCGGCCGCCCTGCTCGGTCTCGCGAACGTGCTCGACCACGCGAAACCGGGCGAACGGATCCTGATGGTCGGGTACGGGTCGGGAGCCGGGTCGGATGCCTTCGACATGGAGGCGACGGACGCGATCGCATCGTACGACCGTTCGTACGGCCGGCCGATCCAGGCCTACCTCGACGGAGGGGTCGAGATCCCCTACGCCGTCTACGCCAAGTTCCGGGGAAAGATCCACATGGGAGATACCTAGCGATGCGGGAGGTCGCCGTCCTCGGCGTGGGCCAGACGAAATTCGGTGAGCTCTGGGATCGATCGTTCCGGGAGATCGGGATCGAGGCCGGTCTAGAGGCGCTCGTCGACGCCAAGCTCGGGAGTGGAGACCTGGGCGGGCTCTTCCTCGGCAACATGGCCTCGGGGACGCTGCTCGACCAGGAGCACATCGCTCCGCTCATCCTCGACTATGCGGGCCTCGCCGACCGCCACCTTCCGGCGGTCCGTGTAGAAGGCGGTGGTGCCTCGGGGTCGCTCGCGCTCCACCAGGGATTCCTCGCGGTCGCGAGCGGCCTCTACGACTTTGTCGTCGTGGGCGGGGCGGAGAAGATGACGGACGTTCTCGACACCACTGCGAACGAGATCATCAGCTCGACCGCGGACCATGAGTGGGAGGTCGTCTTCGGGGCGACGCTGCCCGCGTTATGGGGACTCATCGCCCGCCGTCACATGCACGAGTTCGGGACGACCCGCGAACAGCTCGCCCGCGTGGCGGTGCAGATGCACGAGAACGGCTCGAAGAATCCGCGCGCCCACTACCGGAACAAGCTCACCCTCGAGCAGGTCATGGGCGCCGGAGGGGTCGCCGAGCCGCTCGGCGTGCTCGATTGCGCTCCGCTCTCGGACGGCGCGGCCGCGGTCGTCCTCGGCCCGCTCGACGTGGCTCGGAAGTACACGGACACGCCCGTCCGGATCGCCGCGAGCGAGGTCGCGTGCGACACGATGGCCGTTCAGCACCGGGCCTCGGTCACGACCCTGGAATCGACGGTCGTGGCCGCACGGCGCGCGTTCCAGCGGGCCCGTCGGGCCCCCGCCGACGTGCGCGTCGCCGAGATCCACGACGCGTACACGATCAGTGCCCTGCTCGCTCTCGAGGACCTGGGGTTCGTCGAGAAGGGCCATGCGGGTCCGGAGTTCGCGACCGGACGGTTCGCCGCCGGCGGCTCGCTGGTCATCAACCCGTCCGGGGGGCTCAAGGCGCAGGGCCGGCCGTTCGGGGCCGTCGGGGTAGCGCAGGTCGTCGAGCTCGTCCGTCAGATCCGCGGAGACGCGAAGGAACGCCAGGTGAGCGACGCGACGCTCGCGCTCGCGCACGACGTCGGAGGGACCGGCGCGACCAGCGTCGTGCACCTCCTGGAGAGGGCCGACTAGGAGGGACCATGTCGATCGCACGATTCTGGCGCGAAACGCCCCGACGGTACAACCTCGGCGGGTCGAAATGCACGATCTGCGGGACGGTGTATTTCCCGCCCCGCGCCGTCTGCCCCACCTGTCCCCACCACCGGCAATCGCTCGAGAAGATGGTCCCGTTCCAGTTGGTCGGCGACGGAGAGGTCTTCTCGTTCACGGTCGTCCACGACGCCGCGGAAGGGTTCGAGATGCAGGTGCCCTACGTGATGGCGCTCGTGAAGACGGTCGAGGGACCAATCCTGACCGGCCAGGTGGTCGATGTCGAGCCGGGACAGGTTCAGATCGGGCTCAAGGTCCGCGCCACCTTCCGCAAGCTTCGGGAGGAGGGCAAGGCCGGCGTGATCCACTACGGCTACAAGTTCAGCCCCGCCCTCGAGTCGGACGTACGTCCTCCGGCCCGGGTCCGGCGGTCCCGGCCCCCGCCGACGCGCCGACTTCGACGGACCGGGCCTCCGCGTGAGCGCCCCGTTCCGCCGGAACGGCGCGCCCCATCTTCCGGCGGAGGAAGGCCCGAAGGACGAGGAGTTCGCACGGACCTACGCCGCCGGCTACGAGGAGGGCGTTCGCAACGCCCTTCGCGAGGTCTTGGGACACGCCTCTCGGGGCCACACGACCGCCGAGCTGCGGATGCTGATCGAGAGCCGGCTCGCCCGCCTTCCCGAGGAGGTGGAGTTGAAGCGACGGAGCATGCTCGCTCCGCCGCGGCAGCCCGCCTGGGCGTCCTTGCTGCGCCCTCCGGCCGGTGCGCGGCCATGGCTCGCGCCCCTCGGCTCCCCATCCGCCGCGAACCTCCGGCTCACGTCGGGGGCAGCCTGCTCATCCGGGAAGAGCGTCCGCGCCGTGCCATCGACCTCCTCCGAGAGTCCGCGCCGCAGTTCCCGCGGGTCGTCCTCCTCTCGCTCCACCCACCGGAGCTCACCGAGATCCCACCCGAGCGGCGGATCGTCATCCCGCTCGTCTCGGGAGGGGACGCACCGGACCGGGCGGCCCTCGCTCCCGGCGAGATCGGAGGACGGCTCCGCGAACCGACCGAGGCGCCCGGCGGGGCCCTGGTCTACCTCGATGCGCTCGAGTTCCTCGCGACCGAGCATTCCCTCGAGACGACGCTGCGATTCGTCCAGTGGCTGGGCAACCAGGTCAGCTCCACCGGCTCCGCCCTGCTCGCCTCCGTCGACCCGCGTTCGCTCGAGTTGAAGGACCTGAGCCGCCTGGAACGGGCCTTCCAATCGGTCGCGTAGCGGACCCGGGTCGCACGGGCCCCCACCGCCCGAGCACCGATAGGCATAGGAACCCGGGGCGCCACGGGAGTCCGAGGAAGGTTCCCCGTGCAGGTCGTCTTTTTCACCGACTCCTACCCGCCGATGCGCGACGGGGTCGCCGAAATCACGGGCGGCCTCGCGCGCACGCTCGTCCGGCTGGGGGTGAACGTCCGGGTCATTGCGCCGCAGATGAAGAACGGCGCCCCGTCGGAGGAGACCGAGGAGGACGGGATCCCGGTGCGCCGGATCCGGTCGCTCGCGGTGCCGCTCTACGGTCAGTACCGCTGGCCGATCTTCCCGTTCGGCCTGGCCCGCGAGGTGGTGGGGCTCTCGCAGGCCGACGTCTTCCACGTGCACTCGCCCGGGGGGATCGGGAGCGGCGGTTTCCTGGCCTCGCGCCGGTTCGACCGTCCGCTGGTCGGGACGTTCCACACCAACATCCGCGACATGGAGGCCTCCGTCCCTTCCAAATTCCTCGTCCCTCAGTTCTTCCGGATCGCCTGGTGGTGGAGCCTCGGGCTCTACTGGCGGTGCGATGTCGCGACGGCCCCCTCCGTGGCAGCGCGGACCGCGCTCATGGAGAGCGTGCGGAAGCCGTTCCGCCGCCCGGTGGAGGTCGTCCCGAACGGGGTCGATGTGAGCCGTTTCGGCCCGGGGATGCAGGTTCCCGACTGGCGGACCCGCTGCGGGTTTCCCTCCCATCCGCTCGTGACCTACCTCGGGCGGCTCACCGTCGACAAGGGGGTGCACCGGTTCCTGGACGCCGTGGCCGAGGCGGCCGACTCGACCCAACTGGTCGCGATCGTCGGAGGGGCCGGACCCGAGGAGCGCGCGGTCCGCGCCCGCCTCGCGGAGGACGATCGCCTCCGGTCCCGGGTTCGGTACATCGGTCCGGTCGCGGAGGAGGAGAAGCCGGCCCTCCTGAGCCAGAGCGACGTATTCGTCCTCCCCTCCACCAGCGACACATCGAGCGTGGCGCTCCTGGAGGCGATGGCGTGCGGCACGACGGTCGTCGCTCCCTCGACGGGCGGAGCGGCCGAGCTGGTCCGGGACGGGGTGACCGGGCGGACGGTCGCCGTGCTCGAGGGCGGTGCCCTGTCCCGAACGCTGGTCGAACTGATCGAGGATCCCGCCCAACGGCACGCGCTCGGCGCGCGGGCCCGCGACGAGGTGGCGCGGAACGCCTCCCTCGAATCGATGGCCCGACGGTTTATCTCTCTGTACGAGCATGTTCTAGATTCCCGGAGGTCCAATGTCGGTCGTCCCGCTCCCTGAGCTCGACAAGCTCGCGCACAGTCTGGCCCAGGAGCGTCACGACACGTTCTCCGAGCGAGCCCTCGGGCGGGCCTACGAGGAATACCTGGCCCGGCGCCGAACCCCCCTCGCCCCGACCCGGACGAAGGCCGACGGGCGGGAGTTTTCCTCGTTCTACGACCTCGTCGCCGACCTGAAGGCGGGAGCGGAAACGATGGAGGTACGCTTGGACCCGCCGCCCCCGCCGGGGGCCGCGTGGGAATTCCTCCGCCCGTTCGAGCGGATCCTCTTCGCCGCCGACGGGAGCGCGGAGGTCTACCCCATCGGAGGGGGAGCCCCGACCCGGGTCATCGCCCGGTTCCTGTTGCGGGAGCATTACCTATTGCGGACCCAGGCCGAGGAGGACCAGGCCGCCGGAGGAGGGCGACGGATCTCCCTCCCGACCACGATCCGGTCCTGGCACGACGGCATCGTGGCGTGCCGGACTCTCGGCCTCATTCCGTTCTCCGTGGCCATGGTGATCTACTATCCGGACGAGCGGATCTCCTACGAGCTCGACCTCGTACGGGGCTTGCTACAGGCCGACGTGAGGGCCGGCCGCTTGGCGCCGCCCCGGCGGGTCCACCGCACCTCCCGGCTCAGCTGGAAGGTCGACCGAGTGATCGGGCGCGGGGACATGCCGCTCCTGGCCGCCCGCGCGCTCACGGTCCTCGTCGAATCGCAGGGTCTTACGGCGTTGGAGATGGCGCATGTGTTCGGCGGGGTCCGCGAGACCGTGGACTCGGCGCTGCAGGGGCTGGCCGCCCAGGGCTTCGCGACCTACGACCGACGGACGGGAACCTACCGGCCCAGGCTGGACGCCTTCGCCCCTCCGGTGCTCGTTGCCGACGGCTCCCCCGCACCGTCGACGGGTGGGTCGAATCCCGCGCTCCGCACGAGCGTGCAGGAGCTGATCGCCGCCGCGGACGCCCGCGCGTCCTGCCCCCTGTGCGGCGATCCGTTGCCGCCCGGCAACCACGGGATCCTCTGCGCCCGATGCGCCGCGGAAGTCAACGCCGGGTAGGGAATGGGCCGGTCGGTCCTTGGGCGGAGTGTATTGGAAGGTCCTCCCAGATGGATGGCCACATGGCCCATCTCCGCTCTAAGCGGGTGAGTTCCCTAAGCCAGGGCTCTCGGTTCAGGTTGTAAGACTAGGAGGACGGTCCATGGAATCAGGTACCCGCAAGGGTCCCCCGTCAAGATGATCCGCCCGTCTTGAGGCCGGGAGCGCGAGGGATTTCCCCGGGGTTTGTTTCCTGGAGGAATTCCTTCTCTTCCCACATGTCGAAAGCGATGGCCGTCGCAGCCATCTGGGTGATGATCCCGAAGGCGGTCAGCACATGGATCAGGAGAATGAGGTTCCAGATGGTTACTCCCGTGATAACCGGCCAGCCGGCTCCCACGTTAAACACGAGGAGAGGGCCTAGCACGGCCATCATCACCGCCATGGAGAAGGTAGCCGAAACGATGCGCTTGACTCGACCCGGGACCGTGGTCTGTCGCAGCGCGTGATAGTTGTAGTAGGCGATCCCGACAATCAGGAAGCCCAAGAAGAAGTGGGCGTACAGAACCCAAGGCCTCCCTTGAGGGACCATCGAGAGTAGGAATTCTAAGAGGACAATCCAAATGGCTCCATAAAGTGCAGACCACAGCCGCATCGACAAAGCTCAATCGCCGGAACCGATGAGGGTGGGGTCAAACCTCCGTGCACTTCGCTTTACTCCTAACACCCGTCATGCGCCTGGGGGTGGGTTAGGGAGGGTAGGGATTCCCTGCCCTTGTCGGGGGTCTACTTCGACCCAAGTGGGCGTTTGCGTGAGTATATACCCCTCGGCCTCCTCGAGCCGCTCATGCCGGATGGACCAGGGGCGATTTCGATGGAGCAGGAGAGAAGCGTCCTTCGTTGGGGCGGTCTGGCCGGATTGCTGGGCGGCGTCATCTTCGTCGCTTCCATCGTCTACCAAGTGGCGTTCATCGGAACTGGGACAACCGCCCCCGGATCGGGACCGATCATGCGATTCCCGGGCCTCCAGACGCAGATCATCGTAGGACAGACTCTCTTCTTGGTGGGTACGATCCTATTGGTTCCTCTCTTCCTGGCCCTCTACCGGTCGCTCCGGGGCTCGAATCTCGCCCCGGCCCTCTTCGGCGTCGGACTTAGCTTCCTCGGTCTCGCGGTGCTTGCGGTGGAAAGCGAGCCGAACGTCGCGATGGCCCAGATCTCCGCGCAGTATCATGCTGCGGGGGCGACCGCTGCGCAACAGGCTGCGGCCGTGATCGCATGGCAAGCGGCTCAGGGCATGTTCAACGAGTACGACACCTGCGCGTACATCTTCCTCTCGGTTGGCTTCATCATCCTCGGGCTAGCGATGCTCAAGGCCTCCGGGTTCGGCAGGGCCTACGGAGGGCTGACCACCGCCGTCGGGGTCGTGGGGCTCATCGGGGTGGCCGCCACGCCCGTCACGTCCGCGATCTTCGCCATTCCCGCCGCACTGACCTTCGTGGTTTTCCCACTGCTCTTGGGATGGAAGGTCTACGCGTTGTCGAAAGCGCAGGCGACTTCTGCTACAACTGCAACCTCCTAGGCGGAATCCGGCTTTCTGCGTAGCTATAGGCTCGCTCGCCGCCGGCCCGGACCTTATTCTGCAGAGGAGGTTTTCGGAAGACCCTCTGCAGGCCCTCAAACAGGAGTTCTCTGAAAACCCTCAGCACACCCCGATGCCGGCTTGAGGTAAGCGAAGGCACCTCCCCGGCCATTACGAAACGGATCGAGACTGTGTGAAAAGTAGGACATAGATTTATCCGGCGTACTGCTCTTACAGAGCTAGTATGCCGAGACTACTGAAACTCGAGCTGCGGACCAGGTTGAGCGTCGAAGGAATCGTCGGGTTTGTCCGACGCCCGGTTGTTCCCCACGGTACGGGCGCTAAGGTCACCTGTCCGAGAGAGTACCTGGGTAAGACGGCGTACCTCGTGATCACTGACGAGGATTGGCCGGAGGAACGGCCCCGACGGAGGAGCCTGTGAGCGGCTTCGTCCCGAGTCCTCACCGTCGTCAACAACTGCTTCTCCCAGAGATCCTCGACGACTATGTTTCCGAGGAGAACCCGGTTCGGTTCATCGATTCCTTCGTCGATAGCCTGGACCTCGGGAAGATGGGGTTTGTCCACGCCGAACCGAACGAGATGGGTCGACCCCCGTACAACCCCGCCGATCTGCTGAAGCTCTACCTCTACGGCTACCTCAACCGAGTCCGTTCCAGTCGGAAGCTGGAACGAGAGTGTCATCGGAACCTCGAGGTGATCTGGCTGATGCGCAAGCTGACTCCCGACTTCAAGACCATCGCCGACTTCCGGATGGCCAGCGTCGATCAGATCCGACTGGTGTTTCGGGAGATGGTGGAATTCTGTCGGAGGCTCGGGCTTCTGGACCCAGGGCTGGCGGCCATCGACGGGAGCAAGTTCCGGGCGGTGAACTCCATGGAGCGGCACTACACCGCCAAGAGCCTCGAGGTCCACCGGAAGCTGATTGACGAGAGGCTGGCTCGCTACCTCAAGGAGCTGGACGAGAACGATGCGAAGGAGGCCAAGGAGGAGGAGCCGTTCCCATATCGAGTCAAGAACCTGAAGGAGAAGATTGCCGCGCTGCGAGAGAAGAAGCGCTCTCTCGAGGAGATTCGGAAGCTGATGGAGACGAGCAACCTGGACGAGGTTTCGCTCACCGACCCGGACAGTCGGGTCATGAAGAGCCACGGAAGGCTTGAGGTGTGCTACAACGCTCAGATCGCGGTGGAGGCGAAGAGCAAGATCGTCGTCGCATACGACGTAGACAACAAAGCCTCAGATCATCACCAATTGGCGCCGATGGCGATCCAGGCCAAGGAGGCTCTGGGCACCGACTGTCTGAAGGTGGTGGCCGACAAGGGATATTACGACGGAGCCCAGGTGACCCGATGCGTCACCGCCGGCATCACCCCGTACGTGGCCGAGCCGGAGAAAGTCAAAGGGGCCGGCGAACTGGCGGGGATTGCGCCGGAGTTTCGCAAGGACAAGTTCCGATACGACTCCTCGACGGACACGGTGATCTGTCCCGCCGGGCATCCGATGCACCCTGGGTCGACGCTCCTGGTACAACCCCACCATCGGCTCGACCTGACGGCCATGAAGATCTACACGACGAACGCGTGCTTCTCGTGCCCTCACCACATGACGCGATGTACGAAGAGTCCTCAAGGACGAAAGATTGGGAGGACGGAGCACGAAGGCGGGCTCGAGTCGATGCGGGCCCGAATGCGGAGCGAGGGAGGTCGGAGGGTCTTCGAGCTCCGCAAGGCGCTCGTGGAGCATCCCTTCGGCACAATCAAGCGGGCCTTCGACCACGGGTATCTGCTCCTGAAAGGCACACCGAAGGTCCGTGGGGAGGTGGGACTCACGTTAACGGCGTACGACATGCGTCGGGCGCTGAACGTCGTCGGGGTGAGGGGCCTGGTGACGGCGTTAGGTTCCTGAGGAGAGGCTCCCGGGGACCGCGGCCGAGAAATTGAACAAGAGGGCGCACTACCCTCTAGCGATACGACCACAGTTCGACTTTTCGCACAGTCTCGATCGGTTTAGAACCCTCCGAGGTAGCATATCCCTCCGGGCTCGTGAACCGGTATTCTTCTCCCCGGGGTAGGCGGGCCTGTCGGGAGTTTCCGCCTCCGGCGGGAACCGCCGGAGGCCTTTGAACCCGAGTTCTCTGGCTTAGAAGGCCAGTGCTTGGTCCGGGCTAAGCTACAGGCCCGAGGGCCGACGGGCGCCCGGGCCCATAATCCTTCGGTTCGGTTCGGCACTCCAGGAGCCCGCCGCGGAGGCCACCAGATGGGCGATCCGGAGGGGTTCCGGAACGTGGCCACGGACGACCGTTCGGCGGATGAGCTGGGCGGCGTCCACGCGCCGGCACCCGACCGCGGTCAGGAACAGGGGAGGACCCGGACGGGGCATCGGGGTTAGTCGGTGTCGGCGCAGGAGTTCGTAGCGACGGGACCCGTCGCGGGGAAACCACTTGGTCAGGGCGGCCCGGATGGCCGGGAACTCCGGACGAGTACGGGTGATTGCCACGATCGGGACCCCGAGCCGCCGATGGAGGCGGTCCAGGTCGAGGACGTTGAATCCGCCGACCACCGCGCCGTCCAATAGGACCGCGTGAAGGCTCTCGAGGCCGCCGGTGGCCCGCACGAGACGGAGGACCTCGGTGGTGGCGTCCCGCCCGTCCACCCGTACGCGTCCGAGCCGGATGGCCTCTACGCGGTCCGGAGCCGCGACCGCTACCGCTGCCACCGGGGCCCAACGGTCGTCGCGCCGGAAGCTCCCGTCGTCCACGCCGACGACCCGCACGTGCAGCTTCGAAAATCTCGGACGCAACGCTAAGACCCCGGAGGGGGTCGGCCCGACCGAATGGCGCCGCCGGTGATCAGCGTGCGATGTCCGGCCTGCGGCGGTCCGGTCACCGTTCTTCCGGCGCCCTCGCCCCCGACGCAATGGTTTCCCTGCCCGCACTGCCATGCCCCGGTGCCGGTGGTCCTTCCCCGGGAGCCGCCGCCCCTCTACACTTGGGAGGTCCTCCCCCTGCTTTACCCCTACCTTCCGACCCCGAAGGTCCCTCGGTGGCGCGCCCACCGAGCGGCCGCGGGGGCGCTCGTGAGCGTCGCGGTCATCGCCGTGGTCCTCGCCGCGGTCCTGGGGTACTATGCCATCGCCGCGAGCGCGCCGGGTAGCTTCTCCGTGACCGGCTCGGTCAGCCTCCAGCCGAACTCCGTCTCGACGCCCTACGCGGCGATCGGGGCGGTGGTCGTGGCGACCGACGAGGCCGGACACACCTACCCGACCAGCACCGGCCTCACCGGTGGGTTCGAGCTGGACGGTCTACCGACCGGAGGGATCTCCCTCAACGTTTCGTACCCGGGGTATGCCCCGGAGACGGTCGACCTCTTCCTGTCCACCGTCTACTCCGCCGGAGCCAGCAGCGTCGACGTGACGCTCGTCGCCGGCAACAACTCGACCGGCACTCTGGGCTCGCTGACGCCCTTCGTGAACCTCGAGACGTTCGTCGCGGCCATCGGAGGCGCCGTCGTGCTCCTGGGGCTGGTCGCCGCCATTGCCGGAGTCGCGGCGATCCTCACGCTCCGCTCGGACCGGCCGGCGCTCGGCGTGGTCGGAGGCGGCGCCGGACTGTTCGCGCCCCTCATCCTGGTCCTCCTCGACCTGGGGAACCCGTTCCCGATCCTGCTCGTGACGACCGCGCTCTTAGCCGGGGTGGGAGGGTTCGCGCTCGGGATCCGTGCGATCGAGATGGGGATGGTCGACCCAGCCCCGGATTGAACGGGCGCCGGGGGCCGAGAGGTTTAGGTCCCCCACGCCGTCCCTCCCCGGACCATGGAGCTCCGCGTCGGGTGCTCGTCCTGGACCTCCGAGGCCTGGGCGGGCCGGGTCTACGCCAAAGGGTTGCCGGACGGGGAGCGTCTGTCGGTCTACGCGAAACTGTTCGACACGGTCGAGGTCGACTCGACCTACTACCGGAGCCCGCCGGCGGCGATGGTGGTTGGCTGGCGCCGGAAGACGCCGCCCGGCTTCCTCTTTACGCTCAAGTTCCCTCGGGACCTTCTCGACCCGAAGACCCCGGTCGATGCGGACAAGGTGGCGACGTTCGTCGACGCCGCGCGCCGCTTCGACGAGAAGCTCGCGGCGGTCCTCCTCCAGTTCCCTCCGTGGGTGCGACCCGGTCGCGCCCAGACGTTCCTGACCTCGCTTCTCGATTCGCTCGACCCGGGGCTGCGCTACGCGGTCGAGCTGCGCGATGCCGGCTGGTTCCGGGGGGAGACCTGGGACTGGTTGGTGAAAACGCTCACCGACCGCCGGATCGCCCTGACTTGGTCCTATCTCACGTACGTCGACGTTCCTCCGGAACGGACCACCGACTTTGTCTACCTTCGGTTCATCGGGGACCACGACACCATTCCCGCCGAGACGCACGGGGAAGTTCGAGTCGACCGGTCGTCGGTGACCGCGCTCTGGGCCGCACGCTTGCGCGACCTCCGGGACACGGCGCAGATGGCCTTCGTGTTCTTCAACAACCATTACGCCGGTTTCGCCCCGGCCTCGGTGAACCAGTTCCGGGTCGAGATGGGCCTAGCGCCGATCGACACGGGAAGGCTCGCCCGAGGGGCCCGTCGCCTCGACGCCGACGAGACGCCTTAATTCGAGCCGCCGGGCCCGGTCGGGGCGGCGTGGCGTGCCGAGGGCAGGGGACGACGCGCGCGGAAGCCGCTGGTGAGCGTGTGGTAGTGCCCGACCTCCGGTTCTCCCCGGAGCCAGCAGAGGAAGACGACCTCGCCGCCCACATACCCGTAGAAGTCGACGAGGCCGGAATCGACGTCCCGTAGCTCGATCGCCTCGCGTTGGAGCGACGAGACGGCCTCCTCGAGGCGTTGGGTAAGGTTCGCCCACTCCGAATCGAGCTGGGACTTGCGTTCGTGGTCCGCGTGGTCCGGCGCGTCGAGCTCCTTGCCCCAGAATTCCTGGAGCCGATGCAGCTCCGAGTGGACCTCGCCCATCCGCACGGTCCACGCCCGGAGGCGCGGGAGGAGCTCCTCGAGCTCGGGGACCCGAGCGTTCGCCTCCTCGACAGTCCACAGCCGCGGTGGGTCCACCGCAGAGGGATCCGTGGGCGGTACGACGCGCACCATGATTCTAGGAAATACGTTGTAGAGTATTTACGCACGTGATGGGGGGCGGGTAACCCCGCCCGACCCTCGCCGGGAGACTCCGGCAGGGCCGGGGCCTCGGCTCGGCACCCAAGGACGGGTCGGGTTCGCCGGTGGCGCCAATCGTTAAACTCGCTCTCCTCTGTGCCGGGCGAGGAGATCCGTGCAGGCAGTTGTCAAGACCCACCGGGGCCCCGGCGGGGAGGTCACGACGGTTCCCGACCCGACCCCGGCCGATGACGAGGTCCTGGTGCGGGTGCGAGCCTCCTCGATCTGCGGGACGGACGTTCACATCTGGAAATGGAACGAATGGGCTCAGGAGCGCGTCCGAACAGTTCCGATGATCTTCGGGCACGAACTCAGCGGAGAGGTCGTCCAGCTCGGCAAAGGGGTCCGCAGCCTCGAGGTAGGGGACCACGTCTCGGCGGAGACCCATATCGTGGACGGTACCTGTTACCAGTGCAAGACGGGCAAGATGCACATCTGCGCGAACGTGCAGGTCCTGGGCGTCGACCGCGACGGGATCTTCGCGGAATACGCCGTCCTTCCCGAGCTCAACGCGTGGAAGAACGACCCCCAGCTCGACCCGGCCATCGCCGCCATTCAGGAACCCCTCGGCAACGCGGTCCACTCGCTCCTTCCCGAGGACAGCATCGAGGACCTGGCGGGGAAGACCGTACTCATCAGCGGGTGCGGTCCGATCGGCCTCCTGGCGATCGCCGTGGCCAAAACGCTCGGCGCGGAGAAGGTCGTCGCGACCGAGGTGAACCGCGTCCGGTTCGACCTCGCCCGCAAGATGGGAGCCGACCTGGTCCTCAACCCGGTGGAGGAGGGGGACCGGATCGTCCAAACCATTCGAGACGCGACGTACGGCCGCGGGGTCGACGTGGCGTGCGAGATGTCTGGCCACCCGAGCGGGTTCTCCCTCGTCTTCGACGCCCTGACCCCCGGGGGCCGCGTTTCGCTCCTCGGTCTGCTCGACCGGCCGACCACGCTCGACGTGGATTCGGCGCTGATCTTCAAGGCGGCCCGAGTCCACGGCATCTTCGGGCGGCGGATGTTCGAGACGTGGTTCCAGGTGAAAGGCCTGCTCGCGGTCGGCGCGTTCCGGGAGAGGGTCGCCCAGATCATCACGCATCGCGTCCCGATCCCCGAGCTCGCCCGGGCCATGGACCTCATCGAATCGACCCAGGCCGCGAAGGTCTCGCTCGAAGCGAGGTGGTGAGCGCGTGAGGCGCGACCCCGACGGCTTCCTGCGAGAGGAGGTCGGCCAGCTCGTCGCCGCCGAACTCGACTGGAAGCTGCGGGTCCTCGGCGGTCCGAGCACGCCCTGGTGCTCCATCGACGGGAAGAAGGTCCTCATGTTCTGCTCGAACAACTACCTCGGTCTTTCGAACCATCCCAAACTGAAGGAGGCCGCCGTCGAGGCGATCCGGACGCACGGCGTCGGGTCGGGATCGGTCCGGCCCATCGCCGGTAACATGGACCTCCATATCGAGCTCGAGAATCGCCTTGCCCGGTTCAAGGGGGCGGAAGCCTCCCTGGTCTACCAATCCGGTTTCGCCACCAACTCCGGACTCATCCCGCAGCTCGTGGGCGACGGCGACCTCGTCGTCAGCGACGAGCTCAATCACGGCAGCATCATCGACGGCGTCCGCCTCTCGCGCGCCGAGCGGGGCGTCTACAAGCACTGCGACATGACCGACCTCGCCCGGGTCCTGGACGAGGCCGAGCATCACGCCCCGGCCTACCGGCGCCTCCTGATCATCACGGACGGGGTCTTCTCGATGGACGGGGACATCGCGCCCCTCGACCGCATCGCCGCACTCGGAGCCGACCACGGGGCGATGGTCTACGTCGACGACGCGCATGGGGAAGGGGTCCTCGGCGAGGGTGGGCGGGGGATCGTCTCCCACTTCCATCTCGGACGAGACCGCGTTCACGTCGAGATGGGAACATTCTCCAAAGCGTTCGGCGTCGTGGGCGGCCACATCTCCGGGTCGCGCGACCTGCGCCAATTCGCGTTCAACAAATCCCGCACGTGGTTGCTCAGTGGGTCCCACCCCCCGGCCGTGGCGGCCGCGTGCATCGCCGCGCTGGACGTCCTCGAGCACGAGCCCGAGCACGTCGAGCGCTTGTGGCGTCACACGCGACGGTTCAAGGCCGCGATGCACGACCTCGGGTTCGACACCGGAAAGAGCGAGACGCCGATCACCCCCGTGATCGTGGGCGACAGTCCCAAGGCACGGCGGATGAGCGAGCGGCTCTTCGAGCTCGGGGTGTTCGCGCTCCCGATCGTCTTCCCGATGGTCGCCAAGGATCGCGCCCGTATCCGGACGATCATGAACGCCGCGCTCACGGACGACGATGTGACGTTCGCCATCCAGGCCTTCGAGAAGGTGGGCCGCGAGCTCCGGATCATCTGAGCCGCGCGCAGCCGCGGGCGGCGGGCTCCCGGAGGTCCGTCGACGCGCCGTTCCGCGCATGAGTCGGAGGGTCGGAACGCGACCGTTCCCTCTACGCGCGCGTTCGGAGCGAACGGGCGCGGGCGGCTCCCGCACGCCGAGACGACGGGTCGCTCCGGCGAGGTTTCGCCGAATTTCGTAGGTGGGGTTATATAGGGTACCTTTCTCCCCCGTCCCCACTGGAGGCAGGACCCCCTATCGACTCATGGCCCGTCATCGTCCACGGCGAGGTTCCCTCGCCTTTTCTCCTCGGTCCCGTTCCGCCCGGCCGGTCCCCCGGATACGCTCCTGGGCTCCCGGGGCGAAGCAGCCTGCGCTCGAGGGGTTCGCCGGGTTCAAGGTCGGCATGACGCACGCGTTCATGGTCGATTATCGAAAGCGTTCGACCACGGCCGGCCAGGAGGTCTCCGTGCCCGTGACCGTCATCGAGGTCCCCCCCCTCCGTGCCGCGGGGGCCCGGGTCTACGCCAGCACCCCCTACGGTCGTCACGTCGTGGCGGAGGTCTGGGGCGGCGGGCTCATCGAGGAGCTCGGCCGGCGGATCCCCACCCACCCCGAGAGCGGCGCCGAGGCGCTGGAGGCGTTCGGCAAGGCGTCGGGGAACGAGGTCCGGCTGATCGTCCACACCCAACCCCACCTGCTGACCGGGATGGGGTCGAAGACCCCCTCGCTGTTCGAGATCCGGATCTCCGGGGAGAAGTTCGACGAGCGTCGCGCCTTCGCCTTGGCCTCGCTCGGGAAGGAGATCCCGGCCGAGGAGCTCACGAAGGAGGGCGAGTTCCTGGACGTCCTCGGAGTCACGAAGGGGTTCGGGTTCCAAGGCCACATCCAGCGCTGGGGCGTGAAACTCCAGCCGCGCAAGAACTCCAAGCACCGGCGGATGATCGGAACGCTCGGACCCCACAACCCGAGCTTCGTTACCTACCGGATCCCCCAGGCCGGCCAGCAGGGATACCACCGACGGACCCAGTTCAACATGCGGGTCCTCCGAGTCGTCCGCGACCCCCGGGTGGACCCGGTGACGCCCGCCGGCGGTTTTCCGCACTACGGCGAGGTTCGCGCCAGCTGCATCCTGCTCCACGGGTCCGTCCCGGGCCCGGCCAAGCGCCTCCTCCGCTTCCGCACTCCGATCCGCAGCACGGTCGCGACCGTGGAGAAGGTCGACATCCGCTACCTGAGCACGCGTTCGAAGCAGGGGGCCTGATGACGAGCCCGACCGCGGCGGACGACCCGGCCCCGGCCGAGCCGACGACGCCCCACCATCGGGTCCACCTCATGGGGCTCGACGGGAAAGCGGGCACCCACCAGATCACCCTACCGCTCGCGTTCTCCCAGACGATCCGACCGGACCTGATCCGGCGGGCGGTCGTGGCCGCCCAGTCCCACCGACGCCAACCGTACGGCACCTCACCTACGGCGGGTCTCCGCCACTCGACGCGCTGGTCCGGGAAGGGCAAAGGGGTCTCTCGAACTCCTCGACTCATGGACTCGATGCGCGGGGCCCAGGCCCCGAACACGGTCGGAGGTCGACAGGCCCATCCGCCCCGCGTCGAGCGGATCTGGACCAAGAAGATCAATCGGAAGGAGTCGCGCCTCGCCTTCGCGTCTGCCCTCGCCGCGACCCGCGAGACGGCCCTCGTGACGTCGCGCGGGCACGACCTCCCCGAAGGTCTCCACCTCCCTCTCATCCTCGAGGATCCGGTCGAGAAGATCCAGACCACGAAGGAGGCACGGGCGCTGCTCGAGCGCCTGCACCTGTGGGCGGACATCGAACGGGCGCGGGACGGAACCCAGCTCAAGTCGGGCCGGGCGCGACGCCGAGGTCGCGGACGCCGGGTCCCTCGCAGCGTCCTCGTCGTGACGAGCCTGCCGAACCAGGCCCTCGGGTTCCGGAATCTCTCCGGGGTCGAGGTCGTCTCTGCGCTGCGTCTCGCGACCGAGGACCTGGCCCCGGGCGGCGACCCGGCGCGTCTCACGCTCTACTCGCACGCCGCCCTCGAGTCCCTCCGGACCCGCCTCAAAGAGGTGGCCGCATGACGCAGCTCCGCCACCGGATCATCCTTCATGCCTACGTCACCGAGAAGTCGATGGACGAGATGGAGCGACTCAACAAGCTCGAGTTCGTCGTCGACTCCCGGGCCAACCGGGCCGAGATCCGGCGGGCGGTCGAGGAGACCTACCAGTGCAAGGTGGAGAAGGTCAACGTCAAGATCGTCCGAGTCGGTAAGATCGCGACGGTTCGTTTCAAGAAGGAATACTCGGCCGAGGACATCGGCAGCCGGGCGGGAGTGTTCTAGCGATGGGAAAACGGATCATCTCGCGGCGCCGCGGTGCGGGGGCCCCTACCTATCGTTCTCCTAGCCACCGGCATCACGGCCCGATCTACCATCCTTCCGAGGCGATGGTCGGAGATGGGAAGGTCATGTCGATCGAGATGGCGCCCGGCCGCTCCGCCCCGGTCGTCGAGGTCACCGGACCGGATGGCTCGACCGTCCGGATGCTCGCCACGGCCGGGATCGCGACCGGCGATACCGTCGCTTTCCACGAGGGGAAGGTCGACCGGGGGTCGATCATGCCCCTCTCTCGCATCCCCGACGGCACGCTCGTCTGCAACATCGAGGTCAAGCCGTTCGACGGAGGTCGGCTCGTTCGAGCGGCCGGCGGCAGCGCCCTCGTCACGGCCCACGCGGCCGGAGAGGTCACGATCCAACTCCCCTCCGGGGATTTCAAGCGCCTGCTCGAGACCTGCCGTGCCCAGGTCGGTGCGGTCGGGGGCGGCGGCCGTCTCGAACGCCCGATCATCAAGGCGGGCAAGAAGTTCCATATGACACGCTCGCTCGCGCGCGCTCCGCTCAAGGTGCGGGGCGTCGCCATGAACCCGGTCAACCACCCGTTCGGTGGGGGCGCGCACCAACACGTCGGCCGGCCCAGCACCGTGTCGAGCGGTACGTGGCCGGGCGCGAAGGTGGGCCGCTTCTCCCGATCGATCCGCAAGAAGCGCCGGAAGGACCGCGAGCGGGGGGCCTAGATGCCGAAGGGACGCAGGACCAAGAAGGTCGAGGCCCGCCGAAAGCGGGAGTTCACCTACCGGGGCCTGACGCTGCCCGACCTGCAGAAGCTCTCGCTGGAAGAGTTCGCCAAGGTCGCCGGGGCCCGCGCCCGTCGCTCGATCCGACGCGGGTTCAACGTGGAGACCAACCATTTCTACGAACGGATGCGCACCACGCCGGCCGGCAAGGTCGTCCGGACGCACTGCCGCGACGCGCTCGTCCTCCCGGAGCACGTGGCCCGCCGCGTGGCGATCCACACCGGGAAGGAATTCAAAGAGATCGAGGTGCGACCCGAGATGGTCGGCCACTACTTCGGCGAATTCGCCCTCACCCGACGGTTCGAGAAGCACTCGGGTCCGGGCGTGGGCGCCACCCGGTCGTCGAAGTTCATGCCGCTCAAGTGAGGTTCACCATCCGATGCGAGGCTACACCTACCAGGGCGGGGCCGGCACGAACGTCGCCCGGGCCCGGGGGATCGAGATCCCGATGTCCCCGAAGAAGACCTACGAGGTCTTGAACGCGATCCGCGGGCTCCCGCTCGACCGGGCCGAGACGTTCCTCGAGGAGGTCGTCGAACTGAAGCGGGCCGTCCCGTTCCGTCGGTACAACCAGGAGGTCTCGCACAAGAAGCGGATCGGTCCTGGCCGCTACCCCAAGAAGGTCGCGAGCCAAGTGCTCCAGATCCTCCACAACGCTCGAGAGAACGCCGAGTACGAGGGCCTCGATTCGGACCTTCTCTACGTCAAGGTCGCCGCCAGCGCCCGTGGCCGCATTCGGAAGGCGTCCATGCCCCGGGCCCACGGCCGGGCCACGCCCTGGAACGAGCAGACGACGAACGTGGAGATCGTGCTCGTCGAGCGGAAGGAGAAGGCATGAGCTCGGAACGGAAGGTCATCCAGGAGGCGACGCGTCGCGTCCTCCTCAAGGATTTCCTGGTCAAGGAGAGCGCCCGGGCCGGTTTCGGCGGGCTCGAGATCACCCGCACTCCGATGGGGACCCGCGTGACGCTCATCTGCGAGCGGCCCGGCATCCTGATCGGCCACCGCGGCGAGCTCATCAAGCGCCTCACGGAGGACATTCACGAGCGGTTCCAGCTGGACAACCCCCAGATCGAGGTTCAGGAGGAGCGCGCGCCGAGCCTCAACGCTCAGCTCATGAGCGAGAAGCTCGCCTCGACCCTCGAGCGGGGATGGCATTTCCGCCGCGCGGGTCACTCGACCGTCCGCCGCATCATGGAAGCCGGGGCGCGCGGCACGCAGGTCGTCCTGTCGGGGAAGCTCACCGGCGAGCGGCACCGCACCGAGCGGTTCAAGGCCGGAACGATCAAGTATTGCGGTGAGGCCGTCCACCTCTGGGTGGACAAGGGATTCTACCAGGCGCGCCTCAAACCCGGCGTCATCGGCGTCAGCGTGTGGATCATGCGCGCCAACTCCAAGCTCCCCGACGAGATCGTGGTGAAGGGCGTGGAGACGCGCGCCGTCCTCCCGCCGGTCGAGCTGCCCCCGATCGAGGAGATCCCGGGCGTGCCCCCGGTGGACGGGGCCGTCCCGCCCGAGGCGTTGTGACGCTCGCCCGGATGAAGGACCTTCGGGCCCTTTCGGATGACGACCTCCGTCGCCGGATCGGCGAGGTCGAGAACGACCTCCTCCGCGAGCGTGGGATCGCGGCGATGGGCGGTGCGCCACCGAGCCCGGGCCGCATGCGGGCCCTCCGTACGAACGTGGCGCGATCGCTGACCGTCCTTCGCGAGCGGGAGCTCGCGGCCGGCGGTGCGACCCCACGGTAGGGGGGCCGGGAGTGGACCGATGTCGAGCCCAAGCCGCACTCCGGACCTTTCCATGGCGGACCGCCTGGCCCTCGCGGGCGAGATCCTTGGGGCTGCCGTCCGCTTTCCCGCCGGCCCGGGCCTCGCGGCGCCGGTCGAGGGCGTCGTCGTCGACGAGTCGATGTCGCTCTATTACGTCCGGGTCGCGGGCCGGGGCCGTCCGCTCCGGATCCCCAAGCGCGGCGTCGAGGGGACGATCCTCCTCGGCGGAAGAGAGTTACCGTTAAGAGGCGAGACCCTTCGCGTGCGTCCCGAGGACCGGACGAAGCGGCTCCTGGCCGGCGGTCCTCGGAGGTTCCGATGACCCCAGCACGTACGACGGCGGCTCGCCGGGCTCGGGACATCGGTCTCGACGTTCGGGCGCCGAAGGCGCGCTGCGACGACCGCCACTGTCCGTTCCACGGCCGCCTCCCGGTGCGGGGCCAGGTCCTCGAGGGAACGGTCGTATCGACGGGCATGCAACGGACCGCCGTCGTCGAGCGCATCCTGCTCCACTTCGTCCCCAAGTACGAGCGGTACGAGAAGCGGCGCCGCCGCTACCTCGCCCACGCTCCGCCCTGTCTCAACGTTCCGGTCGGCCACCGAGTGCGCATCGCGGAGACCCGCCCGCTCTCCAAGCTCGTTTCCTTCTGCATCGTTGAGGACCTGGGCGAGGCGGCCCGTCGCGTGAAGGCGGAAGTGGTGGTCGCGACCGAGGTCACGCCGCCGGAGGAACCGGAATGAAGGGACTCGCCGGACGTCGCGGGCGCGGGTTGCCGAAGGGCGCCCGACTCGACTGCGTCGACAACACCGGCGCGAAGATCGTCGAGATCATCGCGGTGCGCAACTGGCACGGAACGCACCGCCGCTACCCGCGCGCGGGGATCGCCGACCTCGTCATCGTCTCGGTGAAGAAGGGGACCCCGGAGATGCGGCGACAGGTCCTGCACGCCGTCATCGTCCGCTCGCGCTCCCCGATCCGTCGGGCCGACGGGACCCGCCTGCAGTTCGAGGACAACGCCGCGGTCATCACGACCGAGACCGGCGAGATCAAAGGCTCTCAGATCAAAGGGCCGGTGGCGAAAGAGGCCGCCGAGCGCTGGCCGCGGATCGCGGCGGCCTCGTCGATCATCGTGTAGGAGGTCCTCATGTCGGTTCTTTCTCCGCACTCCCCCCGCCGTCAACGAAAGGCGGTCTACGAAGCCACGACGTTCGAACGCCACATCCTGATGACGGTCCCGCTCTCCCGCGAGCTGCGACGGCGGTTCCACCGCCGCTCGGTACCCCTTCGCAAGGGCGACACCGTGATGGTGATGTCGGGTAGCTTCGTCGGGCGGGAGGAGCGCGTGGCGAAGATCGACCGCCGCGGCTACAGCGTGACCCTCGACAACGTCACCCTCAAGACCGGGGAGGCAAAGCTGAAGCCCCTCGCGATCAAGACGAGCCATCTCGTGCTCACCAAGCTGAACCTCGCCGACGCCTGGCGCCGCCGGACGCTGGCGGCCCCGGAAGCGGACGTCACCCCCGAGGAACGGGGCGAGGCGCCCGAGGCGGCCGAGGCGGAGCCGGTCGAGACGGTCCCGGCCCCGGCGAAGACCAAGGAGACCGTCGCCTCGAAGGACGACGACGCGCCGAAGAATACCCCCTCCCCCCGAGCGAGCCGGAAGCGCGCGGCACCGGAGCCCAAGGAGGCCGGGCCGTGACGTTCCGTCTGAAGCGCCGGGCCGCGCCCCGCGCCTGGACGATCCCTCGCAAGGGCACGAAGTGGATCAAGCGCCCCGGTCCCGGTCCTCACGCCCAGGACCAGTCGATCCCGCTCCTCCTCGTGCTCCGCGACCTTCGCCACATCGTCCGGAGCGCCCGCGAGGCGAGCCTCTTGCTCCGTTCGGGGGCCGTTCGGGTCGACGGAAAGGTCTCCAAGGACCTGGATCGCGGTTTGGGTCTCATGGACACGATCTCGTTCGCCGCCCCCCTCGACGCCCACTTCCGCGTGGTCAAGGACCGACGCGGTAAGCTCGTCCTCATCTCGATCCCGTCGACGGAGGCCGGCCTCAAGGTCGCGCGGGTCCGGTTCAAGCACACGGTCCCGACGGGCAAGGTCGAAGTGACCCTCCACGACGGGCGCAACCTCCTCGTGCCCGCTACCTCGGCCTACCGGGTCGGGGACTCCGTGAAGATCGAGGTCCCGACGCAGAAGGTCCTCGACCACCTCAAGCTCGCTCCCGGGGCGCTCGCGTTCGTCGCGGGCGGCTCCCACGTGGGACAGCTCGCCCGAATCGAGCGGGTCGAGGTGCGCAACTCCTCGCAACCCAACCTCGTGCACTTTGCGGAGGGGTTCTCCACAATCAAGGACTACGTCTTCGTCGTCGGACAGAAGACCCCCGAGGTCACGATCGCCGAAGGGGTCGAGCGATGAGCGCGCCCCCCTCCGCCGTTCCGACACCCTCCGCGGCCGTTACGCCGACCAACCCCTACCGGGCCGTGCGCGTCATCAAGGTGGTCTTGAACTCCGGTGTGGGCGAGTCGGGCGAAGCCCGCACGAAGGCCGAGCGCGTCCTCAAGATGCTCACCCGGCAGAAGCCGATCGCCACCCGGGCCCACTCCACCAACCGCGACTTCGGCATCCGGGAGGGCCAGGAGATCGGAGCCAAGGTCACGCTCCGAGGGACCGTCGCGGTCGAATTCCTCCAGCGGGCCTTCGAGGCCCGCGACCGCCAGCTCGACGGCGACTCCATCGACCGGAGCGGCAATTTCTCCTTCGGCGTCGCCGACTACACGGACTTTTCCGGCATGAAGTACGACCCCCAGATCGGGATCCAGGGCATGGACGTCTCGGTCGAGGTCGGCCGAGCGGGCTATCGCGTTCGGAACCGGCGCCTCCAGTCCCGTCCCCTTCCCCGGTCCCTCCGCTCCTCGCGCGACGAGACCCGCGCCCTGCTCACGAGCACGTTCGGAGTGACGCTGCTCGACTGATCGGAGGAAGCGTTCATGAAACCCAAGAAGTTGTTCGGACGGAAGGTCGGCTGCCTGCGGTGCGACCGCAAGCGCGGGATCGTCCGCCGCTACGGGCTCCATCTGTGCCGTCAATGTTTTCGTGAGGTCGCGATGGACCTCGGGTTCAGAAAATACCAGTAGGAGGCGTTCCCGATGCAACACGATCTACTGAACGATGCGCTCGTCACCCTCCGTCACGCCGACGCCGAGGGCCAGCCGCACGTGCGCCTCGCCCCGACCTCGAAGCTGATCGCCGAGGTCCTCCGGATCTTCCGCGAGCACCAGTTCATCGAGGAGTTCACCTTCGTATCGAACGGACGCGGGGGCGAGTACGACGTCAAGCTCTCGCGCCGGATCAACTCCTGCGGGGTCATCAAGCCCCGAATCTCCATTCCTGTGGCCCGCCTCGAGCGGTACGAGGCTCGTTTCCTCCCCGCCCAGGACTTCGGCCTGCTCGTCCTCTCCACCAACCAGGGCGTCCTCTCGCACCGCGAGGCGCGAGAGAAAAAGATCGGAGGTCGGCTGCTCGCCTATGTCTACTGACGCGGACCGTACTCATGCGACCGTCGACGTCCCGAAGGGCGTCACCCTCACGGTGGACGGTCGACACCTGAAAGCGAAGGGCCCGCTCGGCACGGCCGAGCGCCCGTTCCCGGCGGACGTGCTCGGCCTCGAGATCAAGGACGGCGTCGCGACCCTCACGCTGCTCCTGCCTCCCGGCCGGCGCGCCTCGCAGGCGCTCCTCGGCACGTGGGCCGCGCACCTCCGGAACCTGGTCGCGGGGCTCACCCGCGGTGTCGAGGCCCGTCTCAAGGTCGTCGCAGCCCACTTCCCGATGAAGGTCTCGGTTCGGGGCAACGAGCTCCTGATCGAGAACTTCCTCGGCGAGAAGTACCCCGGTCCGCGCACCTCGTCCCGGGCACGGTCGCCCAGGTCGAGGGCGAGTTCGTCATCCTGAGCGGCATCGACATCGAGCAGGTCGGTCAGAGTGGCGCGAACATCGAGCGCGCGACGCGGATCCGCGACTACGACCCGCGCGTCTTCCAGGACGGCATCTACCTCACCGAGCGGTCCCACTTCAAGGAGGCCAGCTGATGGCGGACGAGGAGACCGAATCGAAGCCCGCCGCCCCCTCCACCTCCCGGCGCTCGAAGGCGGCCCCCCGCAAGGAGGCTTCTCCCACGGACTCGAAGGAGAGCGCCGCCTCCCCTTCGACCTCCCAGGATACGCCCAAGCCCCGGTCCAAGGGAAAGTCCGAGCCCGAGGTGCGGATCCCGAAGCGGGCCTCGTTGCCTCCCGCCCGGGCGGCCCACCTTCGCCTGCGCAAGGTCATCGACGGCCGGCGCCCGGTCTTCGGCCGTACGGCCGCGAACCGGTACTGGCGGATCGGCCGCGACCTTTCTTGGCGCCGACCCCGGGGCGTCCAGTCGAAGCAGCGCCGCCATTACGGCTACCGGGCCAAGGTCGTCCGTGTGGGGTATCGCTCCCCCGCGGACGTCCGCGGGCTCACCCCGAGCGGATACCGCCCCATCCTCATTCATCACGTCGACGAGCTCCACCGCCTCGACCCGAAGCTCGAGGCGGCCATCATCGCCCGGACGGTCGGCACCCGTCGCCGTTTGAGCCTCGAGGAAGCGGCGCGCAAGCTCGGCATTCGGGTCCTGAACCCGATCGCGACGCCCGGGGAGGTGTGACGATTCATGCCCGACCTTTCGAACCAGCGGCGACTCGCCGCCGCCCTGATGAAGTGCGGGGAGGGACGTGTGTTCCTCGACCCGGCCAGTCAGGAGGACCTCGCCGACGCGGTCACCCGCTCGGATATCCGCAGCGCGATCAAGGCCGGCGTCATCCGGCGCAAGGCGATCATCGGGACCTCCCGTGCCCGCGCGCGGCGCCACGCCACCGAGGTCGCGAAGGGCCGACACCAGGGTCCGGGCTCCCGCAAGGGAACCCCCTCCTCCCGGCTCCCTCGCAAGTCCCGTTGGATCCGCCGGATCCGGGCGCAACGCGCCCTCCTGGTCGAACTCCGTGCCGACAAGAAGATCCCGCCCGCGGTCTACCGCGCGTTCTATCGCCGGGCCAAGGGAGGGATGTTCCGAAGCCGGGCGCACCTCCTGCAGAACCTGAAGCTCGCCGGCCATCTCCCGGGGGCCCCATGAGCACCGGTCCGCGCTTCCGGGTCCACTTCCGCCGTCGTCGCGAAGGGCGGACCGACTACCGCGTTCGCTTGAAGCTGCTCAAGTCCGGGCGCCCCCGGGCGGTCGTCCGCCTCTCCGAGCGCCGCGTCCGGGTCTCGCTGGTCGAGTACGACCCGAGCGGCGACCGGGTCCTCGTGACGGCCGACTCGGCCGAGCTCGGCGGGATCGAATTCCCCTCGGGCAGCTTTGCCTCCACCCCCGCTGCCTACCTCACCGCCTACCTCGCGGGCCTGCGAGCGAAGGCGAACGGCCGCGAGGAGGCCGTGCTGGACGTCGGGATCCGCCGACCGACCTCGGGCGGCCGTCTGGCCGCGGCGCTGAAGGGACTGCTCGACTCCGGGCTCGAGATCCCGCACGGCGAGGGGGGATTCCCGTCCGCCGACCGGCTCGAGGGGACGCATTTGCCGAAGAAGCTCCCCCACCCGCTCGAGACCTACCGGGCCAAGCTCTCCACCATTGTCCAGCGCACGGAGGCGTCGTGAGCGGCCCTCCTTCCGGTCCTCCGCGCGAGCGGAGCAGCTACGGCGGCAGTGGTCCGCCGGCACCTCCGCCTTGGGTTCCCCGCACCGAGCTCGGCAAGCGGGTCGCCGCGGACGAGATCAAGACGATGAGCGAGGCTCTCGCCACGGGCCTACCCCTCCGTGAGTCCCAGATCGTCGACAAGCTCCTCCCCGGGCTCCACGACGAGGTCCTGGACGTCAATATGGTCCAACGGATGACCGATTCCGGTCGCCGGTTCAAGTTCGCGGTCACGGTCGTGGTCGGCAACGGCGACGGGTTCGTCGGCCTCGGTCGCTCGAAGGGACGCGAGGTCGGTCCGACCATCCGTCGCGCGATCGACCGCGCCAAGCTCGAGGTCGTCGAGATCCTCCGCGGATGCGGCAGCTGGGAGTGCGGGTGCGGCCGGGCCCACTCTCTGCCGTTCCAGGTCCAGGGCCGTTCGGGATCGGTCATCGTGACGTTCCGGCCGGCACCTCGGGGCGTCGGGTTGGCCGTCGGGGATGTCGCAAAGCCGGTCCTCCGGTTCGCCGGTATCACCGACGCCTGGGGCTATACCGACGGCCATACGAAGACGACCGTCAACTACGCCCAGGCGGCCTACGGCGCGCTCGTCGCGCTCGCCCAGTTGAAGGTGCAGGCGGCGGACGCGGAGCATTTGAAGATGGTGCGGGGTCCGACCGGGACCTCGATCCTCCCGCCGAAGGAGGAGGGCGTCCGCCCGATGCGCGGCGGCCGGGGCCGTGGGCGCGGCCGTGGCGGTCCGGGACGGGGAGGTCCCGGTCGGGGTCCTCCCGGCCGCGGCGGTCCTCCGGGCCGGGGCCCCCCACCGGGCGGGCCGGGCGGTCCGCGCCGAGCCCCTCCGTCGGGGGGTGCCTAGTCATGGGGTGGATGGTCGTCCGGATCCGGGGTACGATCCACGCCCGGCACGACATCGTGGATACGCTCCGCATCCTGCATCTCACCCGGGCCAATCATGCGACCGTCGTCCCGGAGCGACCCGAGTTCCGGGGCATGATCACGCGCGTCCAGGGGTACGTCACCTGGGGCGAGGCAGACCCGAGGACGGTCAGCCTCCTCTTGGAGCATCGCGGCGTCACCGACGCGGGCGGGTCCCTCACTCCCGAGACCGTTCCCACCGTGGGGGGAGCGAAGGACCTCAACGACCTCGCGGCGCGGGTGACGAAGGAAGGGCTCCCGCCCATCGCCGGCCTGCGGCCCCTGTTCCGTCTCACCCCGCCGAGAGGGGGCTGGCGGTCGACCAAGAAGCCGTTCGCGCGCGGGGGCGCCCTCGGGTACCGCGGCACCAAGATCAACGACCTCGTCCAACGGATGGTGTGAGAACGATGCCGAGTCGCACGCGCAAGTTCCGGGGAAGCCGCACGCACGGCCGCGGGATCAAGGCCGGCCGCGGCGCGGGCAAGCAGGGCGGACGGGGCAACGCCGGGCTTCACAAGTACAAGTTCAAATCGATGCTCATCTACGCGCCCGACCACTTCGGCCGGCACGGCTTCAAGCGCCCACCGAAGATCGTCGCCCGCCCGATCTCGCTCAATGTCGGCCAGCTCGATGCGTTCCTGCCCTACCTGCAGGCCGCGGAGGCCGTCGAGCAGAAGGGGGAGGCGTACGTCGCGAACCTCGCTAAGGCGGGGATCGACCGGCTGCTCGGGGCCGGTACCCCCTCGGGGAAATGGACCGTATACGTGGCCCACGCGACCAAGCACGCAGGCGAGAAGGTCACCCTGCTGAAGGAGCCCCCCGCGGGAACCGCGGGGGCGGCGTAGGTCCCGCTCCGACGGACGCGGTGCCGCTCCTCCCGTAGACTATATTAATCGGGCACCGGGTGCAACTCGACTTCATGGCGGACGACGAGACCCCCCGCGACCCGCGGTGGGCGATCCCTCTCGCGGTCCTCGGTGCCATCTTACTCGCGGTCACCTGGTATTGGGTGCAGCCGACGCCCATCGCGTTCGGCCTCATCGCGGGGGTCCTGTTCATCATCCTCGGCGTGTTCTACCTCGCCCTCTCCTACACCGGTTCGGGGTCGAAGCTCTACGGACTGAAGCCGCTCACGACGCGGATGCCCGCGGTCTCGCAGCCCAAGGGCCACGTGCACTTCCGAACGAAGCTGTTCTGGACGATCGCCGTCCTGCTGATGTACTTCCTCCTCACGAACATCTTCCTCTTCGGCGTGGACCAGGCGACCGTCATCGACCTGTTCGCGAGCTACCGCGCGATCCTCGCGGGCGCCCAGGGGACCCTCATGCATCTGGGCATCGGCCCGATCGTCACCGGGTCGATCATCATGCAGCTCTTCACGGGCGCGAAGATCATCAATCTCGACCTCACCGACGACGAGGACAAGGGGACGTACCAGGGGACCCAGAAGGTCCTCGTCATCGCGATGATCATCGTCGAGGCGGTGCCCCAGGTCTACGGGTATCTCACCCCGTCCGCCTCCATCGTGACGAGCCTCGGCACCGCCTCGCCCGGGAACGGGCTCCTCCTCGCCAACACGATCATCATCGCGCAGCTCGTGTTCGGGAGCTACCTCGTGTTCCTGATGGACGAGGTCGTGTCGAAGTGGGGGATCGGGAGCGGGATCTCCCTGTTCATCGCGGCGGGGGTATCGCAGCAGATCGTGCAAGGGACGCTGAATTGGGTGCCCCAGAATCCGTCCCTCTCCATCTCGGCCACGAATCCACCGAGCGGCGCGATCCCGAAGAGCCTCTGGTTCTTCACCCATTACAGCGCCAGCCAGATGGCGAGCGGCGGCTGGGAACAGGTGCTCTTACGTCAGCCCAATCCGATCGTGGCCCTCATCGGAACGGCGGCGATCTTCTTCCTCGTCGCCTGGACGGAGTCGACCCGGATCGAGCTGCCGCTCTCCCATGCCGAGGCCCGCGGGGCGCGCGGGCGGTATCCGTTGCGTCTCATCTACGCGTCGAACATCCCCGTCATTCTGATGAGCGCGCTCCTCGCGAACGTTTCGCTCTTCTCGATCCTTCTCTGGTCGAATGCCACCCTCTCGCGCTTCCCCGTCTTCGGCCATCAGTGGTGGGTCGGGTCCTACCCCTCGGCCGCCCAGGCCACTCTGTTGGGGGTGAGTCAGACCCAGCCCTTGACCGGAGGTGCGTACTACCTGTCCACGGTCAATGGTCTCGAATCGTGGTTGCTCCCCATCCTCAACTTCCAGACCTATGGCGGATTCCTCTACGGCCACATGTGGTGGCAGGGCCTCATCCACGTCGCGGTCTACTTCACCGCGATGGTCACCGGCTCCATCCTCTTCGCCAAGTTCTGGATCCAGACCACCAACATGGGACCCGAGGCGGTCGCCCGTCAGATCGAGGCGTCCGGGATGCAGATCCCCGGCTTCCGTCGCGAACCCCGGGTCCTCCGTCGGGTCCTCGAGCGGTACATCCCCGTCATCACGGTCATCTCGGGCGCCGCGGTCGGCGCCCTCGCCGCGGGAGCGGACCTTATCGGAACGCTGGGCAATGCCTCCGGGACGGGAGTGCTGCTGATGGTGGGGATCATCATCAACCTGTATGAGGCGATGGGCCGGGAGCAGCTGATGGAGATGAACCCGCTCCTCCGCCGCTTCCTCGGAGGCGAATCGTAGGATGCTGAGCGACGACACTCCGCTGCGTTCGACGAAGGAGGTCGCGCTTCCGGAAGACGTCGACGACGCCCCGGCGAGCGGCACGGCCCTCAGCGAAGAGGAGACCGAGGAGACGTCGGAGCCGGAAGAGCCCGAGGCGGCGCCGCCCCGGCCCCCCGCGCCGCGCCCGGCCTTCAAGATCTCGACGTTCCTCATCGTCTTCCTGGGTCTGCTCGGCTTCCTGATGCTGATCGAGACCAGCACGCGCAACGCCATCGCCGGCGCGCTGGGGACGAGCGCGGCGACCCCGGGCCCCCTCTACTACCTCATCGGGTTCGGCTCCCACTACATCCTCGCGACCATGGCGCTCGCGGGGGCCATCGAGATGGCGATCACGGCCCTCGCCTACAACTACACGACCGACTGGACGAAGGCGGCGCGGGTGCAGAAGTGGAATGCGGCCTTCCGAAAGGCCCAGATGGCGGCCGTCCGTTCCGGGAAGAAGGACCGCATCGCGGCGTTGAAGCCGTTCCAAGAGCGGATCACCCGGCTGTCCAGCGAGGTGACGATCGCCCAGTTCAAGGGCATGGCGATCACCTACTTCCTGCTCATCCTGATCTACACGTGGGTCGGGCTCGTCATCCTGAACGCGACGGCGGGCGAGCAGACCATCAGCCTGGGCGGCTCCCTCGTGAACATCTACACGCTCCGGATCTTCGGCTACTTCCCCCTCTGGTTCCTCATCTTCAGTCTGTACACCGTCCCGGCCTCGATGATCTTCCGACGCGTGCTGAAGCACTGGTGGCTCCGGCGGTACACCGAGAAGAACCACGTCGTGCCGGCCCCCCGGCCTCGCCGGCCGGGGGCCCGGTGTGATCGGTCGGGCCGTCGCGATCGGGGGACCCCCCGGGAGTGGTAAGTCGACCGCCGGCCGCCGGGTGGGGGACGCCCTCGGGCTTCAGTATCGGAGCGCGGGGGAGGTCTTCCGCGCCGAAGCCGCGGAGCGGAAGATGGACGTGGAGGCCTTCGGGCAGTACGCGGAGGCCCACCCCGAGGTCGACCGGAAGCTGGACGAGCAGATGCAGTCCCTCGCCCGCCCGGGCGTCCTCCTTGACGGGCGGATCCAGGGCGTGCTCTGCCGTCGTCATGGGATCCCGGTCTACTCGATCGTCGTGACCGCGGCCGAGGACGAGCGGGCCCGACGCGTCGCGGCCCGGGACGGCCAACCGTTCGAGGAAGCCCTCGAGCGGATCCGCGGGCGGGCCGAGAGCGAGCGCCGCCGGTACCGCGCCCTCTACGGCATCGAGGTCGATGCCGAGCCGGGGGACCTCACGGTCGACTCGACCGCCACCCCGGCCCCCCAGGTGGCGGAGGAGATCGTCCGCTTCCTCCGAACGCGCGACGCGGAGGCGAGGCGGTGAGCGCGCCGACCTCCGACCCGGTCGCCGAGCGCCTCACCCAGGGCGCGTTCCTCCTCCTCGACAAGCCCCGCGGACCCTCCTCGCACCAGGTGACGGCCTGGGCGCGCGACCTGCTCGGCGTTCCGACCGCGGGCCACGCCGGGACGCTCGACCCCAACGTCTCGGGCCTCCTGTGGGTCGGTCTCGGCCCCGCCCTCAAGCTCCTCCCGCTCGTCCTCGAATTCCCGAAACGGTACATCGCCGCCGTGAACCTCCACACGAGCGTCCCGCGCCGCGACCTGGACCGGGTGGCCGCCGAGTTCGAGGGCCCGGTCTACCAGACGCCTCCCGTCCGGTCCGCCGTCCGGAGGGAACGCCGGGTGCGGACCATCCACCGGTTGCGGATCCTGGAGACGGACGGCCCCCGCGTCCTGCTCGATGTGGTCGCGGACTCGGGCACGTACGTTCGGACGCTCGCGGTCGACCTCGGCGACGCCCTGGGGGGCGGGGGCCACCTGGAGGAGCTACGGCGGGTCGCGACCGGGCCGTTCGACGAGCACACCTCGGTCACGCTCGCTGGGCTCGCCGATGCCCTGGCCGAGCGGGCGGCCGGCGACCCCCAACCCCTGCTCGCGATGCTCCACCCGATCCAGGAGGTCTGGCGAGAATTCCCGACGATCGTCCTCAAGGACGGGGCCGCCAGCGCCGTGGCCCACGGCGCGGGGTTGGCCCGCGGAGGGATCCTGGCCCTTCCCAAGCCGTTCTCCCGCGGCGCGCGGGTCGTCCTGGTCACGCGGACGGGGGAGCTCATCGCCACGGGCGTGGCCCATCACGACTCGAAGGAGATCGGGAGCGTCCGGCAGGGGTGGGTCGTCGAGGAGACGCGGGTCTTCGTCGACCCGCTCCGCTTTCCGCCCCGGTGGAAGAAGACGGGCCCGTCGCTCGCGGCCGGGCCCGGCGCGCCGCCCCCCCAGTAGGGTTATCTCCCGCAAATCCCCGCGTCGGGCGTGACCTCCCCCCCCTCGCACGACCGGACCCTGGGGGTCCGTCTTTTCGGCGGGCTGGCGCGCGGGATCGTCCGTCATCCCTGGTATCCGGTCCTCTTTTGGATCGCCCTCCTCGTCGTGGTCGTCCCGTTCCTCCCGCTCCTCGGGTCGGTGACGACTAACTCGAGCCAGACCGTGCCGGCGAGCTCTCCGAGCTCGATCGCGAACGCCGAGCTCGCCCGCCTGTTCCCGAACGAGTCCGGAGGTTCGTCCTCCATCCTGCTCTTTACCGGGCCGAACCTCACGGACCGGAACGCGCAAGGCGCGATCGAGAACGTCACGACGGCGCTCCGGACGGACCGGTCCCTCCAGGACGTCGCGTCGGTCGGCAGCGTCTACACCTGGTACTCGAGCTTCCTGGCCGGCCAGACCGAGATCGCCGGGGGTGCGATCCACGCCGCGGACCCCCTCCTCGCGGGGATCAACGGGTCCGCCGCCCTGGAGTGGGGCCCTCCCGCGCTCTTCGTGAGCGCGTGGCAAGCGCTCGCCGCCAACGCCTCCGAGCCCCCGTCCTACTGGAACTATCCGGCGTACGTCCGAACGGAGGCCGCGGTCGCGAACAACTCCGGGGCGGTCGCCGTCCTCTCCGCCTACTACAACGGGGTGGACGGCTCGGGCGCCGGGTTCAACGGAACGGCCGCGTGCGCGAGCCACTCGAGCGAAGTGGTCGCGTGCTCCGACGCGGTCGTGCGGACCCAGGTGGCCCTGCTGGTGCCCACCCTGTTCGCGCTCCCGTCCGAACAGGCGCTCGCCTACGTCGTCCTCGACCGGCTCGGGATCGAGAACGCGACCGACTGGCCGAGCGTGCGCGGGACCGCCTCCGCCGTGCTCGGACCCGAGGTCGGCTACCCTGCGGCGTGGGTGAACACCGTGTGGGCCGAGTTCCCGGGCACCGCGCCGTCGGGGGTCGCGGCGCTCGCCTGGGCCAACGCGAGCGTGGCGAACTCGACGCTGTGGACCGAGCCGCTTCCGGTGCCGTATGCCCTCCTCTCCCAGTTCGTGAACGCCGCCGGGACCGCATCGATCGTCTCGGTCGGGTTCACGGTATCCGACTCGTACACGAACTCGAGCGGAGGGGAGCCCGTATTTGCGGACTTCCCGAAGATCGATGACCGGGCCGAGTCGGTCCTCGCCGCGTCCGACCCGACCCGCTCCATCTCCTACGCCCAGACCGGTCCCGGCCCGCTCGACCTGTTTACGAACACGGCAGTGAACCAGACCCTGGCCCTCGTCCTCCCGCTGACGGTGGGGCTCCTGCTCGTCATCACGATGCTCTACTTCCGCTCCCCCGTCACGCCCCTCGTCACCTTCGCAGGTCTCGGGATCGCCCTGGTCCTCGCGCTGGGGGGGACGATCCTCATCGGCAAGCTGTTCGGTCCGGTCGATACGACCTCGCTCACCCTCGAGGAGGTGTTCGTCCTCGGGGTCGGCACCGATTATTCGATCTTCCTGGTCGCCCGCTACCGGGAGGAGCTCGTCCGGGGGGCGACCCCGGACGACGCGATCGTGAACTCGGTCGCGTGGGCCGGGCAGTCGGTCGCCACGAGCGGGTCGACGGCGATCATCGCCACGCTCGCGCTGACCTTCAGCGGGGTCGCCCTGCTGGCGCAGTGGGGGTCCGTTCTCTCGCTCGCGATCCTCATCACGATCCTGATGTCGCTGACGCTCGTTCCCGCCTTCCTCAAGCTCCTTGGGCGGCGGATCTTCTGGCCGACGACCGGGGCTCGGTTCGAGCGGTACTCCCGGCGGAGCGCCGAATCCGTGCGGAAGGAGACGTCCTACTTCTACCGGGTCGGTCGGCTCACCCAGCGCCGCCCGGTGGTGGTGGTCGCGATCCTCCTCCTGGTCAGCCTCCCGCTCATCTACCTCGCGGTGAGCGTTCCCCTCGCGTACGACTTCTACGGACAGCTCCCGACGGGACACCCCGCGACCGATGGCCTCCAATCGCTCTACACCCACTACGGGTCGGGGTTCGCGACGCCGTCGTTCGCCCTCGTGACCTTCTCTTCCCCGCTCGTCGTCGGGAATCAGACGAACGCGACGGAGTTCACGGACCTCGCGGCCTTGACCTCCCGGGCCGAAACCACCCCTGGGATCGCCTCGGTCCAATCCCCGGTCGGGCCGGACGGCGCTCCCCTCTCGGAGTGGCTCAACCTTTCCAGCCTTCCGATCGCCCCCCAGCAGAACCTCCTGGGAACGCTCGGCGGGTTCGTGGGAACGGACGGGAGGACGGTGGTGCTCACCCTCGTGCCCACCTCGACCGGCCTCTCCTCCGAGGCAGTGAATTCGGTCCACGCCGTGGAGTCGTCGTTCGCGGCGTTCACGCCGTCCCACCCCGAGGTGACCTCGATCGCGTACGGCGGAGGCGCCCCGACCATCGGCGACCTCGCGGACGAAACGGCGCACGCCACGCTGATCCTCCTCATCGCCGTGACGGTCGGGCTGCTCATCGTCCTCGTCACGGTCCTGCGTACCTGGATCATCGCGGTCATGGCGGTCGCGACGATCGGCCTCTCCATCAGCTGGGCCTGGGCGATCACGTACCTGGTCTTCCAGCAGCTCCTCGGCTTCCCGCTGTTCTTCTACGTCCGGACGATCCTCTTCCTCCTCATCCTCGGGCTCGGCATCGACTACAACATCTTCGTGCTGAGCCGGGTTCGCGAGGAACGGCTCAAGGGACGCACGTCCAGCGAGGCGGTCGTCGCGGCGGTCGGTCGGACGGGAGGGATCATCACCGCGGCCGCCATCATCCTGGCGAGCGCGTTCGGGGCCCTCATGATCGGCGAGTTCACCCTCATCCGGGCGATCGGCTTCTCCGTGGCGGTCGCCGTGATCCTGGACGCGATGGTGGTGCGGACCTACCTCGTGCCCGCCGTGCTGCAGCTCCTGGGGGACCGGGCGTGGAGCTTGACGGGACGTCGGGCCGCGTCCCAAGCGGCCCCCTCAACCCCACCGTCCGCCGAGGGGCCCTCGGCGACCCCGGGTGGCGACGCTACGCCTTGAGGAAACGTTCCCGGGCCCGCACCACGTGCGTGTCGGCCGACGACGTGTCGACGACCTCGACGACCTTACCGGCCGCGTCGATCAGGAAGGTGACCCGACGCGCGGTGCCGCTCGGCTTGAGGACGCCGTACTTGGTCGCCACGTCCTTCTTCGAGTCCGCGATCAGAGGGAACCGAAGACCGTACTTGTTCGCGAACGCTTTCTGGGCCGGACAATCGTCCGTGCTCACGCCCACGACGTGCACCTTCTTCGCGGCGAACTCCGCCAGGTAGTTCTGGAATCCCTTGGCCTCGATCGTGCATCCGGGGGTATCGGCCGCGGGGTAGAAGTACAACACCACGGGGGAGCCGCGCAACGACGAGAGCGTGAACGGCTTTCCATCCTGATCCGGCGCGACAAAGTCGGGAGCGGCCTGCCCTGTTTCGACCATCCGCCCCCCACTTGTGTGGGTCTATTTTAGGCCGGCTTCGCTACCCTACGTCCTGGACGGTCCTCGGGCGGGGGGTCGGGACCGGCGGGGAGGGTAACGTGGGCCATCCGACGATCGCCTTCTGGGACCGGACCTACCAAGAGGACCCGGACTTCTTCGGGGAGGGCGCGAGCTCCCTCGCTCGATCTTCCCTCGGCCTCCTCGCTCGGGAGATGTCCGGCGGCTCGATCGTGGAGCTCGGATGCGGCACCGGCCGCGACTTGGGCTACTTTGCCCAGCACGGCTTCGAGGTCGCGGGCTGTGACCTCTCGGCCGTGGGCGTACGGGTAGCCAACCTCCGGCTGTCGGCGTTGCGGCAGGAGGTGCCCCCCCGCTCCCGGGTGGCGTTCCGGGACGCGCTCAGGTTCCTCGCCGACCTCCCGGAGGGGCGCACGGACGCGGTCTTCTCGAACCTCTTCTTCAACCAGGAGGTCGATGCGGAACGCCTCCGGCGACTGTTCCACGGCGTGGTCCGCGTGCTCCGCCCGGAGGGGCTTCACCTGTTCGCGGTACGATCGACCGGCGACGCGTGGTACGGGAGAGGAACGGCTCTGGGAGGGGACGTCTTCGATCCCGGAGCCGGGAGTCCTCCCCTCCGGTTCTTCGACGAGGCCAGCCTCCGGGAGCTCACGGCCGAGGAGTTCACGGTCCACTCGCTGCGCGAGCACCCGGACGGGGGCGCTGACTTTCCGGTGGTGGTCTGGTCGGCCGTCACGCGGCGAAGGGTCGGGGCTAGCTTGTCGCGACCGTGACGAGGGTCTCGGTCGACTTGATCCCCGGCACCTTCCGGATCTTGTGGACCACGGTGTCGAGGGCGGCATTGATGTGGGGGGCTTCGACCTTGACGATCAGGTCGAACGGTCCGGTCACCGCCTGGACCTCTGTGACCCCCGGAATGATCCGGAGGCGGCGGGCCACCTCATCCAGGCGACCGACCTCAGTGACGACCAGGAGGTAGACGATCTCCATCTCTCGACCCGGCCCGGGGAGACCCCCCACCCCTCATGAAATTACCGTCTACGACGTTTTCCCTCGTTCCCAAAGAGCTAATGGCCCTCGTTGCCCGCTCAGGGGGTCGATGGACCTCCTCCTCCGGGACACCCTCTCGGGTCGGGTACAGGCGGTGCACCACCGCCCCGGCCACCCCGTCGGGCTCTACGTCTGCGGGCCGACGGTCTACGACGGGGCCCACGTAGGCCACGCCCGGACCTACCTCTTCTTTGACCTGGTCCGACGCCACCTCGAGGCGGAGGGGAACCCGGTCCTCCACGTGATGAACGTCACGAACTTCGAGGACAAGATCGATGTCCGAGCGGCCGAGCTCGGACTCTCCTGGCGGTCGCTCGCGCTGCGCGAGGAGGCGAGCTTCCTCCGCGACCTGCGGGCCCTGCGGATCCTCTCCCCTCACGTCCGTCCTCGGGCCAGCGATTTCGTGCCTCAGATGACCGAGGTCGCCCGACGGCTCGCGAAGACCGGACGCGTCCATCGCCAGGGCGACGAATGGCTCTACACGCCCCCCGCCCGCGCGCCCGGAGCGAACTTTCCCACGGGGGCCGAGCTCGCGGCGCATGCGGTCGAGGAACCGGGCCACCCGTTCCCCGTCGACAGCAGCTCCGCCGGAGAGTTCCTGGTCTGGAAGCTCCAGGAGCCTCCGCGCCCGTCGTGGCCCGGGCCGTGGGGGCCCGGCACCCCCGGCTGGCACCTCGAATGCTACGCGATGGCCCACGAGCTCATCGGACTCCCGGTGGACGTGCACGGCGGCGGCCTCGACCTGATCTTCCCCCACCACTACTCGGAGAACGAGGTCGCGCTCGCCCTCGACCGCAAACCGTTCGCGCGCCTCTTCGTGCACCCCTCCCTCGTCCTCTGGGCGGGCTCGAAGATGTCGAAGTCCCGCGGCAACTTGGTCCCACTGCGTTCGGCCCTCCGGGACGTAGGGCCAGAAGCCCTCCGTTGGTATCTCCTCGGCCAACCCAAGACGGAGCGTCTCGACTGGAACTCGGTCGCCCTCCACCGGGCCGCCAAGGAGTGGCGCCGGATCCGACGGACGGTCCGGTTCTGGCTTCGTCCGGGTACGGGCGGCCATGTCGGAGCGCTCCGGGCCAGCGAGGTCGCCGCCGGCGTCCGCCGGGACATGGCCGCCGACCTCGCGAGCGACCGGGTCTTCGACCATCTGCGCTCGCTCGCCGCTTCGATCGACGCGGACCCTTCCGGCCACGTCCCAAAGGGCGACGGCCGGGCGGCGCGCTCGGCGATCCGCGACATCGAGCGACGGACCGGACTTTCGTTCGCGTGAGGCCGGGACGACCCGGCTTACAGTACGCCCATTTCGGTCAGTTTTTCCGGCAGGTAGTGCTCCGTCACGTAGTTGAGCCCGTACTTCGCCAGGGACTGCTGCTCCGCCTTCTTGCCGTTCTTGAGCATCAGCTCGATCTCGGCGCGCCACTCCGCGGTGCCGAAGCGGGGGTCGGTGAGCTCGGCCTGCAGCGCGCGAATGTCCTGCTCGGATAGGTGGTCGGAGGGGAGGTCGTAGTTCTCGATGTCGGACGCCGTGACGCCGAGGAACTCGGCGGCCGGGGTGGCCAGGTACGACGAGAGGTGAGCGGTCTTGATCGCCCCGTACGCCACGCTGGCATAGATGCGGAACGACCAGGGGTCGCCGTCGGTGAAGACCACGACGGGCAACTTGAGCTCCTCGGTGACCCGCCGCAGGAATCGACGGGTCGAGCGGGCGGGCTGGCCCTTGAGGTGGACCAGGATGGCGTCGTACTGCTCGTCGAACCCGTTCTCCGCGAGACGGTCGACCATGCCGCCGCACTCGATGGCGATGACGAACTTCGCCTTCGTGCTGACGAACTGGATCTTCTCCTTCTCGACGTTGAACGGGAGGGAGTACCCGCCGTCCCCGACGTCGTCGCGGCAGTTGATCGTCTTGACGACCCCCTTGCGGTTCTTCTCCTTGATCGTGAGGTCGCCGATGACGGAGGCCCCGTTCTCCTCGGGGTGCAATCGGAAATCCTCGCGGAGTCGCTCGCAGAGGACCTCCAGGTCCTCGATGAGGAGGTTGGACTCGTCCTCGCTGTGGAACTTGGCCTCCTCCCACGCCTCGCTGATGTAGTAGAGCTCCCGCAAGGTCGAGGTCTTCTTGTCGCGGGCCATCTCGTTGATGAAATCCACGAGGTAGAACGTCCGCAGGAGCATGAGGGCGCCGTCGAGCTTCCGGGCACTGCGGGTGCCCATCTGGCGACCGAGCTTCCACACCCCCTCGCGGGCGAGGAAGGAGAGGTTCTGCTTCGTGCGGAGGGGCAGGCGCATCCGAGGGATCTCCCCGTGGTCGAGCTGCTCGTAGATCGCTTCGGCGAGCGCCAGGGTCGGCTGGAGGGCGTCCGCGCGCACGCGGGGAGCGTCCTCGTCACTCGTCGTCGGCGGCGCTCGCGCTCGTTTCCGCGGCATCGTAATCCACCTCCTCGTCTCCGGTGCCCGGCGCGTGGGCCTCGGCTTCGGCGGCCTCGGCCGCTTCGACGATCGTTCGCGGGAGACGGACGTCCCAGTCGCCGGGGAGCGGGTCCGCCCCGAGCAGGTGCGCCTGGTCGATCCCCGCGACGTACCAATCAAAGTCGTTCGCCTCGACGTCGGTCTTCTTTGGGAATCGCAGTTCCAGGTGCGTGCGGCCGCTGGGAGCGAGCTTGGGAAGCGTCCACCACGCCCGTCCGAGGGCCGGGTCGGTGCCGTCCGGCGCGGGTTCGAACGAGGCTAGGCTCAGGAGGTCCGGGGGGAGTTCGACGAACAGCTCGAGCACCCGGGCCCGGGGGGTGTAGTTCGTCACGTCAATCGGGACCTGGACGCCGTCGGCCGTAGCGGAGACCGGCGTCTCGATGTTCACGACGTCCATGATGCGCGTGATGACCGGGGTCAGGTCCGGGATCGCCTTGCCCACCAAGTGACTCGTCTTCTCCGCGAGCTTGGGCAGGATCTTGAGGATGATCGCGAACTTCTCGCTCGCGAGGTCCCGCCGGTCCCTCCGGGAAAGGTGGGTCCGGAGGTGGCGTGCGGCCACCTGGAGGGCGAGCGTGATCTCCCGGTCGATCTCCGGGTCCTCCGCGATCGCCTCCTTCGCCTCGCTCGTGAACGGGATCTTCGTGGATGCGACGTGGACTAGAATGAGCGCCGGACCGCTCGGTAGACCCGACCCGCCCTTCTGCTCGAGACCATACCGCCGCCAGTCCAGGTTCGAGATGGCGTTCGTGATCGCGCACGCCCCCTGCTGGAACAGGAGCGGGACGCGGTTGGCGAACCGGAGGATCTGGACCGATTGGTCGGCGGGGAGCGCCCCCCCGTAGACGAGCCCGACCTCGACCATGAACGGGAAACCACCCCGGACCTTGGGCGGCCGGCTGACGGGGGGTGCGAAGAAGTCCGGTCGAACGTCGCCGAGGACGTTCCGCAGCCCGCGCTTGATGAGCATGGCTCCGATGGGCGAAAGACCCTCGGCCGAGGGTGCGACCAGCGGAATGGCCCGGAGGGCCGTGAGGAGGTGCTCCTGGTCCTCCCCCTGGACGGAGCTCGGAGGGGTGGAGGACGCGAGACCGGCCGCGGTGAGGACGTCCTTCGCCGAACGGGTCGAGACCCCCTGGAGGTCCTTGGTAAGGAAGTCGGTGCACGTCGCGCGCTTGGTCGCCTTGAGGTAGTAGCCGAGCTCCCCCAGCTCGAGACCGTACGGATGCGGAAGGGTCTCTTTTGCGATCGGGGGCCTCTCGTCCGTCGCCCGCTCGAAGGTGACCCGAGTGCCATCGGGCTCGACGAGAACGATCCGGGCATGGGGGTTCACGATCGCGGTCCCCCGAAGGTACTCGTACGGTGATTGCCGTCCGCGAACGTACCGTGCCTTGAGGACCAGCTCGATCCGCGTCCCGTGGGGTCGGTCCCAGAGGACCACGTCCTCGGAGGCGATGCGGGGCTGGTTCTTCTGGGTGTCCAGGAAGAGCTCGAGAACGTGGGCGGCCTCCTCCTCCTCCACCTTGGAAGTGATCTTCGCGGGTCGAGCGGTGGTCAGGTTGGCGTAGAGCACGGCCGCGCTGATCCCGATCCCTTGCTGACCCCGCGCCTGGCGGTTCGAATGGAACCGGGAGCCGTAGAGCAAACGGGCGAAGACGTTGGGGATCTCCTTGCGCAGGATCCCCGGTCCGTTGTCGGTGACCGCCACCCGGACCCGGTCCTCGCCTTCCTTGGAGATCTCGACGAGGATCTCGGGAAGGATGCCGGCCTCCTCGCAGGCGTCGATCCCGTTGTCGGCCGCCTCCTTGACCGTGGTCAGGAGGGAGCGTTGGGGATTGTCGAACCCGAGGATCTGGCGGTTCCGCTCGAAGAACTCCGCGACGGAGATCTCCCGCTGCTTGGCCGCGAGCTGCTGGGCGATGGTCGGGGCCATCGTCGGTCCAGCCGCTCCGGCCTGCTATAAGCCCCCTGCTCGAACGGAATGTGCGAGGGTACTTCCGGCCCCGCCCGGGGCGGTCCACCCGAGCCAGACGGTTCTAGTCGCCGTCCGAGGGGGAGGCCACCTCGCCCGGGCCGGGCCGGGTCGCCACGTCGCGAAGGACCGGCCGGAAGGGCCTCCAGCGAGAGGCCTCCGTGAGGTCCACTTCCGCCCGGAAGAGCCGTTCCTCCGGACCCAAGCCCGCGAGCGGCCGTTCCTCGAGAAGGAGCGGCTCCCCCCGAGCGTCCCAGGCTCCGCTTCCCCCGCCGAAGACCATTCCATCCTCCACGCCCACGCGATTGACGTAGGCCACGGGCAGGCCGTTCTCGATGGCCCGCGCGGGCAAGAGCTTGGAGAAGAGGGAGTAGCTCGTGACGGGGGAGGCGGAGATGACGACCAGTAGATCTGCCCCGGCCAGGGCGAGGGTTCGGAAGATCTCGGGGAAGAAGGCGTCGTAGCAGATCGCGAGGCCGATGGAGTGACGCCCCCAGGGAAGGGGATGGCTTACGTCGCTGGGGGTGAACGGGACGCCCTCCTCGAAGGGTCCGAACGTCGGGAGATAGCGCTTGACCTGGGAGGCGACCGTGCCGTCCGGCCGGAAGAGGAGCGCGACGTTCCGGAGCTCGCCTTTCCGCTCCTCGGACTGGACGGGGCTCCCCACGACGAGGGAGGTCCCATGCTCCTGGGCCAGCGCCGTGAGGCGCTCCCAGGAGCGATCTCCCCGGCGCAATGCCAGGTGATGGAACCGGTCGCCGACCCGGTACCCCGAGAGGAACAGCTCGGGGAAGATCGCGAGGTCCGAGGGGGAGGCGGCGAGCGCCGCGGCGATGCGGGCGATGTTGGCCTCCGTCGAGGCAGGGACCGGAGCGAGTTGCCCGAGCAGCAGGCGCGTCAATAGAAGTACCGACGCACCGAGAGGAGATAGACGAACAGGATGATCAGGAGGACGAAGAGGATCGTGATGGAACCGGTGAAGAACAGGTAGATCGTCGTTCCGAACACGATGACGAGCGTCGTCCACAGGGCCCACGTCTCCTGGCGCCAGAGCGAGGTCGCGATGACCAGCAGCGCGATGCCGAGGACGGCCAGGATCGCGGCACCGAGCAGGTCGATCGACGGGAACAGGTCGAGCGCGGAGGGGAAGAAGTTGCTGCCGATCTCGCCCAGGAGGAAGAGGATCCCGCCGAGCACCATCACCACCCCGGCGATCGCGATCAGGACGGAGACGACCGCGACGCCGATGGGGAGACGGGGCACGGCGCTCATGGGTTGCCAGGACGGGGGGAGGCGGTCGAACGTCACGGCCGAAGAGCCGGAGTTAGCGTTCGCCGTGGACGACCCTCCCATGGTCCCTCGTGGCCCCGAGAACTCCGGCCGGGGCGGAAGTAGCTTTCGATGGAGGGGCGGTCAGAACCGTCGTTCGGCCGCGCCCCGAGCGAGCCGTTCGAGCAGGTTCCGGTACGGGCCGGCGGGGACGGGTTCGAGGCAGCGGATCGCCTGGGAGGCCCAATCCGTGGCTTCGCGGGCGACGGTCACGGGCGCGTCGGTCAAGAGCGTGAGCTCGCGCAGGCGGAGGAGGTGCTTCGTCCGTTTTCGCCGAAGCTGGAACAGTCGCTCGAACTCCGCCTGGTGATGGGGGTCGAGGCGGGCGTAGGTCTCGAGGGACACGAGCGTGGGGTTCCCCTCCCGCAGGTCGGAGTAGAGGGGCTTTCCCAACAGGTCCGCGTCCCCGACGACGTCCAGCAGGTCGTCCCGGATCTGGAAGGCGATCCCCAGGGCTCGGCCATACCCCTGCATCGCCTCGATGTACGACGGGGTCGTTCCCGCGATCTCGGCCACCGAGGCCAGCGCGGCCGCGATGATCGCGGCCGTCTTCCGCTCGATGATGCGGAAGTAATGGTCCCGCCCGGTCGACAGGTCGAACCGGGAGGATTCCTGGAGGACCTCGCCCTCGACCAGGTCGGCGCACGATTCCCCGCACCGCATGATGATCGTCCGGGGATACTCGGAGGCGAGCTCGAACGCCCGGACGAACAGGTAGTCCCCGGAGACGATCGCCAAGGGCAGACCGAACGCCCGCGGCATCGACGGTCGGCCGCGCCGCGTATCGGCGTGGTCGATGACGTCGTCGTGCACCAGGGTGGCCGTGTGGATGAGTTGGAACGCCGCGGCCAGGGAATGGATCGGCTGGGTCGACGTCGCCCCCAGCGCCCGATGAGCCGCCGCCATGAGGAGCGGCCGGACCCGCTTGCCGCCGGTGGAACAGGCATAGCGCGCCGCTTCGGTCAGCTGGGCGTAGGTCGAGCTCAGCACCTCGGCGACCCGCCAGTCGATGTCCGCCAAGTCCCGCACGAGGATCGGAAGCAGCTCGGAGAATTGGCTCGACGCGTCCACGCCGAAGGTGGAGCTGACGATCGCCTCGAGGGACGGGTCGACGCCTTCCGGGGGCGGCGACGGGCTCGTCACGAGCTCCCTCCGAAACGGGTGGGCCAGCGCAGCCGCATCATCGCATCTAGACCCGAGGAGCCGATATAGCGCATCCCCAGCGCGAGAAGGGGGTCATAGCGCGCGAAATGGTCGCCCCAGCGCCACACGCGGGCGGCTCGGTCGAGCGGCTCGAAGAGCGCACGGCGCCAGGCCGCATCGTAACCGGTGAGCGGTGCGCCGCTCCGGACGTGCTGCGCCGCCGCCTCACCGGCCAGGCAGCCGCTCAGCATGGCGGTCGGGATGCCGCCCCCGTTGGTGGCCATCACGAGGTTCGCGGCATCCCCACAGAGGAGGACGTTCTCCCGGACGAGGGTGGAAGGAGGCGGGCCCACCGGGACCCACCAGTGCGTGCGCTCCCGGGCCGTGCCGAGGTCGTGGCGCTTGACAAAGCGGTCGAGAAGGCCGTCCAGGGACTGGCCGGAGGGGAGCTGGGGCAGCCCCAGACCCACGTTGACGTCGTGCGTGCGGGGGAACGCCCACCCGTATCCCCCGGGAGCGTCGCGTCCGAAGAAGAGGTCGATCCCGTCTCCGAGCGGTCCGTCCACGGTCGCCGTGATCATGCGGAACATCGCGCGCTCCGGGACCAGGTGAACGGAGCGGCCGACCGTCGAGAGCGGACCGTCGGCCCCGACCACCACCTTGGCCTCCAGGGTTCCGCCGCCGGCGACCCGGACCTCGTGGCCGTGGACGCCCGTCACCCCGAAGGGGAAGCGCAGCTCCGCCCCGGCGCCCTCGGCCCGGTAGGCCAGCGCCTTGTCGAACGCCCGGCGCGAGACCGTGGCCCCGTGAAGGGGAAATCGGAACCGATGGCCGTACGGTGAGACGCAGGTCATCCACTGGGTCTCCCGAAGGACGGTCGTCGGAGGGATGTCGAACGCGCGGCCGATCAGTTCCGGGCACTCGAACAGGTCGCCGAGCTCCGCCGCCGTCGGGACGAACTCCCCGCACTGGACCGGGTGTCCGAGCTCTTGGCGATGGTCGAGCAGGAGGGTCCGGGCGCCTCCCTCCGCCGCGCGCCGGGCGGCGAGCGAACCGGCCGGGCCGGCCCCGACGACGACGACATCGAACCGTTCCATCGCTTAGGCTCCGACCGCGACAAAGTGCTGGGCCGCTGCCTGGATCGCCCCGAGCACCGGTTGGGGGTAGACCCCGATGGTCACGATCAGGACCGCGATGAGCCCGATGGCGACCGCCCGGCCGTAGCCGAGGCCGCCGGCCGGGAGGACGTCCGCGGGCCGCGGGGCCGCGGGAAGAACCGGCGCGGGCGACGGTTCGAAATACAGGACCTTGAGGACTCGAGCATAGTAGAACACCGAGAGCGCGCTGTTGAGCAGGCCCGCGACCGCGAGCCAGACAAAGAACCCCTGGGCCTGGACCGCGGAGGAAAAGAGGACGAACTTCGAGACGAATCCGATCGTCAAGGGAACCCCCGCGAGCGAGAGGAGCATGAGGGCGAAGGCAACGCCGAGCAGGGGCCGGCGCGTGCCGAGGCCCTTCCAGTCGTCGATGAGCGGCCCGACCCCGAGGGCCGCCACACCGGCCACCACGAGGAAGGCCCCGCCCTTCATCAGGACGTGCGCGAAGATCTGCATCGTCGCGCCGGTGATCGCCGGCGCCGAACCGATCGTGACCCCGATCAGCATGTACCCGGCCTGGCTGATGGAGGAGTAGGCGAGCATCCGTTTCATCTCCTTCTGGAGCAGCGCAAGCAGGTTGCCCACGGTCATCGTGAGCACCGCGAGGACGCCCAGGGTGAGCGTGAGGATGGGACCCAGGTCCAGCGGCCCTCCGGAGAACGGGGAGGTGCCGGCGCCCGTGGCCTTGATGAAGAGGATGGGTCCGAGGAAGACGAGGAAGAAGGCGAACAGTCCGATCTTCTTGGTCCCGCCGGCCAGGAAGGCGCTCACGTCGCTCGGCGCCCCGTCGTACACGTCGACGGCCCACGCGTGGAACGGCACGAGCGTGACCTTGAACGCGAGTCCCGCGATGAGGAACCCGTACCCCAGGAGGACGAGGACGGGGAATCCCACCGAGCCCGTCGCGCGGCCGATCGCATACAGGTTCGTCGTGTCGTAGGCCCCGAAGAGGAGGGAGGCCCCGTAGAACGAGAGGACGGTCGAGAGCGCCCCGATGATGAAGAACTTCATCGCCGCCTCGAGCGAGCGGCTCTCCCTGCGGTGGTAGGCGACGAGCAGGTACGTCGAGATGCTCGTCACCTCGATCGCGAGCAGGAGGAAGATCAGGTCCGTCGCGACCGCGACGAGCAGCATCCCGACGGTCGCGAGGAGCAGCAAGCCGTAGAAGATCGGAGCCCCCTTCTCGTGGGAGGGTCGGCTCGCCGACGCGAGGCAGACGAGGAGGGCGGAGAGGAGGAAGATCGCCTGGAAGATGAGGCCGAGGGAGGTGAACGCGTAGAGCGGGGCGCCCGAGGGCGCGACGTCGATGAGGCTGGAAGGGAGGGTGGCGAAGACGGCGAGCGGCGCGAATCCCAGGTCCCCCAGGACCGAGAGGAGCGCCAGCGACGTCGCGGCGACCGCGATCGTGCTGAGATACTCGTTGCGACGGATCCCGAGCACATCGAACAGGAAGACGAGGAGCACGGCCCCGAGGAGGAGGAGCTCCGGGACGAACGGGCCGATGAAGGTGCTCGCGTCCACGGCTCACGTCCCCGGGAAGCCGTGGATCGGGGAGCTCGTGATCAGGTTCACGAGGAAGAACGGGAAGACCCCGAGGAAGATCGTGAACGCCACGAGGAAGCTCATCGCCGCCGATTCATGCCAGGGCAGGTCGTGGACGTCCGCCGGGATGCCCCGGGGCGGTCCGAAGAGCATCCGTTGCATCATCCAGATGTAGAACGCCGCCGTCACGACCAGGATCCCGAGCGGGATCAACACCCAGTAGGCGAGGCCGTCCCAGGTCGCGAGGAGGGCGGTGAACTCGGCGGGAAAGCTGATCAGCCAGGGGAGACCCAGCGAGGCGAGCGAGCCGACCATCACCATCGTCGCGAGGACGGGCGTGCTGGGCGTGATCCCGCCGAGGGAGGGGATGTCCCGCGTCCCGTACGTGTGGTGGACGCTCCCTGAGACCATGAACAGGAGCGCGCTGACGATCCCGTGCGCGAACATGAGGAGGACCGCGGCGAGGAGCCCGAGCGACGAGCCGAGCGCGATCGCCAGCAGGACGATCCCCATGTGGTTGATCGAGGAGAAGGCGACCAGGCGCTTCAGGTCCCGTTGGGCGAGCGAGACGATCGACCCCCAGGCGATGGTGATGAAGGCGATGACGAACAGGAGCGGCTGGGCCTCGTGGAAGCCGGACGGCAGCACGAAGACCGCCCAGCGGATCAGCCCGTAGGCGCCGAGCTTCAGCAACAGCCCGGCGAGCAGGACCGACCCCCCGGTCGGGGCCTCGACGTGGGCGTCGGGAAGCCAGGTGTGGAAGGGGACGATCGGGAACTTGACCCCGAATCCGAAGAACAGGGCGAGGAAGAGGAAGGTCTGGGTCACGGTCATGAGGCCGTGACCCGCCGCGTAGACGCTCGAGTAGTCGAAGCTCGTCGCACCGGAGTAGAAGACGAGCGCGAGGAGCCCGACCAGCATGACGATCGAGGCGACGTGCGTGTAGACGAAGAACTTCAACGCGGCGTACCGGCGATTGGGGCCGCCCCAGAACCCGATGAGGAAGAACATCGGGATGAGGACGGCTTCCCAGAAGAGGAAGAAGAGGAGGATGTCGAGGGCGATGAACACGCCGACGCAGCCGAGGCAGGTCAGCATCACGAGGCCGAACCAGGCCCCCGGGCGCCGGGTCTCGTTCCACGAGTACACGACCGTCGCGACCTGGAGCACCGCCGTGAGGAGGATCAGGACGAGGGAGATCCCGTCGACCCCCACGGTGTAGTTGACCGTCAGCCAGCCGAGATGGATCCAGGAGTACGACTCCTGGTTGGCGAAGCCAGGGATGATCCCGTTCGCGTACCCGGGCCACCCGGGATACGACATGAGCAGGTAGGCGACCTCCGCCAGGAAGGCGAACGAGGTCGCCAGCGCGACCCACCGAGCGTATTTCCCGGCCGCGAAGGTGAGCGCCGTGCCGACCAGCAACGTGACGACGACCGCCGAGAGCAGGGGGAACATCTACCCACCTCCCAGCTTGGCGATCAGGTATGGGGCGACGATCAGCAAGAGGACGAACACCCCGATGAGTCCCGCCACCACGTACGCGGCGTAATCCGAAACCGCCCCGGACTGGGCCCGGCGGAGCTGGTTCGAGAGGACCGAGAAGACCTGCTCGAGACCCCGGACCGTCCCGTCGATGACGTACCGGTCGATGAAATCGGCCCCGCGGGAGATCCCGTAGACGAGCCGCCGGCCGATCCAGTCGTAGGCGACCTTCATGTGATACCGGTTGAGGAGGACGCGCCGGACCGACTGGAAGGGGCTCGTCTCCGGGAGCACGAAGACGCGCCCGTTCCCCCACAGGTGGTACGAGAGCCCGATCCCACACGCGCCGAGCGCGACGCTCACGCTCGAGAGGAGGAGGTCCGTCGTCCCGTAGACCGGCGGGATGCCGGCGGCCCCGGCGCCGTAGAGCAGGAGCGACTGGAAGTTGGGGAGGAAGATGAACAACCCCGCCCCGAACGCGAGCAGCGAAAGGACCACGAGGGGGACCTGCATCGTCCACGGACCCTCGTGGGCGTGGGCGAGGGCGGAGTCCCGGAGGTGGTCGCCCGAGAAGGCGAGGAACCAGGCGCGGAAGATGTAGTAGGCGGTCAGGAATACGGCCGCGAACGCGAGGAGGAAGAACGGCCAGTAGAGCGGGTGGCTCCCGAGCTGCGAATAGACCGCCCCGAGGATGTCGTCCTTGCTCCAGAACCCGGCGAACGGCGGGATCCCCGAGAGCGAGAGGGCGCCGACCAGGAACGCGATCGAGGTCAGCCGCATCGGCTTGCGCAGGCCGCCCATCTTGAACAGGTCCTGGGTGCCGATCGCGTGGATGACGGAGCCGGCCGCGAGGAACAGGAGAGCCTTGAAGAACGCGTGCGTGAAGAGATGGAACAGCCCGACCATCGCGAAGCCGGCGCCGACCGCGAGCACCATGTAGCCCAGCTGGCTGATCGTCGAATAGGCGATCACCCGCTTGATGTCCGGATGGACCACCGCCATCGTCGCGGCGAAGAACGCCGTGAACCCCCCGATCGCGACGATCGCGAGCTGGTCGCTCGCCGTGAATCCGATGAACACGCTCGTGATCGCGAGCAGGTAGACGCCCGCGGCGACCATGGTGGCGGCGTGGATGAGCGCCGAGACCGTCGTGGGGCCTTCCATCGCGTCCGGTAGCCAGACATGCAGTGGGAACTGCGCGCTCTTGCCGGCGGCGCCGCCGAGGATCATGAGGCCGGCGATCGTCAGGATCGTCGAGCTACCGCCCGAGGCGACCGGGAGGAAAGGGCTGGTCCCGTTCGTGAAGACGAACCCGTTGGCGGCCCATCCGCCGTTCGGCCCGGTCGTCGCGAAATGGAAGAAGTAGATGAAGATCCCGAGGAGGAAGAGGACGTCTCCGACGCGCGTGACGAGGAACGCCTCCTTCGCGGCACTGGCCGCGCTCGGCTTCTCGTAGTAGAAACCGATGAGGAAGTACGAGCAGACGCCGACGAGCTCCCAGAACAGGAAGAACTCGAGCAAGTTGTTCGATAGGACGAGGCCGGTCATCGCGGCGAGGAAGAGGGAGAGTTCGGCGTAGTATCGCGGCAGGCCGTGGTCCTGGTGCATGTAGCCGATCGAGTAGAGCAGGACGAGGAAGCCCACCACCGTCACGACCAGGAGCATGAGCGCCGAGAGCGGGTCGACGAGGGTCCCGAGGACGAGCGAGATCCCGTTGGGGAACGGTCCGGGAGCACCGGCGAGGTGGAGCCACGTGAACTGGACGTTGACGTACTGGCCGGGGGAGAGCATCTCCCCGACCGCGATCAGCACTCCCAAGACCATCGCGGCGGCCGAAAGGGCGACGGCGATCCAGCCGCCCCACTCGAGCTTGGCGAGCCGGGTCCCCGCGAGCCCGACGATCGTGAATGCGGCGACCGAGAACAGGGGGATCAGGAACGCCCAGGCGTCCAGCGAGGTGAAGAGGCTCGTCGTCCGTCCCCCCTACTCTCTCAGCTCGGTGGCTTGGGCGACGTTGATCGTTCCCTTGACGCGGTTGAGGGCGAGGACGATCGCGAGTCCCACCGCCACTTCGGTCGCGGCGAACCCGATGAGGACGACGGCGATCGCCTGGCCGGAGAGGCCGGCGCTCGTCGGCGCGAAGGCGGCGAAGTACACGAAGTTGAGGATCGTGGCGTTCATCGCGACCTCGACGGCGATGAGGATGAGGATGAAGTTCCGGCGGGTGAGGAGGCCGAAGATGCCGACCGCGAGGAGGCCCCCCGAGAGGACCAGGAACCATTCGACGGGCAGGGACGTCATTCGCGCCCCTCCCGGACGAGGTAGATCGCGCCCGCCACCCCGCCCAGCATGATCACTCCGAGCAAGAGGAGCCACGGGCCGTCCGGGCCGAACAGCTGCGCCGAGAGCAGGGCAGGCGCGTACGTTTGGAGGGTGCTCGGCGAGCTCGGGAATTCGCCGACCGAGGCGACCAGGAAGATGAACGTGACCGCGGCCAGGGCGAGCGGGACCGGCCCAAGCCCGGTCGCGGCGTCCCGGGAGAAGATCCGCTTCCGGGTGACCATGATCCCGAACAGGAGCAGGATGGTGACCGCTCCCGCGTAGACCCCGAGCTGGAGGACCCCGAGGAACGGGGCTTCGAGGAGGAAGTAGATGGCCGATAGGTCGACGAAGAACACCGAGACCCAGAGGATCGTGTGGACCAGTTCACGGACGAGCAACGCCGCTACCGCCGTCACGAGGGCGACGATGGCCAACGCGAGGAACGCGAGTTCCTCGAGGTTCACTTGCGCGTCCCCCAGAACAGGCACTCCTTCGGGCAGACGCTGATGCAGGTTCCGCACCGGACGCAGTCGGAGTCGTTCACGACCGGTTCCTTCCAGATCCGCTTCGCGACCTTCTCCCCCGGTTTGGCCTCCGCCTTCGGAATGTCGAGCATCGTGATGCACTGCGTGGGACAGTCCCGGGCGCACGCGTTGCAGCCGATGCAGAGGGGGGGCTCGAGGAGGATCGCATCCTCGTTCTCCGGCCGCTCGAGCCGGATCGGGTTCATGGGGAGCTTCGTGTGGAAGATGTCGAACATCTTCTGGGGGGAGTACACCATCTCGGCCCGCTTCGGAGTGGAGAGCTCGTAGCGCGTCGTCATCGTGAGGCAACCCTCGGGGCAGGCGTCCGAGCAGAAGCCGCAGTAGCTGCACTTGCCGTAGTCGATCTCCGGGCATTTCTTGGGATGTTTGGGGTCCCCGCCCGGCACCGTGACCATCTCGATGCACAGGTCGGGGCAGGAGTACGCGCAGAGGTTGCAGCTGATGCACGTGTTGATATTCAGGGCGTGGACGCCGCGGTAGTTGTCCCAGATCGCCCCGACGCCGATCGGCTTGCCCGTCCCCACCCGGACCTCGGTCCGGAAGGTGGGGTCCTCGAGCCGCTCGAAGGGGTAGACGATCGTGGAGGGTCGGATCAGGCTGCGGGCGAACTGGCGGGCTGCGGTGAGCATCGGTTTCGCGACGAACAGGATCGGGTGGTCGGTCGGTTTGTCCGTGGCGGTCGCTTCGTCGCTCATCGTCCTCCTCCTAGATCCCCGGCGACGGCAGGCAACCGAACACCGGCAAGCATTTCACCATCACGAGCGCGGCGGCCAGGAAGACCGACGCGAGGCTCAGGGGGATCATTCGGTTCCAGCCGATCCGCAGCAGCTGGTCCGTGCGGACGCGGGGCAGGGAGGCCCGGATCCAGACGAAGAGCCCGAACACGGCGTAGGTCTTTACCATGAACCAGGCGATCCCCGCGAGCGGGAACGAGGTGGCCGCCGACGGGACCCAGCTCGGCATCGTCCACCCCCCCAGGAAGAGCAGGACCACCAGGATGCTCCCGACGAGCGCCCGGAGGTAGTCGGCGAGCATGAAGAACGCGAACAGCATCCCGCCGTACTCGGTGTTCCATCCTTCGACGAGCTCGGCCTCGGCCTCGGGCAGGTCGAACGGGATCCGCTCCGTCTCGGCCAGCATCCCGGCGACGAAGACGATCAGGGCGAGGATGAGCGGGCCCCAGAACCAGTAGTTCTGTTGCTCGTAGACGATCGTGCTCAGGTCGAAGCTGCCCGAGACGACCACGACCGCGACGACCGCGAGGAGGAGCGGCACCTCGTAGGCGATCATCTGGGCCGCGGAGCGCATCCCGCCCATCAGGGAGTACTTGTTGTTGCTCGACCAGGCGCTGACGAAGATGAACAAGGGAGCGAACGAGAAGATCGCGAGGGCGAGGAGCAGGCTCAGCGGGAGGGACCCGGAGTTCCACCCGGAGGAGATCGGCAGGATCCCGAAGATGATCATGGAGGTGACCATGTACGCGATCGGACCGGAGTAAAACCCGAGCGAGTCCGCCTCCCTCGGGCGGAAGGTGTTCTTCCGGAACAGTTTGAAGCCGTCCGCGAAGTTCTGGAGGAGGCCCGCGTACCCGACGTGCATGGCGCCGCGCCGGTCCATGAACCGACCGAGCAGTTTGCGCTCCCACCAGATGAGCACGATCGTGTTGATCATGCTCGCCCCGAGGAGGATGGCGCCGAACAGGAGCACACCGAGCCCTAGAATCACATTGCCGTTGGTCACCCCGGCCCGAAGCGGCTGCGGAAGGATGTAGCCGAGAGCGTGAAGCAGGAGGCTCGCGAGGCCGTAGGAGACGCTGAAGAGGGTCGCGCCGCCCATGGTCGCCTACCGGTCGACCTCCCCGATGCAGATGTCGACGCTCCCCATGATCGGGGGAATGTCGGCTACGTGGTAGCCGATCATGTAGTGGCGGGCCGCCGACAGGTTGGCGAACACCGGGGAGCGGAACTTGACCCGGTAGGGGTGTTCGCCCCCCTCGTTGACGACGTAGGCTTGGGCTTCCCCGTGCGGCTCCTCGATCGCCGAGAAGCCGACTCCCTTGGGGTAGTTGCGCTTGAGGAAGTACCCCTCCCTCCCCTGAGGGGCGTACGGTGCGCCGAGCCACCGGGGAAGTCGATCCGCGAGCACGGGTCCCGGATGGTGGTCGAGCCAGTCGAGCACCTGCCGCACGATCCGAACGCTCTGGCGCATCTCCTCCATTCGGACGAGATAGCGGGCCGTCACGTCGGCTCCATCGGCGACGGCGACTTCGAAATCGAGCTGCTTGTAGACCGAGTAGGGACGGTCCCGGCGGAGGTCGCGCTTCATCCCCGCCGAGCGGAGCATGGGGCCGGTGACACCGGTCGCGACGCAGTCGCGGGCGGTCATCACCCCGAGCCCGTCACATCGTCCCCGGAAGATGGTCGAGCCGAGGCAGAGCCGGTCGTAGTCGACGAACTTCTTGTCGAGCCAGTCCATCACTTGGCGAGCGCGGTCGGTGAACCCAGCAGGTAGGTCGTTCCGGACGCCGCCCACGCGCATGTACTCGTAGGTCATGCGCGCGCCGGTGTAGCTCTGGAAGAGATCCAGGATGAGGTCGCGGTCGCGCATCCCGTACAAGAACGGGCTTTGCAGGCCGATGTCCACGACGAACGCCGCATACCACATGAGATGGGAGGCGATCCGCTGTAGCTCCTCGCACATCACGCGGAGGTATTCCCCCCGCTCGGGGGGAAAGGTGGAGCGCCTGCTCCGAGGCCAGGATGTACATGTGCTCCCAGGCGAAGCCGGCGACGTAGCAGCACCGGTCCATCAGGGTGATGACCTCGTTGTAGTGCCGGTCCTCGCTGATCTTCTCGATCCCGCGGTGGAGGTAGCCCACCTCGGGGTCGACGTCGAGGATCATTTCCCCGTCGATCTTCACCCGGAGGTTCCACAGTCCGTGGGTCATGGGGTGCTGCGGCCCCATGTTCAACCACATCTCAGACACTGCGCCGCTTCACCTCCAGCTCCTCGGGCTCGTGCAGCTTGAACGAGCGCAGGAGCGGGTGGAAGGCGTATCCGTCCGGCATCAGGAGGTGCCGCAGGTCCGGGTGGTGGTCGAACCCGATGTCGACCAGCTCCCAGGTCTCCCGTTCGTGCCAGTTCGCACTCTCCCAGACCGGCGTCGCCGACTCGATGTGCGGTTGATCGGCCGGCAGGTCGGTGGAGAGGATCGCATACTGATGGGCGTCGTCCGACCACACCACGTAGAACACTTCGCGGTGGTCGACCCAGTCGATCCCGCCGACCATCGAGAGGTGGCGAAAGCCGAGGTCGTCCCGGACGGTCCGGAACAGGTCGAGGGCCGCTTCGGGACGGAAGCGCACCCGTCCAGCCATTCCCACGAACGTTTCGACGCCGATGAGCTGATCGCCCAATCGGGAAGTGAGCGCCTTAGCCAAGTCGTCCGGTTGCATCCTCGACCCCGACAGTTCCGGCGGCTCCGGCGCCTACTCCTTGCGCTCCCGGATGAGGGTTTCTAGCTTCAGGATCCCGTCGATCATGGCCTCGGGCCGGGGTGGGCAGCCAGCGATGTAGATGTCGACCGGGACGAGCTTGTCGACTCCGGGCACCACGGAATAGGCCGTGCGGAAAGGGCCGCCCCCGGTCGCGCAGTTGCCCATCGCGATCACCCACTTGGGCTCGGGCATCTGCTCGTACAGCGTGATGAGCTTGTGGGCTACCTTCCAGGTCACCGTGCCGTTGACGATCATGAGGTCGCATTGCCGCGGTGACGACCGAGGTACGATCCCGAACCGTTCGGCGTCGAACCGGGCCGAGAACGCGGCGGCGAACTCGATGGCGCAGCACGCGAGCCCCCAATGGAGCGGGAAGAGAGAGTTCCGGCCCGCCCAGTTGAAGGTGGGCCGGAGCACCTTGGACTGACCTTGCTCGATGATCAGCGCCGAGAAGGCCTCCTTGGCGGCCGGGATGAACTCCTTCGCCCGGACGGTCTCGATCTCGATGAACGGGACGGCGGCCTCGCCGACCATCGGGAGCTCGCCGGTGAGCCGGTAACTCTCCGCCATGGTGGGGGCGACCTTGGGCAGAGCCGGAACGTCGGTCACACGACCCACCTCTTCTCCCCGCTGAGAGCGTAGTAGATGCCCGTGATCGCGAGGGCGGTGAATCCGACCGCGATGAAGATCGGGTACCAGCCCGAGTTCACGCCCCGGAAGGTCAGGCCCCAAAGCGCCAGGATGAATCCGAGGACATCGACCGCGACGAAGACGATCGCGAACGTGTAGTGCTGGGTGGGGAAATCGATCTGGGCCTCCCCCTCGGCTTCTTCCCCGCACTCATAGGTCGTCGTCTGGAGGTAGGAACGTCGGCTCTTCGCCCCCAGCTGGCGGTTCGCAATCATGGAGCCCACGCCAAACGCGGCGGCAATCACGGCGAAGACCAGGAACGTCGTGATGCCCGCTTCCATCGTCTCCTCCGTAGGCTCGCCAGCTAGTACTCGCTCAGACCCTCGGACGTTATTTAACTCCTACACGGGGTTCGAAACCGGATCGTCGTTTGACCTCGGTCGCCCCCGCGCCGGGGTTATCTTCCGGGGGGTGTCGGGAGCGCGTGGCCGGCGACCCGTTCGGACCCTCGCTCCACCTCGTGGGCCGGTATGTCGAACTGGTCCGCCTCGATAAGTCCCACATTCCCGCCCTCGTCCCGGGCCTACTGGACCCCCCCACGGTTCAGTTCCTCCGGGCCCCGCCGGGACCGACGCCGGAGGAGGCCGAGAAGTGGATTCAGGGGTGGGTTCAGGCGGGGCGGGTCGGGCCAGACCTTCCGTTCGCCACCGTACTTCGTTCGAACCAGCGTCCGATCGGAATGACCTCGTTCCTCCGCCTCGACCGACCGAGCCGAGGTGTCGAGATCGGGGGGACCTGGGTCGCCCGCGAGTATTGGCGTACCCCGGTGAACACGGAGGCGAAGTGGCTGATGCTCCGGTACGCGTTCGAGGAGGGACGGTTCCACCGGGTGCAGTTTCAGACCGACCTGCGGAACGGCCGCTCGCAGCGAGCCATCGAGGGGCTGGGCGCGGTCCCGGAGGCCCGATTGCGGGAGGACGTCCTCCTGCCGGACGGTTCGTTCCGCACGTCGGTGTACTACAGCATTCTGGAGTCAGAATGGGCGGTGGTCCGGGATCGCCTGGAGGCCCGTTTATCGCGACCTTGGTCACCCCCACCGGATTCGTTGGACCGCGCCGGGACTCCTCCGCCTTCCCCCACGACCCCCGTTCCTCCGTCCGAGAATCGTCCCATGAAGTTCCGGCCTCCGGTGACGCTCACCGGGCGGTACGTCACCCTCGTGCCGCTCGAACGTTCTCTGCTTCCCGAACTCGTCCCGGCCGGGGCCGCCCCCGAGATCTGGACCCTGCTGCGGATCCGCCACGGAGACACTCCGGAGGGGATGTCGGGCCTCGTGGACGACCTTTTGGCGCTCCAGGAGGTGGGCGAGGTCCTCCCGTTCGCGGTGCGATTGGTGAAGAGCGGCCGACTGGTCGGGATCGGGCGGTATCTCGACATCGACCGGGTGAATCGGTGGGTCGAGCTCGGGACGTGGCTCCACCCCAGCGTCTGGAGAAGCCCGGTCAACTCCGAGCTCAAGCTGCTCCTCCTGCGTCACGCGTTCGACACCGAGGGAGTCCACCGGGTACAGCTCAAGACCGACAGTCGGAACGAGCGCTCCCAGCGAGCGATCGAGCGCTTGGGAGCGGTGTACGAAGGGGAGCGACGAGACCACTACCGGTTCCCGAACGGCAACTACCGGACCTCGAAGTACTATGGAATCCTCGGTTCGGAATGGCCGGCCGTGCGCGAGCGGCTCGAGCGTTCGCTTCGCCGCCCGTGGCCGGCCGCGCCCGCGACCTCGGCCTGAGGCGACGGGCCCGTGCGGTCGTGCCCACGCGAAGCCTCCGAAGGCGAGGGAAGGAAGAGTCGCTCCCTCTCAACCGGGAGGATGGGGGGGAGCGAACTTGGGAGCGCGCTTCTCCCGGAAGGCCCGGATTCCTTCCGGCAACTCGTCCCGTTCCGTCGCCTCGACCATCCCTCGGCGCTCGAGGGCCAATTGCGTTTCGAGGCTGGCGCTGAACGCTGAAACCATGAGTCGCTTCATCCAACCGTAGGCGAAGGTCGGTCCGTCGGCGAGTTCCTGGGCTCGAGCCCAGGCCCTCTCCGAGAGTCGGTCGAACGCGACGACCTCGTGGACCAACCCCAACTCCCGCGCTCGGGCCGCGGGGACCCGGGCGTTCGTGAAGAGGAGCTCCTGGGCGCCACCGATCCCTAGGAAGTGCGGCAGAAAGTAGGTGAGGCCGCCGTCCGGAACCGCCCCGAGCGACGGGAAGGCGGGGACCAGCACGGCCGAGTCTGCGGCGATCCTCCAGTCCGCGGCGAGCGCGAGAGAGAGTCCCCCTCCGGCGGCGACCCCGGGGAGGGCGGCGAGCACCGGTTTGCGCATCGTCAGGATCTCCCGAACGGAAGTTTCCTGCTCGCCCGTGAGCTCGTGGAACAATTTCGTTAGGTCGCCGCGGAGGCGGTGCTCCTCCATGGCCGCGACGTCCCCGCCCGCACAGAACGCCTTACCGGCCCCCGTGAGGAGGACGCATCGGACCGAGGTGTCGGTCGCGGTGTCGACCAGGACCCTCCGTAGCTCCCGCATCGACGGCACGTCCAGGGCATTGAGCCGCTCGGGTCGGTCGATGACGATCGCGAGGACGCTGCCCCTCTGCTCGGTGCGAATCGATTCCACGGGTCCACCCAGCTTCGTCACCGGCCGCCCCTACAAAGGCGGTTCCCTCGTTCGAGGACCGCCCTGCGGAGGCTAGCGGGTCGGCGTCGGTCCATGCGGGCCCGACGGGTTCGGCTCCCAGGACGGCATGGGCGCGCCCTGCTCGAAGCGGAAGTCGATCAGCCGGTGGAGCACCGTGGGCCCATCCAGGTCCCAGGTGAAGCTCGCCGAGAGCGACCGGACATACTGGGGGCGGTCAAACCCGAGGTATCGGATCAAGCCTCCCCCGGCTCGGGTGGCCTGAGTGATCTCGGACCGCCGTCGTCGCTCCTGGGGGGAGAGCTCTGCCTGGAATCGGAGACGGGCCCGGTGATACCTCCATCGGAAGGCCGCCGACGCGGGGCTTCCCGTCAAGAGAAGTTCCCGCGCGGCCACGGCCGCGGTCGCGAGCGTCGCCGCCGCGTCGGAGATCGGTCGCGGGGGCGGCGAGGTGGGCGTCCCCGGGATAACGGTGGGGGATCCCCGGAAAGCGGGCCTCAGCGCGCCCCGGAACCACGCGGCGTCCACCGGCCGCTCGAACGACTCGAGGTCCATGACTCGGGTCCGGTAGTCGTCCTCGAGCGCCGATCGATAGTCGCGATGATGGACCAGACATTCGTTCCGGGGAAGTTTCCGGACGACCCCGTGGATCCCCGGGAACGCGTAGGCGGGGTTCGGAGCGATGAAGGCTTCCCGGCGGTACAGACGCAGATGGGGGGTGTAGGCGCCGAGCGTCCGTTCCCAACGGGGAACGACGAAGGCGTCCGCTCCCTCCGGATTCGCGATCCGTCGCAGGAGGTCGGGGGAGGGCTCCTCGTCCGGGTCGCAATAGAAGACCCACTCCGAGGTGATCTCGTCGACCCCAACGGGCTGAAGGAGGTCCGCATAGCCTGTGGGAATCACCCGCACCGCCCGTTGCCCCGGAGGGTGAAGGCCCGCCTCCAGAACCCCCCAAGGGGCCGGGTCGGAACTATCGACGACCACCGTCTCCTGCACATGGTCGGAAAGCCGACGGACGAGTCCGAGGGTGCGCGTCGGATCGTTTCGGTCGAACGTGAGCAGCGCGACCGACGGTGAGCTCATCTCGGGTCCGGCAGCCCGGAGGGGAGATTAACTCCGACCCGGTCCCCCTCCCCCCGGGGTCGGCGGGCTCTTATCGGCCGGGGACCCCTAGGGGATGGAGGTTCCGCGGGGGTCCAGCGCACCGGTCCTCCGCAGACGTCCCCGTGAACTCGCCCACCGACACGATCCGTGATGTCCTCCGGGTCCGTACTGGGGCCGGTGAACCTCAACCGGTCCTTTTCTGGGAAGAACCCGGAAAACTGTACGTGATGCCCAGCAGTACGGCGACGCGCTGGCTGCACGAGGCACTCCACGAGGGAGGCTGCTTCGTGATCCGGCCCGACGGCCAAACGATGTCGTGTTCGGCCGAGCTGCTCGCGAACTCGACCGACGCCCAACGGGTTCGAACCCGGTTTCAGGAAAAGTACGGCAGCACCGTCTACGACCACTACTTCGGACCGCGCTCGAAGGTCGTCCGACTGATCCCCGGTGGGACCGTCACCCCTCGTACGCCCGCCCAACTGCTCGAGCAGGAGTTCGATGCGGTGGCCGCTGGATACTTGGAGGCCGTCCGCTCGAACTCGATCGAGCTCTACGTCAAGGAAGCGACCCGGGACCGACTGCTCGATGCGTTCCGGACCGACGGACGCCTGCTCGAGATCGGGGCCGGCACGGGGTTCGAAACCGTGCCCCTCCTCGCGGCCGGTCACCCCGTCGTGGTCGTGGACCTTTCCCCGCGGATGCTGGAGGGGTTGGCGGCTCGAGCGGCCGTGGCGGGATTGGAGGAGCGACTGACCTGTCGGCCCGGGCGGTTGAGCGCCCTCGGAGAAGCCCTCCAGGAATTCCCGGACCGTTCGTTCGACGGGGCGTACTCGACGTTCGGCGCCTTCAACCTCGAGGAGGACCTCGGGTCGGCGCCCGCGACCTTCGCGCGGGTCCTCCGCCCCCAGGCTCACCTCGTGTTCACGACGTTGAACCGGCCGGGGGCGCTCCCCATCCTGTGGGAGGTGGCGATCGGGAACCGGACCGGCGCGTTCCGGCGGGTCCGTCACGAGATGCCCGCCGGAACCGTCCGATACCCCCTCACGGTCTACCCCCGGAATCCCTCGTGGTGGGATCGGGCCCTCGCACCGCACTTTCGACGCGTCGCCACCCTGCCCGTATCGGTCGCCGCACCGCCCTTCGAGTCTCCCCGGCTCGTTCGGTGGATGGGGCCCTCCGGTGGACGGAGAGCCCGCCGGTGGGATGAGTGGCTGAGCGGCCGGCCCCTCTTGACGCCGCTCGGGGAATGGTCGTTCCTCTCCTACGAGCGGGTGGGGTGATCGGACGATCCCCCCTGAGGGGTTATCAGGGGGGGTCGATTGCGACCGTGCGATGGGCCATCGCTGGATCTCGGAACACCGGACCGTGAAGGTCCTCCTCGAGCCCGGTGGGGCCATCGTCGCGTTCACGATGAAGACCTACTCCTACCTCTTCTTCGTTACTCGGGCCTACGTGGGCCTCAAGAAGATCCGAACGAAGGACCGGATCGTCGCGAAGGCGGGCTACAGCGCCCCCCAGGCCCTTCGACTGATCGCGCAGTTCTACCCCGACGGGTTGTAGGCGACCTTCCCCGCCTCGCCGGCGGCGGTTCGCAGTCCGCCGATCACCCCTCGTCCCACCGCCAGGGTCAGCGCGCTCGTCTTCGCGTCCCCCCGTAGCAGGAAGGCCACCAGGGAGGTCAGGAGGAACGGGGCGGCGTGGACGAGCGCGCGCGCCGGGAAGGCCGGCTCGCCCGCGTGGACTCGGCGCTGGAAGACGAACCAGTCGTGCTTATCGTAGTACTGCCGCGCCGGGTCGACCGAGTGCTCGGCCCAGAACGCCGCGGCTCCCGGAGGTTCGACATCGTGTCGGGTGAGGGCGAAAGAGTCCGCCCACACCCCCCACCCGGCCGCCTTGAGGCGCTGACACAGGTCGGCGGTGCTGCTGACGGGCATCCGCTCGTCGTACCCCCCCACGGCGGCGAGAGCGTCCCGTCGGAAGACTGCGGCATTGGGGAGGGCGTCCGTCGGCAGCCACCGGTTCTCCCACGAGGGGTCCCGCGGGAGATTCCGCCCGACCAGTTCGAATCCCCACCGATCCCGACGGAACGGGGTCGAGTATACCCATACGAGGTCGGGGCGCCGGTGATAGAGGACCGATGGCATGAGGGCCCCCACGGTGCGGTCGCCCGCGAGCCCGGCGAGCGGATGAGGTAACGTGGTGGGGTCGCACCGGTTGTCGTCGTCCACGACGTAGACGAACTCGGATTGCACCCGGGCGAGCCCGACGTTCCGGGCGCGGGAGATGAACGCGCGGTCCTCGAGGCGGACGACCCGAAGGTCGAGCTGCGGGAACTCCTCGCGGCGCACGGTGGGACGGCGCGAATCGTCCACGACGACGACCTCCGACACCCGAGATCCCGCATGGGTCGCGAGGCTGGCGAGGAGCGCGGTCAACTGCGGCCGCCGCTCGTGCGAGGGGATCACGACGGCGCAGGTGGGCGTCTCCCTCTTCGAATCTCCCCCCTCATGACCCGGCGCGTTCCCGGTGGCAGGGGTCCCGGCATCTCTTGCGAACGTCGTCGACCTCCGTCGGGCGACGGCGACCAAGCATATGACGGGGGCTCGGCTCGGTAGGGCGGGCCGGGCAAGCATATGGCGAGAGGCGTTTACCCCGGCTCGGAGGTTCCTCGTTGGACGCGACCCTGAGGGGTGAGCTGCCGCCCCCCGAGTGGGCGTCCCACCCTCCGTCCGCGGACCCGCTCATCGAGAGCCGGCTGCGAGTGTTGCTGCAGGTCGCCGAGCGCCACCACGCCCCGATGTCCTTGGACCAACTGGTCGCCCACCTCCCGGCCGGCGCCACCTGGACGACCGATCGCGTGGTCTTGTGGGTGGACGGTCACCCGGACTCCGGACACGTGGTCGCCGGGCACGTCATGCCGCCGCGCGAGATCCCGGTGCCGGAACTCGCGGACCGCGCTTCGCGGAGCGAGTCGCTCTACGCGGAGGCGGAATGGGCGGTCCGGGCCCCGCTCCGTTCGGCCGTTCGGCTCACCCGATGCCTGGGCGTGAGCGGTTCGGTGGCCTACGGGTTCGCCGCGCCGAACGACGACCTCGATTTCTTCGTGACGACCCGCCGCGGCACGACCTGGCTCTTCCTTTTCCTGGCCTTCGCGAGCTACCGCCTCGTCCGTCGGCGCGCCCACCCTCCCGGTCCATCCCACTGGTGCTTCAACTACGTGGTCGACGAAGCCGAAGTGGCCGAGGAGTTCGCGCGGCCGGGCGGGCTCCTCATGGCCCGCGAGGCGCTGACCGTCCGGATGCTTCGGGGGGAGGCGTACTACCGGTCCCTCTTGCGGGAAGCGAGCTGGATGGGGGAGGAGCTCCCGAACGTCTATGCCCGGCGCCGCGGCCCGGGAACGGACCCCGAACCGCTGGAAGCGGGGGTCGGAGTGCTGGTCCGCGCCGCCAACTTGCTCCTGTTCCCGCTGCTCGCCACGTACCTTCAGTTGACCGGCCTGGTCCGGAACCACCGCCTTCGCCGGTACGCGCCCGAGAAGCAGTTCGGCACGACGACGACGGTCCGACGATTCATGCTCCGAAGCCTGCGCTTCGCGGAGCTCGAACGGATCTATCGGGAGGAGACGTCCGGTTAGGGTGGGGGCGGCTTCCGCCGCGCGTCGGCGGTCGGGGCCGAGGCGGTCGGAGGGGCTTCGACGGACGGGGTGGGCAGGTTCGCCTCGGGAGTGGTCATGTCGACCGGGTCCGGGAGTCCGGGGGTGGCCGCGGTCCGGCCGGCTTTGGCCCCGCCGTAATTGGAGATCATCTCCGTAGAGGAGGCGGACTCCGCCGCGATCTCCTGCTCGATCGACTTGATCTCGGTGACCAGCTCCTCCTGCTTCGGGATCGGACCGAGGATATCGTCCATCGTTCCGATCTGCCTCTCGAGGTCGTCGAGCGTGTTGAGCTGACGGTCGGGGACCTGGCGGCCGGAGCCGAGGTATTCGGACGCCCCCTCGACGAGACGCGAGAACTCGAAGGGGAAGAGGATCTTCGTCGCCTGGCCGTCCCCGACCTTCGCGACCGTGTCCAGCGAGAGGACCGTCAGCGCCTTCGCGTCGAGCGCGCTGGCGCCGAGCGAGAGGATGCGGAGGCGCTGGGCCTCTCCCTGCGACTCGAGGATGGTCGCGACCCGCGCTCCCTCCGCCTCGAGGATCTGGGATTGTCGCACGCCTTCGGCCTGCAGGATGCGCGAGCGCTTCTGCCCCTCGGCGACGAGGATGGCGCTGCGCTTCTCCCCGTCGGCCCGGAGGACCGCGGCGCGTCGCTGGCGTTCGGCGGAGGTTTGCTCCTCCATCGCCGCCTTGACCGGACCGACGGGGTCGACCTCCTTGATCTCCACCGCGTCCACCCGGACGCCCCACTTGTCGGTCGCCTCATCGAGGATGTCGCGGAGACGGGTGTTGATCCGCTCGCGGTTGTAGAGGATCTCGTCCAGTTCCATGTCACCGATGATCGACCGGAGCGTGGTCTGCGCGAGCGCGACCGTCGCGATGTGGTAGTCCTGGACCTGGAAGATCGCCTTCGGAGGGTCGACGACTTTGATGTAAATGATCGCGTCGACGTTGGTCGGCGAGTTGTCCTTGGTGATGACCTCCTGCCGGGGGACCTCGAGCACCTGCGTACGGAGGTCGATCGGGACGACCTTCGAGATCGGGCTCACGAGGTTGAAGCCGGGGTTGATGATCCCCTTGTAGGACCCGAGTCGAGTGACGATCCCTTGCTGGTAGGGATTGATCGTGTAGATGCTGCGCCAGAGGAGGACGAGAAAGACGATGAAAATTAGGACCGAGGCGACGATGTAGATGGTGTAGTCCATGTTCTTCTCCTTCCGATTCTGTTCTTCCTATTCCAGCGCTCTATACGGCCGCCTGCCCCTCGACGGGTTGGACGGTGATCGACACCCCTTCCCCCTGGACCACGCGCACCCGGACGCCGGTCGGGATCGCCACGTCCGAGCGGGCCGACCAGACCTCGGACTTGACCCGGACCTTTCCCTTCAGGGTGTTCGGCACGACGGGCGCGATGACGATGCCCACCTCCCCGATCAGGCCCGACGACGTCGTGCTCAGGGGGCGATGGGTGGGCGCGACGTAGCGGTAGTACGGTATTTCGACCAGCGTCGCAATCACGGCCGCGAGCAGGAGGACCAGAACCCCGTACGGTCCGTCGAGGAGGACGTTCGGCAGCAGCAGGTAGAGGAACCCCGCGACCAGCAGGATCGACCCCGGGATGAGCAAGAGCACGCCGGGATGCACCAGCTCGAGCGCGAAGAGGACGATGCCTCCCACCACCAGCACGATTCCGAGCGCAGTGTCGATGACCATAGCTGTCGCCTGGGATGCCCGTGCTGGGCATAAGCCCCTCCCCCCCTCGATAGGGGGTCCTCCGGGGCCTACCGGATGTAGGTGTCCGTGCTCTGGAGGTCGAAGCGGGGCACGACCCGAAGGCGGCTCCCTCGGCCGCCCCGGGCCTGGGCCAGGAACGGGAACATGCGCCAGAGGTCGCCTTCGGCCATCCGAGTCGCCGGGTGGTCGGGACCGAAGGCGGTCCGCGTCACGCGGGCGGTGACCTCCCGGACCGCGCGCTCGTCCAGGTAGCCGAGCGAGTGGAGGTACTCATGCGCGAGGATGACGTACAGGAACGAGTTCAATTCGAGCGGGTTCTTCGCGTGGGCCCGCATCGCGTCGACCAGCCCCTCGTTCATCACGATCAGGTTGCCCGTGACCTGCCAGTAGGCCCCGAGCTGAGGAGGCAGGTCCGACAGGCCCAGACCCAGGCCCGGACGTTCCACGCCGAGCACGCTGCGGACGGCCGCTCGGACGACGCGGAAGACCGCATCGTAGTCGGCCGGCCGCTCGAGTCGGTCCCCTACGACCCCGAGGAGGGTCGGCCGGGGCGGAGGGGGGCCCCCGGGAGGGGCGTGGTCGCCAGCGGACGCGGACGAGAGGAGGAGCGTCGTCACGGACGGTTCTAGTCTCGAAAGCGGAGATATAGACTCGCTTTCACGCACACCACCACCCGGCTCGCCACGGGTCCGGGCCCGACGGGAGGGATTCCCGCAGGCGAGGAGCCTAAGAGTGTCGGGGAATACCACGCCTTCGTGCCCCGCCCCACGGAGGTTGTGCTGCCCAGTCGTCGCGAGCGGTTCGAGGACCGTCGCAAAGACAGCTCTCAGCGGAAGCTCCTGGACGATTTCTTCGACCATCGCACCCTGCTCACGATCTCGCGCCTCATCACCCAAGGCCAGTTCGATTCCCTCGACTACCCGGTCGCCACCGGAAAGGAGGGCGGGGTGTTCCGGGCCACCGCGGGTAAGGAGTTCCGCGCGGTCAAAGTCTACCGCATCGGGAACACCACGTTCCGAAACCTTCCCGCCTATGCGATCGATGAGCTCCGCCGCGAAACGAGCGTCCGGGATTTCGCCGGCCTCGTGTATGCCTGGACCCGTCGGGAGCATACCATCCTCGGTCGACTCGTCGACGCCCACGTCCGCGCGCCGATGCCGTACGGTCACCTCCGCAACGTCCTGGTCATGGAATTCATCGGGAACGCGGACGGCGGGGCCCCGCGGCTGCGCGATGCCCAGATCGACGATCCGGCCGCCGTCTACGGCGACCTGGTCGAACAGATCGGTCGGATGGTCCGGGACGCCAAGCTCGTTCACGGCGACCTGTCGCCGTTCAACACGCTCCTGTTCGAGGGGAAGACCGTGATGATCGACGTGGCGCAGGCGGTCTCCATCAAACACCCTCAGGCCGCGGCCCTCCTGTCCCGCGACCTCGACCATTACGCCCGGTTCCTCCGTCACCTGGGTTTCGCGGTGACCGGAGAGGAGTTCCTCCACGCCGTCGGCGGGGACCGGTTGACCGCGCTCGCTTCGGGGGCCTGAGTATGCCCGTGCTCTACGCGCGGATCCCCGACGACCGGGTCGGGGTGCTGATCGGAGTGGGGGGAGCGACCCGACGGTCGATCGCCCGCGCGACCGGGACCGAGCTCGCGATCGACGCGGAGGAAGGGGAGGTCCGGGTCAGCGCCCCGGACAGCGACCCGATGGCCGCCCTGCGCGCCCGGGACATCGTGCTCGCCATCGGTCGTGGGTTCTCCCCCGAGCGCGCCCAGCGCCTGCTGAAGGACGACACCTACTTCCAGGTCCTCGACATCAAGTTCACGACCGGCCACCGCGACAAGGCGGGGCTCCGGAGGATCCGGGCCCGGGTCATCGGTCGCGCGGGACGGGCGCGCGCCCGGATCGAGGAGCTCTCGGGCTGCTCGGTGAGCGTATACGGCTCCACGGTCGCTCTCATCGGCAAGGAAGACCAGCTGGACCGCGGGATCCGCGCGGTCGAGCTCCTGCTCCGCGGGAGCGAACATTCGACCGTCTTCCATCTCCTGGCTAGCCTCCGTCGCAGCGCGGCCGTCAACGAGGCGACCACGCCGCTCGAGCTGGACGAAGTGGAGTAGACCCTTGGCGAAGACCGTCCCGCTGGACGCCCCGACCCTCGCCTGGGCGCGGGGATTGTTCGCCCGGTACTACCAGCGATCCGAGGTTCCGCCTCCGGTTCGCCTCGCGCGCCGGGAATTCGCGGCGTTCCCCTTCCTGGTCGAGACCTCGATGCGCCGCCACGAGACCCTCCCGACCCCGGCGGACCTTTCCTCCTTCCTCGCGCGCGAGGTCCCGCGCCACGTCTACTACTCCGCCGCGTACCTATCGACGCCCCGCCGAGTCGACCATGGCGGGGAAGGAGTGGCTGGGAGCGGACCTCATCTTCGACCTGGACGCCGACCACCTCCGGGGCGCCGAGTCGCTCGGCTACGCGGAGCAGCTGGTCCGGGTCAAAGAACGGCTGATCGACCTGGTCGACGACTTCCTCCTTCGCGATTTCGGGATCTCGGGGAACGATATGTCCCTCGTTTTTTCCGGAGGTCGCGGCTATCACGTTCACGTGCGGGACGAGCGGTTCCTACCCCTGAGCAGCCCCGAGCGCCGGGAGCTCGTCGACTACGTCCAGGGGACCGGATTCGACCCGCGCCGCTCGGTCGCCGAGTCCCATCTCAACGTGAGCGACCGGGACGGCGGCGAGGTCCGGGGCGGCCGGTCGAGCGTCCTCCGAGTCCACGAACTTTCCTCCCTCGACAGCCCGGGCTGGAGGGGGCGCACGACGCGCGCGGTCGTCTCGATGCTGACCCGCTGGCAGGCATCGGGTCGCGAAGTCGCGGTGAAGGAGCTCGTGGGGTACGGCGTGCCGCTCGCCCGCGCCCGCAAGATGGCGAAGATCTTGCTGGACGACGGGGGCGCGGACCGCATCCGGAGCTCGTTGCGGCTCGAGGTATTGCCCGGGAACCTCGAACAGGAATTCCTCGAGGCCGTGATCCCCGCCGCCGCGGTCGAGGTGCAGGGGGAAACGGACGCGCCGGTCACGACCGATATCCACCGGCTGATCCGGCTCCCCTCCTCGCTCCACGGGGGAACCGGGTTCCGGGTCGTTCCCCTGACCCGGGAGGCCCTCGAACGGTTCGAGCCCCTCCGCGACGCGGCGCTTCCCGCCCCACCCACGGAACGCGTGCCGGTGACGTTCCGGGACGACGTGAGCTACCCCTGGGGTGAGGGTCGGGTCGAAGGGGCCGCCGGAGCGAACGACGATCTGCCGACGGCGGCCGCGCTGTTCCTTACGCTGCGGGGGGAGGCGGTGCCTCGGCTTTGACGGGCATCGTGAGCCGACCGATCTTCTCGATCTCCGCCTCGATGACGTCCCCGGCCTTCAGCTTTCGGCTCTCCTTGCCGAACTCGAACCCGGGCGTCCCCCCCAGACTTCCGAGGGAGATGACGTCGCCGGGCTCGAACGTGATCCCCTCCGAGAAGTGGGCGATGATCTCGGGGATCCGGAACACGTAGTCGGTCGTGTCGCCCTTCTGCCGGACCTGTCCGCCGACCGAGAGCTGCATCTGGAGCGGGTAGGCTTCGCCGACCTCTTCCTTCGGAACGACCCACGGGCCGACCGCCATCGTCGCGTCGAACCCCTTGCCCATCGTCCAGTCCACCGGTCCCTCGGACGGGTACTGCAGGTCGCGGTAGCCCATGTCGAGCGCGATCGAGTACCCCGCGACGTGTTCCATCGCCTTGGCGGCGGGGATGTGCTTTCCCCGGAGGCCGATCACGACGGCGAGTTCGAGCTCGACATCGGGAAATTGGCCCGCGGGGTTGAGCACGAGCGATTCGCTCGGGCCCACAAGGCAGTTGAAGAACCGGGGAAGACGTACGGCTGCTTGGGAACGGGCTTCCCCTGCTCCGCGAGATGGCTCTTCGAGTTCGAAGCCATGCAGTACATCTTGGTCCCGCGTACGACCGGGGCGAGCAGCTTGACACCCTCCTCGGGCTTGAAGAGGAACCGGGCCCCCGTCGCGGCTCGCGGGGTCCAGCCCATCGCGCGTCGGCGGGCGATGTAGTCCAAGATCTTCTTGGTGAGCGCCACCGAGTCGGCCCCGCCCTGGAAGAACGACTGCATGTCCCGGAACCGGCTCGGGTCGGCCCCCTTCACGGGGTTGACTCCCAGGTAGTCACGGCACGCGGTGTCGAGGTCGATGTACTCGTTGGAGTCGGTGACCATCCCGAAGTGGAACTGGTCGGCGAGTGTAAAGTGAACGAGCTTCACGGGGCACCTCCGGTACGGGGAGGTCCGCCGGGGGATAAGCCGTGCGTCGGGCGGGACGGGGCCCGTCGGCCGAGGCCGGAAGCGGGGACGCGCGGCGCGAGCCGATCAGCTTCGCGGGGGCGCGGTCGGGGTCGGGGAAGGCGCCGTGGGCACGGGCTTCACCGTTCGCTTGAGGACCAGCCCCAAGAGGAGGAGAAGGACCCCGAGGACCAGAACGATGAGCCCGATCGTCTCTTGGGCCAGTTTCACGGAAACGGAGCCCGTGGTCCCGGTGCCCGCGTCGAAGTAGGCTACGATCTCCCCCCCCGATCTCGCGCTGAACGTGAAGGTCCCGCTGGTCCCGCTCTCGCTCGAGTTGGTCTGGGTCCCGGGACACGTGTACCCGTTCAAGGTGGGCGTCGCCGCGACCGAGCAGGTCCGGAACGTGAACGTGGTGGACGCGTTCGTGCTCCACGTGAGCGTGCCGGCGACGGTCCCGGTGATGGAGTAGCCGGTGACATTGGCGGTGTACAGCTCGTTGCTCGAGATATTCTGGGAGGAGACCGTGACCAGAGGGATGAACATTAGAACCGCCCCCAAAAGGGTCAGCACCACTCCCAGGACCACGAACCCGATGCGCATGGGGACCTCGGAAATGTGGGACGCGGCCCCGGTCCATAGAACTACCCCCGGCGTGACGCGACGGCCCGCCCTACGGTGGCCGCCCCGCGTCTAGGGGCCGAACGTCGCCAGGAAGCCGTCGCCCAGCGGGGCGACCTGCTCGAGCTTCAGCCGCATCAGGTCGGCCGGGCCGATCGCTTCGGGACCCAGGACCATCGGGGGAGCGGTGGTCCCGCCCACCAGCACCGGCGCGTAGTAGATCGTCCAACGGTCGAACAAGCGTTCCCGTGCAACGCTCGCCAGGATCCGGGAGCCACCCTCGACCATCAGGTGCTCGACGCCCTGCTCCCGGAGCCGCCGGAACAGGAGACCCAGGTCGACCGAGTCCCTGCCGGCTCGGAGGACCCGGACGTGGGGCGGGTACGTTCGGCGATTGAGTTCCGTGGTGCCCACGATCGTGGGTAGGCTCCCGTCCAGGAAGCGGGCCGATTCGGGGGTGCGACCCGAGGCGTCCACCACCACCCGTATCGGGGGTTGTTTCGGGACCTCGTCGAGCAGCTCGCCGTGGAGGCGGAGCGAGGGGTCGTCCTGCACGACGGTTCCGACCCCCACCAGGATCGCGTCCGATGCCGCACGGAGGCGATGGACCCGGACCAGGTCTTCCGGTCCGGAGAGATGGGCTCGGACCCCATGGGCGAAAGCGAGGCGGCCATCCAGGGAAGCGGCGCAGTTGACCCAGACGTGGGGCCGGTCGGAAGGAACCGTGCGGGCTCCGTCCATCGGTCCGTCTACTTCCCGGCCCGCAGTCGGGCCACTTCGGCTTCCAGAGTCTGCGTCGCGACGTGCACCGCTCCGAGGTCGATCAGGTTGATCTCCACATTCGCGAGAGCACCCTCCGTGGCCGCCCGGAAGAGGGCCAGGGCCGTGGTGAGGTCGCTCCCCAAGGCCGCTTTCGTACGCGCACTCACTTCGGTGAGCTGGCGGGCGAGGTCCGTCGCGAGTCGAGCGGTCGATAGCGGGACCTCGGCCGCGCCCTGCAGGGCGTCGACGTAGGCGCGTTCCGCGTCGGGACCCGGGGCGGCCTTTCGGCCCCGGCGCGCGGTCCGCACGGCATCGTACGACTGAGAATCCTTCTCGACGAGCTCGAGCAGGCGGTGCCGACCGTCCTCGAGCGTGCCCTTAACGGCGATCAATCCGGAATCCGGATGGGCCGGGTCGATCGAGTACGCGACCACCATCTCCCCCAACGCCGCCGCCATCGCCCCGGCGGCGGCCGAAGCGCTGCCCCCTCCCGGAGTGGGAGTGCGGGCGGCGATCCGCGCGGTGAAGGCCGCGAGCGACTCACCCGCAGGCGCACTCTCCGCGCCCCGGACCTTTCGCTCGAGCACCGCCGACCGGTCGAACCCGTGGAGCTGGAGGTAGTATTCCGCGGAATCGAACAGCGCATCCTCGGGGACGAGCCCGACGATCTCGGACTCCTCGACGCCCACTCCGTAGCGCTGGGCTTCGCGACGGACCGCCTCGAGGGCGCGGTAGATCGGCGTGAGGCGGTAGTCGGTCAAGTTCATCGAGACCTGGGCCCGGTGCCGCTCGGCGATGTCGAACCCGAGCGCCTTCACTTCCGGCAAACCACCGTCCCGGGCCCGAACTGCTTTCGCGATCTTCTTCGCAATCGAAACGTCCGGCGTCGTCAGATAGGCGTTGAACGCGATGAGGATCGGGCGCGCGCCGATCGCGACCGCGCCCGCCGTGGGATGGATCCTAGGCTCGCCGAAATCCGGAGCCCGGGCCGCGTCCGTCCCGATCCCCTCCCGCAGTCCCTCGAACTGACCTTCCCGGACGCGCGCCAGGTCGGCACGCTCCGGCCGACGGGCCGCCGCCGCGTAGAGGTAGACCGGGATCGACAGCTCCCTCGCGACCCGCTCACCGAGACGCTCGGCGAGGCGGACCGCCTCGGCCATCGTCGCGGTACCGAGTGGAACGAACGGTACGACGTCGGTCGCGCCCATCCGGGGATGTTCCCCCCGGTGCTGCGTGAGGTCGATCTCCTTCGCGGCGACCTGGATCATCCGGAAGACCCCCTCGAGCAACGCGTCACCCTCGCCGACGAGGCTCACGACCGCGCGGTTGTGGTCGGCGTTGCGCTCGACGTCCAACACGGTGACGCCCGGCACCGCCCGTCCCGCCCCGACGATCCGCTCGAGCTTGACGGGGTCTCGGCCTTCGGAGAAGTTGGGGACGCACTCGAACGGGCTCATGGGGGACCCCCTCCGAACGTTTCCAATAGCGTTTGGTGTCCGCGGGCCTCCGCGGGACTCGTCGCCGGACGGGGCCGCTGCCGGGCGCGGCTTACCGCGTTCTTGACCCTCCCCTCGTTGAACCCGTGTTCCCCGACCAGCAGGCGGTGGACCGCGTCCTCGTCGACCGGGCCGAAGGAGATCGAACCGACCTCGGCGTGCGGGGCGTCGCGGAAGATGCGGGCGACCTCCTCGCCCTCGACCGGGTCGATGCCGGCTCGGACCAGGGTGGGAGCAAACCCGAGGTGCTCCTGTACCAACTTCAGCGCCTTCTTCGGTCCGTACCCCCGGGCGCCCTCGTTGAAGTCGGTCCCGACCAGCAGCCCGATGAGGATCAACTCGTCCCCGTCGATCCCCAGCCGGGTGAGGAGCTCCCCCCGGTCGACGATCTGGGCGCCGGGTGAGGTACCACCCCGGTTCCGGGCCGCGAGGCCACGGATCAAGCGCGGGGCCCCAAACAGGAGGCTGTCGTAATCCTCCGAGGCCGACCCCCAGACGACGCCCTGGGCGGCCATGTACGCCGCCTGGGCCTCTCCCTCGCCCGGGGCCTGCACGGTCGGCACGCCGAGGGCGGACAGCAGTTGGACGACCTCCTCTACCATCGGCCGGGTCAGATGCGAGGTCTGAGCCGCCTTCCGTCGTGCCGTTTCCAGGTCACCGGCGGCGAGCGCTGCCTGGTACTCTCCCTCGGCCCGCTCCTTCGCGGCGATCCGTTGACGGATCGTTCCCGCCTTCCGTTCCGGAGGGCGCCCGTCGAAGACCCAGACCGGGAGGACCCCCTCCCCCAGCAGGGAGGTGGTTCGGTAGAATACCCCCATGAGGTGGCTGGTGACCCGGCCCTGCCCGTCGGTGAACAACTGCCCGTCCCTCTGGCGCATCGTCGCGAGGAACTGGTAGATCGCGTTGAAGCCGTCGACCGCGAGCGTCCGACCGGCCAGCGATTCCCACGGAAGCTCCTGCGCCTCCACGAGGTCGCGCAGCGGCAGCCCCACGTCGGCCGAGGAGCGGTGCCGAGTACTTGGGCGTATCTGGGGAGCGGAGGCGAGGGCGTCGGCCGGAGCCGATAAAGGGGGTCACCGATTGAGCCTCCCCCGAGGACCGACCATGGAGTACACCTGGAAGGAGGAGAACCTCGCCGCGCCGACCCTCCAGTCCGGTGCCGTTATCCTCTCCTCGTTCCCGAGCGCGGGTCTCGCGACGACCGTCGCGGGCCATTACATGATCCGCGCCCTGAAGCTCCCCCGCGTCGGACGTTTCGAATCCCCGGACATCGCGCCGGTGGCGATCGTGCAGGGCGGCGAGGTCCACCCCACGATCCGGGTGTACGGGAGGGCCGACTTGGGACTCGTCCTCTCGGAATTCCCGCCCACGCCGACGCAGGCGAATGCGATCGCGCGGACGATCCTGGACGGCGCCCAGACCCGGAAGGCGCGGATGATCCTCTGCCTGGAAGGGATCGTACCTCACCCGGAGGAGGACGAGCCCGAGGGGAAGGACGCACCGGAGGACACGGGACAGGTATGGGCGGCGTACTCGCGAACGGATCCGTCCCTTCGGAAGGCATTCGAGGGCGCGGGGGCCCGGTCCCTCGAGGACGGCGTGATCGGTGGAGTGTCGGGCGCGCTCCTGGTCCAAGGGATCGGCCGAGACCTTCCGGTCGTGACGCTCCTCGTGAGCGCCCGCGTCGCCGAAGGGCTCCCCGACCATCGGGCCGGCGCCGCCCTCATCGAAACGCTGGACCGTCTGCTTCCGGAGCTGCGAATCGACACCCAGCCCCTCCGCCAGCAGGCCGAGCAGATCGAAAAGGCGCTGCGGGCGGCCCTCAAGGCCCACGCGGCGGGCACGGAGGAGAACGCTCCGGGCATACCGGCGCCCGCGACCGACATGTATCGCTAGCGGGGCTACTGCGCCGTTTCGGCCGCCCCGAAGGACGAAGTGTAGGTGAGCAGGTAGAACGCGCCCGCCACCATGGTGGCCAGCAGCAGGAAGATCGAGAGCGGGTTCGAGGCGAACTTCCAGATCGTGACCCCGATCAAGACGACCGGGAGGATCTCGAGGAGGATCACGGTGAGCCAGCGACCGTCCATCGGGTGGGCAACGAGAGTGGGCTCCACTTAAGGTTGCAGGGTCCATCGCCGGGTGGGCTCCGGGCTCCCGGAGCCCGGACCGATGTCAGGGCAGGCTGGGAGGTAGCGTGGGAGCCACGATCTCGAACGTGAGCTCGACCTCGGGACCGGGGGAGCCGTGGGCGGACGGGAGGAGCGGTTCGATCTCGGGGTGCGGTTCAGGGGACGGAGGTTCGATCGGCCGGAGGGTGGGTACCTCCGACGCCGGAATGCGGTTCATCGGGGCGGTGTAGGCCGCACGGTTGAGCTGGGCCGCTTCCAGAAGGGCTTCGGCCGGGAAGATGAACGAGGACTCGATGTGGCTCTGGATGAGGTCGGCCCAATGGGTGCTCACGTGGTTGAACGCCTCGTGCCCGTGGGTCGCGATAAGGCTCTCGTTGTCCAGCGTCCGCAGCGAAGCGGAGCCCTGCTCGCGCTTCTCGACGAACGGCTCCACGAAATGGAGCTGGCCGATCGCACGGTCCGCGAGCGCACGGCGCTCTCCCTCGCATCGGAACGGGCGGATGACAAACGCGCTCACGTACTCGGCGTGCCGGCTGGCGACCCGAAGCAGGTGGGGTAATGCCCCGCTCCCGGCGCCTCCACCGAGGCTGCCGATGACGATGACGAACGTTGCGCCCTCGAAGATCCGGTCGAGCGCCGGTTCCGCGGCGCGCGCCAGGACGCCCCCTACGATGGGGGAACCGCCCGTATCGATCTCGGCACCCGAGTCGGGTCCGAGATAGACCCGCCGGTCGAAGTCCTCGAATGATTGAACCCGGGGGTCGCAATTGATCGCGACGGTCTCCAGGTGGCGAACGTGGCGGCGGGCGATCTCCTGAGCCACTCGGATGGCACCGCCCCCGACCGCGACTAGGACGAAACGAACGTCCTGTCCGAGACGCAACTGGGCTTCCCAGCTGCCGTCGATCGCGCCATCGTCCGGCACGGAATTTCGGTCCCTTGTTGCTCGCCCCGACTCGTAACTCGCCACAACCTACCCCTGGCTGGCCTTCGAACCTCCGACCCCTACCGACCGACGACGCCTCGCCGTTCCAGGTCCTTCCCGCTCTCTTGGAGCGCTCCGACCTGGGCCCGGGTCTCCACCGCCTCGCGCACCGTTGCACGAGCTCGGGCTACGAGCTCCTGGACCCGCAGCTCCATCTCGCCGCGCCGGACGATCTCCGCGAGGAGGTCCCTCACGGGGCGGCCGTTCGCGACGTGGCGGCTGTAGGTCTCAAAGGCGGCGTATTCCTCGGGCCGAAGACGCACGGGGACCTCGATGAAGCCCTCGGCATCCACAGCAGGCGCCGGCGCGGCCGACAAGGCTCGGGAGCGGAGGAACGCGTGCAGCGCTGCCCGCATCAGCTCCGAGCGGGTCGAGAATTCGCCCGACGTGACGAACGAGTCGACCAGCAGGAGCTCCTTGCGGTTGCACCGTAGTGCGATGCGCGCATCCTCGGTTGCTTCCCGGGAAGGTTCGCTCGCCCGAGAGCGAGCGGACTTCCCATTCGGAGCGTTGTCGAACACAGCCAAAACAGCCAAGTGAACTTCTGCTACTTAAACAAACGCACCTTCCTATGGCGGGAAGTGATCGCTCCCTAGATTCGATCGATTCCTGACGTGTCGAACAGCCTTAGCATCGGGTCGAACACCGCGTCGCACTCAAACCCTCTCAGTATAACAGGACTAGAATAGGGGGCCCGAAACCTGTGCGTTCGTGCGCAGATCCACAGAGGGGCGGTCCCCTTCGGCTCACCGCCCCTCCAGCCCAACCTTTAGGTAGTCGGGTCGCGAAGGCACCGTAGAATCAGGAATTCGGGGTCGAGGACTGCTTTTGGGCCGATCGTCGGGTCAAAGAGTGGTCGACGGACGGCACGGGTTTCAGGTGTGAGCGCGTGTGGCGTTATGCGTATTGGTGCGCATAACGTCTAATGACGATAACTAAATCGTCAATTGCCGGTAGATGCGACTCCTCGTTTTAAATACTAGACCTTCGCCATAGGGACCCTTGCGGGTCAACCGACCCACGGAGAACAAACGAATGAACGTCTGGGGAGTGAATGCGAGAAGTTGGAGAAAGGCGCGGAAGCGCGCGGTATCGCCGATCATCGCGACGATCTTGCTCGTCGCGATCACCGTCGTACTTGCGGCCGTGCTGTACGTCTTGATTTCGGGATTGACCCACGGCCCCGGCAACACGCCGATCGGATCGGCGTTTGCGTTTGGTTCGCCCCAAGGCGGTACCTGCACGGCGACCCAGGCTACGAACCTTATCTGCACGTCTGGTGACCAGATCTTTACGTTCACCATTGAGCAGTCGACCATCACCCTAGGGAGCGTTCAGTTTGAGGTCAAGACTCCGGGCGGAGTCGCTCTCAACGCAGGTACATTGGCTGGTGGCTTCGCCATCCAGGGGATTACCGGCTCCGAAGTGGCCCAGTACGTCGTCGCCAAGACGGTCCCCCTCGCCATGGTCGGATCGTGGACGAGCTTCGGGGCAGGCTTCACCACTGCAACCCCGATTACGACGACTATGAGCTTCGTGGTTGACTCCGGCAGCCTTCCCGCCGCATGGTTGCCGGGCCAGGGCAACACGGTCATCGGCCTCGGGATCGGGTCCTACTCGGGCACGACCGCCGGTGTGACCCTCCCGTAGGGCCCTTGGAGGCCCCCGAGACTAACCCTTTCTTTTCCCTTTTTTTTTCCGACCTCGTTGGCAGGCCCGAACGGCCGGGCCGGTCACGCGCGCGGTCCGAATTCGATACCCCGAACGCGAACGTCTAAATACGCCGAGCCGACCTTCATTCGTACGTGAAACCCTCTCCCGAACCGTTTTCGGGCTCCCGCGCCCGAAAGAGCCGCTCGTTTTCCCGGAGCGCGTCGCGTCGGCGCGCCCGGAACCGTCGCCTGCATCGCGGGGGCCGAGGGGTCTCCGACGTCGTCGCAACGATCCTGCTCCTCGCCCTGACGGTCGTTCTGTTCTCCTCGATCTTTGCGTTCGTCACCAGTTTCCCCGCACCGCCGGCCCAGAACACGAGCCAGTTCTCGGCCAACCTGGTCCTGACCGCAAACCAGACCTACGTCAAGGGGATCCAGGTCACGCACCTAGCGGGACCTTCGATCCCCGCGTCGTCCCTTATCTACTTCAAGTCGTCCACGCACCCTCAGGCACCGGAGTTCCTGAACCCGCTCGCAGCCTCGGTCGGTCTCGGGGTAGGCAACACGTGGAACCTCGGCCAGATCTTCAACTATACCTTCCCGGCTCTCCAGCAACCGATCCTGCCGGACAACATCACGGTGCTCATCGTCGCCAATGACCAGCTCGTCTTCGCCACGGTCCTTCCGGGCCAAACGGTCGAGATCCCGCCCAGTTTCCTAACGACGTCCGTGGCTCCGGCTTCCCCGGTGATCGGGCAGGCGTTCACCGTGTATGCTACGGCCCTCGGGAGCCTCGGGGGCGCGAGCGTCTACGTGAACCTCGCGAACATCCCCGGTCTCGCGGGAATCTACTCCAACCCACAACAGATGACGTACCTCGCCGCGACCAACCAGTGGTCGTTCGCCGTCCCCTCAGGGCTGACGACGACGAACGGGACCTTCTTCGCGTTCGTCAACGTGACCGGCACGCTCGGGCTCACCGCGACGGCCGCTGTGACCGTGCCGATCGTCGCTACCGGGGGCTCGACGAGCATTCTCTCCGTCGCGGTCGGGCTGAGCAGTGTCCCGTCCATGGGTTCCACGACCACCTTCGTCGCCTATGTCACCTACACCGGGGGCGCCTCCGCCGCTGCCCTCAACGTGAGTTTCTACGCGAACCGGACCACGGGCTCGGCCGGCTCGTACACCGCTTTCGCCGGGGCCGGCCCGACCGGTGCTACGATCACCGGCCCCAGCACCCTCAGCGTGTTCGCCACCACCCGCTGGTCGGTCCCCTCGCTACCGGGAACCCAGGTCTTCACCGTCAAGGCGGTGGTCACGGTGGCGGGCGTCGGAGTCGCCTCCGGATACTACCTCTACTCGCTCCCGCTCGGCCTCGGGCCAGGAACTCTCACGGCGGCCGCAGCTCATGGCTGCACGTATGGCACGACCTGCCCCAAAATCGACTCTGAGATCTGGCTCAACAGCTCGGCGTTCTTCGGCAGCGGGCCGTTCGCGTTCACGGCCTCGATCTACGTCAACTACACTTCGAACGGCACGAACGCGAAGACCTGGTCGACCAGCGCCGCCACGCTGACGGCAGCGCCCGCCACCCTCACCGCGGGGACCCCGTCGACCCTGACCCCGACCACCGAATGGAAACCTCATGTCGCGGGGCTGGTCTATGAGATCACCGTCGTGGCGTACGTCACCGGGGTCGGTCTGGTCGAGTGCATCTACCTCACGACCGGGACCAGCACCTAGGGAGAGGGCCCACGCCCCTTCTCCGGCGGGGTCGATTTCACGCCCCCCGGTTTTCCCCGTGACCAGCTAAGATGACCGAGGGCGGAATGTGTTCCCCCACGGCCCCACGGGCTCGTCGGCCCCGCGGGCTCGTCCGGCGGGGAGGGTAACGCCTCAGGAACCCTTCGGGGGACCCGAGGAGAGGGGCACGTCGGTCGAGGGGCTCGCGATGGCCGTGCCGCACTTCCAGCACGTGGTCTCGTTGGCGTAGACCACGGCCCCGCAGTTCGAGCAATTCGTCTCGGGGCGTCGGGGAGCCGGAGGGGGTTGCCGCAGTTGGGTCCCGGGGGTGTCGAGCTTCGGAGGAGGAGCTCCCGACCCGCCCGGTGCGTCCGTCGGGGTCCCTCCCGCCGCCCGGGCCGCCATGTCCGCACGGGTGGATTTCCGCCGCGTGATGTAACTGTAGACCAGCAGGACCACGAAATAGGGGATCCCGAGGTAGATGAGGTCGTTGAGGTAGACGGTCAGGACCAGCTGGCTGTAGGTGGACCCATAGTCGCCCGTGACCGGGCCTTCGAGCCCGTTGTAGACCGGGTCACCCGAGAGGAGGACGTAGGTGAACGACTGGTTCGTCCCGGCGGGCGCCGAGAGGTTCCGGAGGTAGAGGCCCATCTGCCAGGCCCAGATGGAGTCCGAATTGAGCGTGAAGTGGAACGAAATGACCGTGGGGGCCGTCAGATTGCCGGGGAAGGTGTAGTTCAGCAGCCAGAACGGGTAGCCGGCGTTGCAGTTCGGGTCGTTGCTGGGCGAGGTGGCCCCTGGGCAGGTCGAGATGTACAGATTGAGCCAGAGCGGAGAGGAGTTGGCGCCCGGGATTTCCGACGTGTTGATCGTGACGCTCCAGGTGAAGTTGGTCGACGCGCTTCCGAGGTAGGGAGAGACGGAGGCGTTCTGCATGACCGACCCGCTGGTCCCCACGGTCGAGCCTTTCTGCGTCGTTCCGTTGAAGGTGACGTTCCAGCTCACGCCGATCGGCAGTCCGCTCTCGAAGAACGTGACCGAGCTGGTCCCCGTGGATACCGGGGCGAAGGTGATCGGAAGCTTAACGTCCGCGCCGGCCACGGCGACCGTCCCGGAGGCGGGGTGAGGCAGGTATCCCCGGACGTTTCCCGTCCCGTAGGAATAGCTCCTGTTCGTTTCGGTGAACACGATCTGGACCGTGGTTGAGCTCAACGTCACGTTCCCGACCGTCACGGACCAGCTCGTCCCCGTCGTCAGACCGGTCTCTGAGAAGGTGACCGAGTAGGTTGCGGAGGGGGTGGGGGAGAATGTGATAGCCTCTCCGACCCCGGCCCCGTCGACCCTGAGCGTTCCCAAGTTCGGTGTCGCGGTGTTCCCGACGGTGTCCGGGACGGAATAGGCGTACGTCCCGTTGGACTCGAGGAACATGACCGTCGCCGTCGTGGACGACTTCGTGACCCCCCCGAACGTGACCGACCAGGAGGTCCCCGCCTGAAGGCCGGATTCGGTGAACATGACCGAATACTGCACCCTATCGGGCGTGAAGACCACCGAGACCGTCCGGTTGGCACCGGAGACGGACACGGTACCGTTGGAGGAATCGGTCGAGTAGTTCGCCACGGGGCTAACGCGGTAGGCGTAGGTTCCCGCGTAGGAGGAGAAGGCGATCGACCCGTTGGACCACGTGAGCGACGGGGAGGAGACCGGTGGGATGGGAGTTCGGACATCCTGCGTGATGAGGACCGTCGCGAGGGGAGCGACGAGGAGGAGGATGACGAGGCCGAACATGGCGAGGGTGCGCAGCCGCTTGATCCCGAGCCATATCGGGACCGCGAGGCCGACGAGTAGGATGACCGGGATCGCCAGCAGCGTCGAGAGGTAGACGTAAGTCGCGAACGTTACCAGGATCGCGAACGCTAGGAGGGCGGTGCGACCGACCGGACGCTGAACGAAACCCCTTAAACCGCCGAGCTGCTGCACAGGTCGGGAGGGCAGACCGGGCTCTCCTTATTATGGAAACCCCCACGTATATCGCGTCGGGCGCGAAGGTGCCCGTCGCACTCATCGTCCTGGATGGACTGGGCGACCGACCGAACCCCGCGACGGGAGGCCGGAGCCCGGTGGACGCGGCCTCGACCCCCCACTTGGACCGTCTGGCGAGCGCCGGAGCGATGGGTTCCGTGGTCGTGGTCGGACCCGGGATCGCCCCCGAGTCGGACGCCGGCGTGTTCGCGCTTCTCGGCTACAACCCCGAGAAGGACTCGCCCGGTCGGGGGGTCCTCGAGGCGCTCGGGGTGGACATCCCCCTCGCCCCCGAGGACGTCGCGCTCCGCCTCAATTTCGCCACCTCGGACGGGACTGGTCTCATCGTCGACTCCCGTGTCGGCCGCTCACTCACGACCCACGAGTCGGGGGAGCTCGCCCAGGCGCTCACGGGGGCGGACCTTCTCGCCGACGAGGGGGTGAGGGCGGAGGTCCGCGCGACCGTGGGCCATCGTGGAGTACTTTGGCTCCGTCCGACCTCGGGAGGTCCCCTTTCGGCCAATGTCTCTAACGCCGACCCATTCTATGAGAAGAAGGGGGGCATGGGCCAGGCGCGGCAGCCGCCGATCCCCCGGATCTTGCCGGTCGAGCCGCTGGACGACACACCGGCGGCCGCTCGGACGGCGCGCGTTCTCAACCTCTTTCTCTCCCGCATCGGTCCGGTCCTGGCGGGCCACCGGGTGAATGCCCGTCGGGCGCTGGCGGGGAAGCGGATCGCCAACGCGCTCCTCGTCCGTAACGCCGGCCAGCTTCCCTTCCCGCCACCGGCTCCGTTCGAGACCAAATGGGGGATCCACGGAGCTTCCCTGACCGAGATGCCGGTCGAGAAGGGGATCGCAAAGGTGCTGGTCCTCCAGGATCGGTACGTCGGCCCGATGGGGCCGGACCGAGATGCGGGGTACCGGGAGCGGGCACGGATCGCCCGGGAGCTCCTCGCGGGGTTCCCCTTCACGTACGTCCACCTCAAGGGACCCGACGAGCCAGGGCATGACGGCGACGCCGTCCGGAAGAAGGAGGTCGTGGAGGCGATCGACCGTTCTTTCTTCGGCCCCTTCCTCGAGGGCCTCGATTTGAGTCAGGTGCGGATCGCCATCACGGCCGACCACGCGACCCCGGCCATCGTCAAGGCCCACACGGATGACGCGGTGCCGCTCCTGCTCGTGGGGGAGGGCGTGGTGTCGGGCTCGGCTCCCACGCACTTCGGTGCGCCCGACTTCGCCTTGGGTCGACTGGGAGAGCGCCGCGGCTCGGGAGTTCTGTCCCTGTTGCTTGGGCACGGTCCGGTACCTCCCGCATGAAGGGCCGCGCCGTGCGCGTCCCCCGCTCCCTCGGAGAGGAGACCCGTCAGGCGTTGCGCGAGCAGGGGATGTTGCGTACCGACCTCGAGGTGGGGCACGACGGAGACCTTCTCCTGTTCCCCATCGTCGAGGACCGTCCGGCACCGGAGGGCCTCGGGGAGGTGGTGGACGCGGAATTCTCCCCGTCTTCCTCGCGTGGCCCCCAGGACTATCGGGAGCTCCTCCCCTGGCCCTCCGACCAGCTCGCCACCCTCCCCCGGTCGTTCGATGTCGTGGGCGACCTCGTCCTGATCCGGCTGCCGACGGAGCTGGAGAGCCGGGGTCCTGAGATCGGGGCTGCGCTCCTCCGGTTCGTCCCGGGCGCTCGCCTGGTCGGGCAGGACCGGGGCGTGCAGGGTCCCGAGCGTCGACGCCGTGTGGTCCGGCTGGCCGGAAGCGGTCCCTGGACCACGCGACACCGAGAGAACGGCCTCGCGTTCGACGTGGACTTGGAGGGGGCCTATTTCTCCCCGCGTCTCGCTCGAGAACATGCGCGTGTGGCCTCCGAGGTCCGGTCGGGGGATCGCGTGTACGACCTCTGCTGTGGCGTGGGTCCGTTCGCCCTGACGATCGCCCGCGACGGGCGGGCCACGAACATCGTGGCGGTGGACGCAAATCCCCGCGCGGTCGAATGCCTCCGGGCGACGCTGAGCCGCTACCCATTCGGAGCTCGGGTCGAGGTGGTCGAGGACCGACTCGAGCGGTTCCTGACGGGCCGGACCCCGTTTGAGCGGGTCGTTTTCAATCTCCCGCACGAAGGGATTAAGTACCTATCCTCGGTGGCAAACCTGGTGTCTCGTGCCGGTCGGCTCTTCTACTACGAAGTCGCCGAGCGGGACGCCCGCGACCGACGGCCGGACGAGCTCGTCGAGGTCTTGGGGGGGAGTACGGAGTGGCGGGCGGTGGACTCCCGGACGGTCCACCCCTACTCGCCCACTTCTGACCTCGTCGCCTTCACGCTCGAACGGGCCGGTTCCTGAGGAGGATTCATGGCACTGATCATGGACCTCTCCGAGGTATCGGACCAGGACCTCCCCTTGGTCGGCGGCAAGGCCGGGAAGCTGGGCGAGCTCATCCGCCAGGGACTCCCGATCCCCCCGGGATTCGTGCTGACGACGGAGGCCTATCGGGCCTTCGTGGAGGGGACGGAGCTCGGCACCCTGATCCCGGAGTTCCTCCGCACGATCGACCTGGACCAGCCCGAGACCACGGAGGCCGCCTCACGGAAGATACGCGAGGCGTTCGACCGGGCGGAGTTCCCTCCCGGCCTGAAGGAGGCCGTGCTTTCCGCCTACCAGGCGTTCGTCTCCCGGCATCGAGTCGATTTCTGCGCCGTCCGTTCCAGCGCGACGGCCGAGGACCTGGAAGGCGCGTCCTTCGCCGGCCTGCAGGACACGTACCTCAACGTCGCCGGCGAGGACCAGCTCATCGCGGCCACCAAACGCTGTTGGAGCTCGCTCTTCACGCCGCGGGTCCTCGTCTACCGGCAAAAGAAGGGGTTTGACCACCTCGACATCCGCCTGGCGGTCCTCATCCAGAAGATGGTCGACTCGGTCGTCAGCGGGATCCTCTTCACCCGCGACCCCAACACCGGCGAGAACCACATGATCATCGAGGCCGGTTGGGGCCTCGGAGAGGCGATCGTCGGCGGAGAGGTCACGCCCGACCACTACGTCGTCGACGGGGTCACGCAAAAGGTCGTCCACAAGCAGATATCCGAGCAGCGGATGCGTATCGTCCGTGCGGAGGGAGGAGGGAACCGCCGGGAGGAGATCCCGGCGGACGAGGGACGGAGCCAGAAGCTCTCGGACCACCGGTTGGCCCGCCTGGTCTCGCTGGCCCGTCTCATCGAATCCCACTACCGCCGCCCGATGGACGTCGAATGGTGCGCGGATGCGGACTCCCTCTACATCGTCCAGGCGAGGCCCGTGACGACGATCCCGACCTCGACCGCCCCCCCGGATCGGAGCTCGAAGTCGGAAGGCGGGAGCGGGGATTCGGAGACGCCCCTCGTCCGCGGGTTCGGGGCCAGCCCCGGTATCGCGAGCGGCGTCGCCCGCCTTCTGCGCGGGGCCGAGGAGATGGACCGCATCCAGGCCGGAGAGGTCCTCGTCACGACGATGACGACCCCCGACATGGTCCCGGCCATGAGCCGGGCCGCCGCGATCGTGACCGACGAGGGCGGGATGACCTGCCATGCGGCGATCGTCTCGCGGGAGCTGGGCGTGCCCTGCGTCGTCGGCACCCGAGAGGCCACGAAGAAGATCGCCGAGGGCTCGACGGTCACCGTCGACGGGAAGACCGGTCAGGTGTTCGCCGGCGCCCGCGCTCCTCCGAAGCTTTCGGCCGCGGCGGCGGCCGCGAGCGCCGCGAGCCACCACGGGGGAGAAGGGGCCCCGATCACGGCGACCAAGATCTACGTGAACGTGGGCGTGCCGGAGAAGGCCGAGGAGTACTCCCACCTTCCCGTGTCCGGCGTCGGCCTCCTACGCATCGAGTTCATTTTCACGGCCCACGTCCGCGAGCACCCGCTCGCCCTCATCAAGAAGGGAAGGCGGGAGGAGCTGGTCCGGCGCCTCGCCGAAGGGATCGGAAAGGTCTGCACGGCGTTCCACCCGCGGCCCGTGATCATCCGCACTTCCGACTTCAAGACGAACGAGTACCGCGGGATGCCCGGCGGCGAGGAGTTCGAGCCGGTCGAGGAGAACCCGATGATCGGCTGGCGCGGTTGCTCGCGCTACATCTCCCCCGTCTACAAGCCCGCCTTCCTCTGCGAGCTCGAAGCGATCCAGAAGGTCCGGACCGAGATGGGGCTCAAGAACGCGATGGTCATGCTCCCGTTCGTACGGAACACCTGGGAGCTCGAGGAGATCACCGAGATGATGCGGGCCGCGGGCCTGCGCCGTTCTCGGGACTTCCAGCTGTACCTCATGGCCGAGGTTCCCTCGATCGTCTTCCTCGCCCGCGAGTTCTCGAAACACTGCGACGGGTTCTCCATCGGGTCGAATGACCTCACCCAGCTCGTCCTCGGCGCCGACCGAGATTCCGAAACCCTCGGCCGCATGGGGTATTTCGACGAACGCGACCCGGCGGTCACGACCGCCATTCGGATGCTCATCGAGGGCGCGCACGAGTCGGGTCGCACGGTCGGGATCTGCGGGCAGGGCCCGAGCGTCTACCCGGAATTTGCCGAGTTCCTGGTCCGGGAGGGGATCGACTCGATCTCGCTCAACGCCGACACGGTGCTGAGCACGATCCGCACGATCGCCTCCTTAGAGCAGCGGATCAAGCTCCACAGCCTCCGCGCGCCCCGCCCAATCCCCTAGGTCGCCTGGCGACCCGAAAGGTTCCTCGGGGGCCTCCACCGGGGCGGCGTCGGGGGACCGGGCGGCGGGAACGCGAGCTCGACCTCCGGGGGCAGGGCATACTCACGGAACGAGAGCGCGGGCGCGAAGCCGAGCGACCGAAGGCGTTGCTCGAGCCGGGACGAGTCGGCGAAGAGGAACGGGATCGCGTTCGCCGCGACCGACTCCGGCGCGAACGCCCCGCCGACAAGGGCCGAAGCGGCGCCCTGGCCCCGGTCCCCGGGCCTCGTCGTGATGAAATGCAGACCGGCGGTGCCGGCCTGCTCGTAGCGGAGGCCCACGGAGACGATGCGACCGCCCCGGATCGCCACGAACGGGTCGAGCCGCTCGCCCGGGTTCGGAAAATGCCAGGCGACATCGACCGCCGCCCGGAACTCGGCGCGCCCGGCCTCCCCCACCACGAGTCCCACGACCTCGTCGAGCTCCGCGTTCGTGGCCGACCGGACGAGGAGGTCGGTCGGCGGCGGAGGGACCCGTTCCGGCTCGCCGATCAAGAGGACGATCGGATGGGGCCGAGGCCGGAAGCCGAACCGCACCAATCCCGCCCGGACGTGCTCCGCCTCGGGGATCGGAACCCGGAAGGTCGGCCGGAGCGCCCGCTGGAAGTAGTGGTCCAGGGCGCGTTCGAAGAAGGCGCTCTGGCGACCCCGGTCGACCCCCGCGACCTGGACGAAGTTGAACCTCGGGATCGGGATCCTCTCGTGCGTGACGAGCTCGGCTCCCGCGATCCCGAGGACGAAGCCTCCCAGGGTCCTCACGAAGTGGCGCTCGGCCGCGAGGGCGGTTCGCGCCCGGTCCGACTCCCTTCCCGGCACGCCGCGGTAGGAGGATTCGGCGCTTATCTCGGCATGCCTCGCGCCGACCCGGCGGCGGGACGATTTTATTAGGTTCCCGCCCTCGTGCGGGGCGGGGGGGCGTCCCCTCGAGGTCGATCCGTGTCCACTCCGTCGCTTCGGCCGCCCGCCTCCGTCGCGGTCCTCGGCGCGGGCAACATGGGGAGCGGGATCGCCCAGGCGTGTGCCCAGGCGGGGTTCTCGGTCCGGGTGCGCGACGTCGACGAGCCCGCCCTTGCGAAGGGCCGGGAGCGGATCGACTCGATGCTCGCGGGCGCGATCCAGCGCAAGAAGATGACCCCGGCCAAGCGGGACGAGGTGCTCGCCCGCCTCACGTTCACGCAGAGCCTCGAGGAGGCGGTCCGCGGCGCGACGCTCGTCATCGAGGCCGTGTTCGAGGAGGTTCCAGTTAAGCGCGCGGTCTTTGCGGAGATGGCGCCGTTCGTCGGGCCGGACACGATCGTCGCAACGAACACGTCGTCGCTCTCGGTGACGGAGCTCGGCCACGGATTTCCGAACCCCGGCCGCTTTGCCGGCCTTCACTTCTTCTATCCCGCCGCGATCAACCAGCTCGTCGAGATCATCCCGGGGGAGGCGACCGACCCGGCCACGACGGCCGAGCTCGAGCGGTTCTGCTTCCGGCTACGGAAGATCCCGATCACGACCGCCGACCGGGCCGGATTCTGCGTCAATCGCTTCTTCGTCCCCTACCTCAACGAGGCGGCCCGCCTCGCCGAGGAGGGGATGGTGAGCCTCGGGACGATCGAGGAGGCCGGGCGCGAGACGATGGGCGCCTCGCTCGGACCGTTCGAGCTGATGAACCTCACCGGCATCCCGATCGCGTTCCACTCCCAGCATTCCCTCTTCCGGGCCTTCGGTCCGGCCTACGCCCCGTCGAAACGCTTGGAGGAACAGTTCCGATCCGGTGCGCTCTGGGACTGGAAGAGCTCGTCCGTCGAACCGGAGAAGAAGGGCGCCGTCCGGGCCCGATTCCTGGGGCTCACGATCGGGATCGCGACCGAGCTCGTGGAGGAGGGAGTGGCCACGCCGGAGGCGACGGACCGGGGCGCGACCGTCGGGCTGCGAAGAGAGTGGGGCCCGTTCGCCCAGCTGAACGCCGTCGGACTCGCGGACGGCCTCGCGCTCGTCGAGGCATACGCCTCCCCGTGGGCCGGAAGCTTCCCGGTCGCGGCGGCCCTCCGCGAGCGGGTCTCCCGCGGGGAGCACCGCTGGCCCCTTCGGTGCGTCCGGGTCGAGCGCCGCGGACCCGTCGTCTGGGTGCTGCTCGACCGACCGGAGGCCCTCAACTCGCTCAACTCGGAGCTGTTGGTCCAGCTCGAGACCACCTTCGCGACCCTGGAGCACGAACCCGGGATCCGCGCGGTCGTGCTCGCCGGTTCTTCCCCCGTCTTTGCCGCCGGCGCGGACATCGCCGAGATGGAGAAGAAGAGCCTCGCCGAGGGGGTCGAGTTCGGCTTCATCGGACAGCGCGTCGCCGAGCGCGTGGAACGGTTCCCGGCGCCGGTCATCGCCCTGGTCGAGGGGTACGCGCTCGGCGGCGGACTCGAGCTCGCCCTCGCCGCGGACTTCATCGTCTCGGCGGAGGGCGCCCAGCTGGGCCTTCCCGAGGTGACGGTGGGGATCCACCCGGGGATGGGCGGGGCCTCCCGGCTCACCCGCCTCATCGGCCGGGCCCGGACCAAATACCTCACCTACACCGGGGTCCCGGTCAGCGCCGAGGAGGCGTTCCGTCTGGGATTCGTCGTCAAGGTCCTCCCCGCCGGCACGGCGCGCGAGGAGACCCAGGCGATCGCCGAGCTCATCGCCAGCCGGGCGCCGCTCGGCGTGCGATGGGTGAAGCAGGTGATCGACCGGGGGATGGATGCGTCGCTCGCGAGCGCGCTTCACCTCGAGGCGGAGTCGGCCGGCCACACCTTCGGCACCTCCGACCGGACCGAGGGGATGCGGGCGTTCCTGGAACGCCGGAAGCCCCGGTTCGAGGGCAAGTAGCGCTCAGCCCTCGGTCGCGAGGAGCGCCCGGTACGCGGCCGGGTCCAGGAGCGTCGGGTCGAGGGGTCCCGTGAGATGGAGCCGGAACAGCCAGCCCTTCCCGTACGGGTCCTGGTTGACGAACTCCGGGTGCGTCCGCAGCTCGGCGTTCGCCTCGACGACCGCCCCGTCGCCGGGGGCGTAAATGTCGGCGACCGTCTTGACCGACTCGAGGACCATGACGGTGGCCCCGGTCTTGGCGGCCTTCCCTTCGGCCGGCAGGTCGGCGAAGACGATGTCGGTCAATTGGGCCTGGGCGTGGTCGGTGATCCCGACCGTCACCGTCTCCCCCTCGACCCGCACCCATTCGTGGCTCTTCGCGTAACGCAGCCCTTCCGGTACCTTTGATTCGGTCATGTTCCTCCCTCCCACTGGGCCAGATAGCGTATCTGCTCGGCGGTGAGCGTATCGAGCCCCACTCCCAACGGGGCGAGCGCGGCTTCCGCCACGCCCCGGTCCAGCTCGGCGGGAACCGCGTGGACCCGGTTCTCCATCGTGCGCCCGTGCTTGGCCAGATGCTCGGCGCTCAACGCCTGGAGGGCAAAGGAGAGGTCCATGATCTCCACCGGATGACCCTGGCCCGCGGCGAGGTTCACGAGGCGCCCCTCGGCCAGTAGGTAGGCGCGACGCCCGTCGGCGAACCGGTATTCCTCCACGTTCGGCCGCACCGTCCGGCGGCTCTCCGCCAGCCCCTCGAGGTCGGTCCGCGAGACCTCGACGTCAAAGTGCCCCGCGTTCGCGAGCAGGCAGCCGTCCTTGAGGACCCGGAGGTGCTCGGCCCGCACGACCTGGGTGTTGCCGGTGACGGTGACGATCAGGTCGGCGGCGGGCGCGGCGTCCAGCATCGGGCGCACGGCGAACCCGTCCAGGCGCGCCTCGATGGCACGGACCGGGTCGACCTCGGTGACCACGACCTCCCCGCCGAGACCCCGGAGACGAGCGGCGACGCCCTTGCCGCACCATCCGTAGCCGGCGACCACGCAGACCTTGCCCGCGATCAAGAGGTTCGTCGCCGAGAAGATCCCGTCCAACGTCGACTGGCCGGTGCCGTACCGGTTGTCGAACAGGTGCTTCATCTCGGCGTCATTCACGTCAATGGCGGGGAAGAGGAGGCCCCCCGTCCGCTCGAGCGCCTTGAGCCGGGTCACGCCCGTGGTCGTCTCCTCCGTCGACCCCCGGATCTTCCCCCGGAGCTTCCGGTCGGTGTGAACGAGCGCGACCAGGTCGGCGCCGTCGTCGATGATGACGTCGGGGTCCGCGTCCAGCATCGCCTGGATGCCGGCCCGATAGTCGGCGACCGATTCGCCCCTGACCGCGAGCGTTTCCACCTTCGCCTCCCGCAGCGCGGCCACCGCGTCGTCGTCCGTCGAGAGCGGATTCCCGGCGGCCAGCCGAACGTCAGCCCCACCGGCCTGGAGGGCGAGGGCGAGCGCTGCGGTCTTGGACTCCACGTGGAGGACCGCCGAGAGGGTCAGCCCCCGGAACGGGTGCTCGGTTTCGAATCGGCGTCGGATCCCTTCGAGGACCGGCATGTGGGTACGGGCCCACTCCACCTTCTGGCGTCCGCGCTCGAGGTCGCCCGGCATGCGCTCCCGCGCGCCGGAGGGACCGGATAGGATAACTTCTAGGGCGGAGGAAGGGGTTGCGACCGGGGCGGGGTCCGCTCGCCTACTGGGTCACCGACCCGCAGAAGGGGCACACGAGGTAGTCGCCCGGGATCTCCTTGTGGCACGTGGGGCACGCCTTGAGCCCTCCCGCGGCCACGGGGGGCGCTCCGGCCGCGGCCGCCGGGGCCGCTGCCCTCGCTGCCGGGGCTGGGGCCCGCGGGCTGAACGTCAGGGGGGGCGGGGGTGCGGGGCTCGCCTTGGGCGCGGCCGCGGCAGGGACCGGGGTCGGGGCCGGGGCCGAGGCGAGCGGTACCCCGGGCGGACCCGTGGGCGGCTCGCTCATGCCCATCCGGGGCGAGCCCTGACCCTGCTGGAGCTTCCACTGGCTGTAGGAGACGTACGTCGGCTGGCGCTTCCACCAGTCCCAGAACGAGCCCTCGTTGTAGTTCTCGCCGAGCTCCTTCTTTCCCTCCGCGCGGTACTTCTCGGTGAAGTCCTGATAGCCCTGGCGTTCCGCCTCTTCGGGGGCCGAGCCAGGGACTCCGAGCAGCTGCGCGGCGCACTCGGGGCAGACGACGGAGTTCGCGGGGATGGTGGACGCGCACCGACTGCAGCGGACGAGGTCCGACTCGAACTCCGCACCGCACTTGGGGCAGACGGTCGCCTCTTCGGGGATGAGGTTGCCACACTCGCCGCATTCGACGACCTTGCCCGCCGCCTGGCGGCGGAGCACGACGAGGACGGCGACGATCGCGATGGCGGCCCCGGCGGCGATCGCGAGCCACACCCAGAGCGGCAGGCCGAGGAATGTCTCATACAGGAAACTCGTGGGAGACGTCGACCCCGGCACGGTGTAGACGCCCGGGAGCGTGTAGTTGTACGAGGCCGAGTTGTAGGTCGCTATGGCCAGCAGCGTGTAGGAGGTGCCCGCGCTGAGCTGGGAAAAACCGCCCTGGTTGAGCGGATCCCAGATGAGGGTAAAGCTGCCGGGCGCCGAGGTGCTTTCCGCGATGAGGATCGGGGACCCGCCGTGCGTGGGGGTCGCGAACAGCTCGATCACGGCCGACTCGCTCCCGTTGTAGTGGACGACGCCGGTGGAGTAGTACGACCCGCTGAGCTGGAGGGTCGTCGGCGGCAGGGAGAACGACGAGATGACGATCTGTGACGGCAGGATCGTCACGTTCTGGGTGAGGGCCGCCGTCCCGGAGAGCCCGGTCACGTTCCCGGGGTTCCAGGTGAAGACGACCGTGAACGCGCGGCTCTGACTACCGTTCAACTCCGTCACGGAGTCGTTGATGGGCCAAGCGAGGGTGAAGGGGTACGTCTGGCCGACCCCCGTGAGGTCGATGGCGGTCGTGGCGAATTGGGCGAGGACCTTGTCCGAGGTCGCATTGCCCCAGAGGAGCGTGGCCTGGAGCGAGGTGATCGGAGCCGGGCCGGTCGAGTTGATGGTCGTGTCGAACCCGATCAACTGCCCGATGCGGACCCCCAGCTTGGGTGCGGCCGTGCCGTTGGCGGTCACGACGGGGGCCCCCTGGAACACGGCGCCGGCGAAGTACTGGGGGAAGTGCTGGTTCGGGCCGAAGTCCGGGCCGAGGTAGCCGGGGGAGCCGAGTGCGACGCCCACGGGGTAGGGACTCACGGACCAGTTGAACCACCGGCTCGAGTTTTGCGCGATCGGGAGCAAGAGGCCGATGTGGTACGTTCCGAGGAAATCACCGTCGGGCGCGGTGGGCCCGCTCAAGGTGGTCGAGGCGAGGAGGAGGGTCGACACTCCGGTTCGCCCGCTGATCCCGTACCCCGGGTGGCCCGACTGCTGGTCCCGGTACTGGACATAGCCCCAGATGGCCGGATTGGACAGGGGGAGATTGTTGAGATAGGTGGCGGTCGCGTTGTTGGCCTGGCCGGAACCGTAGGCGTAGAACGCGTTTTCGCTGGCCCCGTAGATCGGGACCACGCCGCCCTCGCCCGTCAGATTGAGGCTGGCCCACCGGTAGAAGTTCGCCGTGCTGGCGGCGTCCGCAAGGACGGCCGAGGTGCTAAAGACGCCGGTGATCGGGTTCGAAACGCTCAGGTTCGCGAGGTTGGCCGTCGCACCTCCGGTGAGGACGAGCTTGTTGGAAAGCCAGGGAACCGGGGAGGAGGTCGACCACGGGCTCACGGGCGGGGCGTTCCAGTTGAGGTCGATCACCGAGTCCGCCGAGTTGATCGTCGTGCCGGACCCGGAGCCGACCAGGTTGTACTGTAGATTGGGGATCAGGGCCATGCGGACGGTGCTGAACTCCGCTCCAGTGCCGCCGAACGCGACCGAGATCTGGGAGGATCCCCCGAAGAGGCCGGTGTTGTTGAGGTAGGTCAGAAGTCCGTTGCCGTTGATCGCCGCCAGGAGGGCGGGCGAGAACGGAGTAGAGGCGTACCCCTGCGCGGTGCTCCCCGGAACGATGATGTCGCCGAGCGGGTAGGCCACGCCCTCGTACCAGACCGTCGTGGTGACGTCCCCCGATGCATTGCCGCCCGAGGAGGTGTTGAACCAGACCGAGACGTTCCCCGCGGGGATCGTCCCCGGGTTGAGCCAGTCCTGGGTCAGGTTCGCCGAAGTGGTCGAACCGCCGAGGTTCGTGAGGTTGACGGCGCCGGCGACATCCTGGGCGAAGAGCGGGGCGATGATGGGAAGGCCGTTCAAGACCAGGTCGTTCGCATAGGTCGAGTTGACCGTGCTGTTGAACAGGTTGATCTCGGCCCCATTGATCGCACTGAGCGAAGCCGCGTACTCCGAATCGCCGAGGATGCTCGAGGGCTCGGTGAGGCCCGGGACGCCCGGATTGTTCGTCACCGTCGTGCCGTTGAGCGTGAGGGCCGCTCCGATCCCATCGACCGTGACCCAACCCGGGAAGGCGAGGGTCGAGGCCCAGGTGGTGAACGTTCCGTCGACCGTGACGTTGAGCTTAGGGTAGGCGTTGAGGAGATTGATGTCCGTCGTGATGGTCGAGTTGTAGACCCGCACGCTCCCCTCGTCGAGGAAGTGCATGACGTGGGACAGGCGGGACTGGGCCGTGCCCGTGTTGGCCACGAATTGGACGAACGAGAGGGTGACGTTCTCGACGATCAGCGTTCCCCCTGCGAGCACGGTGATGTTGCCGCCCTGGAAGTAGGTCCGGCCGCCCAGGGTGGGCTGGATCACGAAGGTATGGCCCGACGTGACGATGAGGTCGCCATGGGTCACGGCCGCCGGTGCCAAGGTCGGTGCGATGGGCGCGGCCGGGGCCGGCACCGCCGCGATCTGCGACGGTGCGGCGATGCCGATAAGGCCGGAGCTCCCCGCTACGACCAGCACCATTACCAGGCCCAGAAGGGTCCCGTAGGTCAGTCGGCGCGCCAGAGGCTCCAATCCTTCGGACGATGAAGGATGGCCCGAAACACGGTCCACGGACGAAGAAAGGTCGGGTTCCTGTATTTAAGAGTCCCGAACCTAAAGGCGCAGCTTCGGCGTGGGAATGGGGCAGTCAAGGCTGTTCGCGCACGGTCAGAACGACCTTTCCGAACAGGTCGGGCGCCTCAAAGCGGGCGAACGCCGCGGGCCCTTCCTCCCAGGGCCGGACCGAGTCGATCACGGCTCGCAGACGGCCCGCCGTGAGGTGCGAAAGGACCGCATCGAACTCCTTCGCGTTGGCCATCGTGCTGCCCCGGATCGACGCCTGCCGCCAGAAGAGGGTCCTTAGGTCGATCTCAGCGACCGGACCCGCCGTCGCCCCGATGACCACGACCCGGCCGCCGCGGGCCAGCGCCCGGACCGACCGGGGGACCGTCGGGGTGCCCACCGAGTCGAAGATGACGTCGAACCCCTTCTTCCCGCTGGCTCGCCAGAGCACCGCGTCGAGCGGGTTGGCTTCGTCGAACGTAAGGAAGTCATCCGCGCCGAGCGCGCGAACGCGGGCCTCCTTCGCCCGGCTGCGGGAGGCGACCACGACGCGGGCCCCCAGCAGCTTGCCGACCTGGACCGCGGCGGTCGGCACCCCGCCCCCAGCTCCGATGATCGCGAGCTGATCGCCGGGCCGCGTCGCGGCCACGGTCGAGAGAGCTCGCCAGGCGGTCTGAAAGACGAGGGGGGCCGCCGCCGCCTCGTCGAACGGAAGGGTGTCGGGGATCGGGTGGACGTTCCTCCGGGGGACCACGACGTACGTGGTCGCCGTTCCCTGGGTGTGCTCCCCCACGATCCGGAAGTTGCGGCACAGGGACTCCTCCCCCCGGAGGCAGGCCTCACAGGTCCCATCCCAGAGCGCCGGATTCAGCAGGACCCGCTGGCCTGGGTACAGGCCCTCGATGTCCGGACCGAACGAGTCGACGACCCCGGCCCCGTCCGAGCCCAGCACATGCGGCCGCTCGACGGGCACCCCCGGGATTCCCGCGAGCGTGAACCGGTCCAGACGGTTGAACGCAGCCGCCCGCAACCGGATGCGGACCTCCCCCGCGCCGGCGGTCGGCTCGGGGACCTCGACGAAGGTGAGCTGGTCGAGATCCCCGTGTTCGAGGAAGCCGAAACCTCGCACCTGGCTCACTCCCGGGCCGGGTCCCATCGGGTGCCCGAGGCGTCGTCCTCGAGCGCGACGCCGGCCGCCTTGAGCTCGTCCCGGATGCGGTCGGCTTCGGCGTAGTCACCGCGGGCCCGCGCCCGGGCTCGAGCACGGATCGCCACCGGTACCACCGCCGACCAAGCCCCCGACCGGCTCGCCGTATCCTTCGGGAACAGCCCGAGGACCTCCTCGCCCCAGCGGTAGGGAGAATCGAGCACCGAGAGCGCATCGCCGGAGAGCTCGGAGAGCGTAGCCAGCCCGTCGGTAAGGCGACGGGTCCAGCCGAACAGCAGTGCGATGGCCTCCCGCGAATTGAAGTCGTTCGCCATCGCTTCGTCGAGCTGCCCGACGAGCGACTCGGCCGCGGTCTCTTCCTCCTCCGAGAGCGCACGGCCCGGCCGCTCCTCCCCCTCGCGAGCGAGGAGCTCCGTGATCCGGTCGGCGGGACGGGAGAGTCGTCCGTAGGCTTCCCGGGCCTCGGCCAGGCTTTTGGCCGGGTCGAACTCGAGGGGGCTGCGATACCCGGCGTTGAGGTAGAAGAAGCGGACGACGGACGGGCCGTACGCCTCGATCGCGTCCTCGAGCGAAGAAACGTTTCCGATCGACTTGGACATCTTCTCCCCGTTCATCATCAGCATCCCCCCGTGCATCCAGTAGTTCACGAGCGGGGATTCGCCGGTCGCGGACTCGGCGAGCGCGATCTCCGCCTCGTGGTGCGGAAAGATCAGGTCGATCCCACCCCCATGGATATCGTAGCGAGGGCCGAACAGGCGGGTCGTGATGGCGGTATCCTCGATGTGCCAGCCCGGACGACCGGGCCCCCAGGGGCTCTCCCACTGGGGCTCGCCCGGGGTCGCCGCCTTCCAGATCACGAAGTCCTCCGGCGCCCGCTTGCGCGGGTCCGGCTCGAGACGGGCCCCCGGAACGAGCGCCTCGACCTTCTGTCCGGAGAGCCGGCCGTAGCCCGGAGATCGCCCCACCGAGAAGTAGACCGACCCGTCGGTCGCCGCATAGGCGAACCCGTGGTCGATCAGCACTCGGATCTGGTCCAGGATCTCCGGAATGTAGTCGGTCGCGTACGGGTAGTAATCCACGGAGCGCACGCCGAGGCGCTCCATGGACCGGAGGTAGGAGAGGAAGTGCCGGTCGGAGAGCGCGAGGGGATCCTCTTCCTGCTCCGCGGCCCGCACGATCACCCGGTCGTCGATATTCGTCACGTTCTGCACGTAGAACACCCGGTACCCCCAACGGCGCAGCGCGCGGGCGACGGTGTCGAAGACGACGAACGACCGACCATGCCCGACGTGCGTCTCGGCGTACGGCGTGAGCCCGCAGACGAACAGTCCGACCCGGGGGGGCACCCGGGCGCAAAGACCCGGGGAGCGCGCGCCATCGTGTCGTAGATCGTCACGCGGCGCACGTCAGACCCTCCGCAGCGCTGCTCGGATGTCGTCGGCGAGGTCGGAGGGGTCTTCGATCCCGCACGAGAGCCGGAGGAGGCCGTCGGTCACCCCATGGGCCTCCCGTTCCTCCCGGGGCACGCTCGCGTGGGTCATGGAGGCGGGATGGTCGACGAGGGATTCGACGGCGCCCAAGCTCTCGGCGAGAGTGAACACCTTCAGGCCCTTCAGGAAGCGGAGCGCGGCCTTCTCTCCACCGCGAAGGTCCACGCTGACGATGCCTCCGAAACCGTCCATTTGCCTCCGCGCGAGGGCGTGCTGGGGATGGTCCGAGAGTCCGGGGTAGTGCACCCGGCGTACCTTCCGATGCCCATGAAGCACTTCGGTCACGGCCCGGGCGCTCTCTCCATGGGCCCGCATCCGGAGGCCGAGGGTCCGCACTCCCCGGAGGACCAGGAAGCAATCGAACGGGCTCGGCACCGCCCCGAGCGCGTTCTGGAGCCAGGTGAAGCGGCGGAGGTCCTTCGCGCTGCGGAGGACCAGAGCCCCACCGACCACGTCGGAGTGTCCTCCGAGGTACTTGGTCGTGGAGTGGAGGACGATGTCCGCCCCGAGCTCGATCGGCCGCTGGAGGGCGGGCGTCGCGAACGTATTGTCGACCACGACGGCCGCTCCCACCGCGTGGGCCGCGCGCACGGTGGCGCGGAGGTCCGTGAGTCGGAGGAGCGGGTTCGTGGGCGTTTCAACGTAGACGAGGTCCGTCTCCTCTTTCAGCAGCGGAGGTAGGCGCGTGGGGTCGGACAGGTCAGCGTAGTCGACCCGAAGACCGAACTGGCGTCGGTGGAGTTCGAAGAGTCGCCACGTGCCCCCGTACAGATCGTCAACCGAGACGATCCGGCTTCTCGCGCGGAGGGAGGCGAGGAGGGTCGTGAGGGCCCCGAGCCCAGAACTGAACGCGAGCGCCCCCCGGCCCGATTCCAACGCTCCGAGGGTCGCCTCGAGGTTGGCGCGGGTCGGGTTACCCGACCGGCTGTAGACGTACCCCTGGTTCTGGTTCGGGGCCTTCTGACGGAACGTGCTCGATAGGTAGATCGGCGGGCTCACCGCCCCGGTCGCGGCATCGATCGACGGCCCTTCGTGGATCACTCGCGTGTTAAACCGCATGACTGCCCCCCTGCTCGGAGAGGAAACCGATCAGGTCGTGACGGGTGAGGACGCCGACCGCGGTCCCGGTCGCCGCGTCCCGCACCAAGAGGGCCCGCTCCTCCCGGAGCGAGTGGAGCAGCTCCGAGACGGGGGCGTCCGCCGACACCTCGGGGAACGCCGGCTGGAGGACCGATTGAACCGTCCGGAGGAGTACCGTGTCGTCCGCCAGGCTCCGCCGGAGGATGTCCTCTTCCTGGATCGACCCCACGTTCGCGTGACCGGCGAGGACCGGCATCTGGGTGATCCCATGGTGCCGGAGCAGCTGCAGGGCATCGCCAACGACCGTGGTCGGGTCCGCGGCTACGAGCGCCGGCGTCGGGGCTTTCCGGGCGAGCAGCTCGCGCGCGGTCGCGCCGGTATCGAGGAACCCCTTTTCGCGCAACCAGTCATCGGAGTAGAACTTGGACAGGTACCGGTCGCCGGAATCCGGCAGGAGCACGATGACGGTCGAGCCCTCCGGGATCGGTCGCTTCGAGAGCCAGCGGATCGCGCCGGCCACCGCGGACCCGGACGACCCGCCGACGAACATCCCCTCCTCCTGCGCGAGTCGACGGGCCATCTGGAACGACTCCTGGTCGTTGACCTCGACGAACTCGTCCATGTACTGGAAGTGGATCGACTTCGGGATCATGTCCTCCCCGATCCCTTCCACGAGGTAGGGGGTGGCCTTGGTGAGCTGTTTGGTCCGGAAGTAAGGCCCCAGGACGGAACCGGACGGATCGACCGCGACCATCCGCACCGCGGGCCGGTGCTCCTTGAAGTAGCGTCCGACCCCGCTCAGGGTCCCGCCGGTCCCGACCGTCGCGATCACGGCGGCGAGCCCGGGACCACCGTCACGGTCGATCTCGGGGCCGGTCGTCCGGTAGTGCGCTTCCGGGTTGCCTTGATTCTCGTACTGATTGGGATAGTACGCCCCCGGGATCTCTCGGGTGAGACGGCGGGCGACCGAGTAGTGGCTCATGGGGTGGTCCGGAGGGAGCCCGCTCGGGGTCACCACGACGCGGGCCCCGTACGCCCGGAGCAGTCGGATCTTCTCCGTGCTCATCTTGTCGGGCAGGACGAACACCATCCGATAGCCACGAACGGCGGCCACCATGGCCAGGCCCACGCCCGTGTTCCCGCTGGTCGCCTCGACGATCGTGCCCCCGGGTTTGATCCACCCCTTCTGCTCCGCTTCGTCGATCATCAATTGCCCGATACGGTCCTTGACGGAACCACCGGGGTTGAGGTACTCGAGTTTGGCCAGCACCCGGTACGGCAGGGCCGAGGTGACGCGGTGGAGCGGAACGACCGGGGTGTTCCCGACGAGGTCGAGGACGCTCTCCGGTGGGTGTGGTTCCGTCGCCACGGCCGCGCGAGGTGAGCCTTCCGCAATAACCTTGCTGGAAAGTTTGCGGCGGGGGGCCCCTTCTCCACCCCACGGCTCCTCCACCACGTTCGGCGGGGTCTGAGGCGGGGACTAAAGTGACCGGGGCTTTTCGAAGACGGCCGGGTGGGACGTCTTCGGCACCCCCTCGGTTCCGCACGATTCGGGGCCTTGGAGGAAAAGGCGGGTCGGGAGCGGGTCCACCTCCGATAACCGACCCCCGGGCTTGAGATCGGGTCCAGCCCACGATATATCGAGGGAGGGGTCAGGAATCGGTCACTATTCTCGTCGGAGTCCTAGGGGGAAGCGCCGGAAGGAGTCTCCGCAGACGGGGCTGGGGTCGACGTCGTGGAGGGGGGTGCCTCTTGAGGTGGCACCTTCGCTGAGCGGGCGGTGGTCGGGCCGCCAGGTTTCCTAGTTCTCAGCGCCAGGACCGACACCGTCACGACGAGTGCGGCGACGATCGCGATGTACACCCAGTCGAGAGCCGATAGATGGGTCGAGGCGGGAGTGGGAGAGCCGGTCGAAGAGAACGTCACGGCCACCCCGATGGACGCACCGGCCAGTGTGACCGACCCGGTCGCCGTATCCACCGAGTATCCGTGGACCGGCCCGATGGTGTAGCTGACCGTTCCATTCGACTCCTTGAAGGTAACGGTTGGGCCACCGTTCGAGTAGTGCGTCGACGTCCCGATCGATACCGACCAGTTGGTCCCCGACGAGAGGCCCTTCTCGGTGAACGTCAGCACGTAGGTCGAGAGGCGCGCGGTGAAGAGGATCATCACGGACTGATTCGCACCCTCTACGATCACGGTCCCGATCAGGTGATTGATCGTGTAACCGGACAGGGCAGTGACATTCCAGAGCACAGTTCCGTTGGCGAGTACGAACCCGATCTGATCCGTCGTGGAGTTGGCTATCTTACCTCCGACAGTGACCGACCAGAGAGTCCCGTTCGGCAGGCCAGTCTCGATGAACGTCACATCGTACGTCACCCGTTGGTAGACGAGCGTCGGCTCGGTTACACTGGCGCCGCTCACCACGACGACCCCGCTGTAGGCGAGGGTCGCCTGGTGCCAGCCCAGATTGCCTGAGATCGTGTAGTCGAGGGTGCCGTTCGCCTCCTGGAAGACCAGGAAGTCGGTATTGCCGTTGGTTATGAGAGACTTCGGCTCATTGTTGACGGTCACCTCCCACGTGAGGCCCGAAGGCAGGCCGCTCTCGGAGAACGTCAAATTGTACGGCACTTGGCTGTAGGCCACCGTCGTGGCATAGCCGATCCCGGTGCCGTCGACGGGACCCGTCCCGCCGTTCACACCAATCGAGCCGTTGTACGGAAGTGTTCCCTGGAACCAGCCCGAGGTACCCGTGATGTTGTAGTCGCAAGTCCCGTTAGCGACCCCAGCCCACGTCAGATTGTCCTTATGCCCGTTCGTAGTAAGGGACTCCGTCACGCCGCACACAGTGACCTGCCAAGTCAGACTGGATTGGAGGATGCCGGTCTCTGAGAACGTAACCGTGTACGTCACCTGCGCGTACACAAAGGTCAGTACGAAACCCACGCCTGTCCCGTCGATCGGAGCCGTCCCGCCCTTCACACGGATCGAGCCGTTGTACGGAAGGGTTCCTTCGTGCCAGCCCGAGATGCCCGTGATGCCGTAGTCGTACGTCCCGTTAGCGAGTCCCGTCCACGTAAGGGAGTCCGTCCCGCCGTTCGTCGTGAGGGAGTTCGACACCCCGTTGACGGTCACTTGCCAAGGGAGGCCCGAAGGCAGGCCGCTCTCGGAGAGCGTCACCGTGTACGTCACGTGCGCGTACGCGAGCGCCACGGCGTAGCCCACGCCGGTGCCGTTGATCGGACCGGTCCCCCCGTTCACACTGAACGAGCCGTTGTACGGAAGGGTTCCTTCGTGCCAGCCCGAGATATCCGTGATGTTGTAGTCGCACGTCCCGTTGGCGATTCCCAACCGGGTCAGAGTGTTCTCACCACCGCCCGTCGTGAGCGATTTCACCTTGTCACAGATCGTGACCTGCCAGCTCAGACCGGACCGGAGGCCGCTCTCGGAGAACGTCACCGTGTAGAACACCTGCGTGTACACGAAGGTCAGCACGTAACCCACGCCCGTCCCGTTGATCGGACCCGTCCCGCCGTTCACACTGATCGAGCCGTTGTACGGAAGGGTTTCCTGGTGCCAGCCCGAGGTGTCTGTGAGGTTGTAATCGCAGGTCCCGTTAGCGAATCCGGTCCCGGTCAGATTGTCCTTATGCCCGTTCGTCGTAAGGGACTCCGTCACGCCGCACACGGTGACCTGCCAGGTCAGGCCGGACGGCAGGCCCCGCTCCGAGAGCGTCACGGCGTACGTCACTTGCGTGTACGCGAGCGTCACGGCGTAGCCCACGCCGGTGCCGTTGATCGGACCCGTCCCCCCGTTCACAATGAACGAGCCGTTGTACGGAAGGGTTCCTTCGTGCCAGCCCGAGATGCCCGTGATGGTGTAGTCGCACGTTCCGTTAGCGAACCCAGTCCACGCCAGATTGTCCGTGGCGCCGTTCGTCGTGAGGGCCTCCGTCGCGCCGCAGACGGTGACCTGCCAAGTCAGGCCGGACGGGAGGCCGCCCTCCGAGAGGTTCACCGTGTACGTCACCTGGGACCACTGGATCGGTACTGCCGCCGGGGCCCCGCTCACCACCACCGAGCCATTCGTCGGGGAAGGGTGGTACCCGGCGACCGGTCCGATCTGGTAGGCGTAGCTCGCGTTCAGTTCCTGGAACTGGACGGTCGTCCCGCCGTCCGAAAAGTGCGTCACGGCCCCGATCGTCACGGACCAATTGGTTCCGCTCGGCAGCCCGGTTTCCGTGAAGTTGATCGCGAAGTTCGGCGGGATTTTGGACCACGTCACGGTCACCGAAGCGCCGGTCCCGGCCACGACGACGGTGCCGTTGGTCGGGGAAGCGGTAAACCCCGAGAGATTGCCGATCTGGTAGGCATAGGTCCCGTTGGGCTCCAAGAACGAGACGTTGGTGCCGGTCGAGTAGTTCATGCTCCCGTTGAGCAGGACCGACCAGTTAGTTCCCGACGCGAGACCGCTCTCCGTGAAGGTCACGGGGTACCTCGCCTCGAACGGAACAAAGCTGATCCCGAGCGACACCGTCGTTCCATTCACGACGATGGACCCGTTCTCTGGGGTGGGTCGATACCCGGCGACCGGCTGGATGAGGTAGGAGTACGTTCCGTTCGGAACGGCGAACGATATCGTACCCAGAATGGAGGAATTCGTGCTCTGGTTGAGCGTCACCGACCAACTGGTTCCGGAGGGGAGGCCGGATTCGGTGAAACCGACGGACCAGGTTGCGATCCCGAACGAGATGGCCATGCCCACCGGGGCTCCGCTCACCGAAACCTGACCACGGGCGGGGGATGGGATCCGGCCGGGGACGAGACCGAGAGAAAAAGCGTAGGTCCCGTTCGGCACGCTGAACCCGATCGTGGGGCCGTTCGAGCGTAACGGGACACCGCCCAGGTCGACCGTCCAGTTCGTCGCCGCGGGGAGTCCGGACTCCGTGAACGTCACCAGGTACTCCCGGACGAAATCGATCGTGATGGGCAGGGGAAGTCCGGTGACCGTGAAATTCGCGTAGAGGGGATACACGCCCCATCCCGATCCCAGCGTCGAGCCTGAGTATTCGTAGGTCCCGTTCGGTAGGAACTCTTCGCAGGGCTCTCCCCCGACGTAGCACTTCTGCGACTCCCTCCCCGAGACGTTCAATTTCCAGCCGGTGCCGGTTGACAGGCCCGACGTGGTGAAGGTAACGGTGGACGAATAGGGAGTGAAGTTGACGGCGACCGACACCGAGCTTCCGTGGACGGTGACCCAACTTTGCCAGGTCGTGCTGTAACCGGACTCGGCTCCCACGCGATAGGAGAACGTTCCGTTCGGCTCGAGGGTGTACAACTTGGGGTTCGGCGAGGTTAAGGTGACCCCATTCACCGTGACCGACCAATTATTTCCGGAGGGTCGGGGGTAAGGGAGACCGGTTTCGGTGAACGTCACATTGTAGGTGAGCTGAGTATACGACACGTCCTCGAAGACCGAAGCCCCGTTGACCCTTACGCTCCCAACATAGCTGGGCGGGGCCCATCCGGCCGCCTCGCCAAGGACGTAGGCGTAGGTCCCATCCGGTTCGTAGAACGTGAACTCGGTCCCGTTCCCGCGTTGGACCGTTCCGTCCAGGCTAACATTCCATGTCGTCCCCCCCGGCAGGTTGGTCTCGTTGAACTGGATCGGGTAGACGCTCGCGTTCGCGGCCCAAGAAAGGGGAACGTAGGCGAAGGCTCCCTGTACGGAGACCGACCCGGAGAGCGCGTCGGGCGTATATCCCGGGACGGACCCAACCGTGAAAGTGTACGTCCCGTTCGGCGCCTGGAATCCGAGGGTGGTCGTCATCGCATACTCGACCGACCCCGAGAGGTTGACGGACCAGTTCGTTCCCGGCGGCAGGCCGGTCTCGTAAAACAGCACGGGATACGTGACCTGTGTCCAGTGTACGAAGACCTGCACGGGCGTCACGTAGACGAAGACCAATCCATGGGTCGGGAACGTAGTCCACCCCGACACGGTCCCCAGCGTGAAGAAGTACGTCCCGTTGGGCTCGTACGCCGTGAGGTTGCTCGAGTTTGACACGTACTGGGTCCCACCGAGCGTGACCGACCAGACGGTTCCGTTGGGAAGTCCACTCTCCGTGAAGGTCACGGAGTACGTCACCGCGGCCCATGGGACCTGGATCGAGGAGGGAGCGCCATCCACCGTCACGGACCCGCTCGTGTTCTGGACCCTCCAGCCGGGGATCGTTCCGATCGAGTACGAGTAGGTGCCGTTCGGTTCAGAGAAGACGATGGTTCCGCCGGTCGAATAGGTCGTGCTCGACCCGACGGTGACCGACCAGGGAGTCCCCGAGGGGAGTCCTGAGCCGCAGAAGGTCAGCGGGTAGAACCCCCCCGATCCCAGGGATGCGTTCGAGCGGCAGACGGAGACGAGGAGCACGCCCAGGGGCGGGAGCACCCAGCTCGGCGTCGACTCGAACCCGGACGAGTGCGAGAAGGTCCCATTCGGCGACGTCGTTGAGTTGTTGGCTCGCCAGGCAGAGTAGGTCCCTTCGCGGGGGAAGACGGCCCCGGAGACGTTGAGCTGTACGGCCTGGGCCGTGTTGGTGTTCACGGCGAGGAGCGTCAGAGAGTTGGACCGGGGCGACTCCGATACGCCGGCGAAGACGCCCGTCACACTGCCCGTCACCGTGGTCGCGAGCGGGAGCGGGTCGTAGTGGGGGAGGATCTGGGTGTAGAGCGAGTCGAGCGGGAAGGGAAGTCCCTTCGCCGTGAACAGGGAACCGTTGTACGCCAAACGAAGGGCGAAGAGGTCGGCGTTGCTGACGTTCGACTCGCTCATCATGAGGAGTTCGGCCGTGACATACGGAATCTCCGGGTAGGTGCGCATGAACGGCTGCCAGGACCCGAGGACCCCGGTGCCCGCCCCGAACTCGTCCACGAGGAACTGGATCCCACAGGTCGGACAGGCGGCGTGGACCTCCATCTCGTCCGTGGTGATCCGGGTCACCATGTTGCTGTTCTTGTTGGTCAGGCTCCCAAAGAATTGCACGAGAGTGCCTCCCTGGGGACCGGCCTCCCCCGGATAATCGTGGATGGCGATCGCGGAGAGGTTGGGGCCGTTGAGCGCGACGGTGGCATTGATCCAGGGTCCGTCTGGACTGCCTCCGGCGCCTACGCCGGGTAATCCGAGGAAGGAGGCGTGGGGGTCGACCGCGTGCATCGCCGCGATGTAGGCGTGGACCACCTGGGCATACCCGGAGGCATTCACGGTGAAATCGTCGGTGTAGTTCCAAGAGCTCCAGTTCTTCCCGAAGTGGAGCCAGCCGTAGGGCTCGTTCCCGACCTCCCAGAGGGCCGGATAGAAATTGAGCACCTTTTCGGTGTAGGCCAGCTCGTAGGCCCCCGTGGATGGGCTATCGATCTCGCCAGGAACCGAGAGGATCGCGTGGCAGGAGATCGACTTGCACCAGGCGACGAATTGCGCCTCGTTGGTCGCTTCCTGCGTCGGGTAACCGTTGGACCAGACCGTCCCGTTGGTCATGTTGTAATCGTCGGCGATATCCCCGGACGGCCAGACGTACCAGTTGACGAGCGTGGGCTGGGTCTCGTTCGTGGCGTTATCGAGGCTGACCGAGGGGCTCACGCCCACCCCCCAGAAGCTGGATAGGTTCCCGATTGTCTGGTTCTGGACCGCGACCGTCTCCGTGGGCATCGGCTGGGGGGGTGAAGCCACGACGGTCACGACGGGGGCGGCTCCGGATTGGGAGGCCGGGGCCGGGCTGAAGGCCCCGACCGGGAGAGCGGAGAGCAGGAGGGGAACGATGAGCAGGGCGAGCCGGGCGGCCCGGATTGGGGCCACCCGCCCCCGATCTCTGCCGCCGTCCTTCCGCCATCCCATCGTCTGATAGGGCGTATCCGACCCCACCGTAAGGATGTCGGGGAAGAAAATACGGTATCGGATTCCCGAAAATCCCGAGAACTATCCGGGAGATACCCTTCCGGCAGAAACGCTGCCCACTGTGATAGGAAGGAGGAGGGGGCGGGACCGCCAACAAGTCCGTCTCGTTCGTACTCGTTAGTTCGCGTCCGGCAGACCCCTTAAGGAGGGGGTCCCCCTCGTTTCGGGCGGAGCTTGGCATGCTCGGCGCGCTCGAGACAGAAGTCCTGGGCGCCGTACGGGAGCTCAACGAGGCCCCCGCCCGGGACGTCCGAAAGGCCCTCCACCAGCGGGGAACCCATGTCGCCTACACCACCGTAGCCACGATCTTATCGAGGTTGTACGACAAGGGGCTGGTGCGCCGACGGCGGGAGACCTGCCGCGGGGGCGAGCGGTATGTGTATCGGACGGCCGACGTTGAACAGAAATACCTCATCAACCTCCTCCGCGGCGTCGTGGCGATGTTTGGTCCTGCGGGCGTGGTCCACCTGAACGAGGAGATTGCGAAGCTGAAACCGTCGGAGGAGCGCGACCTCCGCCGACGGCTCGAGCTCGAGTAGGCGCTGAGGGGTCCGAATGGGGACCACCCTCGTCGCGCTGCTCTACCTTCCGGTACTCGCCTGGATCATCATCGGCCTCGGCCTCCTCCTGACGTTCGGGCGTTCGGCCTCCGCGGTCGTCTTCCGCCTCGCGGCGATCTTCCTCGCGATCTGGGCGCTCCTCGCGACGACCGCCCTCCTCTGGGTTCTCACCAACGGCGGATGGAGCGGCGTCGTGGACTTAGTCCACTCCCCGCTCCTCGTCTTCCAGGCACGATACGCGCCCCTATGGCTCGCCGGGGCGGTCGGAGCGTTCAGCGTCTTCCTGCTCGCCTTTCTGGTGAGTCAGATGGTGGGCCGGGGGTTCCTGGCCCTCCTCCGTCCCCACCCGCTCGAGTGGCCCGCCTCCCTCCCCCTCCCGTCCAACCCGACGACCCTGCTGAAGTTCGTTTCGGACCGGGCCGAAGCATTCACCTTCACCCTCCTCGACAGGAACGAGGCGGGCCGACTCGGCCGGCACGACTTCATCCTCGTCTCCTCGGGGCTATTGGAGGCCCTCTCTCCCGAGGAGCGTCAAGCCGTGGTGGCCCACGAGTCGAGCCACATCCGAGCGCTGGACGGACGCTACCTCACGTTCTTCCGGACCCTGGCCCGGACCATGCGGTGGGATCCCATCCTCGCCTACCTCGCCGACCGGCTCACCGAACGGGAAGAGTTCCGCGCCGACCTCGAAGCGGTCGGGGTGACCGGCCGACCGAAGGCTCTGGCCCGCGCGCTCTACAAGGCCTCCCGACTCCCCTCACCTCCGCGCGGTGCTTCCGCCCTGCTCGGCGTGGGTGGGCGTCGCGGCCAGCGTCAGGCCACGGAGCGGATCCGCCGACTGGTCCTCCTGGCGGAGAGCGGGCGGTACTCGGAGGAACCCGGTGCGTAGCCGGGATCGCGCTCGAGCCGGCCCCCTAGCGGTCCTCCTGGTGGTTGCGGTCTGTCTCGGGCTCAATGCAGCGGTCCTGCCGGCGGCGCGCGCTTCCAGCTACCCCACGGTCCCGCTCGGCCTGGATCGCTGGTTCGTCTCCGACTTGACGGGAGCGGAGGTTTCCCCGGGGGGTGGGGGCACGATCTCGTTCACCGTCGGTGACCCGCTGACGGGGCTATCGATCTCCTCGACGGTCCTGACGCTCCAGGTTTACGCGTTCAATGCGTTTCCCGGGAATGCGACCTCGACGCTCGGGGTTTCGTCGGCACCGGTCCTCGTCGCGTCCACCGTTTCGGGGCTATCGGTGAATGAGAGCCTCGGGACGATCGAGGCGAACCAGACGGTCGCCGGATCGGTCGCCGTGCAAACGTCGGCGACGACCCCGAGCGGTACGTTTGCGGTCCGGACGGCCCTTCGGTTCGTCGCGGGGGGGGTCGACTACCTGCTCGAGTCGCGAGGGTGGTTCACGTCGGCCCAGTGGGCGGCCGCGACCGCCGGCCCGAACGGGAGCGTCGACCTGAACGTGAGCGCCCTCGGCGTGTCCGGGGTCGTGCCCGAGACGTCGGTGCTCGTCTCGTCCTCCAACCTTTCGACCGCGATCTACGCGGTCCTCGGGGCGGGCGTGGTCCTGGTCGGGATCGCGGCCTGGCTCTATTTCCGGCCCCCGAAGTCCAGTTCGGGGGTCCGGAACGCGCCCGAGGAGACCCAGGCGCCCAGCGCTTTCGGCAACAAGCGCACGAGGGACGGGGACTGACGTAGGAGCTGGCGCGCGACGTGCGTCGGGAAGTCGATGTCCCCGAACGCCACGATCGTCGCGGCCAGCTCCGAGCCCTGGAGCGCCGCGATCAGGCGGTCCAAGTCGGCGTCATCCAGGCGCTGGAAGACCCGCCGGAGATAGAGGGCCCGGTGGAACTCCTCGCCGAACTCGGCCCGCCAGGCCCGGTCGTACTCGGCGAGCCGTGCCGCCGAGAGGTCGCCCCGGTGCAGCGCGTCATCGGCGACGCCGGCCGCCAGCTCCGCGCATCGCATGCCGGTGAAGATCCCCCCTCCGGAGAGCGGTTTGACCTGGGCCGCCGCGTCCCCCACCAGGAGGACCCCGTCCCCGTGCGTCTGGGGAACGGTCCCGATCGGGATCCCCGAGACGAGGAGCGCGATCGGGGGGCCGAGGGGCGCTCCGAACCGACGTTCGAGGTAGGCGAGCAAGCGGTCGTAGTACACCCGGGCCGAAGTGCCGTCCGCGTCCACCGCGACCCCGACCCGGGCGCCTCCAGCGCCGTCGGGGATCCACCAGCCGAACAATCCGGGGGAGATCGTTCTCCCGAGGTAGACCTCGACGGTGTCCGGATCTCCGGGACTCCGCGGGATCTCCGCCTCGAAGGCCGGGAGGATCTCGACCGGCCGACGGAGCCGGAACGCCCGGGCGACGGAGCTCGTCACCCCGTCCGCGCCGATGACGAGCCGGGTCGCCACCTCGGACGGCGTCCGGTCCGGCCCCTGGAGGCGAACGACGGTGCGTCCGGAGTCGGTCCGCACGCGCGCGTCGAACCGGGTCGAGGTGCGGTACTCGGCTCCGGCCCGCGCCGCCCGGTCGGCGAGCGCGACATCGAGCCCACCCCGGTCGATCACGAACGCGCGCGGCTCGGGTGCTTGGAAATGGATCGAACCGAGGGACGGGCCAAAGACGGTCGCTCCCCGGACGGCCGTGCGGACCACGGACGGGGTGCCGGCGAGGTCGAGCGCCCGGTGGGAGACCAGGCCGGCGCACTGGACCGGGTAGCCGACCCGGGGATGCTCCTCGATCACGACCACGTGGTGCCCTCGCGAGGCGAGCCGGTGGGCGGCGGTCGAGCCCGCCGGGCCGGCCCCGACGACGAGGACGTCGATCTCTTCCACGGCCTTCCAAACCTCCCTCGACTCTTAACGCGGGCGCCGGCCGGTCCTACCCGTTGCGCCACGGCGCGAGGACGAGGTCCGTCCGTTGGCGCGGTTCGATGCCGGAGGCCTCCACCGGGACCGACACCCCGGCTCGAAAGGCCAGCAGGCCGGTCCAGGCGATCATGGCGCCGTTGTCGACGCAGAGCGAGCGAGGGGGGGCGAACATCGTCCCTCCCCGGGCCTCGACCATCGTCCGGACCATCGTCCGAAGTCGCTCGTTACAAGCGACCCCGCCTCCCAGTACGACCGCATTCCGCTGTCGGTGCGCGAGCGCTCGCTCGGTGATCTCGGTCAGCATCGCGTACGTCGTCACCTCGACCGAGTAGGCGAGATCGGCCCGGGAGGCGCCCCGGGCGTGGAGGGCGAGCGCGGCCGTAAGGATCCCGGAAAACGCGACGTCCATCCCGTGGACCGAGTACGGCAGCGGCAGGAGGTGGGTCCCGTTCTTCGCCTCCGCCTCGATCGCCGGCCCCCCGGGAAAGGTACCTCCGAGCTCGATCCAGAACTTGTCCAGGAAGTTACCGATCCCGATGTCGAGCGTCTCCCCGAGCACCCGGTAGCGCCCGCGGGCGTACGCGATCACCTGCGTGTTCCCGCCGCTCGCATAGAGCAGAAGCGGGTCGTCCATCCCGCTGAGGATGCGGGCGATCTCGACGTGAGCGACGCAGTGGTTCACCGGAACGAGCGGACGATCCCACGCGAGCGAGAGCATTCGAGCGACCGTGGCCCCGGCCCGCAGGCACGGGCCGAGCCCCGGCCCCTGCGAGAAGGCGATCGCCTCCACGTCCGCGGGCCCGAGACCGGCCGCCTCCATCGCGCGCTCGACCAGACCCGGGAACAGTTCGACGTGATGGTTCGCCGCCTCGCGCGGATGGATCCCGCCTTTCGCGGGGCGGTACATGTCGGAGGCGAGGCCCAGGACCTCGGCCCGGTCCGAGACGAGTCCGACCGACGCGGTGTGGGCGGTCGATTCGATCCCGAGGACCACCATCGCGCCGACCACGGTCGGGAGGGTACTAAGGGGATGCGCCGAGCGTCCCGGTCAGTCCTCGGTGGACTCGACGCGGAAGCAGACCTTCTTGCCCTTGAGGGCCAGCTGAACCCGGTCCGCGAACTCGAGCGACTCCTGGACACTGATCTCGCGAGACCAGTCGTAGACGAAATCGTACCCTTCCGTCTCCTCGCGGAAGCCGAGGTCCTCGAGGCAGTCGGCGATCTCGGAGTAGGGGGACCCCTCACTGTCGAGCTGCAGGAGGAGGAAGGTCTTCGTCATCGGAACGGTGCACCGTGCGAGTAGCGGCGAGGCCCTTAAAGGTCACCCGCCAGCGGACGCTCCGCGTCGGCCCCCGCGTCGTCGTCGGCGGCGCCCTCGGCCGGTCCTGGGCGGGACCGGTGGGCCGTGACGCGGACCGCCACGCCGCGGGAGAGTCGACCCATCTCGTGCGGTGCCAGCAGGAGCCGACCGATCGCGATCAGTTCGCCCGCCGGATCGATGAGGAGCGCCGTGGTTCCCGGGACGAGCTGGGGGTCGACCCGAACGACGAACCGGCTGAACAGCGTGCGCCCCGCGCGAACGAACGGGACCGCATCCTCATGCACCACGATCCGCCGCTCTCCCGCCGGGAGCAGCTCGTGCAGCCGCTCCGCGCCGCGGTACGTGGGATGAGGGATCCCGTCGGTCCCGACCACGAACAGCGGGGTCGCGTCGCGCGAGATCGACCGGAGCCGCCCCGTCCGCCGGGAGCGCTCCCCCCGCAGGCCCGTGGCCAAGGTCGCGGCGACGGCGGGTCCGAACTGCCACTCGAGGAGGGCGTGGATCTGGAATTGGGTCCACGGTTCGGTCCAGTCGCGATCGAGGTCGACCCCGTCGCCCAGTTCGGCCGACACTTCCTCTCGAACCGCGCGGGGGGGGCGGTGTCGCGGTGGGTCGGTGAACTCGTCCACGCCGAGGTACGGTCCGACCGGATAGAGGTCGGTGAGCTCGACGGGGACGGGCCCGAGGGGGGTCGCCATCTCCCATCGGATGGCGTGACCGGTTCGATCTTTTAGCGGCAGGTTCCGAAGGTATTCGGGGCGAAGTCCGATACGACCGACTCGTCTCGCCGAAGGATGCCGGGTGCGATACGCCTCGAGGCGATGATGGAAACGAACCACGGCCGGCCGGTCCCGGCTGGACGGGTCGACCTCCCGGAATGCCCGCCGACTTTCCGGCTCGGTCGGCAGGAAGACCTCGGGGTGTCGCCGGGCCTCCTCCAGCCCCGCCCGGAGCGATGGGTGGGCGACCGCTCGTCGCTCGGCGAGCTCCCACAACGTCCCGTCCCGGATCGCCTGCCGGACCCGCGCCATCTCCTCCGCGGACGTGAGAAGGTTGTGGAACGCGAGGCGACGCTCCCGTTCGTCCGGCGGAAGCCGGGCGACCAGGGGGAGAGGCATCTCCGCACACAGGAAGCAATGGCAGGTCGCTTCGCTCACCTCGTCGATCGCCACCGTTCCTTCCGGCAGCAGCAACCGTCCCCGCCGGGCGAACTTCTGGTAGGCCGACGAGTCGACGAGGTCGACTCCGAAGAGCGCCGCGAAGGCGAACGTCATCGGGTGCCCCGCGCCGAACAAGTGCACCGGAGCGGCCGGGGTGAGTTCGGGGCGGGCGGCGACGAGCTGCCGCACCAGCTCCACGAAGCGATACTGCTCGAGCAAAGGCACCACGCCCCCGACCGCCAGGACGTCCCCGAGCTGACTGGCCTCGCGGGCGGAGATGGCCCGGAGGTCAGAATGCGCTCCTCCCTGGACGGGGACGGCGAGCAGACCTTTTCGTGCCTCCCGACCGGCACGCGCCCGTTCCAGCGTCGTCCGTAGGGCGGCCTCGGCCAGGTCGTGGGGCGTGTCCGGCTCGGTGAACACGTCGAGAATGGTCGCGATGTCGGACCCGATCTTCCCCTGGAAATCGAGGATCTCCTCCGGTCCCACTTCGACGGAACCGTAGGCGTGCTGTTGGAAGGCCCCCGAGTCGGTCATCACCGGACCGGTGAACCCGATCAACCCGTGGATTCCCTGGGCCTCCGCGAGGGCGCGCAGGGGAGGGGTTCGCCAGGTGATGTAGGACGACGTGATCACGGCACCGAGCCCGAGACGTCGCCGGAAATCCTCGGGAGGGACCGGTTGTCGAGCCGGATCCGGATGAACGACGGGTAACAGCGCCGGGGTCTCGATGGGTCCATGGGGAGTGCCGAGCCGGCCGATCCGAGCGAGCCCGTCCCGTTCGAGCACCTCGAAGTCGGTCACGAGGCGACCCCCGGACGACGCGAAGTGGTTCGGTCGCTCTCGGGCGAGTACGACGCTTGGATCCGGCGCAGGAGGTCGGTGAGCATCGGGAAGGTCAGCTTGCCGGTGTTCGTGTTCTGAGGGCTCGGGTGATACGATGCCCAAAGGAGGGGGCGGCCATCTCCCAACGGAGCGCACGCCCCATGGGCAAAGGGGGTCGGAGGAACGCTCCCACCAAAGGCCCGCGGTGCGAGGGTGCGAACCGCCTCCCAAGCAAACCCTCCGAGGGCGAGGACGGCTCGCGTGTTCGGAAGGAGGCGGAACTCTCGTTCGAGGTAGGGCGCGCAGGCGGTTTGCTCCACGGGGGTAGGGCGATTGCCCGGGGGGGCGCAGCGGACGGCCGCCGTAAGGTACAGGTCCCGGTACCGCAGTCCGTCACCGCGGTTCTGCGACGTAGGTTGGTTCGCGTACCCGACCGCGTGGAACGCCCGGACCAGAAAGGCCGCGGAACGATCTCCGGTGAATACTCGTCCCGTCCGATTCGAGCCGTGGGCCGCGGGAGCGAGGCCGACCACGACCAGGCGGGCGTTCGGGTCGCCGAACCCCGGCACCCCCCGTCCCCAGTACTCCTGGTCCCGGAACTCCCGCTTTCGCTCCCGGGCGACCGAGGCGCGGTACCGTACCAGGCGCGGACAGCGCATGCAAGCGACGACCTCCTGTCGTATGCGCTCGAGCGAGTCCTCCACGCACGGCGGAACCGGGTGAGGGTTAAGGCGCTCGCCCTGTTCCAGTCTCCCCCGATGCTCACCCCGCGTGACCTAAGGGTATAGTCCCCCCGGCGCGTATCCCCTTCGATGACCGACACGCACGTCCCCAAGGGTTCCCGAGTCCGGCTCGGGGTCGTTGACGGGAACCTCGAGGTCGAGGGTCGATCGACGATCGAGGCCGATGGGGCCGTTCGGGTCCAGGGGGAGGTGCGCCTCTCGGGCGATATCGACTTCCAGGGGAACCTGGAATGCCGTGAGCTCCGCTTCCGGCACGGACGGGTCCGGGTGACCGGCGACCTGAGTGTCAGCGAGAAGGTCTCCTCGGACGAGGGCGAGCTCGAGGTCACGGGGGCGTTCCGCGCTCGCGACGTCGACGTCGACCGGCGGCTGAGCCTCGGCGGTCCGGCTGTCGTCGAGACGTTGGAAGTGGGGGGACGGCTGGAAGGGGCGTCCACTCTCACCGCGAAGGAGGTCACCGTCGGAGGGCACTTTTCTCTGGTCGGCAAGATCGAAGCGCATTCGGTCGAGGCCGGCGGCTCGGTAGAGCTCCACGAAGTGGCCCTGGATGACCTCGAAGTCGGCGGCACCGTCCGGGTCGGGAACGGGACGATCCGCCACCGGATCGAAGTCGGCGGGAAGTTCACGTCCGAAGGTCCGATCACCTTCGGCGACTTCTCCGCGGGAGGGTTCGCGGAGTTCCGGGACACGGCCGAGGGAGCGTCCATCGAAGTGGGGGGAGTCCTTTCGGCACGGAAGGACCTCAAGTTCACCCGCCTCGAGATCGGAGGGATGGGGGATATTCAGGGCTCGGCGCGCGGAGCCGACGTCGAGATCGGAGGTAAATTCTCGGTCGGAGGCACCCTCGAACTCACCGGCTCGCTCGAGGTGGGAGGGATGATCTCGGTAGGGGATGCCCTCCGTGCGAGCGAGATCGAGGTGGGTGGGAAGCTGACGGCCGAGCGAGCGATCGCCAGCGGTAAGGCGGAGATCGGGGGCGTCGTCTCCACCCGGTCGGGGCTCAAGGCCCAGTACGTCGAATTGGGTCACCGATCCCGTGCGACCGGTCCGCTCGTCGGCGGACGCGTCGAACTGGACCGCGGGGCGCGCGCGGAAGATATCTTCGGAGACACGGTGGAGCTCGACCGGAAGTGCGAGGTCCGACGGGTCGTGGCCCGGGACGTTCACATCAAGGACGGGTCGACCGTGGAGGAGGTGGTCTACTCGGGGACCCTGACGGTGGACGCGGGCGCCACGATCCGGTCGGCGCCGCAGAAGGTGGCCACCTTACCGACGTTCCCTCTCTGAGTTGGGGGTCGTATGATCCCCGAACGGACCTCGGGAGACGTCGGAGCGCGCCGTCGCGAAGCGACGGACCTGTACGCCACCGTCCTGGAGGTCGTGAAGCGATACCACGGGGCCGCACGGATCACGCGTGTCTCCTACGGGGCGGGGATGCCAGTCGACCGGCTTCGCCTCCTCATGGACCGATTGCTCGCGCTCGGTCTCCTCCAGAGCGAGGAGGCCGACGGGCGGCCGGTGTTCGACATCACCGCCCGCGGGCAGGAGTTCCTCGACACCTACTGGAAGATGCGAGGCTTCGTCGAGGGCCTCGAGCGCTCGGGGGACCGGCGTTCCTTGAACGGCCGCCGCTAGAGGACCGGGGGACCCCGAGTCCCTGGAGTTGTGCCCAACCCGCACCGAAGGAGTGTCGTTAGGGCCAGGGATCGGGGGACCGCTCGGCCCTCGCCGGAAGTGAGCGAGCCGGCCGGCGGTCCTACCGGTACCGTGGGACCTTCGGGTCCACGTCGACCGACCAGGCCTCGATGCCCCCCGCGAGATTCGCGACGGAAGCAAAACCGTTGTGCTCGAGGTATCCGGCCACCATCGCCGAACGGGTACCGCCGTGGCAGTACACGACGATCTCCCGGTCCTTCGGGAGCTCCGACGCTCGGTCGGCGATCTCGTTCATCGGGATGTGGACGGACGGTTCGATCACCGCCAGCTCGCGTTCCCAGGGCTCGCGCACGTCCAGCAGAAGCAATTTTCCCGGCGTCTCCTTGAGCCGGCCCGCCACGTCGGACGGAGCGACGTCCTCGACCATCGGAGGACCGAACCACGACATCAGAAAGAAGTTTCGGGGGGAGGCGGACGGCCGAACGTCTAAATCCTCGTAGGAACTCTCGCACCCAATGAAAGTCAAGGATCCCGTCTGCGGGATGACGATCGAATCGACCACGGCTCCCGCGAAAGGGACCTACGGGGGGCAGGTCATCTACTTCTGTGCGGACACCTGCCGCCGGACCTACGAGAGAACCCGGTCGCCGGACCCCCAGTAAGGACCCACCGGGCCCGGTCCGGGTTCCCGCCCTCCGATGGCGACGGATCCGATTTGCGGCATGTTCGTGGCCGAAGGGCCCGCAGCGCTCCAGCTGCTGCGTGAGAATCGGACCTACTACTTCTGCTCCGGGGAGTGTCTGCGGCAGTTTGCCGAACCGCACCAGGAACTGCGCCGGCTCCGCCGGAAGCTCGCCGTGGCGTGGCCCCTCTCCGTGGTCCTCGTCGGACTGGCCTACGTGTATCATCCTCCGGGGGCGGTCTGGGTCGCGTTCGTGCTCGCCACGATCGTCGAGTTCTATCCTGGCTGGCAGTTCTTCACCGGGACCCGGGACGCGCTCCGTGGCCGGGTCTGGAACATGGACATCCTCATCGCCGTCGGAACCGGGGCCGCCTATGGCTATAGTGCCGTCGCGCTCCTCGTGCCCGGCCTTCTCCCGGGGGCGTTCTACTTCGACGCGTCGGCCCTCATCGTCACCCTGATCCTGACGGGAAACTACCTCGAGCATCTCACCCGGGAGAGCGCGCGCAAGTCCCTCCGCCGGCTCCAAGAACTCCTCCCGGCTACGGCCCTCAGGATCCGGAGCGAGACGGAGTCCGAAGTCCCCCTGTCCGAGGTGCTCCCGGGGGACCGGGTGCGGGTCCGACCGGGCGGGCGCATCCCGGTCGACGGAACGGTGGTCGAGGGCCTCTCGAACGCCAACGAGTCGCTCCTCACGGGGGAGGCGCTGCCGGTCGCGAAGCAGCCCGGGGATGGCGTTATCGCCGGTTCGATCAATGGGGAAGGCCTGCTGGAGATCTCTGCGGTCCGGGTCGGCCCCGACACCGTCCTCGCCCAGGTCGGTCAGCTCGTGGCGGAGGCCGAGACGAGCCGGGTCCCCTTGCAGGCGCTCGCCAACCGGATCGCGGCCGCGTTCGTCCCGTTCGTCCTGGGGCTGGCGCTCGTCGCCGCGTTCGCCTGGTGGCTCTCGGGAGTCGGAGTTTCCGTCACGGTGCTCGTCTTCGTCTCGGTCGTGATCACCGCGTGCCCATGCGCGTTCGCGATCGCGACGCCCGCCGCCATCGTCGTCGGCACCGGTCGCGCGGCCGAGGAGGGGATCCTGTTCAAGGGAAAGGATTCGCTCGAACGGGCGAACCGGATCGACCTCGTCCTCACCGACAAGACCGGGACGTTGACTCTCGGCCGGCCCGTCCTGACGGACGTGGTCCCGCTCGCCGGGGAGTCGGCGGACGACGTGCTCCTCCTGGCTGCCGGGGTCGAGCAGGGTTCCGAACACCCGTTCGCGCGGGCAGTCGTGGCCGCAGCGCGGGAGCGGGGTTGGAAGCTCCCCGGGGCCGCTCAAGTTCGGACCGTGCCCGGCGAAGGGGTCATGGGGGTCGTGAACGGAATCGAGGTGGGGGTTCGACACTCCCGAGCGACCGCGGGGGTCGGGACGCCCCCTGCTCGGCTTCCGGACTCGACGGGAGTTCTGGAGGCCCAGGGGAAGGCGTGGTCCGTCGTCACCCGAAGCGGGGAGCCGATCGGCGTTCTCGCGTTCTTTGACGAGGTCCGGCCCGGGACGTCCGAGGCGGTGAGGACCCTGGCCGCGGATGGGGTCCCCGTCGTCCTGGTCACCGGCGACCACGCGGCCGCCGCTCAGAACGTGGCTCGGCAGGTCGGCATCACGACCGTCCATTCGGAGATGTCTCCGGCCGCGAAGCTAACGCTCCTTCGTCGGTTCCAGTCCGAGGGTCGACGGGTGGCGTTCGTCGGGGACGGGATCAATGACGCCCCCGCTTTGGCCGCCGCCGACCTCGGAATCGCGGTGGGAGCCGCGACCGCCGTCGCCCAGGAAACGAGCGGCGTCATCCTATTGCGTTCGGACTTTCGGGGGGTGGCCCTCGCGCTGCGAGTGGGTCGCCGGACGGTGCGCAAGGTCCGGGGCAATCTCGCGTGGGCGGTGGGGTACAATGCCGTCCTGCTGCCGGTGGCGATGGGAGCGCTCGTCCCGTGGCTCGGGCTGGGCGTGTTCCTCGTACTTCCGATCACGGGAGCCCTCGCGATGGCCCTCTCGTCCACTTCCGTGGTCGTGAACTCGCTCTCCTTGCGGTGGGTTCGCCTCGAACCCCGAGCCGGGCTCCCCGCACGGACCGACCGGGGTCCATCGAGTCCGACGAGTCCGTGAGAGAGGATGGCAGTCGGTGCTAGCCCTTTTTCTGCTTGGACGATTCCCGAATGCCTCAGCATTAGGGGAGATGGATGACTCCGAGCCTCGAGGCGCGTCACTTAACCCGCCGGTTCGGGTCGTTCGTCGCGCTCAACAATCTCGACCTGAAGGTCGAGGGGGCGAAGTGCGTCGGGTTCCTCGGGCCGAACGGCGCGGGCAAGACGACGGCGCTGAAGATGATGACCGACCTCATCTTCCCCACCTCGGGCGAGGCGTTCATCAACGGCATCTCGGTCCAGCACGAACGCAAGCGCGCGTTGACCGCGTGCGGGACCCTCATCGAAACCCCGGAGATCTACGGCTCCCTCTCCCCCCGGGAGGCGCTGGAACTGGTCGGAGCGCTGCGGGGAATGCGGCCGGAGGAGATCCGCGCGCGGACCCGAATCGTCCTCGAGGAGGTCAAAATGTCGGAATGGACCGATCAGAAGGTCGGTCGGTTCTCCAAGGGGATGAAGCAGCGGGTCAACATCGCCGCCTCGCTCTTGTCCGACCCCGAGGTCGTCCTGCTCGACGAACCGAGCACGGGTCTCGACCCTCGCGGCATGGCCGAGGTCCGGGATATCGTTCGGGGCCTCAAGAAAGGACGCCGTCTCATCTTCATGAGCAGCCACATTCTGAGCGAGGTGGTGGATGTGTGCGATGAGGTCGCGCTCCTCAACCACGGCAAGCTCCTCTTCTACGATTCCCTCGCGAACGTGGAAAAGCGCCTCACCGGCGACGCGACGTCGGTCGACCTCGCGTTCCTCCGACCCGTCAGCGACACCGACCTCTCGACCCAGGTCGCCTCCGTGCCCGGAGTGTCGGCGGTCACCCGAGTCGACCCCCAGCACGCCACGGTGATGATCGCCGGCGGCCCCCCGGCGCAGGCGGCGGTCCTCGAGCGTCTGGTCGGCGCTCGCCTCGGACTGGTCAGCTTCGAGCCGTCCCGGAGCGCGCTCGAGGAGGTCTACCTCCAAGAGATCTCGAAGGGGGAGTCATGACGACTGTCAAGCCCAGCCTGTCCCCCGAAGGGAGCGCCCCCATCCTGGGGGAGGTGCCTGGCCTGTTCACCCAAGCGGTGCTCCTATCGCGTTACCAGTTCCGAGACTACCTCCGGTCGCGACGGTTCGTCCTCATGATGGCCATCGTCGCGGTCATCGGGGCCCTGCTCAGCTTTGTCCTCTATGATTTCAACGGCGCCGGTCTGACCTCCAGCGCGGGCGCGTTCTACGGGACCCTCTGGGCCGGCGGGGTCACGGTGGTGATCATCTTCGCGGGGATCATTTTTGGGGGCGACGCGATCGCTGGGGAGTTCCAGAACAAGACGGGGTACTTCCTGATGGGTCTCCCGGTCCAGCGTTCGAGCGTGTACGTCGGCAAGTACCTCGCCGCGTTCACGGCCTCGCTCGTCGCGGTGGTGTTCTATTTCTTGATCCTGATCGCCAACGGGGCGCACTATCTCGGCGCGGGGGCGCTCCCCTACGCGCTGTGGGAATCGTTCGCCGTCGCGTTGCTGTACCTCCTCGCGCTCCTCGGGTCCGTCTTCCTGTTCAGCTCGATGTTCAAGAACAGCCTCTATGCGGTCCTCGTGGTGGCGGTCCTCTTCCTCTTCGGATTCACGGTGCTGCAGGATCTTATCTCCGGCCTCGTTCACGTGACGCCCTGGTTCATCCTGACCTATGCGGATTCCATCATCGGGGGGGTCTTCAACGCGACCTGCATGACCATGGTCGGACCCCACACCTGTACGACGCCCGGACCCCGCGGTACCGTCATCACTACGATGGTGGACAATGCGACGATCCCCGAAGGGGTCGCCATCATGATCGCCTACTTCGCGATCACCGCCATCGTCGGCTTGATCCTCTTCGAGCGGGAAGAGTTCACGTAGGTCGGCCCCCCGGGCGGTCCGCTAGGCCCGGTTGGCGTCGGCCCGGAACCGAGGCACGACGTACAGGCGGAGCAGCAGCAGCGCCGGTATCGCCGGCACGCAGAGGAGTCCCCAGGTCAGGAGAGGACTGCCCGTGCTTGCGAGCACGACGCCTCCGAGCGTCGGCGCCAGCACCTGCCCCAACCCCGTGATCGCGAAGAACGCCCCGTTGTACGCCCCCACCTCGGTCGGCGGCGCGAGGTTCGATGGAAGGGTCGTCATCGGGATCGACTCCACGTTCTCCCCCATCGTGAGCACGAAGACGGCCGCGAAGAACACGGCCAGGACGAGCGCCGGAACGAGGGCGACCAGGGCGACGAGGAGGAAGCCGGCCACGTAGAGCAGGATCCCGAGGTAGAGGGCCGTGGTATGCCGGTGACCGAGGGCCGCCCGCGTGGTCGGCGCCTGGGCGACGACGACGAGGACGCCGTTGAGGGCGAGGCCGAGGCCGAGGATCGCGTACGGGAGGTGAAGGACCGTATTCACGTAAAGTGGGAACGTCACGCCCCATTGGCCCGTGGTCAGGGAGGCGAGGGCCACGGCCCCGCACAGCACCAGGAAGACCCGGTCCCGTCCCAGGACGCGAACGGTGTTCCGCAGGTCGTACGGGGTGGTCGCGTCGCCCCGGGGGACGCCGGCGGTCCGGTCCCGGTCGTATGTCGAAGGCTCGAGGCCGAACGCGAGAAAGGAGGTGCTCACAATGAGCACCGTCCCCGCGGCGAGGCCGACGAGGGCGAACCCGAGAAATCCGATGAGGACGCCGCCCGAGAGCACGCCGACCGTGAATCCGACGTTCCACCCGATCCGAATGTAGGTGAACCCCTGGGTCCGTTCCGAGCCCTGGACGAAATCCGCGACGTACGCCGAGATGGCGGGTCCCGCGAAGGTCCCGGCGGTGGAGACCGTGATGACCGCCGCGAGGAGCCCGACGAGCGAGCGGACCTCCATCGTGTAGGCGGCGATCAGGATGGCGCCGGCCTCCACCACCAACGAGAGCAGCAGGACCCGATGCCGGCCGACCCGATCGACGACGACTCCGGCGAACAAGACGACGGCGAGGGGAAGTATGCCGATGACCGCCGAGAGGACCCCGATCTCCGCGTACCCCAAGCCGAGGACGTTCCGGAAATAGAGGACGGCGAAGGGGAGGATGAGGCTGACACCGGTGGCCCGGATCACCGCGCCGAACCCGAGCCAGCGGATGTTACGCTCCATCGCGCCCCCCCCACGAGGGGCGGCCCACGTGGGCTTTCTGGCAAAGCCTTATGGGTCGAACCCAGGTCGAGTGGCCACCGGATGGGCGACCAGGACCTCTCCTCCGAGCTCGTCGGCCAGGGCTACCAGCTGGTGGGTCGACACAGCGCGGTCAAGCTGTGCTACTGGACCCGGGAATCGCTGGCCCGCGGCCGCGATTGCTACAAGGGGCGGTTCTACGGCATCGAGAGCCACCGGTGCCTGCAGATGTCGCCGGCGATCGACTCGTGCAATCTCGCGTGCCGGTTCTGCTGGCGAAATCAGGGCTGGGAGAACGATGCCGTCATGCCGGAGTACGACGACCCGGAGTCCCTGCTCGACCGGTCGGTGGATGCCCAGCGGCGGATCCTCTCGGGGTTCAAGGGGGACCCGGCCGTCGAGCTCGACCGTTGGGAGGAGTCCCAGACCCCGCAACACATCGCCATCTCGCTCACCGGAGAACCGACGCTCTATCCCAAGATGAACCGCTTCCTCGAGATCTGCCATGAGCGGGGGATCACCACGTTCCTGGTCACGAACGGTACCCACCCCGACGCGCTACGCGCCCTCGACCCGCTCCCTACCCAGCTGTATGTCTCCGTGACCGCACCGAATGCGGAGGTCTTCCGGCGCCTCACCCTCCCCGCCGACGAGCATGCGTTCGAGCATCTTCGGGAGTCCCTCGGGATCGTTCGGGACCTGAAGACCCGACGCGTCGTTCGTCACACCCTCGTGAAAGGGTGGAACCTGGGCTGGGTGGATTCCTACGCCGAGCTGGACGACCTCGCCCGACCCGACTTCGTCGAGCCAAAGGGGTACGTCTACATGGGCAAATCCCGGCAGCGACTCGGGAGGGACCACGTGCCTTCCCACGAGGAGATCGGGGAGTTCGCGCGGCGGCTCGCCGAGCGGACGGGCTACCTCGTCCTGGACGAATCCCCGGATTCGAAGGTATATCTCTTGGGACGTTCGCAAGAAGGTCGGTATCTCCCGGGTCGCCTCCCGGAGGGCGCGGGCGACGGTCTGACCGCCTAGGCCGCTAGCCGATCCGCCAATTCAGGATCTCGACGAGGATCGCCGCGGCGATCCCGAACGAGAGGACGAAGTACGGGTTGATCTTGAGCGCTCGGGTCTCCTCCATGTCGTAGTACTGGATGAGGCCGGCGGCACTGGAGAAGCCGGACCGTTTGCTGTCGGGCATGGCTGAGGCTGCGACGCCCGGGGGAGTATATAGACGCTCCTCAGCGGGGTCAACGGCGGAGTCCGAACCCGGAGAGGTCGAGGATGGTGTCCTCGATCACGTCGTGGACCCTCGCGGAAAGGCCGCCGGTGCTGTTGTTCCCTCCGGAGAGCAGCCGGTCGACGAAGGAGCGTGGCGGGGCGAGGCGAAGGGTCTTGCGGACCGGGACGCCGACCACCTCCGACAACGCGGCAAGGGCCACTTCCCGGTCCCCCAGCGCGTCGATGAGGCCAAGCTGGAGAGCCCTTCGTCCGCTCCAGAACTCCCCGGTCGCGAGGGGTCGGATCTCCTCGACCGTTCGCTTGCGTTCCTTCGCCACTAGACCCACGAACTCGTCGTACCCTTCCTGGGCGACCAGGAGAAGCTTCGCGCGTTCGACCTCGGTGAGGGGGCGGTACCCCTGGTAGGCGTCCTTGTGCTCTCCCACGTGGAGTAGCTCGACCGATATCCCCAACCGGTTGAGGAGCTCGCGGACGGCGAAGTGAGGAAAGATCACCCCGATCGAGCCCACCTCGGACTCGGGATAAGCGAAGATCCGGCGGGCTCCGAGGGCCGCCATGTACGCCCCCGAGGCAGCGATGGACCCGACGCTGGCGTAGACCGGCGTCACCTGGTCGAGCCGCTTTACGGCGAGGTGGAAGTCGAGCGACGCGATCGCCTCGCCGCCACCGCTCGAGATGTCCAGGAGCACCCCTCGGATCCGTCGGCGGCCCCGGAGAGAATTCAGGAGACGAACGTACGGCTCGACCGAGCGTTCGCGGATCGTTCCGCGAAACACCACGTGGGCGAGCCGGTTCCGCATGTCGACTCCGGTCCCGTCCATCGGCCGGGCCGTTATAATCATGAACTTACGCGAACTTCCCCGAACGGTTCATGTAGCTGGCGCGCCGAGCGTGAGCCTGTGCGGATCCTCGTCCGGCCGCGCTGGCCCGTTCTGGCCCTCCTGCTCTTGGCCCCATCCATCCCTGAACTCCTGACCGGCTCGACCCCGATCACCACCCTCTTTGTCGACCCGGCCTTGTTCGCGGTCAGCTTCCTCGGGATCGTCGGCCTCTACGGCACCGGAGCTCTCCTCATTCGGGAGTTTATCGTCTACTTCCAGAAGGGGTGGGCCTCGGTCCTGCTCCTCGGGGCAGCGTACGGGATCGGCGAAGAGGGCTTTGCGGTCCACACCTTCTTCGAACCGTCGGGAGCCCCCGTCAACGCCCTCGGCTCGTACGGACACGCCTTCGGGGTCAACTGGCTCTGGGCCCTCGGTCTCACGACCTTCCACGCGACGTATTCCATCGCGCTGCCGATCCTGCTCGTGGGTCTGATCTTCCCCGCGGCGCAGGGAGTGCGCTGGCTCGACCGAGGGGCGGTCGCCCTCACGGCCGGGGTCTACCTTTTCGTCGTGTCGTTGTTCTCCATCGCGGTGGGGCATGGACCGACCCCGGCCGCCTTCCTGCTGTTCCTCGCGTTCGCGTTAGCCCTCATCGTTCTCGCAAGGTGGGTCCCCCGCGAGCTGCTCCGACCCCGCGAGGGACCGATGCGCGCCCCGCCGTGGGCCCTCTCGGTCGCCGCCGCGCTCCCCTTTGGAGCTTGGACGGCCGTTCTGATCTTGTCGAGCCACCCCGTCCTTCCAGCCCTCGTCACCGGCACGCTGGTCGTCCTCGTGGGGGTCCTGGCCGTGACCGTTGTCCTCCGCTGGGCTGGCACGGAGCGCCCCGAATGGGCCAAGTTCTACCTCGCCTCCGGGATGCTCGGCATCCTGTTCGCGTGGGACGTGATCGTGGAGTTTCAGGTCCTCGGGATCCTGCTCGTCACCGCGGTGTTCATCTACCTCCTCTACTGGCTTCGCCGGAGAATGCTCGCACGCGAGCCGGGGGTCGGTCCGACCGAGGTCGCAACCCCCGCTCCGGGCCCTTGAGGCCCCTCGCGGGGGCTCAGGCGTTCCGGTCGAGGAACGCGCTGAGGACCTCCATGTATCGGGGTCGCTCCTCCCAGAACGCGGTGTGGGAGCTCTCGGCGAACAGCTCGTACTCGGACCCTGGGATCCCGTGATGGATCGATTCGGCCACGGCCGGCGTGATCTCGCTCGTACCGTCCGGCCGTGACGCGGGTCGGAATCCGGATCTCGCCGAGGCGAGGGGTCACGTTCCAGTCCTTGATCGTCCCGATGATCGTGAACTCGTTCGGCCCGTTCATCGTCCCGTACTTGGGGAGGCTGATGTGGTCGAGGCTGTAGATCACCTCGGGAGGCCAGGGGTCGAGGCGGCACAGGTGCCGGCGGTAGAACTGCATCACGGCGGCCAGGTAGTCTGGGTTCTGGAACTCGCCTCGCCCCTCGTAGAGCTCGAGCGTAGCCAGGGTCGGTGGGGGCAATTCTCGTTTCAGCCGCTGCATCTCCCGGACGGTGAACGGCACGTCGGCCAGACCGCTCGCGCTGATGAGCGTCTTCAGTCCCTCCGGATGGGCGAGCGCATAGGCGATGGCCAGCATCCCTCCATAGCTGGAGCCGAAGAGGTGGACGCGGCCCAGGCCCAAGCGGGTCCGTAGAGCCTCGAGGTCGGCCACGTCGCGTTCCACGGTATATTCGGTGAGGCGGCGGGCGAGGTCGGACCGCCCGCAGCCGAGCTGGTCATAGTACACGATTCGGTACCCTTTCGCGGCCAGGTCGTTGAGCGAGAGGAGATAGTCGTGCGTCGCGCCGGGGCCTCCGTGGAGCGCGAGAACGGTTCCCTTCGGACCCGGCTCGCCTACGCTCTTCCAGAAGAGGCGGTAGCCGTTCACCGGGAGAAGCCCTTCCTGATTGACGGGGAGGTTTGCGCCCACGCTAACGGAAGGGCTCGCGCCTATTTCGTGCTGGTGGGGTCGACCCCGGGCATCTCCTCATGGAGCCATCGACCCAGCCAGGAGCCCCAGCGGCGAGGAGGGACCGGTGCCGGTTCCGGGCGGCCGGTGGAGTTCGGCGGCAGACGGTCTAGGACCATGTGGTCGGGTTGGAGGCGGAGGGGGAGCGCCATCATCCGACGACACGAGGGCGGGAGAGTGCTTGGTCCGAACGCACTCGGGACGCTCACGTCGGGTGACCTCCGGTCCTTCGGGAAACGGGGAGGCGGCGCTATGCCCTCGCGACCGGTTCGGTCGATGGAGATGGGAACCCTTCGCTCCCCCCCGGTCCTCGCCCCGCCCGAGGAGTTCGACGCGTTCGTGGTATGGCTGGCCGAGGTCAGCGATCGCCTGGTACTGCTCGAGGAGTTCTCCCTGAAGGAGATTCGCTCGGCGATGAGAATCACGCGTGAGCGGGTCCTCGCGCACCTCCGTTCCTCCGACCGGTCGGAGTCCTCCCCGGGGAGCACGCCCCGGACCCAGGAGCTAGATGAGATCGTCCGTTCAGACCACGAGTGGTTCGAAATGTCCCTCGCGGAGCTGGCGGGGCTGGTGCGCATCGTAGAGCAGGAAGACCATGGAGGGCATCGGCAGGCGCTCGGACAATATGGCCGGCTGCTCGCCACGGCACTCACCCGCCATCGACGGGACGAAGCGGAGCTCGAGCGCCTCCGGCTCTTCGCCGGGACCCGACCCCTCCGGAACCCTAATTAGGCGGGCGGCGAGACCGAGCCGGAGCGAGCATGGCGGACCGGGCGTCGGAGGCAGTCTGGGTGGAGAAGTACCGCCCCACGTCGCTCGCCGACATGGTCGGACAGGAATCGATCGTTCCGCTGTTGCGGTCGTATGCCGCCCAGCGCTCGCTCCCCCACCTCTTGTTCGCCGGCCCGCCGGGAACCGGGAAGACCACGGCAGCCCTCTGCCTCGCGCGGGACCTGTACGGGGAGGAGTGGCGCCAGAGCTTCCTCGAGATGAACAGCTCGGACGAGCGAGGGATCGATACCGTCCGGACGACGATCAAGGGGTATGCCCGGACCTCCCCGATCGGGGCCGTCGGGTTCAAGCTCCTCTTCCTCGACGAGGCGGACAATCTCACGTCCGAGGCCCAGGCCTCCCTCCGCCGGCTCATGGAGCGGTATTCGGGTTCGTGTCGGTTCATCCTCTCGTGCAATTATTCGTCCCGGATCATCGACCCGATCCAGTCCCGCTGCGCGGTGTTCCGATTCCGGGCGTACTCGAACGAGGCGGTCCGCCGGCAGCTCGAGAAGGTCGTCGCATCCGAGGGAAAGAAGGCCACCCCCGAAGCCCTGGAGGCGATCGTGACGGCGAGCTCCGGGGACATGCGCCGGGCGATCAACCTCCTTCAGCTCGCGAGCACGGGAGTGACGACCATCTCGGCGGAATCGGTCAAGGAGCACGCTACCGTCCCCCTGCGGCGGGAGGTGGAGGGGATGATCGTGGCCGCGGTCGCGGGAAACTTCCACGAAGCGCGCGACCGATTGTACGCCCTCTTCACGGATCGCGGGGCCGCCGGCGAGGAGATCCTCCGGGCCATCCACGGCTACCTTCCCGACATCGGCGAGAGCGTGCTGCCGGCCCGGCAAAAGGTCCTTCTGCTCGAGTATCTGGGGGAGGTCGACTTCCGCCTGGCCCAGGGGGCGTCCGACCGGATCCAGCTCGAAGCCGTCCTGGCCCACATCGCCGCGGGCTCGGCCGCGGTGCGCTAGCCCCATGGCGCGGCAGAAGGACGTCGGAGGGAAGCCGTCGGTGGCGCGACGGGCGGTCGCGACCGGCTGGCTTACCCTTTCCGCGAGCACCCGGCAGGCCCTCCGGACGCATTCGGTCGAGAAGGGGGACCCGATCGCCGCCGGTGAGCTCGCGGGCCTGCTCGCGATGAAGAGGACCCCCGATCTGATCCCGCACTGCCACACGCTCTCTCTGACGGCGAGCCACGTCGACCTGGCGGTCTCCGCCCGCGGGGTCCGCGTGACGGCCGAGGCGTGCACGGTGGGCCCGACCGGGGTCGAGATGGAGGCGCTCGTCGGAGCGACGGTGGCCCTGCTCACCGTGTGGGACATGGTCAAGTACCTCGAGAAGGATGGTCGCGGCCTCTATCCGCACACCTCGCTCGGACCGGTCCGGGTGACCGTCAAGCAGAAGGGGCGGAAGGAGACGCAATGACCGAGCACGGAACGAGCCCGGGCGCCGCCAGCCGGCACCACCTCGGGGGCACCCGCTCGCTGGGGTTCGCGATCCTTTCGGTCTCCGACACCCATACCGAGGAGGACGACCCGTCGGGCCATCTGGCCCGGGACCTCATCGCGAAGGCCGGCCACAAGGTCATCCACTACCACCTGGTCGCGAACTCGATCGCGGACGTCCGCGACGCCCTCGAGCCCTGGCTAGCCGAGATCCCGGTCGAGGCCGCCATCACGGTCGGGGGCACCGGGGCCAGTTCCCGGGACCTCACCGTCAACGCGCTCGAGACGATGGGGGGCCGTAAGCTCGATGGGTTCGGTGAGATCTACCGTTCGCTGAGCTTCCACGAGGTGGGAGCGCTCGCGATGATCAGCCGGGCGGCCCTGTATGTCCTTCACGGCAAGCCGGTGTTCGCCCTCCCGGGGAGCGAGCGGGCCGTGCGGACCGCGATCGAGAAACTGATCCAGCCGGCGGCGATCCACCTAGTCGAAGAGCTCGAGCGCTAGGCTCGGGCTCCCGACCGCATCCCGAGCGCGCCCATCGGAGGCGGGCCGGAATCCAGGATCTGGGTCGGAACCCCCTGGGAATGGCAGAACGCGGCCCAGGCAGGGTTCGAATCGACATGGTGGGCGAGGAGGACGCCCCGAGGGGAGAGCCGCTCCCAGGCCGCCAGGAGCTCGAAGCGGGCCCGAGCGGCGACCGGGCCGTTGTCGTACAGGAAGAGGTCGATCTCCCCAAAGCCCGAGAGGAGTTCCCGTAGCCGGTCCTCCGTGTTCCCGAGGGCGAGGGTCCAGCGCGCCCGGAGCGTAGGGGGGACGAACTGCCCCAGGGCCACATCGTTCACGCCCGCCGAGCGGCCCGCGGTGGACCCGGGCCCGAGGGACGTGAGCTCCCCCAGGTGATTGTCCTCGAGGGCCGCGAGGATCCAGGCGGTCGAGTAACCCGGCCCCACGCCCGTCTCCAACACGACGGACGGGCGCTGGGCCCGTACGAGCAGGTAGAGCAGGGCGCCCTGGGGAAGCTCCCGAGTGAACGCGACCCCCGCCCCGCGCTCCTGCAACGTATCCGGAAGTCGACTCGCCATGAGCTCTCGGCGGAACCGCTGCAGGTCCGCGGAGGTCGCGCCCGAGAGCTGCATGATCCGGTCCAGCGAAGCCTGCCGGAACATCAGCATCCGATTGAGGATGGCCTTCCGAGCGGCGGGCGATACCACGGACGCCCGGCGGGAGCCTCGATCGACGAGCGGCACCGCATCCCCTGCTATCGAACTTGCCTCAGCGACCATGCGAAACCGAGCCCCAGGCAATCACCCCGGGCTCACCGTCCCTAGGGGCTCCGACCTACAAAGACCTGTCCGTGCCGTCGCCGAATCCGAGCCGATTACCCCCACGTCGGTGGATAATTTAATAGGCCCGGGGCTCTCGAGAAGGTACCTGGTGCTCGATGGCTGTTTCGGAAGTTGGTGGGACAAACTTCGACAAGTTCGCCCAAGAGAACTCGGCCGCGGTCGTGGACGTATGGGCCCCCTGGTGCGGCCCGTGCCGGATGGTCTCTCCCATCGTGGATCGCCTGAGCGAGAAGTACATCGGTAAGGTGGCGTTCGCAAAGATGAACTCGGACGACAACGGCGAGAAGGCCGGTGCCCTCGGGATCATGAGCATCCCCACCCTCCTGTTCTACAAGCAGGGCAAGCTCGTCGACCGGATCGTCGGGGCCTACCCCGAAGAGGTCATCGACGAGCACATCCGCCGGCTCCTCTGACTCTCCCGCCCCGGGAACGGGCGACCTCCCTCGTCCGGAGGGGGCCGGTCCCTCGGTGAGACGTTAGATATCAGGGCCCTTCCCTCTCCTGCGGAGGTCGCATGAGCGAACCGGCCGCGGCGATGGACCCCCAGCTCGCCCGGTACTCCTTCCAACGCAAGCTGGACGAGATCGCGAAGGTCCGGGGGCGGGCGACCGAGCTCGTCTCGCTCTACGTCTCCCCGGGGAAGCAGATCTCCGACGTGATGTCCTACCTCCGCAACGAGTATGCCCAAAGCTCCAACATCAAGAGCCGGACGACCCGGAAGAACGTGATGTGGGCGATCGAGTCGCTCATGGGCCGGGTGCGGGGGTTCAAGGAACCGCCGACGAACGGGGTCGCCTTCTTCGTGGGCAGCAAGGCCGTCGGGGCCGACAAGTCGGAGCCGGTGACCTTCATCGTCGAACCGCCCGAACCGCTGCGCACGTACCTCTACCGGTGCGACTCGAACTTCTTCCTCGAGCCGCTCCTCTCGATGGTCCACGAACCCGACCTCTGGGGCCTCATCGTCATGGACCGGGCCGAGGTCACGATCGGGCTCCTCCGAGGAAAGCGCGTCGAGGCGTTGCGCAACCGCCAATCGCAGGTGCCCAGCAAGCACGGCCGCGGAGGCCAGTCCCAGCACCGGTTCGAGCGGATAATCGAGCACGCCGCGCACGACTTCTACGTGCGGATCGGAGAGATGTCCAACGAGATCTTCCTCCCGAAGAAGGACCAGTTGAAGGGGATCCTGCTCGGGGGTCCGGGCGCGACGAAGGAGTACTTCTACAAGGAGAACTACCTCCACTACGAGCTGCAGCAGAAGATCGTCCAGCCGCTGTTCGATGTCGGCTACACGGACGAATACGGGCTCAAGGAGATGGTCGAACGGGCCACCCAGACGCTCCATGGACTCGAGCTCACCGAGGAAAAACGTCTCGTCCAGCGATTCCTGGGCGAGGTCCGTAAAGCGGAAACCGGCCTCGCGGCCTACGGGGAGCTGGACGTGAACCGGGCCCTCGACCTCGGCGCGGTCGACACCCTGCTCATCTCGGAGGGGCTCCGGCGGCAGCGGGTCACGTTCCGGTGCACTGCGTGCGGAAAGGAATTCACCCGCACGCTCGCCGACGAGGAGATCGACCCGATACTGGACGGCCCCTGTCCGTCCTGCGGGCAGCGGAACGTGACCGAGGCCTCGAGCGAGGATTTTGTGGAGGGCCTCTTCCGTCGGGCCTCCGCGTCCGGAGCGATCGCGCGCCTCGTCTCGAGCGAGAGCGAGGAAGGCGAGATGCTCGTCAAGGGGTTCGGGGGGATCGGGGCGATCCTCCGCTACCCGATCGCGGCCACGCCCGCCCTTCGTCCTCGGCCCGCAGGGTAAGGCCGCGGCCCTCCGGGACCGGGTTCACCGTATCGGTTCACCAGAGGTTACGAAGAGGGTCGTCCTCGGCCGGAGGGGGGGGCGGCCCCGAGGGCGCCCTCGCGCCCGGGCGAGAGTTGCCGGGCGGGTAGAGCGCCGCGTTGGGGTAGGTGGGCGGAGGCATCCGCCGCCGTTCGGCGACCAGGAGGACCACCGCGATCACGACGACCAGGATGACTCCGACCCCGAGGAGGCCGACCAGGCCGCGGAAACCCGAGCCGCCGAGCGAGTTGCCGGCGGGGCATCCGCCGCCGGTAAGCAGGCAGTTCTGTTGGGACGCTGCGGTGGGCACGGATTCCGGCGACCCCTGAACGGTCGTCGGAGGCGCGGCGTCGGGGGTATCGGTAGAGGACGAGGCGAGTTGCGTGACTCCGGAAAGGCCGGCGACCGTCGACGCGGGGCCTAGGGTGCTCGAATCGTATACCCACTCGGAGGCCCCGATCCCAAGGTGACCGCCCTGGCTGGCTCGAGCGTCCAGGTAGCTCATGGTCGCCGTGGCCGTACCGTTCTGCTGCGCCGTCCACGGCAACGCGCCCCCACCGAACAGGTCCGCCGTCGCGGGCAGGAGGATGAAACCTTCGCGCATGGCGAAGGGGCCGACGACCTTCAGCGAGACCTCCGGGTACGCGACGCCTCCCAGGTTGATGCTGTGGGCCGGCGAGGTGCTTCCGTACAGCGAGACGTTCCCGGAGGCCGGCACGGAGAAATCGCCCAGGAGCGGTCCCACCACGCTCGTTCCCAACGGTCCGGTCCGACTCTCGTAATAGAGGTAGCTAGCCGCCGTGAGCGAGGTGAACTGGGAGGTCGAGTTCCAAGACTGCGCCGCCGAAAGGTCGACCGGCAAGATACCGAGGCCGGGCGAGAGGTCTACGGTCGAGGACGCCACAACGTTGGCCCCGAGGTAGTGGGAGCGAGCGACCGGTGTGCTCACGAGGAGTGAAAGGGGAAGGTAGGAGTTTGAGACCTCGGTCGCGTTGGCCCGCAGGTGGGACTGGGAGTTATTGAGCGCGATGGCGGGGACCGCCGTTCCGTTCTCGTCAACGGCCCCGGCGCTCGTCAGGTTCGCGGACGCGACGACCGTCTCGTAGACATGGTCCGAAACATTTCCAAAGTAGCGGGGGGACTGGCAACTGGGGTAGCAGTAGTGAACTTGGAAGAGGGCGCCCATCGTGCGGTTCACCGTCAATTCGAAACCGTTCGCGCTCGTGTTGGTCTGATTGAGGATGACGGAGAAGCCGTACGTGGCATTGCCGGAGTACTCCCAGCCCGTCTGGGACGTCCCCTGGAAGTTCACCGTCTTGACCGCCCCGTACGCCCAGATCGTCTGCGGGGTGGAAGAGGCAGGGACCGGAACCGCACCCGCGAGGCCGGCCGGAATCACCAGGGCCATGAGGATCGCCAAGATGACGGCCCCGACCATCGGGAACCTGCCAGATCGCGCCGCGGGTCTTGTATTCGTCATCGGTCGTCGCCTGGCTCGAAAATGCGGGCAACGGGTCTTAAGGGAGTGTGCCGAACCTCCTAGGGCGAGTTGGACCGCGTGCTAGACCGTCGCTGCAGGGAGGGAATTTTCGTCTGCGCGCGTTGACCGATTCCGAGGCCCGGGTCATTGCCGTCCTGCTGGCTGCCCGACCCGACCGCGAGCGAGAGCGTCTACGGCAGGTACAGGTCCCCCGGTCGACGTACCACGCCGTCCGTCGGCGCGCGTACGAGGAGTTCTGGTTGCGCGACCGATACATCCCTCATCCGGTGCCCCTCGGATTCCCCTACGTGACGTTCCTCTTGGTGCGGCCGTTTGCGGACCAGTTCGAGGAGTTCAACCGGATCGCCTCGGCGGACCCTGGCAACGTGGTGCTCTGGACGGGGAGCCAGGTCGCCCTGGCCATATTTTTCCACGGCAAGGTAGGAGAGGGGCAACGGTGGGGAGCCCGGGTGGGCGACCAGAAGCTCGGGGTGCCCCCGACGGTCGTCACGGTGGGAGCCGATGGCCCGACCATCCCAGTCTACTTCGATTTTGAGGGACTGTGGTGCCATCTGGCCGGGATCGCCGGGACGCTGGCCTACCCCCACGGCCTCGGGGGTGCGATCCCTCAAAACGAGCGGGAGGGGGAGTCGCCCCCACTCACCTCGCACCGGGCCTGGGCTATCGGGGAGCTGTTGCGGCGACCCTTCACCGGCCCCGAGGCCGGCAAGGGTCCCCACCTCGTCGGTCCGTTGGGGCTCCCGTTCGCTCAACGGCGGATGTTGGCCCGCGGGTGGGTCGATCACCGGACCCTGCTCGACCCGGCGCCGCTGCCCGCCTACCAGGGAAAGAGCCCGGACCAAGTGGTTCTGATCATCGGAACGCCCCGCACGGCCGCGAGACCCGACGAACTCTTTGGGAACCTGACTCGGGAGTGTCGCGTCTTCCCCTTTCTCTTCGTCGTGGGGTCGGAGCGCTGGATCCTCGGGGCCCTCGGGGCCTCCACACCGGCCCCCCCCGACCCCTCCTCCCCACGTCGCCCGGTCCTGGCGACGCTCCGTGAATACCTCGAGGGAATCGAGATCATCCAGGAGCCCGCCGCTCAATTCACGACCCGCGTCGACCACCGGTACCGACCGGTTGCTCCCGCCTCGAGAAGGAATCCCGGCCTCGAAGGTCTGATCTCCCGCACCTGCTGACTGGCTAGGGCGCGTCGGCTAGACGGGACTGGCCCTCGACCCCCGGAGAGTCTGCCGGTTTCCGCACGTGCCAGCCGATCGCCACGGCAGGCCTCTCGAGCCGGGCCGTCCCGCCGACTGGCGCTTCTGGGCGAGAAGCGGGCTGAGGTGCGATTCGGTAGACGCGATCGACCCGTGGCACGGCGCTTACCGAAAGTGCTCCTTTTCTGCCCCGCGCTCGCGAAGCATCGTCGCGGCTCCCGGTCAGAAGGCGGAGAGCGGGGTCCGTGCTGTTCCCGCTCGAATCTGGCCACTATGAAGAGACACGAGAGGTACGCAGGGGACAGGGGCATGAGTCGTTGCTTCCCAGATACTTTCCATGTCGTGGTTTTCTGCGACCCAGGTCTTGCGTTCCTCGACCTACCTCCGCGCCGTCGCCGGCACGTTGGTTTCCTCCGATAGAGCGGACGGGGACAGTCGGGCTGCAACGTCGATTTGTCCCGAGGTCCCTACCCCGTCTCTCTCGAACCTTCGGCCGAACCAAAGATTATAGAGACTGAGAGGGTAAGCCAACCGATGGCCCCCAAGCGGCGAGCAAGGAACCCCGGAGCGCACCGCCATCTGAGAGCGGAGCATGAGGAGAAGTCCTTGGCGAGGCTCACAAAACGGGTGGCGACCCTACATCTGGTGGCGAATGACTGTCTGCGCGAGGCGAGGGGTTCGGCCGCGTTCATCGAGGCGGCACCCGAGCTCCGACCACCCGACCCGCACGCGGCCAGGCGCCACGACCCGGAGCTCGCGCGAGCGATCGAGAATATGGCCGCCACCTTGGAAGGCCTCTCCGGAATTGAAGTACGGTGGAAGGGGTTGGCCCATAAGGCGGACGACCTGGCCGGAGAGATCATCGATGTGAAACGTGCGGACCTCGAGCGGGTCCTGGCCGTTGACCACGCGGAGTCGGAACTCCGGCGGCTGGCGGCGAGCCACGACGAGCGGCTCCACCCCAAGAAGGAGTGATGGACCGCTGCCCCTTGTCATCCATGAGTGCGTTCTTCACTTTACCAACCTGACTGTCCGTGACGGCGAGATTTTTCCGGGTCGGCAGGGCTGGGGAAGGGATTATTTGCGAAATCGGGCAGGTCCTCTGGGGCGCGTAGCCTAGTCTGGATAGGGCACCGGGTTCCTAACCCGGCGGTCGAGGGTTCAAATCCCTCCGCGCCCGTCGCTCCTTCCTATCCGGAGTCCTTGAGCAACGCCCCGAATGACGACTTCCTTTGGATCTTGCCGTTCTCCAGCTCGAATACGTTGACGTAGCGGACCGAGAGAACGCTGCCGTCCTTCTTGGTCACATGAACCGTGCCTTCGGCGACCACCACGTTGTTCTCCTCGGTTAGCCGATGGACTTCGCCCCGGAGAACGTCGTCTCCATAGTTCTTGAGGTGGGCTTCCCTCCCCCTCGTGATGACTCCCGACGGGGGGACTCCGTCGCCCCACTCTATCCACTCTACATTGTCCGCAAGGAGTGGGCCGAGCTTCGACTTGTCGGCGGTGGTTAAGTAGGTCTCGACGACCTTCTTGTTCGGACTCATGTTCAGGAAAATCTGTTACCGGGTTATATAGTCGCGCCCGGCTCGATGCGAAAAACCTCGGACCGGCCGGGGCTTGCGAGCGTCATCTAGGAGCCTAATCTCGCCGCCCAGGCTAGATCCACCCCGCTCGGCCGGGGTCTCTTGGGGATTCGAACCCGCGGTGGGTTCGAGTCCCTCCGCGCCTGTTGCTCACGACGTCTCTCCCCGTCGACTCGCCCCCTCCGCTATCTGGAGGAGTAATTCTATGGTCAGCCCCGAGCTGAGGACGCGTTCTGCGCCGCTGCAGCGCGGATCAGGGCCCGGAAGGCGTTGCCGTCGATCGTGTCTCCCTCATGGAGGACGATCGCTCGCGTGACGCCCTGGAGGTTGGCGTTGAAGAGACCGGTCGGGTCCTTGAGAGCAGCCCCGTCGGCGAAGGTCAGCCTCAGGTGGTCCTTGTACGTCTCGCCGGTGCAGATGATACCGTCGTGGTACCACACCGGAATGCCGCTGGGATTCGATGGCTTCTTCCACTTCCGCTCCTCGACGACTTCGGGGTCTGCCGCCTTGATGAGACGGCGAATCCGGTCGAGCGCTTCGCCCCGCCAATCGGATAGCTCGTCGGACTTCGTTCGGACGGGCGTGGAGGGGGAGCCGGACTTCTTCGATCCCTTCATGACTCAGTTCCCCCCCGGCTGCTCGAGGAGCTTGGCTAGCTGATGGAGCGCGGCCTTCGCCCCCGCCTCCGCCCCGTACTTTGCCATCATTTCCCGGACCTCCTTCGAGACGCAGAGGTTGGTAAGCGTGACCCGGGTCGACGTTCCCTCACCATGGAGGTCCACGGTTGTAGTCACAGGGTTGCCTTGCCCTTCAATCTCGAAGGTGTACACCAATCGGGTGGGGGGGTTCACCTCGAGATACGAACCCAGAAAGACCAGCTCTTGCCCGCCGGGGGTCCGCTGCACGTAGCGGTACTTCCCGCCCGGCCGGACGTCCATCTGTTCGACCCGTAGCGAGCCGCCCGGAGGTGCCCACCACCGCGGTACGAGCCTCGCGTCCGTGTAGGCCTCGAAGATCCTTTCGGGGGTCGCCGCGAGTGTGCGTTCGACGACAAACTCTCGTTCACTATCCGTTCTCTTCGTGGGTTGTTCGGTCATGGTTTTCTTCCCTTCGTCCTCATTTCCGCGGGCTCCTCGACGAGGTCGGCCAACCGCTGTAGGCGGTCCGCCTGATCCTGCGCGACACTGCGCATCCAGTCGACCAGTCCCTCGAACGCCTCCGTCCGCAGGGTGTACCAGCGACGCTGGCCCTCCGGGCGCACGACGACGAAGCCGGCCTCCTGCAGGATGCGCAGGTGACGCGATACGCCGGGCTGTTCGATGTCGACCCGCCTCACGAGATCGTTCACGGAGCGCTCCCCCGACGCGAGTGCCTCGAGGAGACGCCGGCGGGTCGGATCTGCCAGCACGGCGAAGACGTCGTTGGCCACATCAGTGTGTATACTATTTGGTGTATATACACCTTACTTGATACGCATCTTGAATCTCCGGAGGGTTACAATCCCTCCGCGCCCGCCACGCCAGAACCCGGCCCCGATTCTACCCGAGTTTGGCCGCAAGCCATTCGCCCCTCTCGTCGACGTGCGCTCTGGGTCCGAAGCCGCGGGAGACACCACTACTAAGGGTTCAGGGCCGCGTATCGTGGAAATGGAGCGACTCGCCCGACCCTCGGGTCAGAAGAGGGGTCGTTTGGCGAAGTTACCACTGCTGGGACTGCCCGGGGGATTACCTCGAAAGTTGGATCCCGTAACCATCGGGACCCGTTGCACCCGTCGTTCTCGAATCGCGGAACCACCCAAAGCGGGGGAAGGGGCACGCGAGCCGACGCTCCGCCTACGGGGCAGGGGGCGAAGACGGCGGAGGCATGGTGGAGGTGGTCGGAACGACAGGCGCAGGAGCCGTCATGGGCTGCGGCGGTTCCCGGCGGTATCGGGCGAGAAGGATCACACCGACAAGGAGGATCACGAACGCCACGATGGAAAGATACCAGCCGATGCCGGGGCCCCACGTGGTGGTTATCGTGATGCCCGAAATCGTGGTCGAGTTCGACCCGAAGAACGAGGACCAGGGTCCGCTGCCCAAGTGGCCCGGCGAATCCTTTGCGGCCGCCCCGGGAAGTGACACCGCGAAGAGTCCCGGCGCGGCGATGGCGAGGACAAGGGCGAGGGCCGCGAGCGCCATGACCGGGGCGGCGCGGCGGGGGTTGCGCCGAGAGACCACTCCGAGGATCGCGGCGATGATGCCGAGGGCGAATCCTCCGATGACCATGAAGAACCCTGCCTCCGCGAGGCTCCCGGTGTTATTCAGATTCTGGGTGGAGTACAGACGTCTGGGTTGGGCACGAGGGAAGGCCGCTGCAAACAGGTTGGATCGTTCCGTTGGTCGATGGCATGCCTAGGTAGTAATTGCGAGTCTCGCTCAAGCCGTTCCCCGACGATTCATAGGAGTACCACGGCGTGACGAGGGCGCCGATCAACAGGATCGCCCCGATCAAGATGAGGACCGCCGCGATCATTCTCCCGGAGGTTGCATTTGGCATAATGGACCCTGAGTACCGGCATTCATTCCTATCATTAAATCTCTTCGATGCAGGGCGGAGCGCGCTCCCGCGGGACGGGACCTCAGGCGCAGGTCGTTCGGGAAAGTTCGGTCGCTATCCGTAAGGTGCTCATTTGGGGATTGACCCGCGCGTTCTACGAGACCTCTGACCTCCTTCTGACCATAGGATTCTCTAATGGGAGGGTCAGACTCAGAATGGATTCTGGGCTCTCGGGGCGCGAGGGAGTTGCTGTTTGCCCAAATATGGGGGCTCTGGCTGAGTGCTCGGCCTGGCGGTCTTAGAGACCGGCCGACGGCTGGTATTCGAACCCCCGGGGGGTTCCAATCCCTGCGCGCCCGATGGCCCAACTGTTCCGCGGAGAAACAGTGGCCGACCTCAAGGGAGGAGCCCCTCGGGCCGCTGAATTTGACTTAAGGTCCGCTCCTTATTCAACTACGTTAGTCGCCATCCCATGGGGAACTCGAATCCTCGGCCCGGCCCTTGGCGATCCCCCCGATCGCGCCCTCTTTTCCGGCGAATAGGCCCAGCGAATATCTCGCTCGTCCAAAATCCGAATTCTCAAGTCGAAGCGGTTCGCCGCCGGGGGAGAAAGTCCACGTCGCCTCGCGCAAAGCGGTCCGCACGGGTTAGGAGCGGCGGCGCTTCGATCCTTTCTGGCGTGTCCTTCTCGCTCGATTTCCCGATGGATCCGCTCGCTCCTCCCTCCAGACTTGGGGCATCACACGTCAACCGGTAGGAACATGCCGACGCTATTTGTCAAATGTCGAGCCTGCGGCCAGGAGATCCCGACCCCCGTGGCCGAGCCCACGTCCGGCGTGGCCGGAGTGATGATCAGCAGCATGCGGGTCCGTTGCCCGAAGTGCGGGCACGACGACGAGTACTCCACCGCGGACTTCCACCAACCGTCGGGAACCGAAGGCCCCGTCACTGGAGGCCGCGCGGTGGCGCAGGAAAACTTGACCAACGAACACGAGGCCAAGTTGGAGGGCGCCCAGGAGAAGCTAGCTGGATACGGAGTCGTGCCGCCCGAGGGCCGTTCTCCTCACGAAGGTCAATAGGCCACCAAAAGAACCCACGACCGCTGCGACGTTCTCACCTGACGGGGTTCGGTAGGAGCCTGGATCTCGCCAAGGTTCTCGAGCTCGGTACGCGAACGGGTCCGCAGCGCCCCGTACGACCGGTTCTACCATGCCCCAACTCCATTGGCCGGACACCTTAAGCGCCACAATTGATCGGGCGGGTTCCTCCGCACTCGCGCCGTCAGAGCCCCGCCCAGAATTCGCCAGATATCGGTTCGGAGCCGTTTGACCCCGTCGTAGACCCACCTTTTCTCGATCTCGCTCTCAGGCTCGCGGAACGTCTGCGGTCCGCTCTCTCCCCTATTGTACGAAGAGCAACTCTGACGGCTTCGGCCGGGAGGCGACCCGGGGTCCCTGCTTTCTTTCGGCGCGCGCTCGGCAGGCCGGGCGTGCGCTCTTCTCCATCGGTGCTGATGATATTCCCAATGACCCGACCGATTGGGCCGGGTTCGGTGGGGCCTTGCCTTCGGGTAGGGGTGGGACGTAAAGGTTCGGCCGCTCGTGAAGAATCCACTCAACGGTCACTCGTCCCTCTGTGATCTAAGGGGTGGGATGACCGAGCCTGAGACGACGGCTCCGCCGGGCGCGGCCCTTCCCCATGAGCCGGCTTGCGAACCGTTATCATCTCAGATGAGGAGACGGGTCCCGGTGCGACTTGACCGACGCCACGGATTTCCCTGAGCGCGCTCTGGAGGTCGGACGGCCCCACGAGGCCTCTGCCCTCGGTGCGTCCGTCGTGCTACTGGTCAGCCTACTTCTTGTCTCCTCCTTCCTGTTTGGGGCCGTGGCGGCTGGGACTCCGACCGGCCCACGGATCGCCGGCACCTCCTCGAACGTTCCCGTCTCACCCCACACAGTCCGCGTTGCAGCAGGACCCATCACACCGGCTTCCGGCGGGGTCGGGTCGGTCATCGATACCCTCGACCTTACTTCGAACCGCCTGCTCCCAGGGAACCAGCAGCCCGCCGTACAGGGAGGACCCCAAATGGTGCTGTACGACCCGTCGAGCGGGAACTTCTACGTTCGCGGAAACGGCGGTCAGACCATCAGCGTCGTGAACGCCTCCACCGATACCGTGCTGACCAGCCTCACCGTCGGGTACGGAGGGAGCGCCTATATTCCCAATGTTCCCACGGCCGCACTCGACCTGGCCACCGGCTACCTCTACGAGACCAACCCCTCGCTCGGCACGGTCGGGGTCATCCAGACTTCCACGAACGTGCTGACCGCTTCCATCGAGTTGGGCACCAGCCCGGGCGGGATCGTCTTCGACCCGGCGAACGGGAATCTCTACACCAGCAACCTGATCACCGACAACGTGTCGGTGATCTCCGGAACCACCAACCAGGTCCTCACGAGCATCCACGTCGGGGGGAGCCGGGCGCGATTCTCTACGACCCGATCGACACGGAAGTGTTCGTGTCGAACTTCAATACCGGCAATGTTTCGGTCATCAACACGACCAGCGAGGCTGTGGTGGCGAACCCCAGGACGGGCCTCGTCGGGAGCGAGCCGGTCGCCCTGACTTTGAACACGAAAGACGACCTGGTCAGCGTCGTCAATTCGCTCACCGACAACATCACGGTCATCGACGGTACGACGAACGCCGCGACCGCGTCGGTCACGGTAGGCTCGGTCCCCACCTCCGCCACCTATGCGCCTTCGACGGACACGCTCCTGGTCGCGAACGGCGCCTCGAACAACGTTACCGTCCTCCAGCAGCCAGGGAACACGGCGGTTACCAGCATCGGGATCGGCCACGGAGCGGAGGGGGCCGGTTACGACCCCAAGAATGGGTACGTCTACACCGCGAATTACGGCTCCAACAGTATCAGTATCCTCGACCCAGCCACGAACACGGTGGTTGGGACGGTCACGACGAACAACTTCCCCGAGGACCTGGGCGTCGACACGGACAGTGGCAACGTCTACGTGGCGAACCTGGGAACGGATGCGGCGGATTCGAACCTCACCGTCATTTCGGGGTCGACCTCCCTACCCGTCGCCGCGATCGGGTTGGTCGCCTACCCGACCAGCCTGACGGCGGCCCCGAACGGCGACCTGTATGCGATCGACTATGGGGGTCAGGACGCCTACATCATCGCAGAGTCGACGAGCCTCGAAACCGGGATCGCTCCCGCCGCGTCCCCCGGGCCTGACGATTCGGCCTACGATGCCGCCACGGGAGACCTCTACATTGCGAGCGAGCCCACCGGAGCGGTCAATGTCGTCACGGCCACGGGAACCGTCGTGACGACCCTGAACCTCGGGTTTGGTTCGGACGGCGTCGCCTACGACCCTTCGAACGGCCTGGTCTACGTCTCCAACTACTACAGTGGCAACATCACGATCATCAACGGAGCCACCGAGACTGTCCAGACCGTGATCTCGGTCGAGTCGTTCGACAGCCTCGCCGCCGAGATCTATGACCCGGCGGACTCCTCCGTGTACGTAGCGGACTTCCTGAACCACAACGTGACGGTCGTCAGCGGGGAAGCGACGAACGGGTCGATCCAGGTCGGATCCGAACCCTCCTCGTTCGCCTACGACCCGTCGAACAACACGATATTTGTCGCGAACTATGGGTCGGGAAACATCAGTGTCATCAACGCGTCCACCAACCAGCTGGTCGGGAGCTTTTCGAGCTACGCCCCCTCCTACCTGGCCTACGACTCCGGCACCAATTCGTTGTACATGAGCTCCAGGGAGAATGGGCAGGTCAACGCCTACAACGCTACGACCTACGCTCTCCTGGGTCCGCCGCTCAACATCCAATCCTCGATCATTTCGGGCGGGATTGCCTACAGCGCCACCACCGGCTACATCTATGTCTCCAATATGTACGACAGTTCCATCTCCATCCTGTCCGGTGTGAACGTGACCAGCTACCCGGTCACGTTCGTCGAAAGCGGGCTCACGACCGGGACGACTTGGGGGGTGACCCTGGGAGGTTCACCCAACGATTCGGTCGGGCGCACCATCGGATTCATCGAGCCGAACGGAACCTATCCCTTCACCATTGCAAGCGTGACCGGTTATGTAGCGAATGTGACTTCGGGCGACGTGCTGGTTTCGGACGGTCCCGCGACGGTGTACATCGGATTCACCACCCAATCCTCGTCGAATTCCTACCCCGTCCAATTCAACGAGACCGGCCTGCCCGCGGGAACCCAGTGGGGAGTTTCGCTGGCGCCGTCCTTCGCGGGCGGCTCGTCGAGCGTCGCCGCCCCCTCTTCCATCGTCCTCGAGGCTCCCAACTCCACCTACACCTTCACGGTGGCCGCAGTCCCTGGGTACTCCGCCTCCCCCAGCTCCGGCTCGCTCACGGTCGCGGGGCTTCCCCTGTACCAGAAGATTGCTTTTACCGCCGGAGCGAGCGCTCTCACTGCCTCCCTCACGGTCGATCCCACGAGCCTGACGCTAGGAACGAGCGCCGGCTTTACGACGACCCCGGGAGGAGGGACCCCGCCGTATTCCTACGTCTACAGCGGTCTACCGACGGGCTGCACGACGTCCAGCGTGGCCGCTTTCACCTGCACGCCCACCGTTACCGGCACCTTCACGATCACGGTGAACGTCACGGATCTTAATGGGGCCCACGCGGTGGCCCACGCCACCCTCACGGTCGCCTCGCCCTCGAGCCCGGCTGGGACGAGCGGCCTCTCGACCCTGGACTGGGGCCTCCTCGTCGTAGTCGTCCTTGTGATCCTGCTGCTGCTGTTCTTCTTCCTCTGGAGACGTCGCAGGAAGGACGAGCCCACGCCCGCCCCGAAGCCCGAGGGACCGAGCTCACCGCCTCCGTCGGCTCCGCCCGGTGGCTCGACCTAGGGATCTCCGGGAATCCCACCGGTGTCCGGGCTCACCCGTTCCAACGCTGGCATTGTAGCTCGGTCCAGGAGAATCACCCCTTCCCCCGGGGACGATCGATCCGGGGGCTCGGGAAGGGGGGAGGGGACCGCCCAAAAGCCCGTGCGGACGAACGGCGTCCCATCGTCGTCGGGCGAATCAACGAACGGGTCGGCGCAATCGCGCGGCGCGTGTCTTCTGCCGAGACCGACGCCGGCGGAGTAGGAGGGCGAGGCTGGCGATCGCGAGGGCGACGACCACCCCGGCAAGAGCTACCCACGGCCAGACGGGAGAGCCCGAGGGGGTTCCGCCCGGGCCGGTGGGGGTCGTGGCTAGGCCGATGCTGATATTCTGGGAGACGGGGCCCCCTGCGACGGAGACGTTGCGGACGGAGAAGGAGTATCCACTGGCCACGATCTCGAGCTCGTACGTTCCGTTCGGCACGAGGAACGAAAATCTTCCGCTCTGGCCGGTGATCTGCCAGACGGTGGGGGACAGGCTGACGTTCGCCCCGGGAAGTGCGGATCCGGTGACCTGCGAAATGACCATGCCGGTGAGAGGGAAGACGGGCACCTCGAGCGTGAAATTCTCGACCACGGAGGACCCCAGAACCGAGATGGCGGCCGACTGGGTGGAAAGCCCGGCCTTCTCGACGGTGAGGTTGTAGCTGCCGTTGACCACGGAGAACAGGTAGTTCCCGCTGGGGCCTGTGATTTGGGAGCCCGTGGAGCTCAACGCGACCGTGACGCCGGAGGCGGGCGACCGGTTCGACGCGTACTCCACGAGGCCCGAGACCGAATACACCGCCGGCGCTCCGGGGGTCAGCGTGAAATTCAAGGTGACCGACGTGCCGGCCACGGTGACGGAAGAGGAGGTGGACTGGTAGCCCGGGTCGGAAGCGGTGAGGTTGTACGTCCCGTTGGAGAGCGGTATCGCGTAGGTTCCATTCGAGCTCGTGGTGAGCGATCCTCCCCCCGAGATGGCGACGGTGGCGCCGGCGATGGGAGCCCCGTTCGAACTGTCCGAGACCGTTCCAGACACGGGGTAGAGCCCCATCGCGACCACCGCGAGCGTGAAATTTTGGACCACGTTCGCTCCGGCGATGGTGACCGTGCCGGTCGACGGCACGAATCCGGGGGCCGAGGCGGTCAGGGAGTAGGAACCGTTGGCGAGCGCCATCTGGTATCCCCCGCTCGAGTTCGTTGTCGTCGAGGGTCCGCCCGCCACGGAAACGTCCACGCCAGAGATCGGGTCGCCGGTACTGGCCGCGGTGATGTCGCCCGAAAGGGTGTAGTTGGTCGAGTTGGAGGTGGGGGTGCGAAAGAGCGACTTCATGGGGGGGAACGACGAGCGGTTGTCGTTGTGGCCCGTGTTCCCGAGACCGAGAAGCCATTCCGTGGTCTCCAAGAGGTTGTAATGAGAGGCGTCGGCGGAGTAGGTGGAGTTCTCGTAGACGTCCGGGCCGACCGCCGCGAAGTAGACCTTTCCGCCGTAGAGTCCGTCGTACCCCGTGGTGGTGCCTCCGGACTCATCGTAAACGATGAGGAACACCGAGGACTGGAAGAACGAGTCGTTCAGCAGGGGGGAAAGCCAGTTCTTCAGCCACTGGTCGGCGTACGAGACGCCGGTGTTGTGCCCGTCGTCCAGAATGTTCGGCGTGATGAACACGTAGTTCGGGAGGTCGCCCGAGCTCACGGAGCTGTTCCAACCGTTGAAGCCCTCAATGTGGGAATCGCACCGGGTGGAATTGGAAACGATGTCCTTATAGAAAAGGAGCGGAACATGTCGCACGACGAAATTGCCCGAGTTACCGGTGTAGCAAGGCGACGGTAAGCTCTCCGCGTAGGAGGCCCAGGTGAGGCCCGCGTTCTGCACAAGGTCGGCGATGTTCGTAGTGGAGTACACATTGTAGCTGTCCGAACCGCACTGGTCCGACTCGCCCGAAGTGAGCCCGAGGTAGTTGGGAGCGGAAGGGTGGCAGATCGCGTAGTAATTGCTAGCGTATCCGTACTTAGCGATGAGATGCCGCTCGAACGCGCCCTTCGAGAGCACATTCCCGGTATCCTGGTTCTCCAGAAGTACGGTGATAACATGACGGACCGATGTCGGGAAGGTAACGTTCGAGTGGACGGAGGCCGCGACGGCCGATGTCCCGGGGTGGTTTGGCGCCGGCCCGGGCGATCCGGGGAGCCCCTGGGCGATTCCCATTCCCCCCACGATGGTCAAGGTGACGACGAGGGTTACGAGCCACAAGCTCCGTAACGGCGAAGTGACGGGGGCGAAGCGGTCTCTCTCGAGCGGTTGCGACTTCGGCATTGCGATTGAAGACTCCCAGCTCGCCCGGGGACAGTGACCCTTCCCGCCGGGCAGCAGAATGACTGACATGGATTTGGTCCAGAGGTATATTTACTTGCCCTTTCAGAGCGGACTCGGCCCGCCGCTCGGCCGCCTTTGACCCGCCCGGGACCCGGGAAAGAAGGTCCCCTCGGGCAACACGTTCCAACTCTCGAGAGCTTCCTTCGGACCGCTGGGCGCCCTGAAGCCGACCCGCACCAACACTAAGGGGCGGGTTCCCCTGAGGGGGTGCGATCCGACCCGGTTGAATCCCCCCTCGAAGGTGGCGTCTGGGACAGGGGGTCGAAGTCTCGGGAAGGAGGATCGTACCGGGCCGAATCGTTCCGGGCGCTGGAACGGGGTTCGGATCTCCCCTGCTCAGTGGCAGAGTAACCTGCCTAGCTCAGTTCGGGAGGCAAATCGTCCTCCCGGAGGCGAGGACAAGGTGCGCAGGATCGGCGTGGAGTCAGGGGAGCTGTCGGGTCTCAAATTCGTTGGAAACTTGGGAGTGCATTATTTACTCGAAGAGAATGGGCCACCGGGCCAAGTTTTGGCCCATCGGGTGCGCAACCTGCCAGGGCGGAGTACTAACTGCCCCTTCCCCTCGACGAATCTCACTGACGCTCGGATCTTCCCACTTCGAGACGGTGCAGTTTCCGAGCCATCGGCCCCGAGACGCAGTGCGCCGGGTCGCCTTACACTCGAGAGTAGGTCGGGGATGACCCCCGTCCCTCTATCGTGAAGGCGCGAGGTGAGAAATGCACGCTTCAACGGCGATTCTCGTATCAGCCATGGTGGTGCTTTCGGCGTTAGTTATCGGGCAGTCCCTCGTGGGGGCCCACTCGGCGCCCGCGGCCACATTCGGAGTGAGCCTGTCGCCTCCCTCCCTGGGGGCCTACACCTCGACGCATTTCGTTGCGACCACATCTGGCACGACCGCGGGGATCTCGGTCTCGTCCGGGGACGCCGTTTACGTCTTTGTAGCCCAGAATGGGAGCTCGGGGAACCCGTCCGTGAAGGCCTCTACGTCCCTCACCTTCGTTCAAAAGGCGCAGGGCCATCGCAGTACCTTCGTCGAAACCACGATCTTCGAGGCGGACAATGTCCCCACCGTCTCCAGCCTGACCGTCACGGTGACCTACTCCGCGGACCAGACGTTCGCGGTCGCCGTCGTGGACCTGGTCGGAGGCGGGGCTTCCCCGGATGACTCAGTTGGCTCACCCGCCTCGGGGGGCTCGGGACCCGGCGCCCAACCCACGGTCTCAACCACCGTCGCGAACGACCTCATCCTCGGCGTGATCGGGGACGGTTACGACGCTGCCGTTACGGGATACAAACTATCGACCGCGGTCACCAGCAGCTCGGTCGGCTCGCCCGCCCCTATCACTCTCGGTGTGGTGAGCGAGACGGACGCGAGCACCGGCGCGTTCACCATCTGGGGCAACATGGGGACTACGGGCCTCGTCGCCTCCCTTTCGTTCGCCATCGCCGTCAAGCCGGAAGGGAGCGCTCCGAGACGGTACTCGGTCAGCTTCGACCCGAGCGGCCTTCCCTCGGGTACGAGCTGGTCCGTCACCCTCGGAGGCGTTCAGACCTCCAGCCTCTATCCGTCGGACGTCCTCTTCAGCGAGCCCAACGGGACGTATTCCTACGCCGTGGGGTCGGTCGCCGGTTTTGAGGCCACTCCGAACTCCGGCAGTGTCACGGTCACCGGGGCCAGCCCTACTCCCGTCGGAATCAAATTCACAACGGTACCGCAGCACGGCACGCCGGCCATCCAGCATGTGGTCGTGATCATGCTGGAGAACGAGAATTACTCTTCAGTGTGGAGCAAATCGAAGGGGGGGATCTATGAACAGTACCTCGCAACCCACTACGGTAACGCAACGGACTTTTACGCCGCGTGCCACGACTCCGCCCCGAATTACATGGCGGTCACGGGTGGCAGCACGAACAACGAGTGTGTGAACGCGGGACGAACGGGACTCTCTTCAGGCCGGAACATCGGCGACCTGATGCAGGCGGCCGGATTGAGCTGGGACGAGTACATGGAATCTCTGCCCCCCACTTCCACCACTCCCTGCGACACGTCCACCGCCATCCTCAAGAATGGCTACAACGGGGGGCACAACCCATTCATTCGGTACTCCGACGTAGTGAGCCCCCTCTCCGTATGCGAATCGCACGTATTCAGCAGCCAGGCGTTCAACGCCAGCCTCGAAGACGGGACGCTCGGTAACTATTCCCTCTACATCCCGAACGATTACGACAATGGTCACACCACCCTCCAGGGGGGCCAGGGGACCCTCGCGAATGCGGATGCGTGGCTCAAGGGTTTCCTTGGGCCTATCCTGAACGGCACCGAGAACTTCAGCGGCACCGGAAATTATGGGTCCCAACCGACTAAGAACGAAGTCGCCCACACGGCGTTCTTTATCCTTTACGATGAGGGGAAGTCGGCCAGCCGCACGGGCTACGTCTCCGGTCCTCCTCTTCGGGCTTGTGAGGGCATCAGCCAGCCACCGGATGCGAGCGTCTGCGGCGGACAGACCTACATGAGCGTGGTCAGCCCGGACTCCCTCGGGACCAAGTGGACCCAGGACACGACCGATTACAACGTGGAATCGACGATCGAGTGGCTCTTTGACCTGGGGAGCGATGGTGGGAACGATGGCACTGTCTACTTCCCGCCGATGACCAGCCTGTTCTCCTTTCAGTCCAACGGTTATGGACCTGGATCGAAAGTGACGTTCAAGGAAGCCGGTTTACCCTCCGGGGTGACCTGGTACGTCAACGTCTCCGGAGAGAACCCGCTTTCCAACACCACCACGAGCTCTGGAGGCAACACGCTCACGACGACCCTGGGCAACGGGGCCTTTCCTTTCACCGTCACGAGCAATAACAAGGGATGGGCGGCCTCGTACACGTCGCCGGTGACGGTGAGCAGTTCACCGGTGTCCGTTACTGTGACCTTCACGACACCCGCTATCACCGTGACGCCGGGCGAGGGCCCGGTCGGCGCTTCGGTGACGGTGGCAGGGACGGGCTTCTCGGACTCGACTACCCTGAGCTCGCTCATCTTCGACGGGGTGGCGATTTCGACCTGCAAGAGCGGCTCGTTGACGACGACGGGGACGGGGACATTCAGCTGTACGTTCGCGGTTCCGGGTGGTACGTCGGGGACGTCGGTAGTAGCGACGAACGCAGGCGGTCAAACGGCGACCGGGAAGTTCACGGTCACCCCTGCTCTCATCGCTCCCACGATCTCCGCCAACCCGACGACGATCGACTCGGGGCAACGTTCGACGCTCTCGACCACGACGTCGTTCAGCGGAGGCACATCGCCGTATACCTGCCAGTGGCTCGTCGAGGCACCAGGCGGGAGCTACGCCAACCTCGGCAGTTCGTTCAGCTGCACCGCAGGCAGCAAACCGACCGTTTCAACCGGTGCTCTGTCCACGACCGGCACCTGGAGCTTCGCGCTGCACGTGACGGACAGTAGTAGTCCGGCTGAGGTTGTTTATTCCAACGCGGTCACCGTGACGGTCAACAGTGCGCTCTCGGTGTCGGTCGCTCCCACTGCTCCGACGATCGACAGCGGCCAGACGGTCACGCTGACAGCAACCGGCTCGGGCGGATCGGGAGGATACAGCTACGCCTGGTACCTGTCGACCTGCAGCGGGTCATCCCTCTCGACCACGAACCCGTACACCACTCCATCCCTGACGTCGACGACCACGTACTGTGTCGAGGTGACGGACTCGCTCGTCAGCACGGCGACGGCGTTGGTGACCGTCACGGTCAACAGTGCGCTCGGGGTGTCGGTCGCTCCCACTGCTCCGACGATCGACAGCGGCCAGACGGTCACGCTGACGGCGACCGGCTCGGGCGGGTCGGGAGGATACAGCTACGCCTGGTACCTGTCGACCTGCAGCGGGTCATCCCTCTCGACCATCAACCCGTACACCACTCCATCCCTGACGTCGACGACCACGTACTGTGTCAAGGTGACGGACTCGCTCGTCAGCGCGGCGACGGCGTCGGTGACCGTGACGGTCAACAGTGCGCTCTCGGTGTCGGTCGCTCCCACTGCTCCGACGATCGACAGCGGCCAGACGGTCACGCTGACAGCAACCGGCTCGGGCGGGTCGGGAGGATACAGCTACGCCTGGTACCTGTCGACCTGCAGCGGGTCATCCCTCTCGACCACGAACCCGTACACCACTCCATCCCTGACGTCGACGACCACGTACTGTGTCAAGGTGACGGACTCGCTCGTCAGCACGGCGACGGCGTTGGTGACCGTCACGGTCAACAGTGCGCTCGGGGTGTCGGTCGCTCCCACTGCTCCGACGATCGACAGCGGCCAGACGGTCACGCTGACGGCGACCGGCTCGGGCGGGTCGGGAGGATACAGCTACGCCTGGTACCTGTCGACCTGCAGCGGGTCATCCCTCTCGACCATCAACCCGTACACCACTCCATCCCTGACGTCGACGACCACGTACTGTGTCAAGGTGACGGACTCGCTCGTCAGCACGGCGACGGCGTTGGTGACCGTCACGGTCAACAGTGCGCTCGGGGTGTCGGTCGCTCCCACTGCTCCGACGATCGACAGCGGCCAGACGGTCACGCTGACAGCAACCGGCTCGGGCGGATCGGGAGGATACAGCTACGCCTGGTACCTGTCGACCTGCAGCGGGTCATCCCTCTCGACCACGAACCCGTACACCACTCCATCCCTGACGTCGACGACCACGTACTGTGTCGAGGTGACGGACTCGCTCGTCAGCACGGCGACGGCGTTGGTGACCGTCACGGTCAACAGTGCGCTCGGGGTGTCGGTCGCTCCCACTGCTCCGACGATCGACAGCGGCCAGACGGTCACGCTGACGGCGACCGGCTCGGGCGGGTCGGGAGGATACAGCTACGCCTGGTACCTGTCGACCTGCAGCGGGTCATCCCTCTCGACCATCAACCCGTACACCACTCCATCCCTGACGTCGACGACCACGTACTGTGTCAAGGTGACGGACTCGCTCGTCAGCGCGGCGACGGCGTCGGTGACCGTGACGGTCAACAGTGCGCTCTCGGTGTCGGTCGCTCCCACTGCTCCGACGATCGACAGCGGCCAGACGGTCACGCTGACAGCAACCGGCTCGGGCGGATCGGGAGGATACAGCTACGCCTGGTACCTGTCGACCTGCAGCGGGTCATCCCTCTCGACCACGAACCCGTACACCACTCCATCCCTGACGTCGACGACCACGTACTGTGTCAAGGTGACGGACTCGCTCGTCAGCACGGCGACGGCGTTGGTGACCGTCACGGTCAACAGTGCGCTCGGGGTGTCGGTCGCTCCCACTGCTCCGACGATCGACAGCGGCCAGACGGTCACGCTGACGGCGACCGGCTCGGGCGGGTCGGGAGGATACAGCTACGCCTGGTACCTGTCGACCTGCAGCGGGTCATCCCTCTCGACCATCAACCCGTACACCACTCCATCCCTGACGTCGACGACCACGTACTGTGTCGAGGTGACGGACTCGCTCGTCAGCACGGCGACGGCGTTGGTGACCGTCACGGTCAACAGTGCGCTCGGGGTGTCGGTCGCTCCCACTGCTCCGACGATCGACAGCGGCCAGACGGTCACGCTGACGGCGACCGGCTCGGGCGGGTCGGGAGGATACAGCTACGCCTGGTACCTGTCGACCTGCAGCGGGTCATCCCTCTCGACCATCAACCCGTACACCACTCCATCCCTGACGTCGACGACCACGTACTGTGTCAAGGTGACGGACTCGCTCGTCAGCACGGCGACGGCGTTGGTGACCGTCACGGTCAACAGTGCGCTCGGGGTGTCGGTCGCTCCCACTGCTCCGACGATCGACAGCGGCCAGACGGTCACGCTGACGGCGACCGGCTCGGGCGGGTCGGGAGGATACAGCTACGCCTGGTACCTGTCGACCTGCAGCGGGTCATCCCTCTCGACCATCAACCCGTACACCACTCCATCCCTGACGTCGACGACCACGTACTGTGTCAAGGTGACGGACTCGCTCGTCAGCACGGCGACGGCGTTGGTGACCGTCACGGTCAACAGTGCGCTCGGGGTGTCGGTCGCTCCCACTGCTCCGACGATCGACAGCGGCCAGACGGTCACGCTGACGGCGACCGGCTCGGGCGGGTCGGGAGGATACAGCTACGCCTGGTACCTGTCGACCTGCAGCGGGTCATCCCTCTCGACCATCAACCCGTACACCACTCCATCCCTGACGTCGACGACCACGTACTGTGTCAAGGTGACGGACTCGCTCGTCAGCACGGCGACGGCGTTGGTGACCGTCACGGTCAACAGTGCGCTCGGGGTGTCGGTCGCTCCCACTGCTCCGACGATCGACAGCGGCCAGACGGTCACGCTGACAGCAACCGGCTCGGGCGGATCGGGAGGATACAGCTACGCCTGGTACCTGTCGACCTGCAGCGGGTCATCCCTCTCGACCATCAACCCGTACACCACTCCATCCCTGACGTCGACGACCACGTACTGTGTCGAGGTGACGGACTCGCTCGTCAGCACGGCGACGGCGTTGGTGACCGTCACGGTCAACAGTGCGCTCTCGGTGTCGGTCGCTCCCACTGCTCCGACGATCGACAGCGGCCAGACGGTCACGCTGACAGCAACCGGCTCGGGCGGGTCGGGAGGATACTCCTACCAGTGGTACGAGTCTGACTGCAGCACTGTGGCCAGTGGTACGTCGAACGCTGCGGCGTACACCACGCCGACCCTGACGTCGACGACCGCGTACTGTGTCGAGGTGACGGACTCGCTCGGCAGCACGGCGACTGCGTCGGTTACCGTGACGGTCACGGTGACGACGCCGGGGATCTCCGTGAGCCCGGGCCAGGCCCCGGTGGGCGCAACAGTGAGGGTGTCTGGGACCGGGTTCTCAGTGTTGAGCACGGTGGGGCTGGTCTTTGATGGAGTAGCGATCACGGCTGCACGAGTGGGACCACCCTGACTCCAGGCGGGACGTGGGCCTTCAGCTGCACGTTCTTAGTGCCAGCGGTACGTCGGGGACGACGACGGTCACGGCGACGGACGCAGGAGGTCAGACGGCCACTGGTACGTTCACGATCTCACCAGCAGGCTCACCGAGAGCATCCCCTTCCCGTTGGTGAATTGCCGGTGGTGTCCACCGTATCCGGGCGGCCGACCCACACAAGGGGCAACGTGACCCTCGGCGAGCGGTCTACGCGCTCAACCACTGGAAGTCGGTCTCGCTGAGATCGATCGAGGTCGCGCCGAGATTTTCCTCGAGGTGTCATTCCGAAAGGGTTCCGGGGATCGGCAACATCATCGGGGAGCGTCGGAGCAGCCACCGGAGCGCGAGCTGGTGCACGGTCACGTCGAGCTCCGCCGCCACCTCGGCGAGCGTCGTCTCGGCACTCAAGTCCCCCCGCTTGACGGGATTCCAAGGCAGGAACACGATCCCGTGTTCTGTGCAGAAGTCCACCACGTTCTCGGACCCGCGATCACCGATGTTGTATTGGTTCTGCACCGAAACGATGGGCACCACGCGACGGGCCCGCTCGACCTCCTCCACCGTTACGTTGGACAGACCGATATGCCGGATCTTTCCCTCCGCTTGCAGTTCCTTCAGCGCGCCCACGCTCTCCTCGAGGGGGACCTCGGGGTCCACCTGATGGAGCTGATAGAGCTGGAGGCAATCGGTACCGAGCCGCTCGAGACTCCCTTCGACCGCTTGGCGCAGGTAGTCCGGGTGGCCGTTGACGCCGGGGCGGGTCATGCCTCCTTTGGTCGCCACGATTACGCCGGGGGAAGGGGGCGCAGGGTCTTGCCGATCGTCGTTTCGCTGGCGTTCGATTGGTAGATGTCCGCCGTGTCGATGAAATTGACGTCGAGTTCCACCGCGCGCCGCAGAAGGGCCCGCGTTGGCTCGGTGTCGGTGACGCGATTGGTGCCGAGTCCCAATCGGTTCACGACCCGGTCGCCGATCCGTACCGTCCCGGCCGAAGAGGCCGATACCTGTGGCGCCATCGTCGTCTGCCGTTCCGAGGAATCCTCGGCGTCCCGCGAACCACCCCCCCAGGCTTCGATAACGCTTCCCCTTCCGTTCGGCGCGCACTCCTCTAGAGAGTTGGCGGTACTCCGTCCTCCCGCTGGGGTCTCCCTCCCGTAGGATCCCGACGGGGTCGCCCCCGAATCGGCCGGGAGGTGACTCCCCCGCCTCGCCTCCTCTGACCCCGGCCCCACGCCCTTGAACCACCCGGCGATTCCGGCGGGGCGAACCGCCCCGGGGTTGGGTGTGCCAAAGTTATCCGTTCGGGCGTGCCTCGATGGAGGCCCTACAGGGGAGTGGATCAGCGGTGGCCGTCCGGGTCGTCCCAGGAGAGATCCTTTCCAAGGATGCGACCACGCGCGCCGTGGTTCCCAGCGCCGCTGTTCCGCGATGGGCACCGTTCGAGAGGGTCGCTGAGTCGATCGCGACTCCCCGGAGACGCTTTCCCCCCCATCGACACGAAAGCGTGGAGGTTCTGACCTACGTCATCGAGGGCTCGGGCACCTATGATTACGGCTCTGGCCCATCCACTCCGTTACTGGCGGGGTCGGTCAACCTCCTCACCGCTGCCACGAGCGTGACGCATGGGATCAACCCGGGGAAAGGTCAGACGATCCGATACTTCGCGGTCATCGTCACTCTGCCAGCCGTAGCGTCGTCTCAGCCCCGTATGCAATCCGCCCGGCCAGAGCCTCCGTCTCCCCAACCCGACGGCACGGTCGGTCGAACTCTGGTGGGACATGGCAAAGCCCTCGTCTCGGCCGTGGGGCTCGAGTGTGAGGCGATCGAGTTTCGTTCGGCGGGCACCACGTTCCGGAAGGTCGGGCACGACCGGGTCGCGATCGGTTACGCCGTCTCGGGTATCGGAAAGGTCGACAACCAGGCGCTCGAAGCGGGGGAGGCCGCCCTCGTGGACGACGCGGCGGGGATCGCCATCACCGGTCGGGCGGGACTTCGCCTGATCCTCACGAGCGCGCCTCGACCGCCTTAGACCTGCGGCGCTCTCGATCCCCGGACTCGCCGGTCTCCTTCCTGTCTGGGTGACCCGGAAGCTTTTCGCACGTGCCCGCGGCAGACCCGGCCCGAGGTCGGAATCGCCCCGGAGGTGGGAGTTCGCGCCGCGTCGACTCCGTGAACCGCTCCGAGATCGACCTAGGAAAGGAGGAGCAGGTTGAGGACGCTCAGCACGAGCGTTGAGCGCGAACGAGCCGGCATCATCGCTGCGGCAAACCGAGGGGAGTAATTATAGGGGGGCTCGGGGCCGGTCGTTCACCACTTTCGGAGCGCGGTGGCCGCTTCCTTGCGCTCCGCCCTCGTCTGGTGTCGCGGGGCATCCCGTGTGTACGCCGTGCAGGCACAGGCGCGGCATGCGCCGTCCGCGGTATGTAACCGGCGTTGGTGCAAACACCCCGGGGTTTCGCACTCCGTCGTCATGGTGGACTCGGTGCAGGGCAGAAAATATGTCTGGCGGTCCCGGGTCGAGCGAGAGCGTAGTGGGCGCCCGCGTGGGTTCGAGTCATGTACCCCACCGAACGCATCCGGCTAGAATAGGTCCCCCCTCCCCTCCGTCTCGTTCTCCGCCTCTACCGGGGCCCTCGGGTCCTGGAAGGAGAGGAGCGTGCGAGGGTTCGGTCGTGGCTACTCTCCCCGGTGGGGCGAACGGAGGCGGCCCATCAACCCTATCCCACGCCCGGGCTCGCGCCCACCGGCATGGCGGTCGACGGCACTGGCAATCCTACCTCGGTGTCGTCCCTCGCACCGGTACGACGGATCCGATGGTCGAATCCGTTTGTCGTCCTCGGGCTGATGATCGCGGGGTTCTTCGCGGTCTCGCTGTACGGCGGGATCGTCGCCTACTACAATCTCTCCATCGACGCCGCCCACGCTTACGACCTGGGCATTTTCCAACAGGCGTTCTCCTCGACCGTTCAAGGGTACCACGTCCCTTTCTACGAATCGGTCGACTGCATCGTCAAGGGTCGATGCTCTTTCTTGATCGTGCACCCTTCGTTCATCCTGTACCCATTGACCCCGATCTACGGGGTGGCCCCCTCCCCTATCACGCTATTCGCCGAGCGCTCGCTCGTCGTCGGACTGGCGGCTCTGCCTCTGTATTGGATGACCCGTCAGGTCACCCACTCCGAGGGGAAGGCGCTCCTTGCGGCCGGCCTCTACCTGCTGTGGGCCCCGATCCTTTCGGGGGACCTCTACTCCTTCCACGTCGAGTCGTTCATTCCGCTCGAGCTGTTCACGATGATCGCCCTCTGGCAGGCCGGCCGGTACCGGCTCGGCCTGCTCATGGCGGGCCTTTCGTTCGTCACCCTCGAGGTGGCGCCGGTCTTCGTGTTCTTCATCGGAGTGTTCTTCCTTGTTCCGGAGATCGAAGAGGCGCTGCGCGCCGGTGGGCGCCGTTGGAAGAGCGGCAGGGGGAGCCCCGGCCGCTGGATGGCCACGATGCGCGGGTTGGGGGGTTCGGTCCGGGCGTCGCTCCGTCGGGTGGACGTGCGGTACACCACGGCCCTGATCGTCGTGTCGGTCCTGGGGTACATCGCGGTCAATCTGTTCCTGAACGAGTTTGGGGCGGGCCTTCTCGGACTGCCCCGTCCGCCCGAACCCGGGGGGCTGGAGGGTCTTTTCTACAACAATTCCCAGAACGGCACCACGGGGAACCTGGGGGCGCTGGCGAAGTCGCCGGCGCTGATGATCAGCATCGAGTATTGGCTGATACTCTACGCGCTCGTCGGCTTTCTCCCGCTCCTGAACCCCCGTTCGTTCGTCGTCGTCGGGTTGCCCTGGATCGGCTATTCGCTCCTGAACGACGTGCACCGCTTCTCTACCCTCAGCAGCCAGTACACGATGTTGGCCGCGATACCGGTCTTCCTGGGCTTGGCGTACGGACTCGCCCGGGTCGACTTCCACCGGAAGATCTGGCCGGTGAGGGCCCCCAAGCCCTCCCCGGCGCCGGAGGCGTCTGCCTCCCCTACGATTCGGCCCCGTCGCCGGCGCCGTGTGACCGCGACGTGGGCGGTCGTCTTCGGGGTCATCATCGCGGCGAACCTCCTCATCAACCCCATGATGCCCCTCATCCCTGACACGCTCGGGACCCCGCACGGCGTGTTCGGTCCGTACTACTTCGAGCCCTGGATCACGGTCCAGCCGGGGTTCGCATGGGTCGAGCGCCTGGTCGCCCTCATCGCTCCCCACGAGCCGGTCGCCGTGACGTTGGACCTGTTCCCGTTGGTCGCGAATAACCTGGACGCCTACCTCCTCGCCCCGATTCCTCCGAACGTGACCGGAATGCCGTTCAACCTCTCGGCCGGGCCGGATTGGGTGCTCGTGACCCCTTCTGCGGTGGGCGGAGGCGGCGAACCGCTCCGCGACCAGCTGCCCAACGAGTCGATCTACCAGCTCCGAGGGTACGCCGCGACCTCGACCGTCGGCCCCATCCTTCTCTATGAGCGCGGGTACGTCGGCTCCCCCGAGCTTTTCGGCCCCCAAGCAAGCCTCCCCTCGGTCACGTGGACGCCCTCGCAGGGTCTTACGGTCGCGCGGGTGGGAATGCAGATCGAGAACTCCTCGGCTCCCGGGGGGGTCGCGATCCAGACCAACGAGAGCTCGGGCAAGGCCGGCGAAGTGTGCACGGCCAAGACCGGCTTCCTCCCGCCGGGCTCGTACTCCCTCACGGCGGACCTCGCACGCTTCCCCTCAGGGCATAACGTCAGCGGAACGACGCGGATCCTCGAGATCCGACTTCTCGAGTTCGGAGGTCTCCTTTGGGAGACCAACGTGACCGCGGCACAACTGCCGCTCTCCGGGTGGACCTCGCTGGAGTTCAATTTCACGGCGCTCGACCCCGTGGTGAACCCCGAGATCGAGATCTATTCGGAGAGTCTGGACGCCCCGTTCGCGATCGCGAGCCTTGCGCTCGACCCGAACGGTTGAGGGGCTTTCCCAGGGTCCCGTTACACCCATTTTCGGGAGGCGGGAGCTCGGGGCGGGAGCCGCGGGCCCTTCACCGACTCGACGCGGAAGTCCCGGCCTTCCCACCGACCGGCGAGCGGCCAGTAGAAAGTGAACACCCAGGCCGGACCGACCGACCCGAGGGCTTCGAGGTCCACATAGTGAAGCCCGAGGTCGGTGGCTCGGGACTCTCGGTCTTCAACCGTGGTCCAATCGTCTCGCGATACGTGGAGTCGGAACGGCATCTGGGCGATCACCCTCGTCGCCGCGTCGGCGCGGACCCGCGAGCACTGGCGGTTGAATTTCCACACCTCGAGGAACGGACGGGGAGGGTGAGGCCGGAGGTAGCGATCGACGACCTCAGGAACCCGGTCGAAGACCTCTCCGTCCAGGACCGAGCGACGTAGCTTCACGTACTCGGCATGGGCCCAGACCAAGGGCGTCGCCGATTCGGTCGGTCGACCGAACTGGAGGTGACGGTCCGGTCGGTCCGCCTCGTCCCAGACCTGTTCCGGCAACAATCCGGTCGGGGTGGCAAACCCCTCCATCGCTTGGAGGTAGGGCAGCGCGTCCCCACCGCGAGCCAGTTCGTAGTGGCCGCGTTCTCCCGTCAGGAGCGGCCACGCGCGCCCGACTCCGAACTCGTTGAATGGCATCCCCTCGGCCGTCTCGCCGTAGCCGTCGTGGTTGAAGCGTCGCCAGACCGGCCCGAAGGGGGTCTCGACCTTGAGGACCCGGTCGACTACCCGGAGCGAATCGACGATGAGCGGATCGTCCGGGCGACGGAGCCCAAGTCGGACGAGGTCCAGGAAGCCGCCGTCCACGATCTCTCGGGCGGGATAGTCGGCGGGAGTTCCGGGCGGGACGTTCGACAGGTGGACCACCCCGAGGTCGGGGCCCTCGTACGGATCCGGGTCGTTCACCGAGGCCGGGCGGATCCGGACGAAGTGGCGAGGAATCTCCGGGACGAGCGTCCCCCGCGTGGTCACCGTCCACGCCTCGATGTGCGCTTCGAGGAAGTCGGCGTATTCCTCGACGAAGGTGGCCGTGTCGGGCATCCCCGCCCGGCGCGCGAACTGCCCGGCCACGGTGAGAGCTGCGACCGACTGGGCGAGAGTGGAGGGCGAGTACCCTCCGATCTCCTCCCACCGGTCCTGCTCCGTCGTGGGCCCATTGTTGATCAAGAAGTGGGCGGCCCGAAGTACCATCGGGGTGGGGTCGAACTCCGCAAGGCCCTCCATTCGCTGAAGCTTCCCGGCGAGCAGGATGGGGAAGGCCACCTCGTCGAGCTGTATTCCCTGCCAGTACGGGCGCCCGTCCAACCAGAAGTTCTGCGGAAAGCCCCCGTCCGACTGCTGGCGGGTCGCGAGGTAGATGAGCGCCCGAAGGGGGGCCTCGTTGAACCCGCACGCGATGAGCCCGGTGGCCGCATGAAAGAGGTCCCGCACCCAGACGAGGTGATACCCTCCCTCGTCCTCGTCGCCCTTGGAACTGCCCCAGGGGATCGAGAGGGAGGCGATGAACGCGCCCGGGTAGGTCTTGTCCTCGTGGGCGAGCAGGATGGCGCGGCTCGCGTCGAAGAGGTCGCCCCGCGCCTGCGCCGGGCGTCGAGGGAGCCGGTCGCGTCGTGCGGTGCGCTCCCACTGGGCGATGAACCGCTGCTCTGCCGTGTCAAACGGCATGCCGAGGCCCTGGAAGAGCGCGGACACGGCGGCCGGGACGTTGGAGCCGAACGCCAGCCCGAGTGTGAACCCCTCGGGGTCGCCGACGTCGAGCTCCCCGGTCAGCGCGACGTTCCCGTCCGGGGCGAGGTCGTACTCCCAATTCATATCGCGGTGGGAGTGAAGGTCCGTCCAGCCGTCGCTGTGGCCGACGTAACCTACCGAGGCTTTGCGGAAGGGCCGGTCCGCCCCGAGGGCGAGGGCGACTCCCTCCTTCTCCGCGATCAAGACATCCCGTCCGAGGATCTCCTGGACACTCGCCGAGTTGTTCCAGCCTCCCACGCGAAGGTGCGGCGCGGCGAGAACGAAGAGCCGCAGCTTGCCTTGGAGGGCCGGGTCGAGAATCTCGAGGCGGCTCCGAACGAGCAGGCACGGCAGGTGGGGCGCGGCTAGGACGGTCTTGTGGAGTCGGTAACGGTTCTCGGGTCCTTCGGAGCGGATCCGGTAGGAGAGCCCATCGGATTCCGGTCGCTCCGTGGTCGGTGTAAGGTCTCGTTTCTCCTCGTGGAAGAAAGAGACGCCGTCGGTGAAGAGGAACTCGAGGTCGCGGAGCTGGGGCGTGTCGATCGTGGGGAAGTAGACCTCCGTGACGATCCCTCGCCAGAGGGTGTACCACAGACGGGAGTCGGCGGAATAGGCTGTGCCGATCCCGTCCTTGTTGGAATGGGACCACCGCGGTGGCATGCCCGGAGCCCCCGGCGCCACCCGGCCACCTCGTAGCTCCATCGCTCCCTTCCTCGCCCGGCGAGCTAGAGCACGGGACGGAATAGGTTTCGTGGGTTCCCAGGCGCGCGGCGCCGCCCGGACCTCGTCGGCTTTTTCCCATGCCGCGGCTGTCCCGAATGTGGACCTTGGCCTGCTGGTCATACTCCTCGTGCTCCTCTCGGTGACCGCGGGGCTGGTCGGCTCGCTCTCCGGGCTGGGCGGGGGGGTCGTCGTGATCCCGGCCCTCGTAGTGCTCTTCGGGGTTCCGATCCCCGAGGCGATCGGCACCGGGGCGATCACGATCCTGGCGACCTCGACCACCACGGGAGCCGCCTACATCCGCGACCGCCTGAGCGACCTCCGGATCGGGATGTTCCTCGAGATCGCGACCGTCCCCGGGGCGATCCTCGGAGCGACGGCGACGGTCTTCCTCGCCCGCGCGAGCCTCACCGACGCCCTCTTGGTCGCTCTCGGGATCGTCCTTCTCGCCATCATTCCCGGCAGCCTTTCCCGGCGGAACGAGGAGACCCCGCGTCCGAGCACGCCCGACGCCCGGTCCCGAGCCCTCCGTCTCTCGGGGTGGTACGTGGACCGGGCGACCGGCCGGACCGTGACGTACCAAGCGGCGGAGACCTCCCCGGCGCTGGGCGTCATGTTCGGCGCGGGTCTCGTGTCCGGAATGTTCGGGATCGGCGGGGGGGTGTTCAAGGTCCTTGCCCTCGAGCGGTACTTGGGTCTCCCGATGAAGGTCGCGACGGCGACCAGCAACTTCATGATCGGTGTCACCGCGTGCGCGGGGGCCGGCATCCTGTTCGCGGCCGGCTACGTCAACCCGCTCCTCGCCGCGCCGGTGGCGGTGGGGACGGCCGCCGGCGCGTACGTGGGCAGTCAGGTCCTTCCCGGACTCCGGAACCGGACGGTCCGGTGGATCTTCATCCCGGTGGTCGCCGCCCTCGCGATCGAGACGATCCTGCGGGGACTGGGGTTGCCATGAGCGACGCAGCCGCCGAGCCGATCGACCCTACCCTTCCGCCCGCGGCGTACGCCCGGATGGCTCAAGTGCTGCGCGCGGGCCTGTACGCGTCGCTGCTCCTTCTCATCGGCGCCCTGGTCGCCTACCTCCTGATCCACCCGTCGGTGATGTCGGCCCAGGCGATCGCTTCGAACCCGATCCTCCAGTTTCTGAGCTTGTCCGGGCTCGCCACGGGCCTTGCTGCCGGCGATCCGGCCGCCTATCTCACGCTCGGCCTCCTCGTCCTGGTCGCGACCCCCATCCTCCGGGTCGCTTCCGGGTTCTACTACTTCCGACGCGGGGGGGAACGGACGCTCACCGCGATCACGTTCACCGTCATCGTCCTGCTCCTGCTCGGCTTGCTGGTGATCGGGCCGCTGGTGCGCTAACCGGAAGGCCTCGGACGCTCCGGTGGAAAGACGTCAGCGGGTCGGCGGCACCGCCGCGAGCGCCCGCCGGACCGCCGTCAGACCTTCGTCGGCGAGCGCGCGGGCCCGCGCGGGATCCTTCGATTCCGCGAAGATGCGGAGGAGCGGCTCGGTTCCCGAGGGGCGCAGAAGGATCCAGCCGCCGTCACGGTAAGCCTTGATCCCGTCCAGGGTCACGACCCGGTCGGCCCCTTCGGCGAGGATGGCCTCGACGTGGGCCATGACGGGGCCCCGCGACTCGACCGGACACGGGACCTTCTCGCGTACGAGGGCGTAGCGGGGGACGCTCTTCAGGGCCTCGGCGAGGGAGGAGTCCTTGCGCACCAAGAAGTCGAGCATTCCGGCGGCCGACATGCCTCCGTCCCGGGCGTACTGGAACTTCGGGAAGATCAGGCCTCCGTTCTCCTCGCCCCCGAAAACGGCCTGCTGCGATTGCATCTCGTGAGTGACCGCGGGCGAGCCCACCCGCGTATAGACGACCGATCCGCCGTGGGGCCGCACCGCGTCCTCCAGGCTCTGCGACGCCGAGACCGGACTGACGACGATCCCCCCTCCGGCCCGTTCGACCGCGTCGCGCGCGAGGAGGGCGAGGGTCTCCTCGCCCGGGACGTACCGACCGCTCGCATCGACGAACACCGCCCGGTCCGCGTCTCCGTCGTGGGCGATCCCCAAGTCGGCCCCGACCGCGGGAACGATATGGATGAGGTCCTGGACGTTCGCTTCCGTCGGTTCGGACAGATGGCCCGGGAACGTTCCGTCCGCGTGCCCGTTGAGCGTGATGACGCGGCAGCCCAGGCTTCGCAGGAGGTCTGGACCGGTCGTGACGCTCGCCCCATTCCCGCAGTCAAGGACGACGGTGAAGTGCCGTTTCCGAATGCGAGCCGCATCGACCTGATGGACGATCCCGTCGACATAGCGGTAGGCCCCGTCCGCGACGGGATAGATCGAGCCCACCGAGTCGTAGGGGACGGTGCGCACGTTCCCGGCCTCGGCCGCTACTTCGATGGCCTCTTCCACGCTCCGGGGCACTTCGAGTCCGTCGGCCGCGATGCACTTGAGGCCATTGAACTCCCGCGGGTTGTGGGAGGCGGTGGCAATGATCCCCATCTGGGCCCCCAGGCGGGGGACGAGGTACTGGACGGCCGGGGTGGGGAGGACCCCCAGCTCCGCGACGCGGTGCCCGGCGAGGGCCAGGGTGGCGGAGACGATCCGGACGATCTCCGGACTGGACGTTCGGGCATCCCAACCGACCGCGACGAGGTCGCCGGGGTCGAGGACCGTCGTGATCCCGGCGGCCACTCGCGCGATGAAGGGCGCCGTGAGCTTCTCGCCCACTACCTCCCGGATACCGTTAGTTCCAAACAAGCGCATGGTTTCTGGTCGGGCGGTGAGAGGAAGCCTCCGGTATATGACGGGCAAGGGTTCATCTCATTCCCGCGCTGAGGCTGACCGGCTGCCCTCCTCGTGGTGGGCGGACGAGATGCTCGGCCGGCTCGCCCGTTACCTGCGCATCGTCGGCCTCGACACGGCCTACGTCCCTGGGCTCGACGACGACGAGGTCCTACGTCGGTCCCTCGTGGAAGGGCGGGTCCTGATCACACGGGACCGGGCCCTCGCCCAACGAGCGCGCGGGTCGGTCCGGCTCTCCGGCGTTCAGATCGAGGACCAGTGGCGTGAGCTGGGGGCGATCTTCCCCACGCTGCCGAGCGAGCCCAAGTTCGAGCGATGCACCCTGTGCAACGGTCGTCTCCTCGCATTAGCCGCGACCGAGCGTCCGGGTCGCGATGCGACCGTGCCCGAGCGAGTGTGGGAGTCCGGCCAGCCTCTCTTCCGGTGCGAAGTGTGCGGGCACGTGTACTGGGAAGGGTCTCACACCGAATCCGTCCGGAGACGCCTTTCTGAATGGTCCCGGGAGAGGTCCCCATGAGCTCGGTGTACGTGGAGCTCTCGGGCGAGTCGTTCGAGCTCGCCCGGGCCGAAGCGGAGGCCGCGGCGGCCACGCTGGGCGGCCAGGCTGTCGGCCCGCTCGAGGGGGCCGAATCCGTCTTCGAGGTCCGGCTGGACCGTGAGGCGGCCCGGTCTCTCGCCGGCCGCCTCGCCTTGGCGCACCGATGTCTGGTCCCGACGCCCGGCACTCCCGGAGGATCACCGCTGCCGGACCGTACCGCCTCGACCGCCTCGTTCCGGCCGTTCCGCCGTCCCTCCGGGGGGGCCCGCGACGCCGAGTTGCTCCTCGCGGCCCGTCAGTGGAAGGAGGCGGGCGGTCGGATCGACCTCGAGCACCCCGACCACCGGTTCTGGCTCCTCCCGCGGCCGAACGGGCCCGCCCTCTGGCTCGAGGAGGCGGCCCCGGTGGACCGCCGCGCCGCGTCGGCGCGGCGCATGTCGGCGCTTCCGTTCCGCCGTCCCGTCGGCCTCGACCCCCGCCTCGCTCGGGCCGCCGCGAACCTCGCTCGCTCTCCCCTCGGGGGCCGGGTCGTCGACCCGTTCGTGGGGACGGGGGCCCTCCTCGCGGAGGCGGCGCTCCTGGGGGCGAGGGTCGTCGGGATCGACCGAGATCCGACCATGATCCGGGGGGCTCTCCGGAACTTCGCCTACCTGGGGGTCAGTGCCGAAGCGATGGTCGAGGGGGATTCCGGAGAAGTCGAGTTCGCCGGCTCGCCCGGGCCGTTCGACGCGTTGCTGAGCGACCTCCCCTACGGTCGCTCGTCCGGGACCGGCGGCGAAGAGGCGGTGCGTCTGGCGCGCCGGGTCATTCCCCGCTGGGCCGGACGGGTGCGGGCGGGGGGCCGGGTGGTGCTGGTGCTACCCGGTGGGGACGACCCGCTCGATCCCCCATGGCGTCGCGTGCTGTCCGTGCCCCTGCGGGTGCATCGCAGCCTCACGAGGGAGTTCCGGGTGTACGAGCGTCCGCCTTAGGGAGGGACGATCGTGAACGTCGTGCTCGCCGTTCCGCTCCCGGAGGGGGCGCACAGCTCGCTCGCGGTGACCTGGACCTGGACCGCGAGCGCGGTCTCCGGGTTGGCGAACTCGAGCACCACGGCGGCACTGTTGCCCGAACCGGCGCCGGGCACCGCCACATAGTCCGCACTGGGCAGGCTCACCGAACCGCCCTGGAGGGCGATGGACTCTCCGTCCGGAAGATGGAAGACCCACTCGGAGCCGGCCGCCCAGCTGGCCAGGGCGGCGGGGGGTAGGTACGTGGTCGTATTGTTCTCTTTGAGGGAGACGTTCTCCACGGTCGCCACGAACAGGAAGCCGTGGGAGACCGGATCGCCGTTCACCACCGAGTAGGCGAGGCTCGCGTTCACGGGAAGCTGGGGCGTCGACGGGGCGTATCCCACGGCGCCGGGAGTGATCGAGACCGTGTAGCTGGGCGTGTAGAGCGGTTGGATGACGAAGCCGGTGACGAGGACGGCCACCACGAGGGCTCCGACAAAGAACCGACGTCGGTCGAGGGGGGAGATGTCGTTGAGGGGCGGTGGATGACGGACGCCGAGCAGAAGGATGAGGATCCCGAAGAAGAGCCAGCCCGTGTAGAACAGGCCGAGCCCGAAGAGGAGGATGACGGTCCCGTAGCTGACGTACCGGATCCGGTCGCCGAAGAGGGCCCGGAACACGTGGCCGCCGTCGAGCTGGCCGGCCGGTAAGAGGTTGATGGACGTGACGAAGATCCCCACCCAGCCGGCGAGCGCGAGGGGGTGGAGGGTCAGGAGGGAATGCGGAAAGAACAGGGCGAGGAACTCCCAGAACAGGGAGGGGCCGATGACGAGGCTCCCATAGCTTACGCCCAGGATCGTGGGGCCGCAGTAGGTGGCCGGGAGCGCGACCGTGTGCGCGCTGAGGTAGAGCCCCGCGAGCGCGATCGGGATCGACGCGGCGAACCCGGCGAGCGGGCCGGCCGCCCCGATATCGAAGAGCGCCTTCTTATCGGGGAACGGCTCGCGGATGCTGATGAACGCCCCGAAGGTCCCGAAGAGGAACGGCGGTGGGAGCGGGATGAAGTACGGCAGCGAAGCGTCGATCTTCCGCCGGCGGGCCATGAAGTAGTGCGCGAGCTCGTGGAGACCGAGGATCGTGAGAACGGGGATCGAAAAGTAGATCGCCCCGTTGAGGAAGTCGGTCGGTGCGAGGGTCTGGCCCCCGACGTAGGTGAGCCAGATGAGCGCGCCGGCGAGCGTGGTCGTCACGACCGTGGCGGCGAGCAGGGCGATGTTGACCCAATCGCGTCGGCCCCGCTGGCGAGGTTTGGGGACGACCTCGAGAAAGTCCTCCCCTTGCTGGCGGCGAAGGATCGGGATGTACCCGGCGGCCCAAAGGTCGCGCCGGAGCTGGTCGAATTTCCCCTCGAGACGGGTGGGGTCGACCTGGATGGCGAGGACGAGGGACTGCGGTCCGACGCGCGTGTCGTAGATGGGGAACTGGGTGGAAACGATCCGCCGGATCCGGTCCAGTTCCGAACCGACACCGGACGGGATCGGTCCTGGCGGCGAGCCTCGCACGGGTCTACTCCCCCGGGGTGGGGGTGACGGCGGACTTCTTGAGGCGCTTCGCCCGCTCCTTCGTCGTGTAGCCGCAGGTCTCCTCGAGGAAGCGGTTGTACCGCGCGATTGTCTCCGCCGCCACCTCCACGGAGACCTTCGGGTTCATCGTCACGTCCACGAGCAGCTCGCGCCCATCGGCGCGGGCGCTCAGCCGGGAGATCGCCCCCCAGCTGGCCGTACGCTCGGGCCCGGCGCCGCCGACCGATTCGAAATGCGTCCGAAGGATCCGTTCCAAGGCTTCCGGGGCGAGATTCGGGCGATGGCTCGGACGCACCGGATACTTCTGCACGACGGGGCATCGAAATGGGCGCTCGATAAAAGGTTGCTCGGATGGAGGGCGGCGCGGCGGCGGTCGGGGGTCCCGAAGGTGCCCCGGAGCCGGGACGGGGGCCTAGACCGTCTCGATCTCGAAGAGGACCCGGTAGCCGCGCAGGCGCCGGGTCACCTCGTCGGAGAGGTCGAGCACCTGATCGTGCGTCGCGCTGCCCTGCCAATCGTAGACAAAGTCGTAGTTCCCCTGCGTCGGGACGAACCCGATCGAACGCAGGCGTCCCGCGATGTCGGACGGGCTCGCCCCCTCGCTGTCGAACGTCACTCGAAGGTACGATTCCATCGGCCGAGGGAGGAGGAGATGGGTCTAAAACGGTTACGTCGGACCGCGCCCGGTCGACGGCCGCAAGAGGCTCCGAAGGCCCCGTGCGAGCTGGGAAGGACGCCTACCCCGGATACGCACGGGGAGCAGGGTGACATACGGCGAGCGCTCGGTCACCGTCCAGCCCCCGTCGTGCCACCGAGCTACCGTGACCGAGAGCTCCGCGGATGGAACGGCCCGACGGGACGGCCTCGGCGGGGACTTCGTGGAGAGGGAGCGGGCGCCCGCCGGTCGGGGAACCACGACCGCTTGGGGGAAGGCGGCCCGGATCGCCCGGCCCGCGGCCCGTGCGTCCGAGGGCACCGACGTCCGGAGCTCCACCCGGATGGGGGAGCGTCGTCGACCGTTCCGGTCGATCGTGCCCGCGCGAATCCGGCGAGAAGCGACCGGCGAAAGGTCGTCCGCGAGGGCGAGAGGAACCACGACGATCGGCACCGGCGGTAGGCCGCGGCGCCTCCGCTCGTCGTTCACGGCGGCACCCCCGTCCACCGTGTCGGCCGAGACGACCAGCACGCCGACCCCGGGCGCGACCGAGCCCCCGAACGGCTCGTCGAGGGCGACCACCTTCCACGATCGATCCGGATGGTGCCGTCGGAGCCAGGCGGTCAGGTGGCGGCGGCGGACCGCGTACGTCTGGAGGGGAGCCCCGTCCGGCTTGGGATGGTCGGCGAGATAGCGCTCGGACGTGATCCCGACGCCGACTTGCCGACCCACGCGGAACGCGGTCTCGAGCAGGCTCTCATGGCCGATATGGAGGCGGTCGAACGTCCCTCCGAGGACCGCCCGGCCGGATCGCCTCACGGGGGCTCCGAACTAGAGGTAGACCGACAGGAAGACGATCGCCACCAGCGCGACCGTCCCGTAGAGGAGGTAGGTGTAGGTCTTCCGGGTCCGGAGCAGCTCCTCCCGTTTCGCACGGCACGCCTTGGAACAGGTGTCGTCGGCGGGGTTGCAGACCTTGCCACAGACCTTGCAATGGCGATGGTCGCCCTCGGTCCCCACGGGGAGCTACGAGGCGATAGCGGGGTTTAAGTCTGGCTGCCGCGGCCGGTCCGCGGCGGGGGACGGCGGGTCGGGGGCCGGTCCTCGGCGGACGTGTGCGGGTCGAGCGGGTTCGCGGGGTCGTCCTCGAAGGTCGCGAACGGCGTCTCCCGGGCCCGCGGGCGGCTCGCCCGGTCGTCGTCCGAGTCGTCCCCGGTGAGCGGGCGCCGGGCGGTGCGCCGAGCGTTCCGCAGGTGGAGCTCCTCCTCGGTCGGCACGTAGCCCGAGCCCGCCTCCGAGATCTGGCGGACGAGGTTGAGCCAGATCTTTCCCTGGCTCGTGACCGTGGATTCGAGTCGGTCCCGAAGCTCGGCCGCCTCATCGTGGAGCTCGCTTTCGATCCGACGCAGCTCGCGGCCCAGCTCCCGGCGCAGCTCGGCGTACCGGGCGTCGTTGGGACCGGCGGCGACCGCCTTCTCGAGTTCCTCGATCCGCATCCACGTCTTGCGCATCAGCGGCAGCATGCGATCCGACATCACCCCCATCCGTCGGTCGATATCCTCGACGTCGGTGCGGACCTTCGCCTCGGTGCTGGCCAGGTCGGATTCACGGGCGCGGATCTGGTTCTCGACCGCTTCGAGGCGGGTGAGGGAGGAGCCGTGGTCGGTCCGGAGCCGGTTCTCGACGTCGGTGAGCGCGCGGGACTGCGCGGAGTTGGCCTCGGCGATCGCCTTGACCTGCTCGGCCCGGGTCTCTGCCATCGCCCGGGCGACGCGCTCCCGCACCGCCGCGTCGAACCGCGTGGAATCGATCGTCCGGGCCAGGGCCTCGTCGACCTCGGCCTTGAGGCGGGCGAGGAGTTCGACATACTTTCCGCGCTCGTGATCCTGGTCCTCCCGGATCTTCTGGTCGAGGTAGGCCTGCATCCGGACCTGGAGGCCGGCGAGCGACTTCGAATGCGTCTCTCCGATCTCCGAGAGACGCGCCTCACGGTCGATCTCCAGGCGCTTGGAACTCTGGGTGACCCGTTCCTCGAGCTGCGTGCGGGTCGACTGGAGCTGCGATGCGACCTTCCCTTCCAGGTCTCGGGCGCGGCCTTCGACCGAGGTGGCGAGTCGCTGCTCCAGATCCTTGGAGCGACCGTCGACCAGGAGCCCCATCCGTTGCTCGAGGTCGCGGACGTCTTTGATGCGTCGTTGGTCGAGCTCGGAGAACCGTCCGTCGATGAGGGCCCGCACGCGTCCCTCGATCTGCTCGCGGAGGGCAGAATTCTGCTCCTTCGCTTCCGAGACCTCGAGCTCCAGCTGCGCGACCAGTGCCGCGCGCAGCTCCTCCTCCGTGTGCGCCGAACGGGCGGTGAGTTCCTCGGCCCACTGCTTCAGCTCCTGGCGAAGGGCCGAGGCCCAGACCTCGCCGGCGGACTTGACGGTCTTCTCGATCTTGTCGGAGAGCTGAGCCAGGCGCGGGTCGGGGTTCGTTCGCAGCCGACGCTCCACATCTCCCGCGACCTGGTCCAGGGTGGCGGGGTAGGGGCGGGCTTCGAGGGTGTTGATGCGACGCGTCAGGTCGCTCTGCACCTGATAGAGGGCCCGGGTTCCGGTCTCGTTCGCCTCGATCAGTCGGGCGTCGAGGCTCGCGCGGGCTCTCGTGTCGTTCTCCTGAACCGCGGCGGTGATCCGCTCCCGGAGAGCGGTCTCGTCCACCGGAGGCGGGGACGTCCCGGTGGGCACGACGACGGCGGGAGCCATCGGGGCCGACGAGGTCGGTACGGCGTCCGAGGACGTAGAGAGCGTGGGGGGGAAGAGCGATGGGTCGGTCTGGATCGATACGGGAACGGTCATCGAGCCGGAGCCCGGGACGGCGATGTCGGCCGGCCGCTGGAGCCACGGAGGAAGCGGGGTCGAGGGCGGGCCGGCGGCGGGGAGCGGGGCCGCGGCAGCGCTGGAACCCGCGGACTCCCCCTCGACCCGTACTTTCACGTACTCGCTCGCCCGCCGACCGGTCTCCCCGCTCAAGGCGACGGTGCGGCCCCGGGGCCGCGAGATCATGAGGGCGGCCGTTTCCATCGCGGTGCCGATGCGCCACATCTCCTTGCGACGGTCGCGTCCGGCCTGACGGTCGGGGTCATCCAGCAGCGCGCGCAGACGGGGTCGCTCGACCAGGTCGACGCGTCGGCTCACCTCGGCCAGCTTTTCTTCGGCGTGGTCGCGGGCATACTGGAGGATGAGCGGAAGGGTGTCCTTGCCGCGCCCCGCGGGGGGCTTGGTCAGGTCCCGGAGCGAGACCGGGGCGGCTTCCCACCCCTGGGTTCGCTTGGCGTGCCGGTCCCCCTGGGCCTCGCCCTTGGGGACGCGCATGACCGCAAGGGCCAGCGGGAGTTGTTCGGTGAACTGGTGCATGTCGACCTTCGCGACCGGAAGGAAGTAGGGGAAGACCAGGAACGCGCCGAGAGCGACGAGCGGCGTGGGGAGCGTCCGGACCAGGTCGAGGGCCACCTGGTTGGCGGACTCCCACTGCTCGGCCGCGACGAGGACGACCGGCTCCGTGGAGCCCCGGTGGAAGAGGAAACCCTCCCCCACGCCCTGGTAGGTGGACGGCTCGGGCTCCGCCGCGGGCCGCTGGGAATTGGTTCGGCCGCCCATGGTCTCGTGGGCCCGCAGGGCGGCGGCGCCAAACTCCCCCGAAGCGACGAGCGCCGCGGTATCGAAGACGAGCGTTTTCATACCGATCCGCGGGCGGTCCTCGGTGGAGAGGAACATCCGGCCGACGCAGGTGTACCGCCCGCCGGCCGCCGGATAGAGGAACAGGTTCGGATAGTAGGAAAGCGGCTGGGACGGGTCGGGGTCCCAGTAATCGTGGGTGTCGGCGACGTTGACGGTCAGGTTCCCGACGACCCGGATCGCCTCGAGGGTCTCGCGGCGGCCGGGGAAATCGTCCGGGATGGTCGTGTAGCCGGGGCTCTCCGCCTCGTTGTCGACCTGGCGGCACCAGACGACGGCGATCGGAGTGTGGGCCGTCGGGGTCGCGCCGTCGGCCGGCATCATGCCCCCTTGGTCGCCCGCCGCTCGAGCACCCGCTCGCACGCCCGGGCCAACGGGAGCGTCGTGTTCACCATCACGGGAACGCCCATGGTCGGGCTCCCGACGGTCGGCGACTCTTGTCCGCTGTCACCGACGAGGAGGGGATGGCCCCCGCCGGTCGAGACCGCGCTCGAGATCAGGAAGACGTCCTCCTTGGTCGAGAGCCCACGGCCCTCCTGCGCGACCAGGATCGTGCCCATCCCGCCTCCGTCCCTGCGGAGCAGGAAGTCCGCCGTGTCAAAGGTGCTTTGGTAGGTGCGTTCGCGGACCGACTGCTCGATCTCCGTGTAGAATTCCTTCAGCTTGTCCGCCTTGGAGATCGCAATGACGAGCGGAAGGTTCCGGGAGCGCACGTAGCGGAACACGCCCCGCGCGAGGTTGACCTGCTGCGCCTGGTCATGGAGCGACGGGAGGGCGGGGGAGAGCAGGAGGATGATCGCGTCCGCCCCGTTGACGAACCGCCCGAGCAGCGTGAGGCCGCGCCGCCACAGGTCCCTACGGTCGGGGCGCCACGAATCGAAGTGCGGGATGACCCGGCAGCTCTTCTCGGAGACGTTGGCGGTATCGGAGTCGATCCACAGCCGGTCGTAGGTGAAGTAATCGGCGATGATCCCGCCGGCCTCGTCGATCGTCTGGAGCTCCATCGGCTTCGAGCCGGCCTCCCCGCCCGGGGCGCCGTAACGGAAGCGCATCTTCATCTCGACGAACTGGTTGAACTTCGTCGGGAGCGGGTATTTGGTGAGGACGCCCTGATCCTCGCGCCCGGCGGCGAGCTCGACCCAGAGCTTCTTCCGGTCCTCCATGGGCCGGTTGACGTAGAAGCGGCTGGTCGTTTCGAGGCTCCCCTCGGGGTCGGTGGGGTCCGTCGTCTCGTAGGTCGTTTCCTCGAGCGCGACGTCGTTGTCGAGGTCGCCATAGATGGGAAGTCGTCCGCGGTCTTCCCGGGCGGGGACGTAGAGGATCGGCAGGTTCAGCCCGAAGTGGCCCGCGAGGAAGCGGAAGTAGGTCGTCTTCCCCGAGGCGGGGATCCCGACGACCGCGATCCGCGCGGTGTCGGGGCCCTTCTTCGTCTCGCGCTTCGTCCCGGGGGCCCGTCGGGTGCGTGTGGTGACCTTGACCTCTCCCATGGATTCGTGACTCCTACCGCATCTCCGCGAGGCATATCTCAAGGAAGTCGAGCGCCCCTTCCGCGACCGGTCCGGCCGACGCGAGGTCGAGACGGGCGTCCTGGAGCTGGCCGAAGACCTGCTCCACCGCCGCCTCGTGCTGGACCGCGGCGTCCTGCAGGTCCCCTGTCTCGGCCAGTTGGGTCAGTTGGTAGGTCCCGCGGAGTTCCATCAGCTTCGCGAACAGGTCGAGGAGCCGGGCACGGACCTCGGGGCCCGAGCTGGCGAGCCGGTGCTCGGTCTCGTCGATGAAACGAACGAGCGTCTCGGTCTCCTTGTCGTTCTGCATCCGCGCCTGGAGAAGCGCGAGACGGCGAAGGATCCGGGTCTGAGAACTGGGAGGCAGTTTCTCCACCTCGGTCCAAGCCTGGAGGAGCGCCCGGGCCGCCTCGACGATCGCACGGCGGGCGAACTGGATCCGAGCCTCCCAATAGAGGCGCGTCACGGGCGGGAGGACCGGCGCGGCCCGCTGCAGGAGTTCGAGCGCCCGGTCGGGTTGACCGCCGAGGTAGGCCTCGACCACTTCCCCGAGCGGACCGTACCGCTCCTTGAGGTAGACCGGAGTCGACGCCCCGCCCGCACCGGCGATCACATCGACCTCGAGTTCAGGGGACTCCGAATAAGCGCTGCTCGCGGCCAGGGACGCGGTGTGGAGTCGCCCGACCGTCGCGTGCTGCTGAGGTTCCTTCAGGGCCCGGGCCGCGTTCGCGGCGTGGTGCGCGAGCTCCTCCGGATGGAGTTCCTCGATCGGCCGGTCGTCCTCGTACCCGACGTCGATGAACGCGTGGACCATTTGGGCGAACAGCTGGGTGCCGGTCGTGACCTCCTGGTAGCTGAACGCGGCCGGCAATCCTAGCTCGGCGGCACGGGCCGTCATCTGGTCGAGCACCCGGTGGACTCGTCCCGCATCGACCCCTTTGTCCCGCTCATCGCCGCTGCCGATCCCGATCACGCGGAGCGTCAAGTTGGAGCCGGTGGGCAGCAAGTACGGGACGAGGTCGACCCGACCGGACTGGACCGTGGGTTGGTCCGGGGCCCGGACATCGAAGCGCTGGGAGGCGTTGTCCCAGCCGTCCGTCACGAGCACGAGATTCCCCTGCACCCCACGAGTGCCCATCCGGAGGAGGTCGGCCCCGGCCGCAAGGGCATCCCAGATCGCGGAGCGGCCGCTGGGCTGGAGGAGCGAGATGAGGTTCTCGATGTAGGGCAGGTTCTCCTTGTGGATCTCGCCCAACGGCACGGGGGCGCGGACCGTCTCGGTGAACGTGACGAGCCCGAAGAGCGACCCCGAGTTGGCGGCGTCCTGAAGGATACGAAAGACGGCCGTCCGAGCGACCTCGACCTTCTGGTGCTCCCCCTTCGCACTGCCCACTTCGGGCAGCGGGGCGAGCATGCTCTTGGACAGGTCGAGCACGAGCACATTCCGCTCCCGTGCGGGGGCGACCGGCGCCCCGCCGCTGGCATCCTGCATACCGAAAGGGACTCCAAGACCGGGAGGACCCGGATGAGTTCAGGGACCTCCCTGAACGATTCCGCCGAAATGCACAGGTGCAATTACCGAGTGTGGGGTATTTGTGGCTTCCGCAACGATGACATCGCGTTCGAGGGTGTTATCCGTCATGCCCGGTCGGCGGTGGAACCCACGGTCCGGCCGCTCCGGACCCTGCGCCGCCGCCCCAGGGCCACCTTTATAAATCGTGGAGAGTGGGAGCGCCCACATGGGCAATATCCGGCAGACTTACATCAAGCGGGTCGCGATCGAGCTGATCCGCCATTATCCCAACGATTTCACGGGGGACTTCGCCCAGAACAAACAGAAGGTCCTCGAGCTGACCGACCTCGGGGTGATGGTGGACGGCAAGATGACGGTCCATTACAAGAAGCTCGCCAACCGGATCGCTGGTTATGCGACCCGGTACGTGAAGCGCAAGCGCGGAACGTAGACCGAGCGCCCCGCGAGCGCGTGCGCCCTAGTCGAAGATCTGCAGGCCTTCCTGTAGGTGGACGATCTCGACCGGCGTGGTCGGACGGCCGACGATCATGCCTCGCGAGTTCGCGACCAAGCACGCCCCGACGATCGGGACACCGAAGTTCGCGGTCGATCGGTGGACCGGGACACCGAGCAGGTCCCGCAGAACCTCGGCCTCCCCCTCGGTAGTCTTCGGATGAACGACGACGCCCTTGTTCGTCGCGATGCCCGCCATGCCGACGGTGCCGAGTCCGGCGATCGTCCCTCGGAGCGCCGGAACCTCGAGCGCGCGCCCGATCCGGTCGACGGCTTCCGCCGAGAACTCCGGGTGGACGAGGGCCCCATGGTCGTTCGCCAACACGTTGTTCCCCATCGCATTCTGACGGTGGCGGACCACGGCGACGCGGCCGATCCCGTCGAGCGAATGGAGCTCCTCCTCCGAGAGGTCGTCCCCGACGACGAGACCGTGGGAGTTCATCGCGACGAACGCCCCGACGACCTCGGTGTCGAGCACCTGGGTACGGATCACTCGGACGCCGAGCAGTCGCTCCACGTCGTGCGCGAGACTGCGCGGCACCGCGCTCGGCGCGAGGGCCGTCAGCTCCCCGGCCTTGAGGTAGACGCCAAGATAGGGGCTGCCCCCGTACAGGGTACGACCGACCGGCACGCGGGGGCTCTCCTGCGAAGGCGGTTCACTCCGCTTCTAAGAGGTCGACCTCGATGAGGCCGTCCTCGAAGCGGATCGCCTTGACCCGCACCTGCGAGGGGATGTGCTGGATCCCGTGTTGCCAGACGTGCTCGTTGAGCCGGGGGTCGATCCAGACGTCTTCGGGCTTTCCCTTCATATGGCGCACGACGAACCGCCGGACGGTGAGCAGCACGTGCCCGGCCCGGCGACGTCGGGAGGGCTGGTGCTGGCTCGCCCGGAGGGGGATGACATACTCGCGTTCCAGCTCCTCGACGCGACGGCCCCCGGCGGCCTTCTTGTTCGCCATCGGTTAGAGAACCCCCCTCACTTGTGCAAGTGGCCGCGCTTCCAGGAGTGCCGCTTCGGGTGGCGGGTGACGCGGCGGTCGGTCCGCTGCATGACCCAGGCCGGCACGCGCCGGTTCTGCTTCACGACGCGGAACAGTCGGACCTTGCGCGCGAGGCTCTTCCTACGATTCGCCATTCGACCTTCCTCGGTTCAGCGCCGGGTGATCTTGATCTCGCGCCGCTCGGGCGTCACCCGCTCGAGGAGCGCTCGAAGGGTGGCGTCGTCGACCTGGCGCTGGAGCCGACCGGTGGAGGCGAGCTGGATGAGCTGCTGCTCGACCGAGTTCGCGACCTCGGGCTTCGCGAGGCGAATGCGCCCCAGGCGCTCGCGGGCCTCGGGGGTGAGGATCCGGCGCAGGATCTCCGCCCGCTCCGCGTCGCGGCGTTGCATCTCGGCTTCCTGCTGGTTGTAGGCCTGGGCCGCGCCCAGGTCGGGAGATTGCATTTCCTGGAGCTGTTGCAACCGTCGCCGGCGCAGTTCCTCGAGTTCCGCATCGGGCATGGGCCAACTCTCTCCGTCCCACCTGGAAACGACTAGAGGGTACTTGGCGAGTTCGGGCCGCTGTTCCGCGAGCGTCTTCATCGTCTTCTGGGAGACCTGGTCGAGCAGCTTCTGCCCTTCCGGGCTGACGCGGCGACCCATGTTCTTGTACGGTTTGACGAGCCCCGATTTCTCGAGCTGTTGGACGATCTCGCGGAGAATGGCGCGGGAGCCGGACCGCGCGTGGTAGGGGGCACTGCCCCGGTCGCGCTTTCCCCCGTATTCGGCCGAGAGACGCTGGATCCCTACGTGCCCGCTGACGTAGATCTTGCGCAGCACGGAGGCGCTCCTCAGATACCACCAGTCGGGCTCCACCGGGGCCCGCTCCTTGTGGACGCCGGTCTTTACGAACGTCGCCCAGACGGGCGGCGCGACGGCTCCGCGGGTCCGGAGCTCGGCGGCCAACGGAGGGAGGAGCAACGAGGGCGGTACGTCGTTCGGATGGGTCATGGAGTGGCGCGCCCACCCAGCCCACCTATTTAAAGTCAGGGCGCGAGGCACCGCCGACCGGGCCCCATCGAGGGGCGGGACGCAGGAGGAGCGGGTTCCCCCGCCGACGCGGGGAATCAGCCGCTCACTTATCAAGCGGCCTCGTACTGCCTTCCCTACGAGGCGGGGGTTCGCTTCCGTCGGTCCATGACCACAGCGGCGATTCTGCTATCAGGCGGGGCTTCCCAGCGCTTCGGGGGGTTCCCGAAGGCGCTTCTGGCCACCGGCGAGAAGACCGCGATACGTCGCCTCGCCGAGATCTGCCTCGGGGAGGGATTCGACCCGGTCGTCGCCGTCACCGGGACGCACCACCTGCCCATCGCCCACGAACTCCGGGGACTCGACGTCGAGCTGGTCGAAGCGGAGGACTGGTACGAGGGACGGACGGCCTCCGTCCACGCCGGCCTCCGGGCGGTTTCCGAGGACCGGGACATCCTCCTCTGGCCCGTCGACCATCCGTTCGTGGCACCGCGTACGGTGGAGACCCTCGGCGCGGTCCGCGACACGGACCTGATGGCCGTCTGGTTCATTCCTACGTTCCGCGGTCGCGGCGGCCACCCGGTCCTCTGGCGCTCCTCGATCCGCCCGGATCTCATGGACCTCCGTTCCGACGCACCGTTGCGGTCGCTCCTCCCCGAATTCGGTCCGCAGGTCCGCCGCGTCGCGGTCGAGGACTCCGGCGTGGTCGCGAACGTCGACACGCCCGAGGCCTACCAGAGCGCGCACGACGAATGGCGGTCGCAAGGAGCCCCCTAGGATGGACCGGCGACAGACGAGGGAGGCGTTGCGCCTCCTCGAATCCCATCAGCCGTTCGTCCGCGCTTCGGTCGTGAAGACGACCGGCTCGGTCCCCGGAAAGCTGGGTGCCTCGATGATCATCCGAGCGGACGGTTCGACGATGGGAACCGTCGGAGGCGCGGCGCTCGAGGAGGAGGTCAAAGCCCTGGCCGCCCAAGCGTTCACTTCGCGGGCCGGGGACCTGTACCACTTCGACCTTCAGGCATGGACCCCGGGAGGTCTCCCCAGCCTCTGCGGGGGTTCCGTGGAGATCGCCCTCGAATTCGTGACGGCCCGACCGAACCTGCTCTTGTGGGGTGGCGGACATGTCGCGCTCGCCTTGGCCACCCTCCTTCCTACGCTCGAGTACGATTACAGCGTCGCCGACGACCGCCCCGACTGGGTCGGCGCGGAGCGCTTCCCGACGGCCGATCGCCGAGAGGTCGTCGACCCCGAACGGCTCTGGGACGTCTTCGAACCCGAATCGTTCACGCACCTCTACCTCCTCGGATACGACGCGATGAAGGACCTCGAGGTCCTCGCCCATTCCATCGAGCGGTTCCCGAATGCGATCGGTCTCATCGCGAGCGCCGCGAAACGGGAGCACATGTACTCGAAGCTGCGGGAGCGGGGGATCTCGAGGGAGGCGTTGGCGCGAGTACGGTCTCCGGTCGGCCTCGACCTCGGGGCGGAGAGCCCTCCGGAGATCGCCGTCAGCATCGTCGCCGAGATCGTGGCCGAGCGACACCCGACCATCGTACGGACCGCCGCGCGGGATGCCCGTGCGTCGGAGGAGTCGAAGAATGCCGTCTCCCGGACCCCTTAGGTTCCAGCTCAACGGCCACCCCGTCGAGGTGCCGGCCGAGTCGGCCCTGGTCCTTCTCGACCTGGTCCGCGACGACCTGCACCTGACGGGGACGAAGCGCGGGTGCGACCTGGGCACCTGCGGGTGTTGCACCGTGCTGGTCGACGGCCGCCCGACCTTGAGCTGTCTCACACTGGCCCGGCTCGTGGAGGGCCGGAGCGTTACCACCATCGAGGGCGTCTCGCCGCCCCAGGGCCTCTCCCCGGTGCAGAGAGCGTTCGTCGAGCACGGAGCGACGCAGTGCGGGTTCTGCACGCCCGGCTTCGTCATCACGGCCACGGCGCTGCTCCGGGACCACCCCCACCCCAGCCGGGAGGAGATCGAGCGGGCGATCGCCGGAAATCTGTGCCGCTGCACGGGCTACATCAAGATCGTCGATGCGATCGAGGCGGCGTCGAAGGAGACGGCCTGATGGCTTCCTCCGCGCCCCGGGACTACCGCCTCATCGGGACGAAGATCCCCTACGTCGAGGGACCGCTCAAGGTCACCGGCCGGGCCGAATACACGGACGACATCCAACGCCCAGGGATGTTGGTGGGACGCCTCCTGCGGAGTCCCTGGCCCCACGCGCGGCTGCGCTCGATTGACGTCACCGAGGCGCGGGCCGTACCGGGCGTCTTCGCCGTCCTGACGGGGGAGAAGTATCCGATTCCCTTCGGAGTGCTGCCGATCACGCACGACGAGACGGCGATCGCCGTGGACAAGGCGCGCTATATTGGGGATATCGTCGCGGCCGTCGCGGCGGCGGACGAACGCACCGCGGAGGCGGCGCTGGCCAAGATCAAGATCGACGTGGAGATCCTGCCCGACTATTCCGACCCGCGGGACGGGACCGGCCCGGTCAAGGAGCAAATCCACGCGCGCGGCCTCATGGGCTCGAACGTGCAGAAGGAGGTCGTCCAGCATTTCGGCGACGTGGACGCCGCGTTCGCGCAGGCCGCCCACCGGACCCGCGTGCGCGGCACGTTCGCCGGCGTGACGCATGCCTTTACCGAGCCGATGGCGACGATCGCGGAGGCCACTCCCGACGGCCGCCTCACGGTCTGGAGCGCGACCCAGGTCCCCCATTACCTCCATCGATCGCTCTCCGAGGTCCTCGGGATCCCGATGCACCGGATCCGGGTCATCAAGCCCGAGGTCGGCGGGGGCTTCGGTGGGAAGTCCGACCCGCTCCCTCACGAGATCGTCTGTGCGGCGCTCGCGATCGAGACCGGACGACCGGTGAAGATCCTCTTCGACCGGGAGGATGTCTTCTTCACGAACCATGGCCGCCACCCCACCCAGAACGACGTCCGCATCGCGACCGACGCGGACGGCCGCATCCTCGCTTACGACATCGAGGCGTTGATCGACGGGGGCGCGTGGAGCTCGTTCGGGACGGTCACGACGTACTACAACGGCGTCCTCTCGATGGGCCCCTATCGGGTCCCGAACTTCCGCTACCGCGGACGGCGCGTCTACACGACCAAGCCGCCGTCCGGCGCGATGCGCGCCCACGGAGGGACGAACATTCGCTACTCCGTCGAGCTCGCGCTCGACCAGCTGGCCGAGGAGATCGGCGTCGACCCGTTCGACCTCCGCGACCGGAACGCGCTCCCGCCGAACTCGACCACCATCAATGACTTCCGGATCACCTCGACGTCGTTCCGGAAGTGCCTCGCCGCCGCTCGCGTAAAGAGCGGTTGGGATTCGAAGTTCCGAAAGCTACCCTACGGACGCGGCATCGGGCTCGGGTGCGGATTCTACATCTCGGGTTCGAACAGCCCCATCCACTTCACGCCCAAGATGCCCCAGTCGACGGTCCACCTGAAGGTCGACATGGACGGAGGGATCGCGGTCCAGTCGATGCAGGCGGACATCGGGCAGGGGTCCAATACGCTGCTCGCGGTGATCGTCGCGGAGGTCCTCGGAGTCGCGCTGGACCGCGTGCACGTCCAGCGGGTGGACACCGACGTGAGCCCGGTCGACCTGGGCTCGTACTCGAGCCGGGTCACGTTCATGATGGGGAACGCGGCGCGAGCGGCCGCCGAACAACTTCGAGGGTATCTCTTCGCCGCTGCCGCCGAGCGGCTCTCGCGACCCGTCGACTCGCTCGAGGTCGCCTACGAACGGATCCAGGTCCGTGGCGAGCCCTCGGTCGGGGTCACGTTCATGGAAGCGCTCCACCAGGCGATGGAGCGCTCGGGCGCCCTGACGGCGAGCGGCGCCTACAACTCTCCTCAGATGGGCGGGACGTTCAAGGGGGCCCGCGCCGGGACCGCTCCCGCCTACTCGTTCGCGGCCTACGTCGCCGAGGTCCAGGTCGACGTCGACACCGGCGCCTACCGGGCGCTCAAAGTGTGGGCGGCGTTCGATTGCGGTCGGGCGCTCAACCGCCTCGCGGTCGAAGGACAGATCGAGGGGTCCATCCACATGGGGCTCGGCCAGGTGATGGGTGAGTCGATGAACTACCGCGGGACCCGACTGATGAACCCTTCGCTCCTCGAATACAAGATCCCGATGCCCCAGCAAATGCCCGAGGTCGAGATCCTCCTCGTCGGGGACGACGACCCGGAGGGACCGTTCGGGGCCAAGGAGGCCGGCGAGGGCCCGCTCATCGCCATCCTCCCTGCGGTCGGGAACGCGCTCTACGACGCCCTGGGGGTGCGCTTCACCGAGCTCCCGATCACTCCCGACCGCGTCCTGAAGGGGATCGACCAGCGCCGAACGGAAGGTCGCCCGTGGAAGGGGGCCTAGGTCCGATGCACCTCGACCCGTTCGAACTCCACCGTCCCTCCTCGGTCGAGGAAGTGGTCCACCTGGGGCGGGAGCTGGAAGGGCGATTCGATTACCTGGCGGGCGGGACCGACCTCCTCCCGAACTACAAGATGCACTTGAACCTCAAGCCGCACCTCGTCGCGCTCGAGGACATCGACGAGCTGCGCGGGCACTCGCTCTCGCGCCTGGGGGCGATGGCGCGCCTTTCCGACCTCGAGGCCGACCCCGAGCTCTCGGCCGCGTACCCCGCGCTCCGTTGCGCGGTTCGCGAGGTCGCGACCCCGCTCGTGCGCGCGAGCGGGACCGTGGGGGGAAATCTGCTGGTCGAGACCCGCTGCTTCTTCTTCAACCAGAGCTACTTCTGGCGGACCAGCCTCGGCTACTGTCTCAAGGCGGACGGCGACCGCTGTCACGTCGTCCCACAGAAGGAGAAGTGCTACGCCACGTTCTCGGGGGACCTCGCGCCGGCCCTGATGGTCGTCGACGCCGAGGTCGAGGTGGCGGGGCCGGAGGGCCGCCGTCGCATCCCGCTCCCTGAACTGTACGACCTCGAGGGGGACGGGATCCGCCGCACGCACCTCCGCCCCGGCGAGCTGTTGGTCGCGGTGCATCTGCCGACCGCGAGCCGCGGTCGGCCGGGGACCTACCTCAAGCTCCGGGTCCGACCGTCGTACGACTTCCCGGAGTTGGGCGTGGCCGCCGCGGGGGTCTTCGAGGGTCGACGCGTCCGCTCCCTGCGCCTCGCCGTCGGCGGGGCCGACCCGTATCCCCGCCGGTTCGATGAGCTGACCGAGGCGCTCGTCGGAGAGGAGCTTTCCGACGACCGCCTCGCCGCGTTCGCGGCCGAGGTGCAACGGGCGGTCCGTCCCGTTCACAACACCTTCCTGCTCCCGGACTACCGCCGCCGCATGATCACGGTCTACGTCCGCCGCGCGCTCACCCAGCTGCGGGAGGGGGCCGCCGCATGAGCCAGGATCCCGCCCCGATGAAGGAACCCATCTTCCGACTGATCCGGCTCCGCGACCTCCGCGAGCACGAGGAGATCGAGCCGAAGGCGGTCGACCAGCTGGTCAAGGAGATCCGACGGACGAAGGTCGTCGCCGACCCGATCTGGGTCGCCGCCGGGTCCGGCATCATCCTGAACGGCCATCACCGGGTCGCCGCCCTGCGGCGCCTGGGGGCGGAGCGGGTCCCGGCGTGGGTGGTCGAGTACTACTCTCCCGACGTCCGGCTCGAACGTTGGGGCGAGGGGCCCCCGATCCCGAAGGCCGAAGTCGAGCGGCGGGCGGCGGAAGGGAAGCTGTTCCCCCCGAAGACCACCCGTCACATTGTACTCGCCAGCTTCGCCGCGCGTACGACCCCGCTCTCCGCGCTGATGGGCCCCTCGCCCCGGGCCCGCCGACGGGCTCAGCCGCGGGCGTCGCGTTCGCCGCGGCGCGGCGCCGCGCCGTCCGAGACGACGTAGGGCAGCGGAAGCGCGCCCTCGGCGAACCGCCGGATCGTGAGCGCAAGCAACGCGACCTCGACCGGAGCCATGCGCTCGCGTAGCGTCTCGGGCGTATCGTCCGGAACGACCGGGACGCGCTCCTGTACGATCGGAGGGCCTCCGTCGACCTCGTCCGTGACGAGGTGGACGGTCGCGCCGGTCGTTCGTTCGTGCGCCGCGAGCACGGCTTCGAGCACCCGGCGGCCGTACATCCCCGGGCCCCCGTAGCGGGGCAACAGCGAGGGATGCAGGTTGATCGCGCGGCCCTTCCAGTGCGCTACCCAGCGCGAGGGGAGGATGGAGAGGAACCCGGCGAGCACGACCAATTCCACGCCCCGGGCCTCGAGCTCGGCGGTGAGCCGGTCCCCCCAGGTGTCCGCGCCGACCCCGTGCGTGGGGAGGACCAGGGTCGGCAGACCTCGCACGCGGGCCCGCTCGATCGCGGGGGCGTGGGGGCGGTCGGAGACGACGAGCGCGAAGTGGGCCGGCAAATGACCCCCCGCGGCCATCTCCGCGAGCGCATCGAGGGTCGTCCCCTCGCCGGAGACGAGCACACCGACCGCGAGCGTCCGGGCCATCGACGGACGACCGGGGCGGGCCTCTTGAGGGTGGCGCTCGAACCTAGAGCATGACGCGGAGGTTCAGCTTCTCGGTGAGTTCCTTGTAGCGGTTACGGATCGTCACTTCGGTGACGCCCGCCACCTCGGCGACCTCCCGTTGGGTCCGGCGCTCTCCGCACTGGACGCTGGAGATGTAGATCGCCGCGGCCGCCACTCCGGTCGGTCCCCGACCGCTGGTCAGCTCCCGGTCGGTCGCCTGCTTCAGGATCTCGTTCGCGCGGGTCTGGATCTCGCCTTTGAGCTTGAGTTCGGAGCAGAACCGCTGGATGTAGTCCTGCGGACGCGTCGGCATGAGCTTGAGGTGGAGTTCGCGCGTCATGAAGCGGTAGGTGCGCCCGATCTCCTTGCGGCCGATGCGCGACTTGGACGCGATCTCGTCGAGCGTGCGGGGCACGTTGCACTGGCGGCAGCTCCCGTAGAGCGACGCCGCGACCACGCCCTCGATGGAGCGGCCGCGGATCAGGTTCCGCCCCACGGCCTTCCGGTAGATCATCGCCGCGGTCTCGCGGACGTTCCGCGGAAGCGCCATCCCGGAGGCGATCCGGTCAAGCTCGGCCAGCGCGAAGGCGAGGTTCCGTTCCGTGGCGTTCGAGACGCGGATGCGGCGCTGCCACTTCCGCAGGCGGTAGAGTTGGGCCCGGTTCCTCGTCGGGATGGATTTGCCGTACGGGTCCCGGTTCTTCCATCCGATCTCGGTGGAGAGTCCCTTGTCGTGGATCGTGAGGGTGGTGGGGGCGCCCGTGCGGGCCCGCTTCTCGCCCTGCTCGGCGTCGAAGGCGCGCCAGTCCGGGCCCTGGTCGATCATCGATTCCTCGAGCACGAGTCCGCATTCGTCGCAGACGATCTCGCCCCGCTCGTAGTCGCGGGTGAGGTGCGAGGAGCCGCAGCTCGTGCATCGCGTGGGCACGACGATATCGTCCGGTCGGGTCGACGTCTTCTCCGCCACGGGCGGGGCGGGAGGTTCGGGTGGGGCCGTCTTCGGGGGCGCCGGAGCCTTCATCTATTCCATCCAGAGCGTCGATCCGATGATCTTCAGGCCCTCGGCCGGGGTCAGCGCCCGACGGGGTCGGACCGAGTAGTACGGCCTCGCGACCGGTCCAAAGACCCGGACCACCACGCCCCGCACATTGCCCCGGTCATCGGCGACCCGAGCGCGCTCGGGCGTGACGTCCGGCCCGCTCGCGCGCACCGTAAAATTTCCCGTGGGTGTGACGGCGAGAACCGTCCCTACGGGACGGGGTGATGCCCGGGCGCTTCCCCGCGACAAGTCATATAAACGACTTGCGATATATATAAAAGGGTTACGGCCGCTCGCGCAGCCGCGCCCGAGCGCGGTTCGCCGGGAGGTTCGGGTCGTCCATCCCGTCCGGGAGCGGCGGGAGTTCGGGCGTGATGTACGATGCGGCGAACCCTCGCCGGGAGCGCGGGGGTTCCTCGTCGGGATCCGCCCCGTCGGCGGAGACGAGGGCGGGGCTCGGTGTGTCGGGAATCGGAGGTGGCATGGGGGGATAGACCAGATCGCCCTGCTCGGCGACCGGGACGACCTCGGCGGGCCGGCGTTCGTCGGCCTCCCGTCGATCTGCTCCGGGGGGCGCCTCCCCCGCGCGACGGTGCTCCTTGGTGAGCCGGTCGACCTCCAGCCAGAGAGATTCGATCTCCTCCTCGGGGGTCCCGTAGCGACGGTCCTCGGCGAGCGCGGCGCGAACTTGGGTCATGAGACGGGCCGCGCTGCTCGCATCCCGTGCCCTCCCCTTGATCCGCTGCAGGCGGCGAGCGAGGTTCCGTGCTTCGAGCAGGATCTCCTCCTCCTCGTTCTCGCTGATGCGCGGAAGAGCGGGCGCCCGCGGGATGCGCGCCACGGCTTTCCGGGTTTCCACCAACCGCTGCGCCATCGTCGGGAGATTCTGGTCCTGAGCGGATTGGAGAAGTCGAGAGAACGAGCTCGCCGCCACCGTCACTTCCTCCCCTCGGTCGCGGGCCTTGCGGATCGCCCCACCGAGCTGCTGGGCCTCCTGGAGGCAGAACTTCGGGACGGCATCGTTGAGGACCGCGAGAGCGAGCGACGCGCTCGCGGCGGCCCGCTGCAATGATCCGGAACTGAGCGTGTCCACCATCAGCCGTTTGCGCGGGTTGCCGACGCGGGCGTCCAGAAGGCCGAGGTCGACCCCGATCGTTCCGGCGATCGCCCGAAGCTCGTCCGCGCGACGCAGGATCTCCTTGACCCAGGTCCAGTCCTCGCCGACCCGGGTGAGCAGGAGTTCTCCCCGCTTGACGACCTGTTCCGCGGCCGCAGGCGCTCCCGTGGCCAGCGCCTGGTCGAACGCCTGCTGGATCTGGGCGGTCGGGAAGGGGAGGCCCTCCGCTTCGAGCGGGCGGGCGCGGGCGGCCAGAGCCTCCATCTTCCGGCGGAGGTCGGCGGTGCGGGTCGGGTCGTTCGGCACGGCTCACTCCCTCGTTCCTTCGGCCGAGAGCATGCGCATCAGGCGGGCCAGGGTCTGGTCGGCCTCCGAGAGTTCGCGAGTCTTGAGCAGCTCCGTCGCGGTGCGGATCTCCATCGCCGCTTCGCGCGCGGTCTCGCTGTCCGGCGGGAGCGTTCGGACCCGCGCGGCGAGGGTGCGGGCCTTCTTCAGCAGCCGGTCGAGCGTCTCGGCCTCGGTCTCGCGCGCCGAAGGGGCCGGAGGGACAGGGGGTTGAGTGGCTCCCTCCGCCTCCTCGCGTTCGATCGCCTCGATCTGGTGCCGGAGTTCGCGGACGCTCTGGACGGCCTCCGGGAGGCGCCCCTTCTTGAGGTGCCGCGACGCTTCCACGTGGAGCCTTCGAGCGACCGCGCTCGGAACGTGTTCCTCCGGGAATCGGTCCAGCGTCACCGCGTGACGCTGGAGTTCCTCCTCGAGGGAGGTCGGGATGGCTTCGTGGAGGAGCATGAGGGTCTGGGCCGCCGCCTGGGCGACTTCGTCGAGCGATTCCTCGGTAAGGTTCGGGGCCTCCAGGCGGTCCCGGATCCCTTCGAGCTCGGAGGCGATCTCGCCGAGCGGAAGCCCGAGCTCGCTCGCCTCCGTCTTGAGTCCTTCGATCTGGGCGAGGAGGCCTTGGATCCCCTTCCAATCGGACTCGAACTGGGCGACCCGGCGCTCGGCTTCCAGGAGGGTCGCGGTCACGTCCTCCCGGCGCCCCTGGGCGAGTTCATCGGCGATGTCCTTCCATAGCGGACCCAGCGAGAATCGGACGCCGATCTGGGCGAGCGAGTCGCGCCGTTCGCTCGTGGAGCGGATCCGCTGCTCGAGGAGGTCGTCGATCTCCCGCTCGAGCCGTGACTGGGCGCCCCGCAAGGTCTCGAGCGCCTCGCTCTCCCGGCCCTCCGCTTCGTTCAGGGCAGCTTGGCACAGCTCGCTGGTTGCGTCGGGAAACGAGCGCCCGAGATCGCGCACGAGCATCATCTTGGCCCGAAGGTCGCGGCTGATGCGAGCCGCGAGCTCGGCCTCGGGCGTCGGGGGAGCGACCGGGTGGCTCTTCATGACGGAGGGGTCCGAGTCCGTACGTGCGGGTCCCCCCACCGGTTCCATCGAGCGGAGACCCTCGATGGCGAGGGCGGTCGGGAACCCACAGACCGTGCAGTGCGAGCCGGTCGCAGAGATCGGTTGTTCGCAGATCGGGCAACTAGATGGCACAGATTTGTCCCAGACCGACCTAGAGACGGTGAGCGCGTGTTTAAAGTCTATCCGAGAGGAATCCACGTCGTCCTACCGCGTCTCCGCTCGCGGTGGGGGGCCCATTCGGCGCCGGTCGACGCGCCCGGGGGAAGGTCAGCCACCGGAAAAGGTCGGCACGACAACGAGCTTGACGACCGCGTCAATCGACTGGTCGAGAGGGACCGGTGCCCCATCGATCAGGACAGCCGTTCCCTCGGGGGCGAGCCCGATCCGGCGGACCACCTCTCGAACCAGCGTCCCCGGGGCGACTTCGATATGGTGAAGGTGCGATCGTCCAGCGCGGGCGACCTCGACCTCGAGCGAGAGGGAGGGAGCGCTGAGGGGGAGAGTGTCCGCCGCCGGGGTAGGTCCCCGAGGGGCCTTTGAACTCCCGCGATGCATACGCACCACCAGATCTCGAATCTGGCGCCTTGGCCGAGCTAGGCTACCTCAGCACCCGCACGCTCGAAGCGGGCGCCGCCTATAAATCTCGCTTCGGACCGGGGCGGGGGCCCTCGAGGGTGGCCTTGAACCGGGTGATCGCGTTGTACGGCATCGGGTCGACCTTCGCGTGGTCCGAGAGGAAGAGGCTCACCAGGTCCCCCAGAGAGAGTCCGTGGACCATGGCCTCGAGCCGGTCCTCGGCGGCGAGCGGCACCCGGATCCCGGCGACCCCACGAGCCCGGAGCAGACGTTCGAGGTAACGGAAGCTCTGGCGCACGAGCGGGGTCGTGCCGCTCCATTCGAGAAGGAGGACCGCATTGCGCTTGGCTTCGGCCCGGGCGATCGCGTCCCAGCCGACCAGCGCGTTGTGGAACAGCTCGGGCACCTCGTCGAACGCGGCCAGTCGTTTCGCGTTCTCCTCGAGCTGCGTTTTCCACCTCCGCGCAAGACCGAGCAAAGAGCTCTCGGCGTAAACGAACGGGAACTTGGGCCCGATCTCGGTGGCGATCCGGTCCGCCGGGCCGCGGGTCCGGGCATAGGTCGCGATGACCGCGGGCAACCGCTCGGTAATGCGCCGCAATCGTTCCTCGTTCGACTCCGGGAACCACGGGTCGAGCACGCCGAGGATGCCCCCCAGGAGGTAACCCACGGCCGCTCGCGGGGGAATCCCCGAGGGGACGGGGAGCAAGGGAACATGGTCGCGGACGGCCGCCTCGGCCAGGGCGCCCCCGGACGTCAGAACGATCCGGTAGGACCTCGCCCTTCCGGCCGCCTCGTAGGCGCGCAGGGTTTCCCACGTGTCCCCCGAGTAGCTGATCAGGAACACGCGGGACCGGGCCGAGAGGGAGAGCGGAGGGGTAGGACCTCGGAGCGTGGTCAGCGATATTCGGGTCTCGGTCTCGAGGATTCCCCGCGCGAGTTCGGCGGCGATGCCGGACCCGCCCATGCCGGCGGCGTAGACATCGACCGAGCCAGATTCGGCCGGCAGGGCCAGTTCGCGACCGTGTTGGAACCCGTCCTCAAGCGCCGCGGGGAGCGCCGCGGCGAGGGCCCGCATCGTCGCCAATCCGGGACCGATGGCGCGCGCCATGGAGCCGCGGGCCCCCTCCCGAAGATAGCGCTTGCGCGCCCTCCCCGAACGAAGGTTCAAAAGGTAGAGGCCGCGTTAGCTCTCTCGCCGAGGGCGGGGACGAGCCCACCGGCAGGTTGAACTCCGTGGCCCAAGCGAGCGCAGGACCCCCCGGGGGGGAACCTCGCGTCTCCACGGGGAACGCCGGCCTCGACGCGATGCTCGACGGCGGGCTCGTGGCCCGCCGCCCGTACCTGATCGTCGGACCGTCGGGCACCGGGAAGACCACGCTCGCCCTCCAGTTCCTGTGCGCCGGCATCCGGAACGGGGAGCGGGCTCTCCTCGTGACGCTCGAGGAACCGCCGAACGAGGTCCGGGCGAACCACCGGGGTCTTGCGCCCGAGCTCGGAAAGGTCGACGTGTTCGATGCGATCCCGGATGTGATGCGGTACGAGCGGGCACCGTTCAAGGACATCGCGGCCGTTCGCTCGGCCACCCCCTTCGAGCGCGTCTCGGAGGAGATCCGCCGGACCCCGGAGCTGACGAGCATCGAGGTCACGATCACGGCGCTCGAGCAGATGCTCCGGACGGAGGTCCAGCGGCACGCCTACTCGCGGATCGTGATCGATTCGCTCACGGCCCTGCAGTACTTCTGCATGAAAGGGTTCGACATCGTCGCGGGGGCCCAGACGTTCCTCCGGTACCTCTCCGACCTGCGGGTGACCACGATCCTCACGGTCGAAGCCCCGCTCGAGGACGTAGAAACCCCCGAACGGATGCTCGCTCGAGGCGAGATACGTCTGTTCCGGTGGGAGCTCGACGACGTCACCGTACGGGCGGTGGGGGTCGAGAAGTTCCGGGGGAGCTCCCATGACCTTCGTCTCCACCCCTACCGGATCGGTCCGACCGGGCTCGACATCAATCTCGCGGTCACGATCTCGCGCGACACTCGGCAGATCTTGCAGGGCACCGCTCCGCTGGCCCCCGGGGAGATCCCGTCCGGACCGGTCGAGCCGATCCCCTCCACCTTGGACGTCCTGAACGCGGAGCTCCGCGACCTCGCCCTCGTCGGCGCGGACACGGGCCGGATCCGCACGGAGCTCGAAGCCGCCCTGGCGTCCGCCCGCAGCGGGGACAGCGAGCATGCCACCGAGCGCCTCCTCCGAGCCGTCGCCATCGGGGCAACGCTCCCGGACCATCTTTCCGCGGCCACGACCCATCCGGACGGGGAGATCGCCCGCGCCCTGCATCGCCTCGTGGCGCGCGCGGAATCGAGCCGCGTTGGTGAGCCCCCGGTGCGCGTGCCGGAACCTCCTATCCTGACCGCCCGGCTCGCTAAGATCCTGAGCGACCTCAAACCCGCGTCCGGGCCCGAACCTACGGTGCCCATGCTGTTCTCCGCTTCCGGGCCGGCACCGACGGGCGGGGCTCCCACCGTCACCCCCGCACCCACTCCGTCCGCGCCTCCCGGGACTCCCACCCCTCAACCTCCGGCGACACCCGTCCCGACTGCCCCGACCGTGCCGCCCAACCGGGCCGAGGCCGTTTCCACGCCCGTGGTGACGCCCCGCGCCGCGGCTACGACTTCCCACGCAGCTCGCGCCTCGCCCCCTCCCTTGCCCCAGGCACTTCGGCTCCCCGAAGCCACCCGCGGCGCGAACAAACCGCCCAACCCCGGGGCTCCCTCCCGACCGCGGCATCTCCCGACGGGTTCGCGACCCACACCGACCCCAACCCCCTCCGTTTCCGCTCCTGTCCCCTCAATGACGGTCTCCGCCGAGACCAGTACGGCCGCCATGACTCCCGAGGCGCCCGCTCCCAAGAAACGCAAACGCTCGACGACCGGTGCCCGGAAGAAGGCGATTCCCGGACCGCCAAAGGAACCGACGGTGCTCCCGACCCCCGGCTCGAGCCCGCCAACCCCGGTCGCCCCCACCTCGCCGCCCCCCGTTCCAGCCGTTCCCGCCGCAGCAACTGCGTCCCCGACGGAGGCCGCGCCGAGCGTCGGCCCGCCGGCCGACACGGGCTTCCCTCCCCCATCCGAAGTGTCCCCGACGTCTCGGCCGAAGCGACGCGTCGTCCGAAAGAAGAAGGCGCCGTCCGTAGTGGGGGCCACGGCCGGCCCTCCTCCGGAAGATGCTTCGGCCGCGCCGGCTCCGGCGCCCCCTCCCGAATCTCCGCCTACTGAACGGCCGCCGGAGACCCCATGAGTCTTCCGGACGACGGGGGCGGGGTGCGAGTCGCGACCGGGGTTTCCGGACTCGACCGGATGCTCGGCGGTGGCCTTCGGAAGGGGCGACCCTACCTTGTCACGGGAGGGAGCGGGAGCGGCAAGTCCCTGCTCGGCCTCACGTTCCTCCTCGAGGGACTCCGGCTCGAAGAGGAGGTTCTGCTCGTCGCCGTTGACGAACCTCCCAGCGAGATCATGGAGAACGTCCAGGCCTTCGGGTGGGACCTCTCCGCGGTCAAGACCCTGGACGCGAACCCCGGCGCGCGCGCGATCAAACGACAGGCGGCGGTCCAGGAGATCCGCACGATGACCGACCTAAAGTCGATGCGCGACATCTCCCAGGAGACAAAGCGCCCGGCCGACGCGGAGGACATCGCCATCCAAGGGATCCAGCTCAAGCTCCGCCAGCAGATGGCGGGGAAGTCCTTCTCCCGGGTCGTCGTGGACTCGATGACGTCGATTCGGCGGTTCGCCGTGAAGGCCTCGGTCGACCCGCAGGCGGAGCGCACCGAGATCCAATCGCTGCTTCGGTTCCTGTCCGAATCCAATGTCACCGCCCTGGTCCTCGCGACGCCCAACGACCCGGGCGTCCTCACTCCCGAGGAGATCCTCACGCGCGGGGAGATCCTGCTCACCCGAAAATGGATCGGCGACCGGTCGCTTCGCCAGGTAAAGGTCGTCCGGATGCGAGGGTGTGCGCACGACCCGGAGCGCCGCCCGTTCGTGATCGGGGCGCAGGGATTCGTCGTGGGGTAGCCCGTCCCGACAGCGGTATCCTCCCGACGGCCTACCGGGGGCATGGCCCACTGGCTCGTCAAACAGGAACCCACCTCCTACTCGTGGAACCGGCTCGTCCATGACGGACTCACCCGTTGGGACGGGGTCCACAACGCCCTCGCGCTCCAGCATCTTCGCCGCATGGCCGTCGGGGACGAGGCGTTCTTCTATCACAGCGGGGAGGAGCGGGCGTGCGTGGGACTCCTCCGCGTCGCCTCCGTGCCCCGCCCGGACCCGGCGGATTCCCGCGGGTCGTGGTTCGTGGAAGTGGTCCCGGTCCGGCCGCTCGCGCGGCCGGTCACCCTCGCCGAGATCCGGAGCGATCCGGTGTTCGAGGGCATCGCTCTCCTCCGCAATTCCCGCCTCTCGGTGATGCCCATTCCGGAGGTCGCGTGGGAGCGGGTCCTGGAGCGGGCCGCCTCGCCGCCCGGATCCGCACCGAAGGTCAGGGAAGGAACGCGGCGTCGCGCGAGACCACGCGCTCCACCGAGGCGCGGGACCGGGCGGTCGCGTAGACGCTGACCGCCCAGTCAGACGGCGGACGCGTCGCGAGGAGGAGCCAGAGGCTCGGCCGCCGGAAGGGGTAGGTGACGCTCCCGTCCTCGAAGAGACCGATCTCGCCCCAATCACCGGCGGGGTCGCCCCGAGGCACGAGCCCGGCCAGGTCGATCAGCACGGATCCGGGCGCGGCATGGGCCCGGTCGGCGATCTCGTCCTCGAGCCGACGTCGCTCCGCCGGACGCTCGAGGTACCGACGCCACTCGCGTCGCGCGGCGGGGGTGAGGGTCCGCCGGCCGGGCACACGCTTGTAGAGGCGACGCGAGGTGAGACCTCGGACCAGTTCCTCGCTCAGGCCCCCTGCGGCCCGGACCCGGTAGAGCCACTCGCCGTCCGTCCAGTCGAACGACTCCCGCGCGGATTCCGGATATCCGGGTAGGCGCTCCAGCGCCGCCTGGGCCATCATCTCGGCGGCCCGGACGGTCTTGTGATAGTACACGGTCGAATACATCAGGGCCCGACCGACCAGGAATCCCTCCACGGCGCTGCGTCCCTTTTCCGCAAAGACGAGGCGTCCTCGGATCGCGCGCATGGTGTCGAGGAGGCGGGCGGCATCGATCGCCCCGTGCGCCACCCCCGTGTAGTGGGCGTCGCGCTGGAGGTAATCGATCCGGTCGGCGTCGATGGCTCCGTGGAGGATCTCGCGGAGGATCGCGGGGCGCCGGGTTCGGACGGAAGGGTCGACCAGGTCGGCCACTTGCTTCGGGACCAATCCGGCGCGCTCGAGGATGGCGGGTACCGTGCCGTCCCCGGCGTGGCCGACGATCGCGGCCCGGGAGCGTGCCTCGTGCCCGTGGCCCAGAACCTCTTCCATCGGACCGTCGAGCGTGTGGGAGAACGGGCCGTGGCCGAGGTCGTGCAGGAGCGCGGCCGCCCGTACGAGGTTCGAGTTGGCTCGGTCCAGCCCCAGTCGCTCCGCGACCCGGCCGGCGACGGAGTAGGTGCCGAGGGAGTGCTCGAGGCGAGTGTGGTTCGCTCCGGGGAAGACCAAGTGGGCGAACCCGGTTCGACGGATTCCCCACAGCCGCTGGAACGCCTCGGTGCCGACCAGCTCGAGAGCCGCGCCCTCCAGGACGACGGTCCCGTGCACCGGGTCGAAAATCGATTTGCGCCCACCCGGGGCGGTCGGTCGTCGCGTCACACCCCCGCGAGGGGGCCGGCAAGATAAGAGGTCGGGCCGAGGAGCCGAGGCGCTTCCTTCGGTCGAACGATTTTAAGCGCTGGCCCGCGCTGGCCTCCCTGGATGTCCACGTCGGAGCCGGCCTCTCCGCCGTCCGCAACCCCTCCGGGAGGCCCGCTCGAGGAAGCGCGGGCCCTCTACCGAGCGGCCGCCGATTCCCAGAGCGGAGGCGATCGGGAGCACGAGGTGGCGTTGCTGAAAGCGTTCCTCGCCGGGGTCGAAGCTCGGGCGAAAGAGCTCGTCCGCTCCGGGGAAGAGGTGGGACCGTTGCTGGATGACGTCGCGATGCAGTTCAATCAGCTCGGCCAGGGGGCGCTCGCGCTCCGCGCGATCGACCTCGGGCTCGGGTTCCAACCGGGGGCGGTCCCGTTGCTCCACCACAAGGCCCTGATCCTGCTCGGTCAGAACCAGGACCTTCCGGAGGTGCTGGCCCTGATCGGAAAGGCCCTTCAGGGAGCTCCCAACGACCGGGCCCTCTGGGCCACGCTCGGGGATGCGCTGAAGCTTCTCCAGAAGCCGGCGGACGCGGCCGAGGCGTACCTCCATGCCCAACAACTCGACGCGAGCTCGACCCAGTACGTCGACAAGGCGCTGCGGCTCGTCCCGACCGACCCGAAGGCGCTGCGCATGAAGCTCAGCCTGGCCGAGGCGTTGGGGGGAGACTTGAGCGGTCTCGAGGCGGCGGACGAATTGCTCAAGGGCTCGCCCGACGACCCCGGGCTTCGTCTCGCCCGCGCCCGATTACTCGCGTCGGTGGGACGGCCGACCGAGGCTCTCGCTGCGGTCACCCCGCTCCGGGGCGACCGACCCGAGAGCGACCCCGCGAACCTTCTGGCGATCCGACTCCAGTTCGAGGTGGGCGCCGCCGACCGGGGAGCCGCGAGCTCGAAATCGCTCATCGCAAGGGCCGAACCTCCCGATGCATCGACGCTGGGCGAGCTCGCGCGGCTGCTCGAGACCCCGGCCCCCGACCTGGCGCTCTCCGCCCGCCAGCGGCTCGCCGAGGTCGACCCTCGCAACCTGCAGAACCTCCAAGCGCTCCGTGCGCTCGCCATACGGTTGGACCGGGTGGATGCGGCTCTCGCGGCCTGCGAGGCGGTCCTCGCGACCCAGCCGGACAACCTCGACGCGCTCAGCGCCGTCGCGGAGCTACAGGCGGCCCAGGGGAAGACCCAGGCCGCGCTCGACTCCTACCGCGCGATCGTGAAGGCGCAGCCCCAGGCCCTGGTCGAGCACCGAAAGGGGCTCGAGCTCGCCCGGAGCTTGGGGAGCGACCCTGCGGTTCGTGAGTTTGCGGAGGCGATCCTTATAGAGGATCCCACGGACGTCGCCGCGCAGCTGGAGCTCGCCCGCTCCTACTCCACCGCGGGAGACGTAGCGAACGCCCTCAAAGCCTACGACGCCCTCCTCGAAGCCCACCCCGGCCAGCTCCCGTATCTCCTCGAGAAGAAGCAGGTCCTCGCCACCTCGAGCGACCCGGCGCTGCTCGCCCCTGTCCTCGACGAGCTGTTCCGACTCGACCCGACCCGGACCGACCTGGCGATCGAGCGGGGAAACCTCTACCTCTCGCTGGCGTACGACCGAGCCGAAGGATCCCCGGAACGGGACCAAGTGGCACGGACGGCCCTCGTCTCCTACGAGCATGCGTCGACCGACCCCGAGGCTTCCGCCGTCGCAGAGCTCGGGATCGCCCGCGCGTCGCGGCTCGTCGGGGATTCGGACCGGGCCATTCGGGGCTACCAGACCTTTCTCGGCCGCGACGAGAACGCCACACGGAACGACGTGCGCAAAGAGCTGGGGCATGCCCTCCGGGAGACCGGGCGTTACGCCGAGGCGATCGAGGTCTATTCGCGCGCGCTCACGACCGGGCTCGACGACCCCGACCTCCTCTGGGGGGCGGTCGAGGTGCTGGACCATCTGAACCAGGACGCTCGTGCGCTCCAGTTCATCGACCTGTTGCTGCTCCGGGACTCGTCGAACCCGACCTACCTGCGGAAGGAGGGCCAGCTGCTGCTGCGGGTCGGGCGGCACGCCGACGCGCTTCGCGTCCTGCAGCGGGCGGTCGAGAACGCGCACGGCGACCCGCATGCCTATTTCGAGGTCGCCGAGGCGCTCCGTTCTCAGGGAGCGTATGCGGACGCGATCTCGTACTACCGTAAGGGACTCGAGGTCGACCCCCAGAATCGCCACGGCCGGATCGCGATGGCCGAGGTGCTCGTGCTCGCGGGCCAGTACTCGGAGGTCGTCCAGATCACCGACCCGCTGCTCAAGGAGAATCCGAACGACGTCGCCGCGTGGAAAGCGCGGGCGGACGCCTGGAGGGCACTCGGGCGACCGTCCGAGGTCCTCTATTCGCTCAAAGCGATCCTGCTCCTCGAGCCGGACGACCCGGGCTCTCTCCTGGAGAAGTTCCGGATCGACCGGGACTCCGGCGAGTCGAAGGAGGCGTACGACGTGCTCTCCCGGCTCCTCGCGAGCTCCGCCCCCGAGAGCCAGGACGCGACCCTCCATCTCGAGCGGGGGGATCTCGCCGCGCGTCTCGGGCTGACGGACGACGCGAACGAGTCGTACAGCCACGCGGCGGAGATCGACCCGGCGCTGAAGGCCGAGATCGCCGTGCGACGGGCGCGGCTGCGCCTGGGCGCGGGCCGCCCCGACCTGGCCCTCGAGGTGCTGGACGACGCGGAGAAGGGGACCCCCGAGGGGACCTCGCCCAGTGTCAACCTCCTTCTCCTCCGCGCCCAGATCCTGGCCGCGCTCGAGCGCCCGACCGAAGCCCGGGCGGTCTACGAAGGAGTTCGGACCCGCGACCCGACCTCCCCCGCCGCGGTATCGGGGATCGCACGCACCATGCTCGACCAAGGCCAGCATGTCGAGGCGGCCGAATTCCTGTCGACCTCGATCCCGAAGGTGCCACCGAACGAGAATCTCTACCTCCTGCTCATCGAGGCGGAGAGCGGTTCCGGTCACCTCGATCGCGCCGCTGACGTCTCCAAACAGGCGGTCACAATCCTCCCCAAGAGCGGAGCGCTGTGGGCCCGCGCCGGGGAGGTGGCCATCGCCCGCCAGAACTGGCCGGAAGGCGCCTCGGCCTACCAGCACGCCCTCGCGGTCGACCCGGCCTCCGTCGATTCGCTCCTGCGGGCCGGCTTCATCGCCGAGAAGCTGGGACATCCCAACGAGGCGCTCGCGTTCTACGAGCGGGCGGCCGACGCCGACCCCACCAACCTGCCCGCCTGGACGAGCCGGGGCCTCGCGCTCATCGCGACCGGCCGCCCGCAAGAGGCCGCCACGAGCTTCGACCGCGCGCTCGCGCTCGACTCCGATTACGCGGCGGCGAAGGACGGCAAGAAGCTGGCCGGCGAGAAGACGCGGGATCAGCAGGTCCAGCGCTACGGCCGGGAGGCGCTCCTGCTCGAGGCGCGGCTCAACCGCACGGTCGCCAAGAACGACCTCTTCGTCACGCTCCATGTCCCGTTCGAGTTCCTCGAACCGGTGCTGAACGCGATCGGTCGGCCTTCCAAGGTCGACCTCGACCGGCTGAGCGCGGTCGAGATCCACGACTTGGAGATCCAGTCCCAGCATCTCATCACGGCCGCCCTCGAGCGACGACCGCCGGGGATCGAGCGGCGCGGGTTCACGCTCTCGGACGTAGCCGTGCTCTCCCCCCCGAACATGTCCCTCGACCAGCTCCAGCGGAACTTCGGCTACCTCCGAGCGGTCCTCGAGGCCGACCTGCGTTTGGAGAATCTCGTGCTGACCCCGGACGTCGAGGAACTCGCGCGCAAGGCACTGGCCCTACCTACCGAGCAGCGGACCCTCTTCCAGCTGGTGCGGACGATGCGAGTCGGGATCTACAAAGCCCGCCTCATCAAGGCGGTCGAGCTGTCGGGGGCGGCGGTGCACGCCCCGGTCCCTTCTCTCGACCTGGGGGCCTACTCACCGGAATTCCGGACCGGGGCGCCCGCCGGACCGGGCTCGGCCGAGGCCGCGGAAGAGGAGTCCGAGCGATTCTTCGCGCCCGAGACGACCCCGGCCCCGTCTCCCGGAGCCCCTCCGGTGGAGGCGTCGGGCCGTCCCGGCCCGGGCGCTACGCGCTCCGCGGCCCCTGAACGTGTCTTCGCCCCCACCGGATCTCCCCGGTGCGTCGGCTGCGGCGGGGTCTCCTCGATCCTCCACGCGTGCGGAGCGCCGCTCTGCCAACACTGCATCGGCCAGTTCCCCAAGTGCCCGAAGTGCGGCCAGCCCGTATCCCCTCTCACGGTCCGACCCGTCGACGGGGTCCAGGTCCATTCGACCACGGCCGCCCGGTCCGCCCCCACCAAGACGGGAGGCGCTACCGCGGCGCTCAAGGGAGTGTTCCAGCGGACCAAGCCGCCCTCTCCCAAACCCGCGGTCCACCCCTCGAACGCTCCCGAACCGGCCCGAGCGACCAAGCCCGCCCCCGAGCGTCCCCCCGGGTCGACCCCGGCGGCCCCGACCGGCCCCCCGGCGAAGCGGCCTCCCACGGCGGCCCCCCCGAAACCGGGAGCCGCACCCCCGCCGGAACCGCCCGCGCCTCCGCCTCCAACGCCTCGCCCCCGGCGGGAGCGGACGGACGACGAGCCCCGCCTCTGAGGTCCCATCCGCCCCGCGGCCTTAGCCTCATATACGCGGGGTCCCTCTTCGCACGATGAGTATGAGCGCCGCGACGCCCACCGGAGCCGGTCCGCCGGCCCGACAGGGAATCAGTGCCGCCGTCCTCGGAGCCCTCTTCGTCGTCGTAGCCGCGTTGCTGTTCTACGCCATCTACCTCGCCTTCCCGCAGAACCACGAATTCGGCGCGCTCCTGCTGATCGGGTCCATCTCTCTCGTCTTCGCGCTCGGCTGCTACCTGACCGAGTCGGTCTCGCGCGACCCGGCCGCTCAGCGCTCGCTGGCCTGGGCCTTCCTCGCCATGGGTTTTGCGACCCTCTTCCTCTCGGTCGGCCTCGGCCCGACCTATGGGGTCGAGAGCACCCTCGGCATGCTCACCGGGCTGATCGTCCTCATCATCCTGCTCATGATCACGATCGTGCTCATCGTCTGGCGGACCCGGAGCGTCCAGACGACCGCCCATCGGGAGGTGGCGCGGAAGACTTGGCAGACCGAGACCCCGGTCTCGGCGTTCTCCTACACCACCGCCAACTCCCCCAGCGTGCCGACGACGAGCCCGCGCCCCCCCCGGGGAACCAGTCCCCTCCTTCGGGAGGTGCGTGACGATGGCGCTCAATCCTTCCCCGGCGGCGAGCCCGATGGCGACCTCCTCCACCTGTCCGAAGTGCGGGGCGGCGGTCGCCGCCGGCTCGCGCTTTTGCAACAGGTGCGGATCGTCGATGGCACCCCGTCCCGCGGCGGCCGGAGCGGCCGGGTCACCGCCGGTGGACCTCCGCGAACGGGTCGACCAGGACCGCGGCGTCCTCAAGCGCCTCCAGCTCCTTATCCCCGGCTTCCGGGGCTACCGCCAGGGCGAGGACGACCGGGCCGCCGACAACCTCCTTCGGATCCAGACGGCCGACAAGATCCGGAACGCTCGGGCGACGATGGAGAACGTGCGCACTTCCCTCACGAACGCCGGTCAGTTCTCCGCTCTCACCGACCTCGCTCCGCTCCTGTCCGACCTGCAACGCCTCGAGGGCGAGATTCGCGCGGCGGAACAGGGCTACACGGGCATCTCCCCGTCGGTCCGCATCAACCCCCAGCAGCTCGACCGGCTCTACGAGTACGATTACGGGTTCGTGGTCGCGGCCGACCAGGTCAACCAGACCGTCTCCGAGCTCCCCGCCTCGGCATTAGCCACCGGACCGAGCGGCGTGCCGGGGATCCTCGCTCGAGCCCGCTCACAGGTCTCCCAACTGGAGCAGGCTTGGAAAGCCCGCCTCCAAGCGGTTGAGGGGACCCGGGTCTCCTAGTAGGAACGAGGTAACGGCAGATGGTAACGAACAATCCGATCCCGGCCAAGGGCGGCAGTCTGATCGGCGCCACGACGATCAACTGGGAGGACGTCTACAAGGGCCCGAACGTCATCTGGCGCGTCCCCCGGAACGTCCGCTGGAACGACAACGTCGTCGTCCGCCAGGACGAAAGCGCGGTCTTCTACCGGGACGGCAAGGTCCTCGCCTACCTCGACAAGCCCGACCGGTACGCCCTCACCTCGCTCAACGCGCCGCTCCTCGGCAACCTCGTCCAGGCCCTCTCGGGCGTCCGCCAGGAGGCGGAGCTCTACTACGTTCAGCGCCGCATCTTCGACGGCAAGTTCGGCAGCCAGGAGCCGTACGTCTTCCGGGACCCGGACTTCGGCCTCGTCAACCTGCGCGTGTTCGGCTCCTATCGGTGGCGGGTCGGCGCGCCGGACAATTTCATCAACCAGTTCGTCGGGACGTTCGGCGCCGTCGCGACGCCCGACGTCGAGAGCCGCCTGCGCGATCAGATGGTGATCCTCGTCTACAACACGCTCGGAAAGATGAAGGAGCAGGGGACGCGGGTGACCGACCTCGCGTCCAGCCTGACCACGATCGAGCAGGCCGTCCTCGGCGCCGCTCCCCAGCACTTCAGCCAGTTCGGGATCGAGCTGAACCAGCTCCAGGGCCTCTCCATCAACCTTCCCGACGAGGTCCAGAAAGCGGTCAACACCCGCTCGGAGATGGGCGTGCTGGGCGTCAACTACATGCAGTACCAGGCCGGGCAGGCGCTCACCACCGCGGCCGCGAACCCGTCCGGCGGAGCCGGTGCCATGGCGGGCGCCGGCGTTGGGCTCGGCGCGGGCTTGGGGATGGGCTACGGCATGGCCGGCCAGATGCAGGGGATGTACCAGCAGGGTCCTTCCACGCCGTGCCCCAAGTGCGGCACCCTCGTCCCCGCCGGGACCCGGTTCTGCCCCGGATGCGGCCAGGCCTTGGGGGCTCCCGCCGCCGCGCCGTCGGGCGCTCCGTGTCCGAAGTGCGGCCAACCGGTCCCGACCGGCGTCAAGTTCTGCCCCAACTGCGGGGCATCGACCGCCCCTCCCCCGCCCCGCAAGTGTCCCAAATGCGGCCAGGACGTCGCGGGCACCGGGAAGTTCTGTCCGAACTGCGGCGCGACGATGCCGACCTGAACCCGATCGACCGAAAGGGCGGACTGAGGAGTTCCCATGGTCTTCTGCGTGAAGTGTGGCGCCTCCCTCCCCGACGGGGCCCAGTTCTGCTTCAAATGCGGCACCCCCGTGCCCAGTGGCGGAGGCGGCGCCCCCACCCCGCCCAAGGCCGCGCCCGCCCCTTCCTCTCCCAGTCTGGGAGCGGCGGGGATCCAGGAGCTGAAATGTCCGGCGTGCGGCGCTCCGATCCATCCCGTCTTCGGCGAGATGGTGATCAGCTGCGACTACTGCGGGGGCTCCGTCACGCTCGGGGGCGGGGGTTGGAAGGAGATCTCCAAGCACTCGATGCTGCCTCTCGTGGTCACCGACCGCGCGGCGGTGCTGAAGGTCGTCCAAGCCTACGTGGACGAGGGGTTCTTCCGCCGCCACGATTTCGAGGATTCGAAGATCGTCGACGAGAAGCTCTCCTACGTTCCGTTCTGGGTCGTCCCCGCGTCCGCCAGCACCACCTACCAGTACCAGGCGGTGGCGACCAGCGTCGGCACGACCGTCGGGACGATGGCGGCTGGTGCCGTGCTCGGCTCGTTCCTGGGCGGCCGGATGGGGGGAGGCGGGACGACGGTCGTCCCCATCTTCGGCGGCCCGGTCGTGAACTCGAACCGGTCCGAATCGATCTCGGGCCAGTACCAGTACCCGGTGGTGGCGGTGAAGGCGATGACCGCTTACCAGCCGAAGAACTACAGCTTCGGGCTCGCGGACCGTACCTTCTTTGACAAGAAGGGGATCCCGGCGGGCACGACGGTCCTCAACGGGGACCTGGGCGAGGACGCGGCGCAGCACGCCGCCCAGGCCTACGTGCAGACCCTCCAATCCGAGGCGGCCCACAAGAAGCACAGCATGATCTCCAAGCTCCAGACGGACGTGCAGGTCTCCGAAGCCGAGCTCCTGCACGTCCCGATCTGGTACTTCCAGCTCGACCACAAGGGTGCGAAGTCGACCGTGCTCATCGACGGGCACGGCGGCAGGGTCATCCAGACCGTTCAGTGAGTTTCCACCGCAACGAAGGGGTTTAAGGTGAGATGGGGGGGTTCTCCCCCGATGCGGCGGGTCCCTTCGATTCGGCTTCCCGTGGCCGTGACGGCGTTCGCCTCAATCCTCATTGTGGTCTGCCTGCTCGCGGGAGGAGTCCCGGCCCCCCGAGGCTCCGCCTCGGGCGGCACGCCCGGATTCCACGCGGTGGCAGCGAGCTTTGCCACGTCACCCTCGGGGATCGTCGCCGGACCTCGAAGCTCCGTCTACCCGGTGCCACCGGTGGGCCATGTCCTGGAGAGCCCGCTCCTCGATTACAACACCACGATCGCGGGGAACTTCGGCTCGTCCGTGTGGGACTGGTCGGTCGGGCCCGGGACGGTCGTGCCCTCGACCGGGGACGTGTGGCTGTCGGACAATCTCACCCAGGCCTACCGGGGGGCTCCGCCCCTCAATGCGCCCGCGGTCGTCTATGACCCGACCTCGAACTCTTTTGTCGGCATCGTTTCCCAGTTGCCGGACACCTCCGACCTTCTCTTCGATCCCGCGAACGGGCTCGTCTATTCGACCGACCCGCTGAACAACACGGTCGGAGTGTTCAATCCCGCCGACAATTCTTGGATCCTCACTATCCCAGTCGGCAAAGATCCCAGCGCCTTGGCGCTCGACCCAGCCAACAATACGTTGTTCGTGGCCAACACGGGTTCCAACAACATCACCGTCATCGATACGCTCACTGAGAAAGTGGTCCCAGCGGTCATCAACACCGGAGCGTCTCCGGATAGTCTTGCATTCAGCGCGGTCAATTCGGAAGTGTTCGTGGCTTGCAGCGGGGCGCCGGCTCTCTACAAAGTGAATGCCGTGACCTACGCAACTCACGTGGCCGTGCCACTAATTGGGAACGGGGCCCAGGTCGCGGTTTCGCAAGTGGCGAACACGGTTGCAGTTACAGTCCCTTTCCACAACTTCCTGGTCGTTTCAAATGCGACGACATACGCATCAGTTGGGGACCCAATGGTCGGACCAGGTGCACAGTTGGTCATTTCCTCGCCGGACGGGTTCGATTACGTGGTTGCCGATCCCGCGCACAACCACGTCACCACAGTGAACGCCTCCACTGCGACCGTCGTCAGCGCGTCCATAGCAGTTGGATCCAAACCGGTGGCATTCACCGCCGACAGCGGGACGGGTCTCGTTTACTCGTGGTCCTCTACCTACCGAAACCTCACTCCCCTGGATGCGGATTCGGGCATAGCGGAGCAGCCCTCCCCGACTCTGGGCGTCCGCCCGGTCGCGACAGCGTATGATCCTACCGCGGACCGGGTCTTCGTAGCCGATTCGCTCACCGACAGCCTGTTGGTTCTCAACTCGACCACCTTCGCGGCCATCATTCCACCCATCGCCTTGCCAGCTCGGCCGTACGCTTTGGCCGACGATCCCTCAACCTCGACGATCTACATTGGGCTCAATGGATCGATAGCGACCCTCGATGCGGCTACAGCGCAGCTCACCGGGCTGAGCACATCCGTTGCGGGGTCGAACGGAGCCTTGCTGGTCGATGCCGGGGACGGCCTGCTATGGGACATGAGCAATGTCAGCGGTCTCACAGCCTATCATCTCGCCTCGCTCACTCCGGCCCTCACTACGACGGTGGGCCCGGACGCGTCGGGAGTGGGAAGCCTCGCTCTGGACGCGGCGACCGACCAGCTCTTCGCCCTCACCACGGGGGGTTCGGGAACCGAGGTCGCAGTGGTGGGCGCGTCGAGCGGGAGCACCGTCACCGCCGGGATCGTGGCGGGTCCGAACCTCACCTCGCTGGCCTTCGATCCGTCCGACGGGCAGGTTTACGCGCTGGGGGGCAATCTCACCATGATCGACGCGGCCACTCTGACCGTCGCGAGCGAGACGGTCTACCTTCCCGCCCACATACTTTTTGGCGCTAGCCTGGTGTACGAACCTTCTCGACAGTTCCTCTACGTGACGACCTCGGCCGGCCCGGGAACGGTGGGGGAGGTGACCCTGATCGACGGCTCGAGCGCGGCGGCGAGCTACGGTGCCTCAGGAACGCTCTACCTCGGGTATGCTCCCACCGCCTTGCTCGCGGTGAACCTCCCGGGGGCGACCGGAGTAGGTTCCGGCATCGTGATCGCAGGGAACTTCAACTCCGGAACCCTCGGGATCATCGCGACCTCACCGGCCGTGATCAACTACCTTACCGCGTCACCGGAAGCGATCGACCTCGGCCAGTCGACCCAAATTCTTCTCCAATACATCGGCGGTGCCGGGATCGTTGACGTCTCGTACAGCGGCCTTCCGAGCGGATGCCTTTCGCAGGACACGGACGTCCTCGTTTGCACGCCTTCGGTATCCGGGAACTTCACGATCGTCGTCGCCGTGACGGACGAACTCGGGGAGGTGGACGAGGCCACCACCTACCTGACCGTGGCCGCAGGCCTCGGGGTCGGCGCGACGTTCTCCGCCACCTCCTTCCCCCGACTGGACCCGGGCACCAGCTTCAATGCCACCGGTAACGCCACCGGGGGAACTCCCGGGTACGATTATTCTTGGAACTTCGGCGACGGTACGTCAGCGCAAGGACGGCAAGCGACTCACGCGTACGCCGGGGCCGGCAACTACGCCCTGACCCTGACGGTTCGAGATCGCCTCGGAGGAACGGGGACATCCTCCTGGAGCGTCCTCGTGAATCCGGCCCCTACCGTGGGCATCGCGGCGTCTGCGAACGTCGTAGATGTCAACCATTCGCTCACCTTCACCGCTACCAGCACCGGCGGGACCGGAAGCGGACCCACTAACTGGACGTTCGGAGATGGTTCGACCGGAACGGGTAGTTCCGTCACGCATTCCTGGTCTCAGTCGGGGATGTTTGCCATCAACGCCACGTACCGCGATGGGGACGGCACGCTGGCGAGTTTCTCTCTCTCGGTCCTCGTGAACCCGGCGCTCACGGGCAGCTTTTCCAGGTACCTGGACCCTCGGGCGCCCCTCCCACCCCCGGATCGCCCATCAATTTTGCCGCGATGCCTGCCGGCGGGACGGCCCCATACACCACGGTTTGGACTTTCGGCGATGGCACGATGGCCAACGGCGAACAAGTGAACCATTCCTTTGCGACGTCCGGTACCTTCTCCGTGCAGGTGACGGTAACGGACCACACGGGCGCTACCCTGAACGGGACACTCCTCGTCTCGATCTCCCCGACTCCCACCGGGTCGTCTTCGTCGTCCTCGTTCACCTTCGCCCTCGGGTTGTTCCTGGGAGTGCTGGCGGGAGCCGCGCTCGCGGCCGTGGTCGTTTACGCCGTGGGACCGCGCCGGCGGGAGGAGCGACCTCCTCCTCCGCCGCCTTCCGCCTACGTCCCGCCCGCGGCAGCCGAGTGGAAGGAAGACTGAACCCTCAGCGCGACGCCGGACGGCGGTCGACGGCCGCCCGGGCGAACGTGTACCGGGTAGGCACTCGTCGCGGATGATGCGTCCAGTAACGGCAGCGCGTGCATTGCTGGCCCAGGACGACGGAATCCCCCGACAGGGTCCGGTTGCGGATCGGCCGGAGGGGAGCCCCGCACACCGGGCATTCGACGAGCGGCCGACCGCCGGGCCTTTCGGTGTAGCTCACGATGAGGCGGACCCCGGGGGTTTCTAACGCCAGCCTTCGAAGTCGGGTGCCGCCGACCACCGCCAGCGGGTCGTCCCGTCGGAGAAAAGCGAGGACGGCGGCTCGGAACGACGCCTGCGACGGGTACGTCGCCCGTCCTCCCCGGAGGATGCGGCGGGCGGCTCGTCGGATCTCATCCGCTTCGGGCCGGTGGAAACGGGCCGACGGCCCCTCAGCGGGCGATGGCTCCGCGCCTTCCTTCGCGGGCATGGACCTCCTCTTCGTAGAAGCGCCGGGAGAATTCCGTTTCCATCGGGCCGATGGGGACCGCTGGCTCGTCGGAGTTCCGGAAGTACGCGACCAGGGCCGCCGCGGCGGCGAGACGAACAGCGCGGGATTTGAGGCGGGGAGAGAACTTCGGGAAACGGGTCGTCTTGAGCGCCTTCTCGGAAACCTCGCGGAGCGCATTGTAGAGCGGGCGCTCGAGACGGATCGACCGCCGGCGGAAGCGCGAGGCGACGAGCGGGTGTCCGGTCTCGATCGCGTGGACCAGGGTGAGGTGGTCGCGGATCCGGCCCGCGAGATCGAAATCGAGCTCTCCGAGCTCGAGCCGCTCGGCGCTCGTCTCCACGGCGCGGAAGCGTTCTCGGGTCATGGGGTGGAATCGGAGCAGCATCCGATCCTCCAGCGCCGCGAAGTTGGGGTCACCGATCGTGGTCCAGTAATCTTCCGCTCCGGCGGTGCGCACGTTGTAGTTGACCGAGAAGAACGAGCGGAAGGTGTAGGGACCGACGGTGCCGAGCGTCGTTTCCCATTTCACCTCGCGCTGTTCCATGACGAGCTTGAGGGGCTCGACCATGCCTCGGTACTTGAACCAGTCATTGAATTCGGGGACGATGAAATTGAACGTCCGCCCGGTGTAGGCCGCCCCGACCCGAAGGAACTGCACGGGCGTGATGCCACCGCAATACCGGTTCCGGCCCGGCAATCCGTGGGGGGGAACTCCGCTGCGCGGGTTCCCTCGCACCAGGTCGTCGATCGAGAAGGTCTTTCCGGTGCCGGGCGGCCCAAAGAGCGCGAGGTGAAAGCCGGTCGCACCGGTGGTCCGACCGGTCGGGGCGACGAGAGCAACGTCGGCCAGCGCATACTGCTGGAGGAGCGAGATGAGCGAGTCGAAGTAGAGGGCTTCCCCGAAGAGCCCCTTGAGGTAGCGGGCCAGTCGTTCCACGTCAAACGTCCGACCGAACTCGAGGGTCTCCTCGAGCCGGTGGTGAACCACCTCCCGGAGTTGGTCGAGGAACTCCCCGTCCATGGCCCGGATCTCGGCCGGCTCGTCGGGCACGGGGGAGACGGGGCCGGGCTCGACGGTCTCGGCCCGTGCCACTTCGTCCAGCAACAGTTGGCGGAGCTCGTCCGGGTACGGGATCTCGAACGACTTTTCGCCGCCTCCGGCCGCGAGCTCGGCGAGCAGCCCGCGGCGTTTGAGTCGCCCGATGAGACGCCCCGGATCCTCGAAGACCCGGTCCCGCAAGAGTCGGGTCCGCAGGTCGGAGAGGCGGATCCGCGCCGGTTGGGTGGAATAGCCGCGCACCGTTCGCCGGCGGTCCGCGTCGGCGACGAGCGCCGCAAGGACCCTGGCGACCGGCACGTCCGCGGCGACGATCTCGAGGCCGGCGGAGGCTGCCACCGCTCGCGGCGAGTCCGCCGACCGCCTTATGTTAAGCGCTCGGGGAGTGTGGGGAGACGTGGTCGGCCACAGTTTCTCGGCCTACGAACGGGAGCTGAAGGACCTCCTCCAAGGGGATCGTTCCGCCGTACTCCGCTACTCGAAGACGATCCTCCCCCTCGAGCGGCCGGCCCTCGAGCGCATCCTGGAGGAGCCGTTTCTCGTCATCCGAGGGGCGGGGTCGTTCGGCTTCGACCTGGTCGCCCTTCGAGGGGGCCTTGCGCTCCCGCTCGAAGTGAAGGCGTCGAGCGAGCCGACGATTCATTTTACGGCGGCGAGTGGGCGGGCGGCCGAACAACTGGAGGCGCACCGGGCCGCGGTCGAGCGGGTCGGACTGGTGGCGGTCTACGCCTACCGGAAGATCGGCCACCGCGGGGGGGACGCCTGGCGTCTCTTCTCGGCGGCACGTCAGCCGCAACGGGGTTCGCTCGGATTGCTTTCCCGGCGGCTCCCGGCGGTCGAACGAACTCCCCAAGGTAATGCGGTCCTGCGCTGGGATCACGGGATGCCGCTGGTCCGCTTCTTCGCGACGGTGCACGCCCTCTTCGAACCGGTCGCCCTGGTGGCGCCGTGAACTCGCACATTACCGCGACGGGGTACGCTCGGTTCGGTCGTCGCCCCGAACCGCTGATCCCGCTGGCGGCCGAGGCTTCGAGCGCGGCCCTTTCCGGCGTGGGGCGCAAGCCGATCGACCTGCTCGTCGTGGGCAACATGCTCTCCGGAGTGGTCAATCAGATCGAGAACCTCGTTTCGCGCGTCGCCAACCAGATCGGACTCGAGACCGCTGCTGGTCTGCGTGTGGAGGCGACCAGCGCGTCGGGTGCGGCCGCCTTCCACTTGGCCGTCCTCGCGGTCGAGAGCGGTCTTTACGATCGGGTGCTGGTCGTTGCCGCTGAGAAGATGACCGACCGCCCGACGGCCGAGGTCTCGGCGGCGCTCGCTCACTCGCTCCATCCCTCCGAGCAAGCGGTCGGCGCGACGATGCCGGCGCTGGCCGCCTTGGTCACTCAACGATATGCCGAACGCTTCGCCCTGGGGACCGAGGTGTTCGACCTCGTCTCGCTGGCGGCGCGCACGGCGGCCCAGAAGAACCCGTTCGCCCAGTTCCAGACCCCGGTCTCGCTCGAAGAAATTCGCTCGAGCCGTATGGTGGCCAATCCGCTTCGGTTGTTCCACTGCCCCGCGATGTCCGACGGCGCGGTCGCGCTGGTCCTCGAACGAGGACACGGACCTGCCGGTGTCCTCGGCATCGGCCAGGCATTCGAGGCCATGGCGCTCGTCGATCGTGCCGACCTCACGACCTTTGCCGCGAGCCGGAGTGCGGCCGAACGGGCCTTTACCGTCGCCGGGTGCACCCGCCGGGACGTCCAGGTCGTCGAGGCCCACGATGCCTTTGCCCCCTTCCTCCTCATTGACCTCGAGGACCTGGGGTTCACCCCTCCGGGAACCGCGGGAGGATGGTACACCGGGGAGCCTCCGGCCGGAGCTCCCTCGGTGAACCCGTCGGGAGGGATCCTCGGCCGCGGCCATCCGGTCGGAGCTTCCGGACTGGCCGAGGTCGCGGACGTCGCGCGCCAGTTGCTCGGCGGAGCTGGCGCGGCGCAGCTCGACCCCCGCCCGCGGATCGGCCTCGCCCATTCCATCGGCGGTCTTGCCTCGCACAACTTCGTCACCATCCTGGGAGGGACCGCCGCGTGAACCCCCTCCCCCTGTTGGTCAGCCGCTGCGACAGCTGCACGCTACGCTACCTCCCGCGCGCAGGCCCGTGCCCCCGCTGCGGGGCGAGCACTCCGTTGCCGCTCTCCATCCCACCCTTCGGTATCGTTCTCGCGGCGACCGAGCTCACGAGTCCCGCTCAGGGCTGGCCCAACCCGCACCGGATCGCCCTGATCGAACTCGCGGAGTCGGTCCGGGTGCTCGCCGTCGTCGAGGGGGAGATGCCGACGATGGGAAGGGCGGTGGTCGTGGTCCACGAAGGAGAGACCTACCGGGCCCGGCTCTCCCCCGCCCCGTCGTGAACGGGCAGGAACGCGGGGAGGGGGAATTTCCGAAGGCCGGCTGGTCCGGTCCTTCCTTTGAACCCCCGAGGTGAAATCACCACAGGATTAGCAATCCTGCGCCTTACCGGGCTGGGCCATCCCCGCGCGAGCGAACCGAGCCTCGTCTCCGCCTTAAATCTTCGGTCGCCGCGGCGGAGGGCCCGGCCCCCTTCTCCCCGACTACGTCCCCCGCGGAACGTACCTTAACATAGAGGCGCGCCGGTTCAAACCCCGAGCGGCCGCGTGTACGACCCCTACCGTCCCAGACCCCAGCCGCGGACCTGGCCCCTCGTCCTGGTTTCGGCCGTGGTGGTCATCGTGGCGATCGTTCTCGTTCTCGTGTTCTTGGACTCGGACGGCTATTTCGGAACCGCCCCTTCCGGCCGCACGGGCGGGATCTTCTTCTATGGATTCTTCCCGATATTCCTCGTCCTCCTGCTGGTCCTTGTTGCCGTCCGGATCGTGTTCTGGTCCCGGATGTGGGGATATCGCACCCGTCGCAACGGGTATGCCCGACCTTACCGGGACCCCGCGGTCATGACCGTTCGCCAGCGGTACGCCCGGGGCGAGATCACCCGGGAGCAGTACGACCAGTTGATGACCGAACTGGGCCGTCGCAGATCCGGGCCGTGAGTCCCGGATTTCTACTACGCACTGTAGTAGGTGTGCGAACCGACCTGACTTAAACTCTCGGATAGCTCTGGCCGCTGCCGATGGCGGCGGTACGGCAATTCGACCCGGTGGGCCTCCTCACGCTGAGAGAGATCCGCTCGTTCATTCGCCGTTCGAGTGCCCAGGGCGGAGTGGTGTTCTTCGGCCTCCTGTACGTCCTCGGGTCCCTCTTCCTGGGTGGGATGGTCGTCTTCGGCGACATCCGAGGGGGTTCCACCCTCTCGATCGTCTGGGGCGGAACGGCGGGGTCCTGGAACTATCCAGGATTGCTCCTCGTGGCCCCGTGGGGCGTGGTCTCGCTCCCCTTCTTCGCGACCCTCGCGATGGTCGTGGTCGGCGTCGGCGTGGGGTACGGCATGACCGTCGCGGTCCTCCTCGCGGTCCGGCTCGTCAAGAACCGGGCTACGAACCCCGCCGGATCCACCGCGACCGGTGCGTTCGCGGGCCTCACGCCCGCGTTGATCAGCCTCGTGACCCTCGGGGCCTGCTGCTCCACGACCGCCGCCGCAACCGCCGGTGTCGGGCTCGTGGCCCAAGCCTCGGGAACCAGCGCGTCGAACCTGCTGCTCAACAACTGGTACCTGGGGGTGTTTCAGATCGTCATGGTCTGGGTGGCCCTGCTCGCCCAGGAGATGCTCCTCGTCGTCTACGCGGGGCTCTTCGGACGCCCGTCGGCCGTCGGTGAGGGTGGGAGGGCAGCCACCGCGCGGCGGCGGGGCGGCCGATTCGTCGCGACGGGCATTCTTCGAGTCCTACTGCTCGGTGCCGGCGTGGTCTGGGCCCTGGCCGTCCTGGCCGAATGGACGACCGTCAACCCCGCCAGCGCGGGTGCCGGCTACTGGTTCCAATGGGTATTCCAGCACTGGCTCGTGTCCGGCCTCGCCATCGCCGCGGCGCTCCTCCCGACGGCGACCGGCTCCGCATTGCTGCGCGTCCGTCGCGGCGTTGGGTGGATCGTACCGACCCTCATCGCCCTCGGCGGTCTCAGCCTGATTCTCTGGGTTCCTCCCCCGCTCCCCTCGTGGGGCGTGGACGGACTCTTGAACCAGCTCCTCGGAGCGGCGGGGGTCGCCCCCGCCTGGGGGGCGATCGCGCCGGGACCGGTGGGAGGGGTCGCGCTGTATCTCCGATGGGCGTTCGAGTACGTCCTCCTCGGGGGCTTCACGACCGCCGCGGTCCTCGTGCCGCGCCGGCTCTTTTCTTGGCTGGCGGGCTCGACCCCGACCCCGGTGGACCCGACCACCGTAGCCGCCCTGACGGGACCCCGATCCAGTGCCGGTGCTCTCCCGGTGGATCCGCTGGGTTCGAACGCCTCCCACCCCGAAACTCCTTGAGGGGCCCCCGGGTTCGGAAGGCGCTCCAACCATGACCGTGACCTCGGACGTCGTGGTCCTTCTCCTAGGCCTCATCGCCTCGGGGATGGTGACCGTCACCGCGGTCCTGATCAAATGGGCAGCCACCTCGCGAAGTATCCTGCGCTCGGGCGCCGTCCTCTTCCTGCTCCTGATGATGGTCGGGATGCTCCTCGGCGCCCTCACCTACTTCCTGGACCCGGGCGAATCGGGGCTCATCGCGGGTCTCTGGATCGCCAGCGCGGTGATGTCGGTCAGCGTCGTCGTGACGTTCGCGGCGTACCTGCGAGAAGTCGTCCGACAGGACACCGGGGAGGGTGCGGTCCCGGCGACTCCCACCGGCCTCTCGACCCGGTTCCTGCTCTCGGTGATCCTCCTGGTCCTCCTCAACGAGATCTTGATGGGCTGGGTGTTCGGCATGGCCGCGGGGAGCATTCCGTTCTCGATCGGTCGGGGGGCCTCGGGCCCTGCGCCGCTCCTCACCGCCGTGGTCGCCTCGCCCTGGTTCCTGTTCTCGATGTCCGGGGAGATGGTGCTGACGACGTTCCTCCTTCGGGACCGGATCCCGCGGCCGTTGCTCGTGGTTCTCCTTTCCCAGTCGGTGATCATGTTCCTCTCCCCACCGGCCCTGTCGTACGCGGGCTGGACCGCCGGGTCGATCTACCTCTCCAGCGCCGTCATGATCGGTCTGTTCGTCTACCTCATGGAGTTCATCTATCAGCACCGTCAGCTCACGCCGGGGTTCGCCACCTACCTCGTTCGCTTGCTGGCCGTCTACGGGGGGATGATGGCCGGCCTGTTCCTCTGGATCGCCTACGGAAGCGACCTGTTGTTCGTCGTGAGCGTGCTGGTCGAGATGGTCATCTTTTTCGATGCGGTGGTCGACCACGACCGGTTCCAGGCGGTCGCGAGCATGCCCTGGCAGCTCCACGCGCGCTGGGCGTTCGGTCTCCTCTTCGGGATCTTCGTCGCGGAGGTCTTCATGGGAGCGCTCCTGGATGTCCAGATCTTTCCGACCGCCTATCTGGCGGAGTTGCCGAGTCTGCCGTTGAGCGGTCCGATGATGACGGTCGTCAGCAATGCGTTCTGGAACGGATTCTGGTTCGTCGCGCTCGTGACGGGCTCGACCTGGTTCCTCGCGATGATGGGGGTCGAAATGGGCGCCCTCGTAGTGCTCAAGTACCGGGAGACCCGGCAGCGGGAACTTAGAGTGCGCCTCGCGCTCATGATGGGCTCGTACGCCCTCGCCGCCGTCTACTTCCCGAGCATCTACTACGCCTCGATGTTCCCGAGCCTTCCGACCGGAACCACCGTTCCCGTCCTCGGCTGGAGCATGGGGATCGGGTCGGCGCCCCTCGCCACGTCCGTGTTCGTGGCGCTGCTCCTGACCTACGTGATCCTCGGTTCTCTCACCTTTCTCTTCGGCCGAAGAGTGGTCTGCTCGGTGTTCTGCACCGCCCCGCTGATGTACCAAGGGACCGCGATCGACGCCATGAAATCGTTTAACCGGACCGCGCCGGTCGCGCGGAAGTACCTCGGCAGCCGCTTCTCGAACGCGTACACTGCTACGACCGGCCTGGCGATGGGCTCGCTTGTCGTGGCCTCGTTCGCCTCCTACTACGATCAGCAGGGCCTGCTCCATTGGACGATCGGTGGCGCCGACCCCACGGTCTTCCTCTTCGCCCTCTACTTCGGGATCCTCTGGTACGTCCTCTTCGTCACGATCCCCTACACGGGCAACTACAATTGCGTCACGATGGGCTGGTGCTACACCGGCCAGATCAGTGCGGCGTTCTCTCGGCTCGGGTTCTTCAAGCTCAAAGTGCGGGACAAGAACGTGTGCAAGGCGTGCACGACGATGGACTGCGCCAAGGCGTGCCCGGTCGGGCTCGTGGACATGGTGGGATTCTTCCGTACCAAGGGCTCGTACCGCAGCGCCAAATGCTGCGGGGTCGGGGCCTGCGCCGGCGATTGCCCGTACGGGAACCTGTACCTCTACGACGTCCGCCACTTCGTCAGCGAAAAGCTCGGGATCGCCCGGGACCCTCCCCGCGGGATGCGCCTTCCGATGGCGAAACCCTCCCTGAAACTCCGCCCGGCGCCCGGTCCGCGGGTCGCCGCATCCCCCACCGGTCCCCGTGGGACTTCGCCCCCGGCCGCCAGCTCCTCTCCCTGAGACCCGGCGGGGCTCCGCCCGCGTTATGTAGGCTGGCTGGGCTCGGGGGACGGAACCTCACATGCGCGTCACCAAAGCAGGCGTCGTGGGCGCCGGGACGATGGGAGCCGCCATCGCCGAACTCCTCGCGCTCAACGGCATCGAGGTCGTCCTCAAGGACGTCGACGGGCCCCACGTGGACCAGGGGCTCGCGAAGGTCCGTGGGTACGTCGATGAGCTCGTGGCGTTCCACGCCCAGCGGGCCGAGAAGGAGATCGCGCGGATCGAGGGGCTCGGCGTCGAGCTCACGGACGCCCAGAAGGGCCGCGTCCGCGAGAAGCTCGCGTCGAAGGTGAGCCGCGCCCGGGGCGACGAGATCGTCGCGCGGGTCCACGGGACCACCGACTACTCCTCGTTCGCCCAGGTCGACTTCGTGGTCGAGGCGGTCTTCGAGCGAACCGACGTGAAACGCGGCGTACTGGAAGCCCTCGACGCGGTGGTGCCGGACCATGCGGTCATCGGGTCGAATACCTCCTCCCTCTCGATCACGCGTCTCGCGAAGGGATTGAAGCGCGTGCGCGAGACGCTCGTCACCCACTTCTTCAACCCGCCCATCACCCTCCCTTTGGTCGAGGTCTCCGGCGGGGTGGACACGCGCGAGGACGTGATCACCGACACGATCGACTTCCTGCAGACCTTACGCAACCACCGCTACCCGTTGTTGCCCATCCGGGTCCGCGAGTCGCCGGCCTTCCTCGTCAACCGCCTCCTGTTGCCCGTGCTCAACGAGGCCGCGTTCGCCCTCGACGAAGGTCTTGCGTCGGCGCGGGACATCGACCTCGCGATGAAGTCCGGGGCCGGGATGCCGATGGGACCGTTCGAGCTCGCGGACATGATCGGGCTGGACATCGCGCTCGAGGTCACCGAGACCCTGCAGCGCGAGACCGGCGACCCGAAATACCGCCCCTCGGCCTCCCTGCGTCGCCTCGTCGACGCCGGCCACCTGGGCCGTAAGACGGGCCGCGGATACTACGAGTACCCCTGAGGCCCCGGGCTCACTTCTTCGGGATCGGGTCTTCGCGCCGGGCGCGCTGGAGCGCGCGGGCGTACCATTCCAGCTCCGCGAAGAATCGGTCGAATCGACGTTCCGACCCCGCCCGGTCGCTGGTGGGGCCGCCCTCGGCAAAGCGGGTCTCCACCTGAGTTACGCCGATCATTCCCGGGATGCTGAATCCCTCGAGGCCGGGCACGACCAGGCGAAGTCCGTCGACCGCGCGGGCCCCTCCGTACATCCCGCCCGCCCCTACGAGGCCGAACGGCTTCCGGTTCCATTGGTCGTACAGGTGGTCGAGGAGGTTCTTGAGGGGCCGGGGATCCCGTGGTTGTATTCGGGGGTGACGAGGACGGACCCGTCCCCTCGGTCCATCTATGCGACGAACGACCGCACGCTCCCGGCGGCGTTCTCCCACTCCCACTCTCGGTGCTCCAAGTTCCCGAACGGCAGGTCCCGAGGGTCGAAGAGGCGTGTCTCGACGTCCGGTCGGAGCGCGAGGCGCTCCAGCGCGAACTGAGCGACGTGGATGCTCTTGCGCTCGGCCCCTACGCTACCATAGAGGATCGGCAGGTAGAGGCTCGTCGGCGAGAGGGAGGTTCCCGGAGGTATAGGGGTGCCGGTGCGCCCTTCTTCCGGCTGATTATATGGCGTGCGACCGTTCCCTGACCGTGCACTTCCCGTCTCCCGAGTGGGCCGACGCCTTCCGGCAGGCTCTCAACGAGAGCCCAGGCTTCCGGGAGGCCGCCCAGGCCTGGGAAGCCGACATCCTGTTCCTGGTACGGACCTCTAGGCCCGAGGACGCCGCGCCGGGCATCCGCCTCCAGCTCTCGCACGGGGCGTGCCTTGGCGCAGAATTCCACGCGGACGCGCGCCCGATCGCTGCCGAGTTCGTCTTCGAAGGGTCCCCCGAGAACTGGAGGAAGCTGCTCCGTCGAGAGCTCGACCCCGTCCGACCGTTCATCGACGGGACGTTCAGGGTCCGGGGCAATCTCGCCAAGGCGTTGCGGTTCACCCGGGCGGCCAAGGAGCTCGTCGAGACCGCGTCCGCGATCCCCGTCTCCGACTGAACGGTCGGATCACGCGGCCGGGGCCGGCTTGACGGGGCCGGCCGTCAGGACGGCGGTAGGGACCGCGGAGGGTTTTGCGTCGGCGGTCGTGGCGGCCTGGACCGCTTTCGGCGGAGGGGCAGCCGGCGGCTTGGGAGGGGGCGGGAGGAGCTGCTGCTTCAAGAACGCGAGGATCCGTGTCCAGGCCCGCTCCGCGAGCTGGAGGTCGTACGCGGAGAGGTCGCGAGAGAGGAAACCGTGTCGCGCCCCCTGAATGTCTTCGAACTGGAAGGGGGACTTCGCTTCCCCCCGGGCGGAGTCAAGCTGGTGCCGGGCGCGAGCCGCCCAGCGGTCCGAGGTGCCCCCGACGTACAGGAGGGGGGCCGTGACGAGGCGAGAGAGCTCGGCCGGCTGGACCGGCATGGGGTAGGCGAGCACCACGGCTCCCAGCCGTGTGTCCCGGGCCGCCAGGCTGAGCGCCAAGCTCGCGCCATACGACACCCCGAAAACGGCGGTCTTGTTGGGATCGACCAGCTCCCGCCCGCGGAGGTAGGCGAGCGACTCTTCGTAGAGGGACGTGAACGACTCGACCTTGCGGCCGGAGGTGCGGATCCCCCCTCGGACCCGGACCGAGCCGCGCATGGCGAGATGGTGCCCCGGGCCGATCGAATCGGTCTTCGCTACGTCCGGTAGGAGGACCTCGAACCCCTCGCGCGCGAATCGGATCGCACCGTCCAGGAGCGTGGTCGTGATCCCGAACACGTCGGGCGTGACCAGGATGCCCGGACGCCGGATCGCTTTCGTGGGAGTCAGGACGATGCCGGGGGCCCGACCGTTCTTGGCCGAATCGGTCGGGATCCAGATCCGTTCGCTCCGGTACGGCGGCAACGGGGAACCGGGCTTCTGCGTCGTCTTGAGCCAGGTCTTGTTCAGGAAATCGACGACGCAGAGCTTGAACCGCTCCTTGTTGAGGACGACGACCGCCTGGCGCGTTCCGCAGATGTCGCACACGCCGACGACACCGCTGCCGAACGTGGGCGGCAGGTCCAGCATCTTGTCGTCGTCGCGCATTTTCTGACGGGCCCACGTACGAGTAAGGCGCGCTTCTTAACCGTTCCCGCTCAAAGGCTAGGGCCGTCCGGCCCGACGGACCCCGGCCGAGAGCGGCGGTCGACCGTGGACGACCTCCAGCCGATGGCGGTCGCGCGGGACCAGCGCGCTGATGCCGCGGATGGCGAGGCGGCGTCGCAGCTCACGGTCGGCGGTGGCGACCCAGGCGCCCGATGCGATGGCCGCCTCGATGACCCCGTCGTCCCCGCGCGCGGTGGTGGGAACGACCGGGTAGCGCTCGGCGAGCGCCCGGGCCGCCATCGCCCCCGGGGTCAACGATTTGGCCAGGCCTTCGAGCTCGCCTAGGACGCAGGCCGGAACGAGCAGGCGGGCGCCGGGAAGGAGCCGGTCGACCTCTTCCTCGAGGGGAAAGCCGGCGCGGATCACCAGGAAGAGCACGTTCGTGTCGACGAGGACCCCCGGGCGTCCGGGGGAGGCGACCTTACGCGCGACGGAGCGGGACGTCGAGGCTTTCCCGGTCGTATTCGACCCCTCCCTTCCGGCCCCGCAAGAGGTAACGCTGGGACTTCTGGTTCGCGGTCTTGGGGATCTCCTCGATGAACTCGATGAATCGGGGCACCATGAAGAACGGAAGCTCGGCCGCGCAGAATTCGAAGAGCTCTCTCGCGTCCAGGGTAGCACCCGGTTTGAGTTGAACGAACGCTTTCACGTCCTCTTCGCCGAGCGGGCTCGGAACGCCCACCACGGCCGACTCGAAGACGTGGGGGTGTCGGTTCAGGACCGACTCGACGTCGTACGGAGCCAGGTTCTCGCCCCGGCGGCGGATCACGTCCTTCTTCCGGTCGACGAAGTAGTAGTAGCCGTCCCCGTCCCGGGTAACGTAGTCCCCCGTGTGGAACCAGAGGTTCCTCCACGACTCCACCGTCTTCTCGGGCTTGCCGAGGTAACCGAGGAACATCGTGTAGGGTGCGCGGGGGCGGACGACCAATTCGCCTCGGACCCCGTTCGCGACGGGCCGGTCGTCGTCGTCGACCACTTCTGCCTCCACGAACCCGAGCGGAGTGCCCACGGAGCCGACCCGGATCGCCTCGGGCGGGTTCATGAGCGTAGTGCAGCCGCATTCGGTCATGCCGTACAGCTCGACGATCGTGAGACCGAATCGCCGCTCGAACTCCGGCCAGACGGCCTTAGTGGCCCCGGCCGTGAGCGCCGTGCGCACCGAGTGGGAGCGGTCGGTCGCCCGTTCGGGTTGCTTGAACAGGACGTTGATCATCGAGATCAGAAGGGAGACGTGGGTAGCGCCCATCCGGGCGGCGCTCTCCCAGTACGTGGAGGCGTGGAAACGCTCGTCGAAGGCGGCGGTCACGTCGTACGTCAGCGCCGTCAGCGCGGTCATCTCCTGGGCGTTGCAGTGAAACAGAGGGAGGGCCGTAAACAGGACCGAGTCGGGGGCAAGCCGGCTCCGGCGACCGATCTCTCGCGGGGTCCGGAGCGTCTTCTCGTGCGGGATGATCGCACCCTTCGGAGGCCCCGTGGTACCGCTCGTATACATGATCGACGCCGGGTCCGAAGGCAGGGGGAGGGGCTGGGCATCAACGCTCGCGTTCGTCGGGAGTGCGGCAAACGAGGCGACTCCGCTCGGCCCCCTGTAGGCCCCTCCATTAGGCTCCGGGACGACCCATTCGCGCTGGATCCCGAGACCCTCCCGAAGGGGGGCGTACGGCTCCCATAGCCGCTGATCGATCACGAGGGCTTGGGGCGAGCTATCCGCGAGCTCGTATCGGAGGATCTCCCCTTTGAGCGCGGTGTTGAGCGGCACGAGGATGGCCCGCCGTTTCGCCAATCCGAACCAGAGCAGCGGGAATTCCGGGGAGTTCAACAACAGCGCCGCGACCCGGTCGGCGGGGCCGATCCCCGCGGCGGCGAGACCGTTAGCGACCCGATCGCTCTCGTGGTCGAGTTCGGCATAGGAGAGGTCCCGACCGGCGAATCGCAGGGCGACCTTCGGGCCGTTCCGTTCAGCCTTGGCTCGGACGAGAGAAACGAGGTCATGGTACTCCTCCTTCCCGCCGTCCATGCGCGCTCGGAGACGCGCGGGTCCATAAACATTCGGCCCGCGCCCCGCCTCCGGCCAAGGCTTGATAGGCGCCGGTCCGGTCCGCCCTGCATGCCCGGAAAGGACCGGCTCTATCGCGCGGACCGGCCGATCGTTCCCGAGCTCGCCGCGGGCGCGGTCGTGGTCCATCGTGCGACCGGGGAGGTGTTCCTGCTCCATTACCGAGACGAGGACCGCTGGGCCCTCCCGAAGGGCCACGTCGATCCGGGCGAGTCCCTGGGCGACTCCGCGAGCCGTGAGGTAAAGGAGGAGACCGGATTCCGAGCGGTCGAGCTCGGCCCCGAGGTCGCCGAAGTCAGTTACCGATTCTATGATCCGGCCCGCGGGGTCAACGTCCACAAGACGAGCGTCTACTACCTCGCGACCACGGACGAGATGGAAGCCAAACTGGAGCCGATCTTCGACAAGGGGGCGTGGGTCAGCCTTCCCCAAGCGATGCAGATGGTCCCCTACGAAACCGACCGGGAAGTCCTCGCCCGCGCTCAGGTCCGGATCAAAATGGGTCATCCCCGCTGAAGAGCGTCGTAGAAAAAGACGGGAGGAAGGGGTTGGGTGGGCCCGGAGGGGCGCCCCCTGAGGGGTGTCGGACCTCACTAGGGACGGGTCTGCGGTCCCTCAGGAGCCGGGGGGGCACCCATCGGGGGTGACGGGGGCTGGGCGGAGGCAGGGGGAACGCCGTTCGTCCAGCCCTCACTGTAGCCACCGACAAGGTCCTTCTGGTTCCGGCGCCGGGCATAGGAACGCCACTCGATCACTGCGACCGTTCCGACGACCGCGATCACCGAGAGGGCGATCACGGCGATCCCGAGCAGGGCGCTCGGGAGCGCGGAGGTGGAGCCGCCGCAGCCGTTCGTGAGGCAGGCGGATTCTGCCTGCGCCGCCGCGACGGTCATCGGTTGACCTAGGACGGTGGCACCAGGCGCCGAGTCGGCGGCCGGCGACGGACCGGAGGTAGGCTGTGCGAGCGTGTTCGCGGCGCCCGGAGTGGCTCCGAAAGTGCTATCGGCCGCGCTAAGGACGGGGCCGCGAGGACCTGGAGTCACGTAGAGGGTCTCACCCTGACCGGACCCGACCGACGCCGACCCGAAGGAGACCGAGTCGAACGGGTGGGCCCCGCCTCCGAAGAGGTCGAAAGCGTGCGGTACCAGGAGGCAACCGTCATAGGCGTCCACCGGGCCCTGGATGATCAGGAGGACCCCGGTTCGGACCTGGTGGTCGGTGAATGGGTGGACTACGGCCACCTTGAGGCCAGTGACGGTCAGGGGTCCCGTCTCGCTCCAGTTGCCGGCCACGGAGCCCGAGCCGGACCGGGTCGTTCCGTTCCAGCCCAGGTCGGCCCAGGCATAGTTGATGGTCCAGCTTACCGCGGGGGAGGAGGTGGAGCTCGAGTTCCACATTTGCACGCCGGAGAGGTTGAGGGGAAGTAGCCCGAGCGACGGGGCGAACGACACCGCCCCCTGGGCCGCTCCCGAGACATTCAGCCATCCGCTGTGCGTGTGGCCCCGGGCCGCCACCTGGATCGACTGGTCGACCGCCGCGCTCACGTGGAGCGATTCGTTCGTGATCCCAAGTGCCGGGACCGGCGTGCCGTTCACGTAGACCGTGGCCGCGTTGGTGAGGTTCACGAACGCGAGGTCGGACTCGGCGCCGTGGTAGCTGTAGCTCGCACTCACGTTGGGGGTGGTCAGTGTCGTGCTAAGGTCGATCCCGACCGTGCGCTGTTCCTCCAGCTGCACCGTCGTGGAGCTGGTATTGGTAGCCGTGAAGATCACGGTCCATCCAAAACTCGCGTTCCATGAGATCGTGCTCGAGTCGATGTGGAGGGTCCCGGTCGCATTGCCCTGTCCACCGTAGGCCCACTGCGTCGAGGCCGACGCGGGGCTGGCCGACGGCGAAGCGGCGCTCGCCGCCCCCGTCAAGGCCGGGGCCAGGGCGAGTGCGAAGAGGACCGCGATCCCCGTCACAATCCGCCATCCCTTCGTTCCGCCGTGTCGCGTCTGGTGTTCGTGCGTCATTTCCCTGAACGGACTCCTCCGTCAAGGGGAAAGGCTGGGACCTCCGAGATAAGGGTCCGTTCCAACGGCTGCGAAATCCCTTGGACGGCGTGCTAAGCTATAGCCTGGGGGGAGGAACGCCGTCCTCAGACGATCCGTCCGCCCCGCACGATCGTGCGGCCGTTCACGGAGAGCGCCGCACCGCCCACGGTCAGCCAGTCGATGAAGGGGACTCGAGTCTTTCCACCGTACCCGGCGTTGCCGCCGACGCCGAAGGAGACCGCTCCGAGCTCGCTTTCTTCCAGCAGCGGGCTGACCCGGATACTGGGGTCGAGCCCGACCTCGAGCAAGGCCGGCAGGTCCCGTCCCCGCGGCGCGGCGCGGTACGCAGTACGGAATTCCTTTCCACCGGTCCGGTAGCGGTATTCGGCGAGGTGGCCGTCTTTCATGACCCAACGTCCCCCCTCGCGCGGTGTCCCGCCCTGCCGAGTGGGCCGATTCGCGACGACCGTCCCCTCGGCCGTGGATTCGTCGACGGAGATGTAGACCAGTGCCTCCGGGATCGAGGCCATCATTCCGAAGGAGGTCTTCATTTCGGCCGGCGTCACGCGGCCGAGGCTTTCACGCATCGGGCGTTGGGCGAGCGCAAACTCCAGGTCCGTGCCGTTGGGATGCGTGAGCCGGGCCGAGCCTCCCTTCTCGAGGACCTTTCGAAGGCGCTCGGCCTGGCGGACTTGGGGTCGGAGGTCACGGGTCGACGCCGCGTAGAGCTCGGCACGCCAGGCCGGGAACGAGACGCCGAAGGTCCTCGCGTTCTGGGGTGTCGCCCGGGCGATCCCCATGCGCGCTCCGCGAACGCCGTGCTTCCGCGCGACCTCGTACCAGCGGGAGTTGTAGGCCGTCGCCCGCTCCTGGGTCGCCTCGTCGAGTTTCCAGCGACGGGCCAGGTCCTCGGGTCCCCAGAAGTAGATGTAGACGTCCGCCTCCGCGAGCGCCGCTAGCTCATCGTCCGCCGGAGCCCCGATGAGGCCCGCTTGGCCCTCATCGATCGCGGTCCAGTAGGAGCTCTCGTCCTCATAGTGGAGGATCGGCTGTGCGCCCCGTCGCCGGGCTTCCCGGACGAAGCCAGTGGCCCAAGGGAGGGACGAGGGATAGGTCTCGATGATCACCTTTTCCTTTGGTTTGAGACCGAGACGGGAGACCAGGACGTTCCGGGCGAGTCGGTCGGCTTGGGCCCCGGTCACCGAAGGAGACATGGTCGAGCCACCCGGCGGCGTGCTAAGTCTCTTTGCCCGACGGACCCTCGAGACCGGGGATCCGGAACCGAGCCCTCGCGGCGAGCGCGATCGACTCCGGGTAGCCCGCATCCGCGTGGCGCGCCACCCCGATCCCAGGGTCGTTGTGGAGTACGCGACCGATCCGTCGGTCCGCATCCGATGTCCCGTCGGCCACGACCACGAGTCCCGCGTGGATCGAGTTCCCGATCCCGACACCGCCGCCGTGGTGGACCGACACCCACGTGGCTCCGCTGGCGACGTTGAGGAGGGCGTTCAAGATCGGCCAATCCGCGATCGCGTCGGAGCCGTCCCGCATCGCCTCGGTCTCCCGGAACGGGCTGGCGACGCTGCCGGTATCGTGGTGGTCGCGGCCGATGGCTACGGGCGCGGTGAGGGAACCGTCGTGCACCAGGGCGTTGACCAGATGGCCGAACCGCTCTCGCTCCCCGTACCCCATGTAGCAGATCCGGGCGGGCAATCCCTGGAAGGCGACGTGCTCCCCGGCAAGGCGAATCCAGCGACACAGTGGGGCATTCTCCGAATACTCGGAGAGGATCATCCGGTCGATCCGGCGGATGTCCTCCGGCTCACCGCCAAGAGCGACCCAGCGGAACGGGCCGCTTCCCACGGCGAACAAGGGTCGGATGTACCGGGGAACGTAGCCGGGAATCTCGAAGGCGCCCGGTACGCCTGCGTCCAGCGCCTGCGTCCGGAAATTGTTGCCGTAGTCAAAGGCATGGGCACCCCGTCGTTGAAGCTCGAGGATGGCTCGGGCCTCGGTGGCCAGGGAGGCTCGGACTCGAGAGAGGTAGCCGGGCAAGTCGCGGGAGCGCTCGATGGCCGCCTGCTCCACCGTGAGACCCTGCGGAATATAGCCGACGCGCAGGTCGTGCGACGCCGTCTGGTCGCTGACGATGTCCGGAACGATGGACCGCGCGACGAGCTCGGGGTAGACATCGGCCGCGTTGGCACAAAGGCCGACGGAGAGGGAACGCCGGGCCGCGACCGCCTCCCGTACGCGGGCGAGTGCGTCGTCTAGGTCCCGGGCCTCCACATCCAGGTACCGATGCGCCTTCCGGCGGGCGAGTGCATGGGGGTCGACGTCGACCACGAGTGCCACGCCCCCGAGCAGGGTCACCGCGAGGGGCTGGGCTCCCCCCATCTCGCCGAGACCCGAGGTGAGAATCCAACGGCCGGCTGAGGTCGTGCGTCTGAAATTCGAGTCGGGCGAGGGAAGCGAGGGTCTCGTACGTCCCCTGAAGGATCCCTTGGGTGCCGATGTAGATCCAGCTGCCGGCCGTCATCTGGCCGTACATCGTCAGGCCGCGGGCCTCGAGGTCCCAGAAGATGTCGTCCGTCGCCCAGCGGGGGACGATGAGGGCGTTGGCGATCAGCACGCGGGGGGCGTCGGGATGGGTCGGGAAGATGCCCACCGGCTTTCCGGATTGGATCAAGAGGGTCTCCTCCAGGCCCAAGGTGCGAAGAGCGGAGACGATTCGGTCGAAGGCGCCCCAATTCCGCGCCGCCTTTCCGCGGCCTCCGTACACGATGAGATGGTCCGGGTCGCGAGCCACTTCGGGGTCCAGGTTGTTCATGAGGAGGCGGAGGGCCGCCTCCTGGGGCCAGCCCTGACACGAGAGGTGGGGGCCTCGCGGGGACCGAACCGGCCGCGCTCCCGGGGGGACTTCCGACATCGCCAGGTACACTCTCGTTGCGGCTATGAACCTTCGTTCTCGCGTAGCCAGGACGTTTCCAGCCGGAGATGAAACTCGTGGTGCCAATCGAAGGGACGGGACCCGCCCCGGTCTCGGGAACCCTTCCCGGGAACTAGCTGGACGAATCGCAGCCAGCGCAAGGGAATGCGCGGCCGAACCTCTTGAGGGATACCAAGTACTCCCGCATCCTATATCTGGCCGCTCCTCACCTCCTCCTGCGCAGACATGCCGCCATAGCTCAGCGGTAGAGCGGCTGATTTGTAATCAGCAGGTCGGGAGTTCAATCCTCTCTGGCGGCTGCAGGGAAGCGAGGGCAGACGCCCGGCCCGTGGAAATCAGGTGGGTTTCCAAACTGGGGGCGTGTCGCGCTCACATCCCCCAGGCCCGCGCGCTCCTAGCGGTCGGTCATCGACCGCGCGCTGGTTACGGTCATCTCATCGCTCGCGCGCGTTCTGCGAAGCCCTTGTTCAAGTCGAATGGTGCTCCCCCGCGGTGCTCACTCATAGTGCGCTTGACTTAGACCTGCGGCGAGTGATCATGAGCTGAACGGGGCGAACAAGATGGAAGCGAACCCTACGCACCTGAAAGGGTATCGAGGTCTGCCGATGGAAGGGATGGTGGCCCGCCGGTACGCGAAGTTGCGTCGCTCTGGGAGCCAGATAGAGGAGTGGAGAAGACAGGCCGCTCAACTTACCGCCGGACTTCCGGATGATGCCAACATCCTCGAAGTGGCGCCGGGCCCCGGCTACTTCGCTATCGAAATGGCGCGAATTGGGCGGTTTTGTGTGACCGGACTAGATATCAGCCGCACGTTCGTGCAAATTGAGGAGGAGAATGCACAACGGGCAGGTGTGAACGCGACGTTCCGGCTGGGGGACGCGTCCAGCATGCCTTTCGCAGACGCGTCGTTCGACCTGATCGCTTGCCAAGCTGCGTTCAAGAACTTCAGCCGACCGGACGAAGCAATAGGGGAGATGCACCGGGTTCTTCGCGAGGGGGGGACCGCGGTAATCCAAGACATGAGGAAGGACGCCTCCGATGCCGCGATCCGAGAAGAAGTGCGCACGATGCGTCTTGGCCTCGTAGGCGCTTTCATGACACGGAAAGTTCTAGGTGGGCTCCGCCGCCGGGCTTACACGAAAGAACAGTTCGAACAGATGGCCAGTCGGAGCGCCTTCCGGGGAAGCGAGATAGTGACGACTGGAATTGGTGTCGAGGTGCGATTGGTGAAGCGAGGCCTGGCGCACTGAAACCGTCGTGGCCCCGCCGCTCATCGCGCCCCGCCCTCGACCTCGAGCGCTGTTGTCAAGGGGTCCGTTTCGAACGGTCGACGTGCACGAGAGTGGGGCGGTAGATCGTAGGTGCAGAGACCGGAATTTCAGTCAGTACGTTGTCCGAACTTGAACCCTCGTGCTTCGACGACATCGAATGGATTCCCATCGGGATCGACGAGGGTAACGTAGTCGAATCCCACCTTCGCGGGCTGCTTCATGGTGGCCCCCAACTGTAAGAGTCGCTGGACCTCGCCCTCGGGTTCGGAAGAGTAGAGGTCAAAGTGGAACCAATAGGATTCCCCGGCCCCCTCGGGATCCTTCTGAAAGGCGATGTTAGGGCCCTTTCCGTGGGGGTCGAAGAGCAGAGCCCAGTCCTCCGAGGGAGGTCGGCGGAGCTGGTATCCCAGGGCGGCTTTCCAGAAGTCGACCATCCGCTCGAAGTTTCTGCAGTCTATCACGATCGACCCCACCCAGAGCTTCCCTGGCTCGGTCATCGCCCGGCCAAGTCTCCTTCACTCAGGTAATCGTTTCCATGGTCGATCCCAAGGGGCCCGTTTGGAGTGCGAGGCGAGCCTTGGGATCAGGTCGAAGGGACCCTAACCATCTCGTCGATGGTCTCGCCGAACGGAGCGAAACGCCCCAAGGCTCGTTGCGACTACAAAGACCCCGAGGGCCACATAGGCAACGGTGACGTACAACGGCAGTCCTCCACCCACCTCTAACTGGGGTTGCGTGCTTATGACTAGTCGGAGGCCGACTCCCAACGCTCCAAGGACGGCGGCACCGGCGTAGCTCCAAGATCGCCCTCGAAGCTCGAAATAGAGGAGTAGGAGGGTAAGAACGATGATCGGGGTCACCACAGCCACAGCCAGCAACCGAACCGACGGCGTGACCGAGGACACCGTGATTGCGAGAGCGGCAACCACAGCGACCAGGAACACAGCCAGCAGGGCAATTGCCGTCCGCTTGGTCAAGTTGGAAGGACGAATGCGCCGCCCCATCATCTCCTCCTGAACAGAGCAACACCGCGATTAAACGGTCCCTTCTGAAAGTCGGAGTTTCGTCGCCGTAAGGTTGACCCTTCTCAAGATCGGAGATTGTCAAAGGAGCCCGTAGAGAACCCCCCGGTTGGAAATGGATCAAAGCCAACGATGAAGGACTGAGTCCCTCCGCAAACAACCGGTTGTCTGAGTCGCGCTGCCGCATGCCGAGAGCGGCCCGGGACCCTCGTCAGGTCACGGGCAGAGGCCCTACGAGCCGGTGAGCCACTCTCGGTATGGGGCCACCGTACGGTAGCCCATCCGAACGTAGACCGGGTACCCCATTTCGGATGCCTGAAGATAGCCCACCCGGCAACCATCCGGGCGGGCCCCGACGGTAGCACCCCAGGTAAGCGCAGCACCGTATCCCTTGCCTCGGTATTCAGGAAGCGTGCTCACAAAGAACACGCCTCCGATTCCACGATATGAGAGACCGACGCTCGTCGCAACGGGCACTCTTCCTTCGAACCCCACGTATCCCCTGTAAACCGTTGCCAACCGGAATGGAAAGAACACCTCGGTATCTTCGGGAGGTTCGCCACCCATCCCCCCCACTCCCACTCTCACCATCGTCCTCCACAAGTCCGGAGTCCCAGCCCGGCGGATTTTGAACCCGACGGGGAGCGAGGGGGGACGAGGTGGAATGGGGTCGAGGACCATACCAGGAGCCGGGTGGCCTTGTCGAAAGCCAGCCGAGAGGGCGGCCGCCTCCACGGCCGTGTCTAGGCCGGGGAAGGCCACGATTCTCCACCCGGTAACCTTCGCGCGGGCCATGAATGATGCCGCGTCCTCGATCGTCTTGGTCGCGTCGGTGGGAGGTCGTGTTATGAAGGCCGTGTTGAAGCTGGGAATGGGTGGTCCGCCGGCAATCTTCACAACTCCGGCTCCTTCCTCGATGTGGCCGTTCGGGAGGATGCGGGCGAATCCACGAAGTGACTCCACGAAATTCTCATGGCAACGTTCCATTAGTTCCAAGGAACTCGCATCCACTCGCCGTCCCCGGGGTTTGGTGAGGCGGTCCGCCACGGTTGTCGTACAGAATGTGGGAGAAAGCACTTTCCCAGATCCCACTTACCCGAAGGGACGGGTCCAGCCCAATCCCCATGCAGGGGTGTGGACAAGGAGCGCTTTCTGAACATCATGCAAAGGGTTCCCTTACCGGAGGGGCCGAACCTCTGGGGGCCATCGGCACGCGCCCCCTAAGCGGGACTGGTGGCCTGGACGCTTGGACCGATCTTGGGTGTGGGGGAATAAACAACTTTTACGTTCCCTCTGGCGGCTCGAGGGAAGCGCGGGCCAACGCCCGGCCCTTAGATACCGGGTGGCTTCTTCCGCGGAAGCCCTCTAAGCGGTCGGACTAACCCTTCGCGTGGTTGGTCACCCCGATCCAATCGATCACCAGGGCAGGCTCGTTTCCCACGACCCAGGCATCGTGGCCGGGCGGGAGGAACATGACTTCCCCGGGACCCGCATCGAATTCGGTACCATCGGCCATCTTGATGTGCATACGACCGGAGATCAGGTACTGGAAATGCGGTGCTTCGCACCATTCGGTCTTCACCATCGGCTTGAAATGTTTTGACCAGTACCACCCCGGCTCCAGTTTGGCTCGGTGGACTACGCCGTTGCCGATCTTGACGATCTCGACCTTTGCCTTCTCGAACTGGAGAACTTCGTCAGGGGCCCCGAAGGCCTTCTGTTCCGCTTTTCCCATCGCTACCATCTCCTCTCGTTTCTTCCGACCGCCGCGGTGGCTTCGCGCCCGATATCTCGCCCAGCGGATAGTTCTTCCCGTGTCGATGGCATTGGATCGTTTCCGCCCCGGAAGGTCGTCCCGAATCAGGACCACGCCGCGTGAAACGAACGGCGTCCTTTTCGGAAGCAGGGCTCCAATTGGGTCGAACCACGTCAGACGAGATTTATCCTCTTCAGCAGGACTTGGAATCTCGGATCGCTCCGTACATGAGCGACTTTCGGCTCCAGGCGCCAGAACTGGATTCCCATCTTCCGGGCCTGGACCGATAACTCCAGCCATCGGAAGGTCGCGTCCAAGTCGCCCAGGCGCGCGTACACGCCGGCGATTTGGGTGTCGGGTCGAACGGACTCGGGAAGCCCCTCGATTGATCGCAGCAACTCTCTCGCCCGCGCTCCTTCACCGATCATGGCGTAGTACACCGCGCTGGCCGCTACGATTTCCGGCCGTCCCGGAAGCAGTTCGCCGAGACGATCGATCTCCTTCCGGGCCTCCTCCATATCACCATGGGCCAAAGCAAGGGAGAACCGACAGCCATGGTACAGGAAGCCGAAATTCTCGGCGCGCCCAAGCTTCTCTATCTGGTCGTCCGCTTCGTCCAGCCGGCGGAGGTAGATCAGGAGTTGGACTCTCGAGTAACGGAGGAGAGCGGAAAGAGGGTCGAGCTGCTCCGCAAGAGCCTGTTCCCGCAGGGCCTCCTCCGTGCGTAACTCGTCGGACAGAAGGTTGGCGTACCACATTCGCGCCCCGGCAAAGCTCGGGTTCAGGGCGATGGCGAACTTGAGCTCCTTCTCAGCCGCTGCGAAGTCGTAGTCGTCCCACAGAATCATTCCCAACGACGCGTGGGCTTCGGCCAAGTTCGGATCGAGCTCGACCGCCCGCGAGGCATGTTGGCGGCTCAAAGCCTCCCACTCGGAGTCTGGAATATGATGATACATGCCTCCCAGCAGTCGGTGGAGGTCGGCAAGTCCTGCGTGGGCCGCGGCATTCCGGTCATCGAGCGCAATGGCGTGCTCGAAGTGATCCTGGGCCGCCCGCATCTCCGTCTCGGTGAACCCATGGAGGCTCGTCCGCCCTTGCAAGTATTCCAGGTATGATTCCGGGCTAGGAGGAGATCGCTGATCCAGGCGAGCCTTGTCTCGCGAAAGCAGCTTGACCTTGAGCGCTTCCGCCACCTGCTTCGCCATCTCGGACTGCAGGGCGAAGACGTCGTCCAATTCGCGGTCGTAGGAGTTCGACCAAACATGACCTTGAGACGCAACGTCGATGAGCTGGGCGGTGATCCGAAGATGATTCCCTGCCTTGCGTACGCTCCCCTCAAGAACCGACGAAACCCCCAGCTCCGCCCCGATCTGCGAGACCCCTTTGGAGGTGGCCTTGTACGGCATCACAGAGGTTCGCGCGATGACCCGAAGATCCCTCAGTTGAGATAGCACACTGATGAGCTCCTCCGTGAGGCCGTCCGCGAAGTACTCGTCCTTCGGGTCTGGGCTAATGTTGGAGAAAGGAAGTACGGCCAGTCCGGTGGGAACGGCGCTGGCCGGGGAAGTATCCGGAACAGTCCAGGGCAATACAATTCGATAAATCTCCATGGGGACCTGCAATCCCTTGAGCGCCGTGGGTGCTAGTTTCTCAAGCTGTTCAGGGATCTTGTTGCGGATCTGCTCGTGGACCGCGCCGGATACGCTAATCCCCCCAGGCTCAGCGATGGACTCGATGCGAGCGGCAATGTTCACGGCGTCGCCGAGGATGTCGGTGCCGCTCTGCACGACATCCCCCAGGTGAATGCCAATCCGGATCCGGATCGGAGCGAGACCCCCCTCCATGTTCCGCTCATGAATTCGCCGCTGGATGCTCACCGCACATTGGGTTGCTTTCAGCGCGCTATCGAACGCGACAAGGAACCCATCTCCGGTCGACTTGACCTCCCTGCCCTGGTGAACGGCTAAAAGCGGGCGAACCAGTTCCACTTGCTGGCGGAGCAGATCGAGTGTGCGGCCCTCGTTGGCTTGCGTAGAGGCGGTGTAGCCGACCGTGTCGGTGAACATGATAGCGGCGAGTCGCCGGATCGAGGCCACGTCTCGGGGACCGGTTTCGTTAGATTAAGCTCCCGCCCCACGATTGCTCCCCCTGCTGTGGCCCGAAACAGGCCCTTTGGCTACCCTCCACTCGGATTATCGTTCGCCGGACGTTTAGCTAAGGTGGGCGTTTTCTGACCAGCCCTGGGAACCCCCCTGGCATGGCGGGTCTCACGGCCCTGCTGGTAGGATTCTGAACTAATCGGCATAGCCCCCTGGCGGCGGCCCGATAAGATGGAGACCACCTTCGTTGGGGTCGAGCCCCTCCACGCGCCGTTCGGCTAACCCAGCCTAATGAAAGGGGTTCCTTGCATTAATCGGCCCCTTTGGCCGCACGCGCAGGTGCCCACAGGGTGGTTACGTTCATACGCTGGGGGTGAAGCTCCAGCATTCGGTCAAACAGTTCCCGCGCCGTCTTCGCCGTCCCCACCGCGCGATCAAAGTCGCGAATGTACTGACGGGTCTCCTTCAGGACGTGGGGGCCATCTGAGTTGCCGGGACGTTTGTGACCGGCGATCACGACCCGTGGATTCAATGCTGATATGCGGTCGACCGCGGCGATCCACTCGCGACGCTTTTCCGCGTCGGATTCCGCCATGAGCTGGTGCACGCCATGGTACACCGCGTCCCCCGCAACGGCAAGGCCGATGGAGGAGACATGCAAGCAGGTCGTGTCGTGTGTGTCCGTGTGTTCGAGCGTGACACCCGTCAGCTCGTGCTCCTCGAGCTCAATCACGCCTCCCTCGAGTTCATCCGCGATGACGACGTTCTCGGGTATCTGGCCGGGAATTCTCGTCCTCCAGAACCCATCGAGGACCCGCGACGACGTCTGCTCTTTCATCCCACGGATCGTCCCGGGCATCGCGACGGCCGCCCCCGGACCATGGAGGAGATGTTCCCCCTGTCGCAACGCGCGCTCCTCCAGGGCATGACGGATTGGGCAGCCAGGGTCCCTACTAGGCACCAGCGCAAGTAACGCACCGACTACTTCCGGTCCGTAAAGGCGCCCGTTTGCCGTCTTGGAGCGCTCTGCTCCCGGGGAGGGCTGTAGTCTACAGAAAAGGTGTTCTAATGCCTCCCCACCGCATCCGGAGAGGACGGGATTGAACTCCGTTCAATCTCTTCTGGCGGCTTGAGGGAAGCAAGGGCACAGGCCCGGCCCTTGGAAGTCGGGGGGGTTACACGACGCGGGCAGCATGGCACGGGCGTCCACGCGTCCCGCGACCTCTTGGTCGGTCATTGACCGTGTGCGCCTTGGAAAAGTACAATCGTCCTGACCGGCCGGAACACCGGCTAGACCAAATTCACGACCTCGTACTATCGAGTATGCGGTCGAGGTAAGCTGAGAGACCCAACTCGTCTCGGATAGGTGGGGGGAAAGAGAGACTCTGACTGAGCTCATGACTGAGCCAGCTGAACATGGCCCGGTTTGCGCGCAGCGCCCGGGTCACCGAGGGCGTGTCGTACTGAGCCACAGTCCCTGAGAAACCACGGAGAACTCGGGGATCCGCCCAGCTCTCGAAGAATCTCGCCGCGTGCCATAGGTCCTGTCCCCTCGGACCCCGCGAGAGCGAGTGCCATCGCACGGTACGCACGAGGAGTGCTCGCAAGTAGCCATTGGTCGCCTCCAGCGCTGTCAGCAACTCCCCTCGACGAAGCTTCTTGGCCGTCCAAACCAGGTGAAACCAGTAATCGTTGACGAGGTTCGAGAACTCGGAAAGACTCGGCGGGACCGGGGGCGGCTCGTTCCGGGGCACAATGAGCTCCACGGATTCTTTGTTGACCAAAGGTCGGAATCCCCTCCTCAGGACCGTGACCGCACGGGGATCGGTGGTCAGGGCGCCCAGATCCTCCACAGGAAACACGGCAAAGTCCACGTCTTGCCCATCCTCGAAGAGGACCCGCCGTTCTTCCCCCGTCTCAAATGCGTTTCCCTCGATGTGAGACGTCCAGACGGGGCCCAGTCCCGAAATCCAACTTTCGTCTCGGAGAAGACGGTCGGGATCGCGTGCGAATAATGCGAGGTCGATGTCGGATAGCGAGTCCGCCGGCATCACCGTCCGAGCCTGGGAACCCACGAGCAACGCAAGTCGGACGTTTTGATCGGCCTCGGCCCACCGTTGGAGTCGAAGAATCCAAGTCGTCGACAATGATTCACTCATTTCCAGTCCTGATTACTCGGTTCCATGAGATCCGACGCCCTTAGCACTCGCCCGTGCGGCTCGGACTTTGCGAGAAATGCCAAGGGATCGCCCCACCAGAAGCCCCACGCTTACGGAGAAGAGGGCATCGATGATCCCCAGCACGGCTTGTTGTGGGATCGGGGGAAACCCGCCGGGCGGACTTCCGAACTCCAACGAACTTGGGAACAGTGCCACCGCGACGGAAAGGCGGATCACGAAGGCGCCAACAAAAAGTGCGGCGAGCGAGAATCCGATCTGATACGACCAACTCCCCGGCGGACCCGGATTCACCCGGGTCATCCGTTCGGCAATACCCGTGAATGCGAAGGTGGTGACGACCAGAATTGCGAAGTCCAGCGCGATGAGGTACGGGAGCGCCCACGGAGTCAGGAGGACCGACTCCAGCTCGCTCACTCCCCAGAGAATTAGAATCAGTGCCGGGAGGACGACGAGGCGAGGGGCGGAATACGGGACCCCCTGTGTCATCGCGTACGAGCGCCGGATGACCAGGAGCGCAATCACAACCTGGATGAGGATCGCGGTGAGCTCAGCAGATGTGTAACTCGTCAAATTGAGCCCAACGTATTCGACGTGGAGGATGATTATCTGCCTAAAGAAAGTTCTGCAGAACCGCCCTGAAGGGGACTCGGACATCGGAGGAAATCGTCCCACTCACGATTCCCTCTGGCCGTCGAACTCCCCCGGTCCTTAGCGCTCTTCGCGGCCGACCATCGAGCGCGTGCCGGATCATTCAAAAGGCCCTCGGGCTGCCCTCCCCTTTGCCCAGCGGTTCCACAGACTTTTTTCTATGGAGCGGTTCTTCTAACCACCCCCGGGAACCCACCCTTGGAGGGGCTAGACTCTCGGCCCCCACGGTAGGAAACGGAACTTATCGGGTTAGTCCCCTGACGGCTGCATGGAAGCGAGGGCAGACGCCCGGCCGCTACGAAACGGACTGTTTTCCTAGCGAGGCGCAAGATCGTCAGCGGGCCGGTGCGCGTCTCGCGGTCGATCGTCCCGCGCGTTGGCCAGGAAAGCGATGCCTCGTGCCTGGCGCCCGATCTTAAGTCTCATGCTCGACGTTCCATCGAGGCCGGGTTTATTATGCCCGCCGCAAGATTCCGCGTCACAAGGCGGTTCGACGTGGGGGACGCAAAACAATGCTAGTAGATTTCGTCCTGAAGAGCACGCCGAGCTATCGCGTGGCGTCCATCGTCCGGAAGGGCCCCTACATGGAGGACAATCTTCGACCCGAATTCCGTGAGCTCGCACAGTGGGCGAGAACGGAAGGAGTCCCGACAGCTCACTGGATCTTCTTTGAGCGCGATCACGACCGCTGGGAAGCCTGCTTAGAAATCAGGGGGAAGGCGAGGGCCGAGGGACGTATCCGACTCAAGACGCTACCAGCCACGGACGCCGCCAGCGTCGTCTTTAATCCCGATTTCCTCGCGTCACGGCTGGTCTACCACGGACTCAGCGAATGGACGAAGTTGAGGAAGAAGTCCGGGGAGATCAAGTCGGTTACCGGGATCCGGGAGATCTACTCGGGGGATCCCTGGACTGACAAGAAGGCTTGGGCCCGATGCGAGGTTCAGTTCCTCGTGAGAAAGTGAATACTGACGAGTTCGCCTGAGGATTCTCGCACTGTCTCACGACGGTCAGCGGACTAACCGTCCTCCGTCGCCGCGGCGACCTCAGCCCTAGTTCGGTTCGATCGCTCGGGGTGATCCCCCGCCCGCGCTCCCTTTCCTATTGTTTCCGGGGCGCTGGGCCGGAAACTAGTCCCCCACCGCTACCGGTCCAAGAGGACCCGGGCAGCGGGAGATCGGCCATCCGTCGTCATCTGGGCATCAGTAGGCAAAAATAGACGGCTCCCTTCCGATGAACCATCGGACCGAGAGAGGTCCCAGAGAGGAAACCCGCATGGCGAGCATCGAGACCAAGGACGGCACTCACATCTACTACAAGGACTGGGGATCCGGGCAGCCGGTCGTTTTCAGCCACGGCTGGCCCCTCAATTCTGACGCCTGGGAAGACCAGATGCTGTTCCTGGCTAGCCACGGTTTCCGCTGCATCGCGCACGACCGTCGCGGCCACGGGCGGTCGAGCCAGCCCTGGGAGGGCAACGAAATGAACACCTACGCCGACGATCTCGCGGCGCTCGTCGAAAAATTGGACCTCAAGAAGGCGGTGCACGTGGGCCACTCCACGGGCGGAGGCGAGGTGGCCCGCTATATCGGGCGCCACGGCACGGAGCGGGTCGCGAAGGCCGTGTTGATCGGGGCGGTCACACCCCTAATGGTGAAAACGGCGGCCAATCCGGGCGGCCTCCCCATCGAGGCGTTCGACCAGATCCGCGCGAGCGTCCTCGTCGACCGGTCGCAGTTCTTCGAGGAGTTGAGCGCGCCGTTCTACGGCGCGAACCGGACCGGTTCGAAGGTCTCGCAGGGGCTCCGCGACTCCTTCTGGCACCAGGGAATGATGGCCGGCCAGAAGGCGGTTTACGACTGCATCAAGGCGTTTTCTGAGACGGACTTCACCGAGGACCTCAAGAAGTTCAACATGCCGACGCTGGTACTCCACGGGGACGACGACCAGATCGTGCCCATCGGGGACTCGGCGCTCCTCACGGCCAAGCTCGTTAAGGGAGCCACCCTAAAGGTGATTCCCGGTGCGCCGCACGGGATGTGCTCGACCCTCAAGGACCAGATCAACGCGCAGTTGCTGGCATTCCTCAAGGCCTGACCGCCCGGATAACCGGCCCTTTGACCGTTCAGACCTTCGCCCGGCAGTTCCACCGGCCTGTGACTAAGCCTAGGGTCTTCGTACGACCCCCCCTGATCTACTGATTTGGCTGGGTGCGTCCCGGGCCGGAGAGGGAGGAAACGGAACTAATCCGGATAGCCCACTGGTGGCTTGAGGGACGCAAGAGCAGTCCCCAGCCATTAGCAATAGGGCGGATTTCTCGTGGGGGAGGGTCCGGTCGCCACCCCACCGTCCGGTGGGGGGCATTGAACTACGCCATCATTCCCCCCCGGGACAACGAAGGAGTTCATGGGTCCCCCATTTCCCAAGCCGCGCGAAGTGCGCAGGGGTACGTAGGCGGGAAATCGCGGAGTGGTTGTGACCCCAAGTGCAACGCTTCTCTCAGCTGCTCGCCCCAGACGGGGAATCACGGGGCGCTGATCCTGGGTGCCTACCCTAGACGAACACCCTGACCGCACCTTTGGAAATCTCGATGGGGAGCGGAGTGAGGGGGCGGCACTCCGTACGCGCGAAGATCGGGCCCATCCGAGCCATCGCCGCAAGAAACTCCGGTGGGAGCTTGTCCATTCCGGGCATCGAGATTACCGGCTGACCCCGGACCTCGCCGGTCCGCGCGTCGAAGACCGCGTTGTGTTGAGGGCATTTCACAACACCGCTCTTGAAGGTGCCCAAATCGAGTGGGGCATTCATGTGACCGCAACGATTCACGAAGGCATGCAATTCGCCGGCCTGATTCAGCACAAGTACGTCCTCGCCGCCCGCCAGGCCGTGGGTCATTTCGCCGGGTTTTAGCTCCATTGCCTCGGAAACTTCGTGCCAGGACTTCATCGATCTCACCGTTGTGGACCATATAGTGCGTCTACTTAAACTTTGAATTCTAAAGCACAGTAATCTTTTTGAACCCGATACTGCTCGGGCTGACCCAATGACCGGGTCGCGAGCGGGCTCCGGGGCTCCGCATTGCGATTTCGAGGGTACGTTTCGGCTTCTCGGTCAGAAACACGTCCTCCTCATTCTCTGGGCGCTGGTCCAGAAGAGCCCGCAGCGGTTCAACGAGCTTCGGGAAGGCGTGGGCGCGAACACCGCCACGGTGACGGACCGCCTCAAACGGATGCAGAGTCTCGGGTTGGTCGAGCGCGTCGTCATTCGAGTGGTCCCACGTCGAGTGGAATATCGGCTGACGCCCATGGGACTCGACCTTGTGAAGATCTTCCGGCCGATCACCCAGTGGCGCGAGAAATACTCGTGACGAAGACAGGCAACGAACTGCGGACCCCACCCACCGTGGAGTTCGAGCTCGTGGTCACCATTGGCATTCTTCTCGCCCTCTTGATGGGAGCGCTCGATAACTTCGTCGCGCTGACGGCCCTTCCGACCATCCTTTCGCAGTTCCATCAGCCGAACAGCGGCACGTTCGTCATCAGTGCCTACGTCATCGCCTCCACCACCAGCATCCCTATTTTCGCCAAACTCTCGGACCTCTGGAGCCGACGGAATGTATTCCTTGGGGGACTCGCCATCTTCATCGTTGGTTCGGTCCTTTCCGGGGTGAGCCAGAACCTTTCTGAACTCATTCTCTTCCGCGCCGTCCAGGGATTCGGGAGCGGGGGCTTCTTCCCCGTCGGGATCGCGATCGTGGCCGTCGTATTCCCCCCCGAGACGCGCGCGAGGGTCATCGGCGCTCTCTCGGGGGTCTTTGGAATCGCCGTCGTCGCGGGACCCCTCATTGGCAGCGCCATCGTGGAGTACACGAGCTGGCGCTGGGTGTTCTACGTGAATATCCCCATCGGCCTCGCGGGATTCGCTCTGATCGCCGCCACGCTCGGGCCACTTCGCCCGGAGCTCATCCGAAAGTTCGACCTCCTGGGTGCCGCGTTCTTGACGGCGTGGGTGGGGGCGGTGATGTTCCCCCTCTATCAGATCGCAGATGCGGGATGGGGATGGACGGATCCACGAGTGATCGGTCTCCTCGCTCTCGGGGCCGTACTTATCGTCGTTTTCGTGATCTGGGAGCTCCGACAGGAAAACCCGTTGGTTCCGCTTCAGCTCCTGGCCCATCGGGTCATGGCGGCCGGTGGTGGGGCGACCTTCTTCATCGGCATGGTGTTCTTCCCCGTCGCGACGTTCCTCTCGCTCGTGGTCGGCATCGCCCTCGCACCCGGCAACCCGAACACGGTTCGGGACATCCTCTACTTTCTCGTCATTCCTCTCGTTGTTGGGGCTGCCCTGGGCGGACAACTCATCACGAGATTCTCTTACCGCGTCGTCGCCGTCTCCGGGCTCCTGATCGGGATCGTCGGGATGGCCGGCCTAACGCGCATTACGAGCACGACGCCACTCTGGACGTTTATGTTCGGTTTCATCCCGGTCGGAGGGGTGGTGCTTCCTTTGCTCCCCCTCGGGTTCGGTATCGGTCTCACCTTCCCGGTCTTCCTGCTCGCGGCCCAGAATCAGGTAGGAACCGCCGATGTGGGGGAAGCAGGGGGGTTGATCCAGTTCCTCCAGTCGTTGGGGGGAGCCGTAGGATTGTCCGTACTCGCTTCGTTCCAAGCGACCCGGCTGGCCGCGCTCGACCCGTCTCCGAGCGCCGCCTGCCTGACGACGACCCCTCCGTTTTCGATCTGTGGAAGCTACCTGAGTTCTCTCCCGAGCTCTTTGATCTCTTCCTATGACCAGACGTTCACCTTGATGGTGGGCCTCCTCGTTGCCGCCTTGCTCTTTGTCTTGTTCCTCCGGGGGCGTCTCCCTAAGACCTCTCCGGCAAAAATCTCGGATACTTCCGGATCGGAGCCAGGATCCATCGAGCCGGCACCGGCTCCGGATTCGTCTCCCTAGTGCTGAGCGACGCAATCGCGCTTGCGCCCATAAGTCACCTACGCGCTGGTATATGGGGCCCGAGGTGAGGAGTGATTCCCCGGGCTCCCTTTGGCTAAGTCAGTGGGAAGGGGGTGCGTCGCGCGCTAGAGGCCATGTCCTCGGGAATGAGCCGGCACTCTGAGCCCCTAGGGTTTACGTCGATTGAGCCCGTGAGTGGCCTCACGCAGGATCTCTCCTGTGGGAACGAGGGAACCTTTCACGCTCGGGCGTGAAAGGTTACGCTGTTGGTCCTTGAACCCGGCCTTAGATGGGGCCAAGTTCCGTTGGGCGCCCTCGCTTTTCGCTGAGCAGACGGTGGGTGCACCTGAAGTTACACCCATTTCCTCGCCCCCCTGTGGATCGGCCGGCGTTGCGTCGGCGACCCGGTCCAGCGGAGGGCTAACCGGTTCGTGGGTCAATGGGGCAAAGCCACGGGGTTTGGGGGGGGATCCTCCCGGGAGGCCCCCCGGAAAGCGAGAAAAGGGGCGCGCGCTCCATACAACCTCTTTAACTTACGTCCGCATTCCCCTCGGGGTCCATGAAGAGCAGACGGCTGCTGGGCAAGCAGGTCGTCGGGGCGAGCGGTTGGCGGATTGGCAAGGTCAAGGACCTCATATTTGACGAGACCACGTGGCACATCGGGTCCATCGAGGTTACGCTAGACCGGAACGTGGCCCAGGAATACCAAATGAAGAAGATCTTGTTGAGAACCGCCCTCGAGGTTGACGTCAAGCTGGTCCACGCCGTCGGTGACCACGTCCTCCTTTCGGTCACGAAGCCCGAACTGCGTCGCATGCTTTCCGGGGGGACGGACTGGGCTCCTTCCCATGGAGATTCAAATTCTTCTGGGAAGGGGTAACCTCACCTGGGCACATTCGGACCTGAAACACCGGCCCGGATCGGGTGGATCGTTCCAAGGCAAACGCCAGGTCGGACGGTTCTCCAAAGCTCCATCGCTTCTGGGTGAAACCCTGGCAGTTCGCTTCCGTTGTTCGAAATGGACCCCGTACCGAGGGTCTTGGGAGGGGGGACTGGTGAATGCCTGGGCCGAGCGCCAGAGGTCATTAGGTCGTCATCCCTCGCTCGTCCTATGGGGTTTCACTGCCCATGGGGCTGCGCGGAAGACGTCGAGCACGACAACGCTTGGGAGTGCCCCAAGTATGCTCAGAAATTCCTGGGGGCAATCCAAGCGGTTGCCCAGAAGATGGACACGGGCAAACCCTGAACCGGTCCACTCTCCCTCCGGCCGAACGGTCCCCCGAGAGGGGAAGAAGGAGGCCCTTTGAATTTGATCCGGCCAAGTTACGGCCAGCCGTGGGGCGCGGCCCAGCCACGAGCCTTCCCACCCTGACACGAGGTTCAAAACCCATGCCATTTCCCGCTGATAATAGGGGCGTGATATGGTCGAATCGGTTTTGGACCCACCCTGGAATATCCCGCGACTTCCAGCGCCCCACATCCCGGTCCCGTGGGGGAGGATCCGACCCTCCCCTCCCCCCTGGCTTTCCGCGTGCTCGTGCGCAAACGCGACTTGCCGCTGACTGCGGTGCTGTTGATTCTATTGAGCGGGGTGTTCCTCTTCGCTGAGGGTTGGGTAGACGACCTCGCGGGCGTCTGCTTTTCCGGGTTGGATCTTTCTTCAGTGTCGGTTCAGGCTCTTGGGCTCGGCACCGCTAACATTCTCCTCGGGGTAGCCATGATCTTCCTCGGCGTCATCCACTACCAGGTCCGATGGCTCCACAGTCTGATCGGGGGATTGGTCACGATGAGCGCCTCGGCCTCCTTATTCATCGGAGGGGGCTTTCTGTTCGGTGCCGCCCTTGGAATCGCGGGGGGAGTCCTTACAATTACCTGGACCCCGACCCCACCTTTCTACATCTCGCCAATAGACTCACAAATGTGCCCCGGCTGCGGAGCCGTGGTCCGGTCGACCGTTAGGTATTGCCTCACATGCGGTGAGATGAAGGAGGGCGCCCCACCGCCCACGGCCCATCCATTCGCAATGGCCACTCTATTACGTCGGAAAACCACCGAGACCGTCTGAGATGTCCGAGGCAACGTTGCGGCGCCAGTAATCGGCCCTTGGGGGCGACGCCGCGGACGTGCATGCGGTTCCGACCCGGGGCGGTGAAAAGAACCCGATGTGGAGAACACGGGCATAGCGCGTCCCACGCGGCTCGAAGGAGGGGCGCAACCGGACCTCCCCGGAAGCGTCAATAGTCGGTACGGGACTCTGCGCGGTGAGCCCCGGCGACGTCTGACCGAACGGACGAGAGGGAGTGTGACGGAATGAAGGAGTACAAGGTCCTGAGAGAGCTAGAACCGAATCAACCCTCTTCGGCGGGAGAGGCCACTCGTGACCGCCTCGAGAAGAAGATCAACGAACTCGCTCGGGGCGGTTGGGTCGTCAAGTCATTCGGGGCGAGCCATGCCCCGTTCGGACCTGGCTTCGGGTTCCGACCGGTAAACGTTGCGTACGTCGTCCTTCTAGAGCGTGAGAGAGCGGACGTAGGCCCCGGTTAGGAACCAGTTACCCCCAGGACCCGGAGTCGCACATCTCTGCCTCGGGTTGGTCGGTTGCCTTGATCGTCAATTCCGTCCACGGGCCCCGATGCGGAGGATCGCGCTCTAAGACGGAACCGCAGGGGGGTCCTGCCGGTGTGCCGGGGGCAGAGGGTATCTGCCCGAGGGGCGTCGAGCGTCTACACCAGGGGGCCAGCCCGTTCCCGGTAACGCCGATCGTCGGACAATCGGAGCCGTGCGGAGATCGCGGAATCGCAGGAACGAAGGAGAGAACGCTCAGGAATCCTGACGATCCCAGAATGAGGGGCCTCTGGCCCCGCCTTCGAATTCGAAGATGAGTTATACGACCCTGATGTTGGGGACTCCGTGTCATGGTCGCGCCTCGTCATCCGCCCTCGGCTGCGTTGACCGCCTTCACGTCCGGTTCGCTATCCCTCGGAGTGAAGATCCCCCACTCCGCCCTGCGCGGGGGCGGATGGCGGCGATCGCTGCTCCCTACAATCGGGGTGGTCTGGATTTCGGCGCTCTTCCTCCTCTCCACCGGGACCGCGGTCGCGGGGGAGACCGTCGGCCCAGCGTCGCCCGCCTCGGCCCCCACCGGCGCTACGGGAAGTCCTTCCCCGTCAAGCCACCCGATCCAGCACGTAGTGGTCATCTATCTTGAGAATGAGGGGAGCGCTGCCGTAGACAAGTACGGATCCTACGAGCGGTACCTCGGTGCCACGTACGGCAACATCACGTCGATGTACTCCCCCTGTCACCTCTCGGCGGCGAATTACATCGCAGCGGTGGCGGCCGTGACCAACCACTGCGGTTCCGACAAGTGGCAGAACTATACCAATGCCTCCCTCTCAGATCTGATCTCGAGGGACCAGTCGAACGCGTTCACGTGGGCCCAGTTTGCCGAGAATCTTCCCTCGGGGATCTGCGCGAGACCGACCCAGAACGTCGGGGGCTTCGTCGACCATCACGTCCCGTTCTTGTGGTTCCAGAATGTGACCGAGAACCAATCGTATTGCCAGTCCCACGTGCTGGGCAGCGACTACTTCAATGGCACCGCCGGCTCCGAAGGGATCACCTCCAACCACTTTGTGAACTTCTCGTTCTACTCTCCGAACCTATGCGACGACGGTCACACCACCTGTAGCGGGCCGGTCCCGGCGCAGTGCGCGTCGATCTCGGGGTACAAGACCGCTTGCATCGATGTCACCCAGGCCGACGTCTGGCTGAAAGGGTTCCTGGGCTCCATCTTGAACAGCTCGAGGTCCGTGGAGGACCACAACGTCGACCACACGATGTTCATCGTCGTGTGGGACGAGGACGGAAACCCCACGACGCTCGGAGGGTATCCAATTCCGGGGATCACGGCGGGCAACAATTATCAGTACTGTAAGAGCTCCGGGGCCGTCAGGGGCTACGCTGTTTGCGGCGGCCACGTGTACGGACTCGTGATCGACGCCTACAACCGAGGCATCGCGCCGATGAGCCAGAAGGACTCGGCCTACGGGATTGCTGCGACCGTCGAATGGTTGTTCAACCTCCAGGGGAGGCACGGCACGGGGCTCGATAACGTCGGGAAGTACGACTACCTGTACCTCACTACCTCGCCCGGCTTCCCCACGTTCGCCTCGATTTCCGGGATCACCGGCGATGGGTACAGCGCGGGATACTGAACCCTCGTTCCACCTCTTGTGCCCGAGGACCGACTTGCTTCCCGAACGTTTGCTGGGCTGTAGACCATGCCTTCCCCGTTGGGAGAAGGCCGCCTTTGAGGCAGTCATGAAGGAGCGATGCGTGTTGCAATCACTGTCCAGGGGACGGACGGGCCAAGGTATCGCCCACGTACCTGCGCGTCGCTTACTCGAAACGTTTCCCTGGGGCGGGGAGCCTGCCGACGAGCGCTGCCGATGGTCTTCTCTCCCGGGACCCCCCGTCCCTTCGGACGGCCACCACGCGGATTCCCGCGTTCCGTCGCCGCCCCGTCCAGACCCTCTCACCGCCTAAGGGCCCGTCACCGCCTTCCTCACCCCCGCCGGGTGCCCCGTGAGGGAACCACACCATCGGTCCCTGACAAAACCCCTGTCCCGCGGCGGGACTTGGATGCGTCGATCGGCCACCCATAAGCGGGTTCTTGGGCCACTTGTCCGTAGTGGCAGCGGCGACCCTCGGAGCTGGGATAGTCAGCTAGGAAGGAACTTGGTCGGCGGCGCCAGACGTTGCCAGTTGCGAAATACGTAGCGATGTACCTGCTTCACGCCGACGAAGAGCAGCCACTTTTTCAATAGCGAGAGTCGCCCACGTACCCAGACTCTGGTCGTCCGTGTCACCATGACCCCGGTAGTTGTCGGGACGAGGTCAAACGTCTCCACCATCTCGCGGACAAATTTCTGGAAGTAGAGATCCGCCTGCTCCATGCGGAAAGACAGCTGCTTCTCGGGCCGCCACACCAGAATCCGCTGATGAACCACGCCCTGATCCGATATGCACTCCCGCTCGCTGCCCACCCCGCCGTGACCATCCGGTAGGCGACACTCGACGGGATGAGGGACGCCTAACTTGAAAAGAGGCCCGGAAGTCGCATCCATTCGGGAATTGCAAAGCAATGGCCATACGGTGGAGGCGGGACTAAGGAAGGTTCGACGGGTGCGGACGGTCATCTCCCTGGTCGGGCGTTCCTGTTGCATGATCGACGGAAGGAGGCACGACATCTATTGAATTATAAGCATGGGGTCGGAAGGATTCAATTCGGCCCCTCTTCCCTGCCCGCCAATCCCTGGCGGGCGCTCGTCTTGCCCTCTATCGATGCGGCAGCTTCCGGCCCCTCCCCTCCAGCCAGACGCAGCACATCGGATTCCTCAAGCCGCCACAGGGCTATCCGGATTGGTTCGATTTCCTACCGTCTGGGAAGTAGGCCCCAACCCGACCAATCAGACGTACGGGGGACTAGAAACCCCCCTCGTCAAGAAAGGGTCAGGGTGGCCAAGAGGCGGAGCTGGGGTTCGTGAAGGGGCCCGTTTCAAACCCAATACCGAAGCCGTTTCTACGCGGCTCCGAGATATGGGTAGAACTGCGCCGCCCTGCGAGAGTCGTGCGCGAGCGTTTCGGCCAGGCCCGGGTGATGACGATCACCCCCGACTTCGCTTTCTCGCAGGCGCACGACCCGCGAAGCCCCCGCATGCAGTATGACCCGCATCAGGCACCGAAACTAAGGAGCAGGTGACTTATTCGGCCATCGCGTCGCGCCCGCGTCATGGGCTTCCCGCGATTTTGGCACGCCTTTACTCCCAAGATACAAGATGAGCGGGGGGAGGTTAGCCCAGAGAGCGTCGCCACGCTCGAAACGGTCAACGTCGGCGGGATCCGACAGTGGGTCCTAATTCGGGGTCAAAGCCGAAGGAATCCCGTCCTGCTCTTCCTGCACGGAGGACCCGGGATGCCTTCCATGTACCTCGCTCACAAGTTTCAGCGCCCCCTCGAGAGAGATTTCGTCGTGGTACACTGGGATCGAAGGGGGGCGGGAAAGACGTACACGGAGGATACGCCGCCAGAGTCGATGTCCGTGATGCACGAGGTGTCGGACACACTGGAATTGGTAGAACTCCTTAGAACGCGCTTCGGACAATCCAAACTGTATCTGGTGGGTCATTCCTACGGGTCGTATCTGGGAATGATCGTCGCGCAGCGGCATCCCGACCTGTTTCACGCGTACGTGGGAATCGGCCAGCTTGCCTACGAAGGAAAGCGGAATACCGACATCCAGGACCGTTGGATTCGAGACGAGGCAAAGCGGCGTGGCTACAAGAGACTGGTGAGGGATTTGGAAGCGCATGGACCGATCAACCGTGAGAAGTGGCTCTTTCGTTTTGGAGGCGAGCTCTATCACGGGAGGAGTTTCACGACCTTGCTCGTTATCGGTCTTCAGGCTCCGGAGTACACCCTGAGGAATGCCCTTGACGTGAGGAAAGGGGTAAGCTTCACACACCGTTATTTGCGATACGACGCCATCAGTGGGGAACTGGCCGACGCGGTACCGCGCGTCGAATTGCCGGTCTACTTCTTCACCGGACGCCATGACTTCACAGACCCCTTCGAGAACACGGAGGAGTACGCGGCGAAACTGCAAGCGCCTCGGAAACAGATCGTTTGGTTCGAGGATTCCGCCCACTTCCCGTTTCTCGAAGAACCGGAGAGGTTCGCCAAAGAGATGAATCGAGTGAGGGCGGAGACTCATGGCGATGCTTTCGCGAACCAGTAGATTGCCAAAGCATCCGATTTCCAGGGGTTGAGTCTCGGCCCTTTTCTTCTCTCAACCCGCCCGGGGGCGCTCGCTTCGATTTGTCGTTCGAAGGTTCGATTGACGGCCCCAAGTTGAAGGGGGCGGTCCATGGGGTGGACCACATCAACGTTCGCGCCGATGGACGGATCGAGCTTCACATCCACGCCCAATTCGACCTGAAGGACGGCGGAAAGGTGTCGTTCTTCGCGGATGGGTCGGGGACGTTCGACGCGAAGGGGCTCCTCCACATCCGGGAGAACGTGACGTTGAGGTCCCACTCACCCGCCCATGCCTGGGTGAACTCGACTCATGTGTGGGCGGCGGGTACGGCCAACTTGGCGACCGGAGAGATTCAGGTCAAGGGATACCGGGCCTAGGTCCAAGCTGTCCGGAAGATCGCCGTTGGCGGTCTATCTGTGGAAGCCCACTCCATTTCGTGAGCGGGAGAGGCCCTGGGTCGATGGGAGCTTCCCCCAATTTGGCGGAGGATAGGCCGGAGGACGTCGCACCGCGGAGGCGCCGGAGGATACGGTGGGCCCTGCCCTTGAACCGACGGGTCATCGCGCTGGTGGTTGTTCCGCTGTTCCCTGCACTGGTGGGCGCCCATGCAATAGCGGAGCACGACCGGTTCTCCGTCTTCGGATTCGGACCAGAACCAGGAACACGACCACAATCACGATGACCAACAGCACCCACCACCAGCTTGAGAAACCACTTCCACTGGAGCCGGACGAGCTCCCCGAAGATGCCAAGACACCCTCCGAGGCGTACGACCAATTGACGAAATCCGATCCCGCTATGTTGGGTGCTCCCTCGAACTCGAAGATCCAGATATAGAAAGGTCCGGTCCCCACGGAAAGATTCGGGGATGTCCCGAGAGTCGCACCCGCCGAGGAGACCACGAGGGACGCGGTTCCTGCGCTCGTGACACTGATATTGTAATCGTACCACGTATTGAGCGTCGGTGACGCGACGATCGCGTTGTGGTGATTATGGTAGAGCAGAGGAAAGATGTAGTTGATTCCGTAGTAGCCCGTATTGTTGGGATCAATGTTTCCGAAGATACCGGTTCCTTCGCTTCCGTCGGCCGAGACTATGGCCAGCGAGGCTGCATTGCCAAAATCCGCCGAAGCACTCACTCCTGCGCTGACGTAGAAGGGGGGCGAGTAGGATTGGACGGATTGCACGAGCGAGACTTCGAAGTATCCAGTCACATTGGAGAACTGCATGCCATTCCCTTTACTGAAGGTCAGCACCGGTTGGACTAGTGCCGCGCCTGGAGTCGAAACATTTGGCCCATACGTTGTAGCGACAGCGCCACTTGTTGTCCAGATACTAGATTCCAGAGAAGTGTCGGTCTTGAAATTGTCGTAGAACCCAGAGGCAGCCGTCGCGCGGGCTAAGTCGGTCGGGGGACTGTCGGCTCTGGGCGTCGGGGATGAGGTCGGGGCCGCCGCTAGCGAAGTCGGTAGAGGTACTCGGGCAATATCGCTTGGCAAGAAGCTCGTCAACTCAGCGGCCGCGACCATGATCACGATGACCGCAATCAGCGCGATGGAGCGCGTGATTCCCCTGCGCGCATGGGCATTCCCCGAGCCCATTCGGCTCTCCAAGTTCCCGTCTCCCGGTCGCCAATCGAACCAACAATCGCAAGGGGTCCTTCGGCTACTCGCTTTCGTCAAGTGGAATTGACCTGACCCCGGCACGCCGGGATCCCGCGGGGCAGAACCGGGCGGAACCCCATTCGTCCCTCGGCTCGAGCCCTGACTCAACTACCACCGCCAACGACGGAGGCAACAGAACACCTCGGCCGCAGAGTGCCCGTGTTTAACTCAAGCCGTCAGAGCGTTTTCTCGATTAGCTCCGCTTCCTACCGTTCGGACGCATAGGCCCACCTTGTCACGTAAGCGGTTCCGGGGAGTTCTTAGACAACCCCTTGCTTAGAAAAAGGTCAGAGAAACGGATGGGCGACGCGTGACCGCCTAGGTGCCCTTTGATGCAAGGTTGCTGCGGTCGATGACCGGTCGCGAGACGCCCGTCGGAGAACTTGTTTCGAGGGAGGCAGGCGGCCGACGCGTCCGTCCCCTCCTCGTCACCGATCCAAAGTGAGGGTTGAGGTTCAGGTTGTGAATGACAGGCGCTTTATTCGTGGGTCGTCTAACGCCGGCCGATCGGGAGGGCCACGCCGGTGAAGTTGAAATGGCCGTGTTGGATCGGCGTCGTAGTCGAGAATCTCGCCGAACAACGTCGCTTCTACCGCGAGGTTCTCGGATTCATCGAACTCGACGCCGGTTCTGACTGGGTGCACTTTGACTTAGGCGACGGAAACCTGCTCGAGCTGGTTCAACGCAGCGACGACCCGCAGTATGAACGGACCCGATACCAGGTCGGCTACGCGGTCGAGGACATCTTGTCGGTGCGCAGCGAACTGATCGCTCGCGGCGTCCAACCGGTTACAGAAATCGAGGGCAGTAGGGAGGGGGGCGGCCGTTGGTGCTACTTCCGTGACCCGGAAGGAAACGTGTTTGAGATCAAAGAACGCCCGCCGTAATGACGGGCCACCCTCTGTCCGATAGTCGGATGAACTCAAGGCCCGACCGGGCCTTCGCGCTAAGGCGTAACGATCGCTCGGAGGACGTTTTGGAGGCCCGGTGGATGTCCGCCCGGGAGGAGCGCTAGGTGATTGGAACGAGTCCCTCCCCTGTGCCGGGCGACCTGATTTTTGCGACCTCACACTGGTCCCGGCCCTCCGGATAGGGCCCGTCTGGATGCGTGGGGAGGTTCCCCGATAATCGCGGGCTGGGCAGGCATCGGGGGTCTCCGGCGCGTTCGAGAAAGTTACTATACCCGAATCCCTACAGGAAGGACAAAGAGCGAGCGACCGTAGTACATGACCGAACCGCCCAAACTCGACCCGGAGAAGCTCAATCAGTTCATCGGCAAGTTTGTCCAGGATCTCGGGGCCGCGTTTCACGGATCCACCGTCGTTCTCGGAGAGAAGCTCGGGCTTTACAAAGGCCTGAATGTGCCTGGCGGCCGAACGCCGTCAGAGTTGGCCCAGGCCACGGAGACGCACGAACGATTTGTTCGAGAATGGCTCTCTGCCCAGGCCGCATCCGGATGGGTGAGTTACGACTCCCGGAGCGGCAAGTTCTTCCTCACACCGGAGCAGTCATTCGCACTCACCGACGAGCAGAGTCCCGCGTACTTCCCTGGTGCGTACCTGATCGCCTCCTCGACCTACCAAGACGCGAATCGGACCGTCGCGGCGTTCAAGACCGGCAAAGGGGTCGGTTGGCACGAGCGATCCGAGAATCTCTTCGAGGGGACGAACAAGTTCTTCCGGCCGAATTACATCGCCAATCTGGTCGCCGGCTGGCTGCCAGCCCTCGAGGGGATGGTACCCCGAATGAAGCTGGGAGCCCGCGTCGCCGACGTGGGGTGCGGTTTTGGTTCGTCGACCCTACTGATGGCGGCCGCCTATCCCCGGTCGGAGTTCTTCGGGTACGACTATCACAAGGGTTCCATCGATGCGGCCCGCTCTCAGGCGGCTTTGGATCGAGCCGTAGAACGGGTCCATTTCGAGGTCGCTCGCGCCCAGGAGTACCCCGGCAAGGAGTACGACCTGGTCACCTTCTTCGATTGCCTTCACGACATGTCGGACCCCGTGGGCGCCGCCCGCCATGTTCGTTCAACCCTCAAACCCGACGGGATCTGGATGGTCGTCGAGCCGTTCGCTGGTGAGTCTCTTACTGCCAACCAGACGCCCGTTGGACGCCTCTACTATAGCGCGTCGACCATGATCTGCACGCCGGCCTCGCTGTCGGAGAAGGGGGGTGCCGGTCTCGGCGCCCAGGCTTCGGAGGCCGAACTTCGGGACGTGGCGAAGACTGGGGGGTTCACCCGATTTCGGAAGACCTCGGAGACCCCATTCAACCGGGTCTTCGAGATCCGACCGTAGGCTGGCCGGTGCGGTGTACGCGACCGATCTCAGGGAGGGGTCGCGACCCGTCGCTATCGAGAGCGCGACAGGCACCTTCCGGTCCACAATCCCACCTGTATCGTAAGCGCCGAACGTGTGCCCTTGCTTCCCTCGAGCCGCCAGGGAGGATTTACAGATAGTTCAATCCCTTCCCGACTTGGGTTCATGAAACCCCAGGCTGGAATCCCTCCTGGTGTGTCGATGCGTTCGGCGGGGGCGGACTCGCTCTATGTCGACCAAATCGATGGATTCGTCCTTTACGACTGCAAGTTCGGCGGCCCCGCGATAACGAGGGCCATCCCACCGATCCCGATTCGGATCCCAATGATTCCCCGCTCGGGATTAAGAAACTTGACCAGGACCGCGAGTTTCTTCGGCCATCTCAGGAGTTCAGGAGGCCGGACCACGGGGGGGCGACTCCGTGCGTGTTGCCATTCCTGGGTCCGGAGATCTTGGCCTGCGCAGCCTGAGACCAGCCCATATTCCGACCACCAGAATCGCGGTCCCCACTCCTCCGAGCACTAGGTACCCCTCCGCCAAGGGAATTCCCAGTAACTCGCCACTACCCCCTCCCGACAGGGTGACATGATCGGAAAAGACACTCACCGTTCCGGAGATGATGTTCGCAACATAGATTTCGCCCGTTTCGCTATCGTAGGCGACGGCAACGGGTCCGCGGTCTGTGCCCTGCGTCGCGACCACGGCACTAGTCGCATCGGAGATCACGCTCGCGTTATCCGAGCCAAGGTTGGCGACGAAGACCTCCCCGGTCCGGTTATCGTAAGCGATCCCCGACGGAGTCGTCCCGACGGGGACCTGTCCCACCAGCGCGTCAGTGGAATCCGAAATGATGCTCGTCCGATTGGAGTAGCTTTGGGTGACAAACACTTCTCCCTTTCCGCTATCGTAGGCGAGCCCGGCGGGGGGCGATCCCAGGGGAATCGTGGCGGACACTGTATCAGTGGAATCCGAGATGATGGTCAGATTGTTTGAGTAGACGTTCGAGACGAAGACCTCCCCCTTCCCGCTATCGTACGTGAGGTATTCGGGGGACGTGCCCACTGGGACCGTCGCGACCACCGTGTTGGACACGTCCGAGATGGCGGCGACCTCGTTCGTGGCCGACTCCGCGACAAATATCTCTCCTCGGCCGCTGTCGTAGGCCGCACCGAGCGGGGTCGTGATCCCGCCCAGCGGTATCGTCGCAACCACCCGGTCGGTAGAGTCCGAGAGCACCTCGACGTTGTTCCGGTAGGCATCCGTCACATAGACGTCGCCCTTCCCGGCGTCATAGGCGACGCCACCAGGTTCGCTGCCCACGCTACGCGTCGTGACCACCGTATTGCTGGCGTCGGAGATGACCGCCACGGAGCCGTTGAGCGGCCCGCCGGAATCGGTACTCCGTGACAAACGTCTCCCCCAGCCCGCTGTCATACGTGATGGCTACGGGCCGGTTATCCAGCGGAATCGTGGCAATCAGGCCGACCGCGTCGTTCGAGATCTTGGAAGGGGCGTCATTGGATTGGAAGTGACCCAGGGGAAACGCCCCGGAGCCGGCGCTGCCGAGAATAGCTAGAACGAGAACGATCCCGGGGAGGCCGCCGCGGTGGGTTTCGAACGGGCGAGAATGGGGGATTCCACGACGGGTGGCCAAGATCGATCTCCCCGGGTGGGAGCTCGCAGCTGTCCCGAGCTCCTCCCCCCTCGAACCGGCAAGGCAGTAAATGAGTTCGACGGGACCTCCTCGAAGAGGCACAAGCGACTTTCCCGGAGACTGCCAAGCACATACCCGGAGCCGCCAGAGGGCACCCCCCCCGTGCCGTGTTAAGTAAGGAGAGCCCGTGCTTGCCGCGTGAGTCTCGTGGCGTCGGACCACTCCACGACACCGGTCGACATTCATCGACTCGAGAGCCCAGAAGAATACCGGGCGGTCGAAGCAGTCCAACGAGAGGCATGGGGATACACCTCCGACTCGCCCGTCCCGGCCCCGATCCAGCGGGCGATCAACGACAACGGGGGTCTCGTTCTTGGCGCCTTCGCAGGATCGGAGCTCATCGGTTTCACTTTCGGGTTCGTCGGTCGGGAGGAAGGGAAGCTCTTCCACTACTCGCATATGACCGCGGTGCGTCCACCCTGGCAGAATCGGCACGTAGGACTCGCGCTCAAGTCCCGCCAACGGGAGGAGGTGCTCCGTCAGGGGCTGGACGAGGTCCGTTGGACCTACGATCCCCTCCAGAGCAAGAACGCCGGCCTCAACGTGCGCCGGCTTGGCGGCAGGCCGGATCGGTACCTTCCGCACTACTACGGCGTGATGGCCGACGCGATCAACCAAGACCTCGAGACCGACCGGGTGAGACTCGTCTGGCAATTGAACGACCCCCGGGTCGAGGAGCGGCTGCGCGGTCATCTTCCGCTCCCGACCAAAGAGGAGGACCGCCTTCGGAGTTCGGAGCCCCTGATCGAGACCGCACGCGGACCTAACGGGGTGCGACAGCCGATGGCCCTCCGGGCCCCGTCATCGCTCTCGCTAAACCTCGAGATCCCCGCCGATCTCGCCTCGGCGCGGGCCCGAGACCGCGACGAGGCGCGGCACTGGCGCGAAGCGACGCGGGAGGCGTTCATGCGGGCGCTGGCCGCCGGCTACACGGTCGACGACTTCGCGGTCGTTTCTCTGGGGGATGAGCGGAGGAGCTTCTACTTCCTCGAACGGAGGCCCGAAGCCGGTGCAGCTTAGGAGCGCTCGGCTGGACGAGCTCGAGCTCGAGCTGGTCGAGCCGTTCGAGACGAGCTTTGGGGTCGAAAAGAAGCGACGTTTCCTCCTCCTTAGGCTCGAGTCGCGGGACGGTCTGGTCGGCTACGGCGAGTGCGTCGCCGCCGCCGAGCCGCTCTACTCGAGTGAGACGGTCGAGACTGCGCGCGAGATGCTGACGAGGCGCTTCCTTCCCGACCTTCTGTGGACGCGCGCGGTGTCACCCGCTACTTTCTGGGCCGCGACCCGCCGTTACCGTGGGCAACGGATGGCCAAGGCCGCGGTCGAGACCGCGCTGGTTGACCTCGCCGCGCGCGCCGAGGGCCGCTCGGTCGCTCAATGGCTCGGCGGAAGGAAGCGGCGGGTCGAGGTCGGAGTGAGCATTGGAATTCAGCCGAGCATCGAAGCGCTCGTGCGTCGCGTTCGACAGTACCTCGAGGACGGGTACCGGCGAGTGAAGCTGAAGGTTCGTCCGGGATGGGACGTCACGCCGGTTCGGGCCGTTCGCCGGGCGTTCCCCGAGCTCGAGATATGGGTCGATGCGAACCAGGCGTACCCGCTGACCGCCATCGACCGCATCCGAACCTGGGCGGAAGCGAACTCGGTCGCGCAGGTCGAACAACCTTTCCCCGAGCGTGCGATCCGGGCGCACGCGGAGCTGACGCGGGGCGCCCAGTTCCGGGTGTGTCTCGACGAATCGATCGTCGACGAAGTCTCCTTGGAGGATGCGATTTCGGCTCGGGCGCTGACGAGCCTCAACCTCAAGACCGGTCGGGTGGGCGGGTTGACGGTTGCCCGGGACCTCGCGCGACGCGCGTTGCGGGCAGGGGTGCCTTCGTGGGTTGGGGGGATGCTCGAGAGCGGGATCGGACGCGCTCACAACGTCCACTTCGCTTCACTCGGCCTGTTCACGCTGCCCGCGGACCTCTCGGCGAGCGACCGCTACTATCGCGAGGATCTGATCGAGCCTCCGTTCGTCCTGGGACCGGGGAGCACTCTCGAGGTGCCGCGTGGACCCGGGATCGGGGTCGAGGTTCGAGAATCGGTTCTCCGTCGAGCCCGACGAGCCTCCCGCACTTTCGGCCGATGATTTCCGGCAGGGGGTTCGCGGGTCTCACGACGCAGAGGAGCGTTGGGGTTGCGAGCCGCGGACCTCGGGGCACGGAACCCGACCTGCTGGTCGATAAGCGTGGTCGTGCGACCCTCCGAGCGGTCGACCCGTTCGAAATCGGCTGAAGCTCCCCTCCGGACCAGGCCGGGCCGGCGGGGACCGCGTCGGGAACCGATGCGACCAGAACGGTTGGGTCTCCCGAGAGGACGCAGCAGCGCTCGTACCTCCCCCAGACCCCGCCCGCTCTCCGAGCTCGGTCGTTGACCGCGTGCGGTCTCCAACAACGACCCTGGGCCCGGTTCCCGGCTCAACCCCCCCCACGGTTTTCCAAGGAGGGGGTCCCCCTCGGGACCCCTTTCGGGTCACCCGGAGTAGGAACTGAAGTTCTCGGCACAGACCTATGGCGGCTCCTTGAGGATTGGGTCAACCGTGAGGCCTGGCCTTAGGGCGGGGTGCCGCAACCAAGCGCGTCGATTACCCCGCTCTCGTTCACGACGGCCCCCGCCGTCGTGTCGACCGAGAGCGTCAAGGTGAGCAGGTTGTCCTCCACCTGTTTGGCTACCATGGGCAGGCTGGGAAAGGTGCTGACAATGTACAGGGGGGGAGAGATCGAGGCGCTACAGATGTAGACCGGGTACAGTTCGTAATTGATGATCACGAGAGAATCGTTGAACGTGCCTCCGGCGCGAACGTGGAACGGGTACCCCCACAGCGGTCCAGATTGGTTGATCCAGAGTTCTGCGAATTCGGTGGTCCCGTTCACAGGGGGGTTCTGTTCGATTTGCCAGTGGATGGATTCGACGGTGACCGAAGGCGGGGGCGGGGCGGCGGCCGGGATGAGGAAGAGGACAATCACCAAGATCACGAGGGATGTCGTACATCCGCCGGCAACGTACCATAGCCCGTACCGTGGCATTCTCAACATGGGTGACCGCTCCGGAGTTCCCGCCGGCTCATGCGGGGGCCGTTACGACCGTCACCGAGACTCGACCCACGGCCGGTTGGGAGGGGATGGTGGAATGGCCGAAGCGGCAACTGCCCTCGGCCGACCCGACCGTGACTCGGCAACCGATTTGCCCTCGACCGAGGCGATGGGGTGGATTCCCGTGCGGAGGGATGGTCCTCGATGGAGGTCTCCTGAGTCTGGGAGGCGCGGCACGGGTAGTTAATGGTTCCAGCACCGAGGGCCGCCAACTTATTCGCGGTGGCTCATGACCCAACGGCGTTTGCAACCGTCACAAAGTTGATAACCCCCACCTCAGCATGTTTACGGCGATGCGACCCCACCGAGCCGGGCCCCGCCGCCGCCATCGCGGGGTGTCCAACATCATTGCCACGATCTTGCTCGTCGCCATCACGATCATTGCCGGGGTCTTCCTCTGGACGTTCAAGATCAATACCCCCGCCCCCTCTCCCGTCCTCTCGTTCTCGATTCGCTCGGGGACCAGTAACCCAGTGTGGGGCGACCCAACCGATTGCCTTCCCTGGTTCCCGGCTTGGCTGAATTACAACACGCACGTGACCACATCGACTACGAACGTCACCGACGACTACTACGAGAACGGGGGCAATTATGCGATCGCCGGTGCGTTCGGGGCCGGCCCGATCGTCGCGAAGAACGGCCAGCACTACGGCAACAACTTCACCGCCTGGTGGCACGGCGGGTTTGCGAACGTGACCGGCGGAGTGACGGGGTCCAGTGTCCACAACACCGAGTGCAGCGGGACACCGCCGACCGGAGACTTCTCCCAAATGAACTCGACCCAGTTCATTATCTCGGCGCACAGCCCGAGCGTGATCCCGTTGAGCGATGTGGAGCTCATCTTCGAATGCAATGGCACGGTCTTCGTCAATGGGACCCTGGATACGATGACCTGGTTTCCCGGCAGCTCGACCGGCCCGTCCCCGAATGCGCCCCACCTCAACAAGTGCGGGTCGTTCGTCCCGAGCGGCTCCTACAGCACCCTCTACAATCGGTTCGGGATCTTTGTCCCGATCAACCCGGCCCAGACCGGATTCGTGGAGGACGGAGACACGTTCATCATGTACGTTCACACGTCCTCGCCCTTCGACCCGGACGTCACGGGGGAGAACGACGGTGTCCATGGTGACTGCGGCCCGGGCCCGGACTGTGACGATTTCCATGGAGCCCCCGCCTGGTGCTTCACGGTCCCGGACGCGTGCACGCTTTCGTTCGTCTACACGGGGCAGCCGAACAGCCTCCTGACGTCCCTGAGCCTTTACGACATCATCCGCGGCTGAAGTCCGTTCGACCCGCCTCTCCGGAGGCCACCTTGAACCGCTCCGCTGATCAGGGAGTAGCAGTCGGCTTCGGGGGGGCCCCGACCGACGGGCGTCCGATCCGTTCCAGGGCTCGTTTCACGTGGGGGTTCGGCCCGATCGCTTCGACGACCTCTTGCACTTGGCCGGCGGAATCCAGGAAGAAAGTGACCCGGCGCGCGAACCCGAGGAATCCGAGGACGCCGTAGGCCTTGGCGATCGACTTGTCGCCGTCCGAGACGAGCGGGAACTCCACGTCGCATTTCGTGGCGAACACCTTCTGGGCACCGATCGGGTCCACGCTCACGCCCACGACGGAGACGCCGGCCGATTGGATCTCTGGATAGTGGTCGGCGAAGGCTCGCGTCTCGATGGTGCAGCCGAGCGAGTTCGCCCGAGGGAAGAAAAAGAGGATCACCGGACGGCCTCGAAGCGAGGAGAGTTGGAACATTTGCCCCGAGGCTGAGGGGGCGGTAAAGTCCGGGGCGTTGTCGCCGATGCCCAGCACGTCGCTCCGAGCCGGGCCAGCTATATGAGCGGACGCAAGCGAATCAGCGATCCGAGCTACGGTGGGTCCCGTTCGTCCGGTTCACGCGGCGGAGGTCTTCTTCGGACAGCGGGGGGGTCCTGAACGCGCCGACAACCTCCTCCAAGCGGTCGGACGTAGGGAGGGGCGCCAGGACCGAACCCACCCAGGGCCAGTGGGCGACGTAGAGGATGGCCGCCTGGGCCATGGTCCGTCGCCGATGCTCGGTCAGGTGAGCGAGGCGGAGCACGGGGCCGAACTCCACCTCCAGATCCCGGAGCCGGATCGGCCCCGCCCACGGCCCGCGCTCGACCGCGCTTCCCGCAGCGCGTGTACCATCGAGACGACCACCGGCAAAGGGATCCCTCGCGAGGAAGGTCAGCGGACCCTCTCTCACCCGGCTCTCGAGCGACGGGACGAGTTGAAAATCGAGGAGGGACAGCGCACCGGAGAGGAGGAGGGGGGTGGAACGGTCTCCCCTCTCGACCGGAATCGGGGCATCGCCCCCGGTCCACCGACGGCCGAGCCAGGGGGGGATCCATCTCCGAGGCCGTGAGTCACCCTCCCCCAGTCCAGGGTAGGGGGAAGTTCGGGGTCGACCCACTCGACGATCCCTACGTGATTCGGCGCGAGGCGGCGGTTGGAATCCTCGAGCGAATGTCGAAGTCGTTCGGTCACTCCTCTCGAAGAGTCCGGAGGCGGGGCGGGCCCCTCCTCCTGACGAACCAGGTCCTCGAGCCGTCGTCCGACGATTACCACGAGATCTGGGTCGGGGTCCGGGAATGCCGCGCGCAGGAGCCGCTCTGACTGGCGAGGTTCGGGGCTCCCGGCCACGTCGAAGGTACTGACGCCGGCGCTTCGCACCCGACGCAATCGGTCGACCGCGCTGCGATCGCCCGCCCCGGGGACGGGGGGCGGGATTACGGTGATCCCGAGGAGGGACAAGCGCGGGCCGCCCGGGGCGACCCGACGTTGCGGGATCGAAGATTCGCCCGGTGACGACATGGGTGCGGCCGACAACACCGCCGGCTAAACAAGCATTCGGGAGGATTCGAGGTCGTCGGCGGAGGCAGCGAAATAGAGCCGGCCGAGCGGAGGGCGAGTGGGTCGGTAGTCGGTCATATAGGGGCGGCCCGTGTTCGCGACCTGAGGAGGTCGGGTGCGGTCATGAGCACGAAATCCGAATCAGGATCCGGGAAATCGAACGAATTCCGCTCGTTCCTCGATGAGGATTGGATGCGCTGGGTATCGGAGTACCCCGAGATCGGCACGGCGTGCGGGCTCCCGGGGTTTAACGACCGGTGGACCGACGACTCCGAGGCAGGGATCGAACGCCGCCGCGCTCACTTGGCCCAGAGTCATGCCCGACTCTTCGAATTCGACCCGACCGGGTTCTCCCCCACGGACCAGCTCGATCACGACCTCTACCGCAGCCTCGTGGTCACCGCGGAAACCGGAGCCCGTATCGGGTTCGACCCGATGCCGTTCGACTTCGGAGAACCGCACGACCTCCGGATGCCGATGAACCAGATGGAGGGAGTCCATCTCACGGCTCCCGACTTCCTCGACCTCGCGCCCCGAGACCGGGTCGCCGATTTCGACGATCGGCTAGCTCGTCTGCGGGCCCTCCCCCAGGCCATCCGCCAACAGAAGGTCCTGCTGGAGGCCGGGCGGGCTGCCGGATTCACTCCGCCCCGCATCGCGGTCGGGGGGATGCCCGACCAGATCCGCAACCTCCTCTGTCCCGACCCGAGCGAAAGTGCGCTCCTGGCTCCGTTCGTTACGCTGCCCTCATCGGTCGGCCCTTCGGAACAATCCCGGCTGATCGCACAGGCACGTGCGGCGTACACCGACGGGGTCGTTCCCGCCTTCACCGAACTCTTAGAGTATCTCGATTCTAGCTATCTCCCCGCGTGCCGCGAGACGGTCGGCGCCTCGGCCCTCCCGGGCGGGGCCGCCACGTATGCGTACCTCGTCCGGCGGATGACGACCACGGACTTGACGCCCGAGCAGATCCACCAGATCGGCCTCCGCGAGGTTCAACGTCTTCGTTCCGAGATGGAGGCGGTCATGACCCGGACCGGGTTCCGGGGTTCCTTTGCGGAATTCAAGGAATTCCTTCGGACCGACCCGCGTTTCTATTGGAGCCGGGGGAGGAGCTTGTCGACGGCTACCGGGTCATCGCGAAAAAGATCGACCCCCAGCTTGGACGGCTGTTCGGACGCCTGCCCCGACTTCCGTACGGCGTGCTTCCGGTGCCGAGCTTCCGAGAGAAGAACTCTCCAGCGGCGTACTACATGGGAGGAGCTCCCGCCACCGGCCGGGCCGGCAACTTCTACGCCAACACCTACCAGGTCGGGGTCCGCCCCCGCTGGGAGATGGAAGGGCTCACGCTGCATGAAGCGGTCCCCGGACACCACCTTCAGATCGCGATCGCGCAGGAACTCGACCACTTGCCGGAGTTCCGCCGGTGGAGCGGACCGACGGCCTTCATCGAGGGGTGGGGATTGTATGCGGAGAGCCTCGGGGAGGAGCTCGGTCTCTACCAAGACCCCTACTCGAAGTTCGGGCAGCTCACGTTCGACGCGTGGCGCTCGATCCGGCTCGTGGTCGACACGGGGATGCATGCGATGGGGTGGTCGCGCGACCGTGCCATCCAGTTCTTCCGTGAGAACACGAGCATGAGCGACGTGGGGATCGGGGTCGAGGTCGACCGGTACATCGTTTGGCCCGGTCAGGCGCTTGCCTACAAGATCGGACAGCTCAAAATCCGCGAGATGCGGACCCTGGGCGAGACCCGCCTGGGAGAGCGGTTCGATGTCCGGAGCTTCCACGACCTCGTCCTGGGGGAGGGGGCGCTCCCGCTCGACCTCCTCCAGACCCGGGTCCGCCATTGGGTCGAGCGGCGAGCGGCGGAGTAGAGGGGGGATGGAGGAGTCCCGGGCTGGCCGAACGCCGAGGCGTTAAGGTCACGGGAGCCTCCGTCATTCGATGGTCGAAAAGGGGGAGTCGCGCGTTCCGCTCTCGGAGCGGCACCGGCCCCATCGACTGGACGATGTCGTCGGCGGGACGAAGGGCCGCGCCGAACTTCGCGTCTGGGCCGACCAGTGGGCCTCCGGCCATCCCCCGACTCGTCGAGCGGTGGTTCTGGCGGGTCCTCCAGGGGTAGGAAAGACCTCGACCGCCCTCGCCCTCGCGGAGGAGTACGGGTGGACGCTGGTCGAGATGAACGCCTCCGACGCACGGAACGAGGCCGCGATCGAGCAGGTCGCCGGCCGCGCGTCGATCACCCACACGCTCACTTCTCGGGTCTCCAAGGGTAAACGCTCCCACGCGCTCATCCTCCTCGACGAGGCCGACTGTCTTACGGGCCGGCTCACCGAGACCGCGAGGACGACCCCGGCGCCCGTCGGTTTACGGGAGTTCCTTCGAGGCCGGTACGGGACCGTCGACGCCCTCAACTCCGCGTGGGGGCTTACAAGCGGGGGGAAACCCCCCGCGTTCCAGGAGTGGGACGACGTCCCCCGTACCGCCGGAAGAGGGGCTTGGACCAAGCTCCCCCCGGCGCAGCGGGACCTTGGGGACTGGAAGGGTGGCTCGCGTCCTCGCGACCTGTCCGACCGGGGAGGCCTCGCGGCGATCACCCGCCTCGTCAAGGAGACGCGGCAACCGCTGGTGCTGACTGTGAACGATGAGCGGACGTTGACCCTCTACTCCTCCGTCTTCCGCACGGGAGTACTGCGATTGCGATTCTTTCCGCTCCGAGACACGGAGATGGCTTCCCATCTCACCCGGGTCGCGCGGGCCGAGGGGATCGCCTTGGGCGAAGGGGCGATCGAAGCCATCGTGCGCAAGGCCCGCGGCGACCTGCGGGCGGGGATGAACGATCTGGAGGCGATCGCGCCCCTCCCCCCCGGACCCGCGCAGCTGACGGTCCTCGGTGTACGAGACCTGACCTCCGACTTCGAACAGCTGACCGAGGAAGCGCTCACCGCGCGCCGTTACTTCCGGTCGGTGGAAGTCCAGGATCGACTGGACGCTCCCCCCGATGACCTTCTTCCGTGGATCGAAGAGAACGTTCCCCATTTCGCCCCAGACGCCGCCCACCGTGACGCCGCTTTCCGAGTGATCGCCCAGGCCGACCTCTTTCTGCGGCGCGCTCGTCGGGCAAGGGTCTGGAGCCTGTGGAGCTATTCATCCGAGCTCTTGACCGGAGGTGTGGGTTTTGCCATCCGGGACCAGAACGTGCCGATCCGCGAGGGCGCGGCCTTCCCCCGGTTCCTGAGCGAGATGGGACGCTCCCGCGGTCAACGGGGGCTCCGAGATGGCGTCGTCGCCAAAGCCGCCGAGCGGCTTCACCTCTCCAAGGAAAAGACCCGATTGTACACGCTGCCCTTTCTGGAAGCCTTGGTCGGCGCCGGTACGGAGAGGAGTGCCTCCGCAGACCAGAGACGGGCGGCCCGCGCCCTGGTGCGCGAGCTCGACCTTACCCGCGAAGAGGTGGCGTACTTGATCGGTGCGGAGCCGGAATCCCCTCGGGTCCAGACGCTCTTCGAGAAACCCGGTGCGAGCCCGCGTCCCGCGCCGACGGAGGAGGATTCGATGGGCGCGGAGACCCCCGCGGAGATTCGGAAATCGCCCCCAGTGGCACCCCCGAAGAAGGTCCAACGTTCCCTCTCGGAGTTCGGGGCGTGAGCCTTCGACCCAAAGCCGTCGTCGCTTGGAGCAGCGGGAAGGACTGCGCCTGGGCCCTCCACTCGGCGCGCACGGGGGGTCAAGTGGACGTCGTAGGGCTCCTTACGACCGTCACCGGACCGTTCGACCGTGTCTCGATGCATGGGGTTCGTTCGGAGGTGCTGGAGGCACAAGCCAAAGCGCTGGGCCTTCCGGTACACGCTGTGCCGATCCCCTATCCGTGTCCGAATGAGGTCTACGAGAAGGAGATGGCCCGGGCCCTAGCGGCCCTTGCCTCCGAGGGAGTTTCGCAGGTCGTTTTCGGGGACCTGTTCCTCCAGGAAGTACGTTCCTATCGGGAAGAGAAAATGGCGGGCACCGGTCTCGTGCCGTCGTTTCCGCTGTGGGGGAGGGACACCCGGCGGCTCGCCGAAGAAATGGTCGCGGCAGGACTCGAGGCCACGATCGTCTGTCTCGACCCCCGGCAACTGCCCGCCCGCTTCGCGGGCCGGAAGTTCGATGCGCGCCTGCTCTCGGAGCTGCCTCCGGAGGTCGACCCCTGTGGGGAACGTGGCGAGTTCCATACCTGCGTGACAGCGGGTCCGATGTTCGACCGCCCGCTCGACGTACGGCCGGGGCCGGTGGTAGAACGAGACGGGTTCGTCTTCGCCGACCTGGAACTCGCGCGATGAGCGCGCTACGCGAGCTTCGCGTGGACCGTGATCGCGACGTTTCCCTTCAAGGCGCCCGAGATCGGGCATCCTTGGCCCGCCGCCTGGGCGGCCGTCTCGAACTCCGCCGAAGTGATCCCCGGGACCTTCCCAGTGACGGCGAGCTCCATCGTCGTGACCTTCCAGCCGTCCCCGACCTTGTCGAACGTCGCGGTCGCGCGCACCTCGAGCCGAGTGGGAGGCTTCTGCATCCGTCCCAAGCCGCCCGACAGGGCCATCGAATAGCAGGCCGCGTGCGCCGCCGCGAGTAGCTCCTCGGGGCTCGTCTTGCCTCCGGAAGCCTCAGTTCGCGCCGACCAAGAGACGGCCATCGAAGGAAGGGCACCGCTCAAGCCCTGAACCGTGCCGTGTCCTCGCAATAGATCGTTCTCCCAGACCGCCTGGGCGGTGCGTGTAGCTGCCATTGACCCTGCTAGGGCGCCTGCCGATTTAACCCCACCCCGGTGTCGGGCTCGACCGGTCCACCGCCCATGTTTTCATGCCTTCGGCCCTCGCCCTCGCGTGGCGACCGCGCTCCGGGACCTGCCGAAGTTCCTCGTCCTCGCGGGCGTCTCCACGGTTCGGCTCGAGATGCGACTCGAATCCCCTGCGTGCGAGATCGACGTCGAGCTCGAGAACCCGCGTCCGGGCCGTTCGTTCGTCCTGCTCATCGGTCACAAGGAGGGGCCGTACGTCCAGCGAGTTCGACTCTCAGGACGCGCCCGCATCCACTTCGACCCCCAAGCGCCCGGGGAGTACCTCCTGTTGCTGGCGAACCCGAACCGCGAACCGCTCGTGCTCCGCCTGAAGGCCCGAGACCTGCTACCTCCCAAGCGAGGTACGAAAGCCCAAAAACCACGCAGCCGCGCTCGGATCGGGTCCTCGCGGAAGACCGCCGCACTAGCTGCTAAACCTCCTCGGAGGCGACCCGCCGCTGCGGGCCCTCCGCGAGGTCCGAAACCCTAACCCCGTCGAGCCTTTGCGGCCCCCCGTGAAGACCCAGCGTCGAGGTTGGTCGCGAGCTCGCGCGATGGAGTGGCGTCTCCGCTGGGACGCCCAGCAATCGTACCTCCTGCCCGAGAGGGAGGTGCGCTTTGCCGCCATGCTTGATTGGCTCGAGACGCTGGTGGGTCGCCGCGTTCGATGCCTGGACGTGGGCTGCGGACCGGGCGCGGTGTCGGAACGCCTGCTCGCACGGTTCCCGCGCGCCCGCTCCGTGGGAGTGGACTTCGACCCGGTGCTCCTCCGGCTCGCCTCGACCGGACTTGGAAATCTCCGAGGTCGAATGACATGGGTCGATGCGGACCTTCGGGCTCCCGGATGGACCCACGCCCTGCCGAGAGGACGGTTTGATGCGGCCCTTTCTTCGACCGCCCTTCATTGGCTCACGGGTCCCCAGCTCGCCCGGTTCTACCGGAGCCTCGCCCGTCTCCTTCGCCCGGGGGGAGTGCTCCTGAACGCGGACCAGATCTCCTTTGGCCCCGACGCAGTACGACTTCGAAAGGCGGCGCGAACGTTCCGACGTCATGGGGGGCCGTCCATTCCCTCGCCTCCGCAGTGGGGGACGGAGAACTGGACCGAGTGGTGGGCCGCGATCGCACAGGAGCCCGAGCTCCGGGCCGAGCTCGAGCTACGGGCTCTGCGGTTCCCCCACGAGCACATGGGGACACCGACCCCGGACATGGAGGGCCATCGCACCCTTCTCCTTCAGGCGGGCTTCCGAGAGGCGGAGGTGGTGTGGTCGTTGGGTGAGAGCCGCATCCTCGCCGCCGTTCATTAGAGAGCGGGCGGGCCGGGTCGAAGGCTTCAAGGGCTCGTCGGCTCCCTGCGTGACTGCCCCGGAGACCGATCGATGTTCGACTTCGCCCTCTACGCAGCGATCATCGTGACCGTGTTCGCGCTGGTCGACCCCATCGGAACGTTACCGTTCTTCGTAGCGTTGACCGAGGGGTTCAAGCCTCAGGACCGTCAGGTCGTCCTCCATCGGGCCATCCTCACCATGGCCGGGGTCCTCACGCTGTTCGCCCTGGTGGGACGGTTCCTCTTCCTCGCCTTCGGTTTCACCCTGGCCGCCTTCGAGGTCGCCGGCGGGATCATCCTCTTCCTGGTCGCATACGACATGTTGCGGGGCGAGGTCACTCGGACGAAACTCACCCCCGGCGAGGAGGATCCCTCGAGCCGGAACGAGGTAGGGATCGTTCCGCTGGGCATCCCGCTCCTCGCGGGGCCGGGTGCGATCTCGACGGTGATGATCTATGAGGGGAACTCCGGAAGTGACCCGCTCATCATCGTTGCGACGTTCGTCGCGATCGGGGTCGTTACGGTCCTCGCCTACCTCATTTTCCGCTACGGTCAGCGCATTCTGCTTTCTTTCGGCCGGACCGGGGTCATGGCGATGACCCGGATCCTGGGACTCTTGCTCGCCGCGGTGGGGGTACAGTTCGTGGCTATCGGGCTCGTGGGCCTTTTCCCGAACCTGTAGGCCGGGCCTTCGCCGGTCGGCGGTGGGCCACAGCGGGGGTTTTGCGGGGCTTGGAACGCGATGATCTCCCGCGGGCCCGAGGGGCGGCCTTGGGAAGGGTCTTCTCGACGTGCTTCGCGCCGGATTTAGCCGCCCGGTACTTGGCTACCGCCTCGATCATGATCGACGAAGGGGTGGCCGGGTTCTGGTCGGCGGCCCAGACCTTCTCGCCGGCCCGGATCGCGACCGGGAGGTCATTCTCGGCCGGTGGGAAGGCGCATTCGAAATCGTCGGTGTAGGCGCAGTACGGGTTGAAGGCCCGGTTGAAGTCGAGGTCGTACTCGTCCGACTCGTTGAGCTCGAGCATGAGGTACCGGCCCGGGCCGTAGCTCTCCCGCCCGCTCGTGGAGTCCCGGAACGGCACGAAGACCGACGTTCCCACGCCCTCGCCCGCGTGGTAGAGCCGTAAGTGGACGGGGGTCTTGCCGATCGCAAAGTGGAGGTCGCCGAGGTGGCGCATGACCGCCGAGCCGTCCCGACTGGTCCGAAGGTAGGCCTCCGCGGGGACCGATAGACGCTCGAGCCGCGCGCGCACCTTGAAGGCCGGGTCGGGAGGGAAGTAGCGCAGGTCGTGGAACGGCACGCGCGCCGAGATGAACGGTGACTCCCGGTGCCGCGCCATGAAATCGTCCTTGTGGCGCCGCTCCTCCTCCAGCTCGCTCGTCCAGTCGGCGGCTTCGACCATTAGGCGAGGCGAGCCCCCTCGGGGTTTAACGGTTCGGGGCCGCCGACGGGGGGACCCATTTCCGGAGGTCGAGGAACATGAACTCCTCGTCAATGTACCGGTCCCCCCGGCGGATCGCACGGGGAAGGAGCCCGTACGGGACGAAGCCGAGCCGTCGGTAGAGCTCCTTCGCCCGGACGTTGTCCGCAAACACGCTGAGCCGGACGATCTCGAACCGGCTTCGTGCCTCTTCCAGGGCTCGGATCATCATGGCCCGCCCCGCGCCCCGCCCCCGGAATCGGTGGTCGACTAGGACCCCCAGCACCCCGATATGGCCCAGTTCGCTGTCGGCGCGCGCGGTCTGGGGCTGGATCGTGCAGTTCCCGATGGCCCGTCCGGCTTCCTCCGCGACTGCCGTGAACCATTGCCGCTCGAGGCTCTTCCGGTAGAGGTTGGCGAACCACTCGACCTCGTCGGCCGTGCTCGGGCGCTCGGCGAACAAGCTGATGCCGATCGACTCGCCCGCCGCCCGCTCCTGATAGAGATGGAAGTACATCTCGGTCAGCGGGTCGAAGTCGTTCCAGAGAAGACCACGGACGATCATGGGCCGCGGCCTTCGGGCCCCGGGCCATCAAGCCTTCCGTGGGATCCGGGAAGGGGAGGGCCGAACCTTCGATCCGGCCCAAGGACGGTCGGGTCGATCTCGGAGATCCGTCGCCGGCCCGTGAGGGCCATCGTCGTGAGAAGGTCCACCATGAGGAGGGAAAATACCCGCGCGACGCCGCGTTCTCCACCGGCCCCGAGCCCCCAGAGGATCGGTCGGCCGAGACCCACCGCCCGAGCTCCCAGGCCCAGGGCCATGACGATGTCGGCGCCTCGGCGGACTCCTCCGTCAAGATAGACCTCGGCTCGCGAACCGACCGCCGCGACGACCTCGGGAAGGGCGTCCAGGCTCGCGGGCGCGCCGTCCAGTTGACGGCCCCCGTGGTTAGAGACGACCACTCCTCGAGCGCCGTGTTCCACCGCGAGCCGCGCGTCGTCCGGTGTCAATACCCCCTTCACCACGATCGGGAGGTCGGTGACCTCCCGGAGCTGGTCGAGGATCTTCCAGCCGGCGCCCGCCTCGGACCGCAAGGCGAAGGTGCCGCCTCGGGCGTCGAATCCCCGCGGAGGTCCTACGATGTCCGGTCCGTTGCCGAGCGGTGGCCACCCTTCAACGGCGAATCCGCCGTGGGCCTGCCGGTCCCGGTTGGCGAGCACGGGAAGGTCGACCGTGAGGACGAGGGCGGAATACCCCGCCTTCTCGGCCCGTTCGACCAGCCGGCGGCTAGCGGAGAACTCCGGCTGGAGATAGAGCTGGAACCATTGGGGTCCGGCCGGCGCGGCGGCCGCGATCTGCTCGAGCGATGCACTGGACAGCGTGCTGAACACCGCGAGCACTCCGGCGGCGCTCGCAGCCCGAGCCGTGCCCATTTCGGCGTCGGGGTGGATCGAGCCGTGGTAGGCCGTCGGGCAGGCGAAGAAGGGGGCATTTACGGGCGCGCCGAGAAGGGTGGTGGTGGGGTCGATCTCGGTTACGTCAACGAGAACACGAGATCGCAGGGTCCGACGAAGGAATGCCGCGTGGTTGTCGCGGAGGGTGGTCTCTTCGGCCGCACCCCCCTGGACATAGTTCCAGAGTGCCGGCGGGATTTTGCGGGACGCGGCCTCTTCGAGGTCTCCCAGGCTCATGAACCCGCCGTCGGGGGGTTCGCCGGTCGCCGCGGAGGGGGCCGCTTCGTCCTTCTTAACAGGGACACCCGGTGCGGCGGCCACAATCGCCCATCAACGCCCGGTGGATTATAACGGAATGACCGTTCTCAGAATTTTCCGCGCACTGCGCAGGGATCCCCGCGACCCGGGGAAACCCCCGTCTGCGGTCGGCGCGAGCTTGAACAAAAGCACGCGCGGCCGGGAGCGGTCCACGTGGGAGGGGGGAGTCGGCGCGAAACCCCCGGGGGTGCCGCAATCCCGGTCGGTCAGAATTTCCCCAGGGAACTCACCGGGTTCCACTCCGGTGCGAAGCATCGGCCGAACCTCTCAATCCCGAGGTCGGGGGTTCCGCCTGGCGCAGCGGAGCCGTCATTGGGACCCGCGAGCATGCGAGGTGCCCGAATCAGGCACGGGCACGCCTCCTTCAACCGTCTCGATGGAATCTGGCCCCGTCGATGAGAAATCGAACGTCGGACGCGAGGGAGATGAATCGGAATCCCAGTTCCACGGCCACCCTCTTTTCCTCGGGATCGATGGCCAGCGTTCCGGGAACCTTGCCGTGCCGTTCGCAGACCTCTACCACCCTGCTCATGGCTTCCCGTACCTTCGGATTCTTCCGGTCGTCCAGGAGGCCCAAGCTCAGGGTCAGGTCCTGGGGTCCTACGAAGAGGAGGTCCACGCCGTCCACTCCCGCGATGGCGTCGAGATGGTCTAACGCCTCCTTGGTCTCGATCTGAACGCCGACCAGGGTCTCCGCATTGGCACTCCTCAGATAGGAGGCGAGTTCGATTCCGTAACGCGAGGAGGCCGCGGCGGCCGCCCCTCGCACCCCGTCCGGGGGGTATTTGGCGAACGCGACGACGGTCTTCGCTTGAGCCTCCGTGCTCACGAGCGGCACGAGAACGCCCTGCGAACCCGAGTCCAATGCCTGCTTGACCAGGTACTGGTCCACGTTTCCCACGCGGACGAGCGGTGTCGGACCACGGTCTCCCAATACCGATACCATCGCCGCCAGGGTCTCGGGGTTCACTTGGGCGTGCTCGGTGTCGATCATGAACCACTCGAATCCCAATCCCTTGAGTGCATCGAGGCAAACGAGCGACGAGGACGAGATCCAGGTGCCGAAGCTGGGGTCCTTGGAGGAACGTAGCCGGCCCTTGAGGGAGTTCTTCATCGCTGGACCACCCCAGGGAATCTCGCGTGCCATAAGCTTTCCAGAGCGCGACCGAGCGCGCAGATCGAGGAGCCATCGCGCCGCGGCTCCTATCCGCGACGGTCGGCCGGGGAGGTGCCAATACCCCCACGCGCGTCCCGCGGTGGAAACTACATCCGAACGGTCCGCATACGACCCATAGTGACCGAACCCGATCCCCCGGTTTGGCACATCGCGGCAGTGCTGGTCGTTCTGGGCTTGGCGTCGGCCGGAGGGTTGGTATTCGCACCCTCGCCCTCCACCCCATCCTGCGGAACTAACCTCCTCACAAGTTACTGCAATTTAGTCCGGGGGAACGTCACGTACGCCTCAGAGGACGTCGAGATCCCGGCGAACGCTTCGGGCTGGGGTCCCGTGACCCACCTCACATTCCATGGGGTCCAGTTCCGGCTCTGGCCCGAGCTCCCGTCGCCCGATGGGGTCTTTCTCCAGGGAACAGGGATAGAACCGGATGGCGTTGATCTCGCCTTCGTGGTGCTTCCAAACAATTCGTCCACCGCAGGAAACCCTCCCCCCACGAACGGGGAAGTCCAAACCTGGTTCTCGCCCGACGGCGACTTCGGCGTGACCTGGCTGGGCGAGCTCGGGCAATGGGTGAGCTTGCGACTGTCGGTGGCTGATCCCGGGATCACGTACGCGTTGGAGAGCGTGACGTTGGCCGCGGTGAACGCTCCTCAACCCGAGAATTTCACATTCCAAGGTGTGTCGTTTGGACTGCAGGTCGAGGGCTATTTTTCTCCGGCGGGACCGTCGCTGGTCGCTTCGGTGGCGGAGCCGAACGGCACTCACGTTCACCTTGCCGAATGGGCGGGCCCATTGCTGGCCTGCGGTACGGTAGGTGATACGCCGACCGGAATCCTTGACCACTCAACCTGTCTCTACACTGGCCTTCCGGAGCAGGGCGTTGCCCTCCTTTGGGACGGGTATCTCACCGTCACGTTGATGGTCCGGGTGGGATGACCGGGTCGCATCAACCTGGCTCAGAGAGGAGGTCGGTTGCTGGCGTCTCGTTCGGGCCTGCGTCCGGAGGGATTTCACCGTACTTGGGATCCCGGTGGACCTCGATGATGGCCGATCCGCTGGAAGGTTGGGTATTCGTCGGCTTTCCCGACGAGCACCTGCGAACGATGCTCCGACCTGGAACCATCCGACTATGGGACGACGCTCGAACGATCGGCAAGGTTCCCGGGCAACCGGTGCTCTTCCTGCAGACCAGGGAACAGGGCGCGGCTTGGGTCGGGTCGGGGGTCGTCATCCGCGTGGAAGAGCGGTGGAAGGCTCTCGGAGTCTACGTGGAGACCCGAACCGTTTTGCCCCGGATGCTCGAGACGGTAGCCCCCGACAACGATGACCCTACCCAGGGAGGTGCCCACACCGTGCATTCGATCGGCTCGCAAGGGATGGCGGCCTGGGAGAACCGAGCGCTCGCCTCACGTCTCGGATTCGCCGGGTTCCAGCCCCGGACGCCCTACCTGCACGCGGAACGAGACCTTCGGCTGACCGCCTCGGACGCGGTACTTCTCTGTCAGCTTCAGCCATCGCTCCGAAGCCTCTGGCCCAAATAGGCGGCGTCCTCGGTCGTTCGGAGCAGCCTGTTTTCTCGCGAGATTGAGAGGTCATTTCCCCCGATGACCTCGCCCCCTGGAGAAGGCGATCCTCCAACCGCGGCGGCTCGCCGGGTGTGGCGTCTCGGCTGGGGCGCGCCCGGGCGAGCGCGACGGTCCTTCGGAAGTGAGGCCGCCTTCCACGAACCTCAGGATACGAAGGGGGAGCTCCGGCTCGATGGATCCCTGGGCTCTCCTTGAAATTGGGGGGTCAAATGCCGCCCCCGGTGGTTTCTCCCGGTGCAGAACGCTGTGGCCGGCCCGAGATGAACCCGGAGGTGCGCGCATGATCGGCTCCCCGCGCCCGACACGCCCGGCCCGCTCGCTCGACCTTTCCCGCTATCCGAACGTCTACGACGCCGCGTTCTCGTGGGATCGCTCCCAAGAGGCGCGCACGTACGTGCGAGTGGCCACCGCGCGGATGGGGAAGCCGCCTCGCTCGGCAGCGGAGCTCGCTTGCGGTACGGGCGTCCTCGCCCGTCGGTGGGCTTCCTGGGGACTCGAGGCCTACGGATTGGACCGGTCGGCCACCGCAATCACGCGGGCGCGCGAATTGACCCGCGGGATCGTTCCGCCGGGGCATTGGTTGCGGGGGGACCTTCGGAGCTTTCGGCTCCCTCGGCGAGTGGAGATGGCGGTCGTGCCGTTGGACAGCCTGGGGTACCTGGTCGAAGAGGCGGGCCTCCTGTCGTTCTTCCGCGCGGCTCGGCGGTCTCTCGCTCCAGGTGGGGTTCTGGCGATCGACCTCACCCTTCATCCGGAGGGGACCCCACCGCTCCCCGTCCGGAATGCGTGGAAGGTCGCGCTGCGCCCCCGGGGGGATCTCAGGGTCAGCTGGCGCAGCCAAGGGAAACCCTGGGGGTCGCCGGTACGCCAATGGGAGGTGGGGCGGGTCACCGTCCATGTCCCGGGTAGACCGAGTCAGATCTTCTGGGAGGCTTACCCGCACGCAACCCTCAACGCGCGCACCCTCCGGGACCTCTCACTCAAAGCCGGCGGGTTCGGCGAGATGTGGGTCTATTCGGACGCTGCGCACCGAGCTCGCTCCGGGAAGATGCATCGGGTCTCTTCGCTGAACCGTGTCCAGGGTCCCCGATTGGTCTGTTGGGGAGGGACCTGATCCTCGGACGCTGCGCCATTCCTCCATTCCGCACCGCCGGCCGCTCCCTCCGGCGTGCCCAATGTCCCGTGGAACGTGAGGCGACCGAACGCCAAGGCGGGAATCAGCGGACTGGGACCGAAAGGTCGCGAGGAGCGCGGGCGAAGGTACTGTGGGGTTCCCGTGTTTCCAACTCTCCTGCGGAGGGACCAGGCAGGTGAACTTCGTCGGAGAGAAGGCTCAAGATAGAGAGGTCACAACGGCGGGTGACTCTCCACCACGAGAACATAATCCAGGATCCTACCCAGGTTCTCCTTCGGGGGTTTCATGCCGTCCAAGGAGAGCACGGGTTCGTTCCAAGTCTGGTATTCGCGATGGACGACCTCGTCCCAAGTAGGCCCCGGCAACGGGGGTGTCGGAGGGAGGCGTGATTCCACCCGCCTTCGATGTTCCCCCTCGTCGGGACAGACCAGCTCGATCACGTGCCGCACCGCGTGGAACTCCTTGCTCAGGTCGCTCCACATCTGGCGCGCTGGCTCCACTCCGTTCACCGCGTCGATCACCACATCCCGGCCTAGTTCCAGCTGGACTGCAGCGAGGTCGCGGGCGGCAATGTACGCAGCCAACCCCGTCTCAAAGGATTGCGGGATCCCTGCTTTCAGCAAGGAAGCCTCGAGGGTATCCACCCGGAGCCACACGGCGCCGAAGCATTCGGCGACCATTCGAGCAAGGGTCGACTTTCCGGTCCCGGGGAGGCCGGCGAATACGATCAACCTCGCTGGATTCGACACGGCAGAAACTCGGTTGGGTGTCCATCTTCGTTGTGGGACTTGAGGATTGAGTTCCAGGCAGATCGAGCCCGGTGGCCTTCGGTATGGTCGTGCGCTCGGCGGACGAGTGCTGTATGCGGGCTCGCGGCTCCGCTCGTTCCTCGCGAAGAGGAGAATGAACGAGGCGACAGGCGCCTCGGAGCCGCGAATCAGCGCTTTACGGGTGGTTCGTAGCGGCCGACCCTCCGCACCATCTCGACCGGTGTCGAGTAGTCCAACCATTGGCTCGGTCGGTGGCCGTTTTGGTGGGTCTTTCAGGGCAATGCCCTGAGGTCAATTCACATGTAGCCGAACTGCCGTTTCGCAAACTCGCTCATCCGGTCCGGGCTCCAGGGAGGATCCCAGATCAGGTCGACCTTCGCCCCGTGTATCAGTGGGACCTTCTCGATGGCGTTCTTGACTTCCTCAGCTAGGATCCCTGCGACCGGACAGCCGGGCGCCGTAAGGGTCATCTTGAGCGTGACGTCGTCCCCCGCCCATTCGAATCCATAGATGAGTCCCAAGTCCACGATATTCATGGGGATCTCGGGGTCGTAGATCTGCTTCAGGTTTTCGGTGATGAGCCGCTCCCGTTCGGCATACGGACCGGTGGCCGGCGGAGTCCCAGACGGTGGGGCCGGCGAGACATCTGAGGCCGGGACGGGGGCCATCGCAGGAGGAACGGTCGCATTCTCGGACATCAAGAATGCCACAGGGCGCTCAGGTATAACCCTCGCGCCCCCAGGCCACGTCGGCCCCCGGTCTCAGGAATGGGTTTAAGGCGCGTCCTTGTGCTCCGCGCAATGAAAGACGTCCACGCCATGGCTCCCGCGCGGGGACGTCTCCAACTCCGGTCCGTCGGCCTTTCGGGAATCCGCAAACCGCTTTCCATCCGCCGTCCCGGCCGGGTCAATGTTCTGGCAGCGACAATCGACCTCGCGGTCGACCTTCCGGCCGACCGCAAGGGTTCCGACCTATCGCGCAATGCGGAGATCCTTGCCGAGATCGTGGACCGGACCGCGCTCCAACCCGCGGAAAGCCTGGAATCGGCCTGCTCGTCGATCGCTCGGGAGTTGCTCCAGCGGCACTCCTACGCGACGGAGGCAACGGTCGAAGCGGAGGCGGAGTATTTCCTGCGACGGGGGGTCTCCGACGACCGGCAGAGCTTCGAGGATTACCTTCTCCGGGCCGAGGCACGCGCATTCTGGGGGAGCGATCGGTCGATCCACCTGCACCGTGCGATCGGGGCCGAGGCCGTGGGAATGACCGCGTGCCCGTGCGCGATGGAGACGACCCGAGAGAGGCTGAAGGCCGAGTTTCCGCTCCTCTCTGACCCGCAACTGAAGGAACTTCCGATGATCACTCACAATCAGCGCAACCGAACGCGACTGATGTTCGATTTCACTGGCGCAGGGGAGGTGGAGGTCGACGAGATCATCAACGCGATCGAAGCGGCACAGTCGAGCCCCACGTTCGCGATCCTGAAGCGAGGGGACGAGGGCCGGGTCGTGATGGATGCCCACCGGAATCCCAAGTTCGTGGAGGACGTGATCCGCGACCTGATGGCCAGCCTGCCCGGCCGGTTTCCCGACGTTCCGGACGACGTGGTCGTCCGTGCCCACACCCTGAGCGAAGAATCGATCCACAAGTACAACGTCGAGGCTTCCCACGAAACGACGATGGGGGAGCTCCGACGGTCCGGCGCCTCATAGGTCGTCGCGAGAGGACAGTGCCGTACGCGTGGGACTCCATTCGCCGCCGGCCCGGGCGCTCGGCGTTGACCTCCCTCGGCGTAGGGCTCGCCGTGGGCCTGGTCGTGCTGCTTCTCGCCTTGTCCTCGGGAATCCAGACGAGCGCGTCCACGCTCGCCGGCGCGAGCGGGGTCGACCTGTTGATTGCGAGCGCGAACACGACCTTCGCCCAGGACACGTTTCCCCCGATCTCCCAGGCACATTCCCTGGCCACCCGCATTCCGGGGGCCGACTCGAACGTGGCGACCGCCAGTCCGTGGCTGGTGAGCGACCTGGTGTTCGGCAATCAGTCGCTCTGGGCTGCGGCCAATGCGAGTTCGGTTCCCGCGGGGTGGAGCCCCACGGGTTCCGGCACGGTGGGCTGGATCCCGGGGGACAATCCGGGGATCGAGACGCCCGATGTCTACAACGGCTCGGGGTTTTGGGCGGCAGGGGATCCGCACTACGCGAACGGGACGTACCTAGGGCCTCGCACCGGTGAGATCGAGCTCGACCAGGGCTTGGCCGGAGTCCTTGGGGTCACGGTGGGAGGAACCGTCTGGGCGGCCGCGTCCTCGCCCACGGGACCTTCCCAACTTTCCGGCTGGTACGCCAACGCGACCGAGTTCCATGTCGTGGGGATCACCGGCCCGTTCTGGCTGCTTCCGTCGGCCCTCCTCGCCTTCGTCTATCTCTCCGAGCTGCAATCGATCGTCGGAGGCGCGACCAGCTCGACCGACTACGGTTCGCTCGTGCTCGTCCATCTTCACGATCCGACACTCGCCACGGAGGACCAATCTCGACTGGGTGCCGCCTTCCCCGGCCTCACCGTCTTCACCCTCTCGGACATCCTCGGTGCGGTCCAGCACGTCGTGGACCTCTACCGCACCTTTGGAGAGCTCATCGGCGCCATCGGACTCGTGGTGGCGGCCTTATTCACCACCACCGTCCTCCAGATGTCGGTGGACGACCGGAGCCGCGAGATCGCGCTCCTCCGGGCGATCGGACACTCCCGAGCTAGGATCGCGGGCCTCGTGGTCCAAGAAGCCCTCATGCTTTCGTGCCTTGGGCTGCTCGTGGGACTCCCGGTCGCCTACTTCGGGGCCGTGGCGATCAACGCGTTCCTCCTTCGTCTTCTCGCCGGTCTGCCCGCCGGATTCTCGTTCGTCTCCTTCGACGCCACGGTCATCCTCTCCGGCGTCGGGCTCGTGCTCCTCATCGGGCTCATCGCGGGAATAGCGCCCGCGGCCCGTGCGATGCAGCTGCCGGTCGCCGAGGAGCTGAGGGCGCCGTGATCGGTCGTGGGGGAGGTCGTCGCCTTCGGCATGCCCGGCTTCAGGCCATCCTCGCCGTCGCCGCGATCGCGACCGCTATGGCGCTACCGGTCGTATTGGTCAGTGTCGGGGGGGGTGTTTCCAGTCACGAGCTCGCCAGCCTCCAGAACGCGGGGTACCAGGTCGTCGTGAGTGCCGGAGGTCTTCATGGCATCGCTCATGCCCATTCGCTCGCCCAAAGGATACTCGGCCTCCCCTCGGTCGCCGCGGCGTCACCGGTGCTCAGCGTGCCCATCGATGCGTTCCCGAGCGGGGCCGGCGCGACCCCCGTGCTGGCCGAAGGGATCATCGCCGGCGAGTTCGGCCCGACCCTCGGCCCCGCCGAATCCGGGCTGTTCCCGTTGCCGCTTCCGCTCGGTGACCCGACCGATCAGATCCACTACGACAACGGGAGCTACGCAGGCGCGGCGACCTATGATGTCATGGTATCCTCTCCGTTCGCGCAGGCTCTGCATGTCACTACGGGCGACCGATTGCCCCTGGGTCCGACCTCGAACTCGACCGACCGGGTCGTCTATCAGGTGACGGGAACGTTCGGAGTGCCCCCGACGGCACTGGGTCCGACCGGAGCGTTCGCCGTCCTGCTCCCTCTGTCCGACCTTCAGGTGATGACCGGTTTCGCCAGTGAGCCCGCGGCGCCCGTCACCGACGCCGCCGACACCGTGGAAGTGGCGGTCGTTCCGTCCGCGACGACCGAACCCGGGGTCATCAACTCGGTGCGCGACCAGATCCAGGCCCTGGTGCCGTTCTACGGGGTGAGCTCCCTCTCCCAGGAAGCCCAGCAGCTCGAATCCGCGAGCGCGGTCCTCACCGGATTCTACCTGGCCCTCTCCTCGGTCGGGCTCACGGTCGGGCTCGTATTCCTCGCCCTGGTCCTCGTTCGCCGGGTGGAGTCCGAACGCCGCTCGATCGGGATCCGCCGGGCGATCGGCCAGCCGGGTCGGTCGATTGCGGCCGCCTTGATCGGGGATGGGGTTCTGCTTGCCGCTCCCGGGGCCCTGATCGGCCTCCTGGCCGGGTACTTGATGGTGGAGGGACTGGCGACCTGGGCCACGTCGACCGTCCAGGAGGCGGCGCAACTGGCGATCTTCGTCCCACTCACCCTCGCCGAGCTGGCGGCGGGCGTCATCGGGCTCTCCGTGCTTGCCGGAGCATGGGCCTCCCGCGCCGCGCTTCGTATCGACCTCGCGGAGGCGTTGCGTTGAAACCGGTCCAGGCGCCCGCGATCGAGCTGGTGGGCGTTGAGCGGACCTACGCCGCCGGGGAAGCGGACGAGGTGCGCGCCCTTCGGGGGGTCGACTTGGCCGTCGGGTCGGGTGAGTTCGTTTCCCTCGAGGGACCGAGCGGGTGCGGCAAGACCACGCTGCTCAACCTCATCGGACTCCTTGACGCCCCGACCGTGGGCGAGGTGCGCTGGGACGGCCGATCGGTCGGCCGCCGCACGGACCGGGAGCGATCCCGCCTTCGCCTCGAGGGCGTCGGGTTCATCTTTCAGCGGTTCTACCTTCTCCCGTCCTTGACCGCGCGAGAGAACGTCGAACTCCCCATGCGGGCCCGCGGAGTGGCGCGCGCCGAACGGCAACGACGCGCCTCCGAGTTGCTCTCCGAAGTGGGACTCACCGGCCGTGAACGGGCCTACCCCCACCAGCTCTCTGGCGGGGAGGAGCAACGCGTCGCGGTCGCGCGAGCCCTCGCGAACCAACCCGGGCTCTTGCTCGCCGACGAGCCGACGGGGGAACTCGACCGCGTCAACACCGAAGGCATCCTCACGCTCCTAGAGCAGGTCCGGAAGGAGCGCAACGCAACGCTCTTGCTCGTCACCCACAATCCGTCCGTCTCCCGACGGGCCCACCGCCACCTGACGCTCGAGGACGGCCGCGTCACGTCCGACCTCCGGGAGCCCTGACCATGGCCCGCATCGCGATCCTCCTCAACGACCGCTGCCACCCGAAGGAGTGCCAGTGGGAATGCCAGGCCTACTGCCCGCCGGTCCGGATGGGCCAGGAGTGCATCGTCGAGGGACCGAACGGTAAGCCGATCATCTCTGAGACGCTGTGCATCGGCTGCGGCATCTGTGTGCACAAGTGCCCCTTCGACGCGATCAAGATCCTCAACACCCCCCAGGCGGACGAATCGGAGATCGTCCATCGGTACGGGTACAACGGATTCCGCCTCTACCGGCTCCCGATTCCTCCTTCGACGGGGATCACCGGTCTCCTGGGACCGAACGGGATCGGAAAGTCGACCGCCCTCCGCGTCCTTGGCGGGGTCGAGCTTCCCAACCTGGGCCATTATGACCGCCCTCCCTCGTGGGGTCCGGTCCTCGAGCACTACCGGGGCACCGCCCTTCACGCCCACTTCGAACGGATCGCGCGGGGCGAGCTCAGGGCCGTCGTCAAGCCCCAATACGTGGACCGCCTCGCCGAATCGGGCGACCGGGTCCGTGACTTCGTCGGCGCAGGCGGATCGCGGGCCGAATCCGTGCTGGAAGAGGTCGGCATGACGCATCGTGCCGAGCGGCCGATGACCGAGCTCTCGGGCGGTGAGCTCCAGCTCGCGGCCCTCGCGCGCGTTCTGGCGACCGACGCGGACCTGTACCTGATCGACGAGCCCTCGAGCTACCTCGACATCGTCCACCGTCTTTCGGTGGCCCGTATCCTGCGTCATCTGGGCGAGACGAAGAGCGTCATCGTGGTCGAGCACGACCTCGCGCTCCTCGACTACTTGGCGGACCAGGCGCATCTCCTCTACGGAGAATCGGCGGCGTTCGGCGTCGTCAGCCACCCGATCCCGATGCGTTCCGCGATCAACACCTACCTCACGGGCTACCTCAAGGACGAGAACGTGCGCTTCCGGACGGAGGCGGTGCGGTTCGTCGCGCATCCGCCCAAACCGCCCGCCCGCCAGAACGCGCTCGTGGAGTTCCCGGAACTTGAGAAGCAGTTCCCTGAGTTCCATCTTAAAGTGGGGGCGGGTCGCATCGCCAAGGGCGAGACGGTGGGGATCGTCGGACCGAACGCCACCGGCAAGACCACGTTCGTCCGGATGCTCGCGGGGGTCGAGACCCCAACTCGCGGGACGGCCCCGGTCGGGGTGACCGTCAGCTACAAACCCCAGTATCTCAAAGCGACCCAGGCGGGGAGCCTGCGGGAGCGGGCGAGCGCCCTCGCGAGCGAGCCGACGTTCGACCACCGGACCTTCGAACGCGACCTCGTGCCCGGGCTCCATCTCGATGAGATCCTCGATGTCTCCCTGCCCGACCTCTCCGGCGGAGAGCTGCAACGCTCCGCGGTCGCGCTCGCGCTCGCTCGGACCGCCACGCTCTACCTCCTCGACGAGCCATCCGCCTATTTGGACGCCGACGAGCGCATGGCGATGGCGCGGTTGATCCGGCGCCAGGTCGAGCGTCAGGCCGTCAGCGCGCTGGTCGTCGACCACGATGTCTACTTCCTGGACCTCGCCTCCGACGCGCTCATGGTGTTCAAGCCCGAGGGAACCGGCGGCTTGGCGGGCCGGGGGGTCGGCCCGTACCCGATGCGCGAAGGGATGAACCAGCTCCTCCGAACGGTCGACGTGACGTTCCGGCGCGATGCGGAGACGCTGCGACCGCGGATCAACCGTGAGGGCTCCGTCCTCGACCGCGAGCAGAGGGCGCAGGGCGAATACTACTACGAGCCCGCCGCCTGACGTGAGAAATACAGTCCCGGACTGCATCTAGCGCGCCTCCTGAAAGAAGGCGGCCATCTGGGCCATGCCCTTGGCCATACGCTGTTCTTCGACCCGGGCCGGATGCATGGCTCACCGGTCCTTCTTGCTCAGGCGGAGGAAGGTCCATACACCGAGGCGGAAGGCCTCACACGAATGTCCTGCATCTTGTCGAAGCCTCTCAGTCAAGAGCCTCGCCCCGCGGAGGTTGAGGTTGTCCTTGGTGTCTCCGCGAAAATGAAGGCCTGGCACTGGTTCTAGCGAATATGGGGAGGCCCCCGTTTCCCGGGCCCGTATGAATTGGTCTACGACTTAGGACCAGCAGGTGGTGACCTATTCGTTCGTTGTCTCAGCGATAGAACTAATCCGGTGACCCCCGTCGCCGCCCCGAGAATGGTGCCTATCAGGACAACCGCGATACCGAGGGGGACTCCAAGAAAGTTTGCGGTCGGACTTGCAGACGAGGGAAGCTGTGTAAAGTGAATCGTCACTCCGGCAAAGTCGTTGTTGGGCTTGTAGAAGTAACCGACGTCGGGGGTGGCAGAGTAGCCAGAAACATTGCCGATTTTGTAATAGTACTTCCCGGGAGGGAGCACGAACGCTTGGCCCTGGGACTCGACTGACCACCATGTGTAATTGAGGTAGATCTTCCAGGCGGTGCCGACTGGGAGCCCGGTTTCTTGGAAGGACACGAACGTCCCAGTCCCAACGCAACTCGACCAGCAGGTTGGAGTCTCGCTTGATTGAGGACCGCTCAGTTCGAGCGTAGTCGTGTTCCCGATCCATTGATCCCACACACTGCAGTACGTCCCGGCGGGTCCAAGAGTAGAGTTGTCGCAGGGAGACACCCAGTTGAGTAGGTAGACGACGTGTAGGCTGCTACTGTTCGGTTGCGGGACGAGGGAAGTGGACAAGTTCTGCGCCGCCCAATAATTGCCGCTTTGACCGTTCGGGAGAATCCAATAACTCCACTCCCAACCACCCCACGCCGTGAGGATCTCTCCGAACGTTTCGTTGGCGCACAGCTCATCCCAAAAGGCAGACGCGTTGTACGTAATCGGACCGCTGCTTTCCGCTCCGGGGTCTGGGCCAAGGGAGCTACAATCGCGTGTGGTGTTTACCCCGCTTTCGAGTGGGCTCACCGAAGCTGATCCCCCCGGGTGACCTTCCGTGATTAGAGATCCCGGGGCGTTGCTCACAAATAGCAAGGCAGCCACGCCGAAGACGATCGCATAAGCCGCCCGAGCCCTCTGTCTCATGTGCACCCGGCCCGAATATGGGCGCGGTTCCTCTCACGGCCCCAAAGGCTGGAAACGTACGCTCCTCATCTCGCTTTCTTCTTTGCCGGTCCGAAACAAGTCCTTGTTAATCGACTATCCGAGCGGAAAAGGGTCCCGGTCTCCCGGGACCCGAAGGGGTTGGCTCCCTATCGGTGGAGGACCGAACGGCGGGAGCGCGACGACACGTCTCTCGAAGGGATGCTAGGAGTTCGGTTTCGCTGTACTCGGGTCGGACTTGGGGGCATACAGTCCGGGACTGTAATCTCTCCTCGAAGGCGGCTACTACTACGAGCCGGCTTCCTGACGTGGGCGACGCCCTTTCCGGAGGCCTTCATGGCTAGGCGATAACCTCGGCCATTCGATTCTCCTCGACCCCGATGAAGAAGGCCGTGGTCGCGGGAGATTCATGCCCGTAATTGGTCGCTCCTCCGAGAGAACCGGCGCAGTACCTGACTGAGCCGGCATGGCAAACCGACAGAAAAGCGTCTGGCGGAGTACGCTTCAGCGAGCGAGGGAATAGTCGCGCGTCAGTGCGATCGCGGCATTGATGAAGGAAACGCGCGGCCGATGACAGTGACCGCCTCGGATCGCGAAAGCGTTCGTGAACGAGCGTCGGCAATCCTGCGTCGCGACCTTGCCGTTGAGCAGGACGAGATCGGCGCGCGCGTCGCGGCCAGGCATCGCCACGGAATGGAGCACCTCCCGCGAAGGGGTCCTGAGTCCTGGACTGGCCGTCCCGATGTCGTATAGGGTATTGTCCCCTCTGTCGTAGCCAGGAAGTCACTGGCCCCGGTCCGAGGAAGTTCAGGACTCGTTGATGACCTTCTTCGCCTTGATGAAGTCGCCCTTGCGGAGCTCGGTGAACGCTTGGACGATCTCCTCGCGGGTGTTCATCACGATCGGTCCGTACCACGCTACAGGCTCGCCGAGCGGCTTCCCTGAGATCAAGAGAAATCGGAGCCCCCGGTCCCCGGCCACGACGTTCACGAGGTCCCCGTCGCCGTAGAGCACGGTTTCACCCTTGCCGCACGTCGCGTCGTTGGCCGGGTCCATGTCCCCCGTGTACAGGCGTTCCTGGTCCGATTCGACGGCCGGCATGCCGAGCGGGTCGAACGACCCCGACCCCTCGACGGTCTGGGCAAAGACCGTGTACCCGCGCTTCACGGGGTGGTCGAAGGTGCCGTGGGGAGGAAGCCGCACATCGATGTACAGGGGGTCGACCGGAATGTGTCGCACGGGCCCCTCCACAGTGTGGTACTCCCCGGCGATGACCTGTACCACGCTTCCCTCCTCTTCCTTGACGGTTGGGATGGAGGAGGCGGCGACCCCACGGTAGGCAGGAGTCTCCATCTTGCGCGCGTGGGGCAGGTTTACCCACAGCTGGAATCCCGAGAGGAGGCCCTCGGTGCGTTGGGGCATTTCCTGGTGCATGATCCCGCTCCCCGCGCTCATCCACTGAACGTCACCCGAATCGATGACGCCCTTGTTACCGAGCGAATCCTCGTGGGCGGTCCGGCCGCTCATCATGTAGGTGACCGTCTCGAGCCCGCGATGGGGATGCCAGGGGAACCCCTTCACGTAGTCCGCCGGGTTCATGGAGCCGAAATTGTCGAGTAGCAGGAAAGGGTCCAACAGCGGAACTTCCGAATTCCCGAACATCCGTCGAAGCCGGACCCCGGCGCCTTCGAGCGTCTCGGTGCCTCCGAACTTGCGCTCGACCGTTCGGACGTCGACCGGGGCCCCCGGGCCGGGTCGTAGGCGCTTGGTCACTGGCCGAACCCGCTCCGGCATTTCACGCCCCCTCCCTTCACCTCCCGTGGGCTAAAAGCGCTACTGCGAGGAGATCTTTGCCGACCCGGAGTCGCTTGGCTCGAACGTCAGCGTCGACATCCATGAGGTAGCATTCCTTGAGATGATTCCATACGGACCTTGATGACGAGCCCGTCGATCCGCGACCCCGTAAATAACGACCTGCTCACGGCGAAGCTCGCCGCACGGATCGCGCCCGCGATGTTGTTCGCTTGTTCCGCGATTCTGTGGCTCGTCGCGCCGCATTGACGGGAGCGACCGCGGCCGATTACGCAGGCTTCAATAGGGGCGCAAAGGGCCGATGACAGCGACCGCAATCAGCCGGCGGGCGACGGGAGACCGCGACTCGAGGTCCGGTTAGCTAGGTTCGTGTTCATGCCAACAACGAAACCGCTGTCGACCTTCCCGGAAAATATGGGTTGTTAATACACGTGAAACGCTTGATGGGTGAAGGGTCGAGAGGCCCGGGATGTCGGAATGAAGCACGAAGAGCTAGCAGAGCTGATGCAGACGTTGGACGATGCTTGGAATGCCGGACCTGGCAGCCCACTCTGGGAGACTTTCAAAAAGCGCCATACGGAAGACGTTGCAGTCTACTGGCCCGGTCAGCCGGAACCTACGCGGGGGCGACACAACCATGACGTGGAAGCCGAGGAGTTCTTCAAGACCTTCCCCGACAATCACCTGGTCAACCGTCCCTACAAGATCTTCTTCGCCGCTGGCAACCACACCTGCTCGGTCGCGGATTTCTCCGGGACCATGATGGGACCGATGAAAGCGGGAGGGGGCAAGGTCATAGCGCCTACCGGAAAGAGCTTCCACGTTGAGTTCTGCACTATCGCCACTTGGAACGACCGAGGCGAAATCAAAGAGGAGAGACTCTTTTACGACCTCGTAGGCCTGATGAAACAGATTGGGCTATCCTGAAGGAACACCAGGGACTTCGACAGGAATCTGACCGAGACCCCGCGCCACACCTTGTTGTCGACCCGTTGCCCGGAGCGAGGACCGAGGCCCTGCCCTCATGATGCCCGCGCGGGGGGCCGCGGCCGCGCAGGCTTCATGAAGGACGCGCGCGGGTCGATGGCGAGACCGCGAGGAGCGCGCCGGCACGGACGCGAGGTCGCCCGCGCCCGCCGAGGACTCCGGCGAGGAATGCCGATGGCCAGATGTAGTGATCCTGGTGTGGGATGAACCTGGGGCGAGACGAGGAGCGTCATGAGTAGGCCGCGTCGAGCGTTGGTTCTCGGGGCGGGTGGTTATGCTGCGATGGCCTGGGAGGTCGGCTTCCTTACCGGCATGGCGGACGCCGGTTCCGACCCCCGCGACGCAGACGTGTTCGTGGGGACCTCTGCGGGGGCCATCGTCGCGGCTCAGATCACGAGCGGGGGCTCGCTGGATGGGCTATTTCGCCGGCAGCTCGCCCCGCCTAGGGAGATGGAGCCGTCGACGCCCGAAGTCGATTTTAACCGATGGCGCGAAGACCTGGGACGCGCGAAGAGTGGCGGCGGAACTCCGACCGAAATCTTGCGTCGCATCGGATCGCTAGCCTTGGCGGTCCCACCGGGGACCCCGTCAGACCGGGCTGAAGTCGCGGCCCTGCTGCCGAGCCACGTCTGGCCCGAACAGCGACTGCTCGCGGTGGCGGTCGACGTTCGGACGGGGGAGCGATACGTCTTCGACCGAACGAGCGGAATCGACTTCGTCGACGCGGTGACGGCCAGTGGAGCCGTCGCCGGAATCTCACCGCCGATGACCTTCAATGGTCACGGCTACATGGACGGCGCATTCTATTCACTGGCAAATGCGGACTTGGCCCTTGGCTGTGATTGCGTGTTGATTCTCTCCCTCCCCGCCCGAGTGCCTCCGCTCAGCGTGACGTCACTCGAGACCGCGGTAGAGAAGTTACGAGCCAGTCACGCGCGCGTGGAGGTCGTGCACCCCGATGAGGCCACCCAGGCCGCTTTCCTGTCTGTTGGGGGCAACCTGCTAGACCCGTCGGTCAGCGAACCGGCGGCCCGCGCCGGGCGTGAGCAGGGTCGTCGCGTCGTAAACGAACGCTTGTCCCTCTTCTGGCAGTGAATCACAGCGTCGCGATCGATTTGGCCTAGGGCCGGTGCGAGGCCCGCGGGCGACCGAGCCCCCGTCATGGTCGCCGAGCGAGGCGAGGGTGCGGTGGCCGCGGTCCGCCGCGGCCTTGAGGTGGGGCGCGCGCGGCCGATGACCGTGACCGCGATCAGCGCGCGGGAGAGGCCGCGCCGGCGAACCCCCGCTAATGTATCAGCTCGGTCTGCCCGGATACGGTGAATCTGCCTGTGAAGCCTGACGAAGCGACACGGCTAGGGAGGCAACGAATGTGACCGACGGACTGGTGCTCTCGGCCGGCGAAGGACGCAAGATTCGAAGTCCTGGTATGACTCTCAAGTTGGGCGCGGATCGGTCGAAGAAGTGGTCAGTGTTCGAGGCGGAGGTTCCGCCCGGGTTCGACGTGGGGGCCCATCTCCACCGCGAAGCCGAGGAACTTTTCTACATTCTCGATGGCGAACTCGAACTGCTAGCGTTCGAGCCGCGCATTCGCACGAAGGACGACTGGCGTGCTTGGGAATCAAAGACGGGGGCCAAGGTGGTTCGAGGCGGCCCGGGAAGCGCCATGTTCGTTCCGGAGGGATGCCCACACGCATTCACCAACCCAGGAACCACGACGGCTCGGATGCTCTTCCTAGTCACCCCGTCCGGTCACGAACACTACCTCGATGAGCTCGGCGAGTTGCTCGGAAACCGAGGACCACCGGACCAGGCTGCTATAGTAAAGCTCCGCGCTCGTCACGACATCGAGCAACTCACACCATTGATTCCGGGGCGTGCTTCGGGTCCACCCGGCCGGCCCCGGTGTAGTGTTGATCCTGGATACGCGCGGGTGATGATCAACCGCGAGGAGCGCGGGAGTCGCGTCCGCGCAGGCTTCATGAAGGACGCGCGCGGCCGATGACAGTGACCGCGATCAGCGCGCGGGACGATGACACGACCGCGAGGAGCGCGCGGGACGATGACACGACCGCGAGGAGCGCGCGGGAAGGCCGAGATTCGCGCGGCGGAATGTCCGCGGACCGAACTCGCTCTCCCGAAGGCTATGGCTCGGGAGATTTCAATGCGGAAGATTCCGAAGACGCACGTCGACCCCTGAACTTACTTCTCGCGGGCGTCCTCAACGCGCCCCATCGGCCGGTTCTGCTGCCGGGAGTAACTGCCCCTGGAGAACATCACGGCCCCGAGGACCAAGAAGACGAGGAACAGGACCAACGCGATCACCCAGTAGCTCCGGCTCAGGTACAGCAGGTAGCCCGCCAGGCCTATTCCGACGAGGATGACGAACGCTCCGAGCACCTTCATCAGGCCGCCCCCTTCATACGCCCCGTACCCCATCGAAACCGCCTCGACCCAGGACCGGGTTTAACCTATTATAAGCCGTCGCAACGCCTCCCCCACTTCGACTGACGGTACGTCATGGAGACGGGCTGGAGGACGTTCGGTGAAATTCGAACCGGCCCTTCCCTTCCTCGAGTCCCGGCAGAGGCGCACTAAGCGCACTGTCGGGTAGTCGTCCCAATCAACCCTGGTCGCCTCGCGATCCTGCGGTCGCTCGAGGTGTTCGATTAAAGGCCGAGTGCGGTCGGCCTTTGCTTGTCCGGGGGAGTCGGCGTGTGCCAGGACCTGGGGAAACCCCTCCACAATCCCGAGGAAGGAGGGCGGATCGGTCTCCGCATCGAGATGTGCCGGAAGGTACTCTGGCAGGTGCAACACGCGGCGCGGGGTGTGGACAATCCCCGGCCGTCCGAAACGGTCCGGTCTACTCCTGAGGGGCCCCTACGGTGCGAACCGGCCCTTTCCTCCCGACACCTCAGGGAAAAACTTGGTGCACCCGTTCGGTGAACCGGAATTCTACCACATGGCAGACGGGACAGAGGGTGGCGGGAAACCGTGGGGATGCCTGGAAGGCGAAGATCGGGAGTCGTGCCAATCGGGCTTCGGCATCAAGCTCCCCCGGGTGCGGGGCGGGAGGTGATGGTTCCCACCGAATTGTCGACGGGATGGCGTTAAAGTTTCCCGCATCTCCTCGGACGAATCCCGGCTCCAAAGGCCCTCCGCATCTTCGACACAGGTACGTTCCAGAGGGCAGCGCCATACGTCCCACGGTAGAAACCGACGTTACTTCCCCCCATCGCTGCCTCCCCCGATCGGGGGACACCCCATCCGAAAGGGACCGGTTTAGACCCGCCCCGTCGTCGGCCCAAGAATCACGCCGCACTTTCTGCAAAAGATAATGCTCAAGCCCAACGACGCAAACCCGGGTCCGGCAACCGGCATCTGGCCCATATCTGCCGGACCAAGCGGTTGCTTGCAGTTTGGGCACCAAGGCAGATTGCCACCAATCGGAGCGTCCGGCACAGGTTTCTCACCGCGGACCGAGATATCACCTCTACTAGCCGCCGAGCAGGAGCCCGTGGCCCATACGGACCCTTTGTCCACGGGGTTATTTCCCCGTACGGAACCATGCGATAAACCCACCGACGGGAAGAAGCACGATTCCGCCGAAGAGAAGCTCCCATCCGGTTACAGTCCAACTGGAGGCCGTGACGCAGGACGAAGTCGGAGGAGGGGGACCCGTCCCATTGTAGTTCGAGGGCTGGCAGGTGGTGTCGTATCGAAAGAAGAAACTCACGACTATCAGTGCGAGCCCAAGGACGATCAAGGTCTGACCCACCCGTTTGCGAATCCTCACGACACGCCCCAGGGTGGTCATGGATTAGAAGTCCAACAGTTACCGCTTCGGGTAGAAATCGACGTCTTATACCCTCCTCCTCGAACCCGTTTGGAGGAATCAGTGCCCGACTGGTACCGGTGGTTGACCGAACGGGTAGAGCGGTACGTCACGTCTCGAAGAGGAGTGGGAGAGGATTGGAGGAAACAAACCCGGCGAGCCTCGCGAAACCGTTTCTTGCCGTCGGGTTGCGGGGCTCGGTTGAAACCAGGTTGGTTCGCCCGGCTCGAGTTCGATGCGCCGACGAGAGCGTCTGGCGTGACCCGAGAAAGGGTCGAGGCGCTTCGGGATACTCGGATGCTGACGCCCTGCTAGCGTCAGAATTGGACCTCCCGCCTCCGCCGAGGGCCCCGAATGGTTCATCCTCTCGTCCGCGAATTGACTTGCCGAGGGGCTCCACCGATGCGATCCGCGTTCTGTACGGGGTGCGGCGAGCCGCTCACGGTGGGCGGATCTCTGTGTGTGCGATGCGGGACCGAGAACCCCGGCCCACCCCCCATGGCCCCAGGGGGATCCCCGGCCGCGCCTCCGCCCCCCTCGGTGCCCGTCCTCGGGTTCCGTCATCCCCGTGACAAGGGATCAACCCTGCTCGTGGTCGTCGTCCTGGTGGCAGCCCTCCTCGTAGCCGTCTCCTTCACCAGCTTCCTGTTCTACTCGCTGCTAGGTTGTGGAAACGGCTGTCCGGGGGCGTCGGCGATCGGCAACGGATTCAAGGCGGGTAACCCGACCTTGGCGCAGTGCCCGGGAGGTGACACCTTTGCCGCCAACGGATGCGACGGCCCTACGCACTCGTACTATCAGATCCGTATCGTCGCCTCCAGCGTCACGTTCGGGGAGGTCTGGTTCAAGGTTCTGGCGGCCAACGGGACACCTTACGTCGCACCGGGAGGGCTCGGGTTCAGCGTCCTTTCCCAAGGCGGGGTGGTACTTGCCCAATACGGGACGACCGGCGGCATCCTCGCGATGACCTCCGGTTGGATGTACACCCCCGGGATCTCCAACGCGACCGCCCTCAGCCCCGCGTGTACCCTGGCGATCGACATGGGTACGGAGAATCCGGCCGAGCGGGGCTTGGGGTTCGTGGCCCTCGGAACGGGGTCGTACTCTGGAACGACCGCTACCTTGGCCCTACCCTGATCGGCGGGAACACGATCCGGAATGCGGCGGGGCGCTCCTCCGCACCCTCCCGCCAACCGATATGAACCGTGCGTGCAGTGGTCAAGGGTGAGTGGTACGCCCGGCGCGGGCCATCGTTCGAGCTCGGCCCCACGGCACACGGGGCACATCGACCATCGCGGGCGCTACCACGACCGCGGGAAGATCTCGCCTTGGAACGTCGGGGCCTATGTTGTACTGATTCTCATCGTCCTCGTGATCTTCCGGACTTCCACCGCCCAGTACTGGGTGCCGTACGTGCTGATCGCCCTCGTCTTTCTCCTGCTCGCCCGCTATCTCTCGACCCGGTACGTGATCGACGACGCGTACCTCCATGCCTATCGATTCCTCGGAGGTCGGCGCCTCGCCCTCGAAGACGTGCGTCAGATCGAATACGCGAGCATTCGTGACCTGAGCCCGCTCGGCCTCTTCGGCTCGTGGGGATGGCGCGGTCGGATGTGGAGCCCCCGCATCGGCACCTTCGATTCCATCTATACGGACACCTTCGGCCTGCTGGTTTCCCCGGGCGAGTTCCCCCTGTTCCTCTCCCCCGCCGACCCGGCCGGGTTCGCGCGGGAACTCTCACGCCGGGTGCGCTCGTTCTCGGGTCCCCTCGAGGTGGACGTGGGAGACCCCGCGAAGCAGAGCGCGTCCGTGGTGCCGTCGTTCTAGGCGGGCGGAGGCGTGTCCGGCTCGGACGGGGGCGGGGTGGCCTCGGCTTCGGGAGCGGGGGGAGGCTCGGTCGCGGAGGCGGTAGTGGCTCCTGCCTTCGCGCGGCGAATCGCCGAGCCCTTCATGACCCGGCCGAGCAGACCGAAGACGACCGCGAACACGAAGATCACGAGGATCACGAGGATCAGCGTCTGCTCGAGGCTCGTGAAGTCGACGTAGCCGAACTGTTGAGCGAGCAGGACGAGCACCAAGCCCAGGATCCCGCCACTCGTCGCACCGGAAGCTCCTCCGGCCATCCTACGTGCCTCCCTGTTTCGGCGGGGTGTCGATCCCCATCTGCTTCCGAGCGACGCGGACACTCCCCAAGGCGGCGATCTGGTAGATCTCGAGTATTCCGATGAGGATCAGCGCGATGTTGATCACGGTCAGGTGGTCCGACGCCTGGATCCAGACGTAGAAGGTCGAGTTCCAGATCGCCGTCCCGTGGTCGAACAGGCTCGCCTCGACCTGGTAGACCCCCTCGAACAGGTACTGGTCCTGGGAGAAGTCCGTGTCGTTCATGTTGATGCTCCCCGTGGTACTGGGCACCGCGCCGGTGATCGTCTGCACGGTCGTCCCGACGGAGGCCCCCAGGAAGAGGATGGTCAGCGCACCCTTGGTGACGAGGGTCGCCTGTCCGGGGCTGTTCCAGTTGAAGACCGTCGCAAAAGGGTTGGCTAACGAAGCCGTGATCGCGGTCCCGGCGGTCGTGTGGTCGGCGACCGGGGTCCCCTGAAAAGTGACGGTCGCTGAGAAGTCGGTGGCCGCCGGTCGGGCCGAAGCCCCGGTAATGGCGCTGTGCGCTCCCGAAGAACCGTCCCACGCGGGCACCAGCGGACCGATGACGAGCAGCAACGCGAGGACGGCGCCGACGACGGCGCCGAGCGACAGCCGATGGAGCCCGAGTCGCCTCACTGGGGCGGCGCACAACGAAGTGGGTTAAGAAGCTATGGAAACAAGGTCGCGCGACGCGTCCGGCGCAGATTCAGGACCCTACGATCGGGCGAGCGGGCTCAATACTTGGCGATCGACGGGTCGACCTGGTCCGCCCAGGCGTTGATCCCACCGGCCAAGCTCTTCACGTGAGAGAACCCGAGGTCGAGGAGGAGCTGCGTCGCGAGCGCGGAGCGTTTCCCGCTCCGACAGTAGAGCACGATCTCCCGGGCCCGGGTGAGATCGTCCACCTTCTCCGGGAGCTGCGCCCGGGGGATCAGTCGCGCCCCTTCGATATGGGAGATCTCCCACTCCTCGGGGTCTCGCACGTCGATCAGAAGCGGGGGGTCGTCCGAGTCGAGCTCGGCCTTGAGCGCCTCGGGAGAGATCACGGGCACGGTGCCGAGCGCTGGGGTATCCGCGGCGGTCGGGACACCACAGAACTGCGCATAATCGATGAGTCCCTTCTGGGTGGCGTGGGGGGAGCACAGCACGCACCCCGGGTCCTTCCGGAGCTGGAGCTCACGGAACCGCATTTCGAGCGCGTCGAACAGCAACAGGCGACCCACGAGCGGTTCCCCGACGTGGAGCAGGAGTTTGATCGTCTCGGTCGCCTGGATCGTTCCGACGAGACCGGGCAACACACCGAGGACGCCGGCCTCCGCGCAGGAGGGCACGAGGTCCGGAGGGGGTGGCTCCGGGAACAGGCATCGGTAGCACGGGCCATACCGGGCATCGAACACGGAGGCCTGCCCCTCGAACCGGTAGATCGAACCGTAGACGTTCGGCTTTCTGAGCAGGACGCACGCGTCGTTGACGAGGTAGCGGGTCGGGAAGTTGTCCGTGCCGTCGACCACGACGTCATAGGGAGCCAGGGTCTCGAGCGCGTTCGCGGAGGTGAGGCGCTCCTCGTGGGGGACGACCTGGACCCCCGGATTCAGGGCGGTGATCCGTTCCGTCGCCGCGGCGAGCTTCGGGCGGCCTACGTCCGAGGTCGAGTAGAGGATCTGTCGTTGAAGGTTGGATGCCTCCACGCGGTCGAAGTCGACGAGACCGATCTGGCCAACGCCGGCGGCGGCGAGGTAGAGGGCGGCGGGGGAGCCGAGACCCCCGGCGCCGACCAACAGGACCCTGGAGGAGCGCAGCTTCTTCTGGCCGGCGAGTCCCACCTCGGGGAGAAGCAGGTGGCGGCTGTACCGGATGAGGTCCTCGCGGCCGAAGGGTCCCTCGGCCCGGTGGGGAGTGGAATGCGCTGGCCCGGAAGACGAGCCGACGGAACCCCCCGCGATCGCCGGAACGATCGAGACGATGTCACCGTCCTTAACGGCCGTCCCGTCGCGTTGGAGGTAGCGGATGTCCTGGTCGTTGAGGTAGAGCGTGACGAAGTTTCGGAGCTCTCCGCCTTGCGTGAACAGATGGCGACGGAGGGAAGGGTACCGGTCGGCCAGCTCGCGGACGACCCCACCCACCGTCGTGCCATCGAGAGAGATCTCCGCCGAACCTCCGGCGAAGGGCCGCAACGGAGTGGGGATCTTCACCGTCGTTCGGGCCATACCTCCCTCATGGGGACCGCCTCGCACTTAGGGTTTGACCCCCCCTCCCGTCGGCACCCGGGGTGCGCACCTCTAGTTCGACCCGTTCGAATTTCGATCGGTCGGGGGCCAGTTCGAACGCCTCGGTCGGGCCCACCCCGTCGGCGGTGATCGAGCTCACGAGATAGCTGTACCACGGCCAGGCGTGCTCCCGGTCGAACTCAGAGGGCTCGGGTGGATATCCGGGATGGGAGTGATAGAATCCCACGACCTCCCGCCCCGTGCGCTCGAGGCGACGCTCGAGCTCCCGGAGCTCCTCCGGCCGGATGGCGTACCGCCGACGGCGCTCTCCCTCGAAGCGGTTCTCCGCCCGCTCCACTGCCAGGATGTCGCGTGATTCCGGGTTCGGTTCTGACGCGGAGCCTATCAGGAAGCCGCAGGCCTCCTCCGGGTAGGCGGCACGGCCACCGAGCTCGATCCTGGCCAGTAGGTCCGTCCGGATGCCTACGGTCCTCATAGGTCCGGAACCACCGTGCGGTCCCTACCCCCGTCGGGCCGCGCCTGGGGGAGGACGCCGGGGGGGTCTATGCGAGCCCTATAGGGGGCGGCGAAGACCGCAGCTCCCGCGAAGGAGCCCACTTGGAGGTACTCAATCATTGCGATTCGGTCGGTCCTGGCCAAGCCGTCCACGGGCTCAACCCTCTCGGTTCGGTCCACGACCGAGGTATCGTGGAGCGAGGGATGGGGCGCGATGGGCACGAGCTTCAGCCCCTCCCGGCCCTCTCGGCATCCCGCCGGTTCGACGGGATCAGTACGGCGGGATGTGGTTCTGTTGCATCTGGCCGACCATGTAGCTTTGCATCGCGGAGGCCGCCGCCTGCGGTGAGATCGGGTCGGTCGGAGCGATGAACGCCGAGATCTCGGTGGGGAACGTGTTCCAGAAGTAGGTCATCTGCACCGTGTTCGGGAACGGCTGGGAGTAGTTGAAGAACTGGTCGAGGAAGCCGCTCACGAAGGAGATGTGGAGCGACTGGACGTAGGAGAACGTATTCGCGAGCGAGGGGATGTCTCCCGACGAATTCCACAGCTCGCCTTCCACGAGAGGGGTGGCGAGGAATTGCGCGAACTTGATCGACCCGTTGATCAGGGCGGGGCTCGCTCCCGAGGAATTGGAGTTGCTGACGAAGGCCCCGATCGACCCCCAGAACGGCTCAGGATGGAGGCCGGTCTGCGACACCACGGGTATCGGTGCCACCCCGACGTTCTGCGCGCCGAGGGCGGCGATGTAGGATTGGATGTCCCACGGGCCGTCGAAGATGATCCCCGCCTTCCCCGCTTCGAAGAGCGACTCATAGGTCGATTCGCTGGTGACCCCCGTGGGCTCGATCCCATCCACTGTCGTGAAGTTGTGGGTGAAAGTGAGGGCGTTCACGGTCGCGGTCGTGTTGAGGTCCGGCGCTCCGGTCGAGGAGAACATCTGACCCCCGAAGGCGGACTGCCACGCGGGGAAGCGATAGCCACCATCGGAATCGAGCCCGTACACGAGCCCGGCCGTGGTGATCTTCCCCCCCGAGCTGACGGTGACGTTCTTCGCGGCCGAGATCATCTGGTCGGTCGTGGTCGGTGCGGTGGGGATCAGGGCCTTGTTGTAGATCATGGCCACGCCGTTCACGTTCAGCGGAAATCCGTAGACCGCCCCGTTTTGCGTCACGTCCGACAGGGCGCCGGGCAAGAAGGTGGAGAACGCCGAGCTCGGGAGACGGGCGCTGAGGTTCTCCAAGAAGCCGTCAAAGAAGAGCCCGCCCGCGAAGTCGCTGGTCCCGATCAGGACGTCCGGGGCTTGGCAGGCGAGGGCCGCGGAAACGTAGTTCGACGGGGAAGGGGTCGTCTGATTGTCCCAGATGACGGAGAGGCCCGGATTCTGGGCCTCGAACTGGGAGACGGCCTTCGCGAACGCGGGGAACTCGGTCTGCGAGAAATCCTGCCAGACCGAGATCGAGGTCGACGACCCGCATCCCCCTCCGCTTCCCTTCTGGCCCGGCAGCTTGTTGTTCACGTAGAGGTAGGCGACCGACCCGGCGACGACCGCGATCACGACCACCACGATCGCGATGACCGCCGTCCCGCTCCGGCGGTGCCGCTGCGGGCCCTTCGGCCCGGAGGGCGTCGTGCTGCCGCTGGGCGGTGGGTCCGGACTTCCTGCGGGGCTGCTCGTACTCATGACCCATCCGGTGGGAGGGGAGCTCCGGGTTCGGAGTCGCCTCCTTCACTCGGGGCCGTCGTGGAGGAGGACTCGGTTACGGTTGTCGTGGAGCTCGTCTCGGAGCTCGTCGTGGAAGGGGTGGGTTCCTTCGGCCGGCGCATGAGGGCGACGACCGCGACCAAGATGACGACGATCACCACAACGGCGATCGCGATCCAGACCCAACTCGGGATCGAGCTCGAGGACGAGGGTGGCGGGGGAGTGGTCGTCGATCCGGAACTGAGGGTGGCGACCGAGGTCGGGATGAAGAACACGTTCCCAGAGCCGCCCCGGTCCGTGAACCCGAGGTAGACCGGGGGCGCGGTGGCCCCGCTGCCCGCCACGAGCGAGGGCGAGTAGTCCGTTCCATCCGCCGCTCCGCTCCGGAACGTTCCCGTCCCGGTGCCGTTCGCGATCCAGATGTTGGAGCCGGTAGCGTTCTTCGCCGCCACGGCTACCGCGACGCCACCGGTGGGGCCGCCGGCGACAGCGACCCCCGAGGGCACGGCGCCCGTCGGGAGGGCGGCCGTGAGGACGTCCGATGAGCCGAAGGTGGCGGCCGTCGAGGTGAGCGTCACCGTCAACACGACGACGTTGGTCGAGGTCGCCTCAGCGATGTACGACGTACCGCTGGACGCGGTCGCGAGTCCGACCGCGCTCGCCGTGCCCGGGGCCGTCCCGAGGACGGTCGCGCTGCCCGGGACCACGATCGTGATCGTTCCGGCGACGTCGAGGGCGAGGAAGAAGGAGCCGCCGGTGTACGTGAGGGCGGCCGATTCGATCGTCCCGGAGGCCGTCCCGTTCGCGAACTGGCCCGTGGCGAGGTCCTGGAACGCGTAGTTCGACCCGTTCCATGCGACCCATCCCATCGTGCTTCCTCCGACGGCCGCGAGCCCGGTCGGCACCCACGAGAGGTTGAACCAGGGCGTCGGAGCGGCCCAGACCGATCCGGTGGTCGAGGTCGACGTGTAGACCTCCGAACCGAACGAGTAGAACGCCTGGTCCCCGGAGGCCGTGCCCACCACGGCGGAGCCCCCGAGGGCCACGGTCGTGGTCGTCGTCACGGTCAGCAACGGGAGCGCGACCGCGACGAGGGTCGGGTAGGAAGTGTTCGTGTAGTTCGACAGGAGGTCCTCCTGCGTGAGCGCCGGGTTGGAGCCGACGACCGCGGGGGCGATGTAGCTGAAGACGTACGGGGCGTCCAACGCCTTCGCACCGCCTCCCTGGTACGAGCTTGCCGTCGGGTTGACCACGTCCCAGCCGTTGGTCGCATATCCGTCCTGGAAACCGGCGACGATCGTGTAGTTGTAGGTCGGGATCGCGCTTCCGATCAGGGCGGTGGGGACCTGGATCGAGACGGTCCGGTCGGACGTGAGCGTACCGTTCGACGGCTCGTTGGTCGTGACCCGCACGGCGGTCGCCGTGCTGACCCCGGCGGCGCTCTCCACGTAACTGTTGGCCGACCAGCCGGCGGCCTGGATGACGTAGGCCCAGGCCGAATCCTTCGATAGATTGATGTTCACTCCGGGCAGACTGGCGGTCTTACCGGAGGCGCCGGGCTCGTGGATGTAGATGTCGATGATCGGCTGGGTGAACCCGTACGGTCCGTTGAACACGTTCGAAAGGTTCCCGAAAGTGATGTTGAACTGGACGATGTAGTTGTTGTCCGAGACGTTCACCCACTGCATGTCGACCGATCCGGGCGGGTAGTCCGGCACTCCGGCGATCGCCTCCGTCGGGTACGTGTAGTCCCCGGGCCCATCGCTTGGGGCGGTGTTGTGGATGGTCGAGATCAGGGTGAGCACGGCTAGCGCGCCCGGTACGGTGACGATGAGCGGGCCGATCGAACTGACCGCCGCTCCGGAGGTCGAGTTGACCGCGGCGACGAAGAACGAGATGCTGTCACCTGGCACCATGCCGAGGTCGGTGAGCGGGATCTCGATCTGGAGGAGCCCGCCGACGAACGCGTCCCCCGCGACGGACGTGTCGAACGTCCAGGCACCCGCGGCGTTGGTCGTCTGGTAGAGGTCCATCGTAGCACTACCGGACGGGGTCACGCTCGATCCCTGGATGGTCGCCTCGGTCGTGGCCGCGAACCCGAAGGGGGTCGAGCCGACCGTGAAGGCCGCGTCCGGGATCGCGAGGCTCTGGAGGTCTCCGGCTCCCGGATTCACCGGTGAGAAGAAGATGTCCAGGCTATCGTTCGCCGCGACGTAGAAGTTCGGGGCCTTGTAGTTCGAGGTAGCGCCCTTGACCCCCACGGAGAAGTAGAGGTTGTTGGCGTCGAACGCGTAGTAGGTGGCGTTGATGACGCCCGCGCCCGAACTGGTGGCCCCCGTCGACGCCTCGTACGCCCCGGTCCACGCGTCGTTGGCGTTGACCGAGTAGCCGGTGCCTCCCGCGAACGACCCTGTCGTGATGAGCGAACCCGTCAGCACCGGGCTCACCGAGCTGTTGGTGCCCCACACCATCGGCGTCAGCGGCGGGATGTACGAGCTCGTTAGGAACGGCGTGAGCGGCAGTCCGAGGACGCCGAGCGCCGTGTCGAGGTCGGCCCGGACCTCGTTCTCGAAGACGATGGCGTTCTGTGAACTGAGGCTCTGGTCGCCCGTGTCCCACGAGAAAGTGTAGTCCGACCCCTCCGCGAGGTAGATCGCCGTCCAGGCCTCCGCGTACTTTCCCTGGGGCGTCGTCGCGTTCCAGCCAGAGAGGATGGGGTAGTTGTTGTAAGGCGAGATTCCCGAGAGGTTGCTCGGCTGGACGAGGTGGTTCGCCGCGCCGTAAGCCTCGACCTCGGAGCGGACGAGGGTCAGCTGCTGCCAGTAGGAGTCCTGGGGTCCGTGCCCGGCCCACTGCCCGAGGTACTGGTTGATCCCCGTCCCGGACGGCTCGGCGTTCCACGAACCGGTCGGGAGGTTCGTGAGCGTCGGCAGGCTCGGGTGGGTGGCCATGTACTGCTGGACGGTGGTCGAGTGGACGTCGGAACTGTTCTGTGCGATCGCGGTGTAGAGGTCCTGCAGGAACGGCACCGCATCCTCGGGGAACGAACTCTCGAACATCCAGTTCTCCCCGTCCAGGGCGACGGTGACGAGGGTGTCGTTGTGCGCGTTGGTGGGGATGGTCGCGTAGACGTTCTTCAACGAGGCCATGAACGTGTCGACGGCGGCCCAGGAGCCGCCCGACTCGGCGATCCCGCCGTAGTTGAAGCCCCAGTCGTTCGAGATGGACTCATCCCGGTAAACCATCACGGTCGAGGTCGTGTTGTTCGGTCCCCAGACCCGGTAGGGCGTGTAAAGCGCCTCGAGCTGGCTCGCGTTCGGGGTCGATACACCCTGGCCGGAATTGATGCCGGCCGCCGAGAGCGTGTTCTGCGAGGAGGAGGTCCAGGTGTAACCGGAGGCGTTGATGGAGGGCACTACGCCGCCCGAGACCGCCTGTTCCGGACTCCAGAGACCGACCGGGTACTGGTGGAAGACCTGGTCATAGAGGTCCCGTCCGACGTTGAGTTGCGCGACGGTGTCGTTGGCCCAAACTCCCTTGACGACTGCGTCCCCGGTCTGGCCGGTGTAGTTGTTCAGGAGCAGCAGGGGCAGGATGGGGTGGTCGAACGGTGTGGTCAGCAGCGCGACGTTCCCGCCCGAGTTGTTGTTCAGCATCCGTTCCGCGGCGAAGGTGGCGAGGGTCAGTTGGGCCTCGACGGGGTAGTAGGACGCGATGGTCTGGAGGTCGGAGATCGAGAAGGACGAGTCGCCGAACAGCGCCATCATGGTCGAGTTGCCGTACGGCGCCCCGAGCTGGCCGGAGATGATCGGGTAGCTCGTGGACCAGAGGAAGAACTCGACCAGCGCATCGGTCAGGTCGGCCGGGCTCATCGTCGTCTGGTTCTTGAGCTGGGATCCTTCGATGTTGTGGAGGGTGTTGTACTCCGCGGCCGCGGCGGGGGCGGCGCTGTAGACCCAGAGCGGCGTGTTGAAGGCCAGGTCGAACTCGATCACCTGCGAGATGTTGGTGCTGTTCCACTGCGGGGTCCCCACGAGCGAGGCCAGGAAGGAGTCACCGTGCTGGGAGATCTCCGTGTAGACGCTGTTGGACCACTGGGACTGCGGGATGTAGGCGGTCTGGAGGTAGCTGTTGTTGTAGTACCCCGCGGCGATCGCCTCGATCTGATAGAGGAGGGAACCGGAGAGGGAGTAGGTGACGTTGACCGTCGGGTTCTCGCCCGCGATGATCGCCTGTTCGGCGTACTCCTCGAGGTGGACGACCGTCCAGGGCAGGTAGGCGGTGGACGAATTGATCGACTGGTAGAACGGCTGGTGGTCGTTGAAGATGAGGTCGACGCTGATCGGGTATGACGGCGGCGCCTGACTGGTGGGGACGTTCAGGTTGGGCGTCAAGATGGAGAGGGTGTCGTTCACTACGAAGTTGACCTGCGCACCCCCGTTGTTGTACTTCCCGACCTGGGGGAAGGGTGCGCCCATGCCGACCCACGCGCCGCCGCCGGCGACGAACGCCGAGATCTGGAGACCGGCGGGGCCGTTGATCCCGCTGGGGTACAGGCCGCTCCAATTAATCGCGACCTCGTAGCCGCTCGGGCCGAAGGCCCATGTGTTCTGGATCAGCACGAAGTTCTGGTTGGTCGAGTCGCTCGCCGTCACATTGGACGTGACGCGCGCGGCCAAGGCGCCGCTCTGATTCGCGTTGAGATTGGCCGAGTAGACCGCGGCCTCGTAGTTGATCGGGTTCGTGAAATTGATGTTATGTCCGCTCCACGCCGAGAGCCCCGTGATGTTCGTCGAGCCGAGGGGCGACGAGGTCTCGTTCGAGAGGAAGATCATGACGGAGTTGCCAGTGGCGGTCGCGTTCAAGCCGATGAAAAGGTCGGTCGCGTTGTAGGCCGCATACAGGCCGGTGATGTTGTTGCCGGCTCCCCACGGGGTGGTGTTCGTGTTGGCGTAGAGAAGGTCACCGCTGAAATCGGCCGGAACATTTCCCGTGAGGGAAACGCTCTCGTTGTTCAGGATGGTGGTGTGCTGGATGGCGTCAGGGGCCTCGAGGGAGAAGGTGTTGTTGACTAGGAAATACGGCTGGGTGCCGCCCGCGTTGTAAGCCCCTGCCTGGAGGTAAGGCGCCCCCATCCCGACCCAGGCCCCACCGCCGGCGACGAACACCGAGAGGTGCAGGTCAGCGGGTCCGCGAACCCCGGCGGGGAAAAGTCCCGACCAGTTGATCGCGAGCTCGTACCCGCTCGTGCTGATGTCCCACGTGTTGTTGATGGCGACGTCGGTCTGGCCCGCGGTGCCGCTGGCCGAGACCGCCGAGGTGATCCGAGCGGCTTGCTGGCCGCTGGGGCCGGAGTTCGCCCCGCTGACGGCGACCGCGGCTTCGTAGTTGATCGGGGTGGTGAAATTAAAGTCGTGGCCAGTCCAGGCCGAGTAATTCGTGAGGTTGGTCGTGCCCAGCCCGGAGTTAGTGTCGTTGGAGAGGAAGAACATCACCGAGTTGCCGTCCGCGGTCGCGTTCAGTCCGAGGAAAAGCTCGGTACCGTTGTAGGCCGCGTAGAGCCCGGTGATGTTGTTGTTCGGACCCCATTGGGTGGTATTGTAATTGTGATAGAGGAGGTCGCCGCTAAAATCGGTTTGGACGCTTCCGGTGAAGGCGATGTTCGCTTGCTGCAATACGAGGGTGGTTCCACTGGTGCTCGGAGTGGGTGACGCCCTCGCGGTCGTCGTCGGTGACCCTGCATGCGCGGGAGCGGACGCCGCCGACGCCAAACCGGCCGTCGCTGCGGACGACAGCATGATCGTGGCGACGAACAACAGGACGATGTTCCACGCCAACTTTCCGCCAAGACGGGACTTGATTCCGCCGTTATTCTGTGACATAGATTCTCGCCGAGGCCGAACTCGCTCAAAGGCCCCCTAGTTTATCAGTTCTACCCAGACACCCTGGCCTCCGCCCCGTCCACAGAGTACGAACCATCCTCCTTAGTCGGTCACAAAGAGCATAACACGGAGGTCGCTATCCTCGCCGGTCGCTCAGCATGGCGGACCTCCGGGACAAGTCGCTGGGATTCCGACTTCGCCGGGAGTGGCTCGCCTACATTTACCTGCTCCCCACCATTCTGGTCCTGCTGTTCCTGAACGGCTACCCCATCGCGTATTCGGTCTACATCTCGATGACCGATTTCGGGACGGGCGGTAAGGGCTCGTACTTCTATTACCATTACATCGGGTGGACGAATTACGCCCAGGCCCTGAGGCTCCCCAGCGGGTATCCTACCGGGGCCGCCCTTCACTCGATCCTGTGGATGGTGACGCTCCAACCGGTCGCCGGCCTGCTCACCCTGGCCTCCCCCATCACCGGCTCGGTTCTCTGGCCCATCGTCCAGAACAGCTTCTTCTGGGCCGGAGGCTCGGTCGTGCTGTTCCTCGCCGGAGGTCTCGGCCTTGCGACGGTCCTCAATCAAGAGGTCCGGGGGAAGGGCATCTACCGGACCCTGATCCTGGTGCCGTGGGCGATGCCCGCGTTCATCACGATCCTCGTCTGGAGCAGCATGTGGAACTACAACTACGGGATCATCAACGACCTGCTCGGGTACGTTGGGATCGCTCCCATCGATTGGCTCCAGAACACCACCACCGCCTGGGCGGCGCTCTTCATCACCAACTTCTGGCTCTCGTTCCCGTTCTACACCGTCGTGTTCCTCGGGGCCATGCAGGCGATCCCTCACGACCTCTACGAGGCGGCCTCGATCGACGGTGCGGGAAGCCTGGCCAAGTTCCGGCGGATCACGTTGCCGTTCCTGAAACCGACGGTCATATTTGTCGGCCTCATGGGCTTCCTCTTCACGTTCAATAACTTCTACCCGATCTACCTCATCACCTCGGGCGGGCCGGGGAGCTCGACCCAAATCTTCATCACGCAGTCCTACACCGACGCCTTCGGTGCCGCGCCGGCGTTCGCGACGGCGGCGATGTACGGCACGGTCGATTTTGTACTCCTAGTCGCGATCACGCTCTTCGTGATCTGGCGCGCCGACCTCGCCAGGAACTGGCTGCGATGAAGACCCGACGCAGTCGACGGGCGATGCGTCTGCTGCGCCGGGTGGCGACCCACGCGACGCTGATCGTGGCGTGCCTCTTCGCCCTCTTCCCGGTCTACTTCATGGTCGTGACGTCATTTTCCCGACTCCCGCTCGAATCGATCACGGCGCAGGTCCTCTTCCCGAAGGCCGGTTCGCTCACGCTGGCGAGCTACCAGAGCGTTCTCTACCATTCCTCGACGCCGTTCGCGACCATGCTCATGAACTCCCTCATCTACGGGGGGAGTGCCGCCGTCGTCGGACTCCTCTTGGCCGCGTTCACCGGATTCGCCCTGTCGAAGTTCAATTTCCCCGGCCGCCGGACGTTCATCTATTTCGTCCTCGTCATCTCGCTCTTCCCGTCGTTCGTCCTGATCCTGCCGTTCTACCTGATGTTCGCGAACCTCCACCTCATCGACATGTACATCGGGCTCATCATCCCGTACTCGGCCGGCACGATCGTCTTCAGCGGCATTCTCGTGAAGAACTACATGGACTCGATCCCGGACGACATCGAGGAGGCGGCGTTGGTCGACGGCCTCACCCGGACGGGGGCGTTCTTCCGCGTCCTCCTCCCGCTCTGCTTGCCCATCCTCGCCCTCGCAGCCCTCCTCGCGTTCATCGGTCCGTACACCGACTACGCGCTCGCGAACGTCTTCCTCACCTCCCCGAACATGCGGACGCTGGCCCTCGGCCTCTTCGCGGATTACTCGCAGACCAACTCGGTAGGGTCGAGCGTCTACGGGGTCGTCACGGCGTTCGGGCTCCTCATGAGCATCCCGATCTTCGCCGTCTACATCCTCTTCCAGCGATACATCATCTCCGGGCTCACCCTGGGAGCCGTGACGGGGAAGTGAAGGGCGAGGGGGCCGCCTAATTCCATGACGGGAATCCGGTTGGAGCACGTGACCAAGCGCTTCAAGGAAGAGGTGGCGGTCGACGACGTCTCGCTCGAGATCGCCGACCGCGAATTCCTCGTCATCCTCGGACCGTCGGGGTGCGGGAAGACCACCACCCTCCGCATGATCGCCGGACTCGAGGTCCAGACGAGCGGCCACATCTACATCGGGGACATGCTCGTGGACGACTACGAACCCCGCGACCGGAACATCGGGATGGTATTCCAGAGCTACGCGCTCTATCCCCATATGCGGGTGGCGGACAACATCGCCTTCGGCTTGAAGATGCGCCGGACCCCGAAGGAGGAGATCCGGCGGCGGGTCCACGAGGTCGCTGTCCAGCTCGACATCGTGGAGACGCTCGGCCGACGACCGGCCGAACTCTCCGGCGGCCAGCGTCAACGGGTGGCGCTCGCGCGCGCCATCGTGCGCGACCCGGAAGCGTTCCTCCTCGACGAACCCCTCTCGAACCTGGACGCGAAGATCCGCACGAGCGCCCGCATCGAGCTGAAACGGATCCATCAGCAACTCGGCGGAACCTTCGTCTTCGTGACCCACGACCAGGTCGAGGCGATGACGCTTGCCGACCGGCTCGCGATCATGAACCACGGACGATTGCTCCAGTGCGATACGCCCGAGCAGGTGCTCAAGCACCCCGTGAACCAGTTCGTCGGCTCGTTCGTCGGCTCGCCCGAGCTCGTCATCATCGAAGGGGCGGTCGAATCGGCGGGCACTACCTCGATGTTCGTTCGCGGACCGGTCCGCCTTCGGGTTCGGGGAGGGTCCAAGTCGGGGCCGGTCACGCTGGGGCTCCGACCCTGGGATATCAGCGTGGGCCGAACGCCGGCGCCGGACCGGATCCCGGCCAAGGTCATCGGTCTCGAGCGCACCGGTTCCAGCGACCAGCTCTTCCTCGAGCTCGCGTCGCCCTCCGGCGTACCGGCGTTCACGGTGCGCGCCCTGGTCAAATCGTACGAATTCAATGTGGGAGAATCGGTGACCGTCGAGTTGGACGCGTCCCGGGCCCTGTTCTTCGACGGAGAGGGAAACCGGATCGATTCCATGTCCGTGGCCCCCTCTCCGGCGTAGGCACTCCCATGCGGAGATCTCCCTGGCGTCGCACGGGCCGCCGTCGGCCCGAGTCGGTCGGACCGGTTCGATTCTCGCGGCTCGGGGCACGGGGCCGCCCCGGCACGTTCATCCTCTCGGGCCCGGGCGGGAGCGCGGTCGTCTCCGTGCGCTCGGAGCGACCTTCGGAGATCACCCTCGATTTCTCGGGTCTCCGACGGGGAAGCCGCGGCGGTCCCCCGGCGCTACGCTCCCGGGCGTTGCGGCTCGGGGGACTGGACGTCCGAGTCAACGGCTCCCCGCCGGGCCTCTCGGTGGAGTCCGGCCACGGCGCCCGATTCGAGATCGCCCGTGGGGTTCCTCCCGGGAAGTTGCCCGGGCCGCCGCCGTGGTCGGCCGTGGGCCGAGGCATCAGCCTTCCCTTCCGCATCGCGCCGGGGGAGCGGATCTACGGCCTGGGGGAGTTCTTCGGCCCGCTCGACCGGACCGGCCAAGAGCTCCGGGTTTCCGTGCGGGACGTATACGGCCTCCCGAACGACGGGACCTACGTCACCTATCCGTTCTTCTGGTCGGACCGGGGGTACGCGTTCCTCGCGGAGACGTGGGCCCCGGTTCGAGTCGATTTCGGCCGCCGGTACCTCGGACTCGGAGAGGTCGAGCTCCCCCTGGCCCCCGTCCGGGTTCGCCTCTTATTTGCGAGGTCGCCGGCCGATGCGATCCGGTGGTTCTGGTCTCGGCGGGGCCGGCCCGACGTGCCTCCGCTGTGGTCGTACGGTGTCTGGTACAGTCGGTGCGCCTACCGGAACCAGGGCGAGCTATTGCGCGTCGCGCGTCGGATCCGGCGGCTCGGACTCCCGGGCGACGTGATCCACCTCGACCCGCCCTGGCTGGACCAGCCGCTCCCGGACGCGCTCTATGCGGTCGGACGCCGCCTCGGTTTCTCCCGCGCGGACGTCGACCGGATGGGCGAGCGGGACCCGGGGGACGGGCTTGCTGGACTGGCCCCGGAGGCCGCTCGACGGAAGCTCCGGCTGCCGTTCTACGGCGTCGGCTGCACGTTCCGGTGGAATCACCGGCGCTTTCCCGACCCCCCCGCGATGGTTCATGAATTGCACGACCACCACCTCCGCCTCTCGGTGTGGATCAACCCATACTTGCCCGCCCACACGCCCGAGTTCCGGAGCCTCCGTTCGAGGGACCTGCTCGTGCGCCGGCCCGATGGAAAGATCGGGGTGGACTTCGACCTTCCGAGCGTGGACTTCGGCGCCATCGACGTTTCCGGGGCCGGGGGCCGGGCCTGGTTGAGCGAGCGGGTCGCTGAGCTCGTGCACCTCGGGGTCGACGTCATCAAGACCGATTTCGGCGAAGCGGTCCCGGAAGGGGCCTCGACGCCCACCGTGCCCGCCCCCGAACTGCACAACCGGTACGCGACCCTCTACCCCAAGACGGTCTATGACGCCATGCGAGCCGCCGGGGCGGAGCCGCTGATCTGGGGTCGGTCCGGAGGTCTCGACATCCACCGCTATCCCATCCAGTGGGGAGGCGACCCCCGGAGCTCTCCGAGGGACATGGCCGCCGCTCTCCGGGGAGCCCTCAGTTACGCCTCCTCCGGAGGAGCCTTCACGAGCTTTGACAGCGGAGGGTTCGGCGGTCGCCCGTCCCCCGAGCTCTACGTCCGGTGGATGCAGATGGGGATGCTCTTCTCCCACATGCGCCTTCACGGCACGACCCCGAGGGAACCGTGGGCGTATGGCGCGCGCGCCCTCCGGATCTTCCGGAAGTTCGCCGCGCTGCGCTACCGACTGATCCCCTATCTCTATTCGGAATCGGTCCGGGGCGTTCGGGAGGGCCGACCTCTCGTCCGGTCGCTCGCCTTCGACTACCCCGACGACAGCGAGAGCGGTGGGATCGACGACGAGTACCTCCTGGGTCGGGCCTTCCTCGTCGCCCCGGTCGTGCCGGGTGGTCGGTCGACCGCCTACCTCCCTCCGGGCGAGTGGATCGACTTCTGGAGCGGGGAGCGCGTCCGGGGACCCGCTCGAGTGTCCCGTCGCACTCCGTGGGAGACGCTGCCCGTGTTCGTTCGGGAAGGGAGCACCGTGCCGATGACCCGCACCGATTGGGACCACGTCGAAGCCGCGATGCTGCACGACCTCGTGGTCCAGGTCTACGGCGCTCCTCGCTCGTCCACGATCGACTTTGGTCCGTTCGGCCACCTCTCCCTCGGCTCTCCGCCCCGCGCACGGGGAACGGTCGGGAAGTTCCGCTGGACCCTGGAGCGGCGTGGTCGCTGACCGGGGAGAGCCCCGGACCGCCGGCGGGGGAGTTCCGGAGGACCCGCGGGAGGAGCTCCGGCTGGGGGCGTTCCCCTACCTCCGAGGGGGCGTCCAGTTCCGTGTCTGGGCCCCGCGCGCCCGAGCGGTCAGGGTCTCCCTGACCGGCGCTTCGAGGTCGACGTTCGACCTTTTCCCCGAGGAACGAGGGTACTTCTCCGCCGTCGTCCCGTCCGCCCACCCCGGCGACCGATATCGGTTCCGTCTCGGCGGGCGGCGGTTCCCAGACCCGGCCTCGCGCTCCCAACCGGACGGGCTCTCCGGCCCGTCGGAGGTGGTCGACCCCGGCGCGTTCGACTGGAGCGACTCGACCTGGAGGCCGCCCCCGCTCCCGCGCTCCGTGCTGTATGAGCTCCACGTGGGCACCTTCACCGAGAGCGGCACCCTCGACTCCGCGATCCCTCGCCTCGCGCGCCTGGCCGAGCTCGGGATCACGACCGTCGAACTTCTCCCGGTGTCGGAAGAACGCGCGGACACCGGCTGGGGGTACGGACCCGTGTTCTCCTTCGCCGTCCGCCGGTCGTACGGGGGAGCCCCCGCGCTCCAACGGTTCGTCGATGCCGCCCATGGGATCGGCCTCGCGGTCGTGCTCGACATCGTCTTCAACCATTGGAGCGGGGAGGCCGCCTTTCTCGAGCGGTTCGGCCCGTACTTCCATCCCCGCGCCACGACCCCCTGGGGTCCGACCCCCAACTTCGAGGGCCCGGGGAGCGACGAGGTCCGCCGGTACTTCTTCGAATGTGCCCGGGCCTGGCTGCGGGATTTTCACATCGACGGATTCCGGCTGGACGCGGTCCACGAGGTCCGAGACCGACCGGGCCCTCCGTTCTGGGCCGAGCTCTCCCAGGTCGTTCGGAGCGAGGAGGCCCGCCAGGCGAAACCGTCGTGCCTCATCGGGGAGAGCGACCTCAACGACGTCCGCATCCTTCGCCCGGTGAGCGACGGTGGGTGGGGGTTGGACGCCCAGTGGGCGGACGACTTTCACAGCGCGCTCCATGCCGCCCTCACGGGGGAGCGTCAGGGGTACTACGCCGATTTTGGACCGCTCGAATCGCTGGCCCGAGCCTTCGAAAAGCCGCTCCTCTTGCAGGGCGGATACTCCGTCTTCCACGGTCGGCGGTACGGGGCCCCCATCGGGAACGTCGATCCCGAACGGTTCGTCGTCTTCGACCAGAACCACGACCAGGTCGGCAATCGCGGCGACGGGGCGCGATTGACCACACTCCTACCCGGTGAACTTCCCCACGTCGCGCTCGCTCTCCTGCTCTGGTCCGCCTCGGTTCCCATGCTCTTCATGGGGGAGGAGTACGGCGAGACCCGGCCGTTCTACTTCTTCACGGACCCCTCGCTTCGTTCGGGAGCCCGGGTGCAGGGCGGACGAAATCGCGAGCTTCGGGCGCGCGGATACCGGCGCATGCCACCCAACCCGTCGCTCCGTTCGACGTTCGACCGTTCCCATCTCGATTGGTCGGAGGCCGAATCCCCTCGGGGACGGGCCTTCGGACGACTCGTGGCTACGCTGGTGGCCCTCCGACGAGACCTTCCCGCTCTCCGGCCCGGTGGGCGGGTCGAGGCGCGCGCCTGGGAAGATGCCCGGTTGCTCTCCGTGCACCGGGAGACCCCGCAAGGGGCGGCGGTGCTGCTCGCCAACGTCGGGGAGAAACCCGCTCGATTTCCCTCCGTCCACTGGGCGGGACGTTGGACTGAGCGGATGCGGTCCGGTTCGACGCCCGATCTCGCCGGTCCACCGGTCGAATGGAGTCCGGCCTCCGAGACTTCGCCGCTTCTCGGCGGACGATCGTTCCTCATCTTGGCGCGAGAGGACCGACCCTCTCGGTCGGAGTAGCTAGCTGGAACGGCGGGGCAAACTCCGGAACCCTCGAGCGCCCGATGTGACCCGACGTCGGGGAGCCACGTCAGGTTCCGGCCGGGCCGTCTACGGGAGGGAGATCGGGTGAGAGCACCTGGTTCCTCCGTCAGAAACTCAAGACCAGGAGGCGGCATTTGGCGCAGCGGAATCCATCAAACCAGACCATCCCGTCCCAGCGATAATCTCCGATCTTCTCTCCCCCTACGGCGAGGAGTGACCGCGACTTGTGCCACTTCGCACCGCCCGTGATGGACTCCGCAGCTACGCACCCCTTCTCCATCGGTTCCTGGCACGACGGGCAAATTCGGGTTTCTTCCAAGTTCTCTCCTTCTTGGGAAGCAATCGGGCCTTTTTCATCCTACCGACCCGCCGCCATGGGGAAGGAGGGTTCCCACTTCAACATACACACTTACTATGACCCGGGTGAGCGCCCGAAGGGAGCGATCCGATTTCCGGGTCCAAACATCCCGGTGACCCTAGGGAACTCGATGGAATGAGCGGCGAACGTGTTAGACCAGTTCGACGGCCACTCAACCGAACCGGTTCCTCCACCGGCAAGGACCCAACCCATTCCGGCCCCGGGGGATCCCAGGGCCGCTTTTCTCGACCTTTCGGAGGTATGGGCGAGAAATGGTCCCGGAAACGGCTGCGGTCGCGACTCACTCGTACGAGATTTCGACCAACTTGCACGCGGGGCAGTGCAAGGCCGGAAACCGATGCCATCGGTTCAATCCCACGAACGGGATCGGGGCCAAAGGTTGGCCTGTGGAGAAGGGTCCGTCCGCGGCGGCGGACCCGGTGTGCCAGAAGATCGTTCCCGGGATGAGCGGCGCGCCCGCGTCGACATATCCCGGGCTCAGCGGTCCTCCGCACTTCCGGCACAACTCTCTCTCAGTCGGGAGCGCCATACAGCGAGCGGTAGAAATCGACGTTTCATATCATCCTCCCCCGCAAGCTCGCTCGGAGGTCGCGCTGCCGAATTCGGCAGCGTGGAAGAACGAACAGATTTGGAAATGGGCGAGGAGGAGAGGCGGCGACCAGGCAACCGTTCAACGGCGCGTGGATCACGTAAAGACGTTCCTTCTGGCGCTACATGAGGCGTGAGCTATGGACCCACGGAAGAATTCATCTCAGAGGTATCAGGTGAGAGCATCGAATCCCGCCCCGCCCGATGGAGTCTTCGAGGGCGACACCGGATTCTCCCAACAGGGCCTCGGTGAGGTTCTTGTCGAAAACGTCGCACATGAGGAACGGGTGGGTGAGCGCGCTGTGCCGGAAGATGCAGTTCGTGCGGACGATGTGGCGTTTCCCATCGGGGCTGCGTTCGAGGCTGGAGCGGAACCCGAGGTCGTTCAGCGCCCCCACTACGTGACGGATCCGCTCCTCCTCGGTAGCGTTCGTGGGAAGCGAGCGGGTGACCTCGCGTGCCATCCGATGAGCCGCCTCGGCAAAGAGCGCGCTGACGAAGCCTTCGCCCTTGCTCGCAAGTAGCTCGTCGACGACCGAATCGAGAATGAGGTCGTACTTTCGGGGAAACTGGTCCTGCCCCTGCGAAGTCAACGCGAACCGCTTACGGGGGCGGCCGACTCCCTCCTTCCGGAACGTCGGCGTGACCAGGCCCCGTTCCTCCATCCGACCCAAATGCCCACGGGCGGCACTCTCCTGGATCCCGAGCTTTCGAGCGAGGTCGCGGGCCGTCAACGGCGCGACCGCCAACTCTTCCAGGATGCGGCCACGCGTGCCGCCGAGCGCCTCTCCATCGATCGCGGTCATCGTTCGACTCTCGTGCTCGTCCACTCCTCCAAGCCCTTGGAGGATTTACACACCGCGCCATGCTTAAATAACGGTATCGGCTCGTAAGGATTCGAAGCAACATGGCGTCCTCACCGTCAGAACACAGCTTGGTAGTCACGGACCTCCATGCCGAAGTCGCCGGCAAGGAGATCCTGAAGGGTGTCAACCTTACCCTCAAGAGCGGCGAACTGACGGCGCTCATGGGACCGAACGGCTCGGGGAAGAGCACGCTCGCCTACGCACTCATGGGTCACCCGAAATACAAGGTGACCTCCGGTTCCGTGACCCTGGACGGGAAGAACCTTTTGGGAATGACCGTGGACCAGCGCGCCCGCGCCGGCCTCTTCCTGGCGTTCCAGTACCCCCAGGAAGTGTCCGGCCTCTCGCTCCAGAAGTTCCTCTGGACCTCCTACATGCAACGGCACACCCCCGAGAACGCAGACATGCCCGGATTCGACCGGGACTTGAAGACCCACTTAGGGTACCTCGGCATGGACGAAGCGTTCCTCAAGCGCGGGCTCAACGAGGGGTTCTCCGGCGGTGAAAAGAAGCGGGCCGAGGTCCTCCAAATGGCGACGCTGCAACCGATCTTCTCGATCCTGGACGAACCCGATTCCGGTCTCGATATCGACGCGGTGCGGGCCGTCGGGGACACGGTCGCAAAGCTCCACCGTCCGGGCGCCGGGATTCTCGTCATCACGCACTACCAGCGGATCCTGAAGCACATCAAGGTCGACCGGGTCTATGTGATGGTCGACGGAGCCATCGCTCTCTCGGGCGGCCGCGAGCTCGCCGAGGAGCTCGAAGCGAAGGGATACGACTGGGTCCGCGTGGGCATCGCCAACGCGGCGTAGCCTCGCCCGCGGAGCGGCGGATGGACGTAGCCCGGCTCCGAAACGACTTTCCCATCCTCCACCGGTCGTTCCACGGCCATCCGCTCGCCTACCTCGATTCCGCGGCGACCTCCCAGAAGCCGCGCGTCGTCATCGAAGCGGAGTCCCAGTACTATTCCCGGCTGAATGCGAATCCCCATCGCGGAGTCTACGAACTGAGCGTGGAGGCGACCGACGCGTACGAGGCGGCCCGGGCGAGGGTGGCCCGCTTCCTTCATGCGCCGGACCCCAACGGGATCGTCTTCGTGCGGGGAACGACCGAGGCGCTCAACCTGGTCGCGAACTGCCTCGGGCAGGATCGCCTTCAGCCCGGGGACCAGGTCGTCTCCACCGTGATGGAGCACCATTCGAACATTGTACCCTGGCATCAGTTGCGGAAGAGCCGCGGCATCACCCTCGATTTCGCAGGGATCGACGACGCGGGCCGGCTCCGGGGGGAGGACTACGATCGCCTGATCGGCCCTCGGACCAAGGTCGTCACCCTCACCCATGTCTCCAACGTCCTCGGCACCGTGAACCCCGTCCGTGAGATCGCCAATCGAGCCCACGAGGTCGGGGCGCTGGTCGTGGTGGATGCCGCCCAGTCGGCCCCCCACCGGCCCGTCCACGTCGAGACCCTGGGAGCCGATTTCGTTGCTTTTTCCGGCCACAAGCTGCTCGGACCGATGGGGATCGGGGTCCTCTGGGGTCGGCCGGAGCTGCTCGCCGAGATGCCCCCCTACATGGGAGGGGGAGAGATGATCTCCGAGGTCCACCAGGACCGCGTCGAGTACCGCGAACCACCGGCCCGGTTCGAGGCCGGCACCCCCAACGTCGCGGGCGCTGTCGGGCTCTCCGCGGCCCTCGATTATCTCGAGACGGTCGGATGGGAGTCCCTCCACGACTACGAGCGTCGGCTGTTCCAACGATTCGTCGACGGGGCGCACGAACGGTTCGGCGACCAGCTCAAGGTCTTCGGCCCTCCTCCGGGCTCCGACCGGGAAGCGGTCGCCTCGTTCTCGGTCCGAGGCATCCATCCCCATGACCTGGCCAGCCTGCTTGACTCGGAGGGGGTCGCGATCCGGGCCGGGCACCACTGCGCCCAACCCCTCATGGAGGTGCTCGGCGTCCCGGCCCTCGCCCGAGCGAGCCCCTACTTGTACAACACCCCGGAGGAGATCGACCGCCTCCTGGACGGGATCGGTAAGGCGGTCCAACTCTTCGCATGAAGGCAGGCGACCGGGGCATCCGGCCCTCTTATCCGCGTTTAACTCTGTAGCCGATGGAGCAACAGTTCTCCCCGTTCAATAGGTTTCAAGGGCGGGGACCGTTTGTAGCGAACGACCCTACCCTTAAATTAAATACTATCAGGTGTTCCAATTGCCAGAGGCGTCCATGAGTCCTAGCTCTTCCGAGGTCACTCCGCTCGACTACACCCGATTCGATTTCAAGAACCCGGAGACGTACCGCCTTCGGATCGCCAAGGGTCTCACCCGCGAGGTCGTCGAACAGATCTCCGATTTCAAGGCCGAGCCGGACTGGATGCGGGAGTACCGCCTGCGCGCCTACAAGCACTTCGTCGAGCGCCCGATGCCCGACTGGGGCCCGAGCCTCTCGGACATCGATTTCGACGCCTACACCTACTATGCCAACCCCATGCTCGAGGGCGAGACGAAGAAGAGCTGGGACGACGTTCCGGCCGACATCAAGAACACCTTTGAAAAGCTCGGTATCCCCAAGGCCGAGCGGGAGTACTTCGGCGGCGTCGGGGCCCAGTACGACAGCGGCACGGTCTACCACAAGATCCGGGCGGACCTTTCCGAGAAGGGGGTCCTCTTCACCGACACCGACACCGCCGTGAAGGAGCACCCCGAGATCGTCCAGAAGTACTTCGGGAAGATCGTCCCCTACAACGACAACAAGTTCGCCGCGCTGAACAGCGCGGTCTGGTCGGGCGGCAGCTTCGTCTACGTGCCCCCCGGCGTCGACGTCGGGATCCCGCTGCAGGCGTACTTCCGCATCAACGCCAAGAACGTCGGACAGTTCGAGCGGACCCTCCTCATCGCCGACAAGGGCTCCAAGCTCCACTACATCGAAGGGTGCACCGCCCCGGTCTACTCGACCAACTCGCTCCACGCGGCGGTGGTCGAGGTGGTGGCGGAACCGAACGCCAAGATGCGGTACACGACCGTCCAGAACTGGTCGAAGAACGTCTACAACCTGGTCACCAAGCGCGCCGTCGCCTACGAGAACGCGCTGGTCGAGTGGGTCGACGGGAACATGGGCTCCAAAGTGACGATGAAGTACCCGTCGGTCTACCTGAAGGGCCGCGGCGCCCGCGCCGACATCCTCTCGGTGGCGTTCGCGAGCCAGGGCCAGATCATCGACTCGGGGGCCAAGGCGGTCCACTCCGCTCCGGACACCTCGAGCAAGATCGTGTCCAAGTCGATCGCGATCCGCGGAGGCCAGACGAGCTACCGGGGTCTCCTCCACGTCGCCCCGGGGGCCACTGGCGTCAAGGCATCGGTGCGGTGCGACGCGCTCCTCCCGGACGAGGAGGGACGCTCCGACACCTACCCCTACAACGAGATCCACGAGGAGGACGCGACCATCACCCACGAGGCGGTGGTCGGCAAGATCGGCGAGGAACAGATCTTCTACTTGATGAGCCGCGGGCTCAACGAGAACGACGCGATCCACCTGATCCTGATGGGGTTCCTCGCGGAGTTCGCGAAGGAGCTGCCGATGGACTACGCGATCGAGCTGAACCGTCTCATCCAGCTCGAGATGGTCGGCGCGGTCGGATAGACCGACCCTCGACCGCGCGCCCGCCTCGCCTCTACGGGGGGCCGGGGGCCCGCTCGCGCGGCACCGTCGGGACGTCGGTGTGGGACTTCACGAGGTCGATCGCCGCGAGCATCGTGGCATAAGCGAGGTTCGACTCCGAAGCGAGCTCGGCGCGGCTTCGGGACCCCGGTCGACCGATCACGGCCCGGGCGCTCTCGATGAGACCCTCGGCCGTCGTCAGGCTCGCCGGGTCCCGGACCCTCCCCCGGGGATGGCGGACGAGCTCCAGGGTCTCGCCCAGGTCCTCGGAGAGGGAACGGTGCAGCTCCCGAAGGACCGCCTCGGGGAGCGCTTCCGGGTCGAGGACGAGGGGCATCGACCGACCCCCGTCCCTACCGCATCTTCGCGTCGAACCGCCACTCGGGAGTGGCCTCGGTGCCGGTGACGGTGAGCTCGGGGAGGAGCGGGAAGGGTCCGTCGCCCCAGGAGACCTGGCCGCCGTCCCATCGGGTGCTGAGGGACGGGTAGAGGAACTCCCGGAGGCCCGGAACGGGGGCCCGGTCGTACACATAGGAGAGGAACCCCTCCCCGATCATCCGGATGGCGTCCGAGCGCGTCATGCCGCGGGACTCGAGGTAGAAGACCTTCTCCGGGTCGACCGGCGCCACCGAGGTGGAGTGGGTCGCCTTGACGTCCCGGCAGAGGATCTCGAGGATCGGGATGGTGTCCGAGCGGGCCCCCTTGGAAAGGAGCATGGCGTGCTCGGAGATGACCGCGATCGTCTTGCGTGCCCCGGGCTCGATCCGGACGAGGCCCCGGCTCATGCCGCGCGCGGAGTCGGTGAACACCCCGCGCGTGATCGACTGTCCGTGGGTGTCGGTCGAAGTGTGGGTCAGGTCGAAGGAGCTGTCGTACGACTGTTCGCCGGCCCCATAGAACGCCTGCAGGTCTTCGACGCTCGACCCGGCTCCCGTGAGGCGGGTATGGTTCCGCATCTTGGTCCGGTACCCGCCGAGACCGTTCCACAGCCACGCGATGCGGGAGCTCCGCCCTGTCGTGGCCGTCCGACGGTAGACCGAGACCGCCTGGAGGTCGGGCGCGTGGACCCCGAGGTACACGACCTTCGCGTCGTCTCCGAGCTCGAGGTCGGCCCGGGAAGCGTACAAGCGCTGGCCGGCGTGTCCGTTCGGGGTGCTGAACACCTCCTCCGTCACCAGGAGCTGGCTGTTCTTGCCGGCGTGGATCGACCGGCGGATCGAGAGGGATTCGTGCGGCTGGGAAAGTACCGAGATCTCCTGCAGGCGGACCGGTTCCCGTACCCCGTCCGGGACGACGAGCCGGTACCCCCGGTTGACGACCGCGCTCGCGAGCGCGGAAAGCCGGTCGGTCAGCTCTTCCGAGCCGCGCATGAACTCGTCGAGGGCGTCGCCGCCGTGGGTCAGGAGCTGGTCGAGGGTGGTGAGGCGGATCCCCCGGCCCCGGAGCTGCTCGGGCACCTCGACGTGGGTTCCGGCGACGTCATGGACCACCCGGAGCGTTCCCGGCAGGGGAGGAGGCAACGGGACCGGCGCTCCCCGGAGCTCGGGGTCGATGCCCGTGAGGTTCACGCCGGTGAAGTACCCGTATCCCCGGTAGAGGGGGTTCGGCTCGATCGGAAGCTTGAGGAATCGCTCGTGCGCATCTTCCCTCGCCGCCCGGAGAGCGGGGGGGTCGGATAGGGTCTTCGAAAGGCTCCGCACTCGGTCGAGGCTGAGCCATTCCTCGTACCGTGCGGCCGACGTAACCATCGGATTTAGACACCTGATAGTGTTTATAAGGTCGAGGGGTTCGCTAAGGGGCGAGGCGGAGCCGAAGCACGGCGCACGGTCGCCTTATATCGCAAGTCCGCGTACAAATTCTCGGAGAGGAACGATGGCTTACGACATGTATCAGGAGGTCATCCTTCAGCACTACCGCACCCCGAAGAACTTCGGACCGCTCGAGGGAGCGGACCGGATGGGGGAGGAGTCCAACCCGCTCTGCGGGGATCACATCACGCTCCGGCTCAAGCTCGACCCCGCGGCCGAGAAGATCGAGTCGGTCCGCTTCGAGGGCGACGGGTGTGCCATCAGCATGGCGAGCACTTCGATGCTGACCGAACACTTGGCGGGAGCCTCCGTGAAGGACGCCGAGGCGATCACCCGGGACAACGTGCTCCAATACCTCGGCATCCCGCTCTCCCCGGTACGCGTCAAGTGCGCCCTCACCGGATTTGCCGCGCTCGGAAAGGCCCTCCACCCGGAACTCCAGAAGCCCGCGGCATGACCCCGAGGGGGCGCTGGTGGTTCAAGAACCCCGACCTCGCCCGAGGCCGGCCCGGAGCCGTCCGTGGTGACGATCGACCCCGACATCTGCGTCCTGTGCGGGCTTTGCACGGGGGTCTGCCCTCCGAACGCGATGGAGCTCACCCCGACCCGGCTCGAGGTCCTTTCGAATTGCACCGAGTGCGGTTGGTGCGTCCCGTACTGTCCCGTCGGGGCCATCAGCGGAGGCCGCCCCGTACGCGTCCGGAGTCCCTACCATGACTGACCCCTCCGGCGACCCGCCGCGCGTCCTGCTGGTCGACCCGTACATGTCCCGTTCCGACCCGATGGAACGAAAGTTCGTCGAGCTCTACCCCTCGCTCGGACTGCTGACGCTGGGCGCCTACCTCCGGGAGCACGGGGTCCAGGTCTCGATGGTCGACCTCACCTTCGCCCGGGACCTGGGGCCGCTCACCCGGGAACTTCGCTCTCAGCGCCCCCACATCGTCGGGGTGCACACCAAGACCCTCACGTACGAGCGCTCGGTCGAAGTGGCCCAGAAGGCGCGCGCGGCGGGAGCGTTCACGATCGCCGGAGGTCCCGACTCCGCGACCCGGATCGAAGCCTACCTCGACGCCGGGTTCGACGCGGTCGTCCCCGCGGAAGGGGAGGTCACCCTCGTCGAGCTGGCTCACCAGATCGCCGCCGGCCGAGCGCTGGGAGCGGTCCCCGGGGTGATCGTGCGACAGGAGGGAAAGCTCGTCCGCGGTCCCCATCGCCCGTTCCTGAAGGACCTGGACGCCCTGCCCCTGCCCGCCTGGGACCTGGTCGACATGGACCGGTATCTCGGGGAGTGGGAGAGACGAACCGGCGAACGTCGGGCGGCGGTCCTCACCTCTCGCGGCTGCCCCTTCGATTGCTCCTGGTGCTCCAAGCCCACCTTCGGCCGGACGTTCCGTCAGCAGTCCCCGGCCCGGGTCGTCGAGGAGCTCGTCGCCCTGAAGGAACGGTATCACGTCAACTACATCCGCTTCTGTGACGACGTCTTCGGGATCTCGCGCCCCTGGATCGATGAGCTCATCCACCGGATGACCCGCGCCGACCTGGGGCTTAAGTTCGAGTGCCTCGCCCGCGTGGACCTGCTCAAGCCCGACCTCCTCCACAGCCTGCGAGCGGTCGGCCTGGCGCGGGTGTACGTCGGGGTCGAATCGGGCTCGCAAAAGATGCTCGACCTCATGAACCGCGGGACGAAGCTCCATCAGGTCGAGCGGACCGCCCAGGCGCTGCGGGACGAGGGGATCCGTCAGTTCTGGTTCCTCATGCTGGGGTATCCGGGCGAGACGCTCGAGGACATCGAGGCGACGCTCCAGCTGTTCCGCCGATTCTCTCCCGAGGAGTACTCCGTCTCCATCGCGGTACCGATCCCGGGAACCCGGTTCCATCAGACCGTGAAGGACCGCTTGCTCGGTCGGAAGCGGCCGGCGACCCGGGGCTCGGGGGGTCGCTCGCTCCTGTTCGAAGCCGCGTATTCCCAGAACCTCTACCGGTGGCAACAGGCGCGCTTCGGGCTCGACGCCGCGCTCGGCCGCGCCCGGGACCGGATCTCGCCGGAGATGGCCGCGCACGTCGTGCACGTCGCGGACCGTTTCCATGAGCGGGTGGCGCGACCGCTGCTGCTCCGGAAGAACTCGGACCGGGCCCGTTAGCGGGACGTCTCCCCTTCCCGGACCCGGGGATGGACCGGACAGCGCCGCCCGAGCCGGCAGAAACGGCACTTCTCCGGAGCGACCGGCGGGATCGGTTTGCGCAGGTGGCCGTATTTCCGGCGCGGCATGGACGCCCGGTGGCCCGAGAAGGAACAGGGATTTCAATCGAGCGGAACGGGGGGGGTGAGTTCGCGGAGCACGGCGGCCTGGGTTCGGCACCCCCCGAGGGAATCTTGTGCCGAAGGCAGGGCATCCGAGACGCACTAAGCGGGTAGAACCACGACGCCGTGCTCACTTCGCGCGCGAACGGCTCGGTAGGGGACAGCGGAGACCCGCGAGCGGAGCGAGAGGGGAGGACCCGCTTCGGGGGAGTTATCGTGAGTGATGCGATTTCATTCTAGGCCCCATGGATCGCACGAGGCGGCGGAAGTTGGTTGTCGTCATCGTGGCGGTGGTCGTCGTCGTTTCCATCTTGGCGGGAGTCTGGGCCTACCTCCTGACCCGACCGTGTACCGCCCCCTCCGAGATTGGCACTCCCCGAATGCCGTTCAGCCCGCCCCAATGCCCTCTTCCCCCTGGGCCGGGGCCCTCCACATTCATCGCGAAGGGCACCGTCTTTACGCTCGGGGTCGGGGGGCACATCGAATTCTCGTTCCTGTTCAGCCTCGATACTTTTGCGGTCCTGACGGGGTCGTTCGTCGCAACGCACCCCGCCGCGGTCTACGTGATGACGCCAAGCGAGTTCGCGACATTCCCGTCGTCGAACCAGTCGAAGTTCGCCTGCTCTTCCCAAGACGGATGTTTCACCACCGGGGAAGTCAACCGAGGAAACTTCAGCTGGAGCGTGCCGATCTATCCACAGCAGAACGAACTGACCGCGCAACCGTGGTTCTTGGTCATGCAGAATGGCAACGACTCCGCGGCCACGAACATCACCTGGGTAGTGGGTGTAGAGGCCGTTTACGTCGGTGTAAGCGCGGCCGGGCCCACCCCCGACCACGTATCAGGTCGAGCCTCCGGCTCCTGACGAGTTCGGGGTCGCCGCGAGCGGGACCCGCCCGTCAGGCGCGCAGAATGTCGAATCCGACCTGGTCAGGCACGACCGCGACTTCCGCCACGCGTTCGACCGCGTGCGCGTGGCTCACCCCCCGCGAACCGCTCACGTCGCGGAGAAACGCCTCAACGGCCTCGACCGGACCCTGCACGTCGATGAAGACCGTGCCGTCGGGGCGGTTCGCGACCGTGCCGACCACGCCGTGACGCTGGGCCGCCTGTGCAACCCGCGCACGGTAGTTCACGCCCTGGACGCGGCCGCGGGCGACGCAGTGCCAGTGGACGATTCTGGGCACGGCGGCTCTAGGAACAAATCCTCTAAGATTGTTCCGAGCCGCTAACCCTGTAGCGTTGTCGTGCCCTTCTAACCTAGTCCCACCGCTGTTACGCTTCGGGGCTCGTCGTCCTCAGGCTTCGTTGCCGCGGAAAGGACCGCTCGCCAGCGGGGTTTATTCGCCCACAGAACCAATGCCGAACGGTTTGAAATGGCGTATGCGGGTTACCGGCGCGTCCTCCGGAATCCTTCCCTCCTAGCGATCTGGCTCTCCCAGACCGTGTCGGACTCGGGGGATCTTGTCTTTCTAATCTCGATCGTATGGTACGTCCTTCTCTCTACAGGGTCGGTCGTTCTCGTTGGAATCGCCTTCGCAGCCTTCCTCATCCCGAGTATCCTCGTCGCTCCCATCGCGGGGGTCTACGTTTATCGGTTCAACCGGAGATCCGTCATTCTTGCGGCGTACGCCCTACAAGGCTCAGTTGTAGCTGCCGGAGGTGCACTGTACGTCGAGCACCTGCTCGTCTTCCCTGCCGTCCTCACGATCGTTCTGATGGTCGAGATCGGCCACCAGTTCACGATACCAGCTAACTCGGCTTTGGTTGGGCGGGCCGTTCCGAGAGAGGACCTAATCGCAGCGAATGGCCTGTTGCAGAGTTCTGGGTCGACCAACCAACTGGGCAGTTCTGTCCTGGGGGGAGTCCTCATCGGTTTGCTCGGTATCGGCATTCCCCTAACGTACGACGCAGCCTCTTTCGCCGTGGGCTTCGTCATCATGCTCGCCGTGTCGCCTCGATTCGGCACTCCTAGCCCCAGTCCAACTAGAGAGCAGGAGAAGCCGAAACCGCCGGGTTGGTTCGAGGATTTTCGTGACGGAGTCCGGTACATCCGCAGGGACCGTCTCATGCTCCAATTCGCAATCGTCGGGGTAGTGGTGAGCTTCTTCCCCATGGGACTCCAAGGACTTTGGGCGCCCTACGTGAAGAGCGCTCTTTCGGGCTCTGCATCGCTGTTTGGATTCTTTGAAGCAGCATTCGCATTTGGAGCGATCCTGGGAGGACTTCTGATCGGTGGGATTGGTTCACGGGTCAAAGCGGGTCACCTGCTCTTCTTGGGTCTGCTGGGTCAAGCCATCTCGATCATCGGGCTGGGCCTCACGAGACAGCCCATCGTCGCCCTCGCCTTCGCTTCTGGATTGGGCCTCTCGCAGGCAACCAACACTATTCCGTTTCAGTCCCTCCTCCAGGCGAAGCTCCCGTCGCACTTGTTTGGCCGAGTCTCCACTCTCCTATCGACCCTAGTTTTCGCCCCCTCACCCGCAATCATTGTGTTGAGTTCCGCCTTTGCTTCGGCGACATCCGTAACATTCATCGTGGAGGCATACGGCGTCGCGATGCTCGGGTGTGTGCTTGTCGGACTCCTACTCGCCGGAGAGTCACGTCGAGCCGAAATTCCGGGTTCGGGTGTCGTCCAAACCGCAGGGTGACATCACCCACGCAAGCTCAAGGAATGGGTTCGCTACCGCCAATTCATGGCCCCGCGCTACGCGCACGTTCACGTGGAGGGCGACTGGGGGATCTGCCTCGGCAGGGGGAACATCACGATCGAGGTCTGGGAGAAGAAGGACCGCAAGCTCGGGACCGTCTCCATCGGCAGGCGGTGTTCGGGTGAGGGGCAAGACTCGACGCAAACCGACCGAGATCAGCTGGGACGAACTGAACGGCTGACCTCTTCGAGGTCCCCCTGCGTGGGCGCGACCCGTGCCGCGACTGCGAGCCGCCCTGGACCCCGGGGCTTTGGATTGCGTAGGTCCCGGGTAACACCTGTTGTCCGAAACCTGTGGCACTGGAACTGTCCGTAGTGCGAAAGTCGCCCGCCAGCCGGCTTTACCAGGCCCGGCCCAACCAAGTGAACATCCGCTTCCCCCGTGACCGAGGATGGCTCTCAAAGGGTAGCCCTGGGCAGTCGAATCCGTTGAGTTGGCACGCTTAACGCAACGGGAGCCGGTCTGCCACTGCCCCCCCGATGAGACCGGATAAATCGTGACTCGTTCATAAGCGGCAATCGCATTGTTGGCGCGATGAGCGGTCCGCCGTGGCAAGTTCAAGTCCGCCCAGCATTTGTCCGGGTTTTCTTAATCATTGGAGTTGTCTCGATTCTCCTGACTTCCGCGTTCGCGGTGGTGCATTCCCCCCCTCAGGCGTTTTCAAAATCGGCCCTTGGGGTGGGCCCAACGGACTCCGTCGGGGCGGCAAGCTTGGGACCCGGAGTTGGTCCGCACCGGCTCGTCACGACTCCGCTGCGGTCAGCGAACCCACAGCTGAGTCCTCTCCAAGGCACCCCCTCGTGGCTTGCGTATGATGCGGCGGATCAGTCGCTCTACGTAGCTGTTCCTCCCTCCTCCGTGGATATCGTTCCCGCGAACAACTCCGGACAGTTCCTTCCCGAGGTCAACGTTACCGTTCCGGTGGGATTGGATCCATTCGGGGTCGCTTACGACAACGCCACCGGCGACGTCTTCGTTGCCAACACAGGCTCGAATAATGTAAGTGTACTCTTCGGAAATCTCTCGGCACCTATTGCGAACATCCCGGTCGGGGTTGATCCCATGGGTGTTGCTTACGACTCTTGGAACGGAGAGATCTATGTCGCTGACAACGGAAGTGCCAACCTCACGGTGATCAATGGGACCAGCCTTCTGGTAATGGCCAATATTTCTGTCGGGAACGGACCTCTGGGTGTTGCGGCCAATCCGAATGATGGTGCGGTTTTCGTGGCCGACTACGGAGCCGCCGAGGTCTCCAAGATCTCAGGGACGACCAATCATGTGGTGGCTACGACCGCGGTTGGCAAAGATCCATATGGGGTGGCGGTCGACAATGCGACGGGCCGGGTCTTTGTGACCAACCCCGGCTCGAGCAACATCAGTGTGCTTTCGGGCTCCACCGCTGACGTGGTGGCGACCATCCCCGTTTGGTTCGGGCTCCAAATGCAGGGGGTTGACTACGACGCTGTCGACGGGCTGGTGTGGATCGGCGCGGGCGTCAATTTCATGGTCGTGGTAGACCCGAATAATGCGTCAGTGCAGGGGTACATCCAGGTCGATCCTTCGGGGGTGACCTACGACCCCACTAGCGGCAATGTGTGCGTGACCAACACCGACAACCGGACCTTGGAGTGCATCGAATTCTCGTACTTGGGGGGGGGCACGCCTGGAACTCCCACCACCATTTGGGAGACCGGCCTACCTGCCGGCTACAATTGGAGCGTAATCGTTGCCGACGGGACGTGGTACCCCAACGTTCCTGTGGTCGTTGCCAAGGGCAACACTAGCGAGATTGAGGTCAATTCCATCTACCCGCTGTCCATCGCCCCATGGCTGCTTAGCGTGCCATCGGCCGGATCGTATTTCGCGGGGCCTCTCCTTGAAAACGGGACCTACGACTTCAATGTGACATTCGCCCTACGGCCGGGCTTCTATCCCGTCACCTTCTATGAAACCGGCTTACCAATTCCTTGGACCAACGTCACGGGATGGTCGGCGACCGTGGGAAGCTCTTCTGCTAGCTCGAATGCAACCACCCTCACGATCGCCGAGGCCAACGGGACGTTTCCCTTCACAATCCCGACCTACGACGGCTACCTCTATCTCTACAGCAACTACCAGCACGTGATTGCCTACCCCAACCCATGCGGTGGAAATGTGACCGTGGCCGGTGCGGGGGTGGACCTGACGACAGATTTTGCCACCGGCAGCAGCACTTGTGACTCGGTCCAATTCAATGAGAACGGTTTGCCCAATGGTGATACTTGGAATGTGACATTGAACTCCGTAACCCAATCCGCGGTTACTCCAGTTTCTCAGATTGAGTTTTCGGAGACGCCAGGAATTTACAACTTCTCCGTCCAGGCTCCGTCCGGTTTTCGTGTTTCACCGCAGAATGGCGCGGTAACTCTGGACGGATCGACCGTGGTGATCAGCCTCTCCTTCGTCACCCTCCACCCCACGTACCTCGTAACTTTCGCCGAGTCCGGTCTTCCGACGGGCACCGGATGGTCTGTCACGCTTGCCGGTACTCCAGTCAACACCACCTTGACAACGATTCGGTTCGCCGAGTCGAATGGAACCTACCCGTATTCCATCGGGCAACCATCGGCGTACTACGCGAACGTATCGAGCGGAATCGTGACGGTTGCTGGCTCAGCGATCGTGGTCTCGATTGGATTCCAGACTCTCGCTGCCGGGTACTATGCCGTCACCTTCGCTGAGTCCGGATTGACTTCGGGAACTATCTGGTCTGTGACCCTGGATTCCGATCAGTCTTCGTCCGGGGGCACAACTATCGGGTTCATCGTCGGCAACGGAACGTACTCCTACGATGTGGGAACCGTCGCCGGTTATGTCCCAACTCCGAGGAACGGTTCTGTCGTAGTCGCCGGGGGGCCTCTGACTGTCAACGTCACGTATGCGAGCACTGCTGCGCCTCGTTACACGGTCTCAGTGGTTGAATCGGGGCTTTCGAACGGAACTACCTGGAGCGCCAAAGTGGCTGGCCTCGAGGAATCTTCGGCGACTCAGACCATCAAGTTCATCGAGCCTAATGGCACGTACACTCTCGTTGTCCCGAATGTTTCAGGGTACTCCATTGACTACGTGGCATCAGTAGAAGTGAATGGGGGCCCCGTATCCGTCCCGGTTGCTTTCACGAATACGACGGTCTACCCGTTGACGGTAACCGAATCGGGCGTACCGACAGGGAGCGTCTGGCAGGTTACGGCGACCAACATAGCCACAGGGACGCCCACGGCAGGCGAATCTGGGGGTTCGACCATCGTGCTTTACCTGGAGAGTGCGACCTACACCATTTCCGCCACTGGTCCCAATGGATACCGGGTGACGGTTTCCACCTCGGAGGTCGTGGTGAAGGGGGCGAGTCCCGCTCCGATCACGGTCACGTTCGCAGCTTCGTCCGGACTCACGACCCCGCTACCTTTCGTCTCGTATTGGGCCCTCGGAACCCTCTTCGTGACCGGACTCATCGCGGTAGGCGGAATCTGGGAGTATCGTCACTCCCGCTACTCAAGGCAGCGGGCATTGGGTCAAAGCTGGTTGAAGGAGTTTCACGACAACGCCGAACGGAATGACCAAGTTTCACCGCCAAGACCGTAGTGGTTTCGCCCCATTGCGCAGAAGTCGAGGGGCCCTTGCGCACTATAGAAGGGGGACGGACTTCCCGGTGCCGAGATTGTGCCGACCTCTGACGCCGGCCCCAACGAGGGGATTGAACTAGCCGCTCGGATCATCCTCCATCTTTCTCGGCTTGGCCGACTAGGCACGAACGATGTGGCGCGGGCGGAGCGCACGCAACAGGGGATGGTACTGGCACTCCACGTGCCGCAAAGTTCACTCGTGAGGGTCCTTCAGCCTCTCCTTGCAGCTGATGTGTTAACGGCGGAGCGACGTTTCGTCTCAGACTTCAATCGCAAGATGAAGGTGTATTCTCTCAGCAATCTTGGCGATTCAGCCGCTTCGGATCTGCAGCACCCCAGAACAGAGAAGCCGACCCCCAAGATCGATGGTGGCTGGATTGGCTAGGTGTACCGCCGACCAAGGAACGTACCGGTAGCCGGGCGAGTGGGACCCTCTTCCCACGCAATTCTCAACCGAGGTCCCCAGGTGCGGGGTGCGGCAGAGCCTCGATGAGAGGTTCTTCTGCACCACCTGGATCGGTCTCACTCGGTCCCGAAGCTCGGTGACGGAGTGTCGTTTCTGTGATCCCGAACCGCGCGTAGAACCACGCCGCCTTGCGCCAGTCGCGCGCGAGGGCCACGGCCATGCCGAGATGGGACGCGACCGGAATAGGGTAGAGTCCACCTGGCCGCCTGCACCCCTAAGCGTGGTTCGGAGCAGATCTTCCTCGTCGCTCGTGCCACATTTGAACTATGCCCCAAGCAAGAACCGCAATCCCAAGAACGATGAATGGAATGGCAACATCGATGAGTGCACCGTACGGCGGGGGTCCGGTTCCGCAGTGGGGAACGGTCGTACACGCGGCGGCATTCCTGTGGTAAGCGAGTTCTTCTTCGATTCCGGCAACTACCCAATACAACCCAAAGGCCAGTGAGGCGATGCCAATAGGGAGGATGACGAGGGAGTAACGCATCTCGCTGCCCACGCTACATGACGCCGAGCCCGAGCTTTTACTTTTGGACGGGTCAGTGCCCGAGCGGCTTGGCCGGAACTCCGTATCGAAAGATCGCCTCCGTGATCCCAAAGAGCGTGTAGATTCGCGCTGCCTTTTGCCAGTCACTGCGGAGGAACTCCGTGAACCCCGGCGTGGTTGCGACCAGCGGGCGGGCCGCCTTCACGCGGGCGCGGACATCCCGCAGGTTCCGCGCCGCGTCCCGCCTTTCACGCGCGAGGGTAGGGGTCGTGCCGGGCCTGGTCTCGACGCCCGCCCGCGTCCCCTTCATGCGGGACCGGCCCACTCAGATCGAAGATTCCGTCTGAGTGATGGCTGGGGTAGGGCCGTTGAGTCAGTCCTCCTTGCTCAGCAGCACTTCCCAAGGTTCGATCGAGAGAATTCGGAGCAGGCCCATCCGCATCCATGGATCCTCGACGAGACGCGCTCTCAGGGCCGATTCGCCGCTCGATTTGATGATCAGTCGAGCCTTGTGGGTGGACCCATCCCTGAACGGACCCCCGAGGATAACGAAACGCTCGTCGACGAGCGAGTTCATGAATACGGCGTGCTCGGCCCATTTCTCTTGGTCGCGCATCGATCGCGAAGGAATCCAAGTTGGACCTTGCTCAGTGATCACCATGAAGTATGCCATCCTCCTGCCCCTCCGGTCTCCTTTTCGCGCGGCTCGCTCCTTCGAACCTGCAAGGAAAATAAGCCTTCCGAGATGTGGCCGGCCCCCATCGGTACGGGCTTGACAATTCGGCTGCTCGGGGACCAGTCGACGAGCCCGACAACCTTACTCCGGAGGAAGGTTTATGTCCGCCCGACCCTCCTCCGGTCGGCATGAAGACCGTCTCGCTCCCCCTCCTCCACTGCTATCGGTGCATCTACTCATGGACCCCGACCAAGTCAGTCATCCGACGATGCCCCCGGTGCAAGTCCGTCCGGTGGGACATCCCGAAGGTCCGCCTTCCTCCCTACGACGGCGGCGGACTCGGGATCCCGGAGATCATCACCCCGAAGCGGAGGGAGATCCGTGCACTTGTCCGAAAGTACCGGTTCTCGAACCCCCGCGTCTTCGGCTCAGTGGCGAGGGGTGAGGCAGGGCCCCAGAGCGACGTGGACCTTCTGGTCCGGTACCATGGCGGGGGCCTGTGGGAGAGGGCGGGACTCCAGATCGACTTGGCGAAGCTCCTCGACCGCGAGGTCGACGTCGTCCCCGACGACTCCATGAAATGGTACGCCGCTCCGGAGATACTCGCCCAGGCGGTGCCGGTGTGAAGGAGGACCGGCGAACCGACGCCCAGCGGCTCGAGGACACGCGAACCGCCCTCCTCCGCATCGCGACCCTCACGGATGAACTCGACCGTGACGAGTTCCTCGCCAACACCACCGTTCAGGAAGCGGTGGCCTTCCGAATCATGGAGGTCGGCGACGCCGTCGGGAGGGTCTCCCGCAGGACCCAGAACGCGAACCCCAACGTCAATTGGCAGCGCATCGCCAGCTTCCGAAACAACCCGGCCCACGAGTACTACGAATTCAAGCCCGAGAACCTGTGGGAGTTCGTTCAGGATGTCCTGCCGAACCTGGAGACCAAGCTTCGCAAGGTTAGAGTGGCCCCCGGACCTGAAGCCTAGGAGTCCAACTCGGATTCGTAGTGGGTCCAGCCCGGTCCGTCTGCCGATTTGATACGCGCAAGGACTCTCCCTCCTCGTCAGTCGAAGTGGAGCGGAACGCACGGGGGGTGGGGCTCATAATCCGGAACTCCTCCTCGGAACAACCCCTCCAAAACTCCCCACCGCACGTGGAACCACCCGGCTCCGCGTCGATTGCGCGGGGGCCTCTTACCCTCGAACGGGGGGTGGGCATCCCAGGAACGTAGCTTCGTCTCGACTCCGGGTTCCCGCTGGCCCTTCGAACGGAACGGTCGACGACCCAGAGGACGCCACCTTTTGTGTTCCCAGCCTCCCCCTCCTCCGTGGTCGCAATTCCCGGCCGGGCCTCGACGGAGGGTACCCGGCGGTTTGCCGAGCGAACCATCCGAGAACGAAAGACCCCCGAGTCGCACTTCCGTCGCACGGCGGGGGGCCTCGCGGTCTCCTCGATCGGTCTCGGTACCTACCTTGGCGCCCCGGACACCCCCACCGACGTCGCTGTGGAACAGGCGGTGTCGCTCTGCCTCGCGTCGGGTCGCGTGAACGTCATCGACACGGCGATCAACTATCGCTACCAGCGGGCCGAGCGGAGCGTCGGCCGCGCGCTCCGTCGCTCGCTCGACCGGGGCGTCGTCCGGCGGGACGAGATGTTCGTCTCGACCAAGATCGGCTACCTCGCCCCGGACTCGGAATCGCCCACCCCGCTCGACCGCTGGGTCGCGACCGAACTGGTCGAACCCGGTATCCTGGACCCGGCGGACGTGGTCGAAGGGAGCCACGCGATGAGTCCCGCCTACTTGGAGGATCAGTTCCGACGCAGCCGGACCAACCTCGACCTTGAAGCGGTCGACTTACTCTATCTCCACAACGCCCCGGAGGCCCAGCTCGCGACCGTGGGGGAGCCAGAGTTCCTCCGACGACTCGAGGCGGCCTTCGCCACGTTCGAGGCCTTCCGTAGCGCCGGTCAGCTCGGCTTCTACGGTCTCGCCACGTGGGATTGCCTAAGGATCCCCCCACGAGCCGAAGGGCACTTCGGGCTTCCCGACGCGTTGCGCGTCGCCGAGCGCGTCGGAGGCCGGGACCACGGGTTCCGCTTCGTGCAGTTCCCCTTCAACCTCTCGATGCCGGAGGCGGCCACGTGGCCGACCCAGGTCCTCGGGAGCCGGACCGTTCCCCTCTTCGACGCCGCCGTACACCTCGGGGTGGGCTGCTTCACAAGCGTCCCGCTCCTCCAAGGACGGTTGACCCGCGGGAAAACCCAACCCGACGGCCTCACCGCCGCTCAGACGGCTCTCCAGTTCGCCCGCTCGGCTCCAGGCAACCTCGCTCCGCTCGTGGGGCAGAAACGACCCGAACACCTTTCGGAGAACTTGGATCTCGCGAGCCGCCCCCCCTGGAGCGAGGCGGAGTTTCGGGCGCGGCTCACGTAGCGTCGGTGGGAGGTTCCTCGGCCGAGAGGCCGGTGCCGGGCCCCCGCAGGACCGAGTGCCCGTTCTCCTTCTCGACCCAGACGACGCGCTGGGCGACCGATTCGAGCTCCCGTTCGTGCGAGACCAGAAGGATCTGGGGCAACCCCAGCTCCTCGAGGAGCTGGCCCATGCTCTGCACCTGTTCGGGAGAGAAGCCATCGGTCGGCTCGTCCAACAGGAGGGAGTCGAGCCGAAGGTGACCGGCGGAGCGGACCACCCGCGCCAGCGCGAGCCGGTACGCGAGCGCGAGGCTGGTTCGCTCCCCGCCACTGAGCGCCTCGGCGGGCGTCCAAATGCCCCGGATCTCCGCGGCCGGCGAGAACCACGAGTCGGTGACCGCGAGCATGTCGGGGTCGTCGATGAGGGCCGCGAAATACCGCTGGAAATGGTGTTCGAAGTCCGCCTGGGCCCGCTCGAGCACCCGCGTCTCCATCATCAGGACCGAGTCGTGGAAGCCTGAGCCGAGCCAGGTCGCCTTCGCGTCCGTGGAATCGGCGGTCTCGAGCAGGCGCGCTCGCTCTCGCTGACCCGCTTCCGCGCGGGCCAGACGTTCCCGGAGCGACTCGAGCTGCGTCGCCCACCGGGTCCATTCCTCAGCCGCCCGTTGCCAGGCCGACTCCGCGGCTTCGCGGCGCCGGGCGCTCTCCTCGGCCGCGCCTCGGACCTCCGACTCCCGGCCGAGGGCCGCGTCGATCTCTGCGAGTCGGAGAGCTCGGGCCGTCATCCGAGCGTGAAGCGCTTCGACCTCCGCCGCCCCGCGCTCGGCGTCCGCGGCGAGCGAGACCCGCCGCTCCTGAAGTGCGACGGCCCGCTCATGAGCCCGCTCGGCGGATTCGAGCCGAGTTCGGGCCTCGGTGAGAGCCTGATCCGCCGCGGAGAGACGCTTCCGATGCCGGGCGAGTTCCTCTTCGGCCGGAGCTAGCTGGTCGGCCTCTCTTCGAACCCCCTCGAGCGAGACGCGACATTCGACGAGGGCGGTCTCGGTCCGCCGGGAGGCCTCCTCCGTCGCGGCGAGGGCTTGTTCGATGTCGGCTCGTCGTTGGGCCCCCTCCGCCCAGCGCTCGAGCTCTCGCTCAAAGTGGTCCCGCTCCTGTCGAAGGGATTCCCAGCGTCGGCGAGCGAGCTCGGTCGCCCGGACCTCGTCGTCGGCCAATCCCACCGCCTTCTCGGCTTCTTCCCGATGGGAGGAGAATTCGGTCGAGTGCACGGTCTGGCCGCATCGCGGACAGACGCCCTCCGCCACCAATTCCTCCAGCTCGGAGGAGCTCCGATGGGCGACGGCGGCCGCTTCCCGCGCGGTCGTCTCGTGATTCCGAGCTTCCAGTAGATGGTGGTCGATGTCGGCGAGCGAGTACGGGGTGGGCGGAGCGGGCTCGCTCCCCTGCAGCGCGGAGCTGACCTCGGCGAGCCGGGCGCGGGTGCGTTCGACCTGGCTGCGAGTGCGTTCCTCCTCCTGCCCCAGCGTCTTGAGCCGGCGCTCGAGGTCCACGATGCGCGAACGCGCCACGGTCAGGAGCCCGGCCGCGGAAGCACGGCCCTCGACCTCCGTGCGGAACCGGGCGACCTCCTCCGCCGCCACGATGGTCTCCTTGCGCAGGTTCGCCACCTCGCCGGCCACGAGCTCCTGTTCATGGACCTCCCGGGTCACTTGGTCGACCTCTCGAATCCGCTCGGCGCGGGACTGCTCGCGGGTCTCGAGCGCCCGTCGGTCGGCCCCGTCCTCCTCTCGGAGCGTGCTGCGGACCCGACGATCGGCGTCGAGCCGGTGGAGCGCTTCCTGGGCCGTCGTCGCCTCCGCGAGGACCCGGGCCCGGTCCTCCTCGAGCCGGCGGCGCCGTTCCTCTCCCGCCACGCGAAGGTCCTCCAGGCGGTGGATCTCCGCCGATGCGGCGGCATAGTCTTCGGTGAACCGCTCGAGCAGCTCGGCGTTGCCCCGCAGGGCCGATGCGGTCTGGCGGAGGTCGCGCGCCACCTCCTTCGCATTCTCCGCGGCGATACGGTAGCGCTCCACGCCCAGCGCACGACGCACCGTCTCGAGCCGTTCCTTCGGCGGGGCCGAAAGGATCTCGCGCATCCGCTCTTGAGGGATGTAGACCGCCCAGCGCCAGAGGTCGGAGTGGGCCCGAGGGTTCGGATTGTCCCGGAACCCGAGGAGCTCGATGACCTGCTGCCGGAGCTCGGTCGCCGAATAGCTGGTCGTCGCCCCATCCTGGCGGAAAGCGATCCGCCCCGGTTCGTACGTCTCCTTGCCCTTGCGCCGGACCCGACGGAACGAGCGGAGGACCTCGTACCGGTGCTCCCCGTCCTCGAGGGTCACTTCGACCTCGGCCTCGGACGCCCCGTGGCGGACGAGGAAGGTGGCCTCGATCTCGGCGGTCCCGAACAGGGCCATCTCGACCGCGTAGAGGAGGCTGGTCTTGCCGGCTCCGACATCCCCGACCAGGAGGGTGGTCCCGGGGGCGAGCTCGAGGGTCGCGTCGAGGTAGCTGCGGATGTTGCGGACCCGGATCCTAGAAACGCGCAAGCGGCCTCTCCTATCCCTCGGGCCTCTCGGGGACTCCGAGGAGGCGGCGGGCCTCGGCCCGTCGGGCGCTGGAATAATCGAGGGTCGATTCTCCGTCCGCCTTGGGCACCCCGAGGGCGGAGAGCAGCTCGTGGACCAGGCGTTCTCCCACCGCGCCCTCGAGCCAGGGAGCTCGTTGTCCCGGAGCTCCCAGGAGCCGCTCTACCTCTTCGGCCTCGACCACGCTCTCCGTGATGGGAGCGTCGGGGCCGGGCGAACCGCCCTCCACGTCCCGGACGTCGACCTGGACCGTCACTCCCTCCCGTGCGAGCGTCTCCCGCGCGGGGCCTAGGTCCAACGGCGAGACCTTCCCGGAGGCGAGGACCCCGTGGAGTCGGGGCAGGACGAGGGTCCCAGCGGGTGCGCCCTCCTCGCGCACCCGCGCCACCACGAGGGCCGCGATCGCGTCCGAGGTCCTTCCGGAGACGTCAATGTCGACCGTGCGGATCGTGCCCCGCTCCATCGTGTCGACCATCTCGGCCGACGCTCGGCCCTTCTCGACCGTGACGATGGCTATTCCGCGATGGGTCCGCCCGGCCTCTCCGTTCTCGATGTCCGTCCGACTCGTCCCGAAGACGGCGCCGGGGTTCACGAGGAGCCCTCCCCCCGGCCCCGTCCCCTCGTACGTGAAGTGGATGTGGCCGCCCGCGTAGTACCCGCAACCCGGGGGCAGGTCGTCGATCTGGATCCCGTGGATCTTGTCCCGTAGATGGGCGGGCAAGTACTCTTCGACCGCTGCGTGAAACTGGAAGACCTTGAATCCCGGCGCGGAGCAAAAGGCGGTGGAATCCATCGACCGGAAGTACTCTCGGTCGAGCCCATGCGAGCGACCGGATATCCCGGCGACGAGCACGCCCGTCGGTTCGTCGAGGGTCCAGGGAAGGGTCCATCCCGAACCGTCCGCCCGGACCGCCTCGGGAGCGACCCGAACGAATACCCCCGCTTCCGCGAGAACGTCCAGCCAGCTCGTTCGGTGGGCGACGTAATCGTGCGACCCGTAGATGACGTAGATCCGGTGACCCGCCTCCACGAACCGGCGGAGGGCGGCGGCTACCGGAGCGGCTTCGGAAGGTTCGGGGGCGGGCGTATGGAACAGGTCCCCGGAGATCAGCAAGAACTCGGCCCCACGCTCCGACGCGACCTCGATCGCGCGAAGGACGCTCGCGCGAAGCCGTTCCCGCAGGGCGGGGTTGCGTGGCCAGGCACCTACGTGGGCGTCAGCCAGATGGGCGAAAACCAACCGGCGCATTTCCTCCGCCTACCGGGACGACGAGACCGGCTTGGACCTGGGCGGGGGCGCGGCGGGGGTCAGGGGTCCGTCCTGGATCCGTTTGGCGAGCGCGGCGACCAGGCCGGCGCCCGCTCCCATGGCGAGCAATCCGAAGAGGAGCATGTCGTCCGAGCCCCCGGCGCTCGGCGGAGTCCTCGGCGCGGGGACCGCGGTCGGGGTGCTCGCGCCCGTCAGGCCGCGCGTTCGGCTGGCGGCCATGAGCGCCTGCCGTCCCGCCTCGGAGCGCTGGAGCATCCCTTGCATGATCCCGAAGAGTTCGGTCGCCTCTTCCATCGTGACCTGACGCGCCCGAAGCCGGCCGACGAGGTAGGCGTAGCGCGCGTTGGGGTTCGCCGCGCCCCCCGTAGAGGGCGGCGGGGAGTTCGGGTTGTTGGGATCCCACATGGAGGTCGACGACCGCCTACGGCCGGGCCTCATTTGAAGGGGACGGGGGCCCCTCCTCTCGCGCGGGCCGAGGGGTTATAGCGGGCACTGACCTGAACGCCCCGATGAGCCCTCCCGCTGAGACGCATGCGCCCGAGACTCCCGAGCGGGACCGTCACGTCCACGTCCGAATGGCTGACGAACGGACCTCGATCTACGACCTCATCACCGAATACCTCGAGGCCGCCGGGAAGGCGCCGGACTGGTTCTGGCGGACCGCCGGCCGATTGGAGGGAACGGAGCCGGACAACCTGGAGGACCTGCTCGCGAACGCCTTCGAAGCCGGCGCGTTCATCGCGCACGACCACCCCGAGGACGTCGAGTTCAAATGGGTCACGGAAGAGGAGTGCGAGCGGGAGCGGCGGCGCGAGGAGCGAGGGGAGCAGCAGCGCGAAGCCGCCAAGAAGGACCGCACGAGCTTGAGTCATTACGCCTAGCCACGCTCCGACCCACTCCTCCGTCGCAGGTCGACGTCCGAGCCCGCAACCTATGACACCGGAACGGAACGTCGTTAACGGTCCCTTCTGACGATCGCGCTACCTCCCGCATCGCCCGAAGCCCATATCGTGGGAGGGAACCTCCCCAACGGACGGGCCATGCCTTCCGGAGGTAGCTTCGCGCACCGCGGGGATCGCCGGGCCATCGTCTGGTGTCTCCTCGTAGTTGGCGTCACCCTGGTGGCAGGTCTGGAGCTGGGGCTTTCCCCCGCCTCTCTCGGCCAGAGCCACCTCGCCGTTTCGAACCGGATCTCAACTCCGGCGGCCGGCCAAAGCCTTTCGGGACGTTCGGTCCCACCCCCATCGGCGTTCGCCAATGGCTCTGGAACGGAGATCCCCACCTGGGTGAACCTGAGCTCTTCCGTCGGGATCCCGATGTACGTTCAGGATCCGCTCCTGACCTTCGACCCGGCACGCGATGGGATCATCTTGGCCGGGGGAACGATCTGCCTCCGCATCGCCCTCGGCCCGCTCGGATGTCCCCAAGCCTTCCTTTCGAACGCGACGTGGGAATTCCGAGGAGGTCACTGGTCGAACATCACCGATGAGGTCGGACCCTGCCCCAAAGGGATCAGCAGCGGCTACTACCAGGGATTTCTGGTCTACGACCCCCTGGACGGCTACCTCGTTCTGTGGGACGACTTCGGTAGGACGAACGCTCATGGGTACTTCTTCTTCCCACAAACCTGGATCCTCGGCGATTCGGTGTGGACGAACATCACGGGGGAGTCCCCGCCCCAGCCCGGGCATGCCGGATGGGCGGTCTACGACCCGGTCGACTCCTACCTCGTCTATCTCGACAGCATCGGCGACACCTGGAAGTTTGCGGGCGGAGTGTGGACTCGGCTAGGCAACTGGAGTGCTCTCAATGGAGGGAAGAGCGTGCTCGCACCGGCCTTCCAGCAGGTCCCGGAGATGGCATGGGACCCCGCCGCGGACCAGGTCCTCCTCTATGGCGGAGGGCCGAACCTCAACCAGACGTGGACGTTCGTCGGAGGCGGCTGGACCGAGGCGAACGGGACGGGCCCCCCTCCCCCGGGGAACGCCTCGATCCCGCTGTTCTACGACGCTTCGCTCGATGGGGTCGTCTTCTACGGCGGCTCGCACCCTACCTCCACCGCACCCGCCCCGGCCTACACGTGGGTCTACTCGAACCTCACGTGGACGAACGTCTCTTCGGACGTGGGGACGGCGCCGCCCCGACCGTTCTCCTGGGGGGGAACCGGAGCGATCGACCCGGACGCAGGCTACTACCTCGCGTGGGTTCCCGTGGTCCCGCCGGTATGGCCGTACTCCTACCTATGGGCGTTTGCGGACCGGCCCGTGGCGGTCCTGACCTCGACTCCGAGCACCGTGGAGGCGAACGGTACCGTCTACTTTGATGGCCAGGTGTTCGGCGGCCGGGGGTCGATCTCTTTCCAGTTCTCCAACCTCCCGCCCGGGTGCCCTACCCCCGGGGGGATGGTGTTCTCTTGCCGACCGACCGGGGTCGGCACGTTCGACGTCGGCCTCAATGTGACCGACGCCGAGGGCCTTTCCGGAAATGCCACGACGTTCCTCCGCGTGATCCCGTCCCTCTCCGAATCGGTCAACCTCTCCGCGGAGGTGCTGGACGTCGGTCAGACCTGGAACCTCACGGTCACCGCCACGCGGGGCCTCTATCCGTACTCGTATCTCTACCAGAACCTGCCGCTGGGATGCGCCAGCGATCAACCGACGGTGACCTGTCAGCCGACCACGGCGGGCGTGTACGACCTCGTCGTGAACGTCACCGACTCCCTCGGCGCCGAGGCCACTTGGCTCGGCACGGTCACGGTCCACCCCGACCCGGCCGTCACGATCCGCGTCGCCGAGGTGGAGGTCGAGGTAGGCGAGACGGAGCCCGTCAGCTGGAACGTCTCCGGCGGAACCGGCACGTACACCGTGATGGTATCCGGCCTTCCCCCGGGCTGTCCCGCCCCCGTAGTTTCCCCGATCGACTGCCAGCCCACGCTCCCCGGGACCTACCCGGTCACCGTGAACGCGATAGACTCGCTGGGGGTCTCCGGCCAAGTGACCGTGACGATCACCGTCGTTCCCGCACTCTCGCTGGTCCGCTTCTCCGCCTCGCCCGCGACGCTCACGGAGGGAGCCAGCCTCCTCCTCGTCACGAACCTCACGGGCGGGATCGGGCCGCCGTCCTACTCGTTCACCGGCCTTCCTCCCGGTTGCGTCAGCGCGAACTCGTCCGTCCTCGGCTGCACGCCGACGGCCACGGGCACCTGGACGGTCCAAGTCCTCGCGACGGATACCCGGGGATCGACCGTCACGGCTGAGTTGAGCCTGACCGTGAACGCGTCCCCCGCGCTCTCCCTGACGTACGTCGAGTGGGGGGTCCTCGTGGGAGGGGCCGCCTTGGTGGCGGTGGGGGTCCTGCTCCTCGTCCGGCGGCGCCGGGCGCGGGAGGAGCCACCGACGGTCCCCTAGAGGTGGATCACCGAGTGCGCCACGATGAGCGCGATGAACAGGATCGAGATCGTGTTGACCACCTTGATGAGGGGGTTGATGGCGGGCCCCGCGGTATCCTTCGTGGCGTCGCCGACGGTGTCGCCGACGATCGCGGCCTTGTGGGCGTCCGAGCCCTTTCCGCCGAAGTGACCGGACTCGATGTATTTCTTCCCGTTGTCCCAGGCGGCTCCGCCCGTCGTCATCGTGAGCGCGAGGGGGAAGCCCGAGACGATCGTTCCCAGGAGGAGGCCGGCGAGGGCCACCGGTCCGAGCAGGAACCCCACGGCCAGTGGAGTGACGACCGCGATGAGGGCCGGCACCGCGAGCTGGCGGAGCGCCGTGACCGTGACGATGTCGACGCATTTCCCGTAGTCCGCCTTCGCCGTCCCCTGCAACAAGCCGGGGATGTCCCGGAACTGCCGCCGGATCTCGACGACCATCTTCTCCGCCGCGATCCCGACGGCGTTCATGAGATACGAGGTGAAGAAGAACGGCAGGATGGCCCCGATGACGAGACCCGCGACCAGGAGGGGCGTCGAGAGGGTCAGCAAGCTCGTGAACGTGGCCCACGGCTCGCCCCACTGGGCCGCGGCCGCGAACGTGTACGCGGCGAACAGCGCGAGGGCGGCGAGCACGGCCGATCCGATCGCATACCCCTTCGTGATCGCCTTGGTGGTGTTGCCGACGGCGTCGAGCGGGTCGGTGATCGCGCGCGCGTGCTCGGGGAGCTTGGCCATCTCGGCGATCCCGCCCGCGTTGTCCGTGATCGGCCCGAAGGCGTCGATCGAGATGATCATCCCCGTGACGGAGAGCATGCTCGCGGCGGCGAGACCGATCCCGTAGAGACCGAAGTAGGCGTTCGGCGTGGGGGAGTAGCCATCGTACCAGCCCGCGGACGCGTACGCGACGAGGATGCCCGCCACGAGGACGAGGCCAGGGAGCCAGGTCGACTCGAGGCCCACCGAGATCCCGCTGATGACGGTCGGTCCACCGCCCGCCTTCGCGGCCTCCGCGATCTTGCGCACCGGGCCGTACTTGGTGCTCGTGTAATAGTCCGTGATCACGACGATGAGGATCATCACGATCAGGCCGACGGCCGTCGCGACGAAGATCCCGAGGTTGCCTCCCATGAAGTAGTAGTCGAGCAGGTAGAGACCGACCATGCCGACCGCGGTCGTTGCGGCGAGCCCTTGGTAGAGGGCTCCCATGATCGAACCCCCGGCTCGCATCCGGACGAAGAAGGTCCCGACGATGGTGGCGACGATCGCCCAGGCGCAGACGAGGAGCGGGAAGAGGATCGCGTTGGGGAACAGGGCCAGAAGCGTCGGGTAGACGCCCGCGGCGCCGATGAGGTAGGCCAGCAGCATCGCCGCGAGCGCCGTCACGACGTACGTCTCGAACAGGTCCGCGGCCATGCCCGCGCAGTCCCCCACGTTGTCGCCGACGTTGTCCGCGATGACACCCGGGTTCCGGGGGTCGTCCTCGGGGATCCCGGCCTCGACCTTCCCGACCAGGTCCGTGCCGACGTCCGCCCCCTTGGTGTAGATACCGCCGCCGACCCGGGCGAAGAGGCTCATGAGGGAGGCTCCGAAGAGCACCCCGACCATCTGGAGGACGTTCCCGTGGAACGCCCAGTAGAATCCGACGAGCTCGAGCAGGGCCAGGCCGGCGACCGAGAGACCGGTCACGCTTCCCCCACGGAAGGCGAACGCCATCGTGTCCCCCAGGTTTCCCTTTCGGGCGTGGGCCGCGGTCCGGACGTTCGCCCGGACGCTCACCAGCATCCCGACCGCACCCGCGAGCGCGCTGCCCGCGACCCCGAAGATGAAGCCGACCGCGAGCCGCCAGCCGTCCCCGGTGATCCCGAAGGCGAAGGCGATGATGACCGTCAGCGCGGCCGCCACCGAGAAAACCACGAGGTACTCCCGCTTGAGGAAGGCGACCGCCCCCTCCCGGATCGCCCCGGCGATCTCCTTCATTCGGTCATCTCCCTCGTCCTCGCGCAGGACGAAGGCGGTCTGGATGCCCGCGTAGGCGAGACCGAGCAGGGCGGCCAACAGGATCAGCAGCTCCATTTGTCCCGTGGACAGGCTCATCGTATACCCTCGAGAGATTCGGTCGCCTCACAAAGATGGCTAATTAAAGCTTGCCGGACGTGGATTCCTCGGACCGGATTCGGGTCGAGCGAGGGCAATTATAGGGGGAAGGGACCATCGAATCCTCACTGTGCAGGGGGCCGGCATCCGGGACACCGCCTCCCGTCGAACCCGCGTGAACTGTCACGTCTGCGGTCAGCCGATCGACCTGACCCAGATGAGGGAGCATCTCCGGACGGACCACCAAAGCGCGAGCGCGGAGGTGGAAAGCCTCTATCTCTCGGCCCGCATCGAGGCGCGTCGCCGCCGCCACTCCCCCCCCTGAGGAACGGCTCGGCCCACCGGCGGCCCGGGCTAGGCGTGACGCCGCGCGAGCAGCACGACGCAGCTCCCGATGAGAATGACCATACCCGCGGCGATGAGAATGAGCCCTACCGTGCCCAGCGAGAGGGCCGCGCCGTTGGGCGAATTCTGCACGGAGACCGACAGCGTGAGCGAACTCCGGAACCCCGTGTGGTCGGTCGAGCTTACCGTGACCGAGTACTGGCCCGCGGTGGTGGGGGAGCAGCTCAGAACGGTCGAATTGACGGAAGTGCAGCCCGGAGGTAGACCCTGCCAGGCGATCGCGAACGGTGGGAGACCCCCGGCGAGCGTAACGTTGAGCGTGAGGCGGGCGCCGGTCCCTACCGCCAGTGCTTCCGAGGTAGAGGAGAGCATGGGATCCGCCACGGCCAACATCATGACGTTCCGGTACAACGCGTAGTCCAGCGTGTCGGCCACGCCGGCCAAGAGGGAGTAGGTGCCGGGCGTGGCGAAGTGACACGTGGCGATCCCCGAGGGGGTCGCCGCGCAATCGTTGGGCAGGGTCGGCCACGAGTAGACATAAGCCGGCCGTCCCCCGGTCGCGTTCGGGGAGAGCGTCGCCGTCTCGCGGGCGTCGATCTCTTCCGACGAGGGAGTCGGGACGACGGTCAACGTGAGCCCGGGGAGGGCGGTGATCACGAGGGCGATCCGGTTCGATAGCCCCGCCGCGTTCGACGCTTCGATCTCGACCAGGTACGTCCCGGCAGCTATCCCCGCTGGAATGTCGATGCTCAGGACCGAAACGAAGGAAGAATCGTTGGAAGCCGGGCTCGCGGAGAACGCCCACGAGGCGGCGGAGGTGGAAGCGGACAGCCCGACCACCGAGCCGGGGGCCTCCATGTTCACGGAGACCGTCGTATGCAGCTCCTGGGAGGAGGCGGCGGTCTCGATCGTGACGTGGTCCGGGTGCATCGCGAACCCGAGGGTGAACGGCTCATTGAATAGGGTGACGTTGGAACCGTTCCGGGCGATCACCGTCGTATTGCTCGAACCGGGGAGGTTCATCCAGTGGCTTTCGAGAAGACCATCCTCGGATGCGTTGGTCAGCACAAAATTGTAGGGGGGGTTCCCGAGGGTCGCGACGTAGACCTCTTCTGTCTCCGTCAGGCCGGGGACGACCGAGGCCCCACAGGTCTGGGTCGACTCGACCTGGAGATACGTCGCTCCGGTGTGGACGTTCTCCGTCCAGATCGTCGCCCCCGCTCCCTCCCCCACATGGAAAAGGATGAGCCCTCCACCCTCGATCGAGATTTGGAACGTGTAGGTCGTGTTGCGGTCGAGGGAGAACGCGTCCCAGTGCGTGTCGGGTCGGGTGCCACAGGCGGTCGCATCCGCGTAGAAGACCTGCCAAGAGCCGTTGTCGTTCGCAAACCCGACCTGGTCGTACGACTCCGCCCCGTCGAAGATCGACAAGGCGACGTAGTATCGGTCGCTCGCCGGTGGTAGGTCGTCCGGCAGGGACATCGTGACCGCGACGCTCGTGGCCAACGAGGCGGAACCGTTGTACTCTACCCCGCTGACCCACGGGGTGGCGGCGACCGGTCTCGGCCCGAGAGGCCGTGCGCCGGGCGAAGTGTCACCATGCGCCAACGGCGGAGGAGCGCTCACGGTCGGCCGTTCAACCGAGGAACCGTCTCGGGGGGGCGCCATCTCGACCGACCCGCCGATGACCGCCGACGGTGCGAGGGGCGAGGCCGGAGCGCCATGGACGAGCGTCGCCGTGGATAGGACGAGTATGCCCGTCACGAGGAGGGCGGCGAGCGCTCGGCCAAGAGTAGTCACGGCAGAGTACGAGCCCGGCGCTCCTTAAACGGCCTCCGGCCGGACCGACCGTGCTCGCCCTCCTCTTCGAGGTCCTCGGGCCGCTCCTCCGCCTCTCTCGGAACACGGCGGGTCCCGGTGCGATCGTCGGGATAAACATCTCACTCCTGCTTCTCAACTACCTCGCGGCGGTCCGCCACCACTTCCGGTAATCGATCCTAGACCCACGGGTATCGGGTGCCGTGGGTTTGGCGGCCGGCCGCTGGGCGAGGAACAGCGCATGGGACGACTCGCCTTCGGGAATCCTTCGACGCTCGAGGACGACAAACCCGATCTCATGGAGCCATCGGGCGTAGCTTTCGGAATCCGCGTGGCTCCAGTACATCGGGGCGCCCGAACCGAGCCAGTTCTCCTCGGTGCCGGTCCAGGCCGTCTCCCCCGTCGTCACCAGCACGAGCCCCCCCGGGACGAGCCAGTCGTACACCCGACCCAATAGGGTGCGCTGTTCGGGCAGAGGAACGTGGATGAGCGCGTAAAGGCACGTGATCCCTGCGAACACCTGCGACGGGAACTGGATGCGGGTCATGTCGGCCGGCAGGAAGCGGGCGTTCGGAACGAGCTGCCGCGCGCGATTGATCTGCACGTCCGAGATGTCCACTCCCGTGACCTGGAAATGTTGGGATAGCTCCCGGGCGACCGGGATCCCGCATCCGCAACCCAGATCCAGGACCGCTGAATGGCGGGGAAGTTGATGGATGAGCGGGTGGAGCCAGTCCTCGTAGTCCAGAAAGCTGTGCCCGAAGGCGTCCAACGTGCTCGCCGGCGGCCGGTAGATGGTCGAGACCCGGTCCCAACCTCGCCGGACGACCTCCTTCGCCGCGCCCTCGGACGGGGCGACCTCTGGGGCGACCATGGGTGCAGCGGGAAGTAGGGACCGATAACCTACGCCTTGGGAGCGGGCGGATGACCGGTGGATATCACGAACTCATTGCCGTCCGGGTCCGCGATCGCCGCGCGGACGATCGTTCCGCCCGGCCCGGGAACCTCGACCGGCTCGAGGGTGATCATCCCTCCCCGCCGGCGGATCTCTTCGATCGCGGCTCGGGGGTCGTGGTGCTGGAAGATGATCCCGCTCACGGTGCCGGGCTCGCGCCCGCCTTCTCCCGGCCGCTGGACGTGCATCGCGAGAACGATGTCGGTTCCGGGAAACGAGTAGACCGCGCGGCCGGTCTGTTCCGTGAACCCGGCTTCCTCTAGGCCGAGAACCTCTCGATAGAACTTGCGGGCCCTCTGAACATCGCTCACGTGAACCGTCACTGCGCTCAGCCCTTCGACCGGTTGGACCATGTTCTACAGAGACGGGCAAGTGGGTTGAAGGTTTCGCTACGGGCCGACTCCGCGCACACCCGCGATGCCGTGGCTTCCTGGCGAGCCCTTATGGGTCGAACTCTCGAGTGCGAATTCTCGTAAGGAGGTGCTCGCGCAGTTCCGGCCGGGAGAGGCTGCGCGTCTCCTTGGTGCCGCGGATCCGGAGGGCCACGGTGCCGGCCACGGCCTCCTTTTCTCCCAGGACGATGACGTAGGGAACGCGCTCGACTTCGGCGGTCCGTACCCGCTTCGACAGCGATTCCTCTGTGGAGGCGACCTCCACCCGGACCCGGTCGGCACGGAGCTCGGCGGCGAGGCCCTCCGCCGCCTCGGCCTGGCGCTCGGTGACGGGAAGGATCCGAGCTTGCACCGGGGCGAGCCAGGGGGGAAGACGGCCTCCGGTGTGCTCCAGCAGGACCCCGAGAAACCGCTCGAACGATCCGAGAATGGTCCGGTGGATGACGACCGGCGTGTGGAGTTGGCCGTCGGGTCCTTGGTACTGGAGTCCGAATCGGGCGGGCTGCTGGTAGTCGAGCTGGATCGTCCCGGTCTGCCAGGGCCGTCCCAGGCTGTCGCGCAGGTGGATGTCGATCTTGGGACCGTAGAACGCCCCTTCTCCGGGGGAGACCTTGTGGTCGATGCCCGAGTCGCGCAGGATCCTCTCCAGGATCTCCTCGGCCCGGTCCCAGGAGGCCGCCTCCCCGAGGAATTGCGCCGGGCGCGTGGAGAGCTCGTAGCTCCAGCGCAGCCGGAACGTCGAGAACGCCCGCTCGATCCACTGGAGCAGCTTGCGGACCTCGGGTTCGATCTGCTCCTCGGTGACGAACAGATGCGCGTCGTCCTGGACGAACTCTCGGACCCGGGTAAGGCCGTGGAGCGTCCCGCTCGGCTCGAGACGGTGCAGGGGGGCGAACTCGGCGAGCCGCATCGGGAGCTCGCGATAGCTGCGCGCCCGAGAGCGGAAGAGGAGCATCGTGCCCGGACAGTTCATCGGCTTCCAGCCGAAGACCCGGTCCTCCGCGGTCGTGAGGAACATGTTCTCCCGGTAGAGGCTCCAGTGGCCGCTGGTCTCGTAGACCGACTGGGCAAACAGGAGGGGCGTCCTAACCTCACGGTACCCCGCTTCGTCCAAGTGCTCTCGGACGAACCGCTCGAGCTCCCGGATGACGATGATCCCGTTCGGCAGGAGGACCGGGAACCCCGGGCTCTCCTCGAAGAACGTGAAGAGCTCGAGCTTCTGTCCGAGGGTCCGGTGGTCCCGCGCCTCGGCCTCGGTCCGGAGCTTCAGGTACTCTTTCAGGGCGGAGCGGGTCGGGAAGCCGACCCCGCGGATGCGCTGGAGCGTCCGGTCCGGCTCGGCTTTTTCCGAAGTGATCGCCGAGAAGCCAAGCACGTGGACCCCTTCGAGCCAACCCGTGTCCGGAACGTGCGGCCCGCGGCAGAGGTCGACGAACGTCCCGGTGTCGTAGACCGAGATCGTTTCTCCCGGCGGAGTATCGGCGATGTACCGGAGCTTGTAGGGGTTGGCCGCGAACAGCCGTTCCGCCTCCTCCCGGGGCACCTCACGACGCCGGAACGGCTCGCGGGCTTGTACCGAGGCCCGGATCGCGCCTCGGATGGCGTCGAGGTCCGACGGAGTGAGGGGACGGATGTCGAAGTCGTAGTAGAACCCGTCGTCGGTGGGGGGACCGACGGTAGGCCGCGCGTCGGGGACCGATTCCACCACCGCCTTCGCCACCAGGTGGGCCGAGGAGTGCTGTAAGATCTCCCGGCCCGCCCGGTCCTCGAACGTGATCGGGGCCAGGTGGGCATCGCCCACGATCGGGCGCGCGAGGTCGACCGGGACGCCTTCCAATAGCGCGGCGAGGAAACTGTCCGCCCGCTCCGGTGCCCACTCCCGGAGGGCGTCGCCGGCCGGGTGCCGGCCGCGGCGGAGCGCGAGGTTCCGTCCGGAAAGGTGAGGCGGATCGTATCGCTCAAAGTCGGGTGCACCGCTCGGCCTCGACCCCGACCACCTTCAAAACCCCTTGGTTACACCGCGTCGTGCGCTCAGCTCGCCCATTCATTCATCACGTTTCAGCTGGTTCTATTCTTCATCATCGCGCGGCGACGCGGCGAGAGCGACCTTCGGGGCGGGGACGGTCGCGGGGCTACCTAGGACGGCGTTCAAATGAAAGATCCCACCCACCGCGCCGGAAGATCGCAGCTGAGGCGCCTCCGCCGGAGTGAACGAGCCGTCGACCCAGGTCGGGCCGCTCGCGGCGATCCGGGAGATCAGGGCCCAATCCGGGTCCATCTCCCGAGGCGAGACGACCACGTCCCCGATGCCGACGTCCCGCACGGAGTCCACTACCGCCAAGGGGTCCCGCGTGGGCCAGTCCGTGCTGGCGACGAGACCCCCGCCCGGCACGATCTCGATCTCGAACACCCAATCCGTGGAGAGCTTCCACGCCCGCCGCACTTCGAGGGGGCCGCGGAGGAATTCGGTGGAGAGCACGGCGCGTTCTGCGCCGGCCACGAGGATGTCGATCGCCGACTCGGCCGTGGGGACCCCGGCGTCCACCCAGAGGGTGATATCCCGCGAGAGTTCCTGCAGATAGTCGAGCTGCGGATCCCCTCGTTCGATCCCGTCCAGGTCGACCAGATAGAGCCGGCCGAACTTTCCGCGGAGGCGGTCGACCACATCGAACGGGTCGAACGGAGCTCCGGCGGCGTCGAGCGCTACGACCGGACCCTCCGAGCCCGGGAGGCACACCTGCCCGCGCCGGAGCATCATGCACGGAACGAGCATCGGTCCGGCGTCCCCCACGGGGGGGCTCTTGGCCCACGCCTGGTTCCTGCGGGTCACGGGTTTCCAACTCCTCGAGAGGTTATCGGGTTTGGGTCCGCCCATCCGAGAGCTTTTCCCTCCGCCCCCGTTGTCGCTCCGCCAGGAGGTGGAGGGCAGCTGACGGTGGTCCGCGCCGGCAACGGCCGGCCGCTGAGGAAAGTCCCCTCTCCGGGAGACACGGGGTCGGGCGGGAGCCCGACGGGCGGGAGTCCGAGCTACGGAGCAGAAACGACACAGCCCGACGGTACGGTGAAGGTGTTGCACCGGAGGTTCCGTCGGGATCTGATGAAACGGCCGTCTCCCCGGGAGCAAGCCCTGATCGGCGGGGTGAGGAGTCTCCCTGACCGCCGAGGAGAGCGCGGAGTCGAATGTTGCCTGAAACGGAAAGGGGCTTACTACCACGACCTGGCCGGTTCGTCAGGAAACTGACGGGCCGCCGGCCCAAGAACGCAAGTTTTTGGGCCGGGAACCCCGGCACTCTTGGACGTCCACCCAACTTGCCCACTCTCTCGCGGAACAAGCCCTTCGGTCTCTTCGGTCGTCCACCGATGTCCGAACGGACCCATCCGATTTGAGTTACTTAAGTCGAATTAAGGTCCAGTCCATATAGCGAAGGGTCGAGCGCCTGCACCATGGCGAGGAAAAAATCATTGCGAAAGAAGGGCTGGTCTACGCCTCGGCCGCGAACTCCGTCACCTCCGGCTCCGCCCCCATGGACATACCTCCCGTGCCCCGAGTGTTCCCCTCGCGTTTCTTGGGCGCGCTCCTCGGGCGAAATCCGGTTGCCCGCCGTGGACCCGGGCATGATTACCGGCCATCCGCTGGAGCTCCCGCGGGATTCTGAAGCCTCCGTCTCCACCCCCTCGTTCCTCCGCGATTCCGCTTCTCCGCGTCCTTCTCGGAGCTTCGCGGAGTCCTTCGACGTAGTTTGGTTTCCCATCTGATCGGACGGTTCGCCGTCGTCCGGGCGTCCACGGCTCCGGAGCCGTCGGCGACGTACCCCCTGATCGACCCATACGGAGGGTTCAGCCGCACCGGCCGTACCCTCACTACCGAGCCGGAGGTTCGCCCTCCCGGTTCGACGCGAGGACCGAACCGGCGTGAAAGAAAACCTACTTCACGGATGGCTCCGCTCATTCTTGGACGTGAGCTTCCGCACCGGGCTCGGAAACGGGCCCTCCCGCACCATACTCGCGGTCGCCATCGGGATCGTCCTGGGAGTGGCCGGCGTCGGCCTCGCCCTCAACTTAAGCCCGCGCGACCCCCCCGCCTCGTCCCCATCGTGCCTGGGGTCCAACTCGGACGTCGCGGACCCGTCAGCCCCGCACGGCGCGTTCGTTCTCGACCCACCGACCGGCCCCCATCACGCCTACTATTCCGACGTGCAGTCCTACCTGGTCCAGAATCCGGTGCTCTGCGGTGCCGACTTCTGGGTGGCGTGGTCGAGCGTCGACGCCGGCCCCGGGGCCCAACCGGAGTACAACTTCACCGAGGTCGACGCCCACGCCGCCCCGTGGATCGCGGCGGATAAGGAGGTGAACCTGATCTTCGAAATGGTCGGCGGCACTCCCAACGACGTCCCGAGCTCCCTCCTCTCCGAGGTCCCTACCCTCCATTGCGGGAACTCTGACGTGACCCCGGTCGAGTGGAACGGGACGTTCGAGACCGCGTATCGGGCCTTCATCTCGGCCGCCGTCCACCACTTCGAGGCGGAAGCCGGATTCGGGTACCTTCGGTTCGACTTCGGGGTCGGAGGGGAGTTGTCGCCCGTCTCGGACATCGACGCCCCGGGATGCTCGAGCCAGCTTGCTGCGAACGGCTTCTCGCTCGCGTCGTGGGCCAGTTACCTTACCGGAATGGTGGCGTACGAGCACTCGCTGCACCCGACGATCCAGCTCATGGTACCGCTCAGTCCCGTGTACCCCGGCCAGGGGGACAACATCACCGCGACGGTCTCCAAGGCCGCCGCAGCGGACGGGATCGGGATCGGAAGCCAGAATCTCCGGGCCAACGACTCGGCCCTGACCGAGCCGACCCGGGTCGGATGCGAACAGGCCGAGTGGTGCGAGGCGTTCTCGACCTACGCCGGGGTCATCCCCCTCGAGCTCGAAACGGCGGCGGCCAGCTCGCCCAACGGCTCCGGGTCGGTCGGTTCGCTCGTCCCTATGCTCGCCTTCGGACCGACCGTGCACGCCCAGATCTACGAGCTGTACCTGGAAGACTGGTTGACGGCGTTCGACCCGAACTACCCGGCGTACGCCGAGTACCACGTCGCGTACGCCGAAGCCCTCACCCAGCTCGCGTCGGTGGTCGGGATGAGCGGGGGCTGACCGTCCGTCCCCATTCCCGAAGCCCGGAAGGGACCTCTTCGCCGTCCCTCACGCGATCGCGAAGGCCACCGACCCGTTCTCCAAGCGGCCAATGTTTCGTCACAACGACCGGTTCGATCGAATGAACTCCCGGAAGGCTCTTCCTTCCTCGTCCGGGTTCGAGCTCGATGACGGCGTCGAGGTTGGCCGGTCTCCTCCGTCGTTGGCGGGGTGGTCCGGCATGCGGGAAGGCGGACGCCGGGGGTTTGGGCTCGGCTCAGCCTCGGCGGCGAGGCCGCGGGCGGGTCCGAGCCCGGGGCGGGGCCCGCCGGCGCGGGCGAACGGCCTTCGGCGTCGTCAACCGTTCCCACGGGAACGGGGGCTCTCCGTGAGAGGGGGTCCGTTCGGCGGCGAACTTGGCCGGGCGCTTCTCGAGGAACGCCCGCATCCCTTCCTCTTGTCCGGGGGTCTGGAACAGACGACCCCACAATTTCCTCTCGTAATCCAGTCCCGAGAGCCGGCTCGGGTCCGTCGCATGATTGACGAGGTACTTGGCGGCCGCCAGCGCCTCCGCCGATTTGCCGGCGAGGGTCGTACCCAGGTCGACCGCGGCCTGCAGGAGCGCCGTCGCCGGAACGATCCGGTCCAGGAAGCCGTCCTGGAGGGCTTGTGCGGCCCCCACCTTGTCTCCCGTCATGATCCATCGTCGGGCCCGGACCGGGCCGATCGTACGGGGCAGCCGGCGCGACCCACCCCACCCCGGGATCACCCCGATGTTGATCTCCGGCTGGCCGAAGAAGGCGTCTTCGCTCGCCAGGATGAAGTCGCACGCCTGGACCATCTCGCACCCGCCCCCGACGCAGAAACCGCGCACGGCGGCGATCACCGGAAACGGAGCGCGCTCCAGGAGGTTGAACAGCGCCTGACCGTTCGCGGAGTGCCGCGTCGCCTCCGCCCGGCTCATCGTCAGCATCTCGCGGACGTCCGCTCCCCCCGTGAACGCCCGCTCTCCCGACCCGGTGATCACGAGGGCCCGTACCCGAGGGTCCTGGAGGAGCTCGAGAACCCGCGTCCGCAGCTCGTCCAGGAGAGCGATCGTGAGGACGTTCACCGGCGGATTGTTCAGGGTGAGGACGACGACCGGACCCCGCCACTCGACCAGCACGAGCGGGCCCCGCACGGCCGAACCGGACGGCGGGGCCGTCCGGGGTTCGGCGGGAGGGACCCCTGCCGTCGGGGTCATACCCCTCCTAGCGGCCCGAGGGGCGGTGCCGGGCGGTCCGACGGACCCCCGGCGACCGACGACCCCCTCGGGACCGACGGGCCGGACGGACGGCTCCGGGCGAGTCGTGCGCCCGCAACCACTCGGCGTACCGAGGCCACAGATCCTCATGGGCCCGACGGCCGGTCGAAAGACCGATGTGACCGGAGGGATTCTCGAACTTTTGGGTATCCTTCGAGCCCACATGCTCGAGGATCCGCTCGGTGGATTCGGGCGGGACCAGATTATCGGTCAGACCGACGATCGTGGCGACCGGCATCTCGATCTGGCTGAGGTCGATCCGCTGGCTGTCCCCGTCGAGGGTCCACTCCCCTTTGGTGAGCAGGTTGCGCTGGTAGCCTTTGTCGATGAACTCGGCGTAGGTCGGGCCGGCCATGGGGATCCCGTCGGCGTTCCACATCTCCATGCGGAGGAAGTTCTCGATGAACGGGCGGTCGTCGATCCGGTCCAGGAGGCCCTGGAACTTGAGGTAGTTCGTCCTCAGCGGGTCGAGAATAGCGAACGCTCCGTTGAAGAACTCGGGCGGGATCAACCCGTAGGTCCGGGCGATCTTCCACGCGTCGAACCCGGGCGCGTGTGCCCACACGTTGAGCAAGCTCGACTTGGTGTCGAAGTCGAGGGGCGCGGCCATCAGCGACAAGGTCCGCAGGTTCTGGGGATGCCGGGCGGCGTACATCGTCGAGAAAGTGCCCCCCATGCAGTACCCGAGCATGTGGATCCGGTCGACCCGGGCCTCCCGTTGGGTGGCCTTTACGGCGGCGTCGACGTATCCGTTGACGTAGTCGTGGATCCGCAGGTTCTGGTCGAGCTCGTTCGGGGTCCCCCAGTCGATGAGGTACATGTCCAGCCCTCGGGCGAGCAGGCTCTCGATCACGGAGCGACCGGGCTGGAGGTCCATGATGTAGGGCTTGTTGATGAGGGCGTAGACGCACAGGACCGGCGGCCGGTCGGTCGTCGTGACGGTCGGTGGTTTCCGATAGTGGAGGACCCGCATGCGGCCCTCCTGATAGATGACATCGCTCGGGGTCTGCCCGACCTTCATCACCGGCGGGAAGAGGGCGAGCTCCCAAGCGAGTCGAAGTTTCTTCGCAAAGGCGGCGACCCCGTCGGCAGGGCCCCCGGGCGGCGAGGGACCGCTCGAGCGCGGCGGGGCCGTCGTGGAGCTTGCGGTCATGGGTCAGGGTCCCGGAGGCGCAGCTCCGTATATCTCCCTCGCGACTCGAGGTCAGGGCCGTCTCGCGGTGAGACGGGAGACCTGGTCCGATAGGTCGCGGACCGCCTGGTTGAGCTCGCCGATCTCGCGACGGGTCGGAAGGCCGGTCATCCGACGGAAGACCTCGTCCCCGTCCTTCATGGTCTTCTGCAGGTCGAGCGAGTTGTCGAGCGTCTTTCCGAACGTGGTCACGAACGCGGGGCTCGTGAAGTAGATCTGGGTCATCTTCTGAAAGTTCTCCGTGAACTGCTTCAGGACATCGTCCTGCGCCCGGACGAACTCGTCGAACCCCTTCTCCGGCTGCATCGTGTCCATGAGCCGCCGGGTCAGGTCGAGGCTGAGTCCGGACCAGAGCTTCTGGACGATCCCCATGAGCTCGCGGTTCCGGTCGACGGCGGTCGCGTCGTCCGGGAGGAAGGGCTTGGCCCACATCTCGAGAAGCTCCCGCTGGGGCGTCAGTCCCGTCTCGAACGCATCGCGCACCCGGTTCCCGATCTTTTCGGCCTGCCGGTTCCATTCCTCGAATCGGGCACGGGCCGCGTCGACCTCCGGTTGGCGCGACTTCGGTCGCGAAGCCTCGGTGACGTTCGACGCCCACGTGTCATAGCTCTTCTGCTGCTCCTCGCCGAATCGGTGCAGGAAATCGGTGACGGTCTCTCCGGTCTCCCGGGCGTACCGGGTCCAGAGGTTCAGGCCCTCCTCGATCGGATTGCCGATCGGTTCGGACGAGCGGGCTCGCTTCGAGCCGGAGTCGGGCGTCGGCGGGTCCTTTAGGGGGGTCGCACGCACTCGCGTTTTCTTTTGCGGCATCGTTCCTCCTACGTACCGGGTTCTTCCGTCCTTCCCACCGGCCTAGGTGGCCCGCCACGGTCGCTGCCTTTCGACCGGCTCGGGGATCTCGATCGACACGCGCGGCGGGACCATCCCGAACAGGGGGAGGTTCCGCGGCATCCGGGCGAAGAACGCGAGCTGGGCCTCTCCCATCCGGGAGAGCTGCCGGCTCATGGCGAACGTCTGGTCGATAATCTCCCGACGGACGTTCTGCGCCCACGCCGTGTACGCCTCGAGCTCCCTGTAGTAGAGCTCCGTCGCCTCGTTGACGGACTTTCCGACCTGGTCCCACGCCTCGTTCATCTCGTTGCGGTCTGCTTTGTTTGCGTTCATACCTACCTTCTTGATTTTACTCACACCGGTGTTCCCTGCGCGCTGGAGCGCTTCCTGCCTGCCCGGGATCGTTTCTCGCTCGGGGTCGTCCGGGTCCTCTCTGGGGACGGGTCCGAGGGCGAGGCACGGTCCTCATGCGAGTTCCGCAGTTGGTCCTTGACCCACCGATCGACGTTCGCGCTCAGGTCGGGCATCGGGGTTCCGAAGGCGCTCCGGACGAACGATCGAGTCGCTTCCCAAGGGCTGGCGTAGAGCTTCTGGAGCAGCTCGTACCGTTGGTACACTTCTCGCATCTGCTCCTCCACCGCTTGGGCCACCGCCTCCGGCGAACCCCAGCCGGGAGACGAGTCCGGGTGGGCGGATCCGGGCAGGATGACCAGCACCTCGTGGCCGGCGAACTCCGTCAAGCCACTCACTTGACCGTTCGGCGATACCCTCCGGGTGCCGATGATCTTGCCGTCGGGACCGATCTCCAGCTTCATGGTAACCTGTGGTTGACACTGTAATGCACAGCCAGTATTATAGGTACACCTTACCTACCTGAGCATCCGATGGGACCTCCTCCGGGGCCTCGGCGGTCACCTGGCCCACCGGGGGAGGTTCGGGACCCTCAAGGCCCCCGTCAATCGGGGGGAGGCGCGTACGGCTGGGGGCCCAGGTCGGAGAGAGGTTCTATTCGGCTACGACCGACCCAATAGATCGCCAGCAAGACGAGTCCCACTCCGATCGCTTGAACCCAGACGAGCCGCTCGCCCAGGATCGTGACGGATGCCGCCAGGGCGACGATCGGCACCAGGAAGAGGTAGGCGCTGATCCGGGCGGCCGGCGTACGACCCAGCAAGGTGAACCAGATGGCATAGGCCACGGTCGTTCCCACCAATCCGAGCCAAAGGGTCACGCCGATCAGGTCCGGTGTCGGACGGGGTAATGGCTCGGCTCCCACGACGAGGGTCGCGAGAACGAGGGCGACGAGCCCGCCGGCGAGTTGGTAGGCGCATCCCGAAAGGGCCTGCGAGGCCCGGAACCGACGTTGGAAGAGCACCGTTCCGACCGCCCAGCTGAGCGCCGCCGCGAGCAGCTCGAGTATCGGGACGACCGAGAGCCCCGGGCCGAACAACGCCCAGGCCTGGGAGATCAGGGCCACCCCAAGGAACCCGGTCGCGATCGCGGCCCAAGCGGCCCGGCTCAGCGGTCGGCCGAGGACCGGCGCCGAGAGGAGGGCGACCCAGAAGGGAAACGTGTAGATCATGACGGAGGCGATACCCGGTGGGACGGAGCGGGCCGCAACGAACCAGAACCCAAAGAGGCCGGCCGTGTTCGGTACCCCGAGGAGGAACGCGTCGCGTCGGCCCTTCGCGTCCAGGGTGCCCCACCCGTGCGCGAGGGTAACGAGCACGACCGTTCCGGCGAGCCCGACACCGGTCCGAAGGGTCGCGAGCCAGAGGGGGCTCGCCGATTGGAGGCCCACGCTGACCAGCGGGTAGTTGAGCCCCCACGCCAGCGCCATGAGCGCGAACAGCAGCCAGGTCCGGACCGACCACCGCGCCTCCATCTCCGGGCCCCCTTCTCCGGAGCCCCATAGCCGTTGCCGAGCCCTCCGGTCTTGGTCCGGTACGTCCCGGCCGACTCTCGGCAGCCCCATGGCGTCTTATGCCGCCGCCCCCCTCCCCCGCAGGAATGTCGCTGCGGGGGCGCGACGTGATCTCGATCCGGGACCTCTCGAAGGAGGAGGTCCTGGAGGTCCTCGCCGCGGCGCGCAAGATGATCCCCTTCGCGGAGGGGAAGAAGGTGACCCATCCGCTCGAGGACCGCATCGTGGCGATGGCGTTCTTCGAACCTTCCACCCGCACCCGCCTGTCGTTCGAAGCGGCGGTCCAACGGCTCGGAGGTCGCTGCATCACGATCGCCGATGCGGCGGCCACCTCGATGCGAAAGGGGGAGAGCCTCTCGGACACCGTCCAGATGTTGACGAGCTATTCGGACGCGATCGTTATCCGGCACCCGAACGAAGGGTCCGCCCAGCTCGCCGCGCGCGTCTCACCCAAACCGATCATCAACGCCGGCGACGGCGCGGGCCAGCACCCGACCCAGACGCTCGCGGACCTCGCCGCGATGCAGGAGGCGTTCGGGACCCTCACCGGCCTCAAGGTCGTCCTCCTCGGGGACCTGCGCTACGGGCGGACGGTCCACTCCCTCGCCTACGCCCTCGCCGTGTTCGGAGCCGAGATCGTACTGACCTCACCCCCCGAGCTCCGGTTGCCGCGCGAGCTGTTCGAGGAGCTGGTACGGATGGGCGCCCGCGTGACGGAGGAGGGCGATGTCCGCAAGGCGGTGCGCGACGCGGACGTCCTCTACGTGACCCGCATCCAAAAGGAGCGGTTCGGGGACGAGGGGGAGTACCGGAAGGTCGCGGGCTCCTACCGGATCGACCGGCACATCCTCTCCGAGGCGAAGCCGCGCCTCGTCATCCTGCACCCGCTCCCCCGGGCCGGCGAGATCCTACCGGAGGTCGATTCGATGCCGCACGCCTCCTATTTCCGACAGGCCTTCCTCGCGGTACCGGTCCGAATGGCGCTGCTCTCGGCGGTCCTGGCCGGCGGGAGGGGGGAGGCATGAGCGAAGCTCGGGAGCTCCGCATCACGCCCATCCGGAACGGGACCGTCATCGACCACATCGGGAACGGTCTCGCGCTGGACGTGCTGCGCATCATCGGGGCCCAGGGCCTCGACAAGGACTCGACCGTCAGCGTCGCGCTGCACGTCCGGTCCGGTAAATTGGGCTGGAAGGACATCGTGAAGGTCGAGAACATGGAGCTCTCCCCGAGGAAGGTCAACGCGATCGCCCTCATCGCGCCGACCGCGACCATCTCGATCATCCGCGACTTCAAGGTCCAGGCCAAGCGCCCGGTCGACCTTCCCGAGACGATCGTCGGCATCCTCCACTGCCCGAACCCGAACTGCATCTCCAACCAGGGTGAACCGATCGAGAGCGAATTCCGCGTCTCCCGACGCAAGCCCGTGCAATTGACGTGCGCCTTCTGCGAGCGCACGCTCGACGACTTCCTCCACCACCTCGTCTGACCGGGGGCGCGGCGTGGTCGACCTCTCCTGGGTCACCGGGTTCGTCCTGGTCTTCGCGGTCATCGGCGGGTTTGAGCTGTTCGACCGCACGAGCTTCGCCCTGATCGTCCTCGCCGCCCGGGCCCGCCCGCTCCCCACCTGGGCCGGCGGGGCCGCCGCCTTCGTCGCTTCCACGATCGTCGCCGTGACCGTCGGGGCGACGCTCGCTGCGGCGCTCGGCCCCTCCCGCGTCGGCTGGCTCCGCGTGGCGGGCGGCTCGTTCCTCATCGCCTACGCCCTTTGGAGCTACCTCTACCCCGAGGTCGAGAAAGAGCTCGAGGCGGGGACCCGGGCGCGCTCCGCCTTCTTCGCAGCGTTCCTCACCATCTTCCTGCTCGAGCTCGGCGACACGACCCAGATCTTCGAGATCGTCTTCGTCACGGACTGGGGATGGCTCATCGTGCTGGCCGCGGGCTCGCTCGCGCTCGTCACCGTGGCCGCCTGGGACGTCTTCCTCGGTCAGCGGCTCGGCGCTCGGGTAGAACCGGACGTGATGCGACGGGTCGTGGTCGTCGTACTTCTCGTCGTCGGGGCGGTGACGATCCTCTACGGTCTAGCGCCGGGGGCGTTCCCGACGCTCTCCGTCGCGGGGCCGGGCTAGGGTCTCGGGCGGGGGAAGTCGGCCCCCTCCATGCAGGGTGCGCGGGGCGAGGCTCGCTAGGTCCGGCACGAGGGCCTGCCAACTCGGAGGCAAGGCGGAGAGGGTCGACGACTCGAGAAGCCGCTCCGCAAGGACGTCCCCCTCGTCCGGGCGCTTCCGGGCGTACTCGAGCAAGGCGAGCCGAAGGAGGGCCTCGGCCCGGGGTCGTGGCAGGGAGAGCGCCCCGGGTTCATCGATCAGCGCGAGCCAGCGGTCCCGGGCCGCATCGACCGAATCCTCGATGGCGAGGTACCGTCCCTCGATGAGCCAGAACCTCAAGAGCCCCGGCGACGGGGGCAGCAGGTGGAGCGTCTCCTCGATCGTCCGGGCCCGGTCGAGGGATTCGGCGACCCCCTTCGTCACCCCCTCGTCGAGCAGCCCCTCGACGATCGCGAGACGGTGCGAAAGCTCGATCGGAAGGAGCTTTTGCCGCTGCAGGGCGTTCAAGCTCCGTTCTCGGATCTGGCGGCCTTTCCGGATGTCTCCGCGAACTTCCCAGAGGTGGGCCTCGAGGTCCTCCGCGACGAAGTCGAGCTCCCAGCGGCGGTCCCTTCCGAGCGTGACGCGCGAGGCGCGCAGCAATCGGGCGGCCATCTCCTGCTGCTCGGGACTTCCCTCGATGCGAGCCAACCCCACGGCCAGGAGGGCGATCGCCTGCAGGTGACCCTCGGGAAGGCGACTCCCGAGGAGCGCGGCGCGGTGCGACTCCTGGCGCGCCTGGTCGAACTCCCGTCGTTCCGCATGGAACTCGGCGAGTACCGCCTGTAGCAGGACCTCGACCTCCACGGCGCGCGCGTCGTGGGCGCGCTCCGCCAGCTCGGAGAGGAGGGTGGTGAGGGACGGGCGTGGGCCCACGGCCCGCAAAGCGACGATCATCGGCTCGAGCCACTCCCCGACGGTGTCGGGGGGATCCCGGCCGGCAGGGCGCCGGTCACCCCGTCGCGGAGCTCAGACTGGCCCTCCGCGAGGCGACCCGCGAAGAACAGGGCGCGGGCGTGCAGGATCCGAAGCTCAGCCTCGAGCGCCTCGCGCTCGCTCGCCGGGGCCGCGCCCACGCACTCGAGCGCCTCTCGGAGCAGGTCCTCCGCGCTGTCGAAAGCGAGCAGCTGGAGGCTCAGTTCGGCGGCTTCGAGGAGGTTACGGAGCGCCATCGGACCGGGGAACCAGGCGAGGTAGTGGTGGGCCACCTCGATCCGACGCGCGAGGCTGGGCTCTGGTGAGAGCGCGGAGAGTGCATTGGCGATCTCGAGATGCATCTCCTTGCCGGGGATCTCCGGCACGAGGTCGGCGGTGAGGGCTCTCCAGGGGAGGTGGGGGATGGTGACCTTGCCTTCGCTGATCTTGATGAGACCGACCCCCGTCGCCGGAAGCACGGCCTCCGCGAGCTGAGGGAACCCGAGCCGGGTGACGCGGGAAAGGACGACCTCGCCGACCGACCCCCCCAGGAGGGCCACGAAGCCGGCCACCCGCTGCGTGACGCTCGGCAGGTCGTCCCAGACCGCCTTCAGACGGTGGGCCTCCCGGGGGTCGGGCAGCGGTTCGGAGATGCGGACCCAGTCGACGTCGCCCCGGCTGAGGAACGCCTCCTCCCACGGGACATACCCGGGGTTGGAGGTGTCCAGGCTCATGACGATCAGGAACGGACGGAACCGCGCCCTCTGCGAGAGCCAGACGATGAACTCCCGGCTGTCCGGGTCAAAGAGGGTCGCGTCGTCGATGAGGATCGCGACCGGGTGCGCCTCGGGGCCGAGGAACTCGGGGAGGAGCTGCTTCCAGAACCCTTCGGGGTCGCCTTCGTTCGCGGAGCGGGTACGGACCGGCTGTCCGAGGAAGCGACCTCCGCGGCCTCGGCCCGAACGGGAACTCCGCCCACCGGGGACGTGTTCGGGGAGGAACGGGACCGTCCCGATCGCCGGGACCTCGAGGCCCATCGGGTCCACGTCACCGGCGTCGGCCGTCGGACCGCCCTCGTCGGGGAGCGGTCCCGTGGGCTCCCGGAGACCATCGAGCGCACCGAAAGGGACGGACCGGGTCCGGAAGCTGCCCTTCAAGTGGATCACGCGGGCATGCCGCTCGACGAGGCGTCCTCGGATCTCTTCGATCAGTCGAGACTTGCCGCTCAGCGGCGGGCCCGTCACGACCACGGTGCGACCGGAGTTCTCCCCGAGCCCCTCGAGGGCCCGGAGGACCGGCGACGGCAAGGAAGGCACCCGGTACCTCGCAGTTCCATTCGTCGCACCCGGTTAATAAAGGCCCCGAGGGCCGGACGCGCCGCGGGCGACAGCGTATATTATATCAGGGGCCTGGCGCGAACGTGCCTCGATCCGTCGCCGCACGTCGGCGCGCTCTCCTGAAACGATCCGTCGTCCCCGTGGACGTCACCCGGGGAAAGGGTCTCGGCGACCTGCTCGAGCAGTTCCAGTCCACCTCGATCCAAGCCCGTAACTTGGGGAAAGCCCTCGAGGTCTGGGAGAACGCCCTTACCGACCGGAAGCGCCCGACCATCCTCCTCGGCCTCTCCGGACCCCTCATCGCCGCCGGGCTTCGCAAGGTTCTCCGGGACCTGGTCGATTGGGGCGTCGTCGACGTGGTCGTTTCCACCGGCGCGGTCATGTACCAGGACCTGTACCAGACGATCGGTGGCCGTCACTGGATCGGCACGCCCACCGCCGACGACGTCGCGCTCCGCGAGCTCTACCTCGACCGGATCTACGACACCTACGTTGACGAGCTCAAGTTCGAGGACACGGACCGCGAGATCGGCCGGATCACGGAGTCGTTCCCCCGTCGCCCGGCCTCCTCCCGGGAGTACTTCCAGTTCCTGGGAGAGCACTTCTCCGACCCCGACTCGATCCTCGCTACCGCGGCGCGACGTGGCGTGCCGGTCTTCTCGCCCGCCCTGATCGACAGCTCGATCGGGATCGGTCTCACCTTGTACTACCAGCGGAACCGCAAGCGGGCCGACCGGTTCATCCTGGACGCGATCCGGGACAACTACGAGCTCGTCCAGATCCTCTCCCAGTCCCCGCGGACCGCCGTCATCTACATCGGGGGGGGAACGCCGAAGAACTGGATCAACGACGGGATCGTGATGGCGAACTATGCGTTCGGCCGGGAGGGGGAGGGCCACCACTATGCCCTCCAGATCACCACGGACGTCCCCCACTGGGGCGGGCTCTCGGGCAGCACGCTCGACGAGGCGCAGTCCTGGGGGAAGATCTCCAAGACGGCCACCCGCTCGATGGCCCACCTGGACGCCTCCATCGGCCTCCCCCTGCTCGCCGGAGCCCTCTGGGACCGACGTTCGAAGTGGCAACCCCGCCAGCGCCTGACCTTCGACTGGACCGGCGACGAGGTCAAGATCCGCCGAAGTCGCGGGCGTCGGACGCGGTAGGGGAGCCCCCGTGGCCGCCCCGAGCCCCCGACGCGAACGGGTCCCTCCCGGCCAGATCGTCACGCCCCGCTGGCCGGTGCTCCACGCGGGCAGCGTCCCGACGGGACTGACCCCGGCGACCTGGTCCTTGGGATTGAGCGGTTCAGTGGACGCCCCGCAGTCGCTCTCCTTCGCTCAGCTCCTCTCGCTGCCGCAGGTCGACCTCACGTGCGACATCCACTGCGTGACCTCGTGGACGAAGCTGGGGATGCATTGGCGAGGCGTCCCCTTCCAGGCGATCGAGGCCCTGGTGAAACCCCGACCGGGTGTCCGGTTCGTGGTCATGCAGTGCGAGCAGGGGTTCACGACGTCCCTTCCCATCGACGCGCTCCGGGAGGAGGACGTCCTCCTCGCCCACACGGTCGAGCAGGCCCCCCTTCCGGCCGAACACGGTGGCCCCGTGCGGATGCTCGTTCCCAAGAGATACTTCTACAAATCCGCCAAATGGCTCCGGGGCCTCAAATTCGTGACCGATGACGAACCGGGCTTCTGGGAGGTCCGGGGGTACTCGAACATCGCCGACCCGTGGAGCGAGACCCGGTACGATGTGGATGACGTTAAGGTCATACACCGGATGCGGAAGGAGTCCCTGTTCCACCCCGTGGGACGGGACCCGGACGGAACGGGTCGCTGACCGCTCACGTCAGCAAACTTATCCAAGTGCGTAATCCTCCGCACGGATGCGCACCGTATATCTCCCCTCAAGAAAGGGGTCGAATTTTGAAGGCTTAAGTAGACCCAAATCCGCCTGCGGGGCGGAGGTGAACTCCGGATGTACCTTCCCGCAACTCCCCCGATCCCTCGCGAGCAGCGGTAGATTAGCCAGGGAGGGCGGGCCCCGCGCCGCCCACCCTCGTGGACTAGCTTACGGGCACGCTTCCCTTTCCCTCGCCGGAGGCATCCCCGGTGGAAACTATCATTTTGAACCGGGAGGCCAGTTCGGGAAGTTGCTCGTTGAGGGAGTCGACCATCCAGTCCAGCCCGAGCTCCTCGACGAGCCCCATCGCGGTGGTGAAGTGCTCGAGCGCCTTCGGACGGTCCCGGCGATGCTCGTAGGCCTCGGCCAGGTAGCCGTGGCCGATGGCGAGCGAATCGGAGTGGGGAAGTCGGTTGAGGATCTCGATCCCCCGCTCCCCATGCGCGATAGAATCCTGGAGGAACGACGTCTCCCCGCTCTCATCCGACTTTCGGAGCTCGACCGAGCACAGGAGTCCCAGGGTGTGGCCTAGAACGAGGTCGTTGCCGAGGCGTTCGGCCAGCGGGATCGCCTGCCTCGCGTAGTTGGCGGCGTCGTCCAGCCGGTTCATGGAGATGGCATGGGCGGTGAGACCGCTGTAGGTGTAGGCCAGCTGGTTCACGTAGCCGAGGGACTCCGCTTCCGAGCGGATCGAGAGCAGTTCCGTCTCCGCGAGGTCGGAGCGGCCGGTCATGGAATAGGCCCGCGAGCGGACCAGGAGCAGGTTGAACACGATATCCACCCGCCCCTCTGCCCGTGCCTCGGGGAGGGCATTCGCGATCACCTCGAGCGCCTCCTCGTGCCGCCCGCCGTACAGCTCGGATAGGGTCGTCCACGCTGCGATGGCCTCCAGCGCCAGGTCGGTGACCTTGTTCCTCCGAGCGTATTCGAACGCGCTTTGGTACATCTGCTCGGCCTCTCGCTTGTTGCCCCTCGCCTCGGCCATTCTCGCGTCGGTGACGGAAAAGAAGGCCTGGAGACGACGGTTGAGCGGCCCGATCCGTTTCGCCCGCGCCAGCTCCGTCTCGGCCTCCGGGATCTGCCTCATCCGGATCAGCATGTCCACGATGGCGAGGAGGCACTGACAGGTGGTGGCCGGGTCCTGATCGGCCTCGGCGATCGCCCGACGGAGGGCGGCGACCGCTTCGGCATAGTTCGGGTGCTGGCGTAGGAGCTTGATCTCCACGGTGAGGGCCCGGAGACGCGCGGGGCCGCGGGGAACGACCGTAGCGAGGTGCCGGAGGGCGCTCCGCAGCGCCTCGGAATATCCGAGACTCAGGAGGACCTTGTCCTGCTGGGTCAGCAGCTGAAGTGCCGGCTTAACGGACTCTCCGTCGACGAGGTGGAGGAATCGTTGACGGATCGAATCGGGGCGTCGGCTTCGCGCATAGAACGAGGCGAGTCGAAGGTGGGCCGCGCTCTCCTCGCTCGGCCGCATTTGATTCAGGGTCGCCGAGCGGACCACCTGGAGGATCTCGACCTGGCCCTGGAGGGTCTGGTTGAGAATGCCCATCCGGGTCAGCTCCTGGATGCGCGCGGGGCTGAGCACGCCCTCCTCGTTCAGGAAGCTTTGGGGCAGGGGCTCGTTCGCGATGGCAAGGGGGAGGAGCGCTCGGAACTCCAGCGTAGGGAGCCGCCTCAGGATCTCCGCGGGGAGCGTGGTGGCCGGACCGGAGACCTCGGGATTCTGGACCGCGAGCAGCAGGAGGAGGGGGGACCCCAAGGTCGACTGGTAGACGTTCTCGAACCGGTCGGAGAGTCCGCCGCCCCGATCGGTCAATTCGTGCGCGGACGCTCGGTCCAGGCCGCCGATGCTCATTCGGTGGACCGGGATCTCCTCCAGGTCGAAGATCGGGGGTTCTTGTGAGATGAAATACAGACGATGCCCCCCGGCCCGGCTGAGTCCCTCGGTGAAATCCCGAAGGAAGCGCCGGAGCTCGGTGGCGGCCAGGTGCGCATCGTCCACGACCGCGATCAGCCGGCGGGTTCCGAGGGCTCGTCCCACGAGGTCGGCCACCTCCTTGGCCGTCGGGGGTCTCGGCAGTTGAGCGTAGTAGGCCAGTTGCTGGGCTCCCAGGACCTGGAGCGAGTGCGAAAGCGCGCTCACGAATTGACGGGGGGTGCTGCCTGTGCGGACGGAGAACCAGAAAGGTAGACGCCCCCTGCGAGTTTCCCGCAAGTGGCGACTTACGAGCGCGGTCTTGCCCATGCCCGGGGGTCCGTCCAGGAAGACGACCCCGCCCGCTCCGCGGACGCCCTGGGCGAGCTCCGCGAGTTCTTCGCGCCGCCCGAGGAAAGGGTGGGGGGGCGCCGGGATCTCGCCCGATAGGATAGGGACCTCCCGGGTCTCCTTCCGGAGTCGCGCCCGTCCCTCCGCGGTCAGTCGGTAGGTGATCTGCTTCCGGATGCCCTCCCGAACCAGGCGACGCTGGGCGGTCAGTAACCCCCCATCGACCAAGGCCTCCAACGGGCGCGACATCGAGCAGGGGTGGTAGCCTAAGGCACGGGCGAGCTCCTTTTGGCTGATCCCGAACGGCGAATCATCGGGGGGGGCGTGGGTCTGTACGTAGTCGAGGATCTCGATGGGGACGTAGGTTTGGGCGCCCACTGAAAAGTCCTAGGTGCCCTCGACTACTTAGAGTTATTTTGTACAAAATAGCTACGGAGTTTTATATCCCTGATTCGCCCCATCTTGCTTTGCAATGAGTCGCTCGCGAGAAAGCGGGGCCTATCTCGGAGGCATCGGAACGATGCTCGGAGACACCCGCGCTTGCACGGTCTGCGGTGGGGTCCACGAGTCCCACCCTTACGGCCTGCAACACCGCGGCGCTCACCAGTGCCCCTTGGTGGTCCAGGATGACTTCGCGGCGGTCACCATGGCGGACGGCAGCCTTCAGATCGAAGCGACCCCCGAAATTGAACCCAGCATCCCTCTGCGCACCCCCCTCCCGCTCTCCCTGGGAGGCCTCCCGCTCCCCCCGCGCGGTTCCGACTCGCGCTCGGGGCGCCATGTGGAGGTCCCCTGGCTACCCCCGCCCGACCTTTCGGAGGTCGCCTGATGCTGCGCGGCAGCCGATCGGGCGAGACCGCCCCGATGAGCGAGTCGTTCCAGGCCACCGCTCGCTCCTACCACGAGCTCCTCCTCGCCGTGGCTCCGCTCCCGGACGCCCCCGAGTTCCGGATCGCGGGCTGGCCCCAGTGGCTGATGCCCAGCCACCTCTCCCTCTCGCGCGTCCTCCGCTCGAGGAACCCCGAACGAGCGCATCACTAACTCACGATGTCTTGGGCCCCGGCGGGATACCCGGTCCCGCCGGGGTCGGTATTTTCCGACCCCTCTGAAGCACCGAATGGGGCTGGTCCCGGCCCGTTCCCGCGGCCCACAAAGAACAGATACCCCGGCGGAGTGGGACTGCCCGGTAGCCAAGCATGGTCGATTCGAAGTGCGGGGTCTGCGGTGCCCCTTTGGAGGACGGTTTCGTGGTCACGACCAACGGCTCCGGTCTCCTGTGGTCCCGCGAAAAGGCCGATAGCCGCCTTCGCCCCTCCGGCCTCGAGGTCCTGGTCCCTACCGGTTTCGGCGGGACCTATTCGGCCCACCTTCCGGGGCTGCGGTGCCGGACCTGCCGGACCATCCTCCTGAGCCTTCCTAAGTAGGGCGACCGCCGGAGTCACCGGCGACCGTGAGCGGCTTCACCAGCAAGGTGGGGCTCGACAGGTCGTCGACGAGACGTGCCTCGGACCCGATCGCGGAGATGCAACTCAACAGGGAGGGTGTGCCGGGCGGGGCCACCACGGTACCCCCGATCGTTCCCCCACGCACGGGCTCCGCAAGCTTCCCGTTCCGGATGCGGTAGCCGATCCGGATCTCTCCACCGAACGCCCCGGAAATGGCGTCCGGGCTGGCCCAGCCGAGCTGCTGCAGCCAGATCCCGTCGCCCGCGATCTCTGCGATCTCGGCGTCCGAGCCGCCAGTGCCGGGCTCGACGACCAAGGTCGACGAGCCCGCCCCGGGCGCGTCCACGAAGCGCAACCAGTCCCGGTGCCCGAAGGACAGGCCCCGGAGGCCGTTCCCCGACGACGGGACCTCGAAGGCGCCGGCATGGAGGACATCGTACAGCAGCTCGTCCACGGCTCCGCCACCGATGAGAGTGCGTCGGCGGGTCGTCACCCCCTCGTCGTCCACGGGAGCGGTGTTGGGGGCCCAAGGGAACCGACCGTCGTCGTGCACGTTCAGTCCGGGGACACCGACCACCGTTCCGCTCGCCGGGGCGAGCTCGCGAAGGCGAGCCGCACCGGTCCAACGGAACCCGAGGACGCTCGGCAATATCCCGGCGAGCACGTGGGCCGGCAACACCACGGGGAGCTCTCCGTTCGGGGGAGCTACGGCCCTTCGGGCGTCCTCGGCGTACGAGCACCAGGACGGGACGGGATCCCCGGCGCTCTCCGGGTCGACCCTCCGGGTGAGCTGGTTGACCCAGTATTCTCCCGGGGGAACCCCCTCGGACCCCCCAAAGGCCTTCACGGCGAGCTCGAGCGCGATGGTCGTGTGCGGGTACGTCACGTGAAGTCCCGCCGAGTTCGCGATCGACGTCTCCGTCAGCGTCGCCCGGACCGAGCCGAAGCTCGGGACCGCGTCCTTGATCGAGTCGAAGGGGGCCAGGAGGGCGTCCACGTATTCCTGGAGGTAGGGCAGGGGCGAGGCCCACAGCTTGGGGTCGACGGCTTCGACCCCGGGGGAGGCAGCGGAAGAGGGCAGGTCGACCCGCTTGGCCGGGAAGTCCGAGTGGGTAGCGATCTGGGTCGCGTCGTTCACCGCTAGGGCGATCCCGGACTCGGTCGCGTCCGTCGAGGCCTGGAATCCAATGCCGGTTCGTTCCCCGTGGGCGCGGAAGATGCGGACCCCGTACCCTTCGACGACGAGCGGCCCGCGGATCACCTCGATGACCCGCCCGTTGAAGTGGAGTTCGTACCGGCGCGCCCGCTCGCCGAAGACCTCCCAAGGGGCCGACAGGTGGAGCTTGTCCGCCACGCGGAAGCTCACCGGCGTGGCCGACTCGGGCGAGATCATGCGGGCCCCACGACGGCGTTGGAAAGGAGGTAGGCTCCGCCGGTCCCCGCGGGAACGACGTCGCTGTGGCCCTTGCCGCAGTACCCGGGTTCGATCCGGAAGTCGCGAGCCGAACTGACCCCCCGGATGCCTTTCAGGAAGTCCAGGACCTTACCGGAGAGCGCCATGGAGGTGACGAGGTCGGTGAGCTTTCCGTTCTCGATCTTGCGGCCGTGCTTGACCTTGAGCTGCATCTGGCCCCCGAGCGGGTCCTCGATCCCGGAGGTCGCGCGTTCCAGCAGGATGCCGTTCTTGGCCTCCTGCACGAGGTCCTCGAGGCTCCAGTCGCCCGGTTCGACGTAGGTGTTCGTCATCCGGACGAACGGACGGCTCAGGAAGTCCGAGCGCCGGGTGTTCCCGGTGGGCCTCGCGTGGAGGACCTGGGCGGTCTCCCGGTCGTGGAGCGCGCCCACGAACCGTCCCTTGTTGATCAGGACCGTCCGTTGGCCCGGGTTCCCCTCGTCGTCGAAGTAGATCGTCCCCCAGCCGCCGGGATACGCCCCGTTGTCCACGATCGTGATCGATTCCGGCCCCACGACCTGTCCCAGGAGCGGCTTGAGGTAGGAACGGTCGCGAACGAACTGGTCGGCCTCGGTCCCGTGGCCGAACGACTCGTGGGCGAACGTCCCCGCGACGCCCGGGTCGAGGAGGACGGTCATCGCCCCGGTCGGGGGGGCCTTGGCCGAGAGGAGCGCACGGGAGCACTCGGCGACCTCCTTTACGTTCGGCTCCGTCAAGAACGTGAGGCGCTCCATGCCACCGATGCCCCCCTCGCCCAGGAAATCGAATTCCACTCGCCCGCCGTCGAAAGCGAGCGGCGAGACCACCGCGTTGACCCGGGTGATGCGTTGGTAGGTCCGGGCGCCGGCCGTGTTGATGTAGAGGCGTTCCTCGTCCTCCCAGGCGATGCGGACGACCGCGTCCCGGACCGTCGGGACCTGGGTGGCCCACCCCAGCACGTCCTTGCCCAGAGCGATCATCCCTTCCATCCCCAGCTCGGAGACGGGGTGGGGCGGGTTCGTGATCGCCTCGGCGTCCGTCACGGCCGAGGGTCCGGGAGGGTCGCTTCGAACCGAAGTCGCTTCGAGGGCCCGTTCGATCCCATCCACCGCGACCTCGAGTCCCGGGAGGGTGAGGTCCGAGCTCGCGGCCTCGATCCAGTGGCTCCCCGCCCAGGCTCGCAGGGCGGCCCCCTGAAGTCGTGCCTGCGTGGACGGGGAGGTCGACCTTCGGTCGAGGCGCATCCCCTGGCCGCTCACGCGCTGCGCGACGATGTCGGCAAAGGGAGCGGCCCGTTCGAGGCGGGTCAATATCCGGTCGATGTCCGCCTCGAAATCTCGAAGGTCTGTCATGGCCGGACGAGCCCAAGCGTGGGGGGACCTTAATCGTAGTGCACGCCACGAGGTCATGAGGGGGGAGTAGCGGGCCATTCCGTCCCGTTCGCGAACCGGCCTGCGGGGGGACCCCTTATAGGAGCGTAGGCCTGCCTCCGCTGTCCGACTTTTCGAGGGCGGATGCACGTATGAAATCCCCTCCGCGCGACTTTGGGATCGTCGGCTTCGACCACGTCGACTTCCGAGTCGCCAACCGGCCGAAGCTCGTGCGGTTCCTCTCGGAGCAGCTAGGCTTGGATGTGATCGGGGGAGGCCCCGACCACACGTCCTTACTGTTCGGCGACCAGGTCCTCGGCCTGCACGACCCCAAGGAAGGCGAGAAACCCTCCGGCCTCGACCATATCGCCCTCCGGGTGAGCGAATGGACCGGCCTCAAGAGCCGCGTCACGCGCGCCCGCGTCGTCATTACGGGGGAGAAGGAGCGCGACGACTCCCGGTCCCTCTTCCTCCGCGGCCCCGATGGGATCAAGATCGAGCTCATCTGGAGACCCGACCCGAGCCGGCACCTGTGCGCGAACCCGCCGGCCCCGTCGGTGGCGAAGGACGACGACGAGTAGTAGAGTCGACCTACTTCCGGGCGCGGGCGAGGGGCCGCGCGGCGAGGGTGGGGACCATCGACAGCCAGTCCCGGTATTTCGGCTCGTCCCCCCGGATCACTTTTTGGAAGACGCCGAGGATCTCCCGGGTGATCGGACCGGCCGTGCCGGAGCCGATGGTGAAGTGGCTGACCTCCTTGATCGGGGCGATCTCGGCGTACGTTCCGGTGAAGAACGCCTCGTCGGCGGTCAGGAGCTCGTTGACCGAGATCAACTTCTCGACGACGGGGTACCCCAGGTCGGTAGCGATCTGGATGACCGATTTCCGGGTAATGCCTAGGAGGATGTCCGACTCGAGACCGGGGGTGTAGACCTTCTCGTCCCGAACGAGGAAGATGTTCTCCCCCGAACCCTCGGCGACGAACCCGTTCTGGTCGAGCAGGATCGCCTCCTCGTACCCGTCCTTCTGGGCATCGACGCCGGCCAGGTAGCTCGAGGCGTAGTTGCCGGTCGCCTTGGAGAACGTGGGGATCGCGTCCGAGTGGGGCTTCCGGAACGGCGAGATCTTCGCCCGCACGCCGGCCTCCGAGCCCTCGCCGAGGTACTTTTTGGCGGGGATGGCCGCGACCGCGAGCGATACCTTCCCCTTCGAGTTCTTCACGCCGAGGGACGGCTCGCCCCGATAGACGATCGGTCGGATGTAGGAGGGGAGGATGTCGTTGGCCGCCTGGGTCTCCAGGATCGCCCGCTCGATCTCCTCGGCCGAGTAGGGGATGGGCATGTGGTAGAGACGGGCGGAGGTGATCAGGCGCTTGACGTGTTCCGGAAGCCGGAAGATCGCCGCGCCGCGCGGCGTGGAGTACCCCCGGATCCCCTCGAAGACACCGACCCCGTAGTGGAAGGTGTGGTTCAGCACGTGGACACGCGCGTTCGCGAAGTCCACCATCCGGCCGTCCATCCAGACCTTGCTTCCTTCAGCTGCCATCATGGACGGTACACCGAACGGACCGGGGCTTCCATGCTATGTCAAGCGGAAGGCGGTTAAATCCTTGCGTCGCCGCAGAATGGCTGCTCGTCCAGAAATGGGTACGGACCCGAGCTCCGGTTCGGGCGATCGGCCACTTTGGCCGGTACAGGACCCCTCGCGGGGGACGGACTGTGAAGGGGTGCCGCCCTGGCCAACCGAGACTCTAAGCGAAGACTCAAAGACCCGCGGTTCCTCCTCAGGTCCAGCATGGCGGATGCGACTGGGAAGCGGGCGTTGATCACCGGCATCACGGGGCAGGACGGTAGCTTCCTCGCCGAGCAACTCCTGGCCAAGGGCTACGAGGTCCACGGCCTCATTCGCCGGCTTTCCACCCCGAACACCCGGAACATCGGCCACCTGCTCGACCGGATCCACCTCGTCGACGGGGACCTGCTTGACCAGGCCTCGCTGCAGACGGCGGTTCAGGCGGTCGAACCGGATGAGATCTACAACCTGGCCGCCCAGAGCTTCGTGGGAGTCTCGTTCACCCAGCCGGTCGTGACCGCCGAGGTCACCGCGGTCGGCGCCCTCCGCCTTCTCGAGGCCGTGCGGACCGGGGCCGAGGATGCTCGTTTCTTCCAGGCCTCTTCCAGTGAAATGTTCGGGAAGGTCCAGGAGACGCCCCAGAACGAGAATACCCCCTTCTACCCCCGGAGCCCCTACGGCGTGGCGAAGGTCTACGCGTACTGGGCCTGCGTCAACTACCGCGAGAGCTACGGCATGTTCGCCAGCAATGGGATCCTGTTCAACCACGAGTCCGAACGACGTGGCCACGAGTTCGTTACTCGGAAGGTCACGGACGGAGTGGCCCGGATCAAGCTAGGCCTCGCCAAGAAACTCGCGTTGGGCACCCTCGATACCCGTCGAGACTGGGGGTACGCCCCCGAATACACGGACCTCATGTGGCGCATATTGAACGCGTCGACCCCCGGCGACTTCGTGGGGGCCACGGGCGAGACTCATTCGGTCGAGGAGTTTGTCCGCTTGGCCTTCGAACGCGTCGGGATCACGGACTGGAGACCCTTAGTCGAGTTGGACCCTCGATTCGCGCGGCCCGCCGACGTCGACCACTTGTGCGGCGATGCGCGAAGGGCGCGAGAGAAGCTCGACTGGACCCCGCGCATCCGTTTTCCGGAGCTAGTACGCATCATGGTAGAGAGCGACTTGGGGTTGCTGGGATCCTCTCCTCCCGCCACGTCGCGGGGCTAGTGGAACCTAGGCCACGATTCCTCGACAGAATCTAGGATTCGCCGGCCGCAGATTTTGCGTCGTCCACCAGAGCGACCAGAAGAGTAGGCGCCACGCATGGGCTCGAATGCCTTATATTATATGTAGAATGTGATATGTTGTATGACTCTCGTCCAGGCTCAGATTCCCGAGTCGGAGTATCGGCTCCTCCGTCAGCGGGCTGCCGCCTCTGGGATGCCTATGAAAGAGGTCGTTCGCCAGGCTTTGCATGCCTACTTGAATGACGACAAGGTCGATCCTGACGACCCCATCTTTCGGATATTCCCGCTCGGTGCAAGTGGGAAGACGGGACATCGTTCGGCCCGGAACCATGATAACGACCTCTATGGTCCCAAACGATGATCTTCGTGGACACGAGTGCTTGGCTGGCTCTTGCTGACTCCCGAGATCACGACCATTCGCGCGCCATCGAATTTCATCGTCGGATTCTCCGCGGGGATTTCGGCAAGCAAGTGACTTCAAACTATGTGATGACCGAGACGTTGACCATCGTTCGCCGCCGCCTCGGCCTGCAGCCGACACTCGAGCTAGCGAAAGCGGTTCGCGTCGGCAAGGAAGTCGGTCTGTTTTGGGTCGAGCCAATTCACCACAACGAGGCGCTCGAGCTGATGACCACCCACGGGGACAAGGATTGGAGCGTGACTGACTGCTCTAGTTTTGTGATCATGCGCTCTCTCGGCGTCAGCGACGCGTTCACGTTCGACCGAGACTTCGCGCAGGCCGGGTTTAACGCGCATCCCTAGCCTGGTCCAGTTCCATTCGATTGGGTGCAAGGGACGTCGCAACCACCCTATCTCGACCGTGGATTGCCGGAGGGGGGCGGTGCAAGGAAATTCATGGGCCGCGCCCCGGCACAGAACGATCTTTCACCTCTCCGCGGACCGGACATCGCACTCACGCCATTGGAGCTCGTAGGTGGAGAAAAGAATAGCTAGGAAATCGCGGGGCCGTTTCCTAGTTGTCGACTTGGCAACGGCACCGATTAGGAGCGAAGAGATGCAAGCCATCTTGCAAGTACCATCCCCGGGCGTCGCTCTCTCTCTCGTTAATCACGTGTGAGGACGAAAGCAAGAGAGGGGGCATTCGAAGCGGACCCCGACCTCGGTGAATGGGAGACCAAGGGAGGGAATGGGTTGGACCACAGAATGGGAGCGGGGTCGTACCGGCGTTTGTCCTCCCGTCGAGCGACCCCGCCGCCGGCGTGTCTCGCCCACTAATTGTAGACGTAAACCTCCTTGTTCGTGTAGCCCGAGACGAACACCTGATCGGTCGCCTCGTCGTACGCGATCCCGTGCAGACCGGAACCGGACGGGCCGTAGATGGTCCGAGCGACGCTCGACCCCGAGATCACGGACACCGTGTTGGACCCGCTGTTCGCAACGTACACACTCAACTTCGCCTGGTCCCAGACCACGCCGAAGGGGTGCGATCCGACGGTAACGGAACCGTAGTGGCCACCGGTACTGTCGATGATCGTCACGTTGTTCGAACCATAGTTGGCGACGTAGTCGTAGTCATTCGCTAAATCAAACGCAATCCCGGCGGGCTGGGTTCCCACGGGGATGTTGATGTTGTCCGTTTGGAGGAATGGGAACAAGCCACTCATCGACGTGACGTTGGCGCTGGCGAAATTGGTGACGAGGAGCCGCCCAAACGTGAGGTCATACGCAAAGAGGTACGGCCCCGAGCCGACGGTCGTCGTAAAACTGACCGACGTCCCGAAGATGAACGTGACCGTGTCCGATCCATAGTTCGCGACGGCCATGTTGGAAATCGCGGGATCGAAGGCCACTCCCCAGGGCGAGTTGAAGGTCGAGCTAGTGATCGTATTGACCAGCCTCGTACCCGAGAAGACGTACACCTGGCTCAATGCCGCGTCGGTCACGTAGACGTGGTTGTTCTCCGGGTCGAACCCGGCCGCGGCGGGATAGGCCCCGGTGGGCAAGGTGACCTTCGCCACTAACTTACACGTCCCGTTGAGGATCGTGAGACTCGCCGAATTAAGGTTCGGGACATAGACCTCGTGGTTCACCGGATCGTACGCGTCGAAAAGTGGATTGGTTCCCGCTGCAGCCTTGCAGACCGAATGGGTAGTGGGGGGAACTGGGCCCGTCGTCGATCGAGGCGCGTTCGATGCCAACCCGACGGTCGCGCCGATCGCGGGTATCGTAAGCAGGAGCAAGGTCCCGAAGAACAGGATCATGGCCGTACCTCGAGTTCCTCGTCCGCTTCGCCCATTCTTGTTCTTCACGATGGTCCTCCAGGGGTTTCCCCCGTGCGGGGGACTGCCTCCGGCGATAAGGACCTTCTTCTCAGTACCAGAAGAAAACTGAGACCCTCAGGTCGGGCGACCCGTATCTTCTCCATGCTACCGGTAACGGACACGGTTTCTACGGCCGCCACGAATTACGACCGGGGCCCGGACAAAAGGTGGCCGTTTCCTACCTGATTCTCCCCGCACCCGCGGGGGTTTGCGGGCGGCACGGGAACCCCACATTTATCTGGAGGACTCCCGTCCGCTGGAATCATGACGCCGGCTTCCCCCGTCTCGGAGAACCGCGGAAACGCCATCATCGGGACACTCGGAGTGCTGGCTGGGGTATTCGTCCTGGCGTCACTCGTGGTAGGGTTCCTCCAGCCTTCGCCCAGCCCATTGGACACCTATTCCGCCTACCTGAGCCACGTGAACATCTACTGGACCGAAGTCTTCCTCACGGCGACGGCCGGTGTGCTGGGGATCCCGTTCTTCGCCGGGGTCGGTCGCATGCTCACCTCTCGATCTCGTTCCGTCGCGCCCGCAGCGACCCTCGCCACGGTCACGGGCATCCTCGTCGCCGTGTTGGGCCAATTCATCACCACCGGTGCGTACTGGGCGATCACCCAAGTCCCCGTCGGGTCCACGTACCAGTCCAATGCGGCGTTCGAGGCGGCGTTCTGGAATAACTTCGGCGGCCTCTTCGCTCTCTTTGGCTTTGCGCTCGTCGGGGTCGGGTTTATCCTGTTCGGCTGGCTTGCATGGAAGAGCGACATCGTCCCGAACTGGCTCGGCATCCTTGCCTTCGTGGGGGGTGTCGCGGGTCTTCTCTACGGAGCGGGTTTCTCGAGTTCTGCGGCCGGGGTTCTAGGCTTCTTTGGGTTCATCCTGGTCCTCCTCACGTTCGGCCTCTGGGGCATCGTAATCGGCGCCCGCCTCCTCATGGCGCCCAAGAGTAGGTCGATGGACCCATCCTCGGCCGGTTAGTTCCACGTTCGATTACTGCATCTCGGGCTTCCCCGAGCCTACCACGTGAGGGAGTGGTTGAGAGCATACCCTTTTCAAACGATTTTCGAACGTCCGGGGAAAGCGAATCTCTCCCGGTCCACCAATCCACCTGCTCGGCAGGGATTCGTACTCCGAAGAACCGCGTCGAGGTCCTCGCCCAACTGAATCTGGATTAAGAACGGACGTATAACCCGGTAGGACCAGGGGCCGTCGTATGCGGAAGCCGGAATCCCGTGATGCAAATTCTCTGTCCCGGCGCGCGGACTCTCCACTCGAATCGGCACACCGCCCGCCGAGAGCCTTCGTATCGATGCCAAGGGACCGGTTCACCGGAGCAGCGAGACGTGAGGGGTTGTCGGGGTTTTCCGGCGTGTCGTTCTCGCTAGGCCCTCAGCCATCGCCTACGCGCTCCCATCTTCCCCCTCTGATCATCACGAGTCCATCGGAAGGAACATGAAGCGAAATCTGACAGCGACATTGGTTGCGATCGCCGTGCTCGTCATCGTGTTGAGCATGGCCTCCGCCGGACTGAGCCAAGGGGCAGCGAGCCCGCATGAGCAAGCGACGCCTGCGGCGACGGTCCAGGGGGCGGTCATCGGGGGGACCAATGGTCCTACCCCCTACATTTCGCCGAGCACTTGCGGACAGGCCAAGATCTACCTCGGAGACGCCGGACACTTCGTAGTGCTGGCGGGGACGACGGTCACAAACACACTCATGACCGTGGTGCACGGTAACCTCGGGCTGAGCCCGGGTTCCGCCGTCACGGGTTTCCCACCGGGAAAGGTGACCGGAGCGACCGACATTGCCAACAAGGCCGCAGCCAACGCCCAGCTGGCTCTCGTAAAGGCCTACAACACCGGCATGGGTCGGACGAATTGCGCGGTGTCCGTTTCAGGGAACATCGGGGGCCGGACGCTCGGCCCGGGTCTCTACCATTCCTCCTCTTCCCTGGCCATCTCCTCGGGGGATCTTACGCTCACCGCCCACGGGCACTCGGGAGCGGTCTTCGTCATCCAGGTGACGTCCAAGCTCACGGTGACGTCCGGTCGTCACGTCATCCTCGCCGGGGGGGCTCAGGCGAGCAATATCTATTGGATCGTGGGGAGCTCGGCGACTCTCGGGACCACGGCCGTCGTCTACGGGAACATCCTCGCCCACAAGTCGATCTCGCTGGCGACCGGGGCGACACTGCACGGCCGGGCACTGGCGCACATCGGAGCGGTGACGCTCGAAGGCAACAAGATTGCTGCGGTGGCCATCTCGCCGGGGGCCCTCTTGGTGACGGGGTCGGTCCTTACGCCCGCGCCGTTCATCGCGCGGCTCATTCCTTAAGAGGAAACATCCACCAGTATCGGAACGAGACCACCGGACGGGATCCTTCCGTCGAGGCTCGGGCTCGGCGGAGGACTACTCCGTATAACCCCTTCGAACGGAACCAGTCCGTGAACCCTCGCACCCACGGGGGCTCTCCCCATCCTTTCGAAACGGATTCCACCGCCCCTTGGATCAATGGGAACGGCCCCATTGCATGAGATCCAGGGAGGGGGGAATTCCGCGGAATGTACGGTAGGGCAGTGCAGGATTCCGCTTACGGCTACTCCTCCTGCGGAACTTCCGCCCGAGCCCTCACATCACAACGACGGGTTTGGGATTCGGCATGATCTCACGATCGAGTCAGAGGCGTAAGCCCCGAAACTTCCGCACTGGCGAAGCGTGGAGGGGCGGAATTCGTTCGATCGGGTGGCCACCCGGGCCGACCTGCGGCTCCCACTCCGTACGGGGGTCGTCTACCGGATTTGGCGCGCTTACCCCGGACCCGGTCGTCGATTTCGGAGGACTTATTCGGGACGACAGCCTTCAAGAGCTGCCGCTCGGACCAACATGAACCCGAAGCTCGTCGGGGGGATCGTCGTTGGAATTGCGTTGGTGGTGCTCATCGTCGCACTTTACTATTGGGTTCCTGAAGAGATCTCCGAGCATTCCACACTGACTCTGACCTACGAGCAGAACCCTCCCTGGCGCCAAACAATCTGCATTCCGGGAACTAATTCCGGTCACCCGAATTGGACCAACGTTTCCTTTTCCTGGACGGTCGAGGGAACCGGACCCGTTACTCTCGTTGTTTGGGAATCGGGACAGAGTTCCAATTCCCCGGTGTACAACGTAACCGGCGTGGCCGGGCTCGGTTGGTACAGTTCCCAGGGAACCGAGTACTTTTCAGCGTTCGGTGCCGAGTCGCCCTCCGTTCAGGTCACGGTGGACCTCTCGTACGTACTGCCGGGGCACCTGTTTGGAGGTCCGATCGTCCAACCACAATGTTAGTGCAGCCCACTTGGTCGGCCCATCCTCCCTAGGCAACCCCTTCCGGCTACGGAGACCGTACCTTTCTTGCAGTTCGCTTGCCTCACCTGGGTTCGGTCGTAGGTGGGAATGCGGCTTCGCCCCGAGTGCGCCCCTCCGCGCCACCGGGACGGACGAAAAGTCTCCGTCCGGAGGGACGATTCAGTAATCGAAATGGTAACCACTCGGCTCGAAGCAATGCTGGGCTCCACAGGAGGGGCACACTGCGAGCACGCCACCTCTCGAGAATCCGACCGCTCCGATGAGGCGGCCGTCCGAGTCGACACATTCCTTGTAGGATGAATATCGGGACAACAGCGGATGTGATCTCTTGCGCTGGAACACCGCTCCGCACGAGCACTGAAGCATCTTCGAGGACTCGGCACCCTCGTCCGTAAACCGGGAGGATAGGGTGAGGGCGGAGGAGGAGGAAGAAGAGGTGGGTTGCATGGGTCGAAACTGGAATCAATCCTACTAAACGACCGCCTAAATTCTGCCTAAGCCACTTCCAGGACGGTTATACATCTTGACAATCCCGACATGTCGCGGTTCGGGGCCCCGGTCATCGTCCCCGGAGGTCGGCCCCCTAGGTTCGGAAGTGTGTACAACCGAACCCTTTCGAATGCTCTGAAATCCTCGACCCCAGCCGAATCGACCCTCCTCCCGGGAATGGACCGGACCAACGGAAAGGTCCTCGCACATCCGGACGGGTTCCGTTCAACGGATTCTATTTTGCGTCGGGAGGTCTCCCGTCCTCTTGGGCGGGATTGCTCTTTCGTCGCCCGCCCCGCCACACGAATAGCGCTAACGCCAGCGCAACTACTCCAACGGCCGCCCCCAGGACGACGTACGTAACCTCGGATGGTAGACCAAGCAGCGTTGGCGCTACGGGCGAGGCCGTAGAGGTGAAGTTGATCGTGACGCCCACCGAGGAGCCCTGCATAATCACAACGCCGGTCGATGGGAACGCCGAAAACCCGGAGATGTTTCCGACTTTGTAGGGGTACGTCCCATTCGGAAGCACGAAGCTCATGATATCGGTTGTAGCAGACCTCGTGGTTCCATTGATGAATATGGACCAAGCGGTGCCGGTTGGAAGGCCATCCTCAAAGAAGGCCACCATCGGAGCAGTGTACATGACGCAGACATCGTTGTTCAGAATTGGCGAGACCGAGAAGGTATTGTTCACGACGTCGCCGTACCAAATCTCCTCATGACACCACGCGCGGTTGCCGGGAGTTCCATTCCAAACTTTCCAGGTAAGTTGCCAAACTCCGACATTTGGGTAGGGCCCGCCCGCCGGAGTGAGGTTCGCGGCAGCCCACTCCGTGGTCCCGTTGACCATTGTTGAACGTAGATCTCCCCATTCGTCGATCAAGTCTCCGAAAAGGGTGGTCGCGCAGAGCTTGTGCCAGATGATCGTGACGTTCCTGGTGTAGTTCGTGCCGGTGGAGTTGTAGCTCTGACCCGGCCACGGGCTCAACCCATTTGTCAGCTCGCAGCTCACGTTCAGTTGACTGGTGAACGCGGCCGGAGTTGTCGGAAGAGATGTCGGTGTCCCGGTGGGGATGGGAGCGAACAGGAGCCCTACGACTGCGAATGTGATGAGCAGGATCACGATGGGGGGGTCTCCGTTCATCAACCTCCCATAGTCCGGAGGATTGGATTAGGGTATAGTGCGAAATGACTGACCCGAACTCTCCCGAGTCCGAGGGCCACCTGCGGAACTTCCGCCCGATCCTTCACGTCAGAACGATGCGTTTTGGAGTGGCTGGAAGGTCATATCCTGCTACTCAGGAGGTAAGGCGGAACTTCCGTGACAGGGCGGGCCGAAGCTCCGTAACTTCCGCTTGGGCGTCGCTCGAAGGGTCGGAGTCCATTCGATCGGGTGGGCACACGGGCTGAAGGTCGAACCCGCTTCGGGGTGGTCTCAGTTATCGGGTCAAGCGCGGCTCGGCTGAATCACGGGGGTTGGTCGGGGAAACGGGGCCCGTTCCGAGTCTGACCTTTCTTATAGAGCGGCTACCTTCGTTGACCTGTGAATACCCACGGGCGTTTCCTTCCCAGCGTATTCCTCGCTCTCGGCGCGGCAGCGAGCTTCATTTCGTTTCTCATGGGCCGATACATCATGTCTCAACTCAACTGTCCGGTCTTTGCGTGCACCGTAACGCCCTCAGGAGCCCTCGTGGAACGCCTGGAGATCATACCGTCGGTTGCTGCGGTCATCCTCCTGTTCGCAGGACTATGGTTGCTCATCCGTGCCGATAGTTACCGCCGTAGCCTCGAAAGACCAAGTGGAGCCGGCGGGCGCCTGTAGATTGTGGTCGAGTCACCACCTTGGCTGACGGCCGCACCGACCCGTGAAGGGTAAAGGTTACCGGGTTGGGCGCGGTTCGGTTAAGCCCAGGTAGTGATTGCTCGAAGGAGGATGCTGACACAGTCCTTCAACCTCATCGACGAGAATTGGCACGCGAGGGAGCTCCGTCGCCATCGTGCCGTGATCCTCATGCCTGTGCTGCTCGCATGCCTCGTGGTTGGCACTTCCATATACGTCGGGGTCACCGCTCCCACATTCCTGGAGACAACGCTTCTGGTCTGGGTGCTGGGCGTTCCGATCGTCGGATTGGTTCTCTTGTTTGGGATTCCGAGCGAACGTACGACCATGTCTGTCGGCAGTTCTTCGGTCATCTTCTCGGGACCTGGTCGTCGAGTGTTGACGGTCCACCTTGATCGCAAGAGGGTGAGCGTGATTCTCATCGATCAATCGGTGGATACGCGGAGAACCTCGGGGCCTTTCGGAACTCATACGCCGTACTGGGGTGTGTTCAGCGAGGTTGCTGAGAGAATTCCACTCACGGCTGAAGCCCTTGATGTGCTGCGGCGTGAGCTCCCTCGAGCCGGGCTAAGTCTTTACTCAGCAGCACCATTACCGTTTCAACCCGGTACTGTCCGGCAGACATATCGAAGGCCAAAGCCGACGTAGACGCGGGGTCGCGGTGCCACCGCTCCCAAAGGCTGGTGTCCATTGACAAACCTTCATTTTGGAAAAGGTGTAATCTGCCTGAAGCCAGCAATCATTGCCAAGGGACCCATTTCGGACCCGGTCTCTGAGGCGGTTCCTGCGACATGCTTTTGCGGGTGGGTAACTCACCCAGTTCGACGCTTCTCCACTATGTCCACCGAGGAAGAAATCCAGGCTCTTGTGGGACAGTCGATGGCGGCGTGGAACCGGCATGATCCAGCGGCGTTCTCCGCGACCTTCTCCGAAGACGCCGACTTCACCAATTGGCAAGGGTTCGGTGCCCAAGGAAGGACCGCGATCGAGCGCCTCCACGCGCCGCTCTTTGCTGGCCGATTCCGGGAATCCCACATGGTTGCGGACGAAGTCCGTGTTCGGATGCTTCGAGAGGACCTAGCGAGTGTGGACGTACGCAGCCGGCAGACCGGGGCGCGGGACAACGGTGATCAACCTCGGCCCGAGCGCCACGCGCTCTTGACCTGTATCGTGGAACGAGAATCGGCAGGGTGGAGATTCAAGGTGTGGCACACTCTCGACCTGTCGAACATCCCCTCGAACGTTCGCTACGCCCCCCCGCCCTCCCCCTTGATCCTCGCGGGGGAGCCCTATCTTTCTCAACCCACCCCTATCCCCGAGCCGCTCTCGGCTTCGGTCTGAGCATAGGGCCAAGTTCTTTCGCCGTCTCTCAGAGTAGATGGTTGCCACGTTCGACCCGGCTCGGAGCCCAACGACTCGTCGTCTCCCGCAGCAGGGTTTCCAGAATCGAGGGGAATAGCGATGCGCTTCACACTGGCCCTAGGTGGGCTCGGCATCGTCCTACTTCTGGTCGGAGGAGCTGCCATTGCTCTCGCGGGGGAATGGAGCGGCATCCTGCGGGAATTGGTCTCTTCGCGACCCTCTCGGGGCTCGCCTTGATTCTCCTTTCGGTGTTGCTCCAAGTCTTTCAAGTGGGCACCCCCCCGGAGAAGCCAACTCCTCGTTAGCGGACTTCTTGGGAAGGGACGCCTAAACCGCGGTTGGGTTGGCCCCCAAGAAACCGACCGATCACCCCACCTGGGAGTTTTCCCAGATGTGGGGTGGCGACGACGACCGGTACTGCGCCATCGATTCTGGACGAACGAATCATCGTACCCGGGTTCAGGGACCGCCATCAATTCATGCGGACATAAGCCCGACGATCCCAGGATGCGCACTGAAGGGCATTCCCGCGCCCGGTGATGGAGCTGGGTGCACGTTCGTGAGGGTCTCTGAGAATGCCCGGGAACTCGAATGAGACGGTAGGGCGAAACGGCGCCGGTAGGTCACAGGAAGACGGGCGTGGATCGTCGGACCGGCCGAAGGACGGGGGTGAAAGAACGACGGCGCGCACTCGACTGGTCTAGGGCTACCTTCAGCGCGGCCAACTAGTTGAGCCGCTACGAGGCTGCGTCCGGGGCGGGGAAGCGACCGGCTGTCCCTTCTGTTCCGGTGCCTGGGCAGATTTCGGTGGAGCCCTGTGCTGGGAAACCCACGTCTTCTCTGCTCTCTGCCAATGGTCGAGCGCGCGTCCCTCGGGCCGGCCCTCCCGCACCCATATATCATAGGCCATACGTCGTATTTCGTCGTCGCGTCCCATCGCTCGTTCCCCCTCGCCTCCCCCGAACTCTGAAGCGGTCATAACCCGTTCGCCAAGCTGTTACGGCGAGCGACTGCCCCATCGGTTTCCACGGCTGAGGGGGGAAGGCACGAATTCGTCAGATTGGAGCGGGCATCGCCGAACCCTCATTGGAGGCGGGGGGAACCCATCATGTCCACATTTCCAAACGTACGGCAGTCATCCTGCTCGATGATCCGACCGAGGTGCAGTCTGCAATACAACCACGGCTGGGTGCTAGGGGACCCTCATCCCCTTCATAGGAGCCCGAGAAACGCCTATGGACCGAGCCCCCAGTGGCACCCCCCTACCCAAAGATCCTTGCGGGCCCATTCGGTTCGCCGGTGAGGAAAATGCCGCGGCTTCTGGTCCCCACCCTCGCCGATGGAGGTAATGCGTGGGTGACTCGTTTCATTGGCGGGTGGGTCATTAAATATGTAGGTCTACATACACAGATAGATGTCAAGTCGAACGATTTCCCTTCACAAGTCGGCGTACGAGAAGCTTCGAGCTGCCAAGCAGCCCAAGGAGAGCTTCACCGATGTGGTCAACCGGGTACTGGAACCGAGTCGGCCTTCGTTGACCGCTCTCGCCGGATTCTTGACCCAGAAGGAGGCCAAGGAGGTCCGTTCCACAATTCGAAGGCTGAGATCGGAGGACGCGGTGATCGACCGCGAGCGTTTGGCCCGTTGGGGGAGCTCGCATGGGCGTCGTGGTCGATAGCAGCGTCATCGTGGATGTCCTGTCAGGAGACGCCCGAGCGATCGCGAAGGTCCGGGACGCTGAGCGGGAGTTCGGCCCTCCGTTCCTGAGTAGTATCGTGGTTTTCGAGACGCTGGTCGGTGTACTGCTCCGGGGGTCAGCTTCTAAGGCACGTGCACTCGAAGCGTTGTTCTCTCACTATCCCACCCTCTCCGTGGACGCCACCGATGCACGGAGAGCGGCCGAGATCCGGGTCGAGCTGTTGCGCGCCGGACGGCCGGCGAGCATTCCCGACACGCTGATCGCGGGCCAGGCCCTTGCAGGGGGTCACGTCCTGTTGACTCGCGACCGAGGGTTGTCCGAGGCCGCCAGTGCCATCGGCCTACGGGTCGAGACGTATTGAAGGTGGGGCGGCCACGCGACGGACCTGTATCGAACGCACGGGTTCCATATCCCCACGATGGGCTGCTTCGATCGCGATCCGGATCCGCTCCTCATTTGGATGCAGTATGGTGCTTCACCAAATCTCGGGACCCTGTGTTGCACGGGTAGACAGGCAAGACACCTTCGAGCTGCCGCTTCACAGCTGCGTATCGTCTTCTCGCACGCTGTGAGTTGTCAACCTACCGAGACTGTGTGAAAAGTAGGACATAGATTTATCCGGCGTACTGCTCTTACAGAGCTAGTATGCCGAGACTACTGAAACTCGAGCTGCGGACCAGGTTGAGCGTCGAAGGAATCGTCGGGTTTGTCCGACGCCCGGTTGTTCCCCACGGTACGGGCGCTAAGGTCACCTGTCCGAGAGAGTACCTGGGTAAGACGGCGTACCTCGTGATCACTGACGAGGATTGGCCGGAGGAACGGCCCCGACGGAGGAGCCTGTGAGCGGCTTCGTCCCGAGTCCTCACCGTCGTCAACAACTGCTTCTCCCAGAGATCCTCGACGACTATGTTTCCGAGGAGAACCCGGTTCGGTTCATCGATTCCTTCGTCGATAGCCTGGACCTCGGGAAGATGGGGTTTGTCCACGCCGAACCGAACGAGATGGGTCGACCCCCGTACAACCCCGCCGATCTGCTGAAGCTCTACCTCTACGGCTACCTCAACCGAGTCCGTTCCAGTCGGAAGCTGGAACGAGAGTGTCATCGGAACCTCGAGGTGATCTGGCTGATGCGCAAGCTGACTCCCGACTTCAAGACCATCGCCGACTTCCGGATGGCCAGCGTCGATCAGATCCGACTGGTGTTTCGGGAGATGGTGGAATTCTGTCGGAGGCTCGGGCTTCTGGACCCAGGGCTGGCGGCCATCGACGGGAGCAAGTTCCGGGCGGTGAACTCCATGGAGCGGCACTACACCGCCAAGAGCCTCGAGGTCCACCGGAAGCTGATTGACGAGAGGCTGGCTCGCTACCTCAAGGAGCTGGACGAGAACGATGCGAAGGAGGCCAAGGAGGAGGAGCCGTTCCCATATCGAGTCAAGAACCTGAAGGAGAAGATTGCCGCGCTGCGAGAGAAGAAGCGCTCTCTCGAGGAGATTCGGAAGCTGATGGAGACGAGCAACCTGGACGAGGTTTCGCTCACCGACCCGGACAGTCGGGTCATGAAGAGCCACGGAAGGCTTGAGGTGTGCTACAACGCTCAGATCGCGGTGGAGGCGAAGAGCAAGATCGTCGTCGGATACCACGTAGACAACAAAGCCTCAGATCATCACCAATTGGCGCCGATGGCGATCCAGGCCAAGGAGGCTCTGGGCACCGACTGTCTGAAGGTGGTGGCCGACAAGGGATATTACGACGGAGCCCAGGTGACCCGATGCGTCACCGCCGGCATCACCCCGTACGTGGCCGAGCCGGAGAAAGTCAAAGGGGCCGGCGAACTGGCGGGGATTGCGCCGGAGTTTCGCAAGGACAAGTTCCGATACGACTCCTCGACGGACACGGTGATCTGTCCCGCCGGGCATCCGATGCACCCTGGGTCGACGCTCCTGGTACAACCCCACCATCGGCTCGACCTGACGGCCATGAAGATCTACACGACGAACGCGTGCTTCTCGTGCCCTCACCACATGACGCGATGTACGAAGAGTCCTCAAGGACGAAAGATTGGGAGGACGGAGCACGAAGGCGGGCTCGAGTCGATGCGGGCCCGAATGCGGAGCGAGGGAGGTCGGAGGGTCTTCGAGCTCCGCAAGGCGCTCGTGGAGCATCCCTTCGGCACAATCAAGCGGGCCTTCGACCACGGGTATCTGCTCCTGAAAGGCACACCGAAGGTCCGTGGGGAGGTGGGACTCACGTTAACGGCGTACGACATGCGTCGGGCGCTGAACGTCGTCGGGGTGAGGGGCCTGGTGACGGCGTTAGGTTCCTGAGGAGAGGCTCCCGGGGACCGCGGCCGAGAAATTGAACAAGAGGGCGCACTACCCTCTAGCGATACGACCACAGTTCGACTTTTCGCACAGTCTCTACCCCTTTCCAAACGTCCAGCTGCCATCCTGCACGATGGCACGTCCGAGGTGCAACCGCCAATGCATCAGGCTCGAGCCGCGCTCCTGAATGATTGCTGTCCCCCCCTGCCTAGCCGGGCTCAAGCTCGGCCACCGAGGGTGTCTAGTTAGTAACCGGTTGGGTTACTATTATCTTGTCTTGGACGTTCAATACATCATGGTGGCAACCGTGGACCTCCCTCTCGAATCGCTGTTCGGCAGCCGAACGCGATTGCTGACGATGGCGGTCCTTGCGAACGCAGACGCGCCGCTCACTGGCTATCGCGTCGCGAAGGTGGCCGATCTTCCACGGCAGAAAGTCTACCCCGAGCTACGAAGGGGAATAGCAGCCGGTCTGATTCGGCACAAGGGACGGGGGTTCGTCCTCTCTGACCCTGATATCCGTTCGCTGCTTCGCAAGCGCGTCCGGATTCGCTGGGATGAGGAGTGGGACAGGTCCCGGAAAGGTCAGGCTGCCAAGGTCCCTGGGGAACTCAACCGAATTCGATCGTCGCTTAGGGGATTCAAGACGTACGATGCCCTGAATCGCATTCCGGCCACGGCTCGCCGCGAGCTCGAACGAGATCCGGCGAAGGACCGAATTCTACGAGAATTGGGCCTCCGGCCGTCGACCAGGAAACAGTAGATGGAGGAGGACGAGGTCGGAAAGCTCCTCCTCCGTGAGAGCGCTCCCGATCGACGGTTGAGAATCTTCGCGGCGTTGCTGGCAAAGGAGTCCGGCTTGGGCACCGACGGCATGACGGTGGTCGGACGATCGGCCATAGAGATCTACACCGAGGGATCCTACCTCTCGGAAGATATCGATTTGGTCGTGGATTCTCGTGCTCAGATCACGACCGCACTCGCACGTTGGGGATTCCGAGATCACGGCAAGGGCTGGTCCAAGCAGGAATGGGGACTCTTCGTGGACCCGATGCAGACGCCGATGAGCGGTTCGCGTCGCCACACCCAAGTCGTCTCAACACCCTTTGGCCCCTTCCGAATCAGCGGGATTGAGGACCTGATCATCCGGCGGGTCCGAGAATCGGTGGCGTGGCAGAACCGCGAGGAGGCGTTCGCGCACGCCGTGCTCCTCGTCGAGTTTGGCAAGAGCGAGATTGACTGGGAGTACCTGGACCATTTTGCCCGGCGAGAGGGCTGGGAGCGGCAGCTCGCCGAACTTCGGCGGCGGGCTAAGCGGTCCCCAACAAGCCCCAAAGCGTGATTGCAAGGGTGGAATCCGATGCGGGAGGCGCCCTGACGGTGGTTGGGGCATCATACTTCCCGAAGGTTGTGCCGATAGAGTGGGTGCAAGCGGCAATACACCCACTTTTCTCTGAGTTTGTCCTCTGAGGTCTCGCCTGCGAACAATCTACGGGCGGTCCCATCCGAACGCCGTGAGCCCGACGGAGAGAACGCGATCGGTGCGTGAGGGACCAAGGATCCGCCGGATCTCGAGGGCCATCCTGCACCGGCCCGCCGAGAGGCAGGGGCGGATCGTTCCGTGTCGAGCTACCCTGAGCCGGAACCCGGGGCGGTGGACTTGCGCAGGAGCCGCTCTTGGAACTGAATGCTCGCGAACGGCGATACGCTCCGTGTCGGGAAGACACTCGGACCTTCCCGCGAAGGGGAGGGCGCGGGAGCGTACCCCTTGGCCAGCCCGCCCGGGCCGACTACGAGCATCTCGATCGACAACGCCGGGACCGTGACGGTGCTCCCCAACGTCACGTTCGTGCTGCCCGGGTTGTTCGAGCCGTTGGTCCAGCGCACGCGTAGGGCTGGGCTGCCTGAGAGGATCCCCGTGTGGGCGAGGTTGACCGAGACGCTCGTGGTCAGGTTCACGTTCACCATCAGCAGCACGAGGCCGGACGAGCCGTAGGTGGCCGTGGCGTAGAACGTGGACGGACCGCTCACGGTGGTGGGAAGCGTTTCGTTCCCCATGTGGGTCATCATCTTGCTGGCCAGGGTGTACTGCTCTTCCACGTGGTGGGTCTGGTTGATCCAGGTTCCCGAGAAGTTGCATTCGAAGCAGAACCAGTCCAAATTGGTCAACCGAACCTGGAGGGCCTGGACCAGGTCCGCGGCGATGTACAGCGTGCCCGCGAAGCTCGGGTCCAGGCCCGAGTAGTTGTTGACCTCGGCCACGTTGGCCTCGGTCACAAAGACCCGGGTCGAGCAACTGGGGCAAGCCGCCTCGATGTAGCCTCGGGTCGCGGTCACCTGGGTGGCCAGCGCGTACGGCCCGTTCAGGTTCGCGAGGAGCTGGGCCCACGTCGGGTTCACCGGAGCGGTCCCGAAGATGTACGAGTGGATGGCGATCCCGGTCAGGTTAGGCCCGTCGAGAGAGGCGAGCTCGGTGACCCAGGGCTTGATGTACGATCCCGCCGCGGCACCGAATGCGATGAAATGGCCCCTCGGGTCGACCGTCTGGATGGCGGTGATGTACTTTCCTACGAGCTGGGCGAACAGGAGGGGGGTCAGGGTGGGTCCCGTCTGGGTCGCCCAGTTGGACCACGGTACACCAAAGTGGGTCCAGCTCGGCGGTGAGTTCCCGATTTCCCAGAAGGACGGCTGGAATCTGAGGGTGTTGACGACATAGCTCGCGTAGTACGCGGCGGTCTGGGGCTCGTTGATCTCGGCAGGAAGCTGGAGGATCGCGTGGCAGTGGATCTTCTGACAGGCTGAGATGAACGCCTGGGTAGACGTGTTCGCGGTGTAGGTCGTGCCGCTCGGGTTCGTGACGACGCCCGAGGTATAGTTGAACTCGTCCCCCAGGCCGCCGCCGGGGAACCGAAGGAACGTGGCCGGGGTGGCCGAGATCTGGGCCGCATCGGCCGAATCGAACGCGTCGGTCGCTACGACATTGACCCCCCAGAACTGATAGGGGAGGGCTTTGGCCTCCGTTAGATTGGCGACGCGGATATTCGCGGTGCTGCTCACCGAAGTCCGGGAGGACGCCGCCGCAGCGGCGCCGAGCGGACCCGAACCCGGGACCGCGGCCAATGGCAAGACTGCGGTGGCGCCGCCGGGTGTTAGCAGGGAGCCGCCACGGATGCCCGTGGACGAGTTCTGAAGCGAGCTGCCGAACGGGTTCGCCGACAAAAGAAGGATTGCCGCGACGCTGACCGTGAAGAGTGCGAGTGGTTTCAACATCATTCGACCTCTTCGCCGTGCAGTGACCTGAAGGAATCAAACCCAGGGGCGCCGCCGGTGACTCCGCCGAGGCATTTGAGCCGGTCCTGAACTCATTTCCGGTGGGTTAGCGAGACTCGGTTTCAACCCCTGCGGAGTACGCGGCCGTGCCGTGTGGGTTCTTGGGACTCGTGGTGAGGGGCTTCCATGGCCCTCGCCCGACGGGAGAAGCTGTCCGCGCGCATATCGAGTCTTACGATCGTGCTTGTCGTCGAGACTGCCGCTCTCGCCATCTTCGCAGCCGTATTCGGGCGAGGCTGGAAGCGCTGTCCTCGGAACCCCGACGGCAACCGGTGTATTGAGAATGGCGCGATTCCATGGCGGAGACTGGGCCTAGTGGGATCAGATAGACAACAGGTTCTAATCCGGTCTATTTTCGGGCACGAACGGTTCCTGGACCATGGCTTGGTTTCGGTCCTTTCAACAGTGCCAATAGTCAGCCGGTTCTGGGGTCGACCCGTGACCGAGACCACCTGTGCGGGTTTGGCAGGGGGTCAATGGGCGGAGGGGGCGGAGCGGCCGATGGCCCCTACCTGAATCAAGTGACCCCTCCTCCCGAAGCAAACGGCTTGCGACTTGTGCCGTGATCGGAGCCAGGAGCCCCTTGACCAAGATTCCTATGCTTTTGAATTGGTCGGATAAGAGCGTGAGCCACCTGCACGACCTAGTATTGATCCAAGATCATTAGTGCGACATGGCTAACATTTAATGCCCACCGGGAGACGAGCCGACCGATTCCGGAGATGTATAGCCTACCAATGCAGAAGGCTATCTCCGACGTTAGAGGCTCCCGCAGCGGGACTGCGCGGACTTCGGGCCATCGGCCCCAACACGCGCCTCGCCGGGTCGCCTGATCCTCGAGTTTGGGTTGGGGATATACGTCTGCGAACGATTGCGCTCGGCCAAAGGGGGTGGAATGCGCGCATCAATCACGATTGTTCTCGCATGCGTGGTATTGCTTTCGGGACTGGCTGTCGGCCAGTCCTTCGTAGATCCGGAACCAGCCCCTACGACCACGTTCGCAGCGAGCCTGGCTCCTCCCACCCTGGGGGCTGCCGTCTCTGAGTCTTTCTCGGCAAGCACGTCCGGCACGACGTCGGCAATCCCCGTTTCCTCAGGGGACGCCGTCTACGTCTTCGTGTCCCAAAACGGTACCATCGGAACCCCCTCGGTGAAGGCCTCCTCCACCCTACCATTCGTCCAGAGAGGTCAGGGCGCTCGCGGTACCTTCCTCCGCACCACTCTCTTCGAGGCCGACAACGTACCGGCTTCACCCAGTCTGACGGTCACGGTCAGCTTCACCGAGGCGCAGACGTTCGCAGTCGCGGTGGTCGACCTCGTCGGAGGCGGGGCCTCCCCCAATGACACGGTCGGAGGATTCGCCACCGGCGGATCCGGACCCGGTGCCCAGCCCAAGGTGAATACGACCGTTGCCAACGACCTCGTCCTCGGGGTGATCGGCGACACCTACAACGGGCCCGTGACGGGATATGAGGGGTCCACCACGGTGACCAGCACTTCGGTCGGCTCGCCCGCGGTGATCACGCTCGGTGTGGTAAGTCAGACCGATCCGACCACGGGCTGGTTCACCATCTGGGGCAACATGGGAACGAAGACCACCAGCTCGGCATCGTTCGCCATCGCGATCAAGACGCAAGGCATCGTGCCGCCTCCGACTTTGTACTCGGTCAGCGTCGACCCGAGCGGCCTTCCCTCGGGTACGAGCTGGTCCCTCACCCTCGGAGGGACTCTTGGGTCCAATCTCGCTCCGGGAGCAATTATTTTCAGCGAGCCCAATGGGACGTATTTCTACACTGTGTGGACGGTCCCCGGTTATGAGGTCACTCAGAGCTCCGGCAGTGTCACGGTCGCCGGGGCCAACCCTTCAACCGTCGATATACAATTCGCGACGTTTCCGCCCAACTCGAAGTCCATCCAGCATGTGGTCGTGATCATGCTGGAGAACGAGAATTCATCTTCAGTGTGGAGCAAGACGTCGGGGGGATTCTACGAACAGTACCTCGCATCCCACTATGGTAACGCTACCGACTTTTACGCCGCGTGCCACGACTCCGCCCCGAATTACATGGCGGTCACGGGTGGCAGCACGAACAATGAGTGTGTGGAAGCGAAACAAACGGGAATCTCTTCGGGCCGGAACATTGGCGACCTGATGCAGGCGGCCGGATTGAGCTGGGACGAGTACATGGAATCTCTGCCCCCCACTTCCACGATTCCCTGCAACACGTCCACCGGCATCACCAATTACTACAACGGGGGGCACAACCCATTCATTGAGTACTCTGACGTAGTGAACCCCCTCTCCGTATGCGAAAACCACGTGTTCAGCAGCCAGGAGTTCAACGCCAGCCTCGAACACGGGAAGCTCGGTAACTATTCCCTCTACATCCCGAACGATTTCGACGATGGTCACACTACCGCCTATGGGGTCTTGGGGAACCTCTCGAATGGGGACGCGTGGCTCAAGGGCTTCCTTGGGCCCATCCTGAACGGCACCGAGAACGCTAGCGGCACCGGAAATTATGGGCTCCAGGCGACCCGGAACGAAGTCGCCCACACGGCGTTCTTTATCCTTTACGATGAGGGGAAGTCGGCCAGCTACACGGGGTACATTTCCGGTCCTCCCCTCCCGGCTTGTGAGGGAATCAGCTCCCCACCGGACGCGAGCGTCTGTGGAGGGCAGACCTACATGAGCGTGGTCAGCCCGTACTCCCTCGGGACGACCTGGACCCAGGACGCGACCCAGTACAGCGTGGAGTCCACGATCGAGTGGCTCTTCGGCTTGGGGAGCGACGGCGGGAATGACAGCACACCCTACTTCCCCCCCCTGACCGGCTTGTTCGCGTTCCAGTCGAATGGGTTCGGGTCCAACGTTACGTTCGAAGAATCGGGTCTACCGACGGGGACCAACTGGTCGGTGACCCTGGGGGGCGTCTCGCAAAGCGCGAAGGCGTCGGAGGGCTCTCACACCTCGTCCATCGTCTTCGTCGAACCGAACGGGACCTACCAGTATTCGGTCGGGCCGGCGGGGGGGTTCATGGCGAGCCCTTCGAGCGGTCAGGTGACGGTGAACGGAGCGAGCAAGTCCGTCTTCGAGACTTATGCTCTGCCCTATTCGGTCACCTTTACGGAAACAGGGTTGGCTTCCGGCACGACCTGGAACGTGACGATGGGCTCCACCGTGGGGCACGCGGATTCGCCCACCAGTATCGTCTTCCCCGTATCGAACGGCACCTATCCCTTCACCGTGGGTCCGATCCTCGGCTACTCCGTGGCTCCGGGCTCCGGGAACGCGGTGGTGAGCGGGTCCTCGATCACGTACCCGATCACCTTCACCGCGATCACCTATCCGGCGACGTTCACCGAGAGTGGCCTACCGTCGGGCCGGACGTTTCAGGTGACGGTCAACGGCAACACGATGAGTCTCACCACGGACGGGTCGACCGATACGCTGACTTTCACCGGCCTTGCGAACGGGAGCTATCCCTACACGATCACGGGCAACTCGGGATGGTACCAGTCAACTCTTGCCTACACCGGGACAGTCGTGGTGATAGGCGGAGCGCTCACCGAGCCCACCCTGGTCTACACGCAGGTGACGTATTCCGTGGTCTTCTCCGAGAGCGGCTTGCCGTCGGGCCAGACGTTCCAAGTCACGGTTAACGGCAGCGCGCAGGAACTTACGACGGATGGGGCGACGGACCCACTGACATTCACCGGTCTTGTGAATGGTACCTACCCCTATTCCGTCACGGGGATCGCGGGATGGTACCAATCCTCCATGCCTTCCACCGGAACCGTACCGGTGGCGGGCGGTTCGGTCACCGAGCCTACCCTCGCCTACAGCCCGCTGGAGACCTTTTCGGCCGTGTTCTCGGAGAGTGGCTTGCCGTCAGGTCAGACGTTCCAGGTCACGGTCAACGGCGTGCCGATGAGCCTTACGACGGACGGAGGGACAGATACGCTGACGTTCCCCGGCCTGACGAACGGGACCTACTCATACACGGTCACCAGCGACCCCGGATGGTACCAGTCCACTCTAACCTACACTGGATCCGTTGTGGTGGATGGCACGGCCGTCATCGAACCGACCCTGGTCTACACCCTAGTGACGTACTCGGTGGCGTTCTCGGAGGCCGGGCTTCCCTCCGGACTCACGTGGAACGTTTTGGTCAACGGCGTGAGCGAGTATCTCACGACCGACGGCGGCACCGATAGCCTCACCTGGACGGGCTTAGCGAACGGGACCTTCTCGTACACTATCACCGGCAACTCGGGGTGGTCCCAGCTCGTTCTACCCTACAGTGGAACGCTCACGATCAGTGGCGCACCCGTCACCGAACCAACCCTCGTGTATGCGCAGGTGACGTATTCCGTAGTGTTCTCCGAGAGCGGCCTGCCGTCCGGCCTGACGTTCCAGGTGACGCTCAACAGTGCGGCAGAGAGCGTGACGACGAACGGAGGGACGGATTCGCTGACTTTCACGGGCCTTGCGAACGGCACGTATAGCTACACGATCGCGGGGATCTCGGGGTGGTACCAGCCGACCCTCCCCTACACCGGGACGGTCGTGGTGAGTGGGGGGGCGGTCGCCGAGCCGACCCTTGTTTACGCGCAAGTGACCTATTCGGTGGTCTTCTCGGAAAGTGGCCTACCGTCCGGACAGGCGTACCAGGTGATGGTCAACGGTGTGGCGAAGAGCCTCACGACCGACGGCGGCACGGACAGTCTCACGTGGGCGGGCCTGGCGAACGGGACCTATCCCTATACGATCACCGGCGACGCGGGCTGGCACCAGAGCACCCTCGCGTACGGTGGGAACGTCGTGGTGAACGGCCTAACGGTGACGGAGCCGACGCTCGTCTACAACCAGGTAACGTACTCGGTGATGTTCTCGGAGCGCGGACTTCCCTCTGGTCTCATGTGGACCGTGACGGTCAACAGTATGCCGGAATCCCTTACGACCGACGGCGGCACGGACAGTCTCACGTGGACGGACCTGGCCAATGGGAGCTACGTCTACACGGTCTCTGGCAACGCGGGCTGGCACCAGAGCACCCTCCCGTACAGTGGGAACGTCGTGGTGAACGGCTTGTCGGTGACGGAGCCGACACTCGCCTACAACCAGGTGACGTACTCGGTGAAGTTCTCGGAGAGCGGACTTCCATCCGGTCTGACGTGGGCCGTGACGGTCAACAGTTTGCCGAAATCCCTTACGACCGACGGCGGCACGGACAGTCTCACATGGACGGGCCTGGCCAACGGGACTTATCCCTACACGATCACCGGCAACGCGGGCTGGCACCAAACAAAGCTGAGCTACAGTGGAACACAAACGATCAACGGCGGGTCGGTGACCAAGTCGACGCTCGTCTACTCCCAGGTGACGTACTCGGTGAAGTTCTCCGAGAGCGGACTCAAGTCCGGACTCACGTGGAAGGTGAAGGTGAACGGCGTGACGAAGTCCCTGACGACCAGCAGCGGCACCAACACCCTCACCTGGACCGGCCTCGCGAACGGGACCTACAGCTACTCGATCACGGACAACTCCGGCTGGCACCAAACCACGCTGGCCTACAGCGGCTCGCTGACCGTGAACGGCGCCACGGTAACCGAGCCGAAGCTCGTCTACTCCCAGGTGACGTACTCGGTGACCTTCACCGAGAGCGGACTCCCGTCGGGAACGACGTGGTCGGTCAAGCTGAACGGGGTGACCAAGTCCTCGACCGGCCCTTCGATCGTCTTCACGGAACCGAACGGGACGTTCAGCTATACGGTAGGGCACGTGGCAGGCTACACCGCTAGCCCATCGTCCGGGTCGGTGACGGTAAGCGGAGCTTCGGCCGCGGTCAGCGTGCAGTACAGCTGACCCGGCCCACGTCGGGACTGTCCTCCCTCGCAGGAGGCCCAGCGGGCGGCGTAGGACAGGTCAAGCTGAGGGGGCACTAAGCGCAAGCCCCCCGTGCGACGACGTTCGCGATGACGAAGCCCGGCTGTATGATGAGCCCGGCGAACGCTCCGACCGAATGGACTGCTCGAGCGCCCTCATCCGCCGCGCGCAGCCTTCCTCGTACCGTCGACCCTTACCCGCCCGGCCTGATTGGGCGGGATATCGATTACAGCCACCCCGGCTTGGACCCGCTAAATGGCTGGGGTATGTGTATGGGGCATTGCAACCACCCCATCTCGAGAGTGACATGTCGGAGGGGGGATTTACTGAATTCTTCAAATCCCCTGGATGGGAGCTCTGGCAGGGCCGCGTCTTCCAGGAACCGGATCTCTTGGTGGAAGACGCATAGTAAGCTATATGCCAACCCTATGCTGTCCCATAGTCGATGATTACGACGATCCAAGTTACGCCGGCCACCCGCGAACGACTTGCCGCGTTGAAAAGTTCCCCTCGAGAGACCTACGATGAGCTCCTGAACAAACTACTGTCTCTGGTCCCACAGGGAGACGATGAAGGGACGTACACCGATGCGTTTCGCATGGGGCTGCTGAACGCTCGACTTGACATCCGATCGGGCCGCGTGACGGAGCACGAGCAGATCAAGAAACGGTTGGGCCTCTGACGCGCACATGGTCGATTAAGTGGTCGGACCTCACCGGGTCGGTACCGCGACCTGCACAGACTGGATCGGACGGCAGCCCGAGGGGTTGTAACCCGGCTTGAAGCTTCGGCTTTGGACCCAACCCACTATTTCACGAGATTAACGACTTCGGACGAATACAAGCTTCGTATTGGTGACTACCGCCTCCTGGCGGTGCTCTCTCTCTCAGAACAGACCATTCTGGTCGAACGAGTAGACCATCGGTCGCGAATTTATGACCGCTGACGGTGATCTCTTCGCGGGCGGTCCCCTCCGGGCAACCGGTGGACCAGTTGCACCTCCCGGAGCGCTGCCATGCGCGTATTGCCGGGCAATTGCAGGAAGGTCCGTGGTCGTTCCGGAACGTACTGTGATCTCGTCGGGGGTCATCGGGAGAGGAGGGAAGACCGCGGTCTGTTTCAGGTTTGTCTGATCAACCAAGTATACATTTCAGAATCCTTCTTAGGGTCTTTCCACGGGCCACTTGGTCGCTCGCCGAGTGGACTCGGAAATGGGCGGACGTGCCGACTGGTCATAATTCAGTTTCATCGCAACCATCGTGAGCGACAGCGCCAACGTCGCCGCGTTCGCGAGGATCACCGGTACCGATTGGATCAGGAGGCCGTAAATCAGCCACGTGAATGTACCAACGGAGAAGGCGAGGAATGCCACTAGCGAAATCTCCTTGGCGCTCTTGAGTCGCCATACTCGCATCACTTGGGGCACAAACGCGCCGGTCGTGCAGAACGCTGCAATCAACCCGATTAGAGTAATCCACCAGTCCGCGAGGGCAATCACTCCCCGGTCCAGTCCGGTCAGCAGAAGAGGCTGGCGGGGTCTGCCTTTCCTCAGTGGACACCATCAGCGGAGACTCGACATCACGCCGTTGAGTCCGGTTTCATCGTGAGTGCAAGTTCGGTTGCGACCCAGGCCCTGAGAACCGAGCTCTCTCGATACCTTACTCCAGTTCCCTTCCGGCTCGCTGCTGCTCCTCGGCTCTTCTATCGTAGGGGTAGGTGACCTCTAACTCGCTCGCCTTGTTCAGTACCGCGACCTGGTCCTTACTGAGCGACCAGCCGGTCGAGCCCAGGTTCTCTGAGAGCTGCTCGAGGGTCCGTGCGCCGATTATCGGAGCGGTAACGGCTGGATGGCTGAGGACCCAGTTGAGCGCCACTTGCGACATGGTCTTCCCCGCCTCCTGAGCGACCGCCTCGACGGCACGGACGATACGATTCGTTCGGTCGTTCTCGAACCGACTCGCATAGAACTCCACGTCTTCGGCGTCGGCGATCCGAGTGCCGCTGGGAGGCTTCCGCACCCCCTCTTGTACTTCCCGGTCAGGAAGCCACCGGCCAGCGGGCTCCAGGGCAGGACCGCGATATTCTCTGCAAGGCACATGGGAAGGAGCTCGAATTCGGTGGCCCGGGCGTACAGACTGTATTGGGGCTGGAGGCTGACGGGTTCATGCCAGCCTCGAGACCGGCACAACTGCAGCGCCTTCTCGAACTGCCAGGCGCGGTAATTGCTGATGCCTACGTACCGGACCGGTCCGTCCTCTACCAGTCTATTGAGAGTGCCAAACGTCTCTTCCAACGGAGTAAGCGGGTCCCACGCGTGGACCTGCAGGAGATCGATGTAATCGGTCTGCAAGCGGCGGAGACTCTCGTTGACGGCATGGAGGAGATGCTTTCGGGACAGCCCGACGCGGTTCGCGCCCTCGGCCGTCCGGAACCGGGCCTTGGTCGCCAAGACAATGTCCTGGCGATCGTGATGGGAAAGCCACTTGCCGATGATCTCTTCGGACTTGCCGGATGAGTAGACATTCGAGGTGTCGAGAAAGTTGCCGCCCGACTCGACGAAGCGGTCCAGCACCCGGTGACTGGCCTCCTCCTCGGACTGCCAGCCAAAGGTCATCGTTCCGAGGCAGAGCTCGCTAACGAGAACCCCCGTCCGTCCCAGTTTCTTCAGCTTCATGCCTCCCCCAAGACTCATCGAATAATCACCCTTCCCGGGCCCCCGACCTCAGCGAGAGCCCGGCTGTCCGCAAGGCAACTGCCTGAGGAATCTCTGTCGCCCGAGGGTGGTTGTAAATCACGTTGCACCCACTCTTCCGCCTGACGGCGGTGACCGCCCGGGGGCAACGGTAGCCAAGCTTCTTGATTCAGGAGGAGTTTGCGAATCTGGTTGCTGATGGGGGCGTCGCGAGGTCTACTCTGGCCAATCGTCCGACTGGGCGCAGGGACGGCCCTTGTGGCGCTGGGTTGCGCAGTCGAGATTGTTGAGGACCAGAACGTCTACACCATTTCTCAGTCGATCTCACTTCCGGCCTTGCTTGCCATCGTCGTGGGATTGGTCCTCGTGGCAACAGGATACTCCCGGGTGCTTCGATGCACCTACGGGGGCACTCGCAGAATCGCGTTCGGGGTCGGAGTGGCGGCCGGCGCTGCCACATACCTCATCTCATGGTGGTGGTTGTTGACCTACGGGTTCACTGCCTATCTCGAAGCATCTTCTGTCGGGCTGGTGCTCTTCGGCGGAGCCGCCATGGTGCAGGTCGGATGTCGGTTCGCGACCGCCCCCAAGTTGAGCTTTACAGATCGCGACGCACAGATTCGAGGGAATGCGCGTCCGTCACCCCTCTTCTTGTCCAGTAGCGCGCGGACCGCTGTCGCCTGGGCTCTTATCGGAGTGGCTGTCGTGCTCTTAGGCGAGATGACCCTGAATCTTGGGTGGCTCAACAACCAGGCGGCGACAGTCGATCCGGCCTACCAGTACCTTGCAATCGAAGTCATGGGACCCGCCGCGTGGTGGCTCGCCACAGGTTACTCTGGCCTAATCGACAATCTTTCCCCGCGCCCCGCACTATGGGTCGGGTTAGGGGGGATAGGGGCCGGTGCCGCCTTCGTGCTTGGGGGGTACGCGTGGTGGTCCGGTTGGTCGCTCTATCCCGAGCTCGGGCAGGTCATCTTCATCCTGTTGACCATCACCGGCCTGGGCCTTTGCCTCTTCTCCGCCAGTTCGCTCCGACGCCGCACTGCACTTGCCGCGGGCATCGCGGTGTAGATCCCTCGACCGCGCAGTCGACCCCCCCATTCACGAGTGATCCGGCCGTCAGCTCCTGGAATATCTCACGAAAGCACCTAAGGTGCAAATCTGTGGGTGCATCTGAGGTTACACCCACCGCCCGGCTCCAAGTGAAACAGTTCGTTGATTGGCAATCGAATACGCTAACGCTAGCAGTTAGTGTGCCAATGGCCGTTCTGTGCAATGCAACTACTCGAGGAACCTCTGTCGCACAAGAATGGTTGCAACTCCGATTACACCCGCCCCCCGGCGCCAAGCAGAACACTTCGTTCAACAACGATCGAATACGCTGATGTTAGCAGTCGGTCCGTCGATGGGTGTGTAATGCATTACGCATTCCACAGGAGTCTCGATGGTTGCATCCAGGCCGGGGCCCTGGCGCAAGATGAGAAGCAACCAACCCGGCTACAAACCGACCAGGGGCCGTCATCCTGAGAAGAACTTAATTCATTGAAACTGGGTCCTCATAGAGTGAATGGTCGATATCACCGTAATCGTTCTTGCACATGACCGAACGGAATACATAGTCGGGGCCCTCCGGAGCTTACTGCGCCAGACGCTCCCGCGGGATTCGTTTGAGGTCGTTATCGTCAAGAACTTCGTTCTCGAAGAGGCCGACCGGCTTGCGGCCGAATGTGGATTCAAATCCATACTGGCCGAATCGAAAGCGTATGGCGAGAATCTCCTAAAGGGCCTCAACAATTCCTCTGGAGAATTCGTCTGCCTTCTCGATGAGGATGACCTCTTCGTTCCCAAGAAGCTTGAAACGGTTCTGGGAGAGTTTAGTAAACACCCACGAGTGGGGTCTTGTTCGAATAATTTTGGAATCTCGATAGTAAAGGCGGATACCGTCCAGAGCATTGGGGTCACGGAGAGCAGATCGTAAGGCCCGCGTTCGAGCTGGTACGATTTTATCTTGGGCCCCCACACCAGCTTCGCCAACTCGCAAAGCTACCTCCGTTGAGCCCTGACTTCAATTCGAGTTCGATTACTTTTCGGCGTGATCTTCTCACGACAGCAATGCGCGATGCGATTCGCAAGCTGGATGGGGGCGGAGATACATTCCTGTTTTACTGCGCCGTTACATCAAAATTGGAATTGGGTATTGGTTCGGATATTCTGACCCTGTACCGACTTCACTCGGCAAATAGGTCCTCAGGGTTAGGGCCTCCTGGAAGTGGAGGATGGGTCCGGATTCGCCGGTACCGTACTAACCGTTCAGTTCAGTGGTCGATGCTGGCGAACGGGGCTGTTCGACGCACTCGACGACCCTTCAGTTGGGCGATCGGTTCGGGCGTTGGCAGCCTATCATGCATTTTACGCCGCAGAGATGGACGCAAGTCCGGCTCGCAAGAGAATCCTAGAATCTGCCTCTCGACTGACCCAGTTCCGCGACACATATACGGCACAGGTAGCACCCAACGTTCTCCTTCCGACACTTCTGTACCTGACATCACCTCGCATAGCACAATGGTTCTCCTTCATTCGGCAAGCTTTGCGATAAGGCTAGTCCTTGTAATGCCCGGGAAGAATTTCTATCAATGGCGTTCAGAGTTAACCAGTGCGCTCTCTCGACTATTGATACACGGGTATGCGCTCAGATTGACTTGTGAGAGTTTCAGCTCTCCAGCTCCGGTTCCACCATTCTTACGCGAAAAAAACTGTGGCTCGTTTGAAACTGCGTGAGTCTGCCTAGCGAACGAGTAGGGGACAAAGAGACCAACTTGTCGCACGCTCTGGGCGAATAGGGGACATTCCATGTCGAACTTACGAGTTAGTGAGGGTCTCCAACTTGAAGCGGTCGCGAATTTCATTCCAAGTCGCTTTCCTACTGGATCGTCATGAAGTCGGGACTGAACTGGCAGTTGGACCCGGTTTGGGTCATCAAATAGATTTTGATCATTGAAAGTGCTATAATTTACCGTCCCGCATCGGGAGCCGGCAGACCAAAGAAATCAGGTCTAGTTAGCGTCGATGGGTTCCGCCAGACAGGAACTTCCTGAGGCGCTCCGTCAAGCTGAGCGACCAGAAATAGGACCATTCCCTGGGGAGTGGCGGTAAAGCGTTCATAACCCGATAAGCGAAAGCATAGTGAGGCATGACGCGAATCTTGATCGGCACCCTGGCTACGGTGGGGTCCCAGTACGGCAGTAGCGCCCTCTGAGTCTGAAGAAATGACCGCTCGATATACAACAATGTGTTTTGCGCGTACCATGAAGCGACATCTGGGTTCGGAGTAAGGCGGTCCCGTAGCGCATCGACTGGGACGTAATTGTACAGCCCCGGAACTTCCGGGCCCAATAGTCAGGCCACTGGCAGTTCAAGTGGTTGACACCTGTTTGGCCGGGAACTGCAGCAGAGAACAAGACCACCGGGGCGAGATTGACAAGGGATTTTACGATCGAATCACTGCTGATCTTTTCCAAGTGCTCGGCCACCTCAAGGCAGATGACCAAATCGAATCGGCGCCCAATCTGTAGTGGTTGCTCGAGATTGAGCGCACGAAATCGATCTGGAGAAATCGAAAGGGAACCGACTGGAACCCAGCTACCATCGACTCCCAAGAAGTCCGAGACGCCAAATCGCGAAAACTCTGCTAAGAAGGCTCCAACCCCGCATCCGACGTCAATCACGCTTCGGGGGGGCGTGGAGAGTAATTGGTTCAGCATCGGCACAATCACACGAGCTGCTGCTTCTGAATCGGCCCGAATCCCTTCGAAAAACGACTCACTGTACTGGCTCTGCGGGATAAGCCGAGAGCCACAATTTCCCGGCATCAGTTAGGTGCTCACCCAGTTTGATTCTGCATCATGGATTCGAATAGACCGACATACAGACTCCACGAACTCTATACTGACATCGGGTAGCTGGCGCAAACAACCAGGAATACCATGACTTCAATGAAGGCTCATGATTGGGTATCCAATAGATTCAACCTTCCGGTCAATGCGAAAATCATGGGGGGTCTGTTCTAGGAATCGCCGTTGGATTTCAGGGCCGCCCGCCCTTCAAACCTGATACCCGTGGGGTGATAAACTCGATTGGGGTTTAAGAGTGGCACAATGGACGCCTTGAACCAACTATTCAACAGCAACGACCCTAAAGAAGTATTCCAATTCTATTCACATTTCCCTAGCCGCGAGAGCTTGATCGACTGGATGCAAAGAAGGCCGGTTAGCGAGCCCATAATACGTGAGGTCGCAGGAGAATCTGACTTGGTGATCGTGATCCCTACGGCGGATTACAACGGTGTAATGGCGAAACGGTGTCGCGAGGAGGTCTTCTCCGGCCAGCAACTGGTTTTTCTGGAAAGCAAGGAATCCCCGGATCCGTTTTTTAACTTCGGTCGATTTGTAAACCTCGGTTTTGCAAGGGCACTGGACTATCAACCTCACTGGATTGCCTATTCCGGTGATGACGTCAGCAAAGTTGATGATATCGCCACACTAAAGCAGGCCCTTTCAAAACTCAACCGGAGCGAAATCAAGACTGTATTCTGCCAACCATCGGGGGCGTATCATTCTGTTAGGTCCAAGGTCGTGCGATACAACTTATTGTATTTCACGGCCATGCATGCTCTCGGCAGAGAGCGGAGGCGAATGGCCAAGCTGCTTCGAAAGTTCAAACTCACTTATGCACCGGGAAGCCCGCAGGGCTTGAGGAAAACTCCAAGGTTCTTGTATTCCACGATACACGAATACATTGACTCGACTGCGTTCGGGATCTATAGCGCAGAATTCGTGCGGGCAGCCTTGTTAAGCTTTTCGACGAAGTCTATATCAACAATCGAGAAGAAAGTGAGCTTTCTATTCGACTCAGTTTGAATCCTGAGGAGTGCGCCTTCGTCACTTTCCGTATTAACCCCGGAATTGGAGCCACCCTTGGCAGGGGCGAGGCGCGAGCGCTGAGGGGTGTCGCCAGCGAGTGTTATTTCAATCAAAAGATAGAGCGCGGTGACTTGCTCCCTATATGTCAGGATCAGCCAATGATAATCAGATAGGACCGCAAGGAACACTTCGGTTACTGCGCTTCAAGGCATGTGGGTCGGCCGCGAGTGGATGAAAAATGGGTGACCAACTATGAGAGAAATGCGATCGTACGGGCTCAGGCGATAAGAGGTGATGAAAACCCGAGGCACGATCAACGCGCCTGCGGAAGGTTATCTCCCGACTGGGTCTTCTTCGGTCAGTTTCGGCGCGGAGGTTTCTCATTGGAATCTGCCGTTTTCCCTGATCCACCAGACCGTCGTTGCATGAGCCAGCGAATTGCGCGCCCAATTCTCAGGGGTGGGGCAAAAACTGATACGATCAACAAGGACGCGAGGAGAATTGTCAGGGCTAGAGCTTGCACCCCAACAAGTATCAAGTGGATGCTTTGACCTTCGAATTGTAGGACGTAGCCGAAATCGTTCTGTTTGAATGCCTTTGGCACTACAAACCCGTCCTCCCAGCCGGCGACTATATGGGACGAAGTAATGGTTGAATCAACGGTCATTGACCAAAGCGAGCTGAACCCATCAGAAAGCATAACAATGGATGTCATGTTTCCCAATGTGCCTGAGTATTCGGTTAGACTAGTCGAAGTGATGGTCAGAGTTGAATTTCCGGTTGATGCCGTTGCGGAGGATCCTCGGGTCGAACGGACCGAGCAAAAGTGAATCCAACTCTATGGACCCCCTGACATTGATTCTTAACTGCGTGGACCGGACTTCCGACTGAAGCGCTATTGGAAGCCATTCCAAGTAGCGATTCGTCACCGTAAAGTTGGCAATCGCCATCGACCCGTTAGCGACCGCGACGCTGCCGTTTCCACTTACATGAAGCGCGAGACTCGCGAACGGGGACGGATTCACCGTGAGGCTCGCATTTAGGCTACCGTTGGAGGCGATCACTTCGCCAGCCAAGGCAGTTGGAGTTGCCTCGATGTGACGCGCATATCCGGGGAAATCTAGTGACGAATACGCAAAGAAGAGCTGGTCCGATACGGACGCGTTCGAGTCGCAGAGATCAAAGCACACCTCTCTGACCGGAGTCCCTGCCGTTGTTAGGGCATCTGCAATCGAACTGGAGAAATCAATGGTTGGTAGGGGGATGTAGGCAGACAGTGCCGATGATGAGGGTAGCTGAGAAAGGGGCAATTCCGCAACCAGTACCCGATGGGACTGAGGGGAAGTCGAGTGATAAACTCAGATTAGAAACGGTGTATGTAGCCAGGCTTCCAGATCCAAAGTTGGTTGGGAAGGCTACGGTGATCCCTACGTCCGCGGTGAGGGGGTTGAGTTGTTGTGGACTGAACGGAACTGACACGTTGGGCTGCGTCGGAGTCCCAACGGTGTAGGAGGGGATCTCCCAAAGGATAGCACCAACGGAATCGAATCCCGCAACCGTAACGTACCCCCCGAGATGCTTCGTGGGACCCGTATAGTTTTGATAGAATCTGTACTCCATACATTTGGTCCTCCACTGGGATCCGGTTTGAGACCAGATAGAACCCCGGATTGCTCAGCTGGGTACTACTCCCAGTGATTGTGTTGCTCGCGCTTAGAACGGTGATGTTCATTACTCCCGAGCCGTTGACACCGAAAACCTCGTACCCATTAGTAGTATCTTGAATGCCATTAATGAGATTCGCTGGACCGGGCATGGACCAGCGAGACAGGTTTGCGGGCCAGCTCCCAACTGTCTGGTTGAGGGGCACTGATGCATTCCCTGCCTGAACCACCGCTATGCCTGGAGCGGCCGTGACAAACGGTCGGTAGTCGATGTTGAGGAAGGCGACGAAGAGACTGGAATTGAACACATCTTCCAAGTCACGTTGCGCTCTAAGGAGGTCAAGGAACGTCTTGTAGGTGAACCGATGAGCGAACCCTCATTCCATTGTGGGGGGCCGGTGAAGTTCGCTTGGAGATCGACCAGCACGTACCTAACTGAAGCCTGTCCGAGCAGGACCCCGATCCGATCCGTTCGATTCTGAATCAAGTAGTTCAACACCGTCGTAGAGTAGTCAGAACTAAGGGGACCTACGAACAGATTGGACACGCTGGTCGCACCTTCATACTCCGCTAAACCAAACGTGTTAATGGCGAATGGCCCGAACTCAGAACCTCCTCCCGGACCAGGGAAAGGAAGTACGAGAAATCGCGAGTCTGAGATTCCACCATGAAGCTCGAGGAACGAATCCATTGCAGGATAAGCCGAGGGAACCGTCGGTCCCCATTGCGGAGGTAGCCCGAATGTGCCGGGGGCCTCAAGCACGTTGAAGTCGCCGCTTTCCAAGTAGAATCCCGCGGGGGCCACCAGGAGAATGAGTACCGAGAGCACATGATGCCACGGTCCCCGGTTGGTGAATCGCCCGATTAATCCCATGGCGCAGCCTAACGGGGTGGGTGTGTCCAGTTCGACGATCCGTGCCGGTAGTGCCGGGTGAAAGGGAAATCATATCGGTGGAAAGGCCGCTTTGTTCTAAGTTCGCAATTCTGTCAATGGTGAAAGTGGCGAGAATCGTTAACGAAACGAAACGTGGTACGCGTAGAACTCCCCAGGATAGTTGAATATAGTGAGCAGACCGAATGCTTTGTACAGGGGGAGGGTGAATCCGGCCGCTGTCAAAAAGATCCATAGGCCGCAGGAGACGTAGAGAAGGGCGACGAGGTGGCCGAGTTCTCGGTACTTGGGCATCTCACGAAGAGCAGTCCGGAAAGCGCGAACCCACTGAATCCGACAAGGAGAGCCTCCGACGGAGGAGGATAGAAAATGGCGTATCGCACAGATAATCCGGCGCCGAGGAGGGAAAAGAAATTGAGTGGGTAGCTGAACCCATAGGAGATTGGAACTATCGATGTCGCGACCCCGAAGGAGGGTTGAATCGCTCCGCTAGTGAAATAGGTAAGGTTTCCAAAGTAGAACGGAGCGTTAAGGAGCAACGCCAGCGCAACCGCCATTGTTATCCCGCCAAACAGCCGAAGCCCAGTACCAAGCGACTGCCGCGTCAATCCGAGTGAGAGTGGAAGAAGGAGTAGGAGGGGCAATACGTAGACCGGGCCAAAAGGAACAAATGCGAAGATGAAACCAAGAACCAGCGACAGCAGAATCACCGGTTTTGCCCAAGAACCCTGAGCGATACGTAATGAGAGAAGGAAAACCGTGGGCAAGAGAAGGTCAAAGGGAATCGAACCGCTGGCGTCGAAGACGTCGATAAAAAGATAGGGACTGAGCAGAAATAGGATTCCCCCTATCAGCGCAAACTTTGGCTGCTCAAGATGGGGTTCAAGGAGACGTTGAAATGAAACCGCGCCGACAAATGAGAATGAGATCAGTGTGAGAGGCTCGAGGAGGGCGGGCGGAATTCCAATGATTGAGAGCATTGAGAGGAGGACATAACTCGCGGGCTGGGAGGAAGAATAGCCTAGCACTCGAGGATTCCACTGGGAGAGGTATACTGCTATACCATCGGTTGAACGCGTGCCTGGGAAAAGCAGGAAGAAGTCAGGCGTGATCAGTTGGCCGTTCGAAAACATTGTGCGGAAGAGGACCAAGATTAGAGTGAGCAATGTTCCATAGCTGCAAAGCCGCCATTGGACTCGTGCGCCCCAAAACAGGGGCGGTGATCGATCGCCGTTGGAGATGTTGGCCACGGAAGTCACGTTGTCGATTCGTTCATCCTGAGTGCCGGGACGAATCAAAACTCCTAAATTGATGTGGTGAGTCCTGGCGGTCAATTCTGGACAACACGTTTCGGTACCCACGCTCGGTGAGTTCCCCGATACGCTCGGCGGAATAGGCTTGCGCGGCCAAAGTCCTCGCTGCCTCACCCAACCTTTTGCGAAGGCCGGTGTCCTCGATCAACATACGAAAGGCAGAGGCCCAGTCTTTGGGGTTACAAGAAGGGACAATTATCCCGTTTTGTTTATGGCGAACGAAGTCACGGACGGGCGCCAGATCAGATACTATCGAAGGTGTGCCATGAAACGCTGCCTCGATAACAGTTCCGCAGTACGCTTCTCGGAAGGATGGGAGGACGAATGCGCATGATCCGGGAAGTGCCTTCCGCATTTCGTCGTTCGACAAAACGGTCTCGAACCTGACGTTCAATTTCCAACCCTGAAGCTAGGAATCGAAATCGTTGTCGCTCCTCTCGTAAGACTGTTGCCTTGACTGGAACACCCTGTTGGTAGAGTATGTGAAGTGCCTTGAGAAACAAACCGGTATCACGACGCTGGTCCGGCCCCCACGTAGAGGAAGTGGAAAGGGTCACACAGCACCGTCTCGGACGAAGCCCATGACCGCGGTACCAGTTCAGGTATCACTTCCATTTTCGAGGAGGCGCCGGGATACAACTTGGTAAGTTCTTTCCGCACAGCCGTGGTCTCCGCGACGATCCAATCTGCCACTTGCACGCACAAACGGTCGTTATGGGCAAGCATGAAATATTTCGGAGCCGACCAGAAGCGTGTCCGAAGGGGAAGCCGTTCCCATTCCTTCAAAGTGACGTCAACCACATGGAAGACGCGAGCACTCCAGTGAGGAGCGTTGCGGCTGAAAGCCCATCCTAGGCCGCCCCCTCGGGCATCAATGATATCAGCCCCCGACTTTTTTGCCGAAGCTGCGAGGAATTTCGATACCGCCAGGTTCGCCGTCCATCCGCCAACATAAGGGTAATGGTAGTTAGGGATACCACTGACGTGAACGCCACGAATAAATGAATTCTGCGAGATTTGGACGTACGAGTGGATGATGGTCACGTCGTGCCCCTCCTAGCCATTTCCATTGCGAGCTCCCCCGTAAAAACTGACGCGCCCAACATCGTGGTTGAGCTGAACGGGTCATGCGGGACAAGGTAGGTAATCGAAAGTGACTCGCTCATCGAATCCCCGGGCCGATTGAGAGCATCATGTGTGTGAGGGGGGAGAATATCCAATGTAATCGCAAACTCTTCACGTCGATGTGGTTCGAGGTTGCAAAATCCCGATAGAGCCGCCGGCCACAGGACCAACGACTGTCGGAGAGGATTTTGAAGTGACTCATGCTCGCGAAGAGATTCACGGCGCAAAACCTCTCGAAAAGTGATAACGAGGACACCAAGAGAAGAATACTATTCCTGTCACGAGCATCGGCAATTTGTGACTTACAGTAAGCGTGCTCGGAAGAAAGCTATCTGATTACTTGCCGTGCGCTCGGCAGTGAAGGTCGGTGGTATCACTTCCAAGCTGGCTGCGATCTTGTCTCGAGTTTGATTGTTCCCAAGCAAATTCACCACCCGGTCAGCAAATAGAGTCGCGCTTCCGACCGGTACTCGAGGAATGGCAGATCCAAGATAATCATATGCTGGAAGGTCATAGACGATAGGGACGCAACCGTAAGCAGCTGCCTCCATTACGGCCAAGGACCACCCTTCCTCATAGCTGGGGTATGCGAACAGTTTGGACGCGGCGAGGAGGTCGCGTTTGTCGTCGTCTGAAAGATGACCTCTCAATCTGATGAATTCGGTGAGTCCCACTTTCTCTATGGCTAGTCGGATTTGTCGTTCGAACTGCGGCGATTCGAAATCTCCGCCGACGACCAAGCAAGCGGTGGGCAGCCGGCGATGGACTTCAGCCCAAATGGATACGAGATCGAATAGTCCCTTCATTGGAGAAAGCCGACTGACAAAACACACATCAATGGGTCGGTCGTGCGCCCTTAACGTGTCAGGTTCCGGATAGCTGTCAAGGAAGATTTCGTCGTGGAGGACGGGGCCTGAAAACCTCCATCCCGACTCAGAAAGAATGCGTACTTGGTCAATACTCGGCACGAACCTGCAGACCTTTGTGATGACCAGTGCGGCTTGGTTGACAAGCCAGGGCACCGGCGCACCGAATTACGCCGCCCCGTCGTCTCGGGTGCCGCCAGGGAGCAGGGGTGAGGTGATGAAATGCAATGACTAAAGGCAGGTTTGACCTTTCTGCGATTCGGCGCGCAGGGACGATATCTAGTAGATTGGGTGACGCCGCGATGACGATGGATTTGGTGGGGATCTGAGTGGAAGGCGCGACCGGGATGCCAGGGGCTACCGTATTCGTCAGCGCACCGACCAGAGTCCTGAGGGGTTCCAAGAGGCTACCAGCCTCTTGGTTGATCACGGTTCGCCTAGTCTGCCCAATTGAGACCACTTGGCTGCACTTTCCTTCAAACTCGTGTGGAAGGTTCGTATACACTGATACAAAGTGCCCCTGCCTGACCCACTCCTGCGCCAAGCGAACGATATGGATTAGTCCTCCTCCGCCTCCTCCCACCAGCGACGGTCCCGACCTGGTACGGACGGTCACCATATGAAATATCTGGATGTGAAGAGGCGGGTTTCCGGAGGGTTGTGGCACTCCGGGAAAATTCGACATTAAATCTTCCAGATTAGCGGGCTTAGGTCTCCGCATCCCACATCTAGTTGGTTAGTTTGAGTATGGCTTTTAAGTCTCACTGTAGGAACGGTGCTGCACTCTATTTGGTTGGCCTCGGGAAGCGAAATGATTTTGCTTCTTCACTCGGTGATGATTGCTCGGACGCCTGAAATTTGTAACCTCGGTGGCGCCAGCACGTCGTTCCTCCCTTGAGTAAGCAGGGCCCGCCCTTGTTCCAAGGCATGGTGCTCTCGAGACCGTTTCCACACCCCCGAAATGCAGTCTTGGTTTGCGACGCTACGAGTACACGCAAATCTCGTTCTCGAGCCAGCACTCAATTTTCCAGCTCCTTCCGGCCGAATCCAGAAACGACCAGGTAGACGATTGCGGTCTACCATCGCATCGGGGATCCAGGTCAGTTACTCTTTCAGTCGACCCTTTGGGATGTGTCCGAATCTATCCCGACGAAATGCGAGCTCGAGCTTACCCAGCTCTAATGAAGCCAACCCATTGCTTGCGAGGAATCGATGACTTCAGCGCCTGACCTCCTTCGACCGGTACCGATCGATTCGAGTGTAGCCCCTACTCTTGACGAGCTCAGTGTCGTCCCGGATTGCTGGAGGTTCGTGATGAGTCTTCCTCTGATTCCGGACCCGAGGTCGAAACATCTCGTCCTCCTATCCAGTTGCCCACTTAGTGCGGTCCGAGCACCCTCCCGGCAATTGTCGATGTGCTCGGGAAAATAGGGCGTCGACCTTTAGCGGCGACGACCGAGGGGAGATGAAGTGCATGTCATCCCCCGAGAGAAACCTGAGTGGAAAAGGGGCTAAAGCACGCGGCGGGGCGCTTGTTTCCATATGCTGTGGCGAGAATCCAGCCCAAATATCGCCATGTTGCTATGTCAAGTTGAGCGTTACCTATATTTCCTCTCTCCCGAAGTCAATGCGGGGCCTGAAAATTAATGAAGAAGCACGGAGGGGTGCGTTGCCCCTGGTCGATCGCGTGGTTCAGTGGTTGCCCTCTGCGATAATCAGGTTCTCTCATGTCCAGGCGAAGTTCGCACCGTTCCGGGCCCGTGACTCTCACTCAAGCGTAGGGCCAAAAGGCGCGAAGGGTTTGAATCAGATGCTCGGAAGGACCAGCATCCGCTGCAGTGTTGGTGTCCGATGAGGATTCTGTGGTTCAGCCATCGCGACATCGAGCATCCGAGCAGTGGCGGTGACGAACGAGCCATCTACGAGATCACAAAACGTCTGGTCGCTTCCGATAACGACGTCACATGGGTCGCATGCCGATTCCCGGAATCTCAAAGGGAAGCCACCAGGGACGGAATTCGAATTCTTCGACCCGGCCACGCCTTAGTCACGCATCTTAGTGTAGCCTCCATTATCAAGTCCACGAGACCGGAAGTCATTGTTGACGACTTGGGCCATGTGATTCCATGGTTCTCGGAAGAGCTAACCGATACTCCTGGGACCGCTTTCTTCCTCCACCTGCATGCTCGAACACTTTCAGGGCAGGTGAATTCGCTCTTCGTTCCAGGACTCACCTACCTCGAACGACAGTACCGACACATTTACCCAAGGTGGCCGTTCGTCACAATAAGTACCCACAGTCTGCAGGATCTAGTTGAACTCGGAATTCCCGAACGTCGGGTGACGAGAATCCCATTGGGCGTGGATTTGCAGAGATTCCATCCCTCGCCAAAGAACCAGAATCCCATAGTGGTTTATTTCGGCGGATTCCGCGACTACAAGCGACCCTGGGTACCGGTGCAACTGTACAAGAAATTGCAGCAATCGGTGAAGGGGGTCAAGCTTGTCATGATTGGCGACGGACCCATTCGAGCTCGAGTTCAGTCCGCCGCTCGTGATTCGGGAATTGAGTTTGTGGGGAAAGTCAACCCAGACCGCCTCTCGGAGCTTGTTGCGCGGTCGTGGCTGAACGTACACAGTTCGGTTTCGGAGGGATGGGGACTCTCAATAATCGAGGCCTCAGCATGTGGAACGCCGACCGTCGCTTTCGCGGTACCTGGCGTCGCCGAGACTATTGAAAATGGATTCAATGGAATCCTTGTCCCTGACGGCAACCTGGATGAACTAGCTGATGCGGCGACCGGGCTTCTAAATCACCTCGATGACTGGCCTGAGCGTTCAAGGAGACTTGCAGAACGCTACACTTGGGACGCGACCGCAGCCAATTGGTTGAGCCACCTTGAGCGGACGCTGACCGAAAAGTAGGGAAACGTCCGATCAACTTGCGGGTGAGCGAACGTGCCGCGAATCCCTTCGCTCGAGCTGAGTGCAGCTACCCAACCGCTCACATGGGTCAGAAAGCTGAAGCTCTCCGCGACCTCTCCTCAAGGGAGTCAAACGCTCGACGCTTGGCAACGGAATAAGCGGAGACAACGAGGGGGTGCCGCCTAGAGCTCTTCGTATCAGATCGACCCAAGCAAATCATGGAACTTTTGAATCAGCCTGGGGGGGACCCTCTTCCCCGCTGGAGAGTTCATTACACGAATCCCGACCAGAGAAACAAACATTACCGGAATCGCCCCCCCGATAGGCATCCTGGTCTCAAGATTGTGCGTCCAATGAATGGGTACTTCTCGAACTCAGGTGCCCGGCTTTGCGGACATGGTAAAGGAAATCGACATCGAACGCCCGGTTCGTCAGTGTCACAGTCTTCAAAACCGGGCCAATGACCGAACTCCGGAAGAACTTCACTCCGCACTGCGTGTCCCGTAGGGGCAAAAATAGAAGAGAGCGCGTTAGGAGGTTCCATACGCGTCCGACGGCTCGGTTGAAAAGGGGTTCCGCCCCAACCCCCGTTGCGCCACGTGTCCAGCGCGAAGCAAGGACAAAATCAACTTCCGCAAGGTGTTCCACCATTCCGAACATCTCGGCTGGGGAGATCGGACCGTCGGCGTCGAGGTACCCTACGAATTCGAACTTTGCCTCTTTTAAGCCCTCGAGCACCGCGCCGCCCTTCCCTAATTTTGTCGGGTACCTTAGCACTCGAACATGCCGTCCAGTGTACGCCTCGGCGACCTGGGCGGTACGATCGCGAACCCCGTCAGCAACAACGATAATTTCGAACTGCTCCCCTCGGGCCTCAAGTGCAGAGACGTAGCGCTCGAGCGTCCGGGAGAGGCGGTCCTCTTCATTCCAGGCAGGAATGACGATGCTAACCCCCGGAGCGCTCAAGTCCAGCTTCGTCACTACCGTTTACCACGATTGTAGCCCTATTTCCCCCTTCCGAGGGACTCCACGGGCTCGGGGAGGTATAACCGGGCCCGTCCTCTGTGAAATCCAAGGAGGGAGGGTCTCGGATCGTGAATTGACGGTGTGTGTAATTGCACATGCACCTACACAGTTGCTTGCTTCCGGTAAGGGGACCCTTCGGAGAGCCGGAGCTCAGCCGCCGTAGGGTTGACCCTTCTCAAAGCCGGAGATTGTCAAAGGACCCCCTGAATTTGGGCAGTAACCCTCCTCGGTCGACAAGTCGAAAGAGGATTGGAAATGGCTCGTCCGTCAAGCCCCGGGGAGAATGGGAGCTCTCGACCCTCCTGGGCCGCGAACCATCCCTACGTCGCGAGTAGGGCCCCCTTATCCGGCTGGGGATCGTGTAAGAGGCCCTATTGTCGCTCCGATCTAACCCGTGCCATCGGACATCACGGCCGCGTCGTTCGCAAACGAGAACGCGACAAAGATTTCCCCCTTCGCACTGTCATACGCCACTCCAACAGGGGCGGAAACCAAAGGGGGGGTGGCGCCTGCCCAGACATCCCCCACCATCCTGTTTGTGGATGTCGACATCACACCAACGACCTCTGAGATCCAGCAAGTGATGAAGAGCTCCCCAGTCCCGCCATCGTACACTAGCCCGGAGGGGTAGTTGAACCAGCCAATGGTCCCGTTCACGGCCCCGTACACATTGATCCGCATCCCCGTGTTGGTCGTGTCATTGATCACGAAGACCCCTCTCCACGTTCCTAGCACTCCATCGACCGCGACAAAGACCTCTCCGTTCGTGGGGTCATACGCGAGCATCTGGGGCTGGTAGCCTACTGGGACGGACGCCACCACCGAGTAGTTGGTATCGTTGATCACGTTCACATCGGCCAAGGTGTAGCTTCCCACAAAGGCTGTGGCGAAGATTTCGCCTTTACCGCTGTCGTATGCAAGGCTGAGGATATTGCCTCCCATCGCAATCGTGCGGACCACTTTGTTGGTGGAAGTGGAGATCACACTTATGCCACTGCCACCGCCAACAAAGACCATCCGCTTCGCGCTGTCGTACGCAATGCCTTGAGGATTGGCGGTCACGTTGATGTTCGCCACGACCGAGTTTGTCGCATCATCGATCACGCTTACGTTGTTCGACCCGGTATTCGTGACAAAGATCTCGCCCTTCGCGGGGTCGTACGCCATTTGGTCAGTGTTGTTGCCTGCCGCGATGATCGCCACTACTGTGTTCGACGTGTCGTTGATCACGCTCACGTTGTTCGCGCCCTCGTCGGAGACAAAGACCTCCCCCTTCCCGCTGTCATAGGTTGCAGCATACGGATTGCTGCCCACCGGGACGGTCGCAATGGTTTGGATTACTGATTTGTCTATGAACCCCGCCTTCGAGTTTGAGAAGGCGAAAAGGCCGAGCAGTTCGGTACGTTGAGGCGCATTGGATGCGTGATAGATTGTAGTCTCCGCGACGTGGTAGGTACCGGCCGCGAGCTGCGCCACACCAAACGCCATGCCGGGATAACTTCCAGCGGTTGCACTCGATTCGAGGGTCAGCCCCGGGATTCCTGCAAGGACGATGGTGCTGCGAGTACCGCTACTAACTCCGACGACCACGACGAACGCGGGCTCTGGCAAAACGAGCTTTTCCTTGAGCGTGCTGTTTTACCTGATAGGTAACGAGTGCGATGTGGTCTTCTCACCGTAGAACTGGAATCCGCTCACGCCCACGGCTCCAATTGAGAAGTGGTAGTCGCTTGTCGTGTAGTTGTCCAAATCAGCCTGGGTAGCGGCAATCCCTGCTGCGATGTGCCCCTGCGAATCGACGGCGGAGACCAGATTCCCGACCCAGAATCCGGTGGTTTGGCGGACACCACTGTTGGCCATCGCGAAGATGTTCAAGGTAGCAGGCGCCGTCGGGTTCGTGAAATTAAGCGAGTCCGTCTTGTTGAGGATCGAGACACCTGTCACATAAGGGGTGGTCGCAGCCGCGCCGGTAGGTCCAGCGGCCAGGGGTGTATCGGCCATTAGGGCCGAGACAGACGGTACCAGCATGATGGCGCCGATTGCCACGACTATGGTCACGGCAATCATGTGAGCGACCCCAATACGCGCTTGGCCATTCCACCCGGACGACACCTTCTGCATGGTTCGGTCTCCCGTTCCCAACGCCTGGCAAAGTGGGACAGCGGCCAGAGACTACCCACCTCCGTTGATTCGAATTGACTTACAGCTAATATACACTGACATAGCGGGGGCCGTCTCGAGCTCAATCGGGCATTCGTAAGGGTTGAGGGGACGCGTCATGACTGCCTACGGTAACGGCGCAGTGCTCAAACCGTCTGTATACCCGAAACCTATTACGCGAATCGAGCCTTCGAGCGACTGCGATGCGAATCGGAGAAAATTGGGGGGAGGAGCATGGAAGGGGAAACAGCAACGAACCAGATTGGCGAGGAAGAAGGGCAGGCCATAGGCTTTCGGGTCCAGTCGGACTTAATTCACGGAGCCCGTCTTGAAGTGACAGTGCGCAGCCAGGGGAAGCTGCTGGGGGAAGAGTCAACCTCGATAGTAACCTACTGGTACGTCGTTCGAGAAGACGGCACATTGTACGGTGAGGGACACGGGATCGGCAGACTCAAGGAGGGGAGCATGGGCACATTCACAATGTCGGGAATCGGGAGTCAGAAGACTCCCGGTGGACCTACACATTGGCGCGCGACGCTCTATTACTCGACCACCACTGGGAAGTTGTCGAAACTCGCCCATCGACCGATTTTTGTCGAGTTCGATGTCGATGAGTCTGGGAAGGCGAAGGCACGAATCTTCGAGTGGAGGTAGGCCGAATTTTAAGAGCGCCGGTCGTTTTTGGCCTCTACCTCATCGGAAAGCGATGGGACAACGGTTGATGAGAGGTCGGTAAAGATTGCTACTAGGACGGATCCGATCGTTACATTGATACCCGCAACAAGCAGCAGAGGGCGCCACGTCCGCTCGTTGCTTCTATCGTGACGGTAAAGGATGAGCCCACCCTCGGTTCTCCGAGGGAGGGAATCGGTTAGTACTCTATTCGGTGGATAGCCGAATCGGGGTCGTACGCAGGCGGTCGAGAAGGTCGTCAAAGGCTCCTTCGGTCGTCGTTCGGGGGCCCGTCTTTGCCGAGCGGTCAGCTCGCCTGAAAGGTGGCGCCCCTACTGAGAGTCCGGCTCCGCACGACCGGGGAGAACCTCCTCGTCGCGAGCGGACCCGGGTCCGGACAGAGCGTCTTCCATGTCCATATTCACGTCATCCCGCGACAGACGGACGACGACCTCCGCTGGAATGACTGGTGGCAAACCAAAGTAAGGCCAATCGGTAGGCCCGAGCTCAGTGACTTAGCCGCTTCTATTCGGGGGTCGGCCGACCCCCCTCCCCGGTAGAAATCCACCGCTTTCTGAACATCATGCAAAGGGTTCCCTTAGCCGAGTGGGGGGAATGTGTGTAACAGTACGCGCACCCACATTCCGGGCTGCCAACATTTGGGCTCCGTGAGGTCAGTCGCGCGCGACCGGCCGGCTGTAGGCACCCGTCCAAGACCCGGACGTGCACCACCTATGCCAGTTCCAGGACCAGCCCCTTATCCTTGTTCGGTGAAACCATCACTTCCTGGCCGGCTTTGATCTTAAGGCGCCGAGCGAGGGGTGCCGGAATGCGAACCACCAACGAGTTGCCGGAGCGAACGACCTTGACCTTCGTCCCCAATCCCCAGAGACCGAGTTCCTTCGCTCGTTCCTCGATTGCCTTCATAGCTTCTGATCCGAGGAATGATTCGCCGCATTCGTCGCACACCTCGCCATCGTATGTGCCGAGGTCAACTCCAAACATTTCCTCATGGACCTCCCCGGCCAGGAGCACGCCCTTGCCACAAATGGGGCACCGTTCAGCCATTCTCACCACCTCGGTTTGACCGTGATCACGTAGCACCTAGATCTGCGCAGAACATAGACGACACTGAAGTATCGGTAAGTCGAGACAATCCGGGCGTCTTGTCGAGACTTGACCCCAATTCGAATGGCTTCCTCGACCTCGGTGGACGAGATTCCACGAAGGACCATCCGCTCTCGGGCATGGTTGCTGTAGACGACCGTGTAGGCCATCTGTTACGTGTAATACATGTCATACTATAAAGACAATCGAGGATAGGTGCAGGCCGGGTAGGACCAGGGGCCATACTCTCCGTCCTTGCACGACATTCGGGCACTAGGGCGCCCGGCCAGTTGGGGTCACGCGAGCAAAGTCCGTCCGCCTCCGGAGTTGGGGTGAACATGGATCAACCGTTGTGCGTTCAATCGACCTGGCACATCCAAGGGCAAGTGATGGCGCGGGTGCAACAGCACGTACACCTACACAGTTGCCCGCTTCCGGTAAGGGGTCCCTTGGCAACGCGCCGGAAGTATGCAATTCACCCTACACCCGCCCAAGCCTCTCCGGGCAGCGCGACTACGGTGGCAACCGCGCAATCGGCCGACGCGTCGACCCACGTTCCTTGTCGGGAGGGCCACTTCGTTGGCGAACTGCTCACAGCCAGGTTTCCGGTCGTGTTCCACTTTGCGAACACGGCTTAGCTCTTTTAGCCCCCCGTGATGTCGCCTATCGATTCGATGGCGCGCCGCAACTCCAGAGTTCGTAGATTTTGGATCGTGGTCCCCCTTGTCGCCATCTTGAGCCTTTCCGGCCTTGTTGGAGCGATTCCCTCATCCTCCGCTGGTGGTTCTGGGAACGGATTTCATGGGGCAGTCGGGCACGCCACAGGCGAGGGCCGATTAGGGGCGGTCACGCCGAATCTGGGTCGCGTGACCATGGGTTCGAGCTGGCGAGCCAACGCGGCTCGAAGTCCCTCGGCGTCATTCGCGCCATTTGTCCGGTCAACGTTGATTCTCCTGAACAGCACTCTCGCCGCCGGGAACGATTTGGCCGGGAATGGAGAGGGTCCGTATGGGGCCGTACTGATACCAGGGACTGACTTACTAGTGATTCCGGACGAGGGAAGCGGCTACCTTTCGGTTTTGAACGTCTCGACGAACCAGTTAATCACCGTCGGTCCGGTGGGAACGGCTCCTTCAGCCATTGCATTCGACCCGACGCGCGACCTCCTAATGGTCACTGACGAGGGAGCAGGCCAAGTCAGCATCGTGTCAGCCACGAATTACTCGGTCTTGGACCGGGTGGATGTCGGAAGCAGCCCCGATGCCATCGCCTACGACCCACTCAACGGCACCACCTACGTCGTGAACGGTAACTCAAACAACGTGACGGTCATCAACGACAGCTCCATGGCCGTGATCGCAACGATTTCGGTTGGGAATTACCCTGACGGCGTCGCAGTGGACAACCACACGGACCAGATTTTCGTCACCGATTACTACGATGATAACGTTTCGGTTATCAACGCCTCATCCAACACTGTCGTCAAGACCGTCGGGGTGGGTTCGGGTCCCAAGGGACTCGTATTTGACTATCTGTCGAACAAGGTCTACGTCGCCAACAGCGCGGGGGAAGATCTCAGTATCATCAAGGACAGCACAGACTCCGTCACGCACACTCAAGAATACGGGGCCTACACCAGCCCCCAAACAATCGCGCTCGACCCGGCCAACGATACCCTCTACGTCACGGAAGGGTTCGCGGCCCTTTCGCCGGTGAACAATGTCACCTTGGTGAACGTCTCCACGGGTGCGGCCATACTGAATATATCGGTCGGACTCTACCCGTACGGGATCGCCTACGATCCCGCGGATCAGTCTGTATTCGTCGTCAACTCCGCTTCTGAGAACGTGAGCCGCGTCTCGACCATCTCGAACAACGTAACGGCCACCATTTCGGTCGGAACCCATCCCCACGCGATCTTCTATGACCCGAGTGCCGGTGAGATTTGGGTCTCGGACACAGACTCAAACAACCTCACCGCCATCAGTCTGACGAGTGGAAAACTCGTGGGGTACGTACCCGCGAACACGTTCCCGTCCGGCCTCGCCTTCGACCCCGCCCTGGGACAGCTACTAGTGACCGACGAGTCCTCGAACGAGGTCACCCTGATAAACATCACGACCCACTCGGTCACCGACACGGTGCCGGTCTCGTCGCAGCCGATCGCGGCTAGCTTCGATTCGCTCAATGGCGACTACTACATCTCCACATCCCTGGATGGCGGTGCCCTGGCCGTGCTTTCCTCGGCAAGTGACTCTGTCACCGGCAACGTCACGTTGTTGGGAGTTTTGACCCGTTCCTCGGTATTTGTCCCATCTCTGAATGAAACGTATGTCTCGGACCTAGGGTCCGCTACGATTTCGATTGTCTCCGACGTGACGAACACGCGCGTGAAGAACGTGGTCGTCGGCACTTCGCCGCTCGGGGTCGCCCTCGACCCGGCCCGAGGAGAGGTGTTCGCTGCCGATTCGGGTTCAGACCAGGTTTCCGTGATCAACACCTCGACGCAGACCGTCGTGGCGACCGTGCCGGTCGGTTCACAACCTTCGAGCGTCGGGTATGACCCCGCGGCTGGCGAAGTGTTCGTCACGAATTCGGGTTCGAACAATGTCAGCGTGATCAATGACACGACCAACACAGTCATCGCGAATCTCGCCGTTGGCGCACTCCCGATTGGAGTTACCTACGACCCGACTAACCAATTGATGCTCGTCACGAACGAGAATCAGGGTACGGTCTCCATGATCCAAACAGCGAATACGACCTTCGCTCTCACGTTCCAGGAGTCAGGGTTGCCCGCGAGCACCCTCTGGAATGTTTCCGTGGGTGGAACGTCCCACCAATCGACGAGCTCGTCCGTAGTCTTCTCTGAACCGAACGGGACAGTCGCGTATTCGATCGGACACGTGGCAGGATACCACCCCGCGCCCTCGTCCGGGTCGTTGGTCGTCAGCGGCCAGCCTTCCATCGTCAACGTGACGTTCGCCACGAACGCCGTCCAGTTGTACAACGTGACGTTCAGTGCCCAAGGGTTGCCTTCGGGCGCGACCTTCGGGGTCACGCTTAACGGTTCTGCGATGTCCTCGTTGGGCGGTCCGCTGGTCTTCGAAGAACCGAACGGGAGCTTCCCCTTCAGTGTAAGTTCGGTCACGGGCTATCGCGCGACGCCGACGAGTGGGGCGATCGTCGTCCACGGGACTCCTGCCGACCAAACGATTACATTCACCGAGAATGCTACTCCTACCTACACGGTCGACTTCGAGGAATCTGGTTTGGCCCCGGGAACCAGGTGGTCGGTCACCTTCAACGGTTCTCTCAACGCCTCCACCACCTCGGAGATCGGCTTCAAAGTCTCGAGTGGAACCTACACGTACAACGTCACACCCATCCCCACATACTCTGCGAGTCCCTCCCACGGCTCCGTGCCAGTCACTGGCCCGACCGCGGTCGATATCGGCTACACGATCCCAGCATATGTCGCGACGTTCACGGAGTCCGGGCTTCCCAGTTCTACCAACTGGTCAGTGACCCTTGGTGGCGAGCCATACTGGACGACCTCCGCATCGATCTACCTGGACTTGGCCAACGGCAGTTACCCATGGACGGTCTCGACCGTGAAAGGATTCACGGCCACTCCGGTAAGCGGGAAGCTCTCGGTTAGCGGAGCGAATGTCACCACGCCCATCAGCTTCGCTCAGAACACCACCACCAACGTGCCGCCCTCCAACAACACCTCGAACGGAGGAGTATTGGGCCTCTCCGACCTCGATTGGGTTGTCATCGGGGTATTCGGAGCATTGGCGGTAGTGGTACTCGCGGTCGTTCTGACGAGGTACCGGCGACCCGGCGCTCCTCCCGAGACCTGATCCTGAGTCGATCCCACCCCGAGCTCGGGTAGACGCTTCTCGATCAATCCTACCGATCGTGACGACACCGGAGTGTCGAACGTGTACTGGCGCTTTTGTCCATCCCCTCGCCTAGTCCGACCTTTACGGGGCTTCCGCATAGGGTCCCTTCTGAAAGTCGGAGTTCCGCCGCCGTAGGGTTGACCCTTCGCAAGACCGGAGATTGCCAAAGGAGCCCATAGAGAACCCTCTGATTAGAAATGGGTCAGAGCCAACGAAGAAGGGCTGGGTCCTTCCCCAAAGAGCCCGTTGACAGCGAGGCTGCACTGATCCCGCCTGGCTCTCAGCATAGATGAACGGAGCACACACTCGGTGATCGACCGGGAGGAGCGAGGGGAGCCACGCAGAGGGCGACGCCCCGCCTCGCCAGGAAAGCAAGCCCATCCAGTTGACCTGGGGCAGGCCTACTCGACGCCATGCGCCTGCACGTCGTTCTTCAAGACCACCCCAGGTAGAGAGCGGAGTCGAGGCAGAACCAGATAGCACCGGCCCGGCGGACTTGTCAGTGGCGAGTGTTCTCCTCGGCGTTTGCCATTGGAGGCAGTCGCCGGGCCAGCAGGGGCGCCAACCGCCCCTCTCCCCACCCCCTCACCCTGTGCAAACCGGCGGGGTACAATGTCAAGTCCGCGTGACTAAAGGTTCAAGAGCCCAGTCCCGGACCTATCCGCTGGTCCTTCCGGGATTGGGAGCAAGCCATCATGAGCATAACCAGAGTTTGGGGTGGACGATCCGCGGTGCGGGCCGTGGTGTCGATCGTGGTCCTCTGTTCCATGCTCGCGAGCGGTGGCGCGCTGGCCGGCCACCTCCACGCCGGTTCGTTGTACAATTCCTCCGACCTCTACGCCGGTTCGTCGTACAATTCCTCCAGCGTGGGAGCTGGAACGATGCCGGCAGCCTTGGTCGCGTCGACGATTCCCGTGGGATCCGACCCCACCGACGTCGTGTACGACAGTGGGAGAGGGGAGGTGTTCGTCATGAACGCGGTTTCGAACACCGTGAGCGTGATCAACGACACGACGGACCTGGTCGTCGCGTCGATCACGGTGGGGGGCATTCCCCAGGCCGCGGTGTATGATAGCGGGAAAGGGGAGGTCTTCATCGAGAATGGGAGCTCGAATGGGGGCTACCCCTACCTCAGCGTGATCAGCGACGCGACGGACACGGTAACGACTACCGTCTACCTCGAGGGTAGTGGTGCCGACGCCATGGCGTACGACCGTGCGGCCGGCGAGATCGTCTTGTGCGTCCCGGAGGTCGGCGTAGTCGGCATGAACGACACGACGTATGCCTTCACGTCGCTCGGAGGCGGCGACTCTGCCGTGGGAGTAGCGGTGGACCCCGCGCTTTCGGAGATTTTCGTAACCAACTACGGAGCCGCCGGCACCGTCAGCGTAATCGGGGCCAGCAACGGGACCCCTGTGGCGACCATACCCGTGGGATCCGATCCTGTCGGGGTGGCGTACGACAGCGCGAAAGCCGAGGTCTTCGTCGCGAACTCCGGCACATACACCCTGAGCGTGATCTCCACCGCGACGAACAAGGTCGTCGCGAACGTGACCGTAGGTGCCGCCTACCAGACGCCAACTCCAACGGGTGTGGCCTATGACGGCGCGATCGGGGAGCTCTTCGTTACAAACAATGAGGCGAACGATGTGGCCATAGTCTCGGACACGACGGACACCGTGACCGCGACCCTGGGGGTAGGAAGCAGCCCCTCCGGTGTCGCCTACGACAGCGCGAAAGGAGAGGTCTTCGTCGCGAACTCCGACTCCAACGACGTGAGCGTGTTCACGCCTGGGGCAATTATCTACACCGTGTCTTTCGGGACCACCCCGGCGAACTGCAGCATCACCTTCGCCGGAAAGTCGTACGCGAGCGGTACGAACAATTCGAGCGTCCTCGAGGGGACGTATTCGATCGTCGCGAACGCGTGTAGCGGGGAGACGTTCGATTTCTGGGGGGACGGCTCTGGAAACGTCAAGTCCCCCACCTCGTCCTCCACGACGGTTGTGATCAACGCAAGTGATCAGGGGGTGAGTGCGGTGTACACGTCAAGCGGATCGCCCTCCGGAACCCCCCCGGGGTCAGGCTCGCCCTCCTCGTCCTCGGGACTCTCCACGTTCGACTACGTGATCATCGCCGTCCTGGTGGTGGCCGTGCTCGTGATTGTCGCGGGAGGAGCCCGCAGGCGCCGAAGAAGGAAAGCATCCGTCGCTCCCCCGACGCCCTCCCGGGAGGCTGGCCCGGGCGTCCCCCCCCCTCCACCGTGATCCTGGGTCATCGCACGCCTAGGTCTCTCCCGGCCGCTCCTCCCCACCGTCGTCGCTCGCGTGAGCGACAACGAGGTCGCGGGCCGCCGAAATCGCGACCGCTCGCCCCCGGGGGATCACAATAAGCACCCGTTAAGGGCGGAGGGTATTCGCTCGAGTGCCGGGCCCGAAGCGACGTCCGCGACGGAGACCCCCGCTCCCCCCTCCGATTTGCACCTGCTCGGCCGAATCATTCAAGTACCTCTACGCCCGAGTGTATCGACGTGGGCTGAGAGCCCTCCCGGGGGCTGCGAGGAGTTGAGCCGCTTCAAACTGACTGCTAGAATGCGCCGAGGGGCGCGGAAGCGCGCGGTTTCGCCCATCATCGCAACGATCTTGCTAGTCGCCATCACGGTAGTCTTGGCCGCCGTTCTGTATGTGATGGTTTCCGGACTGATCCGCGGTCCGGGGTCCACGCCGATTGGAACCGCATTCGCCGCCGGCCATCCCGTTACCGGCACCTGCGCGGCAGGAAGCTCACAGACTCTTGGTGCGGCAGCGATAACGGGTGGCTGCAAGCCGGGGGACTTCGTTTACACCCTCACGGTCGAATCGTCAACGGTTTCGCTCGGCAGCGTCCTCTTCGAGGTCAGGACCTCCGCGGGAGTAGCGTACGCAGCGGGTGGGGCGAGTTCCTCCTTCTCAGTGGTGGACGTCACCAGCCATGTCGCGGCGATCAGCGTGACCGGTTCAATGATGGCCATGACTTCGACGTGGCAGGGCTACGGTCTCACGACCACGGCCCCGACATACAAGGCGTCCACCCCGATCACAAACCTGCACATCATAGTAGTGGACATGGGCTCCGCGTCGGTGACCACCGGCCAGGGTCTCAAGTTCGTCGCGCTGGGAACTGGCTCCTACACGGGAGTTACCGGCCCAATCGACCTACCGTAGAGCGTTTCTCCGACAGTAGGCCAACCCCGGTTTCATCCCCTTCCTCTCATCCGCTTCCGGCATAGCAAACGGACCCTTTCCCGGGACGGGACAGCGCGACGGGGAAAACCCTGGCAAGAGGGTTGAAATAGCGAAAGTCCTGTCTCGCCGCAGAGGGATCAGATGGCGCTCTTTGTGTTGATAGCCACTCATTCGTCCGACCAGTGTCCGACCGCCAATGAGAAGACGCGAAAACTGTTTGGGGCCGACCCTGCCCCGATCATGGCGTTGGCGCAGAAGCTGGGTGTCAAGCCAGTGGTGGGACCGCTAGTCAGGTACCCGAACACCGGACCTTTGTTGTCATGGAAGCCCAGAAGGTCGAGGCTGTTCGGGACTTCGTAATGCAGAGCGGCCTGATCCAGTGGAACAGCGTTGAGATCATCAACGTCATTACCCAGGAAGAAGCGATAAAGGAAATCGCCGCTCTGACCCCAATATACTAATTCAACCACAGGGACCGGCGCACCTACGCCGGTCCCCCGACCTACAGAAGGCACCCGCTTGTCGGGAGAACGCGCCAGCCGCTTGCGGAGCGACCCGGGCGACGGCCCGCGACCGGGTTCGTGGGCTAGGGTCGGCTGGGTTCGCCTACACGCAGCCTGGATCTGAGCGGCGGTTGGCCCCTCACTGAGTCAGTGCTGGCCGGACCTCTTCTGAATGGCGCGAACATTCAGTTCGTTGTACTTTAGGATCGGTATCGTCCGGTGAAGCTCGAAGGTGAAGTAGGGAGACCACATGGCGAGAGCCTCGGCAATCTGTTCATCGGGGAGGTCCGCCGTCATGAAGCAACCTGCGTTGCCCTGAACGAACGCATACACGTCCTTGACGATCCCTGCCTTGGTCTGGGCTGTGATGAGGGCTTCAAACGCCTTCGCCTGGGCAAGCTGCTCTGCCGGATTCGCGGGGGGCTGGATGCTCATGTTCTGCTTCCAAAGTCCGAAGTAGGTCGGCATGAACCCCCCGACAAGTTCCCCCTTACTAACCCTCCCGATGACCTCAAACCCGTTCCGACTGGGTGAGGCGTTTCATCGGATCCCCGGGGACTGTTGCGATAGGCAAGTCTCCGGGTGGTTCGGACCGATTGTTGTAGATAAACCGGGAGTGCCATGATACAGCCTACTTCATCGGTCGGACAGCGGGGATCTGCGGGGCACGGGCCCAACGAGGTGCCGCGGGAGATCCTCGACGCCGCGGAGACTCGAATACCCACCGCTTTCTGAAAAACATGCAACGGGTTCCCTTTGCAAGGATGGGGGAATAGTTGCAACCGGACATGCACCTACCAGCCCCCCCTAGAGCTCTCGCCGAGAACCTGGCCGGCCCGAGGGTTCATACATTCAAGCCCCCCCGTCGGCCTCGCTAACGGTGCCGTCGCCAGTGTTCAGACCCGAAGGAAGTCTCAAATCGATTGGATACTATTGGAGCCCGTGTCCGTACACCTGAGCCGGGCCACCACAATCACCGTCACCGAGCGGACACGACGGCTCCTTGAGTCAGTGAAGGGTGAGGGCGAGAGCTTCGACCAGACGATTCAGACCCTCCTCGAGGAGACGTTCTTCGACGACGAGTTCTACCACGAGATCGAGCGACGCTGGCAGTCAGAGAAGCGCGTTCCCGGCCGTACCGTGTTGATACGTGCAGGGTTGGCTTGAAAACCTACCAATACGAGTTCCTTGAATCTGCTGAGGGCGAGAAGCGATTGCAGCTTGTTGGCGGTTGGCCCCCTTCGCACGGATCTGTGGCCACCGGAGTGTCAGAGAATTCGTACTGAACGTAACCCCGCATCGTTTGCCAGACGGGGCGGTTGAACATGCCGAAGAGAACACCACTTCGCTACAAGGCCAAACGACCCTATGCTAAGGTGGTCGGGGTCATCCTGATCGTCCTTCTTGTTCTCTTAATGCTCCCTCTCCCATTGCCTTTCAGTCGGACGATCGTGACCAACGGCCTCAGTCCCGCCCGAAGCCAAATCAGCTCCATCGACTGTCTCTGGCTTTCCGGAACATGGTCGACCGAAGGCGTAGGAACGGTGACCCTGGAGATCGTCAGCGCCGATGGAACGATCGCCTACAACGACAGTCTTGGGTTCGGAACCTTCTCTTTCTACGCTCCCGATGCGCCGTACACCGCCATAATTTTCTCGATGTACCCCGTAACGGTCCAAATCAGCGGGACTGCTTGGGGCCCGCCGATCCCGGTGGGCCTACCCTAAGGTCAGCGTACGCGCTGCAGATGGATCGGTCCGAGCCTCCCAACCGAGGGCTGGCTACTGGCGCGTTTAGTGTGGCCCGCGCCGAAAGGGGGCTCGACGCATGACCCTGGATTGATCCGGGGACGATCTCTCGGTGCAACCGACCTCACACCCACTGTTCATCCTTCGCCCAGCCGGAAAGGCTTATTTTGCATGCTTGCATGCAGAGAGATGATGGGCGGCGCGAGCACCTCGGTGAGGGTCTCTCACGAGACCTTGCGCGAGCTCGAGCGGCTACGCCGGGCGTTCCAGGTTCAAACGGCAGAAGAGACCATACGCGAGCTCATTCGAGAGCGGAAGTTCCGATCCCTTGCCCGCCTATTCGGGAGCGGAAAGGGAGTCGTCGCACCATTCACGGAGGACGACCGCCTTGATTCTCACTATTGATACATTCGCCTGGGTCGAGATGATACGAGGAAGCCGCCTGGGGAGTCGAGCTCGGGAAGCGATGGAGGGCACGGAGCGCTGCCTAACGCCCTCCGTCGTGGTGGCCGAAGTCGCCTCCAAGTGCGTCAGGGATGCTCTTCCCGATTCGCTCATCAGGCGAGAACTCCAGGCCATCCGCGAATCTTCGGAGGTGGTACCCATCGACGATTTCATTGCGACCGCAGGTGCCCACGCTTTCGATGAGCTTAGACAAATCGCGCAGGAACAAAGCCTTCAACGACCCGGGCTGGCGGACGGTCTCGTTCTGGCCACGGCTCGAAGGTCAGGCGCCAGATTGCTCACCGGAGACCCGCACTTCCGTTCCTTCCCTGAGACCATCTGGTTGGCTTAACCGGGGAAGAAGAGAGGCGCCGAGCTTGCTTCTTGCCCGACATCGGGCGGAAGTCACAGAAGTGCCCCCAATGCCACGATTTCTGCCCTTCGGGGCTTGGAAAACATGTTAACGCCCTTTCGTTAATTAACCACCAGATTCCATGAATGTTAGCGACGCTCCCTCTCACCGAAGATCTGGTACGGGATGCCCGCCTTTGCCAAGGACGACCAGGTCGTCTGTTTCTTCCAGCCCGCTCAGAATTTCAAAACACGATACGCGACGCTCGGCTTCAGCGACGAGGCGAACTTGGACGACGGCTACGTGTGGCCGACCGCCTTCGCATTGATGGAACTGACTCCCACAGATGAGGCAAGGATCGCCACCTTCGTGAAGAGGGCGGTGAGCTGAGAATTGAGTCCGAATCTGGGCGCCTTGAAAGCGACGGGTCCGCTCAGGGGCGGGCAGAATCCTTGTTGGGCCCAACGTTCCGAGGGGCCTCCAAGACCATGGATGGGTGAAGGGTACCGCTTCTCGATTAGGCCCTGGCTCGAGAGTGTGTGCCTCACCTGAGTCCCATTCTGTCTCAGGGGTCGGCGGAACCCATATAACAGATCATTGTGGATTGCACCAGTCGGCCCTTAGCACCTGATTTCGGACAGTGCTAATGAATCACCATTGAACCGAATGGACCCGCGGCACGAACAATAGATCCTGTCATGCCCCGATCCACTCTACATTCGGTAGAGCCTCGAAGTGCGCATCTGCAGTCAACACCTTGCCGTCGAGCGCCCGAGCAAAGGACAGAATAACGACATCAGCGAAGCTAGGTTGGTTCAACTTGCGCCGGCGGGCGTGGGCCCGGAGGTCGGAGTCGGCCTTCGGAGCATGAATGGCCACCTCGATAGTAACCGGGGCGACTTCACTAAGCGCCGTGATCGCTCGAAGGTGGCCTTGGACGAGGGTTTCTGACTGCCCATCACGACCGAACTTTCGGGCAACCTCCGCAAGGACCAAGTCCGGAGTGATCAGGTGGTCCACCGACTCCAGACGTCGGCGAACCTCGGGCCCTTTTCGACCGCCAGTGAGGAACTCGATCCAGGCGTAAGAGTCAATGATCAGTATCAAGGCGATCCGACTCCCGGAATGGGCTAGACAATCGAGCGCTACCGTACAGGCGCGAAATGAGCTCGCGACGGCGGAGAATCATCAACGACTTGATGGTCTCATCAGCGGTCTTGGCGTGCAGCGCCTTGCGGAACCGCTCGAGTTCTGACAACGTGCTTCTAGAAACTCGGATGGAGGTTACCGCGGTCGCCATGAATCCTGCATGCGGCATGCAGTATATGAAATCTCTTCTGCCGACGGCAGATGGTCCGACGAGTTGAGCGGCACGTTTCGAACTGGGTGCATTGCGTCATGCAACCACCGTGTGCGCTTAGACCGTCCGGGAATGAGGCGCCCAGGCGATCACCTTGAAGAGACGTGGTCACGAGAGATGAGCGTAGACGGCCGCACGCGGTGCCCTCGCGCACTTTGCGAACTCCCGGTCCTCCCGGAGGATGATGTGTCGCTCTTCGTAGTCGACCTCGCTCTTACGCGTAATGAAACTTGGTTGTGAAGTCTAAGCCCCCCCGACCCCGAATCGAGCTGGGGTATCGGGGTTACCAGTTACGGTAGGTCGCTTTGCTATCCTCGATGACATTCAGATGGTGGTCACGCCTTCCACACTTGCCAAGTCCCGGTCGCTCGTGTATAATGTTGCGCGGAACCGACGGGCCGTCGCGTAGACAAGCGCATCGGCGAAGTGTAGTCCCAACGAGAGGCTGTAGTCGCCAGCTTCCAAGGCAAGCTCCTGGTCCACTGGGATAACGTGTGTCTGATCGAGCGCCGCGACTGCTTCCAGGGCTGCCAGCTCCCCCTTCAATCGCTTGATCTTCTTGTACACCTCGTAGAGCACCACCACGGATGTGACAATCTCCGCCGGGAGTTCCGCGTCGATAACCCGGTTGTAAGCTGACGCTTTGGGCCCCCCGGTGAGTCGCTCAATCCAACCAGAGCTGTCCACGGAGATCATTCCGAGGATCCTCAGGACCGGTCCTCTTCGTCTCGCAAGCCCCGGGTCGTCAATCCCGGGACCATCCCCTTTGTCTTCGATAATGGGCGAACGGGGACGAAGTACAGAATCCCATGCTTCATGAGGGCGGCCATTTTGTCCCCCGGGTGGATTCGTCCGCCACGACGCAATTTCTCTGGGATCACGACCTGATACTTCGGGGATACCGTGACGGTCTCCATCGATGCCTCTAGTGTTCAACAGGAAGATGGTCGATATAAAAGTACCGGAGTCGATGGAAGTTGGGTCGATGCCAGCGCGACGTTTGGGCGCTCCTCGACCCGATACACGAGGAACCCCCCCCCCAGCAGGTCCGACCGGGAAGAAACACCCCCGTTCGCAACCGAGCCGATGCCTTCTTACTGGGGCGCCCATCGGTGGGACACCCCCGTGGCAGCTCCCACCAGCTCGATAGCGAAACCAAGCGACACGCTCCCCCGGCCCCGCCCGCGGATCGAATCACTCTCCGACATGGTGTTCGGCCTCGCCCTTTCGGTGGGTGCCCTGGCCCTCGTCGCCACTCCCCCGACCTCCTCCGAGCAGCTGTACTCGGACATTGTGACGTTCGGGTTCAGCTTCCTGATCCTGATCATGGTCTGGTTTTCCTACACACGGATCATGTCCGAGATGACCTTCGAGGACCACCGGACGCTGACGTTGAACACCGTCCTCCTGTTCACGGTCTCGGTCGAGCCGTTCCTCTTCAACCTCCTCCATTCGGCCAACCACCTCAACGGGTTCTTCAACGCGGCCAGCCAAGCCTATGCCGTGGACCTCGGCCTCATGATGGTCATCTTGGGGTTGTTCGCGTGGGGGCTATCGGTATCGACGCAACCCCCGCTCGCCCTGTCGGTCCGGACGGGTTTCCGAGCCGAAGCCATCAATCGGTGGGTGGCCGCCGGTATCTTTTTCGTGACGGTCGCTCCTGTGTTCGATCAGGTTTCGGTCGGCCCCGAGCCCCTCCGGATCTGGCTGTGGCTCATCCCGCTCTTCTTCTTCGCTTTCGCCCGCCGTACCCGTCGGAAGGCTGAAGGTCCCTGAAGGGTGACCTAGGGCGAAGCTACCATGCCGACGGAACGTGAGGATGAGCGAGCGGGCCTCTTAGTGATCGAGAAGGCGGCCCATCAGGCCGTCCTGGTCGCGGGCCCCCAGTTACACATCGAAAGAAAGTGGGGACACGACTGGTACGTCGGAACGGACAACGTCTGCGGAGTGTTCGCGTTCCAGGGGCACGTCTCGGTCGAATTCTGGCGTGGATCGACCCTCCCGGACCCCACCCACCTCCTCGAAGGCCTCGGCCAGCACCTTCGTCATGTCAAGCTCCGGTCCCCGGGCGAGGTGCAGACTCCGGCGTTCCGCGCACTCTTGCTCGCGGCCGTCAAACTCGACCACGACTCCCCCAAACGAACCCGCTAGGGCGCCCGCCGGCGCCGGACCCCCCGCCCCGTTTCCCGCGGTTCCCAGAGCTCGAACCGGTTCCCTTCTGGATCGCACGCCCATGCGAACCGGCCATTGTCGGCGGTCTCCTGGTGGGGGTCGATGGGGACCCGGGCCCGACGGAGCCGGGCGAGGATCCCATCTAAGTTCTCGACCCGGTAATTGATCATCGCGGCCTGCCGCCGATCCCCGAAGTAGTCGGTGTCCTGCGGAAAGAGCCCCCAGGTGGTGCTGCCGGCTACTCGCCCGCGGGGGTTCTCGTTCCCAAAGAACGTGACGCCGCCGAACTCCTCGAGCCGGATTCCCAAATATCGTTCGTACCAAAGGAGCAGCCGCCGCTGGTTCCGGGCCCGAAGGAACACCCCTCCGATCCCGGTGACACGAAACGCGCCTTGGGTTCCTTTCGGCTCGTTCCGCTCCCTCCCCGCGATTCGTCCTTTCCCAGCTCCCTTCGGCATAGCCTTGGGGCGGGGCATCCCACGCCGCGGCGATAGGCCTGACGGGTTCGGTGTGAGGGGCACAGGCGAGCCATTGGGGGGCTGGGGGTGGGCCGGGAAGTCGGCCCTTGAGGCTTCGGATCCCGAGACGCCCGGGATTCCCAGATTCAAGGCTCCTCTACCTCCGCCCAAACGGTCTTAAAAGGGGAGGGCGCCGTGTTTAGTCGATTATGGCCGACCGGCGAGCGGTGACCGTGGCTGTGACCTTGGTGATCGGAGTTCTCGGTACTCTCGTCGTTGGGCCTCCTGGCAGGGCTGGGAACCTCCCCTTCCGCAGCCCACGGGGCGGCGTTGCATGTGGCTTCCTCGCGCAGCACTGCTCCAGCCTCGGCTGGAGGCGCTCGCTCCCCTGGCGCCCTTATGGCATCCGAGCTGGGCTTGAACGGTGTCGGCGGCAACGCTCTCCCCAATCCGGTGGCGGTCGAGGCGCTCGCCCAGGCCAAAGCATCGGGGGTACCCACGACCGATGTCTTCGTCCCCCGCGCTGGAGCCACTCCGGCCGAGGTCGCCCAGTCCATGGCCAAAGGCCACGTTACGCCGCTTTACGGTGGGGACACTCCGGCCCCGATCGGTCTCGCTGACTACGGTCTCTCCGCCAACCCGAACGGCAACGGCAGTATCGTGCCCTCGATCCTCAACACGCCCAGCGTGAAGGCCACTTTCGCCCCCAATGCGACCGGCATCCAGCCCCTCTACCCGTTCGACAGCACACCGGACGGCTACGGAGTGCAGCTGAACGCCGTCACGACCAACATCAGCCTCCTTGGCAACTCGAGCTACTCGTTCTGGACGCAGAATGTCGTGGAGTACTTGGCCCACGCGCACGAGCTGATCCTCGTCACGAACGTATGGAACTTCTCGAGCCCCTTGTCCTCGCTCTCAGCGAACGCCATCTACCAGCACGGCGCCTACGGAACGCAGGTCGGCACCGAACTGTACTACGCCGAATATCCGGTCCTGACCTCGATCACCTATCCGTTCAGCGTGGACCTTTGGATGAACAACTCCGTCATCTCCGGGCGCAATGCCGTGAATTTCACGGTGGCGTTGAATGAGAGCGGCGTCACGACCGTCTTCCCATACGACTACGTCATCTTCAACTCGACCAACCTGACCTCCGGACCGGCGCCTCCGTCGAACTACACGGCCAACGGCTACCAGTACAATCCCCTCGGACTCACGGATGACTTCGAGGTCGTTCTGGGAGGCCCGGGCGGCGGGTCCCAGGCCAACCTGTATGCGGCGGATGCGAACTTCACCCTCCAGTATTGGAACATCTCCTCCTCCTCGTACAAGACGGTCCCTAGTGCTTTCTCCTACGGCGGCGAGACCGGGGAGACCGTCACCGGTGCGTACGTCGGGTGGCACAACGGGACGAACGGAGCCCCCTATGGGGCCGTCCGAACCGGTCCGTCGATGCTGGTCGGGCTCTGGAACGCGACCGGGGCCCCGGGCTTGGGTCAGGTCAGTCTGACGCTCTCACCGGAGAATGCGTTCGTCTTCTTCGGCCCCAACTGGACGAGCAACTTCACCCAGGGGGACCTACCCTACTGGGCGCCTCAAGAGACGACCAATACCTTCTGGCTCGCCCCTGGGACGTACGACCTCACGGTCGCTCTGAGCGACTATTTCCCGGTGGTGCTGTCGGTGACCGTCACGCTCGGCTCGAACCCGATCAGTGCGACCCTGGCGCTCGACACCTTTGAGGGGATCTACACTCCGATCTGGGTCTGGAATAACGACCAGTACGCCGCCGTCTCGAGCGGCGGGAGCGGGACTCCGAGCGACCCGTACCATATCTACAACGCTCAGACGAACTTCATGCCGAGCGTCTTCGGAACTTGGAACGATTTCGCGTTCCCGGTCTTCACCGGGGTGTTCCTCTTCGGCACGACCGCCTCGGTCGTACTTTCCAATATGTCGGCCCTGGTGACCAGCATGCCCTCCGGGCTGGCCGCCCCGACCGACTCCCTTGGCTACGTCTTCTACAACGCCTCGAACGTGGCCCTGGTCAACTCGACCAACATCAGCGGCTGGTACTCGAGCGGGCTCTACGACCCGGTGGATGCCCCGGCCTTCGCCGGAAACTACTACGGGACGTTCAGCGTCGTCCTGTGGGACTCGTCGGGGAACCTGATCGCCGACAACACGTTCGAAACGCAATCCGGCGGCCTCACTCTGTCCGGCGGATCGAGCAACACCGTCTTTGGCAACTCGTTCACGATGGTACCCTTCCCGACGTTCCCGCACCCGACCGTCCTGTCGGGCCTGAACCAGAGCCTCGGCCTGCAGGAGACGGAGAGCGGGGACCTGGTCTACGGCAATGCGTTCGACACGACCGTCACCGCCGTGACCGAACCCTACGATCTCTACAACGGGAATCCCCTCGCTCCGCTCGAGACATGGAACATCACCCCCACGCCGGCGGCGACGATCCACTACGCGACGAACTTCCCCGACTTCCCCCTCACCGGGACGATCGTTGGCAACTCGACCCAGGGCGGCAACTACTGGTGGGACTACGGCGGGGCCTCCAACCCCCTCGGCACCCTTCCCTACACCGAGGTCCTGGTCGGGATCTCCCAGATCTTCACCGGCGGCGACTACTGGCCCCTCGTCGCACCCACGCCCGCGAGCTACCTGGCCGCGTTCACAGAGAGCGGGCTGCCGGCCAGCACACCCTGGGAGATCTACCTCGCCGGCACCCACCCCGGGTCGAACCGGACGATCCAGTTCGACCTCACCAACGGCAGCTACCCCTGGTCCGTCGGCGCGGTGAGCGGCTACGTAGCCCTGCCTCCCAACGGGACCCTGGTGGTCGCGGGCGAGCCGACGAACATCACGATCGCCTTCACCCCGGCGGTGCCCCCGACGACCTACCGGGTGACGTTCAGCGAGACCGGCCTACCGAACGGAACGGCCTGGGCGGTCATCCTGGGCAGCCAGACGAACTCGTCGACCACCACCGTTGTCACCTTCGAGGATCCGAACGGGACCTTCCCCTTCTCGTTCGGGAACGTGTCCGGGTATCGGCCGACCCCGGTGAACGGACAGGTCACGGTCCATGGGGCCGCCCAGGGCCAGAGCGTGGCCTTCGCTGCGAGTTCGCGGACCTACACGCTCACCTTCTCCGAGACGGGCCTGCCGACCGGGACGCTGTGGTCCGTGGCCGTCGGACTCTCGAACCTGAACTCCACCGGCCCCGAGATCAATTTCAGCGTGACTCCAGGGACCCATGGCTATGAGATCGGCACGGTCGCTGGATACCAGTCCTCGCCCGCGAGCGGGGCGACGACGGTCCTGGCCGCGAACCAGACGATCTTGGTGGCGTTCACCAAACTAGCGAGCGGGGAGTACACGGTGACCTTCACCGAGTCGGGCCTTTCCACGGGCACCAGTTGGTCGGTGACGATTGGTTCGACCACCCAACCCTCGACGGGGACCACGGTCGTCTTCACCGAGCTCAATGGGACGTACGCCTACTCGGTCACCACGGTCCCCGGCTATACCCTCGCTAAGTCCTCCGGGTCGATCACGGTCTCCGGAGCGAACACGGGGACCGCCGTGGCCTTCTCCGCCATCCCCCCTGGGAAGTACGCGCTCACGTTCACGGAGAGCGGTCTACCCGGCGGGACGAACTGGTCCGTGACGATCGGCACCTCCACCGTCTTTTCGAACGGGGGGAACGTGGTCGCCTTCCAAGAGGCGAACGGTACGGCTTCTTACCAGGTCGCGTCGGTCGACGGATATACGGCCAGCCCGAGCGCCGGCTCGGTGGACCTCGCGGGGGCGGCCAAGGATGTGGCCGTCACGTTCTCCAGCAGTGGATCCTCGGGCTCCTCCAGCAGCGGGCTGTCCACTCTGGACTGGACGATCATCGCGGTGGTGGTCTTGCTGATCGTGATCGCGGCGGTGTTCGCGCTCTCCCGTCGCGGGCGCGGTGGTCCGAGCGCTACCATTCCGCCGGAGGGCTCCCCCACGGAACCGGTCGAGCCCGCGGGGCCCGGCGGGCCTCCGGCGGGGGGCGGGGATACGCCGTAGTTGTGTCCGGGCGCCCCAAAGCACCACCGCTTCCTCGCTGCCCGCCTACGGCCGCCCCACGACGGTCTTTGTCACTGGAAGAACCCCTCGAGATCGAGACGCCGGTTTTGTCCGGATGGACGTTAAGTAGAGGGGGGCGTGTGGCCGGCCGAAATGGCCGACCGACGAGTGATGCTCCTGACGGTGACCCTAGTGACCTTGGTGATGATCCTCTCCTCCCTTGGACTTCTGTCCGTGGGCGCCCGGGCCCCGGCCGGCCCTTCGAGGCCCTCGGGGGTCTCCCCGCTGGTCTCCGCGCCCGCCCCGCCCTCCCCCGCCCGGCCCGCGTCAACCCCGGTGGGCTTGGCCCAGGCCGGTACCACCCTCCCCACAACCTCGACCGCAGTGACTCCCACCGAGGGCGTTAATCCCGCGGTCGCCAAGGCAAAGCTCCTCATCGCCGAAAAGAAGCTGAACCCGTCGAGCGTCTTCTTCCCCGCGGCGGCACCGGCCACCCCCCCGTCCTCGACGTCCTCCCTTACCACTGCCTACACCGGCAACCCCGCGCCGATGGGTCTCTCGGACATCGGGCTCGGCTCGTCCGGTCCCTACATTTACAATAGCTCGAGCTTCGAGGCCTCGATCCACCTCAATTCGTTCACGGACTACAATCCCGGCTACTCCGGGTGGGTCGCTCCGCCGAACTACATGACCTGGCAGCTGAACACGGTCACGGTCAACGTCTCTTTTCCGGGATCGACCACCGGGGTCTTCTGGATGCAGAACGTCGTCCACTTCAATGGGACCTCGCTGCAGTTCGAGAACAACATCTGGAACATGTCCAGCTCGAACGCAGCGCTCAACCCCGGTACGCTCCTGAATTACAACGGTACCCTGGTCGCGGGCTCGTTCTACTACATCTACGGTCCGACCTTCCAGGTGACGTATCCCTTCACGCTGGACCTGTACAACAACATCACCTCGCGGGGCGGGCACCCGGGGCTTTACTTCAACTACACTCTCACCAACACGACCACGGGATCCCACACCGGCTCGTTCGACTACGTGACCTTCAACGGGACGACCTCGCTGAGCGCTCCCCCGCAGTTCTCCGTGAACGGAAAGCACTACAACCCGTTCGGCGCCACTCCCTACCTGCTCTGGGACGCGGAGCTCATCTTCGGCGGGAACGGGGGCGGTGCCAACGCGGTCATCACGAACCTCAACGGAACCTCCACCCTCCGGTTCTGGGACAAGACGGCCGCGAAGTACGAGAACGTCCGGTCCGCGTACGATTACGGCGTGGACACGGGCGAGACCGCCGACGGGGTCGCCGCGGCGTACCAGGGGACGACCGAACTCCTGAGCCAGGGGCCCTCGATGCTTTACGGGCTCTGGAACACCAGCGTCTCGTCCTGGGGGCCCGCGGCCAACCCGGGTTGGATCAACGTCGACCTGACCGGACAGCCGAGCTACGGGTTCGTCTTCGGCACGAACCAATCGTCCGCGAACTACCTGAGGGGCACCGGGAACTGGTCCTACTCCCCCTCGGGGGCGACCGGCACGACGGTGACCCACCTGCCGCCCCCGGCCTCGGGGAACCCGTACGTCTTCCGGGCGTACGCGAACGGGTTCGGTCAGTCCAACCTCACGGTCAGCAACAACGCGTCCGGTGTAGCGGCGTTCTCGTTGGTGGCGAACTCTAAGTCGTTCGACACCCCCGTGTACCTCAGCACCACGGCCCAAGTGGCGGCGTTCGGTGCGGCGGGCCTGTCGGGCGTGACCTACTCTGCCCTGCACAACGGGCTCTGGATCAATAAGACGCAAGCTTCGTACGAGATCCCGTTCGACCTCCTGAACGATTTCCGGTACCCGGAATTCATGCTGTTCGCGGCCGACAACCTGTCCACGAACGTCTCGCTCAATCACTTCGTCCAGGACCCACTGACGTTCATCTACTGGAAGTATGACGTCATCCGGGCCACGAGCTACTACGCGGACTTGACCCAGGGATACTTCTTCAACTACGGAACCGGCGTGTTCTCCGTGACGAACACGACGGTCGCGGGGAGCCCGTACCTCACCTACGACGCGGGCTTCACGGCGCTCTCCGCGGTCGAGTTCTGGCAAACCACGAACAGCCGGGCGGGCTGGATCATCACCAACGGGGACTCCTTCGGGGTCGACGTGATGAACAGCACCCGTGCGACCCTCTGGAACATCCAAGGAGAGACCGGCGCGAACGCGATCGCGGTCTTCTACTCGGAGTTCGTGACCGCCACGGACATCAGCTCCAACGGAACCGACCTCGGCGGCGGCGTGGCCGGCGTAACTCCCTTCCCGACGTGGGCGGCCTATCTCGAGCTCGACAGGTTCGTCTCCCTCAACGGGGTGACGGCCTCGAACGGCTCGGTCTGGGTATTCTCCGTAGATGATGGGGCCTTGGACCTCGTCAACTTCAGCGCCACGAACAACGTCGTGCTGAACGGCGCAGGTCCCGAGTATGGGTTCATGGCTCTCTTCGAGGGCGACCTGGACGATACGCTTACCAACTGGGTGGCCACGAACTCTTCGAGCTACTTCCCCTTTATCGCGACGTTCGTCGAGGTCGTAGGTCTCAGTGTGTACAATTTCAGTGTCTCGGGAGTGGCGCCGACGGGCACCCTGGATCCCGGCTCCCCGATCTACGGGATCGTGTTGGATATCCCATTCGGGTTCTACATCTCCGCGGAAGTCGACCTGGTCGACGTCACGGCCACGTTCGGCGCGGTCGCCGTCCTGGGCGAGTACGTCATCGGCCTGACCGTAGACGACATCACCGCGACCGCCGGAGGTTCCGCCGTGGTCTTGGAGGAGGCGGAAAATTTCGTCGCGTCCAACGTCAGCGCGTCGTCGGCGGGAATCGGCATATTCGTCGCCTTGGCGACCAACGTGACCGCATGGAACGTCACCTCCAGCGCCGGATCGGTCGGCGTTTTCGTCGAGGGGGCCGTCAATGTCGATGTTTGGAACGTCAACGCGACCTCTCCCAGCCTTGGCCCCGCATATTTCAGCAACGTTGCCCTCAACGGAATGATCCCGAACGCCGGGGTCGCCCTGTTCGAGAACGAGAATGAGACGGTCTCCAACGTCTCGACGGTCGACTACGCCTACGGCGTCTGGGACAACTCCTCCGCGGACGGGGTCGCCTTCTCGAACATCACGTCGTGGAACGGCGGCACCGCGGTCGCGTTCAACGGTACCAACGGGGCCACCGTATCCTCCGTGTTCGCCTACGGCAACCAGTGGGGCGCGACGTTCCTCAACACGACCGCCACGACCGTGACCGCGAGCACCTTCGAGGGCTCGGCGAGCTACGGAGTGACCGTGACGGGGGGAAGTGGGTTCGTCGCCTACGGGAACAACTTCGTGGCGAACAACGGAGCCTCCACGAACGGCACGTTCAACGCCGCGACCGTCCAAGCCTCGGTGTTCTTGCCCTCGGCGATGTTCACGTACCTCGGGATCGGCAACTACTGGTCCGACTGGGACGGCTCGGGATCCTACACGATCAACGGCGCGGTGTCCGACACGGCACCGCTCGCTGCCTTCATCTCGAGCTGGCTCGAGATCAACGAGACCGGCCTCCCGGCGGGCTTCGCCTGGGGATTCACCCTGGACACGGTCGACTACACCACCTCCGCCCCCCTCGTGTTCATCCCGAGCTGGAGCCTCGCGGACGCGACGCTCGGGTTCGTCGTGAACCCGCCCACCGGCTACACGCCCACGCCCGCCTCCGGGACGATCCCGTACGCCGGCGCGAACACGACGGTGACCATCTCGTTCGTGAAGGCGCACTACAACGTAGTGTTCCAAGAGAGCGGCCTTCCCTCGGGCACGACCTGGAGCGTCACGTTCAACGGGACGACCCTGCAGGACACGACGGTCGGAAGCACCGGGTCGATCACGTTCTCGGTGTACGACGGCAGCTATCCCTACACCGTCGGGTCGGTGACCAACTACAACTCCGCTCCGTCGAGCGGGACGAAGGCCGTGTCGGGAGCCAACGTGAACGTGCCGATCGTCTTCACCCACGTGCCTGTGGCCTACTCGGTGACCTTCACCGAGTCGGGTCTGGTGCCGGGAACGTCCTGGTCGGTCACGCTCGGGTCGAGCACGAAGTCGTCCATGAACACGACGATCGTGTTCTCCGAGCTCAACGCGAGCTACATCTACACCATCCCGAACGCCGACGGCCTCATACCGGCCCCTAGCGCGGGAACGATCGCGGTCAACGGGACGAACACGGGGCTGTCGGTCGTCTTCACCGCCGCCCCGGTGGGGACCTACGCGGTGGTGTTCAACGAGGCCGGCCTGGGACCCGGCACCAACTGGTCGGTGACGATCGGTTCCTCGACGTTGTACTCTCGCGGGGGGACGAGCGTGACCTTTGAGCTCGTCAACGGCTCGTACACCTACCTGGTCAACGCGGTCCCCGGCTACAAGATCGAGCAGGTGAGCGGTAGTGTGCAGGTGACGGGTCAGCCCCAATCATTCACCGTCACCTTCGTCGCTACCCCGTTCACCTACACGATCACCTTCGCGGAGACCGGACTTCCGAGCGGCACCGACTGGTCGGTGACGATCGGGACCACGACGCACTACTCGGACGGGAACGCGACCGTCACCTTCCAGGAAGGGAACGGGACGTACAGCTACCAGGTCGGGTCGGTCACGGGCTACTCGGTCTCGCCGTCGAGCGGCCCCCTCACCCTGACGGGCGCCGGGACGAGCGTGAATCTCGCGTTCACGAGCACGGGCTCCAGTTCCTCGTCCTCCGGGCTATCGACCCTCGACTGGGCGATCATCGGGATCGTCATCGCGATCCTCGTGATCGTCCTGGTCGTGGCCCTGGTGATGCGCGGACGCGGCGGGTCGGGGTCCGGAGCGACCACTGACACCACCTCGACGACGACCTCCGACGAGACGGTGAGTCCAGAACCGTGGGCGGAGGAAAGCCCCCCGGAGAGTCCCCCTAGTTCCCTGAACGGGAACCGGGACCAACCCTTTCCTCTCCTTTCTTCCCGAATGCATCCGACCGCTGGACCGCTGCCTCAGCGTGCCTCGAGACCTTGGACCCGGGCGGAAAGGGTTGGAGACCGGTAGGGGACCTGACCCGGGCCGGCCCTTCTCGAGTACCGGCCTAGCAGGCCCCGCGCGCGACGACTTCCTCGCAGTGCGAAGCCGGGGCAACTGAAAGGGTTCCCATCTGGCCGAACGGAGCGAAGTAGTCCTGGACCGCTTTCTCGTTGGGCGCCTCCACGATCAGATAGAGGTGGTGGCCACCCGTAGTTACGGCGTCCCCGTGGACCTTGATCCCGTGCTGGCCGGCCCCGTGGATGATCGCGAGGAGCCCTTGGGCCATCTGGGGGTTCTGAGCGGGGCATCGTTCGGCGGGGTGCGTGTGTTCGGCGACGTACAGAGCCATGGTCCCCCGTGTCCGGTGGGGGTCTTGAGGGTGGGCTTTTGCGTCAGAACGACTGCGCGGGGCGATTTCCGCGTCATTCCCGCCCTGGAACGGCGTCCAGGACGCGGTTTCGGGCGCTGCCGATCCCACCGGGACCTGGACGACCGACCGCGTCGGTCCGGGCGAACGCTAACCCCCGCCGGTGACGAGCGCCTGACCGCACGCCATGCAGTGGTTCGAGCCGGGGGGGTTCTGCTTCCCGCATCGGGTACACCACACCGGGCCCGCCGCCGGGGCCGCAGCCGCCGTCGGCGCGAACGGGGCAGCCGGTGGGGGCGCAGGGGCGCTCGCCGGGGGCATCCCGGAGGGGAGCGGGTGCTGACCGCGGGCCTGCTGGATCGAGTTCATCCACTCCTGGGCCCGGGGGGTCTGGAAGTGGTAGACGTAGGCCCCCCCGTTTGCCTCGACTCGCAAGGTGTGCCACCCGGACGGAGCGGGAGCCGCGGTGACGTTCGTGATCGACCGTACTTCCAGGTTCAGCATCGGGGGCATCGTCTGCGGGGCGAGACCCAGCGCCTGGTCGAATCCGTACCCCGAGGAGTACGGCGAGGCGGTCTCGAAGACGAGACGGAGGTTCGTGAGAAAGAGCGTCCCCGGGATCTGCTGGGGGGGCGCCCACGCATACAGCTGTTCGGAGCAGACGCCGACCTCACCGGGGTAGAGCATCATGATGGAGCCACCTGCCGGTGAAAGCAGGAGAGAGCCACTCTAAGAACGTTCCCCCCCGGGCCCGAGCTCCGGGCCGGTCGGCGAACCTGCGAAGACCTCAGGAAGGGCCGGCGCGCAGCTTGCCATGGAGCACCGTGACCGCCCGTCCGTAGATGTGGACGCGGTCCCCGGCCGGTTCGGCCTCCAGGACCGCCCCTCGAGCGGAGGCCTGGAAGCTCCGGACGCGCTTCTCGTCCAGCTTATCCGACCAGTAGGGGCCGAGAGCACACTGGATAGAGCCCGTCGCCGGGTCCTCGGGGACCCCGGAGGCGGGCGCGAAGAAGCGGACGAGAAAATCGAACCCTCGCAGGTCCGGTCGGGACGTCACGATCACGCCCCGTCCCCCGACCGCGGCGATCTTCTCGAAGTCCGGCTTTAGAGTTCGGAGATGTTGGGGGGAGTCGAGCTCGATAAGGTAATCGAAGCGGTTCTGCCCGACGAACCGGAACTTTCCTCCGATCGCCTCCTTCAGCAGAGCCGGTGCGTTCACCTCCGTGCAGGGGTCGGCGGGAAAGTCGAGCTCGATGAAGGGCGCCCGTCGCACCGCCGTCAACGGTCCGCTCCGGGTGAAGAACCTCGCCTCGCCGCGGAGCGGGACGGCCCCGGTCTCCCACAGGACGTGGGCGGAGGCGAGCGTCGCATGCCCGCAGAGGTCCACCTCGGTCGTCGGCGAGAACCAGCGAAGCCGGAACCCCCCCGCGGTGGGGGAGAGAAAGGCGGTCTCGGCGTGCTTCATCTCGGCGGCGACCCGTTGCATCCAGGCCTTCGAGGCCGGCCGCGGGAGCAGGCAGACGCCGGCGGGGTTGCCCGTGAATTCACGCGAAGCGAAGGCGTCCACGACGAAGATCGGGGCGTCCATCGGCGATCGGGAAGAGCCACCTCCCCATAGGCCTGCGGAGGGGTCCGGGAATCCCGCAGCAGCCCCCTTTTTGCGGGTCGGCGCCTTGGCGGGGCCGTAGACCATGGTGTCCAAGTCGCTCACCATCGACCAGTCATTCTTCTTCGAGAAGTCGCCGCGCACCGTCTTCCGGGCCCTTTCCGAATCGAAGCAGATCGTTCGCTGGTTCCTCGCGAAGGCCGAGCTCCCTCATGAGAAGGGGGCGCGCTACCGCTTCGAGTGGCCGGGCGGGTACTTCCACGAGGGAACGGTGCTCGAGTTCGTGCGCGACCGTCGACTCACGCTCACTTGGCCGAACGGGTCTCGTTCGAAGCGATTCTTCACCCGAGTGACCTTCACGGTCCGCCGGGCGGGACGCGGAACGTTCCTCACCGTGCACCACACGGGCTTCCCGCGTACCCCCGTCGGGATCGAGCAGTACGGCGGGACGGAGTCGGGGTGGGCCTACTATCTGGTCAACCTGCGTTCCGTCCTCGAGCACGGAGTCGACCTACGATCGCCTCGCGACGGATAGGGACCGAGCACCTCCCCCGCTCGCTAGGCGAGTCTCGGAGGCCTCCTCCGCTTCCCGATGACCGTTAGGAGGGGCGATCGCGAGCGCATCGAGCCCTCCACGCGAAATTCGGTCGCTGATTTTCCGTGCGTGAAATCCGCCGGATCTCGTCGGCTGGGCGGCCTGGCCGTCCGCGCAGCGGGCGGGCACCAAGCTCTTGAGGACAGCGAACGCTCGTTCGGCGATGGCGCGGATGGTGGAGTACGAGGAGTCGGAGGTCTTTCCCTTCTCGCGGGAGAAGGTCTGGAGGTTGCTTCGGGCCCACAATGACGAGGCAACGATCGGCCGCATTCACCCGCTGATCAAGAGCCAGAAGACGCTCTCGAAGGACGGCGACGACACGACATTACAGCGCTCGATCGACGTCCGAGGAAAGCAGCTCAACTCCCAGTGGAAGATCACCTTCCGCCCGCCGGGTTTCTCCCGCTACGAGATCCTGGCGAGCGAGGGGCCCTGGTCGCAGGGGAGCTCGGTGGAGAACCACTACTCGGAGGCTCCGGGTGGGACGATGATTCAGAGCCGAATGAAGCTCCACATCAGCGTGTTGCCGTTCTTCTTGCCACAGAAAACGATGTCCCGGCGGATCCTGAACGACATCGACAAGGAAGACCGCGCGTTCCTCGCCAACTCCCCGTAAGTCGGCGTCACCCCCGCCGGTCCCCGCGTACCGAACCCTTGGCCGGTGAGGCCTCCCCGTCCGTCGGGCCGGTCCTCCAATCGGGGGGGCGGGCCAACAGGTGGCGGGTCACGGGCCAGGATCTCTGCGCGAGCAGGACGTGCCAGGGGTGGGCTTGAACGAGATAGGCCCACCGTTCGGGGGTCACCCGAAGGGAGGGTCGACGGCGGACGAACGAACAGCTCACGCGAGGGTAGCTCGCGTAGAGGAGGCCACCCGGACGGAGGATGCGCCAGGCTTCGTCCATGGCCCCCTCCTTGTCGACCATGCAGCACAGCACGAGCGAGAGGAGGACCCGGTCGACCGACCCGTCGGGGATCTCGGGAACGTGGGCCGCGGATCCGACGAGAAAGCGGACCCGAGGGTTAGACCCCGCGCGTCGGCGAGCCTGATCCAGATTTGCCGGGTCCGGGTCGACGGCGTAGAGCGACCCCTGGGGGCCGACCCGCCGGAGCAGCTCTTCGACGAAGAAGCCCACCCCGGCTCCCAGGTCCGCCACGGTCTGCCCGGGCTGGATCTGGAGGTGGGTCAGCTCGCGGGTGGACGGAGCCAGGTAGCGACGGAGGGGGTTGTCGAGGGACCACGGACGGCACCGGCGGTCCATCGGTGCCATGGGCAAGCGCGACGTCATGGAATTCACCAGAGGGACCCCAGGGGCGCCCGCGGGGAGGCGTCCGAGAGGTCGTTGGGACGGGGGACCGCCACCAGCCTAAAGAGGCCGCTCCCTTCCGACCGCTGGGTACGATCGGTGCGGGCGCTCGTGACGGGAGGGACCGGGTTCCTGGGCAGCTACATGGCGTCCCACCTGGCCGACGAAGGGGTCGAGGTCACGGCCAGCCATCTCCCGCGGCTCGCGCCCAGCGGAGCGGAACCGCCGAAGGGGGTCCGGGTCGTCCCGCTGGACGTCACGGACCGCGCCCAGGTCATGCGGTTGGTGGCCGAGACGCGACCGGAGGTGGTCTACCATTTCGCGGGGCAGGCCTTTGTCATCCCTTCCTGGGAGGACCCCGCCGGAACCTTTGCCACCAACCTGACCGGGACGCTGTACCTGCTCGAGGAGCTTCGGCATCACTTCCCGCAAACACGGTTTGCCTTCGCCGGAAGCGGGACGGAGTACGGGGACCCTCCGCACATCCCCACGTCCGAGGACTCCCCGCTCCGACCGACGAGCCCGTACGCCTCCAGCAAAGCGGCCGCCGACCTGCTCTGCTACCAGTACTTCCGGAGCTTCGGGGTCCCCGTATTCCGGTACCGGATCTTCGGGACGACCGGCCCGGGCAAGCGCGGCGACTCCACGAACGATTTTGCCAGCCAGATCGCCCAGCTCGAACGCCAGCCCGAGCCCCGGGTGCTCCGCGTCGGGAACCTCGACAAGCAGCGGGATATCCAGGACGTCCGGGACGCGGTACGGGCGATGGTGGCGGTCGTTGAAAAGGGGCAACCCGGCGAGGCCTACAACATCGCGAGCGGGGTCCCCCGGAACGTGCGGCAGAACCTCGAGACGCTCCTCTCCTTCGCCCAGGTCCCCATCCGCGTCGAGACCGCTCCGGACCGGATGCGGCTCGTGGACGAGCCCATCCACCTGGCGGACGTCTCGAAGCTCCGAGCGCTCGGCTGGGCGCCCCAGATCCCGTTCGAGCGGACGTTAAAGGATATCTTGGAAAGTTGGCGGAAGACGGACGTCCCTCCGGCGGCGTGACCGACCGTCCACGCCAAAGGTCCGTGGGGATGGACTAGGCGGACCCGCCCTCGGACCCGGGTCCCGACCCCTCGGTGGGGAAGGGGTTCTCCTCGTACAGCTGCGCCCGGGGGGGTTCCCTCGCCCGGCGCCGCAGGTTGACCACCGCGACCGTCCCGACGACGACCACCACGATGTCCATGGCCAGCAGCAGGTAGTCGACCGGCCCGAACGCGAAGGGGGAAGGGACGGTGGAGATAGCCACGAAGCTCAGGTACAAGGCCACGGGCGCCCCGTAGACCCCGAAGGATCCCTCGTCACGGGCCGAGGCGTAGCCGGAGACGCTGGTGACCCGGAAGAAGTGCGTGCCGTTCGGCTCGAGGAATACCATGGCGGGGCTGTTCGTATCCTGCTGGATGCTGTCCACGGTGGCGAACCAGACCGCTCCGTAAGGAAGGCCGGACTCGGTCAGCGTGACCCGGTACGTCGTCCGGATGAAGGTGGCCGCGAGCGCGGGGCCGGCCCCGTTGACGACGAACGTCACCCCTTCCACCGCCCCCTCGAAGGTCTTGTTCGCGCTGTCGACGAAGTACTGGTAGGACCCGTTCGTCAGGTTGAGCTCCACGAGCGTTCCTGTCGAGTTCACCGGTGCGTTGGCACTGAGATTGAGGTACCAAAGGGTTCCGGTCGGAAGGCCCGACTGTTGGAACGTGACCAGGTACGTCTCCGCGATGAACAGGACGGAGACCGTCCCCTGGAGGTAGTTGGTGACGTACGCCCGGCCACTGACGGAATCGAAGGCCAGATCTCCCGGCCCCGCGCCGACCGGGACGGTCGCCACGACCGACCCGAGGGAATCGGAGATGACGCTCACGTCGTCCTGGACGAGCGAGCTCGTGACCAGCACCTCCCCGGTCCCCGGGTCATACGCGGCACTTTCCGGGTGACCCGGCATCGGGATCGCCCCCACGACCGCGTCGGTACGGTCCGAGATGATGCTGACGTTGTCGTCGAGGGAGTTCGCGACGAAGACCTCGGCTTGTCCGCTGTCGTACGCGATACTGACGGGGTTCGCACCGACCGAGACGGTCCCCACGACCCGGTTCGTGACGTCCGACACGACCGAGACGTTGCTCGAGAAGTAGTTCGCGACCATGACCTCGTGGCGTCCGGCGTCGTAGGCGATCCCCTCCGGGTGGTCGCCCACCGAGAACCGGGCGAGGACCGTGTTCGTCAGGTCCGAGATGACGCTCACCTGGTTCGAGGCCCCGTCACTGACGAAGACCTCGCCCCGATCGGCGTCGTACGCGAGCCCGTCCGCGCCGCCCCGGACCGGGATAGTCGCGACCACGGCGTTCGAGGCATCCGAGATCACGCTCACGACATTGGAGGCAGCGTACCCCACGAAGACCTCCCCGGTCCCGCCGTCGTAGGCGATGGCGTCGGGAAAGCTCGGGACCGCGACCGTGGCCACGATCGTGTTCGATACGCCCGAGATGACGCTCACCGTGTTCGAGAACGCGCTGATGACGAACGCCTCGGCCGCGCGGGTGTCGTAGGCCACCGCCACCGGCTCCGCCCCGACCGGGACCGTCGCCACCACCTCCTCGGACACATCGGAGAGGACGCTGACGTTGTTCGAGTCCGAGTTGGCGACGAAGATCCGGCCGGCGTTCCCGTCGTAGCTCATCCCCGCGGGCCCGCTCCCGACCGGGACCGAGCCCGCGATCCGGTTCGTACCGCCAGCGATGAGGCTCACGTTGTTGGATCCGTGGTTGCCGACCACCACGTCCCGGGTGCCGGAATCGAACGTGACGCTCTGCGGTTGGCTGCCGACCGGGACGGTCGCCACGACCGTATCGGTCGAGTCGGACACGACACTGACGTTGTCCGAGCCGGAGTTGGTCACGAAGATCGTGCCGGTCAGGTCGTCGTACGCCACCGCGACCGGATCGGTTCCGACCGGAACGGTCGCGAAGAGAGCCCCGGTCCCCACGGTGAGGACGCTGACGGTATCTGAACGGGAATTGCTGACGAAGAGCTGGTTCGTCCCGCTGTCGAGGGCGATCCCGGAGGGTCCGTCGCCCACGGGGATCAGACCCACCACGCCATCGGTCGTATCCGAAATGACGGTGACATTGCCCGTCGCCTGGTTCACGACGAACACCTCCCCCGCCGGACCGTCGACCACGGCCGCCACGGGCGAGCCTCCGACCGGGATGGTCTGGACCACCGTGTCCGAGGCGTCGGAGATCACGCTGACGCTCCCCGACCCGCTGTTCGTGACGAAGACCTCTCCCCGGCTCGCGTCGTAGGCCCCTCCGGTCGGACTTTCGCCGGTCGCGATCGTGCGGACCACGGGTTGGCTTCCGGAGGAGAAGACGGCCACGTTCGAGGAGTAATAGTTCGCGACGAAGACCTGGGCCGTCCCCCCATCGTAGACGAGCCCTTCCGGTGAGGCACCGTTCTCGGCCAGGAAATCGCCGGGAAGGAGGCTGTCGTTGAACAGGACGAGCGTTCCGGAGACGTACGGCCGTTGGGGGCTGACCGAAGGGTGGGGCGCGAGCGGGGGCGGAGGTACCGCCGAAACCGCCGAGCCGCCGGAGCTCACTGGCTCAGAGGTCGCCCCGAGCGCGAGGCCCCGATCCACCCCCAGAGTCCCTGGGGGTCCTCCGGAGGCCCCTGGGGGAGCCGGGGCATGGGCCAGCAGAACGAGGGCGACGAACCCACTAAGAATCACGACTCCGACGGTCCCCAGGGCGACGGTCCCGGAAACCGTGCCCCGAGCCGGCCAGCGTTCCGGCGTCTTCATCTCGGGCGCGTCGGGGGGACGCAGGAGACCCAAGGGGCATGGACGTTATCTGACCTTCGAGGGCCAGGAGACCTTCGTCGGCTCACCCCTCCCACCTCCGGGGCGTGCGGCGGGTGGGGTCGATACGGCCGCGCGCGGTCACGGGGCTTTGAACCAATCGGGGTCGGGTTTCCGACGCCTCTGGCGCCAGACGGCCCAGGAGATCAGAACGGCCACGGCGGCGACGATTCCCAGCAACTCCGCCACGAGCGTCTCGGTCTGGGACCCCGGGGAGGGGCCCACGGCCCCAGGGGGAGGCTGGAAGCTGACCGGGATCGTCCCCGCCGGTGGTCCGTCGACCCGGACGGAGCTATTGGACGGCGAGGCGACGTATCCGCGGACCGGATCCACGACGTACCCGTACGACCCATTGGTCATCTGTGCAAACTCGATGGAGGGGGTCGTGCTGGATAGGAAAACCCCGTTCAGGACCACCGACCAGCTCGTGCCCGGCGGAAGACCGCTCTCGACGAACCCGAGGGTATACGTCGTCGGAACGAAGACGACCTCCTCACGGACCGCCCCTCCTTCGACCTGGAGCGTTCCGCCCGCGAGGGTCGGATGGTAGATCGAGTTCGGAGTCCCGATGGAGTAGGAATAGGTCCCGTTCGTGAGGTTGATCCACGCCGAGGTCGTCGCGGTGAGGACGGGTAGCTCGCCACTGACATTGAGGGACCACACCTGGCTCGTGGTAAGCCCGGTCTCGTTGACGGTCAACAGATAGGTCGTCGGGCCGGCCGAGAGCAGGGAGAGGGTGCCCTGAGCGTAATCACTGACCGCGAACTGCTCCACCGCTGGGTCCCAGGCCACGCCGCGAGGGCTCGCTCCGACCGGGACGGTCGCGATCACGGAATTCGTCGCGTCCGACAGTACGCTCGTGTTCGCCGAGGCGTCGTTGGCGACCGCGACCTCCCCCAGCCCCGGGTCGTAGGCGACCCCCTGGGGGGCGGACCCGACCCGGACGGTCGCGACCAGGGCGTCGCTCCGGTCGGAGAGGACGCTGACGGTGTTGGAATCCTGGTTCGCGACGAACACCTCCCCCCGGGTCGAGTCGTACGCGAGACCATCGGGGTACGTCCCGACGGGGATCGTCGCTACCACCCGGTTCACCGTGTCCGAGATCACGCTCACGTTGTCCCAGCCGACTCCGGGCTGCGTCACGAACACTTCTCCCCGCCCGCGGTCGTACGTCACCGCGTCCGGGGCACCTCCGACCGGGATCGAGCTCACCACGGTGTAGCTCGAGTCAGAGATCACGCTCACGGTGTTGGAGACCTCGTCGGCCACGAAGATCTCCCGAAGGCCCCCGTCATAGGCGAGCCCTGCGGGGCTCCCCGGAGAGGGCACGCTCGCGACGACCTGATCGCTCTGGTCGGAGATCACGCTGATCGTGTCCGAGCCCGTATTCGCCACGAAGACCTCCCGGGCCGCGGGGTCGTAGGCCAGCGCGCTCGGATCGAGGCCGACCGGGATGCTCGCCACGACGGTTCGGCTCGTATCGGGGACGACCAACACTCGGTCGGTGGTGTAATCGGTGACGAACATCTCGCCCATCGCGGTATCGTACGCCACCGCGTCGGGGTACGAACCCACGGCGACGGCGGCGATCTCGTTATACAACAGGTCCGAGAGCACGGTGACGCTGTTGGGAAAATAGCTCACGACGAAGATCTCCCCTCTTCCGGAGTCGTACGCCTCGGCCACAGGGGTCGTCGCCACCTGGGGGCTCGCGACGACGGTCGTGTTGGCCCCGAGGATCACGCTCAGGTTGCTCGACCCGTAATTGGCCACAAAGACCTCCCCCCGCCCCGGGTCGTAGACCGTCGCAAGCGGGTTGGTTCCCACGGTCACGGTGTGCACGATCTGGTCGTTCGCGTCGGAGACCACGCTGACCGTATCCGAGGCGTAGTTGGCCACATAGAACTCCGAGTTCTCCGTGTCGAACGCGACGGATACGGGATGTCTACCCGTCGTGACGCTCGCGACGACCGAATTGGTCACGTCGGAGATCACGCTCACGTTGTCCGAATCGTAGTTGGCTACGAACACCTCCTCGGGGGTCGGGCCATAGGCCAGGGCGTCCGGATCCCGGGCCGTGGCCACCGTCGCCACGACCGAGTCGGTGACGTCCGAGATAACGGATACATTGTCCGACCCCGAGTTCGCGACGAAGACCTCGGCCAGGCGGGGGTCGTACACGACCGCGCTCGGAGTGAATCCCACTGGAACCGTCGCGACGACCTGATCGTTCGCCCCGTCGATGACGCTCACATTGGCCGAATACAGGTTCGCTACGAACACCTGGCCGGTGCCCGTGTCGAAGGCGTCGGCGTCGGGGTAGGTCCCGACCCGCACGGTCGCCACGACCTCGTTGAGAGCATCGGAGATGATGCTGACGCTGTCGGTGGCGAAGTCGCAAATGAAAACCTGGCCGGTCGTGGAGTCGTACGCCGCGCCGTCGGGATCCGCCCCATTCCCGGCGAGGAAGTTACCGGGCAGTACGCTGCTGTTGAACAACACGACGGTCGCGGCCACGTGGGGAGCGTCGGCTCCGGGTCCCGAAGCCCTCCGCGTGCCGGGGGGCGAGGGAGGTGCGCTCGAGCCGAGGGTCCCATGGAGGGCGGGGACCCTGGGTCCAGGGCTCCCAGCATGGCCTGGAGCAGATTGAGAGACCTGGATCGGACTGGTCGGTGCCCTCCAGCCGTCAGGGACAACGCTTGGAATGGTTGGCAGACCCGGGGCCGTGATCAGGAAGGCTCCCGCAATAGCGATGGAGAGCGCCACCCGGAGGTGGAGTCCATGCCGCCCCGGGTGGTTCGGCCGTTCCATCCAACGTCCTCCCTGAGGGCAGGTCACGTCAGCGGAACCCGGAACAGCTCTTCTAGGCTTCTGGGCGCACCGTCGGCGGGGCGCCCAGCGACCATCGCCAGGTCGACTGGACCACCCCAGGATCGATTGGGGGCCTCAACGTGAGCCGGGCCCTTCGGCGCTGCTTCGGTCGGTCTCCGGGGCTTCCAGGGCGGGGAGAGACGCATGCATTCCTATGGGTTCGATCCAGGAGGCGGGACGGTGGGTCCAGGCGATCCCTGCTGCGGAGAGCCCGGGGCGGGGGCCGACCCACGTCCTCTCCGCATCAGCACGACCGCCGCGATGATGACCAGGATCGCGAAGATGATCCCGATGAGCACGGAGAGTCCGGTGCCCGAGGTGAGCGAGAAGCCGCTCGAGGACGATGTTACGGTGATCGTGTCGTGCGCAGTGACCCTCTGGCCCAGGGCGTCCGTGATGACCAACGTGACGGTGTACGTGCCCGCCGATCCGTAGGCATGGGTCGGGCCGCCGCTGGAACTAGTCCCGCCGTCGCCGAAGTTCCAGGCATAGGAGAGGGGCGGCGTCCCGTCGCTGGCCCCGGCGCCGAAGCTGACCGTCTCGCCGCTCGCCGGCGAGGAGGGGATTGCCGTGATCGTGGCTCCCGCGAGCGCCGCGTTGACGAAGACGGTCAGGGAAGCCGTTCCCACGAACCCGAGACTGTCGGTCACGTTGATCTGGACGTGGTAGGTCCCCGCCGCCGCGAACGTGTGCGTCGCGGACGCGGTGCTGGCGGTCCCTCCGTCGCCGAAGCTCCAGTGGTACGACCCGTACGTGCCGCTCCCGGAGGATCCGGATCCGGTGAAGCTGACCGGCAGACCGGCGTCCGTCGTCGTCACGTTCGAGGAGGCATGCGCCACCACCGCCGCGATCACGTCGACGGTGACGTTCCCGGTGACGTTTCCCCCGCCCGAGTCGTGGATGAGCAAGCTCGCAACGTAGGTTCCCGGCGAGGCGTATGTGTGGGTGGGGGCCACGGCCGAGGAGGTGCCCGCATCTCCAAAGTTCCAGGAGTACGTGTACGGCGAGACGCCCTGACTTACCGTGGCGTTGAAGCTCACCTCGTGTCCGGCCTCGGCAGTGGTCGGATCGGCGTAGACCGTTACCTGAGGGCCGGCCACGACGCTCAGGTTGTAGAATACCGTCGCGTTGACGTAGAAGAAGTCCTCGACCGTGAACTCCATTTCGTACGTGCCGACCGCGGGGTAGGAGAGTTGCGTTTGGCTGTAGTTCCAGGGGGTGGTGACGTTGACCCCGTAGATAGTGGTCGATCCGCCCTGCGAATTCCCGTAGTCGGCCTCAAGGTCGATCCAAGGTCCGGACCCGGCACCCGCGGCTCCGTGGATCGTCACCGTTACGTTGGCGCCCACGTCGGCGGGATTGGGGGAAACGGCCGATACCTCGAAGGTCGGCGGGATGTCGAGGCTGTAGGTTTGCCCGATGCAGGAGCAATATCCTCCGATCAGGACGGGGGCATAGGCCGAGCTGTTGACCGGCATCGCATTGTAGGCTCCCTCGGGAGGCGCGTAGGAACTGTTGGTGAGGAAGGGGAACCAACTGTTCCCGGAGAACGACCAGGAATCGTTGAACCCGGCCCCGGTTGTGTTCAAGCCGCCAAAGAGCAGGATCGAGTCGGTCTGCCCGTCCCAACTCATCGCCGAGAACGACCGCCCCGTAGGGTACAGGTCGCAAGTGAAGAAGCAACCGACCGAGGAGGCGGTGCGGTTCGTCCAGGTCCCGTCGGCGAGGGTCCAAGTGGCATTCAGCTGGGCGCCACTCGGGCTCGTTCCCCCGTAGGCGACCATCTCCTGGTCGGCCGCATCGTACGCCATCGACTCCCCGTAGACGAATCCGAAGGCCTCGACCCCGGACCATGTGCCGGAGGGCCCGAGGGACCAAATCGCATTCCAGACACTGCCGCAGGTTTCGTTCGTGCAGCCACTGACGTAGTCGATCGACTGGGTGGCAGGGTCCCAAGCCATCGCTCCGAACACCGACGACGGCGAGGCGCCGAGCCCGCCGGTGGTGGATGTGATGTTTTCCCAGGTGCCGTCGGTGAAGAGCCAGGTACCGACATCGGGCAACCCGTTCAGATCCCCACCTCCGGCCATCACGATGCCTTCCAAGGCCGGGTCCCAGTCCATCGACTGACCGGCGATCGGGGGAGGGGCGATTCCGATCGTTAGGCTCTCGTTGACCCAGTTGTTGCCCCCGAAAGCCCAGGTGTAGTTGTCGGGGCACGGCCCCAAGATATCGCAGCCACCGAAGTAAATCAGTTCCCCAGTGCCGAGGTTAGGATCCCAGGCGATGGCGGCGACATAGGTGGGGTCGATCGTGCCTGCGTCGTCCGTAACATTGTACCACGAGGGAGAATTGGTAACCGCAGGAGCGGCAGACAAGCGACAGTGGGCCGAGCCCGCCATGAGCACGGCACACGACTCGGAATGACCCAGTGCCGGGCCGGCTCCTCTTGCGAGGGAGGCTTCGGCCGACTGGGATACCAGGGACTCGTGGACCGCCGCAAGGGGAGCGGTCGTGGACCCAGCCATCGGCGCGACGAAGAGAGAGGTCCGGTCCTGAAGGGCGTTATCTCCGCCAATGATGCCCACCGCGAAGCCTAAAATCATGACCGACGCGACGATTTCGACCAAGGTTCGAGAGGGTCGGGCGGGTGCCATATGATTTGACCGTCGCCCCCCTATTTGGCTCCTTTGGCCCGGGCTCCATATTCCACCGAGGTAAAATCGCTCGCTGGTCCCGGAGCCGCCGGCCCGGTCCCGTCGCTTAAAGCATGAATTTGACCTATCCATACATATGTAGATGCATATGCATATTTGATGACGTACGGGGCGGTGGATCCAGGACCGCGATTCATTCGTTCGATCTCAGGTCCTACGTTGCGGGAACGGCGTCAGCGTAGCTGCTTCAGGGCACGAGTATCAGCTCGCCGCTCAGCCCCGGGCCACCGCGAATAAGGGTTCACGTGACCTCAGATACTACAAACACTTCTTCCACGCTTCTTTGATAAGCCCTATGCGTTACTGCAGGGAGCAGGGAGCCCACCGGCCCCCATTGGAGGCCAAGAGGCTGTGGCCTACGCCAATCACCCCGCTCAAAAGAATTAGACCGGCGGAGAGAGACGGTGGGGGAAGGATCGAGGCGCCCAATTGATCGCGCCGAAGGAGGGAACTGGGATGACGTTCCTTAGTAACTGGAGTGCTGGGGCAGGCGTACGTTGGGGGCCACCCTCCATGAGGGCCCGGACCCAACTCTACGAGTGTTTTCAGGGTTCGTATAACTCCAGTTATACAATATCACCGTCAGGGAAGGTCGATCCGGCCCGGGCCGCACCTCCCCCCAAATAGCACATAATCAAGAATTAGGGATGCATTATACGGTATACTAGCTACTTGGGATGGGTCCTCATGAAACAGGTCGATCCCGCTGTCTGGGGCCTGCATTAGGCCCCCTGGGCGCGAAAGTGGCCCGGAGGGCCGTTTCCGACGTCCTCCTCAGACCCTGACCCACGGCGCAAGCAAAATACAATAGTAAGGAACTACAGTAACGCGACAATAGTTCCTAATTATGCTAACCACTCAGTTTGGTGATGCGGAACGGCCAGCGACCTGCAATATCACGTGGGTCTGCCGTGATCAGTTCGTCGCAACCGTTCGCCTCGAGGGTCGTAAGGATTCCCAGTAGCAGTGGAGGGGGTGCCTTCAGATCGTCTCTTGCGGTCCTCCGGGCGGCCCGTTCGGCCGCCTTACTGTCGAACGGTAGCACCGTCAGGCTCCGTCGGAGGCGTTCGAGTGCCTCTCGCCGCTGGGATCGCCCCCTTGGAGGAGCGCGTCCTACCAGGCAGTGAAGCTCCAGCAGGTTGAGCTCCGTTGTCGCGACTTCTACGCCGCGGAGGCGACGGAGCAAGGCTCGGACGTTCCGATCTCCGTGAAGGATGGCGAGCAGGACGGACGTGTCGAGGGCTTTCATCGATTCCTCAGTTGGGGTCGGCGTAGATCCTTCAACCTCGCTCGATCCGCCTGGCTCCCGGCCGACCCCCACCCCCCGACCGTCTCCTCGAGTCCCCGGCGTTGATCGAGCAGTCGACGGAGAAGGGATGTGAAGCTCTCGCCCCCCCTTTTTTCCCTAGTCAGAGCGTCGTACACGACCTTCTGTACTGCAATGTTTCGCGACGGCATACATATGCATCCACATATGTGGTATTTGAGCGGCCCGGTGGATCGGCGACCCTTCCGATCGATCGCCTCGTCGCCCCTGGGCAACCCGAGTGCGGCCAGGCCCTGCACGAAGGCGCTAGGAGGTTCGAGTCCGGCTCGAGCTAGGCTCGTGTCCGGCTTACTAGAACGATCCAGGTCAACACCGTACGGGAACCTCCCTCAGCACCAGAGCCGAGAATCTCGGGAACGGGCCTCGTGCGGACCCCGCCCATGACCGTGGTGAGAGGACGAGGGAGTGCGGGGGGGACGGAGCGGCCCGCGAGGCCCGGGCTCAGAGGGCTTGTTGCCGGTGGGGGCGTCGATCGGAAGGAAGCAGGTAGTCGCGTAGTCATTCCTCTGGACCAACGCTCCGCCTCTCCGCAAACTGCGAAACGTGAGTCTCGACCAACATGTCACCTCGGCTCTCCCCCCTTGAGCGCAACGCGCTGAGACCTCAACGCGCGGAGCCCGATCGAGGCTCGATGCTCGGATCCCACCAACGGATAGAGGGGGTTCTCGGAAGCGAGCGTCGGATGAGACGAACCAACTGGTTGGCGAATATACGATGCGTATATTTATCCATCGAAAGGGGCCGAGTAACGATGATTTCTTGAACCCCTCAAGGATTGCGCGGTCACCGACGACCGAACGGGACTCCCCGGGTTCGCCCAGGGTTCCGACGTCGGCGGTACCGGGAAACGGAGGAACACAAACGATGAGGATGAGCAAGTCGACGGTGGCTGGCGGATTGTTCGGGGTTGCGGCACTGGTCGTGGCGCTAGGTCTATTGGCGGGAGGGCTCGCGAGCGCTTCGCCGGCATCATCGGCCTCGAGCAGCCTCCAGGTCGCGAAAACCCCCGTGTTGAACACCTCGCAGAGCTTCAGTTTCAGCTCGCCGGCCCCGACATGGAACGCGGGCAACCTCTGCACGCCCGCGATCAGCGGTTCGGTCGAGACCTGCTCGTACAGCGGTGGCGGTCACGGTGGCTACGGCTATGACGCCTCCCAAGACCACTGCGGATGCAAGACCCAACCCCCACTGACGTACAATTTCTCGGGCGCGTACCTCGAGTTTGTCGTGGACCTCTCGAACGTCCATAACCAGCCCGTCTACCTCAACTTCGTCGGGCACAACGACACGATCCTGATTGTCGTCAGCGGTTGTCAGGGCGGCACGCTGAACGTATCGGTCTTGAGCCAGACAACGCTCACTCTCAACGTCTCGGCGAGCGACGTCAAGGCCTCGATCTACCTCTACAGCGACGGGGACCACTACGTTGGGAACCTCTCGGGCGACAAGAACACGGTGTGGACCTACTTCGTCAGTGCTCGGCCGAAGTACGACCTCTGCCCTTCCTCCAACAACACCCACACCGACTCCTGGGTGCAGAGCGTCACGGGGAAGCGCGACTACCAGGGATACGAGTTCGTGAACGGGGTAGGGTACGGCACGGCGCTGAACTCCTTGAGCACTGGGGACTGGAACACCGTCGCGTTCGAGAACACCACCAACTTCGAGTGCTCGTGGTCATGGGCCCCGGCGCCGACGTGCCACCACGGCTACGGGACGGCGAGCGAGGGCGCGGCCGTCCGCCAGGATGAGTGAGGAGAGACTTACCTCGCTCCTTCCCCGGCGAGGCCCCCCCTGCCGCTGCGGCATGTAGGGGGCCGAACCCCTTCCACCCCATTTCTCACCGGACGAGGGTTCGCCGGGTGGGTCACCCCGGATCCTAGGAGAGCGTGCCGCGCCCGGAGGTCAGGCAATCGCCCCGTTAAGTTAGAGGAATCCGGGCAGAGACTTCCCCTGGATCCTCGGCGCAAGGGGGATTCCATAGTACGACAGAAAGGTCGGAGCAATATCGATCAGCGATGCCGGTGGACCTGGGCCGGTGCTGCCCGTTTCGGGGTTCATCACCAGGTAGACCCCATCGAACGAGTGGACCGAGTCATCGGGTCCGGTGTCGTTCTCTTCGAGGAACAGGGTGCGGTGCCCCAGAGTACCCGACGACCGCCAGGTCAGGTCCCCGAAGTAGACCATCAGGTCGGGGGCGTCTCCATGGACCTCGTGGTAGACCTCCTGGGGCGCCCGGATGTCGGCACCAAGGGGTGCCCCATCTGGCCTGCGGATCGCCCTCAGATCATCGGTAAGTTGCCGCAGGAACGTCACGAGACCGGCGGGGTCGAGAACCCCTTTCGGCTCCCGGCCCTTCACGTTCAGGAAGATGCGTGCGTAGTAGCCGCCGGCTCCCCAGGCGCGCGTGCGCCCCCAGTCAATGGAAGCCTCCTCGAGCGGAGTCCCGGGGGGCGGGAGAGGTCCCTTCAGAACCAGGTAGCCGCGCTGGATCAACCAATCGTTGACGCAGAAGCACCCCGCCATCCCCTGGCTTCCATGATCGGAGACGAAGACGACCCGGACTTCGGGGGCGACGAGGTCGAGGAGGGCGCCGATCTCTCCGTCGAGCCGGGCGTAATAATCCTCCGCCAGGGCCCGAAGGCCTGGTTGGTCCTCGAAGCGCGGGTGGCGAGGGTCGAAGAACTTCCAGAGCGAGTGGTGGATCCGGTCCGGGCCGATCTCATGGAGCGCAAAGAAGTCCCACGCCTCCTTGGACCAGAGGAGTCTCGCGACCGCGAAGTGCTGCCGCGTCATCTCGATGAGCTCCCGGCCCACTCGATCGCGGTCGTCGGCCCGGAAGTTTACGTCAAACTTGTATCTTCCAGCGACGCGCTCGATCTCCGGTTGTAGCGAGGCGGGGAACACGTACTCCCGAGCCCCATCGGGGGTGAGGAAGTCGGAGACGTAGACCCCATTCACGTGAGGCGGCGGGAATCCGGGCGGCATTCCGATAACGCAGACTCGCTTGCCCGCCCGGGAAAGTTGGTCCCAGAGCATGGGTTCGACTAGGGCGCGAGAGTTCGGGACGTACTGGTCGAAATAGGTGCCGGGACGCCGATGACGAAACCCGTAGAGGCCGAGCGTTCCAGGGTCGATGCCCGAGAACATCACCGCCCACGCTGGCACCGTGATCGGGGGATCGACGCTCTGTAGGGTTCCATACCGTGAGCGCGCGAGGACCGCCTGCATTCGTGGCATGAACGGTAGGAATCTCTCGAACAGCACCCATGGGGAGACGGAATCCAGCCCGATCACGAGAAGTCGGGGTCGGGTTTGGCTCACAGTGTTGGCGACCCCGGCCGATTCATAACCTAGTGCCGCAGGCCGGGGATTTCCCGGACCGGAGGCGACAGGGCAAAGGGATGATCCGACCCGGCCCGGATAAGGATAGCGTGGGGGAGCTGTCGCAGTTCCCGTAATGCAATCTCCATCTCGAGGAAGGGTTATAGGTGGTCAGGGTCCGGCAAGGTCGATGGACGACCCCCTGCCGCCCGGGGTGCCGAATCGCGGGCGCCCGGACCCGCGCAGCTTCCGGCGGGTCCGTCGGACCCACCGTCGCCCGGTCCGGTGGCCGTTCCCCGCAGCTATGGTTGTCGTCTTCGTTCTGGTCTTCAGTACGGTCGGGGGTGGCCTCCAGACGACTCGGGACGTCACCACGGTCCTGGCCACCGCGGCCGTAGATGCTTTGGACGCACTAGGGCTGAACAGCCTCGAGGCCGCCGAACGATCGCTCGCCACCGGGGCCGGACCCGCCGGCGGCTCCCCCCTCAACTGCTCGATCTCGGGGGTCACCCTCGCCGGCCAATGCCAATCGACGGCGCCCGGCTCCTACCCGCTTACCGGGAACACCAGCGAGCATCCCATTGGCTTGACCTGCGAGTTGGGCAAGCCCCCCTGCGGTAGCCTCACTTGGACGTCGGTCACTGAACCGGAGGCGCGCACCCAGATGGCGATCGCGTACGACCTCGCGGACGGCTACGCCGTTGGTTTCGGTGGCACGAACGGCACCGCGTTCTTCAACGACACGTGGGAGTTCCTGCACGCTAAGTGGACTCCCCTCAACCCCACGCGGGCCCCATCCCCCCGGGCCGGGGCGGCGATGGCCTACGATTCACAGGAACGGGAGGTGGCGCTCTTTGGCGGGCACAACGCCACGGCCGACCTGGGAGACACTTGGACGTACACCAACAACACCTGGACCCACCGCGGTAACTGGAGTTTCGCGAACCACTCCTGGGCCTCCCCTTCCCCGCGAACCGGGGCGGCGATGGTCAACGACACCCGCGATGGCTACCTCCTCCTCTTCGGCGGAGGGAGCGGGGGCGGCACACTTTCGGACACGTGGAAGTTCGTGGGAAATGCTTGGACCCAGCTGTCCACGGCGGGGGGCGGTGGAAAGATCACGGGGGGTTCACCGACCTTGGGCGACGACCCGTCCCAATCGCAGAACCAGAGCGCCGTCCCGGTCGGGCGAGAGGACGCCTCCATGGTGTTCGATGCGACCGACGACCTCGTGGTCATGTTCGGTGGCCTGAATGTCTCGGGAAATACGAACACCTCCCTCAACGACACCTGGGGCTTCTCGGGCGGCACTTGGATTTCGTTAACGCTCCCCCACGCGCCCCCGCCCCGGTCGCAGGCGGTGTTCGGCTACGACCCGGTGAACAACGACTCCGTCCTCTTCGGAGGGGTGAGCGCCGCAGTTCCCTCCGAATTCGATGACACCTGGACCTTTGCCGGAGGAGTCTGGAAGCAGGTAGTAACCACCAACGGCTCGCCATCCCCGCGCCAGGGGGCGGCAGGTGTATGGGATCTCTCAAGCAATGATTTCGTCGTCTTTAGCGGAGAGGAGGGGGGCCTCCCAGCTTCGGTTCCGGACACGTGGACGTACGTCAACGACAGCTGGGCCTCGGACCACAGCACCATGATATTCTCCTGGCCGGCCCCTCGGCGCGGTACGCGGCGTCGATGGCGTTCGACCCGAAGACCGACGTCTCGGTGCTCTTCGGCGGTGCGACTCGGCTCGGGGCCAACGCGGAGACTTGGACCTATAAGATCTCCAACTGGACGGAGGTATTCCCGGCGAACGGGAGTCCCCCGGCACGCTCGTTTGCGAGTATGGCTTTCGACGGTCATTGGGGCGACAACTACACACTGCTCTTCGGGGGACGGAGCGCGGAGGGGGTCCCCCTCGGCGACACCTGGATCTATCACACCGGTACTTGGAAGAGGATTTACCCCTCGTGCCCCACGGGGGGTTGTCCGCCCGCGCGTTACGGAGCGGCGATGGCGTTCGACCCCGCCGACAATTTCACGTTGCTGTACGGCGGGGTGGGGGCCTCGAACACTTCTCTCGGGGACGCTTGGGCGTACGAGGATGATGCCTGGTCCAACATCACGGAAGGCAGCTCTTTCAGCAGTCCTGGCATCCGTGCGTTCGCCCAGGCGACCTACGACCAAAAGGTGGGCGAGGTGGTTCTGTATGGCGGGATGCGGGGAACCTTGGTCCTCGGCGACACGTGGACGTTCCTGGGGGGAGTCTGGACCAATATCACGAGCACGATCGCGGCCCACGACCCGCCGGCGCGATGGGGTTCGGTCTTCATTTACTCCCCGCAAAACAACGGCACCCTACTCTTCGGCGGCTGTGCGCGGGCGATCAACCCCGTCGAGATGAAGTGCAACCAGTTGATGAACGACACCTGGAACCTCTTCCCGGGTACCAACGGGAAGTTGCTATGGGCTTTGCAAGCCCCCTCGTCCTCTCCGTTGGGGTATCCTGGGCTCGGGGTCGCCGAATCCGAGTTCGGCCTCAGTAGATTCTCGAACTACTCGCAGGTCATAGTCGAGTCGGGCTTGGTCAACCTCTCCGGTCAGCCGCTCGGGAACCAGCGCTGGAACTTCGCGGGGACCTGGAGCCAATGGTTCCCGCCAGTGTTCCCCAGCGCCCGGTATGGTGCCGAGGCCCAATACGAATCTGCCCAGGGAGCGATCGTGATGTTCGGGGGCTACGGGCCCCTCCCGGGAGGCGGCATGGGCTACCTCGACGACACTTGGGAGTGGGACACTTACGTATGGGTTCCCGCGGTCCACCCCCAGGTCTCTCCATCTCCCCGTGCTTTCGGCGCGATCGCGTGGGACCCCAATGCCTCCCAGGTAGTCTACTTCGGGGGAGAAGGACCGACGGGCTACTTCAACGAGACCTGGGCCTGGCTGGGCGGCATTGTGGATGGCGATTGGCACCACATCAACACTACTACGGCCCCCTCTGCGCGGGCGAATGAGAGCATGGCCTACGATAACAGTCCCTTCAATGACAGCGGTTACCTCGTCCTTTTCGGGGGCCAGCACGGGACCGCGGTCGACGGCGACACTTGGATGTATACCGGGACTTACAACCATAACATCACCCATCAGGTGTTCACCGGGACCTGGAAGAACGTCACCCTCTCGCTCCCGACGGCTCCGTCGGCGCGGGCCGGGGCGTCCATGATCTACGACATCCACGACAAGTACATCGTGCTGTTCGGCGGGCAAGTGCCCGGCTCCTCCACGGCGTTCAACGACACCTGGGAGTTCAAGGGAGGGAAGTGGACTAATGTTACGACCAAGGTGGCGCCGCCGCCCCGCTACGGCGCGGCGTTCGTCGACGATCACTGGGATGAGACGGTCCTGCCGGACGCCACGGCGGCGGTATTGTTCGGGGGTGAAAGTGCCTCCGGTGGCTACCTCAACGATACTTGGGAGTTCTACAACGGGACCTGGACCCGGGACACACACGGGCACTCCCCCTATCCGCCTGCGAGCGCGTTCGCAGCCATCGCGACCGACGAGGACGACGGGGACGTCATGATGTTCGCGGGAACGAATGGGAACGTGATGGATGACTTCTGGACCTTCTTCTGAGAACGAGTTCCTTTGGCGGAAACCTTTCCGACGGTTTGAGAAGTGAACGAGGGGTCACGAGCGCCCGGGAACGGGCACCGAGCCACCGATGAGGCATCGCCGCGCGGCCCGGCCGAGGTCGGGGGGCTTACGACGAGGATGAGAACGGCTCCGACGGTCGGGATTGCCGGCCTCGGCTACATGGGACTCGCGACGGGCCTCGGGTTCGCGCACCGAGGGGTCCGGGTCGTCGGGTACGAAGTGCGCGCGGACGTGCGCCGGGAGCTCGCCCGGGGCCGCACGAAGATCCATGAGCCAGGGCTCGCGGAGCTCCTTCGCGGAGGTTTGAACTCGGGGCGGTTCCAACTGGTCGATTCCTGGGCGGCGCTGCTCCGGGAGACCGACATCATCTTCCTGTGCCTGCCGACGCCGAGGCGGCCGGACGGCCACATCGACCTCCGGCCCATGCTCCGGGGGGTCCGCGAACTCGGCGAGGCTCTCCGGACCCCGTCTCCGCCCCGGCTGATCGTCGTGAAGAGCACGGTCGTGCCGGGGACGACCGAGGAGGTGATCCGCCCCGCACTGGAACGCGCCTCGGGCCGACGGGCCCCATCCCTCACAGTGGCGGCGAACCCGGAGTTCCTCGCCGAAGGTTCGATGGTGACGGACGTCATGCAACCCGAGCGGGTCGTCCTCGGAGTTTCGAACGCGGCCGACGAGCGGAAGCTTCGGGCGATCTACCGCGCCTTCCCGGCGCCCGTCATCACCCTCTCGCCGACCGGGGCGGAGCTGGTCAAATATGCGGCGAACGCCTTCCTCGCGCTCAAGGTCACCTTCGTGAACGAGATCGCCCGCCTCGCCGAGGCGGTCGGGAGCGACATCGACCCCGTGGCCGAGGCGGTCGGGCTCGATTCCCGGATCGGCCAGAAGTTCCTGAGCGCCGGCCCCGGCTTCGGCGGGAGCTGCTTCGAGAAGGACGTCCGCGCGCTGGTCGCGCGCAGCCACGACCTCGGACTCCGGCCCCGTACCCTCGAGGCGCTCGTCCCCTCGAACGAGGACCAGACCCGCCATGCCTTCGAGATCGTCCAGGGTGCGCTCGGGACCCTCCGGGGTCGGCGGGTCGCGATCCTGGGTCTCGCATTCAAGGCGGGCACGGACGACGTACGCGAGTCACGGGCCCTTCCGCTCGTCCGGTACGCCCGGTCGGCCGGTGCTACCGTGAGGGTCCACGACCCCGTGGCGCTCGAAAACTTCCGGCGAGCCTGGGCTGCGTACGCCGTCCGGGGCACGCGCGGGGTCCGATTCTGCACGACGGTCAAGGAGGCGCTCCAGGGCGCGGACGTGGCCGTGCTCCAGGCCGCCTGGCCCGACTATCTCGATTTTCCCCTCGCGTGGACTCGGGGGATGCGTCGCCCTTGGGTGGTCGATCTCCGCCGGGCCCTGCCACCCCGGGTCCGCGACCGGCCAGATCTCCATTGGGTGGGTCTAGGCACCGCCTCGGCCGCTCCGTCGAGGGGACCACGGGCCCCTCCTCCGGCCCGCCCCAGCGGGAAACGGAGAGGCGGTCATCGATGAAGGTCGTCATCCCCGCTGCCGGGCTCGGGACGCGCTTCCTCCCCGCGACAAAGAGCATGCCGAAGGAGATGCTCCCGGTGGTCGGACGCCCGGTCATCCAGTACGTCGTCGAGGAGGCCATCGCCGGGGGCGCCGACGACATCCTCATCGTCACCGGTCGCAGCAAACGGGCCCTGGAGGACCATTTCGACCACAATCCCGACCTGGGGGCGTGGAACTCCCAGCCGGCGCTCCAGCGCCTCGAAGCGCTGAGCGAGAAGGCGACCATCCACTTCGTTCGCCAGCGGGCCCCCCTCGGGCTCGCCCACGCGGTGCTCTGCGCCGAGCAGCACGTCGGCCACGAACCCTTCGGGGTCCTCCTGGGAGATTCGATCTACGAGTGCGACCCTCCGGTCCTCACCCAGCTTCGGGCGGCCGCCGACCGGTGGGCGCCCGGCGGGAGCGCGGTCGCGCTGGAAGTGGTTCCCGAGGACCGGGTCGACCACTACGGAATCGTCGGCGGCGTCCACCTCAGCCCGACGGCGCTCCGCGTCGAACGCCTCGTTGAAAAACCGCGTCCGCAGGACGCCCCGAGCCGGCTCGCTCTCACGGGGGCGTACTGGCTGAGCGCTCGGATCTTCGATTGCATCCGGGAGACTCCCCCCGGACGTCGGAACGAGGTCGAGCTGACGGACGCGCTCCAGCGTCTGGCCGACCGGGAACCGGTGATCGGGGTCGTCATCGACGGACGCCGCTTCGACACGGGGACCCCGCTCCTGTGGTTCGAGACGAACCTCCGGTTCGGCCTGCGGGACCCGGAGTACCGAGCGGCGCTCGACCGCGTGCTGCAGGAAGGGAACCCCCCGGCCCGGTCCGTGCCGGAGAACGCTCCGTAGCGTCGCCGCCGTGCCATCGAGGCTCCGGCGGCGGGGCCGCGAGTTGGGGACCCTTAGACGAGGGACCGTCGGAACCGGTCGGGGTCCGGGGTCCAGGTACTAGTGAGCCCCGTTCGCGACGCGGACATCGCCCCGTTGGAACCCACGGGGGTGGTTCGGTTCGACGCCGATTCGGAGAGCGACCTCCAGCCGTAGCTACGGGTGGAGCGGGGAGCCCGGAGCGCCCCCGAACCCTCGGTCCACAGCGCCTCGAACCGGGCGACCTGCGCCCGGACCCGGGGAAGGTCCTCGACGACGACCGCGACCTGGGGCGCTCTCCCGAAAACGCCGACCGTAGGGAGGCGGACCACCCTCCGGCCATCGAGGACATAGAAATGCCCGACGACCGGCGTGAAGTGTCGAACTTGGACGGACGGGCTGCGGTCACCGGATTCGCGGGTCATCGCGGTGGCGAACCGGTAGTCCGCGGGGGTCGCATCGGTCACGACACGGATCCTGACCCCCTGCCGGGCGAGCCTTCCGAGGGCCCGGGCGAGGCCGGTCCGATGGGCGAGGGGCACCGACAGGGGGCGGACGAGGACGTCCACGGACTGGTGGGCGTCTGCGAGCTCGACCAGGGCCGGGTGCGGCGCACGGCCCTCCCCGGAGAGGATCCGGGGGTGTTCGCCAGGGGAGGCCTCGATCGGTGCCCCGGCCGAAAGGGAAGAGACGACCCACCGCCCATAGACCTCGGCCAGGAGGGCAGCCACCTCGGCCTCTTCCTGGTACAGGGCCTGAAGACGATGCAACAGGAGATCCGGGGCCACCGCGTGGAATCGCTGAGGCGAGCGTCCGTCGCCCACCACCATCCCACGGTCGAGCAGTCGAAGGAGCACCCGGTATGCGGTCGCCCGGTGAAGCCCGGCCACCTCGGCCGCCTCGCGTACTCCCAGCGGGCCTCGCACGAGGGTCAAATAGAGGCGCGCCTCGCGCACGGGCATTCCGATGAGGCGGAGTCCCTGCACGAGGGAGACCGGGGAACGGGACTCCGGCGCCGACACAGGTTCTGTCGGGGTCGGCATCGACCAGGGATGAGAGTCCGAACGCGCGAGGTGGGCCGAGCGGTCCATGGTCACACCCCTCCCAGGCACGGTTGCGTCGCCGAGCGGCGATTTACGGCGGCGCCGAAACGGCCCGACCGGGGAGCGTGGAGACGCAGGAACGGCGCGCGCGCCGCCCAGAATTCGAAGTTGAGACGCCCTGTCGCGAAACCGAGCCCGGACGGTCGCATAGAGTTGTAATACGTATTTGCACGTATATATCCCCATCGTATTACCGCGAGCCGGGGCAAACCCCACCTCCCGAGGTGAAGGGTCCTGTCCCCCCTTGGACGTCACCTCCTCCTCCGGGGTGCGAATCGGTTGTCGCACAAATCGAACCTGGGTGCGAGCCCGGTTGTTGCGCCGTGTACTTCGCCGAAGGGGGGTCTCCGACCGCCGAAGCAGGGGCGCGGGCGATCAGGTGGCCGGGGAACCGGCGAGCGTGCGCGAGATCGGACAGGGGGAATCCGCTAGGCCGGCCGCACGCCGGGTCGGGATTGGAACCTTTCCCTCGAGCCACTGGGCGAACTGGAGCGTGACCGGCTCGAAGTTGTCGAACGGGTAGCAGTGGATCCCGACCCGGCGGCAGTACTCGAGCAGACGGTGCCGAGCGAACACGATGTCGGCGGACTCGGCGCCGTACCGATCGGTCGATCCGTCCGCGATGAAGACGCTCCGCCGGCCGGACGCGGGGTCATTCACGATGGCGGCCTTGCAGATCCCGCACAGGCGGCAGGTAGGGTGTTCGAAGGGGTGGACCACCCCCATCTCGCCGGACGGCAGTACCGTCAGGCGGTCGGACTTAATCGGGAGGTCGAGTCCCTCGCGGTCCAGGACCTCGCGGATGTAGAACTCGAGGCCTCCCGAAACGACCGTCACGGGGACCGCATGTCGCCTAAGGAGGGTCAAGAACTCCCGCGCCCCCTTCCTCAGCGGCACCCGGTTGCGAGCGAACTTGACCATCTCCCCCAGGCGGTCCGCGGAGAGGAGCGCCACCTGGCGCCGCCAGGCCTCCCGCAGGCCGATCTTCCCTTCGTGGAGCAACAGGTCGATCTCGCGGGCGACCTCGCGTCCGTTCGGGGCGAACTCTTCCACGAGGATGATGGCGACGTTCGGGTCGACCAGCGTCCCGTCGAAGTCGAGCACCACGCGCAGGCTCGAAGCCGCGGCGGAGGTTTCGCCCCCCTCCGACGGCCCGGCCGAAGGTACCCTCACGCCTCTCCGGAAGACTCGGTCAATCCGACTCGGCGGGGGCGCGCCCTCTCCACCACGCGAAAGCCGTTGGCCGAGAGCATCGCCCGCTGCTGGTCGATCCGGTCGTAGCTCAGGCGGGAGGTCAGTACGTCGAGAGAGGGGAACCAGGCCCCGCGGGGTCCCGGGCGAACGGGTGCCCACGCGCCGGACCGGACGGCGGCCGGCGAGCGGCCGTTCCCCTTCGAGGGGGACGGACTCCCGGCGGACGGCAACTCGATCGTCAACTGACGTCGCGGGGAGCGGATCGACACCGCGACCGCGCGTGCCCCCGAGCGGCTCGAGCCGTCGGTGGACACGGAGATCATCATCGGCGCCGGGCCCGTGGCGGGTTCCAGGCTCGGCTCGATCGGGGGCCCGGCCGGCTCGACCTGGACCACCGTTTCAGGGAAGTTCCGTCGAAGGACGGTCGCCAGTCGGTCCGCGGCCGCGGAGTCCGACAGGGCACATTCGAGGACCGCCCCGTGGCTGCCCGTGATAAGACCGATCGAGAGCAGCTCGCCGAGGTCGGGGGTCTCGGCCGCGGGGGCCTCGGACCGCGGGTACGGCGAGAGGCCCTGGCGCAGGATCGTCAGCAGGATCCGACTTCCGTCCCGAAACGCATGGAGTTTGGCCTTCCCGACGCGCTCGCGATACTCGACTGGGATCTGGACGACCCGGAGCTGCTGCCGGAGCGCTTTCAGGACCATTTCTGCCTCGATCGCAAAGTAGGACCGCTCGAGACCCAACGAAACGAACCGTTCCGTGGAAACGCCCCAGAAGCCGCTGCATAGGTCGAAGATCGTCCGACGCGAAAGCAGACTCGCCGTGTAGCTGAGTCCGATGTTTCCCACCCGGTGGATCATCTCTTTGAAATGGATGGGAGGTCCGCGAACGGGTCGGCGCACCCCCACGACCAGGTCAGCGCTTTGCTCGAGCAGGTCCAGCGCGTCCAGCACCCGGTCGGGCGGATAGGTGGCGTCCGCGTCAAGGACGACCGCGTGGGGAATCCCCTGGGCATGCACCCAATCGATCGTCTCGACGACGGCGGCCCCCTTCCCCCGTCCGACCTGGCGCAGGGCGGGGACTCCCTTCTCTCGGGCGACTTCGAGGGTACGGTCCGTCGAGCCCCCGTCGATGACCAGGATCTCGACCCTTCGCCCGGGGCCGTGCAATCGCTGGCGCTGGAGCTCAGCGAGCGTTCGGGCGAGCCCCTCCTCCTCGTTGAGAGTCGGGAGGATCACGACGGCCGCCGCACCATGGAACCAAGCGGAGAGTTCCGCAGACCACGCCGCGGACGGGGGAGCCGAAGGGCGACCCGGGGATGCCGCCGGACGTGCCATCTCTCCGAACTCACCCGGAGCCTACTTCGCAGGGAGGCATTTGAAGCTTGACCCGGACGCCGTATTCACCCGCGCGCCCTCAGAACCGCCGGAGGTCCCTCGGTGTGACTGACGCTCGGCGCTGCTGTCGCGTTTGCGTTCCGGAACTGAGACTCGTCTGACCCACCGAGACCTGCCGGCTCAGCCCGCAGTCTGACGGTAGAGGGCGAGGGTTTCGGTCGCGGCGCGGGACCAAGAGAACCGGTCCACGATCAGACGTCGCCCCTCGACGCCCATGCGGGCCCGGAGCGCATCGTCCCGGAGGAGCTCGACGATCGCGAGGGTGAGACGGGCCGGATCTCCGGGCGGGACGAGCGAGCCCGTGACGCCGGGCCGCACCGCTTCGGGGATGCCCCCTACGCTGGAGGCGACGACCGGCACGCCCGACGCGAGCGCCTCGAGGATGCGGATGGGGAAGTTCTCATAGTACGTGGGCGCCACGACGAGGTCGGCCGACGCATAGATGCGGGGTAGGTCGTCGAACGGGACGTACCCGAGGAATCGGATGTGGTCACGGAGCTCCGCCGAGAGGGGAACCAGCTGCAGGAACTCCTCCGCCCCCCCACCGGTGAAGACGAACTCCGCGGAGGGGAATTGCTCGAGCACGCGCGGCAGGGCCTGGGCGAGCACGGAGGCGCCCTTCACGATCGTCGGCCGCCCCGGGAAGAGGACGACCCGCCGATCCGGCTGCGAGCGCAGGAACTCCGCCTCCCGTCGCTCCGGGCCGAACCGGGACGGGTCCCCCCCGCAGTGGATCACGTGGATACGCTCCTTCGCGATCCCTCGGTGCAGAAGTTCCGTCCGCATCCACTCCGAGACGCCGATGTAGGAGTCCCGGGGGCGATGGAGGATCATCCACTCGGCGGTCTGCAGGACCGGCGCGTAGCATCAGCTGGTACCGTTCCGAGGGCTCGAGGCCCCCCTGCAGTTGGCGCGCGATCTGGATCCCGTGCCGCTGCCCGTCGATCGTCGTATGCATCGTTCGGACGGTCGGGGGCATTCGACGAGAAGCGCTGAGCAGGAGGTCGGGCATGTGGGCGTGCTGGGAGTGGATCAGGTCAAAGCGCTCCTCCCGGAGGAGACGGGGGACCGTCCGTCGGACCGCCCGCTGGAATGCGACATTGTAGAGGAAGGTGTCCCGCGCCTCTGAGATCGGGAGGACCGTGATCCGGTGCCCGAAATACTCCTCGAGCCGGGCCCGGTCGTAGACGTCCGCCCCCCGCTGTCGGAGCGGGGTGAGCACCGTGAGGTCGACCTTGCCGGCCATCTCCCGGAGCAGTTCGACCGAGTAGGTCCCCACTCCTCCCTGGTTCGGGAGCAGCTCGGGGGCCAGGAAGCAGACTCTCAACGTACCCCCTCATTCCTTACCGGCCCTCGGGTGGGCCGCAGAACACCGCCGGGGCAGCGATCCGGCATTAAGTCGCCGACGGGTCGGCGATCTCTCCTCCGGATCCGAGGGTGGTTCGCCGACCGATGCCCGTACCTCCCCCCTATCACACGAATCCGAGGGGGAGCCCTACCCCATAAGAACTTAGGTCGGAACGAAGCCCAGACTCCTCCATCGCGTGCCGGGAGCGGGAGCCCGGCGGCACCCTCCCGGCGCCGCTCCCGGCGCAACCTTTAGGTAGCCCCTACCCTCAACTAACTCCGTGGCCGCCGCGTCGGAGGGCCCCATGGCCCTCCCACCTCAGTTCTTCCGGCGGAGCTACCTGTTCCTACTGACGCTCCTGACCGGCATCTACGCCGTGGTCGTTCTCATCGCCCCGACGCCCTGGGTGGACCTTCCTCTCGGGCTCCTCACCCTGCTGATCGTTCCCGGGTACGCGGTGGGAGCCCTGGCGTTCGGCGCCAAACCCCGGTGGCCCTGGAGCCTCACCTTCGCCCTGGTCGTCGGCCTGAGCGTGGCCTTCAACGTCGCGATGGGGCTCATCCTGCTCGAGTTCAAGCTCGGGCTACCGGCCCCCGCGTTCGCGGTCGTCTCGCTGGTCCTGCTCCTGCTGGCGACGGTCGTCTGGATCGTGACCCAACCGGTCGAGTCCGGATCCCGTTTCACCGCCTACCTTGGCGAGGAACTGCGGCTCCCGGGCCACTCTCCCGCCCAGCAGGCGGTGGGGTATGCCCTCCTGCTCGGTATCGTGCTGGTGATCGTGCTCATCATCTACATCGCGAGCATCTTCCCCGCGCCGGCCGCTCAATTGAGCTTTGGGATCACGGGGCCCGGCGGAACTTCCGCCAACCTCCCGCCGACCGGTAACGTCAGCCAGGTGCTGACCATCTACATCGTCATCGGGAACAACGCCACCTCCCAAACCCTGCTGCTCGAGGTGTCGAGCGCCGTCGCCAACTCGTCCCCGAGTTATACGAAGGTCAAATGGACGCAACCCCTTCCGCTGGGGAACGGCACCAGCAGCTCGGAGCCGCTCAATCTCAACGCGTCAGGGTCCATGACCGTCCACTTCAGGTTCTCGTTCCTGACTCGCGCGACCTACGTCCTGACCTTCATTCTCGCAACCCCGTCGGAAAGCGCGCTCCTTTCGACGTCATGGTCCGTCGACATCACGTAGGACGGAGGGGAACCACGATCATGGTCGACTACCGGCTCTACCTCGGGGTGGTCGCGCTCCTGGCTCTCGGGGTGGTCCTCGTGCGCCAACTGTACCCGGGGCTGTTGTCCGCCGGGACGCGGGCCGCACTCGACCTCGTGACCTTGGCCTTCGTGGTCGTGGCCGCCGTGCTCGTGCTCCAGTTGCTGGGGCTGCTCTAGCGACGCAGGGGCGGGTCTTCAAGCGCCGGCGAGGGGCGCATGCAGGCAGTCGTAGATTGTGAAGGTCGAGTCCTCGTATAGGACCGCAAAGTAGGCTGGTTCGTTGAATTTCGCGAGCTCCGCCACCGTAAGAGGTCCCTTGGGCTGGTCGTTCGACGGGCCATAGAACATGGGTTGGAGATACTGCTGGGTCATGAACGTGTCGACCACCACATAGTCCCCCGGGCTGAGCACAACGTGCGCGCTGGGACTGAACACGGTCCCGTTGAAGACCTGGTAGGAGTCATACTTCATCCTGAACCCGGCGAAACCCCCGAAGAGGGTGTAGGCGAGGTAATCGCCCCATATGCCGTGGTCCCGGCTCATGTGGGTCTCGGCCCACAGCGCGACCGAGTAGACGGTCTGGTTGATGTGCATCGGGGAATCGATGAGAACGTCCGCCGAGGTCGCGAACTGATCCCGCGAGCTCAAGGGGACCAACGAGCCGCCAGCAAAGATGAGTACGATGACGGCGACCGCGACCATGGGCAAGCCGACTCGCCCGAGGGAGGACCTCGGGCGGGATGGCCAGGCCTTCCGGGTGGCCGGCCGTGGGCTCCCCATCGGCGCGGGTCGGGGCGAGAGTCCCTCCGAGCCCCTCGCTAGATGGACGGTCACCCACCAAGCCGCCGCGGGGGCGAGGATCACTCCCGTGTACTCGAACTGGCGCAGGACGAGGAAGTTGAACCCCGTGGAAAAGAACGGGACCGAGATGACGGCCACGAGGAGAGCGCTCAGGATCGCGAACGAGACGAACGCGCGGTCCTTCCTCCGATAGTTCTCGGCCAGGACGACGATGGCAAGAACCCCTTCGACCAGGGCCGCGCCCGCGATCCATGCGTCCAGGTAGAGGGGAAAGGTCGCCCCCGGGATGACGGCCTGGCCGGCCACCTGGCTCGGGTGCAGGAAGTCCGCCACGTTGGTGGCCAGGATCACCCTCTGAGCTTCGAGTACCGGGAGCGAGACCGCGGCGACCCAGACGAGAGCGGCGGCGATCGCGCCGAGGAACACGGCACCGGCCCGCATCGCCGGATACGGATCCTTCCTCTGAAGGATCCACGGCAGGATGGCCAGGCCGCCCAGGAAGGCGAGGAGAAGGTAGGTGGAGACGTGGTGGCTCACGATGATCATCGCGACCGCGACCACGACCGTGACGCGGAGGATGGTGAGGTTCGGCGAGAGGCTGCTCTCCGTCGCGAGGAACGCGAGCGCGGCGAATGCGAGAACGAAGAAGGTGACCGCGAAGTCCTGCTGGGTCGGGATGTTCAGCTCGATCGATGGGACGGCGATGTAGAAGAGCACCGCGAGCGCCGCCGAGCGGGGCCCGAATAGGCGCGCCGCGAGGGCGTACACCGCGAGCGGGACGATGAGGAGCCGGAGGAGTTCGTAGGCCCAGGGGAACGTCTGAAAGAGGGTCAGCGAGGTCATCGAGGCGGCCTCGGCGTTGAAGACTCCGCCTCCCGGGAAGTAGCTATAGACCCCGGCTTGACCGACGACCCCGGCCAACGGTTGCCACGTCCCGGAACTGAAGATCGCCTGGGCGAACTGCAGGTTGAAGATCGTGTCCTGGGAGTAGGGGAGTCCGAACGGGGAGAAGATCGGGTAGATGAAGAAGATCAGGACCACGGGGAACGCCAGGTACAGGACGGGCACCCGCCGAAAGATCGTGAGCAGGAATGGGGCGACGATCAGCGTCAAGAACACGACGAAGGCGACGCGAGTCGGGAAGCCATCCCAGGTGGCGGTCACCCCGTCGAACTTGAAGGAATAGAGCAGGTAGGCAAACCCGATGAAGCCGAGGAAACTGAGGAACAGCAGGAAAAGAGGGGTCCAGGAGCTCGGCTCGGGGGGTCTCGGGGGGATCCTCGGGGGAACGAAGGGTTCGTCCGGGGGGGACGACCCGGTCGGTGCGGTGGGGGGGAGCGTCCAGGCGGGCGGGGACCCGCTAGCCAACGAGGTCTCCCCCCCGCGCTCCCGAGTGCCAGACCCACTGACGCCGGAGCCCCTCGCGGAGGGGGGTGCGAGGGTGGAAACGGAGCTCGCGGCGGGCCCGCCGGTTGTCGGCCCAGGTCGTCCGGGGGTCGCCCTTCGGTGGCGGTAAGCGCCGGATCTTCACCGGCCGGCCCGTGATCGTGCGCATGTGGGCGATCGCCTCGTCGAGGCGAACCGGGGAGTTGCCTCCAAGGTTGAACACCGTCTCCTCCGAGTCAATACTACCGGCGCTCACGATCCCGTCGACGATGTCTCCCACGTATGTAAAATCGCGGAGTTGGCGGCCATCCCCGTAGACCTCGATCGGCCGCCCGGACTGGATCGCGCGGAACATCCGGTTGAACGCCATGTCGGGTCGCTGGCGGGGGCCGTAGACCGTGAACAGCCTAGTGCTGACGAAGGAGAGCCCGTAGGCTCGTCGATAGATCCGCCCCAGGTGCTCGGCGGACAATTTGGTCATGCCATAGGGGGAGATGGGGTTCGGGTTCGCATCCTCCCGCATCGGGCCCGGGGGCTGGTCACCGTAGATGGACGAGGAGCTGGCGTAGACGACCTTCGGACGCAACCCCGAGCGGACGACCTCTTCGAGAAGCGCCTGGGTGGCCAGGACGTTGTTCTGGACGTATCGATCGAATTTGGCCCCCCAACTGCCCCGGACTCCGGGTTGGGCCGCGAGATGATAGATTCCCGCCCCCCTACGGAGGTACCGGGTCAGCCGAAGGCCCTGAACGGGGCCTCGCAGGAATCGATAGCGCGGATTGGCGAGGGATCGGCGCAGATTTCGCCGCTTCTGAACGGACGAGTAGTAGGGGTCGAACGAGTCGATCCCCAGGACGCGGTCCCCCCGGTCGAGAAGCGCTTCGGAAAGGTGGCTTCCGATGAAGCCGGCCGAACCGGTCACGAGAGAATCGAACAAACGCGTCTTGACTCAGAGGTACCGTCTTAAAGTTAACCACTTCGAGGCTGCCTTCTCAAAACCCCAGCGGATTCCGTTACGGGTCCTCCGGCCCCTTCGGGCGCTGCGCGCACTCGGGCTCCTGTGACCACGGGGAACACCGCGACGATCGGGTCCGAGATTCCTCCGTGGTGGTCGTGAACCGAGGGCCTGATGGCCCCAGCCGGCGGTCGCACGAAGTAGAGACAGGTGAGAACTCAATACGAGACGGCCTTGAGATACTAAGTAGTACCTGTGGTCACCCTCGAGAGATGCGCTTGCGTCGTTGGGCCCCCGCATGGGCGGTGGTCGGGGCCTTGGTGATCACAATATCATCCCTGGGCCTCGCGAACTCCCTCCAGTTCGCTGGCCGGGTGTCGCCCCCGGAGGCCTCCGGTGCGGGGCTGGCCGGTCTTACAGGTCCCCCCCCGCCCGTCCGCTCCGCGCAACCAGGTGCGGCCCTCCCCGATTCCGGTGTGAGTCATGGGAATCACGCCCCTTCACCCAATACGGCTGCCCAAGCCCTGGAGGCCGCCCACGCTGACGGGATCTCCTCCCGGTTCGTCTTCGTCCCGGGTCCCGGGGAGACGGCCGCCCAGGTCGGTGCGGCAACCGCGACCGGTCATATCTCGCTGCCGTACCAGAATCAGGCCATCACGGCGCCAATGGGAATCGGTGACTTTGGCCTCCGGACGGCATTGAATGGGTCGGTCGAACCCTATGTACTCAACACCACGAGCCTCAGGGCCACGTTAGATACGAACACCACCGGAGGGATCCAGCCACTCTACGTGCTCGACAGCTCCCCCGACGCCTACTCCGCCGAACTGGGGGGAGTCCTGACCAATGTGACCCTATTGGGCAACCACTCCTATCAGTTCTGGGCTCAGAACGTCGTGACCTACTACGCCCAGAGCCACCTCCTCTACTTGGTCTCCAATCTGTGGAACTTCTCCGGCCCTGTCTTCACTCCCAACGCGATCGTCGCGCACGGTCCGAACAACGCTTCGCTCGTCAATTCCGAGGTCTACCTCTCTCACATGGAGCTGACCAATGTGACGTACCCGTTCAACCTCACGCTCTTCCTTAACTCGACGGTCGCTTCGGGAAATGACTCGGTCAATTTCACCGCGGTTCTCAGCACCGATCGGGGAACGACGAGCCATCCGTTTGACTATCTGGTCTTCAACTCGACGGCCCCCGGAACACCCGGAGTAACTGCCCCGGCAGGGTTCAGCGCGAACGGGTTTACCATCGACCCGACGGGCCACACGAACGATTTTGAGTTCGTCCTGGGGGGTCCGGGCGGAGGCAGTCAAGTCAACCTGTTCGAAGCTCAGGCCACGATGACTCTCGATTATTGGAACGGGTCGACCGACTCCTACGAGGCAGTTCCGTCGGCGCTCAGTTACGGAGGCGACTCGGGAGAAAGTTCGTCGGGTGCCAACATCGAGTGGGAGGAGGGAGCGACCGGACCCTACGCCATCGTCTCGGGCGGTCCATCGATCCTTACCGGCCTTTGGAACGCCTCGGGGACTCCCGGAGTGGCGACGATACAAACCATGGTCCAACCCACCGACGCCTTCGTCTTCGTCCAGCCGGTTGCGGCACCGTTCACCGTCTCGGAACCCGAGTGGGCCCCCACCCTCATGGAGAGCTCCATTTCGATCGCCCCCGGGACGTACACGGTCACGGCCATGATGAGCTACTTCGCATCGTTCAACGAGACGTTCTCCAACCTCGTCCCAGGCCCCAGCGCTATGTTCTCCGTGAATCTTCTCCAGGACAACGTGGCGGGGGTGACCACGCCCATCTGGGTGTGGAACGACGGCCAATTCCCCGCCATCTCCTCCGGTGGCCTCGGAACGAAAGCGTCCCCTTACATGATCAAAGATCAGCAGAACACCTCTATGGCCTCAGTCTTCGGGGTCTTGAACGACTACCTTTTCCCCGAGTTCAGCGGGGTGTTCTTCGTGGGCACCAACCGCTCGGCAGAATTGTACGAGCCCGGCCCGTTCGAAACGAATATCCCATACGTGGCCGGGCTCCCCGCGACGAACGAACTTTCGTACACCTTCTACCACGTCTCGAACGTCTCGGTCGTGGACGCTACCAATATCTCCGGCTGGTTCAGCTCGAAACTCTTTGTAGGCTCCCCCACCCTTCCCGGGTATCCGTTCCTTGCGACGGCGAACATGGTCTTCTGGAACTCTTCCTTCAATCTGGTCGCCCACGACACGTTCGACACGCAGAGCGAAGGGATCTATCTCTACGGGGGGAGCCACAATACCATTTGGAACAACACCATCCAGTGGGATCCGCGCCCCAGCCTCCCCGCCGATCAGCTCTGGCCTCAGCAGTATGCGCTGGGAATCGAGGAAGGAGAGAGCGGAGACCTCATTTTCAATAATGCGATCTACACACAAATCACGGCGATGACCCCGCTGCACGACGCCTACACCGGGCGGAACGCGAGTTACTCCGACGTCTGGAACATCAACAAGACAACCTTGAGTTCCACCCAGTACGCCGCGGGATTCCCGAACATTCCACTGTACGGGAGCATCGTGAACACGACGTACCAAGGAGGCAACTTCTGGTGGGATTATGGGTGGCCGGATAACCCACTCTTGCCGTTGCCGTACAACGAGAGCGGAATGATCAACCAAGGTCAATCCCATCAATCCTACGTAGAGGGCGATTATGTTCCGCTCGTACCATCTTTGTCCCTAACATTCTACGCCCAAGGGTACACCGCGAGCACGAGCTGGAGTGTGACGCTTACCACCGAGCCGTCGGGCCCACCCGTCACGCAGTCCTCTACGACGAATTCTCTCGAGTTCGTGGGATTGAACGATAGCCCCTACACATGGGCCGTTTCCCCTCCGGCCGGTTGGGCGGTGACGCCACCAAGCGGTAACCTTGCCTTCGTTCGCTCCACGGTGGTCAACGTGACCTTTGCACTGTCCATCGGGTGGCTCGCCGGAACGGTGAAGCCGCCGTCGGCCATCATAGGCCTAGTAGTGATGGGGCTCCCCGTGAACGTCACGGTGAACGTCACAACCGGCGCCTTCAACCAGAGCCTCCCGCCCGGCGTCTACTCGGTCACCGCCTCCGCTCCCCAGTTTCAAACGAATGAGAGCAACGTCTCCGTCTCAAGCACCCGCACGACCTTGCTCACTATCTCGCTGGTTCCGTACAACGGGACCGTCGAGGGGAATGTCATTCCTACCGACGCCTACGTGGCGATTGGCGGGAACCAGGTCTTCCCGAACGGGGCCGGCGGCTTCATTGAATCACTCCTGCCGGGTAGTTACGCGGTCACCGGGTCCCTCTCGGGGTACGTCACCACAACCGTCCAGGTGATCGTGACGAGCAACCATACCACCTTCGTAAATCTCACGTTGGCGCCGAATTCCCCCCGCTTCAGCTACCTCAGCGCTTTTGACTGGGAGCTCATCGGGTTCGCGACGGCGGGAGTGATCGTCGTGCTCATCGTAGGCCTCATCTTGATCCAGCGGGGAAAACACCCGCCAGCCCCCAGCCAGACCTCAGCTTCCCCGGCCCCCGCCAAGGAACCGGAGGAGCCGGACTCTCCCGGAACTGGTGGTTCGTAGATTGCCGGTCCCGGAAGGTCGATCGCGGTTCGCGAACGGTGGGTCCTCAGGGAGGGCGGGGTCCGCGAGCTCGTTGTTCCCTTCTGAGAATGCTCCATGAAGGTTCTTTTCGCGATCGCCCACCTGGACAAAGGAGGTGGCCAGGCCGTCCAGGTCCTCCAACTCGTGCGGCGCATCGCACCCCAAGTGGACGGGGAGCTGCTGGTGTTGCGCGCGGCGGTAGCCCCCGCGATGCCCGTGGAGGACGAGGTAGTCCACGCCGTGGGTGACCTCAAGTTCCCGAGCGGAGTGCTCGCGCTCCGTCGAGCGATCCGAGAGCGGGTCGGCTCGTTCGACCTGGTGCAGGCGTTCGATCAGGTACTACTCGCTGCCCGCGGCTCGGATGGCCCGGGTCCGTCCCCTTGTCGTTCGAATGGGCGCCGACCCGGTCGAGGACTTCGGCAGCCGGTACGGGATCGCGGGTCGGGTCGCCGCGCGCGCCGTGAACCCGTGGCTGTTTTCGGGGGCGACGATCGTGGTGAACGCGACCCACCTACGAGCTTGCTTTCCGGGTCGACCGGTGGCGTGCATTCCCAACGGGGTCGACAGCGACCGATTCCATGTCCCTCGGGACCCGGACCGGGCCCGGACCGAGCTCGGCCTGCCTACCGGGGTTCCGATGGTCGCCTTCACGGGCAAGATCATCCCGAGGAAGAACGTCGACGACCTCTACTGGCTCGCCCGTGCGATCCCGACGCTCCACGTGCTCCTCGTCGGGACCGACCAGGAGGAGTACTACGGGGACCGCTATCACCGCGCGGTGCGCGCGGCGTTTCCGGAGGTCCTCCCACGGGTCCATGCCGTGGGGGAGGCGCCCATGGATCGCGTCCCGGCCTACCTCGAGGCCGCCGATCTGTTCGTCTTCCCCTCTCGCCTCGAAGGGATGCCCAACTCGATCCTCGAAGCCTGGGCCGCGGGGCTCCCGGTCGTGGCGGCCGACACCCCAGCGCACCGGGAGATCTTCCGCGAGGGAACCGGGTCGCTCTACCGTGACCGTGAGGCCCTCCAGACCCAGGTGGAAATCCTGGTCTCGGACCCGGCCCTTGCGAGGTCCGCCGGGGCCGCGGGTCGCCAGTACGTGGTCGAGCGGTTTGGCATGGATGCCGCCGCCCAGCGGTACCTATCCCTCTACGCCGCCGTCCTCTCGGAAGCGCCCCTGCCAGGATAGGGAGTCGCCCCCCGGACTGGCACCGCAATCCGGCCACTCTCAGTCCGGCGCCGATTCTAGGGAACCCCCATCGTTTTGAAGGGGCATGGCAGCAGTGCTGGGCCGACCAGATACATGCCCGAACCCCCTCGCGTCACGATCCTGTACGTTCTCAGCAGCCCACATTCCGGTTCAACTGTGCTCAGCACGATCCTCGGAACTCACCCGGAGGTGTTCTATGCGGGGGAATTATACGAGGTGCCGGAACCGGCCTGGATCCCGGGTGTGACCTGCTCGTGCGGCCAACCGGTCGATGCGTGCCCCTTCTGGCACCCCGTGCGGGAGCGCTTCGAGGGGGTCGCGGATGTGCAGGCGCTGTACCGGGACGAGGGGAAGTACACCAACTGGAAGTCCCTGGGCCGCGCGGTGTGGAGCCGGAACGCGCCTTCGGGTGAGTTTCACGAGTACGTGGGTCGTCTAGAGGCGCTGGTCCGATCGATCACCGCGGAGAGCGGGAAGCGCATCGTCATCGACACCAGCAAAGGGGCCACCCGCGGGGTGGCGTACCTGGGAGCGCAATCGGCCCGCTTCGACGTCAAATTCCTTCACATCGTCCGGGACGGTCGGGGGGTCGTACAGTCCCGGAAGAGGAGTTCGGAGCGCCTCTCGGGCGGCAAATCCCGCTCCCACGCTGCCCTGCGATTCTCGGCTCTCTGGGTAGGGGCGAACCTGGCCTATGTCCTGCTCTTCGGCCTTCGGAAGGAACGCTACCTCCGCCTGCGGTGGGAGGACTTGTCGAGGGATCCCGACCGGGCGTTCGAGCAGCTAGAGCGGTTCGTCGGGATCGACCTCTCGGAGATCCGGAGTCGCGTGCAGGCCGGGGGGACATTCCCGGTCGGCCACGTTATCGCAGGGAATCGGCTTCGCTTTTCGGGCGAGGTCCGCCTGCGCAGGGACGCGTCCGACTGGGCCCACGAGATCCCCCCCCGGGACCGACGTCTGTTCTTCTGGGTGGCCGGGCTGACCGCCCGACTCTTCGGGTACCCTTGACCGGAGCGATTCGTCATCGGTCCACCCTACAGCGCCGCGCGCGAGCCGGCCCGCCCCCAGACGCGCTCCCCGAGGTCGGGCCGGGAGGCGCTCCATGAACCCGACACGGAGCCCGCCCTCGAAGGACGGGGCCCTGCCGAGCTCGGTCCCCTCATCCGCGGACGCCATCGGCCTCGCCGACGAAATGGACCGGCGGGTCAACCGCGGTACCTTCATCCTCGTGCTCAGCACGGTCGCATTCTTCGCGCTCACCTTCCTCGGCCGGGTCGCGACCGCCCGTTCGATCTCGATCCCCGCGTGGGGTCTGTTCAACCTCGGTGTCTCGTTCACAGCCCTGCTCTCGACGGTCATCCTCCTCGGACTCAACAATGCGGTCGCCCGTTCACTGGCCCGCGAGAAGAGCACCGCGGAACAACGCGCGATCATTCGTTGGTCGCTCTTGGTGAGCGGCGTGCTCTCTACCGCCGCCTCCGTTCTCACGTTCGTCTTCGCGAGGCAGATCGCCTTGGTCTTCCACGATCCGGGGCTGACCCTGGTCCTCGAACTCTTGGCGGTCTCCGTCGGCATCGGAGCGATCACGCCGGTCTTCGCGTCGGTGTTCCAGGGCTACCAGGACGTCCTGCCCAACGCCCTGTTCAACAATGTCGTGAACCCGGCGATCTTCCTCGTCTTTGTCCTCGCCCTGCTCGCCTTCGGCTGGGGTCTCGATGCGGCGCTGGTGGCGTACGTCATCGCCGACATCGCGGGCCTCGTCGGGTGCGTTTGGTATTACGCCCACCGGATCCGACTCCACCTCCCGCCGGACCCGGCCCCGGTCGGCCGTCCCAAGTCCGAGCTCTGGACCCTTTCCCTCGCGCTCTGGGGACTCTCCTCTCTCGCCTTCCTGACGGCGTACGCAGACACGCTCATCCTCGGAGCGTACTCTTCGGCCGCGAACGTCGGCTATTACTCGACCGCGATGTCTCTCGCCCGGATCTTGCTGATCGGGGCGAGCGCCCTGACGTTCGTCTTCTTGCCGGTCGCCGCGCGTCTCGCCCGGGACGAAGCGTATTTGGCGATGCGCCGGGCCTACACGATCGCCGCGCGCTGGATCCTCCTCCTCTCGATCCCGCTCTTCCTGCTCTTCCTGCTCCTTCCCTCCCAATCGGTCGAAGCGGTGTTCGGTCGGCGCTACGCGGCCGCGGCGCTCCCTCTGGAGCTCCTCTCGGTTACGGCGTTCGTTTCCTCGATCATCGGCCCGGCCAACGCATGCCTCGCGGGGATCGGCCGGAACCGGGCCAACCTGGCCACGGCGGCGCTCTCCGCGGTCGTGAACATCGTCCTGAGCTTCGCCCTCATCCCGAAGTACGGCGTGGTCGGTGCGGCGGTCTCCTGGGGAGTGGCCCGGGCGCTCTACCCGCTCTCGGCCCTATTGATCCTATACCGGGATTACGGGATCCATCCGTTCCGTCCGATCCTCCTCCGACCGATGTTCATCACTCTCGCTCTCACGGCGCCCGTATTCCTGGCGGTACCGTTCCTCACCGGCGCGAGCTGGGTCGTCTACCCGCTCTTCTTCGTCGGCACAGGGATCTTCATCGGGGTCATTATCGCTACCCGCTCCCTCGTGCAGGACGACCTCATCTTCGTGGTGGCACTCGAGAAGCTGACCCGGCACCCGCTTCCGGGTCTCCGCACGTTCGTCTCACGGCGGTACTCGGAGGTCTAGTTCGGCCCGGAGCGAGCGTCCGGATCGAGACGAGCTCAGCCCTCGCGCCCACCCCCGCTGGACGAGCGGCGGAGCGTGGTTGGGGGCTCGCCCTCAGGAGGAAGTACGGGGCGCTTTCCCCCCGCCCGGGCGGTAACCGAATGCGAGCGCGAGCCACCCCGCCATCGCCCAGAAGAGGGCGCTCTGGGCACGGGTGAGCTTCGCGGGGGAGGCGAGCTCGGGCCGCAGGGTGAGCGACCCGGATAGGCGCGCCCGGTTGGCCGCGCAGATGTGAACCATCGGGACCGGGGCGTGGGCCTCGACCTGGGCGACCACGGCAGAGAGGTCGACCCCCAAGAATCGTTGGATGGAGGCGAGGGTCTCTCTCGGGGAACGGAGCAGGTCCTCGTAGCGGATCCGCAGGTAGGAGTCCCGGCCCCGGGCGCAAAAGACCAGGGTCGCGAGGTGGAAGACGAGCCAGCGGGCCACGATGGCAGGGGGGACCCTCTGCCAGTGGGAACCGGCCTCGACGCCTCCGGCGGGGCCGAGCTCGGACCCCAGGAAGTTCCGGCCGTCCCTCACGAGATGGAGGAAGCGGACCTTCCCTCCTCCGAGGTCCGCTCGTCGGTAGAGGATCCCCCGCAGCGGATTGTAGCTGGACTCCACGACCACGGAAGCGCCGGCGTGGTCGGCCAGGATGCGGACGAACTCCGCCATGTGCGACGCGTGGCGCGCGAGCTCGGGATCCTTCCGGAGCAGGCGGGGCAGCGTGAGCGGGAAGCGGGGCCAGCTTTCGAACCGGACCTGCCCCTGGCGCAGCTCGGGGAGCAGGAGGGGGTGTGCGTCGGCATCGGCTCGGATCGCGGCCCAGAACGGGCAGAGGGCCACTGGGGAGCCGCACGAACACCGTCGGGCGGGGTCGCCGGGGTCGAAGATCGGGAAGGGGAAGCGATAAAGTTCCCCACCATAGAACACTCCCGCGCCGGTCGCGAGCAGGGTGCCCAGGGCGGTGCCACCCGAACGGTGGGCCCCTGCGATATAGACCACATCGACCGGGCGTCGAGGTTCGGCCGGAGGAGAGGAGGGTGGGCCCATCGCCGAACCGCTCGGGGGGGGGGCGGCGCTCATGGAGATTCCTGCCCGGAGCGGGTCGTCGTGCCGGGGGGTGTCGAGGTTGCCTCGGAACGATCTGGGGAGCACGCACTTGAACCCGCGGCCAGGTTCAAGTCACTAACCTCCCCACCGGGGGAGAGGAGGCTGCGGTGAGACTTCCCCGAGCGGGAGCAGTTCACGAGGTGGCTCGGGCGGCCCGTTCGGTGAACTCCCGAACCACGGCGACCCCCCGTTCTGAGAGCTTCTCGACGCCGGCCGTGGTTCGGCTCTCGGCAAATACGCGGAACAGCGGCTCCGTTCCCGAGGGGCGCACCAGCACCCATCCCTCGTCGTAATAGGCCTTCACTCCGTCGACCGTTTCGATGCGGGCGGCCTCCAAGCCGAGGGTCGTGCGCACGTGCTCCAACGCCGCGACCCGGAGCTCGGGTCCGACCGGCACCTTGCGCTTGAGCAGGTGGTAGGCCGGCATCTCGGCGACGAGCTCTGAGAGGGGACGCCCGGCGTGCGCCATGAGTTCCAGCATCACGGCCGAGGTCATCGGGCCATCGGGAGCGTTCTGGTGCTTCGGCCAGTAACAGTGACCGTTCTCCTCTCCGCCGAAGACCGCCTCCTCCTCCTCGACCCCGATCGCGACCGGTAGGGATCCAGACCGGGTCGCGACGAACCGTCCCCCTTCCTGCTCGACCACGTCCCGCACCAGGCTGGAGCTGGTCACGCTCGTAACGATCGTGGCTCCGGGGTGCATTTGCAGCATGTAGCGGGCGAAGAGCCCGAGCGTGACGTCGCCCGGAACGTAGCCGCCCTTCTCGTCGATGAAGGTGATCCGGTCGGAGTCCCCATCGTGGGCGATCCCGAGTGCCGCGCCCGTCTGGGGGACGAACCGTCGAAGGTCGGTGAGGTTCTCCTCGGAGGGCTCCGAATTGCGGCCCGGGAACGTTCCGTCGGGATTCGAGTTCAAGGTCACGAGGCGGCATCCGAGTTCGCGCAGCAGGAGCGGGCTGGTCACCGCGCTCGTGCCGTTCCCGGGGTCGAGGACCACGTAGGGCTTGTGGCGGGCGATCAGTTCCCGGTCCACGTTCGACACGATGGACTTGAGGTACCGGCTGGTCCCGGCAGAGTCGAACCGGATGCTCCCCGCTTGGCGCCAGTCGGGTTTTCTGAACTCGCGCCAGTGGATGATCTCCTCGATCTTCCTCTCCGCCTCGGGCGGGATCTCGAGCCCCTTCGGGCCGGCGAACTTGATCCCGTTGAACTCGGGCGGGTTGTGGGATGCAGTGACCATCAGCCCTCCTTGCGCGCCGCAGGCCCGGACGTTGAACTGGAGGCAGGGAGTGGGCATCGGACCCAGCTCGACGACATCGAGCCCCATCATCTGCATCGCTCCCCCGAGGATGTGCGACATCCCGGGGCTGGACGTCCGGAAGTCCCAGGCGATCAGCACCGTTCCAGGGGCCCCGAGCCACGTGGAGTATGCGGCCCCCACATCGGCGAGGAACTCCGGGATGTACAGCTGGCCGACGACCCCCCGAATCCCGTCGGTTCCGAAAAGACGGGGAGCGGGCGCTCCCGGACGGCTCGGGGCCTCGTTCGTCACCATAGGGGGGCGGACCCAGCGTGCCGAGACTTAACCGTTTGCCAGTCGGTGCAGTCCGCGCCTGTGCCTGAGACAAGAGCGGGGGGTCGCAGGGGAGGCGCCCGACCTCCAGGACGAGTCGCCAAGAGGCCGGGGGGCGAGTCGCGCCCGCCGGACGATACTGAGAACCCGGACGGGTTCGGGGCATGACCTTCATAGTCTAGGAACTTCCCCTTCCTATTGCGGGTTTTGCGCCCCGGACCCAAAGTGTGAGCAGATATGGCACCGAATAAGGAGAAGGGGGCGTTCTTTCCGGCGGAGATTCCGTTCGAGTCGCGTCCTCGCCACGTGGGCGTCACCCATATCCTCGACCGTCTTTCGAGCCTCGACCCTCGACAGCTGGCCTACCTCGCCCCCTACATCGACGTCGCCAAGATCGGCTGGGGGCTTCCCCTGCTGGTACGGCGGGAGACCCTGCACGAACGGATCCGGTTCTACCACGATGCGGGGATCCAGGTATCGACGGGCGGAACCCTGCTCGAGTACGCCGTCACCCACGGCCGCGTCCCGCAGCTCCTGGACGAGGCCAAGGGACTCGGGTTCGACATCGTCGAGATCTCCAGCGGGATCATCGAACTCTCGTTCGAGCAGATCGACCGGTTGGCCGAAGCGGTTGCGAAACACGGCCTCCAGTACCTCATCGAGGTGGGCAAGAAGGACACCCAGCACCAGCTCTCCCTCAAGGAGACGATCACTCAAATCGCGCACGCTCGCTCCCTCAAGCCCATCCGCGTCATCCTCGAGAGTCGGGAGTCGGGGCGAGGGGTCGGGATCTATGACAGCGACGGAGCGATCAAGTGGGACTGGGTTCGCTCCATCGTCTCGGAGCATCCGGCCGAGGAGCTCCTGTTCGAAGCCCCCCTGGAAACCCAGCAGGTCCAGCTCATCCGGGAACTCGGGGCAGACGTGAATCTCGGGAACATCGCGCTGACGTCGGTGGCCCCGCTCGCTTCCGAACGCCTCGGCCTCCGGGGAGAGACCTTCGGGGCGATCCGACGGTCCCAGCCGGTGAAGGGTCCGCCGGCGGCCAAGTTCCTCTTCTTCCTTTTGGAAACCTATCGGGGACTCGACCAGGCCCAGCTCGTCCACATGTCCCGGCTTCCCCGGCGCACCGTCCAGAGCGCGTTGGAGTCGTTGCGCCAGCAGGGCCTCATCCAGGAGGCGATCTCACTCACGGATTCGCGCCGGCGGGAGTATCGTCTGACGTAGGCTCGCTCCGGGGCCTTGGTTGGCCTTCGGCCGCCGGGCCACGGGCGGGACATCGCAACCTCCAACTACGAGCGAGGGTTCGCCCTCCCGCGCCATGGCAGGGAACCCCCTTTCGATGCGTGGTCGCGTTGCGGTGGTCACGGGCGGAACATCCGGCATCGGCCTCGAAATAGTTCGTGGCCTAGCCGCCCGGGGCGCCCACACCGTACTGGTGGGTCGGGGAGCTCAGAGAGTCCTCCGGGTCGCCGAGGAGGTCCGACGTGAAACCGGCAACCCAGAGGTCGAGGGGCTCGGGGTCGATGACCTCGCCCTTCGAGCCAGTTGGGCGGCGGTGTCCGCGGAGCTCCTCCGGCGACTCCCCACCATTCACGTCCTCGTCAACAACGCTGGCGCCGTCTACTTTCAGAGGGAGGTCACGGTCGATGGGTTCGAACGAACCTTTGCCCTCAACGTCCTCGCGCCGCTGGCCCTGACCTTGTTCCTTCAAGAGCGGCTCCGCGCCTCCGCACCTGCGCGCGTGGTCAACGTCTCGTCCGCCGCCCACGAAGGCAACCAACTCGACCTCGAGGACCTCCAGTCGAGCCTACACTACAGTGGGTTTCAGGCGTACGGGCGCTCGAAACTCGAACTGATCCTCCTCTCTCGGGAACTCGCGCTCCGCTTGGCGGGCACCGGAGTGACCGTGAACAGCGTCCATCCCGGCTTTGTTCGCTCGGGCTGGGCCCGGAATAATCGGGGCGGGAGCACCGCGGTGATACGGTTCTTTGCCCTGCTGTTCGGTAAGAGCCCCGCGAAGGGGGCCAAGACCCCGCTCCGCGTCGCTTGCGATCTAGATTTTGAGCACGTGTCGGGGGAGTACTTCTCCCGCGGCCACGTGGTGACCGGCTCGAGCGCTTCCCGAGATCTGGGGTCGGCCCGGCGCTTGTACGAGGCGTGCCTCCCCCTCACCGGTGGGCCTGATATCCCATTGCCGGCCGCTCTGGTCGCCGCTCGCAGATGAGCAATCCCATCCCCGGTTCGACATTGGGAGACCGCCCGAATTCGACGGTCGCGCGCCCCGCGACCGACTCCCGCGTTCTCCTTCTCGGCACGGTCTGATCGAGTCGGTTTTTCGTTCTCACGTTGGGAATCTGTTCGGGTCAGAGTGAGGTCTTATAGACTCGCCCCCGGTCGCCGGCCCATCATGATGTGGTCCTCGACTTTCCGGGCGACCCTCGCCGTTCTCCTGGTGCTCGTCGTGGTCGGCTCCTCCCTCTCCGTCCTCGGCGGTGCCGCTCCAGCGAGGGCGGCGACCCCGCCCCATACTTTGGGGGCTCCGGCCACCGCGCCGGTGTCGCCCGGGCCCCCCGCGCGTTCCCCGGGCCCGACTGCGACCTTGTCCGCAGCGGCCCAGCACATATTGTCGATCACCCGGAGCCTCCGCGACAGCGGCGTTCCGGTCGGTGCCATCCACCTGCCCAACCTGGCCGCCGAGTCGGCCCACAAGCTCGGAATGGTGAGCCCCACGTACTCGGTGGCTCCCGCCCCTATGGGCGTGGCCGATATCGGGATCCACAATGTCTCGGGGGTATTGCACGGGTACACGATGTACACCCAGAGCGCGAGAGGTCAGATCACGCTCAACAATGCGAGCTCGGTTTACATCGATGGGGACGGAGCCGACATGTTCGGCATCCAGCTCAACACCGTCCTCGACAACGTCTCGATCTCGGGCAACACCACCTACCAGTTCTGGACCCAGAACTTCGTGAGCTACACCCCCAGCTCGGGCTGGCTCATCTTCGGGGACAATGTGTGGAACTTCTCGAGCCATTCCGGCTACTTCCCTTCCAATTCGCTCTATTCCTATGGACCGAACGGGACGCTCGCGGACTCCCTTGTCTACTACGCCTCGGGCCCTTCCTTCACGATCCACTATCCGTTCACCGTCACGTTCTACAACAATGCGAGCCTCGTCGGCGGTCGCTCCGCCCTCTACTTCAACTACACCGTCTCGAACGCGACCATGTCGCGGTCGGGGTCCTTCGATTATGTCGCCTTCAACTCGAACCTGACCCGGCTCGGCGGACCCGCTCGCCTGCCGGCCTTCCAGGTGAAGGGCTCGTCCTACGACCCGACCGGCCTCATCAACGACATCGAGCTCGACGTGGTGGGCAACGATGACGGCGACACGACCGTCTTCACCGCCGTCAACGCCACGCTCACGATCGCGAGCTGGAGCTCCACCCTGGACACCTACGTATCCGTGCCCTCGGCCTACAACGCGGGCAGCGATACCGGGGAGACCAGCACGGGCCTGGCCGTCTTCTGGGACGGCTCCACGTCGGTCGCGCGAATGATGCCGGGCCCCTCGTTCGTGACGGGCCTTTGGAACGTCTCGAGCCAATCGGGAGAGCGGCATATCCACCTCACCCTCACCCCGGCCAACGCCTTCGTCTTCGTGAGCCCCGGCGGCTCGTTCAACGCCACCCTCGCCCAGTGGGCTTCCGCGACGTCCAGCCCGATGGACCTCTACCTCCCGAACCTCGGGACGTTCGACCTCCTGGCCGAGTTGAGCGACTTCGACCCCTCCAGCCAAACGATCACTTCGACCGCGAACACGACGACCCCGCTCGTCGTCTCCCTCACGTCGGACACGAGTCTCGGGATCTACACCCCGCTGTATGCCTGGAACAATGCGGAGCTGGCCGCGATCTCCTCCTCGGGAGCCGGGACTCCGGCCAGCCCCTATGTCCTGGAGAACAACCAGCCCGGAACCCTGTCCCTGAACCCGGAGTTCGCCCAGTGGAACGACTTCGAGTTCCCGGTCTTCTCCGGAGTGCAGCTCGTCAACACCACCGACTGGGTCAAGATCACCCCGGCCTCGTTCGAGATCACCCTACCGGCGTGGCTGCAGCCGGAACTGCTGTTCTATGGTCAGCCGTTCACGAACAACCTCCAGCTCCTCTTCTTCGACGTCACCAACGTGACCCTTCTGGGGCCCTCGGCGATCACCGGCTGGCTGTCGGTGTTCGTCACCGATTTCCCCGAAGGGGCCGTGATCTTCTGGAACTCGAGCGACAACCTGGTCGCGTCGAACAATTTCGACGACGAAGGAGGCGCTCTCGTGTTCTACGGCGGGACCGGCAACACCGTCTGGGACAACTGGTTCCTTCCGGAGACCGCCAACGCCACGTCTCCGGGCTCCCTGTTCGACTCCGGGGCCAACGAGACCGCCCTCAACCTGAGCGAGAACGGGGACCTCGTCTACAACAACGCCTTCCTGACCCCGATCGACGCGGTCACCCCGACCGAGGACGCTCTCAGCTGCCAGATCTCCTGCCAGCCCGCGATTTATTCGGACACGTGGAACGTCTCGAATGAACCGGCGTCGAACTGGACCTACGACCACGGAGTGAATCTAACGGGGAGCATCGTCAGCACCACCTACCAGGGAGGCAACTATTGGTGGAACTACGGAACCCTCTCCGACCCGTACGACGCGTTGCCGTACAACGACACCGGACTCATCACCGTCGGTGGGGACTACGTTCCGCTCACGTTCGCGACGCTCTATACCGTCACGTTCAAGGAGACCGGACTCGCGAGCGGTACGTCCTGGTCGCTCACAACCGAGGGAGTAGAACGGAGTTCGACCACGACCCAGATCACTCTCCTGAGCCCCGACGGCTCCTACCCCTTCACGGTCGCACCCGTCACCGGGTACTCCGTGCCTTCCCCGAAGTCGTTTACGGTCTCGGGCGCGAATTTGACCGTGAGCCTCACCTTCCGTCTCGACTACCCGGTCACGTTCACCGCGAGCGGTCTACCGGCCAGCTCGAACTGGTCGATCACGGCCGTGAGCCTCACGCGCCTCGTCTACACGGGGTCGGCCTCCGGAACGAGCCCGGTCGTCCTCCCCCTGGACAACGGTAGCTACAACTTCACGGTGGGAGTCGTTGCCGGGTTTACCCCGACGCACGGGACGGGCCATTTCGTGGTCGACGGCCTGCCGGTCCAGGAGACGGTCGACTTTGTGGTGACCGTCAACACGACGTACCCCGTGACCTTCACGGAGACGGGACTGACGAGCGGCACCTCTTGGTCGGTCGGTTTGTCCAGCCAGCAGTGGAGTTCGATCACCACAACGATCACGGTCTACGAAACCAACGCGACCTATCGGTTCACGATCATGCCCGTCACCGGCTACAATTCCACCCCCTCGGGAACCGTCCAAGAGGTGGTTTCCGGGGCCTCGGTGTCGGTGAGCGTGATCTTCACCCCCATCGTCACGACGACCCCAACCTACCCGATCACCTTCACCGAAGTGGGTCTGGTCTCTGGCACGAATTGGTCGGTCAACACGAGCGGACACCTCGGCTATAGCATTTCATCCCGCCTGGTAGTGAACGAGCCGAACGGGGTCTACTCGTTCCGAGTGGCCGTCCACCCGGTCGTGCCCACCGAGACGTATGCGATCGGCTCGACGGTGATCGTGGTGTTGGTGAACGGAGCTTCCCCCCGGCTCAATCGATCTCGTTCACCCCGAACGGCCTGCTCGAGGTCCGGGAGTCGGGCCTCCCTTCCGCTGCGTCATGGACCTGGGCCGTCTCCGGAGCCAACGGGACTGCGACCGGTTCGGGAAACGCCACGGACTCGCTGGAGGACGGCTCCTATGGTTTCGTGGTCTCGGCCAGCGGATACACGGCCGTTCCGGGTTCGACGACGCTGGAGGTCGCGGGCTTCGGTCCGACGTATGTCAACGTCACGTTCACCGCGATCGGCTCGACGACCCCATCGACCAAGTCCAACTCCTCCTCCGCGTCCTTGACCCTCGAATACGTGATCATCGCGGTCCTCGCGGTCTTGGCCTTGATCCTCCTCGTGGGCCTGCTCTACTACCGCCGACGCGCGAACGCGCCACCCCCCCCTCCGCCCAAACCGTACGAGGAGGGTGCACCGGCCGCGGGCACCGGGACTGGCCCGTCGGCTCCGCCCCCGCCGCGAACTCCGTAGGGCTTCCTCGGTCGCGACCGGAACCTACGACCACGCACTCCGGGCCGGACGCGAAGCGAGAGCAGCCGCCCCGAGTGCCGGCGCCAGTTCGCCGAAGCGGGCTCGGACAACGCGGACCCCCGCGGCGGGCGGTTGACACCGCTGCTTCACCGCCCGGGCGACCCCCCGGACGAGCTCCGGACGACCGGTGATGACGCCCCCGGCGAGGATGAGCAGCGAGGGGTTGAACGCGTTCACCACGCCCACGGCACCGTCCCCGAGGTAACGCTCGGTCTCGGTCACGAGCCGGCGGGCCAGTGGGTCGCCCGCGTCGGCCGTTTCGAAGACGGTCTCCGCTCGGATTCCCGGCATGCCCCGGGCCTTAAGGAGCAACGCTCGCCCCGCACGGGGATCGGCCCGGACGGCTTCCCGGGCTCGCTCGGCGATCGCCCAGCCCCCGACGTACGCCTCGAAGCATCCTCTCCCCGGACAGTGACATCGACGTCCCCCCGAGACGATCGGGAGGTGTCCCACCTCACCGGCGGCATGCGTCCCGCCTTCCAGCAGGCGACCTCCGACGACCGCGGAACCGCCGACGCCCGTCCCGACCACCAGACAGAAAAGGTCCTCGCAGCCGACCCCGGCGCCCCGGGTCCATTCCGCGTAGGTGGCGGCGCGGGCATCGTTGAACACGCGCACTTGGACCCCCAGCTCGTGCGTGAGGATCCGTCCCAGGGGAACGTTCTTCCACCGCAGGTTCGGAGCATGGCGGACCCGCCCCGTGGCGGGGTCGACCTGAGCCGCGACCGCGATCCCCGCCCCTCTAAGTGCGTCGCCGCCCTCGGGAAGACAGCGTCGGGCGGCGCGGACGACGGCCTTGATCACGTTCGCCGGACCGTCGTTCGAATGGGCCAGGCGGCCGCTGCTGCGGATCACACGACCCGTGCGGTCGACGAGGACGGCCCGGACCTTGGTAGCGCCGAGGTCGAGGCCGAGCGTGAGGCCACCGTAGGGTCGGCGGGTCCTACTCTTCGGGGAGAGGCCCCGCGGTCTGGGATTCGGCATACTTGTGGACCACGTCGACGAACGTCGAATGGGACCACGTCAGCGGCGTGGCGCTCTTAGGTTCCCCGGTCGTCCGGTCGATCTGCTCCGGCAGCAACCAGGTCGGGGTCGCTCGGGCCGCAGCCCACTCGATGAGCACCCGGCACCGTTCGCGATCCCCCAAGCGCAGTCGGGCTTCCGCTAGCCAGAGCGTCGTGACGATCCAGGGATTCTCGTTCCCGTAGTACAGGTCGCCCTCGTACCGGGCCAGCCCCCCGACGACGGGGGACCAGAGCCGGGCCTCGATGACGTCCACCGTCTGCTTCGCGCGGGGGTCGTCCCAGGGGATCAGCCCGAGCTTCAACGCCAGCAGAAGGGAGGCGTCCAACCGGTCGTCCCGAGGCGAGATCGACCGGACGAACCGCCCGCGGTCGGCGTCCCAGAGATGGCGAACGGCGGCCTCGCGGATCTGGTCCGCGGCCTGACGCCACGCGCTCGGGTCCTTCCCGATCTCCGAGGCGATGCGGGCCGCCCGCTCGAGCGCGTGGGCGACCGCGGCCGTAGAGTACGCGTGGATCCCCATCCGCTCCTCCCAGAGGTCGTAGCTCGGCGCTGGGAGCAGCGTGGCGGGGTCACGGAAGGATTCGAGAAAGGTCGCGGCGCCCTTCACGAGCGGCCAGAGGTCGAGGAGCACGTCCGGGTCCGCGCCGCGCTTGAAGTGATGCCAGACGGCCGCGACGACGGTCGCGGTCTGGTCGATCTGGAGGAAGGGCGGCGGATGCCAGGTGCTCCCGATCGCGCCATCGGGGAAGTGTCGGTGGAAAAACGATCCGTCCGGGTTCTGGCACGCCCGGGCGAACTCGAGGAATCGAGCGGCGTTCTCGTACAGCCCGGCCTCGTCCATGGCCTTGGAGACGTACCCTCCGTCGCGCCACCAGCAGTAGTTGTAGGTGTCCCCCGCCGCGACCAGCGACCGGGTGTCGGGGGAGGCGATCACCGACCCGTTCGTGCCCGTGCAGTGCCGCAGCAACAGGACGCTGGTCCGGTAGACATCCTGGGCCGACCTGCCCAGCCCGGGGGGAGGGTGCGGGAGGCGCCGCTGGACCCACGTTTCCCAGAACCGCTCGGACTCCCGGACGAACCGCGTGTACCCACCGTTGCGGACGTACTCGCGGACCTGGTGCACGGCGGGGAGCGACCGTCCGACGGCCATGAACAGGCGGACCTCGGTGTCCTCGGTGGGGCGCGCCTCGACGTCCCACTGCATCACGCTGTCCGCGGCGCCGTGCGCGACCGCGCGCCCCTCCAACCGCCCGTCCTCGGCGTCGACGTACGTTCCGCGCAGTCCCTTCAGCGTATGTTCGCCGCACACGGCCCGAACGTACGGAGGGTCGGAAAAGAACTCGAAAAAGTATCCGCGCTTGTAGTGGACGAGCGAGGGGACAGAAGGGTCGACGTACGCCGTATCCTGGTACATCGACTCGGCGATCTGGAAGGCATGGTAGTCGAAGAGACGGATCGAACGGGCGGGGTCGGCCCGGACGCGATACACCCGGGCGATCAGGTCGTGGTTGGGGTGGACGTGGTCGCGGATGCCGAGCGTGATCCCATGCCCCGTCCAAACGGAGTCGGGGAGGTGGCCGGTCCCGTGCGGCGCCTGGGTGACGTCATAGCCGTTCCCCCGGCGCAGCCAATCGAACCGGGAGGCGGCGACGTCGAAGATCCCCAACCGCTGCTCCCGCAGGTGCTGGAACTGGCCGGGGTACGGGTAGAACAGCTCGTTCCAGTCTCCGTGCTCGTTGACGGTCAGGAGGACCCGGCCGTTCCCGGCGAGGCCGGTGATCACAGCTCCGCCCTTGGACCTCCGGCTCCGCCGCGGGGTGCCGGTTTCCGCATTCGGCGAAGAGGGGAGTCCGCTTTCGTATAACCCTTGGGTTCGACCGGCGTGCGGCGCCGGACGGCGAGGGTCCGTTCCTCTACTTCAGAATCGGTACGCCGAGCCGTTCGTACGCCCGTCGCCGGAGGTCGGTGAGCGCGTTCATGTAGTTCGCATACGCGTCGTACGGGCTGTCGTAGCTCGAGAAGTACTCATGAACGCCCTGGTCCGCGCCGTGGCCGCTGACATACATGTAGTAGAAATGGTCGGAGGTGAGGAGCTTGCGCCAGTCCGTCAGGATCTCGGGGTCGTTGGCCTGGCGCACGGCGAGGCCGACCTTCTTCGCGGCCTCAAAGGCCGAGCGTTGGAGGTCGTTGCCGAGCCAGGCCCCCAGGTCGCGGTTCTGGTCGGCCCAGCTCATCGTGTACGGCACCGAGAGCGGCTCGCGCGGCGGGCCTTGGATCGCCTCGTCCACCGTCGCCCAGTCCACGCCCGGGTGGGTGCGCACCGCGCCCGGGAGGGCGCTGAGGAACTCGAGGATCCCGGTCCGGGCCTGATGGTGCTCCCCGAACGTCTCGAAGTCCATGAAGAGCCCCACGAGCTCGCCGGGCGTCGCGGCCAGCCAGTCCGCGTACTTCTCGGCGGTGAGGGGGTATTCGCTCCAGCCGGAGGAGGAGAAACGGAATCCCACGTCGTCGCTGAGAGGGTAGTGGCGGAGGAGGAGCATCACCGTCGGGGCCGGGGCCGCGCAGTACCGGGCCGTAGGGGAGCCGCCACGCAGGATCCCCTCCCATCCCTCGGCCAGCATCCCGTGGAACTTCTCGCGTTCGGCAAACCGGGCGAGGGCGTCGGAGTAGGCGAGCTCGGTCATCCGCAGGACCTTCGGAACGGCACCGAACTCCTTCCGGAGCATCTCGCGATGCATCTCCACTTCATCGTGGAGCTCCGGAGGTGGCACGAGGAACGCGAGCGAGTGGTAGTACGTCTCGGCGAGCAACGATACGCGTCCGGTCTGATACAAGGCCCGGAGCCGGTCGAGGACGTCCGGGGCGGCCAGGCGGGCTTGCTCGAGGAAGGTCCCCGTGATCGAGAGGCTCAGCCGGAACTCCGAATGCTCCTCGAGCGCCTTTCCCAGGCGGTCGAGGGCGGGACGGTAGCACCGCTCGGAGATCCCGCGAAAGATCCCGAGGTTCCGCTCGAGGTCGAAGTACGACCGGCCCGAACCGAGGTCGAGGAAGCGGAACCGCGCGAGCCGCCAGGGCTGGTGCATGTGGAGGTAGAGTACGATTTTCACCGCGAGTCCCCCGCGCGCAGGGATTCGACGTAGACGCTCACGGTTTCCCGGGCCCGCTCGGGCCAACCCTCCCGGAGCGACTCCCACCGACCCTGTTCCCCCATCGCGCGCGCGAGAGTAGGGTATTCGAGCAGCTCCGCGATGCGGCTCGCGAACTCGTCGACGTCCCAGAAGTCGACCCGGAACGCTCCCGACGTGATCTCGGCGACCCCGCTCGTCTTGGAGATGATCGCGGGGACCCCAGCCGCCATTGCCTCGAGGGCCGCGATCCCGAACGGCTCCACGACCGAGGGCAGGACGAAGACCGAGCTGCCCGCGAGCAGGATCTCACGCTCTTCGTCCGACACCTTCCCGAGGAACATGACCTGGTCCCCGATCTCGAGCGCCGCGGTGAGATGGAGGAGGCGCGAGTATTCCGAACCCTCGCCCGCGATCACGAAGAGGACGTCGGGGAACTGCGGAACGACCCGGGCGGCGGCCCGTAGGAAGGTATCGACGCCCTTCATCGCGGCGAGCCGGCCGACGTAAAGGACGACCCGGCGGTGCGGGTCGATCTGGGCGAGCCGTTCGCTCGGACGGACCGCATTGTAGATGACCCGGACCTTTCGGGGGTCGGCATGGTAGCGTTCGATCAGCTGCTGGCGGAGATGTCGGCTGACCGCGATGACGCGGGTGGAGGCCGCGATCCCCCGTTCCTCCCGCTCGAGGATGTGCTGCCACGGATGTCCGAGCGAGCGGTCGTACTCGGTCGAGTGGACCGTCATCACCAGCGGCCGGCCCAGCCGATGGGCCAGGGCGGCGGCCCCGTCGGTGCCGAACCAGTCGTGAACGTGGACGACGTCCACGCCCTCGGCTCCGGAGAGTTCCGCGACCCAGCTGTTGTAGCCGTCCGTCGCGTTCCAGAACGGGCTGTCCGGGGTGCCGCCGGCCCAGTAGGCCGGAGGGAACGGGGAGGGAGTCTCTCCCACCGGGCCCCCCGGAAATCGGAACGTCACACCGGGAACGGGGGTGAACGGCCCGGGGTGCGGGGTGAGGAAGGTGATCCGGTGACCGAGCTTCGTCAGCTCCTGGCACAGCTCGAAGCTGTGGACCCCGAGGCCTCCGGTGTGATTGGGAGGCCACTCCCATCCGACCATGACGATATGCAGGGGTCGCGTGGGCACGAGCAGTCGGCGGCTGGGGACCTCCCGGCCGGCGCGAGCAACGGGGACGGGGTTCTCGGTCAGTTTGTCGAGCTGCCCTCGGTCGAGCCGGGGCGCACCTTCACGTCGGACCCGCGGCCGCGCTCGCCCGAGGGAACTGCCCCGACCCCGCTTCCGGCGTCGGCGCGAGGGGGCCGACGCGGTCTTGGCGGGGGGGCGGCTCCGAGCAGCTTTGCGCGCTTTGGGTGACACGGTGGCGACCTCAGGAGTCATGGACACTTGAATTCGCTGGGCCCGCGATGGTTCGACGGCGAAGGGCGCAACCTAGAACCCCGCGAGGAGTTCCGCGATCGCATCCCGGGGGGAGCGGGCGCGGGTCACCGCGCTGGCTACGAGGACCCCGAGGGCGCCGAGCTCGAGTGCCCGGCGGACGTCCCGACGGTCGTGAACGCCCGCCCCGCACAGCACGGAGACGGACGGCGCGACCGAACGAACCGCCTCGACCGTATCCGAGACGACGGCCGGACGCGCGGTCGATACCGCTCGATCACCGCCGATGAGTTCGGGGGGCTCGATCGCCAAGTACGCGGGCTTCGCGCGGGCGAGCCGCTGTGCCGTGAGGACCGAGGGAGCGCAGACGACCGCCACGAGGCCCGTCGCGGCCAACCGGGCGACCGTCGCGCGAGCGAGCGCGGCGCTCAACGGGTGCTCCGAGTGGTTCACGAGGCTGCCGCCCGCACCGGCGGCGCGGATCGATTCCGGAGGCACGAAGCCCGTGTGGGCTCCGGCGTCGACCAGGTCGACGTGCTGCGCGAGGACGGGGATCCCGACCGCCGCGGAGACCCTCCCGAGGTCCGGGGTCGCGGGGGCGATCGCGACGGGAACCCCCGCGTCCCGGCCCAGCTCCTCGACCTGGCGGGCGATGCGTTCCCCGGGGGAACCGAGGCAATCGGGGTAGACCTTCAGGTTGAGGATGAACAGGGGCCGCCCCAAGGGGGCCGGGCTAGTGGACGGCGGTGGCACGGGTCCGCTTGGGGCGGGAGCAGATCGCGTACTCGTCCCCGTCAAAGAAGACCTCTCGGTCCGGGTGCTTCCGCTGGAGCTCGGAGATCTGAGTGAGGACGTCCTCGAGCGTGGTCGACTCGTCATTCGGATCGATCCGTACGTGAACGGTCTTCTCAGGCCGGTCGTGCGAGCGCGCCGCTGCGACCATGGCGTCCCGAGGGAGCGGGATGTGTGGGGGGGGCTATAAGGGTTCGAGCAGGGGGTCCGGGGCCGGATAACCGCGGATTTGACCCCCGGCCCAGTGTTTCCCGGCTCGGCCCGCGCTCTCGGGCGGGTCCCTATCCCAGCTCGGGATCGTCGAGCTCGAACCGGCTCCGACACTGCGTGCACTCCACGTAGCAGTGCACGTCCCCGCTGACGGGGGGGCCCAGTGGATATCCGCAACGGGGGCAGGTGGAGGACCGTCCCGTCGGCGAAGGAATCTCCGAGGCGACCGCGGCCATCCGCGTTTGAGCCTCTGGCTCCGTGACGTGCCTCGAAGCTTGGCGGTTGCGGACGGATCGGTTAGGTCTCCGAGCCGAACAGCTTGATGTCCTCGGGAGCGGCGGCCTTCTTCACGACAGGCTCCGTACCCTGGACCTGGATCCGTATCTGCTCGACGACCTCGGGATTCGCCAGGGTCGTGATGTCCCCATAGTCCAACTGATTCGAGATCGAGGCCAGGACCCTCCGCATGATCTTTCCGGACCGCGTCTTGGGCATGTCCGGCACGATCCGGACGATGCGGGGCCGGGCGATCTTGCCGATGACCGTCTCGATCGCGAGACTCACCTTGTCCGCGACCGCCTGATCCGCCTTGACTCCGGGCTTCAGGGCGATGTAGACCTCGGGCACACGCCCCTTGTCCGGGTCGACGGTCGGGACGACCGCCGCCTCGGCGACCTCCGGCACGGTCAGGCACGCCGACTCGATCTCCTTCGTCCCCAGCCGGTGGCCGGCGACGTTGATGACATCGTCCACGCGGCCCAGGATCCGCAGGTACCCGTCGGCCGCCCAGACGGCTCCGTCGCCCGCAAAGTACGGCCAGTCGTGCCAGTCGGTGCTGCGCTCGTTCTTGTTGTACTTGGCATAGTAGGTCAGGACGAAGCGCTTCGGGTCGCCCCAGATCGTCTGGAAGATCCCGGGCCAGGGATTGCGGATGCAGATGTTCCCTGCCTTGCCTGCGCCCGCGGGGATCTCCTTGCCGTTCTCGTCGTAGATGATGGGGTAGATCCCGATCATCGGCGGTCCGGCGCTGCCGGGCTTCATCGGGTCGAGTGCCGGTTTGGTCGACGCGAGAAAACCTCCGTTCTCGGTCTGCCACCAGGTGTCGGTGATGGTGGCCTGGCTCTGGCCGACGACCTCGTAGTACCATTTCCAGGTCTCGGGCTCGATCGGCTCCCCGACCGTCGTCATGCTCTTGAAGCGGTAGTGATATTTCTTCGGCTCCTCGGGACCCATCTTCCGCAGCGCGCGGATGGCGGTGGGGGAGGTGTGGAAGATGTTCACTCCGAGCCGCTCGGCGATCCGCCACGGCCGACCCGCGTCGGGATAGGTCGGGACGCCCTCGTAGATGACGGACGTCGCCGCGAGCGCGAGGGGGCCGTACACGATGTACGAGTGACCCGTGATCCAGCCGATGTCGGCCATGCACCAGTAGACGTCGGTCGGGTGGATGTCCTGGATGTACTTCGACGTCCCCGTGACGTAGGCAAGGTAGCCACCAGTACTGTGCTGGCAGCCCTTGGGCTTGCCGGTCGATCCGCTCGTGTACATGAGGAACAACGGCGCCTCGGCGGGCATCGACAACGGGTCGACGCGCTTCCCCGCGTACTGCTTGAGAACGTCGTTGACGATGAAATCGCGGCCCTCCACCATGGGGGTGGAGCTCGCGGACTTGTCGCGGAACCGCTTCCAGATGAGGACCTTCTCGACGTTCGTGCCCTCCTCGGCTGCCTTGCGAACCGCAATGTCCGCGTTCGCCTTGTGGTCGAGCAGCTTGCCGCTCCGGTAGTAGCCGTCCATCGAGATCAGGACCCGGCTGCCGGAGTCGACGATCCGCGACCCGCACGCCTCCCCGCTGAATCCCCCGAAGACCACCGAATGGATGATCCCGAGGCGCGCGCATGCGAGCATCGTGATCGGGAGCTCCGCGACCATCGGCATGTGGATCGTGACCCGGTCCCCGGTCTTCAACCCGCAGAAGTCGCGGAGGAGGGCCGCCATCTCGTTCACTCGAACGAACAGTTCCTGGTAGGTGAGCGCCACCGGGGGTTCGTCCTCCGCCTCCGAGACGAAGATGATCGCTGCCTTGTTCCGGTACTTCTCCAGGTTGCGGTCCACGCAATTGTAGCTAACGTTCAGCTTCCCGCCGACGAACCACTTCCAGAACGGAGCGTTGCTCGTGTCGAGGGTCGTCGTCCAGTACTTGTCCCAGGTCAGCAGGTCCGCGTACTCCCGATAGCATTCCGGAAAGTTCTTCTCGGCAAATCGGTCGTTCACGCTCGGGTCGGTCAGGTTCGCTTGGCCGACGAAACTCGGTTTCGGATAGAAGACCGCCTCCTCCTTCCAGTGGACCGCGATCTCGGCTTCGGAGAGTCGTGATTCTTCTTCCTTCCCCACTTTGGCGTTGGTTGCTCCGGACATTTCGGTGCGGCTCCCCGTGCGCGCGGCGAGGAGCCTACGGGATATAACAGGTGACAACGTAGCATGCTTCGACTTCGCACCCAGACTCCCACTTCGTAGCCCTCCCGAGGGAAGCACGGAGGAGACGGACGGACCGGCGGCTCGCACGTCGGTATCCGTTCCGGCGCTTCGAATCGATTCCTGGAAGGGAGAGCCTCGGATGGGTTCGGAGCGCCCGACCCGGGCTTCACCCAGCGCCTAAGCGTTGCTCGTGTGGGTGAGGCCGGAGGGCGCGTAGGTAGGTATCCGGACGAGGTGGAGGCCCACTACGATCGACCAGAGGAGCACCGGGGCGACGATCAATCGCTCCATCCCACCCACCCCGAGCCCCAGGTAGGCCTTCGACACGAAGAGGATCAGGGCGACGAGGTCGACCAGTCCGGATAGGAGCGTGTACGCCCGGAACCCGTCCCAGCGGGTATCTCGGAACATCGCAAAGCCGAGGACAAGGAGCGCGAGTCCTCCGCCGGCGAAAGCGAGCAGCGCCGACAGGGAGTGCACGGTGATATTGACGTTCTCCGGAGAGAGACCGACCCCGATCGCCCCGAGGCCGGCCAGGGCGAGCAGGCCAAGTCCGATCGTCCGGGAACGGCGTTTGGGAAACGCCGTCTGGATGAGGAGGACCGCGAGGATGATGAGCAGACCCATCACGATGATCGATGCGTTGAACACGTCGTGCCACGGAGAGCACGCGTAATGGCCCGGGAACGATCCCGAGCCGCCGAACAGACCGCAGTGCGTGGCCCCCAGGTCCGAGATGTAATTGGCACTGAGGCTGTACGAGGATCCGTACCCGATCTGCGTGACCACGTTGGCGACGATGAACTGAACCGCCGCGACGATGAGGAGGATCGCACCGTGTCGTACCGACCGGCGGACCAGGGGCCCCCTCCTCTCTCTCGGGGGGGAGGGTTCCGACACGGACGCGTCCCCGAAGAGGGTTTCAGTCGCGCCGGGCGTTCTTCTCGTACGAGGCGTCACTCGCCCGCTTCAGGCGGGCCCCGTCGCGGTCGCAGGTAGGGCGGGCACTCGGCGGTACGTCGATGACGTACCCGCCTCCACACTTTGGACATTCGTAGTAGGGCATCCGGTCGACCTCGACCGACGGAGAGGGCCTTAGTAATAAAGGGCTGTCCTACGAAACGGGGGGGAGGAGCCATCGAAGAAACGAGGCGGAAGCGGAGGCCAAACGTTTGGCACGAGCCGCCACCGCATTCGGGGCCACCGTTGTCGTTGCACGAGCGGAAAGCCGGCCCACCCTCAACCGCCCCGGGCGCGCGTGAGCGATTCAAGAGCCTCGACCCGTACCGGGTCGACCGAGAGTGGCGTCGGTACGAAGGGACAGCCCAACGTGACCTCTTTCGGGAACTGCGGGTCCGCTTCCTGCGTCGTCACTCCGTGACCGGTCGTTGGGCGGTGGACGTCGGCTCGGGGCCGGGGAGGTTCCTCCCCCATCTCGGACCCTCCGGGGCCCAGCGGGTCGCACTGGACCTCTCTCTGGAGACCCTTCACCGAGTCGAATCGCCGGGACGATCACCTCCTCACCTCGTTCGCGGCGACGGAACCACTCCGCCTTTCGCCCGCGCGGCGTTCTCCAACGTGGCGGTCCTCGGGAATGCGCTCGGGTTCGCGGGAGATGACGCCGATCGATTCCTCGAGGCCGCCGAATCACTGGTGGCACCGGGTGGGGTACTCCTGCTCGAAGTGGTCGCAGGGCCCGGAGAGCGATCTCGTTACCTGAACCGGCTTCCCCCGCGCACCTTGACGCGACTCCTTAGATCGCCGGTCCGGGCGCTGCAACTCCGGACCCTACGAGAAGGGTTCGTTCCCGAGCCCCCGCGACGTCGTGAGTCTGGACAGTTCACTCGATTCGACCCGGCTGACCTGGCGACGCAATTCCAGTCGCGCGGGTGGGAGGTCCGGGAGGTCGTCGCGGTCGCCCCCGCCCTCGGGGCATCGCCCGCGGCCATCGAAGCGGCACGTTCGGACGCGAAGGCGTGGACTCACTTGCTCGAGATGGAGGAAGTGATCGGTCGCATGCCCGAGCGATGGACTTCGGCCGCGGCCGTCCTGCTCTCGTTCTCGGCGGCCTACCCCCCCGAAAACGCACGATTAAGTAGCCCGGCGCCCCCATTCTTAGGATTGACGTAGGATGGCACCGTCGCCACCGGCTAATCAGTCCGCCTTCGCGCAGTCCTCTGCCCCTGCGCGAGCTCCCGCTCCGGCCACGCGCTCGGTCACGGTCCCCGCCCCCGAGGACCTCGAGCTCGCGAAGGAGGACGCCCTGCTCCAGCTCCGCATCGGCCGATCGGCCCACCTCTACGCCGTCCTGATCTGTGTGGCTCTCGCGCTCGATGGCATCATCCTCTTGTTCTTCAATCCCAACCTGCCGGTCCTCCCGTCCTCGGCGACCGGCCTCGCCGCCCTCAACGACTCCGCGTTCCTGCTCATCCCGTTGGCCGCGGGGTTGGCGATCTCGCTGATCGGGGTGACCACGAAGTGGGAGGCCTTTCAGCTCTGGCCGTGGGAAGCCCACTTCTCGACGACGGTGGGAGCCCTCGGTCTGAACGTCTTCCTGGTCCTGGTCTACGTCACCCGCATCGCCGGTGCCGGCCCGTTCGCGCACCTCGCTATCGTACCGTGGTTCTACCCCGCGACGCTCGTCGGGATCAGTGTGGCGATGGTCGGGCTCGTTCTGACCTGGACGAGCTGGTCGATGCGGCAGTGGGCGAGCGCGAGCTGCGCGGTGCTCCCGGTCGCCACGTCGGTCCTCCTCTGGGTCAGCACCCCCGGATCCCCCAACGGGGTCGCCGGCCTAGCGATCAGCCTGTTCCTCTCGGCCATCCTCTTCCAGACGAGCGGCTCCTTCCTCCACCTCATCTCCTCCGGAACCCGACCGCACGAGCGGGAGCTCATCACCTCCGGTCAGAGCCAGATGTTCCGGATGGCGGACGAGGTCCGTCAGAAAGGCGATGCCCTTCACTTCCGGGCGGCCGCTCTCTTGAAGCGCGAATCCGATGCCGAGAACCTGGAAGCCTCCGTCCGCCGACAACGCGAATCCCTCGCCGAGGCCCGGCAGCAGTTGGAGGACCTCGAAGCAGACTACCGGCAACGCTCCGACGCCCTCGCCGCGACCGAGCACGAATCCGCCGGCCACCTGGCCGAGATGGACGCGCGCAACCGACTGATCGAGGACCGGTCGAAAGCGCTGGAGCTCCGGGAGCAGGAGGTTACCCGCCTCCTCCCCCAGGTCTCGGCTCGGGAGCAACGGCTCGTCGACCGTGAATCGGAACAGACCCGGCGAGACCTCGACCTCACGCAACGCAAACTCGACCTCGACCGCCGTGCGGCCGCCCTACCGGAGACCGAGGCGCGGCTCGAGGCGCGGCGGCGCGAGCTCGACCAGAAGACCTCCGACCTCCTCCGGCGCGAGGGCGAGCTCACCACGCTCGAAAGCACATCCGCCATGGGCGCGCCGGCTCCTTCGCCGGCCCTGACGGACCTCTCGACGCGGGAGATCAAGCTCCAGCAGTTCAAAGCCGTTCTCGATGAGCAGAACCTCTCCCTCGGTCGCAGGTCGCGGGAGACGGCCGAGCGAGCCCGAACCGCGGAGGAGGCGTCGCGTCTGGCGGCCGAGAAGGAGGTCGGCGTGGCGGCACGGGAGGCGGCTCTTCGGCAACGCGAAGCCGACCTCCCTATGCAGGCGAAGGGCGCCGCCGACGCCCGGACCCAGTATGAATCTGCCATGCGCGACTACGAGGGCCGCGTCTCTCAGCTGGCCCGTCAGCAGGCCGAGCTCGCCACCCGGACCTCCGAGCTCGAACGGCTGAGCAAGAACCTCGCCGACCGGCAGGCCGCGCTGGCCGAGAAGGAGCGACGCGTCGCCTCGGCGCGAGACGAGCTCGAGACCCGAGAATACGCCGTGACCTCTCGGGAGCTCCGCCTCGACGCGGGGGAGGCGGAGGTGGGGCTACGCCGCGCGGAGATTGCGAGCGGGGGCTCCTCGACGCTATCCGTGGCCGGCGCGAGCGCGACGGGGTCCCAACTCGGCGGCCCACCCGCTTGGTCGGAGAGCCCGGCGGCCCGCGGGACCGCGCCGCTCTCCGACGCCCACGTGGGGGCCGGCTCGGACACGCTCCATCCCACCACTCCCGCCCAGGATCCCAACCGGATATCGACCGGGATCTCCCGCCTCGACTCGCTCCTGCTCGGGGGTCTCCCCCCCCGCGCCCACGTGGTTCTGCTCGGGGACGCTTTCGTAGGGAAGGAGATCGTGCTCTACTCGTTCATTTCGGAGGGGCTCAAGCAGGGCGAACCCGCGATCCTCCTCACCGCATCGCGGTCACCGGAGGAGGTGGCGGCGAGCCTCGGTGTGGTCCTCCCCCAGTTCCGCGAGTACGAGCAGCTCGGCCTGGTCACTTGGATCGACGCGTCGGGTTCGAAAGCGGCTCCGTCGGCCCAGCGGATCGTCGTCTCCGGCTCGGACGACCGTGCGGGGATCCTCTCTTCCCTCGTGAAGGCCTCGAAGGCCTACGTCGAAGCCGGTCGCACCCCGATGCGGTTCGGCTTCCTCGGCGTGTCGGCCGTGCTGGCGCACGGGGACGAGCGCGCCGGATTCTCGTTCCTCCAGAACGTCGTGGGCATCCTCAAGCCCCGCGACGCGGCCGCCGTTTACTCGCTCGAGGGAGGGGCCATCTCGGACGCTCAGGTCGAGGCGCTGCTCGGCCGAATGGACGGGGCGATCGCCTTCCGCCAGGACCGGGACAAGACGTTCTTGTCCGTCCGGGGCCTCGGAGAGGTCCAGACGCACGACTGGGTCGAATGCCGCGCGACCAATCGCGCGCTCATCATCGGGTCGTTCGCGCTCGAGCGGATCCGATAGTCGCTCGGAGACCGTCCTCGGACCGAGGCCGCGCGCTCCCCCGGATCTCTTTCGCCGAGCGACCGAGCGATTCGACCCACCCATCCGTCCGGTCTTCTAGGGGGGTTTACCGGCCTTAGTGCTCCGTCCTAGGTGCCGCCGATCGGGCGGCCGATCCGGGGGCGGGGGCCGGGTCGACGCTCTCGTAATCCTTCGGGTCCGCGAGGTAGAGCGGTGCCTCGCCGCGGAAGAAGCGGACCAGGTTTTCGAGCGCCTTCGAAAGACTGTACGGGATCGCCTCGGGGACCGAGCCCGAAACATGGGGAGAGCCGGTCAGGTTGGGCAGGTCGGTCCAGGGGAATCGACGACCGAGGCGGCCGTCGCCAAAGCCCTCGTCCCACCACACGTCGAGGGCGGCCCGGAACTCGGGATGGTCCTTGAGATGCTGATACAGCGCTTCTTCCACCACGGTGCCGGCGCGCCCGACGTTCACGAAGATGGCGTTGGGCCGCATCCGGGCAAACTGTGCCGCCCCGAGCGAGCCCTGCGTCTCTCGGGTGAGGGGGCGGGCCTCGAAGATCACGTCCGCCTCGCCGAGCGCCTCGTCCAGGCGGTCGGCCGGGAACATGGCGGAAACCCCGGGCGCCATCCGACCGGTTCGATTTACCCCTACGACCCTCATGTCGAGCCCGGCGACCCGGGTCCCGATCTCGCGGCCGATCGACCCATAGCCGAGGATGAGCGCCGTCTTTCCGCGAAGGGTCGACGCGGGAGGCGTGGGGCGCAGGCGCCCCTGGCCCACCATGGCATGGGCGGCCACCAGCGAGCGCGCCGATGCGAGCGCCAGCGCGACGGCCCCCTCGGCGACGAACGGGGCGAAGCCACCCACGTTCCCGGCGACCTGGATGGGCGGTGGGAACCGCTCAAAGGGGAATCCGTCGAGGCCCGTGTAGACCCTTTGGACGAACCGGAGTCGGGGAGTGGACAACCGGTCAAAGTCGTCCAGTTCCCGTTCGACCGACCCGACCAGCATCGCTTCCACTTCGGTCCATTGGACCGTCTCGGTCGGCTGGGCGTAGGCATACCCCACGCTGGGAAAGGCCGCGGCGAGCGCCGCGTCGAGTCCCTCCGAGGACTTCAGAGCGACCAGGAGCCGCGGCCGATCGGAGATCATCGCCGGCCCATGCGGGTGAGCCGTAAGTCGACCGTGCTAGCTCCGTAGGGTCGGGGAAGGACGCTGGACCCGCGTCGAAAGGACGTGGGGTTCACGGGTGGGGGGTCCCCTCGGCTGCCGGGAATCGGATCTCGATCGCGGCTTCGATGGAATGCGCCGCCTTCTCAGCGAACGCCCTCGCCTCCTCGATCGTCCCTCCGCGCGCGACGGCGACTCCGAGGCGCCGGTCGGGATAGGCTTCGGGCTTGCCGAACAGGAACACCCGGACCCCCGAACTGCCGAGTGCCGACGTGAGACCCCCGAACGACGGTGCCCAACCGGAGCGCGCCGCAAGGATCACATGGGCCGCGGCGAGGGTGGTCGGTTCGGGACCGGTGTACGGCAACCCGAGGATCGCCCGGGCGTGGAGGGCGAACTCGCTGTTCCACTGGCTGCCCAGCGTGACGAGACCGGTGTCATGGGGGCGGGGGGATACCTCGCTGAAGTACGTGGTGCCCCCTCGCACGAAGCACTCGACACCGAAGATCCCGACCCCGCCGAGCTCGTCCGTCACCGCCGACGCGGTCACCTCGAGCGACCGCCGAACGTCGGGCGGGAACGGCTCGGGCTGCCAGCTTTCGTGATAAAGGGTCCCAGGGCGGACATGGGCGATCGGCTCCATGACCGTCGTGACGACCCGCCCCTCGGGGTTGTAGTGACGCAAGGAGAGCATGGTCACCTCGCGGTCGAAGGGGATGAACTCCTCGATCATCACCCGATGGCTCCGCACCCGGCCGTGTTCGCTCGCTTCCCGATACGCGGCCTCGACGAGGCCCGGGTCCCGGACGACCGTCATGCCGTGCCCGGAGCTGGACATCATGGCTTTGAACACGCACGGCAGCCCGAGATCCTGAACGGCGCTTCGGGCCTCTTCGACGCTCTCCACGAAGGCGAACCGGCTCGTGCGCACATGGGCCCTCTCGGCCGCCAGACGGCGGATCCGCTCCCGGTCCATGGTGGCGCGGGCCGATTCGGCACGCGGGATCACCGTCCATCCTTCCTCCTCGAGGCGTACCAGCTCCCCGGTGGCGATCTGCTCGATCTCCGGTACGAGCACATCCGGGGCCTCGCGATGGACGAGCGCTCGAAGGGCGGCCGCATCGGTCATCGCCACGACGTGGTGCCGGTGGGCCACCTGCATCGCCGGGGCGTTCGCATACCGGTCGACCGCGATCACCTCCGCGCCCAGGCGCATCGCTTCGATCGCGATCTCCCGTCCGAGCTCGCCGCTGCCGAGCAGCATCACCTTCGGCGCGTCCCCGACGAGCGGGGTACCGATCCGGTCTCGAAAGGTCACTCCGGCGACTCGGTGCTCGGCCGGCATCTTGGGGGTATGGACTGCTCGGGAAGAACCCTGCGGCCGGGGTCCACGGACCCGTCACCTCGCGACCCAGGCCCGCGGTGAGGAGTCTACTCAGACCCCATCGTCCGCGGTTGGGGGATGGTCTTGGGCTGGTCAGCGTCGGTCGGAACCCCTGTCTTGCCCTCGACGATGTCGCAATCCCGCCAGCTGATGCCGACGGTGACGTGCGGAAAGGCGACCTTGAGCGTGTAGTTCGCGAGCTTCCCGGTGACGAGCCCTTGGGACCCGGCCGCGAGGTTGGGGTTCATGACCGTCAGGTCGCGCGTCAGGATCACCCAGGTCTTCCCGAAGACGATGCGGGAGAGCTCGTTGCGATCTTCCATGGTCTCGGTCGTTCGAGACCTCCCGAGGCATAAGTTTGCCGTCTCCGGACGGAATCTCCTTCGGATCGGGGCTTATCGTGGCGCGAAGAGTGGCGAAACTGCCCGTGGGACCCCCTTGGAGGTCCCGGCACGGGTTATGCGTAGAAGCCCGCCGTTTATGTATATAGACCTCATGCGCCGTGATAACATGTCGGCTGCCGGGATGAGCATGGAAACTGCTCATGGGATGCAAGAGGCGCCCCCGAGAGTAGAGGAGAAGCCCGAATGGTGGGCCGGGCCTGCGACCCTTGGGTTGCTGGGCTTCGGTACGACCACCATCCTGGCCGGGCTCCAAGTCGGAGGCTGGATCGGCGCTGGAGCCGTCCTCGCGATGGCGATCTTCTTCGGTGGGATCGCCCAGATCATAGCGGGGCTCATCGGGCTTCGCAAGGGCAACATGTTCGCCACCGCGTTCGTATGCTACGGGGCCTTCTGGCTGGCGTTCAACTGGATGTTGACCTCCACGGCCGTGCCTGCCGACTTCTATGGCATTGCGGCTTTCATGTTCGTCTGGTTCCTGGTGACCCTGACGTTCACGCTGAGCGCCCCGAAGCACGGGTTCGGGATCACGTCGGTCTTCGTCACCCTGTTGATCGCGTTCGCCCTCCTGACCTGGAGGTTTGATGCCCTCGCGGGCGGAACCATCCTGAGCAAGAGCACCCTACAGGGGATCGGCGCCGAGATCATCCTGACGGGACTCCTCGCCTGGGGTGTCGCGACGGCCGACCTGACGAACTGGAACTACGGACGGAAGATCATCCCGGTCTAAGGCGAGCGGGATTCTTCCGGTTCCAACCCTTTCCTCCCTTTTTCCTTTGGACTGGTTTCCGACTCGGCAGGCATGGTGTCGTAGGGGCCGGCGCCGGCTACCTGGTGGCGGCGGGGGGCAGGCCGGCTCGAAGGCCTGCCTCGACTGCACCGCGGGACAGGAGCAGCGCTCCTACGAAGAGAGGGATGAGGAAGAGGTCCGACCCGGGCCAATTGACCCCGACCGCTTCTCCGAACCAGAAGGTCGCGAAGGTGAACAGCATCGAGGTTCCGAGCAACTTGAGCCAGGGGACCTTGATCCGACGGAGCTGCTCGTGGAGGAGGAACGCGAGCACGATCAAGAGGGCGCCTCCGAGGAGCGCGCCGACGACCGCGGAGAAGGCGTAGCCAGCGGCGGTGATCCCCAGCAGGACCACCACGACCTCCACCGCCTCGACCGCGCCCGACGTGAAACCCGCCCCGAACTGGACGGCTCCGCCCCACTTCGCGTGGGGGGCTGCGCCGGGGGGGAGGGCCGCACGCCGGTACGACCGTAGCGTGCTGCGGAACAGGTACACCCCGAACCCGGCGAGCAGTACGGCGGAGACATAGAGCAGGTAGGAGTGCGAGATGACGTCGAGCGCGGCCCCTACTCCGACCGCCACCGCGGAGACCACCGCGACCCCCGCCACCGCCCCGGTCGCCCCCGGGCGCGCGGTCGGGTGGTCGGCGCTCACGGCGATGACGAGGACGACGACCTCGGTCATCTCGAGGAGCGTGATGAGAAACGCCGCGAGGACGGCGGGAAGGTAGAGGGAGAGGTCCACGACGTTCGCCTCGTCGGTTCAGCGCACGGTCCAGGCCTGGAGGCCGGCGGGCTCGATTGAGAAATCGGTGACGGAACCCCCCGAGGCCTGGACCGCCTTCGCCACCTGGGCGCGCCGGGCGAAATCGCAGAACAGGAGGATGTATCCACCGCCCCCGCTCCCCACCAGCTTCCCCCCGAGGGCGCCCGCGGCCCTCGCGTTCTCGTAGAAGGAGTCGATCTGGGGGTTCGAGACCCCTTCCGCGAACTGTTTCTTGAGCTGCCAGCCCTCGTCGAGGAGACGCCCCATCTCGTCGATGTTGCCGCGCAAGAGCTCGTTCTTCATGTCGATGGCCAGGGCTTTGGTCGCGTCCAGCGCGCGGACCGTCGCCTCCCTTTTCTCCGCGTAGCTCCGCTGCTGGCGTTCGATGATGTCGGCCGAGTAGTGGCTCGTGCCGGTGTAGCAGAGCAGGAGGCGGTAGGCGAGCTCGTTCGCGACGTCCGGCGAGATCTTGAGGGGGTTCACCACCGTCCGGTCCGCGCCGAACTCCATGAAGTTGAACCCGCCGAACGCGGCGGCGTACATGTCCTGGCGGCCCCCCTTGAACCCGAGCTCCGTCCGCTCGATCCGGTAGGCGAGCTCGGCGACCTCGTAGGGGGTCCAGTGCTCGCGGAGGTGCCGTTGGAACGCCCCCACGATCGCGACGCACATGGTCGAGGAGCTCCCCAACCCCGTCCCGACGGGAGCGTCCGAGTGGAGGAAAAGGCGCATCGATTCGGCCCGGCCGCCGTTGACCGGTCGAAGGACGTTGACAGCCGCCTTGACCAGGTCGAGTTCGCCGTTGTAGACGAGGTCCTCCGGTTTGGCATAATCGACCGAGAGGTTGTAGTCCAATGACTGGACCGAGACCGCCCCCCGACCGTTGTCCTCGGCCTCGAGGGTCGCGTAGGCGAACCGACTGATGGTGCAATTGAGCACCGCCCCTCCCCGTTCCTCGGGGTAGGGGGAGACATCGGTCCCTCCGCCGGCGAAGCTGATCCGGAGCGGGGCCTTGGCCCGCACGATCTGCATCGACCCGGCGGAGACCGACTCTTTCAAGTTAAAGATTCCCAACTCCATACGGCCCCCGTGGGCCCGAGAGGCCCACGGGTTTATTCCCCTCGGCGAACTCGGAGGTCCGTGACGCGGCGCTACCCCGGTCCCTCCCTGGCGGTCGACGCGGTCTGCATCCGTCGCGGGCGCGTGCTGCTGGTCCGACGCGGCCGACCCCCCTTCCGGGGTTCCTGGGCGCTCCCCGGCGGGTTCGTGGAGATCGGCGAGACCGTCGAGACCGCCGTCCTCCGAGAGCTGCGGGAAGAAACGGGGTTGACCGGTCGCCTGGGACCGCTCGTCGGGGTCTACTCGGACCCGGACCGGGACCCCCGCAAGCACACCGTCTCCGTCGTTTTCCTCATCGACGGCCCGAGCGGGGTCCCCCGAGGCGGGGATGACGCGGCCTCCGCGGAGTGGGTCAGCCTGGACCCGGTCCCCCCGCTCGCCTTCGACCATGGCCGAATCCTCCGGGACGCCCTGGCCCAGAAGAGGCGAGCCGGCCGTGGACGCCCGGGTTAGGACGCTGGCCGGAGGGCGACCCGGACCCGACGGGGGCTCAGGATTTCGGGACGGGGGGTGGCGCCACGGGCGGGGAAGGCGGGGACCTTGGCTCCGGCGGCCTCTCCGGTGGACGGCGCCGCCAGAAAGCGACGGCAAGCACGACCAGGACCACGAGCACGAGGAGGGCGATGAGCGCGTACCCCCAACTCCCGAGCCCAAGGGGCCCCGAGGTGCCGGAGGTCCCTGACCGCTGGGAGGCGACCAAGCTGATGGTTCCGGCTTGACCGGTGACACTGAACGTGGCCGACGGGGGTGAGGAACTCCATCCGGGCGGGAGGGAGACGGAATAGGTGTAGGTCCCGTTCGGAAGAGAGAAGGAGAGACTGGAGGAGGTCGTGAAGTTCGCCGGCGCGCCGTCGAGGGAGATCCCCCACGACTCGCTCGCGGGTAGACCGCTCATCGAGAACGTGACCGGGTACTCGACCTGGGTGAAGAGAATATCCAGCGTGGTGAGAGATCCATTGACCGAGATCCTCCCCTGGGAGAAGGCGCCCGCCGTCCAACCCGCGGGTTGGGCGAGGACCGTGTAATTGTACGTGCCGTTGACCGCCGACCAGTTGAGCTGGTCTCCCTCCGAGCTCAAGTACGGCCCTCCGAGGATCTGGAGACCCCACAGGCTCCCCGCGGGGAGACCGGATTCGGCGAACATAACACCGTAGACCGCAGGCAGGAAGGAAACGAAGATCTCGTGGGCGGCTCCGTCCACCCCGAAGACGCCCGACACCGCGAAGTATCCGGGGAGGCTCGTACGGGCGACGTAGGAGTAGCTCCCGTTCTTCAGCGGGAGGCTGACGCTCGCGGCGGACGTAGGAGCGCCCCTCGGTTGGCCGGAGACATTGAGCGTCCAGTTCGCGCGGCGGGCAAACCGGCTACGGCGAAGGTCGTCACGAAGGTCGGAGGCGGTGAAAATGCCTCCTCATACTCGACGTTGCTGCCGGTGACGTTGAACTCGATCTGATGGGGTTGTTCCGTCCAGTTCGACTGTGCGGCGAAGGCGATCTCGAGCGTGCTGTTCGCCGCCGCGAACGTGATGCTCGTGGTGTTGGACTCGAGGGGATAGAGGGTCGGCGAACCATCGAACGTCTCGGTGACGTTCGCCCACCAGTCGAACCCGGTCGGCAACGCGAGCGCGACGAGGGTTACGTTGTACGTGACGAGCTGGAAAACGAGGGAGACCTGCATCGAGACCCCGTCGATGACGAATTGTCCTTGGCGCGCCACCAGCGAGTAATCCGAAGGCGGGTAGGCGTTCCACGAGTAGCTTCCGTTCGCCAACTGGAGGACCGCCTGCGGGGAACTGGTGAAGAATCCCTGCCCCGTATTGAGGAAGAATCCCCAGGTCCAGCCCGGGGGCAGGCCCGTCTCAGAGACCGTGACCGGGACGACCGAGACGGTCGCAGCGGAGTCGTACTCGAGGACCCCCTGTTCCATCGAACCCGTCGAGAGGCCGAGGCTCCAGTTGGCCGGAGTGCCGGTGGCCGGGTCCGCCGCGGACGTTTGAGTCCACTCCAAATTCAAGGCGCTCTCCCCGGTCTGGTCGATGCCCTCGCCGTAGGCCTCCGTCGTCCCAGGGACCCAGGTGGTCGAACCGAACCGCTGGAACAGGAGCTGAAGGTTCCCGCCCGTCGGGGAGGTGAAATCCCCCTGTCCTAGGCTCGGTCCGCCGACGAGGCCGAATTGAGGGGAGAGGCTGCCGGGCGGCCCGCCCTCGAGAGGGTTATTGGCGAACTCGTTCCCCTCCCAGGAGTAGTTGTTCCAGAGGGCACCGAGAATGTACGACCCCCCGGGAAGTGGCAAGCTCAGGGTGGAAGTCCCGGGGATCCCGAAGGAGAACAGGACCGACTCGCCCCCGAAGACGGTCGTGTTCTCGAGCGTCGTTTGGATCGAAAAGTCAAGGGGAGTGTTAAGCACCTGTCCCGTCAGGGGGAAGTTGTACTCGTAGATCGACTCGTTCGAGTAGAGGCCCCAGTACGGATAGACGACCCAACCGCTGAAATTCATACTCCAGGCCCCCGGCGTCCCGTTGATGTAAATGACGTTCTGGACCCAGTAGATCGGGGCGCCGAGGGCATTGGCGACGAAGAAGTTCTGCTGGATCGAGGCGTTGTAGTACGGACTGGTCGAGGTGACGTCCAGCCCGGTGAGGTTGAAATTGGCCCGGAGGGAGGAGAGGTCCCCGGGGGAGTTGACGGGTTGGTAGCTCACGAGATACATCGTGTAGTTGTAAGCGTCGACGCTCCCCCATCCGGTCACCAGGTCGTACCCGACGAGCGCTGGGTAGGCGAAGTTCTGGCCCACCGTGACGTCGTAGAAGGGAACGGTCGGGAGGGTCGTGTTGTACGCCGGGTTCGTGGTGATGTAGCCGGTGCTGGAGGTCGCCGAGGAGGAGACCGTCGTGTACTGCGCGTTCGCCAGCGCGTACAGGTCCGGGTCGAGGAAGCCGAGCCAGGAGTTGTTGAACGCTCCGAGCACGTGGTCGGCATCGACGAGCATCCCGGCGGTGAGCGGGGATGCGATGCTCGTCCCCGCGACATCGAAGAAGAACCCCCCGACCGACGCGTTGGAGGCTTCGTACTCGACCCCCCCCAACGTGATCGTCATGATGGTGTTGTTCGCCAGCGCCGCAATGTCGGGCACGCCTCGGCCGAGCCCGTGCGTGCGCTCGTTCGCGCTCGTGTCGTTCTGCCAATCCGGCGCCGGGAAGATCGCACTGATCCCCCCGGTCGAGCCAGCCGCCGGGTTGGGGGAGTCCCACGCGGCCGTCTGATTCCAGACGATGTTCTCGCTCATCTGTAGGGTCGTCGGGTCGAGGGCGACGGTCGTGCCTCCCACGGCGACGTCGCCGTACGTATCGAAGGCCATCGAGGCCGGGAAGAAGGTGGTCTGGCCCGGCGGGTCGGTCCCGCCGCCATCTCCGTTGGGATTCGAGGCGGAGTCGCCCGAGGCCACCAGGACCGTGATACCGCGGGCGGCCGCCGTGGCGATCGAGGCGTTCCAGCCGGCATCAAACCCGTCGGTGCCGCCCCAGGAGTTCGAAATGACCGAGACGTTCGCCAGGGCGGGGAAGCTCGCGTTCGGGTTGAGGATGTACGCGAACGCGTCGTCCAGGTTGACGGTCGAGAGCGTGGAGCCGTACACGTTGTAGATCCTCGCCCCGGGCGCCGTCGACCCGAGCATCTCGAGGTCGAGCGTGTTCTCCACATTGGCGGAGGTGTTGTCAAATGAGGCGAGGGGTCCCGGCGCGGGCGCCCCGTTCAAAGGGACCCCGGTCACGGAGGCGTGGGGTTCGCCCGTGGGGAGGGTCTCGTTGTAGAAGTCGGAGATGTCCCGCGGGTCGAAGGGGCCGACCGACTGGCCTGTCGCGAGGTTGCCCCACGGAGTGGTGATCGGGTTCCCTTCGTAGGTCCCCGCGGAGAGGATCGTTGCCGCCACCATGTTGGTCGGGTAGCCCTCCTCCGCGAACAGCGAGAGCTGGTCGTACGCGACCTGGAAGTCGGACGCGAATTCGAACTGGAAACCACCGCTCATGACCGGACTGGGGTACGCGCTGAGAGGGGGAACCTGGGTGGGGCCGGAGAGGACCCCCCCCGAGCGGAAGACCGGGGTCGAATGGAGCGGGTGGTTGGTGAGGGAAGAGTACGAGCTCAGTCCGTCTACCCCCGCGAGCAGCCCAGCGAGAGGAGCGGGGAATTCCGGGGCGGAGGTCGGCGCGTAGAACGTGTGACCCCCCACTTCGTACGAGTCGAGCGACGCATGGAAGATCGCCTCCGCGGTGGACGGGACCACGTCGAACGAGAGGCTGACCCGGTCGGCGGACGTACGCACGTTCGTCGCTCCCAGCGCCTCGACGTACTGGACCGCCGCGCGGTAGGTCGAGGTAGGTTGCCCGAATTCACCGTCGAATTCGGCGGCACTGAGGTAGTGATGATACTCGGAGGACCGGGGGTTCTGCAGCTCGGCCAGCAGAGCGGCGAGCCGCGAGGCGTTGGCAAAATTGAAGGTCAGAAGGACGGGAATGGATGGGCGCGACGGGACCGGACCCACCGCCACCGCGTTCGGCACCGTGCGTCCGAGCTCGGTGTAGGGAAACGGCGCGACCGGCGCGTGGGTGAGCGACGCGATCGAGAGCTCCGTCAGGGGTCGGAGCGAGGAGCCCATGGCATGGGGGGCACCGCCGCCCACGGCCGGTGATAACAAGGGAATGGCAGGCACCGCCATCAGGGCGGCGATCAGGAGGACCCATAGGCTCCGTAAAATCAGACTGGGGGTGCGCATGGATGTGCCCGGACGGTCGGGGTTCCCCCGCCGGGGATGCCACCATCCGTGCCGAAGATAAGCGTTGTCTTGCCCGTGGGACATTTCCGGTCGCGTCAGTCGTTTTCGTGGCGTGTAATCGACCCGTCGACCGAACCTTGAAGTAAGTCGCCGGCCCGGGGCCAGAGGACGAACATGCCGTACCGAACGACCATGACCGGAAGCTGGTATCGACCCCCCGAGGTTCTCGCGCTCCTCGCGCAGAGTCCGACCGGTGAGATCCCGGTCGCGCACGAGGCGACGTACCTGGACGCCGAACGCGCCGCGATCCGCGACCAGCTCCACCCCGGGGCGCGTCGTTCGGGCTCGACCAGGTTTCGCCCGGTGAGCAGCGGGTGGCCGGTTACACCTTTTACCTGCCCCAACGGTTCGAGGGCTTCTCGCGGACCGAACGGGTGGCGATGCCCTTTTCGCCGGAGCTGATCGAGGAGTTCCAGAGCTCGAATCCGGCGCTCGGCGCCGCGCTCGCCAGCACCCGGGACGCGTTTTCCCTGCCCAAGATCGTCGCGCCGCTCGTCTACCGTGGACAGGCGGCGGCTCGCCGCGCGGCCACCGACGCGGCGCGCCTGGCCCACGAGGAGGGAGCGCCCAGCGTCTTCCTGCCCGCTCCGTCCCCCGGCGTGATCACGATCTTCTATCCGAACAACCCCGAGGTCTACCCGGACCACCTCCAGTATCTCCGCGCCGTCAGCGCTCAACTCCGGGAAGAATACCGCACCATCCTCGAGGTGCCGGGGGTCGTGCTCCAGATCGATGCTCCGGACCTGGCGATGGGCAAGCAAACGGCCACCGATTGGGGCATCGACTTCTACGACGCGCTCCCCCACCACGTCGATGCGATCAATCACGCCGTCGACGGGCTGCCGCGGGACCGTATTCGGGTCCACTATTGCTACGGGAACTATGCCGCGTCGCACCAGAGCGACGCGGACTTTGCCCGCATCCTGCCCCAGCTCACCCGCCTCCATGCCTCGAAGCTCGTCGGGGAGCTCGCGAACCCCCACCACGAAGGCGACCTGCTGGTCCTCCAGGAGTATGCCCGCGACCACGGTTGGCCCAAGGGACTCGCGTTTGTGGGCGGAGTGATCGACGTGAAGACGCCGATCGTGGAGAGCCCGCGGACGGTTCGCCTTCGACTCGACCAACTCGCCCAGGCCGTCGGGACCCAGAACACGTGGGGAGGGACCGACTGCGGGTTCGAGACGTTCGCCCGAATGAACGGAGTCCCAAAGTCGGTGGCCCTACTCAAGCTGAAAGCGCTCGCCGAGGGCGCCCGGTTGAGCGGCTGAGGGGGTCGTCCGGCCGCCCGGTCCGCCCCGGCGCGCCGTCACCGTCTTATCGGCCCCGGGGCGTGCGCGCGGCGCATGGGAAATCCTCCCCACGAGCCGCACCCGAGAGCGACGCTGCTCTCCGACTTCATCCTTGGGAGCCAGGACGGCCTCGTCAACGTCCTCGGGATCCTCCTCGGACTCACTGTCTCCACGCACGACGTCCGCATCATCCTCATCGCGGCGTTCGCCGCGCTCGCGGCCGAATCGATCTCGATGTCGGCGGTCGCCTACACCTCGACCCGCGCCCGTCGCGAGTTCTACCGCTCGGAGGTCGACCGCGAGCTGAAGGAGATGCGGGAGGTCCCCGAGATCGAGCGCGAGGAGATCCGGGTGATCTTTCGCAAGTGGGGCTACCAGGGGGACGACCTCGAGCGGGTCGTCCGAGAGGTGGAAGCGAAACCGAAGATGATGCTCGACCTCATGATGGCGTTCGAGCTATCGCTATCTCCGGTCAGCGAGGGGCAGCCCCGGCAGAGCGCGGAAATCGTGCTCGGCGCCACGGTAGTCGGTTCGTTCATCCCTCTGATCCCGTTCCTGGTCCTGCCGGGATCGCTCACCACGGCGGCGATCCTCGCGGTCATTCTGAGCGCTCTCACACTCTTCCTCGTGGGCTGGTACGAGGCCCGCACTACCGAGAGCGTGACGTGGAAGAGCGGTCTGCGGATGATCGTGATCGGATTGGGCGCCGGCTTCGGTGGATTCCTGATCGGAGTCGCCGCGAACCACTTCTGAACCGTCACCGACCCGTCAGGTCGAGGAACCACCGTCTAGGCGGGTCGGGTCATCCGGGATCGGGCGCGGGGGCGCAGGACGCGGCGGAGGGGAGAGGTCCAGGACGGGCGTCGGACCTCATGGTGACGGCAGCGCGTGCACCAGGCGACGGCTTCTCCACCGCCAGCGAGCTCGGGCGTGGCGACGTGGTCCTCTGGGGAGTGGCCGCAGCGTCGGTCGAGGCAGGGGTGGGGCTGGCGCGAGAAGGAGCCGAGGTCGGACACACCCATGTTATACACACTCATGCGTATAAAACCAGAGGGTCGCGCCCTCGGGCCGGGGTCCGGCTAGGCGTGCATCAGTCGGATTTCCTTGGCGGAGCGCGCGTCCTTCTCCTTGTCCGTCAGCTCGCGGATGTGGAACGAGACGGAGACGGTCCCGTTGAGCTCGATCGGCTGGGGTAGGAACGGGAGTCTGAGGGAGACTCCTTCGAGGCGGAGGTCCAACTCACCACGTTGGTTGGCCATCGCATTCATCCAGTCCTGGAACGGGTTGGTCGATTCCCGGGGGGTTCGGTCCGCTGTGGGCATGCCCCCGCATTCCAACGGAGGGATAGGAACCTATCGCTCCCCCGTGCGGGGCGCCCGGTACGCCCTTGGCGACGTCCCGCGTCCCGGGTGCGGGTCCTACGTCCCGGGGGTGAGCCCGGCGCGAGCCCGAAGCGCGTGGTAGAACCCACCGAAACTCGTGGCGGTGGGGGTCCGCATCCCCTGATTCCGGAGCTGCTCGCGGACCTCGCGCGGGCCCTGGCGCAGGTCGAGGATCTTGGCGCTGTCGTACTTGTACTGGAAGGTCCCCGCCGGCCCGCGGGGGAACGGTTCCCAGTCCTTCGGGGTCGTCATGCGGAGGTCTTGCGGGCGCTTCCCGTCGGACGGGGCGAACCCGGGCAACGTAAGATGCTCGTCCGTGAGCCAGAGCATCGTCGCGTCGCGGATCGCTTCCTCGGTCGTGCCGTCCAGCGCCCCCGGCGAGACCTGGGATCGGACCCATCCGACGAGCGCGTCGAACGTCTTCTCGGTGTTCTCCTCCAGCATCTGGAGCACCGCGAGGCGGATCGCGCTCCGGCGCAGCTGTTCGATGCCACTCTCGCTGAGGCGGTACTCGGCGGTCAGCCCGAGCAGGCTCTCCGAGTTGTCCGCGAGCTCCTTGAGGGAGAGGACCGCCAGAGGAGCCGCGGGTTCGTCCTTCGAGACGTGCCAGAGGGAGAATTCCCGGCCGTTGGTGAGCAGGACGAGCGGGACCTTGGCCTTCTGGGCCTGATCGGCCACGCCGCCGATCTCCGACACGGAGGCCGTACGCTCCCGCACATCCAGGAATAGCCGGGCGTGCCCCTCCGCGTTGAACAGGGCGTAGTCGACCGGCCCGTCGCCGGGGTTCGCTTCGAAATCGAGGTAGACCTGCTTCTTGTCGTGCGGGTCCCATCCCAGAGCGACGAGGAACGGATTCACGATCCAGTGGCGAACCTGCTGTTCGGTGACCTCGGGCACGTCCCGGAGCACCTCTTGGGCGACTTGGCTGAAGTCGGCGAGCCGCCGGCTCAGGTCGACTGCTTCCATCGCCGGGACGATGGGTGGGTCTGTGCCTTAAATCTACCCGTTCGGGTGGTGCGGCCTCTGTCGCATTCCCTCGAGCCGCAGGAACCCCTCGACGGGCTCGAGCGGCGTCGCGAGCCCGTCGTACGGCGGAAGTCCGAGCCGGTCCGATAGAAGCCATTCGACCTCGTACGCGTACAGGAGCGATGACCCGAGGGTCTCCAGCAGGCGGGCGAGGCGCTCGCCCCCCGTCGCGGTGAGGTGAAAGTAGTGGGGCGCGAGCCCGAGCGAATCGAAGAGGAAGTCGGTCAGCTCCCGGTAACGCCAGACTCGGGGCCCTCCCGCGGTGACGGTGCGGGACCCCTCGAGCCCCGCCTCGCGTCGCACGATCCTGGCCAGGTCCCGGACCGCGATCGGGCTCACGTGGTACTCGCCGTCGCCGAAGATGGGGAAGCGATGCCATCGGGCCATGGTCCGGAGCATGACGGTCAGGAGCTTGTCGCGCGGGCCGAACAGCATCGTCGGCCGCACGATACTGCACGGGACGCCGCTCGTTGCGACGGCTCGGTCGACCTCCCGCTTCCGGACCATGTAGGGGAGGGTCGTCTCAATGTGCTCGGTGGCGACCGGCACGCTGATCTGGACGATCCGGCCCACTCCAGTCGCGCCCGCATCCGCCACGAGTCGGCACAGTCCCTCCGCCAGCGGGCGGAAACGGCGGTCCGGGCCCGAGCGGTACCACGCGACGTTCACGACCACGTCCACCCCCTCGAGGAGGGGACGCCAGTCCGGAACTCCGGCCACGTCGGCCGCTACCCATTCGACCGAAGGGACCGCCTCCGCGGGGGCGGGGTGCCGGTGCACGGAACGGATGTTCCAGTCCGGCGAAAATTCCTGAATGAGCGCTCGGCCGACGAGCCCTCCGCCCCCGCCGACGAGCAGGAGACGAGGTCGGCGCGCGGGGTCACCGCTCATGCGATGGGGGGAGCGGCCCGGCGGGCGTGGCTTTCCAGGTGCTGGAAAGCCTCCACGATAAGCGGTTTGACCGCGGCGACCGTGACGGGTCGGCCCGCCTCCCGCGCGAGGGACGTCATCACCGGTCCGTCGAACCCGCAGGGATGGAACCGGTCGAACGGGGAAAGGTCGAGGTCGACGTTCAGGGCGAACCCGTGGTACGTCACCCACCCTTCGACCGCGATCCCCACCGAAGCGATCTTCCGCGTCCCGGCGACCCAGACTCCCCGCCGGCCCGAGACGTGACCTCCCGTGACCCCGAAGGCCGCGATCGCCTCGACGACGGCCGTCTCGACCTCGGTGACGAACCCCCGAACGTCGCGGCCCCTCGGCTCGAGGTCCACGATCGGATAGCCGACCAACTGCCCGGGGGCGTGGTAGGTAGCTCGTCCGCCTCGCTCCACCTCGACGACCGGTAGCCCGCTTAGGCGGGCCCCTCCGTCGTCTCCTTCCACCCCGATCGTCACGACCGGTGGGTGTTCCACGAGGACGAGCGTGTCCGCGATCCGGCCGGCCCGGCGGTCGGCGACGAGCGCGTGCATCGCCGCCAGCGAATCACGATAGTCGCGCACCCCCCAGTCAATGTCCGACAGCATCCGTTCGCCTCGGCACGACGTGCATCGGCTCGCCCAGCCAGAGAAGGGCCGCCTCCTGAAGGGCCTCGGAGAAGGTGGGGTGAGGATGGATCGTGAGGGAGAGGTCGCGTACGGTCGCGGCCATTTCGATCGCCAGCGTGGCCTCGGCGATGAACTCCCCGCTGTCCTCGCCGGCCACGTGGACCCCGAGCAACAGGCCGCTGGCGGTGTCGCCCACGATCTTCGCCCACCCCCCGGTGGCGTGCGCCGCATGCGCGCGACCGAGGGCCGCGAACGGGAATCGGACCTCCCGTACGGTGTGGCCGCGCTTCTCGGCCTCCTCCCGCGAAAGACCGACCGAGGCGAGTTCGGGGGTCGTGAACACGACCGATGGCATCGCGTCGAACTGGAACCGGGTCGGCCGACCGGCGATCGCCTCGGCCGCCACCGTCCCCTCCCGGTAGGCCTTATGGGCCAGCATCGGGGGCCGTGCGACGTCACCGACCGCGTAGATGTGGGGCACGTTCGTTCGAAGTTGGTCGTCGACCCCGATGAACCCCGTCTTCGGGTCGCTCGCGACCCCGGCCTCCTCGAGGCCGATCTCGCGGGAGGCGGGGCGCTTGCCGACGGTGACGAACAGCCGCTCGGCCCGAAGCACGCCGGGGCCCTGGGCCCCCTCGACCTTCAGAGCGACCCCGTCCGCGGTGCGCTCGAGAGCGATCGCCTTGGTCCCGACGTGGACCTTGACCCCCAAGCGCTCGAGCGAACCGGTCAGCTCACGGGAGAGGTCCGACTCGACCCCGGGGAGGAGCTGGGGGAGCAGTTCGACGATGGTGACATCGACCCCGATGCGGGCCAGGAACTCTCCGAGCTCGCAGCCGCTGACACCGCCACCGAGGACCAGAAGCGAGCGAGGGAGGGAGGTCATCCCGAGCAGGTCGGTGGAGGTGATCACGGTGGTCCCGTCGGGTTCGAACCCCTGCAGCAGCGTGGGGAGCGCACCGGTCGCGATGATGGCGTGCTCGAAGTCGATCCGCTCGTGGCCCCCGTCCGGCGCGGCGAAGTCCGCCGAGTGTGGACCGGTGAACCGGGCCTCCCCCTTCAGGACGGTGACGCCGGCCGACTTGAGGAGCGAGGTCACTCCCGCCCGTTCCTTCGCGACGACCGAATCCTTCCAGCGGATCGTCTGCGGCAGGTCGAACTGAACGTCCGACGCCCGCACCCCGACCTCGGGTCCTTCGGTGCGCAGGGCCGAGTAGAGCAACGAAGCGTGGATGAGCGCCTTGGACGGGATGCAGCCGCGGTTGAGGCATTCCCCTCCGAGTTCGTCCTTCTCGACGAGCAGGACCTTCAGCCCGAGCTGGCCACCCCGGATCGCCGCGACGTAGCCGCCGGGGCCGCCCCCCACCACCAACACCTGGGTCGACCGCGCGTAAGTTCCCGCCATCTACGTGCTCCGGCCCGCGGGGGGCGATGGCGGGAACGAGCCGCCCCGGGCATAGACATCTTCGGTCAGGGATGCGGGCGACGGCGGCGCGGTCTCCTCGGCCACCCGCACGGCGGCCCGCACCTCCTCCTCCACCGCCGCGGTCACCCGGGCGTGGGTCTCGGCGTCTAGGAGAGCATTCTCGGAGAGCCAAGTAGTGAGGCGCAGGTAGGGGTCGTGGCTCTGCGCCCGCGCCGACCAGTCCTGCGGCTGATAGCGGGTAGGATCGTCCGAACTCGAGTGCGGCGTCATGCGATAGACCAGGAATTCGAGAAACTCGGGGCCGCGGCCGGACCGCGTCGCTTCGAGCGCCTCCCTCAGGGCGCAGTAGACGCCGATCACGTCGGTCCCGTCGACGCGCCGGCCGGGGATCCCGTAGGCCGCGCTCTTCGCCGCGAGCGTCGCGACCGCGGACTGTCGCTCGACGGGGAGCGAGATCGCCCATTGGTTGTTGGTACAGCAGAACACGACCGGGAGCTTCCACACGGCCGCGAAATTGAGACCCCCGTGGAAGTCGTTCGCGCTCGTGGCGCCGTCGCCGAAAAAGGCGAGGGCGACCCCGGGCGACCCACGGGCCCGCATCCCGTAGGCGACACCCACTGCGTGCGAGATCTGGGTCCCGATGACCGAGGACATCGAGACGTAGTGGACCTCGGCCGCGGTCGGGTGACAGGGCATGTTCCGACCCCGACCCGGGTCCCGGTCATCGGCGAACAAGTGGTGGGCGTACGTGACGAGGGAGTGTCCCCGCACCAGGGCCACCAGCTGTTCGCGCAGGCCCGGGAGGATCCAGTCGTCCGGCGCCGTGGCAAGGCCGGCGGCGACGCTCACCCCCTCCTGACCGGTCGCCGCGCCGTAGAATCCCACGCGCCCCTGACGTTGGAGCCCCTGCATCCGGGCGTCCAGCGCTCGACCGAGAGCCATCCACCGGTGCATCGCAAGGAGCGTGTCTTGCCAACGGGGGCCTAGCGCCGATTCGGTCTCGGCGGTCGAGTACGGAAGGGGAACGACGGCGGGCGCCGCGCTCATGCCATCTCAGCGAACATCTGGTGCGGGTCCTCCAGGTTCGACTTCACCGTCGCCAGGAACTGGGCTCCCTCGATTCCGTCGAGCACCCGGTGGTCCAGCGAGACGGAGAGGTTCATGAGATCGGCCGGCCCGATCGTGCCGTCCGGACGGTACATCGGACGGCGTTGGATCTTGTGCACTCCCATGATCGCGACCTCGGGGTAGTTGAGGATCGGCGTCGCGAGCACCCCGCCGAGTGCGCCGAGGCTCGTGATCGTGAAGGTCCCTCCCGTCATTTCGGGGCGGGTCAACTTCCCCGCTCGACCGCGCTCCGCGAGGTCCGCGATCTCCCGGGAGAGCTCGAGGACGCTCTTGCGGTCCGCGCCGTGCACGACCGGCACGATGAGGCCCTCCGGTGCCGCCGTGGCGATACCGACGTTGAACGCCGAGTGGAGGACGAGTTCCGACCGAGCGTCGTCCATCGTCGCGTTCAACCGGGGGTGGGCGCGCAGTCCCGCAACAACCGCCTTCACGAAGAAGGGGAGGTAACTGAGCTTACCCCCTTGCTTCTCGACGTGCTTGGCCATTCGCTCGCGGAGGTGGACCAGCTCCGAGACGTCCACCTCCTCCACGTAAGTGAAGTGGGCGGCGGTGTGCGTGGAGAGCGTCATCCGGTCCGCGATCGCCCGGCGGATCCCTCGGATCGGCACGCGCGTCAGAAGGTCGGAGGGATCTCCCTCGGCACGAGCCGGGGCGCTCGCCGGAACTGAGGGGCCCGGTGCTGTGCCGCCTGTCACCGCGGGGGGCGCTGAGGTGCCCGGTTGCGCGCCAGCGTCCACGTCGGCCTCGGTGATGCGTCCGCCCGGCCCGCTCGCGCGCACCGCGCGAAGGTCGATGCCCCGCTCGGCCGCGAGCCGCCGTAAATAGGGAGAAGCGAGAACGCGATCCGGGGTACCGCCCGGAGCGGCGACCGCCGCCTTCGGCGGCGGTGAGGCCGCGGGCGCGGCGGCCAATGGACCCGTAGCTGCTTTTCCTCGAACCTCGGAGGCGAGTGCGACCGGGGGGTTCGAGGCGGGCGCCGACCCTCCGCCCGTATCGATGGACACGAGAAGGGCCCCGACCTTGACCTTCTCACCGACCTGCGCATGGAGGCGAGCGATGCGTCCGGCCTTGGGCGAGGGGATCTCCACATTCGCCTTGTCGGTGAGGACGCTGACCAGCGGGGCGTCCTCGGCGATGGGGTCCCCCTCCTTGACGAACCACTGAACGACCTCGCCCTCGGCGACTCCTTCACCGAGGTCGGGCAACCGGAACTCGAACGCCATCTCCGTCTCCTACCCCGAGCGTACGGTCGCCCGCACGGCGTGCGCGACCCGCTCTACATTGGGGAGATACAGGTTTTCGAGCGCATAGGGGAACGGCGTGTCGTACCCCGTGACACGGGCGATGGGGGCCTTCAGCGAATAGAACGCCTTCTCCGCCAGGATCGCGGAGAGTTCCCCGCCGAACCCGCAGAACCGGGCCGCCTCGTGGACGACCACCGCGCGGCCGGTCTTCTCGACCGACGCGAGGATCGCCGCCTCGTCCAGCGGGACCAGGGTTCGAAGGTCGAGGATCTCGGAGGAGATCCCCTCTTTTGAGAGGAGTTCTGCCGCCTCCGAGACGATCGGGATCATCGCTCCATAGGCGAACAGCGAGACGTCCGTGCCTTCCCGCACGAGCCGGGCCTGGCCGAACGGCACTCGGTGGTCGCCGTCGGGCACTTCTCCCGTCACCGACCGATAGATCCGCTTCGGCTCCAGGAACATCACGGGGTCCTCGTCGTGGATGGCGGTGAGGAGGAGGCCCTTCGCGTCCGCGGGGGTCGATGGGATGACCACCTTGAGGCCCGCGGTGTGGGCAAAGTAGGCTTCGGTGCTCTGGGAGTGGTAGAGGCCGCCCTTGATTCCGCCGCCATACGGGGCACGGATGACCACGTGGCACGGATACTGACCACCGGAGCGGTACCGGAATTTTGCGAGCTCGCTCACGATCTGGTCGAACGCGGGGTAAATGAAATCGAGGAACTGGATCTCCGCGACGGGCTTGAGGCCGTACAGCGCCATCCCGATCGCGGTGCCGATGATCCCGGTCTCGGAGAGGGGCGTGTCGAGGACCCGGCCTTCGCCGAACTCTTTGAGGAGACCCTCCGTGGCGCGGAAAACCCCTCCGTTCACTCCGACATCTTCGCCGAGGACCAGCACGTCGGGGTCGTCCCGCATCGCCTGCTGCAGCCCGCGGTTGACGGCCTGGACGAGCGTGAGCTCGGTCATGGTTTGATCACTCCTTCACGCAGGAAGTTCTCGAACTCGGCCCGCTCCTCCGCGAGGCGCGGAGTCGGAGTCGCGAAGACGTCATCGAACATCGTTCCCGGTGCGACGGGCCCGGCCTGCTCGGCGGCGGCGAGGGCACGTCCCACCTGGGCCCGTGCCGCTTCGACCAGGGCAGAGTCGCGGGCGTCATCCAGGAGACCGGCCTGGACGAGGAGGTCTTTGACCCGCTTGATCGGGTCGTTCTCCTTCCAGTGGGCCACCTCCGCGTCCGACCGGTAGCGGTGGGGGTCGTCCGACGTAGAATGCGGCCCGAACCGATAGACCTGCGCCTCGATGAGCGTTGGGCCCTCGCCCGCCACCGCCCGTGCCCGCGCATCTGAAACCGCTCGATAGACGGCTTGGATGTCCGTGCCGTCGACGACCACTCCCGGGAACCCATAGGCTTCCGCCTTCTCGGCGAGGGTCGCGCTGCGTGTCTGCTTCTCGCGCGGCAGGGAGATGGCCCACTGGTTGTTCTCACAGAAGAAGATGGTCGGTGCACGATAGACGCCCGCGAAGTTCATCCCGGCGTGGAAATCGTTGGAGCTCGTCGCCCCATCGCCGAAAAACGAGATGGTGACGATGGGGTCCTTCCGCCGCTGGGCCGCGAGGGCCGCCCCGACGGCCTGGGTGATCTGAGTCCCGATCGGGCTCGAGGCGACCATGAAGCGGAACTCGCGGTAGCCGTAGTGGTTCGGCATCTGACGGCCTTTGAGGAGGTCGCCGGAGTTCCCGATGAACTGGTCGAGCAGCCGCTCCAACGGGACACCTCGGGTGAGGGCGACCGCCAGTTCGCGATAGGCAGGGAACACCCAGTCCTCCGGGTGGAGGGCACGTGTGGCTCCGACCTGGGCGGCCTCCTGGCCGGAACCCGGCACGTAGAAGCCGATCCGTCCCTGGCGCTGGAGCGAGAGACAACGATCGTCGGTGGCGCGGGCAAGAAGCATGAGACGATAGGCCGCGAGCAGCTCCGCCGGAGGCAGTCCGCTGTCCGGAGCGGCGGCACTCGCGCCGGGGGCCACTTTCTCCTGGGTCGCGGGCATTCGACGGCCGACCCGACCCCCCGATATAACTCTAGAGTGGTGTTCGGGGCTGAACGGCCCCCGAACCACCGAAGAGTACTGGACGTGAGTCCACCTCATGCCCATCGGTCTCCCCTTAGGAACGGGCGGAGGTGAACTTGCTGGCTCGACCCGACCGGCTCCCGTCACAGGATCCACCCGCCCTCCGAGACTTCCGACCGGGCGATGGAACGCCAACGCGGAGGTCCGTTCCGCTTCCCCTCGGGGGTGCCGATTTAGTTATAGGAGGGTAGGCGTGGAGCGGTTTCCTTCCCCATGAGCGACGAATTGGCGATCGAGGTTCGGGACCTCGTACGGATCTTCGAGTCCCGGAAGGGCTTCTTCTTCTCGGAGAAGACCCGCACCGAGGCGCTGAAGGGGGTCGACCTCCTCGTCCGCCGGGGAGCCATCTTCGGCCTGCTCGGTCCGAACGGCGCGGGCAAGACCACGCTCACCAAGATCCTCTCGACGCTCCTGCTCCCCACGTCGGGAACCGTGAAGGTTCTGGGCCGCGACGTGGTCAAAGAGGCCACGTGGCTTCGTTCCCGGATCGGTCTCGTCCTCGGGGGGGAACGGGGCCTCTACAACCGGATCAACGCGCGGGAGAACCTGCGTTACTTCGCCGACCTCTACGGGATCCCCCCCACCGAACGCGACGCCCGGATCACCGAGGTACTCGAGCGAGTGGACCTCACGTGGGCCTCCGACCGGCGGGTCGAGGAGTACTCTCGCGGGATGAAGCAGAAGCTCCACATCGCGCGAGGGATCCTCCATCGCCCCGAGATCCTGTTCCTGGACGAGCCGACGATCGGGCTCGACCCGAAGAGCGCGCGCGAGACACGGAAGCTCGTGCGCTCGCTTGTCGCGGACGGGGTCACGATCTTCCTGACGACCCACTACATGTTCGAGGCGGAGGAGCTCTGCCCCCGGGTCGCCGTCCTCTCCAAGGGGAAGATCGTGGCTAACGACACGATGGCCGGGCTGCGGTCCCGGGTCGGGGGCGACCGGACGATCGAGGTCGAAGCCTACGGCTTCGAGGACCCGGAGGTGGGCCGTTTGAAGGGCCTTCCGGGCGTGTCGAAGGTCACGGGAGAGGATTTCGGACCCCTGATGCGCCTCACGCTCCGGGTACGCACGGACGAGACGACCCCGGAGCACGTCAGCGACCTATTGCCCGGTCACGCGGAGCTGTCGGTCCGAGAGCGGAGAACGTCGCTCGAGGACATCTACCTGGACCTCGTCGAGGAGGAGGCGCAATGACGGCGCTCGCGAGTCACGAGACCTCCCGGACGAGGGCGACGGGGGCGTCGCTCCGGTTGGCGATCCTGCTCTTCGTCGCCGACCCCCAGTGGCTCGTTCCATCGACGATCGCACCGATCGTCTTCGGTCTCGTCTCGTTCGAACTGTTCCGTGGAGAGGGTCCGTACTTCCTGACGTATGCGATCCTCGGCGCCGGCATGATGAGCATGTGGGGCCAGACGCTCTACGGCAGCGGGTGGGCGACCGGGCAGGACCGCTTCCTCGGGACGCTCGAACCTACCATCCAGGCGCCGGCCCCGTACCTCTACGTGGTCCTCGGTCGGATCATCTGGAACGTCGTGGCGGGACTCTTTGGCGGGCTCATTGTCTATCTGGTCGTGGTCCTCGCGGCGGGGGGTCCGCCGCAACTTCCCAACCCGCTGCTCTTCGTCGTCCTGTTCGTCTTCGTGATGGTCACCCTCGCGAGCGTCGGCGTGGTGTTCGCCGCGGCCTTCGTCTACAGCCGATACGCCGGCTTCATCCAGAACGTGGGGGAGTTCGCATTCTACATCGGGACCGGCTGCATGTTCCCGGTGGTCCTCTTGCCGTTCTGGACCAACCCTATCGCACTGTTGTTCCCCCCGACCTGGGCCCTCGATGCTCTACGGTACGTCTCCATCCCCGGCTACACCGGCTTCGGCTGGGGGTGGGAATGGGACCTCGTCGGGGCGGTGGCCGTCACGGCGGTCTACGCCGCGCTGGCGGGCAGCGTCTTCACCCGGGTGGAGCGGCACGTGCTCGAAACGGGGCAGCTGTCGGACTACTGAGGAGGCAGGTCGATGGGTGCCACCGTCCATTCGGCGTACCGCCCCGCCTTCTGGCGGACCTTCTGGACCAACGCGGTACTCGCGCCGCGCACGAGCCTGGGGTTCATGCGGTTGGACTTCGTCCTGGGGACGATCTTCATCATCCCGCTCACCCAGATGGTCTTCTTCGCGTTCGTCGTCCAGCTCGGGAACGGGGACGCCGCCCAGATCGCGTTTACGGCGGTCGGCAACGCCGTTGCGACCGTCACCTACACGAGCGTATTCTCGGTATGCCAGACGACCGACACGGAGAAGCAGCAGGGCACGATGGAGCACTTGCTCGTCTCCCCCGCCAACCGGTTCGCGCTCTACCTCGGCCGAGGAGTGATCCCGATCCTGATCTCCTTCGCGACCGTGACCGTGGGGCTCGTCTACGCGGCGACCCTCTACCACGTCTCGATCCCCCTCTCGACGGTCCCGGGCCTCGCGGTGTCGGTCGTGCTCACCGCCCTCGCCATGGTCGGCTTCGGCCTCCTCCTCGGCGGGGTCGCGCTGTACCTGCGGACGTCGATCATCCTGGGGAACATCTTCCTGTTCATCGGTCTGCTCCTCTCGGGAGTCAACTTCCCGGTCTCGAGCCTGCCCCTCCCGCTCCAGTACCTGGGCGATGCCCTGCCCCTCACCTGGGGACTTTCGGCGATCCGGGGCGCGATCGCCGGCGACTCTCTTGGTACGCTCGGCCTCCTCTGGGGCGCCGTCGCCCTTTCCGGGTTCATCTCGGTGAGCCTCGCGATGGGCCTCTGGGGAGTCTTCGAGCGCCGGGCCCTGGCTACCGGCAGCATCGCCCGCTTCTAGGCGGACGGGCGTCCGCGTCGGGAGCTCCCCGGCGGAAGGAATTAGTCCGAGAAGGCGATGCCTCTGCATGCTGGAGACCGCGAACCTGGTGGCGTTCCTGTCGACGGCCCGACCGGCGGAGTCTCGCCGATTTTATCAGGAGGTCCTCGGACTGATCTCGTTGGGGGAAGACGCGCACACCCTCCTGTTCGACTGCAACGGGACCACCCTGCGGATCCAGAAGCTCAAGGTCGTCACTCCCGCCCGCGAGACGGCGCTCGGTTGGCAGGTCAGCGACCTCGTCCGGGAGATCCACTCCCTGTCCCCGAAGGGGGTGACGTTCGTTCGCTACGACGGCCTCGAACAGGACCGGTACGGGATTTGGACCGCCCCCGGGGGGACCATGGTCGCCTGGTTCAAGGACCCGGACGGGAACGTCCTCTCGCTCTCCGAGCCGTCCGACGTGGCCTGACACCACTTCGGTCGGGCCCCGGCCCCGCTTCTCGTTGCGCCCGGCCCGGAACGGAGCCGTGGGCCTCCCGGGATTGAACCGGACGGTTCCCAAGGCATTTTCTACCCCTCCCGAACGGTACTACGGAGCATGTTCGGCCGACCGCCCACGGTCGACGATCTCAAGGAACAGATCGAGGCGAACCTCAACGACTCGCTCGACCGGCCGATCTGCGTGCACGGACTGTACAAAACGATCAAAGAGGCGGACCCCGGCACCCACCGCGATGATCTCGCGGAAGGCGTTCGTGCGGCGGCCGAGGATCTCGTCCAGGAGGGGCACGCGCAGCACGCCTACGTCTCTGCCATCGCGATCGGGGCCCATGGCGAGGACGAGGTGTTCTGGTCTTCCCATTCCCCGCACCAGCACCCCGAAGAGTTCGGGCCGGAGTTCGAGCAGCTCTCGGTGGCCCGCCGGCTCGCCGCCCTCTTCGAGTGCCACGGACTCTGAGGTTGACTCTCGGCGTCGCGACCGTCCCGCTGGTTCAGATCGCCGGACGGGGATTCGCCAAACTCGCTAAGGTCCGGACGGGCCAGCTGGACCGGTAAATCCCAGTGCAATCGGAGGGTCCGGTGCCGGTTCGGTGGCGGGCCCGGGATCGGTCCGCAGGTGCGGTGGCACGGGGTTGGTCGCCTCCGCGAGAATGGACCGCATCCAATGCGGAATTTCTGTCTCGCCTTCCGACGCTCGTGGGGTCCCGCGGGCCCCGGACGTGAAGATCGGCAGGACGGGGGTCACGGAAGCGGTCACCGGGGCCGAGACGACGCTGGGCAGTTCGGCCGCCTCAAGGGTCAAGACTTCTGCTGCATCGACCGAGGAGATCTGCGGGTCGAGGACGTCGGCGGCTCCGCCCTCCGGCCGCTCGTAGATCGGGGGGAGGCCGGTCTCGAGCTTCGGGGGAACCGAAAGTACTTCTGCGTCGGAGGGGAAGTAGACCGTGTGAGCGATCGGCGCCACGACCTCTCCCGGAAGGCGCCCCACCTCCGTCGGCAGCCAATGGACCCAGAGTTGGTCCGCGGCGGACGTCGGGGTGAAGAGAACGCGAAGGGAAGCCGCGGTGCCTTCCCCTCGAGAGGGCACTTCGAAGCGGCCGTAGAAGAGGTCCTCCCATTCTAGAGGCCGGCACGGCCGCCGAGCATTGAGGGCAAACGGCGGAGCCTGGGTCGGAAGTCGGCCTACCCGAACTACCGGCCGGTGGTGGAACGCCCGCCCACCTCCATCGCAAGTAGGCCAACGAGCTGGCGAGGCTACCCCCTCCGAGTGCGAGGAAGGCCAGCGGGGCGTACCGATCGAGTGCCCCCGGTCCGCGGAGCAGGAGGACCCCACCGAGGAAGAAACAGATCCCTGACAGCACGGGAAGCAGGTATCGGTGGGACGCGTGCACGAATTGATCCCAACGGAAGACAGATGGGCTCGCGAACCCGGGGCTCGAAGACACGGTCACGCTGAAACTCAGGCTTGATTCTCGAGAGAGCCTGTATAAATGTATCGTCCGACTAAACTTTGGGATCTTATACACCCCGATTCCCGGTGCGTCTAGTGAGCCTCCCCTCACCGTTCATCGTTCACGGGGGTCGATACCGTTCAACCATCCCACCCGAAGTCACTCTCGATGGACCCCCGACGCTCGATGGTTGTCCCTCTTCTATTCTCCTCCCCATCTGCGCGCTTGCCGCCTTCCCGATCCGTCCCGGCCGTCCTCGATGAGCCCGGCCCTCTCCCTCCTCCCCTTCGTGCCCTCATGACAGATTTTCGACTCCTGGTCAATGAGTGCCTCCGCGAGATGCTCACGACCAACCTGACCTCCCGCGGTGCGATCTCCCGATACGCCCGGACCCGTGCGCTTGAAACCAGAGTCACGGGAACCATCGGTCTCGCCGCGGCGGACGTCGCCCGATCACTTGCAAAGGGACACCGACGACGGATCCACCAGGGCATCCACTGTCGAGTCCCCTATGTCCGGACCCCGTTCGTTCGAGTGCCGGTGAAATCGTTCCACTTCGACCTCGAGACCGGGAGGTTGCGCCTCTCGCTGCGGCGTGGAGAGTGGACCTCGATCGTCGTTCCGGTGTCCAACTATCACCGAAAGGTGCTCACGGATCCGAACCATCGAGTGACCCAGGTGCATGTCGGGTTGCATCGGGTGGTCTTCGTCTACGCGCAAGCGGCCCCTGAACCCTACGTTCCGACCTCCTTGGTCGCCCTCGACACGAACGAGTCGTCGCTGGACGGGGTTCGAGTCGGCCCAGAATCGGCGAGCTTCGTTCGACTGGTCTACCCGGAAATCCGAGAACTTCAGTTCCGGCACATGGGTCGGCGCCAGTATCTGGGCCGTAAGAAGGCTCACGACCGCCGACTTTCCCGATGGTTGCTCGGACGGGACGGGAGAAGAGAACGGAACCGGATCCGCTCGCGACTCCACACTCTCACCCGAAGGTTGATCGACGAGCTCGCCGCCCATCACTCGGCCCTCGCCCTCGAGGACCTGACGGGCCTTCCTCCACCCCGGCGCCGAAGAGTCCATGGTCGCCCTCGAGTTCTTGCCTCCCGTTCGTTCCGCCGCCGCCTCTCCTCCTGGCCTCGCGCTGAGCTCCACCGCCAACTCGCCTACAAGGCCCAGGACCGGGGTGTCCCGATCCTCTGGGTCGATCCCTATCTTACGTCACGCACCTGCCCGAGATGTGGTGAAGTATCCGAACACCGAAGAAGGGTGGGGACTAGGTTCGACTGCGCGAAGTGCGGGTGGTCGCTCGACCGCCAACTGAACGCAGGACTGAACCTGGGAATGACCGTCCTGCGGACGACCGCGGGACTTGGGGGTCTTCGACTTGACCCCGACGCCCTTCCCCAGGATGTGGTGAGACCCCTCTCCGGGTCGGACGAGCGCCGACCCGCACGGGTGGAGCGGATGGGAAGGGAGGGAGAACGATTCCGGGACTCCCCGAGCGGGTAGTCCCCGAATGAAATCCCAAAGCCGTCCGACGCGCGGTCAGACACCGACGGAAGACCCCCATCGATCTCGTCCTGCGGGGAGTTGGCCGGTCCAGGGCCGTTCTCACGGGGCCGGGCGGCGAGGTCCTCCACCGGTCCTCTGTGCAGAGCTATCCCCGCCGGCGACTCCCGCCGGACGATGAGTCGATCCGTTCCGCTGGTCGTCGCCGCCTACAACGACGCGATGGTGGAGGCCCTGCGCGGTCCGCTCCAGCACTTCCTTCGTTCGGGGGACGAAATCGACCTGGTGTCGGGCAACCACGATCGCCCTCTCTCGCTGCCCACCCTGAACCGTTGGGCGACGGACCTGGCGTCGACCCTCCCTTCGGGGGTTCGATTTGCCGCCCACACCTCGGGACTGGGCAAGGTCGCGACAATCGCGGAAGAAGCGCTCCCTTCCCTCACGTCGATCCTGCTCGATTACGAGCCGAATTGGGACCCTGAGTTCACGTGGGAATTCGGGCCCACCCTCGCTCATTTCGACCAGTTCTCTTCGATCTGTCGCGCTCACGGCCGCCGGGCGGTAGCTTACCCGACCGGACGTCCCATCCAAGAAGACTCTCTCCAACGATACGGTTGGGACTACGGCGAGATCGGGCGGCATGTGGACGACGTCTACCCGCAAACCCAGCACTGGGCCACGGTGGGTTCAGCCGGGTGGTCCACGGCGATCCAAAGGCTTCGATCCCAGTGGGTCGCTCATGGCTTCGACCCCCATGGTCTCTTGATCCAGCTGACCCTCGGGGACCGCGACAACGGCCTGCCGTCTTCCTCGGCGGTGGCGCGGTTTCGTGAGGCGGTGTCCCAAGGCGTGGGGCGCCTGTTTCTCTGGTGGAATCCTGCCGTGCTGGAGGACATGGCCAAGCTCCTCGAAACCCTGGATTCCTGACCTCTCGAAACCGTTTCGGACCCCGAGTTCCGATGTCGTAAAACAGCTTCCCGACTGGACGACGAACTACTTGTAGGGGTGGGCGGTTCTCTCCCGCGGAGGACCAACGGATGCGCCGGATTCGCTCGACGCGGGGGGGCGTTCTTCTCGATGCCGTGGTGGCCCTCGGACTCTTCGTGATCACCGCATTCGCCTTGAACCGCCTCGGCGTGACATTTCCGATCCTTCTTTCGGGAGTCCACCACTTCCTTCACGGGTAGCCTCCCTTCCCGGGAGCCCCGCGCTCATCCCATGGGTTTTGGGAGGATCCTCTCGGCCCCGGGTCGCTTGGGGTCAGGCGAATCCGACCATCGGCGACGGTCCCGCCGACGGATGAATGAACGGGCCGGCTCCTACACGTCGGCCCTAGGTCGGGTCAAGAACGGCCCTTGTCGGGTTCGTCTGGCTAACCGGGCCGAATCACCCCTCCCGATCCCCCGGAGTCCGCGATGGCGGCTTTGGGGGCGGGTTGGCAAGTAACCGACCCGACCTTCCCGGGAAGATTGGTCTCTCGAGCCTCTCCCTTCCGGGGGAGCCACCCGCAGTTACCTCCGCGCAGCCCGAGCCCGTCCGACGGGTCGTGTCTTCCCGGGCTTCGGGACACGGGCGCCCCCGGCCTTCCGCGCCGAAGCGATTGCGCCGGACGCGGACAGGCCCAGAGCGAAGAGGGTCATGCCGATCAGGGTCGCCTCCAGCGAAACGGAGATCACGACCGGTTCCCGGGTCGGTACGGTAGTGGTTCCACTTCCGGCCCCGGGGGGGCCCGACCCTCCCCCTGAACCGGTGCTAGAGTTCCCCTTGCCCGTGCTAGAGTTCCCCTTACCCGTGCTGTCGTTCGTGGTGATCTCGGCGTAGATCGTAAAGAGGAGCCCCTGGGGAACGAGGGTGTTCTCGGTGACTCTCAAGAGCGTGTAGGCTCCGGGGCCGAGCTTCGCGGAGGCGAAGGTCCCGTTGAACGTGAGGTTCCCGACCGAAAAGCCGCCCGCGGGTCCGACGAGGGGGTCGAGCTGGATCGTCGAGCCGTTCTGGAGATCGAAGTCGAGCCCCACCGTCATGTTGGCGGTGGGGGTGGAGTTGGTCAGCTCGACCGTCCCGGCGACCGTCCAGGTCCTAGAGGACGACCCCTTGGTGCCGCCGCCCGTGCTCCCCGCATGATACATCTTCACGACGACCGTCGACTCGGGCGGTAAGGCGACCGTCATGCCCGGCACGTATACGGCCCGCGACAGGGTGCCTGTCGTGCTCTGGCTGTACACCTCCCCCGTCCAATTGGTCGGAGACACGCCCGCCAGCGAGACATTCTCCCACCCCGAGGTCGCTGCGTTGGTGAAGAGCAAGGACGCGTCGGTCGCATTGTCCGATCCCTCCGCGGCATACGTTTCCGCGTTGACGCCGCTCGACAGCGTGACGTTCCGAATGGAGGTGATGTCCATGTGGGTGAAGAGACCGGAGTAGAGCTGGTAGACGTCCGTCGCATAGTGGCTCCCGGAATTGTACATGCAGTTGCCCCCGGTGGTTGCGGTACCGCAGTAGAAGCGGAAGTAGGTGACGTCGGGGACGCCCGCTTCCAGCGCCTGGGCGATGTTCGCGGCGACGAAGACGGCGCCCGTGTTGCTCACGTCAAACCCGGAGCAGCCCACGTGGATGACGTTGAACTCGTGCACGTAGACGGGCTTGCCGGCGGCGTCGGGGACATCGTTGGCGCGCCAGTTCGAGACCGTGTTCGTGAGGTACGCGTTGGTGAGGCTGGCCGCGGCGCTCGCCCCGGTGCACTCTTTGACGGGGTAGGAGTGGACCGCCAGGCTGGTGACGTTCGGCGCGTCGGCGATCACGCTCTGAATCCACGACGTCGCGTCGTCCGATCCGTCCTCGAGCCCGACCACGCACGCGCCCGGGTCGACGTGGCGGATGGTGTCGGTGAGGTTGCGCGCGACGAGCCCGAACTGGGCCGCCGTGACGTTCGACCTGTAGTTCGCGTTGTCCCAATGGCTCGACGTCCACGGGATGTTGAAACTGCCCCAGCCGCCCGGCTCGTTGCCCACGGCGAAGCACGAGGGCCAGAACCCGCCGTCGTTCGCGTAGAGCCAGTTGAGGAGGTAGGCGACCGTCTTAGCGGAGTTGGTCTCGGCGGGAACCCCCAGCTGGCAGTAATAGATCGGGTTCGCCTCGCAGAGGGACATGAACGCCAGCGGATTCTCCTGGAGCGGCGAGCAGGCCCCGTTGGTCGTGTAGTAGCAGCCGTTCGACCAGTTCTCCGCGTCGCACTGGGCGGCGCAGAACCGCAGGTACTTGATGGGAGTGGCGTTCAGCGCGGCGGATTCGGCGGACGGGGCCGACGTGCCATCGATGAAGGCGCCCCAGAAGTCCGGGGTCTCGGTAGCGGCAACACCGTGAATGGAGACGCTCAGGGGCGAAGTGGTCGAGGGAGCCGCATGGACCGCGGCAGACGGTGCCACCGTGACCACCGCCGTCAGAAGCATCGCCGCAACTAAGGCCAGGGCCGACAGTATCTTCCCCAGCGAGGAGCGGCGCGCCGTCGCCCTAGGGTACGCGGGTCGGCCAGTCGCACGTGCGGAGCGGGGCGGCTTCTCGTTCACGCCCGCCCTTGGGGGAGGTCGTTGGGGGTGCGGTACGATCCCTTCCGCAAGAGCCGCCGCTCGGGCGGCCCCCGCCACGGAGAGCGGACGCATCGCGAGGGGGGCCGGGACGGCCCCGCCGGCCCTCGCCTTCGAACTAACACGGTTGTCCATGAGATCCACCGCCGAAGCGGAGAGGTAGGGAACAGTACGTTTGTCGTCCGACAAACTATTTCAAGATGCGCATACGTGCGGATTGATGCGGGCTGTATAACTCGGCGTCACTTGTGACGTGCGAGCCCCCAGGGGAGTGGGTCGTCCCGTCGTGAGACATCCTCCGGGGCTCCTCGTCTTCGCCGGTAGGGGCCACGGGCAGGGAGGGTCTGGAGATTGGACTTCGAAGGGCCCGTGGCTGCAGGGGAGGATGCGGTCCTCGTCGAGAAGTACGGGCGGATCACTGTGGGGTGGCGAAATTCGCGGCTAGCTGGGTGGGGTCCCGGGGGGGTCGTGCCCGGATACCCCCATCAGTCCTCCCTTCTTATCGACCCAGCGGATTCACCGGGTGAGACAGCCGGTTATCGGAACGTCGAGCATCTCGATCCTGATCGCAGGAGTGTTGTTCCTCCTAGTGGGCCTCTTCGCGACAGCTTCGATCTTCCCGGGGGGTCCGGTGTTTGGCACCCTTCTGATTATTCTCGGCCTCATCCTAGTCATTCGGGGGGCTATGCCGCGCTCCCAGGCGCCGCAACCACGTCAGCCGCCCCAGCCTCCGTCTTAGGTCGTGGAGTAGTGTAGATACAGCAACACGGACCATCTCCCGAAATCGTGGCAAGTGAGAGCATCATGGCGCGGCTTTCTAGTTGCATGGTCGCCGTGCAGGACGGCCCCGGTGCTCCCCGGGGCCCGAAAAGGATTGACTCCTTTGCGTTGAAGGACCGACAAGGGCGGGCTCGTACCGCGATCAGATCGAACTGGCGAGAGCGATCGGCTTCGGTCCATTGCCCTGAAAGGCTCAAATGGCGGCAGATTTCCTGACGGCGGGGCCCATAGCTTAGTTCGGCTGGAGCACCCGGCTGATAACCGGGAGGTCGTCGGTTCAAATCCGACTGGGCCCATTCCACGTCAGAGAATCGCGCCATTTTCAAAACACGGTTTGCCGTTGGGGGTCCGAAAACGGGGGGTCCATGGCGGCCCGGATGTGGGTGTCGAAGACGGCGAACCCCTCGGTCATCTCCTCCTGCCCCACCCCGATGTAGTGCAGGGTCTGGTCGATGGATACGTGCCCGAAGATCCGCTGGATGGTCGGCACGGGCACTCCGGCCTGGTAGGCGAGCCGGCCGAACGACCGTCGCAGGACGTGGCCGGTCACTCGGACTGAGACCGCGGCAACCTTCCCCAGGTCGGCCAGCTCGCCGTCGGCGACTGTGTGACCCACGGGATACAGCCCCTCGTCGGGGGACTTCCCCTTCACCCACTCCTCGAGGACCGCGCGGGTCATAGGATCCATCGGGATCGTCCGATACTTCCCGCCGAACCGACCCTTCCCACGGATGGTTAGAGTGGGTCGAGGCAACGCGAGGCTGAGGTCTCGGACTCTGAGACGCCGCACCTCGCACTCTCGCAAACCATTGAACCCCTGCAGGACGACGCGTACGCGTGCCCTTCCCCCCGAATGGCGATACAATGCCACCATCTCGTCCCGGTCGACCCAGTTTCTGCGATCCGCGAACCCTGAAGGGAGGCGCCACACCGGGTTCTTCCCGTCCGAGAGAGGGTTCTCGGCCCACCTTAGGAATCCGCGAAGGACGCTGAAGGTGGTCTTCAGCGTCCGCGGTCCCCAGAGGCCGCACCCCTTGACGGCACGGATCTGCTCCCGGGTCACGTCGGTGGGCCCCGCAGGAGCCGTGGTCCCCGCTCGCTCGCAGTCCCCCTGGAAGGCGACGAGATATCGCCGGTTGCGCGTCAGATACCCGTCGCTCAGCTCGCTCTCTTGTCTCAACCATTCCACGTACTCCTCGGCCTTCTCTGTCCACCACCGCGCCGTTGTCGGCACGGTGTCCTCCAAAGGGCACCGAGAGGCTTCCCGGTTGAAGCACTCTCCGTAAGGTCTCACCCCTTCATCCGGTTGGAATGGCGACCGGGAGGACTCTGATCGACCCGATACATTGGAGGGCTCTGCGAGCGCTCCGGCTGGTGCCATCCCGGTCGCCACCGTGGCGACCGAGCCGGTTTGTGGGTTAGTAGCGGACGAATGCCATGAACGCTGGAAGCTGGATGGACTCGCTCAAGGCTCGCGAGCGGGTGGTGTGGTCCCTGGTCCTGCCCGGAAGTAGAGGAGGGTGCCCGCCAGCATGAAACCGGACGAAAGCAAAGCGAGGTACCACCCGACGTAGGGAGCCCACACGTGGGGCTCTCCTGTCCCGTTCTCCGAGCCGAAGAAGGAGGATTGCGGCCCAGGGGTCCCACCGTAGATGTAGGTGTTCGAATGGCCCTGTCCCAACGGGGCCACGACGTCCCACCCGCAGGGGAGCGAGGCGCCGGTGCTGCTGTGGGGGAGAGCGGTACCAAGGGGGACTCCGACAAAGACTGAGTCGGAGCATATGGTGGTGGGTTGAGCCAGCGCGACGAGCACTGGACCTGCGAAGCCAATCACTACAGCCAGAATGATCAATACGGCCGTTAGCCGCCGGTGCGTCAGGTCGCTGCGTCGTCGGATCCGGAAGGCGGCTAGCAGGCCGAGGGCTCCCCCAATCACGATCAAGGCTGCGAGGGAGAGGTACAGGTTTCCGGTGTGCCCGAGGCCGACTTGGGAGTAGAGGTATCCCTGCGATTGCGAGAGATTCCCTCCCTGATAGTGCCAGAGCTGGACTGACGTCGGGTAGAGCGTCTCGCCGTAGGTGCCGCCCCCCGCCCCGACACTCGTGATGTACCAACCAAGGAACAGGGTCGAAAGCAGGATCGTCGCCCCCATCACGATCAACACGACTGCGGCGACGTTCCTCCCCGAGGAACTTTCCACCATCTTGTACCTCAGCCGCCGACGCCTCAGGATGCAACGATCACACGATCGTAGCGATGGTCGATGACTGGGACGAGCGCCTGAATCGGTCCCCGAATCACCTCAACTCCTTCGACGTACTTTCCAAGCGTCTCGAGCATTCCGCGTCGGCCGTCCCGGACCGACCGCGGCGCCGGAGCGAGCCCTGCGATGAAGACCCGTTCCTGATCCGATGCGAACAGGAAGGGGACTCCCCTCGATTCCCGGGTGGTCTCTTCGAACAACGCGCCAGCAGATCGGCCCGGCCGTAGCAGTCCCGTGACGAATACGATCTCCCGTATCCGTTCGCCCGCTACCGGGGGTATCTCGCCGAGGTCAGGTAGGATGCGTCGCGAGACCGCTCCAGAGTCGATCAGTCGCCGGAGTCGCCGTGGAACTCGCCCCTGGCTGAACGAGAGGCGAGGAGGCGGCGCGGACCCGAACTCGAACGGACGAAGCACGAGTTCCTGCATCGCAGAGAGGAATCGGGCATCCGGAACGGCGGCCCGCTTTCGACCGTTACGTGACCCACCGCCCAGGCCTTTTGGGTAGGCCTTGGGGGCGGCCCCGAGGGCCCAGCGGGCCCAGGCCCCTTCGTAGTCGAAGTACACTGGGATTCCGTCAGGGGCTAAACGGGCGCTCACGGACCATCCCAGACGGAACGGTTGTCCCTGGCCCGCGGCGAGGGGCAGAGCCACATCGCCCCGAGAGAACTCCACGGCAAACATGGTTTCAGATGATGCCCACAGCACGACAGTGTCGCGGGTCTTCAGCATCTGGAGCGCTTCGGCCCAGCGATCGGCAAATGGCTGTCCCAGACGGAACGTAATCGTACGAAACCCTAAAGCGAGCGGATCAGGGATGTAGCGCTCCCGCACCCAACCGCTGACAAAGGCCAGACGACGGATGGCCTGGAAGGTGCTCCGCGGGACGCCGGTGGCCCGAAGCTCCTCCGCCTCGGACTCGTATCCTCCCGCGAGTAGTGTCCGTACGACCCTGATCTCGGCCGGGCTGAGCGAGCGCATCCTCTCGGCGGAACGGGGACGAACTACTAAGTGGGGATGCCCAGCCTTCCGGCCCATTTGCTGGGCGTTTGTTCATCACTCGACCAGCCCTTGTGGGGGTGATGGCACTAGACCTACGCCGACTCCGCACCCTCCACTTGGGGCCCCAACCGCAGCCCGCGCGTACGAGTCACTGGACTCGGGTCGCTCTGTCGCTCATAGTAATCGTGGTCGCTGTGGTTGGCCTCCTGTTCGTCGGCTCGTTTAGCGTTCCGGCTGGGCCTCAAAGTGCTGTCCTGCGCAACAGTCTCTCGTCCAGCGTAACCCCTCTCAACAACACGACGTACTGTGGCGTCCTTGGGCCGAATCCCGGAAACACTTCGGACACGGCCCCTGAGTACTACCCGAACGTTACCGCGGTTTGGGACAAGCTCTGCCTGGATCCGCTCTTCGATACAACTCTCACCAGCTGGGGTGGTCTCTACAACAATACTACGGCTCATGCCCTCCGCTCCCACAATATCACCATCGGTGAGACGAACGCGAGTTACGTCACAAACGGGACTCCTTGGAGATACGACCCCTCCGCGCAAGCGAACTTCTTCGTGTGGTGGGTTCAGAGCTGTGCGAACAATACGAACTTGAACTGCGATCACAGCGCGGAGTGGAAGGGCAACCTCTCCAACTACGCGATCACCGGGCCGTTTCTTACGAACTTCGGTTGTCAATGCAACCGAGGTCCCCCACCTACGGGGGGCGGCCCGCAGAACCCACTTCTCGGGGGCCTGTCCCTAGCATGGGTCGCGACTGCAGTTGGAGCAACTGCCGTCGCATCGCTGGCGGCAGTTCTCGTGGCCCGGCGGCAGCGCCCGCCGCCTGGTCTACCGATTCCCCTGACCCCTCCTACGCCAGTCGCGCCGGCTGTGGCGCCAGGGGTCCTGGAGCCGAACAGCGGGACAAAGGATTCACAACCCCGTCCAGAATTCCATGCGCCCACGTCCGCCGACCCGCTTGACGACATGTTCTGAGCGGAACGCCTCCCGAGGCCACCTTTCACCCTCCGCCTCATCCGGCCGGTTATCACCCTCGATCACGGCTCCTCGGGAGCATGGAAGCCCCCTCGGTCCACCGCGAACTCCTGTTGCCGGCGCCCGTCCCAGAACCCCCGGAGACGCCACCGCTGACATGGACCTCGCCGACAAGATTCTGGCTCGAGATTCATCGTGACCTGAGCGGCAGGGTTCGCTACGCGCTCGGATCCGCGTCCACGAGGGACCTCGAATCGATGATGATCTACCTCGAGAATACTCGTCCCCGGCTCGCGGCGGGGACAGCACTACCGTGCCCCGCGGCGGAAATTCTCAAGCGCGGAGTGTTCGCCCGGGCGGTCGCCGTCCAACGGCATCACCACCTCCCGCTCGAACTTCGGCCGGAGGCGGATACCGCGGGCTTCTTGCTTCGTACTCTGGGCTCCCGCACGTTCGCGGGCCACGACTTAGTCCTGCAACTCCTCTTCCAGCGGACCAGGATCTGGGAAGAAGGGCTCTTCTCGCCTCGTTTCAACCTCTTCGCGGAACGACAGGGTCGCGACCTCAGGGCCGAAATGGAGTCGCGTCGCGCCGGGCCAGCCTTCCATGTCGAGCTTCGCGCGCATCTCCGCGGGCCACGACCACTGGAGGCGCTGACCGCGCTCGGATCGTGGCTGGAGCAGTGGACGACCCAGGGTGGAGTGCCCTGGCGTTCGTGGCAGGTGATCCCACGCAAGCTGGAACAACCGTTCCACGCCGCGTTCGCGACTCACGACATCCTTCGGTTCTCCAACCGACGGGCACGACGCGACGTCTCCGCGACCGAGCTCAGTCACCTGCTAAGCATCCCGTGGGCGGCCCATCACGCCGGTTGCTCCTACGCTGGGGCTCCCGCCTCTCGGCCGGGGCCAGCGTCCGTGATCGCGTCTTCTCCGCCGACACAGGATCGCCCGCTCCGGCGGGTCGACGGGTCGGCCACCGTAGTCCGGATCGCGAAAACTTTCGAGCCTCGGTTGCCTCCGGCCCCGGACTGCCGACTGGTCGTCGGCGTCAGCGGGCCGGATAGGGTCGCGCTCCCCAAGGATTGGAACCACCTCGCCATCCTCGGCAGGACCCAGTCGGGCAAGTCCACGCTCGCGCTCAACCTCGTTCTGCAGATCCTGGCCAAACGCCCTGAGGCGACCGTCGTCCTGATCGAGCCTACCGGAACTCTCGTCGAGGGGGTTGTTTCACGCATTCCTCTGCCGATTGCCTCGGACTCGGTCGAGATCGACCCCGCCCATGCCACCTTCGAGCAGGACGGCGAAACGATGGTCCCGGTGCCTCTGGGACTGCTCCGGGCGCCCGACCGGGCGTCAAACGACCGGTCAAGTACGGAACGCTGGTCCGAGGCGCTCGCGGGCGACCTCCTCGCCGCGATCCGGAGTGCATGGGGCGAGGAGAGCATCGGGGGACGGGCCGAGCTCGTCCTACGGGCGCTGGTCCAGGGACTCACGCTGGCGCCCGGCTCGAACCTGGTCGACGCCTACCACATCCTTTCTTCGAAGCAGGCCCTCCAGCGATTCGTTGCGACCGCTCCGGCCGGGCCGCTACGAAACTTCCTGGGGCACCACCTACCGCGTCTGGACTACAATTTCACGATGTCCTCGCTCGACAAGGTCGGCAAGATCGCCACCAACCCGCTGCTCCGGGTCGCCTTGTGCCAGCGAGCCAACCCGGTCTCGTTCGACCGCCTCCTGGGGCACCCCCTCCTACTGCTGAACCTCTCCAAGTCGGCCCTGGGGGCGGATGGTGCCAACTTCCTCGGAGCGATCTACCTGACACAGCTCTGGTCCGCTCTCCAGCGGGTAGGGCGGCCCAATCGGCCAGTCTACCTCGTCCTCGACGAGGTCCACAACTACGCCGTCCCGGCGCTCGCCGACATGCTGAGCGAAGGGGCGAAGTTCGGCCTCCACGTCGTAGCGATCACCCAGTTCCTCCACCGGGTGCCACCTCGGGCCCGGGCGGCGCTCCTCGGGAACGCGGACGCCTGGCTCCTCTTCTCTCTGGGAACCGACGACATGGAGGACGCCTGGAAGATCGTCAACGGGGCAGGCCATGGCTGGCGGCCGCAGGACCTCGTGGACGGCCTCAGGCCCCACGAGGTCGCCATGGCGGTGTCGGGAGACCTCCTGAAGGTCGGGACGTTCCCGGCTCCGCGGGTGGACCCCTGTGCGAAAGATCTCCTAGCGGCCGTGACCCAGAGTTCGCGGCGATACGCCCAGCCGGAGGACTCGGAGGCATCACCCTGGCTCGTCGGCCAGGAGGAGGTCGAGGGGCTCCTCACGCCCCTACCGGGACGTGCCTTGGACCTCCAAGAGGTGGCCCAGGCCACCGCGTTGCCGCCTGACCAGCTCGCAGGGGCGCTCGCGCGCGCCACGGCCTCGGGGGATGTTGAACGGGGCCCGGACGACGGGAGGTTGCGGCTGACCCCCCGCGGAGACGTGCACCTCCAAGCCCTCCGGGGCCGTAGGAACGAAGGAGAGGAGCACGTCGAGACCCTGACCGAGTTCGCGATGTTCCTCCAGACGCGCGGCATCTCGATGAACGTCCCCGAGCAGGTAGCGGGGGTGCTCCTTCCCGATGGTCAGTTCCAATGGGGGGCCACGACCTACAACGTCGAGGTCGAATGCTCGACTCTCGCCAAGGCGGCGGGGCAGGTCGTGCGGAACGTGAAGAAGGCCCGGGCTGCCGGGCGCCGGGTGCTGATCGTCCTCCCGGAACGGTCCCGGGCCCCGAGGGCGTTGGCCCTCATCGATGAGGCGTTCCCAGGACTTCAGCTCTGGAACGACGGGGTCGGCCTGGTCTGGAAAGAGGGACGGGCGTCGTTCCGGTCCCACCGGGTCCCGGGAATGAGTGTTTGGCCCTTCCTTGACTCGGGGGCATCGTCGGTGACCTCCATCGAGCAGGAACGTGTGGTTGGGCCCCTCCCCGCTGCGACCGACACCGATCCGCTCGTCGGACAGGTGCGATCGATTGTCCGTGAGTTTGTGGTCGCTGGCAAGACCGAAACCACCCCCCAGGAAGTCCTCGCGGCGCTCCCCCCACCTGAGCAGCTCGATCACACCGAGCAACAGGTCGGGATCGCGCTCAGGACCCTTGGGCTGGAGCGTCGGCGAAGTCGGGTGGAGGGAACGCGATTCAGGGTCTACGATCTCCGTCCCTTGGGGCCGGCTGGATCGGGCCTGGCCGTACGGACCGGCGGTGGCCCAGCATCGTGGATAGAGCCAAAATCCGACCCTGCCGGGGACCCGGCTGCATCTTCGGATCGGGCCGCGGATTCCCCGATAGAGAATGACCCTGCGGACCCGAATGTCCCAGCCGTCCCAGATGATTAGGAAGGGGGGGTTTCACAGGTTCTCGGGCACGTCGGGCCGGGAGCCGGTTCGCCACCCAATCAGGATGATCATCGCTCCGCAAACCGCGAGCCCTACGCCCCCGATAATCAGCCCGAGGTAGCCCTCCAGCGTCGACAATGAATTGGGTGGAGCGCATACGGGGTTCGCAACGCAGGCATCGAATGCAGCGAACCACTCCCCGACGAAGAGGACAGCGGAGAGTCCGATCGTGAGGAGGATGGCTCCGGTCCAAATTCCCACAGACTCTCGCAACTTTCTCCCTCGCTGAGAGAGGGAGAAAGGGCGAGAGTGACAGGATGGGCGAAGTTACCTAACGTAGGAACGCTTTCAGCGCACGGGATCCACCATGGCGGGACCATACTCGAACCCGGCCCCACCTCCGAAATGCCCGTTTTGTAGCAACATGCTCGACCCGACCCGCGATATTCTGTATCGCGGCATAGGTATCGCGATGGTCATCGTCTATTGCGGATGGTGCGGGGCCGTCCTCGGCGGAGGCGTTTCGGCGTCTCTGCACGGCACAAAGACTCAGCGCGATCCGTGAGTTTGAGCAGCGCGGGGGGGACCCGCGAGCGGAGCGAGCGGGGAGGACCCGCGGGCTACTTTCCATCAGCGAGCCGGCCGAATGCCAATCAAGCCGACCCCACCAAGGTCGGTCCGCGTTACAAGCAACGCGTGACGCTTGGCCTCTTCCATGATCGCGCGAAAGGCAGCTTCAGGGATGGGCATCCGGGGCCCATCGGGAGTTGGCAGAAAGCCGAACTCAGCGAATCGGTCCCGCGGCCCCAGCTTGGCATGGAGAATCTGACGGTCGTGTAGTACGAAGTGGAACTGGGGCGCAGTCCAAGGCCGCTCGATCAACTCCCCCCCGCGCGCGGGTTGGTAGGCGACCGCGCGGTCAGAGACCACCAGAACGGACGGGACTCGCGAAGGACGTGCGAGGAAGACCCACGATGCGATGGCAATGGCAATCCCCGCGCCGATCAATGCGAGACCCTCGGCAAGGTCATTCGAACCGTAGACGAGTATGCTATAGATGCTAGCAAGGCCGATCAACGCGCCGAAGACGGACCATCCCACCGCGAATCCGTAGGCGCGGGACTTGCCCCTCTCCCACTCCTGTGCCACGAGATCGTGAAGGTCGAAACGTTGCTCCATTTGAACTGGCGCACTCATCGCCTAATCCCGCCCTGCTCAATTAAGCCCCTCGAACGGGGGACTCGCGAGCGGAGCGAGCTGGGAGAGACCGCGGCTCAGCCTCGCAGGATGTCGAATCCGACAAGTTCGGACGAGATCGCTACCTCTGCGATGCGTTCGACCGCGTGCGCGTGGCTCACCCCCCGCGGACCGCTCACGTCGCGCAGGAACGCCTGCACGGCCTCGACCGGGCCTTGGACGTCAATGAAGACCGTGCCGTCGGGGTGGTTCGCGACCGTACCGACCACGCCGTGACGCTGGGCCGCCTCCGCGACGCGCGCGCGGTAGTTCACGCCCTGGACGCGGCCGCGGGCGATGCAGTGCCAGTGGACGAGCGGAGCCACGGTCCTGCGAAGGCCGGCCCCCAAAAGTGCATTTAGGCAGCGAGGGGGAAAGACCGGCGCCCGACGGCCCGAACCCCTTCTCGGACAAGGCCCGAAATTCGGGCGTGAATATCTGCGCCGAGTGTTTATCCCTTCCCACGGGAAGTCCGGTACGATGACCTTCATTTCCCCACCCTCAGCGAGGCTGGGTCCACGTCAGATCCCAGCGATTGCATGCCTCATCGTGCTGCTAGTTGTTCTATCGACCGCATCCGCTACGGACGTCGGCGGAATGATCGTGAAGGCCTCTGCTACCGGCTCGGCCACAATGATTCACTCGTCGTCGGCAATTGGGAGCGATGAACTCGCTGCTGCCCGCGCCTCACTTTCGGGCCACCACGCCGCTCTCGCAGAGGCGACGCCTGCGGGGAGTTCTACTCCCTCTCTTCGAGCGTCGGCCAACATGGTTTGGGATGCAAAGGATGGCTACGTTCTGCTGTTTGGTGGTTGCAACCTCTATGACGGTTACGTTTGCGACGGGCAGTATCTGAACGATACGTGGGAGTACTCGTCAGGAACTTGGACCAATCTCACGCCGGCTATCTCACCGCCGGTACTGGATGGCGGGTCCAGCATGGCCTATGACTCGACGGCAGGCGTAGTTGTGCTCTTCGGTGGCCAGCTCTCAACTGTGAATTTGACCAACCCGGCCTTGGTGAATTACACCTGGGAGTTCACTCGCGGAGTTTGGTCAAACGCTACGACAGATATTGCGCCAGCGCCTCGGATGAATGCAGCTCTTTCGGACGATCCCGGACGAGGGGGTGTGGTCCTCTTTGGAGGTCTCCACCAGTACGCCTACAACACATCGAACGGTACCCGAATCGGTGGAGTGAAGGAGTCGGATACATGGGTGTTCGATAACAGAACTTGGGCCAATGTTACGATGACAGTGGGGTCTACGCCCCCTGGTCTATTCCAGGCGTCTGCAGCTTATGATCCGAACGAGGGGGGGCCAGTTTACTATGGTGGGTGGACGACGAATGGCAGTACATCGAATGCCACATGGCTACTTGGTGCCGGAGGTTGGTCAAACCTCACGAAATCGGGAGGACCGCCCGGTCTAGCTCAAGAGGTTCTCGTTTACGACTCCAGCGCGGACTCACTCCTGATGTTCGGAGGGCAATCCGATCAATTGCCCGCCCCCTCCACTGAGACATGGACATTCTCGAATGGCACTTGGTCCAAGGTCAGCCCGGTTAACGTGCCACTTGGAACTTACAACGCAGCGATGACAGACGATCCGCCATCGGGGGGCGTCCTCTTGATGATTGGGGACACGGAGGTGTCGTACGGATCAAACAGCCAATTCTGGTCATTCTCTAACGGGGATTGGTCCATTGCGGGAACGAACGGAAGCACCCCGCCGGCTGGGGCTGCATCGATAGTCTTTGATTCGGCAAATGAAGATGTATTGCTCGTCTCCCCTGGAATCTTTGGCGCCAGTCAAACGACCGAGTCGACTTGGATCTACCAGTCCGGGAATTGGACCCGGGTCAATTCCACATTGGAGCCGTCGAGTCGAACCAATCCAGCCCTTGTTTACGACGCGGCCGATGGGTGCGTCCTACTCTTTGGAGGTCAGGGTGCGTCATCTGGCCTTGGGCTAAACGACACTTGGAGCTTCAGTGCAGGGAACTGGACCGAGCTTTCTCCGACCCGCTCGCCGCCTACTTCGGGTGGGGGCGCCATCACCTACGACGAAGCGACCGGTTACGTCCTGTACGTGACCGGGACCGATACTGGATTCGAGACTTGGGATTGGTCGGGCGGCGTTTGGACCAATCTGAACATCACGCTCGCTTGGAGCGTCGCCGGAGAGGGAATCACCCCCTATGCCGAGATGGTCTACGATGCTGCAGCAGGATACCCCCTGTTGATCGGTGGATCAACCACAAGTTGCCCTGGCGGAATTGGGATTTGCCTCGTAACTTGGACACTAGTGAACGGCTCCTGGGTCGATGTGACGAACTCATCCGGGCAGGCCCCCCCACCGCTGAATGGGACATCTCTAACGTACGATTTCGCCGACAACGAGGTCCTTCTCTTCGGCGGATACTGCTCCACCAGCGGATGCCCGAGTTCGGCGTTCTCTAACGAGACTTGGGAATTCTCTGCCGGTCAATGGATTGAGGTTAACACGACTGGACCTCCCGAACCCCGGAGTGAGGCAGCCATCGCATTCGACAATATTTCGGGCTCGGTGATTCTGTTCGGAGGTCTGGGCCCCACACCTTCGGGAACCACGCTCTTGGCAGACACTTGGAGCTTCTTGGGTAACAACTGGACTCAGATACTACCTACCCTGTCTGCGAATTTGACGTCCGTAGACGTCGGGGTCTCAACGGTCTTCAATGCAGTAAGCTCGGCCATCTTTGGATCGCCAAGCTTCTCCTATTCTGGACTGCCTGGGGGATGTAGTTCCGAGGACACCGCAAGATTGAGTTGCACGCCGACAGCCTCCGGGTCCTTCGTAGTCAGCGTCAAGGTGGCGTATGCTGGTGCGGCCCCCTCGACTGCCTGGACGGACTTTACAGTGGTGAGTTTGCCGAGGATCAGTCAGTTCTCTGCTTCCGAAAATCCCCTGAATCTGACCGCGACAGCGACCCTGAGTGTAGCCGTGTCTGGTGGGACACCCCCGCTCACGTTTGCTTATTCGAATCTCCCGCCGGGTTGTGAATCGGCCAGCAGCGCGAGCATAGGATGCAAACCGACGCAGACCGGGAACTTCACCATCTCGGTCGAGGTAACTGATCACTTCGGGAGGTCCGACAACGCGTCTCTCCTACTTACGGTCGGAACGACCCACGAAGTCACTCCTCCGGGACAGAAAGGGGGCGGAGCGACCGCGTGGCTATCGACACAGGATGGGCGCCTCGCAACCGCCCTCCTTGTGGGCGGAGTGATCGCTGGGGTCCTGGCGCTCTCCATCATGATAGTTCGCGGGCGACGTATGCGTCGCGAGGGGGAGGAACTGATCGGAGACGTGCGGAAGGCCGTTTCAGACGGCAGTTACACAAGGAACCGGCCTCCGTGAAGGGACAACCCGCCCGCGGGCCATCCGCGGGCGTGGACGGTACGCATGCCCTTCTCGAGCCAGATTCGAAGGAGCAGCGAACTTACCTCACGATCCGCATCGTCGAACACCTGGCTCGATTCGGACATCCGCATGAGGATGGCGCCGGACGACCGGAGGCTACACAGAAAGGGATGGCCCAATCCCTCTCAACGTCGCAGGGCGCCATCTCATGGATCCTGATCCGGTTGCTCGCTGCCCAGGCGGTCCGGTCGCAGCTACGCCACGTTCCTGGCGTGAGCCGCCGTGTACGGGTCTACGCTTTAACCCGACGGGGGGAGTTGCTCGCTCAAGAAATCGACTCGAAGACCGCAACTGAGCCGCCGCCAGCCCACTCTTAGGACTGGACGGTGAATTTTGGGACTCTCGAGCCGGTTGGGACAAAGCTGCCATCCGTGTGAGAACGGCAGACATCGTCAAGAAAGCGGTCGGCTACTGGCTTTCATGGCACCGCGCTACGCGCACGTTCACGTGGAGGGGGACTGGGGGATCCGCCTCGGCAAGGGGAATATCGCGATCGAGGTCTGGGACAAGAAGGACCGTAAGGTCGGGACTGTCTCCATCGGCCAGGCCGGCGTCCGAGTGAGGGGCAAGACCCGACGGAAACCGACTGAAATCATGTGGGGCGACCTGAACAGGTAGGCGACTTCCTCGATTGCGAGGCACCCGACGAGCGCAGCGCGATCCGGCCGATGTTGGACTAGAAAGTTCGTGCGACGAGCGAGGGAATCAGAATCCCGAGTGACGGGCCCAGGAACAGCGAGGCGTAAGTCCACAAGACGTGCCATCCCGCGATGGTGGCGGTTGTGTCGTAGGGAGAGATGAACGAGAGGGCGAGGCATCTTAGGCCCGCGAGAAGAGTGAATATCGTGAACACTCGCATACTCCAAATGGAGTTGCCCGCAATGAATGCCGCTGCACGCTCCTCCGCGGTGGCCCGGAGAGGGAGACCATTGTCCGCCTCCAGGACTCTCGCTGTCCACGAGAGGGCCGCTGAACGCAGCGCCCGTTCGTGACCACGACGGAAAAACGTGAGGACCCGCGAGGGTCCTTGAGGGGTGAAGAAGGTCAGCCGGTCCGACAGGAGCGCGGTCGGATCGCTACGCTCTATTGACTCTTCGATCCTCGTGCAAAGGACCAACTTCCCGGAGGTTGAGAGAACATGACGGTGTATGGTCGGGTGACCAGAGTGAGCAAGATTAGTCTCGGCCGCGACGATTCTTCGACCGTGACGGTCGAAACTCTCGAAAATCTGGTGGTTTCCGCCCAATTGGTCGACGTGACGACTCGACTCGCCGAACCCTTTGGGGGTAACGAGTCCTTCGATACCATGGCGGGAGAGCCAACCCTCCGCATTCGAGGGGGAGACGCGTAGGGGGACAGTAAGCTTGGATTCCCCGACTTGTTCAAGCGGGACGCGGTCGACCGGCTCGTCGTGCTCCAATTCACCGCCTCCTCCCATTTGACCGTCTGGAAACGATGCTCACCCCCGGGACCTGACGGTTGAGGATGTTGTCCCTGTCTATATTCGATTGTGTACGAGGGCGGAGGGATCCCGTCAATGGTGGTTAAGGGCCCTAGTAGTTCCGAGGGACCCGTCGATGTGAACTTCGCCGGCCACTCGTACCGGTTTTGGACCCCCCCACCGGTGTCGTCCCTCTGTGATCCCGAGGGGGGCGTGCAACCACGGCTCGATGCTCCAGTCACGCGGAAACGAGACCTACCCGGTTGGGGGGCCGAGACGTGATGCCATGGCGAGTACTCGGGCCTACCGCCAGGATGAACGGGAAAGGCGTCGAAATGTGGATCCCTAGCCGGGGTCGGCCCCTTCGGTTGACCCTAGTCATCGGCGTCGTTGTCGTGTTCACAGGGCTGTTTCTGCTGGAACTCGCGTGGGTTCATGGCACTTCGAACTTCGTTCGCGCGCTCGAATTCCAACCCATTACCGTGGACGTTCCACTAACAGTCTTCATCTACGTTGTCCTAGCCTTTCCCATCATCATGCTACCAATTCTTGTCGCGTTCGATACAAGAGGCATCGGACTCGGACCCGCAGGCATTCAGGTAGTCACACATCTGACGAACTACAAAGTTCCCTGGGCGTCTCTTCGACCCAGCATTGAAACTCCGAAAGGACCTTGGGGATTCATAGGTTATGTCACCAAGAGTTGGGCTGGATCGGGGTCTTTTTGGCTATCCAAGGAGCAAGCCGCGGCAATCCTGTCCGACCCACGAGCCCCGCGCGAGCTGTTCCCGCCCGAGTACTGGTCTTGGGTCAACTTAACCCCACCACCAAGAGAGCGAACCAGTTGAATCCTCGTCAGCGGGCGGAACTCCACGTCGGAATTGTCCCTCCGTGATCCCGAACCGCGCGTAGAACCACGCCGCCTTGCGCCAGTCGCGGGCGAGTGCCTCGGCCATGCCCGGGGTGGTCGCGACCAGAGCGCGGGCCGACTTCACGCGGGCACGCAGCTCGCGCAGGTTACGTGCCGCCGCGCGTTCGTCCGCCTCCCGCGAGTCGTCCGGGAGGCCGCTCGTGATCTCCAGGAGGCTGAACCGCCGCGAGTCGACCTCGTCCTGGTCCGAATCCGAGTCCGGGAACGCCACGCGGGCTTCCACACGAGTCCGCGTGCTGTCGTGAGGGATGCGGGGCCGGGTGGGGCCTCGCGGCCCTGCGGGCGGCCCCTGGGCCGCGTCCAGGGGGGCGAACGCCTCGATCCTGGGCACGATCTGGGGGCGCAGACCCAGCTCGCGGACGAGGCGCGATCCCTGGTCCGCCGGGAGGGTCCCATGCCACGCGTGGGAGACGGGATCCCACCGGAGGCCCATCCCGCGGAGGACGTCGCGCACCTCGTAGGTGCGGGGACTGCCCGGGACCCGGACGTGGGCACTCGCTGTCGGCCGGAAAGGGTTCGCGCCCTCGTGGGCGCTGTGCGGCGCGCTGATTGCGGTCATCGGCGCGAAGCGAGCGCGCAGGTCGCCCGAGGGCTGATGCGAGGCCCGAGGGCGACCGTGCCCTCTTGATGTTCGCGCGGGCGGCCGCGCTCCGCGCGAACTTCAAGAAGGGAGCGCGCGGCCGATGAAATGACCGCAATCAGCGCGAGAGCCCGGCCCCGGGAGAGTACGGTCAGGCTCTCCCGCGAATCTCGTTCGAAATCGTCTTCGTGCCAAACCCGCGAAAAGACTGGGTTACAACGGGTAAACCACGCCGCTGAGCTTCCTGTAGAATGTTGAGGTAGAGGTCGCGTGGAATGTCATTGGCCGGCAGCAGGCCCAACGCGTTCGTTCCGTACGTGATCTCCTTCCGGCTGATAATTTCGACAACGGTGAGATGAAATTTTGGGTCGGCCCAGGAGCGGCGCTCGCTCTTCCCGTTCGGGTAGTGAAATGTGACCCCATCAGAATCCCACGAACAGCTGTCGGCGCTAGGGCGGGTGGCGAGGAATATCAATCCTAGAAGGAAGAAGACTACGGGAAACGCGGCGAACAAGAACAAGTCCTGGGGTCGAAGTAGTCGAGGTATTCCACCGTCGACCCATGCAAGGTAGGTCAGGTACCCGATCCAACCTGCGAGCAGGACACCCCCAATGAGGACGCTTGCATGGAAGTAGGGAATGATGTCCCAAGGGTCTCGCCGGAGACCGCGCAGGTCGTACTCCCGGGTTTCGGAGATGCCGCCTTGGGTGGAGTCGCCGGGCAACGTGACCGCCACGCCGCGGAACTGTAAGACTCTTCATCAAGCCCGCACGCGGTTGGACGCGTCCGCGTGACCTTCATGTGGGGCGCGCGCGGCCGATGGGGTGACCGCGATCAGCGCGCGCCGGAAGGGGCGGCCCCGAGAATCGTCCAGCAGATGGACTCGCCGAATGGCGGTGCGAGCCTACGGGTTCACGCCCTCGCCCGAGGTGGCTACGCTTCTTGAGATCGCGGGCTGAGACCCAGCTTCCGTAGCGTGACGTCTGGGATCTCCCATGCAGGGCATGACAGGCTCGAAAGTACGGCCCTCGCCTGCTCGATGGTAACTATGTGGCCTTGGCGACGGATCCAGCCTCCCTCTCCGCGGACTCGGGCGAATCCCCATAGGCCGTGTTTCACCGGAAGAGGGGACGGTTTGAGGTCGCTCCAGGGAGCAAAATCGGTGGAGAAGAGGTACCGGAATGCTACTCCTCGGGGGTCTATGTCGACTCGGCGAACTGAGTTCGCGGATTCTGCGAAGAAGCCGACGGCCAGCGCCAAAATTCCCGCGGCAATGACCTTGGGAAGGAGCAGAGCAGAGTCTCCGGGAGCAACGAAGCTGATGAGCATGAGAGAGCCCAAGGGCCAGAGACCCAGACAGAGGAGAACGAGGCCCCAGTCGAGGTATGTCCATCCCTTGGTCAGCACTGTGAGAGTCTGAGTCACCATCGAACCGTTCGTCGATAGAATCTCCCTTCAATACCGTGGCGGGACCGAGCCCCCGCTGCTTTGATGTGGGGCGCGCGCGGCCGATGAGGGTGACCGCAATCAGCGCGCGAGACGACTGCGTGGTCGTGGGGCGTCAGGGCTGGCGAATTCGAATGATCTTGGTGCCACCAATTCGTTCGAACTCGTCTCTTCCTTTTCCCTCGTGGATCGCAAGGCCATGCCCACCAGCATGGGTTAGAATGGAATCTAGGGCATCCGGCGGAATTGGGACGTACCCCACACGCGGAAGGAAGATGTCGACCGCTAGTAAGCGGTGAACGTTCGTGTTCGACCTATTGTCTCGGATGACGAGATCGAAACGCGGGTCGTCCCATCGAATAGACGACGAATCCCTCGACAGGAACGTGAATTCAAGGTCCTGGTCACTGATCTTCAACCCGGTCGGTCCTCGCCGTAACCGGTAGACTTCGAGGTAAAGGCAAGACCCCAGTATCAGAGGACCGACGAGAAAGAATGCCAGTTGGAGTGCCAAATCTGAAGTGTTACCAGACCCGAGGTCCGCCCCAATCCGCCCAAGAAGGCGAAGCAGTAGAAAGAGCCAGAAAATGAAGAAGCCGCCTCCAATTCCGAGGATTACGATCCGATCCACCAGGTGGAATCGGTAACTGCGTTCGGAGGACCCCTGGAGGTCGAAAGTCCTTGAGATGTCACCCATGGGGCGCTACCCGTGTGACCGCCAACCTGCTCGTGCCTAATGAAACGCGCGCGACCGATGGGGTGACCGCAATCAGCGCCCGCGTCGACGCGTAGCCCTGCTTTCGGCTGATGGGACAACTGACTAGGTCTGTGCCCCCGCGGCGGACCGGATCCGGTTAGTAACGATCCTCTGCGCGGGAATCCCGGAAGTCTTGGTCCGAACCTGGAGCCCACGCTGGCGTGCTTCGGTCAGGATCGCGAGGTAGAGGTCGCCCGTTAGGTCATTATGCCACGGCATTCGAGTGGTCAGGTCGTACTCTACCTTGTCCTCGAAAGTGATTTCACTGATGTCAATCCGGAGTAATGGGTCGGCCCACCGGAACTTTCGAGGTTTCCATTTTCGATACAAGAGAGTAAACCCATCCGCATCCCACAGGCAACGGGTGGCCCCCGGCCCCATCCCGAATGAGATGTAGGTGATCCCTCCAACGCCCGCTCCGAATACACCCACCAGCGAGAGTTCCGGCACATTGAGCAGGGTACCCGCTAACGCATTGGAAGCGACATCGACGGCGAGGAGGGCTGCGAGGAAAATTGCCATCCCATTGAACATCCAACGTAAGGCGTTCATTCCACGACGGGGTACAATCTCCGGCGCCCACGTCAGGTCAATTTCCCTAGTGTTACCCGACTGATTGGCCGGGGGTCCAAGTGGCTCGTTACCCGAGGACATTACTTGTCAGGGCCAGCGAATCCCCCGCACCCGATAAGGGAAGGGGACCGCCGTTGCAGGCGGTCGCGCCCTTGATGTGGGGCGCGCGCGGCCGATGGGGTGACCGCGATCAGCGCGCGCGAAGGAAAGTGACGACAGCGGCCCGGTGACCCACGAATGCCTAATCTTAGGTGGCGGCGATGGGCCGCGGATGACTCGACCAATTCCCGCGCCTTCCGCACGCGCTTGGATTCCTCCACCTTCGTCCTCCGGAACTCGGACGGTTTCTGGCGCCCTCCGAGATGTCGAGGACCGCCTGACCCGCGTGGACCACGCGTTATTCCAAGTTGAGTGGGTACTGAACACCGGGGGTTCCCGGAAAGGGGCCCTGGGGCTCGGCTCGCCCGCGCTCGCCTTCTGTCTCATCCTGACCTCATAAGGTGGTGCCGCGACACCCGTCCTCGCGCGTCGTCACCCCTCGAACGGCGTCGACTAGAACTGTTAGAGAAGCAGGCGGTCGACGCTCAATTGCAAGATTACCCTACCATCGCTCGGGCCAACGCTAGAATCGAACGGAAGATCTTCGGTTTTCGGCCCCGATGGAAGGGACACAAAGTGCCTCTGGCAGAACTGTGGGACCTCATTTCACGTGAGGCGGACCCCGAGGTACGGAGAGCTGGTTACTATGCGAACGAGTCTCTCTTCGCCGCTCTCGAACCTGAAGTGCGCTCGCTCATGGCCGCCCAAAACGATCGGGCACGCGAGCTCGGCTTCCCAAACTACCCGGAAGCCCGCCTCAGCCTCGAAGGAATTTCAGTACAGGCGCTAAGCCGGCTCCTTGAGCCCTTTCCCGCCCTCGGACCGCGGGTGTCGAGAGCGCTGCGGGATCGGAGTGGGACCGACTCCTGGTATCCTTGGGACCTCATGCTCGCGCAGGGTCCGAGGAGAATCCGGACTAAGACTGGATTCCTCGGAAGGGATTGCCTCTCAGCGGTGCGCCACGGGCTGCGAGGATGGGGGTTCGATGCGAAGGACCTCTCCTTTCGATTCAAGCGATACGACACTCCATTCGCCGGACGCGCAATCATCGGGGACGCTCCCCGTGACGTGGGAGTGATTGCGAACCCGAGGGACGGTCCGATCTACTATTCAATTCTCTTCCACGAGATGGGACACGGCATTCATGGCCGTTCAGTGCGCGGCACTTCTCACCTTGTGCGGAATCTCAGATTCGGAGGATTTGATGAGAGCATCGGCGGCCTGTTCGAGGAGATAACTTCTGACCAAAGCTGGCTGCGGAGCCGCCCCGGAGTCACCCAAGAGGAGGCGACCCGGATGCGGAGCGAATCGTTTGAAGGTCTGGCGTTCCGAATGGCCGAGCTCGTGGGCGAGATCCGCTCCGAACTTCGACTCTATACCGACCCGGAAGCGGACCTCCGTGAAGAACGAAAACGCTTCCTCAAACGCAGTCTGGCGTACGACGACCACGAGCCGATTTCTTGGGTGGACCCGTACTTTCTGAGCCCGGGTTTCTATCGACAGAGTTACGTCCTGGCAACTTGCTTCGATGAACAGGTATCGCAGGCCGGGCTTCGCGAGGTGGGTGGAGACTTTTGGCCAAACCCCCGGTTCGGACCATGGTTGAAGGAAACCTGGCTTCGCCCCGGGCAACGCGATGAGTGGGTCCCGAAGGTACTCGAAGTGACCGGGAAACCGCTCGGCCCGCAAGCGTTCGTGGAAGCGGTCCGTCGAGAGACGTGACCTGTTCACGGCGGTCATCGATGCGGAGCAAGCGCGCAGGCCTCGGGCCGAGCGGTGCGAGCGAGGTCCGAGGCCGGACCCCCATCATGCCTCGGGGGCGAGGCCGTTCTGCGCCCCAAGTCCTCGGCCGAGCCCCGCAGGCTTGATGTGGGGCGCGCGCGGTCGAGGACCTGACCGCGATGAGCACGGACGTGGGCCGAGCTACACGAGAATACCGGCTGAGACGACGACTTCTGGCGTTTCCGAAAGGAACACGCTCGCCATCTTACAAGGTGGGCTCCCTCGCTTCTCGCGGCGAGCCTTGTCTGCTTCCCGCTTGCTCTCCTAGTCTGGGGATTCGTGGTTCCGAGAATTGTCCTGCTCGGGTTCTTCGCCTTCGGATCGATGATCTCTTTGACGGCGTTCCTGGTGCGGCCGAACGACCCGACTCGCATGGTGCTCGGATCCGACTCAATCACCATGTGCCGGGCGAATGGGAAGGAAACAGTCCTTCCTTTGGAGGCCGGATCAAGAGTCGAGCTTTACGACTCTACTCCTCTCGACTCGAACCAGTCGGCGCGATTCATGCTTGGATCGAGTGGGCCATTCAGAGGTGAACGGCTACTACTTTACGGTCGCTCGCTTCGAAACGAACCGTTTCAGTTGACACCGGAAGCCTTCCTTGCTGTTCGCGCGGAAATGGAGGCTCGACGCGCCATTGTCCTTCAAGACGGTCCGATTTCAACGAACTCGACCACCCGAGTAACGCGGTATCGACTACGTTGAAGAGTAAACGAGGAGACCGCGAGGGGCGCGGCGGGGCCGCTTCCGCCTAGGCTTCGTGATGGGCGCGCTCGGCCGATGACAGTGATCGCGATTAGCGCACGGGTCACTTGGCCGACCAGCGATCGCCTTGTCGGTGCACCTTGAGACCCTCGGATGCCGGATCCGACAGGTCCCACGCGTCGTGGAATCGGTACGTGACAACCGCCTGGGCTAGATTCACTGGAACATATCGGAAAATCGCGCCTCGTGGTCTTCGACGTTGGCGGATGACCCAGACGTCGTGATCGGGGGGCGCGTCGCTCGGGCCGAGGTCGTACCAAGTGACCCAAACCCGGTGGAGGCGATACCCAAATGAGACGCCCTCGGGTGTGATCCGTACACGGCGCACCGCACGCATCTCCCAGGCATACATCAACGTAACTAGGTACGCGGCTGTGTCCCAAAAGGTTCGGTCGTCCCAGAGTCGCCGTTCTGTCTCAAAACTATTGGCGAGGGGGTCTTTGCCCGGAAATGGGGACCCGCCATAAGGTTCCCCAGGTCGCCCGAAGTCTCTAGCCCGAGACCTGCTGTTCGGCCAAGATCACTAACGCCCATCCACTAACCAAGTCCTGGTCCAGAGGATGTAACTCGGGCTGAATCCTTGACTAGCCAACTTGGTCGATGGCCACTGACGCATACAAAGAATTTGAGTGGGTCGCGGCCGATCCGCTAACAATAATCCCACTTCCCGAGCTGGTTGCCACCACGATCAGGAATGCCGTCGCGACATGACCCGCTGCCAAGGCGCCTGATATGACGGCTGGCGGTGTTTGCGCTCCCGCATTAGGATCATCCCATGCAACCTTCACGGTCGGCGTGTCCGCGATGGCTGCGGCGACTGTAATCTGGACACGATACAAGCCGGCAATCCCGGGCGGCGGGACGTATTGCGCGATCGTGGCCGCCGAGGTCGGCAGCGCAACTTGCACTGCTGACGCAGTTGAGCCCATTGCAGAAAGATTCGGCCTTTGAAGGACCGGCCTGCCTTCAAGGCCGCCTGAGAAGGCCCCGGGCACTTCGCCCTCGAATACGATGTACCCCGGCGCAAGCCCTCCGCTTTGAAAATTCATGCCACAGTAAATCCAAAGGCAATTCCTGAATGTTACACGATTGATGGGTCCGCCCCCGCCGTGACCGTTGTTGTCATCAATGAAGGCCCCGCCGTACCCACCGATGGGCGCTCCCGACGTTGCACCGGAGTCAAACACGGTGTCCTCAATCGTAATGTCATGGCACCCACCGGTAGTGGTTGAGGTCAAACCGTTGCCCTGAAGTTCGAGGACTTGGCTGCCATTCGGTTGTGACTGTGACCCGCCGTCTCGGAACCAGCACCGACGGACCACGACGTTGGAGGTCTCTCCCTGCCACCCTCCAATAAAGCAGTTCGAGAGGCCGCCACCACCAGAGGCCTGACTGAGGTCGATCTCCACATCCTCAATGAGCATCCCGAAAACATTCCCACCCACTGCAAAACCACTCCCCCCGCTTGTGTTAGCGCCACGAGTATCGTAAAATTTCCGAACCACAATGTGCCGCGTCTTCTGCAACGTTGAGCAAGAGTTGTTCTGGTATTGTGCGTGGACCCCGAAGCACTCGCCGATTTCTCCAAGCGAGTAAACGCCCTCGATCAGGAAATCAATCCCGCCATTTCCTGCGTAGCTGGGACTGGATTGTGGGCCCGGCGAAGCTATCTGAAATCCGGTAATGCTCTGGTTGTTTCCCCAAGAGATAGCAACACCATTACCGACAAAACTCTGATGAGAGAATGGTTCGGGGCTCAAAGAGACTGCGGGCGCGCCCATTAGCACCAAGCACGTAGCAAGGGGGTGAGTTGCACTGCTCCAGCTCGGGAGGATGCCCGTAAGGCCATTCGCGAAGTTTATGGCACTCCCGGCTGCGAACTCCAATCGCTGATTCGAGCCCGTAAAGGCAATCGCTGCGTGCAACGAATAGGAGCCCTGAAGGCAAAACACGGTGCCGCCCGCGCCCGGGTTCCCTAGAGAATTCAACGCCTCCTGAATTCCGCAAGTTGACGTATTCGGCGTGTCAGGACCAAAGTCTGCCCCGTTGTTGGTGATTCCCGAAGTGCTATTCTTCGTTCCCGTGGGGGAAACGGTGATGAACAGTTTTCCGCTTAACCCGGCCCATGCGGTGGATTGCTTGATTGCAACTGTGATGACCGCATACGGCTCAGCCGCAGAATAGCTGAGGCTTGAGTTGTACGACCCGGGGGCGACGGCTATATCGAGGAAAACGTTGAGGTAAACGTCGCTACCAAGTGTTGGTCCTGACGCTCCCCCGAGCCCCGCGAAAGCAGTGAACCCTCCACCACTTGTTACCGTTCCGGTTCCTCGGACGGAGCAGTCGCACGCGATTAGGAGATCTCCGGGGATGATGGTGCTGATCGGATCGGAGCTAGAGGTGCTATCTCCACTCGCACCGGAGCTGGCTAAGTCAACTGAACCGGCACCGCTCGCGCCGGATACTTGAACTGCAGTGAAAATATAGAACGTCGATGCGGTAAAGGCAACGGACACGGTTAGAGTCGAGTTCTCGGGCACGTCGTCTGCGTGCCAGATTTCCTGCGAAGGGTATGTGGAATCGGAAGTGTTCTGTCTAAATGCTGCCCGCTGGTAAACGTTGTTCGAGCTATCAGTCACACCCGGCGCTGGGGAAATCTTGACCGAAATGGCCCCGGCGTTGTTGCCTTATGCCACGAAAACGTAAACAGAATCACCTTGGTTTACATTCAACGTTGTAGTCGATGCAGAACCTGAATTCTGCGAAGAATGAGGTGCGCTCCCCTGGGCAGAAGAATTGACAAACGGAAACGGCATGGCCCACCTCAATCCCGAGGTTGGCGGTGGCTACAGTTCAATTTGCGAAGACGAGCCGATTCACCTATTGACCCAATCGTCAGGCCGGAATGACTCCAAGAGAAGGCGTCGACCGCAGTCGCCCACCCCCCATGGCGATTGGCAGATGCATCTAGGTGAACAGGAAGACCCGATTCACTCACGAAAAAGCCGAGCATTGTCGGAGCGAACCCCTCCTAAGGGATGAACCCTTGCATTTCCACAGCTTCGTCCAAGAACTAGGGACTTTGCATAAGAACTTCCCCGGGTCTGGGCAAAGCTCTCCTGGTTGTTGACCTTAAGAATGCATTTGTTAGCGGTTGGTCGTCGTCTCAAACTGGAATAACTTCGCCGAGGATTTATACCGTCACAGGCCGTATGAAATTCGATGATAAGCTCACCTAAGACTCGGGGCCGGGGCTGGCGCGATCCCCTCCCGCGCCTGACGTTCTTTACCGCCTTCATTGTTCTCACCTCCTCCATCACTCCAATGGCCACGGGTTACGCGTCGGAAATGCCCTCAACCTCCCACCGAGCTCAGGTTACTACCTCTGCAGTCTCCCTTGGGAGTGCACAGTTGGCAGCCGCCAGGCAGTCACTGAATCAAGGTCGAGCAGTATCCATCCTGCACACTGCGGCAACGCCCGAGGATCCCCCTCTCAGGGAGTATGCGGCTATGGGCTGGGATCCTTTGGCCGGTTACGTCTTGTTGTTCGGCGGGAGCAACATCACGAATCCTGACACGGAGGGAGGAGCCCCGAATCTAGACGACACGTGGACCTTCTCCAATGGAAGTTGGACAGAGCTGTTTCCCTCGGCCTCTCCGCCGGCTACAGACTTCGCTGCGATGGCGTACGATGTCAACGCGAGCGCGGTCATCCTGTTCGGGGGGCAGATCGAAAAGTCACAGGGCGCCACCCCTGTGAACTACACATGGGAATTCAGCGGTGGGACCTGGACAAATGCAACCAACTCAGTTGCGCCATCTCCCCGACTCAGTCCGGCCCTAGCCGAGGACCCCCTCCGCGGAGGCTTGATTCTCTTCGGAGGGTCACAAAACTACCCCTCCGTAGAGGTGCCAGAGTCAGATACTTGGAGTTTCGCGAACGGGGCATGGAGCAACATTACGGCGACGCTTGGACTGCCACCGCCTGCGAGACTTCTGGCAGGAATGGCCTACGATCCGAACGAGTCAGGAGACGTGCTCTTCGGCGGGTGGACGGACTTGGGAGGGACTCACCCCTTGAACGACACCTGGATCCTGGGGCAATCGGGATGGACGAATTCGACAGGCCCGTCGGCACCGCCTGACTCGGGTGGGATGGCTCTGGCGTATCTTTCCGGTAGCGGCACGATCATTCTGTATGGTGGGTCGACTCCGGCGCTTGGCTACGATTACAATCAGACATGGTCGTTTGCGGCTGGGATTTGGACTCGGCTCGGGTCGCCCAACGTTCCCCCGGGGACGTTCGCAGGCACATTCGCCGACGACCCGGTGGCTGGATACGGCGTCCTCCTGCTAGGTGCGGAGACCCCGTATGCTCCTGCCTCAGAGCAGACTTGGGCGTTTGCTCATGGAAGTTGGTCGCTCGCCGGGGCAAACTCCAGCCTCCCGCCGGCCGGTGCGGGAACGATGGTGTACGATCCTGCGGCACAAGAAGTCGTATTGATTCCAAACCTTGGAACCGGATTCGCCTCTGGGTCAACACCCACATGGGTGTATTCCGATGGCAATTGGACCAAGCTCGATGCCACCATAGCGCCCGGAACGCTCCTGGTTTATGACGGTGCGGACGGCTATGTCCTTGGATACGAGACGAGCTACTCAAGCACGTCCACGTGGGAGTTTGAGAACAATGCCTGGACCCATCTCTTCCCTACAACATCTCCTACACCCGGTGAGTCGGGGGGAATCGCATACGACGCCCTTGATGGGTACGTTCTGTTCTACGACTACACGAAGGGCGGCGGAAACCCATCCACCTGGAAGTGGTCGCACGGGGATTGGACCGATCTAAACCTAACTACCCAACCCAACCTTGACGATACGCTGGGGCTGAACACTATGACCTACGATGCGAGAGACGGATATGTCGTTCTCGTGCAGGCTAGCAATCTAAGTTGCGGGCCGGCCGGCAACTGCCTCCTGACCTGGGCATTTTCCAACGGCGAGTGGAGCGATCTCACCGGCGAATCTAGGGTGGCTCCTCCCGTGGTGATGGACGCCTCGATATCGTATGATCCCCTTGCACAGGAAGTCCTGCTGTTCGGCGGGTCCGAGGTCTCGGGGGGATGTGCGCCCTGCGGATCAAATCAGACTTGGGCGTATAGTGGGGGACAGTGGACCCAAATTCTCCCCAACCTAACGCCCGCTGCGCGCGCGCTTCCTGCCCTCACTTTCGATTCGAGCGATGGGCTGGTTCTAATGTTTGGAGGTGCGGGTTTCTATGCTGCCGATGGAGGGTACCAAGAATATCCCCTCGCGGACATGTGGGGACTTGCGAACGGCAGTTGGACACAACTCATACCGTCGCTCAAGGCGACCCAGCCCCTGATGGACGTAGGCGTACCAACTGTGCTGACCACAACGACGCCTCCGGCTTTCGGTTCTGTGGTTTTCTTGTACACAGGCCTCCCGACGGGATGTGAGTCCGCGAGCACGGCGTCAATTACTTGTGTACCCACTGCTGCTGGCACGTTTCTCGTCACGGTGGCTGCGAATTACTCCGGAGGCGGGCAGTCGACTGCGAGCACTAAGCTCGCTGTGGCTGCCCTTCCCCTCATTTCGGGTTTCAGTGCCACGCAGAACCCCGTGGCGGTGAATGCGACGACAGAACTGACACCCGATGTGACCGGTGGAACCGCCCCTTGGACGTACGTGTACGCCGACCTCCCCCCTGGGTGCGTTTCGGCCAACGTGAGTTCTTTAAGCTGCACCCCCGCCGCAGCTGGCAATTACACAGTTTCGGTGATGGTCTCGGATCGATTCGATCGGTCCGACAACGCCACACTCTTGCTTACCGTGGGCACGCCCTCCGGTGGAATGTCTAATGGGAATGACCTAGGATGGCTCGTTACACCTATCGGCGAGCTGCTTGTGGGTCTACTCGTCGTAGGTGTGGGGGTCACGTCTGTCCTGCTAGTGCGGGGTCGCACTGCTCGGCAGGAGGGTGAAGAGCTATTCCAAGATATGCGTAGGGCGATTTCGGAAGACCCCAGCAAGCGGACTCCGCCTCCGTGACGGGGGAGTCCGGTTGCCCTTCGAGCGAGAGCATCGCTCGATCGACGACTTCGACTAGGCTCCAAGACCTCGGTCCAATCGGACCGAAGGGGGATCGGGTCCGATTATCGTTGAGGATTGTCACCCATCTATCACGCGCCGGCGTCCTGCCGAGTGACGAAATTGCGAGGTATGAATCTACGCAGGAGGGAATCGCTCAGTCACTTTCAGTAACCCAGGGTGCGATTTCAAAAATCCTCGGACCGCTCGTCGCCGCAGAGGTGGTAAGAGGAGAGCGTCGCCATGTCAGGGGGCTCGACAGACGAGTGAAGACGTACTCCCTTACCCTAAAAGGGGACACCCTGGCGCAAGAGATTCACGCGAGGTTCGGAGAACTCTAGCTCCCAGGTCCGCCACTCTTCCGCCGAGCACGCCACCAGGACGTCAACTTAACATGTTCAAACTTAAGGGTCAAGGATTTCGGAGAGGGGGCGGGTTGGCTTACCCAGGTCTCTAAGATTTTCTGACGACTTTGTCCGATAAGGCCCCGTCATCCGAAGACTCGGCCCGCTGTCCCCAAACTCCGGTCCCAAGACGACTTTCAGTACAAAGCCTGGGTACGGAACGACGAGTGCGGCGGACAAGGTCGCAGCGGGGAGATCATGGTACGTGATTGATCCGATGAACACGACCAGGGTTCCCATAACGAGAAACGAGAAGATCGCGAGCGACATTCGCTCGAACAAGGTCAGCCCACGGAAGCGAACGACGACCTCGCGACTCTCAGACGGGCTCGGTGCTGTCACCTCTTCGGGGATTGCCGTTCTGCCGTAAAGACCTCGGTGAGTCTTGGCAACCGGCCCTGCCCGGCCACGTGTTGGGGCATACACGACTCAGCGGGCCCCACAGGGAGTGTGACGGGATCCCGCGGAGCCCCCAGTGGCCGCTTCCGCCCAGGACTCTTGAATGGCGCGGTTGGCCGATGGGGTGACCGCGATCAGCGCGTGCGGGTCGTTGCTAGAGGTCGAAGAATGAAGATCGTCTTGGCAGTGTTAGATATCGTTTAATATCATGTGATTGTACCCCGTGTATGTCTCCGCCGCCGCGTCGAGCAATCCCCATCAACCCCATTGACGCCCTCGTCATCGCTGGTCGCCGGCAGGTTTTACTCCACCTGCCTGAGGAGCTCTACCAACGATTGAAGGCCAAGGCCGAGCGGGAACGGCGAAAGATCTCCGCTCAGGCCGAGCTATACCTCGAGATCATGCTGGCCCAGCCGCCCCCCAAGGAATTTGAGCTGATCCAGGCTTTTCAGCAGGGGCCGCAACCATGACGGTGGAACTCGACCGGATTGTGGCGCGGGCCTACGGCCGGCCCCCTGGCGAGTCAACTTCCATTCTAAAGGTCGAGATGCCTGCGCTTCCCGCTGAATTCACGGAGACGGTGCTTGGAACGCCGCTATGGATTGCTCACCCCGGCTCGATCGGCCAGTACCGTGCGCCGCCCGCGCTGCATGCCTACGAACTGGACGATCACTGGAAAGTCCACCGGGACCGGTACGACCCCGAGGAGGACCCTCTCGGTCACCTGCTCTTCGATGCGCCTGAGATAGCCATAGCAGGAGCGGCCGCCGTGTTTGCAGGCCTATCCATGTTCTGTTGGCTGGACGAACGCGAACGAGAGAAGGATGAGGCGGATCGGAATCCCTGGCTCCCCGTCCTAGCGGCGCTCGGAGTCGCGGCCCTTGTGGGGATCATCGTCTACGTCCTCGCCGCGTTATGTCGGGTATCTCTCAGCGTCGGGTAGCTGCTAACCCATCCGAAGGCTAACTCGGAATTGCCCCACCCCCCTTGCGGCTCTCGTTAATGGCCCAATCCTCCACAAGAGCGACGAACACGGCCCAGACGTAGTCGCCCTCTTTGACGGCGGTCTTGCGTTCGGCCTTGGCGATCTCGGCGATGGTTTCCAAGATGGGGTTCGTCATCGACGCACCTACCTGCCCTCCAAACTGTCGGTGAGCTTATCAAGTTTGAGGCGGTTATCACTATCTGGGGATAGCCACTATGGATAGTGAAAGATCACGATTTTGGACGATAGAGAAGGCACAAGGTGCGGTCAAAGCATCTTTTTTTTCGAGGATCATTGTGCCACGTAAAGGAGACGAAGACCTTCAGTTGCGCTTCACCCAAATCCAGCAGTTGGTCTCGAGAACTGAAGGGCAGATTGGAGATCGAACTCTCTCACGGGCCCTGGCCGGCCTTGTGCAATCGGGGGTTCTTCAGAAGAAAGTTGAAGGCAAGTTCTCCCTCTACTCCCTCGGGCCCACCAATCGGTCGGTTCGAGTGAAAGCCTTCGCACATGCCGAAGGAGCGGCCATCGACAGCGCAGGTGCCATTGGCGGTGTGGGGGACGTCGCCCGGGGTTGGGGCGTTTATGGAGTGCCAGATATTTTCTCTCGGCGGCTTCGGGGCCGACTCCGGAAGGAGTGCTTGCGGCATCAGGAGTCCCTCGGACGCGTTTTCGACGATGTTTGGGATGAGACAATCGACTCCATCCTCAGGCCCGTCAAAGGCCGCGTTTCTGGCAAAGCCTTCAAGCAGGGCGGGAAAGCAATCGAAGAACTTCTCGAGCTCCAGACGATTGGAAGTTTGGGGTGGGGGTACTCCGTTCGGTTCTGGGCGGTCGTAGAAGGAATTGCCCCCGGGGCCCTCAAAGCCTTCCAACGAGGTCAAGGTCAGATTCTGTCCTCAGGAGAAGTCCCGATCCCTCAACGACTAACGGCCTTCCTATCTCAACTTGCGAACCGCCCTATGGAAGAAATTCGTCCAGCGGTTGACGCTGAATTTGAGCGACTGAGTAGGAAAGTGGAGAAGGCTGGGACCGCGTTCAAGGTACTCTGGGACGCCTTAACGCCACGTGAGAGGATGGTTGCCGAGAGACGGTTGCAGGCTGCGACAGCGATGGCGGCGTGCCTCACCAGCGTCGTTCACGTCTGATTCAGCTCCGTCCCTTCTCGCTCAGCCCACATCGTCTGCGGCCCCAGGTAGAACCGGGTACTTCGTACGGTCGGGAAATCGTCCCAATCGATCCGGGTCGCCTCGCGATCTTGGATCCTGGTGAGGTAGTCGCACAAGCTCCCGAGGAGCTCCCGCTCGACCTCAGCAACCGAGGCCGAATGCGCCATGACCTGCGGGAACCCCTCCACGATTCCGAGGAAGGAGGGCGGGTCGACCTCGCTCTCCCGCACGTCCAGGATCCGCAGGCGGAACTCGAACATGGGGCCTCGCGAGGATCGCTCAGGCCGGCCGCGACCGCGCCACGACGTCCCCGAAAGACTCTCCCGCGTCCAGGTCGCGGAGCTTTGCGTGGAGCGCCCGGAGGGCGATCACCTTCTGCTCGAGGTCCTCGAGGATGATCCGGTTCACGCGAGTCCGGAGCTGCGAGGCCGTCTCGCCGTCCTTCGCGTAGTCGGCGAAGCCGGTCCGCGCGGACTCGAACTGGCCCGCGTTGAAGACGAGTTGACCGGAGGCCCACGGACGGCCCGCCTCGGGGCTGGGGGACGCGTCCGCTTCCGTGTGGGCAGGGTCGTCCCCGAAGGGCGGGCTGCGAACCCGCTCCTCGTCCTGGTCGGCCAGGAGTGCGTTCGCCCTGACGAACCCGGGGATGGCGGCGAGCTCTTCCCGCCGGGTCGGGACCTGGCCTCGGTAGTTCCCGAAATCGGGCGAGTGCTCGCGCAGGTAGGCGGGGTACGGGCGCGGCGCGCCGAAGTCGACCACGTAGCGGATCGACGCGTCGCGGGGGATCTGACCGCTGCAACCGCAGGCGCACTTCCGGGGCCAGCGGTTGCCGGTGACCGTTCTCAGGCGGCTGGCAGTCTCGTTCGTCGCGCTCGACTCCTGGCGTGGGTGTTGGATGCTCTGCATCGCACGTCCCTCGCGAGGAGAGGGACGGGCGAGGCGGAGCGACGGGCCGCCCTCGGATGGGAACGCCCCGGGTTCACGCTCGCGCTGGGTGCGTGTGGAGCCAGAGGAAAGCGACGAAGAGTCCCAACCCCCACGCCAGGGCGAGCGGGAGGAGGCCGGGGAACTCTGAAGGTCCCAAAGGCGGTGGGGTGAACCACGTCGCAGTGGCAGCTCCCAGCACTGCGAGGAGGAGGACCGGGAAGGTCCACCGAGTCACGCGAGGGGAGAAAGCGAGAAGTCGGGGGTTCCGTCGTTCGAGATACCAGAGGAGCAGTCCCACGAGGAGTAGGCCCACGGCCGCGGCCAGGAAGACGAATTCCGAGAGCGCCACTGATACGGACAGGGCATCGCTCGGTCAAGTAAGAGCTAGGTCGAAGTACGGGATTGAGAGGCGCGGCGGTGGGATCGAGAGTGACAAGGCGGCATCGCTCGTTCCTCGCGAAGAGGGGAACGAGCGAGGCTCCACCGCGGGACCTACGACTGGAGGCAATGGGGGGTCTATGGGTCGGGCGGGAAGAAACCTCATTTCCCACCCCCCATACCCAGCAGGTGATTGGAAGGTGAGGGCCGTCGTAGAAGTCTTCGCGTCGCACGTGTGCGCCGACCACGGACTGTTGGCGGAGATCGGAGACCGCCTGCGGTTGGCCGAGCATCGAGGCGCCTTTCCCAGGATTGAGCTGGTCTTCGGATGCCCGGATCTCTCGGGTTCGCCGCCGGGAAGCAGCGTTGCCACGGCGTGGAAGTCCGGAATCGACCACAGCGGCGGGGTCCTTTTTCTTTGGACAAAGGACGCACTGTACTCCGAGGGTACCGCCAAGGAATGGAAGTACGTCAAAGAGGCCAAGCGTCCCTACTGCATGGCTGTGGAGGAGGGAGCCGAACTCCCCCAGGATGAAAGCCGAGACCCGAAGCGGATAAAACTGCCTTGCTACGTCGACGCCTCCGGCGGCATCCTGACCGTCCGCACCAAGAGACCCGCCGTTAGGCGATTTACTCCGTATGGACCTGATCCTGTGAAGTTCGACTCGGAGGTGCGTGCCTTCGCCAAATCCATCTTGAAGCCCCTCGTATAAGTTGTCCACGGCACAACCGCCTACTCGTTCACCTCGGTGATGAACCCCGCGATCGGTTTATTCCGCGCTTTGAACTGGCAGATTCCGTGTCCGGATTACCCGGGGGCTCGATTGAGCCCTACAAACTCGAGGTCTTCATGCAGTGCCACGCGGCTACCCTCGCGTGGAACCGGGCGTTCGCCAAATTGATGACCCTCCCGCCTGCCGAGACGGGCGGAATGATAGTTCATGGGTTCTCAGCAATCGGAGACCTCCAGGCCTTTCTCGTCGCGGCCGGAATCCTCTCCGATCTGTTCTTCCCCGACTCGGAGAGAGCTGACACCTCCCGTGGCCAGGCCCTCTGCACTCTCTACGGCGTGAAACCAGACTCCCCCCTCACGGCCAAGAAGGTCCGAAACTCCTTCGTTCACGTCGACGAGCGGCTCGACAAGTGGCTACGAGTTCATGCCGGGAAGGCAGTCGGCCCGTTCGCCATCCAACACCTTGATGGGCCGGCGCCGACGACGGCGCAGTCGTCCCACCTTCGGATTGTTGACACGAAGAATTGGCGAGTCATGGTGCGCGGGGACCTAGTGGATCTCCTCCCCTTACTCAGGGAAATCGGCCGAATCGGCGCCGCTTTCCCCCTGGAGGTCGACGGGCCCGGCGGAAAGGTTCTTGTCCGCTTGGAGGGCGTGCACGTCGAGAGTTAACCACCGCACCTGTCGCCACCGAAGCTCATTGCGAGGGACTTCCTGGTCGCTCAGGGCAGAGCGTTGTTCTGTAAAGCCGGGGGGATTGAATGTGGCTCGGCTGCATCGCTCGTTCCTCGCGAAGAGGGGAACGAGCGAGGCGCGGTCGATGAGGTGAGGGCGCCTACAGTGTAAATTTGTTGGAAACTTCCACGAGGTAAGGGCCAAGGTTGTAACCCTTGGCCCTAATCCGAGCATCGGTGATCGTGATCCCGAGCCGTGCCCTTCCTTCTCGCTTCGGTTTGAATCGAAGTTCAATCTCCTGGCTATCGATCCCGCCGAGTTGGAATGAGTTCCCATCCTTGTTGCTCGGATGCAAAAGAATCGCCGCGGAATTAAGTAGATCAGCGTAGCTCGTGATCGAAGGGTCAGCTGACCGTTCGAGCGAGAGGTCTCCGTATCCGACTTGGACCGTGATTGTAAGACGGGTCAGGTTCGAGACCTCGATGCGAAACAGGACTTCCGAGAGTGGGTGGACTCGATCGAGTTTCGAGACCAAGGATACCGATAGTGCTCTCCCGGATCGCTCCGCTCTCCTTGTCCGCAGGTATTCCGCTCCACCAGCTAGGATGAACAGGACGATGGCGACGATCACTCCGAGAACAAACAGGACCAAAGCCAGTTCATTCGATCCCGTCGACCAAGAACTTGTTTCGTTCAAGAATGTCCCCGCTGGTTCAATCCTCAGGAGTGTCGGGTGCCACAGACTCGCCAGCGCTGTGAACCCGTCGGACAGCTATGACGTCCGAACTCCGCACGCTAGGGTCATCAAATCGCAGGATCATCTCTGACCGCTGGACGGCCGGAAGACTTCTGAAGAGGGCGAGGACGGCTTGTCGGATCGCTTCGAGGTTCGCTTGCTTATCGAGCACAAACACGTCTAGGGTCCGGACGTGGATTCGTCGAATTGTCTGGTCCAATGCTGTCTCCCCGGGGGCAGTAGTGGTGAGCGCCCAAGTCTCGAGCGGGCGGTTCGGATTCTCAGCAATCCATGAGTCGATGTACTCGTCGATGTGCTCAAGCGCATTCCGTAGGGTCCGGTCGAGGAGCGGAGAGCTGGGCAGAACATTCAGTTCATCCCTAAGGGCTCTCCCTCTCTCACGACAACTTTCTTTAAACTGCTCCGTTCCCCGCATAGGGTTCGGGTCCAGAATCCTTCCGATTTGGGCGGACGTGATCAACAGCTCGGCCGCCCACTTCCGGATACGCCAGCGATTCTTTTGAATCTCGAGAGCCGAAAGGTCGGATCGATCGAAACGTGAACACTCTTCGCGGAATCTGGGCCAGATCGCGCTGAAATCCTCGATCCGTTCCCCCAGTTCGGACAGGTAGGTCTGACGAAGGTTTGGCTCCATGTCACCTGGTGGACCACCGACGCTTCCATTACAGTTCTGACTCCAAGTCTCGGGTCCTGCCGTACCTCCCGAGTCGGGCAGATCCAGTGGCTCGGACTTAGTGAGGCAGCTGGCCACAGTCCTAGTGAAGAGGGTGACGTCCGAGGTGACGATTGGGTCCATGAACCAGTTGGGTGTGAACAGTCCGATCCCATTCACTGCATCATAACACGCTTGAGTCGGACTTCGATTGACCTTCCAATCCTCGAGCCGCTGCAATCGAAGACGACGTAGTAGGTGTCCGGGCGTTCCGCCTGAAACATGATCCGGCTCGCCCCTACCCCTTCGTCCTCGAATTCGACCTCGTACTCCTCACCGTTGCAAAAGAGCGCGTAATTCTCCTCGTCGAGCACGTAGACGTTGAACAGGTCCTTGTCAGTCTCGGTCGCGATGCCTTTTACAACGTCTCCCTCGTTGAGGTCTGAAAAGATGGGCTCGTACTCCCCTGCCCCAAGTTCTACGGTATCCTCGAAAATGACTTCCTCTCTCGATCCCCGCTTCTTCGGCCGAGCCGCCTTCCGTGTTTCGCGCTTTGCGTGCCCGCCAGATGGAACCGTTTGCGGGTCGGGGAGAAAGATGGGGGCCGTAGGGTGAATCTCTACGTGGGTTTCCGCGTGTGCGGAGCCACTGGTGGCTTGGGCAATCGGAGCGTTGACTGCTTCCGGGCTATTCTTCGGCTTCCTCCGTCTCCACCAAGCGAGATAGACCAAGACAAAGGTTCCAATCAGAATTCCTGCAGTCAAGACCAGCAGGAGGGTCGTATCGTCTACGTTCACTTCATTCTCAATTCGCCCAGACGGTCCAGAAGGTTAATGACCCTCCGGACAAGCCAAGTTGCAGATGAACAGTGTGGCTTTCGTCTGGCCCTAACTTCGTTGAATAGAATCTTGCGAGCCCAGGTCGAATCACGCGCCAAACCACCCGTTCACAAGCACAAGTCCTATTCCCCAACTGATCAGAAAGACGAGGACTCCCCCCGTCGCGGTCTCCCCGAACCTGGCTACTAGGATCCAAATCGCGATTGCTACTAGGCCGGGGGCCCAGAAGTTGACGTAGTAGGTGTGGAACCCGAAAAGGAGGGAGGCAGCACTGAGGACGCCCCCCACCAGGAGCAGGAGTGCCTCCATGAGCAACGGAGCTGGCATCGAATCACTGGGCGGTCCACTCCGAGTGGCAGGATAAACGCCACTCCCGGTAAGGGGCACCTCCCACCGTTTCTCGACCTCGAACCTCCGCTTTTATAGCGGCAAGCGAGTCGTCAGACCGAGAATGAGCCCTCCGGCCGCGTCGAGCGAGGTGAGTGCAGACCCGGTGGTGGATGCCATTGGCAGGGCGGGAATTACCGGCATCACCGCCAAGCAGCTCGCAGATGTGACACAACTCCCCCCTGACCACGTCCTCGATCGCCTCGGGATGCTTTCCTCGAAGAAGGAAATCACTCGAATTGGCCGAGGCTTATGGGTGCTGGACCGCTTCGCGGTTCTCGGCTCCACAGATTCGGAGTTCAAGGGTCCGGCTTGGTACGACAAGGCGTTTGAGCGACAGTTCAAACTCCGGATCGGTCGACGAGACGGGGAGATTCAGTTCAACCCAAACGAGAAGCGACCCGTCCATCGTTGGTGGCCTTACGTCCAAGGGTTCTCTGCTGGATTTGTCACTGATACTTGCCACCGATACGGCGCGGGGCGAGGCTCTGTTGTCTTTGACCCGTTCTGCGGCAGCGGCACGGTCCCGGTCTCCGTACGGATGCTTGGGGCCAAGGGAGTCGGCATCGACATGATGCCAATCGCGGCATTCGTGGCCGCCGCGAAGTGCGAGTGGGAAGTTGACCCGGAGGAACTTTGGAAGGCAGCAATCAAAGCCACCTTCAATCGGGCTGCCCCAACTCTGGGCAAGCCATTCCTCAAGGAGACTGACCGCCAATTCAAACCTGAAGTCCTTCGGTCGCTCTTGCGTCTCAAGGAGAACATCTGGGACCTCCATGAGGGTCCCACAAAGACTCTCCTGAAGCTTGGGTTCGCGAGCGTTCTCATTGATTCAAGTAATCTGAAACGGGCTCCCTGTCTGGGTTACACGACTAAGCTGGGCCTATCCACGGAGTCTCCCTACACCCTGTTCCTGGAGGCGATCGGCAGGACCAAGGCCGACCTTGAAACCCTCCATGCGAAGGGGTCGAGTTGGGGGCCCAAACCGGACATACGATTGGGAAGCTCTGGGACCGTTCGAATACCCGAGGGTACGATTGACCTCGCGATCACTAGCCCACCCTACGTCAATGGCATGGACTACGTGACGAACTACAAAATCGACCTAGCGTGGATGGGGTTCATCGATTCCTACGAAGATCTCGCTGCGCTTCGCGCTTCGATGGTAGCCTGTGACAATATTCCAAGGGGAACGGCCGCCGACCACTTGCCCTCATCGGGAGTCCGCTCGGACAGGTGGTTGGACTCGGTGGCAACGAACATCGAGCAAAACATTCAGACCAAAGGAGCGTATCGACGCGACGACATGGGAGCAATCGTCACAAAGTATTTCGACGATCTCGTTCCCGTCATCCAGAACGTATTCCAAGCGCTCAAGCCGGGCGGAAGGTTCGTGGTTGTGAATGGTGATTCTCTGATTGCCGGCACCTATGTGCCCGGGGACATGATTTTCGCACGTCTCGCGGTGAAGGCGGGTTTCATCGTGGAGGAGTTTGAAGTCGCGCGGGAACGGCGGTCTGGCCAACGCCGTGGATTCGTCCTCCGAGAGTCAGTCACTACCCTTAGGAAACCAGGACCCTATCTTGCGCCGCATCCCCTGAAACGGGCAACTCACGCCTTGGAGGCTTTCGGGGCGCCGAACTGATCCACCGCCATCGGCTCGATATCCGCCGTCTTCAGGACCTGTGCCTCGACGTCCAGGAAGATATCGACTGTCTGGTTCTCGAGTTTCGCACCAAGCCATGCCTTTACAGCAGCGTTGGGGATCAAGTAGCAACGCCCGCGATTCATGCAGAGGAGACCCTCTCCCGCTACGACCGCCTTGCCGAATGGTTCTCCGACGCGGATGGTAACCTGGAGCCCCTGGGGCTTCTCGCTTCCTTTTCGGAAGAAGACCGTCTGACCTGCGGATCTCCCTTCGTAACCCTTGATATCTGTGATACCCGCTGCCGGAAACCGCGCGGCCGCGTCTTGCGGACGAATTACTCCGATGTCGATAGTCGGTCTCGGCCGTCCCGTGATGAACTCGAGTTCGTAAAGGACGTGGCCCAACTCGTTCCGTAAGCTCTCGAAGATCGTCTGTTGTGCTACTGAGAGCTCAGGCATCCGCTTCTGTTGGTTTACGAGAGCGTGGGACCCGCCTTCATGAAACATCTTGATCGTCGCCTGCTCCAGAGCCTCGCGTAGCGTGGAGTCGTTGAATCTGGAATGCACTGCGGCTCGACCGTCGTTCAGAATCAACGCGCGGTCAAATCGACCCAACTCCTTCGGTGCCTTGTCGAGGTGCTGATTGAGACGGGCCTTGAGATTCGAACTCTCCCCGACGTAGGCCCGGTCAGTCTCATCGTCAAACAGGACGTACAGACCAGGGTGCTGGAGGCCCTTCCCCAGCTCGTCGTCGATTACGGCCCGCATCGGCTCGGCAGGAATGACCCAAATTGTCAGCTGGCCAAGCTTTGTCCGCCCTCTTACGACTCCTCTGGCGTCTGTGGGATCCAGATCCCAGCCATATTGCGCCCGTGCAGCCATTTCCGCCTCCAATCAACTACGTGGTAGATAGGACCCGTGGGTCCCGGGAAAGCGGGTGAAAGATGGAGCTAGGCCAGGGCGGCCCTCGACTTGAACGAGTTGGGCTGGTTGGTCAGGCTCGCCTATGGTTGAGGAGAGGACGACTCCGGTCTCCGCGGTACAGGCGAGCCACCTTGCGAGCGTTCCATCACCTTCCCGGGCCCCATGTCCCTCCAAGTGGGTTGGGTGCGGACGTGAGCGAGTGGATCGCCCGAGTCTATCGGTTGGGCAAAGTGTACCGGGTTGTAGTCGAGGGCGTACTCCAGTTCGACCTCGCCGACCTCGATCGGGTGGAGGAGAAGACGGCCAAGGCGCTCCTCGACCGGGTCCGAACCTCCTATCCGCCGAGGGGGAAGCCGTGGGCGGACCCGACTGCCGAGCGGGTCATGGAGTTCGAGGTGGCGGTCCAATTTCGTCGACCGGCATATGTGGACGACGGGCCTCGCTTGTAGGCCGACCCCTCCTACTTGAACTTCGGTAGGACAACATACTGCTGGCCCCCGCCTCTTCGACCCCACCGGGGCTGGGCGGCCACCCCTCCTTGACAAACAACCGTCCCCCGCGGAAGTACCTCGGCATAGGCCTCGACAGCCTCATTCCAAGGTGGCAACGCAAGGACCTCCTGAGGGTCGTCGATGAACTCAGGGTCAGTGGGCGTGCGGTACTTCCCGTGCGGATCGCCGCCTACGGATATATATCGGTATACAACCCGGTCTTCGTTCAGCTGTTGACATTCGGTGCGGCTCCCCTCGAACGACTCCACGTCGTCGGCCGTCAGGGACCTTCCTTCGACCTCTCGCCGCCCCCCTTCCTGGCCCGCGTTGTAGGCGAGTATCATCCCGCCCAGCACTGCCGCTCCCCCGAAGAGTATGGCTAAAAACAGACCCAATCCGTCGTTGTTTCCCTCTTGCACCATGTTTTTGAGCGCCCGTGGCGCCCTCCATCCTCATTCCGGTCGCGGGGCTACATTAGCTCGCGGTAAGCCGGGATGTCTGCGTGACCCGAACTCGTCTAAGCGTGGCCAATCGTCAGAACGCCGAAGGAGGTGTCGCAAGGCCCCTCGATCTCAGCAATCACCCCGGAATAGGGGGCTCTCGGCCGGAGCCAAACTGGTACTAGCCGGGAATGGCCCCGGGTCGCCCCGGGGCCGGAAGGGGTTAGGCTGGCTGGTCCTGGTCGTCTTCGGTGGAGGACCGAGCGACCTCAGAGTATACGGATTCGGCGAGCCAAGCGAACGAGCGTTCCAGGGCATCCACTGGGGGGTCTTCCGGGTCCCAGATCGGGTAGGTGGCTTCCGAACGGCACTTTCTCTGACGGTCCGGCTGATAACCGGGAGGTCGTCGGTTCAAATCCGACTGGGCCCACTCCCCGACAGAGAATCACGATTACTCGGAAAACTGGTCCAGCCCAAACGAATGTCCCAGGAACGCCTCGGCGAAAAACTGAGCCCGGAGGACGAAAGGACCGCACCAGGAATGGGAATACGACCCCGCTCATGGTGGTCGACCGGGCACTCGCCAAGCTGATCTTGTGGAGTGCAACGGTGGGTGTCCCCACGCCTTGGGGGATGATTCCTTGCTCGATTCTGATTGAGCAACCGCTTAACACCCATCCTCTGATAGTGCACAAAGATGGTTACGGAGCGAAGACGGGCCGCCTCCTTCCTCGAACGAACGGTCTCCTTCCTCGAAGGGAAGACAAGGGCGGCCCGAGCCCGCGGCCGCCTCGTAAGGCGGGGACCGAAGGACCGATCCACTGGGCTCCGCTTGCGGGTGCTCATCGTAGACGACGATCCGGCGTTCCGGGAAGAATTGGCTGCCGTGCTCCGCAATGGTGGGCACTCGGCGATGGGCGTATCCTCTGGTGCCCAGGCCGCGATCGCCCTGGAGCGGGAAGAGTTCGACGTCATGTTCACCGACCCAGAGATGGGTCGTCAGAGCGGCATGGAGCTTCTGACGCATGTGTCGGAGCGGTGGCCGCGGCTCCTGGTGGTCATGCTGACCGCGCGTGCGACCGTGGAGACGGCCGTTCAGGCGCTGCAGCTGGGCGCGTTCGATTACATTCGAAAGCCCGTCCGACCCAACCAAATCAAGCGCGTCCTCGAGCTCGTCAACCTACAACTGGAGTTAGGCCGGGCCGGTGGGAAATCGCGCGACCCCGTTCAGTATGCCAACGCCCTAGCCGCAGAAGAGGGATACGAAGTGCTCCTGCTCTCGCCCGATCCCGTCGGCGGTACCACCGCTAAGGTCAGTCATCGCCCGTTGGACCCCGAGAACCCATCCCGGATCCGCGAAACGGTCGAGGGGTTCGTCGCGTCAAGAAAGAAGGCGGCCGTCGTGATCGCGGGGGTCGAGGACGTTCTCGCCCGGCACCGGGAGGAGGAAATCGCGGCACTCCTCGAGGGGATCCGAGCGACCTTGAAGGGGAAAGGTCCGCTCGCGGTGGGGTACGATCCCAACAGGATCACGGCCACCGGAGCGCTCGCCGTGCGGGCATCGATCGGGTCCGTCGATGCACACCTGACCCTCGAGTCATTGGCGAACCCGATCCGCAGGCTCGTCCTCCGCCGGCTGGCCGAGGGCCCATGCACCTTCACGCAGGCGATGACGGCCTCCCATCTCACGGACACGTCAAAGATCGCGTTCCATCTACGTAAGCTGGCCCATAGCGGGCTCGTCACTCACACGACTCGGCAACGCTACCGGCTTACCCCGAGGGGGACGGGTGCCACCAAGGTCCTGAATTCCATTTATGATCTGGATTCGGCGATAGGAAGCGGGAATCTGGTCTTTCCTTCGAAGCCACGAAGGGGCTTCCGTCCACGGGCCCAGGTTCATCGATCGAACCGGCCGTCCGCCTCACGGCGCGCCCCAGCCCGCAGGGGCCATTGAATGCGGCAGGGTGCCATCTGATCACGTTGAGTTCCCAGGGTAGGGGCGAGCCCGGCCTGCCCGACGAATCACCCGAGTCCGATGGATCAAGAGCGGCCCAATTTCACCGACTGTGAGTAGACATCCGGGGGCTCATCGAGTACGGGCGAGAGGCCCCGGCGAAGATGAGGCGGATTCGCGGGGCGCCCATCGAGTCGACCGTGATGGAACCCGAGCCAGCGTGGGAGGTCCTCCGCGGACCAACGAAGTGGAGTTCGGAAGAAAGAATCGGCAGGGAAGGATCTAGCCGTTCGCAGACCGGGGATTCATCCGGTCCTATCGGCGTCCCTCGGCGCAGCTATCATTCGGATAGATTCTTAATTCAGATTGAGTGTCGAACCCGGTTCGTGTCTCTTCGAAACGCGTCGGTTCTTCCAAATTATTCTTCGGTGATGCACCGCCCATGAAGTCCCCGCTTGACCAGCGCTCTGCGCGGCGCCGAGCACTTTGGCCAGGTGCTGAAACACGGTTCGCCCCGCATCCTTTCCTGAAATAGATTTAAGTCCCCGGGGGTTCCGAGGGTTACTGAGAAGATCGCGACCACCGAGATCGAGCACGAGTTAACATGCGGGTTCTCGTCGTAGACGACAATTCGGAATTTCGGGAGCAACTGACCGCCCTGCTCACTGCCGGCGGTCATTCGGTGACGGGCGTCTCCTCAGCTGCCCACGCCACCACCGCTCTCGAGGGGGAGGAGTTTGACGTCATGTTCACGGACATCAAGACCGGTCGGCAGAGCGGCATGGACCTCCTCTCCGCGGCACGGGAGCGGTGGCCCCGTCTCCTGGTGGTAATGCTGACCGGCAATGCGACTGTGGAGACCGCCGTCCAGGCTCTGCACCTGGGCGCGTTGGATTACCTCCGCAAACCGATTCGGCCGGAGCAGGTCCAGCGCGTCCTCGAGCTCGTCAACCAACAGCTCGCGCTGACGCGATCCGGCGCGAAGCCGCTCGATCCCGTTCAGTATGCCAGCGCCCTCGCGACGGAGGGTGGGTACGAGGTGCTCCTCATCTCGCCGCCTCCGGTCCATCTCACCACCGAGAGGGTCAGCCATGTCCCTCTTGACCCCGAGAACCCGTTCCGGATCCGCGAAGCGGTCGAGGAGTTCGTCAAACCAAAAGAGAGAGCGGCGGTGGTCCTCGCGGCGGTGGAGCAGCTTCTCGCCCGCCACCGGGAGGAGGAGATCGCCTCGCTCCTCGAGGCGATCCGCGGGATACTCGAGGGGAAGGGACCGCTGGCCGTCGGGTACGATCCGGGCAAGATCTCGGCCACCGGAGCGCTCGCGGTCCAAGCGTCGATCGTGTCGACCGATGCGGCTGCGACGCTTGAATCCCTGGCGAACCCGATCCGTCGACTCGTTATCCGCCGACTTGCGGAAGGTCCGTGCAGCTTCACGCAGACCATGGAGGCGGCCCATATCGACGACACGTCGCTGATCGCGTTCCATCTTCGCAAGCTCACGGAGAGCGGACTCGTCACGCACGTGGCTCGGGAGCGTTACAAACTCACCCCACGAGGGAAAGGGGCGGTCCAGATTCTGACCTCGATCGATGAGCTCGCTTCGTGGAAGGGCAGCGGAAATCGGATCTTTCCTTCGAAGACGCCCAAGTGAGTGCCCTCCCGATTCGAGGGTCGTGGTCGAGCCTGGATCGATCACCGATAGGGCTGAGTGAATGCTGGGGGCGCTTTGGGGACCGCCTCAGCGCAGGTTGATTGCCGGAGGTTCGGCCGCGAGAGACCCCCAGAACCGGGAGAAAATTCCTCAATTCGAGTTTAGGAACGCTTTACCCGCCGCGTTCGGGATTGAAAACCAGGTCGCCGGACCGAAAGGATCGAGCATGCTACCGATCGAACCCAAGCAGGCGTGGAGTAGCGCCGTGATTGGAGTGGTCACCTTCACCATCCTGTTCGCGACACTCGGAGCGATGGTTCCGCTGACGACTGGGACCTCGGCGACCTCCGGGGCCGCGCTCACCTCACTCGGCGCGGCGGAGAGCTCTATCCCCCTCGCGACGTGCGGGCAGGTCCCCGTCCCACTTGCTTCGGCAGCCAGCTAGGCAGTTCTTGCCAGTAGCACCGTCACTAGCACCGGGGCCACCGCCCTGACCGGGGATCTCGGGCTGAGCCCGGGGACTTCGGTGACGGGCTTCCCACCGGGAGTGATCACTGGGACGAAGAACGTGACCACCCCGGGGGCCGCGGGAGCGGAGGCGAATCTGACCATCGCCTACAACAATGCCTCGGCTCGTTCCAATTGCGCGGTCACCGTTGCCGGAAATATCGGCGGGCAGACGCTGACTCCCGGCCTATACAAGTCCACATCCTCCCTGGCGATCTCCTCCGGGGACCTCACCTTGAGTGGGGGGGGCAACCCTAACGGGGTCTTCATCTTCCAAGTGGCGTCCGCGCTCACGACCACCTCGGGTCGCGCGGTCATTCTGTCGGACGGCGCCCAGGCGGGAAACGTCTTCTGGCAGATCGGTAGCTCGGCCACGCTCGGAACGACCTCGGTCATGAAGGGGACCGTCATGGCGCACGATTCCATCTCGATGTTGACGGGATCCACTCTGGACGGGCGGGCGATGGTGCAAACAGGCGAGGTCTCGCTCGCGGGCAGCACGATCGTCGTGCCAACCGTCGCATCCTCCACGACGTACCCGGTAACATTCACTGAGAGTGGGCTGCCCGCCGCGACGAGCTGGTCGGTAACCTTCGGTGGAATCCTGACGAGCTCCGCCACGTCGACGGTAGTATTCGATGTCGTGAGCGGAACCTACGGCTACTCGGTTACCGTGGCTGGGTACGTCGCGACCCCCTCATCCGGGGACGTCACCGTGAGTGGGGCGGCGGCAAACCAGGCGATCGCCTGCTCGGCCGCGGTCTCGGGATCCTTCGACGTCACCTTCACGGAGTCCGGTTTGCCCGCGGGGACGAGCTGGTCGGTAACGTTGAACCAAGTCACGACGAGCTCAACCACGAGTACAGCCGGGTTTACCGCCGTTGCCGGCGGAACATACACCTATGCGGTGGGGGTAGTGTCCAACTACACCGCCAGCCCCTCGACGGGTAGCGTCACGGTCAACGGGGCGAGTTCCAACCAGACGATCTCGTTCACCTCCCAGGGAGGCGGTGGAGGCGGCGGAAGCGGTGGGGGTACCTACGGCGGGATCCCAACTTGGGGTTGGGTTGCCATCGGGGTCGCGATCATTGTGGCGGCCGCCGTCGGCGCCGGAATCGCGATGAAGAGGCGGAGCAAGAACCAAGCCCCCTAACCGGTCCGATGGACCTCGAAAAGCTCTCGGTCGGCGCCCTCGTTCCGTGTGGAGAAACCGGGGGCCGACGGAACGCTCCGGGCATGATTGACGGACCCCCTAGTGGCGCGACGAGACCGTTGGATTTGAACCTGTGAAGGTTCAACTCCGACGGGGCCCACTCACCGTCAGAGGTACTGCCAATCACCCGAGGATTGCACCCCCCCCCACCCTTGGAATTGATCCGTTGAGCGGATCTAGCCCGCTGGGATTCTACAGGAAGATGACTACTCTTCCCTTAGCGAATCCCGATTCGAGATACCGGTGGGCCTCGGGAATCTGTTCCAGCGGAAACCGGCGGTCGATCACGGGTCGGATCCTACCCGTCTCGATGAGCCCTCTCAGGAATGCCAAATCCTCCGACTTTTGGGCCGCCGCCCCAAACACTACCCTCTTCTTGCCTCTCATCGACGCCCACCACCCTCGCACCATCGTCGACAGCCTCGGGTTACCGAGGAGATAGTGTCCATCATCGTTGAGCGCTGCAACACAACTGGAGAACGAGCTCTTACCGACCACGTCGAAAATGACATCGTAGGTCTCACCCCTCTGCGTGAAATCTTCCCGAGTGTAATCGATGACTCGGTCGGCGCCGATCGAGCGCAGCAAGTCCAGTTTCCCGGGGCTGTCGACGCCCGTCACTTGGGCCCCGAAGCACTTGGCGAGCTGGACCGCGAACGTACCGATGCCGCCGCCGGCTCCGATGATCAAGACCTTTCGCCCGCTCAGGCTACCGGCTCTCCGGAGAAAGTGCAATGCTTCAAGTCCCCCGGTAGGAACGGCCGCGGCTTCCTCATAGGTCACGTTGGTCGGCTTGATCGCCAACGCCGCGCCTCGCGCTTTCTCGGGGAGGCAAATGTACTCTGCATAAGCGCCAAATCCAAAACCGGTAGTTCCAAAGACCTGGTCACCCTCCCTGAACAGGCTTACCTCTGGGCCGACCGCCTCCACGTCCCCCGAAAGCTCCTGCCCCAGAATCTTGCGTCTTGGCTTGGTGAGACCCATGAGTATTCGCACGAGGAGCCTGAGCCCAATTGAGAATCTGAGGGCCCGCAGCTCACAGTCTCCTGCCGAGACGGTTGTCGAACGGATCTTGATCAGCAGTTCATGGCTCCGGGGGGTAGGCTTGGCTACCTCAGCCAGTTGTAAGCCCTCCGGGGGTCCGTATTTCGTCCATACGATGGCTCTCGTGGATCCTCCTTCGGGGTCGTTAGGGAATCATTCTCTCTCCCACGCTCCTCTCCCCACCGAGGTGGTCAACGGCTCGACCCCAAAATGACCACTTGCCGCGGGATGGCGCGGCCCACGGACGCCGTCGGATCCCCCCGACGCATGATACTGGGCGGTTCACCGACGCGGAGGGGGCTCCGGCGGTATAAGAGGGCCATCGACCTGATAGGTCTCCGTTGACACCCCTGGATGGGGCCCCTCCACCATTCGAGCCGTACCGTACCAAAGTGGTGGAGAGGCTGCCCAACCCTTCCTCTCCCGAGAGGGAGGCTGCCTTGGAGCGGGCTCACTACAATCTGTTCCAGCTGAGGTCGGACGAGATCCGGGTCGACCTGCTGACCGACTCCGGCACCGGAGCGATGAGCGATCGCCAATGGGCGGCGCTCATGCTCGGTGACGAGTCGTACGCCGGTAGTCGGAACTTCGGCCACTTCGAATCCGTCGTCCGGGAACTCACGGGCTTTCCCCATATCCTCCCCACCCACCAGGGTCGGGCCGCGGAGAACCTCCTGTTCTCGACGCTCTGCCGACCCGGATGCATAGTCCCCAACAACATGCACTTCGACACGACGCAGGCCCACGTCCTCCACAATGGGGGTCGCCCGGTGAACTTGGCCGTCGCTGAGGCGTACGACCCCGAAAGCGAGCTGCCGTTCAAAGGCAACGTCGATGTGCCTGCCTTGGAGGCGTTGCTCGAGCTCGAAGGGGCGGATCGGGTACCTCTCATGATGGTGACGATCACCAACAATACGGGAGGCGGACAGCCGGTCTCTCTGGAGAACCTGCGGGAGGTGTCGGCCCTCCTGCGGGCGCGAGGCATCCCCCTCTACCTCGACATGTGCCGTTGGGCCGAGAACGCCTACTTCGTCCGCGAGCGCGAGCCCGGCATGCAGACTCGGACGATACGCGAGATCGGGCGCGCGTTCTTTGACCTCGCCGACGGCGCGACGATGAGCGCCAAGAAGGATGGACTCGTGAACATTGGGGGCTTCGTCGCGACCCGGGACCCCGCCGTCGCCGAGCGCCTCAACGAGGCGCAAATCCTCTTCGAGGGCTTCACGACCTACGGTGGTCTCGCCCGACGGGACCTCGAGGCGATGGCCGTCGGTCTCATGGAAGCTACCGACCTGGAATACCTCGAACACCGGATCGCGCAGGTCCGCTACCTCGCTGAGCGGCTCTCAGCGCATGGCGTGCCGTTGTTCCGCCCGATCGGGGGGCATGCGGTGTACCTCGATGTTCGGCGCTTCCTCCCTCACCTCGCACTCGAAGAACTCCCGGGCCAAGCGCTCGTCGTCGAGATCTACCGCGAGGCAGCGATCCGCGCAGTCGAGGTCGGTTCGCTGATGTTCGGTAATTCCCAGGAGGGCGGTCGCTCGCTTGAACTCGTCCGACTCGCCGTACCCCGGCGGGTCTATTCGGCCGCGCAGCTCGCGTACGTCGCGGATGCCGTGGGGCGCGTCTACGCACGCCGCCGTGAGATCCGTGGGATGCGTTACACTCACCGGCCGGAGCGCCTGCCCCATTTCACGGCGCGGTTCGCCCCGGCTATCGCACCGACTGTGCGCACGAGTTAAGGGTCCGATCTCACCTGGGCCCCGTACGGGACCTCCCGGAGGCACCTTCCGCCACGAAGTTCGCCTACCCCCCGCCGTTGGCAGAGATCCGGGGGGACAAAATCGAGCCACAGACCCTCCCCTGGGGTCGGCGGCGCAGGGGATGGGTCCGGTTGTCTCCGACAACCCATTCCCCGCGCCTTGGGCATCCAGGGTTCATCTGGGGGAAGGGTAGGGACCCCCCCAATACGGACCTTAAACGTCAGCGTTATCCCGATGGGTCCCTCATCGTTAGCGGAACGGCCCTTCGAGGTGAGTTCCGGTCGATACACCGCGTTCGAACTCGCTCCGCAGTCGCCGAACCCAGATTGTGAGCGAACCCCCCTGTATCAAGGCCCCTTCCGGAGCGCGATTTTCCGAACTGGCTATAAGGGCGGGGTCTTAGGTGGATTCCCCCACGGGTTATACAGCAATGACCTTCCAAACCCCGACTTCTATCGGTCCGCGCCGTGCGAACCGTCAGGAGCCGAACCAGGAACTCCAGCCGGACCTGAACCCACCGGGCCCAGCGCCACCCCAGAGCATCGGGGGGGTCGAGCTCGAGCGATTCCGCGGCGCGTTCGCCGCCGTCATCCTGCCAACACTGAATGAGGAGCAGGGTCTCGCCCGAACCCTTTCAGAGCTCCCGCTCGACCGGTTCGGGGAGCCGGGCCAGCGAGTCGTGCCGGTCGTCATCGATGGGGGGTCGACCGACGGGACGCTCGAGGTGGCCCGACGTTGGGGCATCCCCGTTCTCAAACAGACCAGCCGTGGAAAAGGCGGTGCGATGTTGGAAGCGATCGCCTGGGTGTATCGGCAAGGAATCCCCTTCGTCGTCGTTCTGGACGCGGACGCGACCTACCCTCCGGACCGGATCCTTCCCACGTTGGACCTGCTTCGGGGTGGAACGGACCTCGTCATCGGCGTCCGCCGACCCGTTTGGGGGCCCCCGAGCGATCTGACCGACCTGGTCCACCGGGTGGGCAATCTCGTTTTGAGCTACACGTCCAGCCTTCTCTCGCGCCGGACCATCCTCGACCTTTGCAGCGGGTTCTGGGGCGTCTCGACCCAGCGGTTCATGGAACTGCGGCTCGACGACCAGAGCTTCGCGATCGAGGCCGAGCTCGTCCTAAAATCGATACGCCGCGGCTTCAGCCTCCACCAGATCCCGATCCAGTATCGGGAGCGGCTCGGCACCGCCAAACTGCGCGCCGTGCGCGACGGCGGGCATATCCTGCTCACGATCTTCCACTACGCTCGTCCGAGCCCGCTGCCCGCAACGGGGGACGCCACCCCGGCACCCTGGGGCCGCGACCTGCTCTCGATCGGGCTGTCACTCGGCAGTCCCGGCGCGGTCGTGGAGTGCGCTCCGACGGACATGATCGAAGCCGCGGACATCGCACGGTTCTTGCGACGCAACCTTCCCGAGACCCGGGTCCAAGTCGGCTCGCTCCCGTCTGGCACCTGGCCCCTCCCTGCCCCTAGGGTCGAACCAGGAGCGATCGAGGGGAGCGAGACCCCGAGCGCCCGCTCGCCGCTGGTCGTATCACTTCCTTCGGCCCGCTTCGATCCCTCGGCCTCCCGCCCGATGACGGTCTCGATCCGGAACCGCGAACGACAGCTCACGATCGAGCTTCCCGCGGCGGAGACCGACCGCACGCCCCAGAACGGCGGGTCGAGCGCGTGGTCCCGCGCCGGGGGCTGGATGGGCTCGGCGAGGCCTCATCGGGAGATGTTCCCATCGCTCCTCGTCGTGACCTCGCGCCTCAACTTCCAGGTCGAACGTCAGCAGGAGACGTTGCTTTCCGCGAACGGGTTCCGGCCGATGGAACGGCCTTCGAAGAAGGTCCCCGCCGACACTCCGCGACCCCTGGACGTGGTGGCAAACTCCACGACCACGCCACGCTAGCCGCTCCTCCGATCGCTGGCCTGCGCCCCGCGGCATCCTCCCCTCTTCACCGGACGGGTTACGGTGGCGCAGGGACGAGCAGGAGAAGTGACGGGGGGCCATGGAAGCGGGGAGAATCCCGTCCGCGGGGTCAGCGACCTCGTTGGCCGATCCAGGTTGGCCACCGGTCGAAGAGGCTCGTAGCCCCCCGTTCGAGACGGAGAGGGGGGCGCGGTACGTCTACGGGGACTTCGACACGGGGGGCCGTCGGGCGGGACTCCGGCCCTTGGAAGTTGCACGGACGGGCTGCGGTGGGGGAGGCACCACCGGTGGGTGGGACTCCAGGCGGTGGGCGTCGAGCGCTTCCTCCGAGCGGAACGTTCGTCCGCAGTCGGAACACATCGCCTCGACCTCGTCGTATTCGACGTATGGCATGTGGAGGGGAAGGGCGCCTACCTCAATTGGGTTTCGTTGCCCGACTACGGCTCCTTCGGCGCAAGCTGCCGAGTCACGGGGCTGCCCGGACGATTCGGGACGCTCACGAGTCCTCGGGCCACCGCGACGTGGGCCTCCACGTAGGCGATGAGCAACAAGAAGTACGAGACGAAGAGGTAGGAGACCAGAAAGTCCACGGGGGTAACGAACGCCGGAATGGTCAGGCTCCGGGTGCTGATGGCGGACAGGATCGTCGGCAGCGCTTCCGCGATGGCGACCGCCACCAGGACCGAAATGGCGAACGCCCAGACGAGCGCCCCCACCACAGCTACACGGCCGGGATTCGAGACCAGGTGAAAGACGAGGTAAGCATAGGTGACGAAGGTTCCGAATACGAGACTTCCGACGGCCGCCCCGAACAGGGCCGCGGCCCATCCCGGGGTTCCGACGGAGGGTACAACTACGAGGAGACCCAGGACGGCACCGGCCACTACGGCACCGAGCAGGCTGAAGGCGAACACCCGATTGGCGGTCCGAACACGAACCAAATGGACCTGATTCCACTCCTCGCGGCCCACCCACACGAACAGGAGCCCGATGGCAGTCAGGAAGAGCGGGAGGAGATAGAGCAGGCTGGCCCCGGGAACGTCCGAGCCCGAAACGAACCGGGTGTACAGCTCGCCGACCCCTTCGATCGCGAACCCGATGGAGAGAATGGTGAGACTGATCCGGAGGTTTCGGGTCACCGCGAGGCCTCCTACCGACGAAGCCTACACACCGACGGACATACCCGTTACTAGCCCACCACGGGCGACGAGGCGGCGCCCAGATTGAGAAGTCAACCGGCCGACGCCTTCAGGGGGCCAGGTCGGCCCGGCGCTCAATGAGCGATGGTATGGGAGTGGGGCTCGTCAGTATTGGCCGACTCCAGCACCGCGGCGCTCACGAGCTTTGCTGCCACGGCGACGGCGCTGATCGCCTCGTTGGCCCCCGCTCGCCGGAGCTTGGCGAGGCTCGCGGGCGAGGTGGCCACGGCCACGATGCGCAGCCCGCTCTGGATCCCCCGAGCCGTGATCACGGTGAGCAGGTTCTCGGCATCGGAATCATCCGCGGCGACGAGCGCCCGCGCGCGCTCGATCCCCACCGCCCGGAGGTCGTCCTCGTTCGAGGGTTCGCCGAGATGGGCGGTCTCGCCCTCCCCCCGCAAGAGGTTGACCGCTTCGCTGTCGGGGGAGAGGATGATCGACCGCACGCCATCCTCGCGCAGGCTCGTGGCCGTCGCGCGGGCGGCCGCCGAAGCACCGCAGATGACCACGTGGTCGGTCAAGTCTTCCATTTGCGCTCGTTCCAGGCGCTGCGCGATGCGTTCGAGCCGGCGCTCGAGGAACGGTAAGAAAAGGACGACCACGGCGGATAAGAACGTTCCCACGCCGAGGAGGATCAGGACCACGACGAACTGGGCTGCCGGCGCGCTGTGCGGGGCGTACTCGGAACCGTTGGTCGAGATCGTCGAGATGGTGAAGTAGAGCGCGTAGGTCCAACCGTGGATCGGAGGTACGAACTGGTCGCCCAGCCATCGGGCGCCGGCCATGCCGAAGAGGAGTGAGAGAAGGGCCGCCACCACCACCAGCAGCTGGGTCGACTCCGGACCCGACGGCGTCCCACGAAAGAATCCCACTGAATAGGGGAAGATCAGCGCCACGAGTCCGCAGGCGACCACGGCCGACACGAGGGAGTACGGGTTCGGGCTCACGATCGCCGCGAACACCGTGAGTGCTGGCGCGAGGAGCGAGAACAACCACGCCACAATGCTCCGGTCGGCGATACGGAACGAGATCGCGAACAAGAGAGCCCCGGCGATCGCATCGAACGGTGGGTCGTAGCCGGCGAAGAAGTCGTTGTAGAAGTTAGGTAGGGGCGCCAGGGAGGAGAGGAATCCCATCGCAAGAAGGAAGAGGCCGATCCCCGCCGTCGCGTAGGCGAGCTCGTGAGGCCGAGAGGTCAATCCATGGGGCCCGGAAGGCGCGCGGCCGGACGGGGAAGGGGAGCCCAGGACCGCTGTCCCGCCCCCCGTCATCAAGGAGTGCAAACCGCCCGTCTAGAAATACGCGCGTTTCGTACGACCATCCTCCCCCCACGGACCGTTCCTCTCTCCCGCCCCCGTAGGCGCGATCCGGGGCGTCGCGCGAACGCACCGATCGTCGAGAGGATGGTCCGAAGCGGAGGTCCCGCCCGAGAGACCGGCGCTACCCTCGTACCATCGCACGAGTCGGGGCCTAGGCCCCTTCCGCACCAAAGAACGAGGCCCATCCGTGGGTTCACTCTGGGGAAAGCGCCCGGAGCAACCCGGGCACGGAGTCGAACGGGATGGCCTGCCCCGTCGCAACCGAGAGCCCGGGGGGCGCGCGCTCACAAATGAGAGTTCCCCGACGACGGTCCTTCCCACGGGCCGGTCGTACCTCGAAAACAAAATCGAAGGCCCACCGGCCCGCGCCCGGTTCTCCTGCCGCGGCGAACATCGGGATCACGCCGGCCCGGAGCATCGAATCGATGATGGCCCTCACGTCGGGGGCCACCCTCGGATAGTAGGACCGCACGCGATCGCTGTTGGCGATGACGAACACCGGACGATGGTGGTCCCTCTTGGAACGGCTGACCGCCTCCTGGACCACGGGAGGAAGTCGAAGGAAGTCCGTGAACTCCGCGACTTCTGACTCGGGGTCGTCCGCGCGAACGACGGTCCAAAGGGCCTTGTTGGCCTCCGCCTCCTGCGGTCGGGCGTCGGCCTCGAGGACGACGTACAGGTGGTCGTCCGGAATCCGACCGAGCCCGACCGGGTCGGTGGGGTCCCCCGCGCGGCTCGCCTCCCGTAGGTCGACCCAGTACGGGTTCGGGTCGTTCAGCTTGGCGAGAGCGAACGTCACCTGGAGGAGGCTCGAGCGATCCGGGCCGTACAGGAACGTCCCGAGGCCGGGACCCCCGAGCGCCTTCAGATCGGGAGCCGAGTCGACCACCCTTGAGGGTGACATCGCACTATCATGTGCGGACCCCGCGATAAACCTACGTCAGGGCCGGAGGACCGGGGTTTGGCTTTCGGGGCTCCCAGGGAAAAGGGCACGTCTTCTTAGGGAGCAAGAGGAAAGGGCGGAGTCCCGCCCGAGGGTCCAGGGGGCGGGGACCTGGCCGCGATCGACGCGATAGTCGGGTCCAAACTCGCAACCGCATTCGAGGGGGGATCCCCGGACATCCCCCGGTCGTTGGACCGAGGCGAGAGGTCCGTGCACGCAATCCCCCCGTTTACCCGGGGCAATAGCGGAGGCGTTACCGCTTCTTCTTCTTCGCCTTCGCTTTGCTGGTCTTCTTCGCCATAGCAATTTGGATAAGACTCCGTCCTACTTCAACGCGCCCACTCCCCTCCCGACGAGTCAATCGGCGAGATTTCCGACCTGTCGATGCTCGGACCGCGGAGCCAAAACGCCGAATTCACCTCGGGGAACCATATCGACGGTCGACCGGATTCGTCAATGGTACCACTACGATTCCGACGTTCGGTGCCCCTACCTCGACGTCCTCGTCGGGCTCCCGACGGAGGTTCGACTGCAAGATCGCGGCGCATCGTACCCTTCGCTGCAGGAGATCCACGTCGACGTGCTCGTCGCGTACTTGTGGTGGTTCGACTACGTACCGAACGATCCGGTGGGGGAGTACCTACCGTTGAACGGTCGAAATCAGTCCCCCGACGCCCTCCGGGATCTCACCACGAAAATCGATTCGGTGGTCTTCGGTTTCCTCGACGGGCTCACCGAGCCGGACCTTGCGCGGGACCTCGTCTGCCATTTCCCGAGCGACACAGGGCTGACCCTGGAGAAATTCCCGTTAGAGGATGTGCTCTGGCACACGGTCGAAGAGGAGCTTCCGCATCGCGGCGAACTGAACGCCCTCCGGTGGCAGAGTGACATCGAACCCCCGATCCCGGGCCGCGACGACTAGAGAAGAGCGAAGCGCCAGTAGCCGTCGGACACGTCGGACCAACGGTCCGACCATGTCGATCGGAGATACCGCCCGTCAGGGCAGACCGCTTACCAGCGGTTGGAACGGGGGCGCGAGTGGCCGCCCCGGGCGCCCGAATCGGTCGAACGTCCCTCGTTCCGCCGGTCACGGCGTCCGGTGGGTGGACCGCGTGCGCGGCGTCCCTGGAAACGGTCGCGTCCCTGCGAGCCGCGCCCGCGCCCCTGCGAAGAAGGGGCGGACGGAGGCGGCGCCGCCGAGTAGTCCCAGCCGGGGAGGGTGGCACGGGGGATCGTCTCACCGAGCAACCGTTCGATGCGCGAAAAGTCGGGAGCGTCCTCGGGCGCGATGAGCGAGATCGCCACACCCCGCCGCTGCATTCGGGCCGTCCGGCCCACGCGGTGGACGTATGTCTCAGATTCGTGAGGGAGGTCGAAGTTGACCACGTGCGAAACTCCCTCGACGTCGACGCCACGGGCCGCGATGTCGGTCGCGACCAGGACCCGGTGGTTGCCGCTCCGGAAGCTCTCGAGGGCATGGACCCGCTGGCTCTGGCTCCGGTTCCCGTGGATCACTCCGGCGGAGACGTTCGAATGCTGCAGGTCACGGACGAGGCGGTCCGCCCGGCGCTTGGTCCGGACGAACACGAGCACGCTCGACATCGTGGCGTCCTGGAGAAGTTGGACGAGGATCCCCGTCTTTTGCGCGGAAGGGGCGGCGACGGCGAGATGGGACACGCCGACCGCGGCCACGGTCTTCGCGGCTACGTGGACCATTCGGGGGTCGCGGAGGAAGTCCCGAGAGAGGCGAACGACCTCGGGAGGCATCGTAGCGGAGAAGAGCATCGTCTGCCGGTTGCGAGGCAATCGGTCATGGATCCGTCGAACGTCGGGCAGGAATCCCATGTCGAGCATCCGGTCCGCTTCGTCGAGGACCAGGATCTCGAGGGAGCGCAGGTCAACATAACCACGGCTCATGTGGTCGAGAAGCCGCCCGGGCGTCGCGATGATGATCTCGGCTCCCCCTCGGAGCGCTTGCTCCTGGGGGCGCATTGCGACCCCGCCGTAGACTGCGCCCCCCCGAAGACCCGTGTGCCGGCCGAGCTGCTCGAGGAACCCCTCCGCCTGGATGGCCAGTTCGCGGGTGGGGGTGAGGACCAGGGCGTAGATCCGTCCGCGTGGACGGCTCATAAGTCGTTCGAGGATCGGCAGGAGGAAGGCGGCGGTCTTTCCGGTCCCCGTCTGTGCGGTACCGATGAGGTCGCGTCCGCGGACCGCGTCGGGGATGGTGCCTTCTTGGATGGGGGTCGGCTCGGAGTAACCCATCTCCCGAATTCCCGCCCGGAGACGGGGGTTCAGGGGAAGGTCGTCGAAGGTCGGTCGTGGCTTGGCGCTAACGCTCGCTGTGCTTTCGGGGTCGCTCATGTTCGCTTCGGGCGCCCCGATCTGGGTAGGTCGATGGCGGGTCCGGCTGATTCCCTCATGCGGGGCTAGGGTTATGAGAGCTCCCTCCGGAGTGACTCGGAGTCGCATGGGCGCGAGCGAGCCCCCTCTTCTCCATCCAATTCGCACGACAGGGACCCCGTGTACGGTGGAGGCCGGCCCCCACCGCGAGGCGGCCCGGCGGTCCTGTTGGGCAACGGACCTTGGGGAGGACTACGGCTTGGTCCGCTCGAACAACCCGATGACGTTGCCTTCGCTGTCCTTGAAATAACCGGTGAATCCCATGCTGCCGTCTCCGATAGGGGTTCTATTCTGGATGACCTTCCCCCCGTGCTTCTCGATGACCTTTCCGGTGGCCACGATGTCGTCGACCATGATCGTGATGGTCGGGAAGTGGAGCAGCTCACCGCGCTTGGCCATGCCCCCGTTGATCGCGCCCGGGCCCTTGGGCATCCCCTGCTCGTCGGACTCCGTAGTCTGAGCCATCGCATAGTTCATGTCGGGGAGCACGTCGAGTTTCCAGCCGAAAACTCCCTTGTAGAACTTGTGTCCGCGTTCGACGTTGTCCAACGGTATTTCAAAATGCACGACTTCCGCGCTCATGGTCTCCTCGAGGGACCGAGCCAGGTCCGCCTCAAAAGGGTGGTCCGAAGGTGGTGAAACAGGGGGATATCCGTCGAACGACGGCTTCCTGGGGGCTCCCTGCGCCGGGAAGCGGCGGGCAAGAATCGCCCCTGTAGTCGGAGTTCCCTAAGGTCTCCCGAGAACCCACTCGGAAGGGTTGAACGACCTCCCGGACTTCGCGCGCCGCTCAACCCCCGGACGGGCCTCCCGGGCCAGCCTCCGCGGGGTGAGGGGAAGGGAAGCGGAGACTACCGTGCCCTTTAATCGGGCGGCCGATTGAGTGCCCCGATGGGATTCCCGAAACCGATCGTGGACCGCCTCCTCCGGGAAAGCGAGCACCACCAGTGCCCGGACGCTCCCGAGATTTGCGTTCGGATCCGGGCCATTGCCGAACTCCCCACACGGTTCGGGGACTACCAAGTGGTCGCGTTCCAGACCAACTCAGACCAGAAGGAGCACGCGGCGTTCGTCCACGGGAACGTCTTCGAAAAGGAGTCGGTCCCGGTCCGTATCCATTCCGAGTGTCTCACCGGGGACGCGATCGGTTCGCTCCGGTGCGACTGCCGGGACCAGCTCATCGACACCCTCGAGAAGATCGGAAAGATGGACGCGGGGCTCGTCCTCTACCTTCGCCAGGAGGGACGTGGGATCGGTTTCGCGAACAAGATCCGGGCCTATCAGCTTCAGGACGCGGGGGCCGACACGGTCGAGGCCAACGAGATGCTCGGGTTCCGCCCCGACGAGAGGGATTACGGCATCGCAGCCCACATGCTCGGCTCCCTCCACGTGCAATCGATCAAGATCATGACGAACAATCCGGACAAGGTGCGAGACCTCCAAAACCACGGGGTCACCATCGTCGAGCGGATCCCAGTCGTCGTTCCACCAACCGTGCGCAACCTGGGCTATCTGGAGACGAAGCGTCGTAAAATGGGCCACCTGCTCGACCTCGAACAGAACGACGACGCCGAACCCGCCGCGGAATCCCCCGCCCCCGAGAGTACGGCCTCCGGAAAAGGGTCGGCCTAAGCCGCTGGGCGTCTCCCGGCCCGATTCCCCTCAGAGGTCTTGGAGCGCCTTCTCGATCCTTTCTCGTGCGGCGTCGAGGTCGTGCGCGATTCGGCGCGCGGTGCGGGTAGCGGTCCCCTTCGGGTCGTCGGCTGCGGCCTTCATCCTGGTAGCCAACCGGTCGCTGAACTGGGCCGCCACGGCGGCGAGGTCCCGAGCCGCCCGGGTCGTGTCGGCGACCGCACGGTCGACCGCATCTCGGCCAGAATCCTCCGAGTCGGAAACCCGCGACTCTCGCTTCCCACATTTCGGGCACGTCTCGACGCGGTCAGGCAATTGTGTCCCGCACCATCGACAGAACATGGGAATCCCCTTCCCTGACCCGAAGTCTCGGCCCCAGATATGCGTTCGGAACGCGGTCGCAGCCGGCGTGCCGGGGAACGAGAGAACGACGATGGGTGGAGTCAGCGTCCTCGCCCCGTACCGCGGGGGAAGATCTCCCTCAGCACGCCCGGAACGCCTTCCCGGTAGGTCGAGAACCGGGGTCGCCATCCGAGTCCGAGGAGCTTCTGATTCGAGGTCGGCCGGTCGGCCGCCAAGTGATGCGCGACCACCTCGTCCATCTCCCGAGCGGCCGCTGCCTCGGGGACGGATTTCGGAGAGGTCGCACCGATCTCAACCGCGACGAAGTCCGCAAACTCCCGAAGAGGCGCGGGAGTTCCATCGACTACGTTGTAGATCTCCCCGGGCACCCCCGATGCGAGCACCCGCGCAAAGGCCGACGCCGTGTCGGGGAGCGCGACGAACGACCATCGGTTCTTCCCGTCGCCGACCACCGAATACTCGCCGGAACGGATGGAGAGTGCGAGACTCCGGAACCACGACCCATCTCCATAGACCATCCCGGGGCGGAGCACGAGGACGTCCAACGTGCCCGGGGCGTTCGCTCGGAGCCCGACGCGCTCTGCATCGAAGTTGGCCTGCGCTTCTCCCCGCGGATCGACCGGAGATTCCTCGGTGATCCACCCGGGCTGGCCGGGATAGACCCAGTACCCTGAACCGATGACGACCCGGGTCAACCCCTCCGAACGAGCGGCATCGAGCAGACGCTGGGTCCCCTCGACCCGGACCCGGACCTCGTCCTCGTCCCTCGAAGGGTGGGCCGCCAAGTGGATCGCGGCGCCGCACCCCTTCGCGGCGGCTCGAAGGGAGGGCGGGTCAAGTATGTCGCCGACGAAGGGGATCCCACCGCTCTCTCGGACGCGTTCGCCCTTGGCGGTATCACGTGCAAGACCGTGTACCTCGAACCCTTCCTCGGCGAGCGAGCGCACGACCGCCCGGCCGAGAAACCCGCTCGCTCCGACGACGAGGACCCGAGCCCTGGGATTCGAAGGGCCGGACGGATGGCGGTGGGCTTCGGCGGGGGTCATGGGTTCAGTCCTTCCCCGCGAGGGCACTACTCCCGATAACCATTCGTTCGAACCGGGCCGGTTCGACGCCCGGCCGAGAACCAACCCTCCCCCGCCGGCAAGCGGCCCGCCCGCTCCCCTGCCGGTCGTCCTAGGACGCAGTGTGACCCGCCGACACTGGGGTGGTGTTGCTCGCGGCCTGCGGGAGGCTGATCAGACCGAGGAACAGCAGGATGATCCCGAGGAACTCCGCATAGTACAGCGCGACGGGGAAGGAGGCGATGTAGAGGGTTCCTCCGGCCCCCAGGATCAACGCACCGCCGATCATGAGGAGGGTTTGCCATCGCCAGCTCCGCCGAAGCGAAAGGTAGGATGCGGTCAGGAGAACGACGGTCGCTGGGAACGTGACCAGGGAAGAGAGGACCAACAACAGTAGCGGTGGGTCCCCCGTGATGATCCCGCCCGAAACCATCGAGGCCGGAGGGAGGGTGGTCAGAAGACTGAAGGCGGCCACGAGACCGCACGTTGCAACGATGTAGTACGTGTAGGCGCGTTCGACCTTGGGGCGGCGAAGGATTCGGGTCGCGCCGAGGGACAGGACCCCCACGATGGCCGCCGAAAGGAAGACATAGACCTGTAGCAGCAGGCTCGAAACCGAGCCGAGGTACACCACGGACTCGATCACCATCGCTCCCGTGGCGAAGATGAGACCCGAGCCCCACATCAGTTGAGGTCGGCTGGGGGATCGGTGGTACCGCACGAGGGCGCGCACCGACAGCGCGAACAACAAGATCGATAACGCCACGAGCGAGCCCGCGATCGCGTACTCCAGTGCATTCATCGGTCGGTCCCTCGTCGGGCTTTCCCGTGGACAGCGGCTCCGATTCGCATTGGGCCGAACCGACCCGCACTCCCCCCACCCCTTAATCCCCCGAGCGTACGAACAAACGGACTTGAGTTCGTGCCGTCGGTGTGGGAGGGGCAGTTCATGCGCACGGTTGGGACGAGAATTCCGGTGATCGACCGAGAACCGTCCGGTTCTGCTAAGTACGGCGGGCCTCTCGAGCGCCCACTATGGGGGCCCAGATCTGCCCGCACTGCGGTGGGAGCAACCCGGCGGGCGCGGCCTTCTGCCAGTTCTGCGGCAGCTCCGTCCCGTCCTCGGGAGCGAGCCCCCTGCCCACGTACGCTCCGCCCAGCCTTCAGCCCTACTCGGGCGCTCCCATGGCCTGGGGCGGAGGTCGTCCGCCGTCCGGCGCCCCTCGCCCTCGGTCGAGGCTCCTGGTCATCGTGGTCATCATCGTGGTGGTCATTCTCGTGATCGGCCTCGCCTCGTTCTTTCTCGTCCCTCCGGCTCCGAGCATCCAGGTTACGGTGATCGACGTGGAGTCGGTCGACAACGTGTGCGGACTGGACGGTGCGTCCGCTAGTGGGTTCAATGCAAGCACGGGCGACCAGGTCGGGCTCTCTTTCAACATCGCGGGTGCGAACGTCACGTGGGCGAACGGCACCATCGTCGGCACGCTCGCATGCACGATCGAAACGGTAAACGCATCGACCCCCGGATTCAGCCTGTTGAGCGTGAGCGTGCCGCTGATCGTCCCGGCGAACGAGACGGTGATCCTCTCGTTTACCGTCCAATGCCCTGGCTCAGATTATACGGGAAGCCTCACCCTCGTCATGACCTGACGCTGGTCCGAAGGGTCTACCTTCATGCCCCGGGCCGCTCGTGACCCCCGTAGGTTGACGGCGGACGTTCTCGGTTGGCTTCTAGAGGAGGAGCAGCCCTCCGTCCCCGGCGCCCCGGACGATGAACCGGAGGGGAGACCCGCCGAAGCCGGTCCGGCGGACAAAGGTGAAGGGACCGCCCTCCCGCCATGGCCGTGCGAAGGAAGGGTCTCGAGAGAGGGCCGGCCGTAAACGAGAGCTGAACCCTTCACGGTAGGCACGTGCATCCGGGCGATCGGCGGTCCAAGCTGCAGAGCGCACCTTCGGTCGATCCAGCGACGTTGGACCGATGCACGTCGCGGGGAGCTCTTCGGCCCGCGAGCTGAGAAATGGGACGCTAGCTCATGGCCGCCGGGTCGGGGGTCCCGGGGGTTCCGTGATCCGGGAGAACCGCCGCGGGAGGGTCGGAGGAGCGGAGGCGGGTCCGGTCCACGACGAGCCATCGCCACCCGTCCTCGACTTCGACCGGGGCTACGACCAGCTGGTTCTGCGTCAGCTGTGAGTGGTACTTCAGCAACGATCCGAACACGGCATCCGGGTCTTCTCGCGTCAGACGCCCCAACTCCCCCAGCGTTCCGAGCCAGCCACCTCCGGCAGCCAATCCCCGCAACACCCGGAGGTACCTGGGAAGCGGGTCCTCGGAACCCGTACCGATCCGCTGTCCTCCAGAGATCGAAGGGTCCAATACCACCAAGGTGGCCACGGCCGCGTCCCCCACCCCGGGCTCCTCTTGCCAAGGCGCCGGGGTCTGCTCGACCGGAACGGGGGCTCCGGAGTCGTTGCGCACGGCGTCGACCTCCTCGATGACCCGAGCGAGCTCCACCTCGAGGGGGCTAGCTCCCTCGGTCGCGGGGGGTTCGGCGGGCGGCATCCGATCGTAGGTCGTGGGTGGTTCGGGAACCGGCGGGGCCCGCTCGCTCGCGCCCAGGTCGAACTGGGGAAGTCGAACATCCGGGTCGGAGACGCGGGCGGAGACGACGCGGGAAAAATCTTCGATGTCGGATTCGGGAACGGGTCGAAGGTTCCGGCGCATTCGGAACCGGTCGAGGGCGCCCCGCAACGCGACCCCCGGGACGCGGAAACTCCGTCGCCGCTCTCCGTCCTTCATCTCGACCCAGGGATTCCCGTCGCTGTCCCGCATCAGTCGGAGCCCTCCATGGGCGACCAGGTCGCGATAGAGTTCGTGGGCCGGCGGTCCGCCCATCGCGCCGATCGGCGGTGTCCACTCGGACGTGCTCAGTCGGCTGAGGTCCCGGATCTTGAGTTCATCGATTGTCAAGGGAGAGCCACCCGCCAACCCGATAGGGGCAATCCGATGGGGGGGTGAAGTGGGTAGTTCACACCATCACGTCGGGCTCGGGGGTATAGTTCTTTTCGCGGCAGTGGAAGGCCATTTCGCGGCGTGCCGGCGGTGCCGGACCACCGCTCCGGACCTCAGGTCCCCCTCGGAACGACCTCGGTTTCGATGGGAATTCCCTCGCGGACGGCGCCGCTCACGGTGCAGAAGTCCTCGAAGAGGGAGACACAGTGGTCGAACCGTTCCTGATCCTCCGGGTGCAGCGGGGCGGTATGAATGTGGAGGGAGAGCCGGCGGACTGGAAGGCGTCCCCTCTCATTGCGGCCCACCTCCACTTCCACCCGCGTGTGGAGGGGGGATACCTCGACGTGGGCCCGCTCCAAGGTGCTGAGGAGGGTCGAGCTCATGCAGTGACCGACGGCGGTCGCGAGCGACTGGATCGGACCGGGTCCTGCGGCTCCTCCCACGGGAGGCGGTTCGTCCAATACCAACGGTCCGAACGGCTGGTCGGGATATCGTGCCTCAAACCGGTACTTCTCGAGTTGCTCCATCTCCACGATCTTCTGGAGGTCTCCCATGGGTGCTCGACCCTCCAGGGCCTGCCGAGACGAATACCTTCGGGTGGCTGCCCGGCACCGGGCCCGGTCCGACCCCCGAGCCATGCGAGCGCACGGTGTGTCTTCCTCTGTCAGCAAAAGCCTAAGAATGCCTCCCCACCTTGTAGCGTCATGAAACGCGTGCACGTCTGGGAAAACCACGTCTCGATACCGCACCTCGACCTCGTCCTGGTCCGCCCTGCCACGGAGAGTCTGTCGCAGACGCTCGGCTCGCTCTCCCGAATGGGAATCGGAGTCGAGTCGGACGAAGTCGAAGTCCACGAGCACGTCCGAACGGACTAGAGCGAACCTCGACGCTGCCCTGAGGGCCCGATCCGGTCCCTCCGCTGAGAAACCTGCTCGGTGGGCCCTCGACGCGGCGCCGTCCCAACGGACGGGGCCAAACCCATTCATATCCCCAGAACGACTGGCCCCTCGAAGGTGCCGACGATGGTGCAGCGAGTCACGGAAGTGGTGGGGAGCGACTCCGAGAGTTTTGCGAACGCGGTCCAGAACGCGGTGACGACCGCGTCCAAGACCTTGAGGGGCCTCAAATGGTTCCGGGTCGCCGAGCTAGAAGGGTCGATCGAAGGGGCCAAGGTCAGCGAGTTCCGGGCGCTTGTCCGGATCTACTTCGAGTACGAGGCGAAGCCCTAGCCCGGAATTGCGCCCTCGCTCCCCGAGGGAGGACCGCTCAACGTAGGTCAGCCCCTCGCCGTTGGTTCGGGAACGTTCGGAGCGGAGCCTGCCCTTCCGAGCGCGCGGTCGGGGTCGAGCCTTTACCTTCGAACCCGTTGTACGACGTCGAGCGGGCAGACAATGACACGACGGTCGCGCCCCAGGAAACCCGGTTCCCGGCGACCTCCTAGGCTGCCGCCCTCCCTCCGCGGCTCGGCCGCGCCTCGGATCGCCCGCCTCGAGCGAGCGACGCAGCGCCCCTGGGAGCTCCGTCACACCCAGGGAAAAGCGCTCCGGGTCGCTACGCCCCGCGGGAGACACGCGGGCTGGAAGGCGCCGCCGGACCGGCCCGACCCGCTCGAGCTCATCGCCCGCAGCAATGCCGGCCGCCAACCCGACCTTGTGCCGATCCGCATGGGACGGATGGCGAGCTCCGTGTTCGGGTTCTTCCGCGGAAGCGCCGCAGTGATGGCGTGGGATCTGGCTCACACCCCGGTGAGCGGGATCCGCGTGCTAATGGACGGGGATGCCCACCTCGCCAACTTCGGTCTCTTCGGAACGGCGGAACAGGACGTCGTCTTCGATCTCAACGACTTCGACGAATCCCAGATCGGTCCCTGGGAGTGGGATCTGAAGCGGTTGGTCGCGAGCGTCAACGTGGCCACACGCGAGTTCGGCTGGGCGCGAAGGGAACGCTGGACGGCCGTCATGGGATGCGTCGAGTCGTACCGGGAGGCGGTTCGCCGCTTGGAGCGCGGCGGGGCCCTTTCGATCTGGTATGAGTTCCTCTTCACTCGCCGCAAGAACCCGGGCCTGCGCCTCGACCCGACCGCTCTCGCGGTCCTCCGGGGGGCGGCTCGGACCGCGGCCCAACGGTCGAACGAGACGTTGCTCGGCCAGCTCGCCCGCCGGGGACCGAACGGCGAGTGGCGGTTCCGTGAGATCCCGCCCATTCAGGTCCGGACCTCACGTGAGGTTCGCGGCAAGGTCCTCGCGGCGCTCGAACCGTACTCCCGGACCCTGCCCCGGGGCCGACGCTACCTGCTCGACCGGTACCGCCCGGTCGACGTTGCGGAACACATCGTCGGCTTCGGGAGCGTGGGGGCGCGGGCGTACGTGGTCCTCCTCTTCGGGAACGGGGAGTCCGACCCGCTCCTTCTCCAGGTCAAAGAGGGCCTCGAGCCGGCGGGCAGCCCGTACTTGCCTCCGTTGCCGGGCGACCTGCGACGGGAGCCCGGAAAGCGCGTCGTCAGCGCCCAGATGGCCCTCCAGAGCTCTCCCGACCTCCTCCTCGGTTGGACCCATCTCGACGGACGCTCGTTCTACGTCCGCCAGATGCGGAACCTGAAGGGGTCCGTCCCGCTCGAGGAGCTTTCCCGAAAGCAGTTCCTCCGCTACGTCCGGGCCTGCGGCGAGATCCTTGGACACGCCCATGCTCGAACCGGGGACGCGGCGCGGATCGCCGGCTACTGTGGCCGGTCGCCGGCCCTGGACTCGGCCCTCGCCCGTTTCGCGGAAGACTACGCGGCGCAGATGGTGCACGACCACGAGCGGTTGGTGCGTGCGATCTCCGCCGGACGGATCGAGGCGGTAGACGAGGCTCGCGGACCTCCCGCGAGGGCTCGGCCCCCTCGCGTTCACGGGGGGAGGGGGCGACTTACTCGTCGACCCAACCGTGGTAGACCCGGAGCCCGAAGGAGACCCACATCGCGGTGACGGTCCCCACGAGACCCAATAGCGACACCACGACGATCACGAAGTCCTGGAAGAAGCTGAAGGTCGGCGCGAAGAACGCGACGTAGACTAGCGTGAGGCTGATCCAGGCTACCGGTACGAGGATCGATAGGACCACCCGAACGATGGCGCCGCGGACGACGTCCGACAGGCTGGATCGGCGCAGGGGGTGCAGGGCGACATCGGGGTGTGACATGGAAGAGGGAACGCGTTGGAAAGATATTGGGCTACGTCACCGGTGGTGTTCACCGGTGGCGTGGAAATCCCTATCCCGCGCCCTTTCCCGAGCCCGAATTCGACCGGATCCGGTCGGGGACCGCCCCCGGGGGTCGGGTCGGAGCCTCAGCGGGTCATGGCGGGGGGGGGCTCCGTGCCCTCCTTCAAGCTCCGGACCCAGAGCACGCCGACCACGCCCACGATGAACCCCACCGCGACGATCGCCACCAGCTGCACGCTCGTCAAGGATAGAGCGGGCGACCCTCCCCCCCCTCCTCCGGTGGCCGCGAAGGTGACGGACACGCGCGCCGAGCTTCCGTTGACCACGACCGTCCCCGAGTCATGGTTCGGCACGAAACCGGGCGGTCCCTGGATGGTGAAGGCGTAGGTTCCGTCCCGTTCCATGTAGGTGAGCGCGGTCGAGTTGCTGGTGCGGTTGTCCCCGTTCAACGTCGCCGACCATGCGCTGCCCGAGGGCAGTCCGGCCTCGGCAAAGGTGACCGAGTACAGCTTCGGGGTCCAATGGACCAGGACGGTGTGCGAGGGAGGGACGGTCACGCTCCCGGTAGCATTCCCGGCGGTCCAACCTAGCACGCCGCCGAGAACGTACACGTACACGCCTTTTGGCAGCTGCACTACGATCGAACTCCCGTTCGAGGTGTGCGTCGTTCCTCCACTCAGGGTGACCGACCAGTTCGTCCCCGACGGCAGACCGCTCGAAGTGAAGGTCACGGTGTAGTTCACCACCACCCGGGTGAACTGGACCGGGACCGTCACGTTCGCGCCCTGGACCGTCGGCGAGCCCGCGTCGGGGGACGCGACCCACCCGGCGACCGTCCCGATCTCGTACGAATAGCTACCATTGGGCTCTTGGAAAGATACGCTCGCTCCGGTCGAGTTACTCACGCTCTGGTCGAGCGTGACCGACCAGAAGGTACCGGACGGGAGGCCACTTTCGGTGAATGTGACCGAGTACAGCGTCCCTACCTGGGTCCACGCGATTGGGATCGCGATGTTCTGGCCGGTGACGGTCGCCGAGCCGTTCCCGGGAGCGGGACTCCACCCGGGGACCGCCGAGACGGTGTAGTCGTAGGTTCCGTTCGGCTCCTGGAAGGAGATCGTGCTACCCGTAGAGTGGGCCGAGCTCGAGCCGAGTGTTACAGACCAGTACGTGCCCGGGTTGAGTCCGGTCTCCGTGAAGTTGACCGACCACGTCGGAGGACTGAAGGCGATCGGCTGCCCGAACGCCGCGCCGATCACGTCGATCGAACCGCTCGAGGGTGTGGAGTCCAAGCCGGGAACTCTTCCGACCTGGAAACTGTAGGTCCCGTTCGGCTCCGTGAAGTTGATGGAGGAGCTATTCGCGGTCGCGGGAACCCCGCCGAGGGTCACCGTCCAATTGGTCAAATCGGGCAGGCCGGATTCGGTGAACGTCACCGCATAGGCCGTGACGAACGTTGAATTGAACCACAGGGGGGTCCCGTTGACCGTGAAGCTCCCCTGGGAGGGGATGGCGACCCAGCCTGAGGCCGACGTAGTGACCGAGTAGTTGTAGCTCGCGTTCGGGAGGAATGTGGGGGGTGGTTGGTTCCCGACGAAGGTCGTAACCGGTGCCCTCCCGCTGATGTCGAAGGTCCAGTTCAGGGGGTGCGGGAGGCCCGACTCGTCGATGGTCACCGTGGAACGGTATTGCGACCAGCTGACATTGACCGAGGTCGAGTTCCCGTTCACCGTCACCTCTCCCTGCCACGTCGTGGTGTATCCGGCTTCGGGTCCGACGGTGTAGGAGAAGGTTCCGTTCGGCTCCTCAAACTGAAGGATCTGCGAGGGCGATGCCTCGGTCGTGCCGCTCAAGTTGACCGACCAGTTTCCGTTGGTGGGCCTCGGGTACGGGAGCCCGGTCTCATTGAACGTCACAAGGTACTTGACCTGCGTATACGGGATCACGACCAAGATCGAGGCTCCGGCGACCCCGACGTTCCCCAGATAGGAAGGGGGGGCCCAGCCGGCCGCCCCGCTGAGGGAGTAGGGGTAGCTCCCGTTCGGCTCGTAGAAGGTGAAATTGGTGACGGCCCCGCTTTGGAGCGTCCCGTTCAGGGTGACATTCCACGTCGTCCCCGCGGGCAGCCCGGTCTCATTGAACTGGACCGCGAAGACGGTCGTGGCCCAAGAAAGGGGCACGAACATCGTGTATCCGTCCACGCCGACCGAACCCGATCGCACGTTCGGAGTGTACCCGGCGACGCTCCCGACCGTGTACGTGTAGGTCCCGTTCGTCTCGTTGTATCGGATCGTGGTCGTCGTGGAGTTCTCGGTCACTCCCGAGAGGTTGACGGACCAGTTCGTTCTCGCTGGGAGCCCGGTCTCGTGGAATGTGACGAGGTACCGGACCTGCGTCCAATTCACGACCACCACGACGGGCGTCACGTCCACGTAGACCCAGCCGTGGAACTGGGGGGTCGTCCACCCATGAACGATCCCGAGGGCGTACGGGTAGGTGCCGTTCGGTTCGTACATCGTGATGTTGCTCGAGGTGGATGCGTACCAGGTCCCGGAGAAGTTGACCGACCAGAGGGTGCCCGTCGGCAGGCCGATCTCGGTGAAGGTCACGGGGTAGGGGACCGCGGTCCAGGGTACCTGGATCGAGGCCGGCGCCCCAGTGACCGTCACCGATCCGCTCGTGTTCAACGTCCTCCAGCCCTGGACCGAGCCGATCTGGTAGCTGTAGGTGCCGTTCGGTTCCGAGAAGGAGATGGTTCCGGTGGTCGAGTAGGCCGTGCTCGACCCCACGGTGACCGACCAGGGCATCCCCGAGGGGAGACCGGACTCGCAGAAGGTCAGCGGATAGAGCCCCCCCGAGCCCAACGAGGCGTTCGTGCGGCAGACGGAGACGAGGATCACGCCGAGGGGCGGGACCTGCCAGCTGGGGGAGGACTCGAAACCGAACGAGGAGGAGAACGTTCCGTTCTCTGAGGTCGTGGAGTTGTCGGCCTGCAGGATCGAATACGACCCTTCGCGCGGGAAGACCGAGCCGGTGACGTTCAGCTGGACCGCCTGGGTCAAGTTCGTGTTCACGGCGAGCAACGTCAGTGAATTCGCTGAGGCGGATTCGGAGACCCCGACGAACACCCCCTTCAGGGCGCCCGTGACGTTGGTCTCGAGCGGGATGAGGTCGTAGTGCGGCAGGATCTGGGTGTAGAGGGAGTCCAACGGGAAGGGGAGCCCCTCGCCGTCGAACAGGGAGCCGTTGTAGCCGGAACGCAGCGTGAAGATGTCGGCATTGCTGACGTTCGACTGCATGAACATCAACAGCTCGGCGGTGACGTACGGGACCTCCGGGTAGGTGCGCATGAAAGGTTGCCAGGCTCCGAGGGCGCCGGTCCCCGCCCCGAACTCATCCACGAGGATCGGGATATGGCAGGTGGGGCATTCGACCGCCTTTACGTCCTGCTGGTCTTTCGAGAGGCGGATCAGCGGGCTGCTTTTCGCGGCGGTCAGGGTGGAGAAGAACTGCGCCACGGTCCCTCCGACCGGACCGTTCTCCCCCGGGTAGTCGTGGATGGCGATCGCGGAGAGGTTGGGTCCGTTGAGCCGGACGGTGGCGTTGATCCAAGGCCCGTCCGGTTTCGTCCCTGCGCCGACCCCGGGAAGGCCAATGAACTGGAGCGTCGGGTCGACGCCCTTCATCGCCGCGATGTAGGAGTGCACCACCGAAGCGTAGGTCACGTTGGTCACTCGAAGGTTGTTGGAGACGTTCCACGCGCTCCAGTTCAACCCGAAGTGAGTCCACCCGAAGGGCTCGTTCCCGATCTCCCAGTACACCGGGTGGAAATTCAACACCTGCTCGGTGTAGGCCACTTCGAACGCCGCGTTCGCGGGGTTATCGATCTCACCCGGAACGGTGAAGATCGTGTGGCAGGAGGTCGTCTTGCACCACCTCACGAACTGGGATTCGTTGGTCGGCGCCTGCGTCGGGAAACCCTCGGTCCAGAGCGTCCCGCTCGACATGTTGTAGGAGTCGCCGAGCTTCCCGGCCGGCCACACGTACCAGGTGATCGGCGTGGGCTGGGTCTCCGCGGTCGCGTTGTCCAGGCTGACGGTCGGGTTCTCGCCCACGCCCCAGAAATTGGAGAGGTTCCCGTTCGTCTGATTCTCTACCGCGACCGTCTCGGAGGGCAACGAGCTGGGGGACGACACGGCGACGGCCGCTCCCGGGGTGGCGCCGGAAGGGGAGGTTGACGGCGAACCGAACACTCCGAGGGGGAGTCCGGAAAGCAGGAGCGGCACGATGAGGAGGGAGAGCTGGGCGACTCGAACGGGCACGTACCCCCGTTGGACTCGATGGTCGGCCGTTCTCGTTCCCATAGTCTCCTAGACCGTACCCAACCCCCTCGTTAAGGTGACTGAGGACGATTTACGGTATCGGATTAGCGGAAATCCCGAGAACCACCCCCCCGGACGGTTTCCGAGCTCGCGATCGCATCCCAAGTCGGGGTTCCGCTGGGGGACCTTTGCCGACCGATGACCTCAGAAAACTGTCACGGAGTTCGAGCCCTTGTTCGAGACATAGTCGTTCGAGTAGGTGGGGTCGTACCCGCACCCGAACAGGTCCTTCTGAGGGACCAGGGTCCCGACCACCTTCGGGGTGCCCGTGGTCATCGGGGCCGAACGGGCCCGGCCCCAGGGTTGAGAGCGTTCTCCGTGCCGGCAGCCAGCGGCTCCCGGGGGAGCGTACGCTCCGTCCACTACCCGGTTCAGCTCGAGGCCATTGACGGGGCGGTCGACGCGGGGTTGCCTTGTGACCGGCGCTTCACGGCCATCGTCACGAGCATCAGGGCGGCCCAGAACGCGATGAGGAACGCGAGGCCCATGCTGACCGAATACATCGGATTGTTCGGGCTGGAGCGAATGAACAGCGACCCAGAGACCCCGGCCCACCCCACCGACACGGCCAGGACGACGGCGAGGAGAACTGCCCGTCGCTGGCCCGTGAAAAGGGAGACGAGGGCGATCACGACGACCACGACGCCCAGGGCGTACCCCCCGGCGTAGTGGAGGCTGAGGGGAGGGAAGGAAGTCGCCGACGTGAAACCGTTCGACGGGCCGTACGCGCTCGTCCAGAGGCCGGAAAGGTACTCTAAGACCAAGAGAAGGCCCGCAACGGGAAGCAGGATCAGTAGCACGCGGTCGGGCCATATGCGAGAGGTCGTCGTCACGAGCGCGGGCACCCTCCCCCCTCTATTTAGCCACTCGTCCGGGCCCTTACTATGGTCCTGACGATGACCCCTCCAAGACATGAAAATAGTGGCCCCCTTCCCGGTTCCTGCCGGTCGTCGCGTGCCCTTAGGGAAGACGTGGCGCCGGACACCGACCGACCAACCAGGGAGCCCTATCCGCCAGCGGAGAGAAGCGGCCCGTGACTGAGGACCAGCGCGACCGGACACCGGCCGAGCAGCCCACCCTCGATGTACGCGACCTAGCCACCGCCGACCGCGAGCGGGCGGTACCGATCATCGTCGATTCGTTCACCGGAATTTACCGCTGGCACGCGAAACGAACCTTGAGGAACGTCTCCCGCGTCCGAGGAGCATGGCACGCTGGAGAGCTGGTGGGAGTGGCAATGCTGGAGCTGCTCGATCCGGCGGTCGGCTACGTCTATTACCTCGCCGTCCTCCGCTCCCACCGAAGGCTCGGCGTCGCGCGCCAGCTCCTGGACGACGCGCTGGGACTATTCCGGCAGCAGGGGGCCCGCGTGGTCTTCGCGGCGGCGGAAGAGGACAACACGGCCTCTCTGCGACTGTTCGGGGAGCGAGGGTTCCGTCGGACGGAACCAAAGGAGCGGGGTTGGCAGGAAGGCGGTCTCGGAGCCTGGGGGTTCCGCAGTCGGATGATGGTCGTCTCCGGAGAGGTGCTGATGGGGCTACGACTGAGTCCCGAACCGGGAGGAACCTAACCTCCTCCCGCCTCGCCCATCGGTCCTTCGACCCGGAGGGTGGCCGACGGACCCGGCCCGTGAACGGTCGCCTTCTCCACCGAAGGCGTATAGTCCTCGGAGTTCGGTCCCCAACTTCGTGGACTCGGCGCCCGCATCGACCACCGGACCCCTCGACCCTGCGCAGCGTCGTTGGCTGCACGACAAGTACGAGCGACTTTCGGCCGAAGAGAGCCAGCTCTCGGCGTCCCGTACCGCCTACTTTGCCACGATCGGCGCGGTGCTCCTCACCGGCTTCGTCGTGCTGATCGCCGACCTGCTGGGACAGCCGATCATCTTTGCGATCGCGGCGACCCTCCTCGCCAGCCTGGGCATCCTGACGTCGACCGTCTGGGCCATTCTCTTGCATCGAACGAACGACGCCCAGGCGATGTGGCGCGAGGCCGCGCTCCACCTCGAACAACTAGCTCCTCCCGTCCCCACTCCGGTGCCGAGCAGCGTCACCCTCCGATCGAGTGCGACGCTCCCGGTCGACCTAAGCGCGCCCTATACCATGCATCTCGTTCGATTTTCCCCGACGAATCACATCTCCTGGTTGGACCGATTCAACCCGAGCCGCCTGATGGAGGTCATGCCGATCACCCTGCTCGTGATCTGGGCCGCCGTGCTCATCCTGGTCTGGGGTTGGTATCTCATCGGACGCTGAGGGCGGGTAGATCCACTCTGGACCCTGGGGAGCAACTACTACGCTCCGGGCCACCCGGCCCCGTAGCGCCTACAGAGTACCGTTCCAGAACGACGCCACATAATCGGGCCGTACCCCGACCTGAGGGACGACCGTGCGGGAGCGGCGCGGCTTGCTCACGCGGGCGGGCAGCGGTTGCACTCCCCCACGAATGAGATAGTAGACCCGCCGCGGCATCTCCATGGCTCGGACGGCGAGGAAGACCGTCAAGGCGATCAAGGGGAGCGCCGCCAAGACCGTGAACCAAGCGAGCTCGAGCTGCCAGACGGAGCCGAACATCAGGCCATGGGCGACGAATCCGGCCCGCTGCTGGATCCATCCCCCCGAGAAATACCCCAGGGACGCGAGCGTGATCGAAGAGAAGGCGGCGAACCCTACGATGAGGTCGCCGACCGCGAACGCCCCGGCCCCCGCGGCGACGTGCTGCCAATGACGTGCGTCCTGCCTCGGCACCGTCAAGATCCCTTCAGAGTACGCTGCCTCCGGACCCGCTATATAGATGGAAGGTTCGAGGGGTCAGCCCTTCTCCCAGCCGAGGCCCGGCCGGCCAGCCAACCCCGCGTTCGTCGGGACGGGTCGCTTATCCCCTGGACCCCCTCGATGGAACGTGATCGACCGGCTGGCAGTACTCGCCCAGTACGATCGCGAGATGCGAGAAGACCCTCCCGCCTCGGCGGGGGCGACGTTCGAGCGTTCCGGGGCGCTGGTCCGGGAGCACGACGAGGACGACATCATCGTGTATTCTCACCTGACGTCTGCCAACGCGCCGGCCGTCGTCCTCGAGGAAGCACTACGGGCCCGTTCGCTCGGACGAACCTTGGAGTGGAAGGTCTATGCCCACGATGGCCCGCCCGAGCTTTCCACGCTTCTGGCGGCGGCCGGATTTCAACCCGACGAACCGGAGACCCTGGTCGCCTTCGACCTCCAGAAGCGGCGGGAGGACGAGGCGGCCCCCGAAGGTCTGCGAGTCCGCGAAGTAAGCGACCTCACGATCTTTCACGACGCCCTGCTCGTGAGCGAGGCCGCGTTCGGGCCCTCGGGCCCCGAAACATTGGAAAAGTTCCGAAACCGGCTCGGCGACCCTACGGCTCGGCTGTTCGTCGCGTACCTTGGAGAGCACCCGGTCGCCGCCGGTCGACTCGAGCTTCCCCTGGGGCGTTCGTTCGCCGCCCTCTGGGGGGGAGGTACGGTTCCCTCCGCACGGCATCGCGGTGCCTACCGGGCCCTGGTTCACGCTCGAAGCGAGCGGGCGCATCAGCTCGGATATCGATTCGTCACCGTGGACGCCCGAGAGACGAGCCGCCCGATCCTCGAGCGGTTGGGTTTCGTTCCCCTCACGGGGATCCGGGGTTGGTTGCTCTCGGCGCGCTCGCCTTTAACGTAAGCGACACGCCCGGATTCCCGGACAGACCGGAACGTCGGACTCCCTACGGGACGACGGTGATCTTTCCGGATCGTCCCATCGAGACCTGGAGCTTGCCTCGGAAGTCCTTGACCCAGCCGTCGGTGATCTGGACCTTCTGTCCGACCGAGTAGCGCTGGATGTCCTCGCCCCACAGGGTGAGGGTGGTCGTCCCCGTTTCGTCCTGGAGGGTCGCGTCGGCGACCTGGGACGCGCCGCGCGAGGTGGTGACCTCTCGGGGGGCCGAGACGGCGGTGATCGTCGCTGAGGAAGGTCGCGTTCGAGTTGGCGCGGAGGGTTGCGATGCCGGGCATGTCAGTCCCCCGAGCCACCGGGGGTTAAGCCGCTTCCCCCCCCGCGTGGGTTGGTCGGCCGTGCAGATTGAGGGGCCCTTCGACCCGAAAAACCCCGGAGGGGCCGAAAGGACCGACTCGGACGGGCCGATCCACGGAACCCCCGGACCGGGGTGGGGTCGTCGAGCCTAGGTCGGAGAGTGGCGGGGCCAGAGCTTTCGGGCCGCGACCAGGTCCATGATCTCGGTGGCCCCGTGCGCGATCGAGCCGCTCCGCACGTCCCGCCAGCGTTGCTCGAAGGGGAGGTCGTTCGAGTAACCGTGGCCGCCATGGAACTGGACGGCATGGTCGAGGACCCGCAAGGCGACCCGGGTCGCCATCGACTTTGAGAGAGCGGCTTCGCCTTCGGCGTCGTCTCCGTTGTCGAGCCGGGCGAGCGTTCGAGCCACGTACAACCAGGCGGCATCGAGTTCGGCTCCGTCCTCGACAAGGGGGAAGGCCACGGCTTCGTTGGCGGAGAGCGGGCGCCCGAACGCGGAACGCTCGCCGACGTGCCCGACGGTCTCGCTCCAGGAGGCCCGGGCGACCCCGAGGTAAATGGCCGCCAGGAGCGCGCGCTCGCGAGTGAGCTCGGAGCGGACGTAGGAGAACCCCTGTCCTTCCTCTCCGAGACGGGCTTCGAGCGGCACTCGGACGTCCCGGTAGCTCACCGATCCGCGACGCTGCCATCGTTCCCCGAGGTCGGTTCCTACCATCCGCCGAACGATCCCGTGGCGCTCCTGCGGGACCAGGAACGCGGTGACCCCCTCCGGGCCCCCCGTCACCCGGCCGTAGACGATCGCCGCGTCCGCCTCCACGGCGAACGCGATCTCGCTCTTCTCTCCAGTGAGGTGGTACCCCGAAGCCTCTCGACGGGCCTCGAGCTGGATCGCGTTGGCGTCGGAACCGGCTCCCGGCTCGGTGATCTGGTTTCCCACGAGCCGCCGCCCGGCGATCAACGGCCGGAACCATTCGTCGACCAGGAGCTCCGAACCGACCTCTCGGAGGACCGAGGAGAATTCGGGTTGCAGGGAGAGCTTGGCGAAGACGGTCCCGCTGCGGAAAGCCAGCCGATGGAGGAGGACGCCCGCGCGCGAGACCGGGAGTTCCCGACCCCCGAAGGCAGCGGGGGTCGTCAGTCCGAGCCAGCCGGCGGCACCCATCGCCTCGAATTCGGGGCGGGGGAACGTCGGCACGTGGTCCACCGCGCGTCCGCGCTCGGCGAGTCGGTGGAGGTCGATGAACTCGTCCAGCTCCGCCGCGAGCGGGTCCCCCGGCAGCTCCAACCGGTCCATTTCCTATCCTTCCTTCTTGCGGGCAAAGAACGCAGGCTCGTCGCGAGGCGGTCCGGCGGGAGGATGGGCGCCGATCACCCCACCCCGCTCGAGCTCCGAAATCTTCTCCGGCGAGTAGTGGAGAATCTCCGAGAGTACTTGGACGTTATCCTGTCCCAGCCAGGGAGCGCCCCGCCAGACACCGCCCGGGGTCGTGGAGAAGCGAGGAGCGACGCCCGCTCCTTTCACCCGGCCGGCGATCGGGTCGTCCCACTCGAGGAACATTCCGCGCGCCAGGAAGTGGGGGTCCCGGGCGATGTCCTCGATGTTCATGATGCGGGTGATCGCGACGTCATGTTCGCGTCCGAGTCCTTCGAGTTCCTCTCGGGTCCGGGTCCGGCAGAATTCTTCGATGGCGGCGTCGACGGGTTCCCGGTGCGTGAGTCGGTAATCGCGGTCATCGTACGCCGTGTCCCGGAACCCGATGAGTTCCCGCAGTCCGGTCCAGGCGTCGGGAGTGGGCGCCGCGACGACGACCCAACCGTCCGCGGCGTGGTGCACATCGTACGGGTGGAGGCGAGGATGAGCGGCCCCGTGCCGGCCCCGGACGACCCCTCGCAGGAAGTAGTCGAGCGCGAGGTTCTCGAGGAGAATGAAGAAGACCTCGTACTGGGCGACGTCCACCGACTGCCCGCGCCCCGTCCGCTCGGCGTGGAAGTACCCCATCAGTCCGCCCATCGCCGCTGCGAGACCGGTGACGGTGTCGTTCAGCGCCGTCCCCGAGCGCATAGGGGGCTGCGGCTCCGGTTCGCCCTGGAGCGATAGGAAGCCGCTGTACGCTTGGGCCGTGAGGTCGTAGGACGGAGCCCGCACCCTCGCCCGCTCTCCCGTCTGCCCATGCCCCGAGACATGCACGATCGTCACTCGGGGGTTCGCAGCCCACACCTCCGCATCCGAGAGTTGAAATCGGTCGTACGTGCCGGGACGCGAAGATTCGATCCAGATGTCGGAGTCCCGGACCAGGTCCAAGAACACGTCCCGGCCCTGTGGGGTCCGGACGTCCAACCCGACCGAGAGCTTGTTCCGGGAATACTGGACCCACGACTCGGAGACCGCGTCGGCCGGGTCGCTCCCCGAGACCAGCGGTCGGAGCGTCCGGGTCGCGTCCGAGTAGGGAGGCTCGAACGGAGGCCCTTCGACGTGGACGATCCGGGCTCCGAACTCTCCCAGGTAGGTCGCCGCCCAGGGTCCCGCCACGAAGCGGGCCGAATCGAGCACCCGCAATCCGGCGAGAGGACCGTAGACCGGGACGATCGGGTCCGCCGCGACGGTGCCGGGCACCCTCGTCCAGCGGTCCCGGAATCGATAACGCGGGGGGTTCTGTACGGAACCTCGACCACCAAATAGACCGACCCGCTCGAAAGGGCATGGTGGACGCCCCCTGGGTCCGGTTCGAAGGCGAGAAGTTCCGCGATGAGCTCACCCGGTTCAAGCTCGCCCACCATCCCTTCGCGACCCATCCGTTCTTCTCCCGCCTAGAACGGGGGGAGGTGCCCAAGCCGCTCGTCCAGGCCTGGGTCAAGCAGTTCTACCCCTGGCTCGCTTCGGTCCCGATCGCGATGGCGGAGCGCTTCGCGAACTGTTCGTGGGAACCGGTGAACGACCGGTTCCGTCGCATGATCCTCGACCAGCTGGTCGAGGAGGCGGGGGACCCGAAAGGGAAGGAGCCGGGACATCCCGAACTTTGGCTGAGGTTCTGCGAAGGACTCGGCGTCCCGCGAAAGGAGGTCCAAACCGCGCCCCTGCTCCCGAACACGATGGTCGCGATCGACGACTTCCTTTATACGAACCGTAGCCAGCCATTCTACGTCTCGGCGGCCGGCTCGTCGGAGCCTCCGAATGTGCCGCTGTGCGCGCGCCTCCTGCCCGCCTTCCAGAAGCACTACCACGTCGATGATGCCCATCTCGAGTACTACAAGCTCCACGTGACCGCGGATGTCGAGCATAGTGAATGGATCGGCCAGATCGTCGCGAACTTCGCCACCACTCCGGACGTCCGTAAGCAGATGTGGGACCAGATGCTTCGAGGATTTTCGATCCACGCGATGCTCGTGGACGGGGTCCTCGCGGCGGCGAACGGGGACGCTTCACTCAAGCCTAAATAGGTCCCGGGGGTTCGGAACTATGATGACGGAACCGGGCCGTATAGTCTGCCCCGCGGCGGGTCGTTCGGCCGTCAACGCCTGGCTCTGGTGAACGGGAGGCGCCGGGAGGGCGCCGTCCCGACGTGCCCTGCACGGTTCGGCGGCCGACCCTCTCCGCGTCTCCCTCCCACTTGAATCTACCGAGGGAAAACCATGTACGGTAAAACGATCCGAATGCGCCGCTTGTTCCCGGACCCGGCCCGAAAGCTGTTCTCGGTGCCGCTCGACCACGCGGTGTCGATGGGCCCGATCGACGGGCTCGAGGAACTCGCCCCGCTCGCGCGGGAGCTCCAGGACGGGGGCGTCGACCTGCTTATCGTGACCAAGGGTGCGGTGCGCGAGCTGGCCCCGGTGCTCGACCCGGGCACCCGGCTCGGAATCCACGTCTCGGCGTCCACCAGTCTCGGCCCGACCGCGAACCGGAAGGTATTGGTCGCGTCGGCCGAGGAGGCCATCAGTCTCGGGGCCGACCTCCTCTCGGTCCAAGTCAACTTCGGGATCCCCGAGGAACCGGACATGCTGACCGACCTCGGGGTCGCAGCCGACCAGTGCCGGCAGCTCGGCCTCCCCTTGCTCTGCATGTCCTATGTCAAGAAGGAGGGAGGAGGGACACCGGATGAGCTCCGGCACGCGGCTCGAGCAGCGGCCGACCTCGGAGCGGACATCGTGAAGACCAGCTATCCGGGCTCGCTGGACGAATTCCGTCGATTATGCCGGACGACTCCCGTCCCCCTCTTGATCGGCGGCGGGATCCGGGTCGAACCGGAGGCCGCCTTCCTCCGCCTGGTCGAGGAGAGCGTTCAGGCGGGAGGGGCCGGGATCTGCATCGGCCGGAATCTGTTCCAGCGCCGCCCTGTTGCCCCACTCGCCCGCCGCATCGCGACGATCCTCCACGGGACTTCCTAGGAGCGTCGAACATGTCGCGGGACCGGGTCGCGATCCGCCCCCGAGCGGAGAGCGAGGCCGGCCGACGGACCATTCGCGACCGTGCCCGTCAACGAGGGTTTCGGACCTTCGTCCTCCCGGTGACCGATGAGTTCGGTCCCGCTTCGGACGACGTGATTCTCACGGAGGACGCGGGACACCTCCGCACTCCGGCGGGGGATCAGGTCCCGGTCGTACGGGTCGAATCCGAACCGTCGCTGACCCGACTCGTAACCCAAACCCCGGCGGGGGGCACTCTCGCGATCGAGTGGGCGGCAGATCGTGTCATACCGCTCGAGAACGCGGTCGCGGCCCGTGGACGTAGGTTCGCCCTGTGGACCGTCGCGCGCACACCGGCCGAGGTGCCGGGGGCCCTGGGAGCCCTGGAGCATGGGGCCGACCTCGTGATCGTGGACGTCCGGAGCGCCGAGGAGGTCGACCTCCTCGAGGGGCTGGTCGAAGGGCCACTGCCGTCGCGGCTGGAATGGGCGCTCGTGCCCCTCCGGTCGGTGGGACCTGGGGGGATCGGGGACCGCGTGATCGTCGACACGACTTCGCTCCTGAAGCCCGAGGAAGGACTCCTGGTGGGGAGCGCGGCCGCCTTCCTGTTCCACGTGGCGAGCGAGGCGGAAGGTTCCCATTTCAGCCGCCCGCGGCCGTTTCGCATCAACGCGGGAGCGGCTCACTCGTACGTTCTCCTCGCCGACGGCACCACGCGCTATCTATCGGAACTCGGTCCGGGCGACGCGGTCCTCGTCGCCACTCCGGGCGCCGGCGTTCGATCGGTTCGGGTCGGCCGCATCAAGGTCGAGCGGCGGCCGCTGGTACTGCTAACCGCCGACGACCGCGGGGTCCCGAGGACCCTCTTCGGCCAGGAGGCCGAGTCGGTACGTGTGACGACCGAGACCGGCCGGATACCCACCACCGAGGTCCGGCCCGGCATGATTCTTCGCGGGGTCCGGTTGCCGGCCGCGCGTCACTTGGGCCACGCTGTGGAAGAAACGATCGAGGAACGATGAGCGCCATCCAGCCCGAGCTCGTCGTCTCTCTTCCGGCCTGCACGGTGCAGGATGCCCGCCGGCAGACGGACGAAGCCCGGGCCGCCGGCGCCGACCTCGCCGAGATTCGCCTCGATCGGTGGCCTCCGAACGAACGGGCTCGGGTCGCCGAACTGTTCCCGTCGTCGCTCCCGCTGGTCGCGACGCTTCGATCCCGGGCTGAAGGCGGGGAGGGTCCGGACGACCCGGCGGCCCGGGAGGAGATACTGAGCGCCCTCTCCCGGGAGCCCTTCGCCTTCGTCGACCTCGAGGCCGCAAGGGACCGGCATCTCGAAGCGCCGGTCGGAGCGCGCGGACGTCGGATCGTCCGGTCTTCCCACCTACCGGACGGCGCCTCGGACCGAGAGGTGGACGTGCGACTCCGCGAAGGAACTCCCCCGAAGGGAGTCCTCAAGGTCGTCCTGCCCGCCTCGTTCTCGCGCGCGGTCCGGGAGCTGCTCCCCCGGATCGAGGGCGCGGACGTTCCCCGACCGGTGCTCCTCACGACCGGACCTTCGGGTTCCCTCTGGAGAGCGTGGGCCTCGGCTCGGTGTTCCCTGGGTCTATTCGTCCCTGCCGGAAGAGTTCTCCGCCGGGTCGGTCGAGCCCTCGCAAATTCCGGTCGACCGGTTGGCGACGTTCCTCGCGGAACCGGACGCGCCGATCTTTGCCGTGCTCGGCCATCCGGTCGCCCACTCCCGGAGCCCGGCGATCCATCACGGTTGGATGCGGCGGGTGGGCCACGCGGGGCTGTACGTGGCCCTCGACATCGCCTCCTCCGACGAGTTCCGTCTCGCGATCGAAGTTCTCCCGACCCGGGGCATCCGGGGCCTCAACGTGACGCACCCGTGGAAGCGCCTCGCCTACGACTGCGCCGGGTGGCGCTCGGCCGACGCCCTGGCCACGGGGGTGGCCAACACTCTCACGTTCCGCGAAGGACGGGTCGAGGCGGACAACACGGACCTCGGCGCGGTTCGCCGCCGGTTGGAGGACCTGAAGGAGACGGGACGCTGGGACGGCACGGACCTCACGATCCTCGGAGGGGGCGGAGCCGCCAGGGCCACGCTCGCGGCCGCCCAGCAGCTGGGCAGCAAGGCGACGGTGCTCACCCGCCGCCCGTCGGAGTCCGAAGTACTGGCCTCGGAGTTCGAGGCATTGGCCGGTGACCCCCTCCATCCCGAGCCGGCGCAGCTGGTCGTCCATGCGACGGACGTTGGGCGGACCGCCTCGGGACCGCTCGAACTGCCTCTTCGGCCGTTGCTCTCGTCCCGGAGCTACCTACTGGACTGGGTCTACGCTCCGGCCCTCCCTACGCTCTCGGAGGTCGCCCGGGAGGCGGGCGCCTCGTACGAGGACGGGAGCCGGCTTCTGGTCTACCAGGCCGCCGCGAGCTATCAGCGGTGGTGGGGGGAGCCTCCCGATGCGGGATCGGTCGAGGAGACCCTGCGGGAGGTTGGGTGCGCGGCGTGAGCCGGACCTCGGCCGCACTGACGGTCGTGAATGCGCTTCCGACCGGAGTGGGCTGCGCGATCGGGTTCGAGCGATTTGTGACCGCGTCCGCCGACCTCGAACGAGGCCCCTCGGTGACGATCGATTGCACTCCCACGGAAGCGGCGACGCCGCTGGTGACCGCGAGCGTACGTGCGGCCTTGTCCCGGTTCGCACGAGGCGAACCGATGCACGTCGCCCTGGACCTCCGGTCGGACGTTCCGGTGGCAAAGGGGTTGAAGAGCTCGAGCGCGGTCTCGACCGCGACCATCCGAGCGGTGGCGCGAGCGTCGGGGGAGAACCCCTCACCGCTGTCCGTGGCCCAGCTCGCGGCGGAGGTCGGACGCTCGGTCGGGATCAGCGCGACGGGCGCCCTGGACGATGGGCTCGCCGGTCTGCGCGCTGGATTCATCGTCACCAACAACCGGACCGACTCGTTGATCTCGGCGGGAACTCCCGAGCGCGAGTGGACGGCCGTGGTCTATCTCCCCCCGGGCCGCCACCCCCCGGCCCCGAGCCTCCGCGCGAGATTCGAGGCCGCCGCCCCCGAAGGGCGCCGAATCGTCGACCAGGCGCTGGAGGGTCGGTATCTGGAAGCGATGAATCTCAACACGCAGCTCGTGGAGCGGCTCATGGGGTACGAGTATGCTGGACTCCGAAAGCGCCTCGTCGCGGCTGGAGCCGTGGCCGTGGGAGTGAGCGGTCTCGGCCCCGCCCTGGCCGCCCTGGTCCCGTTGGACCATCAGGCGGAGGTGCTCTCCTGCCTCCCCTCGGATTCGGGGGAGCAGTTTGCGGCCTCCCTGACGACCACGGAGGCACCGTGACGGCCCGGACGATACTTCCGGGCCCGTTGCAGGGCCTGGCGATCGCTCCCTCTTCGAAGAGCTACACCCACCGTGCGCTCATCGCGGGGTTTCTGAGCCGTCGACGATTCTCCGTGGACTCCCCGCTCGACTCGGAGGACACGCGGGCGACCGCCCTCGCACTGCACCGCTTAGGAGCCCGCGTCGACCGCTTTCGTCGACGCTGGACCGTGGCCCCGCCCCACCGGACCGCGGGATCGCGCCCGACCGTGATCGATTGCGGTGAATCCGGAACGACGTTGCGATTCGCGACGGTACTGGCGGCTCTCGGCGATCGCCCGGTCCGCTTCCGTGGGCGCGGACGTCTCACTCATCGACCGATGCGCCCCCTCATGAACGCCCTGTCCGAGCTCGGAGCCACCGTCCGTCCGGACCGGGGGAGCCTCCCGTTCATGGTCTGCGGTCCGATCCATGGGGGTCGGGTGGGCCTCGATGCCTCGGAGAGCTCCCAGTTCGCCTCCGCCCTCCTCCTCGCCCTGCCGACCCTCGCCGAGGATTCTCGGATCGTTCTCGAAGGCCGGATCGTTTCGGAACCGTACATGGAGGCGACGCTCGCGCTCCTCCGCCGCCTCGGGGTCCGGGTCCTCCGGCGGGGGAGGGAATTCCGGATCCACGGCGGACAGAACTACGTAGGTCACCTCTTGACCGTGCCGGGCGATGCGTCCTCCGCTGCCTACTTCTGGGTCGCCGGAGCGATCGCGGGCGGACCGGTCTCGGTGAGCGGTGTCAGTCATGAGTGGCCCCAGGCGGACCTCGCGATCCTCGACCTCCTCGCCCGCGCAGGAGCCGAGGTCCGCGAAGAAAAGCGCACGATTACCGTCCGTCGGGGAGCCCCTCGGCCGTTCTCGGTGGACCTCACCGACTGCCCCGACCTCTACCCACTCGCGGGGGTCCTCGCCGCGACGATCCCCGGAACGTCCCACCTCCGGGGCGCCGCGCACGTAGTGCACAAGGAGTCGAACCGGCGGACCGGGACCGCTCGACTGGCGGCCGCTTTCGGGGCTCGGGTGCACCGGATCCCCGGAGGGCTCTCGATCGAGGGTCGCGACCGACTCCGTCCGGTCGACCTGCCCCATCTGTCGGACCACCGGGTCGTCATGAGCGCCGCGATCGGTGCCCTCGCCGCGTCCGGTCCGAGCCGCATCGGTGAGGTCGAGGCGGTCCGAAAATCATTCCCCGGATTCTGGAAGACGCTCGAAGGACTTCGCCGGGAGGCAGCATGACCGCGATGAGTTTCGGAGAACGGTTCCGGGTGACGATCTTCGGCACGAGTCATGGTCCCGAGGTTGGGGTGACGATCGCGGGAGTTCCGCCAGGGACACCGATCGACCTCGCGGTGATCCAGTCGGCCCTCGACCGTCGACGCCCGGTCGGCCGACGGTTGGCCACTAAGCGGGTGGAGGAAGATCGGCTCGTCGTCGATTCGGGCTATCAGGAGGGCCGGTCGGACGGGACGGCGTTCCGGGCCCATGTGGCCAACGAGGACGTCCGGAGGGAGCCGTACGATCGGCTCGTGGACACGCCCCGGCCGGGCCACGCGGACTATCCGGCGCGGGTGCGCTTCGGACCGGAAGCCGACCTTTCGGGGGGCGGGATCTTTTCGGGTCGGATGACGGTCGGCCTCGTGATCGCCGGGGCCGTCGCCCGCTCTTTGCTGGCGCCGCTCGGGATCGACGTCGCGGCCTTCACGCGCTCCATCGGGGGGGTCGTAGCCACGGTACCGGAGGACGTCGATCTTCCGACCCTGCGGCGGCTGGCCGCCGAGAACGAGGTCGCTTCTCCCGACGCGGACGCGGCCCTCCAGATGGAAGAAGCCATCCTCTCGGCCCGGCGCGACGGCGACAGCGTCGGCGGGGTGGTCGAGGTGCGGGCCGAGGGGCTACCGGTCGGGATGGGAGAGCCGTTCTTTGACTCAGTGGAGGGCGTGCTCGCCCACGCGTGGTTCGCGATCCCGGCCGTGAAGGCGGTCGAGTTCGGCGCGGGATTCGGCGCCGCACGGATGCGAGGGAGCGAGCACAACGACCCGTTCGTCTGGGAAGGGGACCGGGTCCGGACGCGCTCGAACCACGCGGGCGGCATCCTGGGAGGACTCGCGACCGGGATGCCGCTCGTCGCTCGTGTGGCGGTCAAGCCGACTTCCTCCATCGCACGACCGCAAAGTTCGGTGAACCTCGCGACCCACGCGCCGGCCACGATCGTCGTCACCGGCCGCCACGACCCATGCATCGTTCCTCGAGCGGTCGTCGTGGTCGAGAGCGTGACCGAGTTCGTTCTGGCCGACCTCGCTCTTCGAGGTGGGTTCGTCCGATGACCGCCCGACCGATCCCCACCGCCATCCTCGGGGCCAGCGGGTACATCGGCCAACACTTCGCTCGCCTCCTCGCCGACCATCCCGAGTTCGGGCTCCCCCGATTGGTCGCCACCGAGCGCTCGGGAGGGAAGCGGCTCGCCGACGTCTGGCAGCTCGCGGAACCACCCCCGGCCTCGATGGAGGAGGCTCTGCTGGAGCCACTCTCGGTCGGCCAGATCATCCGTTCGGGGGTCCAGGTGGTCTTCTCGGCCCTGCCGTCCGGCACCGGCCGGACCGATCGAGAGCAAGCTCAGCCGGCGGGGGATCGCTGTCTTCACGAACGCGGCGGACCACCGGCTCGACCTGAGCGTACCCCTCCTCGTCCCGGAGGTCAACGCGGACCACTTGGCCCTCGCGTCGCATCGGCCGGCCGGCCACGGAATCCTCGTGGCCAACCCGAACTGCTCGACCACTGGGCTCGTGCTCGCGTTGGCTCCCATCCTCGACCGTCTCTCCCCTCGCTCCGTCCACGTGACGACCTACCAGGCGCTCTCCGGCGCCGGGTACCCGGGCGTCCCCTCGCTCTCGATCACGGACAACGTCGTCCCGTTCATCGACGGAGAAGAGGAGAAGATCGCGCGAGAGTCTGCCCGAATCCTGGGCCACCGGGACGGCCGGCGAATCACCCCGTCGCCCCTCCCCTTCGTGGCCCATTGCGCTCGGGTCGGCACGCGCGAGGGCCATCTCGAAGCGGTCACGGTCGAAGCGACCGTGGCGATACGGCGTTCGGAGATCGAGGAGGCCTGGAGAGAGTTCGACCCCTTGCGGGGCGAATCCTTGGCGACCGCCCCGCATCCCCCCATCGAGCTGCGTCGGGAGGCCGACCGGCCCCAACCCCTCCGCGACCGGTGGGCGGGCCACCCGGCGCGGGCCCGGGGAATGGCGGCGGTGGTGGGACGCGTCCGTTGGGATCCTCCGTTCCTGCGCTTCTTCGTGCTCTCGCACAACGCGGTCCGAGGGGGGGCCGGAGGGTCGGTCCTCAATGCGGAGCTCGCGCTGGCCCGAGGGGCACTGGACCGTCCGAAGGGGGCGAAGCGGTGAGCCGCCGTCGGTCGCCGGTGGTGCTGAAGTTCGGGGGCGCCTCCCTCACCGACATCGACCGGGTCGTGCGGGACGTGGTCGAGGCCCGCTCGGAGGGCCGACCGCTCGTCCTCGTCGCTTCCGCGCGCGAGGGCGTGACCGACCGGCTGACCGGGGCGCTCGAGCACCCTCACTCCATCGCGCGTCATCGGAGGGTCCTCGAGGAAGTACATTCCCTCCATCCTGGCCTCTCTCCCGCCGGCCGTCGCCATCTGGCACGGCTGGCTCGTCTGTTCGAGCTGCTCGAGAGCGGCCCGGCCCCCGACGCGCCGTTGGCCGACCGGATCCTCAGTCAGGGGGAGCGACTCTCCGTGGATTGGTTGGCCGGCCGCCTCCGGGCCCACGACATCCCCGCTGTCCCGGTCGAGGCCGACCACCTGGGACTGATCACGGACAACACCTACGGGGCGTCCTGCATCCTCTTCGACCGATCCGGCCCGGCCGTCCGGAAGGGCTTGGGTCGCCTGCTCGCCGACGGAAAGGTTCCGGTCGTGACGGGCTACTTCGGCCGTAGCCTGGAAGGACGCGTGGCGACGCTCGGGCGCGGCGGCTCCGATTATGCCGCGGCCGGGCTGGGGGCCATCCTTCACGCAGAACGGGTCGAGCTCGTGAAGCGGCACGTCGCGGTTCTCTCGGCCGACCCCAAGGAGGTCCCGAACGCCCGCCCGCTGCCGGAGCTCTCCTATGAGGAGGCGGAGGAACTCGCCCAGTTCGGCGCGAGGGTGCTCCACCCGCTAACGATCGAACCCGCTCGAGCGCAGGGGATCTTGCTACGGGTCCGGTCCCTCGGTGACCCTCGGGTCGTCACCACGATCGGGCCCTCCCGGTCCGATCGGCGCAACCGAGCGCTCACCCTCCTCCGACCGCTCCGACTCCTCCGGCTCCGGGTCCCGGGCGGGCGGCAGCGCCCGGGCATCGTGGCCGAGGTCTCCGAACGTCTCGCGAAGGCGAAGGTGAACCTCGTCCAGCTCTACACCTCCTCCGCTCTCCTCTGCCTCCTCCTCACCCCCGACCAGGTCCTTGCCGCCCTCCGGGCCCTCGCCCCGCTCACTCGAGAGGCCGCCGCGATGGTCGAGGGACCGTTCCGGGTCGCCCTCGTCACCGCCATCGGCGACGGGGTGCTGGCGGACGTGGAGCGGATACCGGGCCACGTGGTCGCGACGGCCGAAGGGTTCAGTGCCACCCCACGGGCCCTCTCCATCGCGGTGCCCGAGGAACAGGGGCCGCAGGTCCTGCGCGAGCTCCACCGGGCCCTCGTCGAGGGCGCGGCCGGACCATGACCGACCCCTGGGACGACTTTGCCTCCCGGGCCGAACGCTCCGAGACCGCCGGCTACTTCGAGCGCGCCGCGGGTCAATCCACCGAGCACGGAGTCGCGGTATGGTTCGAGGGCGGCGACCCCCTGCCTCCGTTCGGCCCGCGGACCGACCTCGAGGAGGTCGCCCGTGCGACCGACCGCCATTTGCGCTCCGACCCTCGGGCGGTGGCGATGGGATACCTGGGTTTCGACGCGGTCGGGCTCTTCGAACCTGCCTTGGCGCGCTTTCCCGCGGGATCTCCCTTCCCGCTCGGCCAAGTGGTGCTGGCGTCGCGCGCGACAGTACGAACCGGGGCGGTGACCCCGCGCTGGGTCCGGTCCGGACCCGGCCCGACCGTCGGCAGACCCGTTTCCGATTCCCTTCCTCGTTCCCGGTTCCGCACCGCGGTGGGCCGGCTCCGCACGGCGATCCGGGACGGGGAAGCCTTCCAGGTCGTGCTGGCCCACCGCCGGCGTTGGCCTCGCCCGCCCGACCTGCTCCAACGGGCCGGTCGGTTGCGCCGTTCCGAGCGCTTCGCGTTCTTCTACTATCTCAAGGTCAACGGACGGGAGATCCTCGGCGCAACCCCGGAGTCGGTCGTGGAGGTCCATGGGACCCGGGCGCAAGTCAATCCGATCGCCGGCACGCTCCCGCTCGCGCCGGGTCCTGGCCGAAAGGCGCTGAGGCACGACCCGAAGGAACTCGCGGAGCACCGGATGCTCGTGGACCTCGCACGGAACGACCTCGGGCGGGTCGCCCGGCCGGGGTCCGTCCGCGTCCTCTGGAAGGAGCGGCGCGTGCGGTATGCCCGGCTCGAGCACCTCGTGAGCCGAGTGGCGGGCCGCTTGCCCTCGGGGGTCGGTCCCTGGGACGTGCTGCGGGCCACGTTCCCCGCGGGTACGGTGAGCGGCGCCCCGAAGATCCGGGCCACCGAGTGGCTCAGGCGAGAGGAAGGCACGTGGCGGGGGCCGTATGCCGGGACGGTGGGCCTGCTCCGACCGGGCGGCCGCGCCGATTGGGCCTTGGCGATCCGGGGTGGGTTCGCGACCCGGGACGCCCTCTATACCGCGGCGGGCGCGGGCATCGTCTACCGCTCGCGCGCGAACCAGGAATTTGATGAAACGCTCGTCAAGCTCGCGCACGTCGAGGCAACCCTGGTCGGAGGGGTCCGATGAGGGTCCTGCTGCTCGACCACGAGGACTCGTTCGTCTACAATATCGCCCAGGCTCTCGGGGCCGCGGGGGCGGAGGTCGTGACGCTTCGGGCGACCCGGCCGACCGCGGAGGTCATGAAGGTCGATCCGGATGCGATCGTCCTCTCTCCGGGTCCCGGCCACCCGCGCGACCGGCGGATCACGGGACGGGCGCGGGAGCTCCTACGCGCGTGGGACCAGGAACGCTCGTTCCTCGGGGTTTGCCTCGGCCATCAATTGATCGGGGAGTACTACGGGGCCTGCGTACGACGGGGCGCGGAACCGGTTCACGGAGAGACCGCGTCCCTCACGCACGATGGCCACGGGATATTCCGTGGGGTCCCGTCTCCGATGATGGGGGCACGGTACCACTCCCTCGTGGTCACCGCGTCGGGCCTCCCTCCCGTGTTGGAGGTGTCGGCCCGCGATTCCGCCGGCGTCATCATGGGATTGCGGCACCGGAGCCGCCGGTCGAGTCGGTCCAGTTCCACCCGGAGTCCTACCTCACGCCCGAGGGCCCCCATCTCTTAACGAACTTCTTAACCGGGGTCCATCGATGATCGGCCCGACCCTCGGCCGACTCCTCGACCCTCGGCCTCTCTCGCGCCGGGAGGCAAGGAGGGTGTTCGACGCCCTGCTCGCCACCGGCTCCAGCGACGTTGAGCGCTCAGCTCTCCTCGTCGCGCTCACCGCGCGTCCGGCGGACGGAAGGGAATGGGCCGCCCTCGCAGGGGAACTCCGTCGGCGGGCTCGAGCGTTCCATCCCGTCGGTGCCGACCGGGCGGTCGACCTGTGCGGCTCGGGAGGAGCCCCGCGCCCCTCCTACAATGTCTCGACGATCAGCGCGCTCGTCGTCGCCGCGTGCGGCACCCCGGTGATCAAGCACGGGAACCGGAGCGCCCGGGGTACGGGGGGCTCGAGCGACCTCCTCCTCGCGCTCGGGCTGCCGGTGGATTCCTCCGCCGCGTTTCCCCGCGAGAGCTTCCGCCGATGGGGCATCGCGTTCCTCCATGCACCTCTCTTCCACCCCGCGACCGCGGCCGTGGCCCCGGCGCGACGCCTTCTCGGCGTACCGACGATCTTCAACCGGCTCGGTCCGCTCTCGAATCCGGCCGGCGTCCAGTATCAGGTCGTGGGCTGGGGGGATCCCTCGGAGGCACCGGTCGTCGCCGACGCTTTGCGGAGGTTGGGCGTCCGACGCGGGCTTACGATGACCTCGGCGGAAGGCTGCGACGAATTCTCCCCCGGGGCGCGACCCACGTTCGGGTACTGGGAAGGATCCCGGACACGGACGTTCACCGTGCATGCGGACCGGCTACTCCCGCGGGAGGAGAGGACCGGTTCATGGGGGGCCTTGCCGCTGCCCGCGGCTGCGGAGGAGGCCGAGCGGCTGCTCGCCGGTGGCGGCGGAGCCCGGCGCGGGTCGGTCCTCCTCACCGCGGGTGCGGCGCTCTGGGTCGCCGGGAGCGCCTCGTCGCTCGCAGAGGGGGTGGAACATTCGAGGGCAGTCCTGGATGACGGCACCCCGGAGCGGCTGCTCGAGAACCTCCGCGAGCTGTCTCGTCCGTTCGCCCGGACGGGAGGGGATTAGACGTGGGGTTCCTTCAGACGATGGTCGATGCCACCCGGGCCGAGGTCGCGCGACCTGAGTACCTCGATGGCCTCCCGGCCCAAGGAGCCCGACACCCGCCCTCGTTGCGGACCGCGCTGACCGACGGGAGCCCCCACGGCGCGATCCTTGCCGAGTACAAGCGGAGGTCTCCCGGGGCGACCCACCCGGACCTCCCTCGGCAGGGTCTCGACGCGTTCGTCCGGGAAACCTCGGAGGCCGGGGTCGACGCGTACTCCTGCCTCGCCAGCCGGCCCGAGTTCGGTGGGGCACCGGGCGATGTGGCCGAGCTGGCGACCCTGACGACCTGCCCGATCCTCTTCAAGGACTTCGTCATCGATCCGGTGCAGATCGAGGCCGCGACGAGGGCCGGTGCGAGCGCGGTCCTCCTCATCGCCCGGTTGGAGGCGGAGGGCCTCCTCCGACACTCCCTACACGCCCTCGCCGATGCCGCGCACGCTCGTGGCCTCGAAGTCCTGCTCGAGTGGCACGGGCGGGCAGAATTAAGACGGACCGAGGACGTGCCCGCCGACGTGTATGGAGTGAACGTCCGCGACCTGGACTCCTTGGAAATCCACCGGACCGTCGCCGATGAGACCATCCGGGCCGCGAGCCACTTCCGTCCCCTCATCGGAATGAGCGGCATCGAAGGCTCCGCGGACGCCCGACGCTTCTGGGACGCGGGCGTCGACGGTATCCTCGTCGGGACGGCCCTCTCCCGGGCGCCGAACCCCCGCACCTTCCTCGCGAGCCTGCGCCGCCCGACGCGAGGTGGCTCCGCATGAAGACCTTCCTCAAGTTCTGCGGTTTATCCCGGGACGACACGCTCGCCGAGGTGCCCGCCGGCGGCGCGGCGGGTTTCGTCGTCAACGTGCCCGATTCCCCCCGGAACGTCTCGATCGAACGGGCGAGCGAGCTCGTGGCTCTGGTCCCGAGCGAGGCTGAAGCCTGGGGAGTGGTGGTGAACCCTTCGGCCGAGCTCCTCCGCCAGTTGTTCGACGAGGTGGGGGTCGACCGGATCCAAGTATACGGCGAAGTGCCGGACGGCCTCGATTTCCTCGAGCTGCACCACCTGGTCCCTTCGGTCCCGGTCGCGCAGGCCGCGGCGGGTACACCGGACCCCACGGTCCCGCCGGCCGAGACCTACCCCCGGATCCACATGGACGCCTCCGGCGGTCCGTTGCCCGGAGGCAGCGGAATCCGCCCGGACTGGGAAGTCTGCGCCCGACTGGTGGACGGGAATCCGGGCCGGAAGTTCGTCCTCGCGGGGGGCCTCACGGCCGAGAACGTCGGGGAGGCGCTCGCAACGGTGCGACCGTGGGGCATCGATGTCTCCTCCGGCGTCGAGGGCGCGCCAGGGCAGAAGGACATCGCGAAGATGCGGGCCTTCGTTGCCGCCGTCCTCGCTTTCGAATCGACCCATGCCTAGGCGCTTCGGTCCGTACGGCGGGGCCTACGTCCCCGAGACCCTCGTCCCGGCCCTCCGGGAACTGGACCTCGCGTGGCGATCGGCCCGTCGCGACCCCGGCTTCCGGCACGACCTCGATCGTCTCTCCCGCACCTTGGGCGGGCGCCCCACGCCGCTGTACTTCGCCCGGAACCTAAGCCGCCGGGCCGGGGGCGCGGAGATCTGGCTGAAGCGCGAGGACCTCGTCCACGGGGGGGCGCACAAGTTCAACAACGCCCTGGGTCAGGGGCTCCTCGCCCGCCGGATGGGGAAACCGCGGTTGATCGCGGAGACCGGGGCGGGCCAGCACGGCGTTGCGACGGCGATGATCGGCGCGGCGCTCGGGCTCGAAACGGAGGTCTACATGGGCGAGGTCGACATGGAGCGCCAGCGGCCCAACGTAGAGCGGATGCGTCTCCTGGGGGCCGAAGTGCACCCCGTCCGGACCGGCGGTAGAACCCTGAAGGACGCGATCAATGCCGCCCTGCGGGACTGGATCGCGAACGTCCGTACGACCCACTACCTCCTCGGCTCCGCGGTCGGCCCGCACCCGTTCCCGAGCCTCGTGGCGGACTTCCAGAGCGTCATCGGGCGAGAGATCCGCCGCCAATCGGTCCGTTCGTTCGGACGTCTCCCTGATCTCGCGGTGGCGTGCGTCGGCGGAGGCTCGAATGCGATCGGTACGTTCCACCCGCTGATCGATACCGACGTTCGCTTCCTGGGGGTCGAGGCGGGAGGTATCGGTGGGCGCGGTCCGGGAGCCGCGTCGCTGACGCGCGGACGACCCGGCATCCTCCACGGAAGTCTCTCGTACGTCCTCCAGGACGCGGACGGGCAGGTCTCGGAGACCGAGAGCATCTCGGCCGGCCTGGACTATCCCGGGGTGGGACCGGAGCATGCCTGGCTGCACGACCGCGGCCGGGCGAAGTACGTCGCGGTCCGGGACCGGGACGCTCTGCGGGCGTTCCACTGGCTCGCCGAGGACGAAGGGATCCTACCGGCGCTCGAGCCCTCCCATGCGATCTTCGCCGCGGTGGGCGAGGCCCGTCGACGACCTCGCACCGAGCACATCGTGGTCACCCTCTCCGGACGGGGCGACAAGGACCTGGGGGTGGTGTTGGGTGCGTCTCGGTAACGCGCTGCGTCGGGCCCGCCGGGGTGGGCCCCTGCTCGTACCGTATGTGCTGGTCGACCGTCGTCGGACCGCACGGCTTCCCTCGCTGGCTCGCGCCCTGCGCGCGGGGGGAGCCAACGCCCTCGAGCTCGGCTTCCCGTTCTCGGACCCGATCGCCGACGGGCCGGTGCTCGAGGCCGCGGGCGGACGCGCGCTCGCGGCGGGGACGAACTGGGCGGACTTGATCGCGTCCGCCCGTGCCACCTCTCCGATCCTGCCCACGGCCGTCATGACGTACGCGAACCCGGTCTGGAGGCACGGCCTTTCCCACGCTCTCGGGGACCTTCATCGGGCCGGGGTCACCGGTCTCATCGTCCCCGACCTCTCTCTCGAGGAATCCGGGCCGTGGCGCCGAGCGGGTCGGGCGACCGGCGTCGACCTCGTCCTCCTCGCTGCGCCGGGCGGGGAGCCGGAGCGCATCCGCCGGATCGCGCGGGAGGCGCGCGGGTTCCTCTACCTGGTCTCCCGGTACGGGACGACCGGCGCGGGGCGTGCTCAGGGGACCGACGAGCTCGCCGCGCTCGTCCGGGCGGCGCGGAAGGGCCACCCATCGCTTCCGGTGCTCGTAGGGTTCGGCGTGCGGGACCGCGCCACGGCGCAAGCTGCCCGCTCGACGGGCGCGGACGGCGTCGTCGTCGGTACCGCCCTGGAAGAGAAGCTCATGGCGGGCGTCTCCTACCCAGCGATTGCTCGATGGATCCGGTCGCTCTCGGGGCGGCCGGTGAACCCCGCGACCGCGGCGTGAACCGCACGGGGCGGTATCAGATCGCGTTGACCAAGAAGCCGAGCAAGAACCCGATCAGGATCCCGATGTAGGTCAGGCGCTGCTTGAGGTAGGACGCCTCCGGCGTGCTCGCCGGGCGGAAGGCATTTCGCAGCATCGGCAGGATGCAGTAGAGGATCGCCCCGATCGCGAGCGCGTCGAAGGTGACGTCGAGCAGGGGACTGTTGTAGAAGTACCCGACCACTCCGCCGAGGACCGTGGGAAGCCCCCCAACGAGGAACAGCAACGCCAGCACCCCGATCGCCCGGTCGCTCTTTCCGATCAGGGGCGAGGCGATGGGGAACCCCTCGGTGACGTTCTGAAGGAAGAACCCGATGAAAATGACCGTCAGAAGACCCGTGATGCCGATGGCCCACGTGGCCCCGAAGACGAGCCCCTCCGTGAGGTTCTGGAACCCGATCGCCGCCGCGACGATCAGGGCCAACGCGCGTGGACTGAGGGAGCTACCCTTGGAATTGTGTTCCGAGAAGTAGAGGATCACGAAGCAGGACACAACGGCGATGACGAACACGGCGGAATAGCCGGGGTTGGCGAGGTACGCGCTCGACGTGTTCGAATAGATGATCGATGCGGCGTCGGAAAAGATGTCGGCGAGCAGGAAGATCAAGATCCCGATCGCGACCGCGTTGAGCAGCGCGATGGTCCGGGAGGCGATCGATTTCGCGAGAACGATGGGCAAGGAGACGTAGATCGAGAGCCCCATCACCGCCGACAGGATGACGAGTTCCGGAAAGCCGGCCATCAGCCCGGGCGCCTACCGTCGTGGGTTATTAATGTCTCTGTGAATACGCCAAGGGGGCTTGACACATCGTGAACACTTCCTACGGAGACCGTCGCTGAGTATGGGAGGGAAAGCACTTCGGGCAACGGCCGGGCGTCGCCTCTCGGCGGCGGGGTGGGTGCAACTCGCCCAGGCGCTGGTCGCACGGGAGTTGGTGGTGTCCTTCGGCCTCCCCGAGCGACAGGCTGCCGCGCTTCTCGGCATCGCCCCTTCGGCGGTCTCTCAGTACCTTTCGGGCAAGCGCCTCGGAGGGTCGACCGGGGCCAGTCGTACCCGCGATCGGGAACGCGCGATCGCTCGTGCGGCCGCCCAGCGCATGGCCGTTCCACTCGGTGGGCCCGCGGAGGGTTTGGGAGTCGTCCTCGACGCCGCACGGCAGCTCGCTCGCGCTTCGGGAGACACTGATTCGCTGGGAGCCCCCTCCGTAGCTCGGGGCGACACGGCGGACCCGCGTCGGGAGCGCGAGGTCCGCCGCTACCTGCATCAACGCATCGCGCTCGAGCAGGGGGCGGTCGGAGAGTGCATGCGTCTCGCCCAACGCTCTCGGGACGAGCTGACGCGGGCGGTCTTTCGGCAGATCGCCTCCGACAGCCTGCGGCACGCGGAGATCGTCGCGTCGATCCAGACCTATCTCGAGCGCGGATTGCACCGGGCCTACGCGTCCGGCATCCGCCGCGAGGAGATCGTGCGGCTCATCGAACGGGAGCGAGAAGCGGAGGCCGGGCTCCCCAAATCGGTCGCGCTCGAATTCGGGGGCATGCTCCGGGTCCTCTGGCAGAGCATGGAAGCCGACGAACGGAAGCACGAGGTCCTCCTCGCCGCGATGCTCGAGCACGGTCTGCCGGCGGCCGAGGGGACCCACCGCCCCCGGCCCGCATCGTCACGGGCGCGACGCTAGGGACGGATCCGTTCCAGCGAGAGGAAGCGGACCCGGTCGCCGGCGCCGACCCCGGCCATCAGGAACTCCTTCCGCACGCCCTGGGCCACGCGCACGCCTCCGGCCACGGTCGGCCAACGGGCGCGGTGCGACTCCGGAACCGCCTGGACCAGGTAACGAGCGTGCGCGTGCTCCGGATTCCGAGGGTAGGCGCGGAAATGCGCCCCGTACTTGAATCCCGTCTTGACGACGAGCTGTCGGGCCCGGAGGTCCCGGTAGGCGGCGAGGCGTTCGGAGAAACCGGGGTCGAGGCGACGGGCGCGGGCGACGAGGCGGTCGAGGGGAACGGTCCGACCGGATTTGGCGTCCTTGAGCGTCAGCTGACCGGTCGAGGCGAGATACGCGGTTTCGAGCAGGCTCAGCTCGAGGCGGTCGCCGACCCGGCTCCCGTAGGCCAGAACGCGGCCGAGCGCGTCCGCCGCGGCCGCATCGTGGACGGTCACCCGGTCCGTGGACAGCCATCCCTCGGCCGGGGTGGCGAGCGGCGTAGGGGGGAGTGCGCCGTTCGGCGACGGGCGTCGAACTCGGTAGTACGTGAGGTCGGATTCCTCGTCGACGACCGCGAGCAAGAGCACCTTTTTGGCGGATTGCGCCCGCTCGGCGAGGTCGAACAGCCGGGTCAGGTCGAACGGTTCTCGTTCACTGATCGCTTCGACCCAGAACCGGGATGGGGTCTTGTGAAGGATCCCGCCGCGGGGGAGGACGGCAAAGGCGACCGGCGGTCCGCTCGCGCGGACGACGTAGCCTCGCTGTCGGAGGTCGCGGTAGACGAGGTACCTCACGGCAAAGTCCGGATCGGTGCGCACAGCCCGTCGGAAGACCTCGGGCCAGGGAAGAGGGCGGTCGCGACGGTCGACGATCTCCGCCCGTACCATCTCGGACAGGTAGACCGCCTCATACCGGTCGAGGGTGAGAGCTCCTCCGGACTCGGGAGTCCCAAAGAACCCCTTCCCGTAGATGTTCGAGGCCTCCACCGCATCCTCGAACCGGACGGTCGCGTCCTCCCGGAGCCGGCCGGTCAAGGGCGAGCCCCGCGGAGCTCCGCGAGCGTCGCGAGCGGCTCGAGTTGCACCCCGAGCGCACCGAGCCGCTCGCGCGCCCCCGATTCTCGGTCGATGACGACCAACACCCGATCGACGACGCCTCCCGCGGCCCGGACGATCTCGACGGATCGCCCCGAGCTCCCGCCGGTCGTCGCGACGTCCTCGATCAGGAGGACCCGTTGCCCAGCGGGGATCTCGCCTTCGAAGGGCTGGCGCGTTCCGTGCTCCTTCGCTACCTTGCGGAGGATCACGTACGGATGGCCGGTCCTGAGGGCCGTGGCGACCACGAGCGGGACCGCTCCGAGCTCCATTCCCGCGAGGCGATCCGCCGCACCGACGCGGGCCTCGAGGGCCCGGGCGAGGAGGTCCAAGCGGTGCGGGTCGGTCCAGGCCCGCTTCACGTCGACGTAGACATCGCTGCGCTCGCCCGAAGCCAGGGTGAACTCCCCGAAGCGGACGGCGCCCGCGTCGAGGAGCATCCGCAGGATCGCCTCCTTGGTGGGGGGGCTCGTGGCCGCGGGTCCGTTCACCAGGGCACCTTCTTCAATCCGGCCTTGTAACCGACCCAGTTAAAGACCGCGTGCAGCGCGAGCGTGAAGACGAGCACCCATACGACCGCATACGCGCTCCCGAACACGCCCCAGAACAGCGCGGGGTAGAACACGAACCCGAGTGCGATCGGGACGAGGACGAAGGGCAGCTGGTCGAGGAGGATCGTGCGCGACCCGCTCGGTCGGTTAAACCTTCGCTTGACGAAGGAGCCGAGGGCATCCCCGGTCATCGCGCCGAACGTGAGCAGGGCCGCCAACGGAAGGGCGTCCAGGACCGTCGGGGCCAGCACCGGGACCACTCGAAGGAAGGGGGGAGCGAGAAGGATCAGCCACGCTTCCAGCAGGCAGAAGGGGATCGCGGCGAACCCCGCGAACAGGAAACCGGACCACGTCTTCGACGGCCCGAGAATGCGCCGTCCGTCGCGCGACCAGGTTCGTCCGAAATCCATCGGAGGGCCGCGGCCCTTCGGAAGGGTCGCGAACGAGTTCGCAATGTACGCGGGGAGGAGCAGCCAGAGCACCCCGAGACCGGCGGAGAGGAACGGATTCAGCACGGGCGGGCACCGGTCACGGCTCGCGGACGAACCGCTCGATCGCGGTCGCCACACCGGCCAGGAGGTGGGGGTCCACGCTCTCCTCCGCATCGTGGATCCGGGATTCCACGTCCATGCTACCAAAGACGATCGCCGGCAGGGGGCCCCCGTCCGGGGCGAGAAGGCCGCGGATGGCGCTGGCGTCCGTTCCCCCGTACTCGCCGTAGATTCCTGGAGAATGGACCGTGTCGGCCAGGATCCGCTGGAGACGGACGACGGACGGTGCGGACGGGGGGAGGGCGTACCCGGACCGACACCGGGCCGGCGGCGCATCGATCCGGGCGTGGGGCGCCCGGCTCGACACGCCGGCCCGCACGAACCCGAGGGCGGAGTGGAGTCCGTCGTCGAGCTCCATCTCCGGGGGGAGCCGCAGGTCGACCGTGAACGTCGTCGTGCCCTGGTTCGCCCCGTCGACCCAGCCGCGGTCGACGCTGGCACGGAGCAGCTGAAGAGCCACCGGTACCGGGTTGTGTCCCCGATGCGGATACCCCCCGTGGGCAGCTTCCCCGATCACCTGGAAGGCCCGCATCCCGGGGGCGACGGTCAGCGCGCTCGTCCCCGCCGGTTCAAAGCGGAACGGAGGCGCAAGGAGGGGGGAAAGACGCCCTTCGAGCGTATCGAGCTCCCGCGCCGGCCCCGAGAAGACCAGCGTCACGGCCCGAGCGATCTGGTTCGCGGCATCGTTCTCCGCGTGGGCGGCGACGAGTCGAACCGGGGCCGCATCCTGGGAGGTCGAGGTGAGGTCGACCCGCGTCACGGTGGCCCGGCCCGTGATGACGGGCTCGGGGGCATAACGCTTCGGCCAGTCCGTGGAAGGAAGAGTGGACTTCCACGTGCGGGCAAGCTCGTGGAGCCCGACCAATACGTCCCCGTAGCTGAGTCCCTCGCGGAGCGAGACGGGCCGGTCGAACGAGGCATCGAGGAAGGCGACCCCGCTCGACCCGGCGACCGTCTCCGGGCCGCCATCTGGGATCAGCACCACATCGCCCGCTAAGATTTGCTCCCGGCTCCCCGGAGGGAGCGTCGAGTCGTGGTGCTTGACCGCTTCGATCCCGCCCTCCCCGCCGGTCTCCTCGTCGCAGCAGGCGACCAACCGGACGTTCCGAGGGGGAGGAGGACCGTCCGCCAGCCGGCCGAGCGCCAGGAGGGAACCGACCACCCCGCTGCCGAGATCGTCGTTCGCGCCGCGAGCGTACAATCGACCGTTCGCGCGGGCGGTGAGGGTGTGCGGCGGACTCTTCCAGCGGCCGAGCTGTTCGGCAGGGACCGGGACGACGTCGTAATGGGCGAGGATCACGACCGTTTCGACCGCCCCGACGTGGAGGTCGGCGATGACGTTCGGACGCGAAAGCCCGTGCCAGTCGCCCGGGACATCACCCGCGACGACCGGGTCATAGATCCGGGTCTCGAGGCCCCGCGTCCTCGCCGCCCGGATGATCACGTCGGCCGTCCGGAGGTAGTTCGGTTTTTCCCACCGCCCGTGGCCCGGGTCCTCCAGGTTGGTCGGGGCTGTCGCGACCAGCTGGGTTAGGAGGCGCATCCCCTCCTCCCCGAGCACCGCCTTCGGGTCGGTCTCCGCAGAGGGGTCGGGCATCGCGGTGGGTTCCCTACTGGAGCGCAAAGATAGCGACGAGGGAACCGGTGAGGAGCAGGAGAAACGTGGCGGCGAACATGTACGTAAACATCGAGAGGGTGTCGCCGAGCGAGGTCAAAAGGCGTGCGGTAAAGCCGGGCCCAAGGACGCGGACAGCCGGGACGTCGCGAGTGCCGAACCGCACCTGGGTCGGGCCCAGGTCCTTCATCGCGGCCTTGACCGCCTCGGTCGCGCCCGCGACGAGCGCTTCCAACCCAAGCCGTTCGCCGACCGGGTTGATCCCCCCGTCGACCTCGTGGACGACGTGGTTGTCGGTCGTCATGACCTCCGCAGCGTCGACTATCTTCTCGAGCGCATCCACGATCGGTCCGCGACGCCCCTGGACCAGGTTGTTCCCGTCGATCAGCACATACGCGGTCGTGAGACCGCCCGTGCGAACGACCAGTGCCCGGATCCCGTGGGGGCCGATGCCGTCCCGACCGATGGTATAGCCGGAACGGACGCCCACCCCGACCTCAATCGGGCCGTCCTGGCCGGCCGCGACGGCCGCTTGCACCGCCGCCTTCGCGTCCTGGAGCAGCTTCTCGGCCGCCGGCGTTCCGTAGGTGATGTCCCCTTGCCCCTCGACGTAGGAGTTGTGCGCGTCGATGAGCGCGATCCGCGGCCCTCCGGCGGCGCCGATCTCACGGACGATCCGGTCCGCGACCCCAAACGCGATGTCGTCGGTAGGATTGGGAGCGCGGCTCACGACGACGAGTGCGACGTTGCCCAGCAGCTGGGCCCGGGCGAAGGAATTCTCATAGGGGGCCACGAGCGGGCTCGAACGCGCTGGGAGCGTGGGTCCCAGGTCGTGGAGGAGCGAACGCGCCGCGTCTCCGACCCGAGCGAGCTCGGCCTCCGAAGGGAGGTCGAGATCGTGGTCCGAGGGCGTATGCGGCACGAGCACCGTCCCCGCATCGGGTCCCAACTCCTGGGCCATCTTTCTCGGAAGGTCGCTCGCGCCCAACGCCGCGAAGGGCCCGGGGTGCACCGTGGGGAGGGCGACGGTAGCGTAGGCCCTACCGCCCCGCTCGAACCCGAGGAGGCTCACCCGGAGGTCAGCCGGTTGAGCGAACTTGAGGAAGAAGGCCTCCAGTGCGGACGTCGCGCCCGGGTCCCGGCGCCCCACATGGTCGAGGAGGGGGCGGATGAGACTCACCCCCGAGCTCTGGAATTCTCGTCGCAGCGGTCGGTCCGCCGCACGGACCAAGGCTAAGGCACATCCCAACCCGATCAGACCACAGACCACCATCGCGGCGATCTCCGCCAGGGAGGCCGGGAGCAGCACGAGGACGGCAAACGAGTAGAGCACCGGCTGGAGCAAGGCGACCGGCAGCACGCGGACGTGACTCGGACGAGCGATCCCAAAGAGGCTCAGTTGCCGGAACCAGAGCGCCGGACCCACGAGGAACGCGGCGAGGAAGACCACTCCCGGTGTCGAGGCCGGTACGACCGTGAGGCCCAGACGCCAGACCGCGGCCAGAGGGAGCTCGATTAGGAGGACCGAGAGAGCGAGGAAGCAGGATCGATGGAACTCGAAACGGCCACCGAGGACGTTCGAAAGGGGCCCGGTGACCCCGGCGGCGATGAACGCCGGTAGTGCGAAGGCGAGGAGCCATCCTTCGAGAAAAGGGCGAAGGGAAAGGCCGAATAGGAGCGCGCCGAGGGCGGCGGAGGCGACGACCATGAGGGCGAGCGCCACCGGTGGCGCCGGGGCTTGGAACAGCACGTGCCCGCGTTGCACTCCCGCCTGGGGGGAGGGGGCGGAGGTGCTAGCGGTCACGCGCCCTCCGTACTTCCTTTAGGATGCCTCGGAAGGCCGGCCCCACCCCTTCCTCTTCGGTGATCGTCCCGGTCACGAGAGCGTTCGCGCCGGCCTCCAGGAGCGCCCGGGCCTCGGGGGCCGAACGGATTCCTCCCCCGACGAGGATCGGGACCGAGAGGATCTCCCGTACGGCACGGACGATCGGAACCGGGACGGGAGCGGGTGCCCCGGACCCGGCCTCGAGGTATACGAACCGCATGCCGAGGTATTCGGCGGCGAGAGCGTAGCCCGCGGCCGCCGTCGTGTCGTGACGGGGGATCACATCGACCTCCCCTACCTCCCCAACCCTCATCCCGGGTTCGATGACGAGGTACCCGAGGGGGATCGCCTCGAGGCCCAGTGCGCGGACCGCCGGCGCAGCCTTCGCGTGGGCCCGGACGACCAGGTCGAGGCGACGCGAATTGAGGAGGCTCATGAAGAGGACCGCATCCGCCTCGCGACTGAGGGATCCAGGGCCTTCCGGGAAAATGATCGCCGGGACCGGGACGGCCGCCTTGACCGCCCGGACCGCCGCGCCCATCTTCTCGGGCGACATGCCGGTGGACCCCCCGAGTAGGATCGCGTGACTCCCCTCCCCGACCGCGCCCTCGGCGACCCTGCCGGCCGTCTCGCTCGGAGACTTGTCCGGGTCGATCAGGGTGAAGTGGATGGGTCCTCCTCGCATTTGGTCGAGCAGATACTTCTCGACCCTTCCGGGCCCGCCCTGGTTGGTCACCGGAACGCCACCGCCAGGAAGGCAAACAGTGCGATCGCCATACCGACCTTGCTCATCGTTTGTTCCCAGTGGAGCCGGTTCGGGAGGTACGCCACGGAAAGGACGAACACCCCGTCCGCCGCGAGCACCAAAACAAGGTAGATAATCCCGACGACGCTCCCCCATTGCAGAAACCAGAGGAACGGGGCCGCGCTGAGGGCAATCGCCACCCCCACCACGCCCCGGGCGACCCCACCGGAAAAGCCCATCCCTAGGGTTTTGGGCAGCGTCGACCGTCCGACGTCCCCCGACACGTCCTCCATATCCTTGATGACCTCTCGACCGACGGTCGCGAAGATTGCCATCGCACCGAACGGCACGAGGACGAGGGGGTTCCCGGCAGCCGCCCCCCCGTACAGGAAGACCATCCCGGTCAAGAACCCGACCACCCAGTTGCCCACGAAGCCTTGGTCCTTCAGCCAAAATTCGTACCCGAGGAGCGCACCGATAGCGAGGGCTAAGAGTACTCCGACCAGGGGTTCGATGAGTACCACCGGGATGACGACGACGGCCCCGGCGACGAACAGGGCGGTCGCGAGGACCCGAGCGGCCCCGACCGAGACCTCCCCGGTCACGAGAGGGCGGTCCGGATGGTTCGTCCGGTCTCCCTCTCGATCGAGGAGGTCGTTGAGGACGTTTCCTCCCGCCGTCACGAGCGAGGTGGAGATCGCAGCGAGCAGCACGGCGATCCAGAATCCGAGGGGGGCCCCGATCCCAGTGCCATGGGCGACCAAGCCCCCGACGAGGGTTCCCGCGAAGGAGACCACGAGGTTTCCTGCACGCACCAGCCGAAGCGCCGGATGCACGCCGCCCGATGGCGGGGGCTCTCGCATAACCGTTTGGGTGTTTAGACTTCCCCAATTTCCGAGGTTGATCGTTGAGAATTTGAGAACGGCCGGGAGGGATTCACCCCGCGCTCCGATTTTCGGCTGGCTTCACCCGCCTGGGCCGGGACTTTGGAAGATACTATCCCCCTACGCGGCCTTGGCGCCGTGGCACGCCGGGGGGGGTCCGATGCCTCCACTTTCGATTTGTATCAACACACAGACACCGCTCGTCCAATTCCTCTCCCCCTCTGCGGGAGACCGTGGGATTGAGGGTACGTTCGAGCCCATCGACCTAGCGACCCTGCGTGAGGGGATCGACTACCGGTACTCCCCGGGGGGGGTCACGCGAATGGTCTATCCATTGGTCCGTCGCCTCCTGAAGGAGCGGGTTCTACGGGAGGCCCACTGGGTGGCCCTCAACCCCCACGCCCCCCCCAGCGCTCGCCTGGGAGACCTCACATTGCACAACGTCTCGATCGAAGGGGAACGAATGGCCGGGTATGGGACGGTCAAGGAGGTTATCTGGGGTAGGATCCACGATCTGGATGCGATCGAGGAACATGACGAACTGTTCTGGTCCGAGGCGTTCTCGGAGTACGCCTACTACAATCGGATCACCGCCGAGCTCATCCGGCGGCTGGATGAACGATTCGACTTCGACGTGTTCTATGTTCACGATTTCCAACAGATGGCGGTCGGGCACATGCTGGGAACGCTCAAGCCGAAGATCTTCCGATGGCACATTCCGTTCGACGTCACCACGATTCCGGAGAAATGGAGGTCGCTGCTCTCAACGTACCTGAACAGCTACGACGTTACCGTGGTGAGCGCACGCAGCTATGCGACCTCAATCAATGCGCTTCATCCTACGGGGAAGGTACTGCGCATGTACCCCTACGTCGACCCGGACGACTATTCCTTGCCGGCTGAGGCCCAGATCGCCGAGGCTGCCCGTCGCCTCGGATTGACCTCCGAGGACGAGGTGGCGCTCGTGGTGGCGAGAATGGACCCGATCAAGGGACAGGATTACGCCATCACCGCGGTCGGAACCCTCGCGAAAAAGTACCCCCGCCTCAAGCTGGTCCTGGTCGGCAACGGTAGTTTCTCGGGCTCGCGGACCGGTCTCGGGTTATCGAAATCTGCGGTGTGGCGCGCCCACCTGGAGGAGTTGGTCAAGGAGCGGGGCCTCGAGGGACGGGTCCTGTTCACGGGCCACCTCGGCCAGGCGGACCTCGATTGTCTGTACGAACGATCCAGTTTCACCATCCTGCCCTCGGTACGAGAAGGGTTCGGGTTGGTCACGGTGGAGAGCTGGATCCACGGCCGGCCGGTGATCGTGACCGAGCGTGCCGGCATCGCCGAGCTCATCCAGGATGGCGTGAACGGATTGCTCTTTGATCCCGACAAGCCGAAGACCCTGGTCCGGGCGATGAGACTTCTGCTGGACGACCGCACCGGCAAACTTCGAGCCCGGTTGGCCCGGAACGGCCGCAGGGTGGCGAAGAAGTGCTCCCTCGACGCGGCCGAGCAAGCCGAAAGCGAGATGCTGGCCGAGGTTACGGAGGCTTAGATGCTCGGGATCGGATCGGTGCTCACACTGCTCGCGCCGTTCCTCCCCGCCGCCGTCATCGTGGTGCTTACGGTGCTCCTGGCCTGGTTGGTCGGGCTGCTCGTCGGTCGCCTCATGCGTCGGGGCAGGCCCCAGATGACCGAGGCCGCACGGCGGTTGGCCACCGTAGTCGTAGCCTTGATCGGCGGAACGATCGCCCTTCAGGCGCTGGGGGTGAGCGCCGACATTCTGCTGCTGGTCGTCGCGTTGCTCGGGGTCACCGTACTGGTCGCGCTCCGGGACCCGCTGGGCAATTATGGCGCGAAGTACTTCTCCGACATTTACACCCCGTTCAAGATCGGAGACACGATCGAGGTTCAAGGATACTCGGGAAAAGTCATCGAGATCAACCCGATGACGACGGTCCTGCTCTCCGACAAGGAGCAGCTCATCTCGGTCCCCAACGCGTCGATGATCCGGGATGTCGTGGTCAACACGTCCCCTCAAGCCTGGAAGGAGGTCACCATTCCGGTCTCGATCAGTGGAAACATCGACCTGCCGGCCTTCGAAAGTGCAGCCCTAAAAACGCTCTCGAAGTTGCGAGTGCGCTTGGACGCCCGCTTCCCCCCCGTGTTGACCACGAAAGCGAGGTCGCCCCAGTCGACCGACCTTACTCTCACGCTCATGCTGCGCCGACCCGAGGATAGGGATGCGATCACCGCGGAAGCGAACAAGCGTCTCACCGAGGTTCTCGAGCGGCTTCGTGCCTCCCGCCGCTCCGCTCCGACGCCGGGGAGTGCGCGGTGACCCATCCGCGAAGCGGACCCGAAACGAACTCCAGCACCCCCTGCTCGAAGGGGCGACGGCAGCGGTAGTCGGCCGCGGAACGGACGGCCCGCTCGGCATTCGCCACCGCCCCGGAAAGGCGGGCTCCCCGCAGCAGCTCGACGTCGTTCTCTGCGTCTCCAATGGCGGCATAGCCGGCGCCGACCAGTCCGAGACGGCGCATCGCGCTCTGAACGCCGGTTCGCTTGGTCACTCCCGAAGGCACCGCCATGAGTCGATCCACGTTCGCGACCAGGTCCACGGGCAGACCCGCGACCGCCCGGAGGAGGCGGCGTCGCTCCTCTCGGGGAACCGAGACCACCACCTCGCCGACCTCCGCGTGTAGGTCAGAGTAAGCCGCGAGCCGACGGCGGACAGTCGCCGCTACACGACGCCCGATGGCCTTTCGTGTGGATCCGAGGGGGGATTCCACGATCGCCCCATTTTCCGCCACGAGCGCATCCCACTCCCCGAACCCACGCGCGTGGCGAACGAGGTCCGCATAGGTTCGCCCGGATGCGAGGACGGTGCGTAGACCCATTCCGCGCACTTCGCGGAGCGCCCGCTTGGCCGCCCTCGTCGCTCTGCCACCCGGGCGGAGGAGAGTCCGGTCCAGGTCGGTCACGAACACGGCCACTTGCGCGGCACGCCCCGACCCCGGGGGACTCCGGGCGCTCTCCGCCCTCCGCTGCCACAAGCGGACGGTCGATTCGGGGGAAGGGCCCCTCTCGGGGGACTCGGCGGGCCATGGGTTCCCTTTCGCTTTCCCCGTACGGAAACGCATATGGCCGATTTCGGTGTCGTTGAGAGCGCGTCCAGACGGAATCATGGGAATGGTGGATGACGCGTTGCGGGATAGTTACCGATTGCTGCGGACCCGCCCCAAGGCGCTACCGCTAGCGAGCCGCTCGCTCCCCCTCGGTCCGGAAAGGCGGTCCGTGTCGAACCGAGCGGGGCATTGATCGTGGGCGGTGACAGTCCCCAGGCCGATCCGGGTCGACATGGAACCCAGCCTCGAGCCACGGCACATACCGAACGCCCGAAGGCCATCGGGACGGGGTTGACGGTCAACGATTACGGGCTCATCGGGAATGAGAAGACGGGGGCACTGATCTCTCGACATGGTTCGATCGACTGGGCGTGCCTCCCGCGGTTCGATAGTCCGAGCGTTTTCGCGCGATTGCTGGGCCAGGAGAACGGAGGGTTCCACCGGGTCGCTCCGGTCCCGCGTTACGTCTCCCATCAGCAGTACGTCCCCGGCACGAACGTTCTGACGACGTTCTTCGAACTTCGTCGGGGCGTCACTCTCGTAGTGACCGACTTCATGCCGATGGGGCCCCCGGGCTCCACCATTGGCGGAGACCCGCGTATCGTCCGACGTCTGGTGGCGAGAGGGTCCGCGATCGAGGTCCGGATCGAGGCGGACCCTCGATTCGACTACGGCCGTTCCATTCCTAATTGGACGGTCTCGGGGAATCTTGCGGTGGCCCACAGCGGGGCCGCGCGGCTCTCGTGTACGTCTCCGTGGCCCTGGAATTCAGAAGGCCCGAGCGCCGTCTCGAGAGGACACGTCGAGCCGGGAGTGCCGGGGTTCGTCCAGATCCGCTGGGGCGAGCCTCCCCCGGGGGATCCGTCCGAAGCGACGCTCCTGTCCGTCACCGATGCCTACTGGCGCGGCTGGGTCTCCCCTCCCGATGCGCCGCTCCGACGCGTGGCGGCTCGGTGGCACCCGTGGGTCGAACGGTCGGAACTCGTCCTCAAACTCCTTTCCTACGCCGACTCCGGAGTGTTCGTGGCGGCGCCCACCACGTCGCTTCCCGAGTGGCCCGGCGGTCCGCGCAACTGGGACTATCGCTACGTGTGGATCCGGGACGCTGCGTTCACGGCCCAAGTGTTCTTGCTGCTGGGTCACGTGGCGGAGGCGCGCGCCTACGTCGGGTGGGCCTTTGAACGGGCCGCAGAGCTTCGGGAGGGGGACGAACTTCGAACCGTCTACGCTGTCGATGGTCGACCGCCACCGTTGGAGACGGAGCTCGGGCATTTGGCCGGGTACCGGGATTCCCGACCGGTACGGGTCGGCAACGCCGCCGCCGATCAGCGGCAGCTCGACATCTACGGCGAGATCCTGGACTCGGCCCGGCTCCTGGAGCGGGTGGATCCGGCGTTCGTCCGGGACCGTTGGTCGACGATCGAGCGCGTCGCGCAGCGAACCATGGAACTCTGGGCGCTTCCGGACAGCGGGATCTGGGAGTTCCGGACCCGCCCCGCGCACTACGTGCATTCGAAACTGATGTGCTGGGTCGCGCTCGACCGCGCGATCCAGCTGGCCCGGGCCTTCGGCAAGACCGAGCCGGTCGACCGCTGGAGCCGAGTCGCGGAGGAGATCCGGGCCGCGATCCTCTCTCGGGGATTCGACGACAAGCTCGGGTCGTTCGTGCAGGCCTTCGACCGGCCGGTGCTGGACGCCAGCGCCCTTCGGATCGCGCTCGATGGCCTCCTTCCGGCGAACGATCCGCGGGTTCTCTCGACCATCGCCGCGATCGAGCAGAAGCTCGCCCGGGGGGCGTTCGTTCAACGGTATGGGGGAGATGATGGCCTCGAGGGTCCGGAGGGCGCGTTCCTCGTGTGTTCCTTCTGGCTGGTGGAGTCGCTCGCCAAGAGCGGCCAAATGGACCGGGCGCTGGAGCACTGGCGCTCCCTGCTCGACGTTGCGGGACCCCTATTGCTGTTCTCGGAGCAATTCGACCCCGTTGCGAAGGAGCCGCTGGGGAACTACCCTCAGGCATTCACCCATATCGGCGTGCTTCGGGCCGCGTTCGCCCTCGGTCTGATGTCGACCGAGGATTGAAGCCACACCTCCCGCGGCGAGCGGGGTGGAGGAACTCAGGCTGGATGGGTCCGTGGCCCGAGCCGAGATCCGCCCCAGGACATCACAACGTAGCGTGGAGGGAGGTCCTGAGGGGTGGGCGGCCGGGTCCCAGGAATTTACGTCAGAGACTGGGCGGTCCCAACCCCCTCACCGATTGGGGGTTGGCGGACCCCTCCCTTCTGACGTGGGAGTCTCCGAGACCTACGGTTCACCGCTTCCCCGGCTAGAGGTAGGTAGGTTCGACGGAGCCGATTCCTCCGCGCGGCCCGGGAGGGCGAAACCGGATGGCCCTCACATCTTCTTTTCGAAGTCCAGGATGGTCGCGAAGATCGCCGAGTAGAGGTGGTTCGCTCCCGACTCGAATTCGAGCTCCCAGACGTCCCGAATGGCGATGATCTTGTGGCGGACCCTCCCCACTTCCCGTCCGTCCGGCCCGAGGATCGCGTACTTCCGGCGAATGATGTTCCCCTTCGTATGCATCCACACCTGTCCATCGGGTCCGATCCAGGTCGCCTTCAGACCCCCGATCAGGCTTCGCTTGAGGTCGATCCGACCGAAGCTCGTTCCCGACGCGACATCGACGACTTGAAACTCCGCGGTGTTCCCGCCGCTGCCTTTGTTGACCGCGAGGGCGACATTGCCGTTCGTGTCGCGGACGAGGTAGGTGTAAGCGAGACTGCGGCCGGCCCACCGCCCGACGTATCCTCCGGCGAAGGCGCCGACCGCAGAGGAGACGGCCGTCCCCCTCATGTTCTGGCTCGCATCGAGGCCGACCTGGCAGAGCACGCGTTGGTTCGGGTCCATCACGTCGTAGTTCTTCCCCAGCGAAAGGATCTTCATTTTCATGAGGAGCTTCGGCTGGTTCGCGAGCGCCGTGACGATGCCCTGAGCGTACGGGTTCATCCCCTGCATGAGGCTCGTCTAGTGGGAAGGTCTACATGCCAGTTGCGGCGGCGGGTGTAAATTCGAGGGAAAGTGGAAATTCGTCCGGCGTTCCGCTTAGTTCGCCTGGTGAAGCCGGGGCCACCTCCCAGTCTCGCGTTATATGGGCCGAGGTGCCCCATCTCATCGATGATCCGAGGAGCCGGCGCTCGGCCCCGGGTGGAATCGTTCCGGTTGGCGAACGGCCTCCGGGTACTCCTTGCGCCGCTCGCCGGCAGCCCGACCTCGAGCGTCTGGGTCTGGTATCAGGTCGGCTCGAAGAACGAACATCCCGGGATCACGGGGGCGTCCCACTGGGTCGAGCACATGATGTTCGAGGGCTCGCCGCGATACGGCAAGGGGGCGATCGACCGGGCGATCATCCAGGTCGGCGGAGAGTTGAACGCGTTCACCGACACGGACTTCACCGCATATTTCTCGACCGTCCCGCGCGACCACCTCTCGGTCCCGCTCGACATCGAATCGGACCGGATGACCCGCGCCCTTCTGACCGACCGGGAGGTGGAGCGGGAACGCACCGTCATCCACTCCGAACGGGAAGGGAACGAGAACTGGCCGGAATTCCGGGTGGAGGAAGAGACCTATCAGCTCGCCTTCCGCATCCATCCGTATCGGTGGGACGCTCTCGGCCGGCGGGAGGACATCGAGCGTTTGACCCCGGAGGAACTCCGGACCTACTACCAGAAGTTCTACGGAACGAGGAACGCGCTCCTGGTCGTGGCGGGAGGCTTCGAGCCCCGGAGCACGGCGGCGGAGATCCGCCGGCGATTCTCGAAATTACCACCCTCGGGAGCCGACGTGACGGTGGGCCAGACCGAGCCTACCGCACGGGGGGAGCGCCGATCAGAGCTCTCCGGACCGGGGACTACCCCCTACCTCCAGATGGCCTGGCGCTCGCCCGCGCTCTACGACCCCGCCACGCCCGCGACGATGCTCATCGACACGGTCCTGGGGGGAGAGAGTCGCCTGTTCTCCGCTGGACCGGGATGGGGCCGTGCCGCGGAGCACCCCAGCGCTCGCCTCTGTAGGGCGCTGGTCGAGACCGGAATCGCGGTCCGCGCGACCAGCGAGTGGAGGCCCCGCATCTACCCCAGCCTGTTCACGATCCAGGCCCAAGCGGCTCGAGGCGTCCCGCTCGCTCGGCTTGAATCGGCCATCGACGCGGTCGTGGACCGATTCACCAAGAAGGGACCGACCCCCCTCGAGATGAACGACGCGAGGACCCGCATTCGCCGCGGGGCCGCTCTCGCCTACGAGGGCGCCTCCCGCACCGGGTTCCGCCTCGGGTACTTCGCGGTCTTGCATTCTCCGGCCTATGAGGATCGTCTCTTTTCCCAACTCCTAGCGGTCCGGGCGGACCAGGTCCGTGACCGTGCCCGCGAATTGTTCCGGCCGGATTCTCGCGTGGTGGTCCGTTACGAACCAACCGGCGGAGGGGTCGATGAGTAGCGCGAACGACCCGTTACGACTCGAGTACGCGGAGGGCCCGAACGGGCTCCGGATCGCTCGCCAGTCTCCCCCGCCGCGCGCGGTCAGCTTCTCGGCGACGTATGTCGGCCCCGCCGGATGGGCGTACGACGGCCACGGGCAGGAGGGCACCGCCCGCGTGACCGCGCAGCTTCTGACCAGCGGTGCCGGTACGCGTAATCGGATCGAGCTCGCCCGCTTCCTCGACCGCGCCGGAGGAACGCTCACGGCCCACTGCGACCCGGAGTCGGCCGAGGTCTCGGTCTGGGGGCCGGCGGACTCTGCGCCCGCCCTCCTCGGCGTGCTCGCCGATGCGGTGCAGCGACCTCGGTTTGAGGGGGCGGACCTCGAACGGGTGCGCCGACAGCTGGTCGAGCGTCAATTGCGAGAGATGACGCAGCCGGGTGCGAGGGCGGACCGAGAGCTGCACCTCGCGGTTTTCCCACCGGGCCATCCCTACCGGACCACGGGTATGGGGGACCGCCGCTCGGTCAGTCGTCTCCGTTCGACCGACTTGGGGAAGTTCCACGCACGGCACTTCACCGGCGGTGGTGGCCTGCTCGTCGCAACGACGTCGAGCAGCACACGGTCGCTCGTTCGAACGATCGGACGCCTCTTTGACGATGTCCCGGGCACCTCCCCGCCGCCTCCACCGATGCCTCGGATCGGTGGTCGGTCCCCGAAGAGCCTTACGATCGACCTTCCGGGCCGCAGCCAAGTGGAGGTGCGGATGGGGGGCCCCTCGATCGCCCGCAGCGACCCGAGCTACCCGGCCGCGTACCTCGCCGATGAGGTCCTCGGCGGCGCGACGCTTCTCAGCCGCCTGTTCACGCGGGTCCGCTCGAGGGGCGGACTGGCCTATCACGCGTCGAGCCAACTCGAGGCGATGCGGTGGGGCGGCTACTGGACTGCCGAGGCGGGCACCGGTACGGACCGCTGGCGCCGGGTCGTGCCGATGCTGCGCCAGGAGGTCGACCGCATCGTCGGCGAGCCGATACCGACCTCCGAGTTGGACCTCGTCCGAGAGAGCCGGCTGGGAGAGGTCGCCCTCGCCCTCGAGTCGACCTCGGACGCGCACGAACTCGCGCTCGACGTCGCCTATCATGAGCTCCCGGAGGACCACTGGGTGACGTGGCCGTCGGTCCTCCGGAGTCTCCGTCCCGAGGAGGTCCGACGCGCCGCGGAGCTGGCCTTCGACCGGCGGCACTCGGCCACGGTGGTGGTCGGGCCGGTCCGAAGGGGGTAGCCGTGGCAACCTCGAATGGCGCCATACCCATACGCACTTATACGTCCCCGTAACTCACGGCTCCATGGCCGGACGCGGAAAGCTAGAGTCTCCTATCCACGGAATGCTGAGAAAGAACATCACGATCACTCCGGAAGAGAGCGAGTTCTTGGAACGCCATCCGGAGATCAACCAGAGCGCCCTGTTCCGTCAGGTCGTCGAAAGCCTCATGATCGCCGAGCGGAGCCCCGGGTCCATCGGGACCCAGCCGGTCCGCTTGGGTCGCGCCGTCTATCGCTCCGGTGCGATCATGTACCAAAAGCGGCAGTAGCGCTCGGGTCGCCCGCCGGGCGGGCCACCGCGTCCGAGTCGCGCAGGCGTGGGCCGAGAGTGGCTAGGGCTGGATGGCCCGCATCTTCCGCCCGCGCGGCAAGCCAGCCGTCGGCACCGCCGGACTTATCGAAGGCGACCCGTGCCATCGTCGCGTCGAGCGTCGCGAGCGCGTGGCGCGAGAGGATGTGTCCGAAGGCCCAACGCCGCTTGAGGACGAGGTCCGTGAAGTGGGGCGCGTAATGGCCTCCCCCGACCGCGAGGGCGATGCGATCCCCCTCGGTACCGGAGAGGTGAGGGATCGCTTTGGAGAGCACCCGGACCGCGGGCGGCGGAGGCGCCGGTTCCGTGCCGTACCCGATCTCGACGAACATCGCCGGGAGCTCGAGCTCCGGTCCGTGATGCGTCGCCTCGAACGTCGCGGAGAGCCCGACGGGGCCCCCACCCTCGGCCAAGGCGCGGAGCGCCGAGGCCATGCGGAGGGGATCGGTCGGGACCAGCACGCGGGGTCGACCCCCGACCTCCGCCGAGTCCCCTAGGTTTCCTAAGGGATGTACGGTGAGGCACGGCACGTTCCGTTCGGACCGGTGAATGGACGGAAAGACCAGCGTTGGCCGTAGCGCACGGACGTGAGGAGGCAGGCGGAGGTCGAGGCGTTCGTCATGGATGTGACGAACCGGTCTCCTCAGGAGGAGGGCCTCGTTGGAGAGGATTCGGATCGCCGCCCCGTCGACGTGCTCCCCGGTGGCCGGAGGAGTGCCCCAGGCGAGAGCGACTTCCCGGGCGACGGGGTCTTGTTCCGAGACGACCACAAGATATCGGGTCATCCGGTCGAGTGCCTCCGGCTCTCTCACCTTGTCCCTCTAGTAGAAGGGACCCCACCGACCCTTCCACCGTAACGTTGGCGAGCCCTGGGGTCGCCCTTCGGGGCTCCGACCGCTCGCTCGCGTCCTGGAGGAGGGGGACTCGCACGACCCATTCCTCCGGATTGAGTCGTGCTTTTCTATCCGCCCCCAGTAGGGCCATCGCGTAGACCTCGAGAAGATCGGTCGGCGAAGAACATGGTGAACCTGGAAGACGTAGCCCTCTGGGCGACGGTCGCGACCTGGATCTTGGCCCTGGGTACGCTCGGCTTCCTCTACTGGCAGACCCGGCAGGCCGGCCAGCTGAACTCCTCCAATGCGGTCATCACGCTCCGCGAGCGGTTCGACGCCCCGCGTATGCGTCGGGTCCGTCAGGCGACGAGCGAGCGGCTCCTCAACGGCGAGCTCGAGGACATCACGAACCTCGAAGTGCTCGCGTTCTTCGAGCTCATCGGAGCGCAAACCAAGCGGAAGATCCTCGACGAGGAGATGGTCTGGGAGGCGTTCGGGGGGTGGATCTCCGCCTACTACCGTGCGATGCGAGTACCGGTCGACCGGATCCAGAAGCTCCGCGACTCCTCCCACGACCCGCTCCTGTTCAAGAAGCTCGAGTGGCTGAACGACCGGATCGAGAAATTGGACCGGAAACAGCTCGGTTCAGAGTACGAACCCTCCGTCGGCGCCGTCGAGGACACCGGCATGTACCTCCGCTTGGAAGCCAAGCTCGAGCCGGACTGATCCCCGTCGAGTCGGGAATCGGACCGGTCCGGCCTCGGGGTTCCGGGAGCGAGGAGGAGCTCTATGGAACTCTCTGCCTCCCCCCAGGGGGAATGCTCCCGGGGGGAGGAGATCGACGACTTCGCTCACACGGGGGCTTGACCGAGGGTCGTGAACGCATACAGGAATCCGTCCCCGGCGCCCACAAACACGCTGGTGTCGAGGATCACCGGAGCGGTCACTAGCCCAGCACCGGTCGGATACCTCCAGCCGGCGACGTCGAAGAAGGTCTTCTGCGCACCGATGGTTCCCGCCGCGTCCTCGAAGACGGCGATGCCTTTCGCGCTCGAGACGCCGACGATCCGCGACCCGATCGAGAAATTGAAATCCTCCTTCCCGCTCGACGCGTGAAGCACATACAGGTACCCGTCGTTCGAGCCGATGTAGATCAGGGTCTGACTGACCAGCTTCCCCGTCCCGGTGTCCTGGACGACGACCGCCGTCCCGGTGTCTTGGACGTCGCCTCCCGTCAGGAACGACCAAAGCACGAGACCCGACGACTGATTCAGTGCGTAGAACCGGTGGTCGTTCGAGCCGATGTAGACCGTCCCTGCCGTCACCATGGCAGAGGCGGTCACCGCGCCGCCCGTCACGTAGGTCCAGCGCGTCGCGCCGGTCGTGGCGTTCAATCCGAGCACGTGACCGCTGGACTCCCCGACGACGAGGAGCTGGATGGACACATTCAGGGCGGGGGCCGCGGGGAGGGCGCTCCCGAGGGTTCTGGACCACGAGACCTTGCCGGTGGATTCCGTGAGAGCTTTGACCGCACCCGTGCTCGATGTGACGTAGATCTCTCCGTTACTGTAGACGGGGGCCGAGACATCCCCCCCGACCGAGTTCGACCAAGCGAGCGTCCCGTTGGAGAGGTGGATCGCGTCGACCGTGCCGTCGTTCGCTCCGACAAACACGAGCCCGAGCGTGGGGTCCACCGCCGGGGTACCATCGATCGCGGCTCCCGAGGAGAGGGTAAAGTTCCAGAGCAAACCGCCATTATGGAGGTCTACCGCGAAAAGATTTCCCGCGGAGTCGGCGACGTAGGCCACTCCGTCGGCCACCGCAGGAGAGGAATTGATGGGCGCCCGAGCATCAAAGCGCCAGGCGAGGTCGAGCCAAAGGTCGCTATGACCTCCGGGGAAAATGACGTTGTGCAGCGTAGGGTCATTCGGCTCGAATCCAGTGTGGCCGGACCCATCGCCGAGCTGCTCCCAGCTGTTGGCGATCGTAATCTCGGGTACTGCTCGACGTACCGGACGTCGTGGCCGTGGCTACCAGGGAGGTGGGTCCGAACAAGGAGTTCGACGGGATGACGACGCGGGTCGACGGGAGGGATCCGTTGGTCGAAGAGGTCACGCTGGTCAGCGTCTTGCCGAGGAGGCTCACGCTAACCTTCATCGACGTTCCGAAGCCCCCTCCATTGACCGTTACCGACCCACCGGGGGCGACGAACACTGGGGAGGCCTCCAGGTGCGGTCCGGACGTGCGGTAATTGACGGCAAAGTTCACCGTCGCACCTTTCAGATCGGTCTGGCCGGAGGAGGAGATGGCGTTCGCGATCACGTCGAACGTTCCTCCACCCGCCGGGACCGGGAACTTAAGGGTCCATGAAGTCGACGCGCTTCCGTACCGGCCCAACGTCGCCGGGTTGTCGATGGGTCCATGGGACCATTTGCCGGTCGCGGCGTCCCACCATGTGCCGGCGGGGCCGCTCGACTGGATCGCGACATTCACGGCCGCAACGGCGGAAGGGTCCGTCGCGTTCCCGTAGACCGTCAAGTCCCCCTTCGGATTCGCTTGTGTGGCTCCCTGAACGGGGGAACTGATCGTGGTCGTGGGGAGGATCGCGTGTTTCCCTCCGCCAACAGCAAAGTCGTAAAGGAACCCGTCCGAGGAGACGATGACGATATTCCCATCCGACACGGCAGGAGATGCGGCGATCCAACCCCCCGTGGGGTAGGTGTAGAGTTGCACAGCCCCCTTCATCGAGATCACGTCCAGGTCGCCGCCGACATCCCCGGTAATCGCGAGGCCATGACCGTGACCTCCGGCGATGGCCGGAGAAGCGATCGATTCGGTCCCGGTCGGGTCCTGGTACATCCAGGTCTCAGCCCCGGTCAGGGCGTCGAGGTTGAACAGTCCTTCCGCGAAACCGAATACGACGCTGGTCCCGTCCAGTGCGGGAGTCGAGCGCGACATCCCGTCCGACACAATTCCGGCCAGAGCATCGAAGTTGGTCTCCCAGATCAGCGTTCCGTTGTTCAGGTCCAGAGCATACGCCCATCCGGCCTTGTTCGTGACATACGCCACGCCTTGGGCGAAGCCGTTCTCGCCCGGTGAAGAGATCGCAACGCCCGTCCCCACGTCATCGTCGGCGGATCCGGGGTTGTAGCACTGGAACCGCCAGATCAGCTTCCCGGTGAGGGCGTTGAGGGCGTAGACCGACGAGTCGGGGTCGTCCGTCCCGAACAGCACCATCGGAACCCCCTTCGCGTTCACCATGTAGGAGGCGGAGTCCCACGAGCCGGCAGGGTGATTATAGCCCGTGAACGTCCATTCGATGGTGCAGTTCCCGGCGTCAATCGCCGTGAAGGGCCCGCTGCGTGGACCCGACCCCGCGGTTCCGATGAACACGGTGGTCACGCCTCCGGGAGGTGTGGCAATGGTGGGTGTCGCCTCGGAAGAACTGGGAAGGTTCGCCGAGCACTCGGTCGCCCCCGTCGTGGCGTTGAGCTTGAACAGCCGTGCGCTCTGGAACGGACCGACGAAGACGGACCCGGCATTGACGAGGGGGGAGGAACGAATCGGGTTGCCGAACCATACCCCCCAGACGATCTGTCCGTTGGCCAGGTTGATCGCCAGGAGATTGCCGGTCTCGGTCCCGATGTAGACGAGTGTCTCCCCGAGAATCGGATCATATGCGACGGCGGGGGAGTCGAGTGCCGACCCGTAGAGGTTGGTCGCCCAGGCTACTCCCAGGGACGAAGCGTTCAAGGAGGAGAGCGGACTGTTGCTGGCGTAGCCGCTCAATGCGGAGTTCTGATGAAGTTCGGGCCAGTCGGTACTGGCTGCTCTTCGCGACGGTCACGTGGAAGGGCGCGGTCGTTGAGAAAAGTGGGCTCCCGTGGCCGGAAGTGGGTACCCCTGGGTTCGAGCGGGCGCCGAAGGCGAACGCTCCGGTCGGAACCAGGAATAGGGCCACGATCGCTGCGGCTGCCGCCGCGACGATCACGCTTCTCAGCGACGTCCTCGCGCGGGAGGGAGCGTGCGCCATTCAAGCCCGACCGGACGGAGCGGCTAACTAGCTATCGGCTCGCCAAGAGCGCCGGCCCTGACGCAGTATCGGTCCGGAAGTGGGATAGGACTCGCTGGGTCCCCACTTAGCCATCGTGCCGACGGTGAGCGCCCTCCCAGTTTGAGGGTCCGGCGGAGCATCAGAAAGCGTTTCGAGATCCGACCCACGACACCACCATGCCCAAGTGAGTCAGGCCACCGTGGCCGAGTGGGTCGCACGGGTCGGGCGCCTCGTTCTCCGAATCCCCTTCTCAAGCCGAACTGCCCGAAAGGCAAGTGATCACCCGTGTTTGGGATGCTCCCGGCGGGAGTTTCACCGGACGGCTCGGAAGGCCGACCGGATTTGAACCCGCGTCAAAGGCTCGAGAGGCCTCTATCCTTGACCACTAGACTACGGGAGCGTCCCGCTCCCCTATCGAACCCACTCTTTGAGCCTTTCGCGACTCGGGGAAGGCATGGACCGCCGGGCACGAGGGTGGGGGGTTCCTCCGGGCTCGGTCCGAAGCCCCTAAGAGGTTGGGTTCCCTTTCCCGTCAGTGACGCCCCCGGTGAAGGCCCGCAGCGGCCACATTCTGCTCGAACCGAAGGGCTCGTACATCGACCTCGTGCGAGTGTACCCGGACATCCACCGCCGGGTGGTCGAGATGAACCGCCCCTTCGTGAAGGACTCCGACCCGTTGCTCCCCGACGTCCTGCTCGACGAGAACCTGCGGGACCTGAAGGGCGACCGGAAACCGGCCGGGTACAACCGCCAGGATGCGTTCGGCCTGCGGCTGATCTTCCCGCTCGCGGACGAGAAGCGGGTCGAATTCTATTTCACGAAGCCCGCGCGCTGCCAGGAGGTCGTCCAGATCACGGAGCAGGTCTCCACGTTGCTCCGCCGTCGTTCCATCAAGCACACGGTCGAGTACGACCGTCTCGGCCTCGGACCGCCGCGCGGTTTGCCCGGCCTCGGCCCCGTTTCGCCGGCGGGGACGTTCGCGTCGGTGTGAGGGGTCCCTAGCTCGGCGGGTGGTTCCGCCGGAACGGCCAGAACGGGGTGGAACCACTCCCGCCGGAGGGCGGGCTCTCTGTCGATTTCGTCGGGGGAGGCGACGCGGAGGCGGCGACCGGTTCGGCCGGGGGGGCCGAGGGCGATTCCCCCTGCAGGCGTCGCAGGGCGTCCCGGGCCTTCTCGAGGGCGGCCGGGTAGTCCGTGTCCCGAAGCCGGACGGATTCGGCGAGCAACGCCCGCGCCTCGGTGGTGTCGACGCGGCGCTCGGCGGCCCGACCAAGGGCGGCGTCGATGAGGTAGTGGAGGTTCATGAGCTCCCGATGGAGCGACTTGCGGAGCGCGAGCTCCTCTTCGGCGGCCAGGAGCAGGCGGCTCGCCTCCAGATGGTGGCCGGCTTTCGCGAGAGCGTCGATCTCTTCGAAGCGCGTCTGGATGGCCCCCACGCTCACGCGCAGCCCCTCGGACGCGAAGTTGATCTCGGTGAGAAGGTCGCTCTGACGGCGGTTGAACGGCTCGACGATCGAGTGCTCGAGCGATTCGGTGGCGCGTCGGAACAGGGCCTCACCCTCGCTGAGACGGCCCGCGTCGAGCGCGACCCGGGCCTCGCTGAACGTCTGCATGGCCGGTGTCGTGTCCACGCCCAATCGCTCGCCGACCCAGAGGCGTTCCTTGAGCCGAACGAGGCCCGCCTCGAGGCCCTCTCGGCGGCGTCGGTGGGCGACGTCGAGCTCTTCGCGCACGAGGCTAAGGGCGCTTCCGAAGTCTCCCTGGGAGCGGTGGGCCCCGAGCTTCGCGGAGACTTCCGCGCGTCGGGCCCGTTCGGAGTCGGTCGGGGTCGGTCCCCGGGCGAGCTCCGCCTCGACGTCCCGCCAGCGAACCTCGACGACCGACTCGAAGACCTTGCGGCTCGCGGATTCGGCGCGGCCGATCGCCTCTCGGGCGATCCGCCATTCCCGGGCCCGCAGCGCGGCCTCCGCCTCCATCACGATCGCCTCGACGGGGTCGACCTCCGTGGTCAGGCCTTCCTTCCGGGCGGCGTCGACCAGGCGGCGCATCACGCCGATCGGTCCCGCAAAGAGCCGCTCGATGGCCCACCGACCCTGTTCGGTCGCTTCGCGAGAGGCGCGGATCGCCTCCGGGTAGTGTCCTTCATCCAGGAGGTGGCGCACCTCCTTGAGGTGCTCTTCCGCCTCCTGGACGCTCGCGCCAAAGCCCCCGGCCTCGCGGACCTGGGACTCGGCGCCGGCGAACGCCTCGAGGGCGCGACGATGGCTTTCCCGGCCGACGACCAAGAAGTCGGAGGCAAGGATCGCGTGCTCGAGCACGTCCGGGTACGTACGCTTCTCCATGAACCGGCGGGCGGACTCCATCTCGGCCGAAGCGCCCGGGACGACGATCCCGTCCTTCGCCGCGCGCTCGAGCGAACGCTCCGTGGCCTCAATCGACCCCTCGGCAATACGGCGCTGGAGGTCGGCCCGCTCGAGCTCTGCCTCGCTTTTCGAGGCGAACTGGACCGCGTCGACGGGACGACCCTCGTCCAGCGCCATCCGCGCCTGGTGCAGGAAGTTCTCGGCGACGGTCGTGTGGCCGCCCTCGTTCCGGAGCCGGGAGACGGTCGCTCGGAATCCGGCGAGAGTCTTCGAAACATGATGGTACGTGGCCTGGAGGACCTCGCGCTCGAGCGGACCCCCGAGCTCGATCGCCCGGGCGTACTCCCGACGGCCGAGGGCGGTCTCGACCTGCTCCATGACCCCCCGCGAAACTCCGATATCGACCCGGAGCAGGTCGGCCTGGGCGATCGCTTCGCGGGCGCGCTTGGCGACGCGCTCGGCGTGCTCGACCAGACCTCGGGTCCCGATGAATTCGGCGCGCGCCGCGTCGAGCAGCGCCGCCGCTCCGACGGGCACGGGGAGGGAGATCCGGCGTCGCGCCTCGGCGAGCGGAGCGACGATGCGGTCGAGGTCGACCCCGGCCCCCCGAGCGATGTCGAGGTCACGCTCGAGCGAGCGCAGGTTCTCCTCCAGGATGGGCACGAGGATCGCCACGAGTTCCTCATGGAGCAGTCGGGTGGCGGTCCGCGTGGCTTCCGCGGGCGCGGTAGGGCGCTCGGTCCGCAGCGCGTGGAGGCGAGTAACGAACGGGTCCATGGGGGCGGAGAGGCGGCGCCCGTCCTCGATGAGGCGGTCGATCTCCCCGAACAAGCGGTCGGTTTCGGTGCGGGCGGCCGCCTCGCCGAGCTTCTGCTGAACGGCTTGGATGGTCGCGCGCGCCGAGTCGAAGTCGAGGGACTGCACGGAGAGGCGAGCCGCCCGGATCGGTTCGTAGAACGGCTCGGGGTCGACACCCAATTCGCGCAAGTCCCCCAGCACCTCCTGGGCGGCGGCCACCTGCTCTACGATCGACTGCGCCTGCGCCCGGGTACGGACGGAGCTCTCCTCGAGGGCCTGGGAGAGCCGATGGGCCTCTGCGTAATGCCCGGCGCGCGCGGCGGCTTGCGCCTCCTCGAGGTCGGCGCGGAACTTCCCGAGGTCGAGCCCGAGCGTCTCGAGCTCGACGAGGGCGAGCTTCGCGTGCGAGACCGCTTCCTCGCTCCGTAGCAACTGCTGCTGCTGGGCGCGGGTTCGGATCTCTTGCGATGCCCGGGAGGCCTTGACGAAGTCCCCCATGTTGAAGATCTGCTGGACCTCGTCGATCTGGTGCTGGATCTCGTCCCCCGGACCTCCCATCGACTCGAGGACCCGACGCTCCTCTTCGAGCAGGTCGACCAGTGCGCTCGCGTGTACCGCGAAGACTGCGGCGAAATCCCGCTCGGCTTTGCGGAGCGCTTCGATCGAAGCGATCAGGTCCTCCTTGACCCGGAGGGTCACGTCCGCGTCGGCCAGCAACCGGCGGACGGGAGCGGTCAGCGCGTCGTCCGTGATGTCCGCGAACCCCTGCTCCATCTCCTGGACCCGGCGGGATACGTACGGTCCGGCCGCATTGCGCAGCTCTACCTCGGCGCGACCGAGCAGCTCGGCCCCGCCCCCGAGGTCCCCTTGGTCGAGGAGCACGCGCACCTCATCGAGCTTCGCGCCGGCCTCGGCCGTGAGGAAGCCGTGGTCTCGCTCGTAGTCCCGCACCCGGTCGAGCGCGGTCCATCGCTCAAGGAACTGCTTGAGCGCCTCCCGTCCGAGCTGGACGACGGTGTCCCGGAGCAGCGAACGAGCCTTCTCGACCTCGGCCCGTTCAAGATGCGCCCGGGCCCGGGCGATCGTCGCATCGAATCCCTCGGGGCTGAAGCCGGCGCGGTGGAACCGTCCGACCATCTCTTCCAGAGCCTGGAGCTCGTCGCGCGCTGCGTCGAGGTCTTCGGTGAGCTTGGCGACCCGCTCCGCCGCCTCCTGGCTCGCGGCCAACGCTTCCGAGTAGATCTTCAGCCGGAGCGCCTCTCGGGCCCGGTTCATCGCCGCAAAGACCTCGCTCGGGTCCCGACCGAGTCGTCGAGCCTCCGAGATCCGCGGACGCACCTCGTCGAGGAGGGCGGCGACGACGGCGACGATCGGCTCCTCGGCCGCGCGACGGGCTTCGGAGAGGAGCGCCGGGATCTCCGGCGCTGGAACGAAGGGGAGACGCGAGATGGCCGCATCCACGGCGACCCGGGCCTCCGATGGATCGGTCCCGTACTCCGGGAGGGCGTCCAAGGATAAGCGCAGCGAGCCGAGGACCTGGGCCGTCCGTTCGCGCAAGACCTCGCCCAGCCGCTCGAGGGCTCCGTCCATCGCCGTCACCGTTTCCGGCCACCGGTCGGGCGAGGCGCCGGCATCGTCGTGCAGGGCGGCTTCGAGCTCCGCGGTCGACGCACCATGCTCCTTCGCGACGAGCAGGCGGCTCTCGGCTTCCGCGCGGGCGCCGTCGTGTCGGGTCTTCGCCTCCGGCACCTCCTCCCGCTCGAGCGCGGCGAGCCCAGTGAGTGCGTCGGCGACTCGGCCTTCTTTGGCGGGCAGAACGGCCAGGTCGACCTTCTTCTGGAAATCGATGAGACGGTCGCCGGTGATCCCCGCCCATGCCGCGAGCGCCATGGCGCGCGTTTGGGAGACCGAAATGTTCTCGGCTCCCGCACGAGCGAGCTCCTCCTCCACTCGTACGAGGCGAGCGACGAGGTCGGCCCATGGTGCGTCCGGGGACGGATGGGCCAGCGCTTCGATCTCGTCGCGCGCGGCGGTGGGCACCGGGACCCCGGCGGCGTTCAAGCGCTCGACCGATTCGACCGTCTTCCGGCGCCGGTCCTCGATCGCCGTCGGGACGTGGCTTGCGAGGTAATCGAGGAGGGCCCGGGCCTGGAGCTCCACTCCCTCCCAGTCCGAGCGTCGGACCAGCTCATGCAGCTGGCGGGAACGTTCCGGGACCTCGGGGAGGGCGATGTCGAGCCGCTCGAGCTGAGCGACCCGCTCGTCCGCTTCCTTTTGGAGGACCTCACCGGCTTGGCGCTTCCGCTTGAGCTCCTCCGCCTTTTCCTGAAGGATGCGGGTCAAGCGGGATGAAGGGACCGCACCCATCCCTCCCGGACCTGACATTCGTCCCGACTCCTAGCCCCGGCCCGCTGAGCCTCGCGGCCCCGAGGGTTCCGGTACACGATTCATGCCCGGTCCCCTTTATTAATGAAACGAGAGGGAGGCGGGCCTGAAAAGCCCCCCGTCCCTGGGCGGCGTTAGGTGCGCGTGATTTGGCGTTTTCCCATGGCGTCGAGGTACTGAACCTCTCCACCGGGGGCGATCTGAGCCTTGGTTTCCGCGTCGACCGCGAGGCTGAACGTCTCGTACGACTCGAGGTCCATGAGCTGGACCTCGGTCTCCGTCATCGAGAGAACCTGCGCTTGCCGTTTGCCGATCATCGGCACCTGGACCTTGTGCGTGACCGGGAACACGACGCTGCGCTTGCGGCGGTCGAAGATCCCGACCGCATCGATCCTCGCCTTCGCTTCCCCGTGCTTCCCCGGTTTGGACGTCTGGATGTTGATGATGCGGCACGGTTCCTCGTCGATCAGCAGGTAGCGGCCCTCCTTCAACTCGCGGACCTCCTGCTGTGTCCAGGCCATCGGTAAGCACCCCGGGTGAGCGGGGACCGCCCCGGGAGGATAAGAGTTGCTGGGAATCGGAGCCCGCTCGGGGATGGCACCGGAGAGGAGGGTTTATTCCACCCGCACGCCGTAGTATTCCTTTGCCGCGTGAGTCAGTTTCATGGGGGTCCTCGCGGAGAAGTACCCGCCGGGGGACATCGAACGCACGACCCGGGAACTGTGGGCGGCCCGCGGATTGCCGGGGGCCGACGGGATCATCGGCCGGTCCACGAGCCCCATCGTGCACCAGTTCGAGGGTGCGCTCATCACCGGCGACGACCCGGGCCTGGTCGTATTTCGAGCCGTGGCAGCGGACGTCGATGCTCGCTACCTGGCTCTCGCCGGTCGACGGGCCCTTGGTACCCTCCACAAGTACGGGGAACTGGACGAGCCGACGATCTCCCTGCTCCGCGCCCTGTCCGTTTGGACCGGTGGATCCGCGGGTGCCCCGGTGGACTCTGCCGATCGCCGGGCCGCGGTCGAGACGATCCTGGGGAGAATGGCCGCCCTCGGATTGGTCGCGACCCGGGATACGTCCCTGCGAGTATGTCCCTCCTGCGCCCAGGCCCGCACCCCCGATCGGATCATCTACCAACAGGAGGAAGGGGACACGTACCTGGTCCGCTTCCCCGTGCCGGAAGGGGACGGGGTCGTCCACGCGCTGGCATGGGTCGACGCGCCGTGGCGCCTCCTCGGGGCCAGCGCTCTCCTCGTCAACCCCACCCTCCCCTACGTCGTGGCTCGGTACCGACGTCGGGGCGTGGATGAGAAAATCCTGACCTCCCGTCCGTCGCTGGCGCGACTGCTCGAGTGGCTGCCGGGGGGCGAGATAGAGGTCCTCGAGGAAGGAACCGGCGCCCGCTGGCAAGGGCGCCCGTATCAGTACCCGCTCCGACACGAATTTCCCATGGGCGGCGAACTCACGCCACCCTCCGGAACCATCCTCGCCGTCGCGGACGTTACCGACAGCGGTACCGGCATCGTTCCCCTCGTCCCGGGGCACGGCGGCAGCGACGCCCAGATCGCCGACCGGCTCGGGATTGCCGGTTGGCCGCTCGTGACCCTTCGCGGCCAACTCTCGTTCGACATCGCCCACAAGTATTCGGGACTCGACCTCCCCACCGCGAACGAATTCGTCGCGCGGGACCTCGCGGAGGGCGGCGCACTCTTTGCCCGACTCCGCGTCCGCCGCGGTGTTCCACATTGCACCATTTGCGGGACAGCCATGGTCTGGGCTCCCGGACGGGCCTGGTGTCTCGAGCCGTCCCGCTTGCCGGCCGAACGCAGGGACCTGTACCGACGCCTCCTGCCGAAGGACCCGGCGGTCGGGCAGGTCGAGGTAGCGGCGTGGCCGATCAGCGAACCTCAATCCGCCCCGCCGGGCCCCTACACCGTGACCCTGCTCGAATGCCCTCGCTGCGAACGGCTCGGACCGCTCGGGGGAGGGCCGGAGTGCGCCTGCGGGAATCGAAGAAACCCCGTCGGACGTCGACTCCTACCTTCGATGGCGGGCATACTGGGCGGATGGGCTCGCTTCGACCCGTTCCCGGCGGGGGACTCGGTTTGGCTCTACCTCAATGAGCGGCGGCGCGCTCCCGCGCTGGTCCACCACCTCTCGGCCATGTCGGGGGTGGTAGGCGTACCCAACGACGTGGGCCTCGCGCTCCTCCCCGGAGTGCCTGAGGGAGGCGTAGTCGAACTGGCGGGCTCGCTAGGGGCGGACGCCGTCCGCGCGGCTCTCGTCCGAGGGGAGCAGCGGGAGCGCTCCGGCCCGACGTTCCCGGATCGATGCCGGCAAGAGGCGCGGAGGCTCGAGCGCTGGTGGAACGTCGCTCGGGAACTGCTGGACCGGTGCGACCCCGCTCTGCTCGCGGCCTTCGCCCAGCCGATCGCCGGCTCGCTCGGGGAGCTCGAGTCCGAGGACCGTGCGATTCTGGCCCGGTGGGAGCGGGTCCGACTCGCGACTCTGGCCGATTACGACCACCAAGCGGCCGGTTCCGCCTACCGTCGCCTGGCCGCATTCTTGGCGAACGACCTCGAAACGTACGTCGCTCGGGTCCGGCCCCGCCTCGACCGGGCCGGCACGCCGCCCTCGCGACGGGCCGCCTTGCGAACCCTGCACCACATGTTGCGCGAGGTCACGGTGGTCTTGGCTCCCGTTTCACCCCATGTCGCGGAAACCGTGTACGCGGCCCTGGTGCCAGGACGGACGAGCCTGTTCGAGGCCAGCATCGACCCCCTAGACTCCACCCTGCTGGACGAGGAGGCGATCAAAGCATGGGACCGGTGGGCGTCAATCGAACAGGCGGTCGAACGTTTCCGTCGCCGGGTAGGGCTGGACCCAGACACCCCGATCCCCTCCCTCGCCGCGATCGTCGCGAGCGACGATCTCGCCGCGAGCCTCCGCGCTGACCGGCCCACGCTCCAGCGACTCACCCGGGTCACCCGGTTCGAGGCCTTCGGACCCGCGACGCCCTGGACCGGGCGGCAACGCTCCCTCGCACCGGTGATCTCCGAGATCCAGAAAGCGTACCCACAAGAGGCCGGTCAGATCCTCCACGTCCTGCGGCGGATGCCGGTCCGCCGTCGGGGAGAGGGAGCAGCTTCCGAGGAGCTCTCCGTGGTCGTCCGCGGACTCTCGCGCAGGATCCTCCCCTCGATGGTGGAGTACGTGGAGATGCTCCCCGAACGCGTCGTCGCGCTCCCCTGGACCCTGGGCGAGCTGTACGCCGAACTCCCGGCCCAGCAACCCGTGCCCCTCCGCAACCCGCCGCCCGTCTCTCCCGATGCGTTCCGCCTGCTGTCCCGGGTGGAGCGAGAGCTCCGTCGGACGGCTTCTCTGGCCCAGGGAGAGCGGGGACCTATCTTGATCGCGGTGCTCGACCCTTTGGCCGCCGAACTCCGTTCCTCCGCGCGAGCGCTGGCCACCTACCTCGGCGTTTCCGAAGTCCGGATCCTCGACCCCTCCGCGGAGTTTCCTCGGACGAACTGCTGGTTCGGCCGCACTCGCACCGGGGTCCACTGGTGGGTCCGGTTCTCCGATGGGGCCGCTCGCCCCGCGCACGAAAAACACCGAGTCCAGCGCGCCCGCCTCTCTCGAGTCCGACCCCACCGTCCGGGCACGGCAGGGGCCATTGGTGAGGTCGACTACGCCAGCGAAGAAGAGGTCGCGAAGGAGGAGCAGATCCGCTCGCTCGTCCAGGAGCTGGACGGTGTGCTCGGAGCGCCTCTGCTCGGCCCTGCGAAGGTAGGGGGCGCGTGGACGGCAGGGCTCCGCACGATGGAGGATTTCAGCCGCGCTCCGTTCGACCGGATCAATCAGCTCCCTGGCTTCGGAGGGCCGATCGCCGAATCCCTCGTCCGAAAGCTCGGGGGAAGCGTGCCTCCACGACCGATCCGGCCACTCCCACGACCCCGCGGCCTGGGCGACGGATCTACCGCGGTCGCGCTGGTCTCAGGATCCGACCGAGCCGACGATTTCGTCGAGGTCCCGCCCCCGAGCCCGGGAAGCCGTTCCGGAGCCGGCACGCCACTAGATACCTCCGGCCCTGCCACTCGGGCGTCGCCCGAGAAAGTGCGGCTAGCACCCCCGCCGGTCACCCCCCCGCGTCCTACTACCGGAAACGTCGTGCCCCCGTCGGCACCGGAGCCCCCGCGACTTCCGGAGAGTCCGCCCGGCGCGACTCCCCCTGTTTCACCGAGGGCCTTCGAGCCCACTCCGGGCGGCTCCCTCCCAGTCCTCCCGGAATCGGGATTTGAGAGCCCTCCCGCCCTTGATGGGGCGAGCTCGGCGACCGAGCCACCGTCCATTCCCCCGACCGGTACGCCGGCCTCCGGTTCCACAGTGGGCCCCGCGGCCGGCGCCATCGAACCTCCTCCCCCGACCGCCGCTCCTAGTCCGGCTCCTTCGGAGGGGGACACACCGCTCCCGTCACCCGAGGAGAGCCCGCCTGAACCACCTCGCCCTTCCGTCGACTTACCTCCAGATTATCCATTTCCTCCCCCGATGGACCCTACGCCGGCCAGCGAGGGATCTCCTCCCGATTCGGCCCTCCTGGCCGACGCCGGCCCCGACCGAATGCCTGAACAGAACCTGGCCGAGGTCTCCGGCGTCCCTCCCGATGGGGTCGCGAGGAACGCCCTCCCGCAAACAGCGACCGAAATCGGTAGCGGATCAGCGGGAGGGACGGGTACTTCGGAGCCCATGCCCCCACGATCGGAGGTCGCGCCCGTTCCCGCCGAAACGGAGGACCTGTCGGTCGAATTGGTCCCAAATAGCCCTCCGACTTCTGAGGAACCTGCCGCGCCCGTCGAATCCGGCGAGACCGATACTCCACCAGCCAGCCCAGCCGGCGCGGAGTACCGGCCCCCGACCGGTCGGCTCCCACCGACGTCGCACCGGGAACTTCCGAGGGTCCTAGTCGGAGCGAGCCGCCGGTCGGTGCGGTCACCGCACCGCCGGCTCTCCCTTCGGACCCTCTGACGGATCAGGCCGAGGCGGACACCGCCCCGTTCACCCCGCCAGAGTCCCCGGAAACCGACGTAGCTCCGCCCGAGACGATGGACGCCCCACATCCCCCGTCCGGACCCGAGTTGAGCGACGTCCCCGAGCGGGTCACCCCAGTCGAGACCCCCACGGAGCCAACGCTGCCGGATTCTCTCCCGCCGGAGACCCTCCAAGGGGCCGCCGCCCTCCCCGAACCAGTACCGGTGGAGGTCCCGACCGTGGAGTCAGCCCCCGTAGAGAGCGGGCTTGGGATTGAGCCCGCGTCCCCTACTGCACCCGAGCCGGCCCCCCTCCCGCCCATCCCCGAGGCCCCGCCAGAGCCCCTGCCGCCGCCGACCCCCTCGGGCGGCGTGACCCTCGTGGTCGCCCCGTCGTTCCTGCCGGCATTCACGGAATTCCTGGACGCAACCGCTGCCGGGCATCGCGGCATCTGCATCGTCCGGGAATCTCCGGATCGACTGAGGGCGCACGTGGGCCCCCGCCCGGTCGAGATCTACTGGCTCACCAACATCGGCCGAGGCCTCACGCTCCGCCCGAACGACCTGGACGCCTACGGGGCGTTCCTTACGAAGGCCGTCGATCAGGATCGGGTGACGGCGGTCTTCCTGGAAGGGATCGAGTACCTGACCCGGGTCCACGGGACGGAGCGCGTGATCGAACGGCTGGCCGCCTTCCATGTCGAGGCCCAGGCGCACAACGCCCGGGTCTGGGTGTACCTCCATCCGGACCTCATCCCGGCGGCCGACCTCGCGCTATTCACCGCGGCCTTCGGGAGCGGGCCATCGAACGACTAGTCCCCGGGACCCGGAAAACGCCCCGGGTGCCGGGACGGTGGAAAGGGAGGAAAGGGTTGGCCGGACGCGAGCTGATCGGAAGCCTAGGCGCACGTACCCACGGAGGTGCACTGCTCGCTGATCTGGGTCACGCTGTTGAGCGTGATCGTGGCGGTCGCCGCGGAGCCCAGGTCGTAGTAGAGGACGAACGTCTGGGCCGTGCCGGGGATGACCGCCTGCGTCTCCAAGTACACGATGACGGTCGTGACGGTGGGTACGACCCCGGTGGAGACGGAGATCTGCATCTCGATCTCGGTGGAGACCGGGGCGGTGATGGCCTCGGTGAACTTCCAGAAGTGCGTGACGTCGTTGAGGGTCGGCGCGTTTACCCCATAGCTAATCCCGGCGGCGGGCAGGACGGTGGGCGTAGCCATGATCGCGGAGAGCACGGCGGGTGTTCCTGCCTGGGTGGTCACGCCGGCCGTGGTCTCAGTCCAATAGGTGAGCGCCGCGGTGCCGTGATAGACCCCGCTCCCGGTCTCGACGGCGCCCTGGTTGACCGCGAAGGATGCCGCCATGACCCAACCCCCCCCGAGGACCAGAAGTGCGACGAACGTTCCCCCGATGACGTAGCGCGCCTTCAGTCGACGTGAACTCCCGGTCGCTGTGGTCGTGTAGGCAGGTGCCATTCGAAGTCCTCTCGGATGCATTTGCGCGGGTCCGGGTAGAAGAATGTACGGGTACGCAGGAAGTCCCATTTTCCACGGAAAAAGCCGGCACTTCGAGCTTTCTCCTCGGGCGCTCCGTGGGGGGTTCAGGGACAGCGCCCGATTCCGGTGCACACGAGAACCGTCACGTGCATGGTCTGGACGGTGACCCCGCTCGGGCCGAAGGCCCCCGCGTCCCAGTAGATGAGGAACGTGAGGTCGACGGCCAACGTCCCCGGGCGCGTCTCGAGATAGACCGTGACCGAGGACGCCGCCCGGGTCAGTCCGTCCACGAAGCGGAGCTCGAGCTCGGTCGAGCCCGGTGCGGCGGTCGTCTCCAAGAATTCCCAGCGGACCGAGGTGTTAGCCGCGGTCGCCGAGTTGATCCGGTAGCTGCTCGACGCAGCGGCCAGCACGGTGGGGGCGGAGGAACCCGTCGAGAGCAGAGTGGGTACGGGGGCCGGCATGCCCCATATCTGGGCCGCTTCCCACCCCCAGTACGCGGGGGACTGCTCTCCCACGTCGGCCCCCTGCCCCTGCTCAGCGGTTCCCGGCCCCACGCTGGCGGGTGCGCCCAGACTCCAGCCGGCCACCGTCGAAGCCAGGACGAGCGCCAGGACCACGAGGATGCCGATACCGAACCGAGTGAAGAAACCGGAGCTTCGTTCCCGGCGGACCGGCGCGCTCATGGACACACCCCCAGCGCGGGGCACGCTTGAGCGACCTCGAGCTGGTCGACGAAGGTGACCCCGGTCGCGTGACCCGAGTCCCAGTACACCGTGAACGTGAGCGTCCCGGTCAGCGCGGCTCGCTGCGTCTCGATGTAGACCGTGATCGAGGCCGTGGCCGCCGTGACGCCGACGAGGTAATGGATGTGAAAGTTGAGCTCAATCTCGGTTCCGGCCGAGACCCCGACGGTCTCGTTGAAGACCCAGACCAGGGCCAGGTTCCCGGCGGTCGCCGCGTCGATCCGGTCCGTCGCCGAGAAGCGGGTCAGTCGGGTCGGTGCGACGACCGAGCCGCTCCACAGGCGCGGCAGAGGCCTCGGGGTGACCCCCGACTCCGACCCCACCTGCTGCCAATGCCCCAGGAACTCGGCCGGCGTCTGGATCCCCGCAAGGGTCTCGGTCGAATGCGTGACCCGGAAGGCTACCCCGCCGACGCCACCGATCGTGAGAACCGCGGCGAAGAGGGCGCCGAGCGCGAGCATCCGTCGGCGGCGAAGGGTCGACCTCGGTCGACTCGGCCCGCGGAGACCGCGAGGATCGCGCATCGGTTCTCGAGAAGTGGGGCGGTGTCCAGCCTCCTGGTCGTGCGTCGCGGGGGCAGGACATAACACCTTGCCGCCATCGGAAATCCGCGGCGGTCCGCGGTGGTCACCGTCCCGATTCGCTTTCGGGGAAGGCAGAGTTCGGACCGCCGTCCGGTGAACCGGGTCCGTCGACCTCCTCGATTCCTTCGAACCCCCCATCCGCGGGACCCGAATTCGGTGCGGGGGAGCTCCGCCGACGCTGCCGGTCCCACAGAAGGAGGCCCGCCACGGCGAACACCCCCAGCCCGACCGCCGCCCAGGCCCAGAGAGGCACCAGCTCCCACCCGGAGCGCGTTTCGGAGGGGCCGCCGCTCATCGGGATGGTAAGCGTGAGGTTCGCTCGCGCCACTCCGCCGAGGGCGTCGCGCACGGTCAGTCCCACGTCGAACGACCCGGTCGTGTTCATTGCACAAACGAAAGCGGTCTGGGACGGTACGCACCCCGGTGGCAGGTCGGTCCACCCGGAGTGGAACGGACCTGCGCCTCCCGAGACGGCGTAGCTGAACGTCACCACCGACCCCACCGTCGCAGGGTTCGGCGTAATTTCCTCTCCCAGTATCGCGAGAGCGGCAACGACCGATACCTCGACGGTCGCGCGAACGGTGCTGCCCAGTCCGTCCGTGACGGCGACGGTGATGTTGAACGTCCCCGGGCCGGTCGGGCCGCAGGTCATGGACGGCTTGGAACTTCCCTGACACCCTGGAGGCAGGCCGGAGTAATTGTACACTAGGGCCGGTGCGCCCCCCGCGACACTCGTGTTGAGGTCGAACGTCCCGCCGACCTCTACCCGCGTAGGGGACGCGGCGAACGAGATAATCGCAGGATACCCCACGACGGTCACGTTCTCCTCTACTGCCACGAATCCAATCGCCGTCGCATCCGTCACGTTCACCGAGATCCCGAACGGGCCCGTCTGACCCGCACCACACGTGAATTGCGCGGCGTCGGGAGGAGTGCAATTCACCACGGGCACGGACCATGCGAACGCGTAGGGAAGGACGCCTCCCGAGACCGCGACCGAGAATGTGACCGTGGACCCGACGTACGACGTGCCCGGCGAGAGGAGTGGGCCGGACGCCGAGAGCCGGGAACCCACCTCCAGTCCGGCGGAGGCGTTGACGCTGGCGTTCGAATAATCCTCGACGGACACCTGAACCGTGAAGTTACCTGGCCCGGAAGGTTGGCAGCTCAGGATCGGTACGGAAGAACTAACGCACCCCGGGGGAAGACCCGAGTAGGAGTAGCGAAGGGGGGGTGAGCCGCCCGACACCACGACGCGGAAGGTCGTGGCGTACCCCACGTCGACCGGGGAGGGAAGGACGGAGACCTGGGCGTGGAGCGGCGTTGTCCCGAAAGCCCAGCTCTGGTCATCAAACCCTCCGGAGATGTACAATAGGTAACCGTCCGCCGGGTCCCAGACGGACAGCGGGTCGTAGCCGATCGGGGGAGTGGCCGGCAGGTGCGCCGTTTGGTTGGCCCACGCCCCCCCGAGGAACTCCCAATCCTCGTAGTCCGCCGACCCGTTCTCCGAGTAGAGGTAGCTGGGCGCTACCAGATCCTCCAGCGCGTTCGTGGCCGCATCGAAGGCCAGGGTCTGCACCGCGCCGGTGGTGAAGTCGGGACCGACGAGGTTGAGGTCGGTCCAGCGGCCATCGCGGAATTCCCAGGTCTCGTTCGTCGCGAGGCCGTACCCCGAGTTGGGGAAGGAGCCCCCGAAGAATGCCACCCCCCCGGCGGCGGGGTCGTAGGTCATCACACTGTCCGCCCCGCTGGGACCCGGTGGGGGCTGGCCGGCGGTGGCGGTGAGGTTGGTCCACGTCCCGTTCGCAAAACTCCAGGTCTGAGAGCGGTTGGCGGACCCCACCGGGTCGAGCAGCACGGCGGAGCCGTTCGCCGGGTCTGCGGCCATCATCGGCAGTGCGGACGCCGGAGGACTCACCGACAGGGTGGGGGTCAAGTTGGTCCATGTCCCCTCCGAGAATCCGTAGGTCGCATTCGTCGGAATCGTGGGGCCCCCGCCTGGATTACCCGCGATCTGTGCCTGGCCCCCAAAGGCGATGAGTTCGGAGTCCGAGCCGTCGTACGCCAACGCGGCGAATAGATCGGGGATTCCGTTGGACGGCCCCGCCCAGGTGTAATTGTTGTACGTCCAGAACTTGCCGAAGCTCGGGGTCGAATCCCCCCCGAGGAACACCGTGGTGTTCGCCGCCGGATCGAAGGCCAAGGCGCCGCCGATCGTCGCACCGGGCGCGGTCGCCCCCAGCGCACTGATGTTCGACCAGTAGGGAGGATCCGAGACCGCCGGAGTGCCACCGTCGTACGGAGGGGCCACCTTCGCGCTCTCCCGAGCCATATCCCCTCCGCTGCTCGGCCGGGGGCCCTCGGATGCGGAGCGGAGGTCACGAGGAGGCTCAGCGCGCAGCGCTAGGAGCGCCGCGGATCCCGAGGGGGCGACGATGACTGTCAGAAGGACCAGGGTGACCGCTCCCGTGAGCAGGGCCGGGAGGAGAGACCCTCTCCGAAGTCGGTGGATCGTCCTCGTCCTCACCATGAATGCTCGTGGGGGGGTTCCGTCTCGCGCCGAGGCACCGCCCCTTCTTGGCCGCTTCCCTCCGGTCGCTCGAGAGCGTTGATTGATGTAGGCAGACCGGACATCGCAGTTCCGTCGTGGAGAACTCCATGGGTCCACCCCGGACCTTTGCGCCGGGCGGAAGCGATCGGCCCCCGAGTGGCTTCGGCCGGTTCGTCCCCTTCCTGAGGTCCCACCCGATCGTCTGCCTGGCCGTCCTGACGCCCGGGATACCGGAGTACCTCTCGACGTCGAGCCCGGTGCTGGCCCTCGTCACGAACCCTGCGTTCTTCTTCCTCCAGGTCGTCATCAACGTCGGACAGTACACAGCCGGAGCGCTGCTCATCCGGGAGGCGGTGATTCGCTGGCACAAGGGGTGGGGGACGATCTTCCTCCTCGGCCTCGCCTACGGGATCACGGAAGAAGGCCTCGGGGACAACACCCTGTTCAATTCGAACCACGGCGCGGATGGCGTTCTCGGGTCGTTCGGTCGATTTGCCGGTGTGAATTGGGTCTGGGCGACTGGGGTCCTCGCGTTCCACGTGATCTACTCGATCGGTCTCCCGATCCTGCTCCTGCGTCTCGCACTCCCCGCCACCCGGGGACGCTCCCTCGTCGGGCGTCGAGGCATCCTCCTCGCGCTCGTCTCTCTGGTGGCGGCGACCGCAACGGAGACCGCGCTCGTTTACGGCGAGTTCCACTTCTGGATGGGGCCTTACCTCCTCGTGGGGAGCCTGGGGGTCATCGCGGTGCTCGTGGCCGCCGGATACCGCGCCCCTCGGGCCCTCTGGAGACCGGCGGCCGAGCGCCCGACCGCGCGACCCTGGCAGGTCGGAACGATCGGGTTCGTCTTTTTCCCGGTCGCCTTTCTCCTGGAGTACGGCTTCACGTCGACTCCCGTTCCCCCCGCCGTCATCCTTCTCATCGAGCTGGTCGCGTTCGGGATCCTCCTCGAGACCATCCGGCGAGGGATTGGGAGGGCGGACCACGAATATCTCCTGGTGGATCTCGCGTTCGGTTTCGTCCTCTGGCAGGCGCTCTTCGGGGTCCTCTTGACGCTGGGTCTCCCCTACACGCTCCCGCTCGTCGTGCTCGCGCTCCTCTTCTTCGTCCGGCTCCGAAGGGCCTACCCCGCCCCCGAGACCTCACCCATCGGCGGCGGTGACCCGCCGGTCCCGGCCGGTGCGGTCCTTTCCCACTGACGGCCCGGTCCCCCCGGGGTGGCTCGGAACTCCGGAGGGAGGTGGCAGGGACTTTTTGGAATCGGTCGAGGTCGGCAGGACTCTGTGGCCCCCGTCATCGGGCCCTCCGGAAAGACCGCCCTTCCGCGGAGCGAGGAAGAAGAAAAGGGAGGAAAGGGTTGGTCGCGGGTCCGGGTCGGGAGCTCCGACCGGACCTACCTCTGCCACCTACGTGTAGACCAACGTAAAGTGCAGGTTCGCTCCGTTCACCAGGATCGCCGAGGGGCTCGGTGCCGTGTAGCCGGTCACGGCGCCCGGGAACACGCCGTAGGCCCCGTCCGGGAGCCAGAAGGTGACCTCGGTCCCTGTGGTGGTCTGCGTGTAGCCGTTGATGGTGACCGCCCAGGACGTTCCGGAGGCGAGGCCCGTCTCGTGGACCCGGACCTTGTAGAGCGTCAGCAGGGTCAGCGGGAGGTGGTCGCCCCCCGTCCAGATCTCGCCACCGTTCGTGTACGTGACCCCGTACGGGTTCGAGGGGGTTCCGTAGTTGTCCCAGTAGTTCCCACCCTCGTAGCTGAGCCCGAGGATGCTCCCGGACATGTGCCAGCCGTTCAGGGACATGACGTCCGTCGCGGGCTGGTAAGCCACGTTCCACGAGTCGGTCCACGGGGCTGATCCGCCGACGTAGAAGTTCTCGGGAATCAGGAACGCGGTGTTGGGCGTCAGGAACGCGTTGTTGTAGATCAGGTCGTGCGATTCCCAAACCCAGAGTCCGACCTGGCTCCCGGCGTTGAGCGCGGCGCCCGGGTTGCTGGCGGGGAGGGTCGAGGCGTAAAAGACGTTGCCCCAGATGACGTTGTGGCCGCCGAGGCCGGTCGCGTCGACCGTGTTGATCCCGTTCGACTCCACGTAGAACGTGTTCCCCGCGATCAGGTCGTGGCTTGAGTCCCAGAGGTAGACGGCCGCCGGCTCCGCGAACGAGGCCCCGTTGTAGAACCATCCCGAGAGGTCCGCGTTCGCCACGATCGACACGTGGGTCGACCGGTACAGCTCGATGTTCAGCTGGTTCGACAAGGGTGACCCGAAGCCGGTGTTGGGGTAGGCGACCCCGAAGCTCGGCATGTTGTAGACGTTCACATACGCGGTCGTGTCGATGAGGTAGACCCCCGGGAACACCGGGAACAGGTAGTCGTTGAACGACGCGAACAACGGGTCGATCGACGCCGCCAGGTTGTTGTCCAAGTAATACGGGTGGCTAAACGTGCCCAGCCCGCCCGGCTGGGAGATCGCCGCGAGCTGGCTGTTCGCCTCGGCCCACAGCGGGGTATACACGCCTGCCGCGGGGTTGGACACCAGCGACACCGTGAGCGTCACGGAGGAGTGATGACCCACGTTCACGACGACGGGCGTGTAGTCGCTCAAGAGGAACTTGAACGTGTACGCGCCCGGGCTCAACCAGTAGACGGCCGGACCGCTCACCGGGGTCGGTCCCCAGGCGGCGGTATACTCGCTGAAGGTGTGGCCCTGGTTCGCGAACACGAACGCGTTCGTGGGCGAAAGGTTGACCGTGACCTTCTCCGCGCCCTGGTGCGCTCCCGCAATCCCCCAGAGTGGGTAGAGGATCGAGGGTCCGGAGTTGAGCTCCGCGACGGGGTGAGCACCGGTCGTCGCGTACTCCGCGATCCCCTCGGAGGTCTCGCCCGTGTCAGTTCCGAAATCGTAGGCCGAACGGACGGTCTGGAAGGTGGAGGTCCCGTTGGGGAGGGTCCAGAGGCCCATCGAGCCGGTGATGCCGAGGAGAGTGGTCGTCGACCCGCCGCCGGGTCCACCGAGCATGATCTCCGCGTCGTTCAGGAGGAAGTCCGTCGGGTTCGCGAACTGTCCGTTGATCTGGAACGTGGGCATGGGCGCCTTGTGATGGGGCGTCGCGAGTCCGGTCGAGTTGAATTCGACCTGGTCGAACGACCCAGAGACCGTCCCGCTCGTCGTGGCGACGGTGTAGTTGAAGAACACCGTGGGCCGGTCGTTGACGACCGAGGCGTTGTTGTACACCTGGACGGTGAACGGCGTCGAGACGTGGTAGGACGGTCCGATCGCGTAGTAGTACACTCCGGGGACGGTGAACCCATCCCCGCTGTAGATCGAGTTCGCTTGCATGGCGATGGCCGGGCTCGAGAAATTCCAGATGTTGTCCTCAAACGCGAGCGTGCTAGTGACGGGGTTGTAGACCGGGACGTTCTGGATCCAGGTACTGGTAGGAGGCGCTGCCGAGCACGTCCGTGTGCGTCAGCACCGTGTTGAGCTGCATCGTGAACCCGTCGGGGTCCGACGAGGTGACGTAGACGGGGTTGACGCTGTTCAGGGTCACCGATGCCTTGACGCTCTGGGTGTAGGAGATCGTACCGACGTTGGTTCCGTTAACGTTCTGGATCCCGAAGTCGCCGAGCCCCATCGGGGCCGGGGACGTCGCGTACAAGGGGGTGATCAGGTTTCCGGTGCTCGAGAAATGGGCGCCGAAGTTCGGCAAGAATGCGTCGCGTTGCGGGATGTTGTCGCTCTTGAGAGTCGAGAGAATCCTACTCTCCGTCGCCGCTGTGCCGGTAAGGGCCTGGGGCGCGATCGCGGGGGTCGCAGCCGCGGGCGCCGTATGCACCGACGCCGGAGCGATGACCAACGCACTCGGAGCGGCGCCGGCAGCGGCCGCCGCGGGGGCGGCCGATCCCGCCGGAATCAGCATGATCGCGGCGATCGAAAAGACCAACAGTCCCACCAGTCGAATGTTATACGCCATCTCTAGACCTCGCAACGGCCGATGTTCCGGAGGGACTTATACCGCTCGCCGTACGCATGCATGCGTACATATGCGCGTCATGACCGAGGGTACAGGCCTTCGGCCATTGGGTTCCGGGGCCCTCCTTCAACCCGGCCGGGTCGCTATCCGGTTGGGCCCCAAGAGCGGCCACCCCCCGGGGACGTTCCCGCAGATCGACGCTCACCCGATCAGCTGTCCGAACGGCCGGGCGCGGTCTCGACATACCCGACCACGACACAGGCCAAGAGGAGCCCTCCGGCAGCGACCGCCAGAGGGACCGTCCCTGCCGCGGCGAGACCGATCGACGTCGAATAGGAGCCGAGGGGCCCCGACGAGGTAAGGCCGGCCGCAGCGGCCCGGAGGTAGTAGTAGACCGTGATCTGCGGCAGGTGGCCCGGGAACAGAGGAAGCACGAACTCCCACAAGAAGGCGTAAACAAGGCCGAGGACGAACGCGCTCGGGGTCACGAGTCCCATGAGGAGATAGATCGCGAGGTAGGCGACCGAGCCGAGGAGGACCAGCACCAATCCGGCCGCGATACACCCGGCCGGGAACGCGGCTCCGTCCGCGCCGGCCGCCACGATGGCCAGGGAGACCGCGAAGGAAGGAAGGAGGAAGGTGAGCGTGGCGGCCCACCCTCCGAGATACTTCCCGATCACGATCGAGGGACGCGCGACCGTTCGCAGCGTCAGGAACGGCATCGTGTCCTCCTCGATCTCGGTCCGGAAGAGGCCCACCCCGATGATCAGCGTGGTCAGCGGGACCTGGACCGAGAGGACGAGGGTGACGACCACGTTGCCGAACCCGGTGATGAGGGAGGCGCCCGTGATCCCGTAGGCGAATACCGCGGCGAGGATCACCGGCGGCAGGGCCGCGAGCAGGGCGGAGATCCAGAGGCGCCCCCCGGTGAAGTTCCCACGGTAGGTCATCCCGACGATCACGGCCAGCCGGCGCGCCTGGCTCGTCATCGGCTCACTCCGTCAGGAGGCGGAAGACCGCCTCGAGGTTGTCGTCCACGCCCCGGACCCCGCGGACCGGAACGGCTCCGGTGCGCGCGAGCTCCCCCAGCGCCCGGTAGAACGCGTCCGGAGAGCGGGTCTGCGCCACGACCTTCTCCGGCCCGGGGAAGGAAACGTCGGTGACGTGTTCCCACCCCGCGAAGGCCCGGCCGAGCTCCCGTGGGGCCGGCGTCGTCACTTCGACCGAGTGCGGTCGGGTGTCGATCAGGTCCCGGATCTGGTGAAGGTCGCCCTGGGCGATCGCGCGCCCGTTCGACATCATCACGATCTGGTCCGTCAGGCGCTCGACCTCGTAAAGGACATGCGAGCTCAGGATGATGTGTCGGCCGGAGTCTGCGATCCGGGCGAAGAGGTCGAGCAGGTGCGCCCGACCGACCGGGTCGAGGGCATTCAACGGTTCGTCCAGCAGGAGGAGCGCGGGGTCGTTCGCCAGCGCCGAGGCGATCTTCACTCGCTGGCGCATGCCGCGGCTGAACCCGGCGAGCTCTCGGTCCTTCACGGGAAGCAGGTCGACCTCGGCGAGCGCCTTCTCGCACCGACGGCGGACCTCGCTCTCCTCGAACCCGTCCAGCCGCAGGAGGGTCCGCAGGAATCCCTCGGGGGTCATCCATTCGTACAACGTGGGGGATTCCGGACAGTACCCCACCTCGCGATTCGAGCGCACCGGGGACGAGGCTGGACGTCCGAGGACCGTTAGGCTTCCCGCGTCCAAGTGCAACTGCCCGGCGAGAACGCGGAAGAACGTCGATTTGCCGGCGCCGTTCGGGCCGACCAATCCGGTGATGCCGGGTCCGAACTCCGCCGTGAACCCGTTGAGCCCCAACACCTCCCCATAGCGCTTCGTCGCGCCCGTCGCGACCACGACGGCGGGCGTCAACCGACCACCTCGACCCGGCGGACCCGAAGGAATGCGATAGCCCAAGCGATCACGATGATCCCGAGGACGATGGACAGCGCCGTCCCGGGGTCGACCGACGGCGTCACACCGAACACCGATTGTCCGATCGCCAGCAGGTCGTCGAGAGGGCTCACGTACAGCACCTGGGCGCTCGATGTGACGCCTTGCAGGAGGGAGGCCAGGACCTCCGCGCTCACTAGCACGCCGAAGATCGCCGCCCCGGCGTAGACTGGGCGGCGGGTGAGGCTGGAGAGAAAGAGCGCGAGGCTCGTGAAGAATCCCACCATCAGCACTCCGACCACGACGAACGCACCCATCGCGGTCGCGGCCAGTCCGAAGGAGACGTTCCCGACGAAGTAGGCGAAGAGGCACGCCGCGACCCCGGGGACGAGAAAGAAGATCGCGAGGACCAGGCCGACCGTCGCCCCCTTCCCGACCAGGTAGTCGGCCGGCGTGATCGGCCGGCTGAGGTAGAGGGTGATCGACCGGTCGGCGATGTCCCCGGCGATCGCGCTCGCGCCGGCCGACGCGACCAGCAGCGTCGCGAGGAGCAGGTAGGGAACCGACTTGTAAGGTGTGGCGAAGTTCGTGAGTCCCACCGAGCCACCGAAATTCACAAAATTGACGAGGGCCGGGGTAGTGTACAGCACGACCTCGATCCCTACGATGAGCGAGCCGAGCACGATGAGAACGATGTTCAGGGCGCTCAGCCGCCGCATGAGCCCCTCGAAGACGATGACGCGGACGCGCTTCCACCGGGGCTCGCGCTCGAGCGCCCCGATCGTGTAGCGAGGTGCGTTGATCGTCACGACCCCCCTCCCCCCGCGGCCGGCACCATCTGGAGGAACAGCTCCTCGATGCTCCGCGTGGCCGGTCCGAGGTAGCGGATCTGACAGTCCGCCTCCGCCGCGGCTTCGAAGAGGACCCGTTCGCCCCCGCTCGGGCGGTCGATGCGGACCTCGTGCCGCGCGGGACGGGAGACCACGCCCCGTTGGCCCAGGGCGGCTACGAAACGGGGCAGGTCGCCCTTGATCCGGATCACGAGCTCGGGGTTCTCCACGGAGAGGATATCCTTGGTCGGAGCGGACGCCAGGAGCCGACCGCCATTCAGCACGACCAGGTAGTCGCACAGCCCTTCCACGTCCGGTAGGAGGTGGGTGGAGAGGACCAGGCTACGGTCCTTGGTCCCGCTCAGGGCCTTCAGCAGGCCGAGCATCTCGGAGCGACCCGTGGGGTCGAGGCCGGCGGTCGGCTCATCGAGAAGCGCGAGCGGCGGGTCGTGGACGATCGCCTGGGCGAGCTTGACCCTCTGGCGCATCCCTACCGAGTACTCGGCGATCTTCCGGTACCGTTCTTCCCGGAGTCCGACGAACTGGAGGACGTCGTGGGCGCGCCCGAACGCCTGGCTCTTGGGAAGGCCGCTGAGTCGGGCCATGTACGCGACGAAACCGACCCCGGTCATGGCCGGGATCAAGCAGTCGTGTTCGGGCATGTAGCCCACCCGCTCCCGTAACTGGACGCCCCGGAGAGCGACATCCTCCCCGAGGATCCTCGCGGTCCCGGCCGTGGGTTCGAGCAGCCCGAGCAGCAGCCGAAGGAAGGTGGACTTACCGGCGCCGTTCGGGCCGACGAGCGCGATCGTGCCGGTGGGGATCGCCACGGTCAGGTCGGAGAGCCCTACGACGCCGCCATAGTGCTTGGTGAGCGACTGCGTCCGGATCAGGTCCACCGTGTCACCTCAGGCCTCGTGCCGGCCTCGTGAGCATCGAGCGGGTTCTCTCTCCTTTCGGGGCGACCGTCGACGTCGATTCGATAAGGAGCTCACGCCTGAACCACATCGGTCCATCCGATAGACCTAGCGGCGCGGAGGCGGTAACAAGAATGGAGGGTATCCGCTCCCCGACCCGAGCGAATCGCGTGCTGAGCCTTCGGGCCAACCCGCCCACCTAGTATCGCGCATGGGTGATCATCGTCGGACTGGTCTCGATCGGCCTAGCGTTCGCCTTCCTCGCAGACCCTGGTTTGGCGGTCGTGACGTTCGTTTCCTCCTCGGTTTCGTCCTCCTCGCGATCGGGATCGATAGGTGGGTTGCGGGGTTCAAGGGCCACCCGTGGCGCTGGAGGGCGGGCTTCATGCCGTCCCCCGGTTCCGGACTGACGTCCCACTCGGGTCCTCGGCCGCCCCGATGGCGGGAGGCCCGGCCGCAAGGCTTGGGGCGGGCGGGGGAGCGCCTCCGCTCCCTCGAGGTCGCCGACCCCACGGGTGAGCCGGGGGGTTAACGGTTCTTCCCACCGAGCGGTACCCGCCGTCTCCGGGCCGCGATCCTTCGCTGGCGTTGCTTCTGGTGGCGCTTCTTCCCGCCGGGGCTCGGGCGTTTCCTCGGGCTGCCTGTCACGACTGTCACCTTGGGGAAGGGCTAGACGGAGCGAGGGATATCGTCACCTGGCGGTCCCCAGGCACGGCCGACGAGTTGTTACGAGGGGGGCTCTTCGAGTCGGCGACCAGGTCGAGGAACGGCCCCCTCCGCCCCGGAAGTCGTTAGAGGTCCCCAAGGTCCGTGCCGACGTCGTCCCCCGGCTCGAAGAGGATCGCGACGATCCCCCCCACGATCCCGAGGACAAGTCCTAGGTAGAATCCGCCCCCGGTGTAGAGGCTCAGGAAGGAGCCGAGCATGACCACGATCCCCGCGATTCGGGACGCCGCGGGGGTGCGATACAACACCACCGCCATCCCGCCGAGGATGAGGCCCAACAGAACGCCGAGGAAGCCCAGCGCGCTCACGGCGCCCCCGAGCGTCGGAGAGAACGACCCGATAGCGGAGCCGATGGCCAGGAGCGCCAGGCCCTCGAGAAAGATGAGGATCGCAGCCAGCAGGACGAGCACGACCGCGAGGACGGAAAATTCGTCGCCGTAGGAGTTCTCGGCCATGCTCGAATGGTACTTCGTGGTTCGATTTAATCATGGGGGAGCACCGAAGGTGCCTCCTCGGGACGATCTGACAACCCGGTTCAGGGAGGTCGATGCGGACCCCTCTCGGCACCTTTCGGCCTCTGAGCGCCCGGCTCGGGTCGCCGCGGGAGGGCATCGCTCGGAGATCACGGAGTCGGTCCGAGCTCGAGGCGTCGGAGCGGGGCCAGCGCTAGTATGGGCGCCACCAACGCGGGACTACTCAACACCGCCCCCGCGACCCGGTCGAACGGGTCCATCACCCGATCGAGAGACGGTCGCTCCCGACGGAGTCGTCCCCCGTGAACCTGGCGTCTCTGAATAACTAGGGGAGCCCGGCGGTGGAGGATCAGGTGAGCATAGCCGCGAACGCCCGGCCGAGCTCTGCGTAGGTCTGTCGAAGGTCGAGCACCATCGCTTCCGCGGGAGACCCGACCAACGCCTCCAACGTCTCGAACGTCTCCAAGAAATCCGCTCGGGCACAAGAACCGGAACAGTAGTAATGGTCCCGGAACATCGGGGCGATCGCGTCCGAAAGGCCGACCAACTCGAGTGCGCGGCTTCCCGGGCTGAAGCGTTGGCCGCACCGGCATCGCGCGGGGGACCCCACCAAGCGCTCGACGAGGGACGGGCCCCCCGCGGACCGGTAGGCGAGCGACGCTGGACTCTCGGTCAAGCGCCTCCGACCATGTCCATCAGGGACCAGGCCGGAACCCTATGAACCTTCGCTCGGGGGACCTCCACGCTTCCGTGCGCGAACCTTCCGCCCGGGCGAACCTCTTCCCAACGGAGGGAGGCGACCGGTTCCCTCTCGAATTTGATGGCGACGAGGTGGGCCCCGAGTTCTCCTTGGCTCCGGAAAACCTCCTCTCGGGCCTTCCGGGCGCGTAGTCAACTGGGATTCGTCCGACCGACCCCCTCGATCCGGTCCGAAATCTTAGCCTCCCTTTCCCATCGGGCGGGATCGCACTGGAACACGCTCCGGGCGGGGAAAGGTCAGCACGGGGCGCGCGGACCGGTCGTCGCGCACCGACGCACGTCCCGACGGAGTTCGACCTTCCCGACCCAAGGGGCGGGAGGAACAACCGCCTTCCCCTAGGCGACCTCGGCCGCGCGAGGGCTCGGTTCGGCCGTTCTTCAACGAACATAGCCTCTCTCGAAGCCGATACGTAGCCATCCGCATTTATGCGCATCTTAAAATAGTACGGGCGACGAAGAACGTTCACTCCCATTCCTCTCCGCTTTCGCGGTGGAAGTTATGAACGGCCAACCTACCTCTCAGGCAGCCGCAGGTCGCTTCGTCGGGACCGCGGGCCCGCGCAAGACCCTGCCTTTCACTCGGACATCCCGGGAGTCGCAGGTCCCGGACGAAAGCGAACCGCCCGCCGAGCGACGCGCCCCCCGGACGTCCACGACCGGAACGAAGGGCCCCTCCCTCGCCGTGACCCGACGGTCCGCCAACCTTCGAGCCATCCGCCACGGGATGTCGCTGCTCAGTGCGCTCGTCTCCATCGGGCTCGTTGTAACGGTCCTCCTGACGGGGGCTCCCGCGGGCGTGACGTCCGCGAACAGCAACCTGGCCCCGACCACGACCCCGCCCCTTACCTTGACCATTCACGGCGTCGCGGCGACGGAAACGCCGTACTTCTGGGCGACGGATCCGGGCGGTTCCGCGAACGTTGCGACCTCGGTGCAGGCCGCTCTCCTCAACGCAACTCCGATCAAGACCCTTCGGTACGGGGACAACTGGGTTGACCAGTCCAACTGGTCCGATAATTGCTACTATAACGACAACAACGTCTGCAGCACTCCGCAAGCCAGTCCCACGTCCTTCGCCACCCTGTGCCAGTGGGTCCGGGACGAATGCGTCCTGGGAGTGCCGGCCGAATCGAACCGTGCGTCGACCGTGACGGCGCTCCTCCATTGGTTTGCCAAGGAAACGAGTTGGACGCCGGACTGTTGGTCGATCGGTAACGAGCCCCAGGACTGGACCCACTTCAACATCCCGTGGACGTCGTGGTCGAGCGAGGATGCCTCCACTCCGACGGCGGCCCAGTTTGCGACGGTCGCCGCCAACCTGACCGGGGCCATCCGGCACATCTACCCGGGCGCCTGCATTGTGGGGATCGAGAACAACGACAATGTCGCCCGGAGCGCCCCATGGACCTCGGCGGTGCTCGCCGCGGCACCGAACGTCAGCGCCGTCGCGATCCATTCCTACCCCGACAACCACTGCACGGGCCCTTACCTCTCCAGCACCAACCTGACCTCGGTCGCCCGCCAGTATGAGGACGCCAAGGCCGTTTCGGATGGACTACCGGTGTACAACCACGAATTCAACATCGGGCTCGGAACGGGCGCTCAGGCCTGCAAAGCGTTGGGAACGGTGACGGCGGCCGTCTTCGTTTCCGCCACCGCCGCCCAAGTACTTGAGCTGGGGATGCCGCAGTTCGCCTACTTCCGGTTCTATTGCTCGTCCACCTACGACTGCATGTATGACTCGGGGACGAACACCCCCACCCCCATCTACACGCTCTACTCCGAGCTGTTCACCCATATGGATATCAGCACCATCCGCAACGTCACGTTCTCGAGCGGGGCCGACCCGGGAACGTTCGCCGCGGAGGGGTCGGACAATGCGACCGATTCCTCCCTGCTCCTTTCCAACGCGGTCACGTCCACGTGGGAGAACGTCTCGCTCGCCGGCGTGTCGCCGTCCAATTGGACGGGGGAGGTCTACACGCAGGACACCGCGGGGACCGTATCGCGGATGGACTATGTTCCGGGAATGACGGTGAGCCTGCCGCCCGAGTCGACGATCGTGGTGAAGATGTATCAGGCCGCGGGCAACGGAAGCGGCGGGAGCGGCCCCAGCGGGACGCCACCCACGACCTGGACGCTCGGCGGAACTGTGAGCCTCGCGGATGCGACCATCCCCGCCGACCTGACCGTCCAACTCACCTTTTCCCTGCAGAACGGTTCGACCACCGAGCTCGACGCGGCGGTCGGCCCCGCCGGGGCCTTCTCGATCGGGAACCTCACGTTCACCGGGACGTTCGCTTCGGCACGGCTCGGACCGGGGACGTATACCGTGGTGAACGTGAACGTGAACAACCTCGTCCCCCAGACGATCTTCCTGTCGATCTTCGCGGAGGCTTCCTCCCCGAGCAACTCCACTAACCCCGGGAATAACTCCTCGGGCTCGGGCCCTCCCGGGCGGGGGGAAACCCCCCTCCCGTTGGAAACTCCCCTCCGGGGCCAGGTTCGAGTAGCCCGGCAACCTCGGTCGCTCCCACGCGGGAACCCGTCGTGCTATCGGTCCCGTTGGAGGCGACGCTGGTCGTGATGATCATCTTCGCGCTTGGTCTGGCGGGTTCGGGAGCGGTCCGATTTGCGCGGGCGATCGAACCCTCCCGTCGGCGACGTCGTTAACCGGCCCCGGGATCGGGCGTCCCGGAGGTCGAGGGAAGTCCGGTGTGGAAAGTCTCGCGGGGGCCCTTGAGTTCGGGTTCCTTCACGACACGAGCTCCCCTCATGCACCGCTCCCGATCCGCCCTCCGGAGCCCGTAGAGAATCCCACCCTCCTCGGACGGTCGAGTGGGCTTTACGAGCCCTTTATCGCGGCCCACATCCACCTCGGCACCATGGCGACGGACATCCAAGCGCAGAAGGCCGGGGACCTGGCCGGACCCGGTATCGGTACGTACGAGGAGGTCGAGCGAGTATTGCCGGGCGACTACCGTTCTGCGCTCTCCCCCCGAGAGACCCAGGTCGCGATCTACGCCGTGAAGAACTACATCGAGGAGAATCTATGCCGCGAACTCAACCTCATGATGGTCCAGGTTCCCCTGATCGTCGCCGCCGAGAGCGGCGTCAACGACATGCTCGACCGCGATGGCTCCCGCACCCCGGTCCAGTTCCACATCCCGAACGACCGCGACCTGCATCCGCTGGATGCCCAGGTCGTGCAAGCCGCGACGAAGTGGAAGCGGATAGCGCTGAAAGAGTTCGGGCTGGGCCCCGGCGAGGGGATCTGCACGGACATGCGAGCCGTCCGCAAGGACTACTTCCTCGACCACGACCACAGCGCGTACGTCGACCAGTGGGACTGGGAGCGCGCGATCCGAGACTCCGACCGGAACCTCGAGTACCTCAAAGAGACCGTCCGCCGGATCTGGAAGGTCATCACGGGCGCCCAGCGCCACGTCGAAAAGTTGTTCCCCCAGCTGAAGGACCCACGCTATCCCGCCCTTCCCGAGGAGATCCACTTCCTGCACGCCGAGGAGATCCTCGACTCCTACCCGGACCTCCCGCGCAAGCAGCGCGAGACCGAGACGGTGAAGAAGTATCCCGCCGTCTTCATCATCGGGATCGGCTGGCCGTTGAAAGACGGATACCCGCACGAGATGCGCGCGGCCGATTACGACGACTGGACGACCGAGGTCAAGCTCCCGGACGGCCGGGTGATGCACGGCCTCAACGGGGACATCCTCGTGTGGAACCCGGTGACGCACCGCCGGCACGAGCTCATGTCCGGCGGGATCCGGGTCAACGCCGCAGCCCTGCGCGCCCAGCTCACGATGAGCGGGCAGCTCGACTCCCTCCGCTACCCGTACCACCGGGGGATCATTTCGGGTGAGTGGCCCCTCAGCATCGGCAGCGGGATCGGACAGTCTCGGACCCAAATGCTCCTGTTGCGCAAGGCCCACCTCGGGGAGGTCAGCGTCTCGGTCTGGCCGAAGATCCTCACCGAGATCAGCGCTCGAAAGAACATCCACGTCCTGACCTGACGTGAGGCCGCGGCGGGGGGGTCCTAGACGGCCCCCGTCCCGCCTCCGGAGAACTCGATCGCGAGCCGGACAGAGGATGGGAATCGCCGGGTCTAGAACATGTCACCGCGGTGGCTCGAGAACCGAGGGTCCTCGAAGACCTTCCGAAGGTCTTCTCCGCGGGTGGCTCGAGGGCCGAGCGGTCGGGCCATCAGTACCGTGTGGGAAGCGGGGAGCCGGAGGTACCCTCGCCCTTGGAGCATCGCGACCGCATCGTCCACGAACGACGTGCCTTGGAACGTAAGCCACCGCCCCCGGGCCAGACCTTCGAGCCCGGCGATCATCACCTCCGAGTATTCCGGAGCGGTCAGTACCACTTCGTTCACGCTGACGTTCCAACTGCTGCTCGAGGACAGATGCGCATAGCCGATCGCGCGAGCCCCGTGCGACAGGATGCGGTGGTTCTCCGGATGTCTCCACCCGAGCCGGAATCGGATCTGGACGGAGCCCGGGCTCCGAGGGACGAACCCGAGCCGTCCTTTCGTCGCCGTCGAGAGGAGGCGTTCCAACCGCTTCGCATCGCCGGAGCGGGCCACCCTCCAACGGTACCCCACCGCCGGCTCGCGACGCACCAATCGCGGGACCTGTCGAAGGGCATTGGGAGGCGAGTACACGTCCTCGTACCCTAGCTCCAGGTAGAGTCGGTGGGCCCCCCAGGTCCGGTGGGTCCAGAGAAAGGACCAATGCCGGCCCCGGGCCGATTCGCGCCGGTGAACCTCCCCCAGCAGGGCTCGAGCGAAGCCGCGACGGACGCCGCCGGGCAGCGTGAGGACGTCCGCGACGCCGACCACCGTCTGGGCGCCGGTCCGGCCGCGGAAGGCGAGCTGGAGGGTTTCGACCCGGGAGAGGAGACGACCGTCCTCCACCGCGTACACTCCCCAATAGTCGGACGCGGGGTGACCCCACTTTTGGAGCCGGCGAATGAGCGGGAGGTCCTGCGGGGGGTCGCCGTCGGACACCGCGAAGGTGGCGAGCTGGGGGAGGAGGCGAGGGGGCAGCTCGTCAAGTTCGTAGACCCGCACCTTCCGTACCCGCTGGTCGAGGGGGGGACCGACCGTGCCTATTTAGGTGGCTTCGGGCCCCGATTCGACCGGCCATCGTTCGCCGAGCGGAGCCGCTTCGTACCGGGTTCGGTTCGGACCTCCCCCCGACCGATTCGTCCCTAAACGGATAAGTCCTCGAGCGTCCCATCGGACCGAAGGTCGACCTTGACCGACGATGCGATCCGGACCCGGGGCCTGACCAAGCGGTACGGCACGTTCGCGGCTGTCGACCACGTCGACCTGGATGTGCCGGCCGGCACGGTCTTTGGGCTGCTCGGACCGAATGGCGCCGGAAAGACCACGATCATCAAGCTGCTCACCGGACTGAGCGATATCACCGAAGGCGAGGCGACCGTCGCCGGATACGACGTCCGACGCGACCCCATGCACGTGAAGAAGTACGTGGGGTGGGTCGCGGCAGAGGTGATCCTGGACGACGACCTTTCGGCGTGGGAGAACCTGTGGCTCCAAGCCCAATTGCAACGTCTCGACGACTGGAAGGGGCGCGCGGAGACCCTGCTTCGCTACTTCGACCTGACCGACCGCAGCCGGGACAAGGTCAGCACGTTCTCGACCGGCATGCGCAAGAAGCTGGAGATCGCGCTCGCCTTGCTCCACCAGCCGAAGGTGATCTTCATGGACGAACCGACGATCGGACTCGACCCGGGAACGCGCCAGATGCTCTGGGAGCTCATCCAAGGCGTCCACCGGGAGTTCGGGATCACGGTCCTCCTCACCACGCACTACATCGAGGAAGCCGATGCCCTCTGCGACAATGTGGCGATCATCGACCATGGCAAGATCGTCGCCTTCGGAACTCCCGACGAGCTCAAGGAGAAGGAGAAGGCCGACGTCATCGAGATCGAGACGTCGAGGCCGGTGGACGAGGCCCGACTACGGGCGATCCCGGGCGTCCTGGAGGTCCGTAGCCAAGGAAGGGCCTGGATGATCCGGGTTACGTCCGCGGAGGCCGTGCTGCCCCAGGTGCTCGATTCGGTCCACGAGGAAGGGATCCGGTCGATCAACGTCCAGAAGCCCAGCCTCGAGACCGTGTTCCTGAAGCTCACCGGGCGGCGGATCGGGTCCGATGCCGGGGAAGCCGTGGACTTCCGTAAGTTCTATGCCCAAATGCGGAGGGCGCGCTCGTGAGCACGGAGAACCGGTACGCCGGCATCCCCGTGGTCCGCGAAGGATTGACGACCGCGAGCATCCCCCAGGGGCGTCAGTTCGTCGGGCTCTTCTACCGCGAGATCCTCCGGACGTTCCGCAATCCCCTCGTGCTGGTCATCACGTTCACCCAGCCGTTCATGTGGCTCGCCTTCTTCGGTAGCAGCTTCAGTGCCGTCCCGCTCTCGGAGCTGGACGCGCTCCTGCACACCCATGTCCAGAGCTACCTCCAGTTCCTCATCCCGGGCGTGTTGACCACGTCGATGCTCACGATCGGGATGTTCGGTTCGATGAGCACGATCCAGGACAAGCGCTTCGGTTTCATGAAGCGCATCCTCATCACACCGACCTCGAAGGCCACGGTCTACCTCGCGAAGGCCCTCGGCTCTACCACCCGGGGCATTGTGGGGATCCCCGTGATGATCCTCGCCGGCCTCGCGTTCGGGGTACATTACTCGGGGGACCCGATCATGTGGGCCGGCTGGTTCCTCTGCCTCGTCCTGCTCGGGTTCGGCTTCTCCTGCATGTTCCTCGCGGTCACCGCGTCCAGCACCGACTGGCAGACGCCCGGCGTGATCTCGAACTTCATCACGATGCCCCTCATGTTCGCGAGCGGGGCCCTGTTCCCCTCCGCCAACTTCCCGGCCTGGATGCAGACGATCTCCGCGTACAATCCCGTCACGTACTGCGCCCTCTTTGGACGGAACATCGTCCTGACCGGACAGGCCGATTGGCTCTACTTCGGGTACGTCGCGATCTTTGCCGGCGCCATGGTCTCGATCGGGACGCTCGTCGCATCGCGTTACCTCAAGGTCGAGTAGTCCCCCGGACGACCTCCCTCGCCGGCAGCGGTCCCTCTCTCCGCCCAATCCCTGCGTCCACCGGTCGTCGGGAGCTCCCGAGGGCCACGGTTCGAGGGGCCGGCGGTTACGCTTCGACCGGGGTCGAAGGCAGGACGAGGTCCCGCAAGGTTCGCGGCACTCGCCCCGCTCGCGACTCTCCCGGGATGGGGGGGGCCATTCGGGCCTTCACGTACTGGAGGTACTCGGCGAACTCGAGTTCGTCGACGTCGCACACGGTCGTTCATGGACCCCCTCCATCTTAACGCCCTCGGAACAGTGGGCGAGCGGATCCGGGGCCCTCCCCAACCCCAATGCCTATCTCTCCGGCCGGATACTCGACGGGGAGGACGCATGGCGGGCGGGAATCACGTGGGGACCGTCGTCCAGCTCAACCGCAAGTCCCAAGTCCCTGGCGAGCACGGGCTACCGAAGATCCCGGTCCCGGCCGCACGGATCACGAAAGCCGGTGTCGAAGGAGATTTCAACCGGTACCGGACGGAGGAGAAACAGGACGACCCTGACATGGCCGTCCTGCTCCTTCCCCTCGAGGTCATTTCGACGTTGAACCAGGAGGGATGGCCGGTTCGACCTGGGGATCTCGGAGAGAACATCACGTGCTCGGGACTGGCCAACGACGAGTTCCGCCCCTCCCGGAAGGTTCGTATCGGGCCCGTCCTGCTCGAGGTCTCCAAACCCTGCGACCCGTGCAACAACCTGTTCCTGCTTCCTTACATCGGGAACTCCCGGGGACCCGCCTTCCTCCGCACCACCCTTGGACGACGTGGCTGGTACTGTCGGGTCGTGGTCGAGGGAACGGTCCGAACGGGCGACCGCATCCAGTTCGAGCCGGCCTAGGGCCGCCGCTGGTCGAGGGTCGACCCCCACCGGCTCGCGGAGGTCATCGTCTAGAATGCCCGGGCGGAGCCGCCCCGTCGCGATCGCCTGCCGGAGGCGGGAGCGCCTACGCGGAGAGTGCGAAGCCGCGCAGGAGGTCAAGTGGGCGGTCGATGGACTGGCGGGTTTCCCGGGGGCCACCGAAACGGTCTATTCCAGAACCGGGCCAACGGGCTGGAAGAGCGCCCTCGCGTAGGTTCTCCGACCGTGGACCCACGAGAGCTGGGGTACCCCCCGGAGCCACGTCCGTCTCCATCGCTCCGCGAAACCCAGCGGTGCTGAGTCATCGCTCGAGGCCCGCCGTCGAAGCCTCGTTCGACAGGTCCCGCAAGACCAACTGCTCCACCGTCGCGGGAACGATCGGGGGGCGCACCCCTCGAGGGTTCCATCCCCATAGGAACTCGGTCGCGGGGCCACACACCCGACCCTGACAACGACCCATGCCACAACGCGTCTGGAGACGGGCCTCCCGGCCCAAGCGGTAGGACGCCACGGCTTCCGCCCGTACGTCTTCGCAGCGGCATACGATCGTCTCCGGCGTCACCATCCCCCGGAGCTGAGGATTGAGGGGGAAGGCGCGATCCAGCGCCCCGCGAAACCGCGCGAGGCGGCGCCGCTCGACGAAAAGGGCGGCTGCCCTTGGCCGTTGGTCGGTCGCGGCCAGACCGGCGATCTCCCCCTCGAGCCGGGCCAATTCCAATCCGCCGATGCCCACTGGCTCCCCCGCGGCATACGTTCCGGGGAGGGAGGTCCCCTGGAACTCGTCCACCGCGACGAATCCGGCCCGGATCCGGCACCCCAGCAGCTCCGCCAGCTCAAGGTTCGGTAGGAGGTGGAACCCGCACGCTAGAAAATCACAGTCCTCGGTCCACTCGCGTCGACCGCTCCGGAGGACGACCTTCTCCACCTTCCCGTCCCCCTCGGCCCGAACGACCCAGCACCCGTACCGGTAGGGAACCCCCCGCAGCTGGCGGCGCAGGTCGAGGGCCTGCTGGAGGCGGTCCCTTTCGCGCACGAGACCCACCGCGAGCCTCCACACCCGCCAGTTGGGGGATTGTTCTGCGACGAGCCGGATATCGGCTCCCTGCCCTCGGAGGTAAGCCGCTACGGCTAGGAGGAGGGGACCCGAGCCTGCGACCACCACCGACCGGCCTTTCATCGAAAGCCCGGCCTTGGCCAGCAACTGGAGGCCGCCCGCTCCGGTGACGTTCGGGAGGGTCCAACCAGGAAAGGGAAGGAAGCGCTCCCGCGCCCCGGTCGCCAGCACCAACTGGCCAAACCCGGTCTCCCAGGCCGTTCCACCGGCACCCACCAGGAGCGTGGACGCACGAGGGTGGTCCAGGACCTCCGCACCCGTGACGACCCGGACGTTCGGGCGTTCGAGCCGGCGTAGGCTCGCCATCGCCTCGGCGACCGGCGGTCCTCCGGCCACCGGATACCAGACATTGCCCCCCAGGTGAGGACGGCGATCGACCAGGACAACGCTTCGGCCGCTTTCGGCCGCCGCGCCGGCCGCCGCCATCCCGGCCGGTCCCCCACCGACGACCATGACGTCGGCCGAGTCAGGGCGCGCGTTCGTGCGTCTCCACCTCCAAACCATCCACGCATTCGACGAGGCAGCTCCGCACCCAGGCCTGGCCGTCCACGGTCACGACGCACTCGAAACAGGTCCCCATGCCACACAACGGGCCCCGGGGAGTCCCGCTCACCGAATCTCGGAAACGCGAGAGCCCCGTGGAGAGGAGCGCCGCGGCGACGGACGTCCCCCGTGGAACCACGACTGGAGCACCGTCGATGGTGACCTGAACCAACTTAGCCCCCATGACTCCCCCCGAGCACGCGGGCCGGTAGGTACGGTTCGACGGGGATCTCCGGGGTGCGCCCGACCACCTGGTCCGCGAGGAGGCGGCCGGTCCCGAGGGCCATCGTGACCCCGAGCCCGTCGTGCCCGGTCGCGAGATAGACGCCGTCCTGCAACGGCCACGGGCCGATGAGCGGAAGGTGGTCGGAGCTCGCTGGTCGAAATCCCGCCCAGGTCCGGACCACCGACAACCGGGAGAGACCCGGCACGAATTCCAGAGCCCGATCCAGCATGGAACGGAGAAACCCCGGATCCACGCGAGGGTCGTCATTCCCCAACTGGCGGGAGGAGCCGATCAGCAGCTGTCCGGTCCGCCGGGGTTGAAGATTGAACGATACCGACTCCGGGGATCCACTCGCGGCCCGCTCGACGTATCCCATCTCGACGAGCTGATGGTGGATCCAGCCCGGGTACCGGTCCGTGATGGCCAACTGGCCCTTGCGCGGGCGCACGGGCACGCCCGGCGAAAGGGTCGGGGAGGCCGTCCCCGCCGCATTCACGATCGTGCGCGCGCTCACCCGCGAGCCGTCCGTGAGCCGGACGGTCGAGCGCTCGATGCTCTCGGCCGCGTGGCCGCGGAACACGCGGGCTCCGAGCGCGCGCGCGCCCCCGACGAGGAAGTCGCACGCGGGGGGAGGATAGATGACCACGTCGTCCGGCGTCAACAATCCACCCGCCAGGCCGGCTCTCAAGTTCGGTTCCAGGACGGCCAACGCCTCCGAGTCGAGCAGAGTAGCCGGAACCCCCCGCCGCACGTAGGACTCCTGCTTTCTCTCCAAGGCCCGCATCTCGGCCTCATCCGATGCGATCCAGATGGACCCCACCCGGTCGAACTCGGCCTCGGGGGGCAACTCCGACTGGAGGTCGCGCCAGAGGCGGAGGGAGTACTGGGTCAGGCGGAATTCCGGCTCAGAACCGTCCTCGACCACGAGCTGGCCCATGTTCGCGGCCGTCGCGCCACCCCCGGTCAGCCCTGGCTCGATGAGGGCGACCGTCAACCCGGCACGGGCGCACTCCCAGGCACAACTCGCGCCCACGATTCCGGCGCCGACGACGGCCACGTCGAATTCGGGAGGCATCACCCCGGAGTTCTGTAGCGGTTCGAACCGCGGTCGTTCAGCATCAACTCTGCCTCCACCGCCGCGATGCGCGCCCCGTTAAAGAGCGGGGCCACCGCTCCGACAGCCGATCGAGCGGCCGCCGGAGACCGATACCTCCGTGCCGGTCGGCGAAGGAGGCACCGAGGTGGATCGGCCTCGATGGCCGCCAACCACCCGGTCCGCTACGCGGACCGGTGGACGGAGGTCTTCACCGTCTCAACGGCCGATTGGAGCTTCATCCGCACCGCCTCACCGCTCTCGTCCTTCGGGAAGACGCGCCCCGCCCGCTCGGCCATACGTCGCCCCACGTACTCCCGAGCCAAACGGCAGATGGGGCACATCCGGCATTCGTCCCCTATCGGACTCCGCGCCAGACGCAGAAGACTCTCGGAGTCGTCCGTGCCGATGAGGATGGCGGCTTCATGCAGTTCGCACCGATCCGGATCGACCATCACGAGGTCATGCATGCCGGGGAGAAAAGAAGAACGAGTCGCCCTGTCGCACCGCTCGGGTCGCCTCCTCGAGCAGACCGCCCCGGGGATCGCATTCTCTTCCGAACCGCCCTAGGTCTCACGCGTCGACCGCGACAGTCGAGCCTACGGACCAGGGCGTTCCAGCCGCCGGGGCGGATGGGTGAGCGATCGCTGAGCACGCCCTGCCGGTGAGTTCGACCGAGCGCGCGGCAGCGCGCGGCTGGCTCGTCCCGAGTTATACATCACACTTCATTACCCCGGATGGCTTCCGCCGGTCGCCGGGTTGGGGGTCCCATGCGGTGAACGTTGACGGCCGGGGCTCTTCGGAGCCGACCGGCGAAGTCCGGAATGCGGCGGGAGTGGCTGGGAGCCGCAGGAGAGTCCGTCGCGTCTTGTACATCTGGCTCTCCGTCGAACTGGCCGCGGGCATCGTTGCGCTCGCGGAGATCGTTTTCGCCCTGCCGCCGATAATATTGCTCGAGCTCGGAAAAAGCACCGTGGAATCGATCGTACCCCTCACCGCCTTCAGCGGCGTCCTTGCGGTCTACCTGGGCTGGTGCGCCTTCCCGTTGGTGGGCCAGGTCGCCCGGTTGGGTCGAAGTCCCTCGTGAACCCTTCCTTCCCTGATTTGCAGCGGGCAGGACACTAACCTCATCGAATCCTCAATGCCCCCGAAGTAGTGCCGGGTTCTCAGGGACTCTCCCGCCGCTCCTCCCGGTTCGTTTGGTCGTCCTGGCGCTCACCGCAGGGGCCGCCCTCTCATGCGACCCCTCCCGCGACCCAGCGCTCGCTCAGGGCGAGACCGACACCACCGACATCGAGAGCGACCCGTTGTACACGGTGTCGGGGACGGTCACGTTCACGTGGAGGTACTCCGCCCCGCCCGGTTCCACGGTCACGGGGGCGTTCGAGCTCTGGAGGACGAATCCGTGAGTGAGGACCTGGACCGATTGGGCCGTGCAGCTCGGGCCGGTCAGCCCCCCCGGATAGGCGAGGTCGACCGAGACCTGGAGCGTGCCGCCCACGATCACGATCCCCCCGTAACTGAAGACCGGAACCTGCCAACAGACGGTCGGTCCGGTAAAGGCCCATTCCGTGATGTTGACGGAGACGAACGACTGGGCCGGAGGCGACTTCTTCGGCGAGAGGCCGAGCGGACCCTCCCACTGGGGGGCGGTGTACCAGAGGATGATCAAGACCAACAGCAACACCGTGAACCCAGCGATCAAGAAGCCGTTCGCGTTCGGCCGCGGAGGAGAGGACGGGGTCGGCGGGACAGAAGCATCGCCGATGAGGGTCCCCCACGTTCCACACGTGGGGTACGGATTGTTAATGTTTCTATCGAGGTGGCGTCGCGTCCCGGAAACGACCCGCTCGCCCTTGCCCAACGTACCTTCGGGGTCCGGTAAACCCGGGACGGTCCGAGCGCCTACCCGCCACCCCTCTCCCTACCCTCCCCAACCTCGGGCGCCTCATTCGGTGCGGTCGTAGCCGATCCGGGTGGCCCTGGGGGCACCTTGGTAGCAGAGCGGCGGCGTCGCCACACGACGAAGACGAGAACGATCGCGAGGACGACGGCCCCGGCGGACGCCGCTTGGAGCGGGGTGATGTTCGAACCGCCGAGGCCGACACGGACCGGTGGCGTGAGGTTCGACGGGAGGTTCTCGCCGAAGGCGATGAACCCGTACATTCCGTCTTGAAAGTGGCCTGTCACATTGCATATGAACTCGTACCAGCCCGCAGTCGTGGGCGATTGGAACGTTCCCACGGATTGATTGCCCGGGCCGCTGACGAAGGACGAGAAAAGCGGGGGATAGGTCGTGAACAGTTGGTCCAACTGGGTCGGAGTGTACGTTGTCGGGACCACGAAACCCTCGCGCGAAGAGATGGTGAACGAGTGCGGGAGGTTGTCGGTATCCGAGAAGGTGACGGTGATGGTCGCGCTGGTCGGCACCTGCTGGAAGGTGTCGGGCTGGTAGTGATAGTCCGCGGTCGCCATCACGGTGATCGAACCCGTCGCGGCGGGGTGGACCGCGGTGGCCGCGTGGAGCGGCGCAGGATGGATAGAGGTCACGGATAACGCCCCGACGAGTAGGACCACAACCGCGAGCGTTGCCAGACGTTGCCCGCCCATATTGCCCATCAAAACCCTCGGAACGAGCTTGCGATGTAAGCCTCCATACATAGTCCCTCCGTGAAATCCGCGCGACGCGACGCCGGAAGCGGGCGCGCGACACCCACGCACGGAACTGGGACCCCGAGGGATGGAGCGGGATCGGGGCCACTTCCTGGGCGAAAGGGGATCGAATGGCCTCCGCCATGGGCTGCGTTGGAGCGTGCGCGGCCCCCACTCCGGGCTTCTTCCCATGTTCCCTCTCGACCCAAGATTTAAGCCCGAGGCGGGGGCTGTTTTAGACGCTGGTAGCGGGGGCGCGAGGGCGTTGCCCGGGTCTCAGCGACGTCCGAGTGGGAAGTTGACGTAGAGCGGCCTATAGGGGGTGGAGCGCACCGTGATCCCGATTCGAACCGACCCGCCGGGCCCCGCCGAGGCCGGGGCCGTACCCCGACGGCGGGTATCGGATTTCGAACAGTGGGGCATCGTCACTCACCATCAGCTGGGCCATTACCTCCGAACCAATCGGTTCTACGGACTGCTGGGGTTCGTAGTCCTGATCTCGGCCCTTTCCCTCGCGTTCGAGGTCGACGCCGGGATCGCCGCCGTTCGGGTGGAGCAGCTCTACCGCAGCTCGGAGTACCTCAGCAATTTCCTAGCGAGCACCGGGCTCTGGATCATCCTCGCCGCGGCGTTCTTCGGAGGGGATGCGTTGAGCGTGGATTTCTCGACGGGTGCCGGGTACTACATGTTGGTCCTTCCGATCCGCCGTCCGGTCCTCCTCGCCGGACGGTACACCGCCGCAACCCTGGTCACGCTCGCCGTGGTTGGCGTCTACTATCTGTTCGGCGCGGTCGGGGGCATCTACTTCTTCGGAGCTCCGAGCATCCCCTGGGGCCTCCTGCTCGCTTCCCTCGGTCTGGCCGCCCTCTTCGCCCTCGCGGCGCTCGGCGTCGCCTTCTGCGTCAGTGCCGTGATCCGCTCGCCGGCCGCCGGGGTATTGATCACCGTGCTGGTGCTCTACGTGGGATTCACGACCCTGCAGGCGGTCGTCGAGCTGGCCGGGATCGAGCCGTGGTTCTCATTGACCTACGCGGGGGGAGCGATGGCCGCGGTGCTCGACACCGACTTTGTCCACGTTCAGGCCATTCCCCTTGGAGAGGACCAATACTACACGATCTGGGCCGCCACCGTGTCCGAGGGACTCGCCATCATGGCGGCCTACGTGGCCGTCTTTCTGCCCCTGAGCGCCTATCTCTACCAGCGCAAGGAGTCCACAGGCTGATCCATGGGTTCGTTCGAAGTTTCCTCCCTGTCGAAATCGTTCCGCCCCGGTGCGCCCGTCTTGAGCGACCTCTCGTTTCGATACGAGGGAGCGGGCGCGGTCGGATACCTCGGACCGAACGGCGCCGGAAAGACCACGACGCTGAAGCTGCTCGTGGGGCTGCTGCGACCGTCCACCGGGCACGCCTTCCTGAACGGGATCGACCCGATGGTCGACCGAAAATCGGCTCTTTGGGATGTGGGCGCGCTCATCGAGACCCCCGAGCCGTACCCCACGCTCAACGTCCACGAGGCCCTCGACACGGTCGGCCGCGCCCGAGGCCTTTCCCCGGACGACGTGGACCGGGAGGTCGACCGCTGCCACGAGCTGCTCGACCTCCCACCCCTCGGCCAACGGATCGGGTGGCTCTCTAAAGGCCAACGGCAACGGGTTGCCCTGGCCTCCACGCTGATGGGCGATCCCTCAGTGCTCCTTCTCGATGAACCGACGAGCGGCCTGGACCCCGCCGAGCGAGTCGTCGTGCGACGTCTGCTCAATCGGCTGAAACGCGACCACCTATTGTTGATGAGCTCGCACCAGATGCTCGAGGTGACCGAGGTCTGCGACCAGGTGATCTTCCTCCACCAGGGTCGGATCCTCCTCAAGGATCGTGTCGACCGTTTGGCCGGACGGATCCGCTCCCGGCAGGTGGACGTGGAATTCGAGCATCCCGTCGCACCCGACGCGATGGAGGCGCTCCGTCCGATCGCGACGGAGGTGACACCGCTCTCGGAGAGACGGTGGCGTATCTCGTTCGACGGGGCTGACGCGACCCGGGTCCATCTCCTGGAACTGTGCCAGGGCGTGGGCCCGGTCCTCCAGTTCGCTCACACATCGCTCGTCCTCGAGGAGGCCTACCTCGAGTTGATCCCCCAGAACGCGGACGATGCGTGATCGACCCGTCCCGGACCTCACCCTCCAAGGACCGACCCGTCGAGTCGCCGCTGGCCGGGGACCGCCGGGGTACGGTCGACCCTCCACCGGCCGCACCGCCGGGCCGCCCCGGCTCAAACGGTGGCCGGGCGCGCTCGTTCCGACAGGAGCAGGCGAGACGGCGAGGCGCCCGGAGAGAGCGCATCGGTGAACTCGTGGTGGTGGCCGTCATCGTCCTCGGCATCTACACGGTCGTGAGCGCACGGTGGTATTCGCCCCCCTCCAGCTACACGCCTCCGCCCTCGGGTCCCACGATCGTCGTCCACCTCGGCACCCCCTCGGAGAGCACGCTCCCTTGCGCCGCCGGCGGAACGGCCTACGCCGAACGGATCCCCTGGATCAACTCCACCCAGCCCATCACCACGGGGGACGTCAATCTACGGGTCTACGAGATCGCCGATGGAGATTACATCGGGGATCCGGGCGCCGTGGCGAACGTGACCTCCTCGAACGTGTGTGCGGGCACCCCGCCGACCACGGCGACCGTATGGTACATGGTGCTGGCGGCCCCGAACGGCACGAATCTTCTCACCTACACGGTGGACAACGGGTGGACGTCGGTAACACCAGGACCGTCGAACGTCGAGCTCGAGAACGGTTCCGCCCTGATCCTGGTCACTCATGTGTCCCTTGCGGGAACGGGTCGCGGCTTCTCGGTGTACGGTATCTCCAACGAATCCCCGATCAGCGGGTCCGTCCCGCTCTGACCGTCTTCGACGGACGGACCGCCCTGATCGTAGCCAGAATCCACCGGAAGGGTACCGCCCGACTCGGCCGGCAACTTCATTAGTCGAAAGAAGGGGGGTCCGAGTCATTGCTGGCGCTTGTCAGCGCCGCCGGCAACTGCGAGCGCTTTCTACCGAAGGGGTCTGCCGCCCCTAGGTCCCGCCCTTCCGAGGCCCGGATGGGCGGCTGGGATAAAGGCCGAGGGGCCCAGCGCGAGCGTGGGCGAGGCGGAGGCCTCACTATCGCATTGGGTACCTCAGAACGGAGCGGATTCGTCAATGTCAGACTCTGAGGAGGAGACTTATCACTTGACCCGATCATGGGCTCCGGATGGCGTCCTGGACCCACCGTTCGGACGGCCACGTCCCGGTAACGCTGGGACTGGTCGTCGCGGTCCTCGGCCTCGTCCTCGGAGGTTTTCCTCTCGGCCTCTTCGGGTCCTCGAATCCGCCAGCGGGTCCCGCCGACGGGCTCTCTCTGGCAGCCTCCCCGGGGATTGCTCCCTCGACCACGATAGTCGTGAACCTGACCTCGGTGAGCAATTACACGACGCCGCTCAATCTCTCCCCGTTATTCTACGGAGTGAACATCCGGGCCGACTCCCCATTCACGAATGCAGAGGCCGGGTATCTGAATGATACGGACACACTGACGTGGCGCTATCCGGGCGGCAACATCGCGGAGGTTTTCAACTATACGAACGGCTCGAAATGGAACGGTACCACGAACGTACCCGTGACGAACAGCGTGTCCAACTTCATCGCCCGTTGCCGAAGCGTACACTGTAACGCAATTCTGCAGCTTCCCGCGGAAATCAACAGCACGTCTACGGTCACAGACTACGTCTCATACGTCGAGCAGACCCTCAACTTCACCCCCAAGGTCTGGGAGTTCGGGAACGAACCCTCGCTCTGGACCAACTTCGCGCGTCCCATTCCCACCAACGGATCCGACCCCAATTGGCCGTGGGCCAATTGGGGTCCGACGGGGGGAACGAACGCGACCCCATCCACCTACGCGGCCATCGTGCCCGCGATCATCCAAGCGATCCGCCTCGTCGACCCTTCGACGCCCATCGACCCGCTCGGTGGAGTCGGGGGTGGGTCGGCCAACGACTCGGTTTGGGTCTACGCGGTAATGAAGGCCGCCCAGCAAAGCGCGTCGTACATCTCCATCCACAGCTACCTCGGGGACCCTCAGGCGGCGAGCAACAACTCCTCGTTCTATCGTCCCGTCTACAATGGGAAATACACGCTCCCGAAGATCCTAGCGAACGTCAGTGCCAGCATCCGGTTGGCCTGCCCAAACTGCACGGGAAAGCATGCTGTCGGGATTCTCGCGTCGGAGGCGGGGGTATCGAACGGGAGGACCAATGGAAAGTTCGAAACCGGGTTCCCGATGGACATGTGGAACGCGGTGGAGGCGATCCAGGCGGCCCGGGCGAATCTGAGCTCGATCGATTACTTCGCGGATTACAACGGTTATCCCGGATCGTTCATCACGGCCTCCGGGAAGCTGAACCCCTCCTACTTCCTGTTCAAGGACATCACACCGTTCCTGGGGTCGACCGTCCTCAACGTCACGCCTCCCAGCAACGACAGGGGGATGCTCCAGGTCGGTGGGTACTGGGGATCGGGAAACAATTGGTCACTGCTGATCGTGAATCTCGACCCACAGAACAATACGACGATCAACCTCACGGGGACGAGTTTTCCGGTCCACGGGGACATCGAGCAGTACGTGTGGAACGGTACTACGCCCGAACCCATCGGCCACGCCTACTCATGGATGAATTCGACCACGCTCCTGCCGAACTCGATGGAACTCATCACGGTCTACCCCGGCCCGATCACGAAACCCCTGGCCCCGACCGGGATCTTCATCGCCTCCGTCAACGCAACGCAGGCGTGGGTCACGTATTCCCAGCGCCCCGGTCCAATCGTGAACGATACGATCACGGTGGGTAACTGGAGCTGGAACGCCTCTTCCTGTGCCACGTTCGACGTTATCCACCTTACGTACGCGACCGCGGGACTGCTCGTGACGGGACTCCGGCCGTCGACCTGGTACTGTTTTGCAGCGCGGGCCTCGACGGCGGCGGGGGCGGGCCCCCCATCGAACTATGTGGCCGTCAACACCACCTTCGGAGGCCCGACGGGGTTTAGTGCGCCGTCGGTCGGGACCGATTACATCCTTACGACGTGGACGAATCCCTCCGTGGGCCCGCAGGATCACCTCGTGAAAGACATGATGATCGAGGGCTATGCGACTTCGAGCCGATGCGCGGAGTTCAACACCACGCCGCTCAGGGTGACGACGACGACGTTCAATATCACGGGACTTCAGTCGGGACTTCTGTACTGCCTGCAAGTAGAGGCGTTGGACCAGTATGGAAACATCTCGTCGAGCCAACTGCTCAACGTCTCCACGCTCGGCGCGGGAACACTTCCACGCCCCCCGGGGCTCGTCTCGAACACCATCAAGGGAGGCGACGAGAGCAATTTCTCCACGGCCACGATCGACGTGCCGGCGGGGGACCTGATCCTGGCGGCGATAGGAATACGGAATGCGAACACCAGCTTGATCCCGTCCATCTCGGACTCTGCGAATGACCTATTCACGCAGCTGAACGGGACGTTCGTCTCCGCCGTGCCCGGGGATGAACTCTTCGTCTTCGAGTCGTTCCCGGCGAAGGGCTCGTCGTCCGACTCGTTCACCTGTGCCTTCAACAAGATTCTCCCGGGGGCGTGCGAGATCCTCGTCTACCAGAACGTTTCGCCGGTCCAGCCAATCGATACCTTGGGAGCGGTATCTTCCGGCGGAAGTGTCGGACAGGGGTTCGATCCGTACGACTACCTCAACACTACGTCCCAGAACGATATCCTAGTTCTCTTCGCTTCACAAGCCAGCTCCAGCGGGGGTGGAGTGAACTTCACGTCGGGCAACGCGACGCTCATCAACTGGACCCAGGAGCAGGGGCGCGCGGGGGACGTCGGCGAGACGGTCGGCGACGGTTCTCGTCTTCTCACTGGAATCGTCAACAACTACACCCTCTCGATCGCCTCGAATGGGACCAAAGGAAGCAACTGGATCTCGTTCTCCGTGGCCATTCGCGGCGTGCCCCAACTCCTGCCGCCGACCGACCTGACGGTCACGTCCATCGGGAATACGTCCCTCTCCCTTAGCTGGAGCAATCCCACCGGGAATTTCTCGAGCGACACGGTCTATTATTCGACGGATCGCAACTTCACTCCCGACTACTTAGGAACGCTTCAGACGAACGCGACTCTCCGCAATCTAACCCCGGGCACGCCGTACTACATCTACGTCAAAGTCTCGAACTCGACCGGCCTCTTCGGGAATACCTTGGTGGTGGTGGGAACGACACTGGCTTCGACCCCAGCGGCCCCAACCGACTTGATGTTCACGGGAGTGACCACGACCTCGGTCTCGCTTTCGTGGACTCCGGCGAGAGGACCCAACCTCAACAGCACGGTCTATCAAGCGACCTACTCGACCGGCTCCTGCGGGACCTACTCCATCGCCGTGAACAGCACCGGTCCGAATGCAACAACCTCTACCGTAGAAGGCCTAGCCCCGGCGGAGACCTATTGCTTTGAGGTGGTGCAGTGGAATGCGACGGGGCCGAGCAATCCCTCGAACTCCGTAACCGCGACGACCCTTCCGACGGCGCCGACAAATGTTACCGCTCACCCGTTATCGACGACCTCGATCAACATCGATTGGACGAAACCGAGCGGGACGCTGACCGACTACCTCGTCTTCGGGGAGGCCGGACCCTCCTGCGGGTCGGCGACCCCGATCAACACCTCATCGGTTAGCACCTCGTATACGGTGACCGGCCTCACGACGAACAGGCTCTACTGCTTCTACGTCGAGGCGGTCTCGGAGGGCGGACCATCGGCCCCATCCATGGTCGTGACCAATGTAACCGCGAGCGTACCCGGCGGCCCCTACTTTCCTCTCGGTCTCCGACACAACCGACTCCTCGATCACCCTCTTGTGGACGAACCCGTCAACGGGAGGTCTGGTCAACAACACCCTGTACTACGGAGCCAGCTGCGGTTCGTGGACGACCTCGCTGACCACTGACGGAATTGCCGTGACCTACACGATTTCGGGTCTAGCATCGGGAACGACCTACTGTTTTGCTGTCCAAGTTTGGAACACGACGGGCGGGAGCCCACTGACCACCTTGAATGGAAGGACACTGGAGTCGCCGGGAGGGGGGGGAGTTGGAGTACTTGGGCTCCCAGGCAACGAGGGGGTCTATCTCTTGGCCGGGCTAGCGGTGGTGGTGGCAATCGCGATAGCCGGGACGCTGATTTTTGCACGCCGGAGATCGCGGCCTCCGGCGAGAGGTTCGTCAACCGATCCTCCTCCCGCATAGGTACCTAGCTGGGCGCGTGCGCGGCAATCCGGTCAACGGGTTTCACGGGTCATCGGGTGGGACTGGCGGGGGGCAGGGGTCCCGGCTGCAGTCTGGGTGGGTCGAACCACCCGGACTTGGGATGTGAGATCTCCCCTTGGCGGCATCACGGACCGGAGGGCTGACCATGTGGTGGACATCCACCGCGCCCGCGAGCGACTGTCGAGAACTCCTTTCCCCGAGGCTTCCGCCCTCGGTCGAGATCCGTGTCCGTTGCTCCATCAATATCGCGCGCTCTCTCGTCCGCAAGAAGTGACCGCGCGACGAGGACCTCTCAATGCAGATCGCGCGAGGCGGGGCGCCTCAGGCACCGGTCCAGCGGGGGGGACGTTTCTCCCGGAAGGCAGCCCGCGCCTCCCGGTTGTCGGGGCTGTCTCGCAAGGGATTCGCGAGCTCCTGCTCGAGCCGCAGGCCTTCGGATAGCGGCATGGCCAGCCCGCGGCGGACAGACGCAAGCGCGGCACGGACGGCGCGAGGAGGGTGCGCGACGATCGTCTCCGCCATCCGCTGGGTCTCCTCCCGCAATTGGGAAAGCGGGTAGATCCCGTTGACCAGCCCGAGGGCGGCGGCTCGGGTGGCATCGATCGGCTGGCCGGTGAGGATCATCTCGAGGGCGACCGACGGCGGTATCGTGCGTGGGAGGCGCTGGGTTCCCCCTTGTCCGGGAATGATCGCCCACCGGACCTCGGGAAGGCCGAACGTGGCGTTCGTGCTCGCAAGGCGGATATCGCAGGCCAAGGCCAGCTCCAGCCCGCCTCCGAGACAGATCCCATTGATGGACGCGATGATCGGCTTATTCACCTCGAGATTCCGGGTGATGCCTCCGATTCCCGGTTCGCGATTCCAGACCTCCACTCGCTCCTCGGCCGGAACGCTCTGGTAGAACTCACCCATCCGTTTGAGGTCGACCCCGGAGCAGAACGACTTCGATCCGGCCCCGGTGAGCACGGCCACACGTAGGTCCTCCTCGTCACGAACGCGCTTCCACGCCGCCACGAGCGCAGCGTGGGACTCGGGGTCGATGGCGTTCAGTGCCTCCGGACGATCGAGAGTGATCCACGCGACGTGGCCTTCGGTCGTAAAGTGGACCGGCATCGGTCCGGCACCCCACCCTGCCTCTTGGAGTTGTTGGGGTCCCTGCTCGACCCACGACCCCTAACCGGTACGGGACAAGGCGCATCCGCCTTGAACCGTCTCCCTAGCTCGGGTCCGGCGAATGTCGAGTGCACGCACGGAACCATCCACCCCCTCGAGCGAGACCGACGTCCTCGCACCGAGGGGGGCGGAAGGGTTGCACCTGCGGGACATTCTCTACGAAAAGCGGGACGGGGTCGCCCGGATCACTCTCAACCGCCCGAAGGTCTACAACGCCTATGCCACGGGCACGCTGGAGGAGCTCTCCCGCGCGGTCGGTGATGCGGCGCTGGACGACGCGGTCGGCGTGATCGTCCTCACGGGTGCGGGGTCGACCGCATTCTGCACCGGGGGAGACGTCCGCGAGTATGCCGAGCGGTACACGCAGCACCCGCGAGACTACTGGAAGTACATGGGCCTCTTCGAAGGGGCTGTCGAGGCCCTTCTTCGGTGCGGCAAGCCGACCATCGCCCGGCTCAACGGGATCACCGTGGGAGGCGGGAACGAGCTCCAGCTCGCTTGCGACCTTTCGGTCGCCGCCTCGCACGTATACCTGGGGCAGGTGGGGGTCGGCGTCGGGTCCGTGGCGTGCGGCGGCGCCACTCAATGGCTTCCTCTCACGGTCGGCGACCGTCGGGCGCGTGCCATGCTTTTGCTCAACGAGAAGATCCCGGCCCGCAAGGCGCTCGATTGGGGTCTGGTCAGCGAGGTCGCCCCGTCGGTCCGGCACGGAAGCGGATTCGTGGAGGATCCCACGGTCGGGGAGATCTCCCTCGCTCACCAAGAGTTGGAGGGGTACCGCATCGACCTGACGAAGTTGGACGCCATGGTCGACGAGCTTTGCGATCGCCTGCTCGGGATGTTCCCGGAATGTCTTCGGTACACGAAGCAGCAGGTGAACTTCTGGAAGGAGCTCTCCTGGCATAGCACGGTCGGCCACGGCCGGGAATGGCTCTCGCTCCACTTCGCCAATCGGGAACCCTACGAGGGCATGAGCGCCTTTGTCGAGAAACGTCCTCCCGACGTCGCGGGACTCCGTCGGCGTCTCGCGGAGGGAAAGGGCGGCGAGTACCTCTACGGGCGCCCGATGCGCCATTGCACGAACTGCGGGGCGAAGGGACTCCCAGAAGAGTTCGGGTTCTGCGGACGGTGCGGGGCCCCGGTCGTTCCGCCCCGCCCGCCGGAGGGATGAGCGGTGTCGGATCTCGCATCGCCCCCGGCGGTCCCCGGTGGGGCCGCCCCTGGCTTCCTTCGGGACGCGCGGGGTCTTCAACGCAAGCTGGTCGAAGATTATTACGCCCAGTTGGCCCCCAGGGAGGGACCCCGCCGCCCCGTGGCGTACATGCTCGTCGGGGGGAACCTCACCGAGATCGTGCGCTCGTTCGGCTACGACGTCGTCTTCCCGGAGATCGTCGCGCTCAACTGCGCGATCAAGCACCAATCGCTCGACAACATCCTGCACGCCGAGTCCCTCGGCTACGGCCTGGATGTCTGCGGCTACGTGAAGAACGACCTCGGGCTGCAGGACCTGGGCGGGAAGACCTCCTTCGGCCAGATCCCCCGCCCCGACCTGCTCGTCTGCAGTTTCTCGGGTTGCTATGTGTATGTGAAGTGGTGGGAGGCGCTCGCCGAATCGTATGGCGCCCCGCTGTTCATGTTCGATGTCCCGTACATGCGGGAGGAAACTCCCCGCAAGGAGGACATCGACTACCTGGTGAGCCAGCTCTGGGAATTGGTCCATTTCCTCGAGAAGCGCACCGGCCGCGCGTTCGACATGGACGCTCTGAAGCGGGTCCTGGCCGACTCCCGGCGGGCCGAGGACGGTTGGGTGGAATTCCTCCGCGCTGGTCGGCTGCGCCCCTCCCCGATCGAGGCCTACTTCGAGGCGATCTTCTACATGTTCCCGATCAACGTGCTCCGGGGCACTCCCGAGGCGGCTGATTTCTACGACGTGGTGAACGAGGAGATCCGGGCGCGCGTGCGGGACGGGAACTATCCCCTACCGGAAGAGAAGTTCCGGGTGCTCGTGGAGGGAGTTCCGCCGTACACCAACTACCGGACGTTCTGGGACTTCTTCCGGAAGTGGGGCGCGGTATCGGTGGTCGCGACGTACCCGAAGGTCGGTGGGCTGTTCGACCGCGGCTTCCGGCACGACCCGTCCCGGCCGTTCGAGAGCATCGCCGAGTACAGCCTGGGAGCCTACGTCAACCAGTCCTGGCCCCTGCGCCGGAAGATCATCAGCGACTACCTCAAGGAATACGAAGCCGACGCGGCCATCATCCACGGGATCAAGTCCTGCCGCTCGTTCACCGCCGGCCAGGGCGACCTGCGGGACTGGCTGATCCACGATCAGAAGGTGCCGACCCTCTACATCGAGTCGGACCACCAGGACCCCCGGTATTTCGCGCCCGCGCAGATCAAGAACCGGATGGACGCCTTCTTCGAATCCCTCGAGCAGCGCCGGGCCGTCGCGGCTGCGCCGGGAGCCGTTTCCGCATGAGCGTCGTGGTGGCGGGCGTCGACATCGGCTCGACCACCGCGAAATGTGTGATCCTCGGCGAGGATGCGCGGGTGCTCGGGAAGTCGCTCAACCCGGTCGGCATCGATATCGTCAAGGATGCGGAACGCGCTCTTGAGATCGCGCTCGCGGACGCGCACGTCCCCCGTTCTGAGGTGACGTTCATCACCGGTACGGGCTACGGCCGGTACAAGGTCTACTTCGGCCAACTGGTCGTGACCGAGATCTCCTGCCACGCGCGCGGGGCCAGTTTTCTCTTCCCCGGCACGCGCCTCGTGATCGACATCGGCGGCCAGGACACGAAGGCGATCCGGATCAACGACAAGGGGGAGGTCGTGGATTTCGCCATGAACGACAAGTGCGCCGCCGGCACGGGGCGGTTCCTGGACGTCTGCGCGAACGCGCTGGGGTTTGATGTCGGGCAGATCGGCCCCTTGTCCCTCCAGGCCCGCCACGCCGTCAAGGTCACCAGCACCTGTACGGTGTTCGCCGAATCGGAGGTCACTTCCTACGTCGCGCGGGGGAAGGACCCCAAGGACATCCTCGCCGGGCTGCACGCCAGCATCGCGAACCGCACCCTCTCCCTCATGCAACGGGTCGGGGTGGAGCCCGAGATCACGTTCACCGGCGGCGTCTCCCAGAACGAGGGAATGGTCCAGGCCCTCCACCGCCGGATCGGAGCTCCCGTCAACGTGAGTCCGCTCTCCCAGTACCTGGGGGCTCTCGGGGCGGCGTTGCACGGCCGGGACCGTATCCGGGGAGGTGCGTCGTGATCACGGTCGGTCTCGACCTCGGGGCGGGGGTCATCAAGGGCGCGATGCTCGAGAACGGCCAACGGATCCTCGCGACCGCGTCGGCTCCGTCGCGCGGGATTCCCGTCCAGGCGGCCCGCAACGTCCTCGAGGAACTCGGGGAGATGGCGAACCTCGCTCCGGGGGAAGTGGACTACCTGTGCACGACCGGCTTTGGCCGGTACTCGATCCCCGAACGGAACCTGCAGATCAGCGACTTCACGTCGTCGGCCCGTGGGGCGATCTTCCTCTTTCCCAAGACCCGCATGGTCGTCGACGTAGGGACGCAGGCCTCCCGGACCATGTCCGTCTCCGAGACGGGGAAGGTCCTCAAGTTCAAGATGAACGAGAAGTGCGCCGCGGGAGCGGGGCGTTTCGTCGAGCGGTGTGCGAAGTACCTGCAGATCCCGCTCGAGGAGATGGGCCCGAAGGCCCTCTCGGCCGAGCACCCCAAGCTCATCTCGAGCGTGTGCGCGGTCCTGGCGGAAACGGAGATCATCAACAACGTCGCGGAAGGCGTCCCGTTGCCGGACATCCTCATGGGCGTCTTCCTCTCGCTCTCCCAGCGGGCCTATTCGCTCATGCGCTACGTCGGGATCCAGCCGGAGGTCACGCTCGTCGGAGGGCTCGTCCGCAATGTCGGAATGGTGAAGGCGCTCGACGATACGGTCGGGATGAACGTCAACGTCACGCCGAACGCCTACTACGCCGCCGCCCTGGGGAGCGCGATCCTCGGGCACGCCCGTCTCCTGAAGCTCTCGTCGACGACCCCCGGGACCAGCGGATAGACATGTCGCCCCTCCTGCAGCTCCAGCCGCTGGGCGGGGACCTCGCGGACGGCGGGACACCCCCGGGCGTCGAGATCTCGGCGGATTTCCGAGAGTTCACCGAGGCGGACACCGTCGAGAAGATCGTTCGACTCGCCGAGGAGATCCTGGCCGACCCGACCTTCCCCACGGTCCGCGCTTGGAGGAAGTCGGGCGGCAAGGCCGTCGGCTGCTTCCCGGTGTACACCCCGCAGGAGCTGGTCCACTCCCTCGGATTGCTACCGGTCGCGATGCAGGGGGGCGGGGAGAACCTCGAGATCAGCCGGGCCGATGCCGCCCTCGGCTCGTTCCTCTGCTCGATCTCGAAGTCGACGTTGGAAATGGCCCTCACGGGCCTCCTCGACCCGTTCGACGCATTCGTCTTCCCGTACATCTGTGACGTGAGCCGCAACCTGGACGGGATCTTTTCCCGGACGCTCCCGGATCGCCCGTCGCACATGCTCCACCTCCCCCAGAATTTCACCTCCCCCGCGACGATCCCGTTCCTGGTGGCGGAGTACCGCAGCCTCCTCGTGAAGCTCGAGCACATCGCCGGCCGTCCCTTCTCCCAAGAGGACCTACGGGCCTCGCTCGAGCTCTTCAACGAGCAGCGCGCGCTCGTCGACCGGCTCGCCGCCCTCAAACGGGACACCCCGTGGAAGGTCACGCTCGTCGAGTACTACCTCCTCTTGCGACTGGGCGGTCTCCTCCCCCGGGAGGTCCATATCCCCCTGCTGCGACGGGCGCTAGCCGAGATCGAGGGGCGGGAGCGGAAGAACAAGGACGCGATCCGGGTGATCGTCATCGGGCCGTTCTGCGAGCAGCCTACGCTCGAGCTCCTGCAACTGGTCGAGGACGTCGGGTGCTACGTGGTCGGGGAGGAGCTCCAGATGCTCCACCGCTGGTGCCCGCGGATCGAGCCCGGCGCCGACCCCCTCGAGAGCCTCGCTGCCTCGTACGTCCGCACGCCCCTGGACATCGGGGTCCGGGCCACGCCGACCACGAAGGGGGCCGCGGTCCTCGCGCGGGTCGACGCCGCGAGGGCCCAGGGGGTACTCTTCCTCACCGCCAAGTTCTGCGAGCCGGCCCTCGAGGACGTGGTGCTGTATCGGAGGGCGCTCGACGGCCGTGGCCTCCCGTACCTGCACATGGAGTTCGAGGAGAAGTCGACCACCTACGAGCAGGCCCGGCTGCAGCTCGAGACGTTCGTCGAGTCGATCCTCTTCGATTGAGCGGGGAGGACGATGAGCGGAAAGGCACCGGGCTCGGTCACCGTCGAGCGGGTCGGCGGCCGGGCCACCGTCACCTGGGAGCACGGACCAGCCAACGTCTTCGACATTCCGCTCCTCGAGGAGCTCACGCGCGCGCTCCGCCAGGAGGAGGTCCAGGAAGCCCACGTCGTCGTGCTGCGCGGCGGAGGGAGGGGCTGGAGCGGCGGCCTCAGCGTCGCGGATCATCTGCGCCCCCGGGTGTCGGCGATGTTCGACGCGTTCCACGAGACCCTCACGACCCTGTGGAACCTGCCGTCCCCGACCCTGGCTCAGGTCCACGGACGCTGTCTGGGGGGCGGGATGGAGATGATGATGGCGTGCGACCTTGCGATCGCCTCCGAGGGAGCGACGTTCGGCCAACCGGAGATCCGCCTGGGGGTGTTCGCGCCGTTCGGAGCCGCCACCTACTCCTCCCTCCTCGGGGCTCGGGCCGCGGCCGAGCTCCTCTTTGTGGGAACGCCGTTCGACGCGCAGCGAGCGGCGTCGGTCGGCATCGTCAACCGGGTCGTGCCGGAGGAGACGCTGGATGCGTCGGTGGCGCTGCTCGCCCAGACGCTCTGCAGCCACCGCCGCGAAGCGCTACGTCGGCTCAAGCAGGAGCTCCATCGTCCGGAGCTCGACCCATGGTCGCGGCTCGCCCACGCGGAACGAACCTACCTCCACGATCTCATGGCCGCCCCCGAAGCGGAAGAGGGGCTGCATGCCTTCCTCGAGAAGCGGACGCCCGTCTGGAAGGACGGCTGACGCGACCTCCATGCGGGCGGCCCTGTTCGATGGTCCCGGCACTCCGCTCGTCGTCCGCGAGGTGCCCCGCCCCGTTCCGGGACCCGGCGAAGCCCTGGTGAGGGTGGCCGCCTGCGGCTTCTGCCACACGGACCTGCACTACCTCGACCACGGGGTCCCGACGGCGAAACCCCCGCCGATCATCCTGGGCCACGAGATCTCGGGCACGGTCGAGGAGCTGGGGGCCGGCACCGCGGGGCGAGCGGTCGGGGATCGGGTGCTCGTCCCTTCCGTCCTTCCCTGCGGGACCTGCGAGATGTGTCGGTCCGGGCGCGCCAACATCTGTCCCCAGCTCCAGATGCCGGGCAACCACCTGGACGGGGGGTTCGCCGAATTCGTCCGGGTCCCGGCCCGGGACCTCGTGCCGCTACCGGCCGACCTCGACCTCGCCCGAAGTGCGGTGATCGCGGATGCCCTCACGACCCCGTACCACGCGGTCGTTCACCGCGCCCGGGTGCGGAGCGGGGACTGGGTGGTGGTCGTCGGATGCGGCGGCGTGGGCATCAACGCGGTCCAGTTCGCGGCCGCCGCGGGGGCGAACGTGATCGCCGTGGACCTCCGGCCCGAGAAGCGGGACGCAGCGCGTCGGCTCGGGGCCTGCGACGCGCTCGACCCCCGCGAGCACCCCGACCTCGGGCGCGAAGTGCGGAAGAGAACGGCGGGCGGGGCGGACGTGGCTCTCGAGGTCGTGGGGAAGCCCGAGACCGTGACCCTGGCCCTCTCCACCCTGCGGCGGGGAGGGCGGTTGTGCGTCATCGGGTACAGCGATTCGGTCGTTCCGATCCCGTTGAATCGACTGATGTTCTTCGAGTACGAGATCGTCGGCTCGCTGGGGTGCCGTCCGGTGGATTATCCCCGCGTTATCGAGATGGTGCGCCAGAAGAAGGTGAGCCTGGATGCGGTGGTGAGCGGCACCCTTCCTCTCGAGCGGATCGGGGAAGCCGCCGAGGAGCTTCGCCAGGGCCGGGGGTTTCGGACCCTGATCATCCCTTAGACGGTGGTTCCGGCTCCTCGCTCGTCCCGTCGAGAGCGGGGGGAGACCCTTCGCCCCGGTCGCTTCGCACGGAATGCGTCCGGAGCACCCCGGCCTCGGCCTGGCGTTTGGAGGCGAGCTTTCGGATCCCCCGACGCAGGTTCTCCATCGCGGTCGCCCGGCTGACCCCGAGGGACTTGGCCACGTCCTTGAGCTGCGCGCGGCGCGGATAATCATAGTAACCGAGCGCGAACGCGGTTCCGACCGCCATCTCCTGGCGGGCCGTCAGGTCGAGGGACCCTCGGTACGAACCGATGCGAATGAGCGAGGCGGGCGAGTTGCCGGGCGTGGTGAACGAGGCCAGGAGGGGGTGGGCGTCGCGGACGCGGTGGACGAGGACCCTCCACTCCCCTTCCGGAGCCTCCCCCGCCAGCCCTTCGGCCGGAGGAAGGAAGGGACAGCTCATGCAAATGGCTCCCATATCGAAGACGCTCTGGCACACCGGTGGGAGAGGCCCGACCAAGCGGACGAGCAGTCGGTGGGGGCCGAGTTGCGTGAGAGACACCTGCTCGGGACTGGGCCGCTGTTGAAGGAACGCCTTGATCTCGGGGAGCGTCGCCGGGGTCGCGTTGATCTCCAGGAGCTGGAGGAGGCGACGAGGGGACCCCTCGGTTTGACGACAGACGTGGAGGCGAACGCCGGCACCCCAGCGGGCGCCGAGGTCCTGCATCCAGTGCGGCACGGGGCCGCCCCGGATGCGGAGCTCCACGAGCGCGGCTTCTGGTCGGGGAGAGCCCCGCCGGGCCGAAGGGACAGGCCGGGTCGCGGAGTCGGCGTGGCTCACGCCCTCGGGGGCATTCGTGACCGCGCCGGACGGCGGGGCCGGAGCGGAGGGGACGCCATCCGCTTGCCTTCGGCGATCACCGCGCGCAGGATCGCCTCCACGTACGCCGGTTGGAGTCCGTGCCGCCGGGCGGTCCTTCGCGCCCCTGCGAGGACCCGGCCCTCTTGCTCGCGGTCCACCAACGCCTGCCCGACCGCTCTCTTGTGGCGCCATAGTCGCTCGACGAGCTCGTGGCGTTCGGCGAGAGCGGCGACGAGCTCGCGGTCCAGCCGGCGGATCTCGGCCCGAATGGCCCAAGTGACTTCATCCCCCTGTAGGACCGAGCGTCGGACGGTCATCCGGTCACATATCCCCGACCGAGAAAAGGGTGTGGCCCCCTACCGGTAAGGGACCCGGCTTACCCAGACGCCGATGCTGGTCCGCTCCGCCATGGAACTGGTACTGGCGACGAACTTCGACGACGGCCTCATCGAACGCGTGTCCGACCTGCCCGTGCGGACGTTCTTCGGGGGCTTTCCGGTTTCGCTGACCGGGGCCGGGCGTCCTCCCTTCATCCTCCCCGAGGTCGACCAAGAACGGTTCCGTCAGCACGTAGCGTCGATCCATCGGCAGGGGCGCGAGTTCTACGCGACCTTGAACAGCAATGACCTGGGTCTCCGCGAGTACGGTCCGGGGTACTTCGACGAGTTCCTGAACGAGGTGGCCCACCTCCTCGACCTAGGGGTGGACGGGTTTGTCATCGCGATCCCGGCCCTGCTCGAGGCCGTCCACCGGGCGTACCCGGAGGTCCCGGTGTCCGTCTCATCCTTCGCACGGATCCGGTCCGTAAGCCAGGCGGAGTACTTCGTCCGGCTCGGTGCGGACACCGTCATCCTCGAAGAGGGTGACCGCAACTTCGCGCTGATCCGCGGTCTCGTCCGAGCCGGCGCCCGCGTGGAGGTGCTGGTCAATCAGACGTGCATTCGGGAATGCCCGTTCCGCGCGCACCACCTGAACACGAGCTCCCTGTGCTCGCAGCCCGGAGGCGACCGCCTCTGGTTCGAGTTCCCGATCCTCGAGTGCGGCCTCGAAGTAGTTCGGGACCCCCGGAAACTGATCTCCTCGATCTGGGTCCGGCCCGAGGACCTGGCGGTCTACGAAGAGGCCGGGGTGCACCGCTTCAAGATCTCCGGCCGGAATCGTCCCACCGCATGGCTCGCTCGCGCGGCTGAGGCCTATACCGACCGCGAGTACCACGGGAACCTGTTGGACCTGCTGAGCTTCGTCCAGATCAAGGGCCCCCTGAACGCCCTGTCCACCCTGTCGGCCCGAGGAGCGGTGCCGGAGGTGGTCGAGCCGCTCCGCGACGCGTTCGCCGCGCTCGGCGAGGTGGTCATCGATAACGATGCGTTCCCGAAGGGGTTCCTCCGGCGGATCGCCGCCACCGATTGCGAGCATCAGCGGTGCGACGACTGTGGGTACTGCGGGACGGTCGCCGAAAAGGTCGTGCGGGTCGGCGGACGTTCGCCTTCCCAGTACCGTCCCCCGCGCGATCTCCCCTCCAGCATCAGGTTGCTCCCAGAGTTCGGGACCGCCCCGGCCGGTGGCCCGGCGGCCGACCGGCCCTGACCATCGAAGTTTCCCCTCGACGACCCAGGGGGTCGTCGTTCCTCCTCCCTGCGGGTCGAACGGGTCTCTCCGGCATCGGCACCCACGCGAACCGTCCCTGCGAGGACCGGGCGGATTGCTCCCCTTCTTATCCGCCGCCCGTCTATCATCTGTCGAGGAACCCGCCGCTCCATCGCCGGACGCTCGAACCAGAGACCGAAATGAACGATCCAGCGCAAGGGAACGATCCGAGTTCGACCCGCCAGGGGGCTCCCGCGACGGATCGGACTCCTCGGGTGCGCGTTCGGGCGCCTCCCACCTCCCGGGACGTGGATATCCTGAGCGGCAGAGCGCTCATGTTTCTGGAGGGCTTGCACGAGCAGTTCGACCTCCGCCGCCGGCAGCTCCTATCGGACAGAGGGGCCCTCCGTCGGGGACTTCGGGAACATCGAGCACCGGAGTTCCCGGCCGAGACCCGGTCTCAGCGGGCGGCCGAATGGACCGTGGCGCCGGCCCCACTGGACCTCCGCGACCGCCGGGTCGAGATCACCGGTCCGGTCGACCGAAAGATGATCATCAACGGCCTCAATTCGGGCGCCTCCGTCTTCATGGCCGACTTCGAGGACGCCCACTCCCCGACCTGGGCCGGGACGATCGCCGGACAGGTGAACCTCTGGGACGCCGTCCGGCGAGAGATCGCGTACACGACCGAGGAGGGGCGAGTCTACCGGTTGGGCCCGAAGCCCGCCACCCTCATGGTCCGACCCCGAGGATGGCATCTCGAGGAGCGCCATGTAGAGGTCGACGGACGACCCATCTCGGCGAGCCTATTCGATTTCGGTCTGTTCTTCTTCCACAACGCGCGGGAGCTGCGGGCTCGCGGAACCGGCCCGTACTTCTACCTTCCGAAGATCGAGCACTACCTCGAGGCTCGGCTCTGGAACGATGTCTTCCGATGGTCCCAAGCGGAGTTGGGTCTCCCGAACGGCACCGTCCGGGCGACCGCGCTGATCGAGACCCTGCCCGCCGCCTTCCACATGGATGAGATCCTCTACGAGCTCCGCGACCACTCGGCCGGGCTCAACTGCGGCCGCTGGGACTACCTCTTCAGCTTCATCAAACAGTACCGGGACGAACCCCAGGTCCTCTTCCCGGATCGCGCCCGCTTGTCCATGGCGACCCCGTTCCTGACCGCCTATTCGCACCTCCTCATCCATACGTGCCATCGGCGCGGCGCCCACGCGATCGGGGGTATGGCCGCTCAGATCCCGATCAAGGGCGACCCGGAGGCCAACGCCGCTGCGCTCGCGTTGGTCCGGGTGGACAAAGAACGGGAGGTCCGCGCCGGGCACGACGGTACCTGGGTCGCCCACCCGGCGCTCGTGCCGCTCGCGCGCGAAGTGTTCGACCAGGGGATGGAGGGCCCCGACCAGATCCATGCCCTCCGGGAGTATCGGGTCGCTCCCCTCGACCTCCTGCAACTTCCCGCCGGTCTCATTTCCGAAGATGGGGTGCGACGGGATACGCGGGTGGCGCTCCGCTATCTGGAGGCGTGGCTCCGCGGGGTGGGGTGTGTCCCGATCGACCACCTTATGGAAGACGCAGCGACCGTCGAGATCGCCCGTAGCCAGCTCTGGCAGTGGATCCACCACCGGGCCCGACTCTCGGAGGGAAAGGAGGTGGACCCCGCTCTCTTCCGGCACATCCTCCAGGAGGAGGTTCGGCTGCTCCGCGCCGAAGGGGGCGAGCCTGGCAGCCCGACGGTGGACCGCGCTGCGGCCTTGCTGGAGTCGGTCGTGACCGCCGGGGAATTAGAGGAGTTTATCACCGTCCTCGCGTACTCCCTGTTGGAGGAGCCCCCGGGGGCGGTGCCATGACCGAGAACGTGGGCACGGACTGGAAGACCGCGGAGCGCTGGAAGGGGATCGTCCGGCCGTATCACCCGGCGGATGTCGAACGCCTACGAGGGTCCGTTCAGATCGAACATACCCTCGCCTGCCTCGGAGCGCAACGCCTGTGGCGGCTCCTGCACAGCGAGCCGTTCGTCCCGTCTCTCGGGGCGATGACCGGAACGCAGGCCGTCCAGATGGTCGCCGCGGGCCTGCCGGCGATCTACGCGAGCGGTTGGCAGGTCGCGGCCGATGCGAACAACGCCGATCAGACCTACCCCGATCAGAGCCTTTATCCGGCCGACTCGATGCCCGCCCTGGTTCGTCGCCTCAACAACGCGTTCCGGCGGGAGGACGAGAAGCAACACGCCTCGGGCAAGGAGGAGACCTACTGGTATGCCCCGATCGTGGCGGATGCCGAGGCGGGGTTCGGAGGGACGCTCAACGTCTTCGAGATCACGAAGGGCCTCATCGAAGCCGGGGCGGCCGGGCTTCACCTCGAGGACCAGCTGGCGTCGGTGAAGAAGTGCGGGCACATGGGCGGGAAGGTCCTCGTGCCGGCCCGGGAATTCAACCAGAAGCTCTGGGCCTCCCGCCTCGCGGCGGACATTCTCGGGGTTCCGACTCTCCTGATCGCCCGGACCGACGCGCTCAGCGCCAAGCTCCTGACGAGCGACATAGACCCCCGAGACGCGCCGTTCCTGAGCGGGCGACGCACCCCCGAGGGATTCTTCGAGATCACCGGCGGGCTCGACGTGGCGATCGCGCGGTCGCTCGCGTATGCGCCGCACGCCGACCTGCTCTGGTTCGAGACGTCGTCCCCGGACGTCGAGGAAGCCGACCGGTTCGCTCGGGAGATCCACCGGGAGTTCCCGGGGAAATTGCTCGCCTACAACTGCTCTCCCTCCTTCAACTGGCGAAAGAAGCTCGCCCCGGACGTCATCGCGGACTTCCAATCCACGATCGCGGAGATGGGCTACAAATTCCAGTTCGTGACGCTCGCGGGCTTCCACGTGCTGAACCTGTCGATGTTCCGGCTCGCCCGGGGATACGCCCAAGCCGGAATGGCCGCGTACACCGAGCTGCAGGAGGATGAGTTCCGCGCGGCCGACGAGGGCTATGCGGCGGTGAAGCACCAGTCCTTCGTGGGGGCCGGGTACTTTGACGACATTGCCCAGGTGCTCTCCGGAGGCCTCACCACGACCCTCGCGATGGACGGGTCCACCGAGGAGGAACAGTTCGCGAAGAAGGGGAAGACCCCGGCGACTCCCGCCGCGTCCCGACCCCGTGGACGGTCGGCCGCCACCAAAGCGGACTGAACCACCCACGTCGGGTTGCCGCCTCTCGGGAAGGACCCGACCTCCGTCGCCGTAGGGACGGGGCCTCGCACTAGTGGCTCGCGCTCCCCGTCCGATCTAATTCCAGCGGCCCACCCCAACGGGTGCCGCCGAGGACGGGCCGCCCGTCATCACTCCTGCCGCTACGTGGGACGTGGCAGCGCGGAGCGACGCCGGTGCCGGGCTGGGCTCGGCCACCGCATAGATCGTTCCCGACCCGGTGACCGTGAGGGTCGTGGTCGCTCCCCGATCCGGCGCGAACGTCAGGTTCGAGTTCGCATACCAATGGACCCGAGCGATCGACCCACCGGTCAGTCGGAGCGTGTACGTTCCGGACGGGAGATGGATCGTGGTGCCGGCGTGGATCACGAGGGTCGTGCTGCCGCTCGAGAGCGTCACCGAGAGATGGGGGTCGTACGGGAAGTCGATGAAGGTCACCGGGTGGGTGACGTCCGTGAACCGCGCCGTGATCGTGCCGGATCCCCCGATCGTGACGTTGTACCACGCGGTCCAGGTCCCGGCAAAGTTCTCGACGTCGGCGAGGGTGTTGATGCTGAGCGCGTACGCCGTGCCGACGTGAACCGACCCGGAGGTCGACCAGCCCTCGAACGTTCGACCCGCCGCCGGGGTCTCGGCGATGAGGTACGTGCCCGGACTGACCGAGACGGTCCTCGACCCCGAGAGCGAGTCCACGGCGTCGAAGTGGATCGTCCCCCCGTGCGCGACGAAGCGGACGGAGTCCGTCGCTGGCGACGCCACGAAATGGGGCGTCACCGTGGTGCTCCCATTCACGAGGATCGAGGTGATCGAGTCGGTGAGGTTCGCGATCCAGGCGGCTCCCCCGTTCCCGACCGTCCAATAGGCGAAAGTAGAACCGGGATTGGCCACCGCCTCGAGCTGATAGTCGAGGTTGCCGACCTGGGGAAGGTGGACGCTCCCGTGGACGGCGTGGCCGTCGATGGCGAACCCTCCCTTGGCGCTATTCCCTCCCTGATGGAGAACGGCCACGGAGGAGAAGACGGCCGTCAGATAGTCCGGCCCATACTGCACCAGCGCGTACGACGACGCCGAGAAGTTCGACATCGTCGACATGAAGCCCGGAGCCCAGGTGACGAACCGGTAGCCGGGCGCGGGAAGGGCCTGAACGGCGTAGGTCCCCTGGTCTGCGGTGAAGACGGCTCCCGAGCCGAAGGTGAACGGACCAAACTGGATCGTTCCCCCCTGCGCCGGATCCGTCGCTAGCCAGACCGTCGCGGTCAGAGGGGTCGCTTCGTAGTGGGCCTCGAGCGTCCCGCCGATCGAGGTGACGTTGATCCAGGTGTAATTGGTCGCCGGAGCAAAGACGTAGACTCCGCTCGACCAGGTCCAGCCCGTGAAATTGAATCCTGGCGCTGGGTTCGCCTGAACCGAGTAGATCCCCGGAACCAGGCTGAGGGTCCGGCCCGGAGCCACATTGGTCGCGGTCGAGTGAAACACCGGGGCCAGGCCGAAACCGGGACCCGCCGGAGGATAGAGGGCGTTCAGCTGGAACGCGAACCCCGGCACGACCGTCACGAATCCGTGCCCACCCATGTCCCGGAACGTGACGGAGGTCGCGGGAGGCGGAGTCGCGCCAAAGTGGGCGGTGAGACTGCCGCTCCCCGAGAGCTGGAGACTGTTCCAGGCAGGGCCGGCCGCGTCCAGCGCAACCGACGAACTGGTCGTATACCCCTCAAAGTACTGTCCCGGCGCGGGCACCGCATTGATGGAGTACGCTCCGTCCGCGAGGTGATGGAATGAGGTGGAGGCGGAGAGCGAGTCGTTGAGGAAGAACACCGTGCCGGACCCCGACACCCCGACGTGCAGCGAGCTTCCGGCCGTCGTGGGGATACTGAAGTTCTCGACCGGGTAGAAGTTGAGCCCGCTCGAATCGGTCTGGAGGGAGGACGCGTACTCGGCGTAGGTCCCGAAGTCCTGCGTGGTGCCGCTGTAGTCGGTGGCTCCGAACTCAAAGGCGTTCAGCGACGCATCAAAACTGTACCACGGGTAGCTGCAGTACGCGCTGCCGTCGCGGCCGGTACAGTTCCCGTAGCTGAGGCCGTCGATCCACGCCGACGCGCCAAAATCCTGCTCGAATCCGTACTGAGCGGCGGTCTGTCGCTCCGCCGAGTTGAAGAAGACGACGGGGTAGAAGTGCCAGGGGACCTTGGTGTCCGTGGCCCAGTCTTTCGGGTTGTAGCTGCCGCACGGAACGGCCCCGTTGAGCGGGTTCGGGGGAGGGAGGCCGGAATTGCATCCGCCGAAGGTGTCGTTCTCCGGATCGTCCGTCGTGTGGCCGGACTCGAAGGCGAAGGAGACGGGCAGGTCTCCCCCCGGGCTCCACGGGAGGGCGTCCTGGACGTTGTTCTCCAGATACGCCGGGTTGAGGGGGTAGTGCTGCTGGTAGTTGTACAGCCGCAGATGGGAGGTCACCCCGCTCGTCGTGTCGATGACCGAGATCTTCTCGCCATGGGGCGAACCCTCCCATCCGGTCATGTTGACGTAGAGGTGGTCGCCTTCATTCATTTGCAGCGGGGTACCGTTCGGCTCATTGAGCGGGGCCGCGAAGCACGGGTCCTCGTACCCGTTCGACAGCTGGATCTGCCACGCGACCGCGAACGCCGACCAGGCTCCCACTTGGACCTCGCCGGCCCCGTTCGTGTCGGGGTACATCTGGAGCTCGAGGAAGCATTGACCGTTGTAGCCGTAGGGGTCGTACAGGTTCATTCCGAACCAGATCGCGATGTAGATGTCCGACTGGTTGTGCGAGGGACCTCCGTCAACCGGGAGCGAGACGTTCCACGAAACGTTCCCCCCGCTCCCCGGGAGGTCGGAGTACGGGTTGATCGCCGGTTCGTCGTGGCCGATGCAGCCGTTCGAGTAGAACGATTGGCCACCGGACGGCCATTTGCCGACACAGACCCCATGGCCGCTCGGATAGGACGTGCCGCCTGAGCCCTGCTGGGGGGAAGAGGCGCTCGGCCCGCTGGAGGGCACCGACGGAACGGGCGCCCCGGGAGGCATCGCGTCCGGACCCCAAGCCGCCGGTAGGTGCGCGGGAGTCGGACCTGAATACGCGAGGCGAGGGACGAGGCCCGAGGGAAGACTCGGGCCGGAGGCACCCGCCGTGGCAGGAGTGGGCTCGACGGTTGCGGACGGGGAACCGGCAGGGGCGGCCAACGCGACCGACGGGGAGGAAGACCCCTGCGGCTGGGCGATCGCACCGCCCGAGGCCAGCGTCGCGGCGACGCCCAGCAACATCATCCCGACGATCGCGACCGACCATACTCCCCTCTTCCATGCGACCATAGTTTTCTCAGCGCTCCGACAACGGCCCTCGAAAAATCTCCGCAGACCCAGGCGGTCTGCGCGACAGATACCGGTTCACCGCAAAGCGACCGGCGGGGCGACGCGAGCCCTCCACGACGAGAGCAAGGCATCGAACTATTAATTTCCCCGGAACTCCCGTTTGGGGTATTCTCGGGCCTCCTTCACCTCCGCTCTGGGAGGATCGCCCCTCGATGGTGAAACACTCGGAGCAAAGCGTCTCCGAACCCTGCCACTACCCACCAGTGGTATTAGCGGTCCCCCCAAGTGGACCGGTGGCGGGGCCGAGGTCGCCTGCGTCTCCGGCAGCGAGCTTTGGGGTGACTCTCCTCAGCCCTTGGTGACCGCGGACCCCGGGCTGGGGCGGGTGGGCCGATTATTTCGGATGTCGGTTGCCCAGTAGCGAGTTCGAGTCCTCGGTCGACCTGGGGCGGACGGTTCGGCCCCGCTCATGGCGGTCGCGGACAAAGGAGCGAGCCAACTTCCGGTCTTCGCGTGCCTCTGTGGGGGGTCGAACTGCCATCACGAACGTCGAATACGCGGGGAGCCCAAGGATCTCGGGAGAGCGAGGAGCGGGAAGGGGAGCGGAAGGGCTTGTCCGCTCGCTCGGCCGCTCCAAGGGTTCTGGAGCCATCCCCGAGAAACCGAAGGCATAGGTCCCTTTGCATCCCGCGTAAATCCGGCCCTCAGCGATCGCTGGGGCCGCGTAGAAGGTTCGGCCGCAATCCCACTCCGTCAGGACCTGGCCGGTGGAGGCGTTGAGAACATCCAGGTCGTCCCCGCCGGCAGCGACGACGATTCCATTAGAGTATACCGGTGCGCCGTAGACGTCACCCTCCATCCCTACCTGCCACTTGGGCGTCCCGTTTCCGGGATAGAGGGCCCGGATGACCCCCTGGTAGAGCTTGCCACCGACCTTCCCCGCGGCACTTCCGTCGTACAAGAGACCCCCGCCCCAGCTCAGCGGGGCGACGTTCTCGGGAGTGGTGCCGTTGGAAACGACGGTCTCCCACACCGGACCGGCGGTGATCTTCTTCGCTTCGAACGCATACACGATCCCGTTCTTGTTCTCCACGGCGATCATCGGCGTTCCGTTCGAGAGGTGGTAGTAGGTAGGGGTCGAACCGAAATCCGAATCTCCGATCGCCTGGTTCCCCGGGACCTGCCAGGACCCGAGCGGGGCCAGGGTGGTCGCATTGATGGCGACCACCGCCTCGGAGTACAGGCTGGTGTAGTTACGGAGCGGGTTCCCGGTGGCGAAGAAGATCGTGTTGTTACCCGCATCGAAGGTGGGGGACCCCCAGATGCTCGATCCGACGTACTTGCTTCCGACCGAGGTATTGAAGAACCCCACCACTTTGTGCGTGGTGAGGGAAACCTGGAACAGGCCCCCCCAGACGAGCGGCCGGTCGCACCGGCTGGCGTTCCCGATGTAGGCGTAGCCGTCGGCGATGAGCGGGCTCGCCCAATTATAGCTCCCCTTCGCGATCTCTCCGATGGGTAGATCCCACGCGATCTTGCCGGTGCTGGCGTTGAGGGCGTACCATCCCGTGATTCCGTTCGAAATGTTGCCCGTGCCGGTGATGTTTCCTCCGCCCACGTAGACCATCCCTCCGGTCACGGTGGCAGAGGAGGTGATGCCGGCGACATACGGGTTGCAGCCCACAGGACCCACCTTTGGCTGCAAAACCTGACCGATGTAAGTATCCCATAGCACGGCGCCGGTGGTGGCGTTGATCGCGTATTCGTCCCCATTGTCGGCACCGATGTATACGGTGCCGTTCGAGACCACCGGCTCGGCCTGGATGCCGTTGGTGGAAACGTTCCAAAGCTCCGTGAGGTTCGCCGCGTTCGCTGAGGAGAGGGCCGTTTCCTGGTAGTTCGCGCCGTCCCGGGTGACTCCCCCGAGGTACGTCGGCCAGTCGCTCGTGTCCTTCGCGAACGCGATGTTCATGGTCTTGTAAAAGCCCTTGACGGTCACCGAACCGGATCCGGGCGTCGACGTAAACCCGCTGATCGCGCCCACCGTGAACGGGTAGGTCCCGTTGGGTTCGGAGAAGGTCAGGGTCGACTTCGTGGAGGGGTTGATGGTGCTGGCGAGGGTGACGTACCAAGGCTGGGCCGCGGGGAGCCCGGTTTCCCGGAACTTTACAGTGTACTGGGGACCGACGGATCCTACCGGTTTGAGAGAGAGGCCGTCAGCGATCCAGTGGGTGTTCGGCTTCGTTACCGTAGCGTTCATCCACGTGGCGCCCGTTACGGTCGCATCGCGGTCGAAATCGGCCGCAGTTACATTCGCCCCCGAAACGGGGGAGTGGGCGTCATTCAGCAGAGTGTCGGTACTGGTGGCGCTCCAGATCCGAGTCTGGTGGGCCCCGACTCCTGCGAGGACGAGATCGGAGGCGGTGGCGGCGACCTGAGTGCTGGCGTTCGGCGCGTTTTTGGACGTCGAGTCGTTCGATGGGGTTCCGAGGTGGTCGAGGGGTTTCGGGCCGACTCCGGAGACATCAATGATGTCCACGCCCGCGCTGTAGATGGAAGAACCCGAAAGTGTGGCGGTCACGGTCTTGGACGAACCCGCGGTGACGCTGTACGCGGCGAAAATCCACAGCGAGTTGTATCCGGTGGGGGTGTCCTGGCGCTCGTCCAGGAGGGGGGAAAAGGGGTCGTGAGAATTGTCGGCGAGACTCACCGTGTTTTTCCCGTACAGGCTGACGAAAACGATGATCGTATCTCCCTGGCTCGAACTGAACCCCGCGGACGTGGCGCTGGAGGCATCAACGGTGAAGCTTAGGTGCGCCGAGACGGTCGGCGCCGTGAGGGCCATGGTTTCGAGGCCGGTGGTCGTGGGGTTGCTGGGAGCCACTGAGGAGACGACCGCCGCTGGAGGGAGGAGCAGGCCTAGCAGGACGGCCACGACGACGACGAGAAGGCACTGCCCAACGGACGGACGATGCGTCACTGATCACATTCGACCATTCGATAGGGCCAACTCCGCCCGCACGTTCTGGGTCAACGCAGTATAACCTTTCCCAGCGCCTGAGCGTTCCTCGCCGGGATTCGCGATACGGGCCCCGTTCTCTGAGAGAGGGCCGACCCGCCTCCATGGAATCTCGACCCCTCCGAGTCGCCCGACCCGAACGCGCTTCCACCCATCCTTGCAAGCTCCGTTTCTTCGAGGAGGAACGCTCGGTCAGTCCGACGTCGGTGACGCAAGCAGGCTGAGACGGCCCGGGTCGGAGGGGCGGTCGGTCTTCGCCCCCCAGCGTTGAGCAGGCGGGGGTGTCCCCGCCCACATCCCCGAGCCGTCGGGGGCACCCGTGGGAAAAGATCCCCCGAGCGGGGGGGAGCAGCGGCCGGGAAGCTCGCGCGGCCCGCGCGGAGGGGATGGCGGAACGGTGGTCAGGGATGGCAGCCACTCACGGCGTAATCGTCCCCATTGAACTCGGCATAGCCGAAGTCCTCGTACAGGTCGGATTCCGTCACCGTGACGTGGTTGACCGGGTCGTAGAAGACAACCACACCGTTGTTGGGGTTGTCGGAAAGGATCACGGAGGGCCCGAGCAACTGGTGGAGCGAGGAGAGAGTGCTGGCCGGAATGGACGGGTTGTCTCGAGAGCAGTTGGTGAGCGGGACACCGCCCCCTCCGCCCGAACCGGACCCGGACCCCGAGCCTCCCCCCCGGAACCGGGACTGGTGACCACGATCGGCTGGGGGTGCGCGTTCGGCGAGAGCCCCGCCGCGGCGATGAGCACGACCAACACGAAGAAGACGGTCGAGGCTCGGTACGCGACCGGCCAACGGGCCGGTCGGCTCTTCCGCGCCCGCGACGCGCGCGTTCGGGAGCGCTGGAGTACAGGGCGGGCATCACGAACCGAGACGCCCACGCGCAGCAAGGCGACCGAGGCGTTAACGACGAGCAGGGCCACTAGCACGCCAAGAGAGGGAAGGACGAGCGGGAGTGCGGCCGCGCCCACACCGACGGCGGCCCCGTAGATCGGCTGCAGGACGGGGTCGGAGGGCGCGGTGCGCGGCTCGGTGACCATGTACAGACCGAAGAAGAGGGTCGCCGGGTCCACGACCGCTAGGAAGAGGACGTTCGAATCGACGGTCGCGCTCACGAGCAGGTGCACGGCGGCGACGGCGAGACTGAACGCGACAAAGAATCCGAGAGGGACCCGCCACGCCCGGGGGGTCCGAATCAATAGGACCGCTCCGAGTCCCAGCATCAAGTACTCGCCGAGAGGTCCGACGGCAGCCCACCAGGCGGGGGCGAGACCAAAGAGCACGCCTCCAAGGACCACACCGGAGACCGCGGGGTTCAGGAACGGGTGGCCCCGGTAGCGGAGCGCGTGTCGGATCGCGATCGCCGCAAATGTGGCGGCACCCGCGAGCACGAGGGGGACGACGGGGGGGAAGATGAGGGCGAGGAACAACCCCGTGACCAGGGCGGCGTCGGGAAATCGGAGTCTCGGGTAGCGGGCGACCTGGAAGGCGAGATCCGTGAGGACCGCGACCAGGGGCAGCACGACGAGGGAGAGCTCACCGAGGCCCGTGAGGACATCTACTCCGTACACGCCGAGGACGGCGAGCGATATCCAGAGCAACCGTGCGGGGGGAAGGAGCCGGGGCCAAGCGAGGTGGAACCTGGGCACCCCCGCATCGTTCGCCGTTGCGCCGGCCGTCACTGTAGCCGAGAGTAGGGTCGGTAGTTGGCTTAACGTTTGATTTGGGGAATTACGGCCCGCCGATCCGTCGGAACGACGGTGTCGCGCTTGACCTGTGAGCGGCCCTCACGGCGGACGTGAACCTCCGTTGAACCGTTAGGTGAGCATCACAACGAATGACCGTCCAAGCCCCCGCGTGGGCCGTAATCGGGGGGCGGCCCCTCAACGCCGCGGCGGGTCGCCGTTCCTGTCGACAGGGGCGGAGCCGCGTTCTTGGCGGTACACCCGCCGGAGCGCTTATCGAAAGCACGGTCGGGTCCAGGGGGTGGTCGGCCCTTCCCCCCGAGCGCTTAACCGAGGGGGTATCACCGCCCGCCGTTCCGGAACCGTGGGCGGCCTAAGCAGGAAAGAGTGCCTCCGGGCCATGGGCGCTCCCCGTAGTGCCCGACCGGCCCGCGAGAGGATACTCTGCGCAACGGATGATCGGATTTCGCGGACCCCCCCGACGATACCCTGCCGAGAAGGACGACACCGAGGGTGGGGTTTTTTATCGTTCGACGAACATGAATCACCCGAAGGACGACCTCGGAGTCGTTACGAAAGACGCACGGACGCCCGGTCAATCATTCGGCACCTTGGGAGCGGAGGCCGGATGAGCAGCGCCGTTCCGATCCCGCCCGAGCTCGAGTCGTTCTTCGATTCTCCCGATCCCCAAACCCTGTTGATCCGGGGGCCCCCGGGCTCGGGTAAGACGATGCTGGCCCTCGCCCTGATGGAGTCGTTCCAGGGGCGTTGCATCTACGTGAGCCTTCGCGTGACCCGCGCGGCCCTCCTCGCTCAGTTTCCCTGGCTCTCCTCGGTTTCGCCCAAGGATATCGAGGTCGTGGACGCGGCCGAACAGAGCGACCGGGTCCAGGACCGCGCCCGCCTGGAGCGCCCGAAGCTCCTGGTGGCCCAACCGACGGAAGCGAAGGACCTCGAGGAGTTTCTCTGGCTCCCGAAGGCCGTCCAATCGGCCTGGAGCTCGGCGGGGGGCGTCGATCCGACGATGATCGTGATCGACTCCTGGGATGCGGTTATCGATCAGTACTTCGAGCGGACCGCTGCCTCGGGTGAATCCGCACCCTCTCGAGCCGAGATCGAGCGTCTTCTCGTCGGGCGGATGATGAGGAGAAAGAATCTCTCCCTCGTCCTCGTGCTCGAGCGGGACACGTTGTCGGTGCTGGACTACATGGTACACGGAATCGCCGAGACCTCGCGTCGCCTCGTGGAGGGGCGGCTGGAACGCTGGCTCAGCCTCCCCAAGCTCCGCGGGACCGCGATCCCGGTCGACACCTATCCCTTCACCCTCGCTCGGGGTCGCTTCACTGCGATCACTCCGGCGCTCATTCGAGACTTCGTCATACGCGCCCCGCTCGCCGACCCTCACCCAGAGGACCCGGGGCAGTGGCCCGGAAGCACCGACTACGCGGAGGCCTTCGGGCGACTGGGCCCCGGTAGGATGACGCTCATCGAGCTCGATTCGGCGGCTCCTCGAGAGATCTCTCGAGTCATGTTGGGCCCGATGATGATCCAAACGCTCCAGATCGGCGGGCGAGGGCTTCTGTTGACCGTGCCCTCCATCGACCCCGAAGACACGTTCGCCTCCGTCAAGGACCTCATCGATCCGGAGGTGCTCTCGGACCGCCTCCGTGTGATGACCACGGTACCCCTAGTTCCAGGCGTGTTGAAGTCGTCCGGAATCATCGTGCCGTTCCGTTGGACTACGACGGGGGTGCCGGTGCCCGTACCCGAGGACGAAAGGTTCCTCACGGGCGCGCAAGGCTCCAACGAGGCCAACCTCATCGTCGTGTACCTCTCCGGCCTCGAGGCGGCGGCGGAGGCGGCCGGCGTGTCGGTCGGTCATGGAACTTTGTCCGTCCTCGCCGCGACCGTGTTTCCCCGAGGCACGGTCCATGTCGTAGTGTTGGCGCGCTCGGGAGATCCGATGATCCAGGCGGTGAACCCGGTTTCGGAAACCCTCATCAAGGTTCGGGTACTCGAACGGCCGGGTCTTTGTCTCTGGCCACCGCCCGTACTCGGCCCCGCTCATCCTTTCCCACGAAGACCCCCCCGAACCGTATCGGCTCACGCCCGTGCTCTAGCGACACTCCTCGTGCGGAACCCCATCGGCTTTCCCCCACAGGCGCTCGCGCTGGGGGATCTCACGTCGAGGATGAGTCCATACGGCCGGAATCTAAGGGCGGGTTCAACGGTCGCGCGCAGGAAGGATCGCTCGTCGGGGCCCCGAGGACCCGAGGCTGCGGGGACGCGGGCTAACCCGAGCGAATGAACGGGGTAGGTGGCAGGGTACGGGGGTAGGTGAGCGAGTTTTCCCACGGTCGCTCGGGGCCGTGGACGGGCTAGGACGGGATCATCAAATTCCTTCCGTCCTTGCTCCCCAGTCGCCTATCGCGTGCCGGTATTTCTCCTTGAGAAGGTGTGTGAGCCGGCCGTAAGGGGAGTGGGAAACGCTCACACGGCGTACATCAAGCGGCCCGACCAAGTGCGCATCCACCGATTCTCCCAGTATCTCTTCGTCCCTCCATGCGCCGACCCAAGTGCTGTAGCTCGGCTCCTGGTCCGATTCGGTGGGCCGTACTCTGGGCATGAGTGGCGCGCGTCGGCCTGCGATCCCCGAGCTTCTAGCGCATTACGGGCGCGCACGCGGGCGAGTGAAAGGGTTCGGGAAGGTGTCCTGCTTGGACTCGCGGGGCGCCGAAGGCAAGCCCTGGGCGCCCACGAGGCATCTCAGTGGATGATGCCGATCCAAAACAGCACAACCGCTACGACCACGATGACTACGATCCAACCGAGTACTCCCATGGACGCTGCAGCACCGGTCTGCTCATTAGGCGAAGCTCAAACGGAATCAAGGGGCCGAGACGCCACGTACCGCTCGCCAAAACTCCCGACGCGTACGGACAACCCCGCCCGTGGGTTCGGACATTCGTGCCCCTCCGTTGTTAAAGGAGAGGCGCACCTCGTCTCGAAGCACCGAACGGTTCGACCCCCCCATCCTCGGGGTGAGCGTGGGGCCCTTCAGAGTACGCCAGAGAACAGCCGGCAGGACGATTCCCTGAATCGGGTGAATCGGGAACGGGCCGCGTAGGACTCTTTGGTGATTTCCGTCGATCGCGTCATGTCGTCCTCAAAGATCCGGCGGTAGCTCTTCCCCAGGGCGTGGTCGTAGATGACCGCGTTCGTCTCGAAGTTCCACTTGAAGCTCCGCAGGTCCCAGTTCGCGCTTCCCACGGAGGTGACACAGTCGTCGATGGTGATCGTCTTGGCGTGGAGGAACCCGGCGTCGTACCGGAACGCGCGGACCCCGGCATCGAGCAGCTCGCCCACGTTCGACAACGAGGCCCAGTGGGCGAACGGCTGGTCGGATTTCGAGGGGATCATGATCCGGACATCGACCCCGGACAGCGCGGCGATCCGCAGGGCGGTCATCACGCTCACGTCCGGGATAAAGTAGGGGGTCTGGAGATAGCAGGTCCGCGTCGCCGAATGGACCATCTTCACGTACTGTTCCCGAGGCGGGTTCCAGGTCGTGTCCGGGCCACCGCTGACGATCTGAATGACGGCGGAGCCGGCCTTTTCGGGGGGAGCGAAATAGGACCCCCCGAGTTTCAAGCCTTCCTTGGTCGCATAATTCCAGTCGAGGACGAATCGCAATTGTAGGGCTCGGACTCCGGCGCCCGGATTCGAACGGCCGTGTCTCTCCAGGCACCGAGGGGGCCGAGCCCGAGATACTCGACGCCGACGTTGAATCCTCCGATGAAACCGACCTTCCCGTCGATCACGGTGATCTTCCGGTGGTTGCGGTAATTGAGACGCAGACCCACGGAGGGGAAGAGGGCCCGATAGAATCCGGAGGACCGACCTCCTTGCGCCGTTAGGGTCCGGTAGCGGAGCCGAGAGATCTTGTTGCCGAGGTCGTCGTAGAGGAGCCGGACCTCTACGCCTTCCCGTGCCTTCGCTTCGAGAGCCCGAAGCAACCGCTCTCCTAGGGCATCGTCCCGGAGGATGTAGTACTCGAGGTGGATGTGGTTCTTCGCTCCGTCGATCGCCTCGAACAACGCCTCGAACATGTGAGGGCCGTCCGTGTAGACTTCGACCTCGTTGCCCGCGGTCAAGAACGCCGCACTATCGGCCACCAACAGGCGGGCCAGGTCCGGGTACGCGACCAGCCCGGCGAGGTTCTTCTCCGTCCCTTCAGGGACACCGAGCTCGAGCCCTTTCCTCACCCGGGTCAGGACGACCTCATCCCCAGTGGATTTGAGACCGAACGCTCGGGTCTTGAAGTACTTGAACCCGAACAGCAGGTACAGGACAAAGCCGACGACCGGCAACGCTACGACCGTCAGCAACCAAGACAGAATGCTCTCGGGATCTCGGCGCTCGAAGAAGATGAGCGTGATGACGGCGACGACGTCAAAGGCGAGGATCAGCCCAACGATCAGGAGGATAAGGTTGCTCGCCGTGCTCTCCACCCTCTTTGACCCGTGACTACCCCGTGGGAGCCGGCGCGTCCTCGGCCCGCCGGCTCGGTTTCGGGGGGGGCAGGTGGCCCGCTCATTTCACGTACAGGCTTTCCCCCTCGTCCAGGAAGGTCACGCGATCGTCGACTCCCAACCGGGCCGATTCCTGAATCAGCCGCCGGCGGGCCTCGCCGCTCGGTTCGAACGAAGCGGGAAACGTCTCGTAGTGCATCGGGAGCATTCTGCTCGCTCCGAGGCTCCGGAACGCGAGGAGAGCGTCATCGGCGTTCATGTGGTTCCGGCGAAACCACGGAAAGAGCGCACCGGCGATCGGGAGGATGGCAAGGGCCACGGGGAACCGTCGCCCGATCTCGCGGAACATGAAATCGTCGAAGCCCGTGTCGCCCGCGAAATAGATGCACGTCGATCCGGAGAGGACGTAGCCTAGGTGTCCGGAGGTGTACACGAAGGGCAGTCGGCCACCGAAATGCCGGGACGGGACCGCTGTCACCCGCCAGCCTCCGAAGGCGAGCTCCTCCCAGGGTCGTACGACCCGGAGGTCGGTGAAGCCCCGCAATCGCATGGGCAGGGTGAGCCCCCAGGGCACCGCGATCGGGTGATTCCTCCCGACTCGCTTCAGCGACCGATAGTCCAGGTGATCGTGATGGGCGTGGGAGATCAATACTCCGACGACCCCTCGGAGCTCCTCCGGCCGAAACGAGGACGATGAGGTCCGCTTGGTGAAGAACCGTCCGATGCGGTCGGTGAACACCGGGTCGGTGACGATGGTTTCGTCTCCGTATTCGATGAGGAGGCTCGCATGACCGAGGTAGGTGACCTTCGTCGGCGCCCGGGAAGCCGTTGGCTCGGTCATAGACGTCTTCCTGGCCCTCCGATTCACGACGACGGCACTTAACGGACGCAGTGGGAACGACGGACCGATTCCTAAAGAAGGAATGCCACGACCCCTCCGACGACTCCGCGACCCCATTCCGCAAACTTAGCGGGCCTTCGATTCGACGGGTGGAGGGTGGGGAAGCCTCGCCCGGCCGCCGAGCATAGGAGGCGTGAGGGACGGGGCGCGGTCGAGTGGTGGGTGGGGGGTTAGTCCCCCGGGCGTTTAACAAACGAGGGGAGTATTCTCCCGTTTTATTGCAAGCGAGAGAATAAACTCCTTCGAGCCTGGAAGGAGATCGGGAGCGTCACGACGCAACGCCTCGCCGAGCTTTCGATCCGATGGATGTTACCCGCTCGATAGCCCTTCCCTCTTCGCGCCTCCTCAAATCGGGGCAACATCGATCCCCCGGTAGTGGCTCCAGGTTGACGAGAGAGCGCTCGAGCTCGAGGGCCGAGAGCATACTCTGAAGGATGCGCTCGTCCGGAACCCCCTGACCCCGCGAAGTTCATGAACCGTCGCTGACGTAGGGCCGGATCGAGATGGGCGGAGTTGGGCAGGGGACCCGCGAGTCGGCTCCCCCCCCGCCCAGCCTGGATCCGGCCGAACGTCGACGCGACGCTCTGCTGATCGGGCTGACCTTTGCCGCTGGTGCCGTGGACGCCGTGAGTTACCTCGGACTCGGTCAGATCTTTACGGCTAACATGACGGGCAATGTCGTCTTCCTCGCGTTGGCGGTGGGGGAGGGAAACCTGTCGACCGCCCTGCGTTCCGTGGCCGCCCTGGTCGCCTTCTCACTCGGCGCTCTATCGGCCGGTCGCCTCCTTCCCAGGCCCCGCCCGCCCGGCCCTTGGCCCCGGCCCGCGACCATGCTTCTGTGGGCAGAGCTCGCGTGCATGTTCGCATTTGCTGTTCTCTGGGCGACCGTAGGCGGTTGGCCGGTCGCGGCCTTCCTGTTCGTGCTCATCGCGCTGAGCTCGTTCGGTATGGGCATACAGAATGCGGCAGCGCGGTACCTGGCCGTCCCCGGCCTGACGACGACGGTGGTCACGGGCGCCCTCACGGGCTTCATGGTCGACCTCCCCGCCCTCGGCATCTCCGGCCCCGCTCAGCGGAGGGCAGGGTGGGCCGTCGTCGCCCTCTTCTTAGGAGCGGCGGCGGGTGCATTCCTCTTGGTCTACGCCCGTCCGTTCGCACCTCTAATCACCGTGATAGTGGTCGCGCTGGTCGGCGTGATCGCCTACCGTTCTTTTGATCGGTCTGCGACCGCGAAGGCGTGATCCTCGACCCGGAGGCCCGACCTCCTCTGCTTCTCTCGCGGGCATCAGGGTTCACTCCGGTCGATACCCGCCGGGGCGACCGGTGCCGGGCACGGCTCAGGCGCGGCAAGAACGGGTGCCGTCACCCTCGTGGCCCACCCGAGAGTACGTAACTCTCCAGCCCCGGCTTGGTTTCCCGACCCCTGTAGACGGGGGGTCGAGTGAGGCTCGCGGTTCAGGGCCCCGGCGAGGCGGCCAGCTCCACCATGAATTTGATCATGACCGAGAAATCCGCGTTCATCCCCTTAGCCGTGGCCGCCGCCGCCATCTGCTGGGCCGCCGACGTCGCCGGCATGGCTACCGAGAGTTCGTGGGCTTCCCGGAGCACGAGGTCGAAGTCTTTGTGCATCAGAGCGAGGGAAAAGTTCGTGGGATACTCGTCTCGCCGGACGTTGTCCAGCTTCGATTTCTGACTCGGGGTGAGCACGGCCGTCTGCCCGAGGACGTCCAGCAACATTCCCTTCTCGATCCCGGCCCTTTGACCGAGGGCGACCGCTTCCGCCAGGGATTGCATGCCCAGGCCAAGCAGCGTGTTGACCACCAGCTTCATCGAGGTGCCCATCCCGCTCGCGCCCAGGAAGAAGCTCGTAGACCCCAGTACATCCAGAATGGGCTTGCACCTCTGGTACGTCTCGTTCTCCCCTCCGACGAAGATCACAAGACTGCCCTGTTCTACCTGCGGAACGCTTCCGGATACCGCGGCATCGATCATGGCGGCGCCGGCTTCCCTGGCCGCTTCATGGACGCGACGTGAAGCGCCGGGCGAGACGGTGCTGAGATCGATCATCGCCGAGCCCGGATGCACCCCGGCGAGCGCACCGTCGGGACCGAACATCACGTCATGCTGGGCCTCATCGTTCGTCACACAGCTCATGACCACCTGGCAGCTCGTCGCCAGTTCCTTGGGCGTCCGGGCCGGGGTCGCTCCCCAGCCCCCTGCCTCCCGGATCTTCTCGACGGTGCGATCGTAGACCGCCACGGGATAGCCCGCGTTCAACAGTCTGCGGGTCATGGCACCACCCATGTGGCCCATTCCGATGAACCCGATTCTCGTTTCCAACGTCCTGCTCCCTGGACTCGTCACAACTCCCCCATTCTTGGCAAGTCGAATGCCAGGGCACCGTACCGGCTCCAGCTAGTTCATGTTGCGGGAGAATCGTCAATGTCGGCTCGAATCGCTGAGCGGAATCTTCCCCGACCCCCCCACGCCGTGATCGAGACGCCCCTCCGGAAATTATTATCCCCAGAGAAATGCGGGAGGAGTCTATCCTCTAAGCGTTTAACAAACGGGGGCAGGGCGTCCACCCACCCGCCCCGACTCGACACCCCCCGGGGACCCTCCTGCCTTGGGTCCCCCACCCGAGCGCGACCCGAAGCTAGTGGCCCTCATCGCCACGCATGACGAGGGGGCTACCCGCTGCGCTGCTCCCTGCGGGGGACACGGTGGGACCCGCTGCCGGATGCATCGTGAAGGTGATGTGGATCGACACCACTCCGCTCATTCCGACATGGCCCGAGGCGGGCGAACCGGTCCAGCCAAGCGTCGACGCGTGCCACGAGTCATCGCCGTACGGCAGTCCTACGGTGATCGAGGTCGAAGCGGATCCGATTTGGACGCCGTGGATGGTCACATACCAGGTCGAACCGTTCGGAAGTCCGCTTTCCGTGAAGATGACCATCGGACCGTACGGCGCGTAGTCTCCACCGACCTGGATCCCGTTCTCGTACGCCCCGACCCGCGGTGGAGGCGTGCCGCATGGCGCCCCCGGCGCCTGGATCGAGCCGCATCCGAGCGGGAAGATGTACGACCAGTCACTGTAGTAGAAGCGGGAGACGTACGGCATCCTCGAGTAGCCGTTGGGACGGGTTCCGTAGTTCCAGTAGTAGTTTCCTCCCTGGGTGGCGACGCTGTGGCCCAGGACGTTGCCCGTCAGCCTGAGACCGTTGACTACGTCCGAGACTTTCTTGGCGGACTGCGGCGTAACGTTCCATGAGTTCCCGACCACATTGGCCAAGTCGTTGTAGTACCATCCGTTGCCGGACGCATTGTTCGCGCATGGGCCAAGCGACTGCGGGAGACAGTCCGCAACGTTCGGCCAATTGTACGGGAGGTAGACGACCGGGTTGTCGACACTGAAGTTGTTGTTGTAGATCAGGTCCCCGCTTTCCCCGAGGCCGATTCCGGCGAACTGGCCGCGGGTGCTGAGGTGCGTTCCGCGCGCGTCCGTGAACGTGTTCCCCCAAACCACATTGTCGGTTCCGCCGTACATCACGAGAGCATCGGGCGGAGTGCCGAAGGAGGCGGTACCCACGAACCGGTTCGACGCGATCAGATCGTGCGTCGAGTTCCAAACGAAGACCTCGGCCTGCGGCATCGGGTTCTGTGAGGCGGGGACACTGAAGTAGAACGAGATCTCGCCCCACGCGGGCCAACCCTGCACGTCCTTGTCTTGGGCGAGCGTGAGGTGCGACGTTTCGAAGAACTCGAGTCCCAGGTAGAACTCCATCCCGTAGGTGCTGCCCACCGAGAACGTCGGAGGCGAGTCCAGGTCGACATAGGCGGTCGTACCGGAGATCAGCACGCCCGGGAACGACGGGTAAAAGTAGTCATTGTAGCTGAAAAACAGCGAGTCCAGCTTCCCGGGTCGCGTTCCCGCGTAGCCCGTCGTCGGGTTGTTGAACGGGACGTACTGGTGCGATAGTGTGCCGTCGCCCGTCAAGGAGATCCCGGCGAGTTGTCCGTTGCCGAACGCCCAGAGCGGCGTGTAGACCCCCATGAGGGGGTTGTAGGCAAGCGTGACCGAGAGCGTGACCGGCGACGAATCCACCACGATGCGCCCCGAGGCGACGTTGTAGTCGGACAGCATGACCTCATACCGGTAGACGCCGGGCATCAGGTACCACGCGCGAACGTCGGGCGCCCACTGGTATCCTTGGCTTGTGAATGCCTTGTTCTCGAAGAAGACGAACACGTACGGTTGAGTGGCCAGCGCGCCCTCCGGGTCGCCCGTTACCCGGATCGCGTTCTGCACCCTCGTGTTGCCCGAGGCGACGCCGATCGAGCCGGTGTAGTTCCAGAGACCGTGCAAGATGAGCGGGCCGCCCGAGAGGTACGCTCGCGCTCCCACGTAGTTCACCGCAATGCCCACCGTCCACTCGCCGGTCTGGCTGCCGAAGTTGACGGCGGCCGGAACGTTCGCGTAGGCGAAATGGGACGGAGCGCAGTAGGGCTTCTCGACGCAATACTGGACCTGCATCGTCGCGTTCGCGCCGACCATCAACTGGTTCGATCCATCGTCGGCCCCGATGAACGCGTCGAACTCGTACCCGTCGGTCACGATGTGGTTGGAGATCGCACTCGCCTCGAAGTCCGGGGGACGCACGGTAACCGGGTGTCCGCTCCGAGGCTGGGAGTGGAAGACGAGGTAGTCGTAGCTACCGTCCCCGATGAACTGGGTCGGAGTCTGGATACTGTAGTTGTACCAGAGCACTTGATCGCCCGCCGAGTTCACCGACGTGTTGACGTAGGCGGTGACGGTGAACGGGGTTGGGACGTGGTAGTACTGGGAATACCCCACCCACACGCCCGTGTAATTGCTGCCGGTCGGCGACCAGCGGACGAATGAGGAGGAGAACATGCTGGAACTGAAGCTCGTGAAGTTCCAGGTGTCGTCCACCATGTAGAGGGAGTCGTTCTTGGAATCGTAGGAGACGACGTTCTGGACCCAGAACGCGTAGTTGCCCTGGCCGGTCGGAGAGCAGGGTGTGACGGGGCATTCATGGCCGAAGAGGGTGACGTTGGGAAGGACGACGTTTTCTTGGGCGCCCCAGACGGTCGGCGTCGCACTACCTGGGTAGAAGTCCTTCGGAGGGGTGTTCACTCTCAGGATTCCCGCGACGCTATTCGCGTCCAGTGTGACATTCCTCGGCGTGGTGGATTTGTCGATCTGGCCGTCGTACGCGACTCCGGTAGGGGCGGTCTGAGAGCCCGCGGGCGCATCGCGATCGCAGGCGGCGGTGAGCTGGCTACCGGCCATCGGGACGCCGCGGACCGTCTGGTCCTGGATGGGACCCGCGTAGGGGAGGTGTAAATCGGAAGACGGGAGTCCGGCCGCCTCCTCAGCAGCGGCCGCCCCCTGGACACGCGATACAAAGGCCGCATACCCCGGATTGTTCGAAACGCTAGCGAGAGAGGAGCAATAGGATGGAACGCTGGACGACGATGTGGTCGCATCGCTGGAAGACAGCGCGCTCGAGGCATCCGACGGCGCTCGAACCGCCACTTCGGGGGTGGCATGGGTCGAGATCGCTGGCGACGCCACGGTCCCGATTCCGAACGCCGCGATGGCACTAAGCACCATAAGGGCCGAGACCAAGATCACTCCAAGAAGCCGACGCGCCATGCCTGCCGAATTGCCTGCGGCTACTTCATTCCATTGGGGCAGCAATCCGAGGTCGTCCCAGGCTTGAGTAAATGCTGCATTACACCCAGGGCTCCGTCGCGCGCCGCGAGGGCGCGGCGCTAGAGGAACTTTCCGGCGCGGATGACTGGAGTCCCGTCGATCGCGATCTCGGAGCCGGCGAGACAAATCCAACTCATGAAATTTGATCCATCGGTGCCCCCGATTACCAGGGTAACGCAGCCACGCTCGATGTCCTCCAGGTTGGGGACGTCCTTGACGGCCGGGTTCAGCCCGAGCTTGAGAGCGCTGGCACGGTCCTTGCCCGCGTTGCCTTTCTTGTACTGACGGGCAAAATCCTCCTCTCCATCCTCGAAGGAATACGAGGTAAGCTTACCTTCAGCGAATTCGAGCGTTCCCCCGACTTGCGAGTGCCACCAGATATTTGTCCGGCGGTTGGCGTGGATGCTCCCCTCCGCGGTCTTGGGGTCGAGGGCCACGTCGACGCGTCCGGCGGGGATCTGCGCCAGCATGTCATATGCGCCGTATCTCTTGTCCTGCGGGTGGGGTCTCCCGTCGTACAACCGTGGAGCGCCCCCGGCCAGGGCGACTTCCAAGTCGGTTCCGTTGGATTGGGTGATCCGCACCTTCTTCCCGCGTGAGAGCGCCTTGAAGAGCCGAGCCCCGCTCTTGGCCGTCTCCTCCGGGGCGATGAGACATGCCCGCAGCATGCTTTCCTCCCACCGCGCGAGGTCCACGCCCCACTTCTGGGCCCGCCCCTCCGTCACGAACCCAACGGTCATGCGCCCACCCCGGAGCCCCGTCTTCCTGGCGACCTCGTACCAGGGCCAGTTCGAGGCGAGCGCTTCGTCGAAGGTCCTCTCGTCGCCGGAGAAATGATCCTTCTCGATGCGGTCGGTGTCGCCCGGCCCCCAGAAATTCACGTACACATCCGCGGCCTTCAACGCCGCCCACTCCGGGGCGCTCGACTTGCCGAGAAGCTTGCTCTGCTTCCGGTCGATCGCGCGCCACCACGCGTCCTCGTCCTCGCGGACGAGGAGGGCACTGCCGCCCACACGGCGGACCTCATCGACCATCGCCGAGGCCATCGGCATCGTGTGGTTCCATGACTCGATGATCGCGTTCTCTCCCGCTCGGACCTTGAAGTACTTGGTCACGATGTTGCGGGCCGCGTCGCGCTGCAGCTTCGAGGGGGTTTCCGGGACGGCCCGGGGCCGAAATCGACGGGCCTACTTGTAACCCGCGCCACCCCCTCTCGAACGCTTCCCTGTCCGCCCCGCCCCATTCGCGGGGGCACCGCGGGGGCGCTCCGCCGCCCCCACCGATACGCCCCCGCGGGCCCCGCCGACGGCTCGGGGCCAGAACGATCCCGACGGTTAGGGGCTGATGGGTTCCCTCCATCGAAGCGCTTGGCCGTTCCTTGCGGTTTGAAACGAAATGGTGGCGGAGTCTATTCTCTTCGTGTTTAACAAACGGGGGGCAGGGCGCCACGACTCCGACCCTCGCTTTGTCGGAGCCGTAGCGCCCAGCCTCTACCCGTCAGACGGGCGACCAGGTGAGAGGAGTTGAGCGATCGGGCTGGAAGGAGGCCTCCAGGAGGTCCAGGAGCGAGCGCCCCGAGCCGCCCCAAGGGTGTGGGGTGGGGAGGGGTGGGGTGGAAGGGCTCACACACGCAAGTCAGGTGCCGAGTCTATTCAATGGCGTGCGCATTCATGCATAACTGCAGGACAGTCTTAAACGAAGTCGCACGAATCTAGAAATTGGGGAGGGTGTTCGTGCGCGGCCTTGTGGGACCTCGCAACCGTAGTCGAGCGCTGTACGCCATTTTGGTAGTCGCTCTAACCGGGGTCGTTGTCCTGGGGGGAGTTGAGTATCTGGTCCCAACCAGTCTCTCTAGAGCCAGTGGAACGTTGATGAGTCCAGCAAGAACGCCCTTGGGCCAGGTTGCCTCATCTCCCTCAAACGGTTCAATCGCAGTCGGAAGCATGCCGTGGTCGGCGACCTATGATAGCGATAATGGCTACGTCTACGTCGTCAGCCTCAACTCAACAAATTTGAGCGTACTGAACGGCACCACACTTGTCGCCCAGATTGACCTCGGAGTTGCTCCGGGCACGAACGTGTTTCTCGTGACCTATGCTACCTTTGACCCGGACAACGGCTACGTCTACGTGTCGAATGATGGTTCTGAATCGTTGGATGGTAACCCTTCACGAGAGGGCGTGAGGAAGCTCTCGACGCTTGGTCTTCCCTCGCGTACATAGGTACTATTACCGGGAACGGCATCCCCTCTCGGCGTGAGCAAGCGCCGACAGGTGCGGCCGATCACCTTTACCACCGATGAGTGGCGCGCGCATCTGGCTCTCGACGAGGAGAGGAGCCGACAGCTCGCGGCACTCAAACTCCGTGTCGCTCAACTGGAGGCACGAGCCGCGCCGGCCCCGGACTGGGTCAAGCCCAACGTCCCCGAGCGCCCCGAGGAGGAGCGCAAGAAGCGCGGGGCGGTGGAGGGCCACGAGGCTCACCACCGCCCCGCTCCTCCGAGGATCGATGAGACTCAGGAAGTGCGCCTCCGGGACTGTCCTCAGTGCGGCGAGGCCCTCGGTAGACCCTTCGCCATCGACGAGCGCCTCGTCGAGGCGATTGTCCCGGGTCATGTGCGCGTGACCCGCTACCGCATCGGACGCTACCGTTGCGATCGATGCCGCAAGATCCGTCGGGCGCGGCTCGCGCCCGACGTGGCACCATCCCGCTCCCGATTCGACTGGGGCAGTCACTTCCTCGTCGGCTACTGGTCGCTCCAGGGACTCACCACCTCGGGGCTCCGGGATCTGTTGGCCACCAATTACGGGCTGACGGTGAGCGCGGGAACCATCGATGCGATGCTCCGCCGCTCGGCGGAGCTGTTCGCGCCCGCCTACGCGGCCATCCGAGAGGCGGTGCGTCACGGGAAGAGCGTCCACGTCGATTGGACAGGCTGGAGGGTCGATGGGGTCAACCACCACCTGTGGGACTTCCTCAGCCCCGAGGCGAAGGCGGCCTTCTTCACCGTGGCCCGCAGCGCCGGCCACATGGTGCCCGAGGAGGTGCTCGGGAAGCGGCGGAAGGATCGAGTGCTCGAGTGCGATGGAGCGACAGCCTTCAACGCGCTCTACGGGCGCAAGCAGCGGTGCTGGGTCCATCTGCTGCGCCACGCGCGCCGCGGGCTCGAGCGGTGGGAATCGATCAGTGACGCCCCCGATTGGCGCGGGCTGAGGGTGTTGGAGAAAATCGCTCGAGGAGTGTTGGAGGCGAGCCGCCTCCCCGAGGGACAGGAGAAGAGGGTCGAGGCGGAGCGCCTTCGGGCTCACCTGGCTCGGTGGGTGAAAGTGGAACGGGAGGGCGAGGCGGCCCAATCGCTCCAGAAGTTTCTCACGAAGCACGAAGGCGAGCTGTGGTGGTGGGCCGAGGTCGGGGTGGCCGCGCACAACAACCTCGCCGAGCAAGGCCTGAGGCCGCACATCGCCAAGAAGCGCAAGTTGTCCTGGGGCTCGAGGACCCTCGGAGGGGCGGAGCGATTCGCGGCCCTGGCGAGCGTGGTTCAGACCGGGAAGATGCGCGGGGTGCGGTTGCAGGAGCTCGGCGAGCGCGTGCTCGGGGGTTCGAAAGACCCGTTCGGGTTCGGTGCCGGGCCTCCGAGTGACAGCGGACGCCGCTGAATCGTTACGATCAAGTTGTCACTGAGACGGCCGTCACGCCGAAGCGTGAAGGGTTACGTTGGATGTGATCAATGGAACGACTTTGCTTACGCAAATCGCGATCGGTGGCCAGCCAGCGTCTCCTACGTTTGACCCCCAAAATGGGTTCGTTTACGTGCCAAACTTGGGATATTGTATTCCGGGAATCCCGTGCGTCCCAAAGACGAACGTGACGATTCTGAACGGCACGAGCATAGTCGGTGTGGTGAACGTCGGGCCGAACCCGTACTGGGCGACGTATGACAGCGGAAATGGCTACATTTACGTTTCAAGTTACGACGATGGCAACTTGAGCGTGCTCAATGGCACCTCACTGGTAGACACGATACACATTGGAGGGAGTCCCTACTACTCCACCTACGACAGTGACGACGGGTTCCTGTATGTCACAGATGGCGGGTACGATGTAGCAGTGATCAACGGCCTTAGCGTGGTCGGTTACGTAAGGGCCGGTTCGAGCCCGTGGTACTTGTCCTACGACAGCGTGAACGGATTCGTCTATTCGGTAAACAGTGGCGGATACGCCGGTTCAGGTCAGAGTAGCGTGAGCATCATCAACGGGACGACAGTCCTTGCAAACCTTAGCGTTGGAGATTATCCCTGGTTCTCGGTCTACGACGCCTTCAACGGTTACGTCTACGTCTCGAATTCTAACGCGACCAATGTTAGCGTCATCAACGGAACGAGGGTGATTGCCTCCGTATCGGTGGGCATTGGTCCCGTGGGGTTGGCGTACGATTCCGGGAACGGCTTCGTCTACGTGGCGAACATAGCTTCAGGCAACGTCTCCGTGATCATGCCACCCGTTGCACTTTACCCAATCAAGTTCGACGAAGTGGGATTGGGTCAGGGAAAGAGCTGGTCCGTGCGTATTGACCACTCTGGAGATAGTACGTCGTCAAGTGCCCTGACTCTTGCTGAGCCGCGGGGGACGTACAGGTACACAGCGAGTTCACCGGGTTTCCAGACAACAATGGGAAACGTGACTGTACTTGCGAGTCCAGCCAACTTGGTCAGAATAGACTTCTCCCCAAGTCCCACGGGTGTGAGTAGCGGCGCGTCGGCTTCGATTCTCGGCTTATGGGAAAGCGCCCTTATTCTCGCGGTAGCCGTAGTGATCGCCGTCGCAATCCTATACCGTAGGCAGGAAACTCGGATGGAATCCGGGCGAGCTGCAGTACACCAGCTGACCACCATGGAGTGGGGAGCTGACGAGAACGGAGACCCGGTGCCAAGGAGTAGTCATTGAGTCCGAGAGCCTTCTCGATCCATTCTGCGTATTGAGGGTTTAGGCGCTTGCGAAAATGGCCGCGCATGGGTCTGACCGGATTGTGCTGAACGAGGAGGATCTTCGGTTGTTCGCGCGTTTGTTGCTTCACGTCGCACGACAGGCAAGAGATGAGACGTCAGGTCAGGCGCTTGTTGCCCTAACGCAGGTTGGAATCTCGACGGCGCTCTCGACAAACCAAGGCACTGTTTCGAGAGCGCTGAGCAAACTCGTAGACGGGGGAGCCTTAGCAGTTGAGCTTGCTCACGTGCCAGGGAGTACTCGCCGGCTGAAGGTTTACCGTCTCTCCCTTCAAGGGGAGTCAATCGTACGGCATATCAAGAACAGCATGGGATAGGTCCCGTCAGTCGGCATTGAGAGTGGTTCGGACTACGCGGTGGGAGGCAAGCCCCAAATGACCGAAGACGATCTCTGGCGACGACTCAAGTTCCGGTTAGAGAAGGGGCAGACGGAGGCCGACCGACCGAGGCAGACTAACCGTTGCCCACGAACGGGGTCGGAGAGCGCAGACGCTCAAACGCTCACGGCCACACCGCCCACCAAAATACGAAGAAAGCGATAATAAGGACAATGGCGAATCCCCACAACCACTTGGTCACGCTCATCGGCTCAGAGCACCGATGGTTGGTAGACCCCACTGTAATCCACAACTTGGCTGCCCTCTGGGTATCCCAGAGGGTTCGCGGTTGGGAATGAGTAGTTTCCACCTACGGAGACGAAGGAGCACCCGCCACTCGAAGCGTTCCGCCATAGGCACGAGGACGCGGGAGGGCCGCCTCCCCCTGGTAGGTCGACGGAGAAAGCGACCCTCCCGCCCGAAGTGTCGGACCAGCTAAAACTCACGTTCATCCCTCGCGGAATCGACTGACTGTGGACGATGTCCGCGGGGCAGTAGATACAACCCGAGGGCAGCGTCGTGGCTTGACCTGAGAAGCCAGCCGCGGATCCCGAAGTCAAAGCGATGATCGGGCCCACGGCCAAACCAGCGACAAGCGCGGTTACAACCCACAGCCGAAGGTGGTCGCGCTCGGACGCGCGTGAGCCGTCCCCCATCTTCGTCATCTCGCCCTCGCTTTGCGTCCCCTCAGCCACTAACTGACGAGAGCACGCATAAAGGTCTCAGGGGGCCCGAAGATCGATCCTGGAGCCCCCTCCCGTCTCCTGAGCCCCTCCCCGCGCAATCTCGCGGCGTATGGTAGGCCAATCGGCTGGTAGAGGTCTCCGACAAACGTCTACTGAGCCAAGTTCGCGCCCGCAGCTTGGGCGCGTATCCTCGCTTCCGCGCGAATGCGGACCCAAAACACGCAGCCCATTAGCCCCAGTCCTGCGAGGAGTAGTAAGAGGACAGTCACAGAATCTAATGATGCGGCCCCACCGATGTGGAATAAAGTAACGATCAGGTAGCCCACAATCACGAGCATGAGAACGATGCATGTGACCCCAACGATCACGACTTCAGCTGAACGGCGGGACTCGGGCAACCCCTGCAGCATCTCGAAGTCAGGTTACGACTAACCGCTATTTACACGCGCACCCACTCCAGCGCCCCAGCCCCTCCCCGCGCGGTCCAGCGGCCGCCGTGGGAGATCACGCAGGAGCGGGTTTCCCTGCCCCAGGACCGATCCAGCGACCGAGGGTGGCCGAGGAGCCACCCGCAGGAGCCAGCACCGAGGAACGAGGCGCGCTGCTGCCTGGAGCCGCCTGGGAGGCGGGGAACCGCGCGGCCCGAGGAGAAGGGGACCAGGGGGAGGACCAGCGCGGTGGGGGTCCTCCGCCCTGATTCCAAGGGCGTGCGAGGGTGTGACGGGGTCAGATCGGACGCGAATCGGCCTTCCGAACGTCCGAGAGAAAATAATTCGGCGGCATCTATTCTCTCGACGTTTAACAAACTTAGAGAATTAATAAATACTCGTTAACTTGTCGTTTAACCCGTGCGGAATGCTCGGGCCGCAGCTCCCGCAACGTACTTTCTCGGTGTGCGCCTTAGCATTGAGGAAGAGTCGCTCCTCGAACAGTTCCGAACCGCGAACGACCTGCCGAACCGCTCGGAGGCGGTGCGGACGCTCGTCCGAAGCGCGGGCGGTGTCCCCGCTACTTCGGTCGAGCTCCCCACGACTCTGCGCGCGGAACTGGAAGAGATCGTCGAGGACGGCTATGCTCGGGATTTGGACGGCGCCGTCGCGATCGTCCTGAATCTTGGGCTCGGGGAGCTTGCACGGACCCACGTCGAACGGATGCCGGCACTGCGCGAGCGAGCGCGGTCGACCTCCGAGCGGCGGCGGGACCGACGCCGGGCGGACCGCGAGGGTCGGGGACTCCTCGGGCGATAGGTCCCTCACACAGGGTTGGTTTGCAAAATGGAGACGATGGGGATTGCGTGGAGCGAGCGGAGTGGATTTATTTGCCGACTGTGCCGTCAGGACGCCAAGCATAATGAGGTGCTGCACATCTCGTTCTGCCCAGTCCATGGCCTGAGTTCCCCATTGGACCAGTTGCCCTGGCGACCGGAGGCGAGAACATCCCGCGTCTCTACACCCGTACGGGCGACCGCGGAACGACCGGTCTCGCCCATGGTGCGCGGATAGACAAGGACTCGGCGCGCATCCGCGCGTACGGCACCTTCGACGAGCTCGGGGCTCACCTCGGTCAGGTGGAGGCGGGCCTCCCCCCTGAGCTGGACGACTTGCGTCAGCTCGTGCGCCGGTTGGAGCACGAACTCTTCATTGCACAGTCCGAGCTCGCGGTGGGCCCTGGCGGACGACCGCCGGAGCACCGCATCGAGGCCCGTCACGTGAAAGCTCTGGAGCACGAGATCGACCGTTGGGATGCGGCCCATCCCCCGTTGACGACCTTCGTCCTCCCGGGGGGATCTCCGCCCGCGGCCGCGTTCCATGTCGCGCGGACGGTATCCCGCCGGGCGGAGCGGGAGCTCTGGGCCCTCCATCGCACCGAACCTCAGCGGCCCGAACTGCTGGCGTGGACCAATCGGCTGAGCGATCTACTGTTCGCGGCCGCCCTCGCCACCAACCACGCCTTAGGCGTCGCCGAAGTCCCGCCGGACTACTCGGTATAGAGGGAGGGGACCGGAGTGGAAGTCGGCCTCGTCGGCAAACCGAACGTCGGGAAGTCGACGTTCTTCAACGCCCTCACGCTGCTCGACGTGCCGATGGCCCCCTACCCCTTCACGACCATCGAGCCGAACCGGGGCGTCGCTGCCCTGCGAGCCCCGTGCCCACACACCGAGAAGGGCACACCGTGCACTCCGGGCAATGCGAAGTGCGTCGAGGGCACGCGCTGGGTTCCCATCAACTTGGTCGACGTCCCCGGCCTCGTCCCGGGAGCGCACGAAGGGAAGGGCCTCGGCCACAAGTTCCTCGACGACCTCCGCGCGACGGACGGGTTCATCCAGGTCGTAGACCTCTCCGGAGCGACGGACGCCGAGGGCCGACTGGTTTCGCCCGGCACCCAGGACCCCGCCGAGGAGGTCCAGTGGCTCGAGGAGGAGCTGGTCGCCTGGGTCGTGGAGATCCTGGGTCGAGATTTCCTCCGCCAGGCTCGCAGCGTCGAGCTCGAAGGGAAGAAGGTGGAGGATTTCCTGCTCCAGCGTTTCACGGGACTCGCCGTGAGCCCGGCCGCGATCGCCGCCGCCCTGCGCGCGAGCCCCGTCGACCGAGGACACCCGAGCCACTGGTCGGCCGAGGAGCGGGAGGCGTTGGCCCGCGGCCTCCTCACCGCGTCGAAGCCCCGCTTGGTGGCGGCCAACAAGATGGACCACGCCACCCCCGCGCTCGCTCAGGACCTCGCTGGTAAGCTCGATGGGATCCCGGTCGCACCGACGAGCGCGGACGCGGAGCTCACCCTTCGCCGAGCGGCTCGGGCGGGCCTCGTCGTGTATCGGCCCGGAGACCCCTCCTTCACCGTACGGGAGCCGGGCCGTCTGTCGCCGCCCCAGACGAAGGCGCTGGAGGGAATTCGTGCGACCGTCACCGCGTGGGGCGGGACCGGGGTGCAACCCGCGCTCGAGCAGATGGTCTTCGGGCGCCTCCACCAGATCGTGGTCTACCCGGTCGAGGACGAGACCCATTGGACGGACGGGCGTGGACGACTCTTGCCCGACGCGCTGCTCGTGCCGGCAGATACGCCGGCCCGCGGCGTCGCGTACCGCGTCCACACCGATCTCGGCGAACATTTCGTCCGGGCGATCGACGGACGTACCCATCGAGCGCTCGGGGCGGACCAACCCGTCACGCCCAACGCCGTGATCCGCATCGTCTCCCGAAAGTAGCGGCCCGACGTCAGAGCTCGGGCTCGCCCACCAGGGTCGTTCCGACCGGCGACGGTCGAACGACGAAGGGTAGGCCGCCGGCCCTTGCCAGGCGACGGACCAGGTCGACCTCCTGCCCCGGCTTGGGCAACACGACGATCGAACCGCCGGCTCCGGCGCCCGTGAGCTTCGCCCCTTCGGCCGCGGGGGCGGCCGCGTCGAGGAGCGCCTCGAGACGGGGATGGGAAACCCCGACCGTCCGCAAGAGCTCCTGGTTCCGTGCCATGAGCTCCGCGACCGCGACTCGGTCCCCTCCCGCCACCGCCCGGATGCCGGCCGTTGCCACCCGCGCGAACTCCGCGAGGAGCTCGGGCCCATCGGGTTGCGCCAGGCGCTGGGTCACGTTCCGTACGGCATCGCCCGTGGCCCGGGGGATCCCACTGTGGGCGACCACCCAGACCCATCCCGGGTCGGCCACGCGCCGGACCTCCCAGTCCCGCTCGCTGCCGCGGATGGTCCAGAGGTGGTCACCGCCGGCACCGTTGATCGTGACGTAACCGCCGGCCGCGACCGTGCTCGTGTCGCCGGGGCTCCCGACACCCTGTGCGGCCTTCTCGACGTCGTAGCTCGCCTGGGCGAGCGCGGGCCGGTCCACGCCCCCTTGCGCCGCTCCCAGCACCGCCACGAGGGCGGAGCAGAACGAGGCCGAGGACCCGAGACCGGCCCCCTGGGGGATGCGGGAGGTCGAGCGGACCTCGAGCGGGGTGCCGCCGACCCAGCGGCGGGCGAGCGCGGTGCGGAAGTACGGGTGCTCCTCCGCCGCGTGCGGGTCGGCGTTCAAGGAGAATCCCGGGGCCGAGCGCGCGAGCACCTGGGTGTGCAAGTCGACCGCGAAGGCCAGTTCGGGGGCCCCGTGCACGACCGCGTGCTCGCCGAAGATGATGCACTTCCCCGGGGAGCGGCTCGAGATCGGGAGCGGTTGCGAAGGGATGGCATACTCTTCCCCGCTCATCGTCCTCCCCGGTCTCCCACCACCCTCTTGCCCCGAGCGCGGGGAAGCAGGTGCTGCTTCGCCCCCGGGATCGCGCGAGGTCCCGGCACTCCGAGCAGTCGCTCGAGGGCGACCGCGAGGGCAGCGACCTCACTGTGAGGTTGGTGACCGACCGCCATGTTATACTGCGCCAGTCGATATAGGTCCGGCGGGACCTTCGCGCCCCCGACGACGAGCAGGATCCGGCGGGCGCGAGTGAGACGGGGCAGGACCCGGTCGAGCGGAAGCCCGTACATCGTGAGGTGGACGACGACGCCGTCAAACCCCTTCACCGTCGGGCGCCATTCCTCGGCAGGGAGGACTTCGAACGTCCCCCCCCACCGATCGACGACCGCAGCGACCCGCCGGGCGAGCTCCGGGTCCGGCGGGTGGAGAAACATCCGGGCCGCGCCGAACGCTCGTGCGGTGAGGGCGAGGTGGGTCGTCAAACGAGGGTCGCGGCCGACCCGATGCCCGACCCGGAGGACCGAGACCTCCGGAGGCGACTTACTCGACGGCCTCCGCCTGGAACCGCTCGATGCGGTGACCACGGTACTCCAGCTTCTCGGAGCGCTTCACCAGACCCTTCAACCGGGTCGGGGACATCCCGAGCTCCTCGGCAACGTCGGAAAAGAACCTACCCTCCGTCCCGACGGCATCGTAGATCTTCGCCTCGTGCTTCGAATACTCCCGGAGCGGCATTGTCGCGATCGCGAGGACCTCGGAGATCTCGGCGAGAGGGGAGGTCGTGTTGATGTTGATCGTCGAGTAGTAGAAATGGTAGCTCTTGTCCGGCTGCTTCCGGCCTTCGCGCGCGACCCACCGCGTGTCGATGAGCCGCAGCTTCTCGAAGAACGCGAGCGTCTTCACGCCCTCCGCGCCGAACTCGGCCTTCACGTCCTCGAGGGTGAGCCAGCTCTCGCCCAGGCGGTGGACGAGCTTCAGCTTGAGCGGCGAGTCAACCGCGCGCAGGATGGGGACGAGGTCACTGACGTCGTTGACAACCTTGATGCGGTGGATTGCAGCGGACACTACGGTTCTACTCCGATGGACCCGACGGGGGGCCCGCCGCCCGTAACATACGGCGGTACTTCCCGTACCGGTCCGTCGGGTTATACCGCGCGGGGTGGGGGGTTCGGGTCGTCACCCCGCATTCCGGGCACTCGGCCTTGAAAGTGTACCGGGCGCAGGCTCGGCAGACCCGGAGGGTCGAATCCGTCATGGCCGCGTGAACGAACCCTCGCCCCCGGCCGCCTTGATCGACTTGAGCGCGGCGTCCGTGGCCCGCTTCATCGTTTCCTCGGCCTGCTTGTATTGCTTGGCGGCGACGCGGATCCGGTAGCGGGGCGCGCCGACATACTGGACCTCCACCGACTCCGGGTCGACCTTCTCGGCCGCCAGGAGCGCGGCGCGCACGTGCTCGAGGCCCTCGGGGGAGGCGTCCCGGACCTCGAGGATCCCGAGGATCGCGACGTGGGGAGGTTCGATGTTATCGCGCGCGACCCCGAGGAACGCGGTGACCCAGGGCGCCTTTTCGTTCTCCTTCTGGAAGCGGGGGGCGTCCGCCGAAGCGACCTCGAACGCTTGGAAGAGGGAGCCGTACCGTTCGACGAGGCCTGGTCCGAACAGCTCGACCGCCTCGTCCGCGGTCAGCTTGAGCGCGGTGCCGACCTGTTCGACCAGTCGCATCGCGCGTTGTTCGTTCTTCCAGCCCTGGACCTTTTCCCGGCGCTGGTGGTCGTTGATCCGTTTGAGCGAGAGGTCGATCTGGTTCTTCGCAAGGTCGATCCGCAGGACCCGCGCGACGATCTTCTGGCCCTCGCGGATGTGGTCCCGGATGTACTTGACCCACCCTGTCGCGACCTCGGAAAGGTGGATGAACGCCTCGCGTCCCCCGTACTCGTCCAGAGTGACGAATGCTCCGAAGTTGCGGATCGAGGTGACGGTCCCGATGACCAGTTCCCCTTCCTCAGGGTACTCCGCCCGCAGCGGCACGATTCGGAGGCCTTCCTGCCTAGCTCGAGACGGAGCGGACGAGCTCGCCCCGGAGCTTGGCCTGCCCGCCGGTCGGCGTCGCCAGGGTGGCGCCGCAGACCGTGCAGACCACGGTGGTCGCCGGCCGGCTGAAGACGGTCTGCTCGGTCGAGCAGTCGGGGCACTTCACGACCCAGAAGGGGGAGGGGGCGCGCATGGCACCCATTAGTGGTGCTCCACGAGCTCGAGGGAGCTCGCCCGCCAGCTCGCCGGTTGGACCGTATACTTGCACTTCTTGCAACGGTACCTGAGATTCACCCGGCGCACCGCTTTCGCGCGGCCTTCCGGTTTCGGGCGGGGAAAGCCTCCGTATCCCGCGGTGGCCCGGCGGAACCGCCGCTGCCCCCACTTCATCTCGGAAGCGGGGCGCTTCTTGCCCTTCTCCACGTCGTGGTCCGTGTGCACCTTGCACCGCGGACAATACGTGGAGATGACCTTAGGATAGTGCATCGGGCGCGGCGGAAACGGGTAGCGTATATATCCCTGGGGGGCGGCCTCGGGAAATCGCGGGAGGGGCCGACCATCGAGGGGAAATGTGGCCTCCGGGGGCCTTTCGGCCCGGCCAAGCCTTAAGTAAGTAGGCCTTCTCCGCGCGCCGCTCTCTCGGAGGGTGCTACATCGATGCCCGATCGTCCGTCCGTAGAGGCCATCACCGAAGCGCTTGAAAAAGCGCCCCCTCGTAAGTTCCCCGAATCGGTGGAGCTCTCGGTGAACTTGAAGGATCTCGACCTTTCCGTACCGAAGAACCGCCTGGAGGACGACATCCCGCTGCCCCACGGTCGCGGGGCGAACGTGAAGGTCGCCGTCTTCGGCTCGCCCGAGCTCCTCCAGAAGGTCCGCGGGGTGGCGGACCGGGTGATGACCGGTCCCGAACTCGAGGAGCTAGCCAAGGACCCCAAGGCCGCGAAGCGCCTCGCCTCCGATATCGACTTCTTCCTCGCCGAGGCCCCGCTCATGCCGACCATCGGTAAGCGGCTCGGCGTGGTGCTCGGACCCCGAGGGAAGATGCCGCGTCCGGTCCCTCCGGGGACCGATCCCACGAACCTCGTCAACGCGCTCAAACGCTCCGTTCGGGTCCGGACGAAGAGCAATCGGACCTTCCACGCCGCCATCGGCACCCGCACTATGCCGCCGGAGCAGCTCGCCCAGAACGCCGACGCGGTGCTCCAACGCCTTATCGGCAAGCTCGAACGCGGTCGCACGAACATCGAGTCGGTCTACGTCAAGACCACGATGGGACCGGCGATCCGGATCTGGTAGGGGCGACGATGCCGGGACGCGGATCCGTTCGACCGGAGCAGCTCGCCCACGTGGAGGCCCTTTCCCAATCCATCCTCGCGCGGCCGATGACCGCCCTGGTCGGTGTGCGCGGCGTACCTGCGGCCGCACTGCAGAAGATGCGACGCGACCTGCGGATGCGTCAGCAGCCGATCGTGGTCGCCACGAACAGCGCGATCCGCCACGCCCTCGAACGCGCCGTCAAGGAACGCCCGTCGCTCGCTCCTCTTCTCGACCAGGTGGAGGACCAGACCGCCGTCCTCGCGGCCGAGGGAAATCCGTTCGCGCTCTACCAGGAGTTCCTCCGGACCCGCTCGCCGACCCCGGCGCGGGGCGGAGAGATCGCACCGGCGGACATCCTCGTTCCCGCCGGCACGACCAGCTTCAAACCCGGCCCCATCGTCGGCGAGCTGCAGCACGCCGGTTTCCCCGCGGCGATCGAAAAGGGAAAGGTCGTCCTCAAGAAGGACACGACGATCGTCAAGGCCGGTGGCGTGATCTCCCGCGAGGTCGCGACCATGCTCACGCGCCTCGACATCTTCCCGCTCGAGGTCGGGCTCTCCCTCCGCGCGGTCGTCGAGGGAGACACGTTCTACCCACCCGAGGTGCTCGCGGTGGACCTGGATGCCCAGCGGGCCGAGCTCGGACGGGCCGCTCGCCGGGCGCTGGGTCTCGCCCTCGCCATCGGCTACGCGACCCCCGAAACCACGCCACTCCTGCTCACCAAGGCCCATCGCTCCGCGCTCGCCGTGGCGATTGCGGCCGGCTACGCGACGCCGGAGACGATCGAGCCCCTCTTCGCGCTCGCTGTGCGCGAAGCGGCGGCGGTCGTCAAGGCCGCGAACATCAAGGGTACCTAAGGGTCCACCGCTATCACGGAGTGAGAAAGATGGAGTACGTATACGGAGCGCTGTTGGTCAACGCCGCCGGAAAGCCGATCGACGAGAAGAGCCTGTCCGGAGTCCTCACCGCCGCGGGCGTCAGCCCCGACGCGGCCCGCGTCAAGGCGCTCATCGCCTCGCTCGAGGGAGTGAACCTCGCCGAGGTCCTCGCGAAGGCCGAGACGTTCGCCGCCCCGGCCGCCCCGCCCGCCGCGGCCGAGAAGAAGGACGGCAAGGGCGAAAAGAAGGAAGAGGAGAAGAAGGAAGAGAAGGGCGTTTCCGAAGAGGAGGCGGCCGAGGGTCTCTCGGCCCTCTTCGGCTAGGCCGCCTCCTCGGCCGGGCCGCTCCCCTTAAGACCCGTGACCGGGTAGAGTCGACCGGAGACCGCGCGGCGGCGCTCCGGTCGACCGATGCCCCCTCACGAGTTCTGTGGCATCGTCGGGGTCTCGCTGCAGGGGAAGGGGGCGGCCCCCTACCTCTTCCGGGGACTCCGCGCCCTGCAGCACCGCGGCCAGGAGGCCAGCGGGATGGCGACCGCGAGCCACGGCGTCCTCTACGTCCGCAAGGGCAGCGGGCTGGTCCACGAGGTCTTCAGCCAGGATCTGCTCGACTCGTTGCGCGGGACCGCCGGTATCGGCCACAACCGCTACCCCACCACGGGCTCCTCGGACATCGAGAACGTTCAACCGATCGTCTTCAAGCTGGGTACGGAGGAGGCGGCGCTCGGGGCCAACGGGGACCTCGTCAACTACGAGCGGATCCGCCATCGCCTCCAGACGCAGGGGATCGACCTGCTCGGGAACGCCGACACCGAGACGATGGCCCAGACGATCGCGCTCGAGTATCATCGGACGCGCGACGTCGAGGCCGCGATCCGCCGCGCCTCCGTCGAGCTCGTCGGGGGATACTCGGTCGTCATGCTCGTCGGCAACCGCGTCTACGCGTTCCGGGACCCCCTCGGCATGCGTCCCCTCGTCTTCGGGACGGTGGAGGGCGGCGTGGCCGTGGCCAGCGAGTCGGTCGCGCTCGAGCTCATGGGCGGCACCGCCGTCCGGGACGTGCTCCCCGGGGAGGTCCTGGTCCTGGAGAAGGGCCAGCTCGCCCGCACGTCCCGGGTCCCGAACTCCGGCGGTCGGGCCCATTGCATGTTCGAGTGGGTCTACTTCTCGCGCCCGGACTCGATCGTCGAGGGCCAGAGCGTCTACGACGTTCGCCACCGGATCGGGATCCGCCTCGCGAAGGAGAGCCCGGCCCAGGTCGACCTCGTCGTCCCGGTGCCCGACTCGGCCCGACCTCAGGCCCTCGGATTCTCGGAGGGGACGGGCGTGCCGTACGCCGAGGCGCTGATCAAGAACCGGTTCGTCGAGCGGACGTTCATCATCCCCGACCAGAAGCGCCGGGAGCTCGAGGTCCGCGTCAAGCTCCACCCCGTGCCCGGACTGCTGAAGGGGAAACGGGTGGCGCTCGTGGACGACTCCATCGTTCGCGGAACGACCCTGCGAGAGATCGTGGGCATGGTCCGTCATGCCGGGGCGGTGCAGGTCGATGTGCGGGTCGGCTGCCCACCGATCGTGGCGCCCTGCTATTTCGGGATCGACATGAAGGAGCGGCGGGAGCTCATCGCCCACGAGCGGAACGAGCAGGAGGTCGCCCAGCTCATCGGGGCCGACAGCGTCCACTACCTCTCGATGGCCGGGCTGGTCGAATCGATCGGCCACTCTTCCGAGAGCCTCTGCCTCGGCTGCCTCACGGGGAAGTACCCCGTCGACGTCCCGGAAGAGCGGCACCGCTTCCAGAAGTCGCTCGCGGAGTTCTGACGCGCTCGGTAGATCCCCAAGAATCATTCCCGGGGTCTCGAGGAGCGCGTGGTCGATGACAGGGACCGCGATCAGCGCGGAGGCACCGACGCGAGCGGGTCAGCCGTTCGGCTCGTCAGACCCGGCGCTTCGGGCTGAGCGTTCCAGGTTTCGAACGATCTTGGCGAGAGCGATCGACATGACCTTGCGTTCCTCGGCCGTCAATCCCGCGCTCGTCGCGCGCTTGAACTGTCGCGTCGCTTCCTCGATCGGTCTCTTGACCGCGCGACCCCGGTCCGTCAGATAGAGGTGAACGCGGCGTCGGTCGACTGAGTCTCTGCGTCTCTTGATGAGCCCCGAGGCTACCATGTGGGAGGACATCTTCACAACGGTAGGAGCCGCGATCCCTAGCTTCCGAGCGACCTCGATGGGCGTAAGCCCATCTTTCTCGTAGAGTGCCCAGAGGATGCGGTTCTGCCCGCCGCGGCCCCCGTATTGCTTCATGATCTCATCAACGGCGGACCTGGACAGCTTCGCCACGCGGACGAAATCGTCCCAGAAATCAGGGGTCGCCACGAGTGTCCTGCTAACCTCCTGCCGCGCTAACCCTTAAATCCATCCCATGCATTAGCCGGCTAATGATTAGCCGTGCATTGGACAGGTCGAAACCCATTCTCGTCACGGGCGCCACCGGCAAGGTCGGCTCTCACCTCGTTCCTCGGCTTCTAACCCAGGGTCTTCAGGTCAGGGTCCTCGTCCGTCCCGGACCCAACGTCCAAAAACTTCGAGACCAGGGAGCGGAGATCGTGGAGGGAGATTTGTCCCGGGCTGAGTCCCTGGACCCGGCCCTGAAGGGGGTGGAAACCGTGGTTCACCTCGCCGCGTTCTTCCGAGGCGCTACGCCCGAGCAGGCTCGTGAGGTGAACCTGGTGGGTACCGAGCGCTTGGCGGCTGCGGCCCGAAAGGCGGGAGTCAAGAGGTTCATCTTCGCGAGCACCAGCAACGTCTATGCTCCAGGTTTGAATCGCCCTGCGCGGGAAGGCGATTCCCCGAGTCCGGAGCCCCCCTCCCATCCCTATCCCGCCTCCAAAGTGGCGGCCGAGGCGAAGTTGATGGAGTTGGGTCGTGAGGAGGGCCTGGGGCTCTGCATCCTCCGACTCGGCTTTGTGTACGGCGAGGGGGACCGTCACGTTTGGGAGATGATGCCTCACGTAGCTGGATGGAATCCGGCGCGGCGGATGCATTCCGTTCACCATGCCGACGTGGGACAGGCGGTGATTCGGGCGCTGTTTCGGGGTTCCCGGGCGGGCAAGGTCTACAACATCGCCGACGACGCTCCCATCACGCTCCTCGAGTTGACGCGACTCGCCCGGGAGCCGGAGCCGTCCCCTGAGAGATTCGCCCTACCCTTCGATGCCTGGGAGGGTCTGATGGACACGCGACGGGCCCGCGAGGAGTTGGGTTTCCGGCCGCTCTATCCATCGTGCTACTCGGCTTTGGACGCGGGAGCCTTCTAGCGCGCGGCCGATGACATGGACCGCGGGGAGGACTGTCGAGCTGCCCCGCGTCTATTGGGCCGAATCGTTAAGTCGCCGCCTTGGGTTCCGGTGCGATCATGCACCTGTACGATCGTCTGGGACTTACGGTTACCTCGGAATCGCTCGCGGAGTTCTAGCGCGTGGGAACGACGGTCGTCGTCGCGGAAGGGCCGCGCATCGACCTCGTCGACCTCTCCGCGCCCGGCGGAGCCGAGGCGTTCCTGCTCGACCGGGACCTGCTCCGCGCGGCAGAGCGGCTGTTCGACCTTCGCCCGGCCGACCTCCCTCCGGGACTGATCGAGCGGCTTGTCCGCGTCCCGACCACCCAACGGGTCGTGGCCGGGGACGCCGCCCTCGCCCGCACCCTCACCGTGCGCTCGGGGCGACCGGTACCCCGCGCCGACCTCGATGAGCTCCGGGCGGCCCGGGCGGTCATCTGGAGGGCTCCTCCGCGGGAGGAACGCCCGTTCGCCCTCGCGCTGGCCCGACTGACGCTCGAGCGGGCCCTCCGGTCACCGGAGGAGGTCCTCATCTCGCTGGCGCGAGAGGAGGAGCGGTTGGAACGCGCTCTCGGTCGGGAGGAACGGGCCGCCGCCGCGTTCCTACCGGTCGCCGGAACTCCGCTCGCCGAGTACCGAATCGCGTGGGAGGCGGCGCGAGCGACCCTGCGAATGCACCATGCGGGGCTCGAACAGATGCTCGAACAGAGCGCCCGCAACCTCGTCCCCAATCTCTCGGCCGTGATCGGTGAGAAGGTGGCCGCTCGCCTCGTTGCCGCCGCCGGTGGTCTGCCCCCTCTCGGGAGGATGAGCGCCGCCCGGCTCCAGCTCCTGGGGACCCGCCGTCGTCCGTCCCCGGAGCGCGGGCCGAGGTTCGGGATCATCTACCGCGCAGTGCGCATGGACGAGATCCCGGTCGACCGGCGCGGCGCGTACGCGAGGAGCCTCGCGGCGCTGGGCGTGATCGCGGCCCGGGCCGACGCGACGACCGGCCGGTCCCTCGCGAGCGTGCTCGTGGGACGCCGGGACCGGCGGGTCGAGGCCCTGCGGCGGAGGAAGCGATGAGGCCCCCCCGCTCCTTCCGACCGGCGCCGGACAGCCCCCGACTCGCGATCCTCCAACGCTCGGACCGGACCGAGCTTTGGACCGAGACCGTCGGCCAGGAGCCCCCCGTGTACGGGGAGCGGTGGACCGAATCCGACGGACGACCCTACCGTTCCTTCGAGCCGGCCCGGAGCAAGCTCTCCGCGGCGATCGTGAAGGAGTGGAGTGGGCCGGTACCGGCGCCGGGCGAAGGGTGGCTCTACCTCGGGGCCGCGAGCGGGACCACCGCGTCGCACGTAGCGGACCTCGTGGGACCGACCGGGCGGGTGTACGCCGTCGAGCGGAGCTTACGGCCGTTCTCGCGCCTGCTCTCGCTGGCCGAACGCTGGCCCAACCTGCTCCCCATCCTGGGCGACGCGCGTGAGCCCACGACCTACGGCGCGCTCGTGCCGCCGGTCCAAGGGGTGTACGCGGACATCGCGCAGGCCGACCAGGTCGAGATCGTGCTCTCCAACGCGGAGCTCTTCCTCGAGGGGAGCGCCGGTTTCGTCCTGATCGCGCTGAAGACCGCGAGCATGGGCCGGGACGCGAGCGCCGTTCAGCACGTGCGACGCGCCGAGGAAGAACTGGCCCAGCTGATCGACCTCGAGCCGAGCGTACGGCTCGACCCGTTCCACCGGGGTCACTACTTCCTCGGGGGGACCGTGCGACCCGGTCGCCTCGGGGGTGGACCTACGGCGCCTCAGCCACCGCGCGAGCGGTCCCGCGAGCGACGACGACGGTGACGATGTCCTCGTCCTCGAGGACGTGGTCGCGCCCGACCGTCTGACCCGGGAACCGCGCACTCGGCCCCCAGATCTGGGCGGCACGGAAGGAACGGTGAAGGTCCCCGGGGAGCCGTCGCAAAAGCTCGGTGATCGTGTCCCCCTGCCGCAGGATCAGCGGCTCCTCCTTGTCGGGCGGGAGCCCGGGAGGTTTCATGTAGATCCGGATGAACTTGAGAGCCCCTCCGATCCGGTCGACGAGCCCGTCCAACCCGAGCTTGTGCCGCGCCGAGATGAAGATCGGCTCGGCCGGAGCGAGGTCGACCACGAGCTTGGCCCGTTGGGCCGGGGAGAGGCCCTCGGCCTTGTTCACCGTCGTAAGAGCCGTCACGTAGACCCGGTTGCCGGCGAGGACGTCGATGAGTTGGTCGGCGGTCGCGTCCTCCCGGAGGACGATCGACCCGTTATGGACGCCGAACTCCCTCGCGATCTGCGCCGCGAGGCCTCCGGCGAGGTGCGTGAGCCGGACCGTCGAGGAGATCGTGAGGCCTCCCCGATCCCCGCGCTGGACGACGATCCGGGGAGGTTTCTGATTGATCCGTACCCCCGCGCCTTCGAGCTCCTCCTGGAGGGCACGGAGGTTCGAGTGATCCGGGTCGATCATGAACAAGATGAGGTCGGTCGAACGCACCACCGAGATGACCTCCCGGCCGCGCCCCTTCCCTTTGGACGCGCCGGGGACCAGTCCGGGCATATCGAGGAGCTGGATCGATGCGCCTCCCCAGCGGAGCATTCCCGGTATGATCGTGAGGGTCGTGAAATCATACGCCGCGGTTTCGCTCTCCGCCGCGGTCAGCCGGTTGAGCAGCGTCGACTTGCCGACCGACGGGTACCCGACTAGGCCGACGGTTGCGTGACCGCTCTTCCGGACGCTGTACCCGACCCCGCCTCCCTTTCCTTTCGCGCGGAATTCGCGCTCGAGCCGGAGGACGGCGAGCTTTGCTTTGAGTCGACCGATGTGGAGTTGGGTCGCCTTATTGTACTTCGTCCGATGGATCTCGTCCTCGACCTCGGTGATGTGCTCTTCGAGGGACGACATCGGCGGAGGGACTTCCACTCGCCGGTGGGCGACGGATTACTTGAGACTGACCCAGGAGCGCATCGTTCACCGTTCACCACCCCGGCTCGCCTCGACCTAGCGGATCGCGATCCTCCGTCGTGCGCGATCCCTTCGGTTTCCCGGCGCGGCCCGTGGCGACGTGGATCTTCCGTCCAACGGCCGGTCGGGAGACCCACAGCTTCGAGGCGGCCGCGTTCCGCGCTGCCTTGACCGATGCCCTTCGCTCCGGCCACGGACTCCGCCCCGCGCTCGAGACCGAGGTCACGTCCGGGCCGTACCTCACGGTGACGATGCGGGCATTCGACCCGACCAGCGCACGATGGTTCTCTCGCGCCGCGGCCCCCGTCTACGCAGGGCACCAATGGGTGTCGGCACCCCAAACCTTCCAGAACGACCCCGCCGCGATCCGGAGTTGGACTGCTCGCCGCGCGTTCGAATGGCCCGAACCGCTCGCCCCAGTAGGTGCCGGCCCGGTACTGGATTCGTGGGTGGCCACGCTCCGGGCGAGTCCGCCCGGTTCTCGGCTGCGGTTGCGCGCTCTACCGCTGCCCGCCCAGCGTCTTGGATGGTGGAGCCGACCTCTCCCGGAGCTCGCGCGACCTCGGACCCCCGACCTCCGGCGGACGGGGGACGCTGGGCACGAGGCGTGGAGCGGTCCGGTGTCGACGGCTCCGACCCGCCCGTTGTTTTGGCGGCTCCGTGTCCTGGTCGAGGTGCTGCCCCGGTCGCCAGCCTCCCGCGCGGGGGCGGACGTGTACGTTGCACTCTCGTCGGCGAGCCGAACCCCTCGTGGCAATGGCCTCGCCTTCCGCCCCGTCCGGCCTCCCGGCTGGGCCCGACCCGTCGGCGGGGACTCGATGGTCCTCTCTCTCGAGGAACTGGTTTCGATGTGGCCCAGCCCCGGATGCGAGGTCGGGGTGGCGGTGAGTGCGCCCGGCGATCCCCGTGAGCGGCTGATTCTCGGACGCACGTCGGATGGGGTCGTCATCGGTCCGCCCCTCGAAGCGCATCAGGGCCGTCACATCGCGATCCTCGGGGAGACCGGGATGGGCAAGAGCTCCTTGCTGATCGCTCTCGCCCGTCGGGCGCTCCGTCAGACCGGAGGGGTCGTCTTCGACCCGCTTGGAGAGACCGTCCGGTCGATTCGTCAGGAACTCGGGTCGGGGGAGCGACGACGCTGCCTCTGGGTCGCGCCGGATGCCCCCGGGGTCGGGCTCAACGCTCTCGAGGGGATCGGGGAGGTCGACGACCCCGTTCGCTCCGAACGTCGGCTCAACGATCTCGTCCATGCTCTACGCCGGGTGCGAGCCGGCCGCTACACCGACTCAGGCTACTGGGGCCCACGGCTCGAGGAAATGGTCACACGGGCCTTGCGGGCCGCCGCCGCGCTTCCCGACGGGACGCTCCGGGAGGGCCATACGCTGCTCGCGACCTCTACCCGCCTCGGCCGACCCATCCCGTTGCCGGCGTCGGAGGCCGTCCGAGAGCTCGCCGACCGGATCCGGGATCGACCCGAGGACGCGGACGGGGCTCGCCGGCTCCTCCACGAGGTCGTTCGAAACCCGGTCCTCGCGCGGATGCTCTGCGCCGCCCGGCCGACGGTGCGGACGCGCGACCTGGTTTCTCCCGGGCGGATCGTCCTCATTTCCGGAGACGCCGCCCGGGTGGGGGAGTCGACGGCGCGCTACCTCCTCTCGGTCTTGCTCGCGCTCGTTTGGTCCGAGCTGCTGTCGCGCCCGGAGACCTCCAAGACCTTCGTCGTGCTGGACGAGGCGCAGTGGTTCTCCAACGATAGCCTGGCCGAGATGTTGCGGCTCGGTCGGCGGAAAAACGTTCACGTGGTCCTGGCGACCCAGGCAATCGCATCGTTGCCAGAGACGGTGGCCGAAGCCGTTTGGACGAACGTCTCCGATTTCGTGGCCTTTCGTGGATCCCCCGCGGAGGCGAGAGAATTTGCTCGCGCCGCTCCCGGCGTTCCCGCGGAGGCACTCCTCTCCTTACCTCGAGGCGAAGCGGTGGTCCTACTTGGGAAGGGGGAGTCCGTCCAGTGGTTGCGCACGATTCGGCTGCCGAGTTCCCGAGCGGCCGAGCCGACCGAATCTCCGGGGACCGCGGACCTGCTCTCCGAGGGACCGAGGGGTGTTGCCGGCGACGGAGAGGGCGACCCACCTTCCGACGCGACGACCCTCGATCGGGTGTTCGAAGAACTGCTGCGACTCGGAGCGGGAACGGGAGAGGGAGAACCCATGGTCATCGACGTTTCAGAGCTGCGCCAGCACGTCGACCCGGGGGGGGAGTGGGTCCGACGCGTCGGGTCCCTCCTTTCGAAGGCGGGGGCGCTCTCCCGAGTGGAACGCTCAGAAGGGGGACATCGCTGGGTCATCGACCGGTCACGGCTTTCCGCGCTCGTCCCTCGAGAGGCCGAGACCTCCCCGGATGAAGGGGCTTCTTGTTTGCCACAACCCTCTTAGGGGGGCGGCGGCTCATTTCGACCAATGGAGGCGCCGCCGGACACCGACGGGTCCAAGGCCACCCCCGCCGGCGGTGGTCTGATGGCCCCCGCGACCCAGCTCGAACGGTGTGTCACGGGGATCGAGGGCCTCGACAACATCCTTTCCGGAGGTATCCCGCGGGGCAACATGGTCCTCGTGGCGGGGAGTGTAGGTACCGGTAAGACCACGCTTTGTCTCGAATTCCTCGTCCGAGGCGCGGAACGCGGCGAGCGGTCGCTCTTCCTCTCGGTGACCGAGGCGTCGGACAAGCTGATCCAGAACCTCTCCACGTTCGAGTTCTTCCGGACGGAGCTCGTGACGAACGGCTCGCTCGTCTTCGTCGACTTGCCTGTCCTCTACGATCGGCTGGGGCTCGAGCACGAGGAGCTCACGGAGGAGGAGATCGGGATCCTGATCCGAACGATCCGCGACCTCGTGCGCCAGTTGGGCGTGAAGCGCCTCGTACTGGACAGCCTGACCTCGGTCGGCTACCGGATCCGGCGCGACGAGCGGATCCGGGATTTCATGCTTCGGCTGGGCCTCGAGCTCAGTGACGCGGGATGCACCGCCCTGCTCGTGTCCGAGATCGGCCCCACCCCCAGCCGATACTCCCTCCACGGAGTGGAGGAAGCCATCGTCGACGGGGTCATCCTCCTCTGGAACGCACGACGCCAGGGCGACATCCTTCGGGTCCTGCAGATCATCAAAATGCGGGGAACCTCCCACTCTCAGGCGCAGTACGTCATCGAACTCACCCCGATCGGACTCCTCATGGCTCCCCACTTGAAAGGCGGCCAGGGGGAGGGACAGTAGAGCGTGGCGCCGGTCGACATCGGCGAGCGGCTGCGGGCTCTCCCCGGCGGCAGTGCCGTCACCCTGAAACTCGACCCGCGGGAGTACGCCGACCATTATTTTGCGGTCCTGAACGCGACCCTCCGCGACGTGGGCACCGAGACCGACGCGCACACGATCTACGTCACCGTGACGAACCCTGCGTCGTTCGTGTGGGGGCTCGCGCAGGCGCTCGACGTAGCCCAGGACCGGATCTCGTTCGTGGATGCGATCAGCCATATCATGATGGACTATCGCAACCCGCTCCCGAACGCGACGTACATCGAGAGCCCCCGCGCACTCGAGGCGATCATGCTGCGCGTGGAGTACCTCCTTCGGAGGAACCCTCACCCCCGGTCCATCGTCGTGATCGACTCCGTCAACTCCCTCGCCATCCACAACCCGCCCGAGCTCCTGACCGAGTTCTTCCACATCCTTCTGAACATGCTGAAGAGCCGCCAGGTCCTCACGGTCGTCCTCGAAGTGAGCGACGAGGAGGCGAGCGCGGTCGAGACGATGCTCAACCTCGTCGTGGACGAGACGATCGACGTCGCACGGGAGGGACCGTAATGGGGGGGACCGACGATCGGATCCTGGGGATCCCCGAGATCGACGGGGCCCTTTCGACCGCCCTGCCTCCGGGGTGGATGGCGGTGCTCACGGGACCCAGCGGCTCCGGAGCTCCCCTCCTCGCAAAGCAGTTCGCCCACGCGGGCGTGGGTCGCACTCCCGTCCTGTTCTACACCACGTACGAGCGAACGCTCGACGTCGAGGAGGCGTTCGAGGCGTTCGGATGGGACCCCTCGGCGATCAAGATCGTCAACCTCGCCGACGAGTACTACGACCGCGTGCTCGTCCGGGGCCTCGAAATTGCGCAGGCCCGTGAAAGCGGCCTCCGGCTGGACCAGATGACGGTCGACCACCCCAAGGACCGGGTGGCGTCCCGGTTCAGCCTCACGAGCCGGATGCTCTCCGACCTCGCCGCGATCGATACTCCCTTCCGCCTCGTCCTGGATTCGGTCGATTTCTTCTTCGAGGTGCTGCAGGCGTCCGAGGTGACTACCGTGGCCCGCCAGATCCGCTACCGCTGCCAGACCGTCGGCGGTCAAGCCCTGTTGGCGATCCATTCGCGCGGCCACGACCGAGCGTTCACGGGCGCGCTCGAGGACCTGGCGGACATCGTCTTCGAACTCAAGGCCGAACCGAGGGGCTCCCGCTACGAAACGACCCTCTATGTCGAGAAGGTCCGAAACCGACCCGACCTCCAGCGGATCGCGCGGGCGACCATCGGCTCGAGCGGCTGGACCACGAGCGACGTGCCGGACGGGCCGGGATAGCCGCCTACCTCCCCGTAACCTAACCTTTATCGCCGCCTCTCGGCTGTTCGGGCGAGGGACCCAGTGGAAGACGTCGTCATCCGCACGCTCGAGAAGGTCAGTCTCCGCGACCCGGTCCTGATCGAAGGTCTCCCGGGCGTCGGCAATGTGGGCAAGCTCGCGGCGGACTATCTGCGCGACCAGTTGCCGGCCAAGCCGCTCGCGACCATCTATTCCAAGTTCTTCCCGCCTCAGGTCTACGTCAGCGAGGAGGGCATCATCCGCCTCGTCTCGAACGACCTCTATTACTGGAAGGCCACGGCCGCGGCGCAACGGGACGTCCTCGTCCTCGGCGGGGACTACCAGGGGATCAGCCCGGAAGGGCAGTACCAGATCACCGAACGGGTCTTGCAGTACTGCGCGGCCCTCGGGGTGAAGGACGTCTTCACGCTCGCCGGCTTTGCCCAGGGCAAGGTCGTCGAATCGCCCCGCGTGCTCGGTGCGGCCACCACGGCCCAGCGCGTCGATGCGATGAAGAAGTTCGGGGTGGTCTTCTCCCGGAACGACCCGGGCGGCGGCCTCATCGGCGCGAGCGGGCTCTTCCTCGGTCTGGGAAGGACCTTCGGGATGGAGGGGGTCTGCCTCATGGGCGAGACGAGCGGCTACTTCGTCGACCCGCGCAGCGCGGAGGCCGTGCTGAAGGTCCTCTGCAAGGTCCTCCACATCGACCTCGACTTCGCGGCTCTCGAATCGAAGGCGCAGGAGATCGACCGGATCGCCACCAAGATCCACGAGGCCGAGCAGCGCAGTTCCGAGGGCGCGGGGCCCGGACCCTCGCCGTCCCGGGAAGACGTCGGCTACATCGGCTAGGACGACGGTCTTCGGCGATGGACCCAGGCTCCTCCCCCGAGAGTCCTCCGGGGGATCGGCTCATCCGCATGGCCCGCGCGGTCGCCGACGCGCAAGGGTTCCTCGCCTTCGACCGCTGGATGGACCTGGTCCTGTATACTGAAGGGCTGGGGTACTATGCCCGCCCGCGTTCCCCGCTCGGGACCTCCGGCGATTTCTACACCGCCCCGGAGGTCCACCCGCTCTTCGCCGCGGCGTTCGCCGAACGGATCCGGGAGGTCCGGAACGAGTTGGGGCACGAACGGCCGTTCACGCTCGTGGAGATCGGACCCGGTGACGGGACGCTCGCCGCCGGGATCGTTTCGGCCCTAGGCCCACACCCTGCGTCGGGAGGAGATTTGAGGCTGGTCCTCGTCGAGCGGTCCTCCCCGCTCCGGGCGACCGCGCTGGCCCGGGCCCGCCTCGCCGCTCGGCCGTTCGGGGTTCCCGTGAGCGCGGAGGACTCGGTTTCCTCCTTGGGGCCGTTCGAGGGGGTCGTGGTCGCGAACGAGCTGATCGACGCTCAGCCCGTCCGCCGGCTGCGATGGAACGGCACCGAATGGCGCGAGCTGGGGGTTCGGCTGAGCGATTCGGGATTCCAGGCCGACGAAGGGCCCCCGGCCGAACCGGTGGCGGGGCCCGCCCTGCCCTCCTCTCCGCCGCGCGGTACGGTATTCGAATACTCTCCCGCGGCCGAAGGGCTCGTGCGCGAGGTGGCCGACCATCTCGTGGCCGGCGTTTGGCTGCTCGACGACTACGGCATGGACGAGGACGAGCTGGTGCGGGCCCATCCGGAAGGAACGCTCGCGACGGTCCGTGGCCACCGCTCCGGTTCGGATCCCGCAGCCTGTCCCGGCGAGAGCGACCTCTCGACGTTCGTCAATTGGACGCGCCTGCGGACGGTCGCTCGGTCCTCCGGTTTCGAAGTGGTCGCCGACCGGTCCCAGGCGGAGGCGCTCGGCGCCTGGGGGTTCTCGCGACTGTTCGACGCGGCGGTCGCGCAGGCCGGCTCGGCGGAAGCCGAGGTCCGGCTGCGCCTTTCTGTCAAGAACCTCCTCTTCGGATTCGAGCGGTTCCGCATCCTCGAGCTCGCGCCCGCCCGCCTCGCGGACCGGTTCCGCGGCCCTAGGTGACGTTCGGGTGCGCCGAACCGGGGTCGATCGGTTCCGCGACTTTGGCCTGGACGAGCAGTTGCGCCGTATCGGGCGGGAGGGAGAGAACGTCCTCCTTGCGGAGGTCGATCGTATCGGCCCCTACCTCGATCGGTCGGCCGTCCTGCAAAATCCGGACGTACACGGGAGCCGCGGTCCGGGCCGGAGGCGCCGGACCCGCGGTGCGGCCCGCGGCCGGGATCGGCGTCGAGGCAGGGGGAGGGATCGGCGCGGGCAGGGCCGCCACGGGTGCGGGCGTCGTGGGGGTTTCCAGGTAGGGGGCGGCCCGGCGGCGATGCTCGAACAGCGTGGCGAGGACCTGGTCGTAGATCTCGCGCTCCTCGGGGAGGGCGTTCGGGAGCTCCCGGGCTCCGCCGATGCTCGTCTGGAAAGCGAAGGTCAGGATTTTCTGGGTCCGGGCTTCCACGATGTCGCGTGCGACCTGGCCGGCGCGCTGGTACGTCTGTCGAGAGATCTCGCCCTTGCGGCCGGAAGGGTTCTCGCGAAGGTCGACCTCGTAGGAGCGGCGCACGTCCGCGAGGTAGGCTGCCGTGTTGGTGTAGAAATCGTGGGGGATCTTCGCGAGGTTCCGTGTCGCGGCCTCGCTACGTCGCCACTCGAGCAGGAGGGAGAAGTGATCGGGCACGGGCCACCCAGGGAGCGTCCTCACCGCCGAAGGACTATAGGAGGTGTGCGGTCTCCTCCGGCCGGTCCTGGGGAGGGCATGGCCGGGCCCCGGGGCCTCGGCACCGATGGCGAAGGGGACGGACGCGGCGGCGACCCTCGCCGAGTTCGTCGAGCTGTGGCAGCGGTTCCGGACCGAGAGCGAAGCCCCCGGGACCATCATCGTGGTCGAAGGCGAGCGGGACCGTCGCTCCCTCGCCCGCCTCGGGGTCTCCGCCACGATCTTCGTCCTGCACGGAGGCCGGACGCTCGCCCGGAGCGCCCAGGAACTCGTGACTCGGGGCCGCCGTGTGGTCGTGCTCACCGACTGGGACACCGAGGGCGGACACCTGGCCCACCGCCTGACGGAATTCTTGGAGGCCGAGCGGCTCGAGCTCGACCTGCGCACCCGGCGGCGCCTCGCGCACATCCTCCACGGCGAACTGGTCCACGTCGAGGGGCTGTACGGCTGGGCCCGACGACTGGCCGAGAAGCAGGGGGACGTGATCGAGTCGCTGCTCGGTCCCGTCGACGGCGCGGACGGGCTTAGGGGATAGCCTTGTACTGGGTTCGCCGCGTGTCCCGCCGGTTCGCGGCATAGGACGGGCGGAACCGCTCCGCGCCCTTCCCCTTCCAACGGAGGCCGCGCCCTTCCTTGCCGGCGCTCGTGAGGCCCCGATAGACCCGGCCCTTCTGGTTCGGGGCGGCGATCCAGGCGAGCTTGGAGTCGGCCAGGATCTCGGGGTTGGCGGGGTCGACCAAGATGATCTCGAAGAACTTCTGCTTGCCGTCCTCCCCGACCCAGTACCAGTTGAGGACCTCGAGGTTGGGATAGTGCTTCTGCGCCCGCTCCTCGGCGATCCAGCGGAGGCTCTTGGAGAGCGTCATCTTGTTGATCCCCTTGTGCTTCGGGCGGCGCCCGGCGATGATCGCCCGCTTGCGTTGGCCGCCCCGGCGGACGCGGACCCGAACGATGACGAATCCGCCCTTCGCCCGAAAGCCGACCGCGCGGGCACGGTCGAGCCGCGTCGGACGCTCGAGCCGAGTGACCGTGTGTTCCCGGCGCCACGTAAGCAAGCGCTCATGGCGGCGTTCGGACCCCTCGTCGCCCAGGGTCTCCTGGAACGAGCGGGCCATGTAACGATAGGCGGAGGCGGTCATGAAGCGGGCGGGGGACCCGGGTTCCGATTATAAAGATGCCGACGAGTTGGGTGAGCGACCGAGCGGACAGGCCGCCCGCCCCTCGTAGTCCTACGCCGGATGGGCCCGGCCGTTCCCGTCCCAGGGAAGGTGGGGGTCGGTGGGTCGGACGACCTTCGCCGTGGCATGGCTCTCGGTCGCGACCGCCCGCGTGAGGTGGCCCTCGACCTCTCGGACGAACCGGTCCATCCGGGAGCGCTGGTCTTCCGGAACCTCGGTCGGGGCCTCCCACACCAGGGCCGCCCCGCCGCTCGTGGGATAGAGACGGAACTCGAGCGCGCTCGCCGCGGGAGGCAGGGCCGGATTCATCTTCTGGAGACGGCAGCTCATCCGGGTCTCGACCGGTTCGGTCCCTTCGGAGCGTTCGACCGAGTAGCCGACGCTCGCGAGGTAATCCCCGACATACCCGGCGAACCGTTCCCGCCCGATCCCTCGGGCGCGCAACCAATCTCCATTGCCTTCAGCCATGTTTTCCACGATCCAGTTCTCGCTCGAGGCTCTTGAAGAGCCCGAGCATCATCCGGTATTCTGCCTCAGTAGGCGTCGACCGGCCAAAGACACGACGAAACAGGAGGATTAAACCCCGTCGTTTATGGGAAGGGTAGCGGGTGCGGGCCAGCAACTGCCCGATCCGCTCCAAGAGGAGCTCCTTTTCCTTTCCGTTCAGCTCGAGTTCCAGGGGCGCGGGCGTCGTCTCGGGGTCGGTCGGTCCGCGGGCTCGGTGGGTGGCGTAGAGCACGACCGCCACCGCATGGGAGAGGTTCAGGGTCGGGAACTCGCGCCGCGCCGGAATGTGCACGAGGAGGTCGCACCGTCCGAGTTCCTCCCGGTTGAGCCCATTGTCCTCCGGACCGAAGACGAGGGCGATCCGGCCCGACAGGGAGAGCAGGGCCTCCCCGAGGCGTTCCGGCGTCACGGCGCGCCGGAGGTAGGCGTTGGAGCGGCCGGTGGAAAGGTCGGTCGTTCCGACGACCAGGTCGGCCTCCTCCACCGCCTCCTCGAACGTCCGCGCTCGTATCGCGGCCTGGAGCAGGACGCCCCCGGCCATGGCGCGCCGGCTCGCTTCGGGCCCCACCTTCGCCCGCGGGGCGACCAGCACCAGACGGTCCGCTCCGAAGTTCTTTCCGATGCGGGCGACGGCACCGATGTTGCCGTCCTCCTTCGGCCGTACCAGGACGATGTCGAGGCGGGCCGTCACGCGGCCGTCCCCTCGGCGAACAGTCGCTGGACCATCCACTCGGGGTCGAACGGGTGCAGGTCCTCGTAACCCTGGCCGGTTCCCACGAAGAGGATCGGCTTCTTCGTGACGTAGGTCAGGCTCAGCGCGGCGCCCCCCTTCGCGTCCGCGTCGAGCTTCGTGAGAATGAGTCCGTCGATCCCGATCGCGGCGTTGAACTCCTTGGCCTGTTCGACGACATCGTGCCCGCTGAGAGCGTCCCCCACGAAGATGGTCAGCGACGGCTTGACGACCCGCCGGATCTTCTTCGCCTCCTCGATCAGGTTCTCGTTGGTGTGCTGGCGTCCGGCGGTGTCGACGAGGACGACATCGACCTTCTTGGCCTTCGCATGGTCGACGGCGTCGAAGGCCACGGCGGCCGGGTCGCTGCCCTCCTTCTGCCGGACCACACGGATGCCGAGCCGTTCCCCGTGAACCAGCAACTGCTCGATCGCCCCCGCCCGGAACGTGTCGCCCGCGGCGATCACGCTCGTCAACCCTTGTGCGCGGAGCCAGCCGGCGAGCTTGGCCAGGGAGGTCGTTTTTCCCGTGCCGTTCACCCCGACGAAGAGGATCACGAACGGTCGCGCTTCCTGGGCGCGAATTCGCGCCGCGAGGTCGACCGGTGGCTGGGCCAGGACCAATCGAGCCGAGCGGATGAGGGAGGTCCGGATCGCTTCCTCCGCATCGACCCCGAATCGGAGCTTCCGGCCGGCGAGGTCGTGGCGCAGGTCCTTGCGCATCTTGTCCACCACGGGGAGCGCGACGTCCGACTGGAGTAGCGCGATCTCGAGGTCATCGAACACCTCATCGACCGTGGTCTCCCGGATCTTGCGGCCGAGGAACCCCTCGGTGAACATCGCGTCGTCCGTGGCGGCGGGCCGGGAGGCGGCGGGGGTCGAGGATCGGGGAGGGGAAGTTCCAGAGGGAGGAGGTGGGTTCTGGGCCGAAGGAGCGGAGTCGGTCTCCGGAACTTCGGAGGCCGGGGAGCGTCGCAGGCGGGCCTTAATCGCCGCCCACATGGCCTGAGGTGGGGCCGCGCGAGACGGATTCGATCCGCCGCGAGAGCATCTGGATCCGCTCATCCAGGGCGTTCATTTGACCCTCCAGGTCACGGACCGCCTGGTCGATCTTGACGACCCGCTGGGCCAGGAGTTCGGCGACCTTCGGCCGCTCCATCTCCACGACGACCCCGGAGCCGACCCCGATGAGCACGGGCGCGGTGCGGTCGACCGTGCCGCGAACGAACGTCTCCCCCCCGAGAGGGATGATGAGTTCCGCGTCGGGAGGCGCCCGGTCCACGCCCTCGAGGCTCTCGCGAGCGCGTTCATGCTCCGCACGCGAGGTCGTCAGGATCTGATGCTGCTGAAGACTGGCCGAGAGCTGGTTGCGGTAGGCTTCGAGCCGCATGAGGTCCTCCTGAACCTCGGCCTCCATCTTCTCGTCCGGGCCCATATCCTTCGTTGCCATTGAGGTGGGCCGGGAGGTGATATGGACCACATAACGTCTAGCCGGCTCGTCGAGCGTCTCGACCCGCCGGACCTCGCAGAAGGGGCGACCGGGTAGGGATGGGATCCCCCCCAAGGTAAGCCCCCGCGGCGGTGCCGAGCGGGCCAGGTGGTCGAGGAAGGATCACGTGGCGGGGGCGGGAACGACCTCGGAGACCGACTCGATCCGGATCAAGTGCCGCTTCACGTTGTGGCAACCCCCGATCTCGGACAGGGCCCAGTGAAGCGCGGTCGCCTCCGTGTCGGCGTCGTGCTCCTTCGTGAACTTCTGCCAATAGCCCCGGCGGGAGTAGAAGGTCCCCTGCACGCTGAACGTCGGCACGATGACCTCGGCGCGGCGCCCACCCGGGTGACCCACTTAACCCTAACCGTGACGGACGAGGGGGGTCTAAGTCTCGGATTTGGCCGGAGGGTCCTTGGTCGCAGCCGCGTGGCGGTCCCGTTCGCGGAGCCATCGCAGCTGTCGTTCGTGCAGCGCAACGCTCGACGGGGCGATCTTCGGATACAGGACCGGTCGCGGGGTCACCTCCGGGGCGGGGGGTGGCAAGGGGACGGCCGGGGAAGGATCCGGCGGCACCACCGGCGGGGCGGGCGGGACCGTCTCAGCGAGGGTCTTCTGGCTCAGGAGGCTCGTACCACGACGATCTCCCATCGCTCTCTCACCTCCGCGTCGGTCAGTCCTACGGTCGGTGAAAAGATCACGCGGTCTCCCCAGCGACCCCGAACGCTGGGATAGTCATCGACGACGAGCGGAAGGACGACGCCGTCCGCGTGGGTCGCTTCCGCGACCTCTCCCACGGTAGCCGCCCACGCTTCGGGGTCCCCGCCCACCGGTACGATACGGGCATGAGGGTCGTACCGGGAGAGCACGTTCGCCGCGAGCAACTCGCCGCCCGGTGAGGCCACGAAACCCACGCGGCAACCCCGCTTCATCATGAGATAGGCTCCGAGCGCGCCCCGGGGGCTGTCGACCAGAGCGACCAGTCGACCCGCCACCCCCAAGGGGAGGCCGCCCGGTCCCGGCACCCGGTCGAAGTAGAGGTAGGTACGCGGGCCGCGCACCTCCACGAAGAGCTCGACCTCGGGGTGCTCGAGGTCGACCTTCAGCTCGCGTTCCGGGAACTGGTCAAAAATGTCCCCGCCGAGATCCCGCGCGAGCTCCTGGCTCGTGAACGGATGCTGGCCGGTGCGCCGGGCCCGCACGGCGAACCGCGCCCCTTTCGTGAGCCGGGGCTCGGCGAGCTCGAGGAGCCGCGCGGTGATCTGAACTCGGTCGGTCGGCACTTCGTGGACGAGGCTCACGGACGTCACTCCAAAGACCCGGCTCACGAGGCGGATCGCGCGGTCCGGGTCGGACGACTCGACGTACATATGCCCGTGGTCGGCCCGGACTCGTCCTTCGAGACCCGCCCCGACGAACAGGTCCAAAATGTTCCGACGGAGCGTCGACTCGAACTCCCTCCGGACGGGAGGGGATTTGAGCGCGAGCTCCCCGTACCGTACGAGAAGCAACGACGCCATGGAGAACCTTAAGACGAGCACGCCCGTAAAGCCGTTCCCGGAAGGTGGGGCGTGACCGAGGCGACCGCGCCCCCCTCCGTTTCCAGCGATCCGTGGGCCCCGTTCGTCGCCTCGGTGGTCGCCTCGCTCACGGAAGGACTCCGGGCGATCGGAGCTCCGTCGGACCCGACCACGACCGCCGCGCAGCTGGATTTGGACGGCGGCCCCCAGGGAGATGCCGCGTTCCCTCTTCACCGGTTCGTCGGCACGACGGGGCTCGCACCTTCGGTCCTAGCCGAGCGGCTCGCCTCAGCGCTTCGCTGGGGGCCCGACGTGCAGGAAGTGCAGGCCAGCGGGGCCTACCTCAACTTCCGGGCCGATACAGTCCGGCTCACGGAACGAACCCTCCGTATGGTCCTCGAACGCGGCAAGCGCTACGGCCACGCCGACGGGCAGGGGATCGCGGCGTGCGTCGAGCACACGAGCGCCAACCCCACCGGGCCGTTCCACATCGGGCGGGTCCGGAACGCGATCCTCGGGGACACGCTCGCGCGAACCCTCCGGGCCGCAGGAACTCCGGTCACGACCCAGGTACTATGTCGACGACCTGGGCCGGCAGGCGGCGATGATCACCTGGATCTGGTCGAAGCCCCGGGACGAGTGGCCCCCCGAGATCCGGGCGGCCGTCGACGGCCTGGAAGTGCCCGGGGAGAAGGTCGACTCGCACCGTGGACGACCGTATCCGGCCGCCAGCACCTACCTGAAGACGCACCCCGAAGCTCAGGCCGAGGTCGCCGGGATCGTGCAACAGACCGAGGTGGGAAACCCGCCCCCCCATCACCGGGAGCTCACCCAGTCCATCCTCGACGGGATGCTCGAGTCGCTCGCCCGGCTCGACATCCGATTTGACGAATTCGTCTGGGAATCCGACTTCCTCAAGAACGGATCGGTCGAAGGGGTATTGGAGCGGCTCCGAACGGCACCCCACGCGATCCGAGAGGAGAACGGAGCGTGGGCCATCGACACCTCCACGTACGGGTTACCGAAGGAGTCGAAGTCGGTCGTGGTCCAGCGGGGCGACGGCACCAGTCTCTACGTCACGCGCGACCTCGCCTACCATCTCTCCAAGTTCGCTCGATTCCAGCGAGTGGTCGACGTCCTCGGCCAGGACCATCGGTTGCATGCGGTCACGCTCGATGCCCTCCTCGCCGAGATCGGCGAGTCCCGACGCCCGGAGTTCGTGATCTACCAGGACATCACCGTGCCCGAGGGCGGCCGCATGTCGACCCGGGGGGGCTCCGCGGTCTGGCTCGACCACCTGCTCGCCGAAGCGGTCGAGCGGGCACGGAAGGAGGTCCTCGTACGACGGGAGGACCTGGGGGCGGGGGAGGTGGAACACATCGCGGAAGCGGTCGCCACCGGCGCCGTGCGCTACCACATCGTCCGCGTCGCCTCGGAAAAGCCGGTCGTCTTCCGATGGGAGGACGCCCTCTCGTTCGAGGGGCGGAGCGGACCGTTCTGCCAGTACTCCTACGTCCGGGCGGCCAGCGTCCTGAGAAAGGCCGAGGCGGCGAACCCCCCCTATCCGTTCGATGCCACTCGCCTTGTCGACCCGGAGGAAGCCGCGCTCGTCCGCGTGATCGCTCGACTTCCTCGGACGGTCCAGTACGCCGCACGGCGGACCCACGTCCACGCGCTGGCGGGGTACGCCCACGACCTCGCGGACCAGTTCAATCGATTCTACCACGCGGTGCCCGTCCTTCGATCGGGCGACGAACGCCCGAGCCGCGTCGCCCTGGTTGCGGCCGTTCGCCAGACCCTCGGGAACGCCCTGGACCTATTGGGAATTCCCCTGCTCGAGGCGATGTAATCCGTCGGGCCCACTGGGAGGTCGATTGGCCGGGGGGATTACCTCCGCTTTGCGCGGTCGAGATGGGCGGCGCGCGCTCTCACGGGTCAAGTTATAAACCGGCCCCGAATTCGAGGGGCGAGGATGGGCCATGGGAGTCCTAGATGACTTCAAGAAATTCCTGGTCACCGGAAATCTCGTCACGCTGGCCGTCGCGTTCGTCGTCGGTCTGGCCATCGTGGCGCTGATCGGAGCGCTCGTGACCGACATCATCACTCCGTTGATCGGGGCCGCGGGTCACATCAATTTCGCGAGTCTGGGGGTCCTGACCATCAACGGGAGCCCCCTGTTGGGGGGGGCGTTGCTCGGTTCGGCTATCAACTTCCTGGTCCTCATGTTGGTCGTGTTCTTCCTCATTGCCTATCCATACCAGATCCACCAGGATCGGCAGAAGGCGCGCGCGGCGGCCGATGCGCCAACGACCCGGGAATGTCCGGCGTGCTGCAACCAGATCCCGGTCAAGGCAACCCGTTGCGGGTTCTGCACTTCCGCGGTCCCGCCGGTTTCCTCGGGCTCGCCCTAAGCTAGCCCGCCGAGGGCTCGACCGGGTCCCGGACCCCGGCGGCCGAGAAGCCGAGCCCCCGCAGGCGACACGCGTCGCACTGACCGCAGGGAACCCTCCCTCCGGCATAGCAGCTCCACGTGAGTCGCCAGGGCACGCCGAGGCGCTCCCCGAGGCGGACGATCCGCTCCTTGGAGAGGCGGAGGAGGGGCGCCCGCACGCGGATCCCACGACCGGTCTGGGCGCCGGTTCTCGTGCCGAGGAGGGCGACCCGTTCGAACGCTCGGAGGAAAGGGGGCCGGCAGTCCGGGTACCCGGAATAGTCGATCGCATTCGCGCCGATGTAGATCGAGCCGAGGCGGTGGCTCTCGGCGTACCCCAGCGCGACCGCGAGCAGGATGGTGTTCCGGGCCGGGACGTAGGTCGACGGAATCCGCCCCGGACGACCGCGGCCGCGCGGGAGGGGGCGGGCCGGTCGGGTGAGCGAGGAATCGAGGAGAGGTCCCAGCGGGAGATGGAGCACGGTATGGTGGACGACCCGGTAGTGCCGGGCCAATCTCCTCGCGGAAGCGATCTCGCGGGTGTGGCGTTGGCCGTAGCTCACCGTCAGGGCGTGAACGGGTCGACGTTCTCGGACCGCCAGCGCGAGGCAGGTGGCCGAATCCATTCCTCCCGAGAGCAGCACAACGCTGCCCCGGGCGACGCGGGTCCCGCTCACCGCAACCACCCGAGGGCCCAGAGCATCGCCGCCGCGAGCGCGACCGCGGAGAGCATGCCGAGGAAATTCGTGGAGTGCTTCGTGAGGAAGCCCCGGTTCTCGAGGGTCTCCCCCAGCACGGAGTCGATCTGGCAGCCGAGGAACCCGGCCACCGCGACGACCCCCACGAGGACCGCTCCGGGGGGGGTCGCGGCCCCGAACACGAGGAAGAGGGCGTAGCCCACGAGGCCCGTGGTCACCGCGCCGATCGCCGCCCAAAGTTCGCCCGTCGCCGACACGCCCCCGTTGGTGCCCGGGGTCACCGGTCGGCCGGTCAGGATGCTCCGGGCGTGGCCGGCCAGCACCCCGAACTCGCTGCCGAAGGTGTCGGACGCCCCGAACGCGAGGGCGGCGGCGAACAGGACGGCGGCCGTGGGGAGCGAGAGGAGCGCCGGGCTCCAGCCGGCGCCGAGCGCGAGCCCAGTGGGGATCAGGATGTGGGCCAGGACATTCGAGATCCCTCGCTCTCCCCGCGTCCCCTCCTGGACGTTGCGACGCTGCTTCTCCGTGAAGTGGTACCGGGTCGCCAGTACGCTCGCGACCACGAACAGGATGAGCAGGGCCAGGAACGCATAGCCCGCGAACACCACGATGATGCCCCCGAAGACCGCGGCGACGATCCCCGCCGCCGGGGTGAGGGCCCGCGCCAAAATGGCGCCCAATGCAAGGGCCACCGTCGCCAAGATGGCGACGACCGCCGGAAGGAGGGGGAGCATTACGGTCGGCTCCCGGGATACGAGGGTGGAGGGCGTTTAACGGCTTCTCGAGCCCTTATCCCCGGGCGAGCACGCGCAGGAGCGCCCCCAGGAAGGTCGAAGCGAACAGGTCGGGCTGGGTCCCCTTCGTCCGGGTCTCCTCCCGGAGCTCGGCCTCGTGGCCCGGCGGAACGACGAGCCCGGTGAGGAGACCGAGCTTCTGCCCTGCCTCTACGTCGAGGGGCCGGTCGCCGAGGATGGCGCTGTTCCCGAAATCGATTCCGTGGTCGCGAGCGGCGTCCTCGAACAGTCCGGTGGCGGGTTTTCGGCAGCGACATCCGGCGTCGGGGGCATGCGGACAGTAGTAGAACGCGTCGACCTGGGTCCCGCTCGGGCGCAGAAGCTCGTTCACGCGGTGGTGGATCCGCTCGACATCATCCCGAGTGTAGAAGCCGCGGTCGATCCCGGACTGGTTGGTTACGCAAATGACCAGGTAGTCGTGCTGGTGGGCGAGCGAGAGCGCCGAGCCCACCCCGCGGTAGAGCTCGAGCCGTTCCGCGTCCCGAAGGTAGCGCAGGTCCGGGTTCAGCGTGCCGTCTCGGTCCACGAACAGCGCCCTCTGTCGACCCGGGCGGTGTCCGACGGTGGAGCGCTGCACGCCCTCGTCCAGCGCCGGCGGCCTTAAGGATTCACGCGGGCCCTCCCCGGACCGGGTCAGCGCGGATTCGTGTCGATCATCACCTCCTCCCCTCCACCGTGGGAAGCCCGGCTTGCTCGTGCGCTCACGAGGGCTTTGGACGGGCTCCCGCCGGCCGTCCCTCGCAGCCTCCTCTTCTCCGGCGGGGTCGATTCCGGACTCCTGGCGTGGGAACTCCGCCGCGACCCGGACGTGACGCTCTCCACCGTGGGGCTCGAAGGGAGCGAGGACCTGGCGGCCGCGGAGAAAGCAGCGCTCGAGCTCCAACTGCCCTGGGTTCGGATCGCCCTCTCGGACGAGGAGGTTCTCGCGATGGCCCGCCGGATCGATGCCGAAACCCGCAGCCTCTCACCTACGGCACGCTCGGTCGAGGTCGCGTTGGCCCTGGCCGTCCATCGAGCGCCCCCGGGGCTCGTTCTCTGCGGCCAAGGCGCCGACGAACTGTTCTATGGCTATGCCCACTTCCAGGGCCTCGACGACGAGGCCGCCCGGCATCGAGGTGAGGCGGACCTACACTACCTGCTCACGGACGCGTGGCCTCGGACGCAGCGCGTCGCGGCGACGATGGGTCGCGAGATCGTCGCCCCCTACCTCGACCCCGGGTTCCTTTCGGTGGTCGAGGAAATCCCCCTATCTGACCGCCGAGCGAGTCCCGTACCGAAAGAGGCGTTCCGGTCCTTCGCGCGACGGCGTGGCCTCCCTGTATCGATCGCAGACCGGCCCAAGAAAGCCCTGCAGTACGGTACCGGCGTCGACCGTCTCCTCCGTCGTTCGGGAGCCAGGGTCGGGTGAATCAGCCCACCGGCACACCAGGGGGAGAGTGGGCAAGAGCCTCCCGTAGGGTCGCCCGGGTGGCGGCGAGCTCCTCCCCGGCGAGCTCCAGTCGGGGGGGGCGCACGCGGGTCGAGCCATGGCCCACCTCGGACTGGACGAACTTGATCTGCTGTACGAACTTGGTCGTGGTATCCATCCGCAGCAGAGGGAGGAACCAGCGGTAGAGGTCGAAGGCCGATTCCTCGGCACCCCGTCGCGCCCGTTCGAACAACTCGACCGATGCGTCCGGGAAGGCGTTGGCCAACCCGGCCACCCACCCCACCGCGCCGGCGCGAATGCCCTCGAGGATCGCGTCGTCCAGACCTACCGCGATCTCCAACCGGCCACCGAGAAGGGCACGGATCCCGGTGATCCGTCGCACATCCCCGCTCGATTCCTTGACCCCGGTGAGGACGGAGTGTTCCTCCGCGAGCTGGAGGATCTGCTCGGGGAGGACATCCGTGCCGTAGGCAGAGGGATTGTTGTAGAGCATGCACGGGAGCGACGTGGCACCGAGAACCTCGCTGAAGTGGGACAGCGTCTCCCGCGGGTCGGTCCGGTAGATGTAGGGCGGCAGGACGAGGAGACCACTCGCTCCCGCTTTGGCCGCGCCCCGTGCGAACTCCACGGCGTCCGCTGTGCGGCTGGCCGCGACCGCCGCGACGACCGGCGCGCGTCCCCCGAGCTCCGCGACGAGCTCACGGACGAGGAGGAGCCGTTCCTCGAGAGAGAGCGTCGAACCCTCTCCCAGCGACCCGCCCGCCACCACACCGTGTATCCCGTGCTCGATGAGCCAGGCCGCATGCGCTCGTAAGGCGGCTTTGTCGATCGCGAGTTCCCGGTCGAACGGCGTCGTGAGGGCGACGAGGACCCCTCGCCACGGACCACTCGAAGAGGGCGTGGTCATTCCGCCCTCCCCGGAGCGAGCCGTTGGTTCCGCATCGCGGATCGCAACCCCGCCTAGGACTTAGCCATCGTCGGCGGTCGGAGGCCCGGACGGAGCTCGGCGGGGGGTTGCACCGGGCCGTTCCAGTCCGGTCCGTTTTACGGGGAGATGCCTTCGACAAACGGGTCGCGGGGATCGAAGAGCAGGTCTCCTTCGCCGGTGATGTAGGCCGACCCCCGGATCCTAGGTCGGAGCTTTCCGTCGGCCTGCTCTGCCCTCCCCTCGAACACCGTCCCAAGAATGCCTTCCTGCCGCCAGACCTGTCCCTCCCGGAGCTTCCCGTCCGCCACGAGGCAAGCGATCTTCGCGCTCGTCCCCGTCCCGCAAGGAGAGCGGTCATACTCTCCGCCCGGGCAGAGCACGAAGTTCCGGCTCTGGTTCTCGGCCCGGGCGGGAGGGCCGGAAATCTCGATGTGATCGATCGGGGCGCTGTCGGTTCCGGTGATCCTTCCCCATTCGAGCTCGGCCCGAATGGCCTTGGCATACGCGGTCAGCACCTCGACGTTGGCGAGGGTGAGCCCGCACGGTGCGCCCTCGCTCAGGAAGAACCAGTTCCCGCCCCACGCCACGTCGCCGACGATCTTCCCGTAATCGGGCACCTCGACCTCGACCCCGGCGCGGCTCCGCCAGCAGGGGACGTTGCGCACGCTCACGTCCCCCGACGTGTGCAGAACGGCCTCCACGGTCCCCACCGGTGTCTCGATCATGTGTCGGCCCGGGCGCAGTTGTCCGAGGTGGGCCAGCGTGGCCACGACACCGATCGTCCCATGGCCGCACATGCCGAGGTACCCCGAGTTGTTGAAGAAAATCACCGCGGCGGAGGAAGACGCGCGCTCCGGGGGCACCAGCAACGCGCCGACGACCACTCCGGAGCTGCGCGGTTCATTGATGATCGCTCGGCGGAAATTGTCGTGCAGTTCGCGGAGCCGGAGGAGGCGCTCCGCCAGAGGTCCCACGCCGAGGTCCGGTCCGCCCGACATAACGACCCGGGTGGGTTCCCCGGCCGTGTGGGAGTCCACCACATGCACGCGCTGCACTGTCGGGACCTTCGGGCGCCCGCGGACGGCGGCGCACGAGCCACCGAAGCGGCCTCCCCACCATAGGCTTTCCGTGGGGATTCACCGACCGGTGGGAGGAATGAGCGCCCGAGCGGGAGCGATATATACGCGGCCCCGGGTCCCTCCTCGTGGCGGACGACGACGCCGCATTGTTCTGCCCTCTCGAGTTCCGTTACGGCCGCACGAAGGTTCGTGCGCTCTTCTCCCGGAACGCGCGCTTAACGAGGGCGCTCCGCGTGGAGGCGGCCCTCGCGGCGACCGAGGCCGAGCTCGGGATGATCCCGGCCGAGGCGGCCCGAGCCATTGAGGCGGCCTCGAAGCCGGAGATCGTAACGGTCGCGCGCGTGGACGCGCTCGAGCGAGAACTCAAACATGACGTGATGGCGATCACCCGCGCCCTCGCTGAAGCGGCCGGGCCGGCGGGGCGGTGGGTGCACTACGGGGCGACCAGTGCCGACATCACCGACTCGGCGCTCGCCCTCGAACTTCAGGAGAGCGGCGCGGTCCTTCGGACCGACCTTACCGACCTCGCCCGGGTGCTCGCTGCCCTCGCCCGGACCCACCGCGCCACGGCCGAGGTGGGACGGACCCACGGACAGCACGGCGTGCCGATCTCGTTCGGATACAAGATGGCGGTCGCCACGGCGGAGGTGATGCGACATCGTCGACGGCTCGACCAGTTGCTCCCCCGACTGACCGTCGGTAAGATGGCGGGTGCCGTCGGAACCGGTGCCGGCTTCGGCCCGCATGCGGTCGCGGTCGAGCAGGGCGTGATGCGTCGGCTCGGGATCACCGCCGACGAAGCGCCGACCCAGATCACCGGACGCGATCGGATCGCCGAGTTCACGAACTGGCTCGCGCTCGTAGCCGGTACGGCGGAACGCCTCGCGACCGAAGTGCGGAATCTCCAACGAACGGAAATCGCAGAGGTCGCGGAACCGTTCGACGAGCGCCGCCAGGTCGGCAGCTCGACCATGGCCCAGAAACGGAACCCGATGCAATCGGAGAACGTGACGAGCCTGGCCCGGTTGGTGCGCGCTTTCGCCCTGCCTCCGCTTGAGAACATGGTCCAGTGGCACGAGCGCGACCTCGCAAATTCCGCGAACGAACGGGTCGTGCTCCCCCATTCGACCCTCCTTACGGACGACATCTTGACCAAATTGACGGAGGTGTTCACCGGCCTCCGGGTCGACGTGGCTCGGATGGGCGCGGAGGTCGACCGCTCCGCGGGCGGCTCGATGACGGAGAGCCTCATGCTCGCGCTCACGGGACGCGGGCTCGCCCGCGCAGACGCCCACGAACTCCTCCGCCGGCTCACGAAGGATCCCGGCACCGGGCCCTCCCTTGCCGAACGGGCAAAAGCGGACCCGACGGTCCGAGAATGGCTCGACCCGCCGGAGATCGACCGCCTGCTCGACCCCGCCGCCTACGTCCGCGCGGCGGCGGAGAAGACCGACCGCGTCTTGTCCGTGCTGGACCCCGAGCTCTCGGGATGACCGGGTCCGACGCCGGGTGGACCGCGGTCATCACGGTCCGGCTTCCTCAGGATCGACTGGCCACCTGGCTCGAGCGGGCGTTGAACCCCGAGGCCGCCCGCGAGGTTCCCCGGGCGCAGGCCGAGGTTCGTCGACCGACGGCCGACGCGGTGGAGATCGCCCTCACGGCGCGGGATACCGGCTCGGTCCGCGCTGCGATGAACACCTACCTTGGCTGGGTGCATCTGGCGCTCGCGACGGTCGGCCACGCGGCCGCCTCCGCGGATCCCTCCTCTGAGCCCCCCGCGTAGTGCGGCCCTCCCCGAAGCCGTTATGTCCGCCCCGCGGTCCCGCGCGTCGTGGCGATCCCGGCGAAGCTCCAGAACGACATCAAGCAGTTCCAACGACTCCAGCAGGAGCTCGGAGGGATCCAGCAGCAGCGGCTCCAGATCGACCTTCGCGTCCGGGAGTTGGGCCACACGCTCGAGGAGCTGAAGACCCTGTCCGACGAGTCGGTGGTCTACCGTCCGATCGGGGGCCTGCTCATCCGTGCCAAGACCAAGAAAGAAGTGGAGGACCTCCTATCCGAGGACAAGGAGACGCTCGAAGTCCGCCTGAACGCGGTCGAGCGGCAGGAAAACCACCTCAAGGAACGCTACACGACGATGCAGCAAGAATTGACCCAGGCGCTCCAGGCCCAGGGGCTCTCGCCGGGCTCCGACTCCGATTCCGCCTCCGCGTCGGAATGAGGGGGGCCTCGTCCCACCCCCGCGGCTCGCCGGGGTACCGGGATTTCCCCGGCGACCTTTCGGGAAGCCACCCTAGGCGCGCCGGTGGACCAATCGCTCGCCGATCTCGTGAAGAAGGGGCTTGCCCCGCTTCGGGATCTGTCGGCTCGTGTCGAGCCGGTGGTAGGCGCGCCCAGTGAGTTGCGCGATCTTCTCTTCCGAGTAGGCGAGGCTTCCCGTCGACCGGATCACGTCGCGCGCTCGCTCGACGTCCTCGGGGGCCGCCTGAGCATGGCCCAGCACGCGCGCGAGGCGTGAGCGATCCTCGGCCGACCCCTTCTGCCAGGCGCGGAGGACGAGCAGCGTGCGCTTCCCCTCTGCAAGGTCGTTCGCGCTCTTTCCGGATTCGTCCGCGTCGAACCCAGCGCCCAGCACGTCGTCGCGCAGTTGGAAGGCGACCCCGAGGTCGGTCCCGACCGCCTCGAGGTCCGTGAGGGACCCCGGTCGCGCGCCCCCAAGTAGGGATCCGATCCGAAGAGGAGAGACGACCGTGTAGATCGCGGACTTGAGTCGGTGTACGTCGAGGACGTCTCGTTCGCCCACCTCCCCCGGGGGGAGGGTCCCGTTGCGAATGTCCAGTAACTGGCCGTAGGCCGTGAGGCGGGTCATGCGCGCATACTCGGAAAGCGCGGCGAGGCGGGCCCCTGGTGCCGCGGCCGTCCTGAGGATCGCCTCGACGGTGCACGGCTCCTCGAGGTCGCCGAGAGTGATCCCGATCCCCACCCCGTAGTCCTCGCTCGAGCCTTCGCGTCCCAACTTCCGATGCTCGGTGGCCAGCATCCGGTGCACCGCGGGGCCGCCACGTCGCTCGTCCGCGTGGTCGATGATGTCGTCGTGGATCAGCATCCAGCTCTGAAAGTGCTCGAGGGCGGCCGCGGCCGGGAGGGCGGGCCGAGGGGGGCGTCCGGTCGCAAGGTGGTACCCCGCGAGGACGAGGATCGCGCGGAACCGCTTGCCCCCGCGCAGGGTGAACTCACGGTTGACGTCTACATAGGCGCGGAGGGACGGGAGAGCCTCCCGACGGGCACCGGCATAATCCCTCCGAAGCTCGCTCTCGAGCGAAGGGAGGTACCGGTACAACGCGGCGAGGTTCACGGCGTCTTGCCGCTTGACGGCCATCATATTTAACACACCCGGCGTTCTGAATCTCCGATGGCGACCGCGTCCTTCGTCGAACTGGCGAGCGGCCTCCTCGAGGCGATGGGCCAGCGTCTCGACGCCGCGCGGCCGGTCCCCGAGGGAATGACCATCCGGACGGGGGATGGATTCCTGTATGCCTTCCTCGAGGATCCTGCCCAGGTGTCTCTCGACACCATCCGCCGGCTCTTCGGGGACGGGGACGAGATCCCCACGCACCTGGTAGTCCTCACTCCCGGTCACCTGCCGCTCGCCATCTCGGCCGAGGTCCTACGTCGTGGCGGAACGGTCGTGGAAGGGGGGCGCTTCCTAGAGCTCGCCCGCCAACTCGGCCTCGAGGCGTACCTAGGGCAGGAGCCGCGCGCCGTCCCCGCGCGGCCCCGCCGCCTCCTTCCGAGTGCCCAGCAGCTGGATCAGGTCATGGGCCGTGCCCGAACGTGGCTCGATTGGGGCGTCCCGGCCCTCGCCCTTCGTTTCTACCGTCAAGCGACCACGATGAAGCCGGAATACGTGCCTGCGAAGATCGGCATGGGGCGCGCGTTGCTAGGTCTCGGCCTCGTCGAGGATGGGGAGCGGGTCTTCCGGGAAGTTCTCGCAAATCGACCCGACGACGTCGATGCCCGGCTGGGTCTCGCCGCGGCCTACGGAGCCCGCGCCCGACCGAAGGACGAGATCGAGGTCTATCGAGCGCTCCTGGCAGAGGACCAGGCTCGCCTCGAGGTGCGAGCGCACCTCGTCGCCGCCCTGGTGGACCTCGACGACTGGGCCGGCGCGCGGGTGGAGATCGAGGCCCTCCTGGACCGGACACCCGAGGATGCCCAACTTCGGTTCCTGCTCGGGGCGGCGAAAACCAAGCTGGGCCTCGAGAAGCAAGGAGAGAAGGAGCGAGCCGAGGCCCGGACCCTCGGGCTCCCATTCGACCGGGAAGTGATCCTCTGCCAACACCTGGGGTTGCCACCGCCGACCCCGAGGGAAGAACCCACTCCCACTGGACCCAACCCTCCCAAGAACCGCAGGGCGCGGGCCCCTCCCGCACCTCGGGTTCCGGTCGGAAGGTCGCCGAAAAGGCGCCCCGTCCATGGACGTTCGAAGCCCCCGCAACGGGCCGCTGCCCGCAAACGTAAGTAGTCCCGCCAGCGGTCGAGACGCGAGTGGCGACGTTGCGCGTGGTCTCGGTTCTCCCCAGCGCCACGGAGATCGTGTGCGCGCTGGGCCACGCCGACCAACTCGTGGGTCGGAGCGCGGAATGCGACTATCCGGAGGTCGTTCGCTCGCTTCCGGTCGTCATGGCGCCCCGACAATGGGACTCGGACTCACCGTCCCGCGTGATCGATGCCCGAGTGACGGCCGCCCGAAGTCGAGGCGAGAGCCTGTACCAGCTCAATGTTGACCTTCTCCGCGAGCTCCGCCCGGATATGCTCCTGACCCAGGACCTGTGCGGGGTGTGTTCGGTCACCGGTCCGGAAGTGGAGGAGGCCTGCGCTCAGGCCGGGGTCCGTCCGACGGTCGTATCCCTGACTCCCCGAACGCTGGACGAGGTCTGGAGTTCGATCGAGACCGTCGCGAACGCTCTCGGAGATGCGGCGGCGGGAACGAGGTTGGCGGGCCGACTCCGCGAGGATTCGCGTCCGACCAAGTCCCCGCCACCTCCTCGCGTTGCGGTACTCGAATGGCTCGACCCCCCCATCCTCTCGGGTCTCTGGACGCCCGGAATGATCTTGGCGGCCGGAGGAGAGCCGGTCGGGACCCACCACGGTTCTCCGGGCGTTCGCACCACGTGGTCCGACCTCCGGGAAGCTCGACCGGCCCTGGTCGTGGTGAGCCCATGCAGCTTCTCGGTGGACCGGACCGGGCAGGAATTGGCCGACCCCTCCCTCCGCGAAGCGCTCGCCGAACTCTCGCCGACCCTCGGCACGTTCGTGGCCGATGAGGCGTACTTCAGCCGCCCTGGCCCCCGTCTCGGGGAGGGAGTCGACCTCCTCCGTCACCTAATTTCTCGGGAGGCGTGGAGCGCTCCGATGCCGGTCCGCACCCTCGACGAACTGGGGGTCGCCGCATGAGTTCCGGGAGGGGGTACCCCTACGCCTACACCCCCACCCAAGTCGGTCGGGCGCAGCCGGCTATGGGACAGATCACGACCTCATCCAGGGAATTGCGGGACCTCTCGCTCGCCTTTGTCGTGCTCACGCTGGACATCCTCTTCGTGCTCCTCGGGGGTGCGGCGGGGCTGGTCGGCCTCGGCCCCCCCGCGGTGGTGCTTCAGTTCGTGGCCGTCGCAGCAGCGGCCGCCCTCACCGGATTTGTGGCCCACGAGATGGCCCACAAGTTCTCCGCCCAACGACGCGGATACTGGGCCGAATTCCGGATGTCTCCGACCTGGCTGCTGCTCTCCCTCATCGTGTCCGCGTTTGCGGGGTTCTTGTTCGCCGCGCCCGGAGCGACCGTGATCGGCGGAATGGGAAGCCGCGAAGACTGGGGCCGAACGGCCCTCGCGGGACCGCTGACGAACATGGGCTTTGCGACCGCGTTCTATGCGGGCGCGGTCGTCCTGATCGACGTGGGTTCGCTGACGGCGGTCGTGTGGCTGCTCTTCCTTGCGTTCATCAACGGCTGGTTCGCGACGTTCAACCTGATCCCGTTCGGACCGCTCGACGGTCGAAAGGTCCTCTCGTGGAACGTAGGGATCTGGATCGGTTCCATAGTCCTTGGAGGCGCGCTGGCTGTTCTCGGCGGGATCGCGATCTACTACGGGATCCTACCGTTCAATGGTTGAGGGCGGAGCATGCCGCGCCCGAAGGTCCGCGAACTGGGAGAGGGGCGCTTGCTCCTCGACCTCGGCTTCCGTGATACGGAGGGGCTCGTCGCCGCCTACCTTCTCCCGACCGATGAGGGCTGGACGCTCATCGAGACCGGACCGACCACCTGTCGGGCGGCCCTGTTGGACGGATTGCAAGCCGCGGGCGTGACCCCGGAGGAGATCCGCCGCGTCTTCGTCACCCACATCCACCTCGACCATGCCGGAGGCGTCGGCGCCCTGGCCGAGGCGCTCCCCCGAGCCCACTTCTACGCGCACGAGCTGGGCGTCCCCCACCTCGTCGACCCGTCGCGTCTGGTCGCGAGCGCCCGACGGGCCTGGGGAGCGGCCGCCGACCCGCTTTGGGGACCGATCCTCCCCACCCCCGCTCCCCGGATCTCCCCGCTTCGGGGAGGCGAGCGTTTTCCGGTCGTGGGCGGTGAGCTCGAGGTGATCGCCACCCCGGGTCACGCGAAGCACCATCTCGCGTTCTTCGACACCCGGCTCCGCGGAATCTTCACGGGCGATGGAGCCGGTGTCCGTCTGGAGCAGAGCCCCCACCTTCGCCCCGCCGTCCCACCCCCGGACCTCGACCTCGACCTCCTCTTCTCCAGCCTCGAGACGATGCGCGGAAAGGAACCCCGGTTCGTCCTCTTCAGCCACTTCGGACCCAGTCCCGACGGGCCGGCCGACCTCGGTCGGTATCGGGCCATCGTGACGGACTGGAGGGACGTGGCGCTCGCGGCGGCTCGGGAGAATCCTGACCCCGAGTACGTCGCGCGTCGGCTGGAGGAGCATGACGCCCTTACGCTTCGGGCCGAGGCCGTCTCCCCGTCGGAGGCCGAACGCGAGTCGCTGGTATCGGGCTACGACCTGGCGGCGAAGGGGTTCCTCCGCTTCTTCGAAACACACGGGGAGCTTCCGCCGAGGGGACCCTGACGGACCTCCCGCCTCCGGTTCGGCGCAACGCGGCCGGGACCCTCTTCTTCGCTCGCTCGGTCTACGCGTTCAACTGGTACAACGTCGGCGCCGTACTGCCCCTCGTCGGGAGCGCTCTCGGGGCCACGACCCCGCAGCTGGGCATCGTGCTCGGTTCGTTCCTCGCCGGGGCCGGGGTCTTCCAGCTTCCAGCCGGCTTCGCGGCCCTTCGCTGGGGAAACCGCACTGTCTCGATCGCGGCGCTCGCGATCATGGGCGTCTTCTGTCTCGCCTCGGCGTTCTCCCCGAACTGGATCGTTCTCGCGATCCTGCGCTTCGGGGCCGGCGCCGGGGCCGCCTTCTTCTTCGCTCCGGGGCTCGGCCTGGTAGCGTCCTACTACCCCGTCGGGTCCCGGGGCCCCATCGTCGGCCTGTACAACGCGGGCTTCAGCATCGGATCGGGCGTGGGTCTCTTCGCGGGCGCGTTCATCGGGGCGGTCCTCGGCTGGAGCTGGGCACTCGCCATCGGGGGCATCGCGCTCCTCGTTGCGATGGCCCTCGCCCCGCTGATCCTGCCGGTCACCGAGACATTGCCCTCGCGGCGGACGCTCGGCGAGCTCTGGGCGGCGAGTCGGCCGGTGCTCCGTTCTCGGGACCTCTGGGCGCTGTCGCTCTCCTACATGGGGCTCTGGACCGCGTTCTACGTCGCGGCACAGTTCTTCGTGCAGTACGCCCACAGCGTTCATCCCGGTTGGACACTAGCCCTCGCGGCCGGACTGCCGACCCTCATGATCGCCGTCGAGGTCCTCGGCGGACCGTTAGGGGGCTGGCTCGGCGAGCGGCAAATGGACATGCGCGTGCTCCTCGTGGTGTTCGGCGCGGGGGCCGGCGTCGCGGTCCTCCTCATTCCGTTCGCCGGGTTGGACGCGCTCGTCGGCGTGTTCGCGGCGTTGGGGTTCCTGGATGGCGCCACGTTCGCGGTCATGTATCTCCTGCCCACCTACCTGCCGGAGACCCGGGAGGAGGGGCTCTCGCTCGGCTTGGGCCTTCTGAATGCGATCCAGATCTTCGTCGGGAGCGGCCTCGCCATTGCGTTCGCCTTCATCGCGACCTACGCGGGGTACACCGACGCCTGGATCCTGGCGGGGTTGTTCGGCATCGCGCCCTTGCCGCTGCTCCTGCTGGTGAGAGGGCACCTCTCCCCGCCGCCAACGAAGGCGGTTAGGGATGCTTCCGTTCGACCGGTAGTTCCGACGGATCGACCAGCGTGACCAGGTTCGTCGGCCGTCCATCCACCGGGAACCCCAGCGTGAGGACGATCGGGCCCAACTCGGCCAGTCCCTCCGAACGCGCGAGCTCGATCGCCTGATGACGCAGTTCCATGATCTTGCCCTGGGTCGGTGATGGGCGAGCCTCGACGCCCCGGACCAGGGCGAGCCGTCGCCGGACGAGCGAGCGTCGGGTCAGGGCCACGACGGGGCAGCTCGGACGCAGACCGGCGATCAACCGAGCGGTCCGACCGCTGTGCGTGGGGGTCACGATCACGCTGGCATGTACCCCCTCGGCGAGCGCGATTGCAGCCTCCGCGACCGATCGCTCCGGTGCGGTGGCCGGGTCGGAAGGGAACGCTCGGACGAGCTCGCGAGTACGGCGAGGGTCGAACCCTACCTCGGTGGCGCGTGCGATGCGGTCCAGCCACTGGACGGCCTCGACTGGAAAGTGGCCCACGGTGCTCTCCTCGCTCAGCATGATGGCATCCGCTCCGTCCAGCACCGCGTTCGCGACGTCCGTCGCCTCCGCTCGAGTGGGCCGGGGGCTGTTGACCATGCTGAGGAGGACCTGGGTGGCTACGATCGCGAACCGTCCGGCTGCGTTCGCCCGCCCGATGAGCTCCTTCTGTTCGAGCGGGAGCCTCTCGAGAGGTACCTCGATGCCGAGGTCCCCTCGGGCGACCATGATCCCGTCCGAGTCCGCGAGGATCCCGTCGATCGCCTTCAGAGCCTCCGCCCGTTCGATCTTGGCAATGAGCCCGACCTCCTCACCTTCCGGCTGCTGGTCCAGCCAGCGTCGCGCGGCGACCAGGTCTACCGAATCCCGGACGAAGGAGAGCGCAAGATAATCGATCCCTCCGGCGAGAGCGACCTTCGCTCGCTTTCGGTCATTGGAGTCGAATGCGGCCGTGTTGAGTCGGGCGCGGGGGAGGTACGCCCCGGCCCGCGAACGCACGATGCCCCCATTCACTACTTGGGCCTCGATCGAACCGGACCCGGCCGCCGTCACGCGAAGTTCGACGCTCCCGTCCCCTAGAAGGAGAGGGTCTCCGGGCTTCGCCGCACCCCGGAAGGAGGGAACTTCGAGCCGGACCCGGCGCGTATCGCCCGGGGCCGGGTCCGAGTCGAAACTCCACGTCTCGCCGACCGTCAAGCGCACTTCGCCGGACGCAAATTCGCCGATACGGACCTTCGGGCCAGGGACATCCCCGACGATCGCGACCTCACGACCGGCCTGTCGTGCGGCAGCGTGCATCGTGCCGAGATAGGTTCGTTGCTCCTCCGCGGTTCCGTGAGCGAGGTTGAGACGAAGCGCGTCGGCCCCGGCAGAGATGAGGGCGATCATACGCTCCGCGGTCTGGGTGGCAGGCCCCACCGTCGCGAGAATCTTTGTACGCCGCATTGGGAGGCCATCCGGAATGGACTCATATCGGGGCCGGCCCTCGACCCACCTTGATTTGCACGGCCTCCGGTCGATTCGGACCATCGAACTACGCCGCAAGCGGAACTCGGGAGGTTCCTTTCCGCTAAAGTCCCTCAACCCGAGACCGCCCCGGGTCGCAGACTCTTTAGCGAGGACCGCTGGTGGTCCAAGCCTAGCCCCGTGGTGTAGTGGCCAAGCATGCTGGCCTTTGGAGCCGGCGACAGCGGTTCGAATCCGCTCGGGGCTATCCACATTTCTATTGAAAAGGGATATATCTCTACCCCCCATGCCGCGGCGGGGCGAACGGTGCCGGCGGCGCGGAAGAAGGATCGAGCGGCCAGATCCGCCATGGAGGGGGATCCCGAGGTCGATCGCTGGAGGAAACGCCTTCTCAAGTCCGCTCCATCAACCGCCGACGTTTGGCCCCGGCGCTTGAGCTCGTTCTGCGTTCAGGTCGGGCACACTCCAGGGAGTCTCCTTAGCCTCGATCTTCGAGGTCTCGTTGACCTGCTCGACACGTTCGAGGAAGGGGAGCGAAAGAAGGGCAACGCCGGCACGTACGTCGCCTTCACGGTCAAGGTGGTTCGGAGCTGGCTCCGATACAACGGAGTGGATGTCCCGCGCGGAGCGGTCAAGGTTCGTGACGCCGACGTCGTGAAGGAGGAGACGGCGCTTTCTCGATCCCAACTCAGAGCGATTCTGAACGCCGCGACACCGCGAGAAAAGGTCGCAGTCGCCTTGATGGCGATGAGCGGGATCCGCCCAATGGTCCTCGGAAATTATCGTGGCGATGATGGCCTACGCGTTCGGGATTGCGATCTCCAGATTACGAAAGGACGGGTCGTCTTCGGAGCCCTTCCACTACGGATCGTCGTCCGCCGTGAACTTTCCAAAGGAAACCACCAGTACCTGACATTCTTGGGGACTGAGGGCGCCAGTTTCTTGAGAGACTACATCGAAGCCCGAATCCGGGGCGGCGAGAAGGTCGGCCCTGATTCACCGATAGTGGTGCCGGACCGGGCCGAGCGGAAATTCATCTGGTCCACTAACATCGGGGACCTCGTCCGCCACGCGATTAGGGGGGCGGAGCTGGACGTGCGCCCTTACTGCCTTAGAACGACGTTCGCAACCCGGACTCTCTCTCTCGAATCGGAAGGAAAACTTCCGCACGCCTACGCCTCTTTTTGGTTGGGACACCGAGGAGACATGACCGCCAGATACGCCCAAAACCGAGGGACCCTCCCCGAGAACGTCATTCAGGAAATGCGCATGGCGTACCGCATATGTGAACCCGCGTTCAGGAGTTCCGAACCCAGCGTCGAGGACCGGGAAGAGGCGAAATCTATCGTCAAGGCTGAGATCCTGATAATCGCCGGGTACACCGCCGAGGAGGCCGAGAAGATCCTCGGGGATCCCCACGCGGATGTCGGAGCTGCGATCCGTGAGAAGCTGATGGGCGCCGCGTCTCCGCCGCAACAGCGGATCGTCACCGTGGAGGAGGCTACTGGCCTTTTGTCGAGTGGGTGGCGAGTCGTGACTGCAGCCGGGCCCGGTGTACTGGTACTGGAACCACCCTCACAACCGCTCACATCGTGAGGTCATTTTCGACTCCCCGTGCGGGTTACTGTTATTAACCACTCGGCCGGGCAGCCAGCACCGGCGAGCCCGATTATAAACCCCCCCGCCGCGAATCCGAGTCGATGGTCTTGGGGTCTCGGGAACAAGGGGTCTACGCGGTGCGAGGGGCGCTCGTCACCGCCTTTCCCAAGCCATTCGTCGTCGCCAACCGGTGGGTGACCCAGAACCGGCGAGTCTCCGCCGTTTTCGAAGCGGAAGTCGTTATTTTGTGTCGGTCGGGTTCCGAACGACTTGCCCTCGCCGGCCTCGACCGAATCCGACGCGTGCTTACCCAAAAAGTAGTGAGTGGGATCAAGCGGGCCGCCGCCGATGGCTCCACCACGAAACGCCCGAGGAGAACCCTCTGATGTCGCCGCTGCGCAGCGACACCCGCTCTCTAGTTCGCCTGAAGAGGATCATCGCCAAGCGGTCGCCGGGGTCGGCATTGCGTGAGCTAATTCTCTCGGAACCAGACTCAATTAACGACGAACGCCTGCTCGCGATTTCATCAACGTGGTTGAAACTCCTCGACATCGAGGAGGATTCGACCGACACGACCCCCTCGACCCCGGCGGTAGCACGCCGGAGTCCTGGGGGGACCCGGGCCAAAGCCCGAAGAGGCGCACGTCCGGGTCGTCTGCACGACGCAAGGTTTCGACACGGGAACCAGCGCCGGGAAACTAGTCCGGGACCTACTGGCCGCGATCGCTTCCTTCGAATGTGAGCTGATCCGCGAGCGTACGGCCGGATCGGTGCGTGCGGCCCGGGACGGCCTCCGAACGACCCGCAGCGGGCGAACGATCGGTCGGCCGCTCCGCCTCACGCCCGAGGTAGCCGAGCGGACCCCGGAGGAACGTGCCAGCGGCGCAAAGTGGTCGATCGTTGCTCAGCGGGTCGGGATCCCGAGTGGGACCTGCCGAAAGGTCAAGAGGCCCCCCCTGCGCGAAAACCCGAGTGTGGAAAAAGGTCCCTGAGTGATTAGAACACTCTCGGCCGAACTGGTAGCCCCCTTCGCCGTGCGCAACCGGTCCCATTAGAACAACCCACTCAGGCAGCCCCGAGCGGTTTTGCCTCAAGTACGGGGTGAATCCCGCTCCGTGCGTTCTCACCCCTCGTTCGTCTGACTCGGCATGTAGTCGAACCCACGGGGGGTTCGAATCCACCGATATCCCACTCGTTCAAACTCATCCGGTAACCCGACGACTTGTGGGACGAAACCCATGGGTCAGGGGGCCTCCCACCGAATGACGGACTTGGCTGGTTCTGAGCCAGGGTAACTTCACAGCCACCCCGCTCTCCTCGCCCAGCCTCCTGGATCGAAGTGGTCGGTGTCCACACCCCCCGGGGGTTCGAATCCGGGCTAAGGGAGGGCATTGAGGAAAAGTGCGATCTCGACCCCATCGGGAGCTCACAGGGGGCCCTAGTGAACCCCTGCGTAAGAAAAGGGTCGAAGCGGTTCGCTGGGGGGGATGACACGTAGCTGGCCCCTCCCCAACGGCGCACAGCGCTCCGGTCAAGCCAACCCCCCGTTCAATGGTTCTGAATTTCCAGTTCGTGCGCCTCCCACGACGCGTCGTTCGGACCGGCCCCGAAGCTCTACTCGGCCTTCAGCACGCCGGCAAACCTCATGATCTGTTCAAGAACCGCTGGGAGATACCCCGATCCGTTCACCACAGCCACCAGAAGTGCATTCCCGTCGGTTCGGACGATGAGCGTCCTCACGTCGTCACCCCCGATCACGATTCGCACCGGCGGGGTCCGGTGGAGCTCCACGTTCGCGGCCGCGGCGGCCCCGAATATCGTGGCGCACATGACCCCGAACGTTTCGATGTAGACGCCCTCCGGCATGCAAGCCGAGAGGACGCGGCCGTCACGAGAGATTAGCGCCGTCGCGGAGCCGCCAATTCGGCTCCTGAGGTCCTCGAGCATTGTGCGCAAGTTCGCGCTCGCCATCATGGCCCCGACTCCTTGTCCGTCGGCCGCGGCACGAACGCGACATGCGGGTGTCCCCTGGAGGCGTCCTCCGTCACTACAAAGCTCGGGAACGAAGGCCTAACACCCCGAACGATCAGCCCGACATCGTCCCGACGAAGGTTGAATTCGGTGTCGACCATCCGGCGGACCGCCGGGGCACACCCGAGGCCCGGCCCCAGGAATCCGATACCTAGGTTTCCCAGCTGTCGGGTCCGCTTAATGCCCTGGAAGAACAGTTTCACCGCGTTTTCGCTCCCCATGAGCGTGTCGAATACCTCGAACGCAACCATCTCGACGAAGGGTCGACCGCGTCCCCCTTGGGCCGCCTTCTCTGCCGCCACCGCCTTCGCAATGGCTCTTTTCCTTGCCTTCGGGTCCTTGCTGGGTCGCAATGAATCCGCGTCCCGGTCCTTCATACTCGCGACGTAGGACAGGCCCTGATCCTCGCCGACGTAGTCGAAGATCCGGACGCGACTGTCGAACCGTCGGCGGGTCGCGAATCTAGTCAATCGTGCCCGGAACTCGTGTGGCGAGTCGCGAGCCGGCAGCACTGCCACGATTCCCCGGGATTGGTACAACGCGTTAAGATACGTCGGGAACGTGAGCAAGTCGAGATCCTCGAGCCCTACCGTCTCGTCCATCACGAAGAGGGCTAAGCTCCCTCGTTTGAAGCCCCCGCCCAGCAGCCGATCAAAGTCAGGAATACCGGAGGAGTACCGGCCTTCCGGGTCTGGGATTGCCTTCCAACCCGTCGGTTTCATCTCGGCCTTGGGGGTCGCTCGCATGCAAAGAAGATGTCTCTTCGTGGTTCTTAGAGTAACTGCCGACAGAAGCGATTTTTCTGACGGTGGTACGGCTCCGATTTCCGGTGCCGATGGGTCGGGATCCGGGACGATTGGTCCACCGACGCGGCGTGAGACCCACCATTCCGGTACAGCCTCTCTTCCCGGGCCTAGCAGAAATCGGCGTGTCGGCTCGCTCCCGCGAAGAGTCCGGAATACACTTCGGGCCTTTCTCCGAAAGTCGTATCGCCGTTCCGTATCGCGTACAACCCAAACGCCGCTATGAGGCGGGACGGCACATCGACCACTCGGACAGGAGTGCCAGCCAAGGGGGAGGTTGACGAAAAGCTCGACTCACTGACCCTCGACGCAGGACACTGACTCGAACTCGACTAAACTTGATTTTCCTTGAGGTCAAACCCTGAAACCTCTCGGAGTTGACGAAAAGTTCGGTTCCCACGCCTCCACCTCGGAAACTTGGGTGGTCGATGAGGAACTCCGGGGAACGATTGAAATAGCTTGACCAGGCAAAGAACTGCACGGATAACCGAATCCGCAGGAGGAAGAGCGGCTTGAACAGTATTGGAGTGAGCGAGCGAAGTTGGAGAAAGGCGAGGAGGCGGGCGGTTTCGCCGATAATCGCGACGATCCTCCTGGTGGCGATCACCGTCGTCTTGGCGGCGGTGCTGTATGTCCTGATTTCTGGTCTGACCCACGGCCCGGGCTCAACACCGATTGGTAGCGCATTTGCCGCCGGGCGGGCCACCCCAGGAACTTGCGCTGCGGCGAGTGCCCAGACTCTGGGCGCGGCCGCGATAACTGGTGGATGCAAGGCAGGCGACTTCGTCTACACGCTTACGATCGAGTCTTCCACGGTCGCTTTTGGAAGCGTCCTCTTCGAGGTCAAGACGAGTTCTGGTGGAGTGTTTACCGGAGGCGGTGCCAGCTCATCGTTTGCCGTGCTTGACACGGCGGGTCATGTCGCAACAATCACTGTAACCGGGGCTACGATTGCCATGACTTCCACTTGGCCGGGCTACGGTCTGACTACGTCGGCGCCGACCTACAAGTCCTCGACCCCGCTAACCAACCTCTACACCGTAGTCATCGACGGGGGCTCTTCGACCGCCTTGACGGGCCAGGGGCTCACACTCGTGACGCTGGGAACGGGTTCGTTCTCGGGCGCTACTAACCCGGTGTCCCTTCCGTAGACGGTCCCGCAGCCGAGAGCCCAACCCCTTCCTCTCGTAGTTTTCCACGAACTTAAGCAAGATTCTCTTGCGCAGACTTTGACGAAGAAGTCATCTCTATGAGCCCATGGCCCGCGGAGGCGGGCCACTTGGGCGCGAATCCACTGTTCGAGGGGATCGTGATCTTCGCCGTGGTTGCGGTACTCCAACTGCCCGGAAAGTCGAACTTCGGCGTCATCACCCTCGCGACGCGCCACCCATATCGGGACGTCTTCATCGGGGCCTCTGTAGGCCTCGGTGCGGCGACCGTGGTCTCGGTTACGCTGGGATATGGGGCCGAGACCGTGCTCAACCCCTACCTCCTTTGGGTGAAGATCGCGGGCGGTCTGGTTCTCGCCGCGTTCGGCATCCGCGAGATTCTCAGGGCCCCTACTCCCGTTCACGAACCCGGAGAGGGTACGCCTGCAGTAGCCCACACCGCACGACAGGTTCGAACCGTCGCTCTGGGCCTCGCATTCCTGCTGGAGATGGGCGACAACACCCAGATCCTGGCCATCTTGTTCGTCGCCTCGACGGGCAACATCATCCTGGTGTTTGTCGCAGCGACGGCGGCCTTGGTGACAATCACTGCGGTCTCTTCTCGCGGAGCTCGCTACCTTCACGAGCACGTTCCGGAGGAGCGCCTCCGAGTTGTGCTGGGTGGGCTGCTCATAACCGTGGGCCTGCTTACAATCCTCCTCACGGCCCTCCCGTCCCTCCTTCCGTTCGCCGGTTGAGGAGCCATCAGAACCACCGAACCCCGGCCCATCGGAGAGCTCTACGGGGCGATGAGACATCTCTTCGAGTCGGTGAAGAACTAAGTCAGATTATTGACGACCCGCCAGCGTCTTAGGCCTAAGCGGGACCTACGGCGTGATTCCGTGACGGCTACCAATCCGCCGGCACCCAGCCCGCCGGCAGGCCTGCCCCCGTCCTCTCTGCCGAGCCGGGCACGGGCGGCCTATCGAACGTGGCCGAGCCGCACCTGGAATGCCCTACGGGCGGCCAGCCAGGGGGGTTGGTCGACTGCCTCACGAGACCTTGCCCATTGGGCAGTGGTCGCCGTGCCGATCGGGATCGTTGCCGGTCTTGGTGCCACGCTGTTCTTCTTCCTCTGGAATGAATCGACCCAGTTCTTCCTGGTGTACATCGTCGGAATTGGGTACCCGTACCCGGGTGCGTCCGGCTCAGAGATCGTCGTCTGGTCGAGCTCCTTTCCCCGGATTCTGTTGCTCCCCGTGATCATGGCGGTCGGAGGGCTCGGGGCCGGCCTCATCGCACAATTCCTCGCGCCCGAAGTGGCGGGTCACGGGACGGACGAGACCATCAACTCCTTCCACAACCGGAAGGGCGAGATTCGCGGCCGTGTCCCAATCCTGAAGATGATCGCCTCCGCCCTCACGCTCGGGTCAGGAGGAAGCGGGGGCCGCGAGGGGCCCACCTCTCAGATCGGAGCCGGATTTGGCTCCTGGTGGGCTGATCTTCTACGCCTAGGCGACCGAGACCGTCGTATCGCCCTTGCCACCGGCTTGGGAGCAGGAGTCGGCGCGATTTTCCGTGCCCCGCTGGGCGGTGCCATCTTTTCGGCCGAGATCATGTATACCGGCGACTTCGAGCCGGCCGTATTCGTGCCCTCGATCATCGCCTCGGTGGTGAGCTATTCCATCTACGCGTCCTTCTATGGCTTCGGAACCCTGTTCGGACTCCCCGCTACCCTTGATTGGAATCCCATCCAGCTGCCGTTGTACGTCATCCTGGGCCTTCTTTGCGCAGGCGTTGGGGTCGTCTTTGTCCGACTCTTCTGGGGGACTCACCGGTGGTTTGCTGCGCTTCCCTGGCCCCTCTCGGTCCGGGTCACGGTCGGGGCGGGACTCTCGGGGCTCGCGATCCTGGTCATCTATTTCCTCTTGCCATGGCAGGGACACTTTGCTGCCTTGTCTGCGGTGAACGTTGGGTATGGATTCGTGCAAGCCGCAGTGCTCGGACAAGTTGGCCTTACGACGCTCGTGCCCCTAGCCCTGGCCGCCCTTGCGGTGGCGGTCGTCCTCCGGATGGTCACGACCTCGTTGACGGTCGGTAGCGGTGGCGCCGCCGGTCTCTTCGGTACTTCGGTCGTCATCGGCGCACTTATCGGTGCGAGTATGGGGGCTCTGTTTCACTCGGTCCTTCCGAACCTCGTTGATGTGGGCGCCATCTCTGCCTTCGCCATCGTCGGAATGATGACGTTCTTCGGCGGGATATCCAAGGCTCCGCTCGCGGTCCTTGTCATGGCCGTGGAAATGACCGGGAGCTACGAGATACTCGCGCCGGCGATGATTGCCATCTTCATTGCCTATGTTGCGACGGGGAAGAACCACATCTACCGCACCCAGGTACCGACGCGTCTGGACAGTCCAGCGCACCGGGATGAGTACACGAACTATCTACGAAGGGAAGATCCCGAAGGGTGACGCAAGGGAGTCCATGCCAATCATCTAGCCCCGACTCTCACGAGCTCGATGACTTGTCCGCGCCGAACGCTGAGACACCCAGGACTTTCGAACGAGCGAGATTGTATGGTAGAAAGAGGGTTCATCCGGCAATCGGGTGGGTAGTTAAGCATTGGTAGAACATTATGACGAGAAGTTGAAAAACATGGAGAAAAAAAGCATTCCGAGATGGAGACTTCGGGTTTTGGGACGGTTGGATATCGTGCTCATATTATTCGAGTTGGTTCTGAGCGTGATATTCATTTCTGTGTCCTATCTTACGGGCAGCCTGTACTTCAAGGGAGTCGGAATTGGACTGGTCATCGCTTGGGTGACGAGTGCCGTGGCCGTTCTTTACAGACGGATGGCTGGGGCTGTGTCCTAAGAGTGGGTCAACCGCGCGCCGAACCCCCTCCGATTTAAAGTGGCTACCCACCCGAACCCAGGAAGATCCAGAAGGAGTTCCCCCCACACTTACAATATAGATGCACGGGAGACGAGAGGCGGCCGCGACCGGAGTGGTCGGCATCGAGAGCACCATGGTTCCGGGAGGCGCCAAGCAAGCGGCATCCTTGCCTCCCCGCGCGAGAGCATTTCGATGTCGATCCAACTCACGCTCCGGCTCGCGCCTCGAACGACTCCACGTCGGTCTGGTCCCCGAGGACTAAGAGCGTGTCACCTTCCGCGAGTCGGAACGCGGGGTCAAAGAGATTCGGGATGGCGGCGCCGGATCGGATGACCTGGATTACCGTGGTGCCCCCCGGTACTTCCTGCAGACCCTTTCCGATGAGCTTCGAAGACTTGGTGACTGCGAATCTCACGATTCGCTTCTCCCCCAGTTCGGCGGAGACGACGATCCCGACCAGGTTCTTGGAGGCGGCCGCGAGCGCCAGCAGATGACTCACCGTCCGCGAGGAGGATATCACGGTGTCGGCGCCGGCGCTCTTGGCCGCGTCGGTAAGGTCCGGGTCGTGCACGACCATGACGATCTTCAAGTCCGGGCGAAGCCTCCGGGCGCTCAGCGTGATCATCATGTTGTCCGCATCGTTCGGGTGCGCGACGACCAGCATTTGTGCCCGGCGCACACCCGCCTTTTCGAGCGCCTCGATCGGTTTGGATTGGTGCTCCAGGACGGCCAGTGTCTTGTTCTTGCTGAGCGCCGAGTAGAGTTCCGCATCGGTGGTGACGACAACGCATTCGAGGCCCTCCCCCTGGAGTTCCTCGACCACGGCCTTGCCAAGATCGCCGTACCCGAAGACAATGACGTGATTTCGCGAATGTTCCATCAACTTGGCCGCAACCTTCCCCCTCGCCAAGTCTCCGCTCGTGAAGGCTCCCACCGTGGTCTGGAGAAGCGACGCGGCGGAGCCCACGGAGACTAATATCATGATGATCAGGAGGAAAGCCTCGGTATGGTTGATGGTGCCGAAATCCCCCCCGTTCGGGGTATAGAGTCCTATGGTGGTTATGGTCGAGACCGAAGCGAGCAACGCGGGGGGTTGATGGTGCCGAAATCCCCCCCGTTCGGGGTATAGAGTCCTATGGTGGTTATGGTCGAGACCGAAGCGAGCAACGCGGGGATCGGTGACAAACCGCCGTAGTACGCAAAGATCGCCGCACCCGCGATGAACATCGAAGTGAGGATGGCGAGCTGGCGGTACGCGACGCGAAGAAAAACCCCGGGGCCGTAGAACGCCCCATAGAGCGCGAAGCTCAGACTTCGACTCTTGCGTTTGACCTTACGGCGACGCCGGTCCGCCAGGGGGCCGGACCCGAACTCCATTCCTGCGTTTCACCCCCGTTGGTCTTTCATCTATCCGTGGAACTCCGGCAACTCTCCCTCGGCCTGTCCAGCTTTTCATTTCACGAGTTGCTTACGAATCGATCGCAACTCTTTCCGTCGAGCTTCGGTCGTCTTGGGGTAGTCTAACTTGAGCCCTTCCAAAGTGTCGAGGACGATCTGGGAGACGATCAACCGGGCATTGTCCTTGTCGTCGGCCGGAACGACATACCACGGGGCTTCCTTCGCGGAGGTGGCACTGAGGCACTCCCCGAAGGCCTTCATGTAGCGCTTCCAGAATTTCCGCTCCTCGATGTCGGACGGGCTAACCTTCCAGTTCTTGGAAGAATCGTCAATCCGTTCGAGAAAGCGCTTCCGTTGTTCCTCTCTCGAGAGGTGGAGGTAGAACTTGAGAATTCGGGTGCCATTCTCGTGGAGGTGCCTTTCCAAGTTCGCAATCGACCGATACCAGTCCTTCCAGATTGTCGCGTCGCCCCTATGGGCCTCCGGGATTCCCTCGCGATGGAGGTCTTCGGGATGCACACGGACGACCAGCACGTCCTCGTAGTAGGATCGGTTGAAGATGCCGATCTGCCCACGCTCGGGCAGGTCACGAGCCGTCCGCCAAAGGAAGTCGTGCCGTAATTCCGGGGGGGTAGGTTGTTTGAAGCTGGACACCTGGCAGCCTGCGGGGTTGACCCCGGACATCACGTGCTTGATGACGCCATCTTTTCCTGCGGCGTCCATACCTTGGAATATCATCAGAATGGCGTACCGATCGGAGGCGTAGAGCCGCTCCTGAAGCGAGCTCAGCTTCCGAATGTGCCGGTCCAACAGCTTTTGATACTGTTCCCTCGAACCGGTGACGGGCTCGACGGTGGTTGGCCACTTCCCCAGGCTGACCTTAGCCCCCTCGCGGACACGGAAATCCTTTGAACGGATCTTCAATTTCTCTTCCTCGGTGGTTCCGACCGGTCGTGCTACAGAGATTCATCCGGGCAGATTCTCATTCCGGACCTCCCGCTCCGCTTCCAACCAGTCTTGATTCGCATGGCCCTCCTTGCGGCCTTCGCGCTCATAGAGCTCGTATGCTCGAGAAGCGACCTGGGGTGTTAGATCCGACGATGGCTTGACCTTGGTGGACTCGAGCTTGCCCTTGGGTGGATCGATGAAGCGATACGCGAGCAGCTTCAACCGGTCTGTCACGAGGAACCAACCCATGGCGTACCCCCAAACGAACAACGCCAGGCCCCACCCCAGTGGTGCCATGAGCACCCCATAGACGGCCAGCAGGATCGCGAGCGCTTGCGCACCGAACACGGCCACCACTAGGACTCGCGCGGGACGTATGGACCAGAACGGTCCGTGCGTGCGGGTCAGGAAGATCGTCATGTGTCCGGTGACGCACAACATGAGGAACATGAGGGTCTCAATTTGCAGGTGGCTGAGGAGGAAAATGCGGTCGCCGATGTAGAACAGACCAAACGCAGCCACGGGGCCTACGACGCCCAGCACGGTGGCGATCCGGAGGACCTGGCGCATGTTCCAGCCCTCGGGCCGGTCCGCGGGCAGTACGTTGTCGTACGCGATGGACAGCATCGCGGTGTCGTTGAGCAACGCCAGGACCACGATCATGACCGCGGTCACGGGGAAGAAATTGAAGATCAGGATCGCCAGCGATATGAACAACAAAACCCGCAAGGTCTCGGCAATGCGGTAGATCGCGTAGCTTCTCATCCGCTGGATGATCTTTCGGCTTTCCTTGATCGCATCGATGATCACCGACAGGCCGGGCGCCATCAGAACGATGGCCGCTGCCGCGCGGGCGGCGTCGGTAGCGTTTGAAACGGCGATGCCGCAATCGGCTTTCTTGAGCGCCGGAGCGTCGTTCACCCCGTCGCCAGTCATGCCAACGATGTGCCCACGCTCCTGCAGGACATCGACAATGTGGAACTTGTGCTCGGGAAACACCTGGGCGAATCCGTCCGCCTTCTCGATGGACGCCGCTAGCTCCGGTGAGGCCGGTTGCTTCATGTCGCCGAAGCCGCTCGCATCGAGGATGTTGGTTCCCATGCCCAATTTCCGAGCGGTTTCCCGAGCGATCGCCAGTTGATCTCCGGTGACCATCTTGACCGGCACGCCCATCTCGCGCGCGGTCGCGATGGTCGCCTTGGCATCGTCCCGTGGCGGGTCGAACAGGGGCAACACGCCTAGAAACTGCCATGGGCCACCCCCTTCGGCCCGCGCCACGCCCAACGAACGAAAGCCGCGGGCCGCGAATTCGTCGACCGCCTTGTCTACGGCGTCCTTTACTTGCCCGGCATCAGCGGCCAATCCCAAGATGACCTGGGGCGCGCCCTTCGTCGTCTTGAATACCTTGCCATCTGGCCCCTTGATGGTGGCCTCGGTGCGCTTGTGCACCGGGTCGAATGGCTGGAAATGAACCACCTGGTAGCCTTTCAGGGCCTGGTCATTCTTCAAGCCGCTCAGAACGGCGAGGTCGATGATGTCGTTGTTCTCCGCGCACGACGCCAGCGCGGCCGCGAGGATCACTTGCTCGGTGGGGACACGGTTCACGGTGAACGGATCGCCGAGCGTCAGCTTGTTCTGGGTCAGGGTGCCGGTCTTGTCCGCGCACAGCACGTCCGCACCCGCCAATTCCTCGGTGGCCGCCAAGTGGGTCACGATCGCCTGCTTCTTGCCCAGCGTGCGCGCGCCGATCGCCATCGTCACCGACAGCACCGTGGGCATCGCTACGGGGATCGCGGCGACGGTCAGCACCAGGGCGAACTGCGTTGTCGTAAGGATCGGGTTGCCGCGGAAGATCGAAATGACGGTGACGGCCGAGACCAGAACCACCGCGAGGACGATCAGGTAATTGCCGATCTTGAGCACCGCGCGCTGAAAGTGGCTGACAGTGTGCGCTTCTTGGACCAGTTGCGCGGTCTTGCCGAAGTACGTCTTCGTGCCGGTCGCGTAGACCAGGGCGTCGATCTCTCCCTGACGAATGATCGAGCCGGAAAACACCGGCTCGCCGGGCTTGCGCGTGACAGGCAACGACTCCCCCGTCAGCGCGGACTGGTCCACCTCCACCGGGTCGCCCGTCAGCAAACGTGCATCGGCCGGTACGATGTCGCCGAGGCGGACGCGGATCACATCCCCCGGCACCAACTCCCGCGCTGCCGGTGTGATCCACTGCCCGTCGCGCTTTACCCGGGTCTTGACCGCCAGCGTGGCCTTGAGCGCCGCGATGATGTCGCCCGCCTGGTGTTCTTCCCAGAATCCGACGCTCGCGTTGGCCAGGAGAAGTAGGAGGATGATGCCGAAGTCGAGCCAATTCCCGGCGACCGCCGAAAGGATCACCGCAGCTTCGATCATCCACGGGATGGGACCCCAGAAATAGGCGCCGAATTTCCGGAGCGGATTGACCTTCTCTTCTTCGATCTCGTTAGGCCCGTATTGGGTCAACCGTTTTGTCGCCTCGGCTTGGCTCAGGCCGGCCGAGGAAGACCCCAATCTCTTCTCCACCTCTGGCAGGGGGAGGGATTCCAAACCATCCTTAGAATCGGGCGTCGGTCGGGGCCTCGATTCGAAGGTCTTGGAAGGACCGGTACTGAGTTTCATGTTGGGAACACCTCGACGGTTGGTATCGATGAGGTTTCGTGTTCGAGGCCTACTCGATGCGGCCCTTAGACGATTTCGACGGGGATTGCGCACTTCCTGAAACGCCGCTTGGCCTCAGATGGCAGGTAAATCCGGAGGGTGTCGTGCCACCATCGCGGGTACCGCGGCCGCTCATCCTCCGTCGGCGCGTACTCCGCCGGCACAATCGACGCCCGATCAGGAGGACCCTGGGGATTCCAGTACCATTCTGGCTCGTCAAGAAAGTGCCCCGGCTTAGCGGTGGTAACACCCTACTCAATCTGTGCGAGTCCGACCCCCCGGTCGATTCGAATATGCTGCGACTCACATCCCTGGGGTGAGTGGGCTTGCCGGCGTCCACACCCCCCGGAGGTTCGAATCCGGCCAAGGGAGGGCTTCGTCGTTTAGTTTAATGCCCCAAGGCCCGGGGGGGCCGGTAGACGCGCGCCGTGTGTCTGGCATGGGGTAGTTTGCGGAAGCAGCCGCCTGTCCCTTGCCGTTCAAACAAAAGGCGCGATAGGAATCCCGCCTTAGCCCAGGTCTTATGGCAACTTGGCCCTATGTCCACCACTTGTTCCGAGACTCCTAGATGGGGACGAGCGAAGGAGTACCAGCGGCCGTCGTGTCACTGCTACCGCTGGCGTACTATCATGCTGTCGAAGAGCTATGGGACGAACTTGAAGAGAAGTTCCGCCTGAAGAAAGCCCGCGGGACCCCGTATCCGCACTTCTCCTACTTGGTCGCGCGCCGACTCCATCGACCGGATGTGCAACGACGTGTGACACGACTTGCAGCACGGTCGTTGCCCTTCTCGGTCGAAACCACAGGCGTACACGTCTTCCCGGGACCGGTGCTCACCGTCTTTCTTGGGGTCCGCCGTAGTCCTCGTCTCGTACGTTTCCATCGCGCGGTGCGACAGCGAACATTCATAGACTCGCGGCTCTCGCGACCCTAAGATGGCTCACGCTCCCAGATTCGAGAATGCCCAGCTTCCTTCACTGTCGGAGTTGCTCAGCGTGGCGCGAGATGCCGCCCATGCCGCTGGCCGGCTGACTCTTGAATCGTTCGGTCGACGCGTTCAGCCGGAGATCAAGCCGGACGGCTCCCCTGTGACTGCTGTCGACAAAGGAGCCGAGAGCGAACTGCGTCGGATCATTCAGGAGTCCTTTCCAACGCACACGATTGTAGGCGAGGAAGGGGGAACTTCCCCGGGCGATCCGCGGGTCCGGTGGATACTTGATCCGATCGATGGAACTAAAGCGTTCATCCATGGAGTGCCGCTCTATTCTGTTCTTGTCGCTGTCGAGGTGGAAGGTCGGCCCTCGGTCGGCGTGATCCATCTCCCCGCTCTGGAAGAGACCGTGGAGGCCGCCACCGGAATGGGCTGTCGGTGGAATGGGAAGGTTTCTCAGGTGTCCTCGACCGAGAGTCTTTCAGAATCTACGATAATCACGACCTCGGTCCGAGCTTTGGAGGCGCGGGGAGTTCCATTTCATCGCCTAGCATCCGCCACGAGGACCCAGCGCGGATGGGGCGACGCCTACGGGTTCGCGTTGGTCGCTACGGGCCGGGCCGAGGCGGCGATTGAACCCAAGGTGGGACTTTGGGACGTTGCGCCCATGCTTCCGATCATCGAGGAAGCCGGGGGCATTGCGACTGATTGGAGTGGGGCAAGGACGATTCTTTCCAGTGACTTCGTTGCCTCGAATGGAGCGATTCACGCGCAGCTGTTACGATTGCTCACGAACATCTAGTGCGCTCGGCGCGCATCGGTGAACTTGTCCAGGAGTCGATTATGGCCCGGTCATTGGTCGCGCCCATCCGTCATGGATGCGGGCCGACGCGGCCGGCTTGGATTCGTCGACACGGCCGCGGTCTATCAAACTGACTTTGAAGACTCGTTATCCATAAGCATCATTTGGGGAGTTTGCGGTCCGTGGACGAAATGTTGAGAACATCGGGGCCACAGACACCTCCGCTCGCCTATCGCGAGGTAGGGGTGGACATCGACGAAACCGATGCCGCAAAGGCAGAAATGGCCGATCTCATGAAGGACAGCGGACCTTTGGTCCTCAGCAAGTTCGGAGATTATGCAGCGCTGATTGACGCGCGATTTCCGGGTATCAAGGAACCTGTTTTGGCGCTGAAAGTCGAGGAACCTGGTTCCAAGCAGCTGCTGGCGTTCCAACATGATCGGGTCGAGGATGTCTGCCGGGACATGATTGCGCACCTCGTGAACGACGTGGTTGTAATGGGTGCCCGTCCCATTGCGGTTCTTGACGTCGTCGTCTGTGGGAGTTTCGAGAAGAAGACCATGGTCAAGATTGTATCCGCCCTGACCAAGGCATGCCGAGAGCAGGAGTGTAACCTTGTGGGTGGTGAAACGTCAGTGCAGCCCGGCGTGTTGCCAGAAGGTCGCTACATTCTGAGCGCAACGGCGGTGGGGGTGGTCGAACGATCCAAGATTATTGATCGAAGTCGGATCCGGATAGGCGACGTTCTTCTTGCGCTCCCGTCGAGCGGGCCGCACACGAACGGGTATAGTCTCATCCGTCGGCTACTCGAGAGCCAGCCAGATCTGGGTGCGCGACGTGTTGGGGGCCAGACTTTTTTCGAAGCAGCGATGGCTCCCCACATCTGCTACTACCAAGCCCTCAAGGAGATCCTGGGAGATTCCGGGACGCATGGGATTGCCCATGTCACCGGCGGCGGGATCGCAGATAATGTGGTGAGGATCATTCCTCCTGAGGTGGACGCCGTCATCGAACTTTCCTCCATCAAAGTTCCCACTGTCTTCTCCGCCATTCGAGACGCTGGAAGGCTCACGGACGAGGAGATGCTACGGGTGTTCAATAACGGGCTCGGAATGGTCCTCGCCGTTTCACCAGAACGTGTTCCCGCGGTTGAGAGCCACCTGCGAGCCAATGCCGTGAATCCATACGCGGTGGGCTCAGTACGCCCCGGAACGGGACAAGTGACGCTTACAGGGCGTGTCAACTGGCCGTCAGTTTCGTGAAATCGTCGAGCGGCTCGCCGTCGCTGGCCGCCTCAGTCTCGGCGCTGATCGCGGTCGCTGTCATCGGCCGCGCGCGTCGTGCTAAGCCCTTGGTCAAGTCGAATGGTCGCTCCCCCGTGGTGCTCACCCAAAGTGCGCTTGATTTAGACTTGGGGCGAGTGATCATGAGCTGAACGGGGCGAACAGGATGGAAGCGAACCCTACGCACCAGAAGGGGTACCGAGGTCTGCCGATGGAAGGGATGGTGGCTCGCCGGTACGCGAAGTTGCGTCGCTCTGGGAGTCAGATCGAGGATTGGAGAAAACAGGCGGCTCAACTTACCGCCGGACTTCCGGATGATGCCAATATTCTCGAGGTGGCGCCGGGCCCCGGATACTTCGCTATCGAAATGGCGCGAATTGGCCGGTTTTGTGTGACCGGACTGGATATCAGCCGCACGTTCGTGCAGATTGAGGCGGAGAACGCACACCGGGCAGGAGTGAGCGCGACCTTCCGGCTGGGGGACGCGTCCAACATGCCCTTCGCAGACGCATCGTTCGACCTGGTCGTTTGCCAGGCCGCGTTCAAAAACTTCAGCCGACCGGACAAAGCAATAGGGGAGATGCACCGAGTCCTCCGCGAGGGGGGGACCGCGGTAATCCAAGACATGAGGAAGGACGCTTCCGACGCCGCGATCCGCGAAGAAGTGCGCACGATGCGTCTTGGCCTCGTAGGCACTTTCATGACACGGAGGGTTCTGGGTGGACTCCGTCGGCGGGCTTACACGAAAGAACAATTCGAACAGATGGCCAGTCGGAGCGCCTTCGGGGGAAGCGAGATCGTGACGAGTGGAATTGGTGTCGAGGTCCGATTAGGGAAGCGAGGCCCGGCGCACTGAAACCGTCGTGGCCCCGCGCGCTCCTCGCGGTCGGTCACTAACCGCCCGCCCCGCTCTCAGCAGGAATTGCGAACGTTCAGGGGCAAGGCCCTCTGCCGGGGGTCCCTTGTCTATGAAGCGCGCCGGAAACCCAGCTTGGCGGCTGACGGGTATTCTCATAAACTAACGCGGAACTCCGCGACTGCGAAAGCATGCAAGTCTCGTTCGGGTACACGGGCATCCGTGTGAAGGACCTAGAAGCGTCGGTCAAGTTCTACACAAGCGTCCTAGGCATGAAAGAGGTGGATCGGTTCACGCAGGCCACGACGCAAGGGAAGGTCGTGCTCCTTGCCATGGAGGGGAGCGGCCACTTGCTGGAGCTGAACTACTACCCACCGGGAAACCGGTTCGACACGAAGTATGAAGTCGGCGAAGGGCTTGACCACCTCGGATTCGAGGTGAAGAACCTAGATTCTGTGCTCGCGGAAGCGAAGCAGGCAGGGTACCCAGTAGAGCTTGAGCTGCAGGACCCGGCGCACCGCTGGGCGTACATCCAAGACCCGAACGGCATCTGGGTCGAGTTCTTCGTTCCGCCGGACTGACAGCCGACCGACAGCCGGGGGTTGCAGGTCAGACAGCTCCAAGCCTGGGAGTCCGAAGAATCCGTCCAACTTGGAGCCTGTCCTGAAAGGCGAAGATCACGGAACCGCGCCGCTTCCCGTCAGCGGGAGCCTCGGGGGAGGGTCCCGGGAGATCGATCCATTCCAGGGGGGCCGGCTGGATTCCACCGCCACTAGTGTATCCGCATTGTTCTGTAACAGCAGGCGAATCCGCTCGGGGCTATGGTTCGAATCCGACCGAGGCTGTCCCTTAGCGACGCCTGCGGTAGCCTAAACCGCGTGCGTATCACAACGCGCACTTTGCCCGCAGCAGGCATTCGAAAAACTCTCAGATGGGCCGGGGCTCACGGAGCGGCATTCCCGGTCGGGTGGGGTGGGCTGACAAGCAGTATGTAATGTCGGCGCTATACTTGCCCGGAAGCGGGGCGTGAGACTTCACGGACGATGGCGGTTTCAGCAACCCTTCGATTCGTGTTGGTCGTGGTCGTCGCCGTCATTGCCGTGACGGGCACGCTTCTCTACTTCCTCGTAGCCACTTCACCGGGCGGAACATCGGATAAGTCGCAGAATCCAATAGGCAAGGGCACCGGCTTGCACTATGCGGTGGTCGGGACCATCGCCCAGATCAATGTCAGCGGTGTCGCCGTCGGATTCTGGCCTCAGGATGTGATCTACGACCCTCAAAGTGGGATGCTCTATGTGGCGTCGGAGAACTCCCAAACTGTGTCCATAGTCGATCCCAGTACCTTCCAGGCGACTCAGGTGATCCCGACGGGGGCCGATGCGCGAGGTCTGGTACTCGACCCCTCCAACAACCGGCTGTTTGTTTCGAACGATTTCGCAAGTAACCTCACCGTAATCAACACGACTACAAACACGATTCAGACCACGCTCAACTACACTCCCTACGGGAACATGGTCGGCGAGCAGCTCGACCCCTCTACCGGTCAACTGCTTGTCCTCGCCAACAATCCTCCGGACTCCATCCTTTCGATTAACCCGAACACCTACAACTTGACCCGCGTCCTCCCCATCGATGTGAATCCCGGTGGTGGGAACGGGTACGCCATCAACGCCAGTACCCATGTCATTTACTTCCCCGCTCGCGGGGACTACGCGGTCTCGGAGATCGGGGAACTCAATGGCACGTCGTTCGAGCGCGTCCCGATGCCGGGGGACGAGGGGCCCACGTCTTCCTTCTCCGACCCGTTGAATGGCGACATCTACGTGATGCTCGGTGGGTGGCTCTGGATGGGTCCTGGGAATCAAGCCGTGGTCCTTAACCCGGCGACGAACCAGATTGTCGCGACTCTCACCCTCGGCGCCTGGCCGGACGCCTACGCCTACAATTCCACCTCGGATCTCCTCTTCGTTTCGTGCGCGGCTTCAGGTAACATTTCGATCATCAATGTTTCCTCGAACCGGGTCGTGGGATCCATCTTCCTGGGCAACGGCACGCTGCCCGGTGCGATTGCGATCGACCCGGTCACGGGCAACCTCTACATCGGAGAGGACGGAAGCGGCGAGCTCGTCGAGGTCGCGCTGGTAACCAGCTCCGCCGTGTCTATCGTGCCGGTTGCCCCCACGATGGCCAGCAGCCTGCTGCTCGTGGCGCGCTGGGTCCAAGCCGGCCACTCGGTTTCGTAGAAGGCTCTGCGCGGCACCCCCTGCCTAGAAGCATGCCATCCCGGACCCTCCTATCGCTGCCCTTGGCCTGATTATCGGCAACGACACCCGTTGCGATTCGACCGGAAGCGAGTGGGGCAGTCTATTCAGGGGGTGCTTGCCTCTTCGGGCGAGTCGACTGTTCTCTGGGGAGGGGGTTTTGGAACGACATCCTCCGGGCTCGTGAAGAGTCGGGAACAGTGCCTCGTCCGACCCCACCGGCATTGGAGCCGAAGGAGGAGAATCCCTTCAATGCACCACCAAATGCGGCCGGAGGATGAAGCGCGGAGTGCAGGCTCCTCCCCGAGGTGTATCCCATTTGTGATGTAACAACAGGCGAATCCGCTCGGGGCTATCCACATTTCTATTGAAAATGGATATATCTACCACCCCTATTCCCGGTCCGGGCGAACGGTGTCGGCGGCGAGGAAGAAGGATCGTGCCGTCCGGGTCTCGATGGAGAGCGATCCCGAGGTCGATCGCTGGAGAAAACGCCTCCTCAAGTCCGCTCCGTCTACCGCCGACGTATGGCCCCGGCGCCTGAGCTCGTTCTGCCTCCAAGTCGGGCACACTCCGGCCAGCCTCCTTGTACTCGATCTTCGCGGTCTCGTGGACCAGCTCGACTCGTTTGAGGAAGGGGAGCGAAAGAAGGGCAACTCGGGCTCGTACGTTGCCTTCACGGTCAAGGTGGTTCGAAGCTGGCTCCGGTACAACGGGGTGGACGTCCCCCGCGGCGCAGTCAAGGTTCGTGATGCGGACGTCGTGAAAGAGGAGACGGCACTCTCTCGATCTCAACTGAGGGCGATTCTGAACGCCGCGACTCAGCGAGAGAAGGTTGCCGTCGCACTCATGGCGATGAGTGGGATCCGTCCGATGGTCCTCGGAAATTATCGCGGCGACGATGGCCTTCGTGTCCGGGATTGCGATCTCCAGATCAAGAAGGGAAGAGTCGTCTTCGGAGCCCTTCCACTGCGGATCGTCGTCCGCCGGGAACTATCCAAAGGTAACCACCAGTACCTGACATTCCTGGGGACGGAGGGCGCGAATTTCTTGCGAGACTACATCGAAGCCCGAATCCGAAGCGGTGAGAAGGTCGGCCCGGATTCACCGATAGTGGTGCCGGACCGGGCCGAGCGGAAATTCATTTGGTCCACAAACATCGGGGACCTGGTCCGCCACGCGATTAGGGGGGCGGAGCTGGACGTGCGCCCGTACTGCCTTAGAACGACGTTCGCAACCCGGACCCTCTCCCTCGAAGCGGAGGGAAAACTTCCGCACGCCTACGCCTCTTTTTGGTTGGGACACCGAGGAGACATGACCGCCAGATACGCCCAAAACCGGGGGACCCTCCCCGAGAACGTCATTCAGGAAATGCGCATGGCGTATCACAGATGTGAACCCGCGTTCAGGAGTTCCGAACCCAGCGTCGAGGACCGGGAAGAGGCGAAATCTATCCTCAAGGCTGAGATCCTCATGATCGCCGGTTACACGGCCGAACAGGCGGAGAAAATCCTCGGGGATCCCCACTCGGATGTCGGGGCTGCGATCCGTGAGAAGCTGATGGGTGCCGCGCCCCCCACGCCCCAGCGGATCGTGACAGTGGATGAGGCTGCGACCCTGTTATCGAGCGGGTGGCGGGTCGTGACTTCAGTCGCGCCCGGTGTACTTGGTACTGGACCCACCTGAACAACCGCCCACGTCGTGAGGTCATTTTCGACTCCCCGTGCGGGTTGCTTTTATTAACCACCCGACCGGCCAGCCAGCACTGACGAGCCCGACTATAAGCCCCCCAACCGCGAGTCCGGGTCGATGGTATTGGGGTCTCGGGAACACGGGATTCACGTCCTGGGAGGGGCGCTCGTCGCTCCCTTTCCCAAGCTATTCGTTGTCGCGAATTGGTGGGTGACCCAGAGTCGGCGAGTCACCGCCGTTTTCGAAGGGGAGGTCATTATTCTCTGTCGGCCGGGTGCCGAACGGCTTGCCCTCGCTGGCCTCGATCGAATCCGCCGCGTGCTTACCCAAACGGGAGTGACTGGAATCAAGCAGGCCGCCGCCGACGCCTCCGCCCGGAAGGGTCAACGGAAAACACCCTAATGCCCCCTCTTCGCACAGACTCTCGATCCTTGGTCCGCCTGAAGCGGCTCATCGCCAAGGGGCCCCCGGGGTCAGCGCTCAGGACCCTTATCTTAGCCGAGCCAGATACGATAAGCACCGAGCGGCTACTCGCAATCTCGTCGATTTGGCTTAAACTCCTCGACATCGAGGAGGATTCGACCGACACGACCCCCTCGACCCCGGCGGTAACACGCCGGATTCCCGGGGGAACCCGGGCCAGAGCGCGAAGAGGCGCACGTCCGGATCGTCTGCACGACGCAATGTCTTGACACGGGAACTCGCGCCGGGAAACTGGTCCGGGGCCTACTGGCCGCGATCGCTTCGTTCGAACGTAAGCTGATCCGCGAGCGCACGGCCGGGTCGGTGCGAGCGATGCGGGACGGCCTCCGAACGACCCACAGCAGGCGAATGATCGGTCGGACGCCCCGCCTGACGCCCGAGGTAGTCGATCGGATCCGGAGGAACGTGCCAGCGGCCCAAAGTGGTCGGTTGTTGCTCAGCGGGTCGGGATCCCGAGTGGGGCCTGCCGAAAGGTCAAGGGGCCCCCCTGCGCGAAAACCCGAGTATGGAAAAAGGTCCCTGAGTGATTAGAACACTCTCGGCCGAACTGGTAGCCCCCTTCGCCGTGCGCAACCGGTCCCATTAGAACAACCCACTCAGCCAGCCCCGAGCGGTTTCGCCTCGATTACGGGGTGAATCCTGCTCCCTGCGTCCTAATCCCTCGTACGTCTGACTCGGCATGTAGTCGAACCCCGGGGGGTTCGAATCCACCGATATCCCCCTCGTTCAAACTCATCCGGTAACCTGACGACATGTGGGACGAAACCTATGGGTCAGGGAGCCTCCCACCGAATGACGGACTTGGCTGGCTCTTAGCCAGGGTTACTTCACCGCCACTCCGCTCTCCTCGCCCACCCTCCTGGATCGAAGTGGTCGGCGTCCACTCCCCCCGGGGGTTCGAATCCACTTAGATCGCCACCCTCAGCGCATTGATCGGTAGCCACATCTCAGACTAGGCATAGGCGAACCGGGAGGAGTGCTCACTCACAAGTGACGCGGACCCTCCGGGCCCGTGATGCAATAGCGCCCGCGCAAACATTCCAAGCCGCGATTTGGAGATATCTCTGGAGTATATTTCACTCAGGCTTAAGCGCCTGGTCACCCCTAGGATAATCGATGACGGACCGTAGTGCCGCACATGACTCCGCACCGGGCTCACGCGTCACTCAAGGCGGGCACCGATCGCGATTCCGGGTGCTTTCCGCACTGCGGTCCCGATCATCGCGGCGCGCCATTCTGGTGGTAGTAGTCGCGGTCCTCGCGCTAGGGATCCAGTCGGTTGCTCCTGCTGGCCACGCCTCACCCGCATCCGCAGACGTCCGTTCGGCAATCGCCACCGGACCAAACCCGACCGGAGTTCCGAACCTTGTCGCCGCGGCGCAGCAATCGCTCACCTCGGGGGGCGGGCCGGTAGCAGGGGAACATTGGGCGTGTAGCATTCGGGGAGGGACCTCCTTCCAATGTGGGAGCGATGCGTCTGCCGAATCCACCGGGTTGGCGAGCACTCTTGGGTGGACCCAAATCGGGGTCAGTCCTCCTCTTGATCCTGGTGGGCTCATGGCCTACGACGTTGCAGAATCTGCTGTCGTACTCCTTGCTTCTGCCGGTATCAACCCTATCACTTCGAACACATCGACCTGGACCTACGCGAACGGAACATGGGCGCCGGTGGTCACCGCGATCAATCCCCCTGACTGTGGCGGATCCGTAATGGCCTACGATGCGGCTGATTCCGAGACCGTGCTCTTCACAGGGGCTAATTGCACCGGTAGCGACCAGACCTGGATCTTCCAGGCCGACTCGTGGCTGCACCTCCACCCCTCGATGGTCCCTCCGGCCCGAGATGGCGCGATCCTTACGTACGACCCGTCAAGAGACTATGCCGTGCTCGCCGGGGGTTACAATTCGTCGTGTGGGGGTTTCTGCAGCGATACGTGGGACTTTTCCGGCGGAAATTGGACCAACCTCACAGGCCAAGTAGCGGGGGCTCTCCCGGGTCGCGAAGGTGCCGCGGCAGCTTACAACCCTTCGGATGGCGACGTGTTCGTCTTCGGCGGAGGAGGAAGTTCCGGGAGTCTTAACGACACTTGGGCCTTCAACGGCACCGCCTGGTCCCAGGTGCCTCTCGGCGGGAGCGAACCGGAAATGTTCGCTCCCCTACTGACGTACGATTCGGCCGATGGCTACCTGCTGCTCGCTGACGGCGACTCCACGGGATGCGTAGAAGTGTGCCCCAACCAGACGTGGAGCGTCGTGTCGGGAGCCTGGACCAAGATCACTCCTACTGGGCCGTTGCCGCCACCGAGTGGAGATTGGTCCTGGACCTACGACTCAGCGGCGGCCGCTGTGGTTCTCTTTGGGGGCCCATTTGCATATTCCGTGTACCCGATCACTGGTTCCACATGGACCTACGTGGGCGGGGGATGGTTGAATCGGAGTCTGTCACAACCTCCCCCTCCGCGTTCCGAGGCAAGTTTGGTCTACGACGCGGCCGACGGGTACGTCCTACTCTTTGGAGGATGGACCGTTCCGTCCGGCGGGAATTCTTACTTCATCGGGGATACCTGGAGCTACTCAAATGGGGTCTGGACTAACCTGACGGGATCTCAAACGACCGCACCTGGCGCCCGATCCGGCGCGGCAATTGCATACGACGCTGCCGATGGATACGTCATCCTCTTTGGTGGCGAGAGCCCGAGTTGTCACGGCGGGACGAACCCGTCTTTCCCCGTCTGCGGTGACACATGGGAGTTCATCGGCGGCAAATGGACCCGACTCACCCCTTCCATCGCGCCTTCTAATCGGAGCAACGCGGGCATGGTGTACGACGTCGCTGATGGGGAGGTGGTCCTCTTCGGCGGGACCAACGAACTAGGTCTCAATGATACGTGGACCTTCAGCGCAGGGGTTTGGACCAACATCACCACCTGGAGCCCGCACCCGCCGCCTACCTCACCCATTGCCTCCGCCGGGCTCACGTACGACGCAGGTGACGGGTACCTCCTGCTGTTCGGTGCGGGCTTGAGTCAGGCCCCATGGATCAACAATGATACCTGGGCGTTCCACGCGGGTCTCTGGACGAACCTAACAGCTTCGGTTCGGGGGGCTCCGTCTCCTGAGGTGGGGGGAACCCTTGCGTACGACCCGACCTACGGAGTCTCGGTTGAGTTCGGCGGGTGCCTGACTGACGATTGCAGTGTGCTAGGCGGTCAGACCTTTACCTACGTCAACTCAAACTGGACAGCCCGTTTCCCTCCCCAAGAGCCCAGCCCGCGCGACGGGTCCCAGATGGTGTTCGATTCGGCGGACGGAATCCTCCTACTCTTCGGCGGGGAAGTTGTCCTCGGGGACAGCCGAGGGGTCACCGGTGATCTCTGGGAGTTCGGCATGGTCTCGACTACTCTCTCGGTTCAGAAGTTTACTTCCTCGCCAGATGTATCCGACGTGGGCCTGCCAATAACTTTGCATGTCTCGACAGCAAACGGGAACGGCACGCTGAGCTACTCTTACATCGACCTACCACATGGCTGTCTGACGTCGAACGCATCCAGTCTCACATGCACGCCGGCCACCGCTGGGACGTATTCTGTCGGAGTCGTCGTGACCGACACTGCAGACCAGCAAGCATCCGCTCAACTCACTCTCACGGTGAACATGGTCCCGTCCATCACTACCTTCCAGGCATCCCCCAATACAACCAACGTCGGCAATCGAACCCTCCTTGAGGCGGTTGTGACAGGTGGAACTGGCAGCTACTCGTACCAGTATACGGGTCTCCCACCCGGGTGCCTCTCCCAGACCGTTCCGACCCTCCCGTGTCAACCCAACACGGCCGGCAATTACACCGTCTCCGTCAACGTGACGGATTCCGTCGGGGGGAAGGCGATGGCCAGCCTCGGACTGACGGTCGAACCGGCCAGTGTCGGGACTTATCCGCAGGTTTCTAGATTCGCGGCCTCTCCGTCACCGATCTCCCTCGGGAACGAGACCAACTTCTCGGTCGATGTGGTCGGCGGGAATACCGGAATGACGTTTGAGTACTCCGGCCTTCCGCCCGGATGCACTTCAGCCAATGTAACAACGCTCCCATGCACACCCACCTCCGCGGACACCTACACCATTCAGCTCGATGTGGTAGCCCCCAACGGGAACTCGACCGAAGTTGGAACCACTCTGACGGTCTACCCCGCCGGGACGCCCGGTCATCCGCTAGTGGAAGCGTTCGCCGCGACCCCCAGCCTCCTGCAGCTGGGCAACTCCACAGTGTTCGATGTCACGGCGACCGAAGGCGCATCCGTCCTCACATTCTCATTCGGCGGCTTGCCACCGGGATGTCAGTCACGCGATCAATCGGCGTTGCCATGTACCCCAACCAGCGGAGGAGCCTACACGGTTACGGTAGTCGTCCGCGATACCCGCGGAAACGCCACCTCGGTCGCAACGTCAATTACGGTGACTGGGAGAGGAATCGTCCCCGGCTCGGGAACGAACCTTTCCGTTCTGTACACGGAATATGCGATCGTAGCTATCGGGATCGCAGTCGGGTCGCTCGGGGCGGCCGGAGTGTTACTTCAGCGTCGCGACCGACGGCTGCGTGACGAGGGCGAACAATGGATCGGCGGACTGCTTACCGAAACCCGCTCGCCTCCCAAGAAACCGGGGCCCTAGATTCGAGCGAAGGTCGGTGCATTGCTGGAGCGACGGTGCCTGGCCAGATGCCTCCCATGCGTCCTGGAGCATTGGGATAGTCTCCTTGAGGTCAAGGGACCTCGTGGAGGCAGCCCATGAATCTTCTGGACATTGCAATCGGGTTCGCCGGCGGTCTCGGAACGGGCCTAGCTGCGTGGTTCGTTTGGAATCGTTTCCTACGGTCGAGGGAAGCACTCGAACCCTCCCCTGTCAGCAGTTCGAGCGCCGAGCCCAAGGATGGCACTGGAACCCAACCGAGCACCGCCGAGGTGAGTGTCACGCATCCGGAGGGTGCGACCCAGGTTCCTCCTGCGTCAGGCGCGTCTCCTGATACTGAACTACGCGAGTGGACGCCGAACATAACCCCGATCGCGCGTCCGGCTCCTATGGCCCCGGAGCAGGAGGTCGTGACCCCATTTGATCGGTCCGGACTTCGGGGGCAGGAAATCTCGCGGAGGGTGATTCTGCATTTGATTGAACAAGGTCCACTTTACGACATGGATGTCGCCCCGATTGCTTTCACGCAGGAGGGGATGTCGGCTGCTCTCGGAGTTCGGCAGGGTTCACTCGCGAAAGTCCTGCTCCGACTCGTGGCCTCGGGGGCGCTCACGGTAGATCGCCGTCACGTCACCAAGAGGTCTCTTCGATTGAAGGTCTACCGTCTCACTCCGCTCGGGGTAGCCGTAGCCAGAGAACTCCAGCGGAAGTAGTATACTCACCGGACGAAGCTCTTCCGAACACCAGGGGTAAACTGGTCGCTGTCCGCGAGCGCGGGGGGTCAGGGCCGAACCGCCCTACCGAATATCGCGCCTCTTGGAAGATGGGGCGGGTGGTGTAACCGCCAATCGACCCAATCGAGTTATCCGCCGATCTCGACGACGGAATTGGACCATTCGGAGCTGGTGGGGTCGAGGTTCACCCGAGGAATCCGTCGAACCGTGTGTAGTCTGTTGGAGTCAAGTATCCATCGCATGGCCACGAGAACCCCCGCCTCAAGATTCTGTACGGGACCGCCATGCGGTAACAGAAGAGCCCCTCTGTTGAGGAGGACTGAAATAGCTCATAGGGCATCGTGACAATAGATGACGACATATTGGTCATCTCTTGCCGGCAAACCATTCGTTACAGTGAGTCCCACAGGTGGAGGGACGCCGCCTAACGACGGAGCGGACTTCGGTCCGGATACCTTGCTCCACAACGTCGGTCCGAGGAAGACAGTCACCAATGGCATTCAGGAAGCAATCACGGCTATGGCCGGCGTTGAGAATGAAATCTATTGCTTGGCAGGATCATATTCGATTGCAGCGAGTCTGTACAACAATCATAGCGGCCAGGTGGCGAGATTCTCAGCCGGGGCAATACTCAACTTTAGCCCGACGGGGACGTATGAGACCACCGATCTCAGCCGGCCCGTGCGATATTCTGGTGGGGACCCAGCGTACCCCCAATGAGCAGAATTATCACGATTGTTACTGGCTCGGAAACGGTGCCCAAATCATTGGGAGCGGTCTCTCTGGCACGACTCCAGAGGAAGTCTTCGGCGCTGTTCACTCGGCCGCTTCGGTCTACTCGGTTGGGTACAAACTAGTAGTCGAAGGTTTCACAATCAGCAACATCGGAAATATCTCATTCATTATCTGTGCGAATAACTACGCCACTGGCGTAACCTACAAACAGCAGGTTCGGCAAGTCCGTTTTTCTAGGATTACGGCGACATGGTATTCCGGACTTGACTACACCACTGGTGCTTCAGGAATGCTGGTCCACGGTTCCGCTCGTCAGGTTCTGATCGAGGACTGCCTCCTCGATGCGAGAGGCATTGACGGCTCGCCCCTCCCAGACTTATCAAACTGTTTTATCCATGGGAACGCTGGCGACACAACTCAAATTGTTGTTAGAAGAAGCATGTTTCTGCAGCCAATTACCTCCGGGTCATGCATGTTCAGCATGGGGTCTTGCTGGGAACTCCAGGGGAATGATTCTGTGATAAAGGGGAACACTGGCCCAAATGATGCGCACAGGATTTCAATCGAGGGGTGCGTTTTCGATTCGGGTCGTACGTTGCCCACCGCAAGCGGTTGTGGAGGAGGATACATCGATGATTGCAACGCCAATTGTAGCACAGTTACTGGTCACATCAAGGAAGTCGTGTTTAGGCGGACCCACTTAGTCAATGTGTACTCGGGTTACCATGCACAGACTGCCGCTGTCTTTGGAGAATTGAGCTTCAAGGATGGCACCCCACTAGCGGCGTGGTTCCCGGACCAGACACCTCCGAGCTACGTGAGAAATGACCTCCCAAATCGGATTCCGGGGGACAGCGGGCAGAATCTGAATCCGCCCTCCATAGGTCCATTCTCGTATCAAAACCTAAATGGTTTCAAAATCACGGTGGTCGTAAGCCTAGGTTCCGGTGTATCCGTCAAGATCAACGGTGCCTTGGTTGGGGTGCCGGCTGGGGCTTTTCAATTGGCACACGGTGACACGATTGTCGTCTCCTACAGCAGCTCCCACCAGCCGAATATTTTCGCCCTCTCCATCACCTAGTTAGTCATTCAGCGCCTAAGTCAGATGCCGAGACTAGCTGTTGTGCAAGCTCGATTACCACTATGCGTAAGTCAAGCCGTTAACAACTGCGAGAGTGACAACGAGTTCCTCGTCGAACCGCAGTCGAGCCAGCTGCGTCTCCTGCATCATTCGGGATGCAACCGCCACAATTCACTCCCAAGAAACAATCCAAAGAGAGTTTGTCATCTTAGAAGCTGCATTAGGCCTACTGACACTTCTCGGGCTGGAGGCATTACGGAGTCGACCCCGACTAATCATCGAAATGTCTGAATCGGTCGCGCCCCGGTGTCCCTTCCCCGAGGCATAGGATTCAGAAGCAAGGCCATCGCGAATTCCGACCTTGAAGGGCCTTAAATAAATCATCACCATGATTCCCAAGGATGGCAGCGAATTGGGCCACCCTCTCCGGAAAGCCATTCGTAACAGTGAGCCCAACCGGAGGAGGCACACCTCCTAACAATGGAGCCGACTACGGTCCGGATACCTTGCTTAACAATGTAGGCCCGGGTAAGACTGTCACTAGCGGAATCCAGGAGGCCATAATGGCACTCCCTTCAACCGGTGGTACCGTTTACTGCCTGGCAGGTGCGTTTGCCATAAGTGCCAGTCTCTTCAACACGGGGAATTATCAAGTCGTTCAGTTTTCCGCCGGCGCCATTCTCGAATTCAGCTCCTCTGGGACCTACGTATCCACAGACTTGGCCGGGGATACGGACATCCTAGTTGGTACTCAAAGGACTCCAACCGAATTGAATTTTCATGACTGCTACTGGCTTGGGAATGGCACCCAGATCCTTGGAAGCGGTCTGAGTTCGGAATATGTCTTCGCTGCCCAACATTCAGCGTCCTCCGTTGACGCGGTCGGTTACAAATTGGTAGTAGAGGGTTTCACGATTTCAAATGTCGGCAACAGCGCCTTCATTATCGGAGCCAACAATTACTCGGGCGGGGTAACTTATTCACAGCAGATTCGCCAAGTTCGATTCTCGAGAATTTCCGCCACATGGAAGAGCGGTACGTCTGGAGCTGGACTTGTGATCGAGGGGTCGGCCCGTGAGATCCTCATCGAGGACATAACACTAGATACATCGGCTATGGAATCTAATACCTACAACAACTGCTTCATTCGAGGGGCGTCGGGTGACACCGAAGATGTCGTTATTGCTCGGTCGACATTCATTCAGGAACCACATAATGGAAACGTGTTCCAAGTCTCTGCAAACACTGGGACTGACAATCCTACTCAGCCGAGATACGTTTTCAATGTTCGCTTCGAGGATTGTGTGTTTGATTCAGGATCTGCAACCGTGAGCTACAAGAATGCAGGCGGAGGATGGATCGCGGATAACAATTCAGGGAGTTCACATCCCGGATTCGTTTACAATGTTGAGTTCTGCCGATGCGAGTTCCTCTATGTCGGGATTACCTTCCAATCCTCAGGGACGGGATCGTCCCAGTTTGGTTATCTCCGATTTTCCGAGGGCTCGATTCCTAGCGGGTTTTCTGGCAGCCTTCTCGGCAGAGGCCCGGGCGACCCCGGAACCACCCTTTCACTCACAAGTGGTGTGGCCTACACCAATCAGGATGGGTTCGAGGAGCGTATCATCATCTCAGGTGGAGGGGTGACCTCGATCTCACTAAACAACCAGGGTACTGGCGTCTTGTCTGGAGCCTTCGTGCTTCGTGACGGGGATTCCTTGACGGTCATTTGGTCCGGCTCCCCGCCGACGGTGATGCTAAAGCAGCCATTCTAGTCGCTAGGCGAGGACGTCACAACGGTGAGCCTAAGTCGCTCCATTCCAAGTGGGTCGGGCCCGGCCTAGAACGTTAGGCGCGCCCAGCCGTCAGCCGTGTTCCGACCATGAAAGTCGTAGGGAATCACATCGCGGAGCTCACTCCTCTCTCTAGGATCTGGAGATAAGTCCCTCCATAAAGGAGTGTCATTTCACTTGGTCAGGTCGGCGTCCACTCCCCCGGGGGGATCAAATCGACCAGAGTCTCGGGTCCGGACGGACTCGATCCTCACAGGATCTAACCCATGGTTTCCATGCGCTCCCTGGACGGTTTGTGGGCACGATGCCTACCCAGTAGACCATAGTCCAATCTATGCAATCCTTGCGGTCGGTCCTCGTCCCGCTCGCTGATCGCGGTCCCTGTCATCGATCGCGCGCGCCCACAGCCCGAATTTGCCTGCGGCGGGTACGTACGGAGCCGGGCCAAGATCACAAAGCGAGGGGCTTCGCCAGGGTTCGAAGCCTGAGACTTTCCTCGAACCCTATGGCCTCGAGCTCCCCCCGCGAGCCGGTGCGATGGTCTGGCAGGTCCGTCATGACCCTTGGGGTTTTCTGTACCTCAATCCACCTCAGCGCGGTCGCGAGCAACTTGCGGGAGCCAGCGGCACCATTCCCTGCAGGTAGGGGGGTCGGGGTCAGTTGCGCGATCTCAAAGTTGGGGCTCATCACGGCTCTTGCGAATCCGACCGCGAGACCGTTCTCTTCAATCACCCAAGCTTCGATGCGGGCCTTCATGACGCTTTGAAGCAGGGGCGACAGATGGTAGTCGCTCGCTCGGCGGGGAACAACGTCCCTGACCCTCTGCACCATCTGGGCGTTGTCGAGCTGAGCAAGATGTTTGGCGTCGCCCCCCGGAAGCTCCGGATTACCTTCGTCCCCAATCCGACCAACGCCAGTCACCTAAATCCGATCGAGACCCACTTCCGAACCATTCGTCGGTGGGCCTTCACCCGGATTGAACTACACCGATTGGGAGGAGGCTAAGGAGGCACTCCGTCTCGCCATCCGACGGCTCAATCGGATCCACTAGGTGACCAATTCACGACCCACACACCTCTGGTGGACGCGGCACTAGAGGCTGCAAATTGCACGCCCGCGACTTACACTGAACCTTTGGCCGATTGGCGCTCGACGCTTATTTGTCGGCATGACCCGACTCGGGGTTAGGGGTAGCGGGCAACCCAAGATCCCAGATCATGGGCCAATCCTTCTTGGTGAGAAGGTAGGTGACTGCGAGGCTGAGGACAGACAGCACAAGGATGACTGCTTCGAAGATCCACATGTTGTACGATGAGGCAAATGGGACAAGGAAATCGATTAGCCCCATCGGAAGTGCGGCCGCGAGATAGCGGCGCTTTCCTGAAGCCGCAGCTATTGCCGTTAAGATTCCCCACGAGAAATGGGCTAGAATGGACGATATTCGTTCGATTAACCCAATCGCCACTGGTTGCAAGACCTGGCCCACAGATCCTGAGGGTAGCCCAGACATCCCAGTGATGATTTGTGCTAGCAAATCCGGAATCAAAAGCAACCCGAATAGAACTCCATTTTCCCAGAACGCCAGGCCTGCCCCGAAAGCCGGCGCCTGCTCCGCCCTGAGTCGGTGTTTGAACGTAGCGTACAGCGCGAACATGTACGCGAGGCCGACCTCGAAGATGACAGCTTGGAGGCCGAAGTACAGGCCGGCCAGGACGAGGTCCGATGGTTCTAGGAAGATAGCTTGAAAAATCACTTTCGCTGCTATCGCGAGGAAGTAAGCCAAGGCCGATATGAGAAGTAGGGCGGTTGTCAAGAGATGCTTCCTGTAGTACACATACAGGAGAGCGAAGGCACCAAGTGTGATGACATACGGTTGGATTAGGTAAAGCCAGGTGAATGGAGTCAAGGCCGGTTGAATCCTTGCTCCCCTAAGAACTGTTGCCGTTCCAACAAATGCGTTGTACCTCGCGCCCATGGGAAAATCCGGTCGTGAGTCTACGACCGAACGGACCGTGCTCGCACAATCGACCTTGAATCCTTGCGAACCTACTCGGGCGCGCTGATTATCTCTCGGTTCGACTAGTGCCGCGTCCACCAGCGGAGTGCGGGGCGTGAATTCGTCACGCAGTGGATCCGATTGAGCCGTCGAATGGCGAGGCGGAGTGCTTCCTTCGCCTCGCCCCAGTCGGTGTAATTCGACCCGGTGAAGGACCATCGTCGTATCGTTCGGAAATGGGTCTCGATCGGGTTCAGGTGGCTGGCGTTGGTCGGTGTGGGTACGAAGGTGATCCTCAACCGTTGGGCCGCGGCCATCGCCGCCGGCGTGGTGTGCGTGGAGAGGTTGTCCTGGATCAGATAGATCCGTCCTCCGGAGGGATACTTCCCTCGGACCCAGTGGAGGAACCTCACGTACCCCGCGCCGTTCTTCGAGGGGGTGAGGTAGCCCCGGAACCGATGGTGGTAGTAGTCGTAGGCCCCCATCAGGTAGCGAACTCCACCGAGTCGTTGGTAGGTCGCTGGGACTCGGTCGGGGTGCCCCGACCGAGCCCACGTGTGGCCCCCGTAGGGTTGGAGAGAGATCGGCCCCATCTCGTCCACCGAGACCACGATCGGAGGGTTGTGCGGTCGGTTGGTGAGCTCGTTCAGTCGACGTAGCTTCTCGGCGAACTTGGGGTCCTTCGAACTCTTCCAGGTCTTCACCGACTGGAAGGTCACCGACTCTTCGAGGAGGATCTGCCGGAGTCGCTCCCGACTGATCGACTCCACCACCCCCTCGAAGACCAGGGTCTCCTGTAGGAGGTCGAGGGACCAGCTGGTAGGACCCTGCCACCCGTGGTCCTTCGGTCGGGAGAGGGCGAAGGTCACGATGGCCTTGCGGACCTCGGGGGTGAACTTGGGCTCGGGGCCCGGGCTCTTCTTGGGGGAGAGAGCGTCCCGACCGATCCGATTGTAGTCCTTGATCACCCGTCGGACCCAGTCCTCGCTCCAGAGGACGAGGCTCGCGATCTTGGGCGGAGAGAAGCCTTGGAACGAGTGCAGCACGATCATCGCACGCTTGACCACGGTCGGGTCATTCGATCGTTTCACGAGACGAGAGAGGGCCTGTCCCTCTTCGTCCGAAAGCTCGCGGACTCGCAGCATGGGGAGGAGGCATCACCTCCCCCGGGAAAGTACTTGCGCTAGAAGTCAGAAACCTCGAACTCCCCCACTAGACGCGGCACTAGCTAAAGGTTCAACCCGATTCGTGACGACCGATTTGTCACTCGCGGAGAGCTTCCGTTGCCAATCGGCGCGTGGTTGTCCAGCAATATTTATCAGGGGGCATGCAATTGCCGGTTCGTTTGGGGACCCGGGGGTGCAATGGCCGCTCTACAATACAAAATTCTAATCGCGGCCGTCGTGGTTGGATTTATTCTTTCCGTCGCAGTTTGGGGGATCGTACGGGACAGGGGTTTCTCTCAGGAATCAATCACCGGTTCCGATCACATCCTTAAGCGCCCCCCAAGCCTGCCAAATGTACCGTCTGGCAGTAACAATAGTTCGGGGAACGACGGGCCGTTGGCCCTGCCAAGTGTTACTAATGTCAGTGTGGGCCATGGTCCTGAGGGTGACGCTTACTCCAATGCCGTGGGTGAGGTTTTCGTCGCGAATTCTCTATCCGACACAGTCTCTGTGTTTGACACCTCAACCGAAGCAGTTGTCGCGACGATCTCCGTGGGCACCCAGCCCACCCAGGTCATTTTTGACCCTTCGAACGGGATGATTTACGTCCTCAACATTGGCTCAAACACCGTGTCTGTGATTCAGCCGTCCAGCAACAGCGTGATTGCAACCGCCACGCTTCCTTCTCAGATCTATTGGGGCATTTACAATCCGGTGAACGGTGGCATTTACGTACTTTGCCTGAAGAGCTCTGGAAGCGATGAAATTGCCAAGATCGCTCCCACGACCTATGCGGTGACGACCTTGAGCCTGGGAGGGTTTGGATCGTATATACTGGCATATGACCCGGCCACATTGGACCTCGTTGTCTCCGACTTTTTGTCCAACTCAGTGTCAATAGTAAACAGCACCACAAACGGTGTCAGCACGATCAACCTTCCCCTCGGCACCGGCCCAGGCTTTCTCGTTTACAATTCGGTAAACAAGGACATGTACATCATGGATTCATGTCCTCTTGCTGGAGGCGGAACGACAGCAACCGGGGAGGTCTCGGTATTGGGTGTTTCTAACTCCATCATCAAGACAATTGCTGTTGGCCAAACCCCGATTACGGCTACTGTGGACCCTCTGACCCATGAAGTCTACGTCGTGAACTACGGTAACAATGCTAGTCCGATGGGCCAGAGTACAGTCTCCGTAATCAGCCCGGCTAACAAGGTTATCACTCAGGTCGCAGTCGGGGACGGAGCCGTTTATGCAACATATGATTCTGCCGATGGCGACTTCTTCGTTCCCAACGAGGAATCGGCCAGCGTTTCGGTACTCAACGCTTCAACCCACACTGTAATCTCGACCATTGCCGTGGTGGGGGGACTCCCGATACTGGGGTTGCAGGATTCAGGGTCGAGCGATATGTTGGTAATCAGTTGTCCTCACTCTCAGCCCTGTGCATTAGTTGTCATCAGTTCGTCCATCGTGGTTGAGGGCACTCTGACGATTGGGTACGGGCCAACAGGCGGTGGAATTACTGCCACGTCGGCTGGAGACCGTTATTTTACAAATCCGGTTTCTGGAACGGTGTCGATCGTCTCGTAGTCCGCGAGCACTGAGTCGGTTTGGTACTGGTGCTACAGCCTTGCATTCTCTCGCCCACCTTGGGGAATTAGCGGTCGGAAGTTGGTTGGTATCCCAAGAACCGTAGAGGGAGCGATACACCAATCTTACTTGCCTTGTCGGTGAAGAAGCCCGCCTGAGTCGTGGAGTTCGCGCTGGCGGTCCGTTCGATGCCCGATTGAGTCAAATGGAAGTCCGAGCACTAAAGTCGGACGAAAGATGGCTTCGATATCTAGGAGCCTTGCGCGGGAAGCCTAATCGCGGTGCGAGAAACCTCACTTGTCTCCCGACCGTGCGATCAGAGTTATTGTCTGCAACGTAGAAGCTCCGTCTGAAAGACGGACGAACCTGTTCGCACGCGTCGCGCCGCACAGGGCCGGGTCGATCGGAACCGCCGATGGTCTATAGTACCAGAAAGGATTCCTACTCCAGGAAAGTCTCAGGAATCGTCCGTTCGAGGGGCCACGAGGAGTGCAAATCGTGACCATTCAGCTTTCTGGAGTACTTGAGGGAGCGCCGAAGGCCGGGTAGCCCACCCCGTGGAGCGCGTCGCTCGCCACGCGGAGGAATTCGAGCCCGCGCTTCCGACACGTTCGATAAACCGACAGCAATTGCTCCAACACCCAGGCGCCCATCCACGAGCGACGGCCTCCCCTGGTTTTCCGGAACAACACTCCCTGTCGGACCTGGCTCTCCGCCTCGTTGTTGTGCCACGGCACCCGAGGCCCGAGGACGAAGGTGAACAGCATCGACTGACGATGCCTCAGCCCTTTCGCGATCCGAGCGGCCTCGGAGTCCTTCCACGGTTCGTTGAGGAGGCGAGTGAGCGCTCTTCTCGCCGAACGCTCCACCCGACGACGGAGGCGAAGTAAGGCTTCGGGATGTCCCGTGGACCAGAGGATGGCTCCTCCCAGGACCTTCCGCACCCCGTCGGCGAATTTCAGGGACTTCTCGGGCGGGCGACCCGCACTCCTGAACTTCGGTTCGACCGCCCGGATTAGCGGCCTGGGCTCCATTAGATGGGGCCACTCTGCCCGCTCCAGCCACCGATTCGCGTGCAGCAGGTCGAGCCGGTGTTTCGCTCTCGTTAGACAGTCGTAGGGGTCCCTCGCGTCACGGACGAGGGTTCTCTGGAGCCCCTCTCCCGCATCTCGCGAACCACCTCCTGAGCCCGACTCGGTGCGATTCGATAGACGACGGCTTGGAGGTGAGAGAACACCAATATCCGTCCGTTCTGTCCTCCGACCCGAAACGAGGTTTCGTCTCCGTGGACCTCAGGGACGGTCCGGACCTGTTCCTTCAGTCCCTCATAGTGCGGCCCCAAAGCCTCCGCGGCCCACCGCTCTATCTTCAGGACCGCCGCCGGGCTCAGCTCAACCCGGTGGCCCTCTCTCCGACAGTCTATGATCTTCAGGATACTGAGCCCGAGCATCCGAAGGTGGACGACCCGACCCATCGGTACGAAGTCGAAGGGCCAGTTCAGGGCGTAAGGCGAGGGGGGCTCGACTCGCGGGTGACATCCCGGACAGGTGTAGCGAGGGATCTCCACCTCAAGGGTGAGGGGTTGGGGCGGAGGGAGGTCGGTGATCGTCCTCCGACGGATTTCGAACGGTTCCGTCAGCTTCGTGCCACACTCTCCACACTTTTTGAGATAGAGTCGGAGCGGAGGGGAGTTCGGGACTGGGCGCTCGCGCGACCGTCCCTCATGACCCACTTGGCCGCCGGTCGGACGAGGCTCTAGGGGTCGAGTGGTGCGACGGTAGAACACACGGCTCGTGGGCAGTCCTCCGGCTTCGGCGGTGAGGTCGCTCGGGGCGAGGAGGGGGACGGAGTCATTTATCCGACGGATCTCCTCCTAGGCCCTGCGGAGCGTCTCCCGAACCTCTCGGTTCTCCTTCTCTAGCCCGTTGGAGCGCTCCAGGCGCTCGCGGATCGCCCGATTCTCTTCGTGGTCGAGCGTGAGGGGCTCGCCCTCCTCGGCGAGCGCGAATACCTCCACCGCGTCCCGAGAATACACGTCCCCCCCGCGCCGGGGATAGAAAGTTCACCGGAAAGTACAATCGTTCATACGGCCAGGGGCTCTCAGGCGGTCCGGAAAGGTGAGTGGTTACGGCAAATCTGGGTCGGCAAGTGAGTGGTTCTGTCAATGCTAGGCCTAGTCAGACACTACTTGGAACCCGCTCCACGGTTGGACCTCCATGGGTAGATTGTGCAGGGTCGAACAAGGCGAAGCCATAATGGTAGAGAGGACCAAGATTTGTCCTCTCCCTCTGCGATCTTCCCACCTGCCCTCGGAAGGCGAATACTCATCTCCCCGACCGCGGTCTAGGTTGAGGCTTCGGAGACGTCAAGTCAGTAATGCTCGCGCGAACATCCAAAGGTCCGACAAGGACGAATAGCCGGAGTGTTAAGGAACTTTTCGACCTAACTCTTGCTAGGTCAATAATCGGGGGCGCTCCGGGTTTTCTACTTGGCGGATCAAAGTCAGGCGTTCGCATCAGGCAGGGTTGGGGTATCCGTTCGGTAGATACTCTTGAACCGGCGACTCGACACACAATTTTCGGGTTCGGATCCGTCACCAAGATTTACACCGCGGTTGCTATTGTCCGGTTGCAAGACCAGGGAAGGTTGTCAATCAACCAAAGCGTTGAATCTTTGATACCTGAGCTCGCGGGATGGTTACCTTCGGGACGGCGGACGATCACGATTGGCCATTTGCTTAGTCATACCTCCGGAATTCCCCCGCTCGACTGTGTGCCTCAATGGGCTCCTGCTAAACATCCTTCAACAAGACGTCAGAATGCCGGCATATCTGACCTTAGATCGCGGTATCAACAGATCATAAGTCGGATTATTCTTGGTATGAAAACTTCGAGAATTTCTCCGCCGGGACGACAATTCAGTTATTCGAACGAAGGCTATGCCCTACTAGGACTTATTGTTGAACGGGCAAGTGGCCAGTCGTTTAGAGACTACTGTGGCCATGAACTGTTTCGAACAGCAGGTCTGACACACACTACCTTTCAGCCCACTAAACTAAGGAACAGCGCGACACCGTACGCTTATCGAGTCAGAGGCGAAGTAGCTGAATTGGTTGCCATCCCGCAGGGTGGATCGCCCGATCCGATCGACTCCGCTGGAGGGTTATGGGGTTGCATAGACGATCTGTTGAACTTCCTGGAGATTCTCGATACCAAGGGAAGAGTCGGTGGTGTCCGGATAATCTCTCCCTCGGGATGGAAATCTCTTACGAAATCAATCGCCCTCGTGGAGCCTGGAATTGGTTACTCGTATGGGCTTAACATTCAGGATAACATGCACGGGGTTCGGCTGCTGTGGCACTCAGGGGACGCTTGGGGGTGCTCTGCCTCTTTTGGATGGGTGCCGAAGCTAAAATTGACCTGCGCGGTACTCGCAAATCTCGCGGGAGCTCGGACGGAACAAGTTGTTCTGAGCGCCATAAACCGTGCTCTTGGCCTCGATCCGCTTACACCCCGAGTGACCTACCCACACCAGAAACTGAGCAAGTCACGGTTAGAGGCCTTCTTCGGAGATTATGCTTCGATGAATGGAATGTTCCTACAGATTAGGCCGGAGTACAACAAGGTCACGATCAGAGTGTCGGGATTCAGCTTCGAAGGGGTGACCGTTTCACCCTCGAGCATGGCGATCTATTCTCCGCATGGACCCCAACTTATTCAGTTTCTATCCTGGGCTGGCTCCCGTCCAACAGCAGTACGATTCGGGGGCCGGGTCCTTCGCCGCATCGTCTCCCGGGAGGTGGCCCTGACGGGCCTCCCTCCTTCGCTATCGCCAGAAGTTATGACGTAAGAGGCTTGCGATATGTCAGGTCAATTGGGGACAGAGCGCACACAGAATCCTACAAGTTTGAACGGGTGGCGAGTTGGCCTAAGGGCCGTTTCAGAACTTTCTGACCTCTCGAGAGAGTTTCGCGGTCTCCAGGGCACCTTTCTCGGACTGACGGTAGTTCAACTGTTATTGAGCGCTGCTGTGCCTCTGCTCATTGGGGCGATTATCGACGACATTTCCGTCCATGATTTCGACGTATCCGCCGATGTGGTTACGATTTTCATCATCCTTGTAATCTATCGATTGGTTGGATTGGCAACCCAATATGTCCTGGCTCTAACTCAGATACGCTTAGGAATCTCGACACAAACAGGCATGGTTTCCTCGGTCAATTACACGTCGATCGGGGCACTCTCCCAATTCACTAAAGGCGACCTTCTATCTCGGATAATGTCCGATGCCCTCACAGTCGCCTCAAGTGCTGTTACCTTTACACTATCCCTCTATGGACTTATTGCCTCGACGGCAATCAGCCTCGTAGTTCTTCTTTATCTCTCTCCCCCAATGACCGCCATCGCTGTCCTCTCTCTCCCTGTCTTCTATCTAGTCGTTCTCGCGACCGGGAATAAGATCACGCGGGAAACGTTACAGGAGCGAAGAATCTACTCAGCGTCAACTGAAGAATTGAGAGTAATCCTCGATAGTCAATTGACACTTCGCGCGCTCTCAAGTCAGGATTACTCAGTAAAGAGGTTCCAGGGTGCAATGGCCTCGTGGTCGACAAGGGCACGTCGGCTAGCCTGGCTTGGGTCCATTACCGGAAATTCTAGCGGGTTCCTGTTAGGGGTAGTGCCCTTGGGCATCTTCGTTCTTGGTCTCTACCTTGTTAGCCGAGGCGAAACTAGCCTGGGTTCGTCAATCGCATTCTTCGTTTATGTTCCGACGTTATTCGCATCAGTAATGGGCATAACTGCTCTCTACACATCTATCGCTTCAGTAACGCCCCGACTTGAACGGGTGCGGGAGGTGTCAGCACTCCGGACCGAGCATTCGAGGGGTATGAGTCCTAACAAACTAGTGCCTGTGGAAGTGCGGAATCTGACCGTCACGGCCCCCGGGGTTGTCATTCTCAGTGGTGTCACGCTGACGATTAATCCGGGCGTAACGGTAGTCTCGGGACCAAACGGCTCAGGAAAATCCACACTTCTCAAGGTGATCGCCGGCATTGAACACGTGTACCAAGGAAGTGTTCGCCTCGGCGGATACGATCTTAGACAAATCTCATTGGACACGGTGAGAAAGTCAATCGTGCTCGTTGGTGATCACGATGCCTATTTTGCGGGCACTCTTCGAGATTGCATAAGTCTTGGAACGACCGTACCTGACGTCCAAATCGAGGAGGCCCTACGAGTCGTCGGCTTGAACCATCTCTCGACGCAAATCGGTGAGGCAGTCCATCCCCTCATCGACAGATTGTCAACAGGAGAACGTCAACGCTTTGCGGTAGCAAGGGCGATACTCAAGCAACCTGAACTAATTATTCTTGACGAATCGCTGTCAGCAGTCGACGGGACTCAGGAGGCGATTATTATCCAATCGATAATTGACTTCGGAATACCTGGAATCGTAGTCGTAAGTCATAGGGAACCGGTCCTCAGAGCAGCTAGTGCCCGATTTCGTCTACTCAGAGGCTGCCTGGTCGACCCTCCACATGCAGAACCAAGCGATTTAGATGGCCAATAGTGGGATGCCCCTTAATCCTGGCCCGGGCCCACCTTTTACCTGGTAGGAAAGTCCGCCCTCAACCGGCTCCTTTTGCCACGCCATTGCGACCTAGTATCCTTAAGACGAGTCGATGGCCGGCCCTCTTTTCATGTGAAATCAGACAAGGTTTCCAGAGGCCAGGACGGGACGCATCGCCACTGAAATGCGCACTGAGATCGAGCGGGAGGAAGTACTCATGAGATTGCATCGAGTCTAGTCTCTCTCCTCTGCACATGATTGTGCGTAGAGTAGATTGCCCAAAATATGGGGTGTAAACGTGGCGCCCTCGACCCGTCAAGAATCATTCTCGAGCAGGCTAGGAGGGTAGGCTGGCCGGGGGAGGAAGTAGTTCATTTAGCACTATTATCGGATCCTGGCTTAGGAGAACGTCATTGAGTAGAATTTGCGACTTGTTGGCGGCGATGAAATTCAGTACCTCCTTCTTCTTGTCGCTAAAGATGTGGAGACACGCCTCGCACATTGACGAATAGTGCCGCGTGTCTCCGACGGCTGATAGAATGCCCCTGGTCCCTCGCATATGTATCCACCAGAAAAGGAGGTTCGCCCGCGCAGCCTGGACCATACTGGCAAAGCTAGTATTCATGACATTTCCGACGGAAAGGCCATCGGTATCGAACGCCGCGTGACCGCAGCAAAGGTGGACACTCCCCTCCGGGTGGACCGCGAGAGTCTTTCCAATCTGTTTGCAGCCGATCTTGTCGTTCGCCCTCTCGGAGGCAGGCAGTCGTCCCGGTTGGTCTGTAAAGAGGCGGCCACGCCCCGTCGCGCTCGGTTTATCTTCTAGAAAAATCACCCGCTGGGCTAGTTCCTCACTTGACAACCCCAGGTACTCAGCAGTACCGGCAATGACCGATTTCGAACTATGCTTGCTCCAATTATCGACTATCGTCGCCACCGCAACACGCAAGTTCTGAGCCAAACTCGCTTCGACAAAACGATAAACATTCTCTACGGGCATGAATTCAGCATGGTAGTCGTCGTAGCTCGTATTTATCTCGTCCAGTCCCGCCTCCTTAAGTCGGGAGACCATACTTGATGCGGAATCCTTGCTTCTGGCCCAATAGGCATTTGTAACAACTCGGGTAAGAAGGCCCATTTCGTGTGATTTCCGGATGCCATACTCCAAGTCCGCCATGTGAAGTGTTGGCTCACCCCCGGTAAAGACGACCACACCGATAGTTCCGAGTTCTTTGGCACTGTCCAGCGAGCGGTCAAGGACAACCCGCGGCATTCGAAGGGATACTTCGGGCGCACTGCTCACGCTACAATGTGCGCACCGGAAGTTACATTTCAAATCAAGGAATATTGACAATATCGTAGGGATCATACTCCGGTCCAACTAGGCTATTCGCGCGAAGGGCCGTCAATAATCACAATCGCAATCAGTACGATGATAACAACCGAAACCGTACTGACAGCCGCACTTGTCGCTGTAAAATAGCTCAGATTGACAAAAAGACCAGTGTTGGAGTAAACATACACGCTACTGGGAGGAGGCCAGGGACGGTCAACGATTATGACGGATAAGGCCGGTCGCTCAAGATTGCCCTTGGCGAGATCAACTGGGACACCTCTTTGGACTTGACCAGCCAGGTTTGCCAGATACTGGCGGTGGTACGTTGAAACAGGCTCGATCTCCTTTAGCGAGACGTTGGCACCGAGGTCGATACCGAAGGTAGATTTCACCACTCCTCGGGCATCTGCGCTGACTGCTTCCCTGAATTCCTTCTCAAATCGCGCACGCCCAACAAATCGATAAACTTCCTGGGGGTTAAGGCTAGGAATTTCCAATATTGACTCGGAATCCATAGCCGAGGCGGATACCGCGGTCAGCTACTTATTCCTTTGCAAGAGCGTGGGAAGAATCTTCAAAATGAACGGTAGGGCGTGAAGGTCATTGAATGAAGGACAAGGCTTCCATAGACCGCTCGTGAAGTCTAGGATAACGGCCCGAATTCGACGGACCCATCCGCGGATTTCAGAATGAAGATATGCCCCACTGAGACTTGATTCGATTCTGTGAATCCACATGGAGGGCCCTCCGCCCCGGACACGCGCAGACAAGGTAATGGAAGACTTGACCGTCGAGTGAGGGGGCAAGACTATCCAAGGAGAATTCAGCGGAGCTAGTCCATTCCATTATCCAATTCCACCCATGAGAAAAGAAGGCCCTCTGCTCCGGTAATGAGGGAAGATGACCGGCCCAACTTCGACACAATGAAGGCTTCAAGTACCTTTCACTACTGTGATACGTGATTCTGTGACAAACTCGCTCAACACTGATCGGTATGAGTTCAATCTCTCTACATCGGCCAAGATTGCAATTCGGAGATACTCCTACGGTCGATTCGCTGGGTTCGTCATCGCGATTTTCTTGATTTGGCTTGGGTTTTGGCTTTTCCAAGATATCGCTTCCCAAGGTGTTGACCTTGTGATTGGAGTTACTTGGGTGGTTGCCGGCTATACTCTATTCGTTCTCCTACGCAGCAAACCCCCAGTGCCTCTATGTGCGGTCACACTCCTTCCGGAAGAAGTGAGGCTTCGCTTCGGAGACGGTACCGAGCTCAACCAACAATGGACGGACCCCAAATTTAGGTTGCTGTTTTGGGATTTCTCAATAGATTCCGATTCATCTAGGGGAGAAGCTCACTCCGTCCGCATGATTGGCCCAGACGGATGGGAGTGGAACGTCCCCTCGGCGCTTGCAGATGTCTTGATCCGAGCAGCGAAGACTCACTCGTTGCCCGTCTTGGTCCGCATAGAATTTGTGAGAGTGGGGAGAACCAAGTATTCCGTCATAGCGACACATATTGGAGACCTGGAGCATATCTCCGAACCCTCGGAAGCATCCCGCAGGCCCCGGTCTGATTGAGAGTGCTATGAGGGGTCTTCCACTGCGGCATGTACCACCCAGCAATTGGAAGGTACGGTAATCCCATTGGGGCAAATCGAAACAACCCAATCGGACAGTGGCCCGCTTCGTGCGCCACAGGTGGTGCTCGGAATTAGTCCGGGCAGCTTTTTGGCAGGTCCGAACCCATGGACCGAAAAATCCGACTTGGCCCAGAAACCTTGGGATTTGGACCCTCGGGGGTGGCAAATCCCCCCGGTGGTTCGAGTCTGCCGGCGTCCACACCCCCCGGGGGTTCAAATCCGCTAGTTTTGCCATGCACATGCGGTATCGGTAGAGCAGCATGAATCCACCGACGATTGTGGCCAAGGGCTAGCTCACGGCCCGTCATCGGCCGCGGTCGCGCGCACCGAGTCATGGGCAGTCTGCTCAGGCATCGTGCGTGTCCGGCGCCGAGACGGTTCTCGTAACATCGCCTGGATCGTTTCGCACCAAGATCGCATCGGTAACTGTTAGCAGGTGGCACCGACGGGCGCCCCGGCTCGAGGTGATCTCTAGGCCTCGGGGCTGAGAGTTGAGGCCGCTTCTTATGCCCGTTCCTTGAGGGTCCCGAGCAGACCCTCTGGAGGCCCGTGCGGGCTGGGTGCCGCTCTGTCTCCAAACCAAAGCAGATTCCCGAAATCCGGACAAGCTTAACTGGTCGATTTGGCCGCGGCGAACTATGGCCGCACCCACCTATCGAGCACATTCTATTTGAGCCGCAGGTGCTAGTGAATCTGTCTTGACGCTCGGACGTGAATTCGAGCCCGAAGCGGATGGTACGATCCAAGCGTTCGAGTATCTTCTCAGTGAGCTGGAGGGACACCTGGGCAAGCCGGTCGAGTTCCGCGAGAGCGCGGATGCGCTTCTCTGGACCTCTACCCTGAGGACCTTGGTTAAGATGTTCACCGAACTATTAGAGGGACTCGCCGCAACCGACAGAAGTGAGGGGCCCGCGAAGATTCTGCTCGAATCACTCGCTGTTACACTTACGGACCTCCAACGGAGCTTGGACTGGGAGAATCTCGCAAGGTCCCCTGAACCCGAGTTTGGGAGCACTGTGGAGAATCCAGAGGATAACATCCGTCGATGGCTGGAGGCGGGATACTGGCGGCCCCTGCGCCAAGCCGTTGCAAGGAGTCAACCCCTCATTGAGATCGCGGTTCGACGGTTGCGGAGGGTTCGTCCACTCATAGGTCCTTTAGCTGAACTCAGAGACGAGGATAATCGCTTCGCATCGCATCAGACCAATCTTCGAACCCGGCTTGAGGATTTGACTGACGCGGAACGGAGGGCATTCAAGGTGAGGGTGGCCGTCGGCTCGCTTACCCTCGTCGGAATCGCGGGAGGCGTACTTCCGCTCGCGCTGCTGATTATTGGGGGAGCCGAGGCTCAAGGGCTGATCAGCTCCGAATCCGCGTTGTTGCTGGGTTGGTTTCTCGCCCCTGCACTCGCGCTTATCGCTGCGTTCCTTGCGGCCGGAGGGTGGCTCGCCGCTGCTCGCGAAGTAGCTCAGGCACAGGTTTCGAAGCACGCTAGGATTCGCGATGAGTGGTCGACCGCCCTGACACATGCTCTGGCCGAAGTCTTCATCTCGCAAGCGGACAGTCGGAGGCTTCGCACCGGATGACGGTTCAAGAGGTCGAGATTGCCGTGTTCAGCACGGCTGTAACGCTTGCGGGACTGGGCGGACCGCTCCTGTCGTTCTACCTGCCTAACCGTAGCTCCCCCGACTACGGGGAACGTACGAAGGGTATGCTCGCCCTGCTACTTTGGACATGTTGGCTTCTGGCCTCGGCTTTCGTGTGCCTCTGGTCTGTTTGGTCGGGCGACGGCGCTCTGTACGGATTCGGTCCGGTCATGTTTGGTGTCGGCGCTGTTTGGCTTGTTTATCTACTGGTCTTGGCGAGCAGCTCCCGACCCGGTCCTGTAAGTCCATAGACCCAAGCCCCAAGACCGAGAACCACAGGGCACTCTGGAACGCATGTTTCGGTGGGGCCTATGCGAGCGCCCCCTGTCGGAGCGGGCGAACTCGCAGCACCCCTCATCGGCGCCGTCCGAACTACCCTATGTGGACGGCGCATCCTGCCACTTCGCGCATCTCTGCGACGTACGGGACGCTGTAGTGCCTCTGGATTGTGCGAGGCGAATCGCCAGTCAGTTCGGCGACCTCTTCCGGCTTCCAGCCGCGCGCCTGCGCAATTTTGACAGTCGTCGCTCTCAACGTGTGAAACAGCTTTGGCGGTAGCCCTGCCGCCTTGAGCGAACGCTGAAGGACGTCATACGCCGCGCGACCGCTTAGGTGGCCATGGATCCCCTGCCAGGCCGGGAACCCCCAGCGCCTACCCCGTGGGAGGTCGCGAAGGTACGCTCGCAAGTCCACCACGACGCGCCCATGGATTCGGACGTGAGGTATCCACTCCCCGGCGGTTCAAAATCCTCAGAGTAGTGGATACGGACGGATTTGGCGGCACACGGGTTCAAATCCAGCGCGTTGGAGCACCACCAGCTCCGTTCAGCCCCCCTGCGCTTTGTGATCTGTTCCTAAAAGGGCCTGAAGGTCGGTGGTTGCCCCTGACGTCGGGGGTCGACCGCGAGGGCCAATTCAACTTCGGCCCTGGCCCGGCGTAGACGACAGAGAAAGCGAGCTAGCAACCTCAAGAAGGGGATGGGAGCCAAAAGGACACGTACACGCGGTCTGTTCCCGGAGGTTGAGAGCCTTCCTTGAACCAAGAAGCTAACCGGACTTGCTCGGGGTCCGAAAATCACACTTCACTATGTGAGGGGATGCCCAGAAGCCACGGAATGCCTGACGGCCCCTTCCATCTGACCTATCTTGCTGTAGGCCTCTAACGGCCTAAGAACGGTAATCCCGGTTCCAGTGTAAGCCTCCTCGATTGCTGCGCCATACTCTCGTCCACCCAGTACCACGACCCGGGCGAACTTGTGGAAACCCTCCCGAAGGAGCTGTCCTCGAATTCGGATAGTGCTGACTGCGCTGCTCCGTCGTCTAAAAGTCGCATCGTAGTTATCGTGAATCAAGAAACCGGGTCTGACGAGGCCATGTTTTGCAGACAGTATGGCCCATGCGTCGCCGAATTCCTCCGCATAGGTTCGATTCGCAAAGAAGAAGCGTCCGATGTAAGCATTCTTGGCAGCTGCAGGGCCAGCGTCGGTCCTCTCATCCCAAATCTTCCGCGACCCGCAACTAACTATGACTAATGTCCTTCCTTGAGGTCTAGCGCGTTCGATTTCGGATTTCGCGCCGTTGAGATAGAGCGGTCCCGTGAAGATTTGATCACTCAAGAAGTTACGAACCTGGGCGTACCGCGACCTCCGGGCCAAGTGAACGGAAGCCCGCGTACGCGGCTTGTAATTGAATATCCAGCCCTTGTAATCGCTGCCGAACAAACCGAGCTGCTGGAATCGGAGATGACGAGAGGGATGATAGCATCCAAGCGCAAACAGCCAATCGTCGGGGTGAGACGCGCGAATCCGGTCAAGAACATTGTAGAGTACTCCTTTTCCCCGCACGTGAACATAGTGCGAGGTGTTCCTGCGGCGCTTCAGCAATCCTCCTATTGCAACATGCTGATACCCCATCCTTCGAAGCCGTTCGTAACAGCGCAAGTATTCAGGGACTGATCTGCCTTGTGCGACGGCCACAAGGGTAAACTTCCGAGGTCGCTTCTCATACGCCCGCAAGCCGATGCGCGCGCTTCTCACGGTGAGGTCCGCTGCGCGAAGCCGATCTATGATGATTCCGAAGTCGACACCCATTCTCTCGTACCGGCTGAAGAGCTCGGAATAATCAAGGGTGCATCCATCCTTTGTAAAAACCCCCGAATCGCAAATCTTCGTTACCCCTCGACGGCGTAGCTGTCGGCATTGCTCATCATGGCCGTTGCCGCAATAGGATTCACCGCATGGGAAATCAGCGAGGAGTTGTTGGAAATGGAACGAAGTGTTCGCATGAGACATGATGCCCAGTGGACCTTCGTAATCACCGAATCGGATTCCTCGTAAGATGCGCAATGAAGCCGGACGATCAGCTACAAAGAAGGGGGTAAAAGTCGAAAGGGCGGCAGTTCCAGAGGCTGCCCGGATGGCTGCCCGGGAAATCAACTCGAGCCTCCGCGAAGGGCGTCGAGCTCAAGGGGGTCGACCGGTAGCCCTCGGCGCGCATAGCATTGAACGAGATCAGACAACATCTTGGCATGGGGTCCATCCAAGAGAACTCCCGCCTCTCCAGTCGCTCCAAACGAATGGTTTCTGAACTCTCCGCTACCAACATAGGCCCATTTTCGGTCTTGGACGATAATTTTGTGATGAACCGAAGCCGCGATGGCGCCTCTCGCTCGCAGATTCTCCGCCGGAGGAGGCACAAAACGGAGATAGTCCCTTATCTCAAAATGAGTGGGGTCGTCCGGGTTGTTCCGCTTGTAAGAGTCCCACAGGTTCTGGAGAGCGTCAATACGCTCTTCGTACTGGCGCGGTCGAGTCGAATCCTCCCTCACGAGGATTCCTCTTCCCACAAGCGTGAACTCGATATGGCGAGCAAATGACTTTTCAAAATCGTCGCTGAAACGTGAGAGCGCGCGGGAATCGATGAACGGGGAGATGATTTGGAGCTGTTCCTGAGCGCCACCAACCAGTGCCGAGAATACGGCCTCGAGGTTCGCATGTTCTACCGCGGGATGCAGATTGCACGCTTTGTGGGCATCAGCCATGATGTCGATTGGATCATTGTGAATCACCGTTACCTTTCCCGCGTGTCTGGCCCAGTCGATGCGAGGCCGAGCAACGCGGTAGGCCCGACCCGGTGATTGAATGAGCTCCAGGTCGCCCTGTCGAACTAGGCGTTCGAGGGCCAGTTCAATCTCAGGCATCGGAATGTCGTCCAACTCGTCAATAATCTCTCTGGGCCCCCCTACGCCTAGCCTTTGAAGGAGGGACGAAATCTGCAGGTCAATTTGGTCACTGCTGGTCATTCTGTTGAATCCAGTCGACCGCAATCGTTCTGTCTAAGAGGAGGTTCGGGGGCATCCAGCGGTTGTACTCCCGAGTCAAGAACCCGTGGCAAGACGTGTTGTCCGTCTTGATGCAGGCGATGCAAGAGGAGTCGCAAAGCTGCGGACACTCCTGGATTCGTCGAATTCCTCGCACGAGCCAACTGGTCATCTGGCCGGAATGCTGAGAGAGCTGGGTGATTCCACCGTCGGCCAGATCCCGTGTTTCGAAAAAGAGAATCGCGGCATCTGCCACGAGCATCCGGGAATCGAAATCCTCGAGGCCGATTTCTGTAACGAGTGAGGAGCGGAGGGCGTGCTCTATAGCATGAAGCAGCTTGGTCATTACGAACACGTTTTTCTCACCGTCAGCGGTCAGGAGATCCTGCAATCCCAACCTTGCAACGTTCTCCGACTCCGCCATGAACCGCCTCTCGTAATCCTGACCCTCCCCGTTACCGCCCGATAGAAGCCTCGCTAGCTTCGTCTTGTTGAGGCCGATAATCAATCCACGACCTTCGGTGATCGTGGCAAAGGCACGGAATCGCTGGACCCCCGGCTGTACTTGGAAGAAGCGTGGGTAACGCTCGTCGTCAGGGACCGGCGGCTTGGGTCTGATTTCCGACCGGTACCCATAGACAGCTAGAAGAGATTGAATCTGTGGTACATCGAAAATTTCGGTTGCGCCAAGCCTACGGAGCCATTTTGCGGCGCTAGGTTCAACCGTAGACATCGTGAACGAGTGCATCGTGTCTCTGTGCTGAGTCTTCAGACTCGCGAGTTGAACGTCTCGCCCCTGAGCGTCTCGGACAAATGTGACTGTCAGAGGTACCGCAATTTCTCCACTCGTAGCGGAGCGAGGAGCCATGATCGACGTCGTTTCTCCAGCGAGTAACTCTTCGTCAGAAATGTTGCAGATTGAGCAGAGTCGATTGACTCGTTGCGTGTTGATGTTCGACGGACAACTGGTCACCTCGCATCGCCAATGAGCATCACTCAGGTTCGCCCCGATGTCCAAGAACAGTCCATGGCCAGAGGTGCAGTGGATCCAGCCGGTGGCAAGTTTCCTTGAGAATGTGTTGTACGGCAGGAGCGGTTCGATGTTTGCGCACCTTGGGCAGGAATAGACAACGTTCAGCTGGTGAAGCTCAGAATCTTCCTTGTGAAAAGTGCAACGGAGGCTTTCGGCGCCGTTTGGGTCGAGGTTGTAGTACCGATGGCATGAGTCACAAAGGAACAATGTAGGAAATATTGCACCCTGGACTTCGCTATTCTCATCTATCAACCGGAGGTCGACAGACTCTGGACCCATAACTCGTTCGTGGGCCCCTTCAACCCGTTGCCCGTCCGCCGAAACTTCGGTTCCCTTAGTCGCTCCTAGGCTGGCCAAGAACGCATTTGCGGCCACCTGGTCGGCCACCAGGCCGGCCGCCACATTCTGAACCGGCAAGATCCGCAACGATCGGTCACGTTCTTCTCGGCGCACGGCGCGTGCTATGCGCGCACGCGCCTCGCGATCGACCTTGCGTGCGTAGTCGACGCTGATTAGTCGCGCGATAGTCGTTTTAACAGTTTCGTATTCATCGCCAAGCGGCCGCCCGGTGAGTCGCACAGTTCGTAGTGTCGCATATTCGGTGCTCCAGGGTCTGTCAGGAAAGTACCGGAATAGGGCTTGGTACTTGCTTACCTTCCGCGTCAAGGTGGGCCGGTCTCCTCCACAGTATCATCGGCGGAATCATCTTCGATTACCGTCTCTTCGTGATGAAATTGCTGTAACTGGCCAGCCAAGGCGTCGACGGGCCGAACAGAAACGTCGCGCTCTTCAGAGTCCCGTAACGAGAGAAGAAGAAGCTGGTCGGCTGAGAGGATACCGCCGATGTAGTTCCCGGGACCTCCCATCGAGCTCCACGAGACAATGAGATGGGTGAGCTCATCAAATGCGAGATCTAGGTACTCCCGGTAATCCGGTCCTTCAGTACCGCTCAGGACTTCGGCGAGATCTCTGAGCACCTGCACCTTCAGAGCAGGGTTCGCCTCCAGTTTCTGGACCGCCTTGGGAGCGGTCATCATGTACCGGTCGTCGTAGGTACTGTGAGCGAATAAGACCACGCGAAGCACATTCGCGAATATCTGGCGAGCGGCGTATCGATTCGCGCGTCGCATGGGGCGCGGTTCGAAGTAGCCACGCAAATCGCTTAGTATGTAGTGAAAGTTCGCGTAGAACTCAATATCACGAGGAAGATCAGGCCGGACGATTACGTGTGCATGTCCTGGCGCTCTTTCGCGTCGCCCAGTTCGCCCAATTGTTTGAACGAATTCCGTGATTGATTCGGGGAGGCTCACCATCACGAGTTGGTTTAGGTCCTCGATATCGAGACCCAGGCTAATCACAACATTTGCCACGAAACTCTGAAGTGAACCTTTCGATGCACGGGTGAAGTAGTCCACGAGTCTGTCATTGGGAGTATCGCCCGAGATGAACGGTATCGTGTCTCCGCCCCCGGAAGCACGTCCGGTAGCATCTCTATATTCCCTTACTAGGAGCCGACCCACATCCTTCCGCTGGACGTAGGTGAGGTTGATTCCGTACGGACGGCCTTCTCCAGTGTAACCCAACTTCGTTTCGAGCTGACGCTGGAACTTGTGATTCTTGAGAATTGCGTCTCTAACGTGCACCATCGTGCGGGTTGCCAAACGAGGACTGCTAGTCCCGATCGGCATTGTGACTAGGCTCCTGTACCGCGTTCTACTGGGATCGACCTCGAAGCTCTTCGAGAATTCGACGTCTGCTGGACTCACAATTAACTGATGATTCGGGTCGTCTAACCGCGTGAGCTCTGCCAGAAGCTCTGCTTCGTTTGCGATAGTAGCGGTCCCGACCTGGAATCCAAAAAGCTTGGCGATTCGACCGCCGGGGGGATCATTAGGTGTCGTGGCACGTCGTTGATAGAGTTGAAGCAAGGCGATGAATGTACTAAGGTAGATTCCTGTCAGTCCATGTAGGCTGTGGACTTCATCGAAGGTCCAAAACTGAATCGGCCGTCTGGTCTCGGGGCCGAGGTTTTCAGAGTTACACTTGATGCAATGGGTAGCGTAGTTCCACCAAACGGGGCTCATGGCCCCACATTCTCCGCAGGGGCGGACCGGGAAACCGAACAAGCGCATCCCAGGAGGTTCGGCACCCGACCGAGCCGTGGCTTCGAAGAAGAGTTTGTCGGGGGTGGCGATTAGAATCGCGGGTAAGAAATCCGCGGATTCCCCACTGCCATACATATAGTCAATTTTGTGCTCGCACTCAGACCTGATCTCCACGCCCGTTAGTTGCTAGCTTCCTTCCCGGACCCCTCCTTCTCCTCGAGGATCCGCACTGTTCGACCGGCAGGTTCATTAGGAACATACGCACTACATAGTACGTATGGCGTTCCCTCGGGTCATCACCACGCGCGGCCGACACTATCTCCAGCAGGTCGAGTCGGTCTGGGACCCGAAGAAGAAGCGCTCCGTCACCCGGGTCCTCGCCCATCTCGGCCCCTGCGATGAGGGCGGCAAGCTCCTGCGCCCGCCTCGGGCCCGGGTGGAGAGCGTTCACTCCTCGTTTCCGGTCGGTCCTCTCGCCGTGCTGTATGCCGCGGCCCGTGAGCTCCGGGTGCGCGAGCATCTCCAGAGGGTTCTTCCGGGGGCTCCTACCGAGCTGATCCTGTGTCTCGCCCTGAACCAGGCCACGGCCCGCGTCCCGATCTGCCGCCTTCCCGAGTGGGTACGGGCGAGCCCGCTGCCTCGGTGGGAGAGCTTCCCGGCCGAGGAGCTAAGTCCTCGACACTTCGAGGAGGCACTCTCCTCGCTCTGTCACCTCACCCCGGAGAAGACGTGGGAGGACCGGGGCCTCCTGCTTCAGCAGGAACTCACCGGGGCGTGGCGGGGCCGCTCTCGAGAGCCGGCCGGCGCCTACTACGACATCACGAAACAGGCGTACTACGGGAAGCATTGTCCCTACGGCCAGTTGGGCCACGACGAGCGGGGCACGGCCCCGGTCGTGGGGTTCGGGATGGCCGTGTCCCGGGAGCATCACCACCCGATCCTCTGTCGAGTCCTTCCCGGTGGACAGAACGATTCGCTGAGCGTGGCTCCCACGCTGGAGCTGCTCCAGTCCCAGGGTCTGCGGCATCTGACGCTCGTGATGGACAAGGGGATGACGTCGAAGGCGAACGTGCTCCGAGCGCGCGAGGCGGGCTACCACGTCATCGGGTCGGTCAAGGGGTGGAGCGCCGAGTCGGTGGAGCATGCCTCTCGATGGCCCGGGGAGGAACTGGAGCGCTCGGAGTTCGTGGTCGGGACTTCCCATGGAGGGGCGGTGTATGCGCGGGCGTTCACGGCGCCGCTGCTGGGGCTACCGAAGGTGAGGATCGCGGTGGTGGAGAATCTCTCCCGCAAGGCGGAGGATCGCCAAGCGCGGGACCTTCTGCTTCAGGAGTTGGAGGGACCGGTGGCGAAAGCTCGGTTGGAGGAGATCCGCTCGGAACTGGGCGAGGTCATCGTCACCGCCCGAGGAAGGAGAGGGTTCCGAGTCGACCCGAAGGCCGTGGAGCGGGAACGGGCGCTGGACGGCCGCTTCCTGCTGTTCAGTACGGTCCTCTCGCTCGACGGGCGAGCGATGTACCGGGAGGTACTTCGCGAAGGATGCGGTGGAGAAGGCGTTCCGCACGAGCAAGGGGGAACTGTCGCTGGGCCCGGTGAGGTATCGTCGGAAGGATCGGTTGGACGCCTACGCCACGGTGGTCTACGTGGCGTATTTGCTCTGGAGTTGGGCGGAGCGGAGGTTGCAGGAGAAATACCCCGAGCGGAGCCTGTCGGAGGCGATGCGCTCCCTCGAGAATCTGGCGTGGGTACGGTTTGGGACCGGGAAATCCGTCCGGGAGTGGGCCACTCGCCTCACCACCGAGCAGGAGAAGGTTCTCGCCGCCGTCAGCGCCGTACAGTATGTAGCTACATACTAACAGGCCGCGAGCTCAGGTCAGAGTTCTGACAGACTCCGATAATCCTTTTCCCGAAGTTCTGTGCGAATACTGACTTGCTTCTGTGGCAGTTCGGGCAGACTTCGAACTGCACCATACGCTGTCCAACATTGGGTCGCGCAACGGCAGCGTAGAGGGGGTCCCGAGTTCCGATGAGGATTCCTCCCGTGATGTTGGACTTAGGGAATACCTGCCTCGAGTTATGCAAGAGAATCGTCAGCCGGCGGTACATGTCCTCGTTAAGAATTCTAGTGGGAAACGCGAGCACCGCTCGATTTCCGGTCCATAGATAATACAAAAGGGAATTTGCCATGAAAACGAGGGTCTTACCCGTCCCTGTGGGGGCCTTTACCAGGTGGCACGATCCAGCGACCTTGGCGTTCAACAAAAGTTGGACTTGCCTTTGAATGGCCAACCATTGAAACCAGTGCAAATGCGTGATTTCCGGGAATGAACGATGAATCGACTCGATGACCCCAGCAAGAGTCGCAATCCGGCCACTTGCCTTCAGTTTCATCAATTCCTCCTCTGAAAGGCAATCGAGGTGGGATGCCAGGCCCTCTTCATCTCCGAGTTCGCTTATTGGGGGTCCAGGCACGGGGCGGATCAGCACGCTGTCGTGGACGGCAGTCATGGCGGCAATGAGGAGCTTTGATGAACCGGGCGGAATCGTGACCACGCAATTCACACCGCGGGGGGCGTTTTGCTGAATCTCAGTGAGGAACGCCCGTCGAGCCTCCCCCGCCTCCTCGGCGACGAGCCTCTGAGAATCGTCTTGCGTCGGGAAGGTAATATCTCGGTCGAATGCTATTCGAACTTCGGGGAAAACAATCGTCTTCTCTCCCCAGTACGTTGCGGCAGCTGCTTCCTTTTCGCTCACATGCGTGACGTTCGTAACATCAATCTCTAGGGTCGGGGGGTTTCCGTTCGATTCAGAACTCAGCCGGGCGGTCACTCGAACGGTCCTCGGAGGCGAGCGATGCAACAGAACAGCCGCTCCGGTCGGGCGTGCTGCGTTCGACTCCACCTCTGCGTTCTGACGGCTCTCTTCTCTCAGGACTTCGCGGAACTCGGGAATCTCAATGGTGAAATCGTTCGAGGTCCCTAAGTCAAGCTTTCCCTCCCAAGTGTAGTGACCTAGGGAGAGGCCGATTGGCCGGACGGCAGATCCAATTTCGCTGCGGAGATTTGCCCGTTTCAGACCGGGTCCCTCTGTGGACTCGACGTCAAAGAAATCACGAGGTATCGAAGGACGCTTAACCGATCTCCGCTCACGCAACCCGTGTTGAGTTTGCTCGGCATAGGAAACCCACCGTGGTACGGAGAAATCGATTCGGACTTGTACCGCACCGGGATTCGAGAATAGCGGAACGATCACGCGTATGTAGGGTGCGTACCGCCATGCTTGATTTCGCTTTCGAATCGAAACATCGTGCGGCACCAGGTAGTTCGCGAGGAACGAGTCCCGCACCTCGCGCAGTGGGCTGAACGTGACCTGGTGTATCTGGGGAGCAGATATTTGATCGAGCGCGAGACTGTCAGGTCTGTTCGGATGAGAATCGGCAAGGAATCGACGAATCCGGTCATCCAGTGTCCCTGAGAGTGAGCTAGCTGCGACCATATGTGAGCCCTCCGTGACCAAGAAGCGTCACTTCGACTGCTCGAACCTTGAACCCGCCGGGACTAGCCAACCAGACACCCCCGACTCTTGCCCTGGGATACGCGAAGGCGCACAAATGCTCGACTGCTTTCGATACCGAGTAGGCCGGGCCGACCGCGGCACCGGCACCTCGAAGCGAAACGCTTCCGAAGCGCCGGAAGACACCGCAAGCTCGCTTCACCAGTCCGCGAAAATCCGCGTCGCGCGGAACGTTTATGATTCTTGGAGCTGTCCCCCCTCCCGCCTCCTTCCAGAGTTCCTCTTGTGCGGTCCAATCTTTACGCTGTTGGGAAGCTTCCAGATTCGCCAGCTCGATCACAAGAGGCACCCTCGAACCAGTCCCCCCAACCGCGAGTCGTGTTAATTCGGTGTGTTTTAGCCAGAACATGGGATGGGCTCGATCCATCGAGAGAGCGTGAGTGGAAAGTCGAGCAAAATCTGGTGTCGTACGAAATCGTTCCTCGTCATCGACTGAACCCCGGCGGGAGAGTTTCTCCCACTTAACGACGGATTGTGGAGTAACCTGACTAGGTACGTAAACCCAAGTGTCCTCACAGTCAATGACGTGGGCAGAGTTCCTAAGGGATCTGAGGGACTCCTTGAGTGGGCGCACCCCGGACCACGCGCGGTCCAATAGCTCGACGCCAGCGTCGGAGATTGAACGGTATGACTTGACGATACCTAAGGCGGAAATCTCCTCCGCGCGCTGCCGCGATATCACTTCGATTTTGTGGAAAGGTTCCACTTGGAACTCAAATCGGTCGGTCTGGGTTCGCTGACGTCCGCGCAAGGTGTCGGACAGAATCACTTCGATCCATTGGCCCGGCTGGAGACTTCGGATAAAGCCCCGACGACGCTCAAAGTCCTCGAAATCGAAGATCAATTGTGATGGCAGTCCGAACACATCTCTGGCGAAGATAGAGGGTTGTGAGCAATATCTATCGAGAGGGGCTTTCACCTCGAATGGTGAGACGAATGTTCGGCTAAATGGGTGGTGCCCTTCTGACCACGTGTTGCGATCGATATTGAATGCGGCGAATTGCCCTGCGTCGGAAACCAGAGCCTCCAGTGAGGGCAAGGAAGCCAGATGGGTCATAATGAATGTTCGGATTGCCGGGTCGAGTTGTTGAGTAGACAGGGAGCCCGCGTCGCCCGTGTTCCGCACGCGACCGAGGTAAGGGTAGGCTCTCCAACGTGCCAGGATTAGCCGGCGAAGGAATGTCCGCGCGGGATCGGCCCTGCCTTCCCGGTGCCTCTCAGGACTGATTGTCGTGCTAAGGTGCAAGATGGTGTCGAATTCGGGAACGTAGATGCGGAAGTAGTTTCCAGAGTAAGCTCCGCCGAATCTAGTCTTTTCCACGCTGAGTATGATTGACTCGAGTTGTGGGGTCAATCCTTGAAGCTCTGCATCCTTCCAGTCCACCATTCGATGGGAGAAATCTCTGACAAAATCGATTCCGAGTGCGGCTGTAGGGTTCGTGGCAGCTTCCTCACGAAGCTTTGCCCAGATTGAGTTTAGCTCGGCAGAGTCGAAAGGTTTCTCAGCTTCGAGGGCCAAGTCTGTTCGGAGGTAGTTGATTCGATCCTCGTTCTTCAGGTATCGGCTATACAATTCGCTAAGCAGATTCGAAACTAGCTCGACGGGAGCCAATGGAATCTCCGCAGCATCCTTCCGCTGCTTCCACGATTCGATTGAGGAGAGTTCTGGTCGAAGCCCGTAGTCTTCCAGCTCCGCCTCCACCTTTGGCCAATCGGCGCTTCTAAACTGCCAGAACGCGAATTCGCCATCCTCAGTGCGAAGCAGCTCATGTCGCGGTGAGAGAGCGGCCAAGTGGGCGTACAATTGCGTCGGAAGCCAGGTCTCAGATACATCCAGGTACACGTGCTCCGGGTCTCTAAGAAGCCCGAGTCGGATGGATGGGAGGCGTCGAGCCCGGAGGATGTAATCCACTTTCGACGCTTGGATTGGATGAACCGATCCTTCCTGAACGATACCGAAATCCGGCGGTCTGCCTTCAACTCGAAAGCTCCTCAGAATCCATCCGTTTAACAACAAAGGCCGTCGACCAGCTCCGGTAGGTAGCCAATGGATGGGGAGCCATGTCCGGTCAAGAATCCGAAGGAATTGAACATGGCTCCCTTCTGGGAGGTTCCCCTGGAAGAATCCCCAACCCGCCATCGGCATAATCAGTGACAGATCTAAAGGGGTGGAACGAGGAGGGAAAATCCCTAGTCTATATCACGAAGTCGCGGACGTCGATGACTCTGAACTTCGGTCCTGCGTCCCCAAGGCTGGCTTCGATCACAAGCCGAGCCAGGTGTTCCCTGCAGTCTCCCTGCATGCGAAGCACATCCATGCGAGTCGCCGAAGCGTCGGGAGGAATGCAATGGAATGAGAGATGGGTCGACTCTTGAATCTCACCGGTGACGGCAACACCTGCTGCCGCCGCTGCCGTCTTCACTGCTCGTCGGAGAAAATCGGTCAGGACTCCATCTTCCAGGCCTTTTGGTACACGAATGTCGAAGCCCTGTTCGGGCCCGTCCCCGGCAAACGACAGGATAATCGGAATCGGGTCGGCGGTTCGGCTTTCCGAAAGAACCCTGGCAAGTTCCGTTGCCTGGCGGTGAGAAGCTAACGCTGCCGTTGCAGACTTGGCAGCCTCTCCCATTGATTCGTGCGCCGCCCTCTTCTTTTCGTAAGAGGAAATCATCTCTTCTCTGGCGGCCCGATCTATGCCGGCACTGATCACCGACTTTATCGACTCTGGAACACGCAGTGCTCCGCGCTCCATCGCATCTAGGAAAACCAGTTCGTCTCTCGCGGCAAGATAGGCCGCCGCCGCAGATTTGTGAAACTCGGATTCCTCCCAAGCACCGACGTTTCCGATGGCCTCGAGCTCGGCAATCGAAGAGACGTGAAGTCCTTGCGGCCTCAAAATCTCATTTGCCCACTCGACCAGGTCCGTCCGCGCGACCCGGAGTTGTTCCTCGAGTGGGCGACTCCCGCCAATCCGGCCAGAAGGTCGCGACCCCGATTCGATTCTTCGAAGCGATGATGCAGCCCGGCTGACGACTTGCATCGCTGCTTTTGCAGGATCGTCCGCATATGTCTGCAGGTCGTGCAGAACTGTGTCGTGCGCTTCCTGGGCGCCCTTCCGCAGCCGCTCGGCCTCATCCTTTTCCCGTCCGAGTCGCTCGACCTCCCTCGTCAGAATCTCGGCCCTTGACTGTAGTCGCGCTTTTTCCTGTTCCACCTGGAGGCTCTGTGCTTGATAGGCCAGCTCAAGCTCGCGCGCGCGTTTTTCCAGTTGATTCTCAATCCACGCTTGATCACGCGGTGGCTCCCGTTCGGCTACAGCAGCAACTGACCGAGGTGGGACGGCAGTCAGGTGCCATTGAAGGTACTGCCCCCTTGCCGATGCGATACGACCCCTGGCCTTCTCAAGGTATTCTTCCCATTGAGGCCGTGAAAGGCCGGTGAGAAGGAGCCTCCCTTTCGCAATATCCTCGATATCGACTCGAGCATGTTCCGATTTCGCTTTGGGTAGCGTCCCAAGATACGAATTCAATAGCCCTTTGAATCCCTGAACAGCGGTCGAAAGGTCGCCCCCTTTTACCTCGATTTCTGCCAGGAAAGAGGAAGCTTGCGCCGTCATGCACCCCACGCATCAGCTCTCTCCCTCATAAATGTGAGCAGCTCCGGAACTCTCAGGGCTTGCCCATGCCTAGTTGTTATCAGTGGTTTCGTTCCTCCCACGTCGCATCGCTCGTTCCCCTCTTCGCGAGGATCGATCGATGCAGGCAGCCGGCATCCGGAATCCGCCCGCCGAACGCGACCCCACGCCGACAGACGCCAACCATGGAGCCCCCCGCCTCCGCACCGTCACGGGAAACCGTTTCCCGCGCAAGTGCTCATGCGGGTGCGGCTGCGAAACCCGCCAAGACCGAATGACTCTCTACTTTGCCCATTTCACGCGGAGTCAATCGTGCTCTGCATAGCCCGTGCTCGGCGCGAATCTACAGCCTCGGTAGGCATCCCCCTTCGAGTTCGCGAGCGAACAGGGAATCGAGTCCTGTTAAGGAAACGATTCCCGGCAGGAGATAGCTCGTAGAGTCGCCGACGCGAACTCGATGGACCAAGAGACGCGGATCCGAAGCGCAGTTCGGAGTCAGGTTCCTCGAAGCCATGTCAAAGCCGCTCCAATCTCGTTGGGCTCGCACTCGCGAACTGCGGGTATTCGCGACAGCTGTGATTTGGGGTGGTCGTGGTCTCCATCAGTCACGATAAGGAGTCTGTCGGCGGCTATTCCCTCCCGCGCAAGGTCGTCGAGAGCCTTTCCGAGTTCGGTTCCCCCTGACGTTTGTAAGTGCTTCGACATCGGTGAACCCCGGAGATCGCCACCCGGGACGAGACCAGCGTTGAAACGGTAGATATGAACGAATGAATCCGAGACCGCACTTCCCAAAGCGACCTGGACCTCAGGTTTCTCGTACGCGTCACCCATGCTACTCGAAACATCAAGCAGCAGGACCAAGCAGAGACCTTGCAGTGGTGCCTTCGCTTTGGAGACTGCATCCAGAAGGTTGCTTCTCACTAGGTCCAAAGCCGGACGGTTTCCCGGATGAACTCCCTCAATCAGCACGGATTGAGGAGGGAGATTGGGTCGGACCCCTGAGTCGTCGTAATTGAGTACTAAGACTCCTCCCGAGTCCGGAGTGCCACCGACATACTTCGTGCAGACTTCCTCCACGTGCTCCTTCGTCAGCCGTGCTCGTTGCTTGAACTCGACTACTGCGACCGTGCTTGCCGGCACGCTGGGGTCCTCTGAACAGATTCTCAGATCCGGCTGAATGTCGTAAGGAGTCCCTGGGGCCGGCTTGGTTCTGATTCGTACCGCAACGCAGGCGTTCGGATACTGACGCGAACGCAAAGAGGCGACGATGCCCGGAAGGTAGCCATCGATCGCAACTCGGTGGCCATTGACGATGGGGATCGGACCAAGAAATGCGAGCTCATTCAGCACCACGATTGTCGACCAGACCTCGTAGGTCTGCCACCTATGTTTCCAAAAAGGTAGCTCCAGAACGTCGAGTGTCTTGTTGATCCACTCAACCTTGTCGTTGCGGGCAGTGTGAATTTTCGAGGCAATCTCGTTGTCAAAGAATGTGACTGCCTCGGTCCTCGGGCTAACAGCCACCTCAGAGGCGAAGAGAAAAACGAGGGCCCAACCCGGAACCAGGTCTGTCAGCATTTGGGCAGCATCCTCAAGCGACGCGAAATGTGTATCCGGTGGCGCCGTCGTAACCTTCAATTCTGGAACAGTTCGGAGCTCGTTCCTCACTTCGAGCTCATTTGCGTACTCGTCGATTATCCACTGGAATGCGCGCTTGGTCCATGACAAGACTCTCCCGAAGTCATCGGCACCGCTAGATGGAACCGGTAACCGAAGACGTTGTCCACGACGGTATCCGAGGCTGGGTCCGGGAGTGTTTTCTGGGAGTCCTTCCCTGATAATCCGTTCGAGGTCGAAGAACTTGTGAAGGATCTGGGGAGTCAACAGTTTGACGTCCACAGGAGAGAAGGCAGCTTTGACCTGGTTGAGCTGTTTGCGAAATGACTCGAGATTAACAGGAGTCGTTTTCCCGGTCGGGTCAAGCTGAATCGTAAGTGTCTCGGTAGTCCTTGTCGCGGAAATAGCTGCGAGGTAGCTCCATATTTCTTCAAACATCTGACTGAAAGGCTGGACAACAAGGAGAATCCTCTCGAGCAAGTCCTCAGCAGTCATCTTCGATGAACGAAGAAACTCGTCCAACCCGTTTTCCGGGCAGCCGACAGCACGACAGAGGTCTCTCTCCAGAGCAACATCCCGACCCCGATCCGGCTTGAGATCCAGCCCTCGATTTCGCAGGGCCCCGTAGAGCTCAGCCGCCGTCTTCAAGACGGGGGGAGAATCCCCAGAAACTCTTCGACTCATGATTCAACCAAAATGACATGATGATTCTAAACCTCTTCCAAATTGCTAGCTGCGACAACCGTACTCACTTGCCACCCCGGGGTTCCTGACTCGGCTTTCGCCTGTCCCTCCCCTCACGAGGGAAATGTGACCTAACCCCCGTCACAAACCGGTCCTTGTCAGACCTCCCATCATGGTATGAGACCGCGGGAACCCCCGTCGCTTTGCAGCCTATAGGGGGAACCTTCCCGCATGTACGACCTTTATCGTGAGGGGAGCGATTCCCCACCCATGATCGACCTAGGCCGATCCCGCCCCATCGATGGCCGACACTAGCCCGAGCTCCGACCCCCTTTACGTCGGCTGGATGACAGGTTACATGCACGCAGAGTGCGCCCACCTCTTCTTCCACAATGGCGCGATCTCTAAGGAGACCGACCGGCATCGACTTCTCCGAGCGATCTTCACGTACCAAACCCTGGTCGAAACCCTCCAGCCTAGCGACCAAGCCGAGATCTCGAAGGGCCTCAAGACCATGGTCGCGGAGGTAGCGGAGGCGAAGCTCAACATCGGAACGGTCCAAGAAGAGGACTTCGACCGCTGGCACGATTCGGTCATGGGAACGCTGCGTGCGAAGATTCCCTCGGCGTACCACGCAGCCGGATTTGCGAGCACGGTCTCAGACCTGTGCACCCCCCCGAAGACGGCAGGGTGGATTCGTCACGCGTTGAATCACACACTGACCCAGTACTACCTCCCGAAGATCGGGCGGGCCATTTCCAACGATGCGCACGATGTGATCGCAAGTGACTGCGTCCGTTTGGCGGGTTGGGTTGACGAAGACCCGGTCGTGGGCCCAGAAAGGGTCGGGAAAGCGCTGAGGGCCCAGGTACGGGAGCAGTGGACAGACCTCGTCCTGGGCCAGAAGTCCGCCCCCGATCTTCTGAGCGGCGGAAGCCAGGCCTGGCTCTGGATTCTCGGGGCCCTCCTCGCAATCGGAATCGGCCTCGGCATCGCGGCCATAGTCGCCCTGCCATTCTTCGTCGTTCTATGGATCGCGAAGGTGAATCTCGCCAACATCACGCTGAGTTCAACGAACAATGTACTTTCAACCGTGCAGACCTTCTTGGGAATCCTGACCGCTGTCGGGGTAACATTGGGGTTCGTCCTCAAGAAGGCCTATCAAGGATTCGAAGCGGCCTTCTCGTGGATTGGAGTACGGTTGGCCGGGCTTCGGTCGCTCGAACGGAACCAGGGCCCCGGCAAAGCGCGGGCTGTGAAGACTCAGCAACCTGAGGTTCCCGCGGAACCCAGTCTTCCCGTTGCCCCGACGTAGCACCTCCTGGTGGGCCTCGCCCGTCCCTTCCTTTGGCGAGGGACGTGCGATGCAGAGCATCCACCACTCAACGCCAGAGACCCGAACGCCGACCGAAGCCACACACGGAGCCCCTCGCCTCCGCACCGTCACGGGCAACCGCTTCCCTTGCAAGTGCTCGTGCGGGTGCGGCCAGTCGATCCCGCGCGACCCGGAGATCCGCATCGTGGGGGACTTCGGCGCGCCACGCCCGTATCCAGCCTACCTGCGCGAGCACTCGCTCGACTACGGGAGCTATCGCGGTCGGTGGCAGTCGCGCCGGGAGACGCTGGCCGCGGTCCCAGGGTTCGTTCCCGCAACTGCCCATTTGGCCGATCCGGACGAGGAGAGGACCCGAAGCCCGCCATTCGGGGACGACCCTGCCCACACCGAGGCGGACGCGTCCCCGAGCCCCGAGGCAGGGCGTCCTTGGGCCTCCGGCCAGCTTGTTTTCAATGCGGGCCAATTCGAGTCTGCGCGGAGCGGGTTCGCCGACTACGCGATAGACGACGAGACGGCTGCCCAGCTCCGCACCCGCGTGAACCGGGTCATCCTCGAGGACCTCGAACAGAAGGTTCTGGCCCTGAGGGCCCTCCACGCGAAGCTCCGGGACCTGGAGGCGGGGCCCTCGTTCGGGGAAGTAGTGGCGCGTTCGCGGCCGGGCCGACCCAAACCCCGCGAGGTCGCATGTTCGAGATCCGCCTGCGCATCCTGGACCTGCGGGAGCGGGAGAGCGATCTCCCGTCCTTCATCGGGATCGTAGAGGGGTTTCCCCAGGTCCTGGTGCACGCGACGACAGTCGAGCAGGGGGAGAGGGACCTGACGAACGCGCTGATCGAGCACCTGAGGCGGCTGCAGGATCACGAGACAACTCGGATCGACTGGGATGAGTTCCCGACGGTGCGAGTCGTTCGGTTGAGACTAACCCCTCTCGCGGGATAGGCGTTCCCGCAAGGTGTTACTCCTCGCCTGCCCAATACTCGAGGAACCCTTCCACAAGGACCTCCTTCGTGGCGGCTCGGGACCCGGGAATTCCCGCCTCTTTCCACCTCTCCCTGAGTTGCGGGATGGTTTCTCCTGCGAGCTTCTGCTTCATGAGCGTTAACTCGACCGGCGAGCGCTTCGGACTGATAACAGCCCCTTCAGACCACTTCTTCTCAAATTCAGCGAGTTCTCGTTCGAGTGCTCCAACGTACTCGTTCTTGGAGGTATCCGTCCGTGCCTGAAGGCGAAACTCGTGTCTCATCCTGCCAAGGACCCGGCGAAAACCTTCCCTCGCCCACTCTTGGGTCCCCGACCTGACTTGGTAGTAGGATTTGGCGGAGAGATCGTCTTGGCAACACTCGACGAGGAATCCCCAACCTCTTTCCGAAAATTCAGCCTGAGCGGGGATAACGAAGGTAACATCTCTCATCCAGCCGACGAGCGCGGGACGCAGCTTCTCTGAGAGGTGTTCAATGAAGGTTGGGTTTGAGACGAGGTGATGCATGAGTTGTAGCTTTGCCTCGGCGGCCCTCGAATCATTTCCGGTGGCGTTTACTGCGCTAACCGCTTGCACGAACAACTCAATTCCCTCGCCCTCCGCGAGGATGAGACGAACTTTTTCTCGAACATCTCTCTCATTTTCAGTTCTGAGTCGCTTCAGGCGGTCAGCATCGCCAAAGACTCCCGCCTCTTCGAGCAGAGCAATCGCGCGGTCTACGGTCCCTCGGTCGGGCTGTGCCCCCGACACGTACTGATAACCGAGAAATCGCCCTTCCACCCCTTTGACAAATGTCGGGTCGAGTTGGGCCTGATGTTCCTCTGCGAGCTGCCAAGCGCGGGAGAGGTCCTCAGCACGCTCGAGGCATTCGATCGCACCCTTGAAGTTCTGGTCTTCGAGTTCGAGGGAAGCCAAGCGTTGTAACGCCAGTTCTTTGCCCCTCGCGTCTCGCGTGCCAATGACACGAGCAAGGAGCTCCTTTGTTGCAGGTCTCTCCCCATCATGAAGACGCAGGGCAACAACGGCTGAGAGCATATTCGGGTCCCGAGCGTAAACAAGGGGGTCAAGCTGGTCGGTCCAGGTCTTCAACCGGCTCCATGCGTAGGATGATGTGTAATCCCGGCGGAGCGGCCCGACGGCCAGTTGGAGCCGTGGCATCGCTCCGCTCAAGCCCTTGATAGCGGGCGAGAAGTTACCGAGCCGGGCAGAATCTTCGGCCTGTGCAATCTCTACGTTCGGAGAGCCCATATCGGTCGACTTCAAGTAACTTTGAGCGGCCTCACTCCAGAGTTGACTCGCTCCAATAAGGGCTGCCTCGGCAAAGGCATCGGCTGCCCGACGATACTGACTTGGAGCTTGATCCTGTCCCGCGCCGGAGTCCGCCAACGCCTTCCACTGCTTCCCTGCTTCTTCCCAGTTGGATGCTTTAGTAGCCCCCTCAGCTAGCACGGTGCGCGCTGCGACGTACTGTCGGCCGAGCAGCCGTTGCAGTCGGTTCCTTTCAATAACCCGCACAACGATGTCGTGTTTACCTTCCTTCAGCAGGAAGTCACACAGCTTGACCATCGGTGCCACATCGTCCCTGGCGGTTTTCCAGAGCACCGTCTCGTGCAACTCGACCAAATCATCGATGAGTCGGAGCTCCTGAAGGTGCTCGGATAATCGTCCCTTGGAGCCGTCGATCGTCGGAACGTCGGGGGACTGGATCAGGAATTTGAGATAGGCCGTGGCAGCGGCCTTTGCAGTGCGGCCCTCAGAGCACATTAAATCAGAGTAAAGCAACCATCCTTCATGTTCGAGAGAACGAGAACTAGACAGTGACAGGGTCCGGCGAACTTCGCTCCATTGTTCACCGTGAACATAGGCCTGGGCCGCCTTCATCCGGAAGACGCCGCCGAACTGGGACCAATTGTCCCCGGCCTGCTTCCAGGCGATTTGAGCGCGGGTGCCCTCACCCTTTCGATAAGCGGTGCCAGCCTCATCCTCCAGTTGTTCAGCCCTAACCTCGAGCAAGAGGTGTTGGGCCTCAAGATGGTGAGGTGCCCTATCCAAGCAGTCAAGCGCATACGCGAGCATTCGAGCATCCCGCTCCTCGCGATACAAGTCCAGATATTTTCTGGCATCCGCTACCCAGTTTCGATCATCCTCGGCGGCAAGCGCAGGGTCGCCGCTGAGTCCCCGGATGTTGTCTCGATGAGTGCAATCGACCTCCTTCATCCTTGCCCATATCTTCTGGACGGCCTCCGCCTCGTCGAAAACGAAAAGATACTTTGTTGAACGAGTGACGGCGATGTAAAGCCTGTTCAGATGGTAAAGGACAGGCATCCGGGATCGCAATCCGTCCTCCGGTTCGGTGTCGCGGATCGTCTGCTCGGCGAATTCAGAGAAAATCGGCCGCGAGCCGATCTTGTAGAGGATCACGCGTTCAAATTCGAGGCCCTTGATATCAGAAATTGTGTGTAGACGGACGGAAGCGAGGACCTTGTCCAAGGAGAGGTCAACTTCGCGCCGTGCGACGAGTCTTGCGATTCGCGCCTCACCATGAATCCCGTTGAGAACTTCCAACAGGTGACGGTCGCTCGAAAGGAACTTCAGTATGTCTTCCTCATCTTCGTCCCAGATGAGGAGCGCCGTCCCGGGTCGAGGATTACGTAGGAGTTGTATGAGGGCAACATCGTCTAGTTCGCCCGATACTTCGTAGCATTCGGGTTCGCGGCCCCAAGGCTCTCTCGCCCGCTGCTCGACGACGGCTTCCCGAGCATAGTGCCTTCGGCGTCTCTGTACCGCGTTTGCAAGATTCACTATCGGTTGCGGGGTCCTCTGATTGAGTTCGAGATCGGTCTGTCTCAGTGGGTCACCTTTGTAGAACAAAGCCTTGATATGAGTCCAGTTGAAACCAGTCGGGTTGATTGTCTGTTGGGGGTCGCCTGCGAGTGCCACTCTGATTCCTTTGCTGGGGAGTTGCGACTCACCCTTGAGGAGATATTCTAGGACCCGAAACTCGACTCGGGTCAAGTCCTGGGCCTCATCCAGGTATATCTCATCGAAGATCGCGGGAGGGTGGTCCTTCACAGTATCCCAGGCTGCGAGCGCCAGATCAATATCGTCGTAGTATCCGTTGGACCGAAGCCACTCCGAGTACCTTTCGTTCAACGAGATGACTTGTTCCAGATCCTCCCGGGTCAGGTCGCTGGTGAACTTCTTCGGGACGGAACTCTTTCGACCAGTCACGAAGAAGTCGTCGATTGTCAGCGGGGAGTCCTCCCTGAGTCCCTTCAGGAGGCTTCGGATGACATACCATGCAAACTCAGCGCTGACCCTCTTTGCTCGACCGTATTTTTTCTCGACTTGGAGGAATTCGCGATTGAACCTTCCGAACCCGACCCTATGCTCGGGCTTCTCGAAGGGCGCACGGCTATGCACATCTAAGAGTCCCCTTAGGACGTCAGGGAATGACTTGAACTCGCAGGTCCCGTCCTGCTCTGCCTTGGCTGTCTGTCTGTGCTTGTAAGTCAATGCAGCGTCGATGTTCTGACGAAGCAGATCAACGACCTTCTGGCTGTAGGCGGTGCAGAGCAACTTGGCCTGATAGCCCTCGCCTCGACAACTTGCGATGACCCACGCTGCCCGGACAGCGAGCATGCTGGTCTTGCCAGTACCTGCTTGTCCGTTGATGAGGATCGGAGTGGGGGCATATATCGATTCAATCTGGCGAGGGCTCGGGATGATGTTTGCCGATGACTCAAGCCACGCGATGGCGCTGTCCATCTCTTCCGGTGGAACGTTCAGTAGCTGTCGGTAGTCGGCTCCTGACCGCCCGGGTGGTGCATCGAGTCTCCGGCGATCCGGCTCGATGGGAATGATTACGTCCTTAATCTCAGCGGCCATGGGGGACCGCGCAAGGACCCTCTCTCGGAGTGCATGATCCTCGTCGTGAGACGTTGTCAGATCGTCGACAAGTACGAGTGGAAGTTCAGCCTCCTCCTCGTCGCGGATTACCCTGAAGTAGCCGCGAATTTGCCTTTGATCCCCTCGAAACCTGTAAACTGTGTAACCATCCCTGTCCTTTCCGCAGTTGCGAATTCTGAGACTCGAATTGGGGTTTGCCGGTGGCCAGTTTTCTTGGAAGTAGAGATTGCGAAACGACTCCCAAAGGTGCTCGGCCCGCACTGGATCGCTCTTGCGCAGTTTTTCTATAGTCTTCTTCGCCCGCTTCGATAGGCAAATGACGAAATCGGCGCCGTTCGGCGCCTCTTTCCAATAGCGTTCCCACAGAGAGTTGCCGGGTCCCACGAACTCGCTTCAGGGGACATACCACTCTTAAACACGACCCTTCCGACCCACCCTTTCGTCGGGGTTTGGCACACATTCGATGCATCTTCGAAGTTGACATCCCTTCCAACGGGTGGGATTTCCGACATGATCCGATGGTGGGCGGAGGTCAAGGAATCCCTAGCGCTCATCGCGGTCGGTCATCGTCACGCAATTGGGGGAAGGCAACCTTCACAAACGGGGTTGAAGTGACGCTACGCCTGTCGGCGTGACGTAGGCTCATGATTTCCCATCGTTTCGTCGTTGGGTCCTTCCAAAACGTGGTCCATAGGCCCCGACCGTGGGTTCTCACCGGGCGGGCGCCCCGGAGGCTGGCTCCAACTCCCGGTCGATCCCCCCGCCGCGGCCGAAAGACCCCCGTTCCGTCCCTTCCCCGGACCCCTTAATCACACCAGCCTCTGGTCCGCCGCTTCTTCCGAACAATCCCTCAATTAATTGAGGGATACCAATGGAGACTGCACCGGTATTACCCGCGCGCGAAGGGTACCGAGGGTGGGGAAGGGACCAGGGGGGTCCTCAACAGATGATACCCCCCCCTCTGTGTAATGTTTCATAGGACATTACACTTAGGGGGCATATCCTATGTTCTTACCCCCAAGTTTCCAAACCCTTCCCCCTCTAAGTTTCCCTACGCGCGTGAATCCGGGTGAGGCTCCATGTAGGGGGCATGTCATACATGCCCCATGCGAAAGCCCGGGCAAACCAAGGTCTGGCTCACGCGAGATCAGGTTTCCCAACTCGCCGGTCGCCACGGGCTCCGCTTCTGCGTAGTGCGTCCGCGCAAGGCTGGAGCGGGCGAGGGATACGCGACGATCGTACGCACCTACGACACCAAGGGACAACCGATCCCGAGCGCTGAATCCACAGGACGCGGTCGGCCAGATGGCTAGGGAAAATCGATCTGTACAGCTGAACCCGGCACCGAGCCCCCCGGTTTCGGTTGCTCAGAAGCCGAAGGCGCCCCCCACGAACTCCAAGACCTAAGAACAACCGGCCCAATGGCCCCCCGACTTCAAACTCGGGTGTAATCCGGTGATTCAAGTCCTTGGGGTTAGCCTCGTACCACGCGCCGCCTCAGAAGACTCGATACTCCGAGTCGTCAGTGTTCTCCGGCGACGTGGAGGCCGGTGCGACAAGGCCCGTCAAACCCGCGAGGACAATCTTGGCCTCGATGATCTGCGCGGACGGACTGGCCGTTAGGTCCCAGAGTCCTCCTGTGGGGAGATGGACCCGGATTCGGAAGGTGTGATGTTGGTTGAGAAGCAACCAGAACTGACTCGGTCGGATTAGTCCACCGCGGCGGGCCTGGAGAATCTCTCGACCCAAGCGAAGGGCCTCTCCGTAGTCACCGCGAGTGTCTAGAAAGAGGTCCGAGGCCATGCTGGGTTGACGTCCGGAGACACAATGAACCTTCGTACCCGCGAACTCCCTGCGGCCATAGCATTCGTCGACCCAGACTCAGCGCACTCGTTGTCAGCAACGGGACCCAATCCGATAGGCACGTGAGATCCACTCGGCATGGGGGGAGCAGGACGTAACCGGGCTCCCGGGGCCTGGGAAGACCTCGGAACGGCTCCACACCCGCCCCGGACCGATCGAGGGCCAGGGCGACCCGTTTCCGACGGCCAATCCGGGGCTACTTCGGGGGGATCGGGAAGACGGGAGCACCGCTCAGTCCCGGATCTTGCTCTCGACTTCCTCAGCGGAGATTCTGGGTTGGCCTGCGCGGCGCTCCAGCAGCGCGACGAACTCGGGCGGGGGGTTCTCCAAGAAGAAGTCTTCGAACGCCGAGTCCCAGGTCTCCGCGGGGCTCAGCACGATTTTGGTCGTTGGGCCAGCCGCGCGTCGTCGCGTCATGCCGGGTCAGGAGGTGGGCCACGTCGGAGCATCTCGGAGATCGCCTCGTCCAGGTCCTCCAGATAAGGGGCGGGATCCCCGTTCGATTCCAGGTAGAGAGAGATTGCGTCGGTCAGGTTGCGCCGGAGTTCAGGAAGCGAGTCCGCCTGAGTAATACAGCCCGGGAGTTCCTTCACTGACGCCCAGTACGCCTCGTCGTCGAACCCGCCGTCCAGATGGACTCGCGCCACGGTCACTTGAGCAACTCGAACAGGCGGGCGTGGTCCCGGGCCACCTTGGGAAGTTCCTCAATCGCCCGCCCGATCAAGTCGCTGTCCGGCTTGCCCGCCTCGCGCCGAAGCTGTTGCGTCCGCAGGAGAATCATCCGCGCGCCGGCCACCCCGGGGGGCTCGGGGTCTCCCTCTTCGGGCGCCATTTCGATAACGGAAATGCAGGCGTGTTAGATAACTTCTGTCTTCGAACGTACCGAGCCGAATACGCCCACAGGCCCGAACCCCACTCGGTTCGGCTGTTACGCCTCCACAAGCTCTTTCGATTTCACCCCTGTCTTTCGGCCCTGGTAGATCCGGACTTGTCGAGCGCGTGCCTTCGCCGCCCATACTCCTGACTCTTGGTTTCAGGTGGGGCTTTGCACTGCAAGTACGCGACATGGGTCCATTCCTCCTCGTCCCCCTGATGGCGGAAGATCCCGAGCTTGCCATTGAACAAGAGGAACCGGAAGGACTCGTCCTCGGTCACCTCCATGCTGCGATTGTCCCTTGGATTAGCGTGCCGTCGTCGCGGTAGGTGCGTACGAATGTACCGAATCCTTCCCCGGCACCGGCGCCCTTCGGCCGCACCACGCGCTACCGGAAGTAGTAACGCGAGACGGCGAGATGGACCTCGCTCCGCGTGAGCCAGACCTTGGTTTGCCCGGGCTTTCGCATGGGGATGAATAATCATCCCCCTACATAGAGCCTCACCCGGATTCACGCGCGTAGGGAAACTTAGAGGGGGAAGGGTTTGGAAACTTGGGGGTAAGAACATAGGATACTCCCCCTAAGTGTAATGTCCTATGAGAGATTACACAGGCAGTAATCCCCTGATTTGGACCGTAGACCCGGGCCCAGCTCACCCCTCTTGTCAGCCGTGGATATCCCAGCCCTTCGGAATCACGTGTTACCTACTACCCCCTCGCTCGAGAAGGCGTGAGCAAGCCAAGGTACGGATGGGTGGAGGCCCCGGCAACTACCCCAGGTTGGGTTTTGGTGGTAGGTCGGGGTGCTCCGACCGGTGCTGAATGGGGCGGGGTCAGCGGCACCGTTATGGTGGCTAAACTTCCAGAGGTCCGTCGATCGACCGCTGAGTGGATGCCTTGAATCCTGCGACAAAGGTAAGTTCGGCCCTAGAGGGCAGCCACGCCCAACGCCGAAACTCGTCCCAGAACGAGCAGGAGGGCCCTTCCCCGCCCTCCAACACACATTGTCGAGGTGTCGGGTCTCGGGACACCGCGTCAGAGCCAGTGGGCCCCTGTAGAGGGCATTGCGGTGAGTTGGATTCCCAACCGACCCACGAGGTGGATGCGGTGTCTGTTCCTTCAACATCAAAGCGTTGGGCTTGACCGCGTCTACTCCAAGTCTCGTTCTAAGGTGCATTGCGCCTACCTTCGATTCGACGCATTCGAGCAGCGGAAGCTTCGGTAGTACTGAGTGTGCCTGTTATTGCCGGCGTGAAATGAGAGTATTGCTTTGAAAGGGAGTCCCAAAAGGGTTTGGCGCACGGGTGGCTGCCCGGGCTAGTCAGACGATGAATGGAAATCCCCCTGGCCCACCTCACCCGTCTGCTACAGTCGTTCCCCCGACGATATCCCATCCTGTAGCAAGGGATTCTCGCCTACGTCTGTTCTTTGCCTGGCCGGCTGGCCGCAACGACGGTTCGAAGCTCTCCCCGTGGTGGATCCTCGCCCCGCCGATTGGAGTTGGACTCGGTGTAGTAGTAGTCTTTCTGATTTTGCACTACCAATTTGGCTATCACTTTAGTCCCGAGTTCATCAGCGTCATGGTATCCGCGGTCACCGTGTATTCCGCCTGGTCCGTAGTCAGAGGATCGATGGGGGTCCGCTGGGTATACACGGTTCTGGAAAAGACGCGAGAAGAGACGGAAAAGAGGAGGATCTTGCACCTGTGGGTCTGCGAGTGGGCTGGTTTCATACTCGGACCAATTTCCCTAGCTGGTGCCGGGTACATTCACTTCTTCGGTCCCCGCAACGGGGTAACGCTCGCACTGGCGTCGCTCCTCCCGGCTGGAACGATTGTCTTTCTCGCCCTCTTCACTCGTTACTCAACACGCGCCTTCTCGGATGATGTGACACGCCAACTCGAGAAGACTGCACAACATTGGAAGGAACAAACGCAACACCTAGTCGATGCGACCGCAGCTTTGAGGCAGGTTGTGGAGCTGCAATCCGGGGCGATGGATCTGACCCGCACGGGCGTTCGACTCAATGAAGAGCTACTCCAGCTCGAAAGAGAGAGGGAGAGACTCCGGATCGAGGGGCAGGAAGTCCAGCGAAGGCGACTCCAACCTCAGCTTGGGTTTTCGTTGGAGATTCCGAACGCGCTCATCAAGCACATGAACGTGTACGTTCACAATCGGGGAATGGATGGGCGCAACCTAGTCTTGTACTTCGGGATTCCTCCAAACCAAGTCCTCCAGTACGTCGCACAGGGAATCACCCCACAGGAGGTGGCCCATGTTGACTTCCACGATATCGCGGAATGGCCGACAGATGCCAATCTCGCGATTACGTGCGAAATCTCGGACGTTCTCGGAAATCGGTATAGATACGTCACCTATCGAGAATATCATCGCAACCTGTCGGGTGGCCTAATCCAGACGTCATCACCAACCGTCACACCCGCAGGGTGGATTTATCCAGATCCGTCTACGGTCACATGACAACCAATCCCGTCGCCTTCTGCAGACGAAGGATCAGATTGTTGGAAGCGAGGGGCTACAAGATGGGTGGATTCGAAGGTTAGGGGAGCGGTGGGTGACTGGAGGAGATTACGTGCAAGCTAGGTTGCACCTAACCTGCAGTCGGGGTGACGGGAGGCCGCTCCAGCCTCTCGTAGTCTAATCAAGTTTATTCGCACCGGAGGGGTTAATCCAGCACCGGAAATGATCTCAGGGAACACGGACTCATCAGCCGCAAAGGCCCAGATATCCGCGATTCGGTTTCAAGCCGCTCAACTCCTCTCCACACTGACCCTATCAGCCCAAGCCTCTGGCGGTGCCGGCGGAAACTTACTCATCAACCTAGGTATCCGGGAACTGGTTCCGCATGGTTGGAAGGGCACAAGTCGAAAGATAGTATCTGGGTTGGAACGCTCGAACAGGATCGCAGCGGGGGGGAGGATTCTTCAGCAAGTTGGGGCCCTCGTCAGTGAATCTAGGGCCTTCGCCGCCTCTCACTCCATCGTCGATAACTCACTGCGGTCGGGCCCAAACTCCCAGAAACTGCTTCGAAAACTCGGCGCGGCTTTTGATCGCGGCAGTCCAACTTCCCGTTTGCACAACCTCATCGGGGCTCTGGACAGAATCTCCCTACTGGATTTGGTTACGAATCAGGAGGTGGTCCGAGTTCTACAGGAGCGCCGGTTCAAGCATGCTAGCCTGCGAGTAAGGAGAGAGGCTCCGGGGCTCGGGAAGATCCTGCAAGAACTTCCCGGGCCACAAGATTTGGCATACTATGAGGCTCGCCTAAGCGCCTTCAGAATCTCACCCGGCGTAAGCAAGTCGATTGACGGAGCCCTTGAGCGACTCAAACAAGGGGGACCAGACGGGTTCAGGCAGGGTGTCTCATCGATTAGGGTAGCCTTCGACAACTTGATCGTCGAGCTCACTCAAGAAGGCGACTGGAAGGTCGGACTGAGCCGACTCGTGGTATCAGAGGAAGAGCGGGGCGTGGCCAAGCAGTTTCACCACATGCTAAGCCGATCCGAGCACCCCGGGACAACTACCTCGAGAGAGGTCTTGCTGCTCACGCTCGAGCTTTTCGCCGTCCTCTCGACACGGCTGGTCCAACTGCGAGGGTTGCAGGGGGTAGCCCAGAGTGGCAATTCCAAGGAGAATCGATAGCATCCCGGCTGTTCGAACAACCTTGAGGCCCGGCTGCTTGTTCTTCGCGAAAGTCTATGCAATGGACATCGCAGATTCTGAAGTTTTCAATGGCGTAGACCTCTCCAGCTGGCACACGAGAACAGGATGATGCCGCGCTGGCCAGGGCTCCCGAGGCCTAAGGAGCCACGCGTTACGGCGGGGCCCAGGCGTCGCTTAAGTTCGGCAACTATCTGTTTAGGGAGACATCTTCGTCAGAGTCAAAATCCCTCTTGATTTGCTCCAATCTCGCCCTTTCTTCTTCTCCGGCGGCGTAGGCTTCGAGCGGTTGCCAAAGAGAGGGACTGATCTTTGCGAGTCCAAGCCGACGCTTCAACGATGGCCAATCCCACACGGTCCCCCATGGGACCAATCCGACGTATGCGACCGGGTCTATCGAACCGACCGTCGCAACTACACCGGTGACTTTTCCCGACCCCTTGAGACCTAGCTCGTCATAGAGGATTCTTGGCGTGTTTGAGTTCGACTTGATGTCCTTTAGAAATCGCAATACGATTCCGGCATTCCCCTTGGGATCCAGCTCTGACTGATTATTGACGGTCCACGGATCTGATCCCCGCTCCATCAGATGGGGCTTACACTCTATTAGGAAAATCTCGGATTCCTTCCCGGGCCTGTACGCAATCACATCAACCTCCCTTCCCCCTTGCCACTTCAGAATCCGTCTGATGGCTACCACCTCGAGTCCCTCTCGTCGGACGAGCTCTGCGACTAGAAGCTCCGCCAGGACACCTCTGATTCCGCTTAGATTGTCCTCGAAACTCTGAACATCCGCCCTTAGTCGCTTGAGGGGGCCCGATTCAACATAATGCCGCAGTTTCTCTGTGTCAGGAAACACAAATTCCCTAACCTCCACATCTGATCCCGCACTGGAAATGAGGGACTCAATTACCTTCCAGACCTGGCCTCCGCCACCGGAATAGTCGGTCGCAGCCTCCAACAAAAGCCAGTACTCAGATGCATTGGACGCGATTGTCCCAAACCCGGGCATGAAGACTGCGTAACTGTACCCGTTTCCCGGTGTCGTTGGGTGCTTCAATCTTATCAGGCGAATCTTTCCTCCACCATTCCTTGCAATGACAAGGAGCCCAGTGAAGAGGGCGGTGAAGTAGTTCATCTGAACATATGGGTGCGAAGCTCCGACTCGTACAGGCCTCATCTCGAAAATCTCGTCGAGACGATCGCGGGAGGGCACCTTGTCCGACTTCTGAACGACAAGCTCGGCAATTTCAAACGCAGGTATCTTACTCACAAGCTCAAACCTAATCCCACGTAGGATCGTCTTCTGAAGGCTGAGCTCGCCGAGCTTGGCCAGCGTAAGGTTGCCGACATTACCAAATTCGTTATCAAACTCATCGAAGGAAGTACTGACCCAAACTCGGCGAAAGAGTTCGAGGTAATGAGTAAATTCCAATGGGCCCAAAAGTTTCCACCAGAGGAAGATTACAGCGAACTTGAATCCCCCAAGTAACTCGCCTTCGCGATCGTTCCGCCCCCGGCGGCTCGCGCGGAGGCGATGCCTTGTCGTGGTCCCGCCAAATTCAGACCCGCTCCGGAAGAGTTCCGAGTAAGCCCACTCCACGGTCCGCTCATCGTGGAACGTGACGTGGACAAAGTCTATGGTGGCCGTTGGTGCGAAGTCCTTCAGTGATAGCTCTTTAGCAGGCTCGCTTAGTCTCACGACGTAGTGACTCTCGAGCAGCCCGCTCATCGACTTGAGGTAGGGCGTGACGCGTTCGGCGGCCGCTTGCAGTTGTTCCCAAGAACCCGCCGATATCAGTTCGGTTCGAATCCACCAGACGTTCCTTATCAACTTCTCATGCTCAGAGTTACCTGATGGGATCAGAAAGCCTTCCTGGTTCCAGGTGAAGGCCATACCGATTCCTTCAACCGCCTCAACTCCGAAAGTCTCAGGCGAGGTGAATGCTTCCGAAAGAAGGGAATACACAGGGACGAGGATGCCCAGTTTATAGCCCAGTAACAATCTGTCGGGTGATTCGACAACTTCTCCCCACTCTTCGAGTTTTTCCCGGAGTTCGCTGCCCCCTTCAATGTCCAACAGGGTACCAATCGAGTGAAGCGCACCCAGGAGAGTCCGGATTGAGAACTGCCGGTTGAAGGTTTGCACGACGTCTGAATCGTCCGAGGAGCCCCCGGTTGCAGATTTCTTAGTCTTTCGTTTGGCCACGGTTTCAGCCTTGCAATTCCCCCGATCCCGTACTCGGTCATAGATACTCCGGTCGTGACAAACTGAGTCCACTCCCGTTGACCACTCAGGAGGGGCCGCAGTTAACAGATCGCAGATTGACGAGAATCTAGGCTATCGCCTGTGGTCAAAGTCTCCCTTCAACCCACTTTCAATCTCCGTGTCTCTGGAAAGGAATGTATCCGTCGATGCCGAAATCGAATCAATACCCGTCGCCTTCTCAGTCAGTACACTAGATCTCTGCAATCGATATGGAGGCAAGGCTTCTCGCACCGCAGTCTGACTGGCCAACCCGACCTCCGGTGGGTGCAAGGACCTTGCACCTGAGAACAATCAAACTGCGTGCGGGTGAGTTACTGGAGTCCTACGAGATTCGTTTGCCCACTCGTATGTCCGTTGGATGCGAGGTTGCCAGTCTAAGTAGGCGTGGGCTCTCCTAGGCGTGGAGCGGTTTGGGCTTGCTCGACGGTGGTCCAGGTCTCGCCCGCAGAGTTGATTGGACCACCCAAGAGTGGACGATTGCCTGGGACGCCTGTCCAAAGGAAAAGCAGAGCTATGGTCAAACAGACAGGAATGTCGTCGAAGTTGCCGATCTCATTGACCGGACGCCCTCGGCAGTCTCTCGCGCCTTTGGGAATCTTTGGGGAGCCAAGACAAATGGCAAGAAGGGGCTGCGAAACTTTGCAGGAGCGGCCCTCGCGGTTGTCGAGCAATACGGGACGGACTATGATTCACTTCACCGTGAGGCTGCCGGTTTCAGACGCGAGCTGGTCCGCGATTCCCTCACCCCTCGGATTGACATCGAATCTCCCAATAACGAGGGCGTCTTACCTGACACCGAGATTCGTAGCGCATTGCGCCACCTCAGATTGACTCGCCCGTACTACTTCATCTACCACAGGGTTGGGAGCCTGAGCCAGGGAATCGGGTTCGTTTCCGAACACTCGTTTGAGATTGGGGCCGGGCTCATTCAACTGGTTAAGTGGATCGACGAACGAGTTCGGAGAAAGGAGCGAACCGTTCCTGAGGCGGAGGTAACCCGCAGCCGCGCCTGGGTTCGATTCCGCGAGGGGAAAGTAGAATCGGTCGAGGTGGAAACTCTACACAGACGACTTCCCAACTTTCACTCTAATGAACTGGGGGCTGAGGGTCGCGAACAGCTCGCCTCGTTTCTTGTATTCATCAAGGGACTTAGAGAGGTCAAGTCCTCAGACCAATCTGAGACCTCCCGCCCGAGACACGTGGCACGTGATCACAGTCGCAAAGTCAGAAGAATCACTAGGCTATTGAGAGTCCCGGTGACACACCTTTGCCCGGACTGTATCGACCAACTCGATCGACTCCTTCGCCAGGCCGAATCCCCAGGGTTCCGCAAGGCGGTCCGCGAATTTCGTCAACGCAAGCGGACAACTTCAGTCGTGGCCGGACAGCTCACCCTTGACTCCTGGGAACCGTAGCAGGACCTTGCTTGCAGACGCCAACCGATAGGTTGGGTTTGCAAGTGAACAAGACTGCTCGCGCCCATCGCCTTTGATGGCTCAGTCGGCACCGACCGGGCGGGATGCCAAGCTGTAAACCGACCCGTCAGACTATCCTCTCGGGGCCTGAACGCGGAGTGGTGACTGGTCACACGGCTAGCTTGAGATCCCCGGGATCTTCTGGCGGTAACCCCGGTAGGGCCTCCGCTTGTAAACTTGCTGGCGTCGTCTACGCGTCTGCCGGGCAAATGAGAGCGCACCCTTTGGTGCGTGCCCGGGGAGATAGCCCACATGCAAGAGCTGGGGCAACTTGCCGAGGGGGGGTAGCAGTAGACTCCAAGATCGCCCGTGAACGCGACGAATCTTCAGAACGCCTCCTCGGTCACCTCGATCTGAGAGAGATCCAGGGTCAGTGGCAACCCACCGGGGCCGAAGGAAGGGGCGATAAACGCGTGACCCGCACCGGATTCGGCATTCTTACGTCGCACGATTCAAAAGTGGAGACGGTGCTGATCGAAAGGACGTGGACCTCGCCTTGGTCGCACCAGACTTTAGTCTGCCCCCCCTTCCGCACGATCCCCCATTTAATTGGGGAATACAAATGGGGACTGTACCGGTGTTACCCGCGCGCGTAGGGTACCTGAGGGTGGGTGAATGGGCCAGGGGGGTCCCCATCATGAGATACCCCCCTCTGTGTGATATTTCTATCAATATCACACTCGTTTTTTTGGCACACTCTCCAGCTCTTGGGAGATCCCGCCTCGCGTCCCAGCGCTCCCCCCGTTCCGCCCCTTCCCCGGAACCGTTGAGGACCCGACCGCCACGGTATCTTCATGGCCGAGTGGATCGCCCGACTAACACCCTGCCCCCCCGGCGAGGCCATAGGGCGTCAGTGGAATCACTCCTCACCCCGGGGACCATATACTGGCGCGCGAGTGCGACTCCCCGCCGCCTCGCGTTTGAAGTAGTCGAGGCGCCCATTGTAAAGGCGGGGAACTCAATGCACCCCGACTACATTAGAGGCGAGCAATGACCCATCAAACAGACCTTGACAATCACGCCAATCAGCTGAATCCAAACCATGACGAGTATCGCGGACCGGAGCCGGCGACCCCCGAAGACGACAACGGGGACGAAGGCGACTTTAGCTCCGGAACTGGCATAATCGAGTTGCGGCCTTCGCCCAGGACGCGGACCGTGAACGCGATCTGTGGGGCATGTCGCAAACGCTCAGATATGCTCGCGGAGACGGTTGACGCAGGCTTCGGCAATTCTTGGGAACGTGCCAAGTGTCCTACGTGCGGTGCGGCTGTGAAGATTGACGGGGAATGGGGGTTGCGGCTTCTCTGATGGGGGCGCTCAGTCAAGCGCGCGGCCGATGGGAGTGACCGCAATCAGCGCCCACGGTTCGGCAGAGAGAGGGCACTGCGTGTCCCGCGATGGGGCCCGCTTGCCCGATTACAAGTCAGAGGCCGGTTAGAACTGAACGGGCTCGGCTAGCCCGAATTCGGGGGTGTCGGCGTGTGACCTGTGATTCTCACCTCGCCGACGCCGGCGCGAATTCGATGAATCAGTGGGTCAGCGTCCGCGTCGAAAACCCACCGGCTCCCGAGCGTGGCGTCATCCACGAGACCATGACTGGAAACCTCAGCCAAGAGAGACATGTACGCCTCGGGGGTCAGGGCGGATTGACTCCCCCTGACCATAACAGAATAAGGGTTGCCGCTGAGGAGCTTGGCAGGGTTCACTTGGGTCATGTCGACCAAGTCGAATCGCAAACGAGGATCCAACCACTTGGTTCTCGCGATCGACCCGTTAGGGTAAGTCAGGTCAAATCCGGAGTCGTCGATGCTGAGTCGGATTGCTGGGGGCCCGGCTCGAATGGCGGCCGGGACCGCTATGCCCAGACCTACCACCACTATCGCGAGAATCAGCCCGAGATCGGCGATGGCATAGGCATCAAAGGAACGATACGGGAGCCCTTCCGCCTTTGCCCCAAAAATCAGCGATCCGAACGCCAAGAGGAAGGCGATGACACCGATGAAGATCCAGCGCTTGCGGGACGCGAGCGGGGCGAGTCTCGCGCTCACTTCCGTGAGGTCAAACTCTTGATCGGGGGCCGAAGCGGACAAGGATTCCTCGCACCATGCACTCTCGCCCTCATCAAGACCGCGCGGTCGGGGCCGGCGGTCTCATCCCCTCCTTAGCCCTCATGAGCCGCGTCCCCCATGCCCGAACTGACTCTCCGCCCACCCAAACGCCCTCGAATAATTCATCCTTCGCGTTTTTGGCCCAGGATTCACGGTTACAAGTGTGAGGTCTGTGGCCACTCAGTCAGCCACCACAAAGCCGTTTGGCATGACGACCGGCGATTCTCAGTGGAGCGGCGACCGGGACCATCCGCCCTCTGCTGGGTAAAGTGCCACTCCTGCCCGAAGGTGAGGGGTCGGCTCGCGGTTTGCTTCGACCACGGCTGCGATGGTCGCGCCACCCTCAACCACTTCCTCGAATCGAAAGTGATCCCGAAGGTGATCCAGCGACAACTCTGAGCAGTCTCCGTCAGGCCCGGGCGCGGCCGGGGACGGACGGGGACGGCGGCCTGGGGCCGCCGCGACCTTGATGTGGGGCGAGCGCGGCCGATGCCCTGACAACGAGGAGTTGGTGGGTTCGCCTGGGTCAGCAAGATTGAACCGGGGTCCCATGCGGGTCATTGAGCCTCCGGACGATGGGATTTGACCCTGTGAACCGTCAAATCCGACTGGGCTCTTAGCCCCCGGATTTGAACCGCCGGGGCCCGCACTTTTAAGGGGCTCTACTGGCGGCCGACAAGAAACCAGCTGAGAAAGGGCCTCATTCGACGCTTTTCCCCTCGAAGGCGTATCCCTTTCGTATAGAACTGGGTTCGAATCCGCTCGGGGCTATCTCCTTCGGGCAATCCCGCCCCACCGCGGAATCCATGCGATTGGTAAAGGTAGGTCATGGCGGTAATGTTCGCCCAGTGGGACGCGGCAGATTCGGGCCCTCACCGTCTTGTCCCACCTCACCAAGACTCCCCACTGGTCGGAACTCGGGCGACGGCGGCGACCGCAGTCGTCTCCGCAACCACCCCGAACTTGGAGCAAGTCGAATGAAATTCCGGGTCATCGTCCCAAAGAACGTCTAAATACCCGACCCGGGCATGAAATAGTCTTTGGATGGAGCATTCTCTGACTGGACGGAACTGGCGGGTTCCGTCCGTTCCAGTTTGATCTGGGTAGCAATGAAGGCCTCCCGGTCGGGCCCTCTAATCCTTCTTCCGGCGTTCGTGGTCTTGGTGATCCTGCTCGTCCTCGCTCGCCCGGGAGCGGCCCAATCTTCCTGGAGCGGTTCGGGGTCGCTCGCCTTTACATCGACACCTGGCCCCTGCTCCGGATCCGGAACCTCCCAACTCGATCTCTCAGGGGATCCGTCGAGCGTCACCGGCACCATCACCGTCGATATCAGCTCCGTGAACGGAGCGTGCGTTGGCGACTTTGCGACTGGGCCCGTGATCGCCTCGGTGAGCGGCGACATCTCCGGCAGCGACCTGTACCTGACGGACAGTTACGGCAACACGTACTACGGAACGTTCAGTGGCGGCAACCTCAGTCTCTCGTTTACCACCTACTCGCCGCCCAGTGGCGGAACGACCTGCGTCGAGTTCTGTACCACGGTCTATACGATGCAGATGAACGGTTCGGGCGACCTCGCCCCGGTCGGCGGCGGCGGTTCGCTTTCGCTCGACTTCTCGAACCCGTCGGTAGCGGTGGCCGCCATGGGCACGATCCTCGGGGCGGCGGGTGTCGGGCTCGCTGTCTCGAGCCTTCCCGGTCCTATCCCACCAGCGCCTCCAGCCGCCGGCGGAGGGGCGGGCGTTCCGCCACTAGTTCCGAGTGGGGCAGCCGGAGGGGTCTCGGGGATTTACGGCACGGGTCCTCAGTACGCCCCTGCCCCTGAACCCGACCCAGGCGGATCGCCGGCTCCGTTCATCTCCGGAGGAGGAGCCGGAGAGCAGCCGATCACGGGAGCCGGACCGAGCGTCGGGCCACCGGATCTCGTTCCACCTCCGAGCGAAATCTGTTCGTTCATCTCTGTCAACGGAGTCCCGCTCAATCCCAATTACCGCGACTTCGCACAAGTGCGGTTCAACCCGCGGTCCGGTAGATGGCAGGACCTGGGACCAACACACCGGGGAATGGTTCCACGCCTTCCCCACGGGTGCATAGAGGGCTTGACTCACGATGCACGCTAGCGGCTGGGCTCGGCCCTTGTCATCCCGCCTCTCGCCGCCCGCAATCGCGCCGTCGAACAACAGCCGAGCCGTCGCTGAGAGTTGAGTATCATGCAAGGCGCACCCCCCGGGCAGATCCCGCCGCCCCCAACCCCCTCTTTCTGCGGTTCGTGCGGTCGACCCCACCCCTTGGATGCTCGGTTTTGTAGGTATTGCGGTCGGTCCCTGGCCCTTGACACTGTGCCCCTGGCGGCGCCCCCCACGAATCTGCCTCCCCCTCCACCCCCGGTCGTTCCCCCTCCACCGACGCAGGCTCCCCCAGTCGGTCCACCGATCGACAACGGGCCGAGTCCGATACCGGAGCTAGTCAACGGTCGACCGATGTTGCCCTACCGACCCTTGACCTTGGAAGAGCACACCCAGCTCGTACGGCTTCTCCGTTCGCCTGCGGCCGCGGGCGCGAGGGGGATCGGCATTCTGGCCGCAGCGGGCAGCGCGATTCTCGGGTTCACATGGTTCCTGGGTTTCTCGTACGACCCCACGAGCTTCCTCATCGTTGTGCTCGCGCTAATGTTCGTTGGGCTTGTCGCCAGCGGCGCGGCCCGTCAGATCGTTCGGACGCCTCGCGATGCCCTGCGGTGCGGTCGTGCCGTGGAAGTCAATGGCATTGCCCTCCCGAGCCCCACTCCGGCCGGGAAGATGTCGTCGATACAGGTGGGGCCGGTGATGTTCACCTTGCCCCCCAGCTCGGCCCCGATGTTGCAATCCGGGGCGATGCAAAGGGTTGTGGTTGCCCTGGCCGTTCCTGCGGGAACCCTCCCCGAAGTAGGAAGGCTTCCCAGGGGGTTGCTCCTCAGGATCAACGGTTACCAGATACTCCGTCCTCCCTCGGCGGTGCTTCGATGGTAGCGTCCGCTGAGACCTAGATCTGACACAGGGTGCGCGGAGCCGGGGAACGACACTTTTTCGGGAAAACCCGACAGCTACGCCCTCCGGAATAGGCCTGTTATGGACTGACGCGTTGGTTTCTCGGGCGAGCCGGCATTTCTATGATAAGTGGGTCTTGTACGGCTCTCTTCTGGACCCGCAAAGTGACGGAAACGATCCGTCGCCCGACGCTTCTCGCGATGGTGTCCGCGGAGGAGAATCCCCTCAAGACCGAGGGGAGGACCCGGGCAAACATGGGGTGTGGAGAGCAGGTTCCTCCTCGGTGATGTATCCCGTTGTGAGGTAACAGCAAGCGAATCTGCTCGGGGCTAGATCCGCCACCAACGTCGTCGTTCGTTTGACTCGCTTGGGATTTGGGGGGGTGGCCAGAGTCCGACTTGCCAGAAAGGGGTGGTCATTCAAACAACAAATTGGGCCAGTCCTCAAAGGGTTCGGTTCGCCGAGAAGACCCAACGTCCTCCGACCTGTGGCTCGGTCCGCGGCCATGCATCCGGCTCGACACTCATGTCGGTAGCCTTCCGGATCCGTTCGGCTCTGGGGTCCGGTCGGTCCCCCTTCGGACATGGGCAGCCAGACTCCCTGTTGAGGCAGGTCGGGTCCCCGCTCGAGCCGATTCGAACCCTAAGGAATTCTCGGCAGGGTTGACGGTGAGCCGACTGTTGATATACAACAAGTCCCTTCAGGGCCGTGAATTGAACTAGAGGGGGACCTCTAGCGAGAACAGAAGGGTATGAAATGAAGGAAAAGAAGGATGCGAGGTATTTGCGCCGATCGCGCCGAGGCGGGCTGGCTATCTCCAGCGGAATGGTGGGCTTGGTCGCCCTCTTGGTCCTGACCGCGCCGCTGGCCTCGGCGGCGAGCCCCCAAAAGGTCTACACGGCACCCTACACCGGGCTGCCCGTAGTCGTAACCATCATGGCAACCGCGGGGTGCGGCGCGGCGCTGACGGTCCCATCCTGGCCGGTTTTCGACCTAACCACCGGGATCGGCACGACGTCGTTGAGCACGTCCGCGAAGCATTGCCCGGACGCGGGCGGGGTCGATGATGCGCTCATCATCGCCGAAGTTGGCTACAACGGCTCGACCTTCAAGCAGGCCGCGACCGGAACCCACGACGTGGTCGCGAAACTCTCGTTCAGCTGGAACGCCGTCGTGAAGGCAAAGCCCGGCTCGACCACTCAACTGGCCGCGTCAGCGGTCTATATTTACGCCTACGTGTACCTGTATGATGGGACCAACGGTACCACCCCGGCTCTGGGATACAAGACCGCCCTTTCGCTGTACTCGACGTCCGGAACCCACTCCTCCGCGAAGGTAGGCGCCATCTTCAGTGCGACGACCAACTCCGCGAAGCTGGTCAAGAACCACCAGTACCTTATTGAGGTGTACGTGGTCGTAGACGTCACGGCCCAGGTCTCGTCCGCCGGTACGAGCACGGCTTCGGCATCGCTGAACCTCGCCACCTCGGGGGACCAGTTCAAGTTGGACTCAGTGACCGTCAATTGAGCTGAAACCGAACCGCCGGGACGACCCGTCATTCCCGGGGATTCGTGGTCCAACCCATTCCTCCTGTTTCATCCGCTGGGGTGCGGTCCATGTTTAGCGCGCCCAATCCAGGCCGGGTCTCGGCGGCTAGGCCTTTCGTCGGCTCAAACCGACCGCTCTTCCATATACTGGGACCGCCCGAGGCCCCCCTTCTCCAGTTACGGCAAGACTAGGTAGGTACGGAGTGACCGGATTCGCCCCGTCCTAAGGCGTAATTCACTCCCGGCCATCTCGCGCGGTGCCCCCTTGGGCCACGGGGAGTTCCGGTGGGAAGGGTCTACTAGAGTCGACCGTTTTTTGTCTTTTCAATGGTGGGCGTAAACCTACCCCCTCCGTCGACCAGGACCATCAGCGGGCGGGGGGTACCTAGGTGTGCGCCTTTTTGGGAGGGGGCAACGACCGCCCACCCCATGCCACCGAGGGGTTGCTTCGAACCACCCGGACATTGACATCCGTCTGGAATCTCCGCGCGACCAATTTGGACCCTTGCGCCCGCAGGGCGACCAGGAAGGTCTCCGCGTCCATTCCCGGGCCATCCCGCCACTTCGCAACGAACAGGACGGAACCCTGCTGTCCCGGGATCGCCGTCCCGCTGGAAACCAATTGACGAAACTCGTCATCCGACAACGGCTCGAACGGCGTCTGCAGCATCTTGCGTCGCCGGGGATAGCTCTGCTTGATCTTCTTCACTTTCTCACCCCGATACGTGTAACTCAGTCCGGTCCTTCAATATCGGCCTCAGAGCGAGACGCTGAGCGCAGATAAGGGTCGGTAATCACCGAGACTTGCCAGAATACGCCGACCGGTTCGGGCAGAACCACGGCGAGGGCGCCCGCCTACAACGAGGCGCCCGGGACATAGAACAACCAGTACGTCGTGAGACCCGTGATCACTACGCCCCACCAGAGCGCTAGCTCAGTGCGCATCCACAACTTGTAGCGGCGGAACCGGAACCGCTCCGGCACCCAATTCGTCCCCGCGACGAGAATGATGAAAACCCCTAACAGCTCCGCCGCCGCGCCGGCCAGAAGCATCACCGTCGGTACCCAGACGTACGGCATTCTCCACTGGCTCGCAAGGGAGGGGGCGATATTCTCGAGGTAGTAGGGTACCATACCGTACAGTACGATCGGGATGTTGACGAGGATGATGGCACTCTGGAGGAGCCGGTGCGCACGGACGTGTCCCCGGCGCACCAAGACCAACCCGACCACGAGCATGACCGCGAGCGCGATTTCAACGAGGGCCAGCAAATCCTGGAGGGCCGGCGCGTCGGCGGGGAACACGAACGTCATAGTTAGCCTCGGATCCGACTAGGGGCCGGGGCTGGGCGGTGTCGGTCGGCCACGGTCGGACCGTACCTCCCCTCCTCGAAGACTAGAAGTCATTGGGCGGGACCAAATCCACGACCATCTTCTGGTCGCTCTTGCGGTGCCACTCTGTCCAGATCGCCCGCACCTCCTCCTCGGTCAATCCCGTGAGGTAGCAAGGCGAGACGACAGCCGAGGCGGCGATCACCTCGATCACGACGATCGCTCGGACCCGCCGGATGTCGGCCCCTTCGGCCTTGTAGTGCTCGATGATCTTCCAGTATAGCTCCCCGGTTCTCAGTACCTTCGCTGCCCCGCTGAACCGGTACCCCTTACGCACGCCCGGGTCGACGACGTTGACCTCGGTGTTCGGGTTCGTTTCGAGATTGCGGATCGTACGAGGCGACTCGACGTCGGCGAAGACCAAACGATCCCCGTCCCAGACCGTCAGGGATCCTTTCGGTGATACGTTGGGGCGACCGTCCGAGGAGACCGTGGCTACGTACCCCAGTCGCTGCTGGCGGACCAGTCGTTTCATCTCCTCGGTAAGGACGGGCATGTTCTTGCCGGCTGACGCCGGGACCGCATGATATGCGTTTGGGCCGAGGGGCACCGAACTTCGCGCGTTCGGCTAGGAGTAGTCAGGGCCGGGTGGGAGGGTTTGATGAGGCCTTCCGCACGCCCTTCGGGACGTAGTCAAAGAACCGTTCGGTCGTGCCCTCCCTCGTCCACTCAGCACGGAGTCGGGTCCTCTTCTCGGTCCGGCGCAGCGCGGAAAGAAGGGCCCGATTCAGGTCCTTCGCGCTCGGTCCTTCGAGCTCCCCCTCGACGAGGAACTCCTTCGGCTCCTGGGAGCGCTGCACGGAGCCCCCGGGGACGAGCTGACCGAGGATCGGTCCCACCGCGTCCGGTGTTTCTGTGCTGACCCGGGCTCGAAGGGAGAACCGCTTCCCAGTCATAGGGTACCACGGGAGGAGATGGACTCGTAAGGAGGTTCCGTTCACGGGTCGAGTGGTTGTGGGCCCTCCCGACGGACCCGGACTTGGTCGATCTCGACTGGGCGGACGGAAGCGGCCCTGTCCCTTATTTAGTCCGGGGTACGCTGCGCGCACGAGGACCGAGGGCCCCGACCGTGATCCCCTATCAGAATTACATCGAAGCGGCGGTGGTGGGCGGCGTCATCGTCGCCATCGGCGTAACGGCCTCGAGCTCGGCCGCCGCTCGACTTCTTCGCCGGGGTGCCACCCCGGTATCGGTCCGGGGGGTCCGAGTCACGATCACGCTCCTATCACTCCTGATCGCCGCGGTGGCGATGTTCATCCTGATCGGACCGTTTAGCCTCGTTTCCGGACTTACCCTGTCCGCGATCGTGGGTCTCGCGGCGACCCTCGCGCTTCAGACGACGCTGGGGAATATCATCGCCGGGTTCATGCTGCTCCAGGACCGGATGCTCCGCATGAACGACACGATCACGATCGGCAGCGTCACGGGCCGGGTCGTCCGGATCGGCATCGTAACGGTGTGGCTTCGGACGGAAGACGACGACCTCGCGGGCGTGAGTAACTCCACGCTCCTGGCCGGACCGATGATCAACCGCAGCGCCAAGGGCCGGCTGAAGGGCGAGTACCTAGCCGCCGCCGGCTTCGCCCCTCCCGCCCCGACTGAGCCGGCCCCGTGGGGCGAGAAGTTCCCTCGCCGGTGATGGGGTCTACCGACCCGGACCGGGCGTGGCGGCGATGAACCCTTTTGAACGGAGGTGGGCGAGGATCCGCTCGAGCGAGACGGGGGCCGGGTCGATGGAGGTATCCACGACCAGGTCCGGATTGAGGGGCTCCTCGAACGGATCATCCACGCCCGTCATGTGAGGGACCGCACCTTGGGTCGATCGACGGTAGATCCCCTTCGGGTCCCTCTGTTGGCAGACCTCCAGAGGGCATTTCAGCCAGATCTCAGTGAATCGGGCGCCCTCCACGGAGCGAGCGGCCTGGCGGGAAGTCTCGTAGGGAGTGATCATCGCGACGAGCACCGCGACCCCGTTCCGGGCGAGAAGTCGGGCGATGTAGCTCACGCGACGCGCGTGGATCTCCCGGTCCTTCCGGGACCAGCCGAGCTCGGGGAAGACCATCCGGCGAACCGTGTCGCCATCGAGGACCTCGGCCTTCCAACCGGCGGTTTGTAAGTACTTCGCCGCGTCCTCGGAGAGGGTCGATTTGCCCGAGCCGGAAAGTCCCTCGATCCAGACGACAAAGCCCTCTCGGTCGGCGGACCCACCAACGTCCATCATCCCCCCGACCCCGCACGATGAATGAATACGTTTGGATGGGCCGCGCTCCGGCCCGGACCACGGAAACCAGCCTCATCGAGGCGGGCGGACGACCCTTCCTAGGGGATGGCCCTCCTTCCGACCGATGCCGGGGGCTATGCGCTTCCATCGGGGCTTCCTCGCCCGGCCCGTCCCCCCCTCGTCTCGCGTAACGCGACAACCGGGAGGCCTCTCCGAGGAGGATTCTCACTTTCTGCGGGCATCCTACGACCAAATATGCGAAAATGGCGCACCCCGAGGGAGATTGTGCGCTTTTCCAATCCGATATCATGATCCCGCGTTTCGACCCCACCGCATGAGCGGAGACACCCCATCGGTTCGGAACCTTCGTGCGACGAACGGAGAACCTGTAGACCAGACGGAGGTTGCTCGATGAGCGGACTCGATTCGACCCCAGCGGCCCCCCCTCCGGCCACGACTCCACCCGCCAGCCCACCGCCGGTGGTCCGACGCAAGTCGAACTTGGGCCTCGTTTTCGCCGTCGTGGCGGTCCTCGTGATCGTCGTCGCCGGTGTCGCGGTGGCCTACGAAGAGCATTGGATCGGACCCAAGCCGAAGAGCGGCACCTGTGGACCGATCACGCTCCAGGCGAACGGCGCGCAGATCGCCGGCCCGCTCGTCGTTGCTTGGAACGCGGCCTACCTTAGCCAGACCGGCAACGGGGTCAACTACGGCGACGCCGGTTCGGGAACCGGGATCACCGACTTCACCACGGCCAGCATCGACTTTGCCATCGCGGACAACCCCCTCTCGTCTGCGGAGGTCGCCAAGCTGCCGGCCACGGCGCTCACCCTCCCCGTAACCGGCAGCGCGATCACGATCGTCTACAACGTGCCGGGAGTTTCCGTCTCGACCCACCTCAACCTGACCGGACCCATCCTCGCCCAGATCTGGCTCGGCAACATCACCAACTGGAACAACGCGTCGATCGCCGCCATCAACCCGGGCGTGACGCTGCCGGACGCCACCATCTACACGGTCGACCGGGCCGGTTCCGCGGGAACGACCTATGTCTTCACCAACTTCCTGTCGGCGGAGAGCGCCTACTGGAACAAGACGGTCAGTTCGGGCCTCTCGGTCAGCTTCCCTTCCGCCCCCAAGCAGACCGCGCAGTCCACGAACTCCGCGCTGCTGAACATCGTCGCGACGACACCCGACACCATCAGCTACAGCGACCTGACCGACGTGAAGGACCTCAACAGCGCGACCCTGGGCTACGCCGCGGTGGAGAACCCCTCGGGGGACCTCGTCGTGCCCACCCTCGCAGACACGACCAGTGCCATCGCCGACCGGGTCGCCGCCATGTCGACACTCCCCTCGGCCAGCGCGAGCTGGTACTCCGTGAGCATGATCAACGCGAACGGGGCGGGCGACTACCCTCTGGCGACGTTCGTCTATCTCTACGTCTACCAGGCGACGGACAAGGGGTTCGCTCCCACGCTCGAGAAGTCGGAGGTCCTGGTCCAGTGGCTCCAATGGGTCGTCTCGGCGAGTGAGGGACAGTCCTACGCGTCCGGAGCGAACCTATACTACCCCTCGCTCCCCACCTCTGTCCTACAGAGCGACGTAGCGGGAATCGCGACCATGACGTACAACGGAGCGTCGATCCCTTCGTGCTGAGGGGGGGCCGAACGTAAAACCGACGGCGCAACCCAACGCGGGGCCTCTTCGAGGGGCCCCGCTCGACCAACGGCTCCGCCTCCTTCGATGGCTGGGACGCACCTTCCACGGGGTCGTCGGCCTCGCCGCGCTCGCTGTCCTCGTCCTGCTCGGGTTGATCACCGGGTTTCTCGTTGACTACGCGTGGCCCTCGATCACCCACTTCGGGGTAGGATTCCTCTTCGGCTCGACGTGGGACGTCGTCCACAACAACCTCGGGTCGGGGCCGGCCATCGTGGGCACCCTCGTTACGAGCCTTTTCGCACTCCTGCTCGCGGTACCGATCGCGCTCGGCGTCGCCATCTTCCTTTCCCAGATGGCCCCGCCGTGGCTCCGACGGCCCCTCGTCTACGTCGTCGACCTCTCGGCCGCGATCCCGTCCGTCGTCTACGGGTTCTGGGCGTTCTTTGTCATCGTCCCTATCATGCGGTCGACCATCGAACCCGGGCTCAGCTCGCTCTCGGGGGGTCGGCTGCCGTTCCCGGCTTCGTCATCGCTCGGATACGACATCCTGACGGCCACCCTGGTCCTGACGGTCATGATCATCCCGACCATCGCGGCGATCGCCCGGGAATCGATGCTCGCCGTCCCCCGGGACTACCGGGAGTCCGCCCTCAGCCTCGGGGCGACCCGGTGGGAAGCGACGCGGATGGCCGTACTCGGTCCGGCCCGGACGGGGATTGTCGCCGGGATCATCCTGGGACTCGGACGGGCGCTGGGCGAGACGGTCGCGGTCGCGATGGTCATCGGCAATGTCTACATCCTCCCAGGCACCATCTTCTCGCCCGGGGTCACGCTCGCCTCTTGGATCGTGAACAACTTCAGCGACCTCACTCCGGCGAGCCTCGCCTACCAGGCCCTTCTCGAGATGGCCCTGATCCTGCTGGCGATCACGATCCTCGTGAACGTGGTCGCCCGAGGGTTGCTCTGGCGATTCGGAGCCCAGGCGGACGGCGCGACCCGGCCGTCGCATCGCCACCGGGTTCGACACCCGCGAACGCTCCTGGGAAGCGCCACCGCCTCCGGAACTCCGCCCTTCGGCGAGCCCCCCGCGTGGAGGACCCGCCTTGCCGAGGGAGTCGGGGCGCGGATCGTCCGGCGCCGCGGGGTCCAGTGGGCGGTCCTCGGACTGACCGTCCTCTGCCTCGTCCTCGCCATCGCCCCGCTCGCGAGCGTCCTTTTGACCGCCGTGCAACTGGGCGGGCCAGCGGTCGTCCGCCCGTCGTTCTACACTTCCCTGCCCCCTATCGGCTGCAACCCGAACCCGCTCACCACCTGCTCCCTCGGCGGGATCGGTCCCGCGATCCAGGGGACCTTCATCATGCTCGGCCTCGGCGCGCTCATTGCCATCCCGATCGGATTGCTCGCCGGGATCTACGTCGCGGAGTACGGACGGAACTCGTTCGGGCGGGTCGTGGGCTTCGTCGCCGATGTGATGACGGGCATCCCCACCATCATCCTCGGCATCTTCGTCTTCGTGCTCCTCCTCTACTTCGACCACGACGCGGCGATCGGTGCCCTCTCCGGGGGCGTCGCGCTCTCCGTCATCATGATCCCCATCGTCACCCGGGCCTCGGCCGAGGCCCTGCGATCGGTGCCGACGGGGGTCCGAGAGGCCGCGCTGGCTCTCGGGTTCCCCCGGCACCGGGTGAGCCTTCGGGTCGTCCTCGGGAGCGCCCGGAGCGCGCTCGTCACCGGAATCCTCCTCGCGGCCTCGCGCGCGCTCGGGGACACGGCGGCGCTCCTCTTCACGGCCGGGAGCAGCACCTTCTGGTTCGCGAACTTCACCACGCCAACCGCAGCACTCTCCCCGTTCATCTTCATCAACTTCAGCTCCTCGTACGACAACCTGCGCACCATTGCCTGGGGAGCGACCCTGGTCCTGCTGGTGATGATGCTCGGCATCAGCCTCGGGGCCCGACTCCTGGCCGGCTCGCGGGCCGCCGCCGCGGAAGGGATGTGAGCGCGTGGCGGTGAAGCTGGAGACGAGCGGGCTCAACGCCTGGTACGGCCGTCGCCAGGCGCTCTACGACGTTTCGGTCAGCATCTCCGAGGGGGCCGTGACCGCGATCATCGGACCCTCGGGCTGCGGGAAGTCGACCTTCCTCCGATGCCTCAACCGGCTCCACGAGGAGACGCCGGGCGCCCGGGTCGAGGGGACGGTCCGTCTGGACGGGGAGGACCTCGGGAAGAAGGACGTCGTGAGCGTTCGGTTCCGAGTCGGGATGGTCTTCCAGCGCCCGAGCCCGTTCCCGAACATGTCCGTCTTCGAGAACGTCGCGGCCGGCCTGCGGCTACTCGGGGTGCGTCACCGCGCCGAGCTCGACCAGGGCGTGCTCGAGGCGCTCCAGCTCACGGGGCTCTGGGATGAGGTCAAGGACGACCTGGACGCTCCCGGCACCAGCCTCTCCGGCGGCCAACAGCAACGGCTCTGCATCGCGCGTGCGCTCGCCGTCCAGCCGGAGGTGCTGCTCATGGACGAGCCGTGCTCGGCTCTCGACCCGATCGCGACCAACAAGATCGAGGCGCTTATCCACCACCTGAAGACCCGGTACACGGTCGTCATCGTCACCCACAACCTCGCCCAGGCGGTCCGCGTCTCCGACACGACCGCGTTCTTCTACCTCGGCAAACTGGTCGAGATGGACCGGACGGAGACGATCTTCCACGCCCCCCGCGAGAAGCTCACCGAGAACTACGTGAACGGCCGATTCGGTTGACGCGCCCTGGGGACGGGGTCCTAGTCCCCGGCCGCCGGGGGAGTGGGGGCTTCGGGTCGGGGGACGTTCCGGAGGATGGCGGGGACCAGCGCCGCCAAGAGGAGCCCGGCGGAGGCGAGGAACACCACGTGGATCGCCCGGAGGAATCCCACCGCGACGCCCGCCGCCACCGCTTGGGTGGGCGCGCCGAGGAGGATCGAATCGATCGCCGAGTGCGGGAGGACTTGGGACAATACGATCAGGGAGATCCCGAGGCTGATGGTCGTCCCGCAGTTCAGCAACGTCGTCCCGATCCCCGACGCCACGCCCCGTCGCCGCGGGGGGACGGCGGTCATCATCGCCGCCCGGTTGGGGGAGGCGAACATCCCCATACCCGCCCCGACCAGAATGAGCGGGGGGGCGAGGGCGGCAAAGCTCTCGTCGGCGGAGATCGTCGAGAGCCAGAAGAACCCCCCGGCCGAGACGAGGAGCCCCGCCACGAGGAACCAGCGGGGCCCGTACCGGTCGGAGAGCCATCCGCTGACGGGACCGAACGTCGCGAGGGAAGCCGACACCGGGATCAGGAAGAGGCCGGCGGTGAGCGGGCTCAGGAAACGGGGCGGTCCCTGGAGGTAGAAAACGAGGACGAAGCTGAACGCTCCGCGCGCGAGCGCGTTCAACAACATGGCGACGGAGCTGCCCGAGAACTCCCGATTTCGGAACAGCGAGAGGTCGAGCATGGGGGAGACCTCCCGCGATTCCACATAGACGAAGAGCGCCAACAACGCCACCCCCCCGACCACCATCCCGATCCCCGTGGCGCCGCTCACGTTCCCGAGCGCGCCGAGCGTGATCCCGAGGAGGATCAGGGTGAGGCCGACCGCGAAGACGATGTTGCCGAGGTAGTCGATGTGCGGGGGTTCGGTCGGCTTCACCAGCTCCCGCAAGTCGGTACGCGCCCGGATCGTAGCGATGATCCCGATCGGGACGTTGACGAAGAAGATCCAGCGCCAGCCGATCGTGGAGGTGATGATCCCGCCCAGTACGAGGCCTAGGACGGCCCCCACGACGATGGAAACCTGATTGATCCCGAGCGCGCGACCTCGTTCATTCGGGGCAAAGGCGTCGGTGATGATCGCCGCGGAGTTGGAGAACAGGAATCCGGCCCCGACCGCTTGGACGAGACGGAAGAGGACGAGCTCGGTGCCGGTCTGGGAAAACCCACAGAGTAACGAGCCCACGGTAAAGACCGCGAACCCCAGCACGTAGAGCCGCACACGGCCGAACATGTCGGAGAGCCGACCGAAATTGAGGAGGACGACCGCCGTCAGGAGAGAATACCCCAGCAGGATCCACAAAAGGGTGGTTGCGTCCGTCCCGGGAAGCTCACGCCCGATCGTGGGAAGCGAGATCAGCACGATGTTGGAGTCGATCGCCGCCATCAGCGTGGCGACCGTGGTGTTGGAGAGGACCAGCCACTTGTACTGCATCAGTGGACGCGCCCCGCCCACCGGGCGCACTGGGAGGGGAGGAAGGAGGCGGGACGTTCGAGCGCTCGCGGGTCGAGGCGAACGATCAGGTTGCGCTCCCGGGCCTTACCCCAGCGGAGTCTGGTCGGAGTTGTAGGCGGCGATCTGGCGCGAGAGCTTGTCCACGTACTGACGGAACATCGCGAGCACATCCCGCGACGTGATCATCCCGACCACGCGCTCCCCCGAGCGAACGGGCATGCGTCGGATCCCGGCCGAGGCCATCGTCTGGACAACGTCCTCGGCGGGGGTCTCGGGGCCGCAGGCCTGCACGATCGGGCTGGCGATGTCCCCGATGAGCACTTGGGAAGGATCTCGTCCCTCCGCCAGCACCTTCACGAGGAAATCCCACTCCGTGACAATCCCGGCGACCGAGCCGTTGGGCCGGAGGACGACCGCGTATCCCTTTCGCTTCGCGGCCAGCATTCGGGCGGCGGTGAGCGCGTCGGCCGTGCTTTCGACCGTCAGGACCTCCGGGTCCATGATGTCCCGGGCGAGCAGCACCATCCTATCCGGGCATCCCGGGGAGCGATAAGAACCTGCGGCCCTCCGTAGGACCGGGCCCCCGAGGATGGTCGACGAGACCGCGAAGCTCGACACAACCCTCCTGAGGGGGTTTCGGTACGGCTGTCGACCGGCGTGCGGGCTCTGCTGCTTCGCCGAGCCGCGAGCCGACCTCCCCGAACGACGAGAGCTGCTCCGCATCGCGCCCGCCACGGAGTTTGTCGAGACGGGGGGAGCGAGCTATCTTCGCGCCCACCCGAACGGCGGCGCGTGCGGGCTCCTCCAGGACTTGCGGTGCTCAGCGCATGGCGCCCGACCCCATCCGTGTCGGGAATTCCCGATCCACGTCCACCTCGGAACGCGGCTCCAGGCCAGCCTCGTCCTCTCGTGCCCCGGGGTCGAGCTCGATTCCCTGCTCGAAGGGGCGTCGTACGCCCAACGGGCCCCGCCGGTCGGGTTCGAATCGGAACTGGCATCGGTCGAACGCCGGGTGGGACCCGCCCTCGCTCGACGCCTCTCGGAGGCCGGCCGGCGTCGGGGGCGACTCGCGCGTGCCCTCGAACGAGAAGGCCGGTGGGTCGACGAGAACGACGTGAGAAGGATCCTACGGTCCCGGGTCCCCCACCCAGGGCCGGCGGACTATCCGGTCCCGGACCCGCCGTTGGCCGACGACGGCCTGGAACTGCTCCCGCTCTACTTCGACGGCCGTGCGGGTCCGGTCGCCCTCGCCGTAGGGCTGGGGGGTTGGGAAGCGCTCGAGCTTCGACCATCGGGTGGGGTCGAGCGCCACCTCGGGGTCGTACCCCCGCCCAGCTCTCCTCCGTCGCTCGCACCCCCCGCCGAGAAGCTGCTCACGGGCTACCTCCGGTACTTCCTCGAGAGGGACCTGCTGTTCGCCTCGGTTCTCCCCCGGATGGCCGAGGTCGGAGAGGGAACCGTCACCGACTGGGTCGAGGAGGAGCTCCGGGGGATCGGGGCGATTGTCGTGAGCCGCGCCATCGTCCGGTCCAAACTGAACGGGGTGGGCGTGGAACCCCTTACCGCGACCACCCTGGCCGACGGCATCCGCGCGACCGACCAGGACCTGATGGACGTGCCCACGTGGGGCGACCGTCTTTAATCTCCACCGGCCCGCGGGAACGAGCGGCCGAGCGCCTGTTCGAGTGCGCGCACTACCTCTTCGCCCCGGTGGGCAGAGTGCGGGGGGTGAGCGGGGCGGTGGGGCAGTGGGTCGATCCAGGTGGGCGGGGCAGGGCGACCCCACTCCGCCTCGAATTCCTCAGCCCAAGTCGCCGGCAACGGGTCGTCGGCGGCAGGGAGGTTGAGCCCGAGGGCGGCGATCCCGGCGCGAGCGAGAACGCGGGCCACCGATTCGGGCCGATACCCACCCCCTCCGGCGAAGACGACCCGGGATCGGCACAGTTCCTTCCCGAGGTCCAGCACGAGACGGTCGATCTCGTCGTAGCTCCTCGAGGTGTAGCCGAGGCTCGTCAACGGATCGCCCAGGTGGCCGTCCGCTCCGTGTTGGAGGATGATCAGGTCGGGTCGGAACGACCGCACGAGCGGGGGGACCAGGCGATGGAACAACGGGAGGAGGGTCTCGTCACCGGCCCCAGGGGGGAGCGGGACGTTGACCTTGAGGCCCGCGCCATCGCCCCGGCCGGATTCCTCTGGAAACCCCGTCCCGGGGAACAGCGTGCGTCCGTCCTGATGGAAATCGATGTCAAGAACGGCGCCCGATTCGTAGAGGCCGTACATGACCCCGTCCCCGTGGTGGGCGTCGATATCGATGTAGGCGACCTTCCGCCCCGTCCGGGCGGCCTCGACGATCGCGAGCGCCAGGTCGTTGAAGATGCAGAACCCGCTCGCCCTTCCGGGATGCGCGTGATGGAGGCCGCCCGCGGGATGGAAGGTCGGGCGATTCGTTTCGAGCGTGGTTTCGACCGCCCAGGCGGCGGCGGCCGCGATACGGGCCGACGCATCGAAACATCCGGGGAACGAGGGAGTGTCGCCTTGGTCCAGGAACCCCGGCCGGTCGCTGAGGCTCGCCCGGCGAACGAACTCGAGGTACTCGGGTTCATGGAACGTCGCGAGATATTCGACCGGCGCGGTCGGCACCTCTTCCCGAAATTCCACGGACGGATCCGCATCCGCTTTGAGCGCCTCCTGAAAGAGACGGACGGCCAAGCGTCGGCTCCGTTGGGTGAACGGATGGCCCGGTCCGAAATCGGTACTCGAGGAACCGCTCGTCCCAGACGTACCCGCCCGACGATTGCGGCACGATCGACTCCAGAATTAGAGGGCCTGCGGATGGTCGCTCCGCGCGGGAGGCGCTTCGGTTCGAAGCCCGAGGTAAGAAGTGGCGGTCGGGAGGAGGAACCGGTCGTTCCCCGCCACGAACGGACGGCAGGGGACGAGGTCGATGCGCGCCCCAATGCGTTTCCGCGCGTGGCGGTCCCAGCGGCCCATCGCGGTCGGAGGGGAACCGGGACTCGCATAATGCCTCCTCTGGACCCCCTGGTCCAGCCGCCAGCATTAAGTGCCGACCACCCTCCGACCGGTCGAGGGGCCGGGATGGGGATCGAGGACGAAGTCAGCCCGAATGCGGTGAAGGTCTACAAGACGATGAAGGACCTCGCGTATGCGAGCGAGGAAAAGATGGGCACCGCGGAACGGATCACCCAGACGGCCAAGCTCCCGAAGAACATGGTCCTGAATGCCCTCCAAGAGCTCCTGACGAAGGGCTGGGTCCGGCGCAAGGTCCGCGAGAAGGCCGCGGGCTACTACACTACGAAGTAGGCTGGGCGTCCTTGGGGGGGGCTCCATCGCCCCAGATGCGTCCGACGATCCGGCTCGTGGAGCGCAAGGTCACCTCGGTCACCGTCGTCACCCGGGCGACCTGGGCGCGGGAGCGGTGCTCCCCGTTCTTCTCGGCAGCGAGATAGATGAGGGCCGCGACCAATCCATGAGGCGAAAGGCCGGAGAGTTCGGCGTCCTGACGTGCCTCGTCCAGCATCGCCTCGACGTTCGAACGGACCCGCGGGGAGAGCGCCAACTCCTCCGCGTAACGGGCGAGGAACGCTTTGGTGGTCACGCCGGGGATCGCGAGGCCCGCGCCGCGCTGAATGACCTTGAAGGTGCGGCCGACCTCGGACCGCCGGCCGCCGACCGCCTCGGTCACCTCCCCCAAGGTCCGGGGGATCGAGTAGCGTCGACACGCGGCGTACAGGGCCGCCCCGACACTCGCCGGAAGGCTGCGGCCGCGGAACAGCCCGCGGTGCTTGGACTCACGGTACACTTCCTCGGCCTCCGCCAGCACGACGGGGGGAAGGTCCATCTTCGTAGCGGCCATCGCGATCTCGCTTCGCGCCGGGGAGCGGTCGAGGGGGCCGTCCGCGACGCGCGCGGTCTGGCGCTGCATGACGCGGCGAAGGTGCTGGAACTCGTAGCGGCGGTGCCAATCGAGGCGCTTGCCCTGACCGTCGCGAGTGAGGGAGAGCGTCGAGCCGAGCGAACGGCGCGCCCCGCTGGGCCGTGCAAAGGGTCCGATCCCCCGGCCGCTCCCCTCCGCCGTGGCGACCTCGCGCGGGGGGGGCGCCGTCGCGACCAACTCGACCTGGCCGAAAACGAGGCCACATTCGGCGCAGTGCGTCTCCGCGCGGGATTCGTCCACGATCCGGTGCGTGCTGTGGCACATCGGGCAAGCAGGTCCCTGGCCCACAGGCCCACTGTCCGAGACAGCCCCGGTATCCGTCACGGTGCTATAGGTTACCACGTCGCTCGTATTTATCTGGGTTACCGGCCCCTCGAGTGGGGGGCAAGACTATTCCTTATGTGCCCCCATGTACGCCAACGTGCGGACTGGCCTCGTCGTCATCGGAGTGGCCCTCGCGGTCGTGGGGGCCGGCCTCACCCTGAGCGCCTTTTTTGAGCCCGGGGCGCCCTCGCTCACCCAGGTCAATCCGCTGGCGGCGCCGAACCTTCAGCCCGGCCAGCCCCGGACCATGCTCGTCTGGCTCGAGAACACGTCCTCGGGAACGCTCGCACTGAATTGGGTGTCGAGCTCGGACGTGAACGTGAGCGTCTACCGCGCGACGAGTTGTGGATTCGTCACTTCGGGCACCCACGTGCTGTACTGCCCGGACGGCCCCGCGCTCGCCACCTGGCCCTCCGCTTCTTCGGGGCATTGGAATATCTCGGGCCAGATCTCTTTCCCGCTCCTGCTCAATTTGGAGAACCTCGGATCGAAAGTGGTCACGGTGAACGCGGTCTTTGACGAGGTCTGGGCCTCGACCAGCCCCTCGGTTCCGACCTGGATCTTCCTTTCGACCCTGGCCGGCGGCATCGCGTGCATCAGCCTCGGCGCGGTGGCGATCTTCCTCGGTCTCTTCCTGCGGGGAGGAGTCTATTCGAACGCGCCGCCCGGTGACGGTCCCGGTTCGGACGAACTTGAATTCGATCCGGACGACCTCGACCCGGACAACGACCTGCTCGACGAACCACCCAAGTAGGCACGGGATCGGGGGTTACTGTCCCCAGAATGGATGCGTGGTTCGGTGGATCCGGGCCACTTCCTCGAGGATCCCCATCTCCGTCGGGGTCAGGGCTTGGCTCTTGAACGCCCTCGCCGCCGCTTCCGGGACGGAGACGAGCAGGATGTCCCCCTCCTTGAGGTTCCGCCCGATCACGGCCCCGTCGATCGAGGCCGCGAGCTCGGTGCCTTCGTCCGCCGTGGCGACGGAGTCCCCTTCCTTCTGGAGGGCCTTCAGCACCCCGACCTCGGTCCCGTCCGTCTTCATGAGGCGGATCCCCGGGCGCAGCGTGCCCCCCAGGACCTTGACCCCCACGATCGCCGGCTTCGAGGCCCGGAAGACGAACCCGGAGAGCACCTCGAGCTTCGCGGGGTGGACGAGCGCGAGACGCCGCTCCGCGGCCAGCGTCCGAAGCCGCTCGGTCCGCCAGGTCGAGTACTCGTCGAGCAGGCGGTACATCACCTCGGCCCTCAGGATCTTCACCGGGCCGGACTCGCCCTCGGGCTGGGCGTCGGGGAGGATCGGCACGTTGAACGCGAGAACGGCACGGTGCGTGGGGTCTTTCACCGTCGCGATCCGGAGGATCGTGGGTCGTCCCACGGGACCCACCCCGGTCGCGTGGACCGGGATCTGGTTCTCGCGGCACTCGAACGCGAGGGCCTCGAGCCCCCCGAGCGTGTCGGCGAAGATCCCCACCCCGCTCGGGGCCGGGTCGGCGACCGGCTGGCTCTCGCGCTGGAGCTCGCCCCGGACGCGTTCCCGCTCCTCCTCGTTCCGGACGACTTTCAGCAGGCCCCCGGGCATCGCGTCCTCGATCCCAGTCGCGGAGAGGTAGAACCCGGCGGCCGCCTCGACCTCCGTGAGGGACTCGAGCCAGGGCGTCCGCGGAGACTTGCCGGACTTCGCCGGGAGCGGGCGATAGATCCCCCGGACGCGCGCGGAGAACGGCTCGCTCCGGCCGTTGGCGACAATCTCATCGCCCACCCGGAGCCGGCCCGCGTATAGGATGACGTTCCCCACGGGCCCGACCCCTTTCTGATCGCTCCGCTCAAGGATGGTGGCTTCTCCTCCCTCTTCCACGAGCTGCAGCTCGCCTTTCAGGAACCGTTGGGCCAGGCCGACGAGGAGGGCGATGAGCTCCGGCACGCCGACCCCCGACTTCGCGGAAACGGGAACGATCCCGACGTTGTGCGCAAAGTCGCTCACGCGGTCGTATCGCTCGGCCGAGAACCCGAGGTTCCCGAGCCCCTCGGCGATCGAGTAGACGCGGGTGTCGAGCGTTCGGATGAAGTCCGGACCGCCTTTGGCGATCTGCTCCGTCAACGGGACGGGGGCCGAAACCTTCCGCCAGCCCGCCAGGAGGTCGATCTTGGTCATCGCCACCGCGAAGGGGGTCTTCTCCTTGCGCAGGATCTGGACGGACTCCCGGGTCTGGGGCATGACGCCCTCGCGCGAGTCGATGACGAGAATCGCGAGGTCGGCGAGGGCTCCCCCGCGCCGACGCATCGTTTCGAACGAACGATGGCCCGGAGTGTCGACGAACAGCAACCCGGGGACCGTGAACTGGTCCGTACGAAGGATCCCCGCGGTCAAGGCGCGAACGGTCGCGCCGGGGACCTCGATCGCTCCGATATGCTGGGTAATGCCGCCCGGCTCCTTGGACGCGAGCACGCTGCCCGCGATACGGTCAAGCAGGCTCGTCTTCCCGTGGTCGACATGACCTAGGAGGGAGACGATCGGTTGTCGGAGTTCGGCCACGTCCGCACGACGGCGGGTGGACCCTTAGGGTTTCTGGGCCCCCTAACTGCCTGACGACCCGAGCGCCCCACGAAGCTCTTCGGCGGCGTCCTCTGGGGCGACCGGGTTCACGGACGTTCCCGACCCCAGCTCGAAGCCGTCGGCACGTACGAGCCGCGGAGCGATTTCGAGGTGCCAGTGAAACTCCCCGCCCGCACCCGGTGGGGCGGCCAGGCCATGAACGAACCAGTTGTAGGAGGCTTGGGGTCGGAGGACGTCAAGTGCCCGGAGGACCGCAGGGAGCCACCGCGCTAGCTCGTCGACCTCGGCGTCGGTGGATCCTGCGAACGTCGCCTCGTGTCGCTTCGGGACGATCCAGACCTCGTACGGAAATTCCGAGGCGAACGGAGCGAACGTAATGAACGCCCCCACGTCGGATAGGACCCGCTCGGTCGCTTCCAGTTCCGCGGCGACCACCGACTCGAAGAGACACTCTCCCCTCGTCGCGTGCGCGTGCCGACGAAACCCCTCCCGCTCCGCTTCCAGGCGAGACGGAACCGTCTCAGTGGCGACCAGTTGGGCGTGCGGATGGGTGAGGGTCCCTCCGGATTCGGGCCCGCGATTCTCGAATAGGAGCACGGCCCCGTTCCCCGGCAAATTCGTGAGCGATCGAACGCGCTCACGGAAAAACCGAAAGAGGGTGCCCAGCTGCTCCGGCGGAAGGTACGGCAGCTCGGGCGAGTGCTTCGGGCTCTCGATGATCACTTCATGGACCCCCGTCCCGGGGGCCCGTTCGAACCGCCGAGAGTTCGGGAAGGGGTGGGGGGTCGAAACCGAACCCACCGTCGGGAAGCGATTGGGGATCGCGCGCACCGTCCAGCCGGGTCCGTTCGGAGCACTCCGGTCGAGGCGAACGGCCGCGACCTCGGGCGGGGTGAGTGCCTCTCGACCCTCGCAGAACGGACAGTCGGCCTCGGCGGAAGGAGAGGGGGGCGGGGCGGCATATTCGTTTGGCCGGGTCCCCCGGCCCTCGGCGACGATTCGCCAGATGCCGGTGATCGGGTCCTTCCGGAATTCCGACATTTGCCGGACGGCCGAGCGGCCGGGCCTTATTGAAGGTCCGGGCGCCTGGACCGTGCTGCGGCCGCCGCCGGAGGGGGTTGGGGGAAGTCGTCCAGCGACACCTGCTTCTGGCGCCGTTCTGATAGGTGTTCGGTCTTCACGGAGAGCGTCCGGATCGGGCGACCCCGGGACGAACGCTCGGCCTCCCAGAGCTCCCGGGCGAGACGGAGCGCCGCCATGGTGAGCGGTCCGATCCCCTCGCGGGCGGCTCCGAGCGCCCGGCTCCGCTGGGAGCGAGTGAAGTCGCCCCAGCGGAACGCGACGCCGACGGTGGCGTAGCGCAACTCCTCCTTCTCCAGGCTCTGCGCCAGATCGGATGCCATCTTGCGAACCGCCGGCTCGATCTCCTCCCATGTGGTCACGTCGCGGGGGAACGTACGGTCGGTCGAGCGGGCCCGCGGTCCGGGGTCGACCTCGTGGCGGTCGGTTGGCGCTCCGCGGGCGAGCGAGACGAGTTCCCGGGCGAACGACCCCAGCGCCCGTTCGAGGTCTCGTGGGCGGCGTCGGGCCAACTCTCCGATCGTCCGCACCTCGAGCGCCCCGAGGATCGCCTCGGTCTTGGGACCGACCCCGGGAATGGCGCGCACCGGCAGCGGCTCGAGGAACGCCGCCACCTCCCCCGGCAGGACCACGAGGATCCCCCCCGGTTTCGCCCGGTCGGTGGCGATCTTCGCCACGACGCGCGAGGTGGCTACTCCGAGAGATGCCGGAAGGTCGAGCTCCTTGCGCAAGGTCCGCTGGATCTCTTCGGCGACGCTCCGAGCGGCTCCGGCCGACACCGACCCCAATCCCACCGCGGCCTCGTCGATGCTCAACGGAACGACGTCGGGCGAGAACCGGCGCAGCAGCTCCCGGACCTGCTGGGCCACCCGTTCGTACTTCGGGAAGTCCGGTGGGAGCCAGACCGCCTCCGGGGCGAGGCGAGCGGCGGCCGTGGCCGGCATCGCGCTCTTCACTCCGTGGCGCCGGGCTTCGTAGCTCGCGGAAAGCACGACCCCTCGCGTGGGGCCTGCGGTCGGAGGCGGTCCGACAATCACCTCCTTCCCCACGAGGTCGGGGCGGTCGCGGACCTCGCACGACACGTAGTACGCGTCCAGGTCGACGTAGACTATCCACGAAACGGGGGAGGTGACGTTTTCAAGAATATCCCCTTCCGGTCGAAGTTGGCCCCGGGGCATCGGTTCGACGAACCAACCCTCGACCCTGACCATTAGCCTTCTCTCGGGTCCGGAAGAGTCATCATCGAGGACTCCAGGGCCCGCACTGGGTTCGAATCCGCTCATGGTCCCGTCGCCTCCCGAGCGAGCCTGCGAAGCGGTCCGTGACCGTCCTCCTCGAATCGGTCGAGCCTGCCATCGCCCTCCGGCGTGGTTTCACCGAGAGTTGTTGCAAAGGGATTCGGTATTCAGGAAAATACGTTCATTCATATCACCGTTGAAAGTCCTCACCGCCGAATGGTGGTCTTGAACACGCTTGACCTGGACTTGGTCATCATCTTCGGCGCCGTGGTCGTCACTGCGTTCATCGCCCGATGGACCCAGCTCCCCATCACAGCGCTCGAGATCATCGCAGGCATCGCCCTCATAGCAGTCCTCGGGTTCGATCTGCCCGCCGGAACGGACTCGATCATCATTCTGGGGGGCCTGTTCATCGTTTTCTTGGCGGGATTTGAGACCGGATTCGGGTTCCTCCGGGCGAACCTCCGAAAGGCCCTGACGGTGGGCCTGGCGGGATTTCTCGGTCCATTTGTTGGTCTCTTCCTGATACTGTATTACCTGGTCCACGCACCCCTCTTCATCAGCGTGGTCGGGGCCACGGTCCTAGCGGACACGTCGATTTCGATCACCTACACCACGCTGCAGCAGTACGACCTCGCGAACCTGCCGTTCGGCCGCCTCGTCCTCGCGTCGACGCTTTGCATTAATCTGCTCGAGGACTTCACGGTCACCTCCGCGACGATTCTGACCACGCCCGGATTCCTGTTCACCATGGGCGTCCTGGGGGCGCTTGGGGTCGCGGCCCTCCTCCTCCCTCGGCTGTCGAAGGCGGTCGAGGGCAGCGAGGAGAAGCAGTTCACGAACATCGGCGCGCGCTCGCTCCTCTTCTCCCTGGCGGTCCTCGCGCTTCTCTCGGCGCTGGTGGGAGTCCCCGGAATCCTGTTCGTGTTCCTGACGGGACTCATCTTCTCCCAGCTCCTCCCCCCCCAGGCGTGGAAGGGGTACCTCGCAAATGTACGACCCATCGCGTTCGCCCTGTTCATACCGCTCTACTTCGTCGCGGTCGGGTTGAAGGTCAACCTTCAGTTTGTCGTCGCCCACTGGCCCCTCCTGCTGGGCCTCATCGTGGCTGCTTCGGCGTTGAAGATGGTGTCGCTCTATCCGGCCGTCCGCTCGGTCTTCGGCAAGGCACGGGCCGCACCCGTCACCGTCCTCATGAACACGCGCCTGACGAGCGCCACCGTCATCCTGACGCTCGTCCTCGGCCTCGGGCTGATCAGCCCGGGTTGGTATTCGATTTTCATCACGGTCGTGGTTGTGCTCGCGCTCACGTCCGCGGCCGCCGTCCGGGCCTTCCCCGGCTTTCGGAGCGTCGCCACCGCGCGGGAGCTCTTCGGAACGTCCGATGCCTTCGATGAGCCGGAGCCCTTGGGCCAGCGGACTCCACTTCCTGGTCCCCTCGAGCTGTGACGTGCGTCCGACCGCACTTGGGTGAAGAAGCCGCCGCCGGGATCATCTCGTGTCTGGGAGGCGTGGGATGGCCCCAGAAAGGGCGGCCCTACTCCTTCGGATCGCGAGCCGACCGCCCGGCCTCAAGCGCTGGGGAGGAGGATGCCATGGAGGAGGAAATCCCCGTGAACGGCCCGCGGGCGCCAGTCCGGGCACGATGACGTAGACGACCCATCGCTCTTCGGGGGGAGGAGTGGGGTTCTCGAGCAGCACCGGCTCGCTGGCTCGAACGGGCTCGGCCGTCAGCGTTGACCTCCGCTCGTGGATGCAGGCGGGACGAATAACTCCGGTAGGCTGGCCCCTACGGTCCGCCGAAGTCGACGGCTTTCGCGTCGACGACCAGGCCGTTCGGGCCGATCGAGTACGGCTGGACGGTCCGAACATGCGACGTCCGGCGCATCTTGAGCACCCGGACCGAGAGACCGACCCGGTGGCCGTCGCCTCCGGTCCGGTACCCCAGCAGGATCACCCCGTCGGAGACGTACTCCGACAGCCCGTCCCGCGTGATCTCCGGGTGGCGGGGGTCGGCTTCCGCCGTAAGGACGGTGGTGGCGCCCGACGCCCGGCACGCTCCGGCAAGGGCGAAGAGCGTCGTACGGCGGCCCGGTTCGTCGTCGCTCAGCATGTTGAGCAGGGAGACGGAGTCGAGCACGATCCGGGTCGCGCCGAGCGCCTCGAGCTCCTTGCCGAGCTCGCCCTGGATCCGGTGCAGGCTCTGCCGGGTCTCCTTCGGGTCGAGCCGGACGATCTTGAGGGTCCCGTCCTTGAGGGCCGCGTCCACCGGCCAGTGGAACTGGCGGGCGGTCTCGGTCAGCTGCGGCACGTCCTCCTCGAGGGAGAGGAAGACAGCCTTCTCGCCGTGGGCCACCCCCGAGAGCAGGAATTGGAGACCGAAGCAGGTCTTGCCGGTGCCGGGGAGACCCGTCACGAGCACGACAGAGCCGGCGGGGAATCCGCCGCCCAGCATCTCGTCCAATCCGGCCACGCCGGTCGGGACCTTGGGTCGGGGGGCGCTAGACTCGCTCATATTGTGTTGTCACCAGCCCGTTCGCCGCGCCCACTCGGATCACGAAACGACCTTGGTACTCCGCCGGGACGCGCGAGAGGACCGGCATGAACTTCTCGATCAACATCGTCCGCTGACGGTGGGAGTGGCTCGGGCTCGAGGTCCAGCTGAAGTGGAGCACTCCATCGACCGAGTCGATCACGGCCTGCTCGACCGCCGCCGGAGCGACCCCCTCGGAGAGGAGCAGGTAGACGATCGCGTTCCATTCCTTGGCCCGTCGCCGGAGCCCCTTCAACAGCGTGAGCAGGTCGCTCGCCTCTACTCCTCGCCGGACGAGAAGGTCGGTGAGTGAGTCGATGATCACCAGTTGGCGTCCCGCGGCCTGGTCGACCCCGTCCGCGAGGGCGCGGAGCGGGCCGTTGTCGGCACCGACGGTGGGAGAACGGGCGCCGAGCAAGGGGCTCGGTACCGACGCCCAAGCCGAGGGGACGACGGTGTCCTGGAAGTATTCTCGCGATAGGTCGATGAAGGTGAGGTGGCGCCCGAGCACCTCTCCGTACGTCGACTCGAACGAACCGCGGACCTCGTCGAGGACCTGGCTCCTCGAACGACTGGTGCTGACATAGACGACGCCCTCGGGGTACACGAACGGGCCCTTCGCACTCCCGAGGTAGAACTCATGGAGCCGGGGGTAATCGTAGTGGAGCATCAGGTGCGCCGCGGAGGTGAGCGCGAATTCCTGGTGTCCCGCGCCGGCCGCGCCCCAGAGGAGGACGACCGACCCCGTCGGGAGCCCGCCGGTGAGGTAGTCGAAGTCGGGCACCCCCGTGGGAATGCGGGGGGGAGCGCCGGCCAGGTCCGGTGGGCGAGGCGCCCCGGAAGGACTCTGGAGAGGGAGGAGGAATGGGCGTGGAGACTGGGCGGCCATCGGGTAAGTGACTCCGGCGGCCCGACGCGGGCGCCGGGTATTAGTAGGCTCCTCTGGAAGGGCGGCGTTCTAGCCCGCCGCGCCCTCCTTGAGGAATTCCCGCAGGAGCACGGTCGCGTACGCCCCTTTGGGAAGCGCGAACAGGAACCGGACCCGGTCGTCACCTTCCGGGGAGATCCATAGAGGAGGCATCGGCACCAGCACCGGGCGGGCCGCGCCGCGGCTCGCGATCTCGGGCGTGGCGGGCAATCGGAACATCGCCCGGTCGACCCCTTCGGACGCGAGGAGACGCCCGAGCAGGGCACCCGCCGGACCGGGCGACTCGGGCGTCTCGAACCCGACGAGCGGGCCGGCGACCAGCGCGCGGCCTCGTCCGACGAGGTCCGCGCACTCGCCGAGGTTGTCGCTCCCGACCGGAATCCCCTCCTGGCTTCGGACCGCACCGTCGCGGCCGAGCCGTAGGATCTCGTCCCCCTCGACGGGCGCTGCGAGCGGTAGACCGTCCTTCACGCGCTCGCTCAACCACCGATTGAATAGGTAGGATTGGAAGGCGTGAACGAACAGGAGCCGTAGGTCCCGGGACAGGGCCCGGAAGGCGCGCTCGGGGGTGTGGCCTCGCGCGAGGTGCTCGAGCAGCGTGCGCTCGAAGCGATACTCGGGGGGGAACTCCCGCAGCGCCCGCTCGGCATCGCGGTGCTCGGCGTACGCGGCGCGGGCTCCGTCGCCGCTCCCTTCGCGGCCGCCGGGGGGACGGTCGATCAGGTAGGCATCGACGGCTCGGGCGAGGTCGCCGCGGACGACCCAGCGACCGACCTCGTGGGTGATCGGCCGGACCTCGCCGAACCGTTGAGGCCCGAAAAAATTCGGGAATCCTCCTGCGCTTCGGAGCTCGGCCTCGACGACCCGGTAGGCTGCCACCGCTTCCGCAGGAGGGCGAGAGAGCTGGTCGACCCGGACGTCGAACGCATTCCCGTAGTGGTGACCGAGCACCAGCCCGTCCCGAGCGCGGTACGCCTCGAGGATCTCCACATGCGGCAGGCCGAGATCCCGCTCGGGCAGCGGACCGCGGTAGGAGAGGAGACGCTCGGCCACGGCGCGACGGTCCTTCGTCCCGGCCCATTGGACCGCGTTCCTCCCGAGCCCGAGCCGGCGCGCGATGGCGTCCGCGAGCTCGTGCTGCTCCCAGTCCTGGCTGACGACCCGGAGGACGGTGTACGTGCCCTCCGGGTCCGGTAGGGGTAAGAGGAGATCTCCGTGACACGGAAGGCATCGCTCGACGATTTGAGACGCCCTGAAACGCCGGGCGCGTGGCTTCCGTAGAATTCGAGGCCGATCGCGCGCTCGGGGAGGGGCGGGACCCGGGCCTCCGGCACATCGGCGGGAGTCGGGGGGTCATTATTAGATGGCGGACCCGTTCGTCCGGGTAGCCGCCGATGATCGAGGCTACGGCACGCGTACTGAAGAATGTCATCGAGCTCCGGGTCGGGGACGAGGAGTGGACCGCGCGACCCGCGGGCGCGGACGACGCGGGGCTCGGACGACGCATCGCCGCCCTGTTCGCGACGGAGTACCTTACCTACCGGCCCAGCGAGCCGGGCGTGGTACACTCGACCGTTTCCTACCACGCGAAGAACGACGAGATCCGTATCCAGCTCGGAGGGAATCTCGTGAAGACCACTTCCACGGCCTTCGGGCCCCTCGGCCTCAACTACGGGGGCGTCCACTTCACGATCAACGAACGGCTCACGGGCCGGTTCACGATCCTTCGGGAGACCGAACCCGTGGGAGTCGGACAGCTCGGTTTCCGCTCCTGCACGTTGAAGGACTACCCGCCCGAACTCGAGGTCATCTTCGCGAACCTCTCGGTCGGGTACGTGATCCGGACCCTTACCTGGGAGATGTTCGGCTAACCGCAGGCTCGCGGGGCTTATCCCCCCCGGCCGGTCGAGATCCCATGGAACGGGTCGTGGGCCTGGACCTCGCGGGAAGCCCGCGGCGGACGACCGGTTTCTGCTTCCTCGGCCGGGGGCCGAACGTCCGCGTCGCCGCCCTCCATACGGACGAGGAGATCATGGAGGCGACCCGGGCATCTCGCCCGGAGGTCGTGAGCATCGACGCTCCGCTCTCGCTTCCCCACGGGCGACGGACGATCGACGACCGCTGGGGGCCTCACCTTCGGTCGGCGGACCGGGAACTTCTCCGCCTCGGGATACGCTTCTTCCCCCTCACGCTCGGTCCGATGCGGATGCTCACCGCCCGCGGGCTGCGACTCCGGCAACGATTGGAGGCCGAGGGGTTCCGGACGATCGAGAGCTATCCGGGGGCCGCCCAGGACCTACTCGGGATCCCCCGCAAGCAGGCCGGGGTCGAGGCGCTCCGCCGTGGGCTCCTTCGGTTCGGGCTGCGCGGCGACCTCCAGCGAACCAACCTCACGCACGACGAGTTGGACGGCGTCACCTGCGCGCTCGTCGGCCGTGCGTACTTGCGTGGAGACTTCTTCGCGATCGGGAACCCGGACGAGGGCCTGATGATCCTGCCGTCCCGCTCGGCCTGCCTCGCACGGTACCGGGCTCGGGGCCGCGTCCCGGACGAAGGCCCTCCTCCCCCGCGGGTCTAGGGACGGCGCCCCCGCCCTCCCGGGCCGGGACTCGCGGCGCGGGTCCCGCCGACATCGCGCAGTCGGCGAGCCCTCGAGTGCGGGATCTGGAACATGTGGTAGGGGATGGGGAGGAGCATCACCGCGCCGACGACGACCGTGAGCGCCGCGATCGAGTAGGCCACGTGTACCCCGTAGGTGGCATACAGATATCCCCCGAGAAGGACCCCGACCAGCCCCCCCGCTCCGGCGAACGCATTGTACAGGCCGAGGGCGCGCCCCCGTGCCGACCGCCCTACGAGGCGGACCAAGAACAGAGTGCTCGCCGTGCTGATGAACGCCCACGTCACGCCGAGGAGCGCGTTGAGCAACGTCAACCACGCGAGGAGGGCGGGCGAGCCGAGCCCGAAGAGCACGTACACCGGCCCCCACAAGAACAGCAGCAGGAGGAGGACGCGGGCGCCGAGCGACTCGAGGAAGACGGACTTCGGCGAGTGGTGGTCCACCGCTTTGCCCGAATGGAAGAAGAGGGCGGTCGACGCGGCGGCGGACCCGAGGTAGACGATGAAGACCCCCGCGTCGCTGAACCGCGCGTTCTGCCAGAGGAACACAGGGAAGGGCCCGTAGAAGATGTCGAACCCCACGCTCATCACGCCGAGGGCGAGCAGGAAGAGATACTCACGCCCGGGCAGACGCTCGGCGCTAGAACGGGTGAGGTCGACGATCCCGACCACGCGCAGACGGACCTGGCGGATGCGCTCGACGACCCCCCGGTGGAGATGGACCAGGTCGGACACCGAACGACGGTCGATGCGGGAGTTGGGCTCCTCGATCCAGGCCCAGGCTACGATCGCGGAAAGGAGCGCCAACACCCCCGAGAGGATCAGCAACCCGGTCATCACCTGGACCGCCGGAGTGGAGACTCCTACGACGAACAGCCACACGAACCCGAGCGCGAGCCCCACGGTGGTCCCGAGTCCCGAGATGAGACCGAAGAGCCCGATGTCCTGGGGCCACCAGCGCTTGTGGCGCGTCTCGAGGAGGAGCATCGTCCCGATCGGGGCGCTCGCCGCCGAGGCAAGACCCTCGACGATGTTGAGCCAGAAGTAGGTGAGGAGGTCGTGGGCGAGGGCGATCGCGATGATCGCGACCCCGGTCGCGACGAACGACCCGACGAGGAAAAACTTCCGGTGCGCCACGCGGTCGGAGAGGTTGCCCCAGAGGATGGTGAAGGGCACCTGGCTCATCGCGCTCGCCGCGATGATGATCGTGACCGCGAACGCCGACGCGCCGAAGTGCTGGAGCGCGAGGAGGGGGATCAGCGGGGTGGCGATACCATCCGAAATCGCGAGGGGAAGGTAGGCGAGGAACCAGAGGTCACTCGAGGAGGCACGTACGACCCCGCGCGTCTTGACGTCGAACGACACGCCCTCCTCCAGGTGGGGGGAGAATCCCGGGGACCGCGAGATAAAGGGTGAGTTCCGTCGGAAAGGTCACGGCGGCGCGGGCCGTCCGGGAGCCTACCGCTTCTTGAGCGGCGGGGGCACGTCGAGCGTCTTCAGCAGCTGGAGGTGTTCACGCTTGGTGATCCACTCCACCCGGAGGTACTCGCGCATGAACTCGTCACTGGCTCCGAGGCGGCGGGCCTCGACGACGACGAATCGGTACGCCTCGACCTCCGTCGGGCGATCCACATAGCTCACCCCGGGCTCGAACAGGTTGGCGCCGTCGTGTCGCTGGAGGATGTGGCAGAGCTCGTGGTAGATGTCGAGGTAAACGATGAGCGGGAGGCTCTCCCGATAGTGGCCGAAGCCGACGACGATACAATCGGTACCGGGGGTCACCACGGGTCGCCAACGCCCCCGCGCGATCGCAGGGACCTCCCAGGGGGCCACGTACATCCACAGATCAGCGTCGACCAGTTCGACGAACGTGTGGGCGAAGAGGCGGCGCCGCACCTGCGCGTCCGGATGGATGGTCCGCCCCGGGGGCAAGCGGTCGAGCCCGGGGAAGACGTCGAGGATCGGGTGGCGGCCGAGCGGGAGCTCGCGGTCCATCCGGAACGCTGCCGGAGGATCCGGTTCGGGCCTGACCTTCTTCGCGGCGGGACCCATCGGGCGGCCCGGAGCGAGGCCGATAGAAAACGTCACTCCTCGGCGCAGCCCGCGGACCAGAAGGGGTATTCCGTACGCGGCTGTCCCTCGGACATGGCACGGCGTGACTCCGCGGCGCTCTCCGTCCGTGGGCTACGCATCGGTCATGCCAGGACGAGCGATGGCGCGTCCGGTGTGACGGTCGCTCTCTTCGACGGACCGACGCCGCTCGTCGTCGACGTCCGGGGCGGCGCCTCGACGACCTATGACCTGGCCTCGCTCTCCCTGGATGCCACGTTCGGACGGCGTTGGGCCGTTTTTTTCTCGGGGGGGAGCCTCTTCGGCCTCGACGCGGCCGCGGGGGTCCGGGACCATATCCTCGAGACGGGAGGCGGCCAACGGGTCTTCCACAATCCGCGCCGGCTTGCCCCGGTTTCCGGAGCGGTGCTGTTCGACCTTCCCCAGGACCTGAACCCGCTCCCCGACTACCGGGCTCTCGGCTACGAGGCAGCCCGCCGCGCTCGGAACGGTCCCGTGGCCATGGGGAGGGTGGGGGCCGGGGCCGGCGCCCTCGTGGGAAAGTATCGCGGACGAGCGGCGGCGATGCGGGGCGGCGTCGGCTGGGCGCAACGGCCGACCGGTCGGCGAGGGCATATCGGCGCTCTGGTCGCCGCGAACGCGGTCGGTGCCGTCCGGGACCCGGCCCGCGGGCAGTGGGTCGCCGGAGCGCGGAGCGCCCGGGGACGCGTGGTATCGCCTTCCCCCCGCCGAACGACGGCGCACTCGAGCTTTGGGACGACCCTCACACTCATCGTCACCGACCTCGCGGTCGAACGGCCAGTGCTCCAGCGAATCGCCTCCATCGCCCACGCCGGCCTCGGCGGAGCGATCGTCCCCTTCCAAAGTGCGACCGATGGGGACCTGCTCTTCGCCGCGGCGACGGGAGCGGCCGGGGCGGCTCCCCGGGAGCAACGCCCTGGCGGAACGGCGGACGCGCTCGGGGCACTCGGAGCCTCCTGCGCGATCGACGCGCTCCTGAGGGCGGTCCGTGCCTCCAACCGGATCCCCTAGGGGGCGTCGTCCTCCGCAGGCTCGTTCCGTGGAGGCCTCGGATCAGGTCGGCCTTGGTGACAATTCCCTTGAGGTCTCCCCGTCGCGTGACCAGGACGGCCGGATAGTGGGCGAAGAGGTTCGGTAGCAGCTCCGCAGGGAACCCTTCATCCACCAGCGGATAGGCCGGCTCGAGGATCTCCCGAACCCGGATCCGTCGAGCCCGCGGATGGCCGAGGGCTCGGAGCAGGGCTCCTTCGGAGAGGGAGCCGACCACCCGGCCGTCGCTGAAGGACCGGAAGCTGGGAGAAGGCGCCTCCCTCCATCCGTTGGGCGGCCACGTGGAGGGTCGCGGACGAGTCCACCGTGACCACGGTCCGATTCATGATGTCGCGGACCGTGAGCCGGGGCGTCGCGAGGCCCTCCTGCTCCTCGAGGTACTTCAGGATGCGCTGGACCAGCTCGTAGGAGGGGCGGATCTTGCCCCGCTCGATCCGGGACAGGGTCGCATCGCTTCGCCCGACCGCTCGGGCGAGCTCACCGAGGGGCACTCCCAAGGCGACGCGCCGTTTCCGGATCTCTACGAGGACGTTCACGGCGAGGGCTCACGACAGCCATCAGGGTACTAGACGGCTTCCCGGGGCCGGTAGTCCACCTCACCGACGGCCGAAAAGTAAAGGAGGACCCCGAACCTTCCTACGAATGATCGTCATGGCTGCGCCCCCCCGTCGTATCGCTTGGATCAGCCCCCCTCCGGAGATCTGCACCCTGTGCAAGGAACCGCTCGGGAACCCGTCGGAGACTAGCTCATGGAACGGCAGCCCGGCCCACCGGGACTGCGTCCGGGTCCATCTCCTGCAACGGGACCCGGCCTTCCGGGAGTCGGACGAACACGACGAAGGCGGAGAAGAGTCGGGCGACACGCTCGACGGCGTCCTCTCTCGGGACGACGACGACCCCGACTTCGGCTGACGGGGCTCGGGATCGTCCGCTCGCGGGAGCCGGGGCGGAGGTCTACCCGACGCTTCCTCATGAGCAGGTGGCTGGGGCCGAAGGGCGCCAGCGTCGCGAGCCCTGATTTCTCGATTGTCGAGATCGAGCCGAACCGGGTCGCGACGACGCGCACGTTCGTCGCAAGGTGCGCTTCGGCGAACCCTCCGCTGAGCCGACCAAGGAGGTGGGCTTCTAGCCCTCCGTAGCTCCGTTCGCTTCGGAGTCCTTAATTAGCAGAGCTTCGTCCTCGGAGGAACTACGCAATCTCGGGGGGGCTCCCCGGTGTTGGACGGAGGATAATAGTCGATGCCCGAGGTCGTCATCACCTGCGACTGGACGCTGATGAGCAACCACCACGGGAAGGAGTTCCTGGGGTTCGGCACCACCACTCCGGCCTACATCCTCCCCGAACGCGTCTATCAGCGGCTGTTCTTCCCCACCATGGAGGTCGACGCGAACGGCTACCCCCGCGAGGCGCCGTACGGGATGCGGAAGATCGAGGCCTCGCTGATGGACGGCGGCTTCGACGCCCGGATCGTCCACCCCAGCCACCTCAACAAGTACATGCCGGGCCAGGCCAAGGTCCTGCTCTTCTCCGGTCACGACTACTTCGGCCTCAACCCCCCGAGCTCGACGTTCGGAGGGGTGATGAAGAAGGAGCCGATGAACTCCGTGAGCTTCAAGCGGATGCTCCTCCAACCGGCGGTCGTCGAGGCCCGGAAGCAGGGAATGAAGATCATCGCCGGGGGCCCCTGTGCTTGGCAGCTCTCCCCGGCCACCCGGATGAAGCTGCCTTGGATCCAAGAGTTCGTCGACTCGATCGGCGGAATCGATACCGTCGTCGAGGGGGAAAGCGACATTTTCGTCAAGGAGATCGTCGGCAAGGCGCTGCGGGATGAGTTCCTTCCCCCCCACGTCGTGCTCGGAGCGAAGGAGGCCCCGAAGGTCGAGCAGATCTCCTCCATCAAGTTCGCGAGCGTCAACGGCCTCATCGAGATCGGACGGGGGTGCTGCCGCGGCTGCTCCTTCTGCTCGGTCACGACCCGTCCGACGCGCTGGTACCCCCTCGAGAAGATCGAGGAGGAGTTGAAGGTCAACGCGAAGGTCGGCTTCCGCAAGGGCCTGCTCCATTCGGATGATGTATACTTCTACGGCAGCCCGAACGTCATGCCTCACGAGGAGAAGCTCATCCCCCTCCTCAAGCTCGCGAAGCGCTACTACGACCAGGTCGGCTGGAGCCATGTCGCCATCGCGAGCCTGATGACCAAACCGAAACTGCTCCAGAAGTGTGCCGAGGTCCTCATCGACGAAAAGCAGTCCTGGTGGGGCGTCGAGGTCGGGGTCGAGACCGGTTCCCCCGGATGATCACCGCGGCCATGCCGGGCAAGGTCGCTCCGTTCAAGGCGTCGCAGTGGCCGGAGCTCGTCGTCCAGGCGGCCGGCCTCATGAACGACAACCACGTCTTCCCGGCGTGCACGTTCATCGTGGGTCTACCGCAGGAGACGGAGGACGATGTCTCGAAGACGATCGACCTCATCGACGACCTCTGGGACTTTAAGGGCCTCTTGGTGCCGATGTTCTTCGTGCCGCTCGGCCACCTCAAATCCCGCGACTGGTTCCGGCGCGACCGGCTCTCCCCGCTCCAAGTGGAGCTCTTCAAGCGGGCCTTGACGCACGGGGTCCGTCAATCCAAGGCGATGCTCAACGAGTTCTTCGACATGGAAGGGTCGAACACGCGGCTCTACCGCGCCGGGTTCCGTGGCTTCATCGCGTTCCTCGAGACGCTCGCCCGGATGAACGGGCTGTGGAGCCCGGCCCGACGGCCCGCCCGCCCCATGATCGACCCCAACTTGGCCCCCGACCGACTTCCGATCCCGACCATCCCTGTCCGGGAGTGAGCCCGGCCGCTCACGGCTCGTCGGGCGGGAACTCCGGGAGGGCCTCCTCCCGGTCGGGCCGGTGGATCGCGCGGGGCCGGTACTCCGGCAGATGGACTTCCGATCGAGAACCGGCCGGTCCTTCCCCGACCACCTGCAGCGAGATCGGCGCCCCGTTCCCGTCGTAGGCCCTCCAGGAGCCGGGGGAGAACGGCGACCCGATGATGATGTGCCGACGGCCCCAGTTGCGGAACAGGCGCAGGTCCGCCTCCGAAGGGTGGAGGGCTCCCGAGGGGTGGGAGTGCACCGTTCCGACGACCGATAGATCGGCCGGCAGCATGTAGAGGTGGAAGTTCGCGTGCCGGCGCCCCGCGGTCCCGCCGGGGACGAGCATGAGCTCGGAGATCACTCCGGGCGGTTCGGCCCGGAGGACTCCCCCGAACTCGTTGGGATAGGAGCTCCGGCCGCTCGCGAGCGCGCTCGTGAGCGCCCGGCGCGTGATCTCGTTCGGTGCGTCGCCGAGTCGCGGCCCGCCGGGAGCGCGCTTACGGTGGGGGCGGAACATCGGCGTGGTCCCCGCCTCCTGAGTTGGCGTCCTCGCTCCAGGGAAGGATCCGCTTCCCCCGGAGCCGGTCGATGAAGGTCGAACCGAACCGCACGAACGTGGCACGCCGCGGCGAACGGTAGACCGTGAGGGCCGTGTCCGGCGCCATCGCGAATTCGGACTGGCCGTCCGCGATCGTGAGCGCCGAGCGGCCGGGAAGGAGGTTCCGCAGTCGGAGCGTGTGGAGCGGTTCGACGACGATCGCACGAGCCTCGGCCCGGAACGGGGCGATGGCCGTGAGGATGAGAGCGTCGAGCCCCGGATCGACGATCGGTCCGAAGGAGCTGAGCGAGTAGGCGGTCGAACCGGTCGGTGTCGCCACGATGACACCGTCGGCCCGAATGCGCCCCGTGACCTCGCCGTCGAACGCGACCTCGAACACCCCCATTTTGCCGGGGTGGTCGGCGTGGACCACGTATTCATTGGTCGCGTCGGGGAGGGGTCGACCTGCGAGGTCCGCCCCGAGCTTCATCCGTTCCTCGAGGTGATAGAACCCGGACAGAAGTCGCTCGAGAGCGGCGTCGAGCACCGCGGGTCGTTCCGCGGCGACCTCGGCCAGAACCCCGATCGTCCCGGCGTTGATGGGGAGCACGGGGGCGCTCGTTCGACCGAGCGTGTACAAGAACGTGCCGTCGCCCCCGATCGCCACGACCACATCCGGGCGCATCTCCCCGAGGGGCTGGTGGGGAAGGTCGGTACCGATGGCACCGTTCTCGTCGCTGACGACGAGGTCCGCGCGCCCCGCGACGCGCTCGACCAGGCGCTGGCCGAGCTTGAGCGCGCGGGGATTGCGCGGGTTCGCCTGGAGACCGATCTTCACGCGAGCCCTCCGGCCAGGGTCGCATCCGCAAAGGCGCGGTCCCCCCAGGCGAAGACACTCGTCCGTCGATCGACCGTCAGAGGGAACGTCCCGATCTCCTTCCCGTGCGTGTCCCACATCCCCCCGCCGGACTCGATCAAGATGCGGTAGACGGCCGCGATGTCCGTGGCCCGGAGGTTCCGACTCTCCGGGGTGTTCTCGAAGAAGTACCCGTCGCCCCGCCGCCGGCCACGGCCAGCGTCTCGAGGGTCGCGCAACCGAGGGAGCGGATCCGACGGCCCCGATGGGCGAACTGAATTGCCCGCTCGCTCGCGTGGGCGCCGAGGTTCACGAAGAGGACCTCTCCCTTCGGGACCCACGGTCGCACGTGCAGCGGACGGCCGTCCCGCCACGCCCCTTCCCCTCGCGCGGCCCAGTACGTCGTTCCGAGATTCAGGTCCCGGACGAGGCCGAGGTCGACGCCGGACAGGTCGTTCGACCCGAGTGCGAGCGAGACGGTGGAGAATGGGAGGTTCCGGAACACGTTGTGGCTCCCGTCGATCGGGTCGACCACGAGCGTCCGCGAACCGCCCCGGTCGACCGGCCCGATCTCCTCCGAGATGAGGTTCCAGTCGACTCCCTCGGCGTCGAGAACCCTCAGGATCTCCGACTCCGCGAGCCGGTCGATCTGCTCCGTGGGCGAGCCGTCCGCCCCCATCGCGACGATCTCGGCCCGATGAGGGGACGTCACCGCGTCACGGAAGACCCGGTGGACGGCCACGCTGACGCGGTACAGGACCTCGATCTCGGGACGGAGGGGAGAGGGGACCACGAGCGCGGGGACCGGCGACCTTCCTAATGACGCCTCCCGGTCGATGCACCCTCCGAGAGGCCGGATGATGTTATCTGGGAGGACCGTTCGGGCGCCCGATGGACTTCCAGTTCCTCGGAGGCGCTTCCGAGATCGGCTCGCTCGGCCTGGTCGTGCGCGACCAGGGCCGGACCCTGCTCTTCGACTATGGGATGACCCCGACCGACCCGCCCAGCTACCCCCAGCCGGCGCCGCCGAATATCGACGTCGCGGTGCTCTCCCACGCGCACCTGGACCACTCGGGAATGACGCCGATCCTCGAGCCGGCTCCCGAAGGCCCGTTTGGTCGCCACGCCGGTCACGCTCGCGGTCGCCGACCTTCTGACCCGGGACGCCCTCAAGATCGCCCGGCTCGAGGGATACACGGCGATGTTCACGACCGCCGATATCCACTCATTCGGGGCGCGAGCGACCGCGGTGGACCGCCACGGGACGTTCCGACATCGTGGCATCGAGATCGAGTTCACCCGGCCGGGCACATTCCCGGGGCCTCGATGATGCTGTATCGAGGCGCGAAGGACGTGCTGTTCACGGGCGACCTTCAGACGATCCCGACGCACTTGGTCGGCGGCGCCGAATCCGTCGAGTGCGACGTGCTCGTCATGGAGTCGACCTACGCTGGGAAGGAGCACCCCGACCGGAAGGAGACGGAGCGGCGGTTCCGGGACAAGGTGGCCGAGACGATCGCTCGCGGGGGGAAGGCCATCGTCCCCGCGTTCGCCGTCGGCCGTGCCCAGGAGGTACTGATGGCGCTCGCGTCGACCGGGTTCGAGACCTACCTCGACGGCATGGCCCGCGCGGTCAACTCGATCTACCTCAGCGCGCCCGAGTATCTCCGGGATTCCCGGCGATTCCGCCACGCCCTAGAGGGGGTCCACGTGATCGAGCATCCCAGCGAGCGGAGGAAGGCCCTGCGGGAAGGCGAGGTGATCGTTACGACCGGTGGGATGCTCGACGGCGGTCCGGTCCTCTACTACGTCGGCGAACTCTACCGAGACCCCAATTCCTCGATCCTCCTCACGGGCTTCCAGGTCGAGGGCTCGAACGGCCGGCAGCTGCTCGACGAGGGCACGATGACGGTCGACGACACCACGATCCGACCGGTATGCGAGATCGGGCGGTTCGATTTCTCGGCGCACGCCGGGCATTCCGACCTCGTCCGGTTCGCGGAGTCCACCCGGGCGCAGACCGTCGTGCTCATGCACGGCGACCGCCGGGAGCTCCTGCGGGACGCGCTCTCCGGGATCGCCGACGTGATCCTGCCCGCGAACGGGCCCTCATTCTCGATCGCGTGAGCGGACCCGTGCGTCAGGGCAGGTCGACTTCGATCGTGCCGTCGACGACGCGCACCGGGTAGAGGGTCAGTGGGTCGACCCCACCTTCCGGAGGGGTGATCCCGAACGGGTCCTCGAGGACCTCGCCGCTGCTCGCATCGAAGACCGCCACGTGCACGGGACAGGCGAGGCGGCGACCTTCGAGGGTCCCTTCGCCCAGGACCCCTCCTGCGTGCGGGCAGTACGGGTCGAGCGCATGGATCTCCTCGGCCAGGCGGACGAGGAGCACCGAGGAACTCCCTACTCTCACTTCCCGGAGACTACCCGGTACCAGCGTCGTCGCGGCGACCCCCGTCGGCTTCCACGACATCGGACCCCGCCTCCTACTTCGGTCACCGGCGTCGGCGCGTCGGGCGGGGAACGACCGCTTCCTCCGGGCCTTCGTCCTCGATGTCGGGAATCTCTTCCACGAGCTCCTCCTGCATCGGAGGAAGTCCTCCCCGCGGCGTGACGTCGGCGCGGATGCGGGTCAGCAGCTCGTCGATCCCCTCGCCGGTGACCGCGGACACGTGCACGCGGTCCACCGGACGCCGGACGAGATCGCTCTTCGTCTCGACGGGGATGATGGGCAGGGTCGGGAACTCGGCCTTCCACCGCGCCAGGAGTTCCTCCTGCTCCTCCACCGTGTGTCCGGACGTGCCCGTCGGGTCGATGACGAAAAGTACGACCGTGGCGGCCCGGCGGACCGCCGTCTCCGCCTCGGTCTCGGCGGGATTGACGTGCCGCTTCCGGCCCAGCACTCCGGGCGTGTCCACGACCTGAAGCCGGTCGAAGCCAAGGTCCGCGTGGCCGACCGCGATCGATAACGTAGTGAACGGGTAGTCCGCGACCTTCGGGCGCGCGGTGGAGAGCTTCGCGACGAGCGAGGATTTGCCGACGTTCGGGAAGCCGGCCACGACCAGCGTCGGGGCGTCCGGGTCGAGGCGGGGACGGTCGCTCAAGAAGTCCCCGATCTCGCGCAGTCGCGAGAGGTCCGCATCGACCTCCCGCACGTGGCTCGAAAGGCGCCCGTAGTACGATCGGATCAGGTCGCCGAGATCCTCCGAGCCCCGGGCCCGATGCGCCTCGCGCTCGGCCTCCCGGGCGAGGTTGCGGATTCGCTCTTCCGCCCTGCGGACGCGGACCAGGGAGCGGTCCATGGGCCCGTCCCCCCATCGGCCCGCCACGAGGGCCCGGTCGAACTCGGTGAGCGGAGGCTTGAGGAATCGACGGGTTTCAAGGCGGAGGTGGCGAACGACCGTCGCCGACGCGCGTACGATCTTGAGCTCCGCGCGCCGCCGGTCCCGCTCCGCCTTGGACGTCCCATGGGGGTCCGCGAGGGAAGCGCGGTGGAACGCCGTGTCCAGGATCGCCACGGAGGGCGGCGGCGGTGGTTGGGAACCCCGACGTTCCCGCGCGTTCGTCAGCCGTCGGCCCATCGAATCCCCCGGCGGCCCGAGCCCGGGCGCCCGAATACCCTTTCCCTCGGTCCAGCGGGTAGGACGTGCCCAATCCATTTATGCGCGGTTCCGCTGGCGCGTCACCGGGGAACGGCGTGGCTCGGTGGATTCCGGACGAGGCGGGAGAAGAGGCGGGCCTCCTCGCCGCCCTCGGGATCCCGTCGGTCGAGGCGCTCTTTTCCGACGTTCCGAAGAAGGCACGGATCGGGCGACTCGGCCTTTCGGCCGGCCTCGAGGAACCCGAGGTCGTCGCCCACATCGACAAGATCCTCGAGAGGAACCGCCCGCTCAGCAAGTTCTCGAACTTCCTCGGGGGTCGCATCTCCTCGCGCTACGTGCCGGCCGCGGTCGATTCGATCCTCCAGCGGAGCGAGTTCTACACCTCCTACACACCCTATCAGCCCGAGGCGAGCCAGGGCATGCTCCGGGTCCTCTTCGAGTTCCAGAGCCTCTGGGTCGAGCTCTCGGGACTGGATGCGGCCAACGCCTCGCTCTACGACGGGGCCACCGCGTCCGGAGAGGCGATGCTCCTCTGCCGCCGGCTGCACGAGGGTCATCGGTTCCTGATCCCGGCGAGCCTTCCCTGGGAGGAAAAGAGCGTCCTCCGGAACTACGCGGTCGGCCCGGGTCTCCTCGTCGAGGAGGTCCCGTACGACCCCCGGACCGGTAACCTCGACCTCGAGTTCGTCCGCACCGCGATCCGGTCGCACGACGTCTTCGGCATCCTGGCCGACGTGCCGAACGGGTTCGGGCACGTGGATGAGGGTCTCTGGGACCTCAAATCGCTCGTCGGGGACGTTCCCTTCGTCGTCTCGGCCGACCCGCTGGCCCTGACCGTCCTCGAGCCGCCCGGGAACTACGGCGCGGACGTCGTCGTGGGTGAGGGACAGGGGTTCGGAATCGCTCCCTCGTACGGGGGCCCGCTCCTCGGCCTGTTCGCCTGTCGGAAGGAGCACTTGCGCCTGACGCCCGGCCGGATCGTGGGGGCCACCCTCGACGCGGAAGGGGCGCCCGCCTACGCCCTCACGCTCCAAACCCGCGAGCAACACATCCGCCGCTCCCGTGCCACGTCCAACATTTGCACCAATCAGTCGCTCATGGCCGTCGCGTTCGTCGTGTATGCCAGCCTCGTAGGGCCTCGGGGACTGGCGGCCCTGCAGGTCTCCATCGCCGAGAAGGCTCGCACGCTCGCCAGTGCGCTCGGCGCGGTGGAGGGGGTACAGGCTCCTCGATTCGAGGCACCGTACCTCGGCGAGTTCACGATCGAGCTGAAGCAGGCCAGCGGGGACACGTTCCTGGACCGCCTCCGTCGTCGCCGCATACTCGGGGGGATCCCCCTCGCCGATCCCCGACCGGGGTCCCGCCGGCTCCCGCCCGCATCCTGGTCGCCGCGACCGACTCGACGACGGAGAAGGACATCCAAAAGTACGCCCGAGCGGCACGCGCGGCCGCCGCGGGAGGCTCTGCATGACGTACCGACAGGCGCGCTGGGACGAGCCGTCGGTCTGGGACCTCTCGGCCATCCCGGGTCCCGAGCCGGCCCCGGCGGTCCCGGGACTGCCGGAGCGGATGCGTCGTAAGGAGCGGGTGCTGTGGCCCGAGCTCTCCGAGCTACAGGTGCTGCGACATTACACCCGACTCTCCCAGATGAACTTCGGGATCGAGTCGGGTCCGTACGCGCTCGGTTCCTGTACCATGAAGTACAACCCTCGAGTGTCGGAGGTCCTCGCCCGCCGCAAGGGCGCCGCCGAGCTCCACCCGAACCAACCCGAGTCGACGGTCCAGGGCGCGCTCGAGATCCTCTGGCGACTCGAACGAATTCTGGCCAAGGTCACCGGGCTTCCCGAGATCTCTCTCCAACCGGGCGCGGGCGCCCATGGCGAATACGCGGCCCTGCTGATGGTCCGTGCCTATTTCCTGGAGCACGGCGAGCTCGAGCGACGGACCGAGGTGCTCCTGCCCGACACGGCCCACGGGACGAACCCCGCCTCCGCGTCCATGGCGGGCTTCACCACTCGAGAGATCGCTTCGAAGGATGGCTGTGTCGACCTGGACGCGCTCAAGGCCGCGGTCAGCGACCGCACGGCGTGCTTCATGCTGACGAACCCGAACACGGCGGGTCTCTTCGAATCGCAGATCCTCGAGATCGCGGAAACGGTCCACGGCGCGGGAGGGATGCTGTACTACGACGGAGCGAACCTCAACGCGATCCTCGGGATCACGCATCCGGGCCGGATGGGTTTCGACGTCGCGCACCTGAACCTGCACAAGACCTTCGCGACCCCCCATGGCGGCGGCGGTCCGGGGCCGGAGTCCTGGCCGCCGGCGAGAGGTTGGGGCCCTATCTGCCCATCCCGCGGATCGTCAAGAATGGACGCAAGTTCCGGCTCGACTACGACCGCCCGAAATCGATCGGCAAGATCAAGTCGTCCTATGGGAACTTTGGCCTCGACCTCCGAGCCTACGCCTTCGCGATCTCCCACGGGGAAGCTGGCCTCCAGCACGTCGCCCGGCGGTCGGTGCTCAATTCCAACTACCTGGGCCAGCGGCTCGGCAAATCCCTCCCTCGGCCCTTCCGCACGTTGGTCAAGCACGAGTTCCTTCTCTCGGGAACCCCGCTGAAGGCCCATGGGGTCCGGACGCTCGACCTGGCGAAGCGCCTCCTCGACGAGGGGATCCACGCCCCGACGATCTACTTCCCGTCGATCGTGGACGAGGCGATCATGATCGAACTCCCCGAGACCGAGTCGCGAAGGGATCTCGACGAGTACGCCGCGGCGTTCGAGCGGGCCGTGAACGACACGCCCGAGCACCTGCACGCCGCCCCGCAGAACCTGGCCGTGAAACGGGTGGACGAGGTCCGCGCGGCGCGGGAGCCGACCCTCTCCTGGAAGGACCTCCGGCGGCGGACCCCAAACCATGAAAAGGCGGCGCCGGTGTCTTCTCCGCCATGAAGCGGCGTGTGGAGCAGGTCTTCGCCCACCTCGAATCGAAACCGGATGTCGTCCTCCTCGCAAATGCGACCGATCCGCATCTCGACCAGAGTTTCTTCCACCTCTTCGAGGTCCCGGGAGGCCTGTTCGAGGGGTCCGTGGCCATCGCCCATCCGGACGGTTCGCTCGACGTCACGAGCTCTCCGCTCGAAGCGGAGACGGCCCACCTCGCCGCCAAGCACGACCCCCACGTGCGGATCCACGTGGTGAACCGCGATGGCCCGGAAAGCCTCGAGGCGCTCCTCCACCAGCTCCTCCCGGGCTCCCCGACGGTTGGCCTCAACTTTCCGGAGCTGACCCACGGGTGGTACCTGCGCCTGGAGAAACTGCTCCCGTCGGCCAAGTTCGTCGACGCGACCGCGGGGGTCCGTCACTCCCGCGCGATCAAGGACCCTTCGGAGGTCGAGAAGATCCGAAAGGCCGCCGAGATCGGCTCGCGGGTCGGCAAGGAGATCCCCTCCCTCCTCAAGGCCGGGATGACCGAGCACGAGCTGGCCGCCGAGATGGAGTACCGGATGAACAAGTACGGCGCGAACGGGCGCTCCTTCTCGACCATCGTGGGCTTCGGCCCCCACAGCGCGGAGCCCCACTACCAGGCCGGCGACGCCAAGCTCACGCCCGGCGTTTCGATGGTCTGTGACTTCGGGGCCTACTACCGGCGCTACGCGTGCGACATCACGCGTTCGTTCCACTTCGGACCCCGCGATGACGAGCTGAAGCAGGTGCACGACGCGGTCGAAGCCGCCCAGCAGGCGGCGCTCGCCGTCCTCCGACCGGGGGTCCCCGGCAAGGAGGTCCATCAGGCCGCGGAGAACGTCATCAACGCTACCAAGTGGAAGGGGCTGTTCAATCACGGCCTCGGCCACGCGCTCGGGCTCGCGGTGCATGACGGCGGACCCGGTCTGGGGCCGACGTCCGACGAGCTCCTCGAAGAGGGAATGGTCGTCACGGTCGAACCCGGGATCTACATCCAGGGCCGCGGCGGCGTTCGGATCGAGGACGACGTCGTGCTCACGAAGAACGGCTACGAGTTCCTCACCACCGCACCCCGCGGGTACATTGAGGTCTCGGCGTGAAGTTCGGGGTCCTTACCGGTGGGGGCGACTGCCCAGGACTGAATCCCGCGATCCGGGCCGTGGTGCTGCGGGCCCACCAGAAGGGCCATGCAACGATCGGCTACTTGGACGGCTGGAAGGGGGTCCGGGACGGGCTCTCCCGGCCGCTCACCCCCGACGAGGTGCGTCCGCTGATCGGCCGGGGTGGGACCCTCCTAGGGAGCTCCCGCACGAACCCGTTCGCCCACGAACCCGACGCCCAGAAGGTCATCGATCGCCTCGCGTCCGACCAGGTCGATGCCCTGGTCGTCATCGGCGGGGACGACACGCTCTCGGCGGCCCGAGAGCTCGCCCGACGCGGAGGTCGCGTCGTCGGCGTGCCGAAGACGATGGACAACGACGTCTCGGGTACCGACTGGACCTTCGGGTTTCACTCCGCGGTCGCGGTCGCGGTTGACGCGGTCGAACGCCTCCGCGATACGGCGGCGAGCCACCACCGCGCGATCGTGCTCGAGGTCATGGGCCGACACGCCGGATGGGTCGCGCTCGCGACGGGACTCGCCTCCGGGGCCGACGCCACGCTCCTTCCGGAAGAACCGTATGACGAGGCTTGGCTGCTCGAACGGGTCCGCGCCGCGGCGAGGGCCCGCGGCTTCGCTCTCGTGGTCGCCAGCGAGGGGATCGACCTCGGTGCGCGCCACGGCTCGGCCGGAACGAAGGACGAGTTCGGGCACGAACTGCTCCGCGAGCGCGAGGTCGGCGCGGAGCTGGCCCGCCGGATCCAGGAGTCGACCGGGATCGAGAGCCGCAGCGCCCAGATCGGTCACATCCAGCGGGGGGGCCCGCCGGAACTCTTCGACCGGATCCTGGCGACCCGGCTCGGCTCGGGAGCGGTCGACCTCGTCCTCGCCGGACGATTCGGGGAAGTCGCGGTCCTTCGAGGCTCCTCCGTGATCGGGATACCCCTAGCGGAAGCCGTGGGCTCCTCCAGGGTCGTGAGCGCCGACTGGCTCGACCTCTTGCACACGTTCGACGCCTAGGAGGGCTCGTGCCGGTCCGTGCGCTCTGGTACTCCCGAGGGGTGCTCTCGGTCCTCGACCAACGCGCCCTTCCCGGAAAAATGCGGGTGCTCCGCCTCCGAACACTGGCCGCGACGGCAGAGGCGATCCGGACCCTCACCGTGCGCGGGGCTCCGTCCATCGGGGTCGCGGCGGCCTACGGGATGGTCCTCGGAAAGCGCGAAGGCATCTACACGCCCGCGCGCGCCGCGAAGCGGCTCGGCGCGACCCGGCCGACCGCGCATGACCTGTTCGTCGGGATCGAGGTCGTCCGGTCGGCCTGGGCGTCCGGAGCGGATGTCGAAGCCGCGGCCAACGCCTACCGGAGGAGGGTGGTGGAAGAGTGCCACCAGATCGGGACCGTGGGGGCCCAGCTCTTCGCGAAGACCCGACGGGTGCTCACCCACTGCAACGCCGGCGCGCTCGCGACGGTCGAATGGGGGACCGCGCTCGCACCCCTTCGGGTAGCCCGTCAACGGGGGGCGCGTCTGTTCGTATGGATCGATGAGACCCGGCCCCTCCTCCAAGGCGCCCGGCTCACTGCGTGGGAACTCGCCCGAGAGCACATCCCGCACGCGGTGATCGCGGACAATGCCGCGGGCCACTTCCTCTCCACGGGCCAAGTCGACGCGGTCATCGTCGGCGCCGACCGAATCGCCCGGAACGGGGACTTCGCCAACAAGATCGGCACCTACGAGAAAGCGGTGCTGGCCCGTGAGAACGGCGTGCCGTTCTACGTGGCCGCCCCGTGGAGCACCTTCGACGCCCGGCGTGCGACCGGTGCGAGAATCCCGGTGGAGGAGCGCGACCCCGACGAAGTGGCGATGATGGCGGGCCGACGCCTCACGCCCGCCTCCAGCCCCTCCCGCAACCCGGCGTTCGATGTCACGCCCGCGCGATTCGTCACGGCGTTCATCACCCCGGGCGGGATCGTCCGCCCGCGCGACCTCGCGCGGACCCTCGGCCGGCGCTCGGCCTCGGCGCGAGGTCGCACGCGTTAGAGCGGGCGATTCAGGAACTGCTCGGCCCCGTGCACGATCGCCCCGAGCACCGAGGGGACACTGACCCCCAGCGAGTTCAGCGCGATCACGAGCCCGAGCACGGCCAGGATCGAAACGGTCCAAGCCTCCGCGGTTTTGGCCACCATCTTCGGGCACCTCGGCGAGGGAAGCGAATTCCGCTCGTCGATAGATAAATCTCCGCTTCCATCGGCACGGGAGGGTGCGCCTACCCGCGGAATGGGGGAGCTCGAACGCGTGCGCGCGCGCGACGCCCCTCCGGCCCACGGAGCAAGGTTCATACCGTGGAAGGAATAGCCCGTCGGGGCTGCCCTGGTAGTCTAGCGGTCTAGGATCTAGGTCTGTCGAGCCTGGGACTCGGGTTCGAAGGCGTCGCGGGGTCCCCCCCCGCGACCCGGAACTCCCGACCAGGGCGCCTCCCGCCACGAGGGACGGCTTAATCCCCCGACGCACTAGGTAAATCGATGCCCGACGCACCGGAGGAGCGACGGAGACGGGGTGGGGCCCCGTACCTTTCTCACGTCGTCGGCGACGCGTTCCGGGAGCTCAAGGAACGAAAGCTGCTCCAGCTCGTGAAGTCGGAGCCGGTGCCGAACCATCTCGCGATCATCATGGACGGGAACCGGCGCTACGCCGGGGAACTCGGGCTACCCATCAAGGAGGGTCACGCGGCCGGACGGGACACGCTCGAGCGCCTGCTCGACTGGTGCTTGGAGCTCGGGATCCGGGTCCTGACGGTGTACGCGTTCTCGACCGAGAACATGTCGCGTTCCTCGGAGGAGATCGAGGGCCTGATGGACCTCTTCGACAAGGCCCTTCGGGACATCGCCGTGGACGAGCGAGTTCACCGGCATCAGATCCGGGTCTGCGTCATCGGGAACCGCGCGATGCTCCCTCCACGGATTCGCGAGGCGGTCGATATCGCCGAGAAGGCCACGGAACACTACACCGCCTACCGCTACAACGTCGCGCTCGCCTACGGCGGGCGGGACGAGATCCTTCAGGCGATCCGCACACTCGCCCAGGAGGTCCGGGACGGGAAGCTGGAGCCCGACCAGATCGATTCGGAGGCGGTGTCCCGGCGCCTGTACACCGCGGACCTGCCCGACCCCGACCTCGTTTTCCGGACGAGCGGAGAGGAGCGGATCTCCAATTTCCTCCTATGGCAATCCGCCTACAGCGAACTGTACTTCTCGGACGTGATGTGGCCCGGGCTCAATCGAACGGAGTTTTTGCGGGCGATATGGGCGTATCAGCAGCGGAAGCGTCGGTACGGTAACTAGCCGCGTCCTCGGGGGCGGGAGGGTACCCGAGTCGCCAGAGCGCTCGCGGAACGAGAAAGGCGAGCCCGGCCAATAGCCAGAGGATGCCGGCGACGAGGTACGTCGTCCGCGCCCCCCAGGCCGCGATCAGCAACGCCCCGCCGATCTGCGACGCCGGAAGGATCGCGGCCGACCCGAGGGCATCGATCCCGAAGTACCGACCCTGCATGTCGGTCGGCACGAGAAGCTGAGCGGCCGACAACCATGCCGTTCCGGCAAACCCACCGAGCGTCCCGATGACGAACAGTACGGCGAGCGCGATCGGCACGGAAGGGGCCACGGCCAGCAGGATCGCGAGGGCCCCCGAGACAGCGCCGTACGGTATGGTCCACGCCTTTCCGGCCCACCGCACCGCCCCGGTCCGGCTCACGAGCAGGGATCCCAGCGCGGTCCCTGCGACCTCGACCGCCAGGAGGCCGGCGAAGGCCAACGCCGAGCCGTGAAGGACGACCGTGGCGAAGATGACAAGGAACGTCCCGACCAGGCTGTAACAGAAATTGAAGAACGTTGCCGACAGGGTGAGCTCAAAGAACCCCGTGGCCCGGTAGAGCCAGCGGAATCCGGCGGTGACGTCCGCGAAATAGGCCCGAGCTCCGCCCCCGGACTGCGTCGAGGCTCGTCGGGGGGAGCTCACGTGCATGCCGGTAAGGAGAGCGGCGGAGAGCACGAAGGTCGCCACGTTGATCCCGACCCCGGTGAGCGGCCCGAGGGTGACGATGAGAACCCCGCCCAGGGATGCCCCGATGAACTGCACGATCGACCGGCTCGAGCGCACGAGACCGTTCGCGTCCGCGACCAGCCCGACCGGGACGAGAACGGGAACGATCGACTGCTCGGCCGGGTTGAAGAGCGTGGAGAACGCGCCCAGGACAAAGTTGGCGCCCAGGATCACCGGGAAATTGAACCCCCCGCGGAGGAGCACCATGACGACGACGGCCAAGGCGGCCGCGCGGGAGAGGTCGGAGAGGATCATGAGGCGACGACGGTCGTACCGGTCCACGAGCGTGCCGCCGAAGACAGCGAACGCGATCGCCGAGACGAGCCACGCCGTCCCGAGAAGGCCGATGTCGAGGGCCGAACCCGTGACGGACCAGACGATCCAGACGAGACAGATTCCCGCGATCGCCGAGCCGGCGGTCGAGCCCAAACCGGCACTGAAGACCCGCACGTACCCCGCGTTGGCGAAGAGGCGACGGTAGTTGCTAGGGGAGGGCGCCGGCTCGTTCATCGCGGAGGAAACCTACAGAGCCTCGGTCCTCCTGGATGATGGCCCTAACGGGTGGACGCGCGGCGCCGTTTTCTCCTCCCATCCGGAGCACGGGCGAGAACCGAGATTGAGGTCCGGCGGAGGCGAACGCGGTCCTGAACCGAGGTCCACGCCCCCGGGCGGCTACATCAGTATTAAATAGAACCGCATTTCTACCAAACTCGATATCCGAGAGTACTCGGACGAGGAAAAAACATGATGAGTGGACAGACGCCGATTCTGGTGCTACGGGAAGGAACCAAGCGGGAGAAGGGTCGGGGCGCCCTTTCGAACAACATCCAGGCCGCGAAGGCGATCGCCGATGCGGTCCGTTCGACCCTCGGGCCGCGCGGGCTCGACAAGATGCTCGTCGACTCGATGGGCGACGTCGTCGTGACGAACGACGGGGTCACGATCCTCAAGGAGATGGACGTCGAGCATCCGGCCGCCAAGATGCTGGTCGAGGTCGCCAAGACCCAGGACCAGGAAGCGGGGGATGGGACGACCACCGCGGTCGTGCTCACCGGTGAGCTCTTGAAGCGCGCCGAGGCCCTCATCGACCAGAACATCCACCCCACGATCATCTCCCAAGGCTACCGCCTGGCCAGCTCGAAGGCGCTCACCATTCTCCAGCAGATCAGCCAGCCCGTGACCCTCACGGACCACGAGCTCCTCGCGCGGATCGCCGTCACCGCGATGGCGTCCAAAGCTGTCTCGTTCAACCGCGAGATGCTCGCGGAGATCAGCGTCAAGGCCGTCACTGCCGTCGCCGAGAAGAAGGGCGAAGGCTACTATGTCGACCTCGACAACATCCAGATCGTCAAGAAACAGGGCGGCTCCATGACCGACACGTCGCTCATCGAGGGCGTCATCATTGACAAGGAGAAGGTCCACTCCGGGATGCCGAACCGGGTCGAGAACCCGAAGATCGCGCTCCTCGACGCTGCGCTCGAGATCAAGAAGACCGAGATCGACGCGAAGATCGAGATCAACGAGCCGTCGCAACTGAACGCCTTCCTCCAGGAGGAGGAGAACATGCTGCGCCGGATGGTCGAGCAGGTCAAGAAGTCGGGCGCGAACGTCGTCCTCTGCCAGAAAGGCATTGACGACCTCGCCCAGCACTTCCTCGCGAAGGAGGGCATCTACGCCGTCCGACGCGTCAAGAAGTCCGACATGGAGAAGCTCGCCAAGGCCACCGGGGCGGCCCTCGTCTCGAAGGTCAGCGAGCTCAGTGCCGAGGACCTCGGGACGGCGGGACTCGTCGAGGAGCGGAAGATCGGGGAGGACTCCCTCACCTTCGTGACGGGCGCCAAGAAGGCCCGTGCGGTCTCGATCCTCATCCGGGGCGGCACCGAGCACGTGCTGGACGAGGTCGAGCGCTCGCTCGACGACGCCCTCAACGTGGTCGCGGTCGCGGTCGAGGACGGACGCTACGTGTTCGGCGGCGGGGCGACCGCGGCCGAGCTCGCCCTCCAACTGCGCGACGAAGCGGCGAAGATCGGGGGACGGGAGCAGATCGCCTACGAGGCGTTCGCCGAGGCCCTCGAGACCATTCCCCGCACGCTCGCGGAGAACGCGGGACTCGACCCCATCGACATCCTGATCGACCTCCGAAAGTCCCACAAGGGCGGGCAGAAGCGCGCCGGCGTGAACATCGTGACCGGCAAGGTCGGGGACATGGGCGAGCTCAACGTCATCGAACCGATCCGGGTCGGACGTCAGGCGATCCAGAGCGCCACGGACGCCGCCGTCATGATCCTGCGGATCGACGACGTCATCGCGTCCAAGTCGAGCCCGCCTCCCTCCGGCGGCGGCGGCGGTGGCCCCGGGGGCATGGGTGGCATGGGTGGCATGGGCGGCATGGGCGGGATGGGCGGCGGAGACTTCGGCGAGGACTGAAGCCGCTCGCGCACCCCTCGCGCTAACCTTTTCCCGCTCCCCGGGCGACCCCGCGGGAGCGTGATGTTCCTTCGGTCCGACTACGAGCCTCGGCGCTCGAGAAACTCTCCGACCTGCCGCATCGCGCGACCCCGGTGGGAGATGGCGTCCTTTTTTTCGGAAGGCGCCTGGGCAAAGGTCCGGTCCCAGCCGTCGGGAATGAAGATGGGGTCGTAGCCGAACCCGTTCCGCCCGGCGGCGCGGGGCGCGATCCGCCCGTGGACCTCGCCAACGAACGTCCACTGCCTTCCACCTTGGCGGAGACCCGCCACGGCCCGGAAGAACGCCTTTCGGGGCCGTCGTCGAAGGAGTTCCAGGATCGGCCCGAACCCCCAGACCTCGAGAAAATGCGAGGAGTAGACCCCGGGGAACCCCTTCAGGGAAGGAATGAACAGGCCCGAGTCCTCGACCAGGACGTACCCCCGAAGACCGCGGACCGAGCGCAGTTTCTCCTCCACGACGTCCTCGAGCCGGTCCGCCTGGGGCTCGGTGAACATCTTACGCTTCCAGCGCACCTGGATCCCGTACGGGCGCAGCACGGCCCGGACCTCCGGGACCTTGCCGACGTTCCGGCTCACGAAGGTGACGATGGGGCGACGAACGCTCACCACGAGTATTCGTTGTAGGCCATGATCTCGTCGAGGCTCTTGCGCCCGTCAGCGGGGACCGCGGCGCTCCCGTTGGGATGGGCCGGGTACCCGATGGGCAACAGGCCGAGGGGATGGACCCCGTCCGGAACGGAGAGCACCGTCCGAACCTTTTCGTCGTTGAACTCGATGATCCAGTTCGTCCCGAGCCCCTCGGCCGTCGCGGCCAGTAGAAGGTGGCTCACGGCGACCGCTACGTCGAGCGGATACGCCGATATGTAGCCGCCGATGGTCGCCGGCATGTCCTCCTCGACCGCCAGCGCGACGATGACGGCGGGCGCTTCGGCGATCAGGCGTCCACGGGCGGAGGCCTGGGCCAGGAGCCGCTTTCGCTCGTCATCCTGAACGACCACGAAGCGCCAGGGCTGGAGGTTGCGGTAACTGGGAGCGAGGCGCGCGGCTCCGAGCACCTTCTTGAGCGTCTCGGGAGGGATCGGACGCGGAGAATACTCCGGGCAGGCGCGGTAGGAGCGAATTGCCTCGAGAACGTCCATGGTGTCGGTCGGAAAGAGAGTCCTGGCTCAGCAGGACGCGGAGGCGAGGGTTCCCCTCGCAGTTCGAGGCATCTGACCGGACGAGGGCCGTAGTGGATAAAAAGGGTTCCGGGTCCGGCGGGGGGGCCGTTCTAGGCCCGGCGCCGCCGAGCCTTCGGTTTCGAGCCGGCCGGCCCGCAGAACTCGATCCAGTTGCCGTCCGGGTCCCGGGCGTAGAGGAGGCGCGTGGTGGTCTCCGTGAAGTCGGCCACGATCGGGATGCGCCAGCGGCGGAGCTGGCGCGCCCAGGCATCGACGTCGCCCACCTCGAACCCCATATGGTCGAACTCGGAACCCGCGACGAACGGCTCGTAGAACTGGTTCCTGACCGGGTAGAAGTTCAGTTCCAAGATGTGGGGACTCCCCCCGAACTTGAGGTCCACCATGAGGCCTCCGTGCTGCATCCGACCCCGCTGGGCGACCCGAAACCCGATCCGCTCGTAGAATCGGATCGAACGCGCAAGATTCTGGACGCGGAGCCCGGTGTACAGCCAGGTGGGCCGTGGGGGTGCCATGGCCGGGTCGAAACGAATCCGGCGTTTAATCCTGGGGCCCCCCTACGCCGCCCCCGGACGACGGGGCCGGACGTCCGGCCCTCCCGCCCGGGGGAGGCGTGGCTCCCCAGGCCATTCGTCGGAACCGGCTAGGGGCGGGGAGTTCCTCTCGTTTTCGAACCGTCTTCTCTCCCGGGAGGCTCTCGGGGAGGAAGAAGGTCGACGTGATGCCGCCGGGCGACCTCGCGGGCGAGCAGCTCCCCGCGCCGAGATAGAGAGTAGGCCTTCATCCGCTGACTCGACCCGACGATGTGGCGCCGCTCCTCGGCGATGATCTCCGCCGCGACCAGGCGCCGCAGGACCTTGGAGACGGCGCTCTGGTTGGAACCGGCCGCCTCGGCAAGGCCTTGCTGGGTCCGCGCCGCCCCCACCGGGGCGTCGGGTTCGATCCGCCCCAGGCGGGCGAGCTGAAGAACGATCCGTTCCGACAGACGGGCGAGGTCGGCCACCCGGGCGGGCGGGGGAGGATCGGCCAGACGGTCCACCGGCGGCGCCAGGGGGGAGCGCACGACCTCCGCCCTGGGGGATTCGATCGAATCGGCGGCGCTGGGCTCGTCGTTCGGCTCGCCGGAACTGCGAGCTCGTCGTCTGGTCCACCAGTAGGCGATCCAGACGACCCCGGCCCCTCCGGCACCCGCGGCCGCCCCCAATACGAACCAGAGTAGGGTATCCAACCTCCCTTCACCGCTCCCTTTCGGGTTCGTGGCTATGGGTCGGCGGAGGAAGAGGCCTACGGGTAAGGACGATCCTCTTCCCCGTCCCGGTTGGAGACCATCTCGCGAGCGAGCGCTTCGCCTTCGCGCCGGTACTGGGCTTGAGCGGAGATCGCCGTGAATGCGAGCGCACCGAGAATCGCGGCGCCCGCGATCGCTCCCAGAAGGAGGTACTCCTCCGCGCTGAACGACCATCCACTCCCGCCAGTCGAGGAGGGAGGGGGATGCACTACCCCCACGGGCGACGTAACGGAGATCGCGATGCTCGCCTCGGCCGATAGCCCCTGAGAGTCCGTCACGGTCAGTTGGACCGAGAAGTTTCCCGGGGCGGTCGGGGTGCAGCGGAGCATGTCCGTGTTCTGAGAGAGACACCCCGTCGGAAGGCCCGTGTAGACGAACGTCACGGGACTCGTAGACTCAACGTGGGCGACGAGGGTCGTGGTGTTTCCCACGGTGACCGACGTTACACTGGCCTGCAACGACAGGATTTCGAGGATGGGAGTGGAATTTCCCACCGAACTGTCCGCCGCCACCGAGATCGCGACCGTCGCACTAGCCGATTGGCTCTGCGTGTTGGTCACGGTTAGGTCGGCCGTGTAATTGCCTACGGCGGTCGGCGTGCAATCCAGGATGCTCGCGTTCGCCGAGGCACAGCCGGTCGGAAGCCCCGCGTACGAGAACGTGACGGGACTCGACGACTGGACGGTCGCCGAGATCACGGTGGAGTTTCCGAGCGTGAACAACGACGGGTTCGCCAAGAACGAGGTAATGGCCAGTCCCGGCGAGGAGGGGGGCGCGGAGAAGCTCCAGAGCTGGTTGTAGTAGACCTCGGTCCCGTTGTAGAGCCAGCTGCCGCCGACATTCTGATACCCGCCGAACAACAGGAGCTGGTGGTCCGCCGCGTCAAAGACCAGACCCGCTCCCTCGCTCGGCGACGGACCGAGGCTCGCCGCCGAGAGTTCCGTCCACCCTCCCGCCGTGAAGGCCCATGTGTCGTCATAGTAGTTCGCGGCGAAATGCCCCGAGAACAACACCGACGCATTGATCGCCGGGTCATACGCAAACATCGCCTGGTTGCGTGGCGGAGGACCCGCCACGGACAGGTTAGTCCACACTCCGTTCGAGTACGTCCAGGTGTCCCCTTGATTCGGGCAGTTGCCGGTGGAGTTCTGACACTCGTTCCCGCCGAACAACACGACAGCCCCCAGCGTGGCGTCATAATCGAGCGACTCTGCGCTCCGCGGGGAGGGGCCGCTACCGCTCAGCGCCAGGGTCCACTGGCCGCCCGAGAACGTCCAGGTGTCGTTCAGGTACGGACCACCGTTGTACTGCTCTCCGGAATCGAGCATCACGACCGCGTCGATCGCGTTGTCATAGGTCATGACGGCCCCGAAATCGGTCGCCGACGGGGTCAGGGTCGTGTGGACCTGAGCCCACGAGGTTCCGTTGAACTCCCACGTGTCGTTGTAAGAGAGGTAAGTCAGGTAACCCGAGCCTCCGCCGAACAACAGCACGTCCCCCGTCGCCGGGTCGTACGTCATGGCCGGCTGGACGCGCGCGGAAGGAGAAACGGCTGGGAAGAGCTCCGTCCAGCTTCCGTTCGAATAGGTCCAGGTCTGGCCGGTCGCATTGCAGGAGTAGTTCCAGTAGTGGCCAGATGTGCAACCCCCGAACAGGACGACCGCGCTGATCGTGGGGTCGTAGACCATGCCGAATCCCGCCCGCGCCGAAGGAGCACCGGTCGAGTTCAGTGCTGTCCAATACTGCAGTCCGCCGGTCGGAACCCCCGAGAGCGTCCAGGTTTGGTCGAAGTAGAATTGACTTCCGTTGAATTGGCCATCGTCCGCGTCGTACCCACCGAAGAACACCATTTGCTGGCTCGCCGCGTCGTACACCAGCCCGGCTCCCTCGCTCGGGGACGGACCGGGGTTGGCCGATGAAAGCTCCGTCCACCCGGCGCCGGAGTAGGTCCACGAATCGTCATAGTACGAGAACCCATCGTGCCCCGAGAAGAGCAGCGAGGCGTTGAGCAACGGGTCAAACGCGAATTCCGCTCCGTTGCGCGGCGACGGACCCCCGACCGAAACGTTCGTCCAGGTTCCGTTCGCGTAGGTCCAGGTGTCATCCAAGTTCGGGCAAAGGCCGGTCAAATTCTGGCACTGGTTCCCTCCGAACAGCACCGCCGCCCCCAGCGTCGGGTCGTAGTCGAAGGAGACGGCCGATCGGGGCGACGGGCCGGTTCCGCTCAGGACCTGAGACCATTGGCCACCCGAGAAGGTCCAAGTGTCGTTCAGGAAGGGTCCGCCATGATACACCTCTCCGGAATCGAACATCACCACCGCGCCGATGGCGTTGTCATAGGTCATGACCGCGCCGAAATCGCTCGCTCCCGGGTTGACGGCAGTGTTGACCTGGGACCAAGAGGTCCCATTGAATTCCCAGGTGTCATTGAAGGAAAGGTAGCTCGGAGCGCCCGTACCTCCCCCGAACAAGAGAACGTCGCCGGTCACCGGGTCATAGGCCATGGCCGGCTGGACGCGCGCTGGAGGAGAGACGGCCGGGAAGAGTTGGGTCCAGTTGCCGTTCGAGAAGGTCCAGGTCTGATTCTCGACGGCACAGGAATAATTCCAGTATTGGCCGGAGGTGCACCCGCCGAACACTACCACGCCCCCGATCTCAGGGTCGTAGACCATGCCAAACCCCGCCCTTGCCGAGGGACCTCCGGAAGTGTTGACGAGCTGCCATCCAGAACTGGAGGAGTTGTTGGTGGGAACGGGCAGCGCCCCCATGGGGCCGGAGCCGGCGGGAACCGGCTGGGACGAGGACTGGGAGGTCAACCCGGCCATTCCGGAAGGCAGCGATCCTAGGGCCATGAGGACGGCCACGGCCGCGACGGCGATCAAGCCGAGCGACGGGCCCAAGCCCGCACGCCGCGGCGAGGTTGGCGAACGTCCCATCGTACTGGGATTCAACATAGCCTACTGGACCCCCATGATACATTGGGCAAATTGAGTTCTTAAACGGAGGGTGACTTTAGTCCATGGTTAGTCAGTTTCCGGCGGGAGTTGGCTCGTCCTACCAGATGCGGACCCGGGGCCTTTCGGTTCGGGGCAAAGTCGACCCCGGCGGCGAAGGGAACGCCTCGCTGAACTCCGGAAGGTTGGTGAGGGGCAACACCCCGCGATACTGGCCCGGAGCGTGCGTGTCGATCGTCAGTCGTCGGCGCCGTTCGGGCTCGCGGCAGTTCTCGCGCCAAACCTGGGCCCACGAGATGAAGAATCGCTGCTCGGCGGTGAGACCGTCCAGCACCTTTCGCCGACGGGGGTCGGCCGCCAGTCGGCGCTGCAGCGCCTCATAGGCTAGGCTCACCCCCCCAAAATCGGCGATGTTCTCGCCCAGGGTCAGTTCGCCGTTCACGTGAATCCCCGGGAGGGCTTCCTCGCGGCCGTACTCTGCGACCACTACCTTGGCCCGCGTATCGAACTCTCGGGCGTCGGCTTCGCTCCACCAATCGACGAGGTTTCCGTCCACGTCATACCGGCGTCCCTGGTCGTCATAGCCGTGCGTGATCTCGTGACCGATCACGGCGCCGATCGCTCCGTAGTTCACCGCGTCGTCCATGGTCACGTCGAAGAAGGGGGGCTGAAGGATCCCTGCGGGGAAGACGATCTCGTTCTTGGTCGGGTTGAAGTAGGCGTTGACGGTCGGTGGGGTCATTCCCCACTCGGTGCGGTCGACCGGGCCCCCGATGCGGTTCATCTGGCGACGGACCTCAAAGGCGGCCGCCCGCAACCGGTTGGCGGCGTACTCGTCGCGGCGGATCGTGATGGTGGAGTAGTCCCGGAACCGCTCGGGGTGGCCGATCTTGGGCGTGAACCGCTCGAACTTCGCAAGGGCCTTCTTTCGAGTGGGTTCGGTCATCCAATCTAGGCGCTTCAGGCGGTCCTCGAAGATCTCGCGAAGGTCGGCGACCAGTTCGGACATCCGGAACCGCGCCTCGGGGGGGAAGTGGCGTTCGACATAGAGCTGGCCCAGGGCTTCCCCGAGCTGCCCGTCGATCGTCATGGCAGCTCGCTTCCACGACGGTTCCGGCTCCGGCTGGCCCTGAAGCGTGCGATGGAAGAATTCGAAATCCTCCCGTTCGACGGCCGCATGCAAGAAGGGTGCGTTCGCGTGCAGGACATGCCAGCGAAGGTAGACGCGCCAGTCGGCCAAGGAATGGGCCGCGAGAATGGCTCCCACCGCCTCGAAGAATTCTGGCTGGCCGACCACGACGTAGCCGGCGATCCCAGCCTGACGCTCGGAGAGGTAGACCGACCAGGGGATTCCTTGGAATCGGTCAACGAGCTGTTCGATCTCGAACCGATTGTAGTTACGGATTTCGTCCCGGAGTTCGGTGGCGCTTCGGCTCGCCCGGGCCAGTTCGGTCTCTATCGCTACCACGGTCGCTGCCGCGGCCCGAGCGCCCGATTCGGCCTCCCCCAGGAGTCGGAGCATCTGGGCGACGTGGGCGAGGTACGCCTCCCGCTGGGGGGCGAAGCTGTCCGCGAGGTAGTATTCCCGATCGGGCAGGCTCAGCCCACCCTGATTGAGGTTGAACGCGTATACCGAGCTGCGCTTGCGATCCGGGTAGACGAATGGCTCAAACAACCCTCCTATCCCTGCGTCGTGAAGGTAGGCGACGACAAGGGGGAGGTCGGACATCGTCGCCATGCCTTCCACTCGTTCCAGCAAGGGTCGGATGGGGGCGAAACCGAGCTCCTCCCGCCCGGCCTGGTCGAGTGCGGAGGCGTAGAAGTCCCCCACCTGGCGGCGGGGAGTGGACGGGGGTGCCTCCCGGTCGGCCGCAGCGGATTCGAGCAGTTCCCGAAGCAGGCGGAAGTTCCGCTCGATAAGCTCCCCGAACCCGCCCCATATCGACTTGTCCGCCGGCACGGGATTGTTCCGCCTCCAGCTACCGGTCGCGTACCCGTAGAAGTCCTCGACCGGGTCGGCTGACCGGTCCATGTAGTCGACGGAAAACCGCGGTACCCGGGCTTGGGGGGTTTCGACTGGATTCATCTCCCACCTTAGGCTAGACCGTTCCTGGGACGCCGGCACGACCTATCACTTGTTGGGGCGCCTTCCCGTGAGTCATCCTCCGCTCAACGCGCAGTGGGAGAGTGGCCAAATCTAGGGTTTTCCGGAGATTCTTTGGCGACCGGGTTCGGTGATCGGACCACGAACAGGTGAGAGTTTGGACCCCTCGATCGGACGACCTCACCTCACATTTTCAGATGTCGTGGCCCAGCGTCGAACTCCCGATTTGGGACCGTGCTCGGGTCTTGAGTTTGAGCGGTGCCCGTTCAGGCAACTCTGGTTCCACTCGGGGGATGAATCAACCGCTGGCAGGACCCGCTACATTTTGGGTGGCCGCATGGGGGGTCGGTGGCTCTTGTCCAAGGCGACGGCCGCGGCGACTTCCGACGGAGTGACCTCGCGTTCAAGAGGGTGGTCGCGAGTATAGCTCGCCGCCACTCCTTCGATCGGTAGGCCGGAATGCACGAGCGCGATGATCTCCTCTTGACGGCGGCGGGCGCGGCGAGTGATCGCTTCGTAGGCGGCGCCCGAGGCCGAGTTGCTGTCCACGGCCCGGCGGCCGGCCTCCGCACCGGAACGCGGCAGGTCGCGGGTCCCCTCGCGGGGGCCATTCTCGCTCATCGCCCTTCTCCGATATCGGCCGCGGTAATTACGCCTCCTTCAGACAGACCCTTCGGACCCCTCAACGAGGACCGCAACGATCGAATTTTCTGAGCCGAGTGAGGGGAGAGGGGTCCCGTTCCCGCCCCGCCTTCGATGGGGAACCTACCCGAGCCTATAGGGGATGCGCGCCCCCCCACACAGTACCGGTTCAGGCACTTCGAACCAGCCATCGGGTAGTCCGAGCGACGGGCGACCCACCGCCCAGATTCGGGAGGTGCGAGCGGCCGGGCTTATCAGGAATCACCGGCTTGAGGCTATCCTGTGGTCGACAAAGCAAAGCGTCTCGAGGCAGCGAACCAAGATAGGGCGGAAGCCGCTGTCCGGTGGGAAGACGCCGAGAACACCGCCGACGAGACCGGCCGCGCCTCAGATGTGGTGAAGGCAATAGAGGACGACCGCGCCCTGGACGCTGCGGATCGCAAGATCAAGAAAATAGAAGGAGAGCCGTGACCGACTTCTGCCCCTGCGGCGCACGGGGGACACCTCCTCTCACACCCTGACCGTTCAGAATCGAGGGACCGACGTTCGGTCGGGGCGGTGCGCGATTCCTTGGCAGCTCATCGACCCGACACAGCCGGCTCCCATCCTCACGGTCACGGATCTCGCTCCCACGACGGGAGGTCGGCATGTCCCGGAGCTCTCGGACCTACCTCGCGCGAACCGCCTAAGCCGCCGGTGAGCCCGATCGGGACCTCCTGAGGAGAACGACGGGGGCGCGCTGGGCCTACCCAGCCGATCGACCCCGCCGGACACCCCGGCGCGGCCGCACCAACGCACTTAATCCGACCCACCCTTCCAGGGACGCAATGCGGATCGACGAGATCTCGGAGTCTCCGATCCTCTCTCTGATTGACCAAATCTTCCGGATGCGCCAGGCAGGTGAGGAGGTCCTCGGCCTACACATCGGGGAGCCTGATTTCGATACGCCGCAAGGCATTCGCGACGCTGCGTATCGGGCGATGAACGAAGGGTTCACGCACTATACGTCGGCGCAGGGCATGCCCGACCTCCGGGCGGCGATCGCTCAGCGGCTCCGCGACCGCCATGCGATTCCCGTGGATCCCGACGAGGTGGTCGTAATGTCGGCCAAATTCGCGATCTACGCGACGCTCCTTTCGACGGTCTCTCCCGGCGACGAAGTCCTCCTCCCCGACCCCACCTATCTTTTTGAGCAACCCGTGCAGCTCGTCGGAGCCCGCCCGGTCTACGTCCCGCTACAACCGGATTTCTCGCTCGATGTCGACGCGCTGCGGACGGCGGTCACGCCTCGGACCCGGTTGCTCATCCTCGTCTCGCCGGCGAACCCGACCGGGCGGGTGCTGCGGCGCGAGGAGGTCCGCGCCGCTCTCGAGGTGGCGCGCGAGCACCACCTCACGGTCGTCAGTGACGAAACGTACGAGTCCCTCCTCTACGAGGGGACCCACGTGAGTCCAGCGAGCCTGGCCGACGGCCACGTCCCGGTCGTGACGATCGGGAGCTTCTCGAAGGTCTACGCGATGACCGGTTGGCGCGTCGGGTTCGCCATCGCCCCTCGCGATGTCGTTCCGCGCCTCGTCAAGGTCGTGGAGCACACCCTCTCCTGCCTGCCGCCCTTCGTCCAGAAGGCCTGTGTCTGGGCGCTCGCCCACGCCGGTCCCGAAGAGGACCGGATGCGGGCGATCTTTCGTCAGCGACGCGACCACCTTCTCACGCGACTCTCCCGGGTCGACGGGCTCACGACCATCGCCCCGGAGGGGGCATTCTACGTTTTCCCGAGCTACGATCTTCCTATTCCTTCGGTCCAGTTCTGCGCCGAGCTCCTCGCCGAGGAGAAGCTCGCGGTAGTTCCGGGCGTAGCGTTCGGACCCCACGGCGAAGGACACATCCGAATCTCCTACAGCTCGCCTCTTCCGGTCCTCGACGAGGGGGTCGACCGCCTCGAACGGTTCGTCCGCCGCCGCCGCCTTCCGCTCGGCTGACACGACCGTGGCGATTCCGCCCGTCTTTTGTACCCGATACAGCTCCCGGGGAGGATGCCATCCGCCCGTCGCGTGCATGACCTGACCGCAGTCCTGGCGACCCACATGACGGTTTGGCCAACCTCGCAGTTGCCGGTCATCGAGCCGATCGCCTTCATCGCACGGGACGGGTACTCCAGCGAGCGGATCAGTTGCCGCACCCACTCGGGCACTCACATGGACGCCCCGGCCCATTTCATCGAAGGCGGGACGACGGTCGACCAGATCCTCCCGGAGCAGCTCGTCGGGTCGATGGCCGTGCTCGACGTCCGTCCGGAGCTGGACGGCGACATCATTCCGGCGAAGGCGCTCCAGAAGCATTGGCCCCGTGGTAAGCACCCGAATTTTGTGCTCCTTCGGACCGACTGGAGTCGGGAGCGAGCTCCTACGAAACGCTACCTCTACGATTTTCCTGGGATCGACCCCACGGGGGCGAAGTGGCTGGTCCAGCAAGACGTCCGCGGCGTCGGTATCGATACACTTGGCATCGACCCGTACACGAATTCAGCGTTCGAGGCCCACAAAGTGCTCCTGGCGAAAGGGATCTGGATCCTCGAGGCGCTCGACCATCTCGATGCGCTCGCTGAAGGTACGGGTACACGTTGATCGCCGCTCCGCTGAAGATCGCGGGAGCCAGCGGCGCGATGGCGAGGGTGTTCGCCATCGAGAGGTAGGAGGGGCGATGCCGATCTCCTCGGGGCTGCGGGGAGCCCGCGTGCTCGTGACGGCGGCTAGTCAGGGAATAGGATACGCCGCGGCCGAAGCGTTTCTTGGCGAGGGCGCCCGGGTGGTCGTCAACTCCTCGAATGCGGGTCGACTCGAGTCGGCGGTGGGCCGCCTCCGCGCGCTCGGAGAGGTGCACGGGGTCATCGCGGACCTCGCCCGAAAATCCGACCTCGAACGGCTCGTCGAAGAGACGGTCCGCCAACTGGGGGGCATCGACACGTTGGTCTATTTGACCGGCTCGCCCCGCCCCGGGATCTTCATGGAGCAAGGGTTCGAGGACTGGTCGCGAGCGGCGGAATCCATGGTCGTCAGCCCCGCGTACCTCGCGCGGATGACCGCCGAGGCGATGCTCGCCGCCCGCACGGCCGGACGCATGGTGTTCCTTGGATCGGTCGCAATGAGGGAGCCGATCCCCAACCTCGCGACGTCGAGCGTGTGCCGGATCGCGGTCGGCGGCCTCGTGCGAACCCTGGCCCGAGAACTCGGCCCCCATGGGATCCGCGTCAATGGGATCCTGCCCGGGTACATCCGGACGGGGCGGATCGATGAGTTGGCCGCCGACACAGCTCGCCGGCGCGGCACCACTCCGGAGGAGGTCGTCCGCGAGATGGAACACGACGTCCCGCTCGGCCGCATCGGCTCGCCCGAAGAGCTGGCGCGTGCGATCCTCTTCCTGGGGAGCGAAATGTCGAGCTACGTTAGCGGCGCGCTGTTGGCAGTGGACGGCGGGCGACTCCGCTCGGTCGGCTAGTTCCTTAGGTTCGGTCCGGGGACACGGTCTCGGGGAGGAAATCCTCCCGTCGGGGCGTGAAGACGTCCAGGATCACGGTCGGTAGGTGGGGGTCAACCCTCAACTCGTGAGGTACGTCCCCTGCGACCGTGTACGCGGAGCCGGCACGAAGCTTCCAGACCTCGTTCCCGACGAGGAACTCCCCTCCTCCCTCGAGTACGGTGCCCGACTGCACGTGGGGATGCGTATGTCGCGGGAAGCGGCTCCCGGGGGCGATCCGGTAGAGGACCAGCATGACCCCGGCGTCGTGCGCGAGGATGCGGCGACGCACCCCGGGGAGGATCTCATGCCAGGCCTCGGACTTGTCCTCCCACAGTGGCATGCCCCGTCCACGTCCGGGTCTCTATTTCTCGGTGCCGGCCCGCCATGGGAGGGGTCCCCTTCGAAAGGAGGAGCCGAATGCTAGTACTCAATAACTCGTTCCCGGTCGGGGCTAGGCCCCAGTTCGGGAGGTCATGACGCAGAGTTGGTCCGAGGAACCCTCGGGGGTGAGCGGTCCGGGGTCCGGGACCGGCGGGGGCGCGCCAGACTTCCCCGCCGACCAACCGCCCTCGCCGACGCCGCCTCCTCCTCGGACGGGTCTCTCCAATGGGCTCCTCGCAGCCATCGTGGTAGTGATCGTCATCGTTCTCGTGCTCGGCATCGGTTTTGCCGGAGTGATCCCGGGATTCCACTTGGGAAGTGGCGGGACGGGTAGTGGCAAGAGCCCGACCCAGTACAACGTCGTCTTCGGTGAGACCGGCCTCGAGACCGGAGCGACCTGGTCGGTGACGCTGGCCGGCGGCACCTCGAGCTCGACCGGCGCTTCGATCACCTTCAGCGAACCGAATGGGTCCTATCCGTACAGCGTCGGGAGTGTCACCGGGTACACCTCCTCGATCAGCGCCGGGACTGTCTCTGTGTCGGGAAGTTCGGTCTCGCAGTCGGTTGCTTACACGTCGACTCAACCGATCACCTTCGCCCTGACGTTCTCGGAAACGGGTCTCGCGTCGGGCACGAACTGGTCCGTGGACGTCAGAACGGCAACGCACTCGTCCACGGCATCGACGATCACGTTTGCTGAATCCAACGGAAGCTACGCTTACAGCGTGGATGCGGTCGCCGGCTACACAGCCTCGCCGGGCTCCGGGACAGCAACGGTGAGCGGTGCCGCCGTCAACGTTGGAGTTACTTTCACCGCCAGTCCGCCGGAGAAGTATCCGGTCACGTTCGACGAGACGGGGTTGGCGACGGGCACGACCTGGACCGTCACACTGGCCGGCACGTTGGCTTCCTCGTCCGGGCCCTCGGTCGGCTTCGCCGTCCCGAACGGGACGTATTCCTTCAGCCTGGGAGCGGTGAGCGGCTACACCCCGAATGCGGCCACTGGGAGCGTGACGGTCTCGGGAGCCGCGGTCTCCGTGCCGATCACGTTCACGGCGAATTCATCTCTGACCTATCCGGTGACCTTTACCGAGACCGGCCTTGCCTCAGGAGCGAGCTGGAACGTGGTCTTCGACGGCGTGTCGCACATGGCCACGGGGCCGAATTCCGTCGTGTTCTCTGGGATCACCGACGGCGGGTACTACTTCGAGACGGGCGCGGCAGGCTACTCCGCGACTCCCTACTCCGGTTCGATCACGGTGAACGGTGTACCGGCGAGCGAATCGATTTCGTTTTCGCCGAGTGCTGCTGCGGGCCCATCCTACAACGTGACCTTCAACGAGACGGGCCTCCCCAATGGGACGGAGTGGGTACTCTCGTGCGGTATCTCGCCTTCCGCGGTCTTCCTCGTGTCCACGCAAGGGGTCTCGGTAGTGTTTGCTCTCCCCAACGGGACGTACGAGTGGGGGCTCGACACGGTCAGCCCGACCCCGAACTACTACGTCGCGACCCCGAGCAACGGAAACATCACCGTGGCCGGTCTGCCGGTCACTCAGGACGTGAATTTCACCGAGGTGGTGGCCTCGACGACGAACTACACCATCACGTTCACCGAGCACGGCCTCCCCGCCGGCGTGACTTGGTGGGTCACACTCAACGGTTCCACCGCTAGCTCAAGCTCCCCCACTCTGGTGTTCACCGAGATGAACGGGACGTACGGATTCGATGTCTCTCCTCCCCCCGACGGCTACGCGGTCAATCCGGTGACGGGAGAGGTCACCGTCGACGGCGCTCCGGTCACGCTCAACCTGCATTTCGGCACGGCCTACTCGGTCACTTTTGCGTGGAGCGGGCCCTCCGTTACCACGTGCTTCTGGCTCGTCGAACTGAATGGGTCGGCCCAGTTCGGTGAGTGCGGCTCGTCGCTCAGCCTCTCCACGTTGAACGGGACCTACCCCTTCACGGTCACGGTGGTCGAAGGGAACCTGTACCCCACCCCGGCCGACGGGATAGTCACCGTGGCGGGCGCCTCGGTCAACCAAACCATCACGTTTGCCGCGTTGCCCTACACCATCACGCTGACCGAGACCGGATTACCCGTCGGCTACTATTGGGCGGCTGTTCTTTACTCGTCGTTTTCCGAGGTGGCGGAAGGTGAAAACCTGTCCGGGACTGCCATCGTCCTAGGAGTGCAGAATGGATCCTACGCCTGGCTGATCCAGGGGTTCTCCGAGGTCCTGAACGCGTCCGGGTACGTGGGGAATCCTGTCTCTGGATCGGTTCTGGTGGACGGTCATAGTGTCAACGTGTCCGTGACGTTCGTCGCCGAGACTAACGTCTATCCTGTCGAGTTCCTTGAGGCCGAGGGTATTGTCCCGATGGACGGGGGGCTCCCGACGGGGTCGGTCTGGTCCGTTACACTGAACGGCACTACCCAGTCCACCTCGGGATTCTTCATTGTCTTCTACGAACCCAACGGAACCTACAACTACACCGTTACCCCGCCCTCCGGCTACGTGACTGCCCCCGGCTCTGGGACCTTCACCGTCGACGAAAACTCGAGCGCCGTCTTCGGGCTGGGAGACTATGTCTACTTCGGACCGACGGGTTCCCCGCTCGTTACAGGGCCATCCGCTTCTGGCCTCGTCCCGGATCCGGGTGGGGCGGGGCAATTCGGCCTCCCGTCGCTCGGCAGCGCGTCCGCGAGCCCTCCGAACCACGTGGACGCGTCTGTGGCGGCCCGACTTCGATCCGCCGCCTAGACTCTGACGGTCGGAGACGACGTTCCGGCGCCGTTCGGGGCCGATCCACGATCCGGGTGGCCGGTGGCCCACGGAGACGGGTAGGGGACGTCGGTGGACCCGTGGGGATTGCGCGGGTCCGACGGGGGTGTGGGACCTTGCCCTCCCCGTTCTCCTGAGCGGTAGCCCACCGATGGGAGGGGGGTCCACGCCCGCGGCAAACGCGTTTCGGCCCGAGTCAGCCGTGGGGCGCCCGCCATTCCTACCAGACCATTCGACCCGTCCGCGCCTTGGGCAAATCCCGGACCGAACGCCTCCGAACGAGGCGCCACCCGACGAAGGCCGCCCAGATCCTCCCTTGGGTGTCTCGCTCGAACCGGAGGAAAGCGGTCGGCCCCCCACGGGGTCCCCGGACGAACTCATCCGCCCCGTTCGAACGAAGTTGAAAATTCTTGAGCGTCATCTCGATCCCGGTGAAGTCGAGTCGGAGCCGTCGGCGGACCGGGCGGACCCGAAACCAGATCCCCTCCCCGGAACAGTACCATCCGGCATACTCCGTCAACGGCCCAGGGGCCTCCGGCCGGATCGGTGGGGGGGCCGGTTGCGCCTTCATCGGTCGTCCGGTGAGGCGGTTGAACCCCGCCTGCACCGCCAGGTGGGAAGGAACACCCTCTCGGTTGGCCAGTGCCACACCCGTAAGGCCGCGACCAGGAAGTACCGCGAAGTACGAGGAGACCCCCTTGAGACCGCCGCTGTGGTGGATCAAGGGCCCGCCGGGGAACCCGGGCACTACGAACAACCCGTACCCATACCATTCACCGGGAACGATCTCGATCCGCGGTCGGGTCATTTCGGCCACGCTCGCTCGACTCAGGATCCGTTCAGAACCGATCCGACCCCCCGTGCGGTAGATCTCGAGGTAACGAGCGAGGTCCTCGAGGTTGCTCCGAAGCCCCCCGGCGGCGCGCAGACAAGTATCTTCCCACCAGTCTTCGGACGCGTGGAGGCCTCTCCCGCCGCCCGTACGGGGAGGCGAGTAGAGGGTGGTCACCTCGGGGGAGCGCAGCATGATGCCGGTGTCGAAGGTGGTGGCCGACATCCCCGCGGGTCGTAGAAGCTCCTCCTCGAGGAATTGCTCGTACTTCCGCCCGTCGACCCCCTCGATGACGGCAGCCAGTAGCCCGAACGCTTCGTTCGAGTAGCTGAACTTCGTCCCGGGAGGGCCGAGCATCCGGTACTGGGCGGTCGCGAGGTACTCGAGCAATTGCGAGTAGGTGTCGATGGGAGGGTGCTCTGGGTCGATGCCCACCCGGCGGGCAGTTCGGTTATCATACGGGGGGTCCCGGACGAGGCTCCGTCCCGAGGTGAAGTAGATCGATGGGAGCGGGGGCAGGCCCGACGTGTGGGTCAGGAGGTGCGAGAGCCGGATTCGTTTTGTCCAACGCACGGAGGGGGTCCGGAACTCGGGGAGATACCGCACGACCGGGTCCGTCACCTTGAGGCGGCCAGTCTCCTGCAACCGAAGGACCGCCAACGCCGTAAACGACTTTGTAACGGACGCGACGCCAAAGATGGTTCGCGGAGTTACCGGGAGCTGGGCCGCGACATCCCTGAAGCCGTATCCCTTCGCGAACCGGTTCCTCCCGTTCTTCGTAATCAGAAGAGCGAGTCCGGGAATGCGATGCTTTTGCACCAGTTTGCGAACGTACCCGTCGACCCCCCGGAGACCCGCCGTGGACGCCACCGTGCGGAGCTATGCCTCCAATTCCTTAAGGAGGCCGTTCCGCACTCATTGACTCACTCGTAGGGTCCGGAAGAACCGGCGAGCACCTCCCGCTGGAGAGGATCGGTCGTCGGGGCAGCGGTCTCGGGTCATGATGGACGGGGACCGCCCCCGCAACCATACCCGTTCAAACGGTTCTGTCAAGTATTCCGGTGGGCCGACCCCCAAGCTGCGACACGTCCAAATTCGGGTCGTCTCGCGCCCCGGCGGATCCGTCACGGAGTCTCTGCTTCGACCGAGGTGCTCCTGGCGGTCCCAGGGTCGCTCACCGGCCCACACGGGTGTGGCCGGCGTTCGAGAGGTGGGGTTCGATGTGTGCTGGCCCAGGTGCGGGCCGATGGGCCTACCTCACGTTCGGCTTGGCGGTGATGCGCGAGATGACCACACCGCACGGACAGTCAGCGCAGCGGCCACGACCAGTAACACACCGCCGAGGTATTCGAGGTAGAGGTCCAGGGTATCCGGACCGACGGTAACACATGACGCGTTGGAAGGGCAGTTGTTGTTCGCACGCTGGGCGTTGGCCACGGAGGATTGATACTGATACGCACCGACGAGCACCAATAAGATACCGAGAACCGCGAAGCCCAGAATCTGAATCATGCGCCTGCTGGGAGCCATAAGCAACAACCATCCACAGTAACGACGTCACATCGGATAAGCCACTCCCGTGCGGATAAGAAAGCACGAATGACCTCGATTCTGTGACGGCGGGCCCCACCGGCCAGACTGTTCGGGTGGTGGAGTGAGGGGTCCGCCCGCTGAACAGTACCCGTTCAAACGGTTCTGTTCGACAAGCGGGTGGTCGCCACCTTAGAATAGTCAGTGTCCGCGTTCGGGGGGGCGACCGCGGCCGTCGCCCCCCGAGCGCTCGGCGATGGTCGTTCAACAGGCGTTAGGCGCATAGCTCTAAACTTTCCCCGGGGTAAGTTTATAGGGCCCCCTTGGCCTAGCGAGGTACTAAGATGCGCGACGTAAGAATCCCCCGACTTACTTGCCTCCGGTGCGGGTACTCGTGGACCCCGGTCCGGTCTCCCGTCGTCCGTTGCTCTCGGTGTAAGTCAAAGTATTGGGACGTTCCCCGAATCCGATCCGTCAAACTCGGAAAGGGTCTCGGAATCGAAGAGGTCATCCTTCCCTACCGGGCCGCAATCCTAGACCTCGCTCGGAAATACGGAGCTAAGGAACTTCGAGTTTTCGGTTCAGTTCGACGTCGAGAAGCGACCGCTAAGAGCGACGTCGACCTCCTCGTCGAGTGGAAGCGCCCCGTCTCGCTCCTCGCGTACGCCGGTCTTAGGTCGGAACTCGAAGACGTACTCGGTCGAAAGGTCGATCTCGCGAATAGGGGAGGGCTCCATCCAGCGATCGAGCCCCAAATAGAAGCCGAGGCGGTCCGGCTATGACGAAGGTCGACTCCCGCGATCGCTTCCTCGTTGACGAAATGCTCCGTCATCTCAACGTCCTTGCGGCGGGAGTTAAGGAGGGGAAAGCGAACCTGGCCGAGGACACGACGACTCGGTACGCCGTCGAGCACGCGACGGAGTTACTCGCGGAGGCGGCCGAGAAGGTAAGTCAGCCGCTCAAGACGGCGAACCCGAAGGTACCGTGGAAAGAACTCCGGCCGCTCCGAAAGCGGGTCGCCCATCCGTACGATTCGGGGGCGGAGGCCGTTAACGTCGACCAACTCTGGCTTTTCATTCGGAACGACGCCCCTAAGATTGCGAGAGCCTTGGGGAAAGCTAAGTTCCCCGACTAGCCCTCGGCGAGGGCCGAATGGGACCCGGGCGAGGTTTCGACGCCGAATGATCCGCCCCCCTTCGCGGGGTCGCAAGACCCGCTCCCGCCACGGTACCCTTTGAGGCGGTTCTGTCCCGTGTTCGAGTGCAAATTGGCCGAGCTCAGCATGGCCTGCTTCGGGTGGCGATCGATCTGAGACGTGATCCGGGAAACGATTGGGGTTGGGTTTCCCTGCCGTGTTCGAGCCGACTAGCCAAACACATGGCCAAAGTCCTGGTCGGCGAGAGCCGAGAGGTCCTCTATGGGCTCTCGTGTGATGTGAATCTCGGACAAGAACTTCTGAAGGGTTCCGACCGGCCGCGTGTTCTGACTCCGGACGCCCGGTCGCTGTACGGGAGGAGTCGGAGAGAGTAGGCCGCACAGGACGTCGACTCCGTCGCTTACGAACAGAAAGGGTGTCATCCCAATTTCACCAATCATGGATTGCAACAAGGCGCGACTGTCGGCCGAGGGCCGCAGCCTCCCCGTGAAGAGGGCTACCTGGCGGAGGGTCCAGGCGCGGTAACTCGGGAGAGTTTCGAGGTGGAGGAACGCGCGACGTGAGACTAATTGACCCTCCACGGCACGGGAGATCTCGTCCCTCCCCACACCGCCGCCGAACGCCGCATCGTTGGCGGTCAAATTGTCGACCTGGTCGTTAGTGCGAGCGAGGGCTTCCATCAAACGAAGATCGGTTAGGCTCGCGTGCCTCGTTCTCGAAGCGGAGCCTAAGGGATCGGGCAGTGCGTGAGGGTAGGCTACCGGCCCCACCTCGCCCACGACGCGAGACCAAGCACCCTCGAAATCGAAATAGACCGGGATCTCCGATTCTCTGAGGTCGGTCTCCACAACCCGAATCCGGCTGAACCTCTGAAGACCCGCCGATTCTAGGTCCTGCTTAAGTGTTGGGTTTGAGGGCGATCGAACGAACACTCCGAGCATTGACGTTCCTCCACGCCAGAGAAGTACGCTGCCATCGGTCCGCCTCCATTCTTGGACAACACTCTGGAAGTGCTCGGCGTAAGGGTGGGCGAGGGCGATCGACATCAAAGGCCGGCCCAGGAGGGGGAGATTGGGAACATACACCTTACGAACCAAGCCTGCCCCCAATACCCGCTTTCGGGCCACTTCGAAGGTCCGGGAGGGGAGACCGGACCTCCGAATGTGCTCGCGATCGGTACCGCCTTCGGAGGCAAGAAGAGATTGGATAACGACCGCTTCGGCCCGTGTCAGCGATCGCATCGGACACCCAGATCGAACTGTCGCGGAACATCTTCAGGTCGTCCCACCGCACGGAGCCCGAGTCGGTCCGCTGTAGCAGGTCCTAGTAATGGTCACTCTGCGCCACCAGCCAGGGCGCCGGTCGGAAGTCCCAGGAGCGAACCTGCCATCAGAACAGGTCCTTCAGAGGGTCAGGAGTCTCCTCTGGTTCCCTGGATTGACGGCCCGCCTGTAGCTTCGCGGGGCTCGACTCCGAAGTCGGGGTGCTTGGCCCCGAGGCGAGCGAGGCCGATTGTCGGGTGACAACGGCCATCGAGACGACCCCGACCAATGCTCCGCCCGCTAGACCCAGGAGCAGGAACAGGCCTTCGTTATCCGCCAGCCCAAGGAATCCATTCCCGCCCCCGACCTCGTGAGTGGGCGTGGCAGCTTTCCCCACGGTGAACGAAACTTCGGCCGTAGCAGTCGATCCGTGACTGTCGGTCACCTTGGCACTCGCGGAATACGACCCATTTGCTGCCGGGCTGCAGTTCATCAAGAGCGAGGACACCGGAATGCACCCCGTCGGGACGGCGATCCAAGTCAACGCATACGCACCCACACCTCCCGAAGGCGAAAGGGATAGGGTCGTGGTCTCACCTACGGTCAAGTTGGTGGCGGACGCATCAATCGCGAGGGTCAGAGCTCTTCCCCCCGGGAAGACTTGGACCATCCAGTACGAAGTCTCGCTGTGGCCCACCGAATCCCTGACGCCCAGCCTCGCCGTGTATTCTCCAGAGCTGGAATAGCTGTGAATTGGGTCCGGACTAGAGTTGGTCGTCCCGTCTCCAAACTCCCATTGGTAAGTGTATCCTGGGACTCCGCCAGTCACGACGCTCGAGAACGCGACGAGGAGTGGGGCCGCGCCAACGGAAGCATTCCCAGAGACGGTTGTGTTGAGGGAGATTGCCAAACTGAGAGTCGAATTCAATGCGGATCCAGCGGCATCGGCCACTAGGAGCATTGCCTCGAATGGCCCGTCCGTTTCGTAGACATGGGTGATTACACTCAGGTTGCCTCCCGTTCCTCCATCGCCGAAGGACCATGAGTACGTATATGGTGGTGTCCCGCCGGTAACAATCGAAGTGAAATTGACTGGTTGGCCGAGGACCGCTGGGTTTGGTGTGGCGAAGATTCCCGAGACGACGAGATTCGGGTTGACCCGGATCGTGAGCGATTCATTGATGACCGCACCGTTGGGGTAGGTGACAGAGACTTGCGCAGTATACGTGCCAGATGTGGAGTACGCGTGGAAGATTCCTGCTTGGGCGGGACCGCAGGGGTTCTGGCAGAAGTAGCTGGCGGTACCTCCATCCCCAAAACTCCATTTGAACGAATATTGTGGAGGGCTGCCGTCGAGAATGCCAGGGAATAGGGTAGTTCCAATACTGACATCCGTCGGGTTCGGAAACGCGTACGCTGCCGCGATCGTCCCCGCGTAGACCGCGACTTGAATCGATCCTACTGCATGGTAACCCTGACTGTCGTTGATCCAAACGTAAGCCGTGAAATTCCCCGCCGCGGAGTACGCATGTTTCACAGATCTTCCAACGGCGAATTGCCCGTCTCCGAAGGCCCACTGGATCGTGAATGGCGCTGTCCCGCCGTCAAACGTCACGGAGAGATTCATCGAGACTCCAGCATCTACAGCATTCCTCGCTTCGATCGACACGTTGCCTATGGGAGCCGCAGGACCCCAGAGCCACGTCGAGTCGACTCCGCAAGGACAGGTGCAACTTGAGGTAAAATTGGCATCACCGCAGGAGAAGTCGTTGAAGTCAACTACGCCGCGGTCAATCGGGTCGTACGCGAGAAGGGGAGTGGGTGTATACCCCGGCGCTGAGGACGCGTTGAGCTCGGTCCAGTTCCCACCCTGATACTTCCAAGTGTCCGCGTAACCGGTTTCTACCTCCGCGCCACCGCAATTCGAAAGGCTCCAATTGTAAGTGCAAATCACAGTCGTGCCGCCATAGAGGAGCACGTACCCGTCGGTCGCGTCGTACGCCATCGAGGTGGAGTACCTGCCGGGGGGGGCATTGGTGACATTGGCGGAGATGTTGGTCCATGTGTCATTCTCCCACTCCCAGGTGTAGTTGTCCCCAAAATTTCCCGTGAGAGACGGGGAGGAGGACGGGCCTCCAAACGCCATGACATGGCCGTCGGCGGCGTCGTAAACCAAGGACTTGGAGTTCGGGTTCGATATCGTGCGTCCGCTTGAGAAATTGTACCCTAGAAAAGTCCACGTGTCATTCTTGTAGACCCAAGGGCCGTAATCTCCGTTTGGGGAGACCACGGATGGGCCCCCCTGATACCCGCCGTCGAGAAACACGGATCCGGTTGCGGCATCGTACACCATCGGACGGTAACCCGCGGGAAGTGAACAGTTCCCGTAGCCCATGCCCAAGTAGTAGCACCGAGGATGAAGTTGAGTCCAAACACCGGCCTTGTACTCCCAAGTCTCGTTGCAACTGTACTCGTCGCCGGGGTACGCAAAGCAGTTGTATCCAGTCCCCCCCTGGAGTACGACGTACCCGTCAGCGGCGTCGTACGCGATTGGCGCGTACTCCTCGGCGGTGGGCGAAACTGGCGTCGGGATGTTCCGCCATGTCCCATTTTGAAAGGCCGCTGTCTGATTGCAACCGTACTCGCAACCTCCACCGTACCAAAGGACATACCCGTCGGCGGCGTCGTAGGTCATGGAAGCCGCAGAACCGTCCTGCAAGATCGATGCCTGGGCCACGTATGTCCAAGCCGGGACCGAGGAGTTCAACGGCCCAGTGCTATCAGCAACCGAAGGAAGCTCGCGCCCCACGGGGGCCCGCTGCTTAGAAGCGAGGGTCACGGCCCCGGTAATCCGAGCTGTGGAAGTTGGGCTAGCCCACGCACCGGAGCTAGCAACCGTGCTGAAGATCAGAATTGAGAGGGCTAGGACGACCAGCGCCACATTCGAACGACTACTGCGCATTAGGAACACCGGAAAACCGACAAACTGGCACTAGCCGACTCGGGAAGTGGAATCCAAACTTGCTACTTAATCCGGCCCGCAAGAATTCTGCGGATTCTTGCGGTCCTAGCCGAATCGGACCCTTTGACCTTGAGCGATTCCTCGCCGATCACCAGGGGTTATCCGCCACGGCCCGCGGGCTGGGTGTGACAACGAACACTAATTCGACCTGCCCGCGAGGAACGGGCTCCGAAGATCGCTCAATGATTTCCTTCCATCGGAACCCTCCCGGATCCGGAAGGGCGGCCGCAACTCCGGGCGTGGTCCCGAGTGTTTGGTGTTCGCGAACCATGTTGTAGTGCACGCGGAACCCCTCGACGAATAGCTTCGCTCCATTCTTTCCATGAAATCCCCGCGTCACTTTGATCCGCTCCTTCTCGGTCCCATTGAGGCGTTCGACGAGGTTGTTCGACTTCTTCGCTCGAATCGACGGAACCCTGGAGTGAGGGTTGACAACCTCACTTCCGCTCCGAAATGCGAGTTCCCGGCCGATTGATTTTCGATACGCCGGGAGGCCATCAGTCAGGACAGTGAGGGGACGATCCGGCGTTGCTGACTTGGCCCGACGGAGAAGGACCCGAGCGTCGCGCGCTCGGCGCAGCTTCGTCACGTGGGTAGCCATCAGGAAGCGTGTTGCGGCGTCTTCGACGTTCCAGACCCACCGTGGATTCCCGTTGGAAGAAACGACCGTCTCGTCGACGTGCCACCGTTCACTCGTCCTCGCACCCCGGGAGTCCATCCACTTGGCCGCCCTGGGTGTAGATCGGACGATCCAGCCGTAGATCGTCATGGGGGCGACGGAGAGCCCGTAGACCTGCTTCAGGTGGGCGGCGACCTTTCGGAGTGACAGACCTCGGAAATAGAGGTCGAGAGCCAGGGCAACCGTGCGTGGCTCCAACCGCAACCTGAGCTCACCCTGGCGACTCGTGAACCTGGCTCCGCAAGACTTGCAGAGAAAACGGTCTACCGCGCCTCGCTGGTTGTGTCTTCGGCCGAAGTGTATTGCCCGGGAGGCCCCACATTTGGGACATTCTGGCGGGACCGCGTTCTCTGCTGGTGGTTCGGCAAGCTTTTCGCGAAACCGAACCGCTAGAATGTGAATGCAAGCACGGTGGGTGCTTCGATAGAAGGCGCATGAGCACGACCAACGGTCCTTCGGATCGAAATCGCATATCTATGGTCCGGCCGGCTCTGGGATCGGACCTCGAACCGTACGGGAGTGACGGGACGGATTTGGTCTCCGCGTGCCACGATGGCGAGGGCAGGGGTCCGCTGATCTGCCCAGGGGACAAGGACTTCGCCTGACATTTCTCGGCTCCTGAGGCTCGAGAGCGTCTCGCACGCTTAGCCGGTTTCGAGGGTGGTGGAAGGTGAAAGATGACCCAAAACCTTCGTGTCAGACACTTGTACCGGAGCGAGTGTCCGGACGTCAGAGAACAGAGGGTTTCGGCCTACTATCGGGACCCTCGGGTCTATTTGTCGGACACGTCAATGCGCATTGAAATGTGCCCGATCACGTCGATTCTCCCTCGAGCGGACCCGCCGACCACCCGTTAACGGTACACCGAAAAATCGAGACCCCTCCACCACCCGAATTTGGACAGTACCCGTTCAAACCAGCCATTAAATATGGCTGACACCCGACTTGAACCCCTGCTGACAACTGTCTGACAAACAGACCGTGGCCGGCATGGGGAACGTCTCGAGGAACACGCGCTGGGGAGGAACGCTCGATGTATCTTAAGCGGGTAAAGCTCCGTAACTTCAAGTCCTTCGCTGGGGCCACCGAGATCCCGTTCCAATCGGGATTTACGGGCGTGGCGGGCCCGAACGGGATGGGCAAGTCCAACATCTCGGACGCGATCCTGTTCGTTCTCGGTCCGACAAGCTCCAAGGCCCTCCGAGCGGAGCGGCTCACCCACCTCTTCTTCAACGGCGGATCCTCGAAGAAGGCCGCGACGGAGTGCGAGGTCTCCCTCGTCTTCGACAACACCGACAAGCTCCTCCCCGTCGATTCGGCCGAGGTCGAGGTGACCCGGTACGTCAAGCTCGCGCCGAGCGACCCCGACGGCTACTACTCCTACTTCTACGTCAACGGCAAGCGAACCACCCAAACCGAGATCGACTCCATCCTCTCGCACGGACGCCTGAGCGGGGACGGCTACAACCTGGTCCAGCAAGGGGACGTCAACAAGGTCGTTACCATGGGTCCGGTTCCCCGGCGCGGCCTCCTGGAGCGGCTGGCGGGGATCAGCCAGTACGACGATGAGCTGGACCGGGCGGCTGCCAAGCGGACGGACCTGGACTCGAACCTCGAACGTATCCAGACGCTCCTCGGGGAGATCAAGAACCACATCGGCTCGCTCGAAAGCCAGCGACTCCAAGCCATCCAGTACAAGGAGTTCCAGCAGGACAAGCGGAAGACCGAGGCCCGCCTCGCGCGCGCCGGCCACCGGATCGCTGAACAGGAGCTCGTGAGCTGCAAGAAGCAGGTCGACTCCGCTCGCGCGGAGATCGAGCGGCTCCAGACCCTGCGCGCCCAACTGACCGCACGGGACCAGGAACTCGCCCAAGCCGTGGAGGTCGCCGACCGGGATATCGCCGAAGCCGGCGGGACGGCGGCACTGAAGTTCAAGGAGGAGCTCGACGCGAAGAAGATCGCGTACGCGCGCCTCGACCAGAATCTCACCCATCTGACCGAGGCCTGCGAACTGCTTGCTCAGCAGGTGCAGGAGCTGACCGCGGCGGTGCGCGCTGATGACGCGACCCGCACGAAGCTCGAATCCCAGGACAAAGACCTTTCGAAGCGGCTCGACGCCCTCTCGGCGCTGGCCGAGGCGAATTCGAAGGAGATCCAGAGCGCCACCGCGCCGGTGGGGAAATCCCAGGACCGCCTCGCGGCCGCCCGCAAGTCGCAACTCGAGCTCACCCGCGAGGCCGAATCCCAGCAGAAGGCCTGGCAGGATGCGGTCCAGCGCCGGGAAACGGCCAAGGCCTCCCTCCAAGCGGCCGAGCAGCTCCAAGCCCAGGCCGAGGACGACCTCCGGGAGCGCTCGGTCGAGGTCAAGGACCTCGAACTCCGCATCAAGGAGGCCGGCGGTGGGCCGAAGTCGGGCGACGCGTCCACCGGAGACCTCCAGAAGGAACTTCATACGGTCAAGGCCCGCGAGCAGGCCCTTTCCGCCGAGGCGGAGCGACTCACCCGAGAGGTCAGCGAGCTCAACCGCCGCTACCTGACCCTGGATGCGCGCCTCAAGGCCCGCTCCGAATCGGGCGGCCGACCGAACCAGCTCGCCGCGGTGGATTTCCTGCTTTCTCAGCGCAACCTCGGCAAGGTCTCCGGGATCCGTGGGACGGTCGAGGAACTCGCCGAGTTCGACCCGAAGTACCGGACCGCCCTCCACACCGCCGGCGGCAACCGCTTCCAGGCCCTGGTCGTCGAGACCGATCAGGTCGCGGAGCAGTGCATCCAGATGCTTCGCCAGGAGAAACGGGGCCGGGCGACCTTCCTCCCCCTCAACAAAATGCTCCCTGGCCGACCGCACGGGAAGTCGCTCCTGGTCGCCAAAGCGCAGGGGGCGGCCGGCTTTGCCGTCGACCTGGTGCATTTCGACGAGTCGCTCCGGGCGGCCTTCGGCTACGTTTTCGGTGAGACCGTCGTCATGGACGACCTCACGCACGCCCGGACCCAGATGGGCGGGGTGCGGCTCGTCACGCTCACGGGCGACCTCATCGAAGCCACGGGAGCGATCTCCGGCGGGTACGTCGACCCCTCCAACCAGGGCCGGGGCGCCGACAGCGCCGTCGAGCTGAAACGCCTCGGGGACGAGCTGCGCGAGAAGAGCGCGGCCGAGGCCGCGGCGCGGGTCGAGCTCTCGAAGTCATCGGATCGCATCCGCGTCGTCGCGGAGGAGCTCGCCAAACGGTCGATCCAGGATCAAGCTCACCAGTCGAACCGCAAGGGACTCGAAGGCGACCTCGCGGCGGCGCGCGAGCGCCTTACGGCCGCTCGGACCCGCATCTCGGCCGCCGAGGCCGAGGCAAAGAAGCTCACGACCGGCCTCGCCGCGGCCGAAGAGTCCTCGGTCCAGCTTGCCGCCTCCCTCGCGGGGATCAAGGATCGGATCGCCAAGGCCCAGGAGCAGTACCTCGGCCAGCTGCCCGAGGCGATCTCCACGCGCCTCCGGGCGCTGCAGGAAGTAGCCCAGAAGACCACGGACGAACGCTTGAAGGTCAACGGCGAGCTCGAATCCGCTCGCGCATCGGTTCAGGCTCTCGCCACCAACTTGGAAGGTCGCCGCCAGGAGCTCGCGAAGTCCGAGGCCGCCTTGGCGGCAAAGAAGAAGGAGATCACCAAGACCCAGGCCGAAGTCAAGGAGGCCCGCTCGGCGCTCGATGCCCTCAAGGCGGTCGAATCGAAGCAGGGCGACTCCCAGAAGGCGCTCGCCGAGAAGAAGCGGGTCCTCGAGACCGAGCGTCTCCAGGTCACCGGGAAGCTCGGCGAGGTGCAGGCGAACTTCACGACCCGTCAGGGGTTGGTCGTCCAGGAGGAGACGCGCCTCGCCCAGGCCGAGGCGAAGTTCCACGAGCTCGAAGAGGCGCTCCGCGAGTTCCCCGAGCCGGAGCCCGACGAGAAGCCGGTCGCCGTGGACGAGCTCAAGCGGAAGATCGCGACCCTCACCGGGCAGCTCGAGTCGATGGGTTCGGTGAACCTACGGGCCGTCGAGGAGTACGACGCCGAGAAGGCCCGTCTCGATGACTTCGGGACGGAGTCCACTCGCCTGACGACCGAGAAGACCGAGCTGGTCTCCCTAGTCGGGGAGATCGAGCGCCGCAAGCGCGAGAAGCTCTCGGAGGTCGTCATCCAGGTCAACACGAACTTTAAGGAGATCTACGGGGAGCTCAGCGCGGGAGGGGAGGGCGAGATCGCCCTCGAGAACCCGACCGACCCGCTCGCCGGAGGGCTCATCATCAAGGCGCGGCCGGTGGGCAAGACCGTCACCCGGCTCGAACAGCTGTCAGGCGGGGAAAAGTCGCTCGCAAGCCTCGCGTTCATCTTCTCGCTCCAGCGCTACGACCCGAGCCCCCTCTACGTCTTCGACGAGGTCGACATGTCGCTGGACGGCATGAACGCGGAGTACGTGGGCCGGCTCCTCCGCCACAACGCGGAACGCGCCCAGTTCATCGTCATCTCCCTCCGCAAAGTGACGCTCAAGTTCGCCCACCACCTCTATGGGGTGACGATGCGGGGCGATGGCTGCTCCCGCGTCGTCGGGATCCATCTCGAGGACATCCACGACGTCGAGGCGCGCGACGGGGCCCGGGCGGCGGACGCACCGGCGCCGAACGCGCCCCTGGAGGCCCGATGAGCCTCTCCACGGCCGAGACCCCGGTGATCCTCGCTCCGACCGCGGTGCCCCGCGATGCGGCGGAGAAGATGCTCCGCTACCTGGTATTCCACCGCTCGCTCTTGGGGGAGGCCGAGGACACGTCCGCCCTGCTCGAGCGCTACCTTACGCTGGTCGAGAATCTGAAGGAAGGGGTCCACCTCGTCATCCCCGACCCGTTCCAGAAAGCGACGGCACTCCTCTTCGAGCTAGTGATGGACCAGGAGTTCGACCCCTGGGAGATCGACCTCGTCAAGTTCACCCAGGCTTACCTCGACCGGGTCAAGGAGGACGGCGGCGTCAACTTCGCGATCGCCGGCCGCCTCGTCTACATGGCCTGGAGCATCCTCTACCTCCAGTCGGAGGTCCTCCTCCGTTCGAGGGAGAACCCTCCGGACGCCTCCGGCGACCTGTCGCCGGACGCGGGAGCGCTCCCGGACGACGGCTACCTACCCCTCATGGAGACCCCCGAAGCGGTCGACGTTACGAGCGCGGTCCTGGGTTCTTCGGCTCCCCCACCGCTCCTCGAGATGGTCCGCCATCCCGAGACCCGGCCCGTCTCTCTCATCGAGCTCGTCCGGGCCTTCGACGAGGCCGAGGTGGAGGCGCGACGCTCGCTCCGGGTCCAGGAGCTGCGGGACCGACTGCGCGAGGAGCAGCACGCGCCTCCGGAGGTCCTCGTCCACGGGGACGTGCCGGAGACCGACCTCGAGGACGCGTGGGAAGCCACGTGCCGGCATCCCGTGGGAGAACCGTTCCCGCTCCTCGACCTGTGGAGCCCACTGACCGGGCGCGACCGGCTCGTCGCGATCTTCCTCGCGCTCCTCTTCCTCTCCCGCGAACGGTCCGTCGAGCTGCACCAGGAAGTGCTCGGCGAATCCGCCATCGAGGTCGTACGGACCCGCGAGGTGCGGAACCGCATCGTGGAAGAGGAGTGAACATGCCATCCAAATTGGACGAGCTGGTGTTCCAGGTCGAAGCCGTGCTGTTCGCCAGCGGCAAGCCCCTCAGCGTGAAGGAGATCACCGAAGCCCTAGGGCTCGAGGATTTCCGGCCGGTCCAGAAGGCCGTACGGACGCTCGAGCAGACGTACGAGAACCGTCAGTCCTCCCTCGAGGTCCGCCGCGTGGGCGACCGATTCGCGCTTCAGCTCAAGGAAGACTACGTCCCGACCGTCCACGCGGTCACTCCGGTCGAGATGGGCGCGCGCACGGTCAAGGCGCTGACCCTCATCGCCTACCACCAGCCGATCCTGCAGAGCCACCTCGTGCGGATGCTCGGGGACGTCACCTATGAGGAGGTACAGCACCTGCGCGGGATGGGCCTCGTCCATACCGAGCCGAGCGCATCGACCCTACAACTCACGACTACCCGCCGGTTCGCCGAGTACTTCGGGATCCCGTCCTCCCGACCGGACGAGATCCGGAAATATCTCGAGGGAAAGCTCGGGGTCACGCCGACCAGCACGCCCGCTCCCCTCCCGGTGGCGGACGACCCAGCGACGCGGGCCGGATCGACCGCTCCCGCAGCGACTCCCCTCGAGCCGCTCCCGCCGCTCGAGCCGGCTCCGCCCGCGACCTAGTCGCGCGAGGGCCATCCGCCTGCCCCACGGACCGATCCTGCTGGGTCCCCCGCGGAGCGTCAAGCGAGGGGTTCGATCCCGGTGGGCCGGCGGACCCGGAGCCAGACGAGGCGGAACGCGATCCCGACCGCGAGGAGCGCGAAGCCGACCCCGATCTCAAGGGGGGCCAACGAAAGGGCGAGACCGACGCAACCGACGAGCCCCGCGACGGTAAGGACCCGGGGGAACATGCGCTGTTCCGGGCGTAGCCGAAGGGCGGAGAGGTTCGTCACGGTGTAGTAGAGCAGGGTCCCGAAACTGGAGACCGCGATCGCGATCGTGAACGGCGCGAAGGCCGAGACGACCGTCGCGACGACGCCCACCACCAGGACCGCGACCCACGGGTTCTGGCCAGGACCCAGGTGGGCCAGCGGGCTGGGGAGGTCGGAACCGCGACCCATCGCGAAGGCCACCCGCGAAACCCCCAGTAGGTCGGAGAGCCCCTCGTTGAAGGTCGTCGAAAGAGCGCCGGCGACCACGAGTGCGACCCCGACCGCGCTCCCGGCAGCGACCATCGTCGCTTCCAGCGGGGAGCCGGACTGGGCGAGCCGGGTGGCACCTAGGACGCCGACCGCCACTCCCGCGACGAGAAGATAGAGGACCGTCGCGCTCCCCAGCGCCACTCCCGTGGCCCGCGGGATGGTGCGCTTCGGGTCCCGGACCTCCTCCACAAGGGTCGCGATCCGGCTGTATCCGGTGTAGGCGAAGAACAGGAGGGCCGTCGCCTGCAGGATCCCCACGACCCCTCCCGGGGCGAAAGGTTCGAAGTTGCTCGCGTGGACCGAGGGGAGCGCCAGAACGACGACCGCCAGGAGCGTGACGACCGAGAAGACGACGACGACCTCGGTCACCCGGACCGACCGGCGGATGCCGACCGCGTTCAGCACCGTCATGCTGACGGCCGCGCCGACGGCGATGGCCCGGGTGGGCAGGCCGGGCCACACGGCCGAGAGGTACTCCCCGAACGCGAGAGCAATAGCCCCCGGGCCCACCGTGTTGGCGACCAGGAACATCCACCCTGCCGAGTACCCCCACCAGGGTCCGAGCATTCGGCGGCCGAATTCGTACGTGCCTCCGGTCCGTGGGAGGACGGCCGCCAGCTGCGTCGAGGAGAGAGCGTTGCATAAAGCGACGAAGGCGGCGAGGGCGAGCGCGATCAAGAGCGCTGGGCCGGCGATCCCGGCCGCGGGGGCAATGACGGCAAAGATCCCCGCCCCCAGAATGGCGGCCAGACCGGTGCTTACCGCGGCAAAGAACCCCAGTTGCGGCCGGAGACGGACTCCCTGAGAGTCCGTCACTTGCGCCTTTCTCCCTCTTCAGGGACGGGCCAGTCCGCCGCTCGGCTCGGGCGAACGACGCCGGACCTGCACCACGCCTGCTGGCGGTGGTCGGGACTCACGGCGGGTGGGTAACGGAATCTCGATTTTAACCTAGGGGGAGTCGGCCGTCTCTGACGGATTCCCTCTCGACCCGGGCGCAGGCGGTGGGGCCGTCATTCGACCTACAATGCCCCGCACCGCGGGCAACGGACCGGTTCGGCCGGACGGACCGAGCCACAGTACGGGCAGAGGAAGGTCGCCGTCGTATGACCCAGGTCGCCGGCGCCGGTGGAGGCATACCGTAGACGCTTGGGTGAGAGGGCAGCCCGACCCCGTAGGTCGACCCCGGCGGTCCAGCGATTGGAGGAGGGGGCGAGACTCCGTAGGTCGAGCCCGGTGGTCCGTAGAGCGGGGGAGGTGGGGGTTCCCCTTTCCGGCTCGGCCAGGCAAAGACGAGCACGAGGAGGATCGCGAGGACGACGGCGAGGCCGATGATGACGTAGATCGCGACCTCGGGTATGGGCGCATTTGAAATGGCCGGAATGCCGGGCGTCGCACCCGTATACTGGTAGGACGTGATGGAGCCGTTCTCCTCGGCGGCCAGGAACAACGGTGCCTCGAGACCTCCCCAGCCCGTCACGGCGTTCCACCCCGGGCCGGCCGAGAAAACGGAGTTGCTGCCCGTCGTCACGTCATGGAACGGCGACGCGGGCCCCGGGTTCGAGGAGAAGTACCCCGCGATCCGGTAGATCTCTGGGTCGAGGTAGCCCAACCCGAGGGAGACTCCCGACCGGTTCTCGACAGCGATCACGTCCGCAAGAAGACCGGCGAAGATCGGGGCCGCCACGCTGGTCCCTTCGAGCACGGTGAAGTAGATGCTCTCGTTGGCGTTCGCATAGACGTACGCGATCGTGGAGTTCGCAGGGAAAGCCACGTCGGGTCCGGCGCGACCGAGGAAGGTGGTACCTTGCACCCCCGCGGCAGCCGATATCTCCGGCTGAGCGGCCGAATGGAACTGCCAGTAGGGTTCCGGGAAGACCGGTACTGAGTCCCCCCTCGGTTCCGGCGCACGCGGTGGGGCATCCCGTCGTGTCCCACCAAGCAGACATACCGCTGAAGCCCGTGAAGTTGGAATCGAACGTGACGTTCAGGGACGTGCCGTTCCAGGTCGTCGTGGGGACCCCGTTGAGCGTGACGGACACCCCCCCGACCGAGATGGACCCGCTGGTGTTGAACGTCGCCGCCGCGGGCCAGACCGGCCATTGGCCGTCGTCGCGGCCGGTCTGGGAATTGGGGGCGTTCCCCTGGTCCCCGCTGGCCATGACGACGGTGACTCCGGTGGCGGCCGCCTCGGTGAGGTAGGCGTTCCAGTTGGAGTCGTTGAGGTCGGGCAGGCCGAAAGAACCGCTGACGACCCCCAAGTGGGCGGGGGAATAGTTGAACGCCAGCGCCGCGCCCAGGTCGGCCGCGAAATCGTCGGCGAGGTCGCCGAACGGAGCGTTCCCGGCGAGCAGGCTTCCGGCGAAGTAGAAGTTGTAGAGGGCGGCCCCCGGCGCGAGGCTCCCGGCCATTTCGAGGTCAAGCGAGTTCTCAAACTCGTCGAGGCTCGAGTCGTTCAACGTCCCGAAGGAGCCGGGGGAGGGAGGACTGATCCCGTCGACGATCACCGTCTCGCCGGCCGGTGTGGACTGAGGCCATGATCTCGGGAAGCTGTCGTTGAAGTATTGCGCCACGACCTTCGGGTCCCAGCCGGGCAGGTTCTGATTGGTCGACTCGTTGTACCCGCTCGCCAGTAGGGTCGCGATCGCGACCCGGGTCGGGAACGTCGCGTTCGCGCCCACCGTGCCATTGGGGAACAGGTCCGCGGCCCCGTAGGCTTGCGTGAAATCCGAGCCCACGAACCATTCCGTACTCGTGTTAGACAGGACGAATTGGGAGGAGGAGAGGTCGCGGACCGGCCGGAGGCTGCTGGGCCGGACGTCCAGGGAGAGGTAGGGATTGGCCCCGTCGCTGAGGCCGCCTATGCCTATGACCTGCCCCGCCAAGGCGGCGGGCAGAGAAGGGGTCCCGACCGCCGTGTACAGGGGGACGCCCCGGTCGGCTCCGAAGGCGACCAAACGGACGCCGAAAAGCTGCTCGACGGCTCCCGCAGGTAGCACGGCCGTGATGACGGCTCGGGAGGGCGAGACCGAGAGGTGGGTCGCGCCGACGGGTTCCAATGCCGCGAGGACGGCCTGGACGCTGGTCGGGGACGGGCCGAAATCGCTCACGAACTGGGACGGCGTCAGGAAGTGGCGATACTCGGGCGAGGCCGGATCGTCCAGGGTGGCGAGGAGCTCGGAGAGCGCGCCGGAATGGGCGTAGGGAAGGGTGAGCGTGATGGAGAGGTCGGTCGACGGGTCGAGCGGCCGGAGCGTGGCATGAGGGGAGAGCGCGAGTTCGTCCGTGACCAGGGGCCCGGACGGGGCGGTGATCGGGGTCCCGCTCCGGGCGGCGGTCAGGCCGACCGTCCACCCGCTCAGGACGAGCAGCAGCGCCACGGAGGTGACCAAGCCGAGCGTTCCGCTTCGCATCCGCTGAACCTAGCCGGAGTCTCCTAATCAACGTGACCCGCCCGATCCCCCCTCGAGACAATCCTTTAGGGCCGGTCGCTCTCGCGGCGGCAATGACCAGTTCCGGCACCAAACCGGCCGCCGACTGTGTCTTCTGCCGCATCGCCGCCCACGATTCCCCCGCCTACATCGTCTACGAGGACGAGACGACCCTGGCCTTCCTCGACCTCTATCCGTTCACCCGCGGCCACCTGCTGGTCGTACCCAAACACCACGGAGAGCGGCTGACCGACCTCCCTCCGGGTTCTCAGACCGCCCTGATCCACACCTTAGACACGATGTGTCGACGTTCGGAACGACTCACCTCCGCCTACAACGTGGCTCTTAATGCCGGAGCGGCGGCCGGCCAGATCATCTTCCACGTGCACTTCCACATCATCCCTCGGTATGGGGAAGCGAACCCGTTCCACCCGTCGACCCGCACCCGATTATCGGATGCCGAGGCCGAATCCCTCATCGCCGAGCTATCGCGCCCGTGAGGTGCCGATGGGAACTCGAGCTCGCCCCCCCGCGGTGGCCGGCCAGTTCTATGCGGAGACGGGCGCCGAGCTCGCACGCCAGGTAGAGGAGTGCTTCCGTTCCTCCCGGGTCCGGGGGAGCTTCCGACCCACCACCGGACCCCAGAGCGGAGAATCCGGGCCGCGATCGTCCCGCATGCCGGCTATGAGTTCTCTGGCCCGATCGCGGCCCTCGCCTACGCACAGATCGCCGGCGAACGGCCCCCGGAGTCCGTCCTGATCCTTGGGGTCGACCACCACGGAACGGGGAAAGGCCCGGCGCTCTCCGATCTCCCCTGGATGACCCCGCTCGGTCCTACCCCGATCGACGAAGCGCTCCGGAGCGCCCTCACGCATCCTCCCCTCGAGGTGGACGAGACGGCCCACGCGCTCGAACATTCCATCGAGGTGCAACTCCCGTTCCTCGAGTACGTGCTGCCGCATCCCCGATTCGTCCCGCTCCAGGTCCCGTTCGACACGTTCTCCGCGCTCGAACGAGTGGGCCACGTCGTGGCCGAGGCCGTCCGAGGGCGTGACACGCTTCTGATCGCCTCGACGGACTTCTCCCACTACGTCCCGGCCGCGACCGCCCAACGACTCGACCGTCTGGCAATCGACGCTATCCTCTCTCGTGACCCGAAGGCGCTTTACGATACCGTGGCCCAGAACGACATCTCCATGTGCGGCATCGCGCCCACCACCGTGTTGTTGACGGCGCTGGCTCACGAACCGCTCCAGGCGCGACTTCTCCGGTGGGGTCACTCGGGCGAAACGATCCGGATGGCTGACGTGGTCGGCTACGCGTCGCTTCTCCTCGAGGCATCCTCCTCGGAGGCGCCCCCCGTTAAATAGCGGGGTCGGCTCGACGCCCCTGGCCCGCATGATCCTCTCGGATGCGAAGATCCGCGCGGAGATGGACCGGGGCCGTATCGTCATCCGGCCCTTCCGCGCCGACTGTCTCGGAACGAACTCGTACGACGTCCACCTCGGGCCCTTCCTCTCGGTCTATCGAGGCGGGGCTCTCGACGCCCGCCGGGTCAACGCGGTCCGGGAGTTCCGCATTCCACCCTCGGGATACGTGCTCGTGCCGGGCCAGCTGTACCTGGGAGTGACGGAGGAATACACGGAGACCCACGGATTCGTGCCGTTCCTCGAGGGCAAGTCGAGCCTCGGCCGTCTCGGGGTCGACATCCACTCGACCGCCGGGAAGGGCGACGAGGGATTCTGCAATTACTGGACGCTCGAGATGAGCGTGAAGATCCCCGTCCGCATCTACGCAGGGATGCCGGTCGGGCAGCTGATCTACTTCGAGATCTCGGGCCGCATCGAGCACAGCTACTCCCACAAGCGCTCCGCGAAATATCGAAAGGTTTCCGCCCATCCGATGCCCTCCCGGATGCATCTCAACTTCCGCCGGCGACGTCGCCCCGGTGGAGAAGGCAAATCCACGGGCTAGTTTCGGTCCGACCCGGCTCCGCCGCGCTCCGCCCGACCGACGAGGTAAAATGCCGGTCGCCCCGGTCGGGCCCGCTCTCTCCGACCTTTCGGGTCGTGGGGTGCGGCTTCCGACTCGGGGTAGACCGCGACGGACCGGAAGCCGAACCGCCGCAGGAGATACCCCTCGGCCGCACGGAGCGCCGCCACCTCATCCACCGCCGGGCCCTCGTGGGACGGCTCGGACCGGAGGAGCGGTCCGACCCGCTCGACGTACTTCGGAACCTCGGCCCGATGCGCGGAGAGGTCCGGGTGGTCTTTGACCCGGGCCATGATGTCCCGCACGGTCGGCATCTCCTTCCGTTCGACCGCCTCGCGCAGCCACGATTCCAGGACCGCCTTCCAGGGGTCGGCCACGTAGAAGATGAGGTCGCTGGGGGTCGACTCCCCGCGGCCTTCGGAGGCGCGGATCACCGCGCGAAGGTCATCCTCGACCTGGTCTAGGTACGTTTCCCGAGCCTCTGCGACGGGGGAGTGAGCGAACTCGTCCGGCGTGGGCAGCTGTGCCTGGGCGACCAAACCGGGGAAGTGTCCCTCCCCCAACTCCTCCGCCAGGTGGGGAGTGATCGGCGAGAGGAAGAGCGTCCACGTCCGGGACATCCGATCGGTCGCCCTTCCTGAAACCCCTCCGCGCGCGTAGTACCGCCGGAGCAGGCTCGGAACTTCGACGTAGAGGATCTCCGCGACCCCGCGCAGGTCGGTCCCGTCGAACGCCTCGCGGGCGCGCCGCACCCATCCGTGGGTCATCGAATCGAGCCAGGCGTCCAGCTCGGGTGGTCCGTCCGAGGTGCCGGCGGCTTCGCGGACCAGGCGGTCGATGTCCGCGAGGCGGGTCCGAGCTGCGTCCACCCCGGTGGCGTCGAACTCGAAGTCCTGGGAGGGCGAGGCCGCCGAAACGTAGTAGAGCCGGAGGGGGTCCGGGCCCCACTCTTCCATCGCCCGGTCGGTGGGTGGGATCCTCCCTGCCTTGGTGGACGTCTCCTTCTTCGAGATCTTCGACCCGCCCGGTCCGGTGATCCAGCCGTGGACGTAGATCCCGCGGGGCTGGAGCTCCGGCGGTAGGAGCTTCGCGTGCGTGTAGAGGAAGACCGGGAAATGCACCCGTTTGTGTTCCTTCCCCCCGACATTGAAGTCGAGCGGATACCAGTAGAGGAACTCGGCCCGAGCCTCGGCCTGCACGGCCGGATCGACGCGCGGCTCGCCCGGGCCCCGTCCCCGGAACACGTACTCAAAGAAGGCGTCGCTCAGGTCTGCGGTCCGGAGGCGACCGTCGTGGACGAAGCGTCGGACCACGAAATAGGCCATGTAGAACGTCGAATCCGCGATCGGTTCGATGATCCACTCCGGGTCCAACGGGAACCGGGTGCCGAGCCATATCCCCCGCCGGGTGCAGGGGCGGTCCCCGAACCAGTCGAGGATCGAAGGAAGTTCCCGGCCGTAGTCGGCGGGCCAGGAGGTGACCTTCGCGGCGAGTTCTTTGGTCTCCGCCTTCCACGCCGGGTCGCTGTAATGCAGAAACCACTGCTCCGGGACCCGACGGATCACGACCGAGTGGCCGTTCCGGCAGATGACGGGCTGGTCGAACTCCTGCAACTCGAAGCTCGAGCCAGCCGCGTGGAGCTGCGCCGCCACCTCCTCCCGGGCCCGCCGCACCGGAACCCCCGCGAGCGGGGGGACGGTCATGTGGCCCCTTCCGAACTCGAACCGGTAGAGGCGCTCCGTCGCTTCCTCGACGACGGCCCCGTCGACCGGTCGACCCTGGGCCACCGCCCGAAGGGCTCGCTGAGCCGGGGAACCCTCCCCCGACCGGAGCTCCTCCTCGGAGGTCGACAGCGCCTCGCGGGGGTCGATGTCGATCAGGACGGGCGGCTCCCCAAGCCGTGCCCGCGTCTCCGCGGGGAGGGCCTCGAGCGCCGCCGCGTCGGCCGGAGCGTGAGCCGGCACGGACATCACGGCCCCGGTGCCGACCGACGGGTCGACGAGGGTACTTTCGAGTACGGGGACCTTCGTGCCTCGCAGGGGGACGACAACGTCGCGGCCCACCAGGTCGACCGCAGGGACCTCATGGCCGATTCGGCCCCCGTGCTGCTCCACCATCCGCTCGGCTCCGGGCCGGGCCAGCAGGTAGGTCCCCGAATCGTGATGCCATACCACGAGCGAGGCTCCGGGTGCGACCCAGACGTTCGTCACCCCGAACACGGTCTCGGGCCGGAGCGTCGCGGCGAGCAACGTCCGCCCGTCGTCCAGCCGGAAGGGGACCGTCGTGAACCGGACGATCTCGGCGTCCCCGCCCGACTGCAGGTCGGTCTCGGAGGGGTCGACCGCGACGGGGCCGCAGACGGGGCAAACGGACGAGAAGTAGCTTCCCTTCACGAGCGCACCGGCTTCGTGGAGGGCGCGGAACTGCCAGCGAATGAAGGCCCGGTAATCCTCGTCCACGGTGGTGAGGAAGGTCGATTCGTCGATGAGGGCACCAAACCGCCGGAACACTCTCAGGTACTCCTGCCCCAGGAAGCGAGCCGCCTCTTCCGGGTCCTCGAGGCGAGCCCGGGTCGCCGCGTCGACCCCTCGCTCCTTCAGCCCTTCCAGGATGGTCGGGTCGCCGTCCGTGAGCCGACGGGACCACGTCACGGCCGGTAGTCCGGAGGCATGCACGCCGAACGGAAACAGGACCTCCTCGCCGAGCATCCGATGGTATCGGTGGAGCGGGTCGGCGTAGGCGTAACCCCGGAGGTGGCCGACGTGAAGGAAACCGCTGGGGCCGGGGTACGCGACCAGCGTGTAGAACTTCCGGTGACCCGGGACGCGTCGCCCCCGCGCCAGTCCCGCACCCGCCCAGGCGTCCTGCCAGTAGGCGTCGCGAGAGGGGTCCATGCCCTCCCATCGACACGAACAGCGTATTTGAGGAATGGTGGGGAGCCGCGCTGCCCTGCCGGAGCAACCCCCTTTAGCGCCAGCGGGGAGTGACCCGGTGATGCGGATCATCGAGGTCTTCCACTCGCTCCAGGGAGAAGGCCCTCTCACGGGGGTCCGAACCACGTTCATCCGGACCGCCCGGTGCAATCTCCGGTGCACCTGGTGCGATACGACTTACTCCTTCGGGGCGGGCCGGGAGCGTTCCATCCCCTCTCTGCTCGCGGAAGTAACTCGCCACCGGACCCGGAACGTCTGCCTCACGGGGGGCGAGCCGTTGCTCCAGCGCGAGTCGGTCGAGCTCGTCCGGCGCCTTTCCGAGCGCGGGATCACGACCGTGATCGAAACCGGGGGGTCGTTGGATGTCCAACCGTACCTCCCCCTCCGCCACGTGGTGCTGAGCGTCGACGTGAAGTGCCCCAGCTCGCATATGGAAGGCCGCAATCGTTGGGAGAATCTTCCCCAGCTCCGAGCGTCCGACGTGATCAAGTTCGTGGTGGCCGACCGCCCGGATTACGTCTATGCGAAGAAGGTGCTGCGCGGCTACCACGGGCCGACCCCGGTCGTGTTCCAGCCGGTCTGGGGCACCGATGCGGGACGGCTCGCCGACTGGGTCCTGAAGGACCGCCTCGACGTCCGCGTGATGATCCAGGAGCACAAGGTTCTCTGGGGCGATACCCCCGGCCGGTAGGACGTCTCGGAGTCCTCCCGAGAGCGCCCGCGATAGCCTAAAGAGGTCCCTGCCCCCGTCCGCCCTCTCGGCGATGTCGGGAGAGGCCACGCGTTCTCATCACTCGATGATCAGCGAGGACTTCCCGTTCGGGAAGGCCCGCGGGATGGTCTTCCCCCGGATAGTGCTCGTCGGCCACGGCGTCCTGGCCGACCTGGGGTCAACGTGCCACCAATTCGGCTTCCAGAAGCAGGGTGTGGTGGTCACCGGGCCCCGGACCGCGGAACTAGCCGGGAACCGCGCCACGGCCATCCTCCGCGAATCCGGCTTCGAAGCGGTCACGGTCCTCGCTGGGGAGGCGACCAACGAAGAGGTCGGGCGGGTGGAGCGGGAGACCCGCGCCTTGGGCGCCCACTTCCTGGTCGGAGTGGGTGGCGGGAGCAAGATCGACATCACCAAGGTCGTCGCCTCGCGGCTCAAGATCCCGTTCGTCAGCCTCCCTACCTCCGCGGCCCACGATGGGATCTCCTCCCCGCGAGCGTCGATCCACGGCGTCGAGCGTACGGTCAGTACAGAGGCGGCTGTCCCCCTGGGTGTGATCGCGGACACCGAGCTCATCGTCAAGGCCCCGTTCCGCCTGCTGGCCTCCGGGTGTGCGGACGTCATCTCGAACGTCACCGCCATCCTCGACTGGCGCCTGGCGGTCCGGCTGCGCAACGAGGAGTACTCGAGCACGGCCGCGGCGCTCAGTGAATACGCGGCGCAGGAGATCATCGACCACGCCTCCTCGATCAAACCGAACCTGGAAGAATCGGTGTGGATCGCGATCCGCCCCATCCTGGTCGCCGGGATCTCGATGAGCGTCGCCGGTTCCTCCCGCCCCTGCTCCGGCAGCGAGCATCTATTCAGTCACGCCCTGGACCGGGTGAGCGAGCATCCGAGCCTGCACGGCGAACAGTGCGGGGTCGGGGCAATCATGATGATGTATTTGCACGGAGGCGATTGGCATCGTCTCCGGAATGCGCTCCACACCATCGGGGCTCCCACCACCGCGCGGGAGCTCGGCGTGAGCCCGGAGGAGATCGTCAAGGCCCTGGTCCTCGCGCACTCGATACGTCCGGAGCGGTACACGATCCTCGGTGACAACGGTCTCAGCCGCGAAGCGGCCGAGCGGCTGGCCAACGTCACGGGAGTGTTGGGTTAACATGGCGGAAATCACGCTGCTAGCGATCGCGGAGGCGCACGACGGCTTCGAATTCGTGTACGAGGGTGGGGCACCGATCTGTCGCACCTGCCCGTACCGGCACGCGTGCCTAACTCTGGACGTGGGCCGCCGCTACCAGGTGACGAAGGTGCGGACGGTCAAGCACCCGTGCGCCCTCCAGGAGGCCGAAGCGCATGTCGTGGAGGTCAAGGCCGTCCCCCGCTCCCTGGTCGTCGAAGCGCGCAGCGCGGTGGTCGGAAGCTCGATCGAGACCGGCCGGTACCAGTGCCGGCGACTGGACTGTCCCAACTGGTGGATCTGCGCGGGACCCGCTCTACCACCCAAGCAGCGGTATCGCATCGAACGGGTCGACCCAGGCCCGGCGGAATGCCTGATCGGCCGAACGTTGAAACGGGTGGACGCGGTCTAGGCGCCGATGCGGGGCTGTGGGGTAGCTACGGGCCGGAGGCGCGCACCTCGGTCCGCTCTATTGGTCCATCCTTCGGGCTTTGGGAGCCCGGGACCCCGATTCAAATTCGGGCAGCCCCATGCGGCGCCGTTCGGCGCCGCCCGATCCAGCGTGTGCCCGCCCGGAGTCGAGGCCTCCTGACGACCCCACCCGAGGCCGGAGGACTCCCTCCGTGACGCTCGTTCGGGTGGCCGCCGTCGTGACCGCCCACGACCGTCGCGAATTCCTACCGCTCGCGGTCCGCTCCGCGCTCGACGGGGGCGCGGACGAGGTGATCGTGGTCCGTAACTTCGCGGGCCCGATCGAGGGATGCGAGGGTCGCTACCGGGATGTGCCGTGCGCCACGCCTGATACGAACGAGAAGGAGGCGCGGGGGCTCGAGGCGAGCCAAGCGGACGTCGTGGGCTTCCTGGACGACGACGACCTCTGGGCCCCCGAGAAGGTCCCCCATCTTCGTTCGTTGTTCGGCGGCGATCCGGGCCTGGTCTACTACTGCCACGCCCAGCGGCCCGTCGATGCCGTCGGCCAGCCGGTTATCGCGAGCCACCGGGAGCTCGCGGACAAGCACCCGGAAGAGTTCGACCGGTGGGATGGGACCCAATTCGAGACGCTCGTCCGGACCCTCTGGCCCGGGAACAACTCCTCGACGGTCGTCCGCCGGACGTGGGCCGTCGACTGGCTACCCGCCTTCCGGGAGGCGGGCTGGTCGGCGGACCTATTCTGGCTGGTTGCCGCCCTCCTAAGCCGAGGTCGTCTCCAGGTCGGGCCCGAACCCCTCACCCTCCTCCGCCTCCATGGGGCCAACATGTCCCACACTCGGGGGACCACTCCGGCCGAGTTCCGGGCCCGTCACCAGACGACCTGCGAACGGTTCGCGCGATCGAACGCCACGATGGCCCGACTCTCGAGCGAACGTCTCGGCCCCTCCGCACCGATGACGGTCTACCTCTCGGAAGCCGGCGAAGCATTCCGGTTCTTTGCCGACCTCGAGGCCGCTCGTCGACCCCGGCGGGCGGCCATCCGGGCGCTCCGCCGCCACGCCGGACGGCGAGACCGAGGCGTGCTCTTCGCTGCCCTCGTAGCGGTCGTCTCGCCCGGTCTTGCGCGCCGCCTCCTCTACCGCTCGAGCGTGCGTCGCTGGAGCCTCGGCTAACGTTCCGACCCAAGAACGCTTTAACGGCCCCTCGATAGCGCCCCCCGATGTCCAAGGTCGGCGTGACCGGAGCCTCCGGATTCATCGGCGGTGCTCTCGTTCCGCGGCTCGCGGCCGAGGGGCACGAGCTCGTGCTGATCGACGATCATTCCGGTCCGCTCCGGGTCGAGCACGCCGCATGGCCGGTCGAAGATCTCGACTTTTCCAGCTCCGAGTCGCTGCGCCGGCTCTCCGATTGTGACGTGGTGCTCCATCTCGGAGCCGTCTCCGGGGTGATGGCGTGCGCCAACGACCCCGTGGGGAGCGGACGGGTCAACCTGGGCGGCACTCGTCGCCTGGCGGAGGCGACGCGCGCCCACCGGATCCCGCTCGTGTTCGCGAGCAGCTTCGCGGTCGTGGGGAGTCCGGCCCGGCTCCCGGTCACGGAAGACACTCCGGCGCGACCCACCCACGAGTACGCGCGTCAGAAGGCCGACGGGGAGCAGATCGTGTTCGGCTCGGACGACGGACGGACGGCGGCGGCGGTCGTCATCCGGATGAGCAACGTGTACGGGTCCTATACGGCCAACGACAAGACCATCGGCAAGGGAAACGTCATCAACCTTTTCGCCCGCCAGGCGCTCGAAGGCCGCCTGCAAGTGAACGCACCGGGAACCCAACGCCGGAATTTCATCCATATCCAGGACGTACTCGCGCACTGGCTCTCGACCACCCGATACGTTCGGGACCATCCCGGGCCGAAGACCTTCATGTTCAACTGCGCGGGCGACGAGGCGTACTCCGTTCTCGAAGTGGCCGACAAGTTCGTCCGGATCTGGAAGGAACTCCACCCGGACGCACCGGGGCTGCGGGTGGAGGTGGTGCCCAATCCCCGGGCCGCCATCGAGCTCATCGACCCCGAGTTCTCCGTAGCTCGCGAACGGACCGCACGGATCCTCGGTCTCGGGATCCGCCACCGGGTGGACGACACGATCCGGGAGCTTCTCCGAGCCGCCCCGGCGGCGTAGGTGCGTCATGCCCCCCGCACCCTCCGAAGCGGCCCGGGGAGCGGGTCCCCCGCCCTCAAATCCCTGGTTCTCGGTCACCATGACGGTGCGGAACAACATCGATACCATCGTGGAATCTCTGGGGTCGATCCTTCCGCTCCGCGAGCACGGAGGAGAGGTCGTCATCGTGGACGCGGAATCCAACGACGGAACGAAGGAGTTCCTGGATCGCACGGCCGCCGGGGCCTCGGAGCTCGTCGTCGTGTCGCGTCGATGCAACCGCGGGGTCGGTCGAAATTTGGCCGTGACGACCGCGCGAGCCCCGATCGTTCTCACCCAGGTCGACGGGGACAATCGCTACGCCACCGGGGTCCTCGTGACCGTGGCCGACCACCTGCGGTCGGAGCCGCGGGTCGGACTGATCTTCACCGTGGGGATGTCGGACCGGGACCCCTCGCTCACCCGCTTCTACGCCTGGCAGCGGGCGGCGTTCGAGCAGGCGGGAGGGTATCCCGACACGCAGGAACGGGAGGACCCTCCGCTCCTGCTCCGAGCGTTCAGAGCCGGCTTCCCGATCGAGCGCTACGTCCTCCCGAAGGTCGCGGAGGACCTCAAGCCCAGACCCGCGGGATTTGCTCCCAACTTCTCTCCTTGGGGACGGGCCGTGCACACCATGTGGGCGGCTCGACGATTCCGGGTCCTGGGATTCCGGTACACCGAATACGCCCGGCTACTCTGGTTGACCCGACGCACCCCGACCCGGCTCGGAGCCGGTCTCATCCTCGGGTGGATGGCGTACCTCCAGGGGGTGCTCCACCGGGACGGCCAGGAGGTGGTCGACCGGGACGTCAAGGTCCGGCCGCCACCGACCTCCAACTCGGTTTCCCCCCCAGGGGCCGTATGAGCGAACCGGGGGACGACGTACCGGAGCCAGCCGACCCGGCGGGCATCCACCTCGCCTCGGCTCAGATCTATTGCGAAAGTTGCCGCCGCGAAACGTCCCACCGGGTGCTCCGCGTGCTCCCCGGGCGCCCACAGACGGGCGCGGTCCGGGGCATTGCCCGCTGTCGAGAGTGCCGGTGGACCCATCCGTTCGAGTCGGTGCCCGAGGCGACCGTGCCGGTGAAGCTCGTCGTCTCCGAGCACGACCGGTCCACGCGGTCGTCCGTCACCCTCCCACGGCATCGCCGTCTTCTGGTGGGTTCGGGGCTTCCGTCGATGGACCCGACGCTTCGGGTGCGGCGGATCGACCTGCGGAGCGGGCTCCAGGCCACCGACGCCCGGACCGAGGAGATCGCCACCCTTTGGGCCACCCGCGAAGGTCCCCCCTCGGTGAAGGTATCGATCGTGACTGGCCGGCTGACCCGTACGACCCGTCTGACGTACTCCGCGGGCACCCGGTTCGAGGTCGGGACGCAGGTGGTGATCGAGAACCGCCCGCTGTGGATCGCCGCCGTGCGCGCGCGGGGACACACCTGGCGCATGCGAGGCGACGTCTTCCCGGCGGAGGAGGTGGAGCGGATCTACGTACGCAGGACGGAGATCCCACCGGCGGGCAACAGGGATTGGAGCAGCGAGCGCGATACTCCGAGGGATTCGGCGAGGGTGCGCTCGACCGTCGCCCGGTCGCGCTCCTCGCCCGGCCGGAGAACGACCCGGACCTCTCCTCGGGACCGTACGGCGGATTCCGGTGCGGCCGTCCACCGCTGGCCCCCCTCGTAGACGACCGTTCCCAGCGCGATCTCGAGCGGGACGTCGCGGACGAAGTTCTTCGTACCGTGGATGACCCACGCCCCGCGGGGAACGAACTCCCCCGACGCGGCGGCCTTCGACACCTGGTCCGGGTGGACCCAGAACGCGGTGCCGGACGCGAGGCCCGCCCGCCACGCCTTGGAGAACGAGACGGCCCATTGGGCCGCTTCTCGCAGGGTCGGTTCGCCGACCACCTCGGAGCCCGTGGGGCGCTTCACGATCACGCTCGCTGCCCCGTGCAGGTCGGCGTGGAGGTAGAAGTCGCCGTCCTTCAGGTTGCGGCGGACGATGAGATCGTTGGACGGTGCATCCCGACCCGCGATCACGATCGCTCCTTCGGAGCTGATGAACCACCGGAACTTCTCGAACCAGAACGGCTTCTTGCTCAAAGCGGGAGCGCCCGACGGGCCCGGGACGACCGAGGCGCGCGGAGGAGCCGGGATGACGGTCCGCGCGGCGGTCTCGGCGAGCGCGACCCGGGCGCCCGCGAGCTTTCCGGCCCGCCGCTTGGCCTCTTCGAACAGCTTCTGAGCGGAGACCCGGGGGGAGTCCATGATCCCGAGGACGACCGGGTGGCCCCCGAGCTCGACCTTCACGTGGCGCTCCGTCGACCCTTCCGTGCGGGCCTGCTCGAGGGCGGCCTGCGCCTCGGTGTAATGGGCCAGGATCGCCTCGGCGCCGGCTTGCAGCCCCGCGATCTCGGCCGTCAGCTCCTCGATGGCGCGAGTCTGCCGTTCCCGCAATCGCTCGATCTCCTTCTTCTCGGAGCTCACCTCCACCTCGCGGGCGGTGGGAGGGACCGGGACGACCCCCCGGAAGTACTCGCGCGCCGCCTCCGAGAAGGTGGGCCGCCGCTCCTCGGTAACCCCCGGCACCCCCTCCCAGCGGCGTGAATGGTAGGGTGTCGCGTCGACAAAGACGCCGTCCCGGAGGCACAAGAACCCCGTGGGACGGTCCCCGAGCTCTCCGCGGAGCTCGGCGAGGACCGTGTGGAGCGAGTGCGCGCGGAGCGCCGGGGCGGTGGTGGAGGGTTCGGTGCCGTCCACCTCCATCCGGGCGACCAGCTCCTCGGCGAGCGTACCGCCGAGGCCCATGCGGGCCGCTAGCGTGCTGGTGAGGTCGGTGCGAGAGCGGGTGAGGATCTCCTCGATGCCGGCTTCCGGGAGCTCCCAGGGGTCCGCCCGCGTGGGAGGGCGGGCGTACTCCGCTCCGACGCGGACCAGTCGATGGGCCCACCGACGGGTGAAGGCGACCGCGACGATCTTCCCGTCGAGCGCGACCGTCACGTTGCCCGTCCCGAACATCTCCAGCGAGAGCAGCAGCTCGGAGGGCGTGTCGCCCCGCGCGAAGGCGATCTCGATGAACCGTTCTCCTGCCGGTTCGGCGACCCGTCCGATCGTCGCGCCGGTGAGGAGGCGCCGGAGCTCGCGGGCGAACGGGGAGAGCTCTTCGGAGCGTTCCGAGCCGAACGGCAGGAGGGCCGCGTACCGCCCCGGAACCAGCAAGAGCTCACGTCGACCCTCGCCGCGGGCTCGAAGCGCGAGCGACCAGCCACCCTCCGCGAGGTCGAACGCCTTGTCGACGTGCGTCCGGTCGAGGGCCCGGACCTCCCGCACGACGGCGAGGGTATCCAGGGCGGTGAACCGGTCCTTCGTGGTTGGCCCGCCCGCCATCGCCCGCTCCCTCGGCCGGGCCGGGCGACCCGCCGCCACGCATTAAGTGTATGTCGTGCTGGGCGGCGGCGTGGCGGACGCGGACCGAACGTCCTCGAGCGGTTGGCGTGCCCGGGCGCGTGCCTTCGCCACGAGCCAGGTCCTGCCGAGCGCAGTCGCGATCGATCGCGACGACCGTATCCCACCGGGGCTGATCCGGCGGCTTGCCAGCGATCGGTTCACCGCCCTCGGTCTTCCTCCAGAATGGGGCGGCGAGCCGGCGGATACCGCCGCGGTCAGCGCGGTGCTCGAGGAGCTGGCGGCCGCGAGTGCCGCGGTCGCGGTCACGCTCGCCGTCCACCTCTCCGTATGTGCGGCCCCCATCGCCCGCTGGGGCACGCCGGAGCAGCGAGCCGCTTGGCTTCCCTCCCTGGCGCGGGGGGAGCGCATCGGCGCCTTCGGGCTCACGGAACCCGGCGCGGGGTCCGACACCGCCTCCCTACGGACCAAGTACGAGAGGACGGCGGAGGGGTTCGTCCTCCAAGGCTCCAAGACGTTCATCTCGAACGCCGCTACCGCCGGCCTCCTGCTCATCTTCGCGACCCGGGATCCGAGCCTCGGAGCGCACGGGATTTCGGGGTTCCTCGTGCCGGGAGGGACGGAGGGGTTCTCGGTGACCCAGCGATTCGACAAGCTGGGGCTGAGAGGCAGCGAGACTACCGAGCTCATGCTCGATGCGGTCCGGCTGCCGGCTGACTCGCTCCTCGGGCCGGAAGGCTCAGGGCTCAAGGTCGCCCTGAGCGCGCTTGAGGGCGGTCGGGTGGGGATCGCGAGCTGCGCGCTCGGAGTGGCCCGGGCCGCCTTCGAGGAGATGGAACGCGCCGTCCGGTCCGAGGACGCTGACTGGAAACGAACCCTGCTCGCCCGCGCCTATGTGGAGCTCGCATCCGCCCGCGCCCTCGTGGAGGAGGCCGTGCGTCGCCGCGATGCCGGGAGCCCGTTCGCGGTCGAGGCGTCCACGGCGAAGCTCGTAGCGTCGCGCGCGGCGGTCTCCATCGCCTCCACGGGAATGGAGGTCGCCGGTCCCGCGGGCGCTCGCTCCGGTGCGGTCGCCGAGCGTCTCCTCCGGGATGCGCGGGTCTTCCCGATCGTCGAGGGGACCACGGAAATCCAGGAACTGATCCTCGCCCGCCGCCTGCTCGAGGGCGAGAGCGCGCGAACTGCTTAGTACGACCCCCCGCTCGGGCGCCCGTGCCGAGCCGCCCACGCGCTTCGAATCCCCCCAAGGGCGCTCGGCGTGAGCCGTCGGCCTCGGTTCCCCTCGCGGAACTCCCGATCGACGCGGACCTTCGTCGGGTGCTGGAGGCCGACGGGATCCGCACCCTCTTCCCTCCTCAAGTGGCCGCGCTGGACCCGCTGATGGCGGGGGAGAGCCTCCTCTTGGCTTGTCCCACGGCCAGCGGGAAGTCCCTGGTCGCCTACCTGGCGCTGCTCCGGGCCGCGCGGGCCCACCGCACCGGACTTTACCTCGTTCCCCTTCGCGCGCTGGCTCAAGAGAAGGCGGAGGAGCTCGAACGGTTCGCCGAGTTGGGTCTCAAGGTAGGGCTCTCGACCGGTGACTTCGACCTCCCCGCCGAGAAGCTCGACCGTCTTGACGTGCTCGTGGCGACCAGCGAGAAGGCGGATGGCCTCCTGCGACGCGGCAGTCCCTGGCTCGACCGATTGGGCGTCGTCGTCGCCGATGAGGTCCACCTTCTTCGGGATCCGGAGCGGGGGCCCACGCTCGAGGTCAGTTTGACCCGTCTGCGACGGAAATACCCCGACCTCCAGGTCGTGGCGCTCTCCGCGACGGTCGGGAACTCGCGTGAGGTCGCCGACTGGCTGGGCGCCCGACACGTCGTGAGCGACTTCCGTCCCGTACCGCTGCGCTTGGGCGTGTACTCGGACGGTCGGATCACATTCACGGACCTCGCGACCCGGGAGATCCCACCCCCCGGGGAGGCGGTCCCTCGCCTCGTTCGAACGGTCATCGAGGAAGGCGGCCAGGCGCTCGTCTTCGTCAACAGCCGTCGCGCGAGCGAACAGGTCGCCGAGGCGCTGGTCCCCACGGTCCGCCCGCTCCTCTCGCCCGAGGAGCGGGAACGTGCTCGGTACTGGACGACGGAACTCGGCCACGCCTCCGACGAAGACACGCAGGGGATGCGGCGGCTGAGCGGACTCCTCCCGAACGGCGTGGGGTTTCACAACGCGTCGCTCACGAACCCGGAACGTCGGATCGTAGAGAAGGCGTTCCGGGAACGAACGATCAAGGTCCTCGTGGCGACCCCCACGCTCGCGGCCGGCATCAACCTCCCCGCTCGCCGCGTGATCGTTCGGGATACGAGCCGGTACGAAAGCCGGATCGGCATGCAAGCCCCGATCCCGGCCGGCGAGATCCACCAGATGCTGGGACGGGCGGGTCGGCCGCGGTTCGATTCCGCCGGCGAGGCGCTCCTGCTCGCCCGCACGGCGGAGGACGAGGAGCGGCTGCTCGACGACTACCTCTCGGCCCCCCCCGAGGATGTGGTCAGACCGGCTGGCCGCCGAGCCCGCCCTCCGCATGCATGTGCTCGCCTTGGTCGCGAGCGGCGCAGTCCGGTCCGAGGCCGAGCTGACCTCGTTCTTCGCCGCCACCTTCTATGGCCAAACGCTGCCACTCATCGAGCTCGAGACGAAGGTGCGCAACGTCCGCCGGTTCCTCGAGGAGAACGAGCTCCTCGCCCCCGGCCCGCAGCTCGAAGCGACACGCTTCGGCCGCCTCACGAGCGAGCTCTATCTCGACCCGCTCACCTCGGTCGTCCTTCGAACGGTGCTCGAGCGCGCGCCGATCGGGGTCAAACCGTTCTCTCTGCTCGCGGCGATCGCCGCCACCCCGGACCTCCCTCCGATGTACCTGCGGCGCGACGACGAGGTGGACCTCATGGGACGGTTCACCGACGAGGTCGAGGAGATGCTGGTGAAACCAGACGAGGCCCCGCTCCATCTTGACCTCGATGGGATCCTCGCCGCGCTGAAGACCGCCTCGGTCCTCGAGGACTGGATCAACGAGGTCCCGATCGTCGAGCTGACCGAGCGTTGGGGCGTGGGCGCCGGCGACCTCCGCACGAAGGCCGAGGACGCGGAGTGGTTACTGTTCGCGGCCGGACGACTCGCCTCCGTCTTCCAGCGACGACTGGGCCGGACCCTGGACGACCTCGGGACCCGGGTGCGCTACGGCGCGCGCGAGGAGCTGCTCGACCTCGTCCGCCTTCGAGGGATCGGGCGGGTCCGCTCGCGCATGCTCTACAAGGCCGGGTTCGCCGACCGGGAGGCCCTCCGACGGGCCCCCGCCGACCGCGTCGCGACCGCTCTGCACTCGTCGACGCTGGCGAAGATGGTCCTCAGTCAGCTCGGTCGGAAGGAGGATGCGCTACCAACCCCGGAGGGGACCCCTCCCTCGGAATCCCCGCCGCGTCCCACCGGGAAGAAGCCCACGACCCGCCGGCTCGACGAGTATCCGCCCGAAGGGCCGACGTGACCCACTCGTCCACGGGAGTGAGAACTCGGACCACCGAACGAGTCCCCCCCATCCCTCCCGGCCGGATATCGCGCCGGAGATATCCCGCCTGCTCGAGGCGGACGATCCGCCGCCACAACGTGGTCGCCGGCAGGGGCGACGTCCCTCCGACTGGGCGAGCTCGGCTTCCCATCGGCGGACCTCTCCCAGTCGGGCCTCCCGACCCTGGACGGCCGACTCGATCGCCCGGACGACATGGGGCTCGACCGATACCGGGGGAGAATACAGCCCGAACGGAAGTCGGGCCCGACCGGCGCGGCCCCCACCGGTGAGCTCTCGACGGAGGAGGTCGAAGGCGAACCCGGCACTCGCGCCCTCCTCGACCGCCTTACTCACCACCCGGGCGACCAGCGTCGGAGCCACCGGTCGCCCCAGAGCCCGTTCCGCCCGGTCGCGGACGATCGCGCCGAGGACCCGGTCCGAGTAGGGCGAGAGGCCTACCGGACGTCCGATCGAATATCCTCCCCCCGTCGACGACTCCGCGGCCCCGACCCCCTCGGGAGTGCCGGCGAGGATCGTCCAGGTAGGAGGAATTCCGCTCTCCCCCTCGGGCAGGAATCGATCCGGATTCCCTAAGGCTCGAAGCACCGGGCCGAGGTCGGGGCCACCCAACCCGATATCGTCGAGAATGAGCACCGCCGGCCGGCTCTCGCGACGCAGACGGCGCAGAAACCCGGCGATGATCTCGATGACCGAGAACCCACGACCGTCGAACCCGCCATCGAGGTAGCGCAAGAGAGCGCAGGCCACGCCGTGCGTGCCGCGGAGTCCCGCGGTCCGGATCGGTAGCACCTGGGGGACGCCGGCCCCCGTTCCGGCACGGACGAGGTCCGCCACGGTTCGAGCGGCCCGGCGGGCCACCGTGCTCGTTCCCGTTCCCCGCGCTCCGGTCACCGCCACGACCCACGGCGGGGGTGCGCGGGGCGCCGGAGGGTCCAGTCGCCGTACGACCTCGGCAACCTCGACCTCACGGCCCGTGGCCACCGGGGGAAGCCAGTCTCGGGCCAGCACTTCAGGGTGGCACGCTTCGAACATCAGGCATCACATTGCTATCTTGTATAAGAATACTGATGTAACCCAATATCGCCGATTGAACGGTGCAAGGTCGTTCTGCCACCGCTCGAGAGGGGGGCGAGCTCCGGGGCCACTCCTCCACCTCGTCGAAACATCGCTCTCTCCCCCGCCCGCTGGCCGTTCCTTAAATCCACGGAAGGCTCGTCGGAGATGGTAGTGGCCATGGGGTACCGCGTCACGCTCATTCCCGGCGACGGGATCGGCCCGGAAGTCACGTCGGCCGCCCGACTCGTCGCCGAAGCCACGGGGGTCTCGTTCGACTGGGACGTCGTCGAGGCCGGGGAAGCCGCGATCAAGGCCACCGGAAGCCCCCTGCCGGACGCGGTGCTCAACTCGATCCGCAAGACCCGAATCGCCCTCAAGGGTCCGATCACCACCCCGATCGGCGGTGGGTTCCGGTCGGTCAACGTGGCCTTGCGACAGCAGCTCGATCTCTACGCGTCCGTGCGACCTTCCCGGTCCATCGCGGGGGAAGGCACGCGCTTCCCCGAGACCGACCTCATCGTCGTGCGGGAGGCGACCGAGGGGCTCTACTCGGGCGTCGAACATTGGGTCGACCGCGACCACAGTGCCGCAGAGACGGTGAACATCATCACGCGCAAGGCGTCCGACCGGATCTGTCGGTTCGCTTTCGAGCTCGCCCGTCGCGAGCACCGGAAGAAGATCACCGCGGTCCACAAGGCGAACATCATGAAGACGACCGGTGCACTGTTCCAGACGGCGTTCCGGGAGATGGCCGCGAAGTACCCGGACGTCCAGGTGGACGAGCGCCTCATCGACAACATGTGCATGCAGTTGGTCAAGAAAACGGGGGAGTACAACGTCCTCGTGACGACGAACCTATTCGGCGATATCCTCTCCGACCTCTGCGCCGGCCTCGCCGGGGGCCTCGGGGTGGCCCCGGGGGCCCTCTACGGCGATACCCTCGCCGTCTTTGAACCGGTCCACGGTTCCGCGCCGAAGTACGCGGGCCAGGACCGCGCCAACCCGGTGGCCGAGATCCTCTGCGTCGAGCTCCTCCTGCGCCATCTCGGGGAGAAGGAGGCCGCGGCCCGCGTCTTCCGCGCGGTGTGGGAGACGATCGCGGAGAAGAAGGTCGTCACGTACGACCTCGCGCTCCCGGGCTACACGAGCCGGCCGGTGCCGGCGTCCTCCTGTTCCGCGATGGCCAAAGAGATCGCTCGGAAGGTCCCCCTCGTGAACCCTCGCACCCCCTTGCCGCGCCCAGCGGTCGTCCCAATGGCCCCGATGGCTGACTCCGCGCTCGAAGGGTAAAGTCCGCCTCGCGCGCCGATGCTCCGCCCTCCTTTGGGCCGCCCCGGAAACCGCGGCGCGGGGGTATCGGGGGACTTGGCGTAGGAAGCCGAAGTCAGGGCACTTGGGATGCCTATTCCGCCGGCTCGGGTAGCCCCTATTCGATCGGCGGGTATCGGTTCATGCAGACCGCGGGCCCGTGAGCGCCCGCACCCTCTGCCCGACGCCCCTGGTTCGCCGGCCCGCGGTGCCAGGTTAACGTCGGCTCCCTCAGTCGCCCAGCACCTTCACGATGACCCGCTTGCGCCGTTGACCGTCGAACTCGGCATAGAAGACCTGTTCCCAGGGCCCCAGGTCGAGGTCGCCGTTCGTCACAGGAAGGAGGACCTGGTGGCCCAGCAGGAGGTTCTTCAGGTGGGCATCCCCGTTGGTCTCCCCGGAACGGTGATGCTCGTACTCCCCGGGGGGCGCGAGCCGGTCGGACCAGGCGGAAATGTCCTTCAGGAGCCCCGACTCGTCGTCGTTGACGTAGACGGCGGACGTGATGTGCATCGACGAGACGAGAACGAGTCCGTCGGTCACGCCGCTCGCCTTCACCACGGCACGGACGCGCTCGGTGATGTTCAGGAACTCCCGCGGCTTCTGGGTCTCAAAGACGAGGTACTCGGTCCGGTGCACCATGCTTCCTCCGGTGCTCGGGTAGGTTTAAGGACGCGGGCATCGCCTCCGACGGCGGAGGCGTCGTGTCGAGCCCGCGTCCCGTACGCATCCCCAAGGGACCGGTGGCGCCCCGCGTCCCCGTCGCGGGGGCCTTGCTCGAGCACCGACCCAACGTGGCCGGGACGCAGCGGGCCTTCCGGTTCGCGATCCTGTACGTCTTCGCACTCGTCCTCCTCGACGTCGTCCTGGTCGGGCTCGACCTCTCCTCGGCCGAGGCGGGCCGCCCCGGAATCGAGAGCGGATTGCAGCTCTTCATCGGGATCGCGGTGCTACTCGGGGTGGGCAGCGTCCTCTTCGCTCTCTCTCCCGCTCCGCGATACGTGGATGTCCGGACGGACGGGGTGGTCGTGGTGGGTCGGTGGGGGCAAAGGGCGTGGTTCCCCCCGGTCGAGCAGCTTGACGCGAAGGTCGCCCGTCATTATCCTGGAGGGATCCTCTCCTCGAAGGCGGTCGACATGGTCCAGGTCGTAGACCGCACCGGTCGGCGACGGACCTATCAGGTCGAATCGGGATTGTTCGCGGCCCCGACCGAGCCGACGGCCGGATAAGGCGGGATGCGTTCAGTCGAGCAGGTCTTCGAGCTCGCCGGCGACAAGGGTGAGCAGCTGGTCGAGGGCGCGGTTCTTGAGCTCCGTGATGTGCCCCGTGTCCGTCTCGAGGCGCGCCAGGAACTCGTCGCCGTCGCGGACGAAGGAGAGGGAGAGGAGGTGGCGACGCCCGTCGCTCCGACGGGGCTCGGGAAGGACAGGGGCCGGCACCGGCGCCGTCGTGGCCTTCTTCGAGCCCGAGGTCTTTGCGGGCGGGGCCGTCTTCTTGGGGGTGGGCTTGGGGGTGGGCTTGGGTGCGGGCCGACGCGCTTTCTTGGCCGCAGTCTTCTTCGAGGATTTCGAGGGAGGGGAACGCGCCGCCTTCGGTCGCCGGGGCGCCGACTTTGAGGAACGGGAAGAGACCATCGGTTGCCGCCTTGGTGCGGGCGGACCAAGCCCCCCTATTTATCGATATGGCAAGCCTCTGCTTTGGGATTTTATTCTCTATGCCGCTCCGCTCGTCCCAGGCTTCACCCCCCACCGTTCATCGTTCAGACGTGGCGATACGTTCTTGGTCTCCCTCTCAAGTTTTCTGTGAATGGATCCCCGGCGAGCCCTCGTCTTCCCTCTTTCCACTTCGTCCCCGAGGCCGCGACCCCCGTCTCCAGCTTCGTCTCCCCCTCCGTCGTTGGAATCCTCGCTCCTCGGCCCTCCCCTTCGAGGCCTCATGGGAGACTTCCGTCTCCTGGTCAACGAGTGCCTTCGAGAGATCCTCCGCACGGGGGTCACCTCTAAGGGAGAGATCTCCCGATACGCACGCACCCGAGCGCTAGAGACTCGCCTCACGGGGACAATCGGTCTGGCCGCCTCCGAGATCGCTTGTTCTCTCGCGAGCGGCCACCGCCGACGACTCAGCCAGGGTATGGAGTGCCGGATTCCCTACGTTCGAGCTTCGTTCGTACGGATTCCTGAGAAGTCGTTCCATTTCGACCCCGAGACCGGGAAGCTACGTCTCTCCCTCCGTCGGGGAGAGTGGACCTCCCTCGTCGTCCCCGTCTCCGACTATCATCGAGCCGTGCTGGCGGATCCCAATCGACGGGTCACCCAGGTCCATATCGGACTACGTCGGGTGGTGTTCGTCTTCGCCCAGACGGTTCCCACGCCCTACACCCCCACCTCCCTGGTCGCCCTCGATACCAACGAGTCCTCCCTGGATGGGGTTCGGGTCGACCCCGAATCGGCGAGCTTCGTGCGACTGGTCTACCCGGAGATCCGAGAGCTTCAGTTCCGGCACATGGGTCGGCGCCAGTTTCTGGGCCGTAAGAAAGCTCACGACCGCCGACTTTCCCGATGGTTGCTCGGACGGGAAGGGAGAAGGGAACGGAACCGGATCCGCTCGCGACTCCACACGCTGACCCTCACCTTAATTGACCAACTCGCCGCCCATCACTCGGCCCTCGCCCTCGAGGACCTGACCGGCCTTCCTCCACCTCGGCGCCGAAGAGTCCATGGTCGCCCTCGAGTTCTTGCCTCCCGTTCGTTCCGCCGCCGCCTCTCCTCCTGGCCTCGCGCTGAGCTCCACCGGCAACTCACCTACAAGGCCCAGGACCGGGGTGTCCCGATCATCTGGGTCGACCCGTATCTCAGTTCACGCACCTGCCCGAGATGTGGTGAAGTATCCGAACACCGAAGAAGGGTGGGGACTAGGTTCGACTGCGCGAAGTGCGGGTGGTCGCTCGACCGCCAACTGAACGCAGGACTGAACCTGGGATTGACCGTCCTGCGGACGACCGCGGGACTTGGGGGTCTTCGACTTGACCCCGACGCCCTTCCCCAGGATGTGGTGAGACCCCTCTCCGGGTCGGACGAGCGCCGACCCGCACGGGTGGAGCGGACGGGAAGGGAGGGAGAACGATTCCGGGACACTCTGAGCGGGTAATTCCTTGAATAACATCCCAAAGCCGCAAGCCGCTGGCCCCCGGGTCCCGGGGTGCCCGCCCGCACGCACGTCTTTACGCGGGGGGTCGCTCTGGCTCCCTCGCATGAGCTCGCCCGACCGGTCCCCCGTAGCCCGGGCCGAGGACTCCGACGCTCGCCGGAGCATGGCGCCGGCGACGGTCGTCCTGCTGGCCGGGCTTTCCCTCCTTCTCGTATTCCTCGCCCTTGAGCCGTTCCTGTCCTACGCGCTCTTCGGCTCCGACACCGGAGAGTACTACAGTCTCACCTCGTCCTTGCTCGCCACCGGCCATCTCCCGACCGGGGCGGCGTACGGAGGGTGGGGCACGGCCTACCCGGACTTCCCCGGGACGTTCCTCCTCGCGGGAGCCGGTTCGGGCGCCCTGGGGATCGGAGCGTTCTCGGCGCTTTCGATCATCCTACCGGTCGTCGCGGTCCTCTCGGTACTTCCGCTCTTCCTGCTCTTCCGGCGGCTTTACCCGAACGACACGGTGGCCCTCCTCGGAGCTGCGATCGCGTCGATCGCGATGCCCCGCCTCTTTTCGATCGCGCACCCGGCGCCGCTCGCGCTCGGCGATTTCCTGTGCGTCGCCGCCCTCTGGATGTTCGTCGAAAGCCGGTCGGACCGTCGCTGGTACGTCCCGCTCGCCCTCACCAGCGGCACCCTGATCCTGACCCATCATCTTTCGTCGTACTTCTTCGTGATCAGCGCCCTCGGGGGACTGGTCCTGCTCGAGCTCTGGCGGCCCGGGCTCTGGAGCCGTCGCTTCCCGACGCGGGAACTCACGTTCGTCGCCGTCTTCGCCACCGCGACATTCGTCTACTGGTTCTACGGCACGACCGCGTTCGTCACAAAGGTCATCCTCTACAGCCTGCCCTACCCCGCCTACGTCGGCTTCGCGGCCTTCGAGGCGGCCGCCGTCGTCGGTGTGGTCATGGCGGGGCTCCTGATCCGGTGGCGCCGATCACGGTTCCAACCGCGCCACGCGTGGGTGCGCCTGCCCACCGACCGGAGCTTGTACCGGGACGTGGTGGTCATCGCGGTCATCGTCTTCGGCCTCGTCTCCGCCCTGCTGGTCGTTCCGATCCCGGGAACGGGTCAGACGACCATCCCCGGGGCGGTCCTCTGGTTCTCCCCGCTCTTGGCCCTGGGGATTTTCGGCGCCGGGAGCCGTCGCACCCCCTCGATCGCGCGGCTCGGTTCCTTCCCGCTGGCGTGGCTCGGAGCGCTGGGAGTCTCGGCCGGCTCGATGCTCGGGCTGGCCGCGTTCGCGGCCACGAGCCCCCGCTACGCGGCCGCCGCCAACCTGGCCGCCACGATCTCCCCATCCCGACATGTGGAGTACCTGTTCCTTCCACTCGGACTTCTTCTCGCGATCGGGATCGCGCGAGCCGTCGCACGCGTGGGAGACGCCGGCGGACGGCGCGCAATGTTGGCCGCGATGCTCGGTGTGGTCGTCCTCCTGGGCGCCAACGCGGCGATCGTGTACCCTCCCGCGAACGATTTCGGAGGGTTCCAGGAAGGGCTCACCCACGGGGACGCCGCGCTCTGGATGTGGGTGGGGATCGCCGTGGCCTCGACGTGGACGGTCGCGAGCGACCATCGCCTCAGCTCGATGATCTTCGGCTTCGACGGAAATCGGGCCACGTGGGTGACCACCCCCGCGCTCTTCAACGCGGCACGGAATTCGAGCGCTGACGCGACCTCCGCCGCCGACGAGCTGCGGAGCGTGGGGACGCCCAATCCGGCGCATCCGCATCCGATCGACCTGGTGGCCATCGACTCGGTGATGTACTCGGGGGTCGCCCTCGATCCGGGGAATCTGGCCCTCCCGCTCAGCTCTGCCGCGATCGGGTGGTTCGGGGGCCTTCCGTTCATCCCGCTCTACGAGGACGGACAGAACGTGGTCTACCTCGTGGACGGACCGTTGGTCCCGCCGGCACTGTAAGGCGTCAGGGTCCCGTCCCGGTTCCACATCAGGACCGGCGTTCGGCTCGAACCTTCGAGCTCCGACAGGGCGCGTGCCGCCCACCGCAGCTTCGCCGCCTTGCGAGAGCGCGCGGCCGGGTCGGGCTCGTCGACCTGCACGAGGTCGAACCCCCAGAGGAGCAAGCGGGAGGCTCCGGCCGATTCCGCGAGGAAGGCGGCCCGATCCCCGTCGGTGAATCCGCCCTCGTCGAGCAGTCCGTCCCGGGGCGGTCCGGCCCACGAGCCCGCGAGCTCTCCCGGAAACTGGGGCACCCACTCGTCCAGAAGGTCCCGGTTGTCGCCGTGGGCGTGGACCACGACCAACGCGCCGCGGCGGTTCGAGTTGACCTCGGAGGGGACCGGCCCGTCGAGGTCGGTGACGATTACGTCGGGCACGATACCGGCCTCGAGACACGTCTCGGCAGCGCCGTCAGCCGCGACCACCGCGACCCCACCCGAAGTGAACGGTCTTCGCCAAAGGGGGGGTGGACCGGCCCGGGGAGCCAGTCCGACCACGACCACGTCCTTCCCCCTCAGACGAGTGGCCAAGCGTTCGAGCGGGCGCTCGAGGGCGGCCGGCGGGAGCAGCTCGATCAACCGGGTCGCGGCCGACTCCTCCCGGTCCCAGGAGAAACCGAGCTCCTGGAGGATCTGTTCGTACAACGGGGCCCAGCGGGGATACTCCAAGGCTTCCCTGCAGGCTCGACTAGTGCTTTATAATGCGGCCCCTGCTCCCGCCGCCGGGTACCCCCCTTGATGCGACCACTCGCCCAGGAAATCCTTTCCCACTTGCCCGGAGACGCCAAGCGCGGATCCGAGCCCCTCCCCCCACCGTCGAACGACGACACCGAGCTCGAGGCCGTGCTGGCCTCGCTGAAGACCAACATCAAGGTCGTCGGCTGCGGGGGTGGAGGTTGCAACACGATCAACCGGCTCGCCGAGGAGGGACTGGCCGGTGCGGACATGATCGCCTGCAACACGGATGCGCAGCACCTGCTCGCCATCCACGCGCCGAAGAAGATCCTCCTCGGACGGCGCCTGACGCGCGGCCTCGGGGCAGGGGCCCTTCCGCAGGTCGGGGAACAGGCGGCCCACGAGGCCGAGGACGAGCTCAAGAAGGCGCTCGCCGGCTCGGACATGGTCTTCATCACCCTCGGTCTCGGCGGCGGGACCGGCACCGGCTCCGCCTCCGTCGTCGCCCAGGTCGCCAAGGACGCCAACGGCGGCCAGCCGCTCACGATCGCGGTCTGCACCCTCCCCTTCGCGTCGGAGGGGCTCGTACGCACCGAGAACGCGATGTGGGGCCTCGAGAAATTGCGCTCCGTCATCGACACGGTCATCACGATCCCCAACGACCGGCTCCTCGAACTGGTCCCGCGGTTGCCGATCCAGACGGCCTTCAAGGTGGCGGATTCCGTGCTCGCTCGCGCGATCCGGGGGATCACGGAGATCATCACGCGTCCGGGGCTCGTCAACCTCGACTTCAACGACCTTCGGACGATCATGAAGGGCGGCGGCGTCGCTCTCATCGGGATCGGCGAATCCGAGAGCGAGAACCGGGCCGAGGACGCCGTCCTCGAGGCGATCCACTCTCCGCTGCTCCACGTCGACATCACCGGCGCCACGGGCGCCCTCATCAACGTCACCGGTGGACCGGACATGACGGTCAGCGAAGCCCAGAAAGCGGCCGAGGTCGTCCAGAAGACTATTAGTCCGAGCGCCCGGATCATCTGGGGTGCGGCCGTGGACCCCACGATGCAGAGCACGATCCGGGTCATGCTAGTGGTGACCGGAGTTAAATCCCCCCAGATTTTCGGTGGAGGGCAGGCGACGGCTGCCGGATCGGGCCGCAAGCCCGGACCGGAGATCGACGTCGTGCGCTAGGGTACCATGGCTTTCCTTGACCGCGCTCGCCGCGCGCAGGAGCAGTTCGACGGCCGGCTCCGCACGTTCGGTCACGGAAAGTACGGCCGGATCCTCCGCATGGCTCGGCGGCCCACCTCGGAAGAGTACGTGAAGGTCCTCGGGGTCACGTGGCTCGGGGCGGTCATCATCGGCTCCACCGGGTTCCTGCTCTACATCCTCTTCACGCAGGTCGGGCCCTGGTTCTGGGCCAACGTCCTCCCGGGGCTCTAGGACGGTCGGGGCCATGTCCGGGAACGAGGACGAGATCGGACTGCTGTCCGGTTCCCCCACTCCGCCGGCCGCGGCGAAGCCGGCCGCCTCCTCCCCCGCCCAGGCGACCTTCGCGTCGGAGCCCGCTCACGTGCCCACGCCGAAGCTCGACAGCCGGATGTTCCTCACGCTCCAGGCCGCGGACGACACCGCCCGTAACCTCACGGCCGGAACCATCACGACCCTCTCCGCCGTCCTCACGAGCAAGGCGCCGGGACCGGCCACGGCCAAGCTCACCATCGAGGTGGGCTACACGTCGACCTACCCCGGAGAGGGGGCCGAGTGGCCGGTGCGCTGGACCCCGCCCGGGAAGCGCCAGATGCTCGAACTGTTCCCCCGGAAGGAGTCGCACAACATCGCGCTCCTCCCCAACACGGGCGTCGCGCTCTCGTTCGAGGTCACGGCCCCCGTCGGCGTCCGGTATGGCGACCGCGTCGAAGTCCGCCTTGCGGCCGAACTCGACGACGACGGCCACCCCGTCCAGCTCACGCTCGCCTGTGTCGCCCGGCAGGCGGTGCTGGCGATCAAGACCTCGCGCGGGTACGAACGCGAGGTCGCCGACACGCTGCTTGCCCGGGCCGAGGAGAAACCGGACGTCGTCTTCTCGCTCCTCGTCCCGAGCTCGCTCCGCGGCTACGTCTTCGCCGAGGGGATGAGCTTCGAGGGCGTCCGAGAGATGCTGAAGGGGATCCGGAAGGCCCGCGGGCTCGTGGAGGGCGAGACGACCTTGAAGGAGGTCGAGCCGCTCCTCGTCCCGAAGATCACGGTCGAAGGGTTCGTCGAGGGCGCGATCGTCGAGCTCATCTCGGGACCCTTCAAGGGCGAGAAGGCCCGGGTCAAGAAGATCGACCAGGCCAAGGAGGAGATCACGGTGGAACTCATCGAGGCGGTCGTACCGATCCCGGTCACCGTTCGGGGAGATCACGTCCGCATGTTGGAACGGGGAGGTTCGAAAGGTGGCAGTTGAGGTCAGTGTCCTGGTCGAGGGAGGCAAAGCCGCGGCCGGTGCGACGCTCGGCTCGGCGCTCGGCCCGCTCGGCGTGAACGTCGGTCAGGTCGTCGCGAAGATCAACGAAGAGACCAAGCAGTTCGCCGGGATGCGCGTCCCGGTCATCATCCGGGTCGACCCCAACACCCGGGCCTTCACCCTCGTCGTCGGCCGGCCGCCGGTCGCCGCCCTGCTCCTCAAGGAGGCCAAGAAGGAGAAGGGCTCCGGAAAACCCAAGACCGAGACGGTCGGGGACGTGACGCTCGACGCCGTCCGCCGCATCGCGGAAGCGAAGGGCGAGGACCTGCACGGCCGCTCGAAAGAGGAGCAGGCGAACCAAGTGATCGGCACGTGCGTCTCCCTCGGGCTCACCGTCGACGGGCAGGACCCCCGGCTCCTCTTGAAGGAACGCGTCGCCGCCCGAGGCGCCCGATGATGGGCAACCCCGGCGGGCCCCCGCCCGACCTCGCGAACGCCGAGATCGTCGACTACCAGACGATCGAGGGCGACGGCAAGGTCCGCCTGAAGCTCAAGGACGGCTCGGTCGTCGAGATCCGACTCGAGATCATGAACATCCTGCGCGCCGGCAACGACCCCAACACGGGGCTGCCGGCGTACATCGTCCAGTCGGCCCCGCTCGTCCGCCTCGTCGAGTGCCCGAAGGAACTCCGCAAGGCGCCGCTCCGACCGGGCGGCATCCTCGACCCGAAAGCGAACACGGGCTTCGGCTGAACGCCGGAACCCTTCCGACCCCGGGGTCGGGCGCAACGTCTATACTCCCGTTCCGGGTCGCTCGGACGTGCTCGACCTGGAAGAGCGTCCCGCGACCCCTCCGTTCGACTCGAAGGGGGACGCGCGGATCGGCTACCTCGTCGCGGGCGGGACCCTCCTCTTCCTCGGCTGGGTCCTCGGCGTCCTCGTGAACCTCCTGCTCCACTGGGAGGCGCGGATGGGGCCCTTTCAGGTCGGAGGCGTCCATTTTGGCCCCACGATGGGAGCGTACGCGTGGGCCGTCTTCGCGCTCGGCCTCGCGGCCGGGGTCCTGGGCGTGGCCTTCCTCGTGATCGCCCGAACGACCCCGAGGGGGGCGTTCGTGCTTCCGGGCGCGGATTACTGAACGCGACCGGTCACGCCCGCCGGCCGGTTCACGCGCCGGGACGGGGGGCTGCGGGCTTCCACCGGATTCTTCGTCTGCTTCAGGGTCTGGGCGCAGTCGGAGCAGATGCGCTCGTCCGCGTCCAGGCAGCCCCGACAGAACGTCCGGCCGCAGACCGTACACCCCAGCGTCGCTGGCTTCCCGCACCGCGCGCACTGCCCAACGAACATTCGGAGTCCCTCCCGACGAAACCGGTACTTAAGAAAGCACTCCGCTCGCCTTAATGCCTTCGACGAACCCGCCGGCGTAGGGCCGGCGCGTGACGTAATCGGCCGCCGCCCGGGCGCGCGGGGACGCGGAGGAGAAGCTCACGCCGAACCCCGCCGCCCGGAGCATCCCGACATCGTTGTCGCCGTCGCCGAGCGCGACCGCGTCGGAGAGGGACCAGCCGAGCGGCCCGAGGACGCGGGCGAGGGCGGGAGTCTTTCCAGCGCCGCGCTCCATCAAGTGGATCGCGAAGCCCGTGGACTCGACCGTAACGGGTCGGGGACCGAGGGCCCGACGGATCGAGGCGACCGAGACCGTGGCTTCGATCGCGACCTCGCTCTCCCGCCATCGGTCGGTGAAGAGACGCCGTACCGGGATTCCGGATCGAACGAGGGTTCGGTAGGCCGCCAGGGCCACGCGCCGGTCCGCGAGCCGCTCGACCCGGTCGCGGCCCTTCGCATCCTTCCACCACACGAGGCCCCCGTTCTCCGCGACGATCGGCCCCGACATTCCCATGGAACGATGGAGGCCGAGCGCGATCGGAAGGACATTTCCGGTGGCGAGCACCACCGGCACGCCCCTATCCTCGAGGTCGCGAACGCACCGTATCGCGTCGGGGTCGAGGCGCCGGGAGGCGTCGGTCAGCGTCCCGTCGACGTCCGTCACGACCAAGCGGAACTTTCGCTGGGCCGCCGGCCGACGCTTCGGTCGGTTCGAACGCGAGCCTTCCATCGTCCCCCCCGTGCTAGCCGTCCCCTTCGGCGCGGAGGCGGACGATCGCCCTTCGTACGGCCTCGGCGACCTCCTTGCCGTCGCGACGCCCTCGCACTTCGCGCATGACGTCCCCCATCAACGCGGAGAACGCCGCCTCCCCGCGCTCCTGCACCACTCGGGAGTTGGACCGCACGATCCGGTCGGCCACGACGTCGAGGTCGTCCACCGGGGGTCCGGTGAATCCGGCGCGCTCGACCGCGGTGTCGAACGTCGGAGCCCCGGCGAGCAGGGCGGCCAGCACCGCCGGGATCCCCTCCTTCGAGAAACGACCTTCTTCCGCGGCGGCGAGGAGCTCGTCGAGCTGTTCCACCGTCACTCGGGGTTCAGATTCGGATGCTCCGGCCGTGATCCCCACCGGGAGCTCCTGGGTGAGGAGGCGAGCCACCGGCCCCGGGGAGCGCCCCCGACGGACGAGGTCCTCGAGAAGGTCGGCGTCCCCCGAGGCGACCAGCTGCCCCGCGATCTCCGGCGGTAGATGGTAGGATGCAACGAGCCGATCGCGTCGGGTTGCCGGCCGTTCCGGCAGGTGAGCCCGAAGCTCAGCCAGGTGCTCCGCGGTGATGGTCACTGGAGGGATGTCGGTCTCAGGGTACATCCGGTCGCGACCCGGCAACGGTCGCGAGAACCGGGAACGTCCGTCCGGCAGGGGGTCCCGGGTCTCGCCGGGGATGCCTTCCAGCGCCGCGGCCGCTCGGGCGGAGACACGTCGGAGAGCTGCCTCGGCCCGTTCCCGGGATCGGTCGACCACGAGGACGAACCCGTCCTGCTCTCCGAGGGACAAGGCTCGGCGAAGCCGCTCGACGTCGTCCGGTCCGAGGCCGTGTCCTGGGAGCTCATCCGAATGCAACAGTCCACCGAGACCGGCCGCCCGGGCCTGCTCGGAGAGCTCGCGGCCGAGCCGCTCGTCCGAGTTCGCCCCCGACCGCAGCAGGCCGGCGAATCTCGGAAGTGTCAGGGACAGCACGACGTTCCCTTTCCGCAGCGCGCCAGCGAGCGGGCCCGAAGCGAGTTCCCCCACCACAGAGGTGACGTCCCGGACCGGACCCGAAGGGGCGGTCGCGCCGCGAGCGAGGAGCTGGTCGCGTACCGCCAGGAGGGTTTGCTGTCGCCCGACCTCCCGGTCGGCGTACTCCTGGATCTTTCGGAGCTCCTGCACGCCCTTGATCTCGATGCGACGACCCCCCTCGGTCGATACGTTGAGGTCCTCTCGGATCGTGCCGATCCCCCGGCGCACCCGCCCGGTCGCCCGGAGCAGGGCCCCGATCTCCTCGGCCACTTCTCGGGCCTCCCGCCCGTCGGAGATGTCCGGGCCGGTCGCGATCTCGATGAGCGGGATCCCGAGCCGGTCGAGGCGGTAGATGACCCCCTCCTTCGAATCGGCGATCCTCCGAGCGGCGTCCTCTTCGAGGCAGATCGTATCGATCGCATGACGTCGTCCCCCGACGTCGAGGTGGCCGCCGGTCGCGATGAGGGCCGTGCGCTGGAACCCCGAGGTATTGGACCCGTCGACGACGATCTTGCGCATCACTTCGACCTCGTCCACCGGACGGGCCTCGAGGAGCAGGGCGAGCTGAAGGGCGGTGTCGAGCGCCGCCCCATTCAACGGGTGAGGGGGCTCCTCGTCCATCTCAACCAGGCAATCCGACGCGGTCGACTCGTAGGAGTAGACGAGACCCCGCTCGGCTTGGAGGGTGGCCGCGGCGTCGACGGCCCGGTTCTCCCCGCCGGCGGCGCGGAGGCGGCGGGAGAACGTGTGCCGGACCTCTTCGGAGAATTCGGAGGGACACGCGCAGAACAGTTTGCCCGTCGCTAGCTGTTGGTGGACCTCCAGGCCCACTTTCACGGCGGGGCGCCCCCGGGATGTCGATCGAGAAACTCGGCGGCTCGGGGGGTTCGAAGGAGCGCACGAACGCCGTCCGGCGTGGTCGAGTGGCCCAGCGCCCAAACGAGCTTCGCGTACGCGGTCTCGGGGAGCAGGTCGTCCAGATACAGCACTCCGGCCTGGAGCAGCTCACGACCGGTGGCGTAGACGTACGGGTCGGCGCGCCCCCCCAGACACTGGGTCGTCATCGCGACCACGGCCCCTCGGCCCACCGCCTCCCGGATCCAGCCAAGGTGGGCTGCGCTCACGTGACCCAGTCCCGTTCCGGCGAGGACGATCCCCCGGAGCTCTCGAGCGAAGGCGGAGGCTCCCTCGGGGGCGAGCCCAGGATAGAACCAAAGTAAGCCGGCCCGCGTGTCGATGGGGAGGTCGCATCGGGGAGGCCCTTCGGCGGGCGGCTGCACGGTTCCCTCGAGCGTGAGCCGACCGTCTTCGACCCATCCGAGCGCGGGTCCGTTCCGGCTCTCGAACGCGTCCCGCCGGCTCGAATGCATCTTGCGCACCCAATTGCCTCGATGGACGGCAAATCTCGAGTCCGACGGTCCGGCGTGCATGACGACCACGACCTCCCCGATCCGGGGGTCGCGGGCGACCTGCACGGCTGCGCTGAGGTTCGAAGGTCCGTCGGAGGAGGGTCGGTCGGGGGAGCGCTGAGCCCCGACCAGTACCACCGGGCCCGGCAGGTTCACGAGCAGGAAACTGAGGGCGGCTGCGGTGAAGCCGAGCGTGTCCGTCCCGTGGGCGATCACCACTCCGCACGCCCCGGCCCGGAACGATTCGACCACCCGGGAGCCGAGCTCCGCCCAGTCCTCGGGCCGGATCTCCTCGCTCAACCGGTCGAATACCGGCACGATGTGGACCTGGCCGGCGCGCTGCAGCTCCGGATAGAACGCAAGGATCTCGGCCTCTCCGCTGACCGGACGGACCCCCCCGGTTTCGTAGTCCACCCGGGAGGCGATGGTCCCTCCCGTGGTCAGCAGGGCGACCCACGGACCTTCGGCCAAGTGCGGCGCCGGAAGAGGAACGCTCGTCGTGGGGGCGGCCGGCGACGCCGGCTCCTCGAGGAGACGGAACGTGAAATTCGGTCCGATACGGAGCCCGACGTTGTACCCGCTCGCGAGCTTGATCTGGAGAATGCGATCACCGCTGAAGTCGTGATGGGGGACGACGGTCCCCCGCCACACCGATCCTGCGGGGTCGGAGATTTCGACCCGACGACCCATCGGTAGCGAAGAGAGCGGCGGCCAGGGATCCTTCTGATCGACGTCACTCATCTCACGAGTCGCCCCTCCCCGCGCGCTTGGGAGCGCGCCGCGGTATAAACTGTGGCGCGGACCGCGGGATCGGTGACCCCGCGGCTTTTATAGAGAACCCTTCTCGGCGCTGACGGGAAACTAGCCCAAATCGAATGCCCGTGTGGGGTAGCTACGGGAGCGGGGAATACACCCCGGCCCGCTGCAATGGATTATCCTAGAGGCCTGCGGAGCCTCAGACCTGGGTTCGAATCCCAGCACGGGCGGTTTTCCCCGACCGGTACCCCACTTACTGGACCCCCTCCTTTGAAATCGGTCCGAACCCTCGTCTCGGTGGATCAGCCTCACGGAATGGGTCCACTTCCAAGAGTGGCGCCGGGGGCCGGGACTTAATCTAACCGAAGCAATCCCCTCGCCGTGGCTCCAACCCGGCGCCTCGTCGCCATCATGTTCACCGACATGGTGGGGTTCACCGCGATGGCGCAGTCCGACGAGGATGGCGCCCTGAAACTTCTACGCGAACAGGAGAAGCTCGTTCGCCGCCTTCTCAAGAACCACAAGGGGCGCGAGATTAAGTCGACCGGCGACGGCTTCCTGCTCGAGTTCGATAGCGCTCTTCGTGGGGTCCAGTGTGCGATTGACATCCAGCAACGCCTAGCGGAACGCAACGCGCGGCCAGGTTGCACACCCATCCGTTTGCGAATCGGTGTCCACCTCGGAGACGTCGAGGAACGCGGTAGCGACATTTTCGGGGATTCGGTGAACTTTGCGGCTCGAATCGAGCCTCTGGCAGAACCGGGAGGAATCTGTGTCTCGGAGCCCGTGATGGGCCAGATCCGCAACAAGATTCCGAACGGACTTGTGAGACTCGAACCGAAAGCGCTCAAGAACGTCCAGTTTACCATGGATCTCTACCGTGTGCTCTTGCCCTGGGTTGACCACACCGAGGAGGTGGCGAGCCCCATCCCTCGGCGTCTCGCCGTACTTCCCCTAGCGAACATCAGCCCGGACCCGAGGGATGAATACTTTGCTGATGGCCTCACGGAGGAGCTAATCTCGGTGCTGTCTCAAGTTCGGGGCCTTCGGGTTATCGCACGAACGTCCGTGAGCCAGTACAAGGGGACTGCGAAATCGATCGCCCAGATCGGGTCAGAGTTGGGAGTGAGTTCGGTACTGGAGGGAAGCGTTCGAAAGGCCGAGGGCCAACTGAGGATCACTGTACAGTTGATTGATGTTCGGACTGAGGAACACCGGTGGGCGATGACCTACGACCGCAAACTCGAGAATGTCTTCGCAATCCAAGCGGATGTTGCGGAACGGACGGCGGGTGCGCTTCGAATCGCGTTGCTGGAATCCGAGAGGGACGCCCTTCGGGAGAAGCCAACGTCGAGCTTGGCCGCGTACGAATCCTATCTACGAGGGATCCAAGCGTTCCAACGCTACGGAGGGACTGCGAGCGAAGCCGCCGACCGAGAGACTTCGGAGTACTTCGAGGAGGCTATTCGACAGGACCCTCAATTCTCGGCCGCTTACTCCCACCTCGCCAACCATCTCATTGCCGCGCTGGGAGTCACTCTCCCCGGACAGGAGGTTCTACCCCGCGCAAGGGTGTTGGCGGCCAAGGCGCTCGAACTGAACCCCAGCTCGTCCGATGCCCACATTGCACTGGCCAATATCGCGATGCAGGGTGACTTGGACTGGGCTCAGTCCGAAGAGGAGTTCCAGCGAGGAATCGGGCTCAACCCGAGCAGTTCAGCGGCTCACTTCTGGTATGGCTACTTGCTTGGGGTTCTGCAGCGGTTCGACGAGGCAAGGGAACAAAACCAGAAAGCCATCGAACTGGATCCACTTTGGCTCCTGCCCCGGTTGCAGCTCGTTTGGTCGTACGTAAACTCCGGCGACTTGGAGTCTGCAATCAGGATGGGCGAGAAGCTGAAGGAGCGCTTCGCCGGATTCGGTGCCCTTCAGGCCGCCCTTGCGACCGCCTACGCGCTCGCGGGCCGAGTCGACGAAGCCCTCCAAGCGTTGGAACCCTTGTCAACGCTCCGTAGTCCGATTGCGCTATTGATCCGTGCTGGGATTCTCACTTTCCTGGGAAAGCCAGAGGAGGGCAAAGCGCTGACAGCCGATTTGGAGGCAGGGCGCCTACACGGGTACATCTCCGGAGTAGTTCCCGCGTTAGTCTACGCCGCACAGGGGGAGACGGAGAAGGCGCTGGCCCACCTCGAACAGGACTACCGGGGAGGAGACAGGGCTCTGTGGAACTACTATCAGTCCGCGTTCCTGGATTCAATCCGGAAGGAGCCACGTTTCGTGGCCATGCTCCGGGCCATGAAGCTCCCGACCGGCCTTCCGATGCGGTTAGCAAAGAATCCTGACCGTGAACCATCTTAGCCGCCGCCGAGAATCGGCCTGGGTTCGTGCCCAAGTCAGGGCGTCCCGGGAACGAATCGGCGGTCCCCAGAAGAGGCACCCCTTCTAAACCCCGGCAACGGCCTGCTTGCCGCGACAGCGACCCTGCCGATCCGGCGGGGTGGCACGCGTCGCACTGAGGAGCGGGGCCGGGGGGCGTGGAGGCCCGACATGACTTTAGTCGCGAACCCGTTGCGAGGCACCCATGGAATCGACCGAGCTGATCTTCGACATCACGGGACGTATGACCGGGACGGATGAGTACGGGGCGAGCATCCAGGCCATCCTAGAAGGAAAGGCCGCTCCCCCTCCCGCGGGCGCTCGCTTCGATGGTAAGGTCGAAGGCACGGTCGACGGTCCCAAGTTGAAGGGATCCATCCACTCCGTGGACTACCTCAACGTTCGCGCCGACGGACGAATCGAGCTCCACGGCCACGCCCGGCTCGACCTAAAGGACGGGGGAAAGGTGTCGTTGTTTGCCGAGGGATTGGGTGCTCTCGATGCGAACGGAGTCCTCCAACTTCGGGAAAGCGTGACGTTGAGGTCCAACTCGCCCGATTATGCTTGGGTGAACTCGATTCAAGTCTGGGCGACCGGTACGGCGACCCTGACCAGCGGAGAGATTCGGCTGAAGGGTTACAAAGCCTAAACCCTCGGAACGGCGAAGGCGCCGGACACCACCCTTCTTCGAACAATCCACCCTTTCCAGTGGCGGGAACGAGAGGTTCTTCGCGGCTCAACGTCTGATGGTGAACTCAATCCTAAGGGTCCATTTATGTGGCTGCCTCAACCGACCGGCGATGCGCATCGGCCGATCCGCACATGACGGGATCAGTCTCCGCGCACCGAAGCGCCACCAATCCGCCAGTATACCCACGGGCGCCTGATTAGTCAGGCGCCCGCCAGCACGGGCGGTTTTCCCCGACCGGGACCCCCCTTTACAAAACCCCTAGCTCAGACAAAGGCCCGACCGGTCAGGTGCGAACCTACCTGTTACGGAACGGGCCTATTAGCGAGTTCTCCCACGAAAGGACATCCGCCATGCACAGGGTACGATTCGTTCGAATCCGCCTAAAACCATCAGCTCGGAGGGCATGCCGCTCACCAAGAACCGCTGCCCGTGACTACAGGATGGATTAGTCCGACTCAAATCGGGAAGACCTGGCCGGGCGGCGCTGGGTATCAGCCGCCATCTGGATGCGGGGCATTCCCGATGCCGAACCAGAGGTCGTTGAGCGGAATCGTAACGGCAGGCTCAGGCCGAGATCATTCATCCTGCTAGTTGAACACGCCTAGATCACGTAGGAGAGGAAGGCCAAGTAAATCGGGACATCAAAACCCGCGTGGAAAATCGCTGGAGTGACGACACCATCGGTCCTTCGCATCAGGAACGCGGTAGCTATCCCAAGCGGGAACGCAAAAACGAGAACGAAAATGATAGATGACGCCGCATAGGATACCCCTAGGTGCGCGATCCCAAAGACGATCGCGGTGAGAAGTATTGAGACTCTCCCGCCGAAGAAGGCGTTGTACTTCTGGAGGAATAACCCCCGGAAAAGGAATTCCTCTTGAAAGCCATTCGAAACCACCATGATGAGCAGGGCCGGGAGCACTGCTAGGAAGCTGCTTCCCGTGACAGGACTTTTCGAAGCGATGAAGAAGGATGCATGCGTCGCTGAAAAGATGAGCAGGAGCCCGAAGACCACGAGCGCCACAACGAACCAGCCGCGAAGCCTACCCGTGCGGGCGTAGATCGACCCGAAGGGCAACCCGAACGCTTTCGTGAGCACGAAGATCGGAATCAAGGCAGCGGCCGTTTCGACTAACTGAACGATGACGGAGGCAGTGACCGTCGAAGCGAGAGGATTTCCGGTAACCGGGGGCGAATTCAAGACATAGGTTCCAAAGTAGTGGGAGAGATTGTTTAGCACTCCGACGACGGCGAGCACGAAGAATGCGGACGAAAGCTGCCAGAATCCTTGGAGAGAGGGCGTTCTTCTCGCCACTAGAGTGAAAGTAAGATACGCCGCAGCGACCACTACCGTGTACGTGAACCGTACAATGTCGTTGGAGAGGAACCCATACAACAGCGGGGCCGCCCCGGCCAAGATACAAATGAGCGCGAGCAGCGACTTGCGACCGGCGGCCATCTCCGGAGGCTGCTCATCTTCCGTCACCTCCTTCGGCGCCTCACTCTCCGACAACGAAGGCCCGGTCAAGTGTTTCCGTAAGGCTTACGGTATATAGAACGTTCCGTCGGTCAGGTACCATGTTGAAGGTCGTTCATTCTCGCGGACGGCGACGCTCGATGACCCGCCAACAAGTCATCGATGCGGCACTTCGACTGGCCGACCGGGGAGGAATCGAGGCGCTCAGCATGCCGGCCCTCGCTCGCGAACTCCGTTGCGGGACCATGACCCTCTACGACTACGTCGAGGACAAGGGCGACCTCCTGGATGCGGTCGCACAGCGAGGGCTAGAAGGATTGCGATTGTCGCGGCCCCTACCCGAGCACGCTGTAGGGGTCCTTGTGGAGTGGGGGCGGGCGCTGCGGTCCACCTTGCTCGAACATCCGGCTCTCGCGGGTCTATTCCTTTCCCAGCCGGTGGTCGGGCAGGGGATCCTGCGCGGCGTTGAGAGGTTGCTCGGCGCCCTGAGGCAGACCGGGATGGAGCCGAAGGCCGGAGTGCGTGCGATCTACGCCGTGATGATTTACACTACCGGCTTCGTCGCGTGGGAGATCCCCCGTACGCGGCGTAAACCCGCCGCCGCCTATGCCGCGGCATGGCACTCGTTGTTCGCGACGGTTCCACCGGAGATTGCGCCTATCGCCACGAGTGTCCGATCAGAGCTGACCGCGGTGGCCGGGGGCGATCAGTTCGACCTGGGTCTCGTCGCGCTGGCGAACGGACTTTGTGTCGCGACCGACCCCGTCAATCGAGGACTCTCCTCCGCCGGGGGACAGGGAGGCCGTTAGGGCCCAGCCTCTGGTCGCGCCATCGCGAGCCCGCCCGCGTACCAACCTGGACACAATTGGGCTTGTTGGATGTGCACCAACTCCCCCGTTCACCCCACGGTGACGATGAAGGCCTCTCGCGGCCCGGCGAGGCCCGCCCGCGGCGTTTGCTCCGCGCGCTGCGGAAGGAATCGGCCGGAGGATCTGATATCTTCGAAGGCGGCGGTGAGGGCCTTAGCCGAAGACCAGACCGCGATCAGCGCGCGGGACGCTCGAACGTGCGACCTCTACCGACCACAACGGATACTCTCGATCCGATGCCGGAAGGGGGCAGGGTCCGGGTCGGATCGATCGTGATGGGGTGCAAGGATTTCCCCGGGATGGTGGAGTTCTGCCTCCTCGGGACTCCAGAGCCCTCAACTGTCGACCTGCGGGTTCACGGGCGCCACATTAATCTGGCGCCCGCCAGCACGGGCGTTTTTCCCCTACCGCGAAGCCGGACCGGGACCTACCCCTTCGATCGTTAACCTACCGATCGCACGGTCGAGGGCCGGCCGCGAGCGGCGCCCGGGACACCGGTCCTCGCTTGCGGACTAGCTGGGGGAGCGGTGACGAGGAGGCCGACGGGGCCGGCGAGGGAGTGCTACGGGGCGGTGGGTCCTGGCGGCAGATCCGAGTGGCCTCCCGAGATCTAGGCCCCGTTCGACGTACCCCAGGGTTCGGTAAAAATCACGTGCTCCGAAATTGGATGCGTTGACGTAGAGGTGGACCCAATCGCATCCTCTCTTTTCGAATATCCTCTCCGCTTCCTTCAACAATCGCCCTCCCACTCCCTGGACCCGGTACTTCGGTTCGACCCAGAGCTCCCAGATGATGCACGGCTGCGTGGGAACGGACTCGAAGCGCACGTGGGGAGGCGGAGGTTCAGCTGCGGCGATGATGAACCCGATCGGCGCCTCGTTCTTCTCGGCAACGAGAAACAGACCATCTCTCTCCCGGGTAGCGAGCAGAACGCGTCGTGCGTATTGGGTCCCGTACCCTCTCAGGCGCCGAATCCGCCGGAGGGGGTCTCTAGCAACCGCCTCGCCTTGAAAGCGGTCAAAGGCCTTGGACAAGTAGGGCGCGTCTGTCCTACGCCCTTGGCGGAATGTGAACCATCCGTCCTCGTCCATCATACGATGCGCGGCGCAGGAGGGGAAGGCATCGGTGTGTCTTTCGCTTTGTGTCTCCGCCTGATGGGCGAACGGATCTAGGAAAGTCGCCGGAGCGACGGTCGAGGTCGACGGGCGAACCGTGCCGGTCCTCCGCTGATCCACTTCGGCACGACCCGAGGTGGGGCGGGCGCGCTTGTCCGCGGACCACGTGGGCAGAGCGACCTGCTTAGAGGTGCTTCGACCTACCGAACGGGTTGACCGTTTCATCAATCGGACGAACCCGGACCCTTCCCTCCACTCACGGGCGTAGCATCGGTGGGGCGCCTGCCACCCTGTACGACCTTCTGGGGCTTGCTCCCATCCCGAGTGCGGCCGATGACCGGACCGAGAGGAGGGCGCGGGCTTGAAGCAGGGAGGGTCCCCTCACCCCTTGTTCTGGGCTGGATCCCGGGAAAGGTGCGAGGTGATCTCGCGGAGCACGGATTCGACGGAGCGGGTGGCATCCACTCCGATGCCGTAATCGAACCGTGTTGACTTTGCGTAGACCTCTCTCGCTCCCTTACTTCCGTGAGATGTGTCCCGTCCCCGCTCCCGCTCGATGCCCACCCGCAGCGGCGCTCTCAAGGTGAAAACGTAGTGGCGGTAGTCGAGCCGATGCACCAGATCCTCAATCTGGGACTTCCAGTAGAAGTTCCCGTCGAAGATCACCGGCGTGCCCTCCTCCAGGGTCTCCCGAGCCCGTTCGGCCGCCACCGCGTTGGCCTTGAGGAATTCCGAGAGGCGACCCGACTCCCAGAGGTCGTGTTCGTCGAGGATGCGGTCGATGGAGATGTGCTCGGCTCCGATCTCGTTCGCCAGTCTCCCGGCGACGGTGGATTTGCCGATCCCCAAAGGTCCTCGGATCACGATGTAGAAGACCATCGACCTCGCTGGCGAGATGGCAAAGAATGTTGACCCAACAAATAACCCCGCCCGTCAGTCCGGATCGTTATCACGTCGGGTTGTGCGTGGTCGTGCTGAGGGGCCCGCGCAGTCCTTAGGCGACCTCGAGGAGCGCCGGAGGCCGAGGCGAAGTCGGCACAGACCGAATCATTCCCCCTCTGGGGCGGCCGCCGACTTCGGTTACCCATCGGTTAGCGAGCCTAGACAAACCCAGAGGGTCTGGCTTGATTCGAACCTCCATGAGCGAGTCTACCAAGGGGCCGGTCCACCCTCCACCGAAATCCTTGTTGGTCCTCGTCACCGGGATCACGGGCCACCAGGGGGGCCACCTGGCCCGTCAGCTACTGAGACGGGGGCACCGCATCCGGGCGATGACCCGAAATCTCCAAAACCCAAAGCTGGACGAATTCCGTTCGAAGGCAGTCGAGTTCGTGCCCGGCAGCTTCGACGACCCGGCCGCGATCGATCGGGCGGCCCGAGGGATCGACGCCATGTTCTTGATGGGTACCGCTTTCGAAGCGGGGGTGGCGGCTGAAACCCGGCAGGGCATTGCGGCCATCGACGCCGCGAAAGGCGCCGGAGTGCCATGGCTCGTCTACTCCTCTGTGGGAGATGCGAACCGACAGACCGGAATTCCCCACTTCGAGAGCAAGTATGCGGTCGAGGAACATTTGCGCCGGTCCGGTATGCCGTACGCGGTCAGCGCTCCCACGTCGTTCATGGAGAACTTCGTCGCACCGTCCCAGCTACCCTCGCTCCGGCAGGGGAAGCTCGCGATGGGGATATCCCCCGACCGTGCCGTACAGATGGTGGCTCTCGATGACCTCAGTGCGTTCGTCACCCATCTCCTGGAGAATCCCTCCCTCTTTCGAGGGAAGCGGATCAATGTAGCCTCCGATGCACTGAGCGAGCCCCAGGTGGCGCGGATCATTTCGGAGTTGAGCGGTCGAACGATCGAATACCAACAGATTCCGATCGAGGTGCTGCGGGCCCAGAACGCGGACTTTGCCAAGATGTTCGAGTGGCTCGAGCACGCAGGGTACACCGCCGATATCGAGGGATTGCGCCGGGAGTATCCCCTCGTTGGCTGGCAACGATTCCGAGAGTGGGCCGCTCGGCAGGACTGGAAACAGCTCCTCACCTAGTCCGGACCGATGGAGAGACGGGCGACGACCCCGAGCCTCTCCCGGGCCCCGCGACCCTCCGCAAAGGCGTCCGCGGTCGAATACCGGTCCCGAGGTGCACGCGCGGCCGAACCTGCTCGCCGGTCGCGCCCGCCCTTCCGCTCGCCTGGGCCATCCTCACAGCTCGTAGGGGCGAGGGTGAAGCCGGCCGGTAGGATCCGGGAGAGCGCTCGAACCCTCCCATCCTCGCGTGAGCCGCCCGCCGCGGAAACGTCCGGCATGATGGACGCGCTCACGGCCCGAGGCTGTCGAACTATCGATCGAGCATCGCCTGGGCGGCCGGTGGATACCGGTCGCCCGCCACCCGGTCGGCCGGGACGGTATTCCCGATCCGTTCGAGATCGGCCGGCGTGAGGGAGAGGGCGACCGCGGCCGCGTTCTCCTCGAGGTAGGTGCGTCGCTTCGTACCCGGTATGGGAACGATGTCGGACCCACGGCTCAAGACCCACGCGAGGGACAGCTGGGCGGTGGTGCACCCTTTCTCCCGGGCGACCTCCGCCAATCGATCGATGAGCCCCAGGTTCTTGGACAGGTTCTCGCCCTGGAACCGCGGGCTTCCCCGGCGGAAATCCCGTTCGGGAAGCCGGTCGATGGAGCGAACCTGGCCGGACAGGAAGCCGCGACCAAGTGGGCTGTATGCAACGAGTCCAACGCCCAGCTCCCGGCAGGCCGCGAGGATGCCGTTCTCCGGATCCCGGGTCCAGAGCGAATACTCGCTCTGAACGGCGGTGATGGGATGAATTGCGTGGGCGCGCCGGAGCGTGGCCGGGGAGACCTCCGAGAGCCCCAGGAATCGGACCTTGCCCGCGTCCACCAACCCCGCCATCGCCCGGACGCTCTCCTCGATGGGCGTCTTCCGGTCGAGCCGGTGGAGATAGTAGAGGTCGATCGTTTTCACGCCGAGGCGGTGCAAGCTGGCATCGCACGCGGACCGAATGTGTTCCGGGCTGCCATCGATCGCACTGGGCGCTCCGGGCGGCCCGGGCACAAACCCGCACTTCGTCGCCAGGAAGACCTGGTCCCGGCGGTCCTGTATCGCACGCCCGACCAGTTCTTCGTTCGTACCGGTGCCATACGCGTCGGCGGTGTCGAGGAAATTGACGCCCAGTTCGAGGGCCCGATGGATCGTGGCGATGGACTCGACGTCGTCGAACGACCCGTACGATTGGGACATCCCCATGCACCCGAGGCCGATGGCGGAAACGCGCGGACCCTTCGGCCCCAACGCCCGTGTCTGCATGCCCCGTCGAAGCTTTCCTCCCCTAATACGAATGGGCCGATTCCGGATAGGCGGGGGAGTGCCGGTCGGCGGGGGACCCCCTCACGGGGCGACGACCCACCGACCCCTCGGCGTTGCCAGTGGAGCGGAGGAACTTCGTGGGGGCTAACGGGAATACTTTTCGCGCCACTTCAGCATCGGTGGGAAGATCTTCACGAGGTCACGGCCCATGGGCGTCAGGCCATACTCCACCCGACGCGGCAGCACTCGGATCACGTCACGCCGTACGAGGCCCAGCCGCTCCATTCGTCGTAGACGGTCCGTCAACGTGGCCGTGTTCGCTCCCACGGCTTCGCGCAAGTCGTTGAAGCGGCGGGGGTGGGCGTCGAGGAGGGCTCGCAGGAGGTGGAGCACGTACTTTTGACCGAGCAGTTGGAAGGTGGCTTCGAAATCGCAATGCGCCGGTTCGTCTCCTTGGAGTCCCCCGGCCATCGTCTCCGCCACCGATACTCCGTTCAAGAAGGTTTGTGCCTTCTATATTTTAAAGCTTAAGTGGTCCTAGAATTCAGCCTACAAGAGGAGCCTCATGCCAACGTGGAACGAGATCGGCAAAGCCAAGGACCTGACACCGGGCGAAATGATGCATCTACGCGCGGGCGGCGAAGACGTCCTCCTGCTCAACCAAGGTGGCGAGTTTCACGCGTTCATCAACCGCTGCGGCCACATGAACGCGCCTCTGGACCTGGGGACGTTCAAGAGCGGGGTGATCAAATGCGCTCAACACAACGCGGTGTTCGACGCTCGGACGGGGGAGGTCCGAGGCCCGCCCGTGATGACGATGCAGGGGATGGACAAGCTGCCTCCGGAGTTCCTGGAGGCCATGTCCAAGATGGCCCCCATCTTCGCACGGATAGAGTGCCGACCGCTCACGCCGCTTCCCGTCGAAGTTTCGAACGGCACCGTTCGGGTCTTCGTCTGAACGCGGGATGGTCCGGCCTCGGTCTGGTCTTCGCGATGTTCCCGAAAGGGGGCCTCTCCCGGGGTCCCTTGAGCCCGGGATCGTCCTCCGATAGGGGTGGGTAGGTTGACCCAGAAGAGGAGGGCTGGTTGGGAGAGTCTAGGACTCGAGGTCCTTCGAACTAACGATTTTGAAGGCACCCGCCTCCGGCGGGACGGGACCTATATCGTCTGCTTCGGGGCCACGTGGTGCCCCGCAACTCGGCGGTTTGCCCCTAAGTTCACCTCTCGAAATGGACGCATCCCGGCTCGGCTTGCCATGGCGGACATCACGTCGCTGGACGACCCCTTGTGGGACTCGTTCCCGATCAAGATCACGCCTACGATGGCGGTTTTCCAGGACGGAACGATGGTGGGCCGGTTCAACGGGCGACGGATACTCGGCCTAAGGAACTCGGACCTGGACCGGCTGACCGACCTGGTCCGTACCCTGGCGAGCGCCGGTTCCTTTACAACGAACGCGCGCCCAGCCGAATAAACGGGCGGAGCGGACATGGACCTGTTCACGCACGTAGTATTTGCCTACCTCCTCTCGTTCGTGATCTGGGGGCCGGGAAATCCGCAGTATATTGCCGCGGGCGCGCTGGCGGGCGGTCTCCCGGACGCCGATGCGCTCCTGTTCCCTCTGTCCCGTCGTTTTCCCATTCTCCAGCATCACGGGATCACCCACTCCATCCTCGGGGTGAGCATCGTGGCCGCCGTGGGAAGCCTCCTCCTCCCCTTCCTGCCCTACTTCCCCCACGCCTCCACCCTCCTGTATTTCGTGGCGATGGAAATCGGCGGCCTCTCGCACGTGTTCCTCGACGGCTTCACCCACTTCGCGGTGACTCCGTTCCTGCCCTTCTCTTTGCGCCGTCTTCGTCTGGACGCCGACGTGGCGATCAACGTCTTCATGCTGACCCTCACCTCCGTCACCCTGGTCACCCTGATCCTCGAGCGTGGGACCGTCCCCTTCACGATCTGGGTCGAGACCGCATGGCTGCTGACCGCGATCTACGGCGCCTACCTGCTCGTTCGAGGGGTCGCTCGGTGGCGCGCCGGGGCGGCCCGGAAACGGGAGGGATACTCGGCCGTCATGCCGACCACCAACCCTCGGGTGTGGACCTTGCTCGATCAGGAGGACACCCCCGAACACTACCGCATTCGATACCGGCGGTACCGCTTCGGCGAGAGGGCCCCCAAGCCGGAACGAACGATGGAAGTGGCGAAAGTGACTCCCGCGGCGGGACCCGTCCGGACGCCCCAGGAGGCGCTGGAACGAACCTACTCCGCCGCGATGGAAAAGAATCGTTGGTTGGCGACCCGGGCCCACGCGGGGGAGGCGGTCGCACGGGGGAACGTCTTCGAGGTGATGTGGTACATCGTCGAACTCGGTGGGTTCGGCCGCACGCTGGGCGTCCGAGGTGAGATCGACCGCTCCACGGGTGAGATGCGACTCCACTCCGGGTTCTTCCGCCGCCGGCCGGAGGTCTGAGTTGACGCCCTCCGACCCGCGAGGGAAACGCGTCCATCCCTGGTTGGGCCGCAGGGGCGCCGTTCGGTCCGTCGCTCTCCTCGGATCCCTCCGGAACGGACGAGCGGTGCTCTCCTTCCGAGCCCTGGAAAGGGGGATCTTGCACCCCGAGCTCGTGATCCCGACGACCCGAGACCCGCTCAAGTCCGAGCGGCAAGAGTTCTTGTAGCGGCGAAGGGAGCGATTGCAACGATGGACGACGGGAGGAGTCCCCCAGGGAACGCGGAGACTCTCATGATTTCCACCGCCCCGGTCCCCAAGACCGCCGAGACCTTCGACCGCCACTATGCGAACCGCGTCATGCTGTTGCTGGCCGGTGTCGTCCTCGTCGTCCTGTACATCGAAGGAATGCTCACTCCTTCGCTCCCCACCATCCAATCGGATTTCGGAGTGGACGCCGCGCAGGTCACGCTGATCATCTCGGCCTACGCGGCGGCGGGCGTCGCGCTCAGTCCGGTCATCGGAAAGCTTGGCGACATCCACGGCAAGCGGAAGGTCATGGTCGCGGTGATGTTCACCTATGCCGCGGCGGTCACCGTCACCGGATTTTCACCGAACTTCACGTTCATGGTGGTCGCGCGAACGATCCAAGGGATCGGCCTGACCATCATGCCCCTGGGGATGTCGCTCATGCGGGAGGAGTTCCCGAAGGAAATGGTCCCGCGCGCCCAGGGGATCCTGAGTGCGATGTTCGGTGTCGGGTTCGCGATCAGCCTCCCGCTCGGGTCCTGGGTCTCGCAGGATTACGGGTGGCGGTGGACCTACCACTCCGCGATCCCCTTCGTGCTGATCATGGCCATCCTGGTCTTCCTCCTGGTCAAGGAGTCGCCGTACCGCCGACCGGAAACCCGGATCGACTACCTCGGGGCGTTATTCCTCGGCCTCGGTCTCGCGGGCATCGTCGCAGCGCTCTCCCAGGGGGAATCGTGGGGATGGACCTCGCCGCTGACCCTGGGGTTCGCCGTGTTCGGCCTCGCCATGTTCGTCCCGTTCGCGGTCGTCGAGCGGAGGTTGACCGTGGCAAAGCGCGAGCCCATCGTGGACATGCGGCTCCTGGCGGAGCGGAACGTGACCGTTACCAACGTCGTTCTGACGGTCGCCGGCCTCGGCATGTACCTCGCCCTGTTCAGTCTGATCTACCAGTTCGAGTTTCCCCTGGCCTCGGGAGGGTACAACCACTCGTGCACCTCGGCGCTGAATTGCAACTTCAACATCCTCACCGCCGGGATCGACATCCTTCCCCTGGCGCTGGGAATGACCGCCGTCGCGCTCGTCACCAGTGTCGTGGTCTCTCGCGTGGGGGTCAAGCCCCTCGCGATCACGGGTGGCCTGGTCATCGCATTGGGTTTCCTGCTGGAAGCCTACGCCACGAACCTGACCACGGCTCTGGTCATCGAGGTCGTCATCGGGGCGGGCATGGGCCTGCTCAACGCGTCGATCATCAACCTCCTGATCTTGACGGTCGACCCGAAGGATATGGGCCAGGCCACGGCGATGAACAATGTGTTCCGGAACGTGGGGGGAAGCTTGGGTGCCCCGCTCGCCGGCTCCCTCCTCGCCACGTACATCCTGACGAGCGGACTGGCCACCGGTTTCCCGTCGCACCTGGCGTTCCAGTATGCTTTCTGGATCGCGGCGGCCATCACGGTGGTCGGTACGATCACCGTCTTCTTCGCCCAGGAAGTCCTCGGGGCCCGCCGGCACCCGAAGTTCGCCCATCTTCCGACCCTCCCGCGACAGGCGAGACGGGCCGCGATCGGGTCCGTAGCCCTTCCCCCCACCGAGCCCCTCCGGGGAGAAGGCATTCGAGCCCTGGAGCGGGGTAGGAGACCGGTGAGCGTACCCCCACCCTTGCCGCCGACCTAACTGCGACAGGGGTCGAGCTGGAAAGGGTCCCGGCAGGGCGATCCACCGAAAAACCCCGTTGCGGAATGCTCGGCCCCCGCGGGGAAGTCGGACGTCTACCCCAGGTTCGGTGGCGGGGCCATTCCTGGTTTTCACCGGCCCCGGTTCCCTGCCTCCGGAGTCCCGGAGTCGGACGACTTTTTACGAAGCAGCGCGAGGGAGGAGCGCGAAGTCAACCCCGACCGGCGGAGAGCACGACGACCGCATTACCGGCCCCCAGCGGACTTCTGGCCCGCTCCCCGTCGTTCACCGACCTTGACTCTCGGGTCGCAACCCGGTCAGGCATCCGTCCGCACGAGCCTCGACGAACTAGAAGGGGCGAGGACGTGCGCGGGGTTCGGCCCGGCGGCGACTTTCGTTAGAAGGTGAGGCAAGGCCCTCGTGGGGGTCGCCCATGGCGGAGCGGCGTTCGATCCCGTCTTTGAGCTCGTGGTGTGCCCGCCCGTCCCGACGCGCGCGTTCGACCCGTGGAGGGAAGGTGGGTGTGGAGAACCGCCGACCACCCCGCTCGGTCCGACCGCGAGGATCGTGATCGAGAGCGGGGGAATCTTCACCGAATTCCCGAGCGTGAACGTGGAGTTGGTCGGACCCTTCGTGCCGTTCACCCACTGCTCCTGGGAAACGGTCTTACCTGCGATGATTCCCGAGTGGCTCAGGTTGACCGAAACGCTGCGGGTCATGTTCACATTCACCAGGAGGAGGGCCATGCCGGAGGACGCGCCGTACGTGGCCTGGGCGTAGAACGAGGACGGGCCGTCCACGATGGTGTGCAGGGTATCGGGCCCGAGATGCGTCATCATCTGGCTGTAGAGGACGTACTGATCCTGCATCTGGCCGGAATCGGTCTTCCACGCATAATCCGACCCCCCCTCGTAGCAGAACCAGTCCAGATTGGTAAGCCGAACGTGGAGCGCTTGGACCGTCGCCGCGGCGACGTAGAGAGTTCCGCCGAACTGCTCGTTGAACGTCGAGTACGCGTCCTCGGCCGCGTTCGATTCCGTCACGAACACCCTCGTGGTGCAGGTAGGGCAGGCGGCCGAGATGTAGCCCCGCGTCAAGTTCACCTGGGTGGTCAGCGAGTACTCCCCGTTGAGGTTCGAGAGAAGGCCGGCCCAGGTGAGCTTCGGTGGGGTCGACCCCATCGTGTAGGAATGGATCGAGATCCCCGAGAGGTTAGGGCCGTCCACCTGCTCGAGCTCGGTGACCCAGGGCTTGTCGTAGTTCCCCGCCCCGAGGGCGAGAGCGGTGAACCTCGCTTTCGGATCGACCGCTTTCACGGCCGTGATGTATTTTTGCACGAGTTGGGCGAACTCGAGGGAGGTGAGGGTGGATCCCTGCTTGGTGGCCCACTGGGACCACGGGACGTTGTAATGGGGCCAGTTGGGAGGCGAGTTCCCGATCTCCCAGTAGTCCGGCTGAAAGCCGAGGGTCTTGACGACGTACTGGGCATAGTAAGCCGCGGTCTTGGGGTCGTTGATCTCGGCGGGGAGCTGAAGGATCGCCGAGCAGCCGAGGTCGTGGCACCCTTGGATGAACGTCTTGACCGACGTGGTCGCTTGCGTTGTCGACCCGTCGTCGTTCCGGATCACGCCGGACGTGTAGTTGAATTGGTCACCGAGGACTCCCCCCGGAAACCGGAGGAACGTGACCGGGGTGTCGGTGATGGTGGCGGCGTCCGCCGAACCGAATTGGTGGGTCGCCATGACATTGATCCCCCATAACTGGTAGGGGATCGTCCTCAGGTGCGAAAGGTTCGAGACGGTAATGGTGGCGTCTTCGCTGGTCGAAGGGGGGGCGGGGCCCCCGGTACCGGGGAGGGTCGGAGAGTTTGCGGAGGAGGCGGGGACCACCACCACGTCGCTCGCGATCGTCGGCGTGTTACCAGCGGAACTCCCCACGGATGGGGCCCAGGGGTTCCCGAACGGACCGCCGGGGAGCAGCAGTATTACCACGATGCCAACGGAGACCAGGACCGCTCCCTTCAGCGCGGAAGGGCCTTCGGCACGATGGACGGATTTCAGGTCGAATAACTTCATCAGCGGAGGGTTTTGGTGCTCGGATGGTATTTGAAATTCTACTTACGTTAAGGGAATCTAGTGTTCGATAGTCATCGCAACACCTCGAAAAGGGGCCGGCGCGGGGCGGTCCCAACGCCGACCCGCCGCGCTCGACTCCTGGACCCGACCCCAACGACTAAGTGACCCGGGGCCTCGCCCGCCTCCCAACATGCCGACCCGGACGGTGGCGAGCGAGTTTGACGAGATCTCCCCCGAGTACGATGCTACCCGGCCGCCGCTCGAGGACGAAACGTTCGACGGAATCGCGCGAACGCTTCGCGACCGAGGGGTCCACCGCCTCCTCGAGGTCGGAGTCGGCACGGGGCGCATCGCCCGGCCGCTGGAGGAGCGAGGGGTCGAGGTCACGGGCCTCGACGCCTCCCGCGGCATGCTGGCGCGTGCGCGCGCGAAAGGGCTCCCCCGGTTGATCCGGGGAAGTGCCTACCATCTTCCATTCCCGGACGAAGCGTTCGACGCGACGCTGTTCGTCCACGTGCTCCACCTGCTGGACGATCCTCCGAGCGCCCTACACGAGGCCGAACGGGTCGGGCGAGAAGGGGCCTTCGCCCTCGTGCATCCCGCTCCCGGTCCGAGGTCGGACTCCACGGCGACCGAACGCGACGAGGGTCGACGCGCGGTCTACCGCGCCCTCGCTCGCGAGGGCATCCCACCGCCCGCCCGATCGGGCGGTCCGCGGGCTCGCGAACGTCTCGTGCTGGAGCTCCTCCCGCCCGACGAGCTGATCGTCCTCAGCGACCGGGTGGTGACGGAACCGCTGGCGAGGAATCTGGCCATGTTCGAGCGGAGGGCCAGCCGGCACGTGCTTCACGTGCCCGCGGCCACGCTGAGCCGGGCGGTCGCCGCGGCGCGAGCCGAGCTCGGCGACCGCACCGTTACGTTCCGACGGATCGAGGCCTTGGCGATCTGGGGTCGCCGACGCCGGAGCCGCCGACGCCGATGACCGGCCCGCGGCTCACTTCGCGAACCGGTGGTCCATGACGTACGGGAGGACCCCGCCGGCCCGGTAGTACGCGAGCTCGGTCGCGCTCTGGAGCCGGCACTCGAGCGGGAAGGTTATCGGCGGTTCGCCCTCGGCGCGCGCGGTCGCCTGCACGGCGATGCCCGGGGCGAGCGGCGTTCCCGCGGGGAGCTCGAGGTCGAACGTCTCGCGCCCGGTAAGACCCAGCGAGGCCCAATTCTCCCCCTTCCGGTAGGTGAGCGGCAACACGCCCATTTCGATGAGGTTCACTCGGTGGATCCGTTCGAAGCTCTCGGCGATGGCCGCACCCACCCCCAGGAGGCGGGGGCCTTTGGCCGCCCAGTCGCGGGAGCTGCCCTGTCCGTAACTCTTGCCGGCGAAGACGACGAGGGGAACTCCCTCGACCCGGTACCGTTCGGCGGCGTCGAACACCGTCATCGTCTCGCCGCCGGGCAGGTGCAGGGTGTACCCTCCCTCCTTGGGGCGGACGAGGTCGTTCTTGAGGCGGACGTTCGCGAACGTGCCGCGAACGAGGACCTCGTGGTGGCCTCGGCGGGCTCCGTAGGTGTTGAATTCCGAGGGTGGCACCCCATGGGCCCTCAGGTACACACCGGCGGGGGACGTTTCCGCGATCTCCCCGGCGGGCGAGATGTGGTCCGTCGTGACCCGGTCCCCGAGCACGACGAGCGGTCGCGCTCCTCGGACGAGGAGCCCGTCGGAACCGAGCCACGGCGGCGGGAGGTGAAGGTAGGGGGCCTCGGCCAGGTACGTCGACTCCGGCGACCACGCATAGTTCGGGCCGTGCGGCGGGTCGAGCGACTCCCAGTGAACGTCCCCCACCTCGATCGAACGGTACTCCTTCTGAAACATCGACGGGTCGATGTTCTGCCGCATCACGCGTCGGACGTCCTCGGGTGTGGGCCAGAGGTCGCGCAGGAAGACCGGGGTTCCGTCGGACGCTCGACCCAAGGGGTCGGTGGTGAGGTTCACGTCCATCCGCCCGGCCAACGCATACGCCACAACCAGCATGGGCGAGGCGAGGTAGTTAGCGCGGACGAGGTTCTGGATTCGGGCCTCGAAGTTCCGGTTCCCACTCAGTACCGCCGCCACGTAGAGGTCGCGGTCGACTACTTGCTGGGCCACCGCGGGGGGGAGGGGGCCCGAGTTGCCGATACAGGTGGTGCACCCGTATCCGACCAGGGCGAACCCCAGGCCGGAGAGGGGGGCCATCAGGCCGGCCTTGTCCAGGTAGTCGGTGACGACCTTCGAGCCCGGAGCGAGCGAGGTCTTGACGTGGCGGGGGACCTTGAGGCCGAAGGAGAGGGCCTTTCGCGCGATGAGCCCGGCGCCGACCATCACGTACGGGTTCGAGGTGTTCGTGCAGCTCGTGATCGCGGCGATGACCACCGAGCCGTCCGACACCGGAGGGTCGACCCCCGGGGTGTCCGCGGCGCTCGCGGGCGCCGGACGGCCCTTCCGATAGGTACCGAGCGCGTCTCCGAACGAGCGAGCGGCCTCGGAGACCGCGACACTCTCCTCGGGGTTCCGGGGCCGGAAATCGTCGGAACCACGGAGCCGACGTCGATCCGGACCACGTCGTCATAGTCGATGGACCCGGGCGGCGGCGAACCCCAGAGCCCGGTGGCGCGCGCGTAGGCCTCCACGCGCCGGACCAGGACGGCCTCGCGGCCGGTGAACGTGAGATAGTCGATCGTGGCCTCGTCGATCGGAAAAAAAGCGGCGGTCGCCCCATACTCGGGGCACATGTTCGAGATCGTGGCCCGGTCCGCAACGCCGAGATGCGAGACGCCGGGGCCGAAGAACTCGACGAACTTGTCGACCACGCCCTTCTCGCGGAGCTTCCGAGTGACCGTGAGGACGAGGTCGGTAGCGGTCGCGCCGGCCGGTAGGGTGCCCGTCAATTCGACCCCGACGACTACCGGGCGGGGGAGGAAGTACGGCTCACCGAGCATGACGGCCTCCGCCTCGATCCCGCCGACCCCCCAGCCGAGGACCGAGACTCCGTTCACCATCGTGGTGTGCGAGTCGGTCCCGATGAGCGTGTCCGGGAAGGCGATCGCCTCCTCGGCCGCTGGCCGCCGGACCACGACCTGGGCCAGGTACTCGAGGTTGACCTGGTGGCAGATCCCATTTCCGGGGGGAACGATGTGGTAGTTGGAGTACGCCTCCTTCGCCCAGTGGAGAAAGCGGTAGCGCTCGTGGTTCCGTTCGTACTCTCGGTCGAGGTTGATGAGCAGCGATTTCGGCGAACCGAAACTGTCGACCTGGACGGAGTGGTCGACGATCAGGTCGACCGGGACCGTCGGGTTGACGCGCTCGGGCGCCAGGCCCCTCGCCACGGCCGCGCTGCGGAGCGTCGCGAGGTCGACGATCACCGGAACGCCCGTGAAATCCTGCAGGAGCACCCGCTCGGGGAAGTAGGCAAACTCGACCCGCGCGGCCAACGTGCCCCCGTTCGCGAGCGCCCGGAGATCCCGGACGTCGGACCGGGCCGGGTCGAAATGTCGGACGAGGTTCTCGAGGAGGATGCGGACGGTCAGCGGCCGCCGGGCGAGGCGGGCGGGCTCTACTCCGTCGAGGCGGTCCACTCGGAAGATGGTCGCGCTCTCGCCTCCGAGGTCCACGACCTCGGAGACCGCCAGCGGGTCGGAGGAGCTCATGCGGTATCCAACACTCTACGGTTCTTGGCGTCTTTGGGCTGTTCGAGGGGGGTTCGGGGCCACCCGGACCGACCTCGTCCACGATGCGTAAAGGCGGTCGCCCGGAACCGGGACCGGCCCCTCGTCCGGGCCGCGGGATTCGACCCGGCCCCCGTCGGGGGTTCGCAGGATCACCAGTCGTTCGCCGCCGGTCGTGCCAGCCGCGACGACCGTGAGCCGCGGGCCGCCCGGTCCCTCCGGCGAGAGACGGAGCTCCCGCGGGTCGACCGCCTCCGGGCCGTGGGCTCCTTCCAGGAGGTTGTACCCCAGGAACCGGGCCGCTCGCTCCGATCCCGGATCCCTGAAGAGTTCCCTCGGGTTCGCGATACGCTCGAGACGCCCTTCGAACAGGAGGCCGACCCGGTCCCCGAGGAACAGACCCTCCGGGCGGTCGTGGGTCACATGGATCGCCGAGGCGCCCGCGGCTCCCAGCGCCCGGCGAAAGTCCGCCCTCAACTCCGCCTTCAGTTCGGGGTCGATCGATGCGAACGGCTCGTCCAGGAGCACCATCCGCGGTCGGGCCGCGAGGGTGCGGGCGAGTGCGACTCGCTGGCGTTCCCCGCCGGAGAGCTGGTCGGGAGCACGGTCCTCGAACCCGGAGAGTCCGACCAGGTCGACCTGACGTCGGACCTCCTCGTCCACCTCGGCTCTCGGGCGTCGCTGGAGCAGGGGCGCATAGGCGATATTCTCGTAGACGGTCCGGTGGGGGAACAGCGCCGCGTCCTGGAACATGAGGCCGATCCCCCGACGGTGGGCCGCCAGGGCCGTCACGTCCCGACCTTCCAGGACGATCCGGCCCGAGGTGGGGGACTCCAGCCCGACGAGGCAACGGAGGAGAGTGGATTTTCCGCTTCCGTTGGGTCCGAGGAGAACGAACAGCTCGCCGGATCCCACGTCGAACGTCACGCGATCGAGCACCGGAAGGGAACCCCAAGCCGCCGAGAGGCCCTCGACCCGCAGGATCGGTTCAGAGCTCGACACGTCGACCCCCCAGCGAGATGACGAGAAACACCACGAGGCTGAGGACGAGCAGGAGACCCGCGGCCGCGTCGGCCACGGGCAGCTGGCGCGCCCCGATCAGGCCGTAGAGGGCCACCGGGAGCGTGGTAAAGCGAGGGGTGACGAGGAAGTAAGTGGCGGTGAATTCTCCGAGCCCCAGCGCGAAGGCGAAGAGGCTCGCGGTGATCAGCCCGTCGCGAACCCTAGGCAGGTCCGCGTCGAGGAAGGCGGAGAATCGGCCCGCTCCCAGGCTCTCCGCCGCTTCCCGGCCGGCGGAGCGAGTCCGGCGAGGGGAATGCCGAGGCTCTGCAAGGCGAAGGGGAGGGCCAGCACGGCCTGGCTGACGATCACGAGGATCCAGATGGAGCCCTCTCCTCCCAGGAGCGGGCGCCAGAACGTCGCGAGAGCGAGCGCGAGCACGACCGGGGAGAGCAGCAGGGGGACGAACAGAAGGAGGCTGAGTCCGGAGCTCCGGCCGGGTCTCCGCAGGACCGCGTACGCCGCGGGTACGGCGAGGAGGACCGTGATCCCGGCCGCCCCGATCGCGAACAGGAGGGTGTTCGCGGTCGCCGCGGGGATCCCGACCCCGAGGCGGCCTGCCGTCACGGGGCCGAACAGCGCGGACCAGGCGGAGCCCGGACCCCCCCCTCCGTACGGTACGAGCGTTCGGAAGAGGACCGCCCCGAGGAGGAAGGCGACGGCGGTGAGGACCGCCGCCGTTTCGACGGCGAGGGCGACGGTCGTGCCGGTCCACGAGAGGGGACGGGCCGGGCGTGCCCTCCGACCGGACGGCGAAGAGAGGCGTCGAACGAGGTACAGGTACCCGACCGTGGGCGCGAGGAAGAGCACCACCATCACCAGGGCCAAGGCCCCTGCATCGGAGGGGGCGAGAAGGATCTGGTCGAGGGACCAGATGCGCGCTTCCACCGTGTAACACCGTTCTCCGCACAGGAGGAGCGGGGGAGCGAACGAGAGAGCCGAGAAGAGGAACGTGAGCAATCCTCCCGCCGCGGCGCCGATCCAGGTCGGCCGCCCCCACGCGTCCCGGTACGCCCGCGCGGGGGAGCCACCCAGGGTGACCACGGTCTCCTCCAGTTCGGGCGACGCGGTCTCGCACCCGGCGGCCGTGAGAAGCACGACCAGGGGTACGTTGAAGATCAGGTTGGCTGCGACGATGGCCGGAACCCCGTGGCCGAAGTGCAGGAGCCAGGGAGCCGGGCCGGCGAGGAGTCCGCCGGCTCCGAACAGGTCCTCGACGCCGAGGACGACGATGAGGGTGGGGAGCAGGAACGGGACGAGGAGGAGGGAACGCACGACGTTCCTACCCGGCCAACTGTAGCGACCCAGGAAGACCCCCGCGGGATATCCGAACGCCAGCGCGAGAGCGGCCGAGAGGCCGCCCTGCACGAGAGAATTCGCCACCGACCGTTGGTTGAGGGGGAGGGCGAGGAGGTTTCCCAGCCCACCCCAACCACCGACCGCCGAGAGGGAGGTCGCGAAGAGCAGTCCGACCGGCAGGAGAGCGAAGAGCGCGACGAACGCCGCGATGGGGGCGAGCAACACCAATTCGGCCAGAGAGCGCTTCATTCGGACCCGGTCGCGATCGCGAGCCAGTCGTCAACCCAACCCGTCAGGTTCGCGGCGACCTCCGACGGCGTCGTATCCGCGTTCAGCGGGGTGATGGAGGCCGGATTGAGCGCGGCGTCGTAGACGGACGGCAGACCGATCGTCTCGTTCGCCGGATATTCCCACTCGTTGAGGGGGATGAGCGATTGGACGGCCCGACCGAGGAACCAGTTCTCGAACTGCTCATCGAGGCTCAGGTGGTGCGATCCGGCGACGATCCCGATCCCGTAGATCGTCCGCCATCCGTACGCCGTCCCGTTCCACCAGGAGACCGTGGAGTTGTACTGGCCGCCCTGACCGTTCGCCGCCGCGTAGGCCGGGTCGGTGGTATAGGAGACGACCATCTGCGGATTGTCGGTCGGGCTCGTGAACTCTCCGAACGCCGTCCCCCAGTCCGGCGCGGGCGGCCAGGCTAACATCTCCGGAAGGACGGACTTCCAGAACCCCTGCCAATCCTGGTGCAGCACCTGCTCGTAGTACTCGATCTCCCAGACGAGGAATTCCTCCCCCGTGATGTCGACGGACGGGTCCTCGACGAGGAGCTGGCGCGCCCAGCTCGCGTTCGCGACGAACTCCGGGAACGTGGCGTGGGAGACCGCGCCCTGGGTTTGGAGGGCGAAGCTCGAGTTGTAATCGATCCCAAGGTAGCCCCATTCGTAGGGGACGACGGCGTCGTCGGGGGACAGCTCGGAGACGAGGGTCGGGGAGACGTTCGAGAGCCCCGGCGGAACGTAGGGTACGAGCAAGTGGTCCGCATCCGCCTCGGGCGCCGTGAGCTCGTCGAGCCCGATGACCAGGTCGGCTCCCGGAGCGTTCTGCTGAGCGAGGAGCGTGGACGCCAACGTCCCGGCGGGGCACTCGACGTCGATGTGCACCTGGTGGGCCGTTTCGAACGCGCCGAAGACGGTCGACCAGTTCGCCGCCCCACAGCTGGTCCCCCCGAACAAGCTCGGGTACGTGTAGATCACGAGCGTCGCGCTCTGCTGGCTCGCGAGCGTGTAAAGACCGAGGCCGGCGACGACCACGACGACCCCGCAGAGGACGGCGACGAGCACCCGCCGGGACCGGCCGGGACCGCGGAGCCGGCGGGCGGGGGCCGGACGGTCCGATCCTCCGTTCATCCCTCCGCAGGACCGGCGGAGAGTCGCCTCAAGTGCCGCATCGCGTTCCCTTCGCGGGCATTATCCCGTGCAGGTTCCTGGGGTCGACGAGGTTGCCCCCGTCCTCTCAGCCGGTTCCAGCTCCCCCTGCGACTCGGACACCTCTGCGGGACACTTAACGATTCTTCGGCCGCCGTTGTCTTATACACAGTCGCGCCCTAACGCGGATGGGAAGGCTCCGATGGCAGACCCCATCCACAAGCTCCGGTTCGGGACGGAGCTCGTCAAGCGCGGTTTCGCTCGCATGCAGCAGGGCGGTGTCATCATGGATGTGACCACCGCCGATCAGGCGGCCATCGCGGAAGAGGCGGGAGCGGTCGCGGTCATGGCGCTCGAGCGGGTGCCGGCCGATATCCGGGCCGCCGGTGGCGTTGCCCGGATGGCCGACCCCGTGAAGATCCGAGAGATCGAGGACCGGGTGTCGATCCCCGTGATGGCCAAGTGCCGGATCGGGCACACGGCCGAGGCGCGGATCCTCGAGGCCCTCAACGTCGACATGATCGACGAGTCGGAGGTCCTCACGCCGGCGGACCCGTTCTTCCACGTCGAGAAGAAGAAGTTCAAGATCCCGTTCGTCTGCGGTGCCCGTAACCTCGGCGAGGCGCTTCGGCGCATCGACGAGGGGGCGGCGATGATCCGGACCAAGGGCGAGGCCGGGACGGGGAACGTCGTCGAAGCGATCCGCCACATCCGACAGATCCGCAGCGAGGTCGACGAGCTGGTCGGGATGCCCAAGAAGGACGTCGCGGCGTGGGCGAAGCGGGAGCGCGTCACCGAGGCCGTCTGCGGCGAGGTCCGGAGCCTCCGCCGGCTCCCGGTCGTGAATTTCGCCGCTGGGGGGATCGCGACGCCGGCGGACGCCGCTCTTTGCCGGATGCTCGGCGTCGACGGGATCTTCGTCGGGAGCGGGATCTTCAAGGCCGAGCACCCGATGAAGGTCGCTCGCGCCGTCGTGGAGGCGTCGCTTCACTTCGACGACCCCGAGGTCCTCGTGCGAGTCTCCTCGGGCCTGGGTGAACCGATGAAGGGGATCGACCTCGTCGGTCTCCCCCCCGAAGCGCTCTTGCAGGGACGGGAATCCTCCCCGCAGGGAACTCCGCGCCGGGGCACGACCGAGGCCTAGCGGGCCGTGAGGATCGTCCAGGTCTCCCCCTTCTTCTACCCCCACTTGGGAGGCGTGGAATCCCACGTCCGGACGCTCGCCCGCGAGTTCGCCCGCCAAGGACACCAGGTCACGGTCATCACGTCGCGGTTCGAGCGGAGCCTACCGACGGAAGAACTGTTCGAGGGGTATCGCATCTTCCGAACGCGCTCCCTCGGGCCGGTCCTGAACACCCCGATCGATTATGGGACCCGGGCCGCCGTTCGCCGCCAGGAGGGCGACGTCTTCCACCTCCACTACCCTCCTCCGCTCACCTCGTTCTTCGCGACCCGGGGGGTCGTCGGACGCAAGGTTCCCGTATGCCTTACCTACCACTGCGACCTCGACCTTCCCGGGATCGCGGGGCGCATCGCGGCGCGCGCCTACCAGCGGGTGTTCCTTCCTCCGACGCTGCGCCGGGTCGACCGGATCATCGTTCATACCCGTAGCTACGGCAGCACTTCGGCGAGCCTGCGCCGGCGGGAGCTCGAGGTCATCCCATCGGTCGTCGACCTCGACCGGTTCCGTCCTGGGCTCGACCCGGGCCGGCTCCGGGCGAGCCTGAACCTCGAGGGAAAGCGGGTCGTCGTCTTTACCGGACGGCTCGTCCCCCACAAAGGGGTGGACGTCCTGCTCGATGCCGTAGCGGAGCTGCCCAAGGACGTAGTACTCCTCCTCATCGGCGCCGGTCCACGACTTTCCGGACTCCGAGCCCGTGCGAGCCGGCTCGAGATCGAGGACCGGGTGCGATTCTGCCCGAACGTATCGGACGTGGACCTGCCGCTCTACCTGGCCCTCGGCAACGTGTTCGTGTTCCCTTCGGAGAACCGGCTCGAGGGGTTCGGACTGGCCGTGGCTGAGGCGATGGCCGCGGGGCTCCCGGTGGTCACGGCCGACATGCCCGGCGTGCGGGAAGTGATCGAGCCCGGTGTGGAGGGATTGCTCGCCGAGCCGCTCCTCGGCGACGACGTGGCGGAGAAACTCCGCCGGTTGTTGGACGACCCTGCGCTCGCGCGCCGGATGGGGGCGGCCGGTCGGATCCGAGCGGAGCAGCGGTATGGGTTGGCCACGGTGGTGAGACAGCTGCTCAAGCTGTACGCAGACCTGATCGCAGCTGGTTGATCTGCGTCTTTAGGCGCGATGCCTCGGCGCCGGCGGCGGTCTTCCAATCCTTGCCGGCTGACGCGAAGATGATGCTTCGGGAAGCGTTCACGAGGAGGGCCCGCCCGTCGGCGTCGACCCCCTCGCGCACCGCGGTCGCCAGGGAGCCGCCCTGGGCCCCGATCCCCGGTACCAGGAGCGGGACCTTGTTCCCCAGCGTGGTCCGCGCGAGCCGGAACGCGTCGGAAAACGTCGCCCCCAGGACCGCGCCGACGTTCCCGTGCGCGTGAGCCAGGCGCCGGACCTCGCCGATCACGGCGAGCCAGAGGGGACCTCGGGGGGTCGGGATCTCCTGGAAGTCGACCGCACCGGGGTTGGAAGAGTGGGCGACCACGAAGACGCCGTGCGTGGGATCGGCGTGGAACGGCTCCAGGGTCTCCCAGCCGAGCCACGGAGTCACCGTGATCGCGTCGAAGCCCATCTCATGGAACGCGGCGTCCCGGAAGAATCGCATCACGTTAGGGATGTCATTCGCTTTGAGGTCCAGGATCCGTAGCCTCGTGCTTCCGATCCTCTTCGGCAACCGTGCGAGAGAGCGGATCCCCGCCTCACCGTAGGGCAGGTAGGTGGCTAGCTGCATCTTGTAGGCAGCGGCGTGGGGGGCGGTCGCATCGACGATCCCGTCGAGGAAGCGGTCGAGCCGCCGACCCGCCGGTAGGCCCCGGATGGGTTTCGGGAGCAGGGCGGGGTCGGGGTCGAGTCCCACGCAAAGAAGGGAGTCCCGCGCCTTCAAGACCCGGTCCACCCGGTCGATGAATCGCTGCGGCACTGTGGCCCCGAGCGGCGTCGGAGCAAAAGGGTTTCTCGGGGCGAGTCCGGTCGACCGCTCACCGCCCGCCAGGGTCCCGACCTTTTTATCGGGTGTACTAGTCCCTCGGATGGTGCGACCTCATGACTGAGTCCGAACCGGCCGAGGGGCCTCGCGAGGTCCGCCTGAAGGACCTCCGGCCCGGGGAGGGCCCGGTCGAGTTTGTGGCACGGATTGTGACGTGCGACCGCCGCGAGGTCAACCGAAAGTCGGATGGCAGCCGACGCGCCCTGCTGTCCGGACTCCTCAGCGACGGCACGGCGACCGTGCGGTTCACCTGGTGGGACCCCCCACGTGAAGGCGTCGAACGGGGTCTCGTGATTCGGGCGGTCGGCCCCGAGGTGGGCGAGTACCGGGGCCGGACCGAGGTGACGTTCAGCTGGAAGAGCCGGGTCGGGCTGGCCAGTGCCGTCGAGCTCCCCCCGGTCGATCCCGCGGAAGTGCCCGAACTGAAGGTGCAGGACCTGAAGCCGCCGGCCGAGGGGTTCCGGGTCTACGCGCGGGTCGCTCGTATCGCCGAGCGTACGGTCTCCGTCGGCGAGGAACGCCGGGTCGTCTATGACGGACTGGTCGCCGATGAAACCGGCGTCATCGCGCTATCCGCGTGGACCGACTTCCACTTGCGGGTCGGTGAGACGCTCGAGATCACGGGAGGCTACCTTCGCGCGTTCCGGGGAATCACCCAGCTGGTCCTCGACGAGCGAGCCACGGTACGTCGGGTCGACCGACCCGACCTCCCCGACCCCGCCGCCCTGCTCAACGCGCCCCCGGTTTCGATGGCCCGATTGGAGGAGAGCGGAGGGGGCCCAACCGCCTCGGTCGAAGGGCTCGTCGTGGGGCTGCTCCCCCCCAGCGGGTTGGTCTACCGCTGTCCCGAGTGCCGACGCAGCCTCCAGGGAGGCAATTGCCGGGTCCATGGCCAGGTGGAGGGAGTCGCCGACCTTCGAGCCCGGATCGTGCTGGACGACGGGACCGGCGCGGTCACGATCAACGCCGGGCGCAACGAAACGGAGCGCCTGTGGGGGGTCACGCTCGAGGAAGTACTGGCCCGTCTGCCCGAGCGACCCGACCCGGCGGTCTGGGAGGGTGAGCTCCTCGAGACCCTCCTCGGCCGCCGCCTCCGGGTTCGGGGGGCGGCCTCGCGAGACGACTTCGGCGTGACCATCCAACCCGAATCGATCGATACCACCGACATCGACCTCGAGGCGACCGCCGAGCGCCTCGCGAACCGGATCGGCGGTGGACGCGCGTGACGTTCCGCGAGCCGGCTTGGCGGGTCGTCGCGCGGGAGCTGGAGAGCTCGCTCGAGGAAGAGCGGGGCACGGGCGAACGGGCGGCCGCCTATGTGCTATCCCCGTTCGGCGCCCGGATGAACCGAGTCCTCCTGGCGGGGAGTCTTTCTCCACCCGAGCCGATCGGTCGCGACGCCTCCCAGCCATTCTGGCGCTCCCGGCTCTCGGACCCCACCGGCGCGGTAGCGGTAACGGCCGGGAGCTTCCAACCGCGCGCCATGACCCAGCTTCGATCCTCCAACACGGCCCGGTCCGCGATCGTGGTCGGTAAGGTGCATCTGTACAAGGGACGCGACGGAACCTCCTACCTGTCCGTTCGGGCCGAGGCCCTCCGCACGGTCGGGGAAGGGGAGGAGCGGGCAGTACTGGCCGACGCGGTCGGTCAGACGCTCGACCGCCTCGACCTGATCGAACGGCTGTCGCAGAGCCCGCCGGTCCCCGCGGAGACCCTGGCCAGCGAGGGAGTTCCCGCCCCCTGGATCGCCGCGGCCCGCGAATCGATCCGGCGGTATCCCGCTGCCGACCGAGCGCAGTTCCGCCAAGAGCTTCGGGCCGCGGTCCGCCGGGTCTCGGGCGTCGCCCTTCCGGGGGACACGTCCGAGCCCCCTCCGACCGTCCAGATCCGGAGGGAACCCCCGCCTCCGACCCGCCCCGCGCCCAGCGCGGCCGAGCGGGCCGAGGAGTCACTCCTGCTCGAGTTCCTGGACCAGGTCGCCGAGGCCTCCCTGGACGCCTACGCGGACCGACGAGAACTCCTCGCCCGGGTCGGCTCGAGGGGTCTCGGTCCCGACCGGGCCGAAGAAGTGCTCACGCGGCTGGAGGATGAGGGGGTCGTCGAGGAACCGATCGTCGGCAAGCTGCGGAGGGCCTGACCGCCGCTCGACTCGGGTCGGACCACCAATCTCCCCGGCCGGCCTCGTCGCGAGCATTTATATCGAGTCCGGACTCGGGGCGCGGGGGAATGAGGACCACCTGTCTCTCCGATCCGTGACGAGACCTGCGACGAACTGACCCCCACCTCTCCGGAACGTTTCAACCATGGCTGAACCTGGACCCTCCCGCCTCCTGCTCGTCATCCTCGTCGTCCTCAGCGATCGTCGGGGCGGGCGTCGGCGTATGGGGCGCGAACTACCTCCTCCACCCCCGCCCCCAGGCCGCGATTCTCACCGTGCAACTGGGGGACAACGCGACCGTGAACTACGTCGGCACTTTGGGGAGCGGAGCGGAGGTCGGCCGGACGTTCGATACCTCGGTCTTCAGCGTCTACGTGAACAACATCACGTACCCGAAATCCCTCTATTTCCCCTCGACCCACAGCGGGAACCCGGCGAACTACACGCCGCTGCCCACACATATCGGGCCGTCCGGGCAGTACTCGATCGGGAACCTCTCCTTCGGGACGACCGTGACGGGATTCTGGCAGGGACTTCTCGGTATGGCGGGCAACCAGACCCGGTATATTGTCATCCCTCCCGACCTGGGCTACGGCCCGCTCAACCCGACGTGCGTCGCCACCCAGCCGCTCGCCTACACGGTTCCGGTCTACGTGACCATCCCGGCCGGCCAGTTCTCGACCGTGTACCCCGGAGTGAGCGCTACCTCCGGCACGATGTTCACCGACCCTACGTACGGATGGTCCGACCTGATCTTGAGCGTGAACGCGACGACCGTTGTGGTCAACCACCTGCCCACGCTCGGCGAAACCACGCGCTTCGGTAGCTGGAACATCTCCGTCACGAACCTTACCAGCACCACCATCTCGGTCCTGAACCTGATCACGCCCAGCAACTACGGAGGGATCCTCGGCACGTTTTCGACGGCCAGATCGTGCGGGGGCCAATCGGAGGGCCACTACCTCATCTCGGCCGTGGACCCGAATGCCGGCACGTTCACGATCAACTGGAACTCCGAGGTGACGGGCCAGACGCTCATCTTCCGGGTGACGGTCATCGACATCTTCCAGGGGTAGGGACCCCCCCGAGCCGGCACGTGGGTGCGGGTGGTCGTTAGCCGCCCAGGGTGATCTTTCCGCGCTTCAGCAGTTCCTGGAGCTGGGCATCGGCCACGTTGGAGGTGACCTCGTCGCGGGTCCGGCCCCGGGGACGCGTGTAGGCCCGCAGGGTCCGCTGGGCCTCCTCACGCCGGGCGCGGCCCTCCCCGTAGATGCGTCGGGCCTCCTCGTCGAATGCCGCCATCTCCCGACTCATCCCGTCGATCTTCTCCATCAGTTCGGCGCGCGCCTTCCCCTTCGCGCGCATCTCGGCGACGAGGCTGCCGGCGGCCTCGAGCTTCGAGCGGATGGTGGCCATCATCGCGTCCCGGTCAGCCTTCGCCTGGCCGAACTCGGCGCCCAGCCGGTCGACCTCGGCACGGCACGCGCGCACCCGCGCGTCCGCCTCCTTGCGCTGCTTTTCGTGTTCGGCGATCGCGGCAGCGCGGGTCTCGGCGGACTTGAGCTCCTTCGTCCGCTCCCGGATGCGGGCGATGAGGGCGTTCTCCTCGTCGATCGGGACGGCGGAGGTCTGCTGCTTGAGCTCGAGTTCCGCGATCTCCCGCTTGAGCTGCTCGGGCCGGACGCGCTCGGTGGAGGGGAAGGCAAGGCGCAGTTCCCGGACCGCGACGATTGCCGCCTCCAGGTGTCGACGGGCTTTTTCACGGGCCGAACGCAGCTCCATGAGCCTCTTGCCGAGCGCGCCGTGCTGGTCGTAGATCCGCTCGACCTCCTGCTGGGGGGCCTGGCGGCGGTCGTAGAGGGCCTTCTGCTCGGAAGAGAGGCGGCGCATCTCGTCGATGAGGGTCCCCCGGCGGGTCTCGAGCGAATGGAACTTCCGCTCCAGGTCCTGGAGATGGTCGCGGTCGTCCCGGTCCTTCTGCTCCTCCTCTTCGGAGAGGACGACCCGGGGGGCCATGGACGACCGAGGAACCGGAGGCCAGAAAAGCCCTTCGCGCCCCGACCCCTCAGGGCCGGCGGTCGGCCACGTACCAAAAGTGGAGCCCGTCCGGGAACTCGGAGGCGACCCGCTCGAACCCCGAGGCCGTAAGCGCGTCGATCGTCTCCTGGCGGAAGTACCGGTAGGGGGTCGTTCCAGGGGTCCGACGCCAGACGTCGGGGGCCACCTGCTCGCCCTGGCCGGCGATCGGGTCGTCCGTGGAGCGGACCGCGAAGAGGTGCAGTCCGCCCGGATGGAGCACCCGACGGACCTCCCGGAACACGGCCGTCAGTTCGTCGTCCGGGAGCATCATGTACACCGCATGGGCATAGACGGCATCGAGGGAGGCGGTCAGCGTGTCGCGCAGCGCCGACAGGGCATCCGTCCGACGGAAGCGGAGCTGAGGAGGGTTGTCGATCTCCCGGTGGGCGCGCTCGATCGCCATGGCCGAGTAGTCGACGGCCAATACCTGGTAGCCGGCTTGGGCGAATCGACGCGCGTCCCGGCCCGTGCCGCATCCCAGCTCGAGGAGCTGACCTCGAGGGAATCGCTCGTGGAGGCGGTCGAACGCCCAGAGGCAGAACCGGCTGGGGGGTCCCGTGAACCGGTCGGGGTTCCCCTCGTAGATGAGTTCCGAGCCCGCGGCGCGGGTGGCAAGAGGAGGCCAAGCCGCCGGAGGGGAGGGTTCGGTCATCGCGTTCGGACCGATCGCAGTGCGCGGCGTTTCGGAGGCGGCTCCCGAGCGAACCGTTGGGCGGCGAAGAGGGCGGCGGGCACCGCCGCGTCGATGTTCACGACCGCGAGCGGCGCGCACGATTGGAGCATCGCGGTCAGCGCCCCCTCGCCCCGTCCTCCCCGGCCGTACCCGGTCGAGGTCGGCACGCCGACGACGGGAGCGTGGACCAGACCCGCGACCACCGTCGGCAGCGCGCCCTCCCGCCCTGCGAACACGAGGTAGATCTCCGGCCGCTTCCGCTCGATGCGGCGGAGGGCCCGGAGGAGGCGATGCAACCCCGCGACTCCGACATCGTAGGCGGTCACCACCTCGACCCCGAGCTCTTCCAGCACGGCTCGGGCCTCCTCGGCCAGAGGAACGTCGCTGGTCCCCGCCGTCAGGAGCCCCACTAGCCCCGGTCTGTACTCGGCGCCGAGGGGCCCCTCGAGCCGGAGGATTCGTCCCTCCGCGCGCCAGCGCAGCGGCAGACCCTCCTCGACCAGTGCGTCCATCGCCCGGAGCTGGGCAGCGGAGGGTCGCGAGACGATCGCACCGAGGCTCGACTTGTGAAGTTCCCGCAAGATGGAAACGACGTGCTCCACGGTCTTTCCTTCACCGAGGATCACTTCGGGGACCCCCACTCGGCGGGGTCGGTCCCGGTCGACCCGGGCGAACCGCCCCACCCGGATCTCGGCCCGCGGACGACGTCGGTCCACCGAGGGTCGAACGCGCGCCACGCCCGGAAGCACCGGCTTTCCATCTTAACCTCGGCGGGGGTCCTGCCGGGAACCATCCGCCCCCGCCGTTAGTTGCCTTGAATGTAGGGCGCCCAGTCGTTCGGGGACGTCCAGGTGGGACGGGCGCGGAGGCTACGTCCCGAATGGTCCACGTGAGTGGAACCGAATCGTTTACACGCCCCGCACCCTGTTCAACGGAAGAACGCGTTGTAGGTGGCAGTTTCGTTCTGCGCAAGGTGCGGCAGTTCGCTCGCACCGGGAGGAGCGTTCTGCCCCGCTTGTGGGGCCGAGGTAATGGGTTCGCCCCCTCCTCCTCTCGCTCCGTTCCTCCCCGCACCCCCGCCTCCCCCGGGAACCCGAGACGATTTCGGACGGTCTCAGGGGTCCGACTCCACTGTCGTCCTCGTCGTGGTGATCTTGGTGGTGGTCTCCGCCACGGCCATCCTCGGAGCTTTTTGGTACGGCTCTCAGATCAGCTTTTGCCCAGGCTGTCCTTAGTGAGAATAACCCGATCGGCGCTGCGCTCGAGGTGGGCAATCCGATCCTCGGAAGCTGCCCGGCCGCCGACACCTTTGCGCTCAATGGCTGTCAAGGCTCCACCCACTACTACTACCGGATCAGCGTCATCGACTCCACGGTCATCTTTGGGGCGGCTTGGTGCCTCGTTCGATCGCCCACGGGGGCGATCGACGTCGCTCCCGGTGGTCTTGGGTTCACGATCCTCGGCCAGAACGGCACCGTCTCCGCGCAGTACGCCGTAACCGGCGGCACGATGTCCATGTCCTCCGGCTGGGCCTATGCGATTGGGGAGGGGGCCGGCACGCCACTTACCGAGCTGGACACCATCGTCGTCGACATGGGGACGCAGAACCCAACGGGGCTCGCCCTGGAGTTCCTCGTGCAAGGCTCGGGCGGCTACGGCTATACGGGAACCACCGCTCCCGTCTCCCTTCCCTAGTCCATATACTGAGGTATTGAGGTGGGTTCGCCCTCCAATGTGAAACGAGACCGTTCGACTTGTAACAGAATCCGACCGCGATGGAGATTGCCGTTCGATGCCCTCCCGCAGCCAAGGATAAGACCCCCGCCCGGCTGACCTCTGAGTCCCCGAGGCATGAAGGGCATTCGAGTCCATTCCGTCGCCGTATGGGCCGTCGTCCTCTTGGCCGTCTCTTCGGCGGCGATGGTCGGTTTGGCGACGCACGCGGCCAGTTCCCCGATCTCGCTGCGGGACGGGCTGAGAGCGGCCTCGACCCCCTCGGCCCGGGAATCGCCGGAGGCGCGCGGGGGAACGGCAATCCCCGCGTTGACCAGCCGCAGCGGCCTCGAGGCAACCGGTTCGAATCCCCTCGCTCCCCCTCTGGGTCGAGGGCCGGCATCGAGCGGATGGGCCGTCTCCAACACTCTGGTGATCTACAACAACACGCTGGTCTCGGGGAACTATGAGAACTACCTGAATGGCGCGCAGTGGGAGGGCCTCGGGTTGGCCTTTGACAATCGGAGCGGAGAGGTCTTTGTGCTCTCCCAGGGCGACGTTATCAGCGTGATCTCGGACGCGACCAATGAGGTCGTCAATTCCTTTGGCCCCCCGGCCCTGGGAACGCCCGCCGGGATCGTCTACGATTACAAGGACAACGAGATCTTCGTCCTGTACTACGTGTACGACGCATCGAGCTACGTCCAAGTCCTCTCCGCGACCACCACCGCGGTCCTTGCGACCGTGGCGGTGGGAAACAGCTCGTTTGGGATCGCGTACGACAGCGGCCTCGGCGAGGTCTTCGTCTCGAACCCGGAGTCCGGGAACGTGAGCGTGATCTCCACCGCCACGAACACGGTGGTGGCCTCCGTCGACCTCCCCCTGGGTACCCCGAGCAACTGGTGTACGACTCCGGCCAGAACGAAGTGTTCGCGATCAATGACCAGTACGACGCGTACCATTCGAACCTGACCGTGATCTCGGACGCGACGAACACGGTGGTCGCGACCATCGCCGTCCCGTACGGTGCCATCTCCTTGGGGTACGACAGCAAGGAGGGAGAGGTGTTCGTCGGGTCCGACACGTACTCCTTTGGGGGCACGTGCAATGTTACCGTCGTCAACGACTCCACCGATACGATCGTGACCACGATCGACGTCGGCATCGATCCGACGGGAATCGTCTACGTCCCGACGCTCAACGAACTCTACGTGACGAACCACGGTTCGGACAACGAGAGCGTGATCTCGGACGCAACGAACACGGTAGTCGCCACCGTGTCGCTCGTCTCCGACCCCAACGCTCCGCTCTACTCCGGCCCCAACTATCCGGTCTATGACCCCGGGCAGGCCGAGGTGTGGGACTTCGGAGGGTTCCCCGGTTACGTCGCCGCGGTCTCGACGTCGACCCACACCATCGCTGCGACGGTGTGGCTGACCTTCGCCTCGCGGTACTTTGCGTATGACAGCGCCAACCAGGAGGAGTTCCTCGTGGACTCGCTGTCCGGCTATGTCGCCGTTGTCTCGGATATGACGGACCACGTCGTGGCGGAGATCCCGGTGGGGGAGGGTGCCTACCAGGTGGCGTACGACTCGGGAAAGGGGGAGGTGTGGATCACCAACAACGGGGGACCGGGCAACATCACCGTCATTAATGCCACCACCAACACCGTGGTCGATACATTCAGCATCCCCGGTGTCGGTCCGACGGGAATTGCCTACGACCCCGCGCTGGGAGAGATGTTCGTGGGCAACGAGTACTGCCCACCCTGCAGCAACATCACGGTCGTCAACGATACGACGTACGACGTGGTCGGACTGGTCGCGTACTCTGGCTTCGTTCCCTTCGATCTGGCCTATGACAGCGGGAAAGGGGAGATCTTCGCCTCCAACGCCGGAGGCAACGTGAGCGTGATCGATGCCGCCACCGACACCGTCGTGGCGTCGGTCGGCACCGGCGTCTACGGCGGCTGGGGGATGGCGTACGATAGCGGGCTGGGAGAGATGTTCCTCACCAACGTGAACGCCAACAACGTCACCGTCATTTCGGATGCGACCAACACGGTGGTGGCCAACATTCCTGGGATTGCGGGTCCGTGGGGAGCCAGCTACGACCCGGGGACGGGCGACATTTTTATCGGCACCGACGACGGATCGGCCCTCTCGGTCATTTCGGACGCGACCAATACGGTGGTGGAGTCGATCCCCGACGGAGAAGCTCCGAGCTCGGTGGCGTACGATGCCGAGACCGGCAATCTCTACACCGCGGACCAGGACGCCGGAACGTTGCAGGTCGTCTCCCCCACGGGAGGCACCGGCCCCACCCACTATCCGGTGACATTCATCGAAACGGGTCTGCCGGCGACGACCCCTTGGACCGTCACCTTCAACGGAACCCTGGGCACCTCGAACACGAACACGATCGGCTACTCCGTCCTAGACGGAAGCTACACCTACACGGTCGGCGCGGTGGCCGGATACGTGGTCAACGTGACCGGCGGCCCGTTGACGGTGAACGGGGCGGCCGTGGACGTGTACCTCCAGTTCACCTCGAACGGCGTTCCTACCTACACGGTGACCTTCGACGAAACCGGCCTCCCTTCCTCCTCCACCTCATGGAAGGTGACCCTCGAGGGCACCCCACTGAGCTCGACGACAACGACGATCCAGTTCGTGGAGACCGACGGCATGTACTCCTTCACCGTCGGCGAGGTCACCGGATACACGGCGACCCCGGCCACCGGGACCATCACCGTAAACGGAGTGTCACAGACGAAGGACATCGTCTTCACCTCGGTCTCGACCTCGCCGCCCACCTATCCCATCACCTTCACCGAGACCGGACTCCTTTCCGGGACCAGCTGGTCGGTGACGCTCGCCGGCTCCCTGCTCCCCTCGAGCACTACGACCATCGCGACCACGGACCCGAACGGAAGCTATTCCTTCTCGGTCACTTCCGTGGCCGGGTACACCGCGACGCCGGTCTCCGGCACCGTGGTCATCACAGGGGCGGCCCAGACCGTATCGATCACATTCGCCGCCTCCTCGTCCGGCACGCCCCCGCCTTCGTCACCGTCCGGATTCCTGGGCTTGAGCGGCTCGGAGGGGTACATACTGCTGGGCCTCCTCCTCGCCGCGATCGTCATCGCGCTCCTCTTCCTACTCCTGGGGCGGCGGTCGACCTACCCGGTCGTGTTCACGGAGACCGGCCTCTCGCCCGGCACGCGCTGGTCGGTCCGGCTGAAGAAGGACGCAGAGTTCTCGGACACAGAGACGATCCGGTTCACGCGACCGAGCGGCACCTACGAATTCGAGGTCGCCCCCCTGGCCGGCCGCGCTCCGACCCCGGCGACCGGCTACGTCGTCGTCGAACGCGAGCCGACCGTCGTCCCCATCCGGTTCGGCGAACCCTAGAGCGGGCCGTCGGCCGGACGAACTCCGGGTCGGACCCTAGCGCACCGGCTTTGAAACTTAACCTGCGGTTCAGGGGGGTTTTGTTTCAGGCGATGGGGTTCTGGTTCACGAGCGAACCCGCCCCTTTGCCGGCACTGGAACTGAACCCTTCAAACAAGTAGCAGTACGAACCTAGCTCTAGCCAATGGTGAGAAGATGATGGCCATGGGGGTCGTGAGGAACGTCTCTCCAGCAGCTTGGTTCTCAACCATTCTTGGGGTTGCGACCGCCCACATTGGCCTCGTCGACCTGAACCTTCCACCTGCATGGGCCGCCTTGCACGGTGGAATTACTCACGGGCTGCCCTTCTCCACCGCACCCTCCCTAAGTCTTGGACAATTTGTAGTCGTCTTCACGTTCGCGACGGTCGCGGCGGAATCCTTGGTCGACGCCCGGGTCTGGCCCGTCCAACTAGGATGCGGACTGGGACTCACGATGATTGGCTTTGCCGCTTCGGGGTGGTTCCCCGGGGTGGCCTTCGGGGATTCCTATGGGAGTCTCTGGACCATCCTGGCTGGAGTGGTGCTGGTGCTCTCCGCGGTCCTGACTCGGTTGGCTGCTCTTCGCGCCCAGCCAAGTCTGCACCGTCCTGCAGGTCCGACCTCAGAAGTCCATCCTGCGGCGGCCAAGTAGATACGTCACAACTATCCCGATCCGGACACCTCCCGCCGTCCGACACTGCGGTGGGTGGTTCAGTTTCAGGAGCGAACTGGGTGGGGAGGTTCTGTTTCAAGACCGCGAAACACGTAGGTCAAGTTTCAAAGCCTACCGCACCCAAGCCGTGATATAGCGGGCTCCGGTGGTGCGCTGGTCCATCCCAAAATGCCCGATTTCTCGTTGTCCGCGGAGCAGGAAAGTCTGCGGGACCTCGCCCGGAAGTTCGCCCGGACCGAGATGGCGCCCCACGCCGCGGAGTGCGACCGGACCCCTCGTTTCCCGGAGGAGATCTATCGCAAGGCCTACGACCTCGGGCTCATGAATCTCAACGTTCCCGCGGAGTACGGGGGCAGCGGCCTAGGGGTCCTCGACCAGTGCCTGATCGTCGAGGAGCTGGCCCACGCTTGCGGCGGGATGACGACCTCCGTCATCGCGAACTGCCTCGCGCTCGAGCCGATCCTGCTCGGGGGGTCGCCCGAGCAGAAGGACCGCTTCCTGAAGCCGTTCTGCGCCGAATACCAACTCGCCTCCTTCTGCCTTACCGAACCGTCGGGCGGGAGCGACGCGGGGGGCCTACAGACCCGCGCCCGTCGAGAGGGGGACCACTACGTCCTCGACGGAGAGAAGTGCTTCATCACGAACGCCCCGCACGCCTCCCTCTACACGGTGTTCGCGACCGTCGACCCGAACCTCCGCACCAAGGGCATCACGGCCTTCGTGGTCCCGCGGGCCGCGGCGGGCCTGACGACGGGAAAGGACGAGGAAAAGATGGGCCACCGCGCCTCGTCCACGAGCACGGTTCGCTTCGAGGGAGTGAACGTACCGGTCGAGGACCGACTCGGCGAGGAGGGAGGAGGGTTCTCGATCGCCATGCGGACCCTCGACCAGACGCGGACCCCGATCGGGGCGCTCGCGACCGGGATCGCACAGGCCGCCCTGGACCACGCCGCCGCCTACTCCCTCAAGCGCCAAACGTTCGGCAAGCCGATCTCCGAACACCAGGCGATCCAGATCAAGCTCGCCAACATGGCCCAGGCCGTCCATGCGGCGCGCCTCCTGACGTGGCACGCGGCCTGGACGATCGACCACGGGGCCAAGGGGACCCTCGAGTCGTCGATCGCGAAGTGCTTCGCCTCCGACGCGGCCCTGCACGTGGCCGACGAGGCGATCCAGACGTTCGGCGGGTACGGGTACATGAAGGAGTACCCGGTCGAAAAACTGCTCCGGGACGCGAAGCTCACCCAGATCTACGAGGGAGCGAACGAGATCCAGCGGACGGTCATCGCCCGCGAGCTGCTCCGTCAGTACGCCTGACCCCGGAGGGCGGCGTGGAGATCGTCGTCTGCATCAAGCCCGTCCCCGAGGCCGAGACCCGCTTGCGCGTAGCGCCCGGCGGCCAGACCCTCGACGCAGAGGGGGTGAAGTTCGTTCTCGCTGGGTATGACGAATCCGCGCTCGAACAGGCCCTCCTCCTGAAGGAATCGGTCCCGGGGTCGAAGGTCCACGCGGTCTCCTACGGTCCGGCGCCGCGGACCGAAGAGGTACTGAGGGCGGCCATCGCTCTCGGCGCCGACCTGGCCACCTGGGTGGAGGCGACGGCCGGCTCGGCCTCCGACCCGATCCTCGCGGCGGTAGCACTGGCCGGCGCCATCGCGGCGGTCCCGCACGACCTCGTCCTGTGCGGGAAGCAGGCCGGGGACGACGAAGCGGGCCTCGTCCCCTCCGCGCTCGGCGAGTTGCTCTCCGTCCCGGACTTCGGCTCGGTAGCGGACCTCCGGTGGGATCCCGCCTCGTCTCGCTTCAAGTTCCTCCGTTCCACCGAAGCCGGGGGAGAACGCTGGGAAGCCCCCACCCCGTGCGTCATCGGCCTCCAGCAGGCGTGGAACGACCCGCGAACGGCGAAGCTCCCGAGCATCCTCAAGTCGCGTCGGGCACTGATCGCAAAGCGTCCGTTGGAGCCGGGGCCGGCGGCCCCCATAGCGAACCGGAGAAGTTCGAGCTCCCCCCGCCCCGAACGGGGGCGCGGATGATCGAGTACAAAACCCCGGAGGAGGCCGCCCAGAAGTTGGTCCGGATCCTTCGAGAGGAGGCCAAGGTGTTCCCGTGACCGGCCCCCTCCTGATCGTCGGCGAGCTCCAGAACGGCCACTTGAGCGGGCCCACGCTCGAGGCGATCACGGTCGCGCAGACGCTCGGGGGAGGCTCTGCGGCTCTGGTCGGTTTTCTCGCCGGCAGTAAGGCCCGAGCCATCGGGGTCGAGTTTGGGCGATTCGGTGTCCCCCGGATCGCGGTAGCGACGGACCCCGCGCTCGACTCGACCCCGGTCGCGGCGGTGGCCTCCTCGGTGGCTGCCGCCGCCGAGCAGGCGGGAGCCGACATGATCCTCGTCGGGGGGACTACGTTCGGTCGTGACCTCGTGGGGCGATTGGCCATCCGATGGAACGCCGCCGTCGCCACCGGGGTCACCGAGGCGCGACGGGACGGGGCCGTGGTCCATGTTCGCCGCCCGATCTTCGGAGGACGCGCGACCGAGACCCGTCGCCTCGAGGGACCCCACTTCGCTCTCGCCCTCCGCCCGCACGCCTTCGCCGCGCCCTCCGAAGCGGCGGTCTCCCCGGCGGTCGCTGAGGTCCCCATGATCCCCATCCCGCCGGCGCTGCTCGCTCCTCGTCGGACCGCGACCGAGACGACCGCCCAGGGGACCGGCCCTTCGCTCGGCGACGCCTCGATCGTCGTGTCAGGAGGGAGGGGCGTGCGGGCGGCCGAGAATTTCCAGATCGTCGAGGAGCTCGCGGCGGCCCTCGGGGCCGCGGTCGGCGCCTCCCGCGCCGTCACCGACGCCGGCTGGCGACCGTCGTCGTTCCAGGTGGGCCAGACCGGGCGCTCCGTCTCCCCCCAACTCTACATCGCGGTCGGGATCTCCGGCGCGATCCAGCACCTGGTGGGCATGCTGAGCTCCCGGGTGATCGTCGCGATCAACTCCGACGCGGGCGCGCCGATCTTCCGGGTGGCGGATTACGGGATCGTCGGCGACCTGTTCCAGATCGTCCCGGCCCTCACGGCCGAGACCCGCCGGGTGCGCGCCGCGTAGGCCGACGGGCGGCGGGCCGGGCCCACGCCGGACGACGCAGCCACAGGCGCATCTCGGCCGTCGGTTCGAACCCGAGCCGCTCGTACACGGCCCTTCCCTGGTCGGCCGCGTGCAGAGTCACTCGGGCCGCTCCTGAGTCCCGCGCCTTCCGCACGAGCTCGAGGACGATGGCCGACGCGATCCCCTGGCGCTGGTTCTCCGGGCGGGTGTACATCGACATGATGTACGGAATGTCGCCCCGCGGGATCCCCGGGCGAGGTTCCTGGGGCATGAACCAAAGGGTGCCGGACCCGACGACCTCCGGCCCAACGGTGGCGACGTAGGCCACCGCCTCCCCGGAGCGTAGACGGGGCCGAAGCCACCGCCGGTAGGGGGCCGCATGGGCCCGGAGCTCGCGGGTCGTGTGATGCCCGATCGCGCGCCACATCTCCACGCGATGGGCCGTGAGCTCCGACAGATCGTCGAGGGTGGCCCGTCGAAGGCGGAAGCGCGGGCGCCGCAGGGGAGGCTCCTTCCGTGGACGGCCCCTCATCTTCGTCAGAAGTCAAAGGCGACATCGGCCCCGTCCTTGAGGAGCGACATCGTCGATATCCCGGCCGCCTTTTGGGCCGCGCGCAGGATCTGGCGGATCGGCCGTTTGCGGGCTCCGGTCTCGGTCAACAGCGCGTGGAAGAGCTCGGTGGCAAAGCGCGGATAGGCGGAGTAGATGCGCGGGTTCCACTTCACCCGGTCCATCTTCTCAAAGTCGCGGAAGTCGGCGAGCACGCCGGTGGATTCGAGCCGCTGGTCGTACTGGGCGAGGCGGGCCGCAGAAGCGTCCCCGGTCTTCCTCGAGGTCAGCGCCGTTTCGGCGGCCTCGAGCCCGCTGCGAACGGCGTAGTTCATTCCCTGGATCACGATCCCGTTCGAGAAGAGGAACCCCGCCGCATCTCCGGCGACCATCCATCCGTCGCCGTGGAACGCCGCGGGGCGGCTGGCCCATCCGGAGCCGATCAGCTTCGCCCCGTACTCGACGAGTTCGGCGTCCTTCAAGCGCGCCGCGATCGTGGGGTGGAGGCGGAACTGCTCGATGAGTTCCTGGGAGTAGACTCCCCGGCCGAAGAGCGATTGGATGTTGAGGATGAGTCCCACCGAGATCGTATCCGCGTTGGTGTAGAGGAACCCTCCGCCCATCACGCCCGGCGCGAACTGGCCGGCGACCCACTCCTCCGCATGGCCCTCCCCGGGTCCGAGCTGGAATCGCTCCTCGATCCGGCCGGCGTCGAGGCGATACACCTCCTTGATCCCGAGCTCGGTCGCCTGCCCGCTCAACCGTGGGTTGGGTCGGATCGGGGTCCCCAGCGCGAGGCGCGAGTTCGCCCCGTCCGCCAGGATCGTCACGGGGGCGGTCATCGTTTCCCCGCCCTGGACGACCCCATGCACCCGCGGCCCCTCCCAGTTCAATCGCTCCACCGGAACGCTGGTCACGACCGTCGCCCCGGCCGCCTCTGCCTTCTGGGCGAGCCAAGCGTCGGTCCGCGCCCGGAGCACGGAATGGGCCACATACGGCTCCTTCCGCCAACTCGCGTCGTCGAAATCGAAGGAGACCGCGCTGTCGGAGGTGAGGAAGCCGAACCGCTTGCGAACGATATGGCGCTCGACCGGCATCTCGTGCGACCAGCCGGGGAGGATCCGGTCGAGGTCGTGGCCCCACAGGATACCTCCCGAGAGATTCTTGACTCCCACCTCGGTGCCTCGCTCCAGCAACAGAACATTCGCCCCCCCCTGGGCGAGGCGGATCGCGGCGGAGGAGCCCGCCATTCCGGCGCCGACGACGATCACATCGAAGTCGTCGGCCATCGCGAGTGGACGGAGACCCCCCGATTTAATGGTACGCGGAAGGGGCTCGGCCCCTCGGGTTAGGGTTCCCTTCGGCGCTTACCTTCCGATCCACGGGGTGGCACCATGGCCGAAGTTTCTCGCCACACCCTGAGTGGCGTCCTCGATCATCTTCTGGAACCGGAACGGCTTCGGGATCCCTTTCCAGTCCTCGGACCCGATCGCGGCGTTCCCTTCGGAACTCACCCGCACGGTCCCGTAGCCGAGGATCCGCTGCCCGAAGGTCTGGTGGACATCCACTCCGCGCACCTGCGAGACCGGGATCTCGTGGAAGTCCTTGCTGAGGATCCCTTTCTGGATGATGACCCGATTGGAAGTGACCGCGTACACGGTCCGGACCCACATGAGTCCGCGGATCGCGAACCACAGCACTCCGAACAGGAGAAGGAAGACGAGGAAGACCAACGTGTAGTGGGGACCGGGAGCATCGGCGGACCCGAGGTGTTGGAGGACCGAATTCCAGAAGCTCCACTGCAACCCGGTCCAGCCATAGTTGTAGGCCGCCGTGAAGAAAGAGAGCAGACCGAAGATCACAATCCAGAGGATCGGTCCCGGGAAGAAGTATAGCCGGGTGGCCCGGGTCTCCTCGAGGAGAAACTCTTCGTCGGCGAGGTACGTCGCCTTGAGGAGCTTCGGCATGACCCGGGAGGACGAGACGGGAGGGGAGGGGACGGGCGCCGGGCCCGTGCGAGGCGGGGTGGCGGATACGGGTGCCTGCGCGGGCATATCGCACGTGTGGAGGCCGCCCGGGACATAAGCCCTACCACATTCGACGAGCCGGCCGTCTCGAGGCTTATATTGGTGGACCCGTCCGGGACCTCGATGGGCGTCACCGACTGCCACGTGCACATCAACCCAATCTGGGAAATGCGGCCCGACGCGGCCGAGCTGCTCGGCTACGCGGCTTCCGCTCCGTCGCGGTACCTCACCGACCCGTCGGCCTTCCTTGCGTACCTCACGGCCTCGGGCGTCGAACGGGCCGTTCTTGTCAACTACGTCGCGCCCGAGGTCATCGGCTACACGGAGAAGGCGAACGATTTCGTGTCCGAGTACGTCCGTGCCGACCCGGAGCGGCTCATCGCCGTCGGCGGGCTGCGTCCGGACCATCCGGACCCCGAGCGCGAGGTGGCCCGACTGGCGGACGATCTCCATCTTCGGGCGATCAAGCTCCATCCCCCGCACCAGGGATTCCGTCCGAACGCCTACGCGGACGGGGACCTCCCCGGCCTCCGCTCGCTCTACGCGGCGTGCGTACGCTACGACCTCCCCGTGATCTTCCATACGGGCACGAGCGTCTTCCCCCGCGCTCGCAACCGGTTCGCCGACCCGATGATGATCGAGGACGTCGCGCTGGACTTCCCCGACCTCACGATCGTGCTCGCCCACGGAGGTCGGCCCCTCTGGATGGAGACCGCGGTCTTCCTTACGCGGCGGTTCCCGAACGTCTGGCTGGAGGTCAGCGGGATCCCGCCGGCTCGCCTGCTCGACTATTTCCCGACGCTCGCCAAGCTGTCGGAGAAGGTCCTGTTCGGGACCGACTGGCCCGGACCCGGCGTCAAGGATATCCGGACGAACCTCGACGCCTTCCGGGCCCTCCCGATCCCGGCCGACGCCCAACGACGCATCCTCGAAGAGAATCCCCTGAAGGTCTTCCCTCGCCGGGGGCCGACCTGAAATACTGCGCTCGGCTCGGCGGCCCGTGACGAGCGACGCGGGCCCGGCCGAGACGGACGGTACACCTCCCGCCCCCGAGGGGGAGGCGCCCGCCCCGGTCCTCGAGGTCGTGGAAGCCGGCGAGGACGTCGGTCGCCTACCGCTCCCTCGACGTACCCGTGGGGAGGTGTTCGGCATCGCGAACCAGTTGCTCGGCGCCGCGCGCATCCGTGTGATGTGCGAGGACAACGTCGCCCGCATGGGCCGGATCACCGGGAAGATGAAGAAGAAAATGTGGATCCGGGAGGGTGACCTCCTCATCCTCCGTCCGTGGGGCTTCCAGGAGGGGAAGGCGGACATCCTGTTCCGGTACAGCCGCACCCAGGCCCAGTACCTCGCCCGTCGCAACCTCTTGCCCTCCTCGGTGAACCTGTTCGGGTCGTCCGAGGCGAAGCCGGAGCCCGCCCCGACTACGTAGGAGGACCATGGGGGTCCCCCTCGACCGTCCGGTCACGTCGGAAGAGATGGCCGTCGCCGAATCGAACGCGCAGGCGCTCGGCCTCTCCACGGACGTGCTGATGGAGAATGCCGGCCGAGTGGTGGCGGAGGAGGTCGTCCGCTCCCTGCCTACCCCGCAGTCCCGGGTCGCGGTCGTGGCCGGTCCCGGGAACAACGGGGGAGACGGAACGTGTGCGACCCACTACCTCCTCGAATGGGGCTACCGCCCCGAGGTCTGGATGGTCCAGCCGCCCTCCCAGATCCGTTCGAGCGCGGCCCGACGGTGCTTCGACCGGCTGGCGCGCCGAGGTCCGGTGCACACGGGCGTGCCGAGCGCCGGGGAGCTCGCGGCGTTCCCCCTCATCGTCGACGCGATCCTGGGCACCGGACAGACCGGACCCCTCCGCTCCCCCTTCCGAGAGGCCGTCCGTGCTATTCGGGAAAGCGGGGTGCCCATCCTCGCGGTGGACGTGCCGACCGGGGCGACCGACCCGGACGGATTGCGGCCCCAGCGCACGGTCGCCCTGGCCGCTCCGAAGGCGGAGTTCGCCGCGGCCTCGCCGGGAGAGGTCACCGTCCGGGATATCGGGATCCCCGACGCGGCCTGGAAGGAGACGGGACCCGGCGATTTCCTCTTCCTTCGTCGCGCGCACGGGCCCGAGGGTCGGGGCCGCACGGGTCGTCTGATCGTGATCGGCGGCGGACCCTACGCTGGGGCACCCGCGCTCGCCGGCCTCGCTGCGCTCCGGTCTGGAGCGGAGCGCGCCACGATCTTGGCTCCCGGCGGCGCCGCGGACCGGATCCAGTCGTTCAGCCCGAACTTGATCGTCCGAGCCTTCGGCCGGGACCGATTCACCCCCGCGGACGTCGGACCGATGCTGCGGTTCCTCGACCAGAGCCCGCCGCGCGCGGTCGTCATGGGGATGGGGGTCGGCACCGAATCCGAAACCCTCGAGGCGCTGCGGGGACTTACCCGCTCGATCGTGGGACGGTACCCGCTCGTGATCGACGCCGACGCGCTCGCGGTGCTCCCCGATATCGTCCGGGGCCGCACGCTAGCGCATCCGGTCCTCGCCACCCCGAACGGTGGGGAGTTCACCCGCGTCTTCCACGGACCGAAGGACGGGACTCCGGACGAGCGGCGAGCGGTGGCTCGGGCCGCGAGCCAGGAGCTCGGGATCACGATCGTCGCCAAGGGCGACCCGGACCTGATCACCGAAGGGACCGAGGTCTACGAGAACCGCCACCACGCCCTTTCGATGACGGTGGGCGGTTCGGGAGACGTCCTCGGCGGAGTCCTCGGCAGCCTCCTCGCGCAGGGGCTGGGCGCCACCGGCGCGGCGCTCCTGGGGACCTACTGGGTGGGAGAGGCGGGTCTCCGGGTCGCGGCGACCCGGGGCGACGGCCTGGTGGCCACCGACCTCATCGAGGAGCTACCGGCGGTGCTCGTGGCCGGCCTCGGCCGCGTTCGCCATTCGGCGTGATCGACCTCAGGAATACCGCATCCGGCCGCGGATCTCCTTCGCGCGCTGTCGAACGTTCTTCGCGCCCTCCGGATTTCCTTCCACGTACCCTTCGTGGAACGCCCGGAGGAGGGCCTCGGCCTTGGGGTGGAGGGCTTTCAGGTCGCCCTCCGCGAGGTGCAGGTCGATCCCGAGCTCCTCGACGCCCGGGCTGCGGCTGCCCATCGAGAGGTCGATGAACGCGGGGGCTCCCGCCGGACCGTCGGGAAAGAGTACGTTCGAGCTCGTGAGGTCCCCATGCGAGATGCCACCGGCGTGCAAGCGACCCAAGGCCCTCCCAAAGGAACGGACGGCTTGGCTGACGAGCTCGGCCTCCTGGTTCGGGTCCTCGAGGATCTCCTTCAGGGTCGGCCCGGGCAGCTCCTCGAGGATGAGCCGGTGGCGGGGAAGGTCGATGTCGTACAGGATCGGGGTCCGAACTCCCAGGCGGCGAGCGTCGACCAGGAGGCGCGCCTCCGTCCGGGTCCGTTCCCGTCGCAGGCGGTCGTCGAGCGCCTTGGGGCGATAGGACTTCGCGTCCCGCTCCTTGGCGAGGGCGGGGAACCCCCACCAGTCGACCCGGCGCAAGGCGGCCTCGGCCCCCCGGGCCGTGGGAGCCGCCTCGGAGCTCTCGGCCATCGGCTCGTCCCTCAGTGGGTGGAACGGCTGGCGGCGCGGCGGACGATCGCCTCGCGGGCGAGACGCGCGGCGAGGGCGCTGGTGTTGCCCGTATCGTAATGGGGGCTGACCTCCATGATGTCCATCCCGACCAGTCGCGGGGCCGCTTGATCGATGACGAACTTGACGTCCCGTGGCGTCAGTCCGAAAGGCTCCGGCGTCCCGGTCCCGCCGGCGTAGGCGGGGTCGATCGCGTCGATGTCGAGCGAGATGTAGAGCCGGTCGGTGCGGAGCATGTTGAGCGCGCGCTGGACCGCCGACTCGATCCCCTCGCGGGCGATCTCGTGGGCGGTGACGAACGACATGCCGAGCTCCCGGTTGTCGTCCATCTCCTCCGCCGAGACCGAGCGAACTCCCATCACCACGATGTTCCGTGCCCCCACCTTCTCGAGGATCCGGCGAGAAGAGCACCCGTGGCTCCGTCGGTCCCCGAGGTAGCTCGACCGGAAGTCCATGTGGGCGTCCAGGTAGAGCACTCCGAGGCTCGGGGCGCCGTCCGGGTACGCCTCGACCACCGGAGGCGAGCAGGCGTGGTCTCCCCCGAGCACGATCGGGACCTTGCCGGCGGCATACAGGGGCCGGATCTCCGCCCGGAGCGAATTGGCCATGTCTTCAGCCGAACCGAATTCCTCGGTGTTCCCGAGGTCGTGGATCGCGATGTCGGAAAGGTCGAGGCCGGTCTCGAGGTCGTACGACTCGAAATTCCAGGAGTGTTGGCGGATCGAGTCCGGTCCGAACCGGGCTCCAGGGCGGAACGAGGTCGTCCGGTCGAACGGAACGCCGACCACGACGTACTCCGACTCTTCGAGCGTCGCGGATGCGTCGGCGAAGGTCGTGGGGCGCTGCACGGACGACGGACGGCGGTGGGCTATATCACGGTGGTCAGGACAAGGGGGGAGCGCCCGCCCCGACGAGCGGGACCTCGGGGGCGCGTCCCTGGAGGCGCGCGCGGATCCCGACCTCTCCGTACAGGAACTCCATGACCGCGAGCGAGAGGATCGTGGTCGCGATCGCCATCCAGAACAGTCCCGCATAGCCCCAGAACTCGAGGAAGATCGCCCCGACCAGTGGCCCGGCGCTCCACATCGTGGAATTGATGAGCGAGAAGAAGCCCAAGTACTCCGCGCGATGGCCCTCGGGGGCGATCTCCGCGACATAGGCCTGCATGCCCGTGCCGACGAGCGAGAGGCCCGCGTTGCGCACGGCCTGGGCCGGTATCGTGTCGACCCACTCGGTCGAGAGCATGAACAGGCCATACGAGACCAGGGTGAGGACTGTGCCATACCATACTCCCCGGATCGCGCCCCGGCGGTCGATCATCCGCCCGAGCGGGAGCGAGACCAGAGCACCCGTCAGGAGCCCGGCGATCGCGACGATCCCCACCTCCAGGTCGTTCGCCCCGAGGCTGTAGGCCAGGTAGCCGTAGAACGTCGCGACCGCACCGCTGCCCAGCGCGCGGATGGAGACGGCGAACGAGAACGTGGCGACCGGTACCATCTCGCGGAGCGGGCGGCGTTTCGGCGTTGGCTTGACCCGGCTCTCGGGGACCACGAAGATGACCACCGAGAGCGTCCCCACCATCACGATGACGACGAACGGGAACAGGACCTGGAGACCGTACCAGTAGGTGAGGACCCCGGCGAGGATGAACCCGACGACGGCCCCGGCATTGGACGTCGCGTTGAGCAGCCCATACCCCTCGCCGCGCTCGTGGGAACCGGTGACGTCCGCAACGTACGCGGTGTAAGCCGGTCCCCCGATCGCGAGCGCGAGCTCGGCCGCGATGAACAGGGTGCCGGCGAGCTGCCACCCCGGAGCGAATACGATCGCGAGGAACAGAGGGAACGCCGCCGCCTCACCGAGCAGGAGGAACGGGCGTCGGCGACCGACTCGATCCGAGAGGCGCCCGACCAACGGGCCGATGAGGCTCGCCGGGATGTACGCGAGGCTCAGGATGACCAGCGCGGCCGGGAGCGACGCGCCTTTGACCTGGACGAGGTAGAGCGGAAGGAAGACGATGAACAGCCCACCCCGGTTGCTCGCCAGCAGGGAGTAGAGGGAGAGCGAGAACAGCTCCCGGCGGACCACGCGGGCCGAACGGGACCCGTTACATAGGGTTCGCCCCGCCCCCGCGGCGGCCTCTCACGAGGGTCGGAGAGGATGCATTAAAAGCGGAGGGCGGCCTCGTGGGCTCGGAGGAGGGTCGATGCCAGAGGGTGGGCTCGTCGAGCGGAAGAGCGAGGAGGACGGTGTCGAGGTCCTGATCCTGAAGAACCCTCCCGTGAATGCCCTCAGCACCGCGCTGCTCGCGGAGCTCGACCGCCACCTTACGGAAATTGAAGCCGACGCCCGGGTTCGGGCGGTCATCCTCACGGGCGATGGCCAGTACTTCAGTGCCGGCGCCGACCTCAAGGAGATGGCCGGGCTCGACCTCGCGAGCGCGCCGGACGTCGTTCGACGAGGCCATGCCCTCTTCGCCCGCATCGCAGCCCTCCGACCGCCGGTGGTCGCGGCGATCAACGGTCTCGCGCTCGGAGGCGGCCTCGAGCTGGCTCTGTCGGCCGACCTGCGGGTCGCGGGGGACTCGGCGAAACTGGGGGCGCCCGAGGTCAACTACGGCCTCATGCCGGCGTACGGCGGAACGCAGCGGCTTCCCCGGACGATCGGTCTCTCCAAGGCCAAGGAACTCATCTTCACGGGCGCGATGATCTCCGCGCCCGAGGCGCTCCGGATCGGTCTGGTCAACAAGACCGTCCCGGCCGGCCAGGAACTGCGGGCCGCACGGGACCTGGCGCACTCGATCGCCCAAAAAGCGCCGAAAGCGGTACAAGCCGCGAAGAAGGCGATCAACGAAGGGATCGCGAAACCCCTCTCGGAGGGGATCGAGATCGAGACGGGCCTCTTCGCCTCCCAGGTGCTCCCCTCGTCCGACCTTGGGGAGGGCCTCCTCGCGTTCGTCGAGCGCCGCCCGCCCAAGTTCCAGGGAGCCTAGCGATGGCCATCGAGTTCTCGTTCACCCCCGACCAGGAGGCGTTCCGCGAGGCGGCCCGCGCGTTCCTCCAGAAGGAGGTCGCGCCGATCGTCGTGGAGATGGACGAGAAGGAGGAGTTCCCCGCGGCCTCCGTCCGACGGATGCAGGAGGAGGGCTACTTCGGCATCCCGATCCCCGAGGCGTACGGGGGCCTCGGCCTCGGCAAGGTCGGCTACTGCCTCTTCCTCGAAGAGCTGGGGAAGGTCGACGCCTCGCATGGAGTGATCGTGGGGGCTCACACCTCGCTCGGCACGACCCCGCTCCTATACTATGGGACGGAGGAGCAGAAGCGGCGCTGGCTCATCCCCGCCGCCAAAGGAGAGCGACTCCTCGCGTTCAGCCTGACGGAGCCGGGCTCGGGAAGCGATTCCGGGGCCCTTCGGACGGTCGCGGAGAAGAAGGGCGACCGTTGGGTCCTCACCGGCAACAAGATCTACGTTTCGAACGGGCGCGAAGCCGGGACCGTCATCCTCCTGGCCGGGAACGACATCAAGCTCGGTCCCAACGGAGGGGTCACCGCCTTTCTGGTCGACACCGACGCCGCCGGGTTCAAGGTCGGACGGTGCGAGAAGAAGATGGGACTCCACGGCACCTCGACCGCCGAGTTCGTCCTGGACCACGTCGAGCTCGGCCCGGAGTGCGTGCTCGGCGAGGTCGGGAAGGGATTCGCCGTGGCGATGACGGCCCTCGACGTCGGGCGTGTGTCCCTCGGCGCCGCCTCCCTCGGCGGCATCGAGGCCGCCCTCGCCGGCGCGCTCCAGTTCTCGCAGAACCGAACGCAGTTCGGCCTGCCGATCAGCGAGTACCAGGCGATCCAGTTCAAGCTCGCCGACATGGCGATGCGCGCCCAGGCCCTCCGGCTGCTCGTCTACCACGCCGCGGCCCACCAGGACCGGATGGGCTCCGACCCGAAAGCCTGGGGTCGGCTCGAGCGGGCGGAGAAGACCCGCGAATCGTCGATCGTGAAGTGCCTCGCCTCGGAATGGGCGAGCGAGGTCATCGACGAGGCGCTCCAGATCCACGGGGGACTCGGGTACATCCGCGGCACGCCCATCGAGCGAGCCTACCGGGACGCGCGGATCAGCGAGATCTTCGAAGGGACGAACGAGATCCAGCGGCTCGTGATCTCGCGGGACCTCATCGCACGGGGCTGGTAGGGGCTCCGGCCGGGGCGGCGCTCGTCGCCGCGATCGACTCCTCCTTCAGGACCCGCCGCAGCACCTTTTGGACCCCGCTCCGAGGCAGGCTCGTTCGGAACTCGATGGTGCGGGGCGCCTTGTAGTGGGCGATCCGTTCCCGGACGAACGCGATCAGCTCGGACTCGGTCGCCGGGATCCCGGGCTTGAGGACGACGAACGCCTTCACCACTTCGCCGTGTCCGGCGTCCGGGACGCCGATCGCGGCCGCCTCGGCGATCGCGGGGTGCTGGTAGAGCACCTCCTCGACCTCGCGCGGGTAGAGCTTCATCCCTCCGACGTTGATCGTGTCCTTCTTCCGGTCGACGATGTACGCGAAGCCGTCCGCGTCGATGCGGGCGATGTCCCCGGTGCGGAACCAGCCGTCACGCAGCACCATCGCGGTCTCCGCCTCGTTGTGATAGTACCCCAGCATGACCTGGGGGCCGTAGACCGCGAGCTCGCCGACCTCGCCCACCGCGAGCACCCGGGTCCCGGTCTCCGCGTCGACGATCCGCTGGTCCGTGTCCGGGACCGGGATCCCGATCGACCCGGCCCGACGTTCCCCCTCGGTGGGGTTCACGTGCGTCACCGGCGACGTCTCGCTGAGCCCGTACCCCTCGATCAGCGTTCCGCCGGTGAGTTCCTCGAACCGACGCGCAACCTCGACCGGCAAGGGGGCCGAACCGCTCACACAGAACTTGATCGAGTGGATCTTGTGCTTCTCGATCCCCGGGGTCTGATTGAACGCCGTGTAGAGGGCGGGCACTCCCGGGAACTGCGTGGGAGCGTACCGGTCCATGAGCTTGAGGAGCTCGGGCACGTCCGGTCGGGTCTGGATGACGATCGTGGCTCCGTCGGCGAGACCCGCGAGGAGCGCCACGGTCAGCGCGTAGATGTGAAAGAAGGGGATCGACGCGAGGAGTACCTCCTCGCCCGATTTTCGCCGGGTGTTCCAGGCGTTGATCTGGAGCAGGTTCGCGAATAGGTTCCGGTGCGTGAGCATCGCGGCCTTCGGGACACCGGTCGTGCCGCCCGTGTACTGGAGCACCGCCACCGAGGTCGCGGGGTCGCCGTGGAACTCGGGGAAGGAGCCGCGATAATGGACGGTCCACGTCCACGGACGTACCGTGGGGTCGTCCCGCGGGTAGGCGGTGGGGATCCCTCGTCGTTTGAGCACCATGTTGACGAACGGGCGCGTCCAGAACGGGTACAGCTCCCGGAGGCGGGCGACGTAGAGCACCGGCACCGCGAACTCGGGGCGAACCTTCGCGAGGTTCGGATAGAGGATCTCGAGGGTCACGAGGGCCTTGGGGGTGGAGTCCTTGAGCATACGGACCAGGTCTTGGCCGATATAGAGCGGGCTGACCTGGACCACGACCGCCCCGAGCCGAAGGATCCCGAGCAGGGCGATCGGATAGGCGGGGCAGTTCGGAAGGTAGATCGCGACGCGATCCCCGGGCCCGACCCCATCGCGGGCGAGAGCGGCTGCAAAGTGTCCGCTCTCCTCCCATAGGCGGCGGTACGACCACTTCGCCCCATAGTAGATGAGGGCCGCTCGGTCGGGCCAGCGCTTCACGGCTTCCTCGATGACCTCGGGCAGCAGCTTCGGAGGGAGGTCGAGCGAGTGAGGGACTGAAGGCGGGTACCGGGTCAGCCAGACCCGGTCCCCCAAGGGGCGGGCGTCGGTCAATTCAAGCGACCTTCCCCGAGTCCCTTGCCTCGGCCTCCCGGGAGAACTGGACACCGGGCTTGTAGCTCGGTACGAACCGGACGCGCTCCCCGATCGTGAGTCCTTCGACCGTGCGGACCGAGGGCATCCAACCGGTGATCCGACCGCCCCCGTCGAGCTCGACCACGACGTAGGCGTAGGGGGCGTCGTTGAGGAACTCGTCCCCGGGCACCGTGAGCACGGTGAACGCGACGACCTTGCCCGCCGAACCGAGCGCGTGCTCGAGCAGACCCACCTGGCCGCAGCGGGGGCAGGCGAGGTTCCAGGTAGCGGTGAGGAGGTCGCACTTCGGACAACGGAACCCCCGCAAGGGACCGCCCTGCTCGTACGAATGGACCCACTCCTCGATCGTGTGGGGCGCCGCCGGCAGATTCTCAGACGACATGTTCGGTCCTCTTACCTCCGCGAGAAGATGTGGACCGAGCACGAGCCGCCGGTCGCTCCGACGTTGTGCGTGAGCGCCGTCTGGGTGCGGGGCACCTCTCGTCCCTTCGCGAGCCCGTTGAACTGTTCGAAGACCTCGACCACCTGCGAAACGCCGGTCGCGCTGACCGGGTGACCCTTCGCCTTGAGACCCCCCGACGAGTTCACCGGTAGCTTTCCGTCCCGCGTCGTCAGGCCGTCCAAGGCGGCCCGGGCTCCCCCGCCACGGGGGAAGAACCCGAGGTCCTCGAGGGCGAGGGCCTCGGCGATCGTGAAACAGTCGTGCACCTCCGCGAAATCGATGTCCTTCGGCTCCATGTGGGCCTGACGGAACGCCTTTGCGGCTGCGGTCCGGGTGGAGGGCAAGCCGAGGAGGTCCGTTCGGTCCTGCATCTCCGTGATCGCACCGGCCCGGGCCGAGGCCCTCACGACCAGAGGCTCGGACCGGGGGGTCTTCACGAACTCCTTGGCCGCTACGACGATCGCGGCCGCTCCGTCCGAGAACGGGCAGCAATCGTAGAGGCGGAGGGGGGATGCGATGATGGGGGAATGGAGGTAGGTTTCCATCGAGATCTCCTTCTGGAAATGGGCGTGGGGGTTCCGGGCGGCGTTGGCATGATTCTTGACCGCGATCGCCCCGAACATCTCCGGGGTCGTCCGGTACGCTGCGATATAGGCGCTCGCGAGGGTCGCGTACAGGCCGGGGAACGTCGCGCCGTTCTTCGTCTCGAAGGAATAGTCCGCGGCGGTGGCGAAGTAGCTGGTGGCCGCCAGGGTATCCAGATGGGAGAGCTTCTCGGAGCCGACGACCAAGGCGGCGTCGACGAACCCCCCGGCGACATGGACGAACGCCTCGTGCAGCCCCGCGCTCGAGGACGAGCAGGCGGATTCGATCGTGCAGGACGGAACCTCGGGGATCCCGAGGCCGCCGTTGATGAGCGGTCCCACATGGGCCTGATGCTCGGCGATACCGAAGCAGTTCGAGACGAACGTGTACCCGATGTCCTTCGGCGCGAGACCGGCCGACTCGATCGCCGCCAGGGAGACCCGGGTGGCGGCCTCGCGGCCGGTCTCCTTCATCTTACCGAAGCGATTCGACGCCGCCCCGACGACCCAAGTTTCCCTCATCGTTCCTCCGGAGCAATTGAAGGCGGAAAGGGCCCTTAACCTTGGGGAGGCAAGGTTACGGCCCGCCATCGCTCGCTCCCTCAATCACTGGGAGCAGGCGGGCGAACGCCCGGTCGGCGGTCTTGGGGTCGGACGTCTTGAACAGGAGCCTCCCGTTCTGGCTGATGGTCACTTCGGGGTCGGAGCCCGCGATCAACATCACGCGAGCGTCCACCACTCGGAGGCCGTTCCGCTCGAGGGCGGCGCGCACTCGCCGAAGGTCCAGGCGGCGGGGTGGGTCGGGGATGGCCTCGAAACCGCCGCCGCTGGAACAAAGACGAAGGGTGCGATACATCCGTCGATGGCCGGACGCAGGGAGAGATATCTGACCTCTTCTGCCCGGGGTCCGCGCGCGCGGGACCCCCTCAATTCGATTTCGAGAACGATTCGCCGAGGAAGGGGTTGGACCCAATCGGGTACGAGGGATCTAGGGAGGCAGAGCGGCCCCGCACTTGGCGCAGAACTGGGCTCCCGCGGCGTTCGGGGCGCCGCACGACGCACACGCCTTGCCCATCGCCGGCGCGGCGGTCGGCTGTCCCCAGGTCGTGGGCGGAGGAGCTCCCCACTGCGCCTGCTGGGGGGGCGCACCCATCTGACCGGGCTGGCCCCACTGTCCCTGGCCGCCCTGGGCGCGGGACGCGTTGATCAGGGGGTCGAACTTGATGTAGGCGATGAGCAGCAGGATCCCGATGATGATACCCCCGAGGATGAACCCGAGGATCATCCAGATGAGCGTCTGGGCCTTCGCCTGCTGATACTGGCGGGCATTTACCATCGCCTCGAGGCTCTTCATCTTCAGGTAGATGATGATGTCCACCAGGCCGAAAATCACGATCAGAATCGCAGGGACAAGGATGAACCCGAGACTGCCCGCGTAGACCCCGACGCAGATGCTTCCGGCGACATTGCATGCGTTGTAGGCCGCTACGAGAATCCCGATGTAGGCCAGACCCGCGAGGAAAAGCAGAACCCCGAAGATGATCGCCAGGATTCGGACGATGTGGAACATCGATTTGATCGACTGCGCCTCAGGCGGCTCGTAATTGTACCCTGCGTTCAATTTGTCCACCGTGCCGGAGTCACTCGCGGGAGTTGCCCTACGTGTACATGAACTTGCCTAGCCAGAGGGCGGTGGGTCCTGGCCGGCCCTCCCCCCTCTCGGAAGGCGCCTGACGGGGAGGAATACGACGCCGCGCTAGAGGATGACGGCCTTCCGGACGCAGTCGTCGATCATCTGCTCGACGTCGATCCGCTCCTCCTCCTGGAGGATCTGGACGAGGTTCGAGCGGGTGGCCGGCTTGTTCGGGACGGCTTGGCAGCAAACTCCCGGGCGGGTCGATATCTCGTAGGTTCCGATCTCCTTCGCGACGAGCTCGATCTCGGACTTGTCGAAGCCGATCAGCGGTCGCACGATGGGAAGTGAGACCGAGGCGGTCGCGCTCCGCATGTTCGAGAGCGTTTGCGAGGCGACCTGGCCCAACGCCTCGCCGGTCACGAGGAAGGTGGCCCCTTCGCGCTGGGCGATCCGTTCGGCCGAACGCCACATGAACCGGCGGCACAGGACGCACCCGACGTGCCGGTCGGTCTCCCGCATGAGGGTCACCTGGGTCGACCCGTGGGGGACGACGTACAGCGGGATGGCCTGGTGGTACCGGTCCCGGAGGACCGTCAGGTGGTCCACGACCTTGGAAAGAGGGGAATCGTCCGTGAAGGGGCGATTGTCCATGTGGACCGCCAGGAGCTCGTGGCCCTGACGTAGGAGGTAGTGCATCGCGACCGGGGAGTCAATACCCCCGCTCATGAGCATCACACCGCGCGACATATCCGGCGGAAGAGCCGACCTCCCCTATTTATGGACCACCTCGCGGACCGAGCCATTCCCCCGGTGCGCGACCGGCCCCCATCGGGCCGACCACGGAATTAATAGGGGTGGAAGATTCGCCGGCCCGATGGGCTCAGAGGCGGGACTACCGCTCGCGCTCTCGTACCGGGAAGAGGGGTCTGGACCCGCGATCATCCTCCTCCATGGTGTCGGAGGGGACCGTCTCCTATGGAATGCCGTGATCCCCGACCTGTCGGGGGAGTTTCGTCTCGTCGCCCCGAACCTGCGGGGGCACGGGGACATGCCGTTTCCTCCGGGTTCGACTTGCTCGTTCGACGAGCTCGAAGGCGACGTTCTCGCCCTTCTCGACCGGTTGGGACTCACGGCGGTCCACTGGGTCGGCTTCAGCGGCGGAGCCTTCCTCGCCCTGCAGCTCGCGCTCAACCACCCCGAGCGGTCCCGCAGCCTGACGCTGGTGAGCGGTGCGGCCTACTGCGACGCACACCAGAAGGCGGTGATGGAGCGTTGGTGGACGACGTACGACCAGGAAGGCCCGGACGCTTTCGCGCTTCGTTTGCTCAAGGATCTCTACTATCCGGACTGGATAGAAGCCCACCTCGAGGTCGCGGACGCCTTGCGAGAGGAGGTGGTGGGTCGAGATTTCACCGGCGCGCGGGCGTGGGGGAAGGCGATGACGACGTTTGACGAGAAGAACCGGATCGCCTCGCTCAAACTGCCAACGCTCATGGTCCAGGCGATGGACGACGCGGTGGTCGACGCCTCCCACGGCCGCATCCTTCGCCAGACGATCTCCGGCGCCCAGATCCGGATCCTCGTGCAAACAGGGCACCTGATCCCCGCCGAACGCCCGAAGGAGCTGGTGGAGTCGATCCGGACGCTCGTCCAGAGGGCCGAGGGACCCACCGACCCTTCCGTGGTCTGACCGGGGAGGCTCCCCGGCCAGCGTGTGAGGTTATCTGGGGTCTCGCGATTCGGAGTCTGATGGCCGACCCCGACCCCGCGTTCAATGCTCGGATCGCCTCCCTGGAGGCGCAGGTTCGGGATCTGCTCGCGCGCATCGCCTCGCTCGAGGCCATCGTGAAGAATTCCCCCCGGAGCGACCATCCGCTCGACCGGGATACCGTACGCGAGAAGGTCTCCTACGACTGGCAGAAGTGACGGTCCCTCCCGCGCCCCCGGCCCGCTCGCTCGACCAACTGCTGGCAGGATACCCGATCCAGCGACCGCCGGTAAATTCTGCCGGCGCAGCGGTCACGATCGTGCTGCGGGAGGGCCTCTCGGACCTCGAGCTCCTCTTGATCGAGCGAGCCTCCGACCCCGACGATCCGGCGTCCGGCCAGGTCGCGCTCCCGGGGGGCCACGTCTCGGAGGGCGACGGCAACCTGGCGCAGACCGCGCTCCGGGAGCTGGAAGAAGAGGTCGGGCTCGCGCAGCAGGACCTCGACAGCGAGCTCCACTATGTCTCCACGGTGCCCGCCCGGCGCTTCGAACTCGACGTCGGGGTGTTCGCCGCTCGGCTGAGCTTGGCAGGTAGGACCCCCGCCCCCCGGAGCCCCCAGGAGGTCGCCCACGTGTTCTGGCTCCCTCTCTCGTCCCTCGAGACCACGCAGCGAGTCGTGCGAGATACCTCGGTCGGGATCATCCCGGTGAACGCGACGGTCCATGAGGGGCACGTCCTATGGGGGTTCACCCGGCGGATCCTCCGGGCGTTCCTTGACCTCCCGGTCGAGGACGAGACGTTCGGCCCAGTCTACGTTCCGCATTCTCCGGCGCCCCCCTAACGCCGCGACCGACCCGTTATCTTTCAACTATCTTCGGCGACCCATGTCGCTCCCCTGGAAACGCCACCAGAAGTGCCCGAAATGCGGCGGCGAATTCGACTACGAGTACATCCCCGGAGTCTCCTTCACCACGATTCGGCTCTGGAACCGGCGCTACATGGCCTGCCCGCTCTGCCACCGGTGGTCCTTGTTCCCGGTCTCCCGTGTCACCGGTCCGGATGCCGGGAAGCCCCCGTAGACTCCCATCGTCCCGACGATCGACCCGAGACCCTCGACGGGGGGGTACGTGGTGTCCCGGGCCCGCCGGGTAAGAACCGCTAAAAATGTGGTTATATAGTCCTTAAATGGTCCCGCGGCCGGGGATTTCGTTGGTCAAGATACGGATTGAGAACGTCGTTGCGTCGACCTCCCTCGGAGACGTACTCGACCTCCAATCGATCGCGCTTGGCCTCGACGGCGCGGAGTATGAGCCCGAACAGTTCCCGGGTCTCATCTACCGTCTCAAGCAGCCCAAGACCGCGATCCTGCTGTTCCGATCGGGCAAAGTCGTCTGCACTGGAGCGAAGAGCATGCACGAAGTGGAGGAGTCGATCCACTCCGTCGCCGCTCAGATCAAGAAGGGCGGCCAGAAGATCAACATGCACCCGAAGATCGAGGTGCAGAACATCGTCGCGAGCTCCGACCTCGAGAGCGAGATCAACCTCAACGCCATCGCGGTCACGCTCGGGCTCGACCGGGTCGAATACGAGCCCGAGCAGTTCCCGGGCCTCGTCTGCCGCATCGACGTCCCGAAGGTGGTCGTGCTGCTGTTTGGCAGCGGCAAGCTGGTCTGCACCGGCGCCCGAAAACCCTCGGACGTCGAGGTCGCGGTCAAGAAGATCACGAAGGAACTCCAAGGCGCCGGCCTCCTGCGCTAGGCCCGCTCCCCGGAGGTCGGCCCGGTGCCGCTCCCGAGCGATCTGCCCGTTGTCGACCATCACTGCCACCTCAGTCCGAGCGGCGAGGGAGTCGCCGCGGCCCGACGGTTCGCCGCCGCCGGCGGGACGCATCTCCTTCTCGCGACCCAGAACTACGCCGGCACGGTCCCCCGCGCGATCGAGGATTATCGCGATCAGTTCGACACCACGTTCCGACTGGCCCAGTCCATCCGCACGGAGACGGGGGTCGACGTGCGGTGCGTGGTCGCCCCTTACCCGATCGACCTCGTCCATGCAGCCCCGCTCCTCGGTCTCGGGCCGGCGCTGGCGCTCCAGCGAGACGCGGTCGACCTCGCGGGACGATTCGTGCGGGAAGGACTGGCGGTCGCCCTCGGGGAGGTCGGCTTGCCCCACTTCCCGGTAGAGGAACCCCTCCGGCGCGCCTGCGAGAGCGCGCTCGACCATGCCTTTGCGGTGGCGCGTGACGTGGACTGCCCCGCCGTCGTACACTCCGCGGACCTGGACGCGGACGGATACCGCGCACTCGCGACCCAGGCGACGCGCGCCGGCCTCCCACCGGCTCGGGTCGTGAAGCACTACGCGCGCTCGCTCCTCCCCCGCGCCGAGCGCAGCGGCATCGCGCCCTCCTATCTCGCCCGAAGGGAGCTGGTGAACGAGGTCCTCGGGGAAGAGGGACCCTGGTTCCTCGAGACCGATTTCCTCGACGACCCGGCCCGTCCGGGTGCGGTCCTCGACCTCGCCACCGTGCCGCGCCGCGCCACCGCGATCGCGGATCGCGGTCCCGAGGCCGTCGAGCGCCTCTGGATCCCGTTCGTCCGATCGTTCGAGACGGTGTACGGCTGGCGTCCCGAGATCCCGGGGACGGTGACCCGATGAGCGCCCGCCGGCGCGGGGTGCTGCTTGCCCTCGAAGGAATCGACGGCGCGGGCAAGTCCACCCTCGCCCGGGCGCTCGCCACGGCCCTGCGTCGCCGCGGCATGAAGGTCCTCCTACGGCGAGAGCCGTCCGACCCGGCGCTCGGACGCCTGGCCCAGCAGGCGGGCGCCCGGGACCCCTGGGCCGGGGCGGTTTACTTCACCCTCGACCGGTTCCTCGCCCGTCCAGGGCTCGAGCGCGACCTTCGCCACTCGGACCTGGTCGTGACGGACCGTTCGCTCTACTCGACCCTGGCCTACCAGGGCAGCGCGCTCGGCACGCCCGCGGTCCGACGCCTCGAGGAGCTCGGCCCCCGCGCGACGATCCTTCCGGACCGGGTCATCCTGCTCGACCTCTCCCCCGCCGAGGCCCTGCGACGGCTGGGCCGGCGCTCCCGCGTCCGGGGCCCGCTGGAACGACGACGAACGCTCGCTCGAGTGGCGAGGCGGTATCGGCGCCTGGCCCACGAGGGAGAGTGGCGGGTCCTGGACGCCCGAAGGCCGACCGCCGAGCTGGTCGCTTCGGTCCTCCAAGAGCTGCTCGAGGGACGGACCGATACGAAGCGGCGTCCCCGGGCTGCCCGCGGACAGCGAACCTGATATCGGGGACTCTTGTCCCGGGCATCGTGCCGAGCCCGCTCCGGATCCTGGTCAAAGAGGAAACCCTCGACCCGGCCTACCTGCCGCCCCGGTTGGTGCGTCGTGAGAAGGAACTCGAGGTCCTGACGAAGCGATACCGCGAGGCGCTCTCGAAGGGGCTCGCCTACCACCTCCTGCTCACCGGCGGGGTCGGAAGTGGCAAGACCGCGCTCGCGCGCCGGCTCGCCAGCGACCTCGAACGCACCGGGCGGGGGAATTTGCTCCCGGTCCGGTCCGCCTACATCAACTGCTGGCGGCGGGCGAGCGACCGCACGGTCATGCTCGACCTCCTCCGGTCGGTCGATGTCTCGCTGCCGGACCGCGGATACAGCCTTTCGGAAATGATCGACGTCTTCGAGCAGGGACTGCGACGGCGGCCTCAGCACCTGGTCGTCATCCTCGACGAGGCCGGCGCACTCGTCAAGCAAGAGACCAAGCTGGTCTACCTCCTCTCCCGCTCTCACGAGGTCGCGCTCGGATCGATCTCGCTGCTCCTGGTCGCCGCGGAGGACCTCCTCCCGTACCTCGATGCGCCGAGCCGCTCGAGCTTCGGCGTGACGCATCGACTCGCGCTGGCCCCGTACGGTCGGGAGGACCTCGTGGAGATCCTCTCCACGCGGGCGGAGCTCGCCCTCCGTCCGGGAAGCGTCGACCGGGAGGTGCTCGACCAGATCGCCCGCATCGCCGTTCCGAACGGGGATGCCCGGTTCGCCCTCGAGCTCCTCTCGGGCGCTGCCCACGTCGCCGAGGACTCCGGGTCCGACACGATCCTCGCGGAGCACGTCCGACGAACGAAGGGCTCGCTGCTCCCGACGCTCTCCGAATCGCAGCTCGAGGATCTCTCGACGAACGAGCTCGGCGTGCTGCTGGCCCTCTCCCGTTCGCTGCGGAGCCGCGGCGCGGCCGTCGCGAGCCAGAAGCTCCGAGCCGCGCACACGGCCCTCCTCGAAGAGCTCGGTGGCTCTCCGATGAGTCGTACGACGTTCTGGCGGACGCTCAAGGAGCTCGAACGGGACGGGCTGGTCACGCTCGAGACCGGCGGGACGGGGGAGTCAAGCCGGGTCGCGATGGACGACCTTCCCGCGAGCTACCTCGCGACGCTGGTCGAGGAGCGCCTGGGCCGAGGTCGCCCGCGCAAAGCCTAAAGGTGCCCACGGGTCGGACCGGCGTGGAGACTGCCGAGGCCATGGCCGGTCCCATGCCGGGACCCGGGCGACTCCCGGAGTGGATCCGCATTCGACCTCCGAAAGGTCCGCTCTACCCGGAGGTCCGGGGAGTGCTGGAGGGCCTCCAACTCGAGACCGTCTGCCGCGAGGCGAAGTGCCCCAACCTCCCCGAGTGCTGGTCGGCCGGGACCGCGACCCTGATGCTCCTCGGGACCGACTGCACGCGGCGGTGTGGGTTCTGCGCCGTCACGACCCGCTGGCCCCGGGGCGTCGTCGACCGGACCGAGCCCGAGCGCGTCGCGACCGCGGTCGAAAAATGGGGGCTTCGATACGTCGTCCTGACCCAGGTCTGCCGCGACGACCTCCCGGACGGGGGCGCCGCGATCCTCCGGGAGACGGTCGAACGGATCCGTGCCGCGGCTCCCGCGACCAAGGTCGAGCTCCTGGCCGGCGACCTCGGCGGCTCGGAAGCGGCCCTCCGGGACGTTCTCGTCCACCCGCCCGAGGTGTTCGCTCACAACCTCGAAACCGTACGCTCGCTCTCTTCCCAGGTCCGTGACCCGCGGGCCGGGTACGAACGCTCGCTCGAGGTCTTGCGCCGGGCCCGCTCGATCGGGGGGGACCCTCTGGTGACCAAATCCTCGATCATGCTCGGATTGGGGGAGACGGACGCCGAGGTCGAGACGGCCCTGCACGACCTCCGCGACGCGGAGGTCGACCTCGTGACGTTCGGCCAGTACCTCTCCCCGGGCGCGAGTCACCGGCCCGTCGTCCGGTACGTTCCCCCCGGCGAGTTTGACGGGTGGAAACGGCGAGCCCTCGACCGAGGCTTCGCCGCCGTGGAGTCCGGCCCCCTCGTCCGCAGTTCCTACCATGCGGAGGAGCTGTTCGAGCGAGCCGCGGCCGCGCGGGGGGCTAGCGATGGCAAAAAAGGCCCGGAAGAAGATGGAGGAGGACGCGATCCCCGCGTTCGAATTCCCCCAATTCGATGATTCCGGGTTCGTTTGGAAGGAGTACGAGCTCGCGACCGCCACCGCCCTCGCGGGGGTCTTCGCCCTGGTGCTTGGGCTGGTGGCCTGGATCCTCTCGGCGACCGGTCTCAACGGGTACATCCCGTTCGGCCTCGGGCTCGCGGGCATCGTCGGGAGCGTCTTCCTGATCCAGCGGATTCGATCGAACTCGAGGTACTACACCAAGGGAGATTGGGCGGGCCTCATCGCGCTCGAGTTCTTCGGGTGGCTCGCGATCTGGTTCCTCTTGTTGAACATTTCCCCGACCGGGCTCTAGTTCATCGAGGTTCCAGCCAGGGCAACCGGCGCTCGACGAGCTCGCGAAGCGCCTCCGACAGTGCGGGGCTGTCCGATTCGGCCGAGAGGGGACGCACGGTGACCCGACTGGCGTCCTTCGGGGTCAGGTCGCGCCCGAGGGACAGGCGGGGGAGCATGGAGCGGATCACGGGTTCGACCTCGCGGTCCGTGCGCCGCGAGTCCACCCCCAGGCTGCCGTCGACCCGGACGTACGGGCCTTGGAGGACGGGAGCGTCTGGCGCCGTCCACTTGTCGAGGAACTGCCCGACCCGGTCGAGCCCGGCCGGCGGTCCGTCCTGCGCTCGAACCGCGGGACGGTGGGGGTGACCGACCTCGATGGCGATCACGACGCGGGCCGCCTCCACGGCGGAGGCGGACCCGACCACCTCGAACCCGGAACGTCCGACCTCCTCGGCGATCGCCCGTTCGGCCTTGCGGACCTGTGGGTAGAGGGTATCGTCGACGAGGTCAGGTCGGGGGAGGGAAACGACCGTGACGTGCGTCCCCCGTTCGTGCACTCGGGCGATCGCCGCTTCGCGGGGAAACGGCCGCGGAGCGCGCACCTCGAACCAGGGCTCGGCCGGGTGGTCGAGGTACGCGCCGGCGGCGAGGATCAGGAGGGCCAGGTTCCGTCGGGACAGTGCGCTCGCGACGTTCCGGTGCGGGTCGACCGGATCGGCGAGGATGAGAGCGACCTCCGCCGGGAGTCGCGGTGGGTCGCGCCCGGCATCCTCGAGGCGTACGGGAATGCGCCAGGATCGGGCGGCTCCGAGGAGTCCCTGGAGCGAGCCGAACCGGAGCACCAGGAGCTCGACGAGGTACCCCGAAAAACCTTCGGTCCGGGATTCCGACCCGTAGACCCCGAGCGAGCGGAAGAACTGCTTCGAGAGGCGGACCTGCGCGACAAGCTCCGGGGTCTCCCGCGCGGAGAGGTACTGCTGGTGGAACGGGGTCCGGTCGACCGGAGAGAGCGGTCGTGACGGGTCGGTGATCGCGAACCCGGGGACGGCATCGACGTTGAACCCCTCGAACCGACCGCGCAGGTAGGGATGTTCGGCGTACCGGGTCTCCGGGTCGGAAAGGACCGCACGACCCAGGGCGAGCCCCTCCTCTCGGAGCCGGTCGCGGGAAAGCTCCGGTGGGAAGAGGAGGAAGAGGTCGATGTCGAGCCGGTCGGACAGGTAGGTCCCGCGGGCCGCGCTTCCCGCTACCAGGGCGCGCACGAGGGGGCTCGAGCGTTCCTCGGCGGCAGAACGAACCCGGTCGACGAGCTCAGTGCGGACCCGCGCCACGCGCTCCTGCATCTCGGGCGTCGGCGAGACCCGCTCGGAGACCTGGAGCTCGAGCCGGTCGGCCTCGGGATTCGGCCCAGCGGGCCGACGCGCACCCTGCACACGCGCCCGACCCCACCGCGGGGGATGAACCTTCGGCTCGAGGTCGGGTGGACTTTACGGCAGGGTTAATGCGCGTCTCGCCCTTAGAATGGGGGAAGGTGAACGCGCGATGGCACACCCCGCCCTCCTCTACAAGCCGATGGCCGGCGGCAAGGTTCAGTGCACCGCCTGCGCGCGGTACTGCACCATCCCGTCCGGATCCCATGGGTTCTGCTTCGTTCGCAAGAACGTGGAGGGGAAGCTGGAGTTGCTCTCGTACGGCAAGGCGGCCGCGACCCAGGTCGACCCGGTCGAGAAGAAGCCGCTCTCGCACTTCCATCCGGGAACGCGGGTCTTTTCGATTGGCACGGTGGGGTGTAATTGGCGCTGCCTCTACTGCCAGAACGCTGAGATCTCCCAGGAGCAGGAGATCCTCGGCCGTCCCCTGTCCCCCGCCGACGCCGTCGCCGCGGCCCTCCGGTACGGTTGCGCCGGCGTGACGTTCACCTACAACGAACCGACGATCTTCATCGAGTACGCCCTCGACATCATGAAGGAGGCGCGCGCGGCGGGCCTCTTTGCGAACTTCGTGACGAACGGCTACATGACCCCCGAGGCGACCGAACTGCTCGGGCCCCACCTCGACGCGATCAGTGTCGATTTCAAAGGGAGTGGCGAAGCCGGGTTCCTGCGCAAGTACGTCGCCGCCAAGGGACCGGAACCGATCTGGGCGACGATGGCCGATCTACACCGGCGCGGGGTGCACGTCGAAGTGACCGACCTGATCGTCCCGGAGGTGGGGGAGTCGGTCGAGGCGACGCGCGAGCTCGCGCGACGGGTGCGGGACGACCTCGGGCCCTCGACCCCCTTCCATCTGCTCCGGTTCCACCCCGACTTCAAGATGATGGAGTTCCCCGAGACTCCCGTCCGGACCCTCGAGAAACTGCACGCCGTCGTGAAGGCCGAGGGACTCGAGTACGTCTACCTCGGCAACGTCTGGGGCCACCCGCTCGAGCACACCTACTGCCCGGCGTGCGGTGCGATCGCGGTGCGTCGCTACGGATTCACGATCCAGTCCTGGAACCTCGACGCGCAGAACCGGTGCCGCGCCTGTGGCCACGCGATCCCGATCGTCGGACGCCTGTCGCGGGAGTACGTCCCGACCTTCGCGACTCCCGTGACCTGAGCGCTCCCGCCCGACGCCTCCGTCCCGCCCATCCGGGAACGGGCACCGCCTCCACCACGAGATGGAGCGGGATCTCCACCAGGAACGGGGCCTGAGGGCTCTTCCGGATCGCCTCGGGTTCGGGGGACGGCTCCTCCATGCGCACCACGGCCAATCCCGCTGCGCGAAGGTACCGGAGGTAGGTGGGCAGCGGCCGATGGTAGGAGAGCGTGTAGGCGGTCTCCTTCTCCGAGATCTTCCACGGAACCCGGACCACCTTCTCTTCTCGGTACCCGCTCACCTTGCGAAAGACGGTGATCTCCAACCGATCACCTTCGACGACCCACATCGACTGAAGATCGATGTCGAAACAGGGATGGTTGATGGAGAAGACGAATCGTCCCCGGTCGGCGAGCACGCGGCCGACCTCCCTCACCGTCCCCTTCGCGTCCTCGATGTCCATGAGCGACATGTGGGCGACGACGAGATCGAACGAGCCGTCCCCGAACGCCTTGAGGCGGGCCGCGTCCTGACCTACGAATCGTGCTCCCGATGGCCGTCGCATCTCCCGCCTCCGGGCGAAGCGCAGATTCGCGTCCGAGAGGTCCACCCCGACGGATTCGACCGCTCCCTCGCGGGCCCAGCGGCGCGTCAGATATCCGTTCCCGCAGCCGAGGTCGAGGACGCGGAGGCCCCGCACCCGCCCCACTACGGCGAGAAGGGTCGGGTCGATGATGGCACGGTGCCAGAGATCCCCGTGCTCGCCCATCCGGTAATCCCGCCAGGCGGCGAGGTCATCCCACCCCTCCTTCGCCATCGGTCCCTCCAGCAGGTGCCCGGCGGGAATACTTATTCGCGCGGTGCGCGAGTCCCGCGTCCCTCCGGCCCGCCCGGAATGCGACCACGTCCCCGGCCACGGCCAAGCCCCCCTCGTCCCGACGCACTCCCAAATACCCCTCCTTGCACTCCCCCTCCCGGTGGCGTCGGCAAGCGGAATCAGGGGGGGCGCGCGGCCGTCCACCGTCGACGGATGGTCGGACCCGCGCCGTCTCTACTGGTTGGTGGTTGGAGGGATCCTCCTCTACATGGTCCTCGACGTCGTGGCCCAGCTCCTTCCGCCGCACTACAGCCCCATCACGCAGGCGGAGAGCGACCTCGCGGTCGGACCGTTCGGGTTCGTGATGACGCTCAATTTCATCAATCGCGGGGTGCTCTCTCTGGTGTTTCTCTACGCCCTGGTCCGAACGGTCCGCCTCGAAGAACGTGGGTCGGCTCCGCTCCGGAGCGGGGTCGTTTTCTTTACGATCTGGTCGGTCGGCGCGTTGATCCTGGCGGCGTTCCCCACGGACGTCCCCAATCTTCCCCTCTCCTGGCATGGCGCGGTCCACCTCGTCGTCGCCCTGGTCGCGTTCTTCGGCGGTGCGGTCGGCGCCTTTGCCCTCGCCGACCATTTTGGCGAGAGTTCGTCGCTTCGGGCGGCGAAACGGTTCGCGTTCCCTTTCGCGATCCTCGTGGTCCTCCTCTTCGTGGTCGAGATCACAGCGGGGTTCGCCGTCCCACGGATTGCGACTCACTACGGGGGGCTGACCGAGCGGCTATTCCTCGGATCCCTGCTCGCCTGGATGTTCGTCGTTTCCGTCCACCTGGCCCGTCGCCCGGGTCCGGCGCCGGTGACCGTCCGGAACGAGAGCTCCGTCGTAGAGCCCCCTCCGCATCGAGTGGCCTGACCTGCCGAGCGGAGCCTCGGACCTTCGGGGGCCCGGGCCAGGGCGTGGGGCCGGTCTCAGGGCGGGGGCAGCCCAAAAAGTCCGGCGGCATTTCCGTAGAAGATCGCCCCGAGCTCGGACTCGGTGAAGCCGAGCGAGACGACCGCCTCGACCGCCGTCCTCGGTTCGTCGAGGGGGTAGTCGCTGCCGAAGAGGAGCCGGTCCGTGCCCACTTTCCGGCACACCCAGGCGAACTGCTCTGCGAAGGGGCCGCCCGCCAGCAGGCTCGCGGTGGCCGAAAGGTCGACCCAAACGTTCCGCTTCCACCAGGGGTACCTCGCCAGAATCTCGTAGACAAGCAGGTCGGAGAACCGGTTCCCGTGAGCGTGGGCAAGGATGATGCGGGCCTCCGGAACCTGCATGGCGAGCAGGACAAACTTGCCGGCCTGGTCCGCGTCGAACGGAGAATAGGCGTCGAACAGCACTGGCAACTTCCGCTCCGCGGCCCGTTGGACCACCGCCGTGATGGCCGGATCCGCGACGTCGAACTTCTGGGTGTTCGGGTGGAGCTTGAGTCCTCGCGCGCCCGCCGTCGCGACGCGATCTACCTCGGACAGCGCCTCGGCGCCGTCAGCGGGATGGACCGAGCACATAGAAAAGAATCGTCCGGCCGACTCCTTCGCTAACGCAAGCACCTTGTCGTTGAGAGCCCGGGTCCGGGGAAGGTCCGCCGGGGGGGCTATCACCAGGGCCCCCGCGAACCGGAAGTCCATCCCTTCGACCTTCCGCCAGTACTCCTCCGAAGGGTGCGGGAGGGCCACTATCGGCGCCTCACCGGGGAGCATCGGATGCGAGTGGACATCCACAATCGGGCCGCGGTAGGATCCCGGCATGGGGTTTGACCGTGCGATACCCGGGCCGGCTCTGCCGATATAGCTGACTCACGCCGTGAAAGCGGAACCAGCGCCTCTTCGAGAACGCCGTCCGCGCGTAGGGTCGAACCGCTCCCCGCGGGGTGATCGAGGGGTCTCGACGGCCAGGCAGCCGGGTTCTTCTTTATCCCCGACGCGTCTTGGGTGCCCCGGAGGACCTGGATCGAGTTCGCGAGGGTGGCACGGCGTCGCGCGAGGCCGGCCCGAGCCTCGCCCCCCTAGGCGCTCTTCCGATCCTTCTGCACGGGTCCGACCGACAACCATGACCGACCTGGATACGACGTGCGTCAACACCCTACGGTTCCTTGCGGTCGACTCGGTGGAGAAGGCCAGGTCGGGCCACCCGGGGCTTCCGCTCGGCGCCGCGCCGATGGCCTACGTCCTGTGGGATCGGTTCCTTCGGCATAATCCGGCCGACCCCCAATGGCCGAACCGGGACCGGTTCATCCTCTCGGCCGGCCACGGGTCGGCCCTCCTCTATGCCCTCCTCCACGTCACGGGGTACGACCTGCCCCTCGAAGAACTTCAGCGGTTCCGACAGTGGGGGAGCCGCACTCCGGGCCACCCGGAACACGGACTCACGCCCGGTGTCGAGGCGACCACGGGCCCGTTGGGCCAGGGATTTGCGATGGGCGTCGGGATGGCGATCGCGGAACGCCACCTCGCAGCCACGTTCAACCGGGAAGAGCTCCCGATCGTTGACCACTATACCTACGGGATCGTCTCCGACGGGGATCTCATGGAAGGGATCTCCTCCGAGGCGGCCTCCCTAGCGGGAACGCTCGGTTTGGGAAAGCTGGTCTATCTCTACGACGACAACCACGTCTCCCTCGAAGGCCCCACCGTATGGGCGTTCACCGAGAGCGTGCCCGAACGCTTCGAGGCCTACGGCTGGCAAACTCTTCGCGTACCGGATGGGAACGACCTCGGGGCGATCGAGGCCGCGCTGAACGCGGCTCGCGCCGAAGCCGGACGCCCCTCCCTCATCTGCGTTCGGACCCACCTCGGGTACGGGAGCCCGGTCCAGGACACGCGGGAAGCTCATGGGGAACCGCTCGGGCCGGCGAACTTGAAGGCGACGAAGGAGACGCTCGGCTGGCCGCTCGAGCCGATGTTCCTCGTTCCCGAAGAGGCCCGCGCCCACTTCCTCGCGGCCCGCGGCCGGGGTTCTCGGTGGCAGACGGAGTGGGAGACACGGCGCGATCAGTACCCGGTCGAGGTACTCCGCCGACGCCAAGACCTGGGAGGACCAATCGGCCGGTCGGCTCCCGGCGGGATGGGACTCGACCATTCCCGTCTTTGCTCCCAGCACCGGCCCCATGGCGACCCGGGACGCGTCGCAGAAATTCCTGGACACCGTGGGCCCGAGGTTGCCGGCCCTTCTCGGAGGGGCGGCCGACCTTTCGCCGTCGACCAAGACCCTTCTGTCCGGGTCGTCGGACTACTCCGCCCAGGACGGGGCCGGTCGCAATTTCCACTTCGGGGTCCGCGAGCACGCGATGGTGGCGATCCTGAACGGGATGGCCCTTCATGGGGGACTCATCCCGTACGGCGGCACGTTCCTGACCTTCTCCGATTACGCACGGGGGAGTCTCCGCCTCGCAGCGCTCCAAGAAACCCATATCGTGCTCGTGTTCACTCACGATAGCATCGGTATGGGCGAGGATGGACCGACCCACCAACCGGTCGAGCAGCTCGTGAGCCTGCGGGCGCTCCCCCACCTGAGAGTGATCCGACCGGCGGATGCCAACGAGACCGCGGCCGCCTGGCGGGTCGCCCTCGAACGCCCAGGCCCGACCGCCCTCGTGTTCAGCCGACAGAAATTGCCGGTCCTCGACCCCGCGACGTACCCGATCGCTTCCGGCGTCCCTCGGGGAGGGTACGTGCTGGCAGAGGCGAGCGACGGATCGCCGCAAGTGATCCTTATCGCGACCGGATCCGAGGTGTCGCTCGCGCTCGCTGCGCAGGAGCACCTCCAGAAGACCGGCGTGCCCACCCGGGTCGTCTCCCTGCCGTCATGGGAGCTCTTCGAAGAGCAACCCTCGCCCTATCGAGAGTCGGTCCTACCGGCCGCGACCTCGAAGGTCTCGGTCGAAGCCGGGGTCACTCTCGGATGGGCGCGGTACGTCGGAGCGGACGGGGCATCGATCGGCGTGGACCGGTTCGGCGCCTCCGCCCCGGGCCCGGTCGTGCAGCGGGAGTTGGGTTTCACCGTCGAGCACATCGTCGAAGTGGTCCAACGGGTCCTCGCGACCCGAGCGAGAGGGACCTCACCATGACCCGATTGGCCGAACTCCTGGCGGCGGGACAATCCCCCTGGCTCGATTACATCCGACGGAGCCTCTTGACGAGTGGCGAACTCCGTCGAATGGTGGAGGTCGACGGGATCACCGGAGTTACGATCAATCCCACCATCTTCGACAAGGCGATCGCAGGGAGCCAGGATTACGATGAGGCGCTCAAGGCGCTGCTCGCTCGGGAACCCGCCCTCTCCGCGGCCGAGCTGTACGAACGCCTGGCCGTGGAGGACGTCACCCGCGCGGCCGACGTCCTTCGCTCCGTCTTCGACCGCACGGATGGGAGGGACGGCTTCGTCAGCCTCGAGGTCTCGCCGCGCCTGGCCCACGACACCGCGGGGACCTTGGTGGAGGCGCGGCGCCTCTGGGCCGCCGTCAACCGACCCAACCTACTGATCAAAGTGCCGGCGACCCCGGAGGGGATCCCCGCCATCGAGGACTTGCTCGGGTCGGGGATCAACGTCAACATCACGCTGATGTTCTCGATTGCGCACTACGAAGCGGTCGCCCAAGCGTATCTCCGCGGACTCGCCCGTGCTCCCGACCCGACTCGTCTCGCTTCGGTGGCGTCCATCTTTGTGAGCCGGATCGACACCGCGGTCGACAAGCTCCTTGACGCGACCGGCGCCGGAGGCGAAGGATCTGAGAGGTCAGATCGGGATCGCCAACTGCCGCGTCGTCTACGCCCGTTTCCTCGAGATATTCCATGGCCTCGAGTTCACCTCCTGGGCGGGAAAGGGAGCGCGGCCCCAGCGGGTGCTCTGGGCGAGCACGAGCGCCAAGGACCCGGCCTACCGGGATACGATGTACGTCGAGGAGCTCGTCGGGCCCGAGACGATCAACACGATCCCGCCGGCCACGCTCACCGCCTTCGAGGACCATGGCGTGGTCCGGCCCGATGCGGTCGCGCATGGCCTCCCCGAGGCCCGCGACCGGCTCGCTCGGCTCGCGCGGATCGGAATCGACCTCGCAAAGGTGAACGACGACCTCCAGGTGGAAGGGGTCGCGCTGTTCAGCGCCTCCTACGAACATCTGCTGAGTTCGCTCGACGCGAAGAAGACCGCGCTCCTCGCGAGCGCCCTCGACCCTCAGACGTGGAGCGTCGGAGCCGACTCCCCTCGGATCGCCGCGCGGCTGGACACTTGGCAAGGAGCGCACGTGGGGGAGCGCGTATGGCAGTGCGACCCGAGCCTGTGGCCCGCGGCGCCCCCGCGGGACGTCACTCAGCGGATGGGGTGGCTCCATCTGCCCGAGACGATGCATCACGAGCTCGACGAGCTCAACGCGTTCGCGGTAGAGGTACGCGCGGAGGGGATTCGGCATATCGTCGTCCTGGGGATGGGGGGTTCGAGCCTCGCTCCCGACGTCTTCGCTCGGATGTTCGGCCACCGGGCCGGCTACCCCGAGCTCCTAGTACTGGACAGCACGCATCCCGATTCCGTGACCGCGATCCACCGGCGGATCGACCCGCTCCACACCCTGTTCGCGGTGTCGAGCAAATCCGGAACTACGACCGAACCGCTGTCCTTCTTCCACTACTTCTGGGATGTACTTCGGACCCTAGGTGTTCCACCGGGTCGTCACTTCATCGCCATCACCGACCCAGGAACGCCCCTGGAGCAGCTGGCCAAGGACCGACACTTTCGCGAGACGTTCCTCGCAGTCCCGACCGTGGGAGGTCGGTACTCCGCGCTCACGCACTTCGGACTGGTCCCCGCCGCGCTCGCCGGGGTCGACGTTCGGACGCTCCTCGACCGGGCGCGCAGTATGACCGAGACATGCGCGGCTTCGGTACCGGTCCCGCAGAACCCGGGTCTCCGCCTGGGGGCGGTCCTCGGCGAGCTGGGCAGCCACGGGCGAGACAAGCTCACGTTCTACGCCTCCCACGGTTTTGCGCCGTTCCCCGACTGGGTGGAGCAACTGGTCGCGGAGAGCACGGGGAAGATGGGTCGCGGGATCGTGCCGGTGGTGGGCGAGCCCTGTCTCCCGCCGGAGAACTACGGCACCGACCGAGTCTTCGTGACGATCGAGGAAGGCGACCAACCCGACCCCGTGCTGACCGCGCACGTGGCGCGACTCGAGGCCGCGGGCCACCCGATCGTGCGCCTCCGTGTCCCCGACAATTCGGACCTGGGCCAGGAGTTCTTCCGCTGGGAGTTTGGCGTGGCCGCTGCGGGAATGATCCTCGGTATCGACCCGTACGACCAGCCTGATGTGGAGTTCGCCAAGGAGCTCGCGCGCAAGGCGATGGCCCAGCCGGCCGGCGCGGGATCGGCTGCGGCGGTACCCACGACCATCGCATCCGACGTGCCGGAACTTCATCGGGCGGTACAGGAGTGGACCTCCGTGGGCCGCCCGGGCGACTACGTGGGCATCCAGGCCTACCTGGCCCCCACCGCGGAGACGCGGGGGGCCCTCGAGGCGCTCCGCCGCCGCGTCCTCGAGCGGCAGCACGTCGCCACCACGCTCGGGTTCGGGCCCCGGTTCCTCCACTCGACCGGACAGCTCCACAAGGGAGGACCTCCTTCCGGCCGGTTCCTGCAGATCGTCGACGCGCCCAAGCACGACCTCGCGGTCCCCGACACCGACTACACGTTCGGCCAGCTCATCCGGGCCCAGGCTCTCGGGGACTACCAGGCCCTCCGCCAGAAGGACCGTCGTGTCCTGCGGGTCGACCTCGGAGCGGACGTTCCGGGAGGGCTTGCGCGACTGACCGAGGCCCTCGATGGCTAAGGTCTCGCTGCTCCTGTGGGATGTCGGTGGGGTGCTCTTGTCCAACGGATGGGATCGGGCCGGGCGCGTTGCTGCCGCGGAGCATTTCCACCTCGACGCGGACGGCCTCGAGCGTCGGCACGAGCTCGTGGCCGAGGCGTTCGAGACCGGACAGCTCGGCCTGGACCAGTACCTTGCGACCACCGTGTTCGAAGTGCCTCGTCCGTTCACCTCCGCGGAGTTCCGCGCGTTCATGTGGGCGCGCTCGCACCCGAACGACCCCGCGATCGCCTGCGCCCGATCGCTCCGGAAGGGAGGACACTACGTGATGGTCGCGCTCAACAATGAGTCGAAGGAGTTGAACGAGTACCGGATCGCCGCCTTTCACCTTCGCGACGTCTTCCACGCGTTCTTGAGTTCGTGCTATACCGGCCGACGCAAGCCGGAACCCGAGGCGTACCAGTACGCCCTCCAGGTCACCCAACATGAATCCGACGAGGCCCTCCTCCTCGACGATCGACGCGAGAACGTCGACGCGGCTGCTCGGCTCGGCCTCCGCACGCTGTGGGTGCGGAACTCCGGGCAGGTCCGGGAAGAGCTCGCCTCGGAAGGGATCGTCGCGGAGTGAGGAGGAGACCGATGGAGCTGGGAATCGTGGGCCTCGGGAAGATGGGCGGGAACATGACGGTGCGACTCGTCCAGGGCGGCCACAAGGTGGTGGGGTACGCCCGCACGCCCGCGGTGGTCGACGCGGTCGTGCAACAGGGCGCGACCGGGGCGAACTCGCTGGCCGACCTCGTCCGACAGCTGTCCGCCCCGCGTGTCGTGTGGCTCATGATCCCTTCCGGCGACCCGGTCGACCAGACCCTGGCCCAGCTCCACCCGTTGCTCTCCGCCGGCGACCTCATCGTGGACGGGGGAAACTCGTACTACCGCGACAGCCTGCGACGCTCCTCCCTCGTCACGAGCTGGGGATTCCATTTCGTGGACGTCGGTACGAGCGGGGGGATCTGGGGTCTCAAGGAGGGGTACTCCATGATGGTCGGCGGGACGGCGGCCGACGTCGAGCGGATCCGTCCGATCCTCGAAACGCTCGCCCCCGGACCGAAGAAGGGTTGGGGTCACGTGGGGCCTGTCGGGTCCGGTCACTTCGTCAAGATGGTCCACAACGGGATCGAGTACGGCCTCATGCAGGCGTATGCGGAGGGGTTCGCCGTGTTGCAGGCGAAGAGCGATTTCGCGCTCGACCTGCACCAGGTCGCTCAAGTGTGGCGGTACGGCAGCGTCGTCCGCTCCTGGTTGCTCGAGCTGACCGAGGACGCCCTGGCGGAGAACCCGACCCTGAAGGGGATCGGACCCTGGGTCGCGGACTCGGGGGAGGGTCGGTGGACGGTGACGGAGGCGATGGATCTCAACATCCCGGCGCCCATCATCACGCTCGCGCTCCAACAGCGCCTGCGCTCCCGCGAGACCGACCCGTTCACAGAACGCCTCCTGGCGATGATGCGCAACAAGTTCGGCGGCCACGTAGTGAAGACGGAGCCCTAGGCATGGCCGGCCCCGCCGCCCAACCGCACGTATTCGTGGTCTTCGGCGCGACGGGGGACCTGATGCAGCGTAAGCTCCTCCCGGCGCTCTACCGCCTCCACGCGCAGGGTCGGCTCCCGGCCGGCAGCCTCATCCTCGGCGTGGCCCGGCACCCGCTGGACGACGGGACGTTCCGCGAAGCCTGCGCCAAGTCCCTGGCGGCCGAAACGGTAGGCCCTGAGACGGAAGTCCGCCCCTTCTGCGCGTCCTCCCTATTCTACTTCCGCCTGAGCGGAGAGGGCCCCACGGGCTACCCGGGCCTCCGGGCCCGGGTCGAACAGCTCGAAAAGGAGCACGGCCTCCCGGGGAACCGGATCTTCTACCTCGCCCTGCCCCTCGAAGCGTTCGCCACCGCCTTGCAGGGGTTGGGGGAGGCCGGGTTGAACCAAGCTCCGGGCTGGACCCGGGTCGTGATCGAAAAACCGTTCGGCCGGGACCTCCCCTCCGCGAAGGCCCTCAACGCCCTCGCGCACCGGTACTTCGGCGAGAAACAGATCTTCCGCATCGACCACTACCTGGGGAAGGAGACCGTCCAGAACCTGCTCGTCTTCCGACTCGCGAACGCCTTCGTGGAGTCCGACTGGAACCGCGACCGAGTGGAGCAGGTCGAGATCACCGTCGCCGAGAGCCTCGGGGTCGAGGGGCGGGCCGGCTACTACGAATCCGCCGGCGCCCTCCGGGACATGGTCCAGAACCATGTCACGCAGATCTTCACGCTGATCGCGATGGAACCTCCCGCCCGTCGGAACGAGGATGACATCCGCGACGAGAAGGTGAAGGTGCTCCGCAGCACCCTGCCTATCCGGCCCGAGGACGTAGTTCGGGGGCAGTACCAGCGGGGGACGCTCGACGGAGCGGCCGTGCCCGGCTACCGGGAAGAACCGGGGGTCTCGCCCACCTCCACGACCGAGACCTACCTCGCCCTCCGTCTGCGGGTCGCTAATTGGCGCTGGGAGAACGTTCCGTTCTTCGTTCGAACGGGCAAGCGCCTCCCCGTGAAATCGAGCCGCGTGGTCGTGACGTTCAAGGCCCCGCCGGTGTCGTTCTTCCAGTCCGAGTCGGAGTACCACATGAACCCGGACCGGATCACCATCCAGCTCCAGCCCGAGGAGGGTTTCGAGATCGCGTTCGAGATCAAGGTCCCCGGGCGGGAGATGCGCGTTCAGACCCACCGGATGGAGTTCCACTACGCGGACGTCTTCGGCAAGCTGCCCGACGGCTACGATACGCTCGTCGAGGATGTGATGCTCGGGGACGCGAGCCTGTTCGTTCGGGCGGATGAGGTCGAGGAGTCCTGGCGCCTCTACGGACCGATCCTTTCCGCCCCCCCGCCGGTGGTCTTCTATCCCGCCGGCTCGGAGGGGCCGGACGAGGCCAAACGGCTCGCCGAGTCGTGGGGACACCGTTGGAGCACCGACTAGCCCCGGAACTCCGGATCTACCCCAGCCTCTCCCGGGTGACATCCGCCGCCGCTCGCCACCTGCGCGCTCGGGCCGCCGAGTCCGTGCGCGCCCGGGGCCGATTCCTCTGGGTCCTCGCCGGCGGTCACACGCCCGAGAAGCTCTACCGCCGGCTCGCCGGACCGTCCGGGCATCGCTTCCCGTGGGATCGGACCGAGGTGTTCTTCGGGGACGAACGGTGCGTCTCCCCCGGAACCCCGAGAGCAACTATGCGATGGCACGGGAGTCGCTGCTCCGCCACGTGCCCATCGCCCCGCGTCGGGTCCACCGTCTGCGCGGGGAGCTCCGGCCCCCGTCGCGCGGCGCGACGGAGTACGCACGTCTTCTCGGTCCCCTCGCCGCCCATCGGGACTGGGACGACGCCTGGTTTGACGTGGTGCTGCTCGGGATCGGACCCGACGGACACACGGCCTCCCTGTTCCCCGGGGCCCCGACCCTCCGTGAACGCCGACGCACGGTCGTGGCGGTCCGCCGATCCGGACAACCTCCCTTCGTGCCTCGGCTGACCTTCACCCTCCCGGCGCTCGCCTCGTCGCGCGAGGTCGTTTTCCTCGCGTCGGGGGTGGAGAAGGCGGCCGCGGTGGCCGGCGTCTTCCGGTCGCTCCCATCGGGAAGTCCGAAGTGGCCCGCGAGCCTGGTTCGCTCGGCGGGCACTACGGTCTGGTTCCTCGACCGAGGCGCCGCGTCGGAGCTCCCGGAACCCCTTCGGGATGGCGCGGGAAGCTAGCGCGAGGCGCGGGACCTCGGCCGCCGGCGGGCCGTCGCCCTCCGGTGGGACGCGGGTTGGAAGACCTCGGGACCGGTCGCGGGGAACCCCGGCCAACCGGTCCCTCCCCAGAGCCGCACTCCGCCCACGATGGCCTCGCGATTGTCCCCCCGTCGGACTCCCGGCAGCATCCGGTCGAGCTTGCGGACGTTCCCTCCCCCCATCACCACTTCGTCCGGCAAGAGCGCTGCCTCCAGGAGATCGACCACCCGGTGGACCTCCTTCTGCCACTTCTTCCGACCGAGGCGCTGGAGGCTGGCCTCGCCCACGTACTCCTCGAACGTGTGGCCCTTCTTATACGGAAGGTGGGCGAGTTGCAGGGGCTGGAGCCGGCCCTCGACCATCATGGCAGAGCCGAGACCGGTACCGAGTCCCAGGAAGAGCATGTGGCCGCCACGGTAGCTGCCCAACGCCTGCATCGCCGCATCGTTGACGATGCGGACGGGGCACCCGAACGCCGCCTCGAAATCGAATCCGACCCACCCCTCGCCGAGGTTGTGTGGTTCCTGCGCGATGCGGCCATGCACCACCACCCCGGGATAGCCCATGGCCACCGCGTCGTACCGCTCGCCCCGGAGAAGCTGGGAGAGCCCCCGGACCATTCGTCCGGGTGTCAAGCGCGGACCGGAGGGGATCCGACGCTCGCGGGCACTATCCGAAAACGCCGCCTTGACGTGGCTCCCGCCGATGTCCAAGACCAGGACCCGTGAGGGGAACTCGTGTACGAGCGGAGCCATGGTAGGACCCAATGCACGCACCGCGAGATTAAGCGTCGCGGCGACCGGCCGGGCGACGAAGGGCCGCCGGAGCCCCGTTCGGGCTCTGCGGGGACAACGCTCGAAAGTGCGTCACCCGCCTCATCTGTAGCAGGAGGAACGAGCGGGCAGCGGAGCGCCGGCGAAGGAGGCGACCTCGATCCGGACCGCTCCAGCCTCCTCGAGCTCGGGAACCGCTGCCATCGGTGAAGGTCGAAGTTGCGGGGGTCCCTCCGACCGTGCCGCCCAGCTTGACGTACCCGCGAAGAGACAGAACGAACCCCGCATGATCCGGATAGGCCCGCAGTTCAAGAGGTAGGACCTCATTCTCCGAACTCTTCTTCAGGGAGGTTATAGGCGCCCGGAGCCGTGGGCGGGGCACCATGACGGACCCGAGCGAAGGCGCGAAGGACGGACCGTTCCTACTCGACATCAAAGAGATCCGACGACGGGCCCGCGAGCACATCGAACGGGGGGCGGTCACCCCCGAGTATCGGTCCAATCGAACCGAGGTGGTCCGTATCCTCAACGAGGCGCTGGCCACCGAGATCGTCTGCGTGCTCCGCTACAAACGCCATCAGTACATGGCCGCGGGGATCAACGCGATATCGGTCGCGAATGAGTTCGCCCAACACGCCGCCGAGGAACAGGGTCACGCCGACCTGATCGCTGCCCGGATCACGCAGCTCGACGGGGAGCCCAATTTCAACCCCGAGGGGCTGGCCACCCGCGCCCACTCCGAGTACAAGGAAGGGAAGACGCTCGTCGACATGATCGAGGAAGACCTCATCGCCGAACGCATCGCGATCGACACGTACTCCGAGATCATCCGCTATCTCGCCAATAACGACTCGACGACCCGGGTGATGATGGAGAAGATCCTCTCGATGGAAGAAGAACACGCCGAGGACATGAAGACGCTTCTCGGGAAGGTCGGGAAGGACGTGCGGCTCGCGGGCAAGCGCAATTAGTTCACCGCGTCGCGTTCCTTCCTAGTTGGGAGAGGCGGCCCGCCGGGAGGGGCCCGACCGGACCCCAAACGCGAACCGGAGGAACAGCAGGCTGCCTCCCCGCCGTACCCCGACGAGCGAGCCCCAAAGCGGGTGCTCGGGCGCGAACGTCCGGCCGGCGACCAGTCCAGGACGCGATCGACGGTTACGCCCGGCAATCTGAGGCGCCAATGTCAGAAACAGCTCGTCAAGACGTTTTTCCGCGAAGAACGACCCGATGAGGTGAGGGCCTCCTTCGACGAGCACCACGTCATAACGACCATGGGTTCGGACCGCGTTGAGAACCTCGGCCGCGCGCAGCCGGCCCGAGGCCCGGACGGCCACCACCTTTACGGAGGGGAGATCCGCGGCGGAGGCGAGGCGTCGGGATCCGACGGTCGTGGTCACGATCAAGACCGGGACTTCCCCCCGGGAGAAAGTCGGTAGTCGCAGGTCGAGGCGACCGGTCGCCGTCACGACGACGGTCAATGGCGCCTTGGGCTTCCCCAACCGGTGACGGAGGGCCCCGAATTCGGCCGCCATCGGCGGAAACACGTGCTCCGCGGTCCAGATATGGCGACGGACCGCGCGAAGTGTTCCGGCACCGATGATGACGGCGTCGGTGACCGCACGAAGGATCCCCATCAGCAGCCGGTCGTGGGGGTTGAATCCGGTGATCTCTGCGCCGGTCGACGCTCCCGGCGCGCTGAGAGATACCACCCCGTCCAGGGTGGTGGCGAAGTTTCCGAGAACGTGGGCACGGGGCGATCCAGACGAAAGTCGCAGCGGCCCATACAGGTGCGACAGTGCGGGCGGTAACGGGAGAATCCGGCCCTTGGAACGGTCCAGCAGGAGTTCGAGCGCCGGAAGCGACCCGGGCACTCCCCTGCGCCTCGAACCCGGAGGTTGGGGGGCGGAAGTGCTTCCCACCTGCCCCACCCGCGCCATCACGAACTCCGGAGGAGACCGCTTCCCGTTGATTCGATCGATAACCGCGCCGTTAGAGCTCAGCTTGCGAGTGCGGGAACCGGGTGGGGGAGAACGAGATGGCTCCCTTCGGAACCATCCAGGTGAAGATCCGGAGCGCCAGGCGCCCGGCCCGCACCGCGGGGTCCTTCGCGAGCAAGGCGCGAACCTCCTCGGAGGGAAGGCGGCGGAGGCACAGCCCTCGGAACGACATCCCTGGCGGACTCACGAAAGGTCCTGCGGCCTCGAGATCGCCCGCCTCATGGAGCGTCGCCAGGTAGGCCATGTGAGCGTCTTGCAGGGCATCGGCCACCGTCTCGTCGAGCTCCGGCGCGTCCGGTCGGGTCTCGAGCAGGGTCACCGTAAACGTGTCGAACTCCATGCACCCCGTCAGCGAACCCCCAATTTCAGCTCGACGCTCCCGACCCTAGTCTTGCCACGGGACTGCTTTCCTAGGGCGGAAACCCTACGCTCTCCGGGTCGGATCCTGAACTCGCCGCCGGGTCGGATCGAGCTGCCGGGGCCAGGATTTGAACCTGGGTACTCCTGCGAGAGCAGATCTTGAGTCTGCCGCCTTTGGCCACTCGGCTACCCCGGCGCACCGTTCCGAGGAGCGCCCCGCCTTTATGCGTCTTCCGAGCCGTCCTCTTCCGCGGGCCCTTCTTCCTCGTCGCTCACCGGACCCACCAAGGCCTCCTCTTCCCGGGGAGTCGACGACTCGAATCCTCCGGGGGGCGGGTCGCTGGTCCGACCCGTCGTGATCGGAGTCCGCCGGGTCCGGCCGCAGGAGAGACAGGTCCTCACCCTCCGGGCTCCGCGGAGCCGAGTGCGCACCGTGCGACCTTCCACCCAGTACGCGGAACATCCCCGGCAATAGAGTTCCCGGTACTCTGCCGGCAGCCGAATGTTGTACCGGGTTCCAACCCGACGGGCGAGCTGGACGTACCGGTTCGCGAGCTTCGAGTCGAGGCGGGTCGCCTCCCGCTCCGCCAGGGCGAACAGGTCGGCGATCCGCTCGCGGGCGATCCGGACCATGGCCGAGGTCCGGCGCCCGCGCCGTCCCCCGCGTTTCAGGGACCCTGCGGTTGCTGGCATACGGGACAGTAGACCGCCGGTCGGGAGATCAGGGTCCCGCAACGGATGCAGTACTTTCCGTTGGGGGGAGCGGGAATGCGGGTCAGGTACATGCCCGGCACTCCCGGCGGGACCGTCGGAGGAGGCATGGGAATCGCATTCGGGGGAACGGAACTCTGCGGGGGAGGGCTGTATTGGGTGAGGGGAGGCGAGGCCGGAGGGGACGCGGGGGCGGTGCCGGAAAAGGGAGGGCTCGCTCGCGGAATCGCCGGGCTGGGATTCGCCTCCCCTTGGGGCAGGGTGAATCCGCACTTGGGGCAGAAGAGGGCTCCTTCGGGCGCGAGTTGACCGCAGTGGAGACAGACCGGCACGCCGGCAGCAAGGTATATGCGATATTTGACCGTCAGGGCTCTCCGTTGAGACCTCGGTCGGTAGCGCTCGTTACCCAGGACCCGGCTCTCTACGGGGAGCTCGCGGGTCTTCTGCGGGAGCGACGCTGGCCCGCCGTAAGCCTTCTCCCCGGGCAGCGGATTCCCGAGAGCGTCGCCGTCGTCCTCACGTCGCCCTCGGAAGCGGAGTTCATCCGCCACGACCGCGTCCTGACGGTCGCGCCGGACGGAGACCATCGGGCGCTCGGCGCCGCGGTCGAGCACGCCCTGGAATCCGGCGACCAGGAAACCGAGGTCATCGTGGGGATCGACCCCGGCCCCCAGCCCGGGTACGCGGTCTGGGTCGGGTCCTCCTGCATCGGTGAGGGCAACCTAGAGTCCCCCGAGTCCGTGGCGCTGTTCGCGAGCCAGATCCACCACCGGTTCCCTTCTCGGCACGTCCTGTTCCGGGTCGGTGCCGGCGACCCCCCGGATCGGAATCGGATCGTCAACAAGTTGCTCGCTCACCACCGTTCAATCGAGGTGGTGGACGAGCACCGCACGACGCCCCGCGGGCACCGAAGGCCCCGAGACGCGGCGGCCGCCCGCTCGATCGCCCAGATCCGCGGGGACGCGATTTGGGAACGGATACCGCTCACCTTCACCCCGGGGGAGATCTCCAATCTCCAGCGGCTCAGCCGGGAGCATAGCGGAGGACGATTCACCATTTCCCGCTCCTCCGCCGCGCGCGTGCTGCGGGGCGAGGTCTCCCTCACCGAGGCGGTCGATGCAGCCGCACGTCCGTGCGATGGCACTTCGCAGGGAGCCGAACGCGCGCCGGAACCCCTTTAATCCCGTCGCCGCTCCTCGGGCCTGTGACGCTGGCCCCCGAGGTCCGGACCCGCGCCATGCGGCTGGCGTTGGAGAACGCGGTCGCTCACTCCGGAGCCGCGCGGGTCGACCCGATCGTCGGGCGGCTCCTTGCGACCGACCCGGCTCTCCGCCCGCACGCGGCGGAAGTCCGCGACGTAGTGTCGGAGGTCGTCGCCGAGGTCGTCGCGATCCCGGGCCCGGAGCTGGTCGACCGCCTCGCCGGTCTGGGGGGCGCGGAGACCGCTCGCGCGCGCGAGGCGCCCAGCACGGGCGGCGACTTTCCCGACCTCATCGGCGCCGTGCCGGGAAAGGTCGTCCTCCGGCTCGCGCCCTTTCCCAGCGGCGCGCTTCACATCGGCCACGGTCGGATGCTCTTCATCAACCAGTACTACCGCGAGAAGTATGGAGGAAAGATCCTCCTCGTCTTTGACGACACGATCGGCTCGGAGGAGAAGCGGGTCGAGACCGAGTTCTTCGGCCTCATCGAGCAGGACCTCCAGGCGGCTGGCGTGCGGCCGGACGCCGTCTACTACAAGTCCGACCGGATCCCGAACTTCTATCCGTGGGCCCGACGAGTCATCGACCAGGGGGGCGCCTACGTTTGCACCTGCCCGGCAGAGCTGCTCCGCGAGAACCGGGCGCGGGGACTCGCGTGCGCTCACCGGACCCAGACCCACGACGAGACCGTGGAGGAGTGGGAGCGCATGCTCGCGAACGCCTACGGGCCGGGCGAGGCGGTCCTACGCCTCCGGACCGACCTCGCCGACCCGGACCCGGCGTTCCGGGACCGGGTGCTCCTTCGCATCAGCGACATCGACCACCCGCGCGTGGGAACCAAGTACCGCGTCTGGCCCATGCTCGAGTTCTCTTGGGCGGTCGACGACATCGAGCTCGGCATCACGCACGTCCTCCGTGGAAAAGACCTCGTCATCGAGGACCGGATGCAACGGTACATCTGGGACCTGCTCGGGATCACCGGACCGCCGTTCCTCCACTGGGGGATCCTGCGGGTCCGCGAGGCCAAGGTCGCGAAGAGCAAGGCCTACCGCGAGGTCAAGTCGGGCCTGTACGACGGGTGGGCCGACCCTCGAACCTGGTCCCTCCGCTCCCTCGACCGCCGGGGGATCTCGATGGACGCGATTCGAGCGTTCATCCTCTCCTTCGGCATGTCGCTCTCCGACATCGAGGTCCCGGCGGAGACGCTGTACGCCGAGAATCGGAAACGGATCGACGCGACGACCGTGCGTCGCGCCTTCGTGGCCGACCCCGTCCGGCTGGTCGTCGACGAGTTTCCCGACGGATTGAGCTCGGTGGTGCTCTCCAACCATCCGGACCGACCGGAGCTCGGCACGCGGACCGTTCCGACGGGACCCTCCTTCTTCCTGGCCCGGAAGGACCTCGTGGAACGGGCGGGGACCGAGGTCCGACTGAAGGACCTCATCAACGTCGAGCTTCCCTTGGAGCCTCCGACGCCCGGCGGGACGATGCGCGCCCGGTTCACGAGCCGCGAGAACAAGCGGATCCCTCGCCTCCAGTGGGTGGGGGCCGAGGGAGCTCGACCGGTCGACCTCCTTGGCATCGAGGGGGAGCATTCCGCCGGGCTCGGCGAGTCGACCCTCGCCGACGCCCACCCCGGCGATATCCTCCAGTTCGAACGGGTAGGCTTCGTCCGGGTCGAGCGGGACTGGACCCCCGGAGCGAGCCCCCTGCGAGTGGTCTTCGGCCACCCGTGAACCCGAAGCGAACCTTTAGGTGCGAGGGGTCGAATCCCGGTCCACTGCGATGAAGCTCCTCCACACTTCGATCACGGTCCGCTCGATGGACGACAGCCTCCGGTTCTACACCGAGGTCCTGGGACTCCAGTTCGAGCGACGCCGGACGATCCCCGAGAACAAGGCCGAGATCGCCTTCGTCAAGGACCCGGTGTCCGGGGGACGGATCGAGCTCACGCATTGGGATGGGAAGGACACGTTCGAGGCGGGAGAACAGCTCGACCATCTCGCATTTGAGGTCGAGGACTTGGACCGCTTCCTGATGCGTGCCCGGACGAAAGGCATTCAGGTCGCGAAGGAACCGTACTCGATCTCCGGTGGCTCGTCCCGACTCGCCTTCATCCTCGACCCCAACGACGTCTGGATCGAATTGATCGAACGGGCCAAGGCCCCCGGCTGAGCCCGAGGCCGTGCTCCCACCAACGGCCCCAGCCACTCCCCCCGAGAGCCGGCGTCCGCTGCTCGCCGTGCTGTTGGCGACGTTCTTCGTTCGCTTCGGGTTCGGCCTCACCCTCGCCGTGTTCGCGAGCTACATCATCGGCCGGTCGAGCGGCCTCGCCGGGAGCGACGTCGGCGTCGCCGGCCTCATCAGCGCCATGGCCCCGGTGGGAGAGTTCTCGACCGTCCTGATCTCCGGGGCGATCGCCGACCGGTACGGCCGCTGGCCGGTGCTCTTCGCCGGAATGGCGACCGCGGCCGTCCTCTTCTCCATCGCGGCGACGACCCGGGACCGGTACGCGCTCGGCGCGATCAACCTCGCCTTCGGCGTCGCGAGCGGCGCGATCCTCGCCGCAAGCCTGGCCGTGGTCGGCGACCGGGCCGACGAGTCGCATCGGGGGTATGAGATGGGTCGGTTCGACGCCGTGAACCTCTTCGGTTGGGTCGGGGGGTTCGCCGTCGGCTTCGGGCTGCTCGGGGTCTTGCCGAACGGCCGGTTGGACCTCGTGTTCGCGGGAGGCGCGGTCGCGTTGGCGGCCGGCCTCGGAGGGGCGGCATGGCTTCGCCGCGGCGCCGCGACGTATCATGGGACCCAAGCCTACGACTTCGGGAACGTGCTCCGGAACGTGTTTCGCCGCAGCGTTCTGCTCGTCACGCTTCCCTGGCTCGTGATCTACATGCTCATCGGGACCGCGCTGGTCTTCCTCGCGACCGCCGCGGAGGGCATCGGAATCTCGACGACCTACCTCGCCCTCGCGATCGGGGGCGGGGGAGCGATCCTCGTGGTCACGCAGCCCTACTACGGCGGACTCGCGGACCGGTTCGGCCGCAACCGGTTCCTGACCATCGGAGCCGGCGGGTTTGTGGGCGCGATGGTCTTCGCATCGCTTCTCCTCGCTTACGGGGTCACGGACCCACTTCTCGCCGGTCTCGGAGTGAGCGTCGTCCTCGCGCTCGCGTACGGTCCGGCCGCGCTGGCCGCCCTGACCGACCTGACCCTCGAGATGAGCCGGGCCACCACCATGGCGATCTATTCGCTGACCATCTCGCTCGGGATGCTGGTGGGGTTGATCGCGTCGACCAGCCTGTATTCCCGCTACGGTAACCCGGGAATCTACGTCTTCTTCGGACTCGTTTCAGCGGGCCTCATCGGGCTCACGGTGGCCCGCCTCCGGGAGAACGTGGCCGTCGGTTCGGTCTCGCCTACGACTCCGGCTCGATGACCACGTGGTGCACGCTGGGTCGGGCCTGACGGATGGCGGCCGTCACCTGGTCGATCGTCTGCTCGATCTGGTCGGTCGTCAGGCCGTCCTGGAAGTTGATGCGGAGCGCGAGGAGGGCGTCTTCGGGGCCGAGGAGCATCGAGTGGACGTCCCGGACCTTCGAGACCCGTGGGTCTCGCTCCACGATCGAGAGGATCGCCCGCGTGTCGGCCGGCTGGAGGGCCCGGCCGACGAGGGTACTCGCGGCTTTCCGCGCTCAAGACCACGCCCGCGGCGACCAGGATCATCCCCTCGACCACCGCGGTGAGGCCGTCCACGACGTCGTCGCCGGTCCGGTAGACGATGAGGAGCCCGATGAACGCGGCGATGGCGCCCACGATCGCGACCAGGTCCTGGTAGAAGATCGACTTCAACCCCTGGTTGGCCGAAGCCAGCAGCGAGGCGAGCGTCTCGCGAGAGTGGCGGAGCTCGCGGAGCGTCACGTAGATCCCGGCGATACTGGCGAGGACCGTCCCGCCGACGACGATGAGACCGTAGCCGATGTGGGTGATCTTTTCGGGGGTCACGATCTGCTCGAAGCCGACGGTCAGGGCGAGGAGGCCCGCGACGGTAAAGGTCACGACGATCGATACGAACGCCCAGAAGAAGCGCTCGCGTCCATGCCCGAACGGACGGTCGTAGTCGGCCGCCCGGCGGGAGAGGTAGAGGCCCCATAGCAGGAAGGCGCTCCCCACGAGGTCGGTGACCGTGTAGATCGCCTGGGAAAGGACGGCACGGCTCCCCGAGAGGAGCGCGACGACCAGGTTGATGGAGAAGAGCGACGCGTTCAGCAGGAGGGTGGCGACGATAACGACCTGAGGACGCATCCGGTGCCCGGGTTCTCCTCCGGGGACGTACCTACCGTGGGTCGGCGGTTAATCCTTCCGGAACCCGCCGTTCGGTCGCGCCGTGACCCTCGGGGGTGAAGCATTAAATCGCGCGGTCCGGTGCCGGCCACCGAGAACGGAAAATGAGCGAGCCGACGGTACGGACTCCCGCGAGCAGCCCCGGCGTCGGGACCCTTCCCTCCTCCGCGAAGAACCCGCGCTACCGCCGGGTTCCGCTCTCCAAGCTCGGCCTGGCCCCGGGCAAGCGCACCCGATTGAAGCGTCTCCTCTATGACTACGGACCCGGCGGTGGGACGCTCCTCGTGCTCCCCATCGACCAGGGACTCGAGCACGGTCCCGTCGACTTCTTCGCCAACCCGGCGGCCCTCGACCCGACCTACCAGTACGAGCTCGCGAAGGAGGGACGCTTCAGCGCGATCGCCCTCCACATCGGTCTGGCCGAAAAGTACCTTCACGAGTACGCGGGCGAGGTCCCCCTCATCCTCAAGCTGAACGGCAAGACGAGCATCCCCTCGGACGCCCAGTCGTTCAGTTCGCTGACGGGGACCGTCGAGGACGCCGTACGCCTCGGGGCCGACGCGGTCGGCTACACGATCTACGTGGGCTCGCCGGCCCAGGACCGGGATTTCCTCCAGTTCACCCAGGTCCGGGAAGCGGCCGACCGGTACGGAATGCCGGTGATCGTTTGGGCGTACCCGCGGGGCGAGGCGGTAGCGAAAAAGGGCGGGAAGGAAAGCCTGTATGCGATCGACTACGCTGCGCGCGTGGCGCTCGAGCTCGGTGCGGACGTCGTCAAGATCAATTACCCGGTCCCCTCGGAGAAGGACAAGGAAAGTCCGCCGCCCTACAACTCGCTCCAGCTCTCCCACTTCGAGATGTTCCGCAAGGTCGTTGAAAGCGCCGGCCGCAGCCTCGTTCTCGTCTCCGGTGGGGAAAAGGTCGGCGATGGGGAGCTCTTGGAGAAGGTGCGTTCCTCCATGGACGCCGGGGCGACCGGCATCATCTTCGGCCGGAACCTCTGGCAGCGGCCGAAGGCCGACGCCCTTCGCTTGACCCGAGAACTGCATGCGATCTTCCGAGAATACGCCGAGCCCCTCGCTTAGACCTGCGATTCCGCTCCTGCTCCTCCTCGCCGGGGAGGATCACCCCAAGGCCTGCACGGGACGCCGGCTGCTCCACCGTGGCCTCGCGCGTCCGGTCCGACGTATCGCGAGCCTTCGCCCGCCACCGATCGTTTTGGATCCCCATGCCGCCGACCCGTTGTCCATGGCCGACCGCTCGCTCGCTCGGCGCGGAGGCGTCCTGGCCGTCGACTGCTCTTGGAACCGCCTCGCCCGTCGCGGGAGTCTCCCCGGACTCGCCAGCGACGACGGCGGGATCCACCGACGCCTGCCGATCCTTGTGGCGGGGAATCCTCAGCACTTCGGCCGGATCGCCGAGCTGAACACGGTGGAGGCGCTGAGCGCGGCCTTGTACGTCCTCGGCCGGCGCGCGGACGCGGCCCACCTTCTCGAGGGGTTCCGCGGCGGCGATGGGTTCCTCACGATCAACCGCGAGCGGCTCGACTTTTACGCTAGCCGTAGAACGGCCGATGCGGTCCGGGTCGCCGAACGAACGTTGTACGGCGGAGCGTAGTCTCTCCCAAGGGCGAAGACGCCCGCGGAGGGCGAGTCCTACTCGACGGGCTTGAACTTCTTCCCTTCGGTGGAGAGATGCTCGATGAGCGTGTCGCGGATGGATTCGACCGGGCGGCCGAGCGGAAACCGTAGGGTGATCACTCCTCCGAACCGCTCGAAGACGCGGGTCGTATGAAGTGTCAGGCAGTGACCGTCGAACAGGGGTCGCCCGGTCAGGTCGGCGTCGTGGCCCCGTAAGAAGACGCGAACCCCGGACGCACGGAAGAGACGCTCGAGGTCCCTCCCGCCCCAGCTGGGGACTCCCGCTCGCCGGTTGCGGGACGCATCACACACCCCCCACACGACTTCGGAGAGACGGTCGTCGCTTACCTGGTCGAACGCGTGGACCCATTCTTCCTCGGAGCCGACGAGGGGGAACCCGGCATGGGCGAGATAGACCCTTTCGGGAAGCACTGCCGCGAGCGGTCCACGCTCGAGCAGCGCCTCGATCCGGGTACATCGGGTCGCGTCCGGACCCCACATCGCATCTACCTCCTCCGGGAGGTCGTGCGGGAGCACGGGGATGCGGCGCGTGGTCTCGTGGTTTCCCTGGATCAAGAATACCCGGTCGGGGGCGGACGCCGCGAGCGAGAGCAGGTGGAGCGCGTTGGCGACCGATCCAGCACCGCAGTCGGGCGGAGCGCGGTCGACGTAATCTCCCAATCCGATCAGCAGTCGACGGACCCCTCCCGCGGAAAAACGACGCTCGACCTCCTCCACCGAACGCCAGTCCCCATGGGTGTCACCGAAAACGATGGCCTCCCGGAGCGATGCGCTGGGTATCCGAACGAAGGGTGGGTGCACCGGAACGGTGCGCTCGAGCCGGTCGAGCAGGGCGTCTGCTCCGTGCTCGTCCAGCCGAAGGATCTCCTCCGGTGCCGGCACCTCTGTCGACATCCCCGTGGATCCTCCGAACCACTATCCGGACCGGGTAAATGCGGGGGGCCGGAGTTCCCGGCCGCCGGTCGGAGCGACCGGGCGGCCCTTTGAACCGGCGTATGCCCTAGGCAACAGGGTCCTAAGCCCTGCCTCGGTAGCCCCACCGGCGAGCGCCGGCGGTTTGGCCGAGCTGGAGCACCCCCGCATCGGAAGGAAGGAAGGACCCGCGGAGTAGCCCCGGCAGGAGTTCCGGACCGCGGGCTCGCGGACCCCCGCGGCTTTCGAACCTGCGTCGCGAGATCCAGAGTCTCGCATGATTGGCCACTACACTACGGGGCTACAGGCGAGCCAGCGGGGGGCCGTTGATAAACCATTCCCTCGCAACCCCGGCACCTAGGCTTTTGGGGGAGGGTTTCCCGTCCGCGCTTCGCTCGCGGTGCGACGGAGCCGGTCGGCGGCCTCGAGGTCCGTCATTCCGTCGACTGCGATTACCTTGGCCCGTGAAGAGCCGGCCTTCTCCCATCGAACCGCCGTGAGAGGTACCCGCAACCAGCGGGCCATCAGCCGTGCGACCGCGCGGTTAGCCTCCCCCTCCGTGGGGGCGGCCCGACAGGCCACCGCCCATCGCCTTCTCCAAGGATCCCACGCGAGTCCGTCGGCCTTTGCCGCGGGCTTCACCCAGAGGGAAATTCGGGCCATTGCGGTCTCTCCAGCCTCAGGGACGATTCACGGATTCCCGGAGGGATCGCAAGGGTCGCCTCTGGTTTCCCGCGCGGAGGGTGGCCAACGCTCCAACTACGCCGAGGGATGCAGCGGTCGGATTCCCGGCGGGATCACTCTCGGCGGGGGCGTCGCTTCGGCCGCTCGTCCCCATCGCCGTCGTCGGAGCTCTCGCGGCGACGGAACCCGGCCCCGGGAGGGCGGCCGTAGGGTCGAGATCCCCCCCGACCACCGAACTTTCCCCGGGGAGGTCCTCGCTCGAACCGACGCGCACCTCCACCTCCGCCGCGGCCTCCGTCGAACTCACGTCGTGGCGGCAGTGTGAAGCGGTTGCCGCAGGAACCACACTCCCCGGAGATCGTGCCGTCCGGGGCGGTGGAGAATCGAAGAGGGCCTCCGCACTCGCGGCACGGTCGAGCGTTCGACGATCGGAAGCCGGGGCCCGATTCGTCCGAACGTTCGTCGCGTGGCGCAGCCCGTCGCGGGAACTCTCGGGGGGCCATGCCGGCGGGCACGTACGAGGAGATCGCGCCGCATCCCGTACAGGAGGCCTCGATCCCAGGCCCGCCCGTGGAACGGAACGTCAGGGCCGCGCCGCACGCCTGGCAGGGGGGACCGGACACGGCTGGCGAGGCGGTCTTCCAGGACCGAGGGCTCTCCGAGCCGCTGTCGCCCGTCGCCTCCGGCGCGGAGGCGGCACCGTCGGGCCCAGGAGCACCTCCCGCTTGGAGGACCGTCAGCTGGTGTCCACAGCCACCACAGGTCCCCGTAAGGACCGTGGTCGTTCGGGCGTCATATTCCATCGCCGTTCCGCAGTCTGGACAGGTGCGCGCCATGTTTGTGAGGAATTGTACGGGCGTCGACCCCTCATTACTCCGGCCCCCGCCCCCCGGAGGGGCGGCGACGGCGTCCTGCAACCTGGGGTCGACGGTTTCGCCGCCTCCGTTCCATGCTCGGAGTAGAGGCCGTCGCTCGGGAGCGAGTGCAACCCAATGTCACAAATAGCCACGGTTCGTCCGCGACACATCCATGTCCGGGAGGACGCATGGAGCTCGACACTTCGGTTCGCTCGGTGCAGGGGGAGAAACGCCGGGCCAGCGAACCGCGGGTGACCGGGCGACTTGGTTCCACGGCTGAAGTCCCCGCCGCGACCTCCCCGTGGGGTCAGGGGAGTCAGCGCTCGGCCCTGCTCTACCTCCTCATACCGATCGTGGCCGGCGGGGTGGCGGCGACGACCCTCGGCCTTTCGCTGGGCGACGTCACCCGATACCTTCCGACCGCGTCCGTCGATCTCCTGTACTCCTTCCTGCGGATGTGCGCGGCGTACGCCGCCTCGCTCGGGTTCGCCCTCGCGTACGGGTACTACGCCGCGACCCGTCGCCAAGGCGAACGCGTCATGATCCCTGTTCTCGACATCCTCCAATCGGTCCCGATCCTCGGGTTCTTTCCGGTGGCGATCGTTGTGCTCGCCGGCCTCACGCCCAACAGCTGGGTAGGACCGAACCTCGCGTCCGTCTTCCTCATCTTCACCTCGATGTCCTGGAACATGGTCTTCGGGGTCTACGAGTCGGTCAAGACGCTCCCGGTGGACCTCCGGGAAGCGACCGACTCCTTCGGTGTACGGGGGATCCAACGTTTCCGGCAGGTCCTGTTCCCGGCGATGATCAATCGTTTGGTCTACAACTCCGTCCTTTCCTGGACGGCGGGCTGGTTCTTCCTCGTCGAGGCCGAGATCTTCACGACCAACAAAGGGGGTGCGCTTCCCGGGATCGGGAGCTACCTCTCGTTCGCGGCCGGCAATCACAACGGAACGGCCTTCCTCACGGGCCTCGTTCTCTTGGTCATCCTCATCGCGCTGCTCGACTTTGGCGTCTGGCGGCCCCTCGGCCATTTTGCGGAACGGTTCCGCTACGACCAGTCCCCCTCCGGAGAGGGGGAGGTGGTCGGAATGGGAGCGACGAGCACCCGGTTCCGACGCGCAGCCGCCTACATCTCGCGGGGGGTCCGCTCGGGAGTCACCCGGGTCAGCACTCCGTTGGTGCAGCTCGCGGCCATCCCGTTCCGCTCCAGCTCCGGTCGCCGACGGACGGACGGGCGCCATCCCGCGCTCTACTACGGGATCCTGGGTGGCATTCTCGTCGCCGTCTGGCTCCTCCTCATCGAGATCAGCGTCGCCATCTTCGACGTGTTCTCGGCCCCGATCATCTCGTCAGTCCGAGGGCAGATCCTCGAGGTCCCGATCGCGTTGGGCCTTTCGCTCGTTCGGGTGGTCGTGGCGTTCGCGTTCTGCCTCTCCATCGCCCTCCCGCTCGCCGTGGTCCTCTCGCGGAGACCGCGCGCGGCTCGCGTCGGTCTTCCGATCGTGGAAGTGGTCGCCTCGTTCCCGGCGACCGCCCTCTTCCCGGTCATCATCTTTGAGCTGCTTCCGTACATCAGCGGAGAGGGAGCGGCGATCCTCATGCTCATGACCGGAATGCTCTGGTATCTCTTCTTCAACCTCCTCTCGGGAGTTCGGTCACTCCCGCCCGACCTGGAGGAGGCGTCGCGCTCGTTCGGGGTCAAGGGCCGGGGCTTCTTCACCAAGGTCCTCCTTCCCGGTATTTTCCCGGCGCTGATCACCGGCTCGATCACTGCGTTCGGCGGTGGTTGGAACACGTTGATCGTCGCCGAGTACCTCAACGTCGGCACCTCCCAGAAGTTCCAGCTCCTCGGGATCGGTTCCGCGATCGATGTTGGCTACGCGGAGCCGAACGGCCTACCGCTCATGGTCGCTGCCCTGCTCACGCTCGTGTTCGCGGTGATCGCCATCAACGAACTCATATGGAAGCCACTCTACCGCCGGGCGGTCGAGAAGTACCGGTACGACTGACGCGGGCAGGGACCGGGACGGAGGATCGCGGGAGGAGAGCCGGTGGCACTAATCCGTCTGGACCAGGTGAGCAAGAGCTTCGCGTCCCGCCACGGCTCCATGCTGATCATGGAAGGGATCTCGTTCGACGTCAAGGACGCGGACTTCCTCGCGATCGTCGGTCCCTCGGGCTGCGGCAAGTCGACGCTCCTCCGACTGATCCAAGGACTGGACCATCCCACCTCCGGGCAGATCTACTTCCGGGACAAGCCTGTCTCTCAGGTCTGCCACGAGATGGCGATGGTCTTCCAGAACTTCGCACTCCTTCCCTGGCTGACCGTCTCCCAGAACGTCACGTTCGGACTGGAAGCGCTCGGTTGGGCTCCGGACCGGATCCACGCGCAGTCGGAACGATACATCTCTGTCACCGGTCTCGAAGGGTTCGAGGAGGCCTACCCGCGGGAGCTTTCGGGCGGGATGCGCCAACGGGTCGGGCTCGCCCGCGCCCTGGCCGTGGAGCCGGCCGTCCTTCTCATGGACGAACCGTTCAGCGCGTTGGACCCATTGACGGCCGAGAGTCTTCGTGAGGAGGTCCTCCAGCTCTGGAGGGACCCCCAGCTCCCGCCGGAGGCCGTCGTGCTCGTGACGCACAACATCGAGGAGGCCATCCAGCTCGCGGACCGGATCATCGTCATGGCCCGCCGCCCGTCGCACCTCCTGGAGCAGGTCAACGTCGACCTGCCCCGACCTCGCGACCGGAAGTCCCCCGCGTTCTACGACCTCACCGACCGGGTCTACTCCCTCATCACGGAGAGCGGGGTTCCTCGCCCCCCCGCGGGAGCAGCTCCCACGCTCGCCCCTTCGTCCTCACAACCCTTATAGGGCACTTCCTCGGTCGGTTTCCCCTCCAAGGAGTACCGTTGGCAACGAGCTACCCGAAGTGCAGCCCGACCGAGATGATGGGGCTGCTCGTCCTGTTGAACTCCCACAAGGGGTCGGAGGACATCGCTCGCCTCGCCGACGACCTTGACCTCGAGATCGACGAGATCCTCCCGGCGGTCGACTACGCCGAAGTGCTCCAGCTCGTCAAAGTCTCCGACGGGCGGGCGACCCTCACCGACCTCGGGAAGAAATTCCTCGCGTCCACCATCCGGGACCGGAAGCTGATCCTCCGGGAGCAGCTCCTCCGGACCACCCTCTTCCGGACCCTCTTGCGCGCTCTCGACAGGGCGCCGGAACGTCAGCTTACCGACGAGGAACTCGGCTCGATCGTCTCGCTCGCCCAGGCACCGCTCGAAGACGCGGTCCAGAACATCGTCAACTGGGGCCGGTATGCCGAGCTGTTTCGCTACGACTCGGACGAGCATCGCCTGACCCAGCTCCGGCACCCTCCCGTGAGGACCGGGGGCGGAACCCGACCACCTCCTCCCTCCTCGCCGTCCGAATCGAAAGGGCGCAGCCCCCCACCGCGGGCCGGGCGACCCCCCTCGGAGACGGAGACGCGCTCCGCCCCCTTGGCTTCCCTGGCGGCCTAGATCTCACTCGTACCAGTTCATGGCGTCGCGGTTCGTCGGGTCTTTAAGCCCCGCAGAACCCGTACCTCCCCCGAGGTAGTCGGTCATGGCCTTGTTGCAGGTCGCCGGGATCCCTTCGAGCCTTCGGAAGCACGCGTACAGTACCGGACTTCTGCGCGCCGCGCAGGAAGTGGCCCCGGCCGATATGAGAATAGAAATCCTCGACATCTCGGAATTCCCGCTCTTCAACCAGGACGACGAGGCCGATCCTCCCGGGTCGGTCCAGGTCTTCAAGGAGAAAGTGAGGAAGGCCGATGCCGTCCTCTTTGCCCTCAACGAGCACGACTTCTCGGTCTCTGCGGCGCTCAAGAACGCCCTCGACTGGGGCGCCCGGCCCGACCCAGACAACGTGTGGAAAGGCAAACCCGCCGGGATCATGAGCTCCTCGATCGGCCGGATCGGTGGGGCGCGGGCCCAGTACCATCTGCGTCAGATGTTCGTCTGGCTCAACGTCTTCCCGATCAACCAGCCCGAGGTGAGCGTCCCGTTCGCCCCGAAGGGGTTCGACGAGACGGGGAAGCTCATAGACGAGCAGAGCCGGAAGTTCATGACCGGCCACTTGACCGAGCTCGCCCGGTTCACCCGACAACTTCAGGCGAAGGTCTGAGGCCGGGCCCGACCTTCCCCCGCCGACCCGCGGCCCAGAAGCCCTTAAACTGGGTCGGCCCTCCCCCGCGCGGCTGGGCACGTAGATCAGCGGAAGATCGCTGCTTTCGCAAAGCAGAGGTCGGGGGTTCAAATCCCCCCGTGTCCATGATCCCACTTCGGCCAAGGGCTGCCTCGATGGGGGCCCTCCGGCTCGCCCGGAAGTTGCGGGGGGTCCTAGACCCACCCTGTTGGGGGTCCGCGAGGGAAAAGAAAGCTGGGGGAAAGGGTTCGACTGCGGGGATCAGGGGGGTCGCGGAGAGACTCTCGGGTTCCCCCTTAGCTCATTCCATCTTCGCTCCGAATTCTCCCCTCTAGGAGTACTCGTAGACCTTGGCTACGAACGCCCCGGTCACGTAGACTCGGTCGTTCGCGTCGTCGTACGCGATCCCGTTAAAGTGGGCTCCGGACGGGCCGTGGATCGTGTAGACCACGGAGAGCCCCCGGACCTCGGAGACGGTGTTGGACCCGATGTTGGTCACGTACACGCTGAGCTTCGACTGGTCCCAGACAGCCCAGGTCGGACTCGTCCCGACGGTTACGGTCCCAACGACCGTGCCCACACCGTTGATCACCGAGAGGGTGTCCGAGATCAGGTTGGCGACGTAGACGTCAGAATCCACCGGGTCGTACGCGATCCCGTTGGGGCCACTGCCGACCGCGATGTTGATGTTCAAGCTCTCGTCCATGGGGAGAGCCGCGTCCAACGAAGTGACGTTGGCGCTCAGCCGGTTGGTGACGAGGAGGCGGCTACCGGTGGGGTCGTACACCATCATGAACGGTCCGGAGCCTACGGTCGTCGTCCCGACGACCGCCGTTCCCCGGAGGAACGTGACCGTGTTCGAGTTCCGGTTCGTGACGGCCATGAGACCGGCGGCGGGATCAAACGCGATCCCCCACGGGTGGGCGAAGGTCGCGCTCGTGATCGTTTTGACGATCGTGCCCGTGCCCGAGAGGACGTAAATCTGGCCCAGCACACCGTCCGCGACCCAGACCCGGTTGGTCTGCGGGTCGAACCCGGATCCCCAGGTTTGTGCCCCAGCGGGGAAGGTCACCGTCGCAATGACCTTGCATCCCGAGATGATCGAGAGATTGGCCGTCCCCTGGTTCGGGACGAAGAGGTCGTGATTCACGGGGTCGTACGTAGCAAACTGTGGGATTCCCCCGACGTTGATCGCGCACTTAGCATGCGTCAGTGGCGGTGGCGGGGTCGCGCTCGATGCTGCCCAGTTGGTCGCGCTCACGGCCGGGATCGCCAGTAGCAGCACGCCCGTGAGCAGCACGATCGTTCCCAATCCCCATCGGTATCGTCGATTTTCTCCTCTCATAGTTCATTTTCCGGGGGTTCTCCCCGAGCCCCGGAGTTCCTCCATGGCCATAGTTCGGCTGCGAACCCATGTTTCCATTTCGGACCGATTTTGTGACATTCCATCGGGTTATCAGATGGCTCCTTGCATCAATTTGAGAGAGGCGACCATGAGCGGCGCCGCACCGACCAACCTCGATCGCCTCGCGGGAAAAATCCGCTGGCATGCCTCGAAGGTCCTCCAAGCTGCGGCTCGGGATGCCGTCACCCTGACGAAGATCACCTACCAGGAAACGAGTAGGGCCGTCAAAGAGGTCGTCGACCAATCCAGGCGGGATCCGCGTAAGCCGGCCTAGCTCGACCGGGGGTGGGGCCCAACCCATTCCCCAGTTCCGAGTGCGGCATGAGGCCGATGGCAACGGCTCGGGCCCCCCTTCCCAAATCGCATCCTACCTGCCAAGAAGGGTGAGTCCCGCCGGTTTTCCTTGGTTGCGTGGGGTACGGGCTCGCGTCGACTCAGAAGAAGGACCGTTCCGCGACCTTCCCGAACGGGTAGGCTCTCCGACCCCGTTCGACCCCTCGTGGCCGGGTGGGTCGGTGGGGTCTACCGCATCGGGCCGGAGTACTGGGTGTAGGTGAAGGGCTCCTTATCCTGGAGGTCGATCGGCGGGATGGGATCGAGGACCGAACGGCGGAGGCAATCCTCGCCAGTCTTCGAATGGCCTACCCGACAAGAGGGGAGCCTGGGTAGACCCGGGCGAGGAGAAGGTGATGGAGTTCTCGGCGGACGTCTAATGTCTTCCTCACTTGGGCTCCGCAGGTAGTTGGGCGACCGCTCAGGCCCATCGAGGAGCGGTCCGGAGAGTAGCAATGCTATCTAGGACGACCACCGCCACCTGAAGCCGAAATGGCCAGTCCCGGCCACCATGCTTCGAGCCGACTCACGGGCTAGCGTGGCTCGACCTCCTCTCCCCGTCCCACCCTCAGGAAGATTTGGCTGCGCCCTCGATTTCTCGAGGCCCAGGGGTTGACGGGCGATGTCGGGCATGTCTTGGAGAATACAGACCGAGTGCTTGGGCTACCTTCAGGACGAGAGATCGGCCGGGAACCCCTCGGTCGACGGGTACCCGATGAGCTCTTTTCGTTACATACCTCCGTGCCCACCGGGCCTAGACATCCGATGAAGCCGCATTCCCTCCGGAGGTCCCTCCTCGACCATCCCCTGTTCTTCGCTCCGGTCGTGCCTTCGCTGAGGAGCCCCGCCCATCGGATCGCAGAGCGCGTCGACGAGACGGCTCGGCTCCTGCTGAAGATCCCTCGGGTCGATGCGGTGTACGTCCCGGAGCTGGTGGAGGAGAACCACGAGGGTCGCCCGCGGTACCGGTCCTACGACCCGGCGGAGTACGTGGTCCATGTGACCAGTCGGACCGGCCATCCGGGGATCGTCACGAAAGTCGTCGCTCACGTGGAGAGCGTTTCGGCCCTCCGTGACTGGGCCGAACGAAGCGTCCGTATGGGGGTGACCAACGTCGTGCTGGTCGGCGGGTCGAGCCGTCGGATCCCGTACCCGGGTCCGCCGGTCGAGGAAGCGGACCGGGCGGTCGTACCGATACTGGAGGCCGGCGGGGGGTGGTCGGCAATATCGCGATTCCCCATCGCGCCGACGAAGCTTCCCGCATGCTGCGGAAGACGAAGGCCGGTGTCGTGTTCCTCACCACTCAGCTTCTCTTTGAAGCTCAAGGCATCATCGACGCGGTCCGCGAGTACGGTCGTATGTGCCGCGAGGGGGGCGTCGTCCCGGCGACGGTCATTCTCAGCTTCGCCCCTCTGGGAGACGAGGACGACATCGAGTTCGTCCGCTGGCTCGGGGCCCACCTCCCCGAGGACGTGGAGCAGGCGCTCCTTCAAGATGAGCAGGCGCTCTCACGACGCACCGTGGAACTAGCCCTGAGCGTGTGGACCGAAGTCGTTGCGGCCACCGCCTCCGCCGGAGTTCCGCTCGGAGTCAGTGTGGAGCAGGTGTCGGCCCGCCACTTCGTCAGCGCCGGGGACCTGTTGACCGCCTTCAGCGGTCTCCTCCCTCCGCATCGATCGGACCCCCTCCCTCCGACGCCGAGGTCCGAGTGATGGGGTCGAATCGCCCGATCTATGCGGGCCTCACCTCCCCGTTCCCGCGGCCGGAGCGGCTCGTCGCGGCCACCCGGGACCTCGACCGGGGCCGGACGACGCCGGAACTCGCTGAGAAGGCGTTCGTAGAGGCGGAGAGCGAGCTCCTCGCCCTCGAGGAGCGGCTCTTCTCCAACGTGACCGCCGGCTATCTTCGCTGGAACGACCTGTTCCGCCCGATCGCGGAGTCCTGGGTTGGGTTCACCGTGGGTCCTCTCACCCGATGGTTGGAGACCAACACCTTCTTTCGGCAACCCATCCTCTCCGCTCCCCCGCGCCGGACCGCCGGGGCCATCGCCTCCCGCCTACCCCCTCCGCTTGCGACCCGGACGTCCACGGCGCGAGTCCTCCTCCCCGGCCCGTACACCTTCACCCAGGTCCTCGAGAATCGTTCCGGGGCCTCGGAATTCGAGGTCCTCCTTTCCCTCGGCCGACTCCTCGGCGATGAGATCCGGGATCTCGGCGGACTCGGGTACCGCGTGTTCCAGTTCAGCGACCCGATCCTGGTGACGGACCCCCCCGAGGGACCGGCCGAGACGGCGGTCCTCCAGGCCTATCAGTCCATCGCAGACGCCCAACCCGCCGCGACGACGGTGGTTTGGACGTTCGGCGCGGGCGCCGGCCCCGCCCTCCCCTTGCTCGACCGTCTTCCGGTGTCGGTCGTCGGCATCGACCTCACCGATACCGAGCCGGAGGCCCTGCGTCCAGGACCCGAGCGCCTCGGCCTCGGCCTCGGGATCATCGACCCTCGCACGACCCTACCGGAGACGCTGGGCGACACGGTCGGCGTCGTCCGTGAGGCGCTTCGGCGCCGCCCCTCGGCGAGCGTCTGGCTCGGACCGGGAGCCCCGCTCGACCTCCTGCCCGCGCGGCCGGCGGAACAGAAGCTCCTCCGACTCTCCGACGTGCGTCACACCCTTCTCCGCGAAGGAGTCGCATGAGCGCCCGTCTGTTCCCCTCCCAAGAGATCGGCAGCCTCCAGAAGCCGTCGCTCGAGGCGCTCCGGGAGTGGGAAGATCGCGTCCACTTCCTCTCCCGCCTCTCTCCCATTCCCGAGGAGGTCCTCCGCCATCCCGATCTGGGAACGCTCCAGAACCTGAGGGCCGCGTTCTCGATTGCCTACCTCGAGTCCGCGGGTCTGGACCGTGTCTATGACGGAGAAGCCCGACGGGTCGAGATGTACCGAGTACGCGGTCCGTCAAATGACCGGCTTCCAGTTCCAAGGGCACGTCCGGTCCTGGGACTCCAAGTACTATCGCAAAGGGACGGTCGTGAACCGGGTCGACCTCATCGCTCCCTATCATCTCGAGGAGTTCGACTTCGTCCGCGCGCACGCTCGGGCGGCCGTCAAGCTGCCGATTACCGGGCCGTACACCCTCGCCGACTGGAGCTACGATGAGTACTATCTCGCTCGCCAGCCCGGCTGGAAAGGACGCCCTCAGCGACGGGCGGCGCAGCGCGAATTCGTGGTCGACCTGGCTCGGAGGGTGTTACGTCCGACCCTTCAGAAGCTCATCGAGCACGGGTGCCGAGTGATCCAGATCGACGAGCCGGCGGCGGGCACCCACCCGGACGAAGCACCCCTCGTCGTCGAAGGGTTCAACGAGGCGACCCAGGGATTGGATGCCGAGTTCTCGATGCACATCTGCTACTCCCGGTACCAGGACCTCCTCCCCGCTCTCCTGGAGGCGAAGGCGTGCCGTCAGTGGGCCTGGGAGTTCGCCAATCGCGATGCCGAGGGCCACGACGGCTACGAGGTGCTGAAGCTCCTGCGAGAGTATTCGGACACCCGCTCGATAGGCCTCGGCGTCCTGGACGTCCATCGCGACACGCTGGAGACCCCGGAGCAGGTGGCCGAACGCATACGGCGCGCGGCGAAGTACCTCGGAGACCCCTCCAAGATCTGGGTGAATCCCGATTGCGGTCTTCGGACCCGCAGCCTCAACGTGGCGTACGCCAAGCTCGAAGCGATGGTGGCCGGTGCCGCTCTCGCCCGCTCCGAGTTCGAGGGCCTCGAAACCTAGCCCCGGGGTCCCGCGAGGAAAGGGGCTCCGACCCCGTTCACCGCGGGCGCTGCGGGAAGCTACGCCCCGGTGGATCCGCCTTGAACCGTTAAGGTCGGTGAGGATGATGGACCGCTATGGAGTTTCGACCCGAGTGCGGCCGTTGTCACACCGCCCTTCCCGATGACCAGCCGGCGTACCTCTGTGCTAACGAGTGCACGTTCTGCCCCGGTTGCGTTCGTCAGCTGAAGTTCCAATGCCCGAACTGCGACGGAGAGCTGGTCCGCCGACCCCGCCGCTCGGCCGCCGGGAGCTCCACGGTGGTTCCCTCTCCGGCACCAGACCCTCGGGTCACGGTCCGAAGAGCGACTCCCCAGGACCTCGACGCGGTCACCTCCCTGTTTGACGCCTACCGAGTTTTCTACGGCCAGACCTCCGATCCCCCGTCGGCCCGTCGGTTCCTCGCGGACCGCCTGGCCCACGACGAGTCGGTGATATTCTTGGCCGAGGACGTGGGGGCCCCGGTCGGCTTCCTCCAGCTCTATCCGACGTTCACCTCGATCTCCCTCGGTCCGATCTATGTACTGAACGACCTCTTCGTCACCGCGGATCACCGTCGGACGGGCGTCGGGGCGCTCCTGCTCGCCACGGCGTGTGCCCACGGAAGGCAGAAGGGAGCCCACTACCTCGAGCTATCGACCGCCGTCGACAACCGGGCCCAACACCTCTACGAGGCCTCCGGCTGGATTCCCGATCGCGAGTTCCTCCATTACGAACTACCGCTCCGGTCCCGGCCGTAGAAGGCCCGGAGAGTTCCGCGCTGGCCGACCAGGGATGAAATCGCTCGCCGAGCCGATCCCCTAGGATCTTGGTCAGTGACCTGGCGGAGGCTTCGTGACGTGGACTCGCCGGAAACGGAACGTCATCCTCCTCACGGCGACGGGGGGGGCCCTCGTCGTAGTTGCCACCCTGGTGCTGCTTGCCGTGCCAATCTCACAGGAACGATCGGGGTACACCCTCGTCGGTTATCGTCTGTACTCGTTCGAGGCGGAGAGCGTGTTCGGACCGGCGTGGAGCAACTACACCTACCGAGGGGTCACGTTCGAGTTCCACGTGTGGTGTGCGATCACTCCGGGCGGTGGGGAGCTCTGCGGGAATGTGACGGAATCGAACGGAAGCACCTTCCCCTTTTCGTTTTGGGACGCACGCCTGAGCCAGGGATCGCAGTGGGAAACCTGGGTCGCTCCCGACTCAGAGGTGGCGATCCAGGTACGAGACCGGTGGCCTCGCCCACCTCTTGGTGGCGACGTGAAACGACCGTCGCCTCGGCGAAAGCCCGGCGACTCGATGGGGCCGCTCGGCTCGGAACGAACTCACCTTCCCCGCGGGAATGCTGGCAACGAAGTAGCGGGAGGGGAGCGTCGTCCAAGGGTCCGGTGCCACGCTCGATGCACCAGATCGGCGTCCGGCCTCGGTCGACTCGTGAACCCCAACGGTACCAGGAGGGTGCCGGAGACCTCGGTGAGCGTGTTCACGAAAAATACTGCGGGGCTGTTGTCGAACGGCGGGTAGCTCCAACCGAGACCGACGCCCCAGAGCACGAGTCCCAGGAAGAACAGCACCCCGACCCCCTGGACCGTGCGGTCGACTCCGGCGCGATCCCACCCTAGGAGGGCGAAGCTCGCAACGAGGAACTCGACGAGGAGCCAGGTGCCGAATCCGGCCCACCCGGTGGCCGGCAATCCCCACTGCGGGAGGAGCAGACCGAACCGACGAGTCGACGTCGCGTACGCCACCCCATACAAGAACTCGAACGCACCGAGCCCCGCGACCGCAAGGAGGGTCGACTGGACGACACCGGCCTTTCGGAAATGGGCCACTAGGTAGGCGAGCGCAACGGAGAGGAGTGAGAAGAAGTAAATTCCGCGCCAGGCGACCGGGAACCCTGAGACGGTCGAGACGGAAGGGAATCCAAGCTGCAAGCGCGCGGCAATGAGCGAGGGGGAGAGGTAGGCGAGCACCAGCACCGCGCAACCGAGGTAGACGAGGATCCAGCGGTCGAATCGATCGCCCTTCGTCCGTGGGCCCGGCCGCTCTGCTCCTCCGGTTGCGCCCTTCGTAAACGGGGGAGAACCCGCGTCGGTCTTGAGAACTCCGCGCCCCAGCAAGCAGGTCACACCATCCGAGCGTGGCGGGACGGGTCTGTGGCATGAATTTCGCCTCGTTCGCGTCGGAGCGGAGGGGCTGGGGGGGGTCGCTCTCTTTATATACCTATTTAAGGACTATAAATATGATGATGGCACGGATCCGAATTGAGAACGTGGTGGCCTCGACATCGCTGAGTGACGTCCTCGACCTGCAGACCATCGCCCTGACTCTGGACGGGGCCGAGTATGAGCCCGAGCAGTTCCCCGGACTCATCTACCGATTGAAGCAGCCGAAGACCGCCATCCTGCTGTTCCGCTCCGGTAAGGTCGTCTGCACCGGCGGGAAGAGCATGCATGAAGTGGAGGAATCCATCCGGATCGTCGCCACCCAAATCAAGAAGTCCGGGGAAAAGATCAACATGCACCCGAAGATCGAGGTGCAGAACATCGTAGCCACGTCCGACCTTGGCTGCGAGATCAACCTGAACTCGATCGCGGTTACCCTGGGACTCGACCGGGTCGAGTACGAGCCCGAACAGTTCCCGGGACTGGTCTACCGACTCGACCAGCCCCGAGTGGTCCTGCTCCTCTTCGGCAGCGGGAAGATGGTCTGCACCGGTGCTCGCCGCCCTTCGGACATCCAACTCGCCGTGCAGAAGACTCGGAAGGAGCTTCTGGGCGCAGGCCTGTTGGACGGGGTCCGGGACCGCCGGTTCCTACAATGAACCGCGTGGCCCCTAAGCCCCGCGCAACGAGCCCGCCCGTCGGTTCGTCCAAGAGCCGCCCGATGCCGCCCTCCGATGCGTCCGCATCGACCCCGGGAATGCCGGCCTAGACGAGCTCGGGTCTCGACCCAAAGGTCTCACGCGCTCTGCGGCCCGAGCCGGCCGGCTCCTTCGCCGCGGTTCGTTCGCTGGAACGCGACCGGCCCCCCCGGCCGGCAGGGCGACTCGACCGGTGGCGCGAAGCTTCCCCGGCGATGAACGGCGGCGGTGGGAGGTCTCCGCATGACTGCGTCCCTAGGAGAACGCCTGCTGCCAACGATCGAGGTCATCGAGAATGGAAGTGGCCCAAGCCATGTCCGGACTCATGCTGGCGATGAGGTGCCTGGCCTCGTCGGCCGTTTTCGATTGGGCGATGTAGCGCATCGCGGCCAAGGGAGCGCGGGCGATGGCCAGTGGGAGGGCCTTTCGTTCGTCCGGGGTCAGGGGCACGTCGAGCTGAGCGTCGTAGGCATCGACGAGCGCCCGAAGGCGCCGCAGGCACTCGTCCGATAACGGATCTTCTGAGAGCGTCGAGTTCGCGTAGTAAAGGGTCAGCGCGACGTCGTCGATACGGGCCTGCTCGCCCATGAAGTCAAAGTCCGTCACCAGGACCACTTTCCCGCCTTGGAACAGTACGTTGGCACCCCAGAAGTTTCCGTGCACCAGTTGAACGGGTAGGCGGCCCTGAATCGAACCTCCGGCCTCATACAGACGACGGGCCAGGGACTCTGCCGTCCGGACAAATCGGAGGTGTTCCTCCGAGAGCGACCAGGACTCGACCCGCTTCATGACCCTCGGGGTCCACTCCTGAACCTCCGCCGTACTCAGGTAGTTCGCGATCGGAGGTTTCTTGCCCGCGGGGCTCACGTTCAGGGTCCTCAGGATCCGGTGAGCCTTCCCGAGGACCGGAAGGCCCCCCTCAAGCCGGCCCCATGAGTCCAGCTGGGCGTTGTGTTCTACAAATTCTTCCACCTCGATGATCTGCCCTTCGTGACGAGACCAGGATTCGCCGGACCGAGTCGCCAACACTACGGACGTTGGCACGCCCTTCGCGCGGAGCGCCTTTCGGACCGATTGGATCGCGGCGAGCCGGTCGAGCGACATCCCGCCTCGATAGGCGCGGACCACGAGCATACCGGACCCTGTGGTGATCAGCAAGTTGAGATTGCGCGACCCCCCCAGATCCATCGTGAGTTCGATGCCCCCGATGGCGTAGGTCTTCCGTAGGTACTCGAGCAAATCCGGCGGGGCGATGGGTCGAACCGATTCCAAGGCAGCGGACATGGGACCCGGGGTTCCAGTGCCAGCAAGCGGGTGGCCCATCATTAACACTCCGGGAGGGGATCAGTTCGTGCGAATGCCTTGACCGGAGAAGATGGTCGTCGCGGAGATCACTACCTCGACCGCTGCCTGCGAACCTGGGCCGGGGGCCGGGTTCTCTCCAGTTCCTGTAGCCGGAACTCGAAGAACAATGCGTTCGGCACCGGGTGGGCCCAATACGGTTGGATGGGTCGAAATCCCAGCTTCCGGTAGAGGGCGATCGCCCGGACCATCCGGGGTAAGGTATCGAGAACCACCCGACGATATCCCAGTTCCCCGGCCCGCCGGAGAGCTCGGACCGTGAGGCGCCGGCCGACCCCGGAGCTCCTCTGGGTTGGGCGAACGAAGAGACGCTTGAATTCCGCGGTCTCGGGGCCCAGCGCCCGGAGCGCGGCACAACCGATGGGAGTCGCGCCTTCGTAGGCAAGGAAAAGAGCCCCGCTCGGGGGTGCGTAGTCACCCGGAAGTTCATCGAACTCCTGGTCGAATAGCTTGAGGCCGGTCTCGAGCACGGAGTCCGGGAAGTCCGTCACCTCACGATGAGCGACGAGCCAGGCCCGGTATTCCAAGAAGAGCGTCCGAGCGCACTCAACCTGGGGAAGGGCCCTCGCCTCGCGGATGGATACTCGCCCTCCTCGGGGGACAGGCAGCTTCTTGCGCGGCATCTCCCTCTGCCGGAATGACGTCACTTCGTCACTCGGCCGCAACGGAAGCCCTGCGGCGCGCGCCCGCTCGCGCCTTGGCGAGGGCGTTCCGTTCCGCGATGCTCGGCTCGCGATAGAGCGCGGGTCGGACACCATCCGCATCGTGCGCGCAAGCCATCCACCCCGCCAGGTTCCCTGGAGTATAGCGAGTCGGCCGCGCACCCTCTCGGAGCCGCCGCCAGCCTGTGGGTTGGAGCGCGGCACTCAGAGTCAATTCGATGCTGGCAGCCTGAGGGTCGGTTCCGTCTCCCACCGTAGATCGAGTTGCGAAGATCGCCCTCGAGTGTCCCCATTCAGCTCCAGGGGTCGGTGGAAAGGAGCATCCTCCGGTTGGACCCACCGGCGGTCCCCGCACCAGCGATGGTCTTCCCTCACGTGAATCTCGAGCCCCACCGCTTTCGTGAAGAACCGCAGGGAAGGTTCCAGTTTCGCGACCCTGGGTCCTATTGGCTCCAGCCTCATCGCGGCACCCGTCACGCGTCCATCGCTGACGAACGGGGCAGGTACGTCGACCCCGGGTTTGGCGGTTCGTCCCGGGTCGGAATGCACCCTCCCGTTCCATCGCGGTCACTCGGAGGGGGGGCAATGGACCAAACGGTCCGGGGGAGTCGTGGTCCGCATCAAGAGGGAGAGGAAGGCCCCGGCGAGGGCAACTGCGCCCACGAGGAGAAAGATACTGTGGGCCCCGTAGGAAGCGTACACCGCGCTGATCAGGATGGGACCGACCAGGAGCCCGAGGTCCTCGAAGGACCCGAACACCCCCACCGCGGTTCCCTGCAACCTGAGCGGCACGGGGTTGAGAGCCAACGGTAGCAGGGCCGCCGCAAGCCATCCCAGCCCGGTCGCCAGGACGAGCGTCGCCCCGACCATCTCCGGGAACGAGGACGCGAACAGGGTCCCAAAGGCTCCCACGAGCACGAGTACGAACCCAAACGGGACCGACCGGCCGGCCCCCCAGCGGTCGATCAGGACCCCCAGCCCGGCTCCCGCGAGGAGGCTCGTCCCTTGGGCCGCCCCGATGACATACCCGGCTTCCGAGGGAGTTCCGTGGAAGAGGGCGACGGAGTAGTACTGGAGGAAATTCAGGATGAGGGATTTCGCGATGAAGGCCAGGAACACGAGCGACGCGGCGAGTGCGAACGGCCGGGTGAATACCTCCCGCACGTGGCGGGCGAAGCCGGACTGTTGAGGAGGAAGGGCCACTTCGCTCCATGGGAGAATCACCGTCAGGACCACTCCCACGACGTAGATGACCGCACTCAGCAACGCGAGGGTCGTGAATCCGAACTGCACGAAAAGCAGCGGCCCGAGTGCCGTACCGAGGACCAGCCCCGCCCCAGAGAACAATCCGTAGATGCCGGTCCCCGTCGCCCCGGTCCCGGGACCGAGCGCGGTGAGCGCCATCCATCGTATGAGCGGGACCTGGAAGATCAGGAGAGCCCCGAGAAGACCAAGCAGCACCGCAAGGCCGAGGAACGAGGTCAGCTCGCCAATTCCGAGATAGACGAGGGTGACCGCGAGTCCTAGCACGAGGATCATACGGACCTTGGCGAGCCGAAAGGCGAGTACTCCCCAGACGCTCTCGGTCAGGAGCATTCCGAACGCGAGCCCCGCGATCGCGACGCCGTATTGAACCACCGAAAGCCCGAGGGCCTGGAATCGGAAGGGGAGCGCGACCGCGAGCATCGCATAGGAGGTCCATACGATGGAGGTCGAGGCGTAAACCAGGCTCAGGGAGGTCTTTGCCGAGCGGCGGCTGACCACGAGCGGCCGCAACCAGTCGCGCGTTAAGCCGTTTGGCGGTGACGTCCGCCAACCCGCGTCGGACGACCTCGATGGAAAGTGGAGGCGTGAGGGCGGGAGGCAATGGAGACCGGTTTCACAGGCGCTTCACGCCCATGATCTTCCACACGGGCTCGTTATCGGCGTACACCTGCCATCGCTCCACGTGTTCGTCCCGGACCACGGCCTTCCAAGCGGCGGGGATCTTCCACCGGCGGCTTGGTGAGAGATCTGTGCCGACCGCGAACGTCCCGCTCGCGGACCCGAATAGCCCGACGATGATCCCCATCTGCAGGTGATCCTCGATCAGGATGCGGTAGTCAGGAAACCATTCGAAATAGGCGGTCCATGCTTCCCGGAGACGTTCCCTTCCACGGAGCTCGTGGCCGAGCGCATCGATGAATTGGTGGTCATCGGATACGAGCGCGAGCATGGCCGATACGTCGTGTCGGTTGATCTCATTCACGAATCGAAGGACTATGCGAACCACGTCCGGTTCGGGCATCCTCCTCTCCGAAGGGGCGGAGGGGTCGAACCGGCCCTACCGTCCGATGACCACGTGAAGCAATGCCGGCATAAGTTAGTCGCGTTGGCCCTTTCGGAGCCGGCCGAGGGAGCTGCCCGGCGGACCGGGACGGCTCACTCCGTGAGGGCCTTATTGGTCTCTCGCAGACGACGGGTCATTTCCTCGAGGACGCCCCGAAGGACCTTCGGCTCATCCTCGGCAAAGCCCCAGAACTCATACCTCGACAGGACCGCCACCTTCGACGGCTCAGTGGCCACGACGTCGGCGGAACGAGGGAGTTCGTCAAAAAGCGTCATTTCCCCGAAGAACTGCCCGACTCCTAAGTGAGCAAGCCCCCGACTTCCGCGCCTCACCTCCGCCGCTCCGTCCAGGATCAAGAACAGCCCGATGCCTCCGTCACCCCGCTTGACGATGGTCTCGCCCTGGGCATAGGCCACGATCTTGACCCACTCCGCGAGCTTCTTCAGTTGCCGCTGGGAGAGGCTGCCCAAGATGGACACCTGCCCCAGTCGTTCCGCGATCTGGCTCGTCGGAAACTCTACGGCCCTCGGCACGACGTCCGGGACTTACTTCGGGGATTAATACGTATCTCCGGCGGCTCCGGCAGGACCTCGGCCATCGGCCGGGAAACGGTGGCAAGCAAGAGACTCCGTACCTAACGACCGGGGGGTTCTGCCACAGTGTGCCGGCCCGGAGGTCCGGGCCGGGAAAGGGTTCGGCGCCCCGGTGGGTCCGGGGACGCAGCCGCGGGTCGTTTAGGCTTGGGTCGCGGGCGTGGCGCCGCGAGTATGAGTACTCGAGGTCGTCTCGGTGTGCGTGGTGACCACCGGCTGGGGGGGTCGAAGCATCCGGTTGATCGACGACGGGTTGCCGTACGCACGGAACAACGAGACCTTTCCGTCCTCGTTCACGACCACGCGGGTCAATTGCTCTTGATTGAGCTTCTTGTTCGTAGGCTGGACGGACTTGCCGTCCTTCGTGGTGTACGGACCGGTGTGGGTCCCGTGCACCGAGTTGACGACGACCGCCTCCTGCCCCGAGACGAGGATCTCTTTCACGTCCATCGTCCAGTCGGGGAACGCCGCCAGGGCGCTCGAAACGTAGGTTCGGATGGCTTCCTTTCCCACGAGGGGGGCGTCAAGGTTCGGGACCTGGAACGTCGCGTTGTCCGCGTAGTGTTCCACGATCTTGTCGACATTCCGGGTGTTCACATCGGCGAAAATCTGGCGGGCGTGCTGCTCAGTTAGCTGGGTCATGTTCCTCTCCACCTATATAACGGCCGCCGAAGGGTATAAGTAAGACTATGCCCCGCCTTCGCACCCGACGACCCATGGTCTCGGGGCTCGTCCGCGCGCTCGTCCCGTATCCAACGTGGGCGTAACTCTCATTGCGGGACTCGTGGAGCGCGCCTTACGCTTTCCGCCGAGGGAAGCCCCGATCCCGGGCCGGTGGTGGAGTGATTTCGCATAGGACAAACCGGTTCGCCGGAGAGAGTCGGGGCCTCCCCGAGCTGCCCTGAGGACGGGCCACCTCCAGTAAAGCCGCTCCAACGGCTTCGGTCGCCTCCTCCCGACGGTGAGGGGGATTGCCCGCGGCCCGAGCCCGCCGGGGTGTCGCGACCCCCCCCTTCTTCACCGGACCACCGGGCCGGATATCCCGCTGTCTAACGGCTTAACCACCCCCGTGGCATTCCTTGTTCGGACGCATCGTCGATGAACGCGGGCGGTCTCCTGTGTCCAGACTGTGAGTCTCCCGTCTCAGCCGTTCAAAGTTTTTGCCCGAATTGCGGGGCCTCCTTGACCGCCCTGTCGGAGGTCGCCCCATCCGCAAGACCCGCGGCCCCGGGAGCCGATTCGTGGGACTGGGTCGGGGTACAGGACGATAGGGGCGCATTACCGCGAGCCCAAGAGCGGACCAAGACCGGGTTGCTCCTGATGATCGTCGCCTTTGCGCTGCTTTGGATTCCCTTTGTCTCCAGTCTCGGCGAACTCATCGCGCTGATCGGGGTCGTCTTCCTCTGGCTTGGACGAAATGGGTTCGATCCGTCGCATAGCCGCAACGTGCTCCTGGGGGGCGCGTGTGTGGTGCTCGGCCTCTTGATCGCGATCGGCGTGGGGATCTGGTTCGCGGGTGCGATCGTAGCCGAGGCCGCCTCGCCCGGCCAATCCCTTAGCCAGCTAGGAACACTCCTCCAGTCTGACCTGGGGGTGCTGTTCGTGGTGGGTCTAGCTACCGCGGGCCCCACCGCAATCGCCTACGTTCTCCTCCCGTACGCCCTATCGGACCCGACGTCCCGTATCCTGCTCTTCTCGGCCGCCGTGCTGACGGTGGCCATCTCGGCCATCCAAGTGGCGGTCCTCTTTCCTCAGATTTCCAACGCTGTCGCGCAGGCTACCTCCGGTTCTTCCATCAACACGGGGCCAATCACCGCGCTCCAAGACGAGTCGGTTCTACTCGCGACGGCACAGATCTTACCGGACATGATGTTCCTGTGGGCCTACTACCGTACAAGAGCTCGGACTTTCCCCAACCAGCCGTCGGGGGCCGGCCCGACCGGGACGAGTGGAAGATTCGGGCGAGTCGGCTAACCCTATTGCTCGTCGGACGTTGCGTCGAATGCCTACCGGGCGCGAACCAGGTGGTCGAAGAATCCTGAGTTTCACGACCGAACTGGCCGAGGAGGTGAGTACAACCGCTCTTGTCCCCGCGTGCCCCGGACTAGCCGGGTGGATCCGGTTTTGGGACCTGGGGGGACTCGCTGGGCCGGCCCTCGGGGGATCGACCACGGCGACGCCGGTACGCGACCAATCCCACGACCAGGGCCACCCCGAGGGCTGCGAATACAAGGATGAAGTCAAGATACGGCGGGAAGAGTCGGGGTGTCACTGTGAAGGAGACGGTTACGGCCGACAATCGTCCGGCCTGATCCAGCGCCACGAAACTCGCCGAGTACGTGCCGGCCGGGGATGTCGTTTTCTCGTTCTGCCATTCAGGTGCGCAGAGAATTCCCCGGGGTGTTCGTGACCGATTCGTCCCGCCGTTGGGTCCTTTTTGTCGTGGTCCTGGGGACGCTGATGGCCTCCGTGGATACCACGATCGTCCTGCTCGCCTTCCCGACCATCGCGGGAGACCTACACGCCTCGCTCTCTTCCGTGATCTGGACGATCCTCATCTACCTGCTTCTGACGGCGGTCCTCACGACGCAGATGGGTCGCATCGGCGACCTGTTCGGTCGTACCCGGATCTACCTCCTCGGGTTCCTCGTCTTCACCGTGGGCTCGGGACTCTGCGGCTTCGCTCCCACGGCTACGAGTCTCATCGCCTTCCGCGCGATCCAAGCGATCGGCGGGGCCTTCGTGGTCGCCACGGGGACTGCGATCGTGGCCGACCGGTTCCCACCCAATGAGCGAGGTCGCGCGTTCGGTTTCACCACGATGGGATGGTCGGTGGGAGCGACCCTCGGGATCGTTCTCGGGGGGCTCCTGACGACGTTCGCCGGTTGGCGGTTCATCTTCTTCATCAACCTCCCGATCGGCGCCGTCGCGATCGCCCTCGGCCTCAAATACCTCGGTCCGAGCCCTCGGACGAAGGCCGGTCTCGACTTCGTCGGGATGTCCCTGTTCGCCGGCGTCCTCTCCCTGATCACGTACGGGGCGACCGACCTGGCCTCCTACGGCGCGGATCCTTGGAACGTGGCGCTGATGCTCCTGGGGGCCGCCCTCGTGCTCCCGTTCCTGCTCTGGGAGAGACGCGCCAAGTCGCCGATGCTCGCCCTCACGCTGTTCCGTTCCCGACTCCTCTCTGCGTCGCTGGCGGCCTCGTTCTTCCAGAGTCTCGGGTATCTTGCCGTGGTCTTCCTGTTGATCATGTACCTCCAGGGCATTCGTGGCCTCTCTCCGCTGATCGCCTCCCTGCTTCTCGTTCCGGGCTACGTCCTCTCCTCCGGGCTCGCGCCGGTGGCGGGGCACTGGGCGGATCGTTGGGGGGCGTGGCGGTTCGCCACAGTAGGAATCGGGCTCATGATCGTGGGCGTGCTCCTCTACGCCCAGCTCGCTCTGACCACCCCGCTCTTCGAGATCGCGCTTGTCACGCTGGTGACGGGAGTCGGGGCGGCGCTTTTCTGGCCATCCAACAACAAGGCGGTGATGCACGACGTACCCCGGGAGCACTATGGCTCTGTTTCGGGTCTATTGCGGACGCTGTCAAGCGTGGGAACGATCGGAAGCTACGTCCTCACGATCACGGTCGCCGCATCGGCGGTCCCTCGCGCCGTCGCCTTCGAGGTGTTCCTCGGAGCCGGAGGCCTGATCGGGGGCGTCTCCGTGGCCTTCCTGGCCGCGTTGCACCTCGCGTTCTACGTAATGGCGATCGTGCTCTTCGTGGCCGCCGTCTTCTCCGTGGTTCGTCGGCCCCGAGGGGGAAAGGTGGAACCGCCCACGGAGCCCGACCCGGCCTCCGCGGTTCCCTCCCAGCGACCGGAATAGAACTGCCCCGCCCGGACCCGACGCTCGGCCTGGGGGGGGTTCCGCCCCACGGGGCAGGAACAATGTTGGCCCTTAGGGCCTCGGGGTCACCACAACGGTGGTCGCCGGCTCCGCCGGGGCCTGGGCGTAGACGTTGGTGACGGCGGGTTGGGGGGCGGCCGGGGGGGTGATGATGTTGGTGACCGCGGGGGCTGGGGGCTCCGCGGTCTTCGTTTGGGTCCTGATTGAAGCCGTGCCGGAGGTCGCGATGAGCGCCACGCCGATGATGAACACTATCACGAAGGCGAAGATCCCTGCATCACCCGAGGCATGCGTCGCGGTATCGAAGCAGAGCCCGGTTCCGTGTCCACACCGGGCGAGAACTCCGAGGCTGAAGGCTAGGATGCCAAACGAGATGAGGACCATGACGAGCCCGGCCCCCCAGTAGGGGTGGTCCAAGTCGACTCGAGTATTGGTGGTTGTTGACATGTTCCCAAACCTGCTCGGAGGAGGAGTCGGCAGTGGCGTACTTGAACGCCTGCTTGATTTTGATTAAGCGAGCCGGTCGGGAGAATCTCCCCTATGGAATGATACGAGTGCCCACGCACAGGAGGCAAGCTTGACTTGAGTTGAGTTGAGGGAACGTATATCTCTACACCAACCGAAGGGGCCCGGGAGGGGACTACAGTGCCATCGACCGACCGCGCGTTCGCCGGCTCGTTCCTCGCTCGGGGTGCCCGGGAAGTCGACCCTACCTCCGGCCGGGATGGGATAGACCGTGCGAGGTTCCGCGGGGCCTTAGCGGTGGTCCTCCTGCCCACCTTGAACGAGGAGCGGGGGCTCGCCCGAACCCTCCGGGACCTCCCCCTGGATCGATTCGACCGACCCGGTCAGAGGATCCAGCCCCTCATCATTGACGGGGGGTCGACCGACGGAACGCTCGAGGTCGCCCGGGAGTGGGACGTCCCCGTGCTGAAGCAGACCAGCCGAGGGAAGGGCGGAGCCATGCTGGAGGCGATCGCGTGGATCCACCAGAGGGGAATTCCCTTCGTCGTGGTCCTCGACGCGGACGCCACCTACCCCCCCGACCGAATCCTCCCGGCCCTGGACCTCCTTCAGGCGGGGACCGACCTCGTCATCGGAGTGCGTCATCCCGTGTGGGGACCCCCGAGCGACCTGAAGGATCTCGTTCACCGTGTAGGCAATCTCGTGATGAGCTACACCGCGAGCCTCCTCACCCGCCGACCGATCCTCGACCTGTGCAGCGGATTCTGGGGCGTGTCGACGACCCGCTTCATGGAGCTGGGCCTGGACGACTCGAGCTTTGCTATCGAGGCCGAGCTCGTCCTCAAGTCGGTCCGTCGTGGCTTAAGCATCCACCAGATTACCGTCGATTACCACGAGCGCCTAGGACAGGCCAAGCTGCGCGCCCTCCGGGATGGGAGTCGGATCTTCCACACGATCCTCCGGGAGGCACGCACCGGGCCCCATCCCGGCCAGACTGGGAGCACTCCCGCGCCTTGGGCCCGCGACGTGCTGTCCATCGGCCTCTCGCTCGGGATCTCCGGCGCGCTGCTCGAATGTGCGCCATCGGATGCCGTCGAAGCGGACCACGTGGCGCGCTACCTCCAACGAAACCTCCCGGGGACCCGCGTCCGGGTCGCGGCGAGCGCACCTTCCAGCTCACTCTCTCCGAACCCTCCGGCACTATCCCCATCCTTGAACGTGGACACCGCGGAGACCTCGCCTTCTCCCTTGACGGTCTCCCTCCCCCCGATTAGCACTATCGTCGGGGGGACGCGCTCGGCGACAGTCTCCATCCGCTCCAACTCCCGACAGTTTCGAATCGAGCTTCCCTCGAGCCCTGCTCAGGTCGTAGACGGTCCGGTCGCTTCGACCTGGGCGCGCGCCGGCGGCTGGCGGACCTCGGGGTGGTCTCTCCGCGCTCTATCCCCCTCGCTTCTAGTCTTGACCTCGCGGCTGAATTTCCAACGGGAGCATCAGCAAGCGACGTTGCTCTCCGCGAATGGATTCCACGTCGTGGAGCATAGGGGGGACCTCGTCCGCGCACCCCGACTTCCGCCTCTCGAAGGATTCCTTCCCGCCACGTAATCCGGATGTGATCGACACTGCGGAACGGTCTCCCCTGCTCTTTCCCCGCGGGCCGAGGTTCGTTCTCGGCAGCTCAGGGGTTGCGGCCTGCAGTATAACTTTCCCTGGTTCTCAGTAGAGCTTAATCCGGGTTAAGCCGAGCTTTATCCCCCTTAACCCGCGATTGTTGTCTCAGGTTGAACGTGCGAACGAGAAGCGAGGGGCTGTCCGGCGGTGAGAAGGGCTCTGGGGGACCTCCCCTTCTTGCGTTCGTACCGGTACTACTCCTTCAAGATTCCATGGTCCCAGAAACCGCATCGTACCCCCCCGGACCTGAGAGCGGCGAAGATCGGGCTGTCGACCCATTCCTGCGCCAAGGACCCCGGAGAGCGACCTCCGTCGGTCGCGCGTAGCGACCCCCTCTGGACCGGGCCCGTTCTCCGCGAGGCGGACGGAACGGCGGCTCACAACCTTCTGAAGCGGCCTGTGTCGCCGGCCTCCCCCTCCGTGCGATGCCCACACTTCTCGAGTGCCCCGGTAAGTGGGCCGCGTCCGACGAGCTCTTCCACGCGAACACACGGTTGCTGCCGGCCTGTTCGGAATCGATGCGGTCAATTCCTCGCAGGATTGCAACGGCCCCCTTCCCCCGATCCGAGAGACGGTACAACTTTTCGGGAGCGTGTTCGATGAGCCCGCTCTCGACGAGCTTCCGAAGATGGAAGGCAATCTTGGACGTGTCGTCTAAGTGGGCGGCCTCCAGGGCCTCGCTGAACGTGCAATCGCCTTCGGCCAGACGGCGCAGGACGAGTCGTCGGATTGGGTTCGCCAGCGAGTCGAGCGTCGCGGGGGCATCGAGAGAAGCGATCGATGCCCGCACCGCGAGCACTCCCGTAGCGGTGATCTTCGCCGGGTCGTACGCCACCGCGAGCGGCCCTTTTCCCTCGAGCAGCGAGCGCACCGCATCCAAGAGCGCGACAATCTCCGCTTCCCGATGCCGCGCGAGGAGTTCCTCGACCGCCGACAGGACCACGGCCGCCCGCTGCCGGGGTTGGGCAAAGTCCTCGACCGCTTCGCGGATCCGCACGGGGTCCGCGGGTTCGAGGTCGACGTGGGTGACCCCCTCCACTTCCGGCGGGGGAGGGGGGGGCGAGATCAAAAGGACCTCATACCCTCCTTCGGCCGCGAGCGCCCGCGCATACTCGACGGGGTCCCGCAGGGGGGCCCCCTTCGTCCGCAGGGCGAGCTCCTGGCTCACCAGTTCGAGGACCCGATGGACCTGAGCCGGTTGCACGGGCTTCCTGAGGTAGTCGAACGCCCCTTGATGCAGGGCCCTGACCGCCTCTTCCACCGTCGCACTATCCGTCAACATGACGACCGACATACGGGGCCAGCGGTGGCGTGTATCGGCCAATAGGGCCATGCCGCTGTGACGGTCCAAGCGAAGACCGGTGAACAAGACGTCGAACTCCTCCTGTTCGAGGACGGCCCTCGCTTCGGCCCCCGACGCGACATTCGTCACGGCGTGACCGTCGCGCTCGACCAGGGAGACAAGATCTTGGCGGAAGGCGGGATCCTGGTCGACAATGAGCAACCGCATGCGGGAGGCGCCACCCCCTTCGGACCGGCTCCGGGTCGTGTGCTGAAAGATATGACGCAGGGGTTTTTGCACTTTGGGGCGCGCAGGCCTTCCTTCGGGAGGGGGCTCGGGAGGGGCGGATCTCCTCGGCCACCGCGCTCAATCACCCGATCTAGGAGGACGAAAGGGTTGACCGAGACCGGTTCGGCCCTGCGACCGAAGGAAACTCACGCGGGCTCGGGATCTCGTAGGAGACCGTGCCGGCTCCCGACCCTCTCGCCCGTCGCGAAGCCTAAGAACCCGCCATCCTCTGCGGGGAGCGTGTCAGAGCCCAACCACCCAGAATGGAGGAAGCTCACTCGCGCGGAGGAACGGGTCATCGTGCACCAAGGCACGGAAATGTCGTTCTCCGGCGAGTACGAGCACAACACCCGGGCCGGCACCTACGTTTGCAAGCGCTGCGGCACTGCGCTCTACCGGTCGGACGACAAGTTCGACGCCGGATGCGGGTGGCCCAGCTTCGACCAGGAACTGCCGGGGGCGGTCCGGCGCATCCCCGACCGGGACGGGACCCGGGTCGAGATCCGGTGCGCGAAGTGCGACGGCCACCTCGGCCATGTGTTCGAAGGGGAGCGATTCACGCCGAAGAACTCCCGGCATTGCGTTAACTCGATCTCGCTGCTCTTCGTCCCGTCGACGCCCGAAGCTTCCTCGAGGTAGCACAGCGCGAGCCGCAAACGGTATACCCCCCTCCCCCCTGGGGGGGGTAGGGTCGATGACCGCCGACAGCCGCGGAGCCGTAGCCAGTCGTCTCGCGACGATCGAGGGTCATTTCCACGCGTTGCACCGCATGGTCGACGAGGGCCGATCGTATCGGGAGATCGTACAGCAGCTCGTTGCGGTGCGTTCTTCGATCGATTCGGTCGTTCAAGTCATCGTGGACGACCTCGCGGCCGACTGCGTGCGGTCCGTCCACGGTAGCTCGAACGCCAAGTCCACCGTCCTAGAGCTCCGCGACGTGGTCGCGAGCGCGCTCTAGGGGACCGGGCCCGACCGGTATCGAGCGCCCATGCCCGAGCTTGCCCACGGGGAAGCCGAGGCCGAGACGCGAGTCCTCCGCGGGCTCCGACTCGCCCTCGAAGTCTCGATCGTCATTCTGATCCTCGAAGTGGTCGGGGCCTACCTTTCCCGGAGCCTCTCGCTCACCGTCGATGCGGTCCACAATATCCCCGACCTTCTCGCGTTTGCGGTCTCTTGGACCGCACTGCGGGCGTGCCGGAGCGGGGCGACCGGAAAGTACACCTTCGGGACCCATCGATTCGAGGTGTTTGCCGGCCTGCTCAACGCGGTCCTCATTCTCGGCACGGGCATCGCCTTCGGGTACGAGGCCCTCGACGGCCTTCTCCGTGGAACAAGTTTCGCGGGCCCCGTCGACGCGGTCTGGTTGATCGTCGCCGTGTTGCCCGTGCTGGCCCTCCGGACCGTCAATCTCTCGGTTCTCGCCCGCATCCCCGGTAGGGCCCGCGACCTCAATCTTGCCAGCGTCGTCCTCCACCTCGCGAGCGACCTCGCGATCACCGGCGCCATCCTGGTCGCCGGGATCCTGCTGCTCGTGCACCCGCAATTCTGGTGGGCCGATGCGGGCGCCGCCCTGGCCATCGCCCTGATCCTCGCCTACGAGTCGTTCCCTCTCTTCCGGGAGGCTGGGGAGGTCCTCACCGAGCGCACCCCCCGCGACCTCTCGACCGACCAGATCCGGCGGTCCGCGCTGGCGGTCCCGGGCGTTTCGGAGGTCCACGACCTCCATGTGTGGGCGGTGTGTCCCACGCTCGTTTGCATGACCGCCCACATTCAGGTGCGCGAGATGCCCCTCAGCGAGTGCGTTCGGGTCGTGTCCCAGTTGAGGACCCAGATGGAGCAAGAATTTGGGATCCTCCATTCCGTTTTCGAAGTGGAGCCCCTCCCCAAGACCTAGGTTGGGCCGGGTCACCCGCAGGGCGTTCCGCACTCCCTCGAGGGGGTGCGCAAGGTTCTTGGAGCCCCCGGGCCACCGCTTAGGTCATACGATGACGCCCGACCGTGCGCCAGGAGACGCCGGATCCGAGGTCGGCCTCGACCCTCCCACGCTCCGAGCAGCGCGGGAGGAAGACATCCCGGCCATGGCGGCAATCTACAATGAGGCCGTGCTCACGACGGTGGCGACGTTCGACACGGAGCCTCGATCCCTCGAGGCCCAACGGGAATGGCTCCGAGACCACGACCCCGGCCATCCGGTGCTCGTGGCGGAGCTCCGCGGGCGGGTGCTGGGCTGGGCCTCCCTCAGTTCGTGGTCGGACCGCCGAGCGTACGACGGCACCGCGGAAGTGTCGTTCTATGTTCGATCCGACGTACGCGGGCGCGGGGTCGGTCGCGCTCTCCTGACCTCGCTCATCGCCCGGGCCGATGAACTGGCCCGCCATGTACTGCTCGCCCGCATCGCCGATGGGAACGCCGTCAGCGTCCACCTCCACGAGGCTCTCGGGTTCCAGCGCGTCGGTGTGATGAAGGAGGTCGGGTTCAAATTCGGCCGCTGGATCGACGTCCACCTGTTCGAACGCATGGGACCGTAGCGGACCCACGCTCCGCACGAGCGGTCCGAGCCCATCCGGGTCGGCTCACTTGCGGAGCACTTTGAAGGCGATGTCCCAGCTTCCGCCCAACATCCCCAACGAAACCCAGAGGATGCACATCGGCTCCAGCAGACGAGCGCCCTCGATCCCCCCAATGTCCAGGGGGTTCCAGCCGAACGTCTTTAGCCACTCGCCGACCTGTTTCTTCGCCACGGCGTCGTTCCCGCAGTAGAACATATCCGGCGGACCTCCCGGGAACTTCGGCTTGAACATGTGGGCGTTGCCGACCGTGTTGAACGCCTTCACGACGTGCGCGTCGGGGAGGAGCCGCTGCACCCGCTCTCCCGCAGAATCCGTCCAACCGACCGCGAGCTTTGGCATCCGGTCCGGCCCGAAGGTGAGGGGGTTGGTCGTGTCGATCACGACCTTCCCCGCGAAGTTCTTTGGACCCGCGAGGCGGATGGCGTTCTCGTTGTCGACCCCATGCGTGGCCAGAACGACCACCTCACCGAACGCGGCGGCCTCCGCGAACGAGCCCGTGGAGGCGTGGGATCCCGCTTTCTTCTTCCACGCGACCAGACCTTCGCTCTCCGGGGTTCGGGAACCGAGTTTGACCTCGTGGCCGAGCTCGAGGAACCCGGTTCCGAGCGCTTTCGCAACATCCCCCGACCCGACGATGCCGACCTTCATGGACCCTCGGGAGCGCTCACCGGTCCGGCCCTACTTAACGAAGGGTCCGGCGGTTACCCCGAGGTCAGCGGGGGGCTTTAGCGGCGGGGCGAATGGCGCTCCATTGATGGCGCGAGTCTACGTCCAGTCGAAGGAGAACGCTTCGAACATCGTGTGGGTGGACGGTAAGGTCGTCACCGCCCTCTGCCGTTGCGGCCATTCGGAAAACAAGCGAGACTGTGCGAAAAGTCGAACTGTGGTCGTATCGCTAGAGGGTAGTGCGCCCTCTTGTTCAATTTCTCGGCCGCGGTCCCCGGGAGCCTCTCCTCAGGAACCTAACGCCGTCACCAGGCCCCTCACCCCGACGACGTTCAGCGCCCGACGCATGTCGTACGCCGTTAACGTGAGTCCCACCTCCCCACGGACCTTCGGTGTGCCTTTCAGGAGCAGATACCCGTGGTCGAAGGCCCGCTTGATTGTGCCGAAGGGATGCTCCACGAGCGCCTTGCGGAGCTCGAAGACCCTCCGACCTCCCTCGCTCCGCATTCGGGCCCGCATCGACTCGAGCCCGCCTTCGTGCTCCGTCCTCCCAATCTTTCGTCCTTGAGGACTCTTCGTACATCGCGTCATGTGGTGAGGGCACGAGAAGCACGCGTTCGTCGTGTAGATCTTCATGGCCGTCAGGTCGAGCCGATGGTGGGGTTGTACCAGGAGCGTCGACCCAGGGTGCATCGGATGCCCGGCGGGACAGATCACCGTGTCCGTCGAGGAGTCGTATCGGAACTTGTCCTTGCGAAACTCCGGCGCAATCCCCGCCAGTTCGCCGGCCCCTTTGACTTTCTCCGGCTCGGCCACGTACGGGGTGATGCCGGCGGTGACGCATCGGGTCACCTGGGCTCCGTCGTAATATCCCTTGTCGGCCACCACCTTCAGACAGTCGGTGCCCAGAGCCTCCTTGGCCTGGATCGCCATCGGCGCCAATTGGTGATGATCTGAGGCTTTGTTGTCTACGTCGTATGCGACGACGATCTTGCTCTTCGCCTCCACCGCGATCTGAGCGTTGTAGCACACCTCAAGCCTTCCGTGGCTCTTCATGACCCGACTGTCCGGGTCGGTGAGCGAAACCTCGTCCAGGTTGCTCGTCTCCATCAGCTTCCGAATCTCCTCGAGAGAGCGCTTCTTCTCTCGCAGCGCGGCAATCTTCTCCTTCAGGTTCTTGACTCGATATGGGAACGGCTCCTCCTCCTTGGCCTCCTTCGCATCGTTCTCGTCCAGCTCCTTGAGGTAGCGAGCCAGCCTCTCGTCAATCAGCTTCCGGTGGACCTCGAGGCTCTTGGCGGTGTAGTGCCGCTCCATGGAGTTCACCGCCCGGAACTTGCTCCCGTCGATGGCCGCCAGCCCTGGGTCCAGAAGCCCGAGCCTCCGACAGAATTCCACCATCTCCCGAAACACCAGTCGGATCTGATCGACGCTGGCCATCCGGAAGTCGGCGATGGTCTTGAAGTCGGGAGTCAGCTTGCGCATCAGCCAGATCACCTCGAGGTTCCGATGACACTCTCGTTCCAGCTTCCGACTGGAACGGACTCGGTTGAGGTAGCCGTAGAGGTAGAGCTTCAGCAGATCGGCGGGGTTGTACGGGGGTCGACCCATCTCGTTCGGTTCGGCGTGGACAAACCCCATCTTCCCGAGGTCCAGGCTATCGACGAAGGAATCGATGAACCGAACCGGGTTCTCCTCGGAAACATAGTCGTCGAGGATCTCTGGGAGAAGCAGTTGTTGACGACGGTGAGGACTCGGGACGAAGCCGCTCACAGGCTCCTCCGTCGGGGCCGTTCCTCCGGCCAATCCTCGTCAGTGATCACGAGGTACGCCGTCTTACCCAGGTACTCTCTCGGACAGGTGACCTTAGCGCCCGTACCGTGGGGAACAACCGGGCGTCGGACAAACCCGACGATTCCTTCGACGCTCAACCTGGTCCGCAGCTCGAGTTTCAGTAGTCTCGGCATACTAGCTCTGTAAGAGCAGTACGCCGGATAAATCTATGTCCTACTTTTCACACAGTCTCAAGCCGTTGTGTGACGGTTCCCACCGGAAGGCGGGCTTCCAGGCACCGGCCGCGGAGACCACGCTCCTGGAGTAGGACCGCCCGTTGCGACGCGGAGGTCGAGAGCACTAGACCGCGCGTACCCGGGCGACCCACGACCGGAGCGCCGGGAATCGTGCGGGGATCCTCTCCCCGACCGTCAGCCAAGGTGAGAGTCCCCCGTAGATCCCGAAATCCGCGAGGGACGGGGTATCGAGAATCCAGTCCTTGTCTCGGACCATTTCATCCACGAACGCGAAGTACTCCATCAGGTCGCGGACGTACTCGGCCCGGCGTGCCTTCAGAACGTGCCAGGGCCCTCGCGCTCGCGTCTGCATCTCCTCGAAGACCCACCGCTCGGCCGCGGTCTTGAACATCTTCGGCATCTGCGTGACGACGGCTCTCCACACCCTTTCCTCCAAGACCAGGTGTCCCCAATTCTCCAGGGTGCGGGCTACGCCCTCTCGACCACGGGGGAGAAGGGGCGGGTCCGGCCGGACCTCGTCCAGGAACGCGGGGATCTCCGGCCAGGTGACCGCCTTCCCGTTCCAGATGAGGGTAGGGACGTAGTCCTGGCCAGTCCGCCGGAGGAGCTCCTGCCGGTCGTTGTAGGGGGCGTAGATCAACTTCGGGCGGATCCCTTTGTACGCCAACATCCGCTCGACGGACACACAGTAGTGGCTCGGCGGGAGAAAGTACAGCTCGATGCGGTCGGTCATTGGCGAACCAGGAGCCGTCGAGCCATGAGCGTTGCCACGTCGCGGGCCGGACCCCGGCCCGAAGAAAAGAGTCCTACGCGGGCACGATCGTCGCCGGCGGGCGGTGGGTGCCGGCGTAGGCGAGCGCCGGAGCCAGGAGGGCGAGGATCGGGGTGAGGAGGAGAAGGTACTGGGCGCCGGGGACCGTATAGATCAGCCCGACGAAGGGGCCGACCAGCGCGAGGAGAAGGATCGCGTACAGGGCGGCCGAACCGTAGAGCACCCCCCGGGAGAATCGGCGACCGGCCGAGGACAACCCGAGGACCAGCCCGACGCCTCCCAACCAGACGAGCCAGAATCCGACCAGTCCGGTATACGCGCCGAGAGGCTCTCCCGAACGGAGGCAGGAGAGCGCATGGGATGGCTGGCCGTGGATGCACACCACCAACGTATTCGTGGAGCCGAGGATGACCACTACGGCGACCAGGATCAGGAGGAAACCGAGTGACCCGATGAGACAGAGGATCGACGCCGCCGTGAACCGGCGGTCCACCCCTCGGAGCACCGCGAACCCTCGGCGGTAGACGAACAACGAGAGCAGGAACAGAATCGCGCCCGCCAGAACCAGCCAACTGATGTCCTGGACCAGGGCGGGGTTGAGCTGGAAGAACCCACCGGGGTTGTAGAGCGCCAGCCAAAGCAGGACGAACGGAAGGAGCAACGTCATCGCCGCGGCCGCGACGCCCAACCCGGCACCGATGGCGATCCGGTGGGATCCCTTCAGGTCCTCGACACGAACGGTTACGGTGGGGGCGGCCATGCTGTTCGTCGCGTGGACCGTCCGCGGGGATAAACCTCGGCCTCGGGGCGAAATAGGCGCCGGGCCGCGTCGGCGTTAAGCGAGGCTCCGCCTGTGCTACCTCTGGTGCACTTATTCGACCGCGCCTACGACGGCACGCCCCCCTGGGAAATCGGCCGCCCCCAACGCGAGTTCGTCGAGCTCGAGGAGCAGGGCGAGATCCGTGGGCGGGTCCTTGACGTCGGCTGCGGGACGGGAGAGAACGCCCTCTTCTACGTTTCGCGTCACCACGACACCTGGGGGGTCGATTTTGCCCCGTCGGCGATCCGTCGCGCCCGCGAGAAGGCGGAGCGCCGAGGGGCCGCGGTACATTTCGAAGAGTCCTCGGCCCTCGACCTCTCGCGCCTCGGTGAGACGTTCGATACGGTCACCGATTGCGGATTGTTCCACACCTTCCTCGACGAGCACCGTCCTGTCTACTCGGCCAGCGTCGCCGCCGTACTCCGGCCGGGGGCCGGTTGTTCATCCTGTGCTTTTCGGAGCGGGAGCCCACCGACTGGGGGGGCCCCCGCCGCGTCACCGAGGCGGAGCTCCGCGTCACGTTCGCGAAGGGGTGGAAGATTCGCTGGGTCCGGGAGGCGCGGTTCGAAACGACCATGCCGCAGATCTCGGGGCACGCTTGGTTGGCGGCGCTCGAACGCGCTCCGGTGGCTCCCCGGGCTCGGCGGAGGCCTCCCGCCCCTCCGTAGTGCGCGCCTTCCGTCCGCCGGTTACCGGCTCCGCGAGGGAGGAGATGGGCTTCGGAGTCGTTCCGGAGGCGGGCCTGCATTCCCGGACCGTCGGGCGAAGGGGTCAGCGTCATCCCCCCCCATGCGCTCGCCTCGCTGCCATGACCGCTTCGTCATCCGCGGACCCCAGGGGTCGGACGGAGCAAGCGACGATCGGGGGCGGATGCTTCTGGTGCACCGAGGCCGTCTTCTCCGAAGTGCGCGGCATCCAGAGCGTGTTTCCGGGCTACGCCGGCGGAGCCGTGCCGAACCCGACGTACGAGCAGGTCTGCGGAGGGCGCACCGGGCATGCCGAAGTCGTGCAGGTGACGTTCCGGCCGGCCGAACTCAGCTACCACGACCTCCTCACGATCTTCCTGACGACCCACGACCCCACGACCATCAACCGTCAGGGCAACGATGCCGGGCCCCAATACCGCTCGATCATCCTCTACCACTCCCCCGAGCAGCACGCCACCGCCGAGTCGGTGATCCGGGAGCTGGAAGCGCAGAAGCTTTGGAAAGGCCGGATCGTGACAGAGGTCGTCCCCCTCACGGTCTTCTACCCGGCCGAAGAGTACCATCAGCGGTACTTCGAGCGGAACCCGTACGCCGGCTACTGCCGGATGATCATCGCGCCCAAGGTCGCGAAGTTCCGCAAACAGTACACCGACCGCCTTCGTGTCCCTCCGACGACGGCGCCGGGTCACTAGAGCGAGATCCCGGCGGCGCTCAGGGCGAAGAAACCGGCGAACCCCGCGAGCAACGCTGCCGAGACCAAGGATACGATCCGGGGGACTCGCGGGTCGCGCCGGGCCCCTTCCGTGAGGGCATAGGGGAAGATCACCACCCAGATCGCGATCGCCGCGAACAGTCCGAAGAAAAGGGCGGCTCCTCCCAGATACGCGAACGCCAGACCGGCGCTCACCCACCATAGAATCTGGAAGGGGTTCGAGATGCCGACGACGAGCGCTGCCGAGTAGACACGGACGTCGGAGGAGGGGGGTGTGTCGACCGTCGAGGTCTCCTGGAACAGGCGGTACACCATCACCGCGAGGACCACCGCTCCGACCGCCTCCACCCATCGAACCAAGGCGCCAAGGTCGACCCAAGCGTGGATGGCGTAGACCAGGGTACCCAGGATGGCGTCCGCCGTCATCGCCCCGAGACCGGTCGTGATCCCCGCGCGAAGCGAGCGCATCGAGCGGTTCGCGATGAGCGCGTTCATCGGTCCCGGCGGGACCGTCAGGCTGAATCCGAGCGCCAAGCCGACGAGAGCGACGTACTCTTCGTTCAATCCGGTCCCCCATCACCGGCGGGGCTCGAGACCGGTCGGACTCGCATCCCACCCGGACTCGGCCCCGGGCCCGGTCTCCTTCGTCTACGGGCGAACGACGAACTGGACGTCGGTCCGGGCGTAGGCGGATTTGTCCTTCCAGGGGTTTCCGCGATAGACCTCTCGGTACGAGACCACGCGCCGGATCTTCTTTTCCTTCTTCTGCCAGCGCAACCAGTCGGTCAGGCCGTGGTAGACGACGGCCGGGGAGATGACTTCAGGGTCGAAGACGACGGAGGCCACGCGCGTGGCGGGGAGCGTCCGAATCCGGATGGTTCCCTCCGGACGAGCCCGCGCGTTTACCACCACGCCCGTCACCCATCGGCGCGTTCCCGGCTCGCGGAAGATCCAGAGGCCGGGCCCGTACCCGCGAGTCTTCGCCCACTGAGCGACCCTCTCGAAATTTCGTCGTATGGTGGCGTCCTTCCAGGGGCCGGTCCATGCAATGGACGCAACTCGGTACGCCGGGGTCCGCTTGAACGCAAAATCCACGACCATGGTGTGCTCGTGGACCCGAACGTCCTCGGGATGTTAAAGACGGCCCCGGGGCGGGAGAACCGCGTTGGCTCGCTCTTCCTGGGCCGGGACCGACCAGATCCGCGGCGCGCCCGGTCCGCGGTCGGGAGGGGGAAGGGGTTCGGGCGCTCGCCGCAACCTGCTCGCCGTCAGAGCGGAGGGAATCCGCCTCCGCCCGGCCAGGGGAGCGAGGGTTGCGGACCCGCGGGCGTGGGGCTAGGGGCCGCGATTCTTCGAAGCGAGCCCCTCATCGGTCTACCCCGAAAGGAGCTTCTCGAGTCGCTCGAACAGCTCCTCCGCGGTCTTCTCCTGCTTGCGTCCACCCTCCCAGCGCGCGTTCACGATCTGGGCAAGGACTTCGGCCACCGAGTCCATCCACGGCCCTTCCTGGGCTTCGAACTTCTTTTTCAGCTTGTCCCGCAGCAGCTCATTGTAGGCGCGGTAGGCCGTCCATAGCCACGGTCCATTCGCGAATCCCGGCTCGCAGTCTCCCTCGTTGTCGCTCACGTTGGTTTTCTTCTTCCCGGAGCCCGTGGGCTCCCGACTGCGTACTGCCCGGCGGGGGATATTGACCGGGTCACCGCGAGCCCGGTCACACCGTTTCCCGGATCGTACAGCGCGGAGAGCGTCACTTGATTACGGCGGGGTGACCGACGCTCTAAATCCTCGGGCCTCGTTCGAGGGATGTGTCCGGTCCCGATCCCAACGTCGACTCTCCTCCGAACCCGCGGCTGGACGACCGGGTGCTCATCGCGCTCCAGGAGATGCACGGCCGCATGGCGTTCAGCGGCCTGCGTCGAAGTCTCGGCGCCCATCCCGAGTCCCTGGCCCGCGCCCTGCGACGTCTCGAGCGGGAGGGCCTGATCGACCGTTCCACTGACGGATATCGAGCCCTGAGCGCGCCCAAGCCTATCGCCTCGTCCGATGGGACCGAGCTCCGGCCGGTCGCTCGAATCGCAGTCCCCCTCGGCCTCGACCCGGAGGCGATCCTCGCCCGGCTCGACGGGCCGATGGTTTGGTGGACTTCGGTGGGTCGGCGTCGTCGATCGTCCCCCGCACCGCCTCTTATCGTGGGCGCACCGGGACGGGAGCGGGACGGTCCTCCTGGGAGCGCTACGCGGTTCTCTTCGCATCTACACTGCCTCCGGGCGAGCGCAAGGAGACGCGACGGATTCCGAGGACGCTGCTTACGAACTTCTGGTGGCCGTCGCTGACGCGCTCCACCCGAGCGGACCCTCCCGGGCGGTGGCGTACCTCGCGGCCCGAGACTTGCCCCACGATGGGGCAGGTCCGGCGGAGGCGGCCGTTGCACCGGGGCTGGGTGCTCCGCTCGACAACTGAGGCCCAACGCGAGGCGGGAGTAAAGAACCCTCGCCCGCTTCTCCAACGGAGAAGCGACCATGTCCGTTGTCCCGGTCCGTGGATGGTCGCCGGCGTCGCCCTCCCTTCGGTCGACCGGTCCGATGCTCGAGGTCGAGCATTTCACGAAGTCGTACGGGCCGGTGCGCGCGGTCTCCGACGTGAGCTTCGCCGTCCCGTCGGGCCAGATCGTGGGCCTCTTGGGGCCGAACGGCGCCGGAAAGTCGACGACGATGAAGGCCATCCTGGGACTGGTGCGTCCGGACTGCGGTTCGATCCGCGTCCTCGGCCAAGATGTCGGCTCTTCGCCCGTCGCGGTGAAGCGGGAGATCGGCTACGTTCCCGAATCCACATCCCTGTACGAGTTCCTCACGGGGGCCGAATACCTGGACTTTGTCGCTGACCTGTACGGGCTGGACGGGCCGACTCGGACCGCGCGCATCTCCCAATTCCTCACCGGCCTGGAACTGGCCGGCCACGAGAACTCGCTCATCAGCGGGTATTCCCAGGGGATGAAGCAGAAGGTCGCCCTCATCGCCGGTCTCGTCCACCATCCCCGCCTGCTGATCCTCGATGAGCCGCTGAACGGCCTCGACCCTCGCTCGGCGCGGGTGGTGAAGGAAGTGCTGCGCAGCCTCGCCCGGAACGAAGGGGTCGGGGTCCTGTTCAGCACGCACGTGCTTGAGATCGCCCAAGCGATCTGTGACCAGGTGGTCATCCTGCATCAGGGGAGCGTCATCGCCTCGGGAACGGTCGACGCGCTCCGGACCCGAGCCGGACTCGCGGGGTCCGACCTCGAGGACGTCTTCCTCACGCTCACCGGGACGGGCGATCTCTCCGACGTCGTGAGCGCCCTGTCGAAGTAGGGACCTCATGGACCTCCACACGGTACGTCGTATCGCCGGCGTCCTCGTCGCGAGCCAGATCCGCTCGGGACGTAGCACGACGGACCCGCGGAGCCTCTTCGCCCGGCCGTGGATCTTCGCCGCGATCGACGTCGCCGTCTTTCTCGTGCTGTTCGGGCTAACCTCGGTCGCGGTCCCGCCCACCTCGCCGGTGTCGACGCTCCTCCTTCCGCTGTTGACGACCGCACTCCCGTTCATCCCCCTCTTCGCGGTTGCGACCGTCCTGGTCGCGGGCGTCATGTTCGAGTTGACGGCGACCGCGAAGTTCGCCGGAAGCGACGCGGTCAACTGGCTCCCGGTGACCCCGGGAGAGTACGTCCTCGCCTCCTCGAGCGCGATCGCCTACACCTACTCGCCGGCCCTCGCATTCGTCCTCGGGCCGGTCGCCGCCCTCTCGTTGGACGTCGGGCTGGGCGGGTCCGTGGCGCTGGTCGCATTCCTCGCCATCGTCGGACTCTTCGAAGGAGCGTTCCTGGTCGAGATGGTCCGCTCTGCGACGCAACGGGTCAGTTCGTCGGGGGCCGGCGGGGACGTCTATCGCTCGTGGCCCGCGCGGCGGCGCTCCTCGTCCTCGTCCTCGCGCTACAGCTCGCGTTCAATCCGGTCTTCCTCTTCGACTCCCTCAACGGATTGAGCGCGCTCGGCAACCTCTCGGCCTTCATCCCCGTCTTCTGGTCGACCCATGCCCTGACGCTCTGGCTCGCCGGTAACGCCGGGCTCGCACTCGTCTTCGTCGTAGCCCAGCTCCTCTTCGCTGCCCTGCTGCTCCAGATCGCAGCGGAGCTCCGGGTCCGGTACTGGGTCATTTCCTCCACCGAGTTCAGCTTCGACGCGCACGAGTACGCGAAACACCATCCGTTCCTCTCCGCGCTCGGCCTGACCCGGGCCGAAGCGGCAATCGTGACGAAGGACTTCCACGGCCTCACTCGCCGGCGCGAGATGCTACCGATGCTAGTCGTGCCCCTGGTGATCTTCATCGTCATCCTTGTCGAGAATGCAGCCGGTGCGGGGACCGCACTTCCCCGGACGTGGGGACTCATCGCCGTCGGTGTGGCCGGAGGGTTCCTCGCCCTCTTGCTGGCCACGACCTGCGTCGGGCAGGAACGACGCGCGCTCCAGACCCTCTACGCAGCGCCGATCACCGGCCGCTCCGTCCTGCGGGCGAAGATCGTCTCGGTCCTCCTCCCGGCCCTCGTCGTCACCGTCCCGGTCTCGGTCGCCGCTGCGGTCCTCTTTGGTCTCTCCTGGCTGCCGGCGGGGGGATGGTGCTGGTCGGGTGCGCGGGGGCCGTGGCGGTGGGATTCTGGGGACTGGTCTTCGCCGCGCGGTACTCGGATTTCCAAGACCGCCCTCGGCCCCAGTACCTCCGCCCGTCCGCGATGGTGGCCGCGACGATGTCCGGGATGTGCATCCTGTTCGCGGTCCTCATCCCGGGAGCCCTGGCGTTGGCCGCCACCGGCGCGCTCGCCCTCGGGGGGGCGGTTCTCTGCGTCGCCCTCGCCGTCGGGTTCTCGGGAATTGGCTGGTACCTCTCCCGGAGCGGATTCGACCAGCTCTTCCGGGAACTCCCCTTCTAACGGGCACTCAGAGCGGCGCCCCGCACGACGGGCACCGCCCGTCCACCTCGTTGGCCAGGACCCCGCAGAACCGGCACCGGACCTTGACGACCTCGCGCTCGATCAGGTGGGTCGCCACGACGGAGGGGAGGTGGGCGGACGGGAGGGCCCGCCGAGCGTCCGCGATCGCAAGACGCCATACCTCGGGGTCGAGGACATCGAACGTCAGGCGGGCTCGGTGTACCTCGAGATGGAGTCGGGCCCGTCCAAGGCGGGGGCGGATCACGGAGACGTTGTGAACTTGGGTGAGGGGGGCGTCGAGGATGGTCACGGGCTCCCGGCCCCGGACCAGGTTCCGGACCATCCCCCGAGAGGGGTTCGTCTCATAGACGCACCGGTGGTTGGTGAGGTAGAGCACCCCGACGGAGCGGGGGATGGTGCCCGGGCCCTGACCCTCGAGCAGCACCGCGTACTCACTTCGCAGTATGTCCTCCCCGCCTCCGAGCAACATCGACCGTCGATTGACCGCGAACCCGGCTCTTAGCTCTTGGCTGAACGGGGCCTCCCGGCCCGAAGGTCCACCGGGAGGCGAACGGTCACCAGCCTTTGGGGGCGGCGCGGACCTGCTGGTCCAGCCAGGCCTGGAGGGGAGCGAAGTACTCGAGCAAGCCTCGGGCGTCCATCCGGCGCTCTCCCGTGATGGCCTCGAGCGCGTCGGGCCACTCGTTCCGCGAGCCCATCTCGAGCATCGCCCGGAGACGGTTCCCTGCCTCCTTCGAGCCGTAGATCGAGGCTCGGTGGAGGGGGCCCCGGTGCCCGATCTCGCGGGCGAGGGCGCGGTGGAACTGGAACTGGAGGATGTGCGCGAGGAAGTAGCGCATGTAAGGAACGTTCGCCGGCACGTGGAACTTCGCGCCGGGGTCGAATTCTTCGTCCCCGCGGGGGGAGGGCGGGCGGATCCCCTGGTACTTTTCGCTCATCTCCCACCAGGTCCGGTTGTATTCGGGGGGCAGGATCCGACCGTCGAAGACCTCCCAACGCCAGCGGTCGACGACGAGGCCGAACGGGAGGAAGGCGACCTTCTCCAGCGCCCGCTGGAGCAGGAGGCCGATATCACGACTCGCATCGGGGGACGCGTCGAGGAGACCGATGCGGACGAGATATTCGGGGGTCACCGACAGCCCGATCGTGTCGCCGACGGCCTCGTGGAAGCCGTCATGCGCGCTCTCCCGGAAGAGGAACGGCTGGCGCGCGTAGGCCCGCTGGTAGTAATTGTGTCCCAGCTCGTGGTGGATCGTCTGGAAATCTTCGCCCGTGATCTCGATGCACATCTTGATCCTCAGATCGTCCACGAAATCGAGGTCCCAGGCGCTGGCGTGGCAGACCACCTCGCGGTCCCGGGGACGGACGAGCATCGACCGCTCCCAGAAGGAGGCCGGCAGCGGCTCGAGCCCGAGGGAGACGAAGAAGCGCTCCGCGTAGCGTACCATCTCCGTCGGGGAGGTATGGCGCGCGACCAGGATCTGGGTAAGGTCGAACCCCGGGGTCGCATCCGCCGGGGCGACCAACGGGAAGATCCCCTCCCACGCCTGCGCCCACATGTTCCCGAGCAGGTGGGCGGGAATGGGACCCCGCTCCGGCACTCGATCGGGTCCGTACGCGGCGAGTAGCCGCATCCGGGTGTAGGCGTGAAGCGTCTCGTAGAGCGGCCGGACCTGCTGCCAGAGTCGCTCCACCTCCGCGGCGAAGTCGTCCGGAGGCATGTCGTACTTCGACCGCCACATCCCCCCCATGTCGGGGAAGCCGAGCTCCCGCGCCCCCCGGTTCGCGAGCTCGACATAGCGGACGAACGGGGTCCGGATCTCGCGGCCGACCCGATGCCATCCGTTCCATGCGTCCTCGAGAAGGGTGGGGTCCCGGCTCTCGGAGAGGATCCGCGAAAGACCCTGGAGGTCCACCGCCTCCGTGGACCCTAGGGGAACATGCCGCCCCTTTGCGTACGTTCCCTGCATTTCCGCGACCGTCCGGGAGAGCTCCTCCCCCTCCCGGGGGTCCTCCGGTGCGACGAGCGAGAGGCTGAGGCGGAGAAGCTTCACCTTGCGCCGTTCCTCCGGCCCGAGGGTGGTAGGCGGAAGGGACATCGACCGCTTCGCCCAGCGAACGGTGGACGCGATCAGGCGGGCATTGGCTTTTGCAGCGAGCGACTGCGTATCGTCGTTGATGTACGTGGCATGCACCCAGTCCGCGTGGGAGGTCTCAACCGACAGCCCGAGCAACTCGTCCTCCGCCGAGCGAAGGAACGACGCGACGGAGACCGGATCGGATTTCACGCGTGACCCATCCTGCCCTTCCCGGCAGCGCGGGCGACCTTATCAACCCGCGACCTGCGGGCCCCGGTCCCCAGGAAGGGGCTGCGGATCCCGGGGACGTGGTGCGACGGGCGCTCGGTCCAGGGACCTCACTCGACGAAGCGGGGAGGGACGGGAAGAGCCTTCGGCCTCCCGCTCGTCGCGGGAGCGGAGGCCTCCGCAAAGTGGTAGTTGCGCAGGAAGGACGCGAGGACCCCGAGGGCAGCCGTCCAGAGTGCCCGGATGGCGAACGACCCGTGGAACCCGGCGAACGTCGGAAGCTGTACCCGCACTTGGTCGGGTCCGGCGGACGACTCGATCGACTCGTCGAACGTCCCCGTGAACCTCGCAAGGACCCAGGCGACGAGGACCGGCCCGATGGCCGCGCCCAGCGTCTGGAACATCTCGGCCATTCCGGTTTGAATGCCCGTCTCGCCTTTGCGCGAAGAGAGCCGACGAGGTCTGTGATCGCGATGATCATCCTCAGGAGGCCGACGAAGTCTCGCTCGCCGACCTCTCGCCGTGCGGAGAATCCGGCGTAGACCGCTGCCATCCCGGTCCCTCCTCTGCGCCTCGACCACCGGGGTTTATGTATGACATGCGTCCGACAGGTGCCGAGGGACCGTGTCGGACATCTTCGATTGCAGCGCGCTCCTCGCCGCGGCCCCGATCCAGGCGCGATGGGACAACACCCCCGTGATCCCCCTTACGGCGGCTCCGTGCCTTGCGCCTCTCTCCCGCTACGCCGACCTCCCCCTCCTCGAGGGACTGTGAGCGGACCGCGCCCCCGGCCCTCCGAACCCGCCAGTCCCGGCGCTCCTGCCCCCAAGGTCATGCTCGGCATCGGCACGCCTCGCGGGTACGGGGAGCGGCCCAAGCTCTCCCCCGAGGCGGCGGCCGCGTTCGCCACCTACGTGGACACCGCCCGCGCCCGTGCGGCGATCGAAGGCCGCACCCTCGTCTATACCGTGCGCTGGGGCTAGCCTGGCGGCCGGTCCTCGTCGGGGACCTGCACTACCGTGCTCGGGGCGAAACGTCGTGTCTCCTGGGCGTGCTCCGCGAGGGCGAGTTTAGATAGGGTGTCGGCCCGCGAATTCTGCTCCCGAGGGATCCAGACCCAGCGGACCTCGGCGAAGGTCTGGGCGAGCTGGGCGAGCCGCGTGTTGTATTCCCGCAGGTGCGGCGCGCGCACCGCATATTCGCCTCGCATCTGCTGGATGACCAGCTGGCTGTCCCCGCGGACCTCGAGCGGCCCCACCCAGCCGAGGCCATGGAGGCGCTCGAGGGCCTGGATCGCCGCGACGTACTCCGCGACGTTGTTCGTCGCGCGTTCGGAATAGGGCCGGACGGCGAGACCCGATTCTTCGAGGTCCCATCCTCCTCCCCCGATGGTGTACCCGAAGGTAGCGACCCCTCCGCCCCGGGCCGGTTCGCACGCGCCGTCAAAATGAACGAGGACGGAACCCTCCGGCGCCGCGGCGACCCCCCTCGGGATCTCTCGGTCCTCCATCGGCCTTCCTACGCGATGCGCCGTCCTCGGGTGCTCGGAGCTGGCACGGCCATGCGCCGAGGCAGCGGAGAACAGTTACACAACGCTTCCGGTTGAGCGCAGGCTGGGCAAGTGGGGCGCTCGAGGATCATCCCGAGCGGGCGCTCGCAGCTTCGACAGGGGCGAGCGCGTCCGCACCGGGGGCACTGGGTGAGGTCGGAGGTGATGATCGTCCGGCAGAAGGGGCAGTGGACCTCCCCGGTGGGGTCATAGGCGAGCCGGGTCCGCTGCGATCCGCCGGTCGGCTTCGGGGGTGCCGGATCGAACTCCGCATTGCCGAACGCGCCCCCGACCGTGGTGGATCGAGGGTCGAGAGCCGTCAGCCCGACCAGCAGGGCGACCAGAGAGAAGGGCAGGAACAAGATCCCCACTTCTTGCTCAAAGTCGAACTGCTCGGCCCCGAGCGCCCAGAGGGGAAAGCTGACCAGCGCGAGAGCGAAGACGATGAGGACACCGGCGACTCCCACGATGTCGCGATTCATGGCCGTCCCGGGACGAAGCTCCGCACGAGGGTCGTGCCACGACCGCCCCCCCCATAATACGCCGCTTCGAGGGCACGCGACATCGTGCGCATTATAGCCACGCCCGGTGTCGGGTCGCCATGGCAAACCCTACCGTCACCTTCCGGACGACCCTCGGCGATATGCGGATCGAGCTCTTCCGGGACAAGGCACCGAAGACCGTCGAGAACTTCGTCTCGCTCGTGAGAAAGGGATTCTACACGGGATTGACGTTCCACCGGGTGATCCCGGGCTTCATGATCCAGGGAGGGTGCCCGACCGGCGACGGAACGGGCGGGCCGGGTACAACATCAAGGACGAATTCGAGCCGACGCTAAGGCACGACGGGCCAGGAGTTCTTTCCATGGCCAATGCGGGCCCCAACACGGGAGGCAGTCAATTCTTCATCACCCTGGCCCCGACCAAATGGCTCGACGGAAAGCACGCCGTATTCGGGCGGGTCCGCGGCGGGATGGACGTCGTCGAGAAGATCGCGGCCGTGGCTCGGGACGGAAGCGACCGGCCGAAGACCCCGATCCGCATTGTCGAAGCCACGGTCGCCGGCTGAAGCCGGATAGTCGTAGGGGAGGCGTTCGCGCGGTGCGCGCGCGTCCTCGACCGTAGTGACGACCCCCGCGAGGAGCGCGAGCGCCGGCACGAGCAGCAGCAGCTCGATGAGGGTCGTGTAGGCCAAGTGGACCGTGAGGTCGCTTCCGGGAACTTGGAAGGCGTACGTCGATTGGCCCAGGATATAGAAGACGTAGATCAGCACGAACGCGCTCGACGCGATCGAGAGCGGTCCGTAGAGGCGGTTCGGCTTGGCGATGTAGCGCGCGGTAGAGAGCGCGGTGATCACGACCCCGGCGATGGTGACGACCGCGATCGAGAGTGGGAGCGAGATCGAGTGCGATTCGAGGAACTCCAGCACGGCGACGGGGAGCCCGATGAACAACAACATCAGGGGGATGAGCCGGAGAGAGGCGACGGTGATCCGCCAACCGAGCGAGGGGACCCGGTAGTGGAGGCCCGCCGGAATCGGCCCCGGAGTGCTCACGGGATCGCCTCCGGAGGAAGTGGCAGCGTGTACCCCGGGGTGATGTACTCGGTGACGAGGCTTCCGCCCGCGGGGGAGCATCCCGGCGAGAGGGAGAGGGGTTGTGTCTGGTCGAACTGCTGACCCGGGCCGACATTCAGGGTCCAGGAAGCCGACCCGCACGTGATCCCGTTCGCCGCGATGACCGTGACGCGTAAGATTCCGGCCTCGGTGAGCGAGGCCTGGTTCTGGAAGGAGACCGTCACCGCAACGGTCCCATTCACAGACGCGTTCCCGACGTTGAGCGCGAAGTTGGAGAACGGGGCGCCCCACGAGCGGTTGTTGAGGATTGCGATGCCCGCGGGGAAGATGAACCCGAACGTAGCGTTGCCCCAGAGCCCGATACGGAGGTACTGGCTGTGCACAAGAAGCGAGGCTCCCGCGCCGGTCGTGGAGACCGGCAAGTAGAGGTCGATCGGGAACTCCTCCGTCGACTGGCTTGCGAGCGTCGCGGGACCGAAACCAAACGACCCGAGGTACACCCCGGATCCGTTCGCGACCCGGGCCTCGAGCGAGAGTGCTTGGATGGGGTAGAAACCGGGATTGTTCAGCGTCAGGCTGCCGGCGAGGATGATCGTCCCGTTCGACCCGAACCCGACCGAGAACGAGCTGACCTGGGGGGGCGACTGGGAGAGCTGGCTCGTGGAGTAGACGACCGAGGCCGTGAATAGTATCAGGAGGACGAGGACCAGGACCGACGTCCCGCGTAGCGCCCGCGCGATACGGTAGAGAGGCGGGACGTGACGGGGGTAGGTGTAGACCGGTCCGGACATGCCGTTCCCACATCATTTACCGCGGGCAACCCCTTCAAAAACCTTCCGCAGTCCCCCCTTCACCCTTTTTCGGGTCTCCCGCGGCGGAAAGTCGGTCCGCGGGCTATCGCTTCAAGTAGGTGGGTGACCCCAGACGGGCGGGGCCGATCGGGTGGGGAGCGAGACGAGACCGACCCGGAGGCCGTGGCTCGATAGCGACCTCGGGCTTCTCCTCCTGCTCGGGGTCCTCTGGGGAGCTGCGTTCCCGGTCATCCGCCTCGGCTTGCTCGCGGGCGCCTCCCCGTTCCCGTTCGCCGCCATCCGTTGGTCGCTGGCGGCACTGGTCATGGCGGTCATCGCCGGGGCTTCGCGTGCCGCCTGGCCGGACCGGCGGAGCCTCGGGTTGTCCGCCCTGCTCGGGGGCGGACTGATCGTCGCCGGGTATACGGGACTCCTGTACTGGGGCGAACAGACGACTCCGGGGGGTCTCTCCGCGGTCCTGATCGGTACGGTGCCCCTGGCCAGCGCGCTCCTCGCGTACTACCTCCTGCCCTCCGAACGCTTCTCGTGGCGGGGGTCGGTCGGCATCGGCCTCGGGTTCGTGGGGTTGGTCATCCTGTTCCTCCCCAACCTGCTGGAAGGTGGGGCGGGATCCATCCCCGGGGAACTGGCCGTAGTGGGAGCCGCGATCATGACCGCGAGCGGCTCAGTCCTGCTCCGCCGGACGATGCGAACGCCGTCCGGACTCTGGACCCTCACCGCCCAGTTCGCCACGGGCGCCCTCCTCCTATCGGTGGTCTCCGTCGCCGCCGGTGACCCGCTGACGTTGCCGCGGAATGAGGATGTCTGGCTCTCGCTCGCGTACTTGGTCGGGATATCTTCGGTGCTCGGGTACTGGATCTATTTCCGGCTGCTCCACCGGGTCGGACCGGCTCGGACGAACGTGGTCACCTACGTCAACCCGCTCGCGGGAATCGCGGTGGGCGTCCTCCTGCTCGGCGAAAGCCTAGGACCGTTCGAGGTCCTCGGCTTTGCCGTGATCCTCGTGGGGATGTTCCTGCTGCAAAGGGACCGGCTGCGCACGAAGCCCCCGGTCGCCGCCAGCGCACAAGCGCCGGGGCACTAACCCCCGTTCATCCCAGGGGCCGGTTTCCCCGGCGCCGCGGTCTCCCCTTCGTACCGAATCGCCCTGCGATTCAACCGACAGGTTGAAACACCGAGTCGGACGAGATTCGCCGAGGAGACCCGTCCGTCGAACCGGACCTCGGGAAACAAGATGCGGGATAGGAATCGGAGCGCGGCCCTCGTGACGGCGGTCGCTCTGGTCCTCTTGGTGTCCGTGCTCGGATTGGTCGTTGGCCAATCGATGCTTCCGACGCCGTTCGACCCCGCCTCGTCGTTGAGCTCCGCGCCATCCCGGGCGGTCACCCCGCTCAGCGGGCCGTTCGCCGCGAGCCTCAACATCAACCCGACCCAGGTCCAGAAGGGCCAGTCGATTAACATTCAAACCAACGTCAATGGCGGTACATCCCCGTTCACGTACAGCTATTCCGGGTTGCCGGCCGGATGCTCGGGCCAGAACTCCGGGACCTTTTCATGCACCCCCTCTTCCACGGGAAACTTCGACGTAGACGTGAGCGTGACCGACTTCCACGGCAACCAGACGACCAGCAACACCGTCGCGGTCGACGTCACCTCTTCGAACAACGGGAACGGAAACGGCAACAACGGAAACGGCTCGAACAACTCCATCTCGAGCCTGCTTTCGGGATTCGGAGGATTCCTCTCGCTCGTGCTGATATTCGGGATCGTCGGATTCATCACCTGGATCCTGCTGGTCGTGGGAATCTGGATCATCGCGATCGTCCTCTTCCGCCGACTTCCGAAGCGGATGGCAGGAGACTCCAGAGCCGCCACCGCGAAGTGCGTTGGCTGTGGCGCACTGATTCCCCTGGGTTCTAAGTTCTGTTCGGAATGCGGGCGCAGCACCGCTCCCAAGACCTAGCGATCCGGCGTCCAACGCTCCGAGGGTCGAGGTCGGGACCGTCACCCCCGTCCGGATACGTTCTTCCCTCGGCGCGCACGGCGCCTTTCCAAATGTTCAAGAACGAGCCCTCAATCCCCGGGGCCATGCAACGTGCCACCCTCGGTAGAGTATTCGTCGCGTGGGTCCTTGTGGCAGCCTTCCTTATGCCGGGCATCGCCGTGGCGATACCCACGGCGTCCGGGGTGCATGCGGGACTGGCCGCGACGACGACGAAGTATACGAGCTCCAACTGGGCTGGTTACGTTGCCGTCTCGACCAACAAGACCGTGAAAGAGGTCTCCGGTGCCTGGACTCAGCCCACGGTGACGTGCGGTTCGACCACGCAATACGCAGTGTTTTGGGTAGGGATGGATGGGGTAAAGTTTTGGTCGAACCTCGGTACGGTGGAGCAGATTGGAACGTTCGCTCAATGCGTGGGCGGTACCGCCTCGTACTCTGCCTGGTGGGAACTCTACCCACTCAACAGCATCGTGACGATCAGCTCGATCACGGTAAAAGCGGGGGACAAGATCACGGCCTCCGTCACATTCACCTCAAGCAAGTTCGTGATGACTATCGCGGACGGGACGCACACGTTCACGAAGAAGGCCACCCAGTCGGGGACGCTGCGTAACTCTGCCGAGTGCATCGCGGAGCGACCGGGGGTGTCCTCCGGCGGTTCGTTTTCGCTTGCCCACCTGGCGGACTTCGGGAAGATGACGTTCTCCTCCTGCACGGCGACCATCAGCGGTGTTTCCGGAGGGATCGGCACCTTCGCGAACGTCTGGGAGCTCACGATGGTCAGCCAGCTCGCCGGGAACGCAACACTGGCCAAACCCTCGGTCCTCAACTCGACCAAGTCGAGCTTTTCGGTGACGTGGAAGAAGGCGAATTGAGGTCGACCCCCGCTTCCCCCCCGCAGGCGATACCGACCCGGTGTCGTGCGCCCAACCCCTTCTCTCTGCTGCGAGTCCAGGAGAATGGCTCCCTCGGTCAGGTCCTCCTCCCCCGAACCCGGTCATCGACCCGGCGCGCCCCTCTCGAAATTCGAGCCGCGGGGGTTCGGGTGGCTGCTCAACCGGCAAAGGGAAGAAGCGAGGGGAAAGCCGTGAAGAAAATCGTGAGCAGACCCACCGTGATGAGCAACCCACCCAGGACCACACGGAGACGCTCCTCTGGAACGTGTTCGTGAAGGTATCTTGCCCCTCTCGATGAGACCGCGGTGACCAGGACCAACGCCGCCGTCGCTGCGATGAATACGAGCACTACATTGCCCGTCGAGGCTACGAACAAGATGGCTAGGATCTGGGTATTGTCCCCCATCTCGAGCAGGAAGGTGAGCCCGAGGGCGACCAACCGAACTTGTCGCGCGGTGTGGGCTACCAACGGAGTCCCCTCGCCCGGCTCGTGAACCGGGGCGGGAGCCCTCAGAATCTCGCGAATGCCGAATGCGGCAAGGGCCAGCCCTCCGGCAACCTTCACCCAAAGGAGGTACGGGCCGAGGATAGTCTCCGCCCCGTATCCGAGAGTGACCGACACTACGGTCGCCGCCGCCAGGCCGACGGACGCGCCGACGAAGACGTCCCGATAGGCGTGGCGCGTCGCGAGGGTGATGACGCCGAAATTTGATTTGCCGGGAAGCTGGAGCACCGCAACCACCGCGAAGATTACGATCCCTTCGATCAGTGGATTCGCATCCAAGCGTCCCGCCTCAACCGGTCAAGGTCCCACAGGGATGACGGCTTCGCACGGAGCGCTTCATACCCGGGAACGAAATGAGCCGGGAGTTCGCCGATTGGAAACGCCAGCGTGGCCGCCGGTGGGGCGGCGGACGGCTGGCCCGATTTCACGTTCAGCGCGCATCTCCAGTTCTGGGCGCGCCCTCCGCGCATCTTCGGGGCGTTCGCCGTCGTCGTCCCACAGTTCACTCGATTCCCGCGACGCCTTCCTGAAACTGTGGACGTCTGCCCCCTTCGGAACGATCTGAAACACTGGCGTCTGAAGGTCGCTAGATATCGGGCCCCCTTCCAGATCCTTCACGGTAGGCCGCTGGTAGAAGGGATCCTATTGCGAACCGGCCGGACCTATCGGGATTTCAAAGGGCACCGTCGGCGCTTCCCGGCGAAATGAGCAGGCTGCGCTCGTTCGGGTCGGGGTCAGAATGCGGGCAGAGTGGTCGGAATCGAAACCCCCCGGAGGGCTTCGTCGTTTTGTCTAACGCCAGATATTGGACGGACGGTGAAATTCACGCTTAAGTAATTGCGCCCTGTCTCAACGGGTCGATGGCTAGATTTGTACTGGTACCGGGAGCTTGGCTCGGAGCGTGGGTGTGGAAAAAGGTCACTCCGGTCCTGGAACAGAAGGGACACGAGGTCTATCCCGTCACTCTCACGGGGATGGGAGAGCGGGTCCACCTCACCAACAAGGACATCGGAATGGAGACCGCTGTCCAAGACGTCCTGAACGTGATCAAGTACAACGAGCTCGACGATTTCGTGCTCGTGGGACACAGTTTTGCGGGAAAGGTCGTGGCCGCAGTCGCCGACCGCGTTCCCGAGAAGGTGAAGATCCTTCTCTACCTGGACGCGTTCCGTCCGGAGAAGGTCCGGACCCCCCAGGGGGGGTTTGACCCCCAGAAGGAGTTCGGGCGTGTTGAACCCGGTGCGTTGGGGGTCCCGCTTACGGAAAAGATCCTCGACAGCATTGGAAAAGATGTCCGGGGAACCGATCGAGCGTGGATGCTCTCCCTGGGTACGCCCTGGCCCCTGAAGCACGCCAGCGACCCGGTGACCCTCTCGGAGAATCTCGACACGGTGAAGTGCGCGTACATATTCTGCACCGACAGCGGCGACCCGGTCGACGAAATCCTGCAGGGAAAGTGGGGGAAGCTGGAAGGTCCCCACAAGGTGATCAACTCCGGGCACTGGCCGATGGTGACGAAGCCGGAGGAGCTGGTCCGGGACCTGCTCGCCCTGACCGCCGCGTGAGGGGCGGTCCCGGGCGCTCGGTGCGGTGAGTTTCCGAGCGCAGGCTCGGGAGATCAGAACTTACGGTTCAAGTCCGCGCCTCAGGGGAGCGAGGGAATCCTTACTTCGGTCTCGCCGCCGCCGAGCGCGAACGAACATACGCGATATTCCCTGCGAATTGGTCCGGCTCGGCCCAGGATCGGAACCGTGATGGGATCGCAGGAGCCCCGGTCTCCCGAGCGAGTTCGAGGACCGTGGTCAGGTAGTCCCGCATTTCCGCGACCGTCTCTTCCGACCCTAGGGGACCGTGGCCCGTCACGATCCGTTCGGGTCGCAGATCGCTGATCTTGTCCAGCACGGTGAGCCAGTGCTCGGGATTCCCCGAGGTGAGGTTCGGGTGGTTCTGGGCGACGATCAGGTCCCCGGCCATGAGGACTCGATCCTTCGCGAGGTACAGCAACGTGTCGCTCTCGGTATGTCCGCTGCCGAAGCTCTGGAGCGACGCGTCCCGCTCCCCCGGTAGGCGGAGCTCCTCCTCGAAGCCGGTCGAGGCGGGCGTGAATCGCAAGTCGAGCGTCTCCTCGAGAAGCATCCGGTGGATTCTCAGCACGGCATCATACACGGCACGTCCGGCCTCGGTCGATTGCGCGCCCCGTTGATGCTCAAACTCTCGAATGTCCGCCTCGAGCTTCTCCCGGCTGAGCTCCATCTCCAACTCTGCCCGTCTCTCGCGGAGGATCTCGATCGTCCGTTTGGAAGCGTAGATCGGTCGGTCCGCGAACACCTGGTTCCCGGCAACGTGATCGAGATGCCAGTGGCTGTTCACGCAGAGGGACGGGAGTCGATGGGTCAGGGCTAGCGACGCCGTTCGAAGGTCCTGGGCGGAGTGCAACGTCAAGCTGGTATCGAAGACCAGAGTCGACTGCCCCAAGTCGACCAGGCCCGTGTTGGAAAGGGCGGTGCCTTCGCGTCGCGCACGGGCGAACGTGATTCCGTCTGCGATTTCCTCGAACGTGTAGTGCTCGGAGCGTAGGGTCGGAACGGTGTTCACCACCTCCGCATCTGTGGACTGCTTTAGTCCTGTGGGGCGGGCGGAGTTTTCCCGGGTTCCCCAGGGTTTTGACCCACTACGGGTATCTAGCGTGGGCTGCCCGAGATCGATTCCGAGGAGAGGCACCTGCAGGACGGGAAAAGCCAGCCACTGGAGGGCTTCGTCGATCGGTTCAACGCCCCTGGACCCCCGGTAGGCCCGGGTCGATGTGGTCCACGTGTTCGGAAAGGGGTGGTTTAGCTACGTCGGCAGGGCCAAAGGCCGGCGCAGCCCGAATGCGCCACCCCCCCGCCCCGTCGATATCCCTCGAGACCAAGCCCCTGTGGGGAGACAACGGTCCTAGTGTCCCGCTGGGGAGACGGCAGGTTTCGCTGGTTTCCTCTGAAGGAGTTCGATCCATATTCCATTCGGGTCAAGAACGAACGCCTCGCGCCAGCCCACCTCGGCCCCAATCTCTCCCGGGCGAATGATGACCTCGACCCCCTTACCTTTCAGCTCGAGGAGCGCCTCGTCCAGGTCGTCGACATCGAACCCGAGGTGGTCCAGATCCTCGCCGTTCGTGAAGGGAGGACCGAACCGAGTTCCCGCTCGGTACCAGTTCAGCTCCAGGAGTTGCTCCGAACCCGGACTACGGAGGCCGACGACCTCGCCTGAGGTGGGCTCGGTGACCTGTCGGTGCTCGACCACCGTCATGCCGAATACCTCTGTATAAAATCGGATGGATTTGTCCATGTCACGAACGCGGATCCCGGTATAGTTGAACCGGAGCGCTTTCATTTCAGGCCATCCGAGAGGCCCAGAAGATTATGACGGCATAGTCCTCGACGAGAGGTATCGTCGCTCACGTATGGCTCGGTAGAAGGGGCATAGCCCGATGAATTGATCTCAAAGCATGGGTTGTTGAACCCCACATTCGCCCCCTTCACTTTGCGTGATCGGAGGCGGTGAGGGGCTCAGTTTCCGATCTCGTGCGTGGATGCCGGTGGGTTCGGTTGCCGCAAGGTGTTCCTCGACCGGGATCCATTCCAAAGACCAAGGGCGATAATGATCAGCCCAATGGGGATAATGGTCAGCCCCGGGTACCAACCGTTTACCCGACCCGTTAGACGCCGGCCATTGGATCAGCCATCCGTGGATCAACCACCCGAAGGAGGTGACCGCGAGTCCGACCCAAGCCAGCCACATGCGGCGCCAGACTGAAGGGGAGGGACCCGCCTCACGAGGCATTGGCGGCCTGAGGAGGCTCCACGAACTTAAAGAATCTGGGAAAGACGAATGGGCGATTTCTGGCAACGGGCATGTTGGGAAGGGTGGGGTCCGTTGTTCTCGGCTTCGTCCGTTTTGTGAGGAGGGGGTTCTCTAAGGACCCCCCTCGAGGACGAACCAGCCGGACTTACAGGATCTTCCCCGCGCGGACGACCGGCGTCCCGTCGACGCTGATCTCCGAACCCGCAAGAGAGATCGATCCGGTGTCGTTCGGGGATTTGCTCCCCCCCCGGATGTTGTTGGCGCCCACGACCAACTGGACGCAGCCGCGCTCCATGGGCTCAAAGTACGGCATGTTCCTGATCTTGGGGTTCAGTCCGATGGAGAGCGAGCCCGTGCGGTCCTTCCCCGGCTTGCCCTGGGCATAGCGCTTTGCGAACGCGGCTTCCCCCTCCTCGAACGAGAACGAGGTCAACTTCCCGTCGGAGAAATCGAACGAGCCACCCGAGTACGACGTCCAGGGGAACCATGTCTCGTCGTAGCTACGGTAGTTCGAAACAATCCTTCCCTCGGCGGTCTTGGCGTCCAGCGTGATCCGCAGCCTCCCGTCGGGGAAGTTCGCCATCATGTCGGATTCCATGTAGGCCTTATTCTTGGGGTGGGGGTAACCGTCGTAGACCGCAGGAGGCACCCCGGCCAGGGCCACTTCGACGTCGGTCCCATTGGGGTGGGTGATCCGGACCTTCTTCGTCCCCGAGAAGACTCGGGCGAGGCGCTTGCCGCTCGCGGCCATCTCCTTCGGGTCGGCGAGGCAGGCCTCTAAGAGCCCGTTCATCCATCGCTCCTTGCTGACCCCCCATTGACGGGCACGGGAGTCGGTCACCCACCCCACGGCCATCCGCCCCCCCCGCAAGCCGGTCGACCGGGCCATCTTGTACCATCGGTCGACCCAGCCCGTGGCCCACTCGTCCAAGTTCTTTTCGGGGGTCTTCTCCACCCGGGCCGAGTCCCCCGGGCCCCAGAACTGCACGTAGACGTCCGCCGCCTTGAGCGCGGCCCATTCCGGATCGGACAGACGGCCGAGGAGTTGGGCCTGCTTGCGTTCCAACGCGCGCCACCAGGCGTCGTCGTTCTCGTATACCAGGAACGCACTCCCGCCGACTCGGCGGACCTCGTCCACCATCGCCGACGACATGGAGAGCGTGTGGGTCCAGGATTCGACGATGACGTTCTCGCCGGGCTTGACGCGGAGGTAATTCTCGACCAGGTTTCGGGCGGCGGCGCGCTCGAGGGACGCGGGACTCTCGCTCAAGGCAAGGGGGCGAGCGAAAGCACCTATTTGTAGCGTACCACATCCTCAGAAGCAAGGTCAGATTGCCCGTTTCACCTCAGCCAGAAAGGGGAGCTGATACCCGGGATGTGGATGCCGATGATCGAGAGCGCACCGTTCACAATCCCCCGCTTTGACGATGGTCAATGCTGCGGGAATCCGACTGCACTTTGACAACGGACCCCATTCCGATGATCATCTTGCCGCCCTGAATAATGCAGAACCCAAGCGCGCCCTTGCGGTGGGGCGGCCTGTCAACCCGTCACGCAGAAATTCCAGCCACAGGAGGGATTCGTCGATTGGTTCAAAGCCCCGGGACTCAAGGCGGTTCGAATCCGGTCGCGCCCACCAGTGAGGGGGGCAGTGCTATCGGCCTCTGAAACGACACGTCCAAGCGGATTGGCCCGCCACGACCGCGCCCGCCTGGACGTCCCGCTCTGTGTCCATATCCGCGGCGAGTAATGGACACTTAACCCTCCTCGATGTACTGCTCCTTCTCCTCCTGACGCGGTTTCATGAATCCTTTCCCCGAATTCCGCACGGCGATAGTGATTGGCGTGGTCGCATCAATCCTCTTCGTGGGCATCCTTTCGGCTCTGTCAAGGTCGACCGTTCCGGGCTCGGAGATTATCGGTCGTCACATTTCACAACTAAGAAACCTGGTTTCTCCACTACCCTCATCCAGGGGTGAGAGATCGACGCCGGAACTGGGTGCCCCGCACGTTGCAGATACCTTGGTTCTCTTCAACAACTCGCTCGTCCCGGGTAACTTCCTCGCCGCAAACGGAATCCAACCACGAGGTCTCGCCTACGACAGTCAGCGAGGGGAGCTTTACGTCCTCGACTCCTATACTGCGAACATAAGCGTGGTTAACGACACACGCCAAGAGGTGGTAGCGACTATTCCAATTGGCTATGAACCGAGCACTATCGCCTTCGACAACGGACACGATGAGATGTTCGTTGCTGATTCGACTGACAATGTCAGCGTGATTAACGACAGCACGAACAGGGTGGTTGCGAATATCCCCCTCGACAGGCCGGCCGAAGGGTTCGCATACGCTGGCGGGAAGGGTGAGATCTTTGCCACGGACGGCACAAAGAGTGTGAGCATTATCAACGACACGACCGATACAATCCTGGCATCGGTCGTCGTACCCGGGGCAGCGTCAAACATAGTATTTGATAGTGGCAAGGGCGAGCTATTCGTCGACAACGGGAACGACTCAAATCACTCGCTTACGGTCCTCTCGGACAGCACAAACACAGTCCTGGCCAACATCACTACCGGCTTTGGAGCCCCCGCCTACGCTCCGTCTCTCGGGGAGCTGTTCGTCCCTGATGGAAGTTCGGGGAACCTGAGTGTCATTTCGGATGCGACGGACACAGTGATCGGGAACATCAGCATTGGCGGAAACACGAACTCAATCGTGTACGACAGTACTACAGGCGAACTCTACGTAACCAATAGTGCCACCAATAACCTAAGCGTTGTTTCTCCTTCCACGAACACGACTGTTGCCAACGTTTCCGTTGGACCGAGTGCAAACTGGCTGGCCTACGATGTTGGACTGGACCAGATATTCGTCGTGACCAACTCAGGCACGTTGGATGTCGTCTCGCCCGCCACCAATCTGATTGTTGGAACCGTCCAGCTTTCCAGTCGGCCATGGGGCAGCGTCTACGACTCTGGGAAGGGCGAGCTGTTTGTTACGAACTATTACTCTGACAGTTTCGGAGATCCAACGGGAGGGAGCGTATTCGTCGTCAATACGACGACTAATCACGAAGTGGCCTCGATACCGATCGGTTTGGGTGCCTTTCGAATGGCCTATGACCCCGCTCAGAGCGAGGTCTTTGCCGCCGACAGTGATTCGGACCGGGTCAGTGTGATTTCGGACGCGTCTAACACCGTTGTGGCGAACATTAGCACCCTGCCCGGACCGGACTCCCTCCTCTACGACAGCACGCAGGGGGAGCTCCTGGTCGGCGACGCGACTACCAACATCAGCGTCGTAAACGTGCTCACGGACGCCGTTGTCCGGTACTTCGGTCTTCCGAGACCCGCGACGGGATTCGCGTATGTCCCAGAAGAAGGAGAAATTTTCGCCTCCGACGGCACCGACAACGTGAGCGTCATCAACGACACAACAGACGCTATTGTGAAGACGATTGCCTTACCCTATCCCGCTTCCAACCTGGCGTACGACAACGTCACAGACGAGGTGTTCGTTGTAACCGTGGATTCCGGAGGGCCATTGCCTACAGGTCACCTTTGCGTAATCAACGCGACGACGGACACCCTCGTGGCTGAAGTGAGGGTGGGCAAAGCGACGGCAGGTCTGGCGTATGACGGCACATCAGGAAACGTGTTCGTAACGAACTCTTACGAAGGCGAGTCAGGGAATTCGACGGGGAACGTCAGTGTGATCTCTGATGCGACGAACAAGGTGGTGGCCATAGTTCCGGTTGGGGTTCAGCCCATAGCCGCAACCGGGGATCCGATAAGCGGAGACGTCTACGTCAGTAACTTCCAGCAAGGCACGCTTTCCATCCTCACCCCGGGGTCGCCCGCTCCGAGGAGTTTGGTCACGTTTACCGAATCGGGATTACCGGTCGATACTTCGTGGAATGTCACTCTGGGCGCCCTGACCCACTCATCCTCTGCCGCCACAATTGACTTCACGGAACCGAACGGAACATACCCCTTCACCGTCGGTGCGATTGCCGGCTACACCATCACGACGCCGACGGGCTACGTCACCGTGAACGGAACGAATGTGACTGTGGCAGTACATTTTACCCCGATCCCGCCCGAGACGTACACGGTGGACTTCACTGAATCAGGCTTGGGCGCGGGGGCCCAGTGGGCCGTTGACTTCAACAATGTGACTCAACAGGGCAAGGGCACGACCATCATCTTCGGTGATATCCCGAATGGGACCTACTCATTCGCAATAATGCCCATCAGCAACTACGACATCTCCCCGGAGTCGGGGTCGGTGACGATCGAGGGTGGAAATCAAGTTCAGAAGGTCAATTTTACCGAGATTCACGTGCCGCTTGAGACCTCGATCAACTGGACCACGGTCTCGGGGACGGGGTTCTGCGGGGGGGCGCCGTTTTCGGCCACAGTGCAGTTCTTCGGGAACACGACTGGAGGGAGCCCGCCGTACACGTTCGCGTGGAACTTTGGTGATAATGCCTCAACCTCAACGGTACAAAATCCACGGTACACCTACACTACGGGTCCATTCGTAGCAGGCCTTGCGGTAACGGATAGCCGGGGCACCACGGTAAACAAGTCTGTGACCCTCCTTTTCGTGTCGGGCTGCCCTCCTTCGACCGCCTACCCCTTTGGCCCCCTGCCTTTCGCTATCCTCGTGATTTCTCTCATAATCGCGATCAGTGTCGGCTCAGTTGCGCACCGAATCACGCGGGTAAAACCACGGGCCAAGTGATTCCGGCAGAGGTCGCAGATATTCTTCCTAGCGCCCCGGCCTCGACCGCGCGCGCTCCGGCGACGAAATGCACCCAACCGGAGCCTAGTTAACTCGCTTCGCGATGATGCCTCCGGGATTGGCCCAATGCCGGCCGGAGCCTCGTGGGAGTGGGTAAACGGTGATGCCCATTCGGCCGCCCAGTATGGATTGATCCTCGGAGTGATTCTTGGGATTGGGACGTTGATTGTTTCGTCCGTGCTCCTAACTTTCCTGGGCATGTTTGGAATCTGGGCGGGTCCGTATCTGCCCCTGCTGCCAAGTATGGCCCTAATGTACGCGCTGCTTGCAGCTCAGTGGTCCCTGATGTACTTCTATCCTCGACGGTTTCCCGTCCTTGGACGCCTCGGGATTTCCCCGCTGGGGCTTCGGCTGGTCCTACCAATCAGAGGAACGACGGTGAGTTGGACCAAGGTCCGAGCCGTAGGTCGCGCCTGGATGGATATCGACTCGGGGTTTCTTACCCTCCGGTTCAGCCTGACCCTAGACCAGGCCCGAAAGGTTCGGGAGTTTCTCCAGATCGGTGAGGCCGCCCCACGCTACCCTTACCCATCAGTCGCTCGCCCCGCTTGACCCGCCCTCGACCGGGCGCGCCTTCCAATGCGTGGAAGACCGGGCATCCGCTTCCGGGCGTTGGGCCGCATGGACGAAATGCAACATGTATTGTTTAGGCGGTCCTACCTTGGGACGTGGCCCACGAGTGGCAAGTCCGTCGAGCGACGCTCCGTGACCTGGACGTCTTGGTCCGTCATCGGAGGGCTATGTGGGTCGAGCTCGGGACGTTCAGTAGGTCTGTGCTCGATTCGGCGGACTCCGTCTACCGCTCCTGGCTTCGCTTGAGATTGCGAGAACACCGAATGGTTGGCTTCATCGCAGTCGATTCCAACCGAGTTCCGCGGGGAAGTCAGACGATATGGCTGCACGATATCGAGCCGTCTCCCGCCGATCCTAAGGGGGTCAGCACAGTCTTGTCAACGATTTACGTCGAACGCGGGAGTCGCAGGAAGGGGGTCGGTTCGGCGCTGGTCAGGGCGGCAACCAAGTGGTGCCGCAGTTCAGGGTACCCGTATGTTACAACAATCGCGACCCAATCCTCTCAGAAAATGCTCGGCAAGATGGGATACCGTCGGCTGTGGGAGATGGGAATGGTTTTCGGTAAGCCGCCGGTGTAAAATCTCCCCTCGTAATTTCTCAGGGCACGTCCTAGTTGTCACAGCCCCCGCGCCCCGGCGTCGACCTCGGCCGATTAAGGCAAAGTCTGGGCCGCGATCACATTTCCGCTTTGTGAATTTACGGTGACTACCGCACACCCCTGTCCAGTCCGCCAAATTGGTCCCACGTCCACGTGGATCGTATCGACGTTTAGCAAGGGTGTTGAGCTGCCGAAGCCCATGGCGTAAGTCCATCCGGTGGTCATGTTCATTTCTCCATTCGGGGCGACCCAGTAGGCCACGACCGCGCCGCTCCCGTTTAGCACAGAGAAGCCTGGGGCACCTCCCGGTGAGTTGTAAATCGTGCCGTTGGGAGTGACGAGACGGAACTGGAACTGCTGGAACGTGGCTGACGATTCCTCAACGGTCATGTTGAAGACCGTATCCCCAGCCGAGCAGCCGTTAGATGGCAGCGTATCGCTCCTCGGGCACGTTTCCTGAATCGGGGCTCCGATGGCGACCAATGGCGCGCATAAGATGCTGCTTGTTCCGCAGGAAGGAGGCGGGCCGCCGTTGCTTCGAAATACTGGAATGACCCCAGTCGCAATCAGCACGGCCAGCAGAATCACGACCACAACTGCAGCCCCGATGAGGTAGTCGTTGGATCGAGTCGGCGATTTCTTGGGATGGGGGCTGCGTGACCCGGCCCCGAGGGGTGAGATCTCCCCAGGCGCCGAATCTCCAGGAACAACGCCCAGCGAAAAAGCGGGTTTGCCAGCCATTTCGGTAACCAGGGTATCTGGAGCTAATGTATTCTCGGACGGACTGCGGGAGGAGGGAAATCTGATCCTCTCATCGAGGCCGGACTTTCACTACCATACCGGCCACGTTACGAACCTCGCGCCCCGCCTCGACCGCGCGCGCCCTTTCCCACGACCGGAACAGCTCGCGAGCAGCTCCGCGAACCGGATGGGCCAGCCACTGGAGGGATTCGTCGATTGGTTTAGAGCCACAGGCGGGTGAAGGGGGTGGCATCGCGTGGCCGAACCAAGGGCTCAAGGCCACGCTCTGGCAGTCCTATCCTGTCGGCCACGCCGGGCCAAGAACGGTGCTGCCAACCAGGGCAACTGCCCTACCTCGGATTGACACGAATCTCGTTCCCGTCGGGATCGACGATCTTCGCGTACCAGCCCCAGGGTCGCTTGGTGGGCGGGGTGCTGAACCGCACTCCGTTCGCCTTCAGCGCGGCGCACGATTTCTTGAAATCGCCCGGCAAATCGAACTGGATGCCGGACTCTCCGGGCTCGACCGGGAAGTTGGGATCGAAGGTGGGAATATCGCAGAGATGCACACCACCATTCTGTCCTTTGCGACCAACGACCACCCAATGGTCGCCGTCCCCCGCCCCCTGCTCAATGACGTCGAGTCCGAGGTTCTGAGTGTACCACGTGACCGATCTCACACGGTCAGCCACGACCAGGGCCACGCTGTGAAAGGTTGCTTTGGGGAGCCGCGCGGCGGGCTTCTTTGCCGTCATCGAAGGACTCGAACTTCTGGAACGGTGGCTCTCTCATGAGACCTTCGGGGCTTAGATTCCGAGGGTGGGTCGGAGGACCGCCGATGGCCGGGTTTTGACGATGAGCCAGCCACTGGAGGGATTTGAACCCCCGACCTGCTGATTACGAATCAGCCGCTCTGCCGCTGAGCTACAGTGGCGCGGAAATCGGACGAACGAAGTTGGACTATAATGGTGCCGCCGGGGCGGGCCGAAGCGCGTCCAGCGCCTCCGTGAGGTCCCGCACTAGGTCATCCGGTTCCTCGATCCCGAGCGAGAGACGGACCATCGACCCGTCGATCCCTCTCTCGGCCAGCTCCTTGGCTGTGAGGTGCCGATGCGAGGTGAGCCCGGGGACGCTGGCGAGGCTTTCCACGCTCCCGAGGCTCGACGCGACGTGCACGAAGCGCAGGTGGCGCAAGAACGGGTCGACCGCCTCCGGCCCCGCGCGGAGCGCGAGGGAGAGCACCCCTCCCCGCCCTCGCATCTGCCGGGCGGCGATCGCCTCCTCCTCGGGGCTGTTCCGGCCCGGATAGAACACGCGACGGACCGCGGGATGCCGGGAGAGTGCTTCCGCCACCCGACGGCCGTTCTCGTTCTGGCGGGCGACGCGGAGGCTCAAGGTCTTTAGGCTCCGCGCGAGCAGGAACGCCACGAACGGATCGGGGCTCGCACCGAGGTATCCCTTGGCGTCGATCCGCCGAAGGAGGGCCTCGGGGCCCACGACCGCACCCGCCACGACGTCACTGTGACCCGCGAGGTACTTCGTCGCACTGTGCACGACCAGGTCGGCGCCCAGCGCGAGCGGGGTCTGGTTGATGGGCGACGCGAAGGTGTTGTCGACGGCGAGGAGGGCTCCGCGGTCATCGGCGACGTCGGCCCATCGATGGATATCGACCACCGAAAGGGTGGGGTTGGTCGGGCTCTCGAGCCACACCAGGCGGGTCTCCCGGCGGACGATCGCTTCCGGATCGGCGGCTTCGGCGAGCGATACGAGGCGGACCCGGACCCCAAACCGCGGCAGGAGGTCGGTCAGCAGGTCGAGCGTGCTTCCGTACAGGTCCTGGAGCGCGACCACCTCGTCGCCGGACCGCACGAGCGAAAGGACGGTGGCCGTGATGGCCCCCATCCCCGAGGCGAACAGGCGGGCCTCTTCGCCCCCTTCGAGCTGACGGATCGTCTCGGCCGGGCCCTCGAAGGTCGGATTCTCGAGTCGGGTGTAGAGGTAGACCTTTCCATGGTCGGCCGATTCGGAGTGCGCCGCCGGAAAGTGGAACGTGGAGGTCTGGTAGATCGGGCCCACGACCGCCCCCGAATTGAGCTCGGGGCGGCGGGTTCCGTGGATGAGCCGGGTCGCGACCCCGGCCCATTCGGGGAGGGGAACGAAGGAGGCGCCGCGCTTCGGGGGGCCGGCTCGGGCCCGCTCATGCGCTCGCCTGGCCGGAGGAGGCACCGCTCCGTTCCCGAAGTGTCGCCAGACGGTGGGGCGCCTCGATCTCCGTGAGGTACGAGGCCACTGCCGGGGGAACCAAGGACCGCCAGCCCCGGTTCGTGGCAAGGCAATCACGGATGTGCTCCCCCTCGAACTTCGTCCGAGAATACACCGGCGGGTTCTCTACCGCGTACCCCGCGCGCTCGAAGAGGAGGCGGGTGAGGGGGTTGTTGGTGTAGACCCGGTCGAACGACGGGAGGAGTGACTCCAGGTACCGCACCCACTGGGCGTGCCGACGGATGTCAACGACCGGGACCAGGTGGACCCGTGGGCCCTCCCCCCCGCCCACCGTTCGGTCCATCATCTCGAACCGCTCGCCGGCGGTGAATGGATTCTTCCAGGTGTAGGACTCCTCCGCACTCCCGATGGCGAGGATGAGCGCCGCCTCGGGCCGTCCTCGCCGGATCGTCTCGACGACCTTCAGATGTCCGCAGTGGAACGGTTGGAACCGGCCCACCAGGAGGCCCCGCACGGTCCTCCTCACTCGGGCGAGAGGTCTTCGACGTCTTCGAGGAAATCCTCGATGTGGGGGCAGCGGGCGGTCAGGTAATGGCGGCAGTGGCGGCAATGCTTGTCGTTGTAGGAATCGCCGAGGCGCGAGTTGAACTCGTAGCAGGGCCGGTTCGTGAACTTCTCGTCGTCGTCCTCGTCGCCCTCGTCGGGAAACGGCGTGGGGCGCAGGGGTCCGGGCGGATGGACGGGGACCCGGAAGTTGCCTCTCACGAACCCGCGGGCCGGCCCTTGGGCGGCGCCGATGCGTTCGAAGGCGCCGGGAGCTCGTCCACGGACCGACTGGTGGCGAGCACCATCGCAGCGAGCCGCTCGAGGAGCGTGTCCTTCTTCGTGCCCGCTCCGCCCACGAGCGCGTACTTCAGCACGTCGCGCAGGGTCCGCACCGGGATGACCTCGATGACTCCGCGGTAGCGGGACTCGAGCACGAGGTCATCCAAGTTGTCCTCGGGGATCAGGACCCGGCGGAGGCCCGCGTCGGCCGCGGCCTCGACCTTGGCGGTCACGCCTCCCACCGGGAGGACCTGGCCGCGGACGGAGAGCGAACCGGTCATGGCGACCGACTGGTCGACCGCGACGCCCTCCAGGGCGCTGATGACCGCGGTCGCGATCGAGACGGACGCACTGTCCCCTTCGACCCCGTCGGAGGTCCCGACGAACTGGATGTGGATGTCGAACCGGGAGATGTCCTCGCCGGTGTATTTCTTGATGAGCGCACTAACGTTCTGGACCGCCTCCTTGGCAATGTCGCCGAGCTTGCCCGTCGCGACGACGACCCCGCCGTCGCGCGTCTGGGCCGGCGTGACCTCGGCCACTATCGGAAGCACGATCCCCGAAAACTCGGACATGCCGGTCTGGGCGTTGATGGCGGCGAGCCCGTTGACGGTCCCGACCGCGGCGCCTTCGGTCGCGAACATCCGGTACTCCTTGCGGCGTTCGATGTATCGGTCAGCGATCTGCTGCTCGAGCGACCGGCTCGCGCGCTTCGCCTTCACGACCTGCTCGGCGTGTACGATCGGGAGGCCTTCGGAGAGGGTGATGTCTCCGGCGACGCGCACCAGGCCGCCGAGCTCACGCAGGCGGAGGGTGAGCTGGCCCGAGCGGCCACTGCGCCGCTGGGCTTCGCGGATGACCTCTATGATCGCGTCCCGGTCGAAGTGCGGGATCTTCTTGTCCTTGAGGACTTCCTGGGCGACGAACCGGACGAGCTTCATCCGGTTCTCGTTGGTATCCGGCATCGTCGTCTTGACGTACAGCTCGTAACCGTACCCGCGGATCCGCGAGCGCAGCGCCGGGTGCATCGTCTGGACGCTGTCGATGTTCCCCGCAGCGACCAGGACAAAGTCGGCGGGTACGGGCTCGGTCTTGACCATCGCGCCGGCCGAGCGCTCGGATTGCCCGACGATCGGGAAGCGACGCTCCTGGAGCGCCGTCAGAAGGGAGTGCTGGCTCTCGATCTTGAGCAGGTTGATCTCGTCGACGAACAGGACCCCGCCGTTCGCCTTGTGGATGGCCCCGACCTCGACCCGCTCGTGGGGAGGGGTCTCGAGCCCACCGGACTGGAACGGGTCGTGCTTCACGTCGCCGAGCAGGGCGCCCGCGTGGGCCCCGGTCGCGTCGATGAAGGGCGGCTTGTCGTCGGGAGTATGGGTGACCAGGAGCTTCGCGACGTTGGCTCCTGATTCGCTCCGTCCGCTCGAGAGGCGGACGATCGCGTAGAGGAGGACCACGACGAGGAGGCCCCAGATGAGGTCGACGAACTGGCCGGTGGTGAAGATGAGGTAGAGCGTGAACGCCATGATCGCGATCGCGACCACGATGAAGAGGATCGTTCGCTGCTCCTTCTTTTGGGCTGCCTCGAGCTTCTGCGCGGCGACGATCTCCTTCCCCTTCCCCGCCGGGACGACCCGGATCTTGGGTTCGTTCGAATCTTCGCTGTTGGGGTAGGCCAGGATGTCCTGAAGCGGTTCCTTGGGGAGGAAGTCGACCATGGCCCGGGCGAGCATGCTCTTTCCGGTTCCGGGGTCGCCGATGAGGATCATGTGACGCTTTTGAGTCGCGGCCTTCCGCGCGACCTCGACGGCATCATCCTGGCCGATGACCTGTTCGAGGAGGCGAGGAGGAACTTCGACCTGCGCCGTGGACGTGTAGGAGAGGGTCTGGCCCCACGCATCCAGGGACTGCGGGGTCGAAGGTTCTACCGGCTCCCCGGACGGTGTTTCCGCGTCTTCAGCCATTTGGGCGTCCCGACCTCGATACGTCGAGGTCCGTTCCGCCGCTTGAACCATTGGGGGGTCAATATAAATCCCTATAGGCAGGGTAAGGTGCCGACGTAACGTGGTACCGCTCCCGGGAGGGTTTTGGTACCGCTGTCGCCGCCGGGAGGGTCCTCCGTTATCTAGCGCCCCGAACTCCACCGCCGGGGTCCGGCGTGACGGAACGACTTCTAGGCGCACCGGTGGCCGAGGTGTTGAACCGGTCGACCCGGGAAGTCCTGCGGACGATTCCCTCAGGAATCGACCTCCCCTGCCTCGCCAGCGTCCATCGCGGGCTGGAGGGTCCGTTCCGTCGCTACCTCAGCGGACAGAGAAGGGCGGCGGAAGGTCTCGGCCTCCGCTTTCGGGAGGAGGTCCTGGACCCTGGGGACGGGCCGGCCGCGCTCGTCAACCGGATCCGGGCCCTCGACCACGACGCCTCCGTCCATGGCGTGCTCGTGGAGCACCCGCTGCCGCCCCCGTACGACTTCCCGGCGGCCATCGGGCAGCTCCGGTCCGAGAAGGACGTGGACGGCGTGGGGACGGAGAACCTCGGTCGACTTCTGACCGGCCGCCCGGGCCATGCCCCGGCGGTTTGTCTCGCCGCCCTCGCGGTCGCTCGGCACTACCGGTTGCCGATTGAGGGAGAGCCGGTAGCCGTGGTGGGGCGTTCGGGCACGGTCGGCCTCCCGTTGGCCCTGCTCTTGGTCCAACGGCCTCCCGGTCCCAATTCGACGGTCACGGTGGCCCACTCCAAGACCCCGGACCTTTCCCGCGCCCTGGCGACCGTTCGGACGATCTTCTCCTGTGCCGGGAGCCCTCATTTGCTCACGCGAGCGGTCGTGCCCGAGGGCGCCGCCGTGGTCGACATCGGACTCGGCAGCCTCCCCGACCCGAGCCAACCCGGCAGAGCGAAGATGGTCGGCGACGTCGACCCGGAATCGCTCGAGGGTTGGGCCAGCGCCTTCAGCCCCGTCCCGGGAGGGGTCGGACCGGTGACGGTCGCTCAGCTCATGTGGAACACGGTGAACGCCTGGCAGATGCTGACCGGGCGGGGAGCCTCACGGTGAGCCCTCGCACCCGTCCTTCGAGATCGGCGCTCGACCTTCACTGCCGGGACTGCCCGATGTGGTACGGGGGGAGGACGACGGGTGGGGCCCGTGCTCGATCAAGAACCGCCGGGGCGATGTTCGCTACCTTACCTATGGAGGGCACGAATGTGACGAGGGTTATGTGCCGCCGATCGCCGCCCCGGCCCTCTCGAGCGCGGCCCGGTTGAGCGGCATGCGTTCCACTTCGAGCGCATCGGAAGTGGGGTACTCCTCGACCTCGAACGCCGGCCAGGGTAGACGGGGCGCGACGCGACGCAAGGCCTCGGGACCCAGTTCGACCCGGCGCCGTACCACGTCGAGTCGGTAGTCGTCCACGCCAATCCCGGCCCGGCGGGCGACAGCCAGCGCCCATCGCGGGAGGTCCTTCGCCTTCTGGGGTTCGACGATCCCGAGGACGACGGTCCCGTCGGGAGTCCGCTCAGCGAACGCAGGGGCCATTCGCTCGGCCTGCCTCAACAGTCGCTGGCGGAGCTGCACGCTGTCCTTGAACCGGGACGAGCAGTAGTGCACCGGCATCGAGAGCGAGGACTCGCGGACGATCTTCTCGGCCACCGCCCGACTTCCTTTGACGCCCCACCCGTTGTGGGGGTCGACCCGGTAGCCCCGCTCCCGGAGGTTGTCCTCGTTGGTCTCCGAGAATTCGAGTTCGTTGAGGTTGACGAAGTCGACCCCGATCTCGTCCAGCGCGCGGAGGAGGCGACGTAGCTCCGCCTCCTTCTCGGGCAGGACGGGGATCTCCACGCCCCGCCGGATGCCCCAGGACGGAGCCTGCTCGAGGACCGTCCGGTAAGCCCCGCCGTCGGAGGAAAGGGGACCCCACAAGTAGTGAGGAATGTGCAGTCGGAACTCGTCGAGCCCAGCCCTCGCGAGCCGCTCGAGCTTCTCCGGGTTCGGCTCGTGCGTGTACAGGTGGATGTTGTGCTCCGGCCCGAACTCGTGTTTGAGCAAACGGACGTAGTGCTCGACGCGGTCGATCGCCCCGAGCGGATCGCCGCCCGTGATCCCGGTACCACCGGCGCCGATCGAGCGGGCCTCCTCGAGGACGTCCAGGTCCGATAGGACCCGTCGCTCGTTCGCGTACACCACGTCCTTCTGGTTGCGGTTGGGGGAGACCGGACAGTAGAAGCAGCGAAACCGACAAAGCCCCGTGACGAAGAGGACCATCTTGCGGCCCTCCTTGCACTGCGTGCAGGCGGGGGACAGCTCTCCCCGGTAGCTCGACGCCATCGGTAAAAGGTGGACTCCGGCGTCCTGCATGGAAGGAGCGGGAGCTGGGGGGACGGCTTTAGCGGTTTGGGTCCCGCGAAGCGCCCGGCCCGACCGGCTCGCTCGGCGAGAGCAAGCGGGTTCCGACCGCCGTTGGTGGCGGAATGCCACCAAGTGGGGTCGAGGGAGGGGCGTGGCTTAGGCTCAAATCCCCCGCTCGGCTCGCCGCGCCCGCACTCGGGGGGCAAGACGCGAATGGAGATGCAACCGGGCCAGATGGCCTACGACCGCGCGAGCACCGTCTTTTCGCCGGATGGCCGCCTGTTCCAAGTGGAGTACGCCTTACAGGCGATCCAGATGGGCGGCACCGCTGTCGCGGTGACGTACGACACCGGGATCATCTTCGTCGCGTTCCGCAACCTCCCCACGAGCTCGCTCGCGGAGTCCGGCTCGATCGAGAAGAGCTTCGCCGTCGACACCGGTCTCGGATGCGTGACGGCGGGCCTCATCGCCGACTCCCGAGTCCTGGTCGAGTTCCTCCGGGTCGAGGCGCAGCGGCACCGGCTCACGTTCGGCGAGACCGCTCCCTACGCCGTGCTCGGGCACGCCCTCGGCACGCTCCTACAGCAGTTCACCCAGTTCGGCGGCACGCGCCCGTTCGCCGTCTCCCTCCTTCTCGGAGGGTTCAACAACAACCTCCCCGGACTCATCGAACTCGACCCGAGCGGTGCGACGATCGGCTGGAAGGCGTATGCGATCGGCCGCAACCGCCGCGCGGTCGCCGACTACCTCGAGGAGAAAGTCACGGACCACCTGACCGAGGAGTCCGCGTTCAAGCTGGCCGTCGCCGCCGTGGCCGAGGGATCCCCGACCCCGTTCCAGCCCGAGGCCCTCGATGTGGCGATCCTCGAACCCACCGCGGAGCTGCGCCGCCTCACGCCCGTCGAGGTCACCCGCCGCGTCCAGGGACTGCCGTTCATCGGCGCTCCCGAGAAGAAGCCCAACAACCGCTAGACCCCCGGGCCCAACCGATAAAAGGTAGGCCCGCTCGTGACCGAACGATGAAGGCATCGAGCGCTCCGCTCTCGGTCGGGGCGGCCCGCGTCCTGTTCCTCTACAACCGCAGCGTCTATGACCGGTTCGTCGCCCGCGTCGAGCGGCTACCCCCGAAGGCGTCGCGCCGCTCTCGAGGGATCGCCCACCTCTCGCTGTTCGACACCCTCGTGCACATCCTCAACGTGCACGAGGCGTGGATCGTCTACATCCTTCCCGGCAAGGTCCGCGAACTGCCCGCGCGGTTCCGTGAACCGGACCGCCATCCGAAGGACTGGGCGGGCTTCCACGCCTACGAAACGCGCGTGTGGGGGGAGGTCGACCGGTACCTCCTCGGCCTGACCGAGAAGGACCTGCGCCGGACCGTGCGGGCCCCGTGGATGCCGGGCCGCTACACGGTCTCGGACGCGCTCTTCCAAACGACGTTCGAGGAGGCGCACCACCTGGGAGAGATCATCGGGGCGCTCTGGCAGGAGGACCGCGCTCCGCCCGACATGACCTGGATCGACATCGGACGCGGACCCGTGCGGAAGGCGGCCAAGCCCCGGTCGCGACGGTAGACTAACCCGGCGCCGGCCCGGGCATGTTCCGCTCGGCCCGGTCGAACTCTTCGCGCAACCGGATCCTCCGGCGCGTCCGGTGGTACGTCACCGCGAAACGGTGCGATTCGTCGCGGACGGCGCGCAGGAGCAGCATCGGGGAGGCGTTCGGGTTGGGCTGGAGGGGCACCTGACGACCGGGGAAGTAGAGCTCCTCCTCCCGCTTGGCGAGCCCGACCACGGGGATGCGGTCGCCGGCCCCGATCTCCTCGAGGGCGGCGACCGCGGCCCCGACCTGGCCGGCGCCGCCGTCGATGAGGAGCAGGTCCGGCAGGATCTCCTCCTCGGCGATCCGTCGGAGGAAGCGCCGTCGCACCACCTCCGCGATCATCGCGAAGTCGTTCGTTCCCGGAACCCCCCGGATCTTGAAGCGACGGTACTCGGACTTCTTCGGCATCCCGCGTTCGAAGACGACCAGCGAACCCACGGCCTCGTACCCCTGGAAGAGCGAGATGTCGACGCCCTCGATCCGGTTGGGGATCGTCGGCAGTTCGAGGAGGCTCTGCACGGCGCGGAGGACCTCCCGGGGCGCCGGGGTCGGGCTCACTTGGTCGACCGTGGCGCGGGCGAGGCGCTCCGCTAGCTGGGCCAGTGACGCGTACCGCCCGGTCGGACGGAACTGCACCTCGATCCCGCGGGGCGCGAGCAGCTCGTCCAGGGTCGCATCCAGGCCGGCGGGGCGGGGGCCGGCGATGTAGATCTTCGAGGGAGGTTCGATCCGCGCCCCGTAGTACTGCCCCAGGAACTGGCGGAGCACCTCCGCGGGCTCGGGGACGTCGTCCGCGGGCACCTGGAGCAGGTGGGGCTCGGTCCCCCGGACCTCGCCGTCCTCGACCCGGAGGACCCCCACCGCCACGCGGAGGCTGCTCGCATCGCGCGGGTAGGCGACCGCGAGAACGTCCGAGCGCCCGGCGCCCGGCCGATCACGTGCTGGCGCTCCGCCAGCGCATCGAGGCCACGAAGGGCATCGCGCAGGAGCGCCGCCCGCTCGAACTCCTGCCGGGCGGCCGCGCCCCGCATCTCGGACTCGAGTTCGGGGCGGAGCGGGGCCACGTTCCCGCGAAGGATCGAAACCGCCCGGTCGACCCGGGTCCGATAGGCGTCCGTACCGATCGCGCCGATGCACGGTGCGCTGCACACGTGCAAGTGGTAGTACAGGCAGGCCTCCTTGGGGAGGCGAACGCACCGCCGCAATTGGAGCAGGTCGCCCAGGAGCTGCTCGACGCTCCTCGCTTCCCGGGCACTGGTGTACGGGCCGAACAGGAGGACACCGGGCCGACGTCGGGGCCGTCGGACCAGGATCACGCGGGGGAACTCCTCCCCTACGGTGACCATCAGGTACGGGTAGCTCCGGTCGTCCTTCAGTAGGACGTTGTACGGCGGCTGGTACTGTTTCACGAGGTTGGCCTCGAGGAGCAGCGCCTCCCGCTCGTTCCCGGTGGGGACGAACTCGACGCTCGCGCTCTGGGCGACGATCGTCCCGTCCTTCTCGATCTTGGCCCGGAGGTGGTCGAGCACGCGCCGCCGGAGGCTGCGCGCCTTGCCAACGTAGATCACGTCCCCGCGCGCCGAACGGAACAAGTAAACGCCCGGCGCGTTGGGTCCGAGACGGAACCCTTCGCCGGTGGCGGCCGCGAGCTCGCTCGCGGGTACGAATCCGGGGATGTGGACGGTGGGCCGCTCCGTCATCTCCGCGCCATGCGGGGGACCGGGACCGGGGCCCGCACCAACGGAGCGAGGAACTTCGCCGTGTGGCCCGGGGGTCCCCGGGCGACGTCCTCCGGAGTCCCGGCGGAGACGACGTGCCCGCCGGCCGACCCGCCCTCCGGTCCCAGGTCGATGAGCCAATCGGCGGACTTGAGCACGTCGAGGTTGTGCTCGATCACGACGACCGTGTTGCCGCCCGAGCGGAGGCGGAAGAGGATCTGGAGGAGGCGGTCGACGTCGGCGAAGTGGAGCCCCGTGGTCGGTTCGTCCAACAGGAAGAGCGTCTTCCCGGTGGGGGGTCGCCCGAGCTCGAACGCGATCTTGATCCGCTGGGCCTCTCCGCCGGAGAGGGTCGTCGCGCTCTGGCCGAGCTTCACGTACCCGAGACCGACGTCCTGGAGCAGTTGGAGGCGGTGCTCGATCCGCCGATGGTTGCGGAAGAAATCGAGCGCTTCGTCGATCGTCATGTCCAGGACGTCCGCGATCGACTTGTCCTTGAACTTCACCTCGAGGGTTTCGGTATTGAACCGTTTGCTGCCGCACTCTTGGCAAGCGACGTAGACGTCCGGGAGGAAGTGCATCTCGTAGCGGATGACGCCGTCGCCCTCGCACGCCTCGCAGCGCCCGCCGGCGACGTTGAAACTGAACCGACCGGGACGGAAGCCGCGGGCCCGCGCCTCCGGGAGTCCCGCGAACAGATCTCGGATCGGGGTAAGCACTCCGGTGTACGTCCCGGGATTGCTGCGCGGCGTGCGTCCGATCGGCGCCTGGTCGATGAGAAGGACCCGGTCGACCTCGTCGATCCCCTCGATGTACTGGTGCTTGCCGGGAGTGTCGCGTCCGAGACCCAGGTGGCGGCGGACCGCCTTGTAGAGGATTTCCTCGAGCAGGGTCGATTTTCCGCTGCCCGAAACCCCGGAGAGCGCGACGAACAGCCCGAGCGGGATCCGCACGGCGTCCCCCTTCAGATTGTGCTCGACCGGGCCATGGACCGTCAGCCAGCGGCCGGACGGAGGGGCCCGGCGTACCGGCAGGGCAATGGACCGGCGCCCGGACAGGAACTCGCCGGTGAGCGAGCGCGGGGCCCCCCCGATCTGGCTCGGGATGCCGGAGTAGAGGACCTCGCCCCCATGGACGCCCGCGCCGGGCCCGAGGTCGACGAGCCAGTCGGACGCGCGCATCGTCTGCTCGTCGTGCTCGACGACGAGGAGCGTGTTCCCGAGGTCTCGGAGCGTCTTGAGGGTCGAGAGGAGGCGAGCGTGGTCGCGGGGGTGGAGTCCGATCGAGGGCTCGTCGAGGATGTAGAGGACTCCGACGAGTCCGGACCCGATCTGGGTCGCGAGCGCGATCCGCTCGGCCTCGCCGCCCGAGAGGGTCCCGGATCCCCGGTCGAGCGTGAGGTAGGTAAGGCCGACGTTCTCGAGGAATCCGAGCCGCGAACGGATCTCCTTCACGACCGCGCCCACGATCTGCTCGTCCCGCTCCTCGAGGTGCAGGTCCCGGAACATCGCGACCGCGTCCGAGACCGTCATGGCGGAGACGTCGGCGATCGAGCGGCCTTCGACTGTGACGGCGAGGATGCCGGGCTTGAGCCGCTTTCCCCCGCAGCTCCGGCAGGGTTTGAACGCGAGGAATCCCATGTAGTATTCCTTCGCACTCTCGCTCTTGGTCTGCTTCCAGCGGCGCTCGACCGCGGCGACGAGCCCTTCCCGCAACCAGCCACTGCCCCACCACTCACCCGGTCCATGCCCCGTGAGCCCGACGCTTCGGTCGCTGCCGTACATCAGCGCCTTCCAACCCTTCTCGGGGAGCCCCCGGATCGGTCGGCGGTAGTTGTAGTCGAAGGCGGCCCCGAACCGCTCGAGGGCATCGGAGGTCGGCGTGAGGCCCCAGACCGCGATCGCCCGGCCGATCGGTTTGTCCTTGTCGGGCACGATCCGGTCGGGGTCCGCGTGGAGCGTCGCGCCGATCCCGAGGCATTCGGAGCAGGCTCCCAAGGGGTTGTTGAACGAGAACATCCGGGGCGCGAGCTCCTCGATGGAGTACCCGCACTCGGGGCAGGCCCGACGGCTGGAGAACACCGAACGCTGGCCCTTCGCCCCGCGAACGATGACGAGCCCGTCCGAGAGCTTTCGGACCAGCTCGACCGCTTCCGCGAGGCGCGTTCCCTCGGATTCGTCGACGTCGAAACTGTCGACGATCACCTCGATCGTGTGCTTCTTGTTCTTCTCGAGATGGACCTCGGCACTGGGAAGGCGCACCTCCACCCCGTCGAGGACGAAGCGCCGGTACCCGGCCTTTCGGAGACGGTCGAGGACCTCACGGTGCTCGCCTTTCTCGGCCCGCACGACCGGGGCGATGAGGTCGACGCGCTCGCCCCGGGCTCGAGCGCTCACCGCCTCTACGATCTTGTCGACCGACTGGGGGGAGATCTCGTTCCCGTCATTGGGGCAGTGGGGAACCCCGACGCGGGCGAACAGGAGCCGGAGGAAGTCGTAGATCTCGGTGACGGTCCCGACGGTGGAGCGAGGATTACGGCTCCCCGCACGTTGCTCGATGGCGATCGCCGGGGAGAGGCCCTCGATCGAGTCGACGTCCGGTTTGTCCATCTGGCCAAGGAACTGCCGGGCATAGGCGGAAAGGCTCTCGATGTAGCGCCGCTGGCCTTCCGCGTAGAGGGTGTCGAAGGCGAGCGAGGACTTGCCAGAACCGCTGACCCCCGTGATGACGATGAACTTCCCGCGGGGGAGGTCGATGGAGACGTTCTTCAGGTTGTGTTGACGCGCGCCACGGATGCGGATCTCCTCGGAGGGTTCGGCCATCGATTCTCAACCCTACCCCGGCAACAGGGTTCGCACCGTCTCTTCCAAGCGGGCGAGCACGTGCTCCTGCACACGGAGCCCGAGCTGGGCCGAGGCGGGGCGGGTGTCCCCGATCACGCTCTCGGGCCACTCCGCGTCCGTCGGCGCACCGGGGAAGAACGGGCTGTGGTGGTTCTCGACCACCGGGCGGTCGGAGCCAACGGTCTCCGGAGCGATCGCCATCACTCGCGAAGTCTCGAGCAGGCCGGCGTGCCCGTCCGTGATCGGCGATTCCTTGCCGCGGAGCTCATACACGAAGTCGTAGTCGCACAAGACCACGATCCGGACCTCGGTTCGCGCCCGCATCGTACTGTCGGCCGCCTCCCGGAGCGCGGCCATGTGGCCCCGTTCGCCGTGGCCGGAGAGGACCAGAAATCGACGGGCGCCCGACCGGGCGAGCTCGGAGAGGACCCCCTCGGTAAAGGTCCCGAGTTGGAGTATCGAGAGCGAGACCGTTCCTGGAAATAGCCGCGCGCTCGGGGCCGAGCCGTAGGGGATCGTCGGAGCCACGAGGCCGTCGGTCCGTTCCGCGAGCGCGAACGCGGTCGCCTCCGCCTGGATCTGGTCCGCGCCCAAGGGTAGGTGGGGACCGTGCGCCTCGAGGGCTCCGACGGGGACGATCACGAGCGGGTTCGAGCGGAGTCGCTGCTCGAACGTCCTCGAATCGAGGTCGGCCAGCCGACGAGAAGTGGACATCGGTCGAACGACGGGAGGACGGTATTTAACGCGGGCCGGGAGGTGACGCAACAGTTACTCCCGGGGCCCCCCGGTCCGGGACGTCTTAGCCTGCGGCCGGGTACCCGCGAGTTTCGACCTGCGACCTCAGGGAGGGGCCGCGGTAGGCGGGACCGCGGGCTGCTGCGGGGTGGGGCGGGGCGTTGTGCCGGAACGTCGCGCCGCCCGGGTGCGGGTGCTCTTCTTGGGTGTCTCGGGAAGAACCTCGTCGGCCGCGCCAGGGGAGGTGGCCTCGGCCGGACCCGGCGGCGCCTCGGGAACGGACTTGGCCGTGGCCTTCTTTCTCCGTGTCGGGGCCTTGCGCGCCGCCTTCGCCTTGGCGACCTTCTTCGCCTCCGCCTCGGCCTTCTTCTGGAGGCGGCTCGGGCATTCGGGGTTGATGCAGAGGGTCCAGGGCGGTCGCCCCGCCTCGATCGCCGTCACGACCGGGGCGCGGCAGACGGGGCAAGGGGGCTGGTCCTTCTCGAGCTTCCCCCGCTGGGGGAGCGGGTAGGTAGTTCGGCAGTTGGGATACCCCATACAACCGACGAATCGATTGCCCCGGAACGAGTAGCGGATCTGGAGCGGGCTTGCGCAGTTGGGGCATACACCGATGCGGAACGCCTTGTGGTTTTCTGCGCATTCCGGGTTGATGCAGTACAGGTCGGGGCGTTGCCCCCGGAAGACGATCTTCACCCGCGGGGTCTTGCAGGTCGCGCACAGGAACTCCGGCGCCGGCTCGATGAACCCGGCCGCCGGGAGCGCGAACGTCACGGGGCACGTCGCCGGGTTGTTCGAGCATTGGACCCAACGAGCACCGCGCGGGCTGCGGGCCATGCGCAACGCACCACCGCACTTGGGGCAGGGGCCGACGAAGTGCTGCCGGTCGAGCGCTCCGGTCAGTGTCTCCTTGACGCCCGCCGCGTTCGCCAGGAGGAGGGCGTAGGCCTCCCGGAGCATCTCGCGCGACTCGTCAAGGACCTCCGACTTCGGCTTCTTGGATTCGGCGACGAGCTCCATGTCTTCTTCGAGCCGATGGGTCATCTCCGGCCGTGTGATGACCGGGGCGTGGGCCTGCAGGGCCTCGGCGACCGCGATCCCGGTCGACGTCGGCTCGAGCTGCCGCGGCGTCACGTAGTGACGGTCGAACAGCTTCTGCACCACATCATGCCGAGTGCTCTTGGTCCCCAGGCCGAGCCGCTCCATCTCTTGGATGAGCGAGCCCTGCGTGTAGCGGCGCGGCGGTCGGGTCTGGTCTTCGAGCAAGTCGACCTTCGCGATCGCGACCGTCTCGCCCACCTTCAGTTCGGGGAGCAGGATCTCTTCCGGGTGGGAGTACGGGTAGATGCGGTACCATCCGGGGTCGGTCAGCGTCTGGCCCTTTCCCTCGAACGACTCGCCCCGGATCTCGACCTTCGTGGTCCTCGCCCGTCCGATCGCGTCGGGGGCGAGCGTGGCCAGGAAGCGCCGAACGACCAGCTCGTAGACCTTGGCCGGGTCGGGGCGGAGTTTCTTCGGGTCGACGACGCCCGTCGGGTAGATCGGTGGGTGGTCCGTGGTCTCGGAGCGCCCGCGGGTGGGGCGGAACGACGGTTGGGTGAGGACGAACTCCGCCGCCTCGGCAAACGGTCCCTCCTTGAACTTCTCGACGAGGGCCCGGAGTCCGAGTCCGCGGGGGTAGACGGTGTTGTCCGTTCGCGGGTAGCTGATCAGTCCCTGCGTGTAGAGGTCCTCTGCGATCCGCATCGCGTTCGCCGCCCCGAGCCCTAGGCGGGTCGCTTCCGCGACGAACAGGGTCGTGGAGAAGGGGATGGGCGGACGGCGACGGGTCTCCTCCTCAGCGAACTCCCGGACGATTCCTTCCGTGGCCCCGTCGACCTTCCGGAACACGGTCTCCGCCTCGGCCTTGTCCGTCCAGGTCCCGTGCTGGTGATGAAGCGAGAATTCGTCGGTACCCTTCGTACCGGTGGCGCGCACTTCCCAGAACGGGGAGGGGACGAACTCCTTGATTGCCTGGTCGCGCTCGACGAGGAGCGCGAGGGTCGGGGTCTGGACGCGACCGACCGACAGGAAACTCCGGCCGCGTTGTCCGGAGATGAGGGAAAGGTACCGGGTCAGAAGGGCTCCCCAGACGAGGTCGATCTCCTGCCGAGCCTCCGCCGCCTCGGCCAGGGCGTGGTCCAGCTCCGAAAGATGTTCGAAACTTTGTTCGATGACCTCGCGGGTGAGCGCACTGTACCGGGCCCGCTTGACCTCGATCGTCGGGTGGACCTTCTGCAGGAGCTCGAGGCACTCGAGACCGATGAGCTCGCCTTCCCGGTCGAAGTCGGTCGCGATGATGACCCGGTCGAACCCCTTCACGATGGACTGGAGCGCGCTGACGATGCCGCTTTCGGTGACCCGCTTGAGCGGGGGGGTCTCGAGGAGATACGGAAGGCCCTCGAGCGTCCACTCCTTGTGCTCTTCCGGATAATCGAGCTCGACGATGTGCCCCCGGAGTCCGGCGACGGAATAGGACCCGTCCGGGCGGTCGAATTCGAAGATGTTCGTCCCCGCGATCCGGGTCCGCTTCATCCTCCCGTCGGAGAGAACGACGGCGATCCGGAGGGCCGTGTTGAACTTCTCTGCGACGACTAGGGTCCGCTGGGGGGTCACGTCCTCACGAGGCCGGGTCGCCTAGATAAGTCCCGACCCTTGCCACCGAGGTTCCGGCGCTCTGAACGTGTACGCGCGCGTTCGGCCGGGGACCCTCACGCGACTCCTCGCCCGTTCGGCCCCGGACTCCGAGCCAGACTCTATAATACCCGGAAGATACCCCGCTCTGTCCGTGCCGCGGTAACTCAGTTTGGGAGAGTGCAAGACTGAAGATCTTGAAGCCGCCGGTTCAAGCCCGGCCCGCGGCACCTCCTCTTCCTCCGGTGGATCGACCCGAACCCGGAGGCTCGAGTCGGGGTCCGGGGTCCGGACGCGACCTTCCGGCGATCCCGGAAGGATTAAGACCCTCGAGCTTCGTGCGGCACCGTCCCCGGCCGCCGCGGAGGAACCCTTGAGCTTCCCCTGCGGCCTCGGTGACACACATCCAGAACGAGGGAACGAATGCAAGCAAGATGGAAGGGACTGGGTCTTTCGGCGGTCGTCGGCATCGCCTTCCTGGTCGCGTTGAGCGGCGGGGCGGTAGCAACCGGCAGCGGGTACAATCAGAGCTATACGGAGTCGGCGGGCCACTCCAGCAACTCAGCGGTCGACCTGGTGGCGACCTCGAGCAGCTACACGAGCGGACCGAATCTGTCGGTCAGTCTCACCGTGAGTGGAGACATCAACTACGCGAACTCCAGTTACGTGTACGAGATCTGGTTCGACGGCACGCTCTCGACCAACGCGACCGCCTACGCGGTGTTCACCGACGGCACCGCGGGCTACCTCGGTGGAGCCGACCACAGCGGGTTTGGCTTGTTGTTCCCAGTGATCAGCGGCGGAACCCTCTCGTTCAGTGTCGCGACGGCCGTCGTCGGGTCCTCCACCGGCTTCTTCTTCGATGCCTTTGCCCTCTACGGAGCGTCGAAGACCACGGGCACCTTTACCTGGTTGGGCGCCAACTACACCGGGGGCGTCACGTGTACCGGCACGGGCTGCACAACCACCTCGGGGACAACCAGCACGTTTGACTGGTGGATCGTCATCATCCCGGTGATCGTTATCGTGGTGATCGTCGTGATTGTCCTGGCGCTTGTGATGCGAAAGAAACCCCCCGCTCAACCCGCGATGATGGGTCAGCCGGGCCAACCGATGGGACAGCCCGACCAGCCGGCCTGGGGAGCTCCCCCGGCGGGCCAACCCAACTGGCCGACTCCTCCGTCGTCTCCCCCACCGGGAGTCCAGTAGAGCCTCGCGAGAACCCAGGGGCCGGGGGTCACTCCCCGGCCCCTCCCTTTCCCCCCTGCGAGGAGCGATCGGGAAGGTACGCCCACCGGCACCCCCCCGGACCCCCCCGCGCGCTCAGGGCCACTGGGGCCCCGTACGCGAGTCTACTTGGCCGGTACGAACCAAACGTCCGTGACCGAGTACTTCGGGTTCGGGTCGAATCTCGCTTCGACCGGCATGCCGACGTAGAGGTCGGACTCCTGCGCGTCCTTCAAGCGGACGAGGAGGAGGCTCCCCGCCCCCTCGAACTCGATGAGCGCGAGGTTGTACGGGGTCTCCTTGAGGAACGCTTCGCCACCGAAGTGGCACGTCGTCCAGGAGTGGACCTTGCCCTTCGGGGGTAGGTCGATCCACTCGGTCGGGCTGCCACAGACCATGCAGTGGCCGCGCGGGGTGGCGTACACGAAGCCGCACCCCTTCTTCGTGCAGTGGGAGCCGCGTAGGCGGCCCTCGGCGAGCCCGAGGAAGAACGGCGAGTCCTCCGCGTAGCTGTGGATGTACGTGATGGAGTACGGATAGCGGACGATGAGGCTCTCGATGCCCTCGGCGTCCCGGAAGAGCGCCGCCCCGCTCCGCTCGAGCTCGGCCTGCACGTCCCGGAACTTCTGGAACGTGGGAGGACGCGCCCTCATCGGAACCCCCGCTCGAGGATGGAGACGGTCACGCTCGAGCCGGTGCCGGCATGGCTGTGGATGGCGCCGCGCTTCGGGTTCGCGAGCTGGAGGGTCTTGTCCCCGAAATGCTTCGGGAGGGTGCCCTGGAGCTGCCAGAAGGCGAAGACCGCCTGCATGAGACCGGTCGCACCGACCGGGTGACCGCACGCGATAAGCCCGCCGGAGGGATTCACGGGCAGCGCTCCGGCCCGGGCCACCGGGAATCCATAGTCGATCCCTTTGAGGAACGGGTCCCCGCGTTCGACGAACCCGTACCCCTCGCCGTACCGACAGAGTCCCAAGTCCTCGTAGGTCTGAATCTCGCTGGAGGCATAGGCGTCGTGCAGCTCGATGAAATCGACCTCCCGGGTCGGGTCCGTGATCCCCGCCATCCGGTACGCCTCGATCCCCGCGGCGCGCCCAGCCCGGAACGAGTGGACGCCGGGGTAGGGGAGGTGGGAGTAGTCCTTCGCACTCTCGTGCGGCAGCAGCGGGACCTTTCCGAACGGGCGGTCGGCGAGTCGCATCGTGTCCGTCCCGCACCCGACGCCGGTGATCCGGACCGGCTTGTCCGTGAGCTCCCGGGCGACCGACTCGGTGCAGAGCACCGCGACCGCGGCGCCATCGCTCATCGTGCAGATCTGCTCGCGGGTAATCGGATAGCTAATCATCTCCGAATCGAGCACGTCCTGGACGGTGAGCTTCTTCGGATACTGGGCGTAGGGATTGTGGAGCGCGTTCCGGTGGTTCTTCACCGAGACGAGGCTCATGATCCGGCTCCCCTCCGCGATGGCAAGCCGCTGGGCCTCGCGCTCGTCCTTCACATGTGCGAACCGGGTGAGCCGGAGGTACTCGTAGATGTGGCGCATGACCATCAGGGCATAGTATCCCGTGTAGAACCCGCCGAGCGGAAAGTCGAAGTTGGTGTCGGAGGCGAGCGCGATGAACTCGTTCCCCTTCCACGTCGGCACCCGGCTCATCGTCTCGAACCCCGCGGTGAGGCAGACGTCCATCCGGCCACTGGCCACGGCTTCGTACCCGGCCTGGAAGCATTCCCCGCCGGTCGCGCCTCCCCACTCGATGCGGACCGAGCCCTTCGGGTTCATCCCGAGGTAGTCCTGGACCATGCTCGCAGCCTTCAATTGACGCGCGAAGTGGTCGGAGAAATACGCGATCCGGGAGCCGTCGATCCGCTCCGGGGTCAGGTTCGGGACGTCCTTCAGCGCGTAATCGTACGCGCGCTTCACCATCAGCCGGAAGTCCATCGCGGGGTGTGCTTTCGCGAACTTGGTGACCCCTCCGGTCACCATGTACACCCGTCGGGCAGGGGACGACCCCCGGGCGGGCGCACGGACCGGCACGGCGCGTTTCGAACTCTTCGCCCTTTTCCGACGAGCTGGCACTGAGTATCCCTCGCGGGCGCCAGCCGGGCCCGGGTTTTATGCCTGTCTCCGGGTCCCGACCCAGGGCGGCCTCAGCAGTAACCTCCAAGAGCTCCCCGGCGGTGCTCGACCTCGTCATGGCCCGCAGGTTCGCTCGTCTAAGATCGGGAGCCCCGCCATTCGCTTCCGGGTTCTTCGGCGTCCCGTCGGACGGCATGTGTCTGAACGTCTTTGTCGTCCTCCGGGACCCGGCCGGTCCGGACCGGGTGCTCTTGGGTCGGGTCGCTCCGGATCCTCGGTGGGAAGAAATCGGTGCCCTGGACCGCCCCCGTCTCGAACGGATGGGAGATCGTTGGATGCTCCCGTCCTCCCAGCTAATTCTCCTCGAGGGACCCGATGAGGCCGCGCGCCGGGTCGGGAACGAACAACTCGGAATCGACCTCAATCCGTTGCCAGAACCCCAGGTGTTCTCCGAGACCTATCCGCGACGGCGTTCGGAGAACGCCGACCCGCACTGGGATCTACATTTCATATTCACCCTCCAAGGACCCCCCACCCTCCCGCGGTCCACGCTCTGGAAGGACCTCGAGTACGTGCCCGTGGCGAACACCCCGCGTACCGCGTTCGGCCGCGACCACGGCGACATCCTAGAACTCGTCGGGCTCCGGCCCGGGCTCTAGTGGGTCCCACGCGCCGCCGTCGCCTTCCCCGATGCTTTATTCTCTCGGTCGGTACGAACGACGGAGTCACCGATGACGCCGCCCAAGGACCTGCTGTCGATCTCGGATATCGCCGACCAGCTCCCGTCGCTCCTCGGGGAGGCGGCTCGGCTCAAGCTCGCGCGACGGAGCGGTACGAGACGCACCCCTCTACTCGGCCGGAACCTGGCCATGATCTTCGAAAAACCTTCGACGAGAACGCGCACCTCCTTTGAGGTCGGGATCGGCGAGCTGGGCGGCCACGCGATCTACCTGTCCAAGTCCGACATCCAACTCGGTCGCGGCGAGACGATCGGGGACACGGCCCGGGTCCTTTCGCGGTACTGCGACGGCCTCATCTACCGGGCCTTCCGCCACGCGGACGTCGTAGAGCTCGCCCGGACTGCGAGCATTCCCGTCATCAATGCGCTCGACGACCTCGAGCATCCCTGCCAGGTCGTCGCCGACCTTCTCACCATGCACGAGCGCTGGAGCGGCGGGTTCCGCGGGAAGCGCCTCGCCTGGATCGGGGACGGGAACAACGTCCTCCATTCGTTGCTGCTCGGGGCGGCGGCGGTCGGCTTGGACCTGACGGCGGCCACTCCGAAATCCTACGCGGCGAACCCCGGCATCGTGAGCGCGGCGCAGGCGCTCGCAGCGAAATCCGGTTCACACCTTCGTTTTGTCGAGGATCCGGCGGAGGCCGCGAAGGGGGCGGACGCCCTCTACACCGACGTCTGGGTCTCCATGGGCGAAGAAGCGGAGGTGGCCGCCCGGACCCGGGCGTTCCAAGGGTACCAGATCAATGCCGCGCTGGTGGGCTTGGCCGCACCCAACGCGTTCGTGCTCCATGACCTCCCCGCGCACCGAGGTCTGGAGATTACCGACGACGTTCTAGACGGGCCGCAATCCGCGGCCTGGGACCAGGCGGAGAACCGCCTCCATGCCCAGAAAGCCCTCCTCGAGCTGCTGATCCCGCCCGCGCCGACGGGGTAATGGTTCGGTCGCCCTCGTGACGGCAATGAAATTCTCCCATCGGGACCACCGGGTCGACGCGAGGATCGAGCGCTCCTTCTGGCTGATGCTGGCGCTCGCGGGGACGTTGGGCGTGGTCGCATTCCTCGCCCCGTGGCCCGTGGTGGACCTGGTCGCTCTCCTCGGGCTGGCCGCGCTCGGCGGAGTCTACGTGCTCCGCTCCGAGCGGAAGGTCTCCGAGTACATGGGCGACCTCCGGTCGGTTCGCGGGGGAGGCGACGTGAGCGGATTGCTGCGCGTTGAGGTCAGCAACGAGGTCGGTCGAGAACGGCCGGTCGGGCTGCCGACCCGGCGCTCCCCGAATGCCCGAAGCCCACCCGGGCCGGGGAAGGCCCGGTCTCCGGTGAGCGGTTCCCGCCCCTAGGCGGGCGGCTCGGGGTCGGCGCGCAACCGGACCTTGAGCAGGTGCTCGAGCTTCCGAACCAGCTGGTCGGGCGGATGGAACCCGCCGGATTCGAGCTTCAGCACGACCGACTTCTTCTCGTTGAGCTTCTTGGCCAGGTCATCCGGAGTCCAGGCGACCGCTTCGCGCGCGACCCGGACCCGGCGGGTCCAGTCCGGGGCGAGCTCGAGCTCGCCGATCTCGGTGTATAGGTCTCGTTCCTCGAGGCGGCGACCGGTGCCCATCACGCGCGTCGCGGGCGTTCCGGACCGGGCCGAAGCGCGCTCCGGGTTGGCCGCAGCGGGCGGCGCGTCGACGATGGTTCCGAATTTAGAGCAGTTGACGCACAGGGCGAGGACCGTCCCCTCGACGCGCACCCGGCTGGTCGTCTCTACCTCGTTCCCACACATTTCGCAGAGCATCGTTGTTCCTCTAGTGGGGAGCGTTCTGACGGCGAAACCGGCGCCGCTCCTCCATGCGCCGGCGTCCCTCCTCGAAGTGGTTCCTCTCCTCATCGGTCTCGAGGACGAGGGGAGGTACCCCCACGGGCCGTCCGGACGCGTCCATCGCCACCATCGTGACGAACGCGGCGGCCACCAGTCCCGAGGTCCCGCTCGGGAGCGCCTCGGCGCGCACCCGGACCCAGACCTCCATCGACGTCCGTCCTACATACGTGAGCATCGCATCGAAATCGACGACCTCCCCCACGTGGACCGGCGCGACGAAGTCGACCCGGTCGAACGACGCCGTGACGCACGTCGCCTTGGCGTGGCGGGTGGCCGTGATGTAGGCGACCCGGTCGATCTCGGCCAGGATAGCGCCACCGAACACGTTCCCCGTGAAGTTCGCGTCGGTGGGGACCATCAGCCGTACCACCGAGGCGCGGCTCGCTTGGACGGTCGCTCGCGCAGGGTCCGTCACTCGGTCGACCTCGTGGAGCCGGTCGTTCGGAGCGTCCCGCGCGTTAAAGGGGTTTCGAGCACCGGGGGTCGGGCCCCGCGCACCGCCGAGACCCCGGACCGTTCCACTACCCCCACGGTGCCCTTATGGGACGACCTCCAATGTCTCGGACGAGGCATCGATGCCGAAGACCGCGAAGCAGCTGGTGAAGAAGACGGCAAGAAAGTCCGCTCCCAAGACCGCGAAACGCTCCACGAAGGGCTCCTCCAGAAAACCCCATTTCACGAGCATCGCGGTGGTCGTATCGGACCGACACCGGGCGGTGAAATGGTACACCGAGACCTTCGGCCTGGACCACACGGCCGACATGGACCACTGGCAGGCGGTCGGAGAGAAGGGCCGCCCCGGCGAGCTGCACATCTGTCAGGTGTCCGAATATGACGACAAGGCGCCGCTCGAGCCTGGCAACACGGGCATCGCCTTCCGGCTATCGGGTGACTTCGTCGCCGCCTGCGAGGCGCTCAAGGCGCGCGGCGTCGAGTTCTCCGTCCCCGCGACCAAGGCAGAGTGGGGTTGGTGGGGGATGGTGAAGGACCCCGACGGGAACGAGATCTGCGTCCTACCCGCGCAGTAGACCGAGCGGACCGAACCCCTTCCCCGTCCGCCCGGCGCACGAAGCCGGTCCGGGCCGCGGGCGGGCGTGCGCCGCTGTCTCTCGGAGGCCCGGCGAGACAACGCCTAAATAGGGGCACCTTTTGGCCGCGCCCGGAGCCTCTCGATGGCAAACAAGCCCCACCTCAACATCGTCTTCATCGGCCATGTCGACCACGGCAAGTCCACGACCGTCGGACGCATCCTCCTAGACACCGGGTATATCCGGCAGGAGGAGATCGACAAGTTCCGCGCCGAGGCCGAGAGCAAGGGCAAGGCCACGTTCGAGTTCGCCTGGGTCATGGACGACCTCAAGGAGGAGCGCGAGCGTGGTGTCACGATCGACATCGCCCACCGCCGTTTCGATTCCCAGAAGTACTACTTCACGATCATCGACGCGCCCGGCCACCGGGACTTCGTCAAGAACATGATCACGGGCACGAGCCAGGCCGACGCGGCCGTGCTCGTCTGTTCGGCCGCGGAAGGGGTCCAGGAACAAACCCGGGAACACATCTTCCTCGCCCGAACCCTCGGCGTTGCCCAGATGATCGTCGCCATCAACAAGATGGACCGCCAAGAGGTCGCCTACAACGAGGCGAAGTACGACGCGGTCAAGGAGGACCTGACCAAGTTGCTGAAGAACGTGGGATTCAAGCTCGACACCCAGATCACGTTCCTCCCCATCTCGGCCTTCAAGGACGACAACATCAACAAGGCCAGCCCCAACATGCCCTGGTACAAGGGCCCGACGCTGCTCCAGGCGCTCGACAACCTGAAGGTTCCGGAGAAGCCCACGGACAAGCCCCTCCGCCTACCGGTCCAGGACGTCTACACCATCACGGGCATCGGCACCGTGCCGGTCGGCCGCGTCGAGACGGGCAAATTGAAGGTCGGCGACAAGATCATCTTCCTGCCCAGCGGGAAGTCGGGCGAGGTCAAGTCGATCGAGATGCACCACGAGGCGGTCACGGAAGCGATCCCGGGCGACAATGTAGGCTTCAACGTCCGCGGTATCGACAAGAACGACATCCGTCGCGGCGACGTCGCGGGCCCGGTCGCGAACCCGCCGACCGTGGTCGAGAGCTTCACTGCGAACATTCAGGTGCTCAACCACCCGAGCGTCATTACGGTCGGCTACACGCCGGTGTTCCACTGCCACACGGCGCAGGTCGCGTGCGAGTTCACCGAGCTCCTGAAGCGCCTCGACCCGAAGACGGGGCAGACGGCCGAGGAGAACCCCCAGACCTTGAAGACCGGTGACGCAGCCGTGGTGCGCATCACCCCCAAGCGCCCGCTGGTCATCGAGAAGTACAAAGAGTTCCCCCAGCTCGGCCGCTTCGCGGTGCGCGACATGGGACAGACCGTCGCCGCCGGGGTCGTCATCGACCTCAAGAAGCGCGAGACCTAGGCCTCCCGAACGTCGAAGGTCGGGGAGGGGCTATCGATGCAGAAGGCTCGGATCTCCCTCTCGGGCACCGACGCGGGCAAGGTCGACTCGATCTGCCGACAGATCCGGGAGATCTCTTCGAAGACCGGGGTCGAGATTTCGGGACCGATCCCACTCCCGACGAAGCGCCTCAAAGTGCCGGTCCGCAAGGGTCCGGACGGGGGCGGCACGAGCACGATCGACCACTGGGAGATGCGCATCCACAAGCGCCTCATCGACCTCGCGGCCGACGAGCGCGCCCTCCGTCAGGTGATGCGGATCCAGGTCCCGGACGGCGTCAACATCGAGATCGTCCTGACCGGGTAGGCGCGTGTTCGCGCCGGGTGCTGGGCGCCCCCTCGGGGTCGCGGCCGGCCTCCTCGTGCTCGGAGTCCTTCTCGAGCTCGTCCACCTCCTCCCGCTCTCCTACCCGCTCCTCGCCCTCCTCATCCTGGGCACCGGTTTCTGGGCATTCTTCGCCGGGTTCTTCCGGGACCCCGAGCGCACGATCGGCGACGGGATCGTCTCCGCCGCCGACGGGATCGTCCAGGCCGTCACCGAGGAGGGGGATCGAACCCGGATCTGCGTGTTCATGAACGTGACCGATGTGCACGTCAATCGGATGCCGCTCGACGGGACCTTCTCCCGGATCGGCACGAGCGGGTCGGGCTATCGCCCGGCCTACCGGCCCGACGCCGACCAGAACGTCTCCCGGACCTACGACCTGGAAACGGCGTACGGACCGGTCCAGGTCGTGCAGATCACCGGGATCGTCGCACGACGCCTGGTCTCCTTCGTCCACGAACGAGACGCGCGGCGACGAGGGGATCGGTTCGGCATGATCGTCTTCGGCTCCCGCGTCGACGTCCTCCTCCCGCACTCGCGACTGACCCCCGTGGTTCGTCCCGGGGACCGGGTCTGGGCGGGGCGGTCGACCATCGCCCGGGTGCGCGTGTGACCGACCGCTGGCGCGTCTCCGCGAACCTCGCGACCCTCGCGAACGCCCTGCTCGGGGTCGGGGCGATCCTCTACATCCTCGCCGGCAACAAACTGTGGGCAATGCTCCTCATCGCTTCCGCGATCGGGTTCGATGGGCTCGACGGCATCTTCTCCCGCCGCAGCCGGTCTCCGGGGACGGCTTTTGGACGGATCGCCGACTCCATCGCGGACGCGATCACGTTCGGCGTCGCACCCGCGTTCCTCATCGCGGTCCACACTTCGGATACCGGGATCTGGGAGCCGGTCGAGACGTTCGCCCTGGTCGTGGCCGCGGCCTACCTCGCGGCCGCGATCGCGCGGCTCGTCTACTTCACGGCCCGCGCCTACCAGCGGTCGGATTTCCTCGGCGTGCCGACGCCGCAGAGCGCGCTGGCCGTGATCGTGGCGATCCTCTTCCACGACACGCCCGCGTTCCAGACCGCCCAACCGGTCGGCCTGTTCGTAGGGGCCGCGGTGCTCGCCTTGCTGATGGTGCTCCCGATCCCCTATCCCAAGATCCGACGCGACTCGCCCCTACGATGGCCGATGGTGGCGACCGCGGTGGCGGCCGGGCTCTCGCTGCTCCTCCTGCAGTTCCACCCCGCCACGGGAACTCTGGTGTACGATGTCGCGCTCCTCGCCTCGTACGCTCTCCTCATCGGGGTGGCGAGCTACTACGTCCTCGGGCCGTTCACCGTGAAGCCAGCGAGGGAGGAGGCGTAGACGCACCTTGCGGTCTCCCTCTGTCCACGGGGCCCGGCTCACCCGACGGGAGGCGCTCCTGTTCGAGGCGGGCATCAAGCTCGGCGGCATCTTCCACCAGTATCTCGGGGTCCCGGTCTCCTCCCGTACGGCCGCCGGGCTCGCGCGGACGATCGAGCGCGCGGTCGCGCTGCAACCGTTCGTCGTGGACGTCCGGGTCCGGATCGACCCTTCTCGCGGCGGACCGTTGGGCCGGGGCCGTTTTGCCTATCACTATCTGGTCGCCGAAATGCTGGACGTCCGCGTCCGTCTCGGGGACCACGGGGTCGAGGTCGCGGCGCGCCTGACGCACCGTCCCGACCTCCGCTACCCTCTCATGAGCGTGGTCGCGGTCCGCACGGCGCGACCCCGACGGGCGCGCGCGACCCCCAGGCGAACCTAGACCCGGGAGCTGATGGGGAGGTACGGCAGGTCCGTCGGACCGATGTACTTGGCGGTCGGCCGGATGAGCCGGAGGTCCTGGTACTCTTCCAGCACGTGCGCCGTCCAACCCGCGACCCGGCTCGCCGCGAAGACCGGGGTGAACAGGTCCGGCGGGATCCCCAGGAGCGCGTAGACCGACCCGGAGTACAGGTCGACGTTGGGATAGAGTCCCTTCTCGCGGTGGACGACCTCCTCGACCTTGCGCAGGAGCTCGAAGTAGTGCAGGTCGCCCTTCGCCTCCCCGATCCGGCGGGACCACTCTCGCAAGATGGTCGCCCGGGGGTCCTCGACCTTGTACACCCGGTGACCAAACCCCATGACCCGTTCGTGGCGCGAGAGCTTGGCCTTCACGACCTCCTCGGCGCGGTCCGGAGTGCCGATCTCCCCCAGCATCTCCATGACCCGCTCGTTCGCCCCGCCGTGGAGAGGACCTTTGAGCGTCCCGATGGCGCTGGTCACCGCGCTGTAGAGGTCGGAGAGGGTCGAGGCCGTGACCCGGGCCGCGAACGTCGAGGCGTTCAGCTCGTGGTCGGCGTGGAGGATGAGGGCGACATCGAGCACTCGACCCTCGAGCTCGGTCGGCTCCCGGTTGAGAAGGGCGTAGAGGAGGTAGCCCGCGTGGGAGAGATCGGGACGCGCGCCCAGCCGCGGGAGGCCGGCCCGACGCCGGTGGAACTGACCGAGGATCGAGGGTAGGACGGCGGTGAGCCGCTGCGCCCCGCCGATCGAGCTCGCGCCGGGGCGGGTCTCCTCGGGCTCGAACAGGGCGAGCTCGCTGACCGCGGTGCGGAGGACGTCCATCGGCGTCGCGCTCGCCGGCATCGAGTCGATCCGCTCCGCCATCGCGGGGGGGAGTTCGCGGAGCTCGATCAGTCGGTGGCGGAGCGTCGCGAGCTGGTCGGTGGTCGGTAGGCGACCGTACCAGAGCAGGTAGGCGGTCTCCTCGAAGTTCGACTTGGACGCCAAGTCGCGGATGTCGTACCCCTCGTAGATGAGGCGCCCTTGCAATCCGTCGATGAAACAGATGTGCGACTCGAGGGCGACGACGTCCTGAAGGCCCCGCTGGACCTCATGCGAAGCACCGGCCATCGACCTGTCACCGAGTCGCGCGAGACGGTCGGACCTTAATGCGTTTTTGCGGTCGCGACCGCCTCCGCGGCACGACGGATCTCGGTCGGGGGAGAGGCGGGCGGGCTCTCGGGGGCGTGCTTGCGGCGTATGTAGGCGACCGACGCGGCCGTCCATATCGGCAGGGAGGCAAGGAGGGCGCCTGCGGAGACCAGGAAGACGAGGCGGTAGCTCCCGAACGCAGCAAGCCCCGCGGCGAGTCCAGCGCCCGCGACGGCCGCAACCCCTCCGAGGGCGCTGTTGACACCGAGGAGACTCCCCGCGTCGCGCCCTTCCAACCCCCGGAAGAGCATGAGCGTGCTCGCGGTAGAGTAGACCGCGATCGCTCCGCCCAGCACACCGAAGACGAGCAGGTTTTCCTCGAACGCCCCGCTGCGCGCCACCAGGAAGAAGGTGAACCCCGCGGTCGCGAGATAGCCGAGCGCCCGGAGGTAGGTCGCCCGTTGTACGAGGCGGTCGGAGCCGAATCGGGTCACCATCCCTCCGGAGAGCGGAAAGACCAGCATCTGGACGAAATTGTTGGAGAAGTTCACGAGGAAGATTGCCGAGGCGGCCAACCCGGCGGAAACGAGGTAGGGAGTGTAGGAGATGTTGTACAGGTTCGCGGAAAGGCTGAAGAGGAACGTCGCGGCGAAGACGAGGGGCAGCTCGTGGTGGAGCTCCTCCCGGGCCCAGGTCCGGAACCGGTGGATCGCCCCCCCGCGGAGGCTGGGCCGGTGCGGGAAGAACGGGATTGCGATGTGGAACGAGGTCGAGACCCGGATCCGGGAGAAGAGGCTTTCCGGATGCCCGGCCACCTGCGCGGTCGTGAACGACCGGACGGGGTCCTTGACGCCGTACCAGATCGCGACAGCGCTCACGGCCGCCAATCCGGCAAGAACGTAGAGGAGCGAGAGGAGCGCGTCATTGGCGAGGGTCCAGAAGTAGCCGATGAGGAGGCCCAGCACGGAACCGATGATGCTCATCTCCTGGAACGAGGCGTACGCGTTCGCGCGTTCCGCCTCCGTGAACTTCTCCAGGATCAGCAGATTCGAGGCGCTCGCCCCGGCGGGGGCGATGAGGCCGATGACGGTGTAGATCGCATAGAGGGCGAAGAGGGAATGGACCTCCGCGAGCGTGAGGTAGAGGAGGCCGTACCCTCCGAAGTTGATCACGAGGAAGAGGCGGCGCAGCGGGTACCGGTCCGAGAGGTGTCCCCAGGCGACCGAGGAGAGGATGACGGCCGCGTTGAACAGGGTGGCCGCGACCGCGACGTCCGTCCAGCTCCCGTGCAGGACGATGAGGATAAGGAGGGGGAGGACGACCCCGAACCCCGAGGTGGCCGCGTTGATGGGTACGAACCCGAGCAGCCAGGGTCGCGCGATGAGCCGGCGCGGCCAGGTCCGCAACGAGAGTACCATCGTACGAGGGCTCGCCTAGTGGGTGGGTATTAAAATGGGGTCGAGTCGAGTGGCGGCGGTACCACCGTCCCAAGGGGTGGCTTCGGTTTGGAGCCCAAACTGCCTCTCCGGACAACGCTTATAAGGGAAGGTTGTTCCTCCGCTCTCTCGAGAGGCGACTTCCCGCGTGGCGATCGGTTTTGTCCTAATCAGCACCGCGCCCGCCAAGGAGCACGAGGTGTACACCGAGCTCCTTCGGGTGAAGGGGATCGTGGAGTTGCACCCTCTCTTCGGCGAGTACGACCTCATCGCGAAGGTCGAGGCCGAGGACTTCAACGCCCTCGGGCAGCTGGTCGTGGACAAGATCCGTTCCGTCCCGGGCGTCATCGACACGAAGACACTCACCGGCATCAAGTTCTGAAGGGTCACACATGTTCGATCTGTTGGGCACGGCGGTGGACATCGTCTTTGGGCAGTTCCTGGCGATCCTGCTGCTGGTCTTCGGGCTCTTCCTGATCCTAGCGGGCATCTTCACGGCCTATTTCGGCAGCGGCAAGAGCCGCACGATCGGGGTCGTCCTGCTCGTGGTGGGCCTCGTGGTCGGGCTCTTGGTCGGGTACCTCTATTCCGCCGGCAACTGGCCCAATGCGTCGCCGCACCACTTGGGGGACCTGCTCCTCGGCTCCTTCCTGGTCATCGTCGCGGCGGTCATCGGCGCTCTGATCGCGATCGGGATCTTCCTGGTCGCCATCATGAAGTCCTAGACCCGCGGAAGGCATGCCGTGGCCCCCCGTCGAGCGGGGCGGCGACGTCTCCCGGGCCTAGTGACCCTGACATCGGACCTGGGATGGGCTTACGCCGCCCAGGTCAAGGGAGCCCTCCTGCGGGCGTGTCCCACGGTTCCGCTCGTGGACCTCACGCACGAGCTCCCTCGCCACCGGATCTCGGAGGCCGCCTTCGTCCTGCGGGCCATGGCCACGAGTTTTCCCCCCGGGACCGTCCATGTCGCGGTCGTCGATCCGGGGGTCGGTGGCCAGCGAGCGCCGATCGCCATTCGGTGCGGTGACGGATCGGTGCTGGTCGGCCCGGATAACGGCGTCCTCGCTCCTCTGGCCCTGGCTCTCGGACGGCCCGAAGCCTACCGGCTCGACCCTCGTCGGATCGAACCCCGCGGAAGGGTAGGGACGACCTTCGACGGCCGTGACCTCTTCGCCCCGGCCGCCGCCCGGATCGCCCGCGGGGAACCGCTGGCGCATCTGGGAACGCCCGCCTCGTTCCAAGATCGGCGTCTACCGGTCGCGACCCGAGCTCCGCAGAGCGCGGCCGGCGAGGTCGTTCACGTGGACCATTTTGGCAATCTCATCTCGAACGTTCCGAGCCGTTGGATACCGTCGCGGGCGCGCGGACTGGCGGTGTCGGTCGGGGGCCGACGGGCCATCCGCGTCCCCTGGGTCCGCTCCTACGAGGCTCTCGGAAGGGGGCGACTCGGCACCCTGGGTTCCAGTTTCGGGACCGCCGAGGTCGCGGTCGCGGAGGGGAGCGCCGCCGACCGCCTGAGAACCCGGACCGGGACGCCGGTCGAGTTCCGCTGGGGGCGGGGTGGCGTCGCGGCGACTGAGACGGTAAATAGCGCGTCGAGCCTGCCGCGCCGACGCCGGGTAGCGGCCGGGCATCGGTCGTCCTCCTCCATGGCGAAGAAAGACTACTACGAGGTACTTGGGATCCCGCGGGCGGCCTCCGCGGACGAGATCAAGATCGCCTATCGTCGGTTGGCCCGCCAGTACCACCCCGACGTCGCCAAGGAGAATCCGAAGGTCGCTGAGGAACGGTTCAAGGAGATCTCGGAGGCTTACGAGGTCCTGGCGAATCCCGAGACGCGCCAACGGTACGACCAGCGTGGGTTCGAGGCGGTCGAGCCGAACTTCGGTCCCGGCGGGTTCGGCTGGCAGAATTTCACGCACCAGGGAGACCTCGAAGACCTCCTCTCCTCCAACCCGTTCTTCCAGCAGCTCTTCGGGAACCTCGGGGGAGGGCTGGGGGGCGGGTTCGGAGGTGGGGGGCGTCGGGTCGGCCTCTCGCGCGGGAGCGACGTCGAGGTCACCGTACGCCTCCCGCTTACGGCCGCGATCCATGGCGCGAAGCCGCTCGTCAACGTTCCGCGCACGGACCCGTGCCCGGACTGCCAGGGAACCGGGGCCAAGGGAGGGACCGCGATCGAGACGTGCTCCGAATGTCATGGGAGTGGACAGGTACGGCGGGTCCAGAACCGGGGCCACACCCAGCTCATCTCGATCGGGGAATGCCCTCGCTGCCATGGAGCGGGCCAGCGGATCATCGAGCGCTGCCCCACGTGCCACGGGAGCGGTCACCTGAGCTCCGTGGAGCGGATCGAGGTCTCCGTGCCTCCGGGGATCGAAGACGGCGGGGTGCTCCGGGTCCCAGGGCACGGCCTCCGGGCCGACCAGGGAGGTCGCCCGGGAGACCTGTACGTGCACGTCCTGTTCGAACCCACCGACCACATCCACCGTGAAGGAGAGACCGCGTTTGGCGAGGCGACGGTCCCGCTCGGGGTGGTCCTGCTGGGCGGCGAGGTGACGGTGCAGACGATCGACGGGCGCGCGGCCCTCCGGGTGCCAGCCGGCACCCAGCCCGAGACGCAGTTCCGCCTCCGGGGGAACGGGTTTCCCCGCCTAGGAGGGTCGTCGCGTGGGGATCTGATCGTGACGCTCCATGTGGAGATTCCCCGCTCGCTCACCGGTCGCGAGAAGGAACTCCTCCGTGAGGCGTTCCCGCCGACGAGCGCGGCGGCCTCCCCGAAAAAGGAGTCCATCTTCCGGCGGCGGAACACGTGAGCGCGGACGAGCCGGACGACATCGCGTCCCCCGACCAGTACTTCACCGAGCGGCCCCGCTCCCCGTCGGCGCGCTCCGAGCAGCGGTTCCTTTACCGAGGAGAGCTCCTCACGTTCGTCGTCGACCGCGGGGTCTTCGGCTCGCACGGTCTCGACCCGGGTACCTCCCTCCTGATCGAGAACCTCGCGCTCGCGAAGACCGACCGGGTCCTCGACCTCGGGTGCGGTTGGGGCCCGGTCGGCGTCGCGGCGGCTCGCTCCGCGCGGGAGGGCCATGTCGTTCTCACCGAGGTGAACCGCCGGGCCGCTCGGCTCGCGCGCCTCAACCTCGAACGCAACCACGCGGACAACGCCGAAGTCCGGGTCGGCGATCTCTTCGAACCGGTCGCCGGCGAGCGGTTCGACGTCATCGCCACCAACCCGCCGTACCGGGCCGGCCGACCGCTCATCCTTGAGCTCGTGAACGAAGCTCCGGACCACCTGAACCCGTGGGGACGCCTGCTGATCGTGGGGAAGGGGACCCAGGGGATCTTGTTCTACCAGGAGCGGCTGGAGAAGCAGTGGCCCGGCTCGGTCCAGGTGCTCGGACGGCGCTCGGGCTACCGCGTGCTCGAAGCGCGCTTGGAAACCGTCAAGCGGAAACCGTAGAGCCGGCCGATGTGCCGGAGGTACCGCCCGATCTCCCCTTGGCCGAGCTTGCTCGAGCCCGCGGTTCGGGGCCGGAACGCGATGGGGATCTCCGCGATCGGCTGGGGGCGGCAGCGGACCATGATCTCGAGTCCGATCTTGAAGCCGAGCGGCGAGAGCGGGGCCCGGCTCAGAACCTGGCGCCGGAACGCGAAGAACCCCGACATCGGGTCGGCGACGGGGACCAGCGGTCGCGCGAGCGCGGTCGCGCCCCGTGAAATGAGCCGCCGGACCCGGGTTAATCCGGGCGAGCTCCCGCCCGGCATGTACCGGCTGCCGAGGGCGAACTCGGCCCCTCCCGTCGTGACCGCCTCGACCAGCTTCGGGATCGCCGACGGGGGATGGCTCCCGTCCGCGTCCATGACGACGATCACCGAGCCGCGGGCCAGAGCGAATCCGTCCTGCACCGCGGACGCGAGGCCGAGCTTTCGTCCCCGGTTCCGGACGACGCATGCGAGGGGACCCGAGAGGGTCTGGGCGTACTCGGCGGTCCCGTCCGGGGAGCCGTCATCGACGATGATGAGCTCGCTCGGATAGGGGGCCAGAGCGGTGCACAACTCAGGATAGAGGGTCACGAGCGACCCGCGTTCGTTGTAGGTCGGTACCACGACCGAAACGAGGAGGTCGGGCGACACGGAAGTCGCCACACCCCGCGGTTAGATACCCCTTGGTGGGCGCCGGGGCCTGCGCCATCGGTCACGCCCAGCCCCCGGGCAACGCCGAAAGGTGAACTCGCACCGGAGCGCCGGATCGAGTCCCGAAGCACTTAAGAGGGGCGGCTTTCTCGGCGCGCGCACCCTCGGACCGGGGGTAAGTAGGACGGCCGCGAGGCCCTCCGTGCATCCGGTCCCGGTACATCAGGAGAGTGAGTCCCGCGCCCAAGGAGTCGAAGGACGCGAAGGCCGCGCCGGCCGCGTCCGCCCCGCCTGCCGAGGCCGAGGCCTCGACCGAGAAGGCCCCGAAGAAGGAGAAGCCGGCGAAGGGCAAGGACTCCAAGGATGCGAAGGAGGGTAAGGAGGGTAAGGACGGGAAGGAGGGCAAGACCAAGGGCAAAGGTCCTGGCTCCGGCAAGGCCCCCAAGTTCGTCTCCAACAACCCCAATTTCCGCTACATCGTCCGTGTCGTGAACACGGACCTGGACGGCACCCGCCCGACCGCTCTCGCCCTGACCGGCGTGAACGGAATCGGCCTCCGCCTCGCGGAGGTCGCATGTCTGCTCGCGAACGTTCCGACCGAGGAGCGGATCGGCAACCTCTCCGAGCAGACGGTCGAGGGGATCGAAGCCACTCTCGCGTCGCTTCCCACCAAGGTCCCTCTCTGGATGATCAACCACCGGCGCGAACCGATGATGGGCGAAGCCCTCCACTACATCGGCCCCGAGCTCACGACGCGCCGCCGGGACGACATCAACCAGATGCGAATGGTCCGCAGCTACCGGGGCGTCCGCCACGAGCGCGGCCAGAAGGTCCGGGGCCAGCGCACCCGCTCGAACGGCCGGACAGGGATGGCCGCGGGCGTGCTCAAGAAGGACGCCAAGGCGGCGGCCGCCGCCGCGAGCAAGGAGGAGGCAGGCCCCGCCGGCGCACCGGCGGCCGCGCCGGCTGCCGCCACCGCCGCGGCACCAGCCACGACTCCGGCGAAGACCGCATCTCCGGCGAAGAAGGCGTGAAACGATGGGCGATCCTAAATTCCTGCGCCGGACCTATGACACTCCGAAGCACCCTTGGGAGGCCGGCCGGATGGCCGACGAGCGCAAGCTCCTCGAGAAGTACGGACTCAAGAACAAGCGCGAGCTCTGGAAGGCGCAGTCGATCCTTCGCGGGTTCCGCCGCCAGGCCCGGGACCTGCAGGCGCGCCTCCGTGCCGGGGAGCCCCAGGCCGAGCGGGAGACCGCAGGCCTCCTGGGCCGCCTCAGTCGGCTCGGAGTGCTATCGATGTCCTCCCCCTCGATCGACGACGTCCTCGCCCTCACGACTGAGGATGTCCTGGGACGTCGTTTCGAGTGGGTCGTCTTCCACCGCGAGCTGGCCCCGACCCCCAAAGGGGCGCGCCAATGGATCGTGCACGGCCATTTCTCGATCGGCGACCACCGGGTCACGCGACCCGGCTACCTCGTGCCCGCGGCCGACGAGGTCCGGATCTCGTACACTCCGACGAGCCCGCTTTCGGACGACGACCACTCCCAACGCTCCGCGCTCCGCGAGCGCCTCTCGGCCCGCTCCGCTCCCTCGGAGGCCCCGCCCCCCCCGCCGCAGGAGGCGTAGGCGATGGCGAAGATCGGGATCGCCCACATCTACGCCAGCTACAACAACATCCACATCACCGTCACCGACCTCACGGGGGCGGAGACCCTCGCGAAGGCGACCGGCGGAATGGTGGTCAAGGCTGCCCGCGACGAGTCGAGTCCGTACGCGGCGATGAAGGCCGCCGATCAGATCGCGGCCGCGATCAAGGAAAAGGGGTACGACACGCTCCACGTCCGCGTCCGGGCACCGGGCGGGAACCGTTCCCGCTCCCCGGGGCCGGGCGCCCAGGCCGCGATCCGGGCGCTCGCCCGGGCCGGGGTCAAGATCCAGCGCATCGAGGATGTCACGCCGGTGCCGCACGACGGGACGAAACCCAAGGGCGGTCGACGCGGACGGCGGGTGTAACCCCGTGACGCCCCTCACGATCCAGGAGCTCAAGCCGCGCTCGGCGGTCGTTGAGATCGATGCCGCGACGGCCTCCCAGGTGAACGCGATCCGCCGGACCCTGCTCGCCGATGTGCCGAAGCTGGCGATCGAGGACGTCGAGTTCCACCTCGGCCCGATCCGCGACGAAGCCACGGGGAAGGACTACGATTCCTCCACGAGCATGTTCGACGAAGCGATCGCCCTACGCCTCGGCCTCCTGCCCATCCCTACCGACCTCTCCGAATTCCGCCGGAAGTCCGAGTGCACCTGTGGCGGCACCGGCTGCCCGCACTGCCAGGTGATGTTCTCGATCGACCGGAAGGGTCCGTGCACGGTCTACGCGCGCGACGTCGTCCCCCTCGGGGACGCGACCCTGGCGATCCTCGAACCGGAGATCCCGATCGTGCGGTTGGGCGCGCGGCAGGCCCTGTTGGCCTACGCGACGGCGGTCGTCGGCACGGCCCGCGAGCACGCGAAGTGGCAGGTCGCCCAGGGCGTTGGCATGTACCCCCGTCCCCACGTCAAGATCGCAAAGAAGCCCGAGTGCTCCGACGCCTGCCTCAAACGCACCGCCGCGTCCTGCCCCGTGAACATCCTCGACTTCTCCGGGGGCAAGCTCTCCGTCACGGACGAACTGAAGTGCATCGACTGCGGCGCCTGCGAGAAGGCGTGCGAGCACGGCTCCATCAAGGTCACCCCCGACACGGAGGACTTCTTCCTCCGGTTCGAAACGGACGGGTCGCTCACGCCACGGGAGGCGCTCCGGTTCGCCCTCAAGGACCTCAAGCGCCGCTTCGAGGAGCTGCGCGAGGCGATCCAGGCGATCGCGTAGGCCGCCCGGCGCTCGTCCAGTCGTACCGCAGGATCGCGGCGATCCCGCCCAGCCCTTCGAGCTTGGCTCCGTTCTCCCCCTCGACCCGAACGACGAAGAGGCGGGCCCGCGCGCTCCGCGCGCGGTCGAGCACCGGCAGGACCTCGGGGTCCGTCAAGAGACGCTCCGAGACGAGCAGGGTCTCGACGGCGCCCGCATCGACCGCCTCCCCGACCTCGACGCGCCCCACCGCCGCCCGGGTGCCGGTGGCGAGCGAGCGGACCAGCCGCTCGACGAACTCCGCCTCTTCCGCTGCGACACTTCCCCGCAATACTTCGGTGGCCCGCCCCGACTTGAGGAGCTCGTCGACCCCCACTCGGCCGGACTCGGCGGTCGAGTAGACCTTGACCTTCGCGGCGACCGCCGGATCCTCCTCGTGGAGGCGGCGGGCGAGCTCCTCCTTGAGGAATCCCGGTCCCGCGATGATCACCGCGTGCGCCGCCGGGCCCTCCCGCCGCAAGAGGGCGACGAGCTCGTCGGCGTACGTCTTCCGGTCCTTCTCGCCTTGGCCTCCTTCGAACCGCTTGCCGGCGATCGTGCGACGTAGGTCGGCGACCGGTTCGATGGCCCGACCGCGCAGACGCAACAGGGACGAGTCGCCCCAGTCGACGGCCGCGAGGAGGATGGTCGGCTCGCCGGTCCCGGCGAGACCTTCCTCGAGGAGCGTGCGGTCGCCCGCGGACGTCGACCGCTTGAGGACCGTGACCTCGTCCCCTTCCGTCAGGTCGAGCGTGTGGTGCCGGCCGATGTCGAAGGGTCCTTCCCGGATCGGTCCGGTGATCCGCACGTGCTTGGAGAACCCGTGGAACTCGACCTGTTCCACCTCGAGGACGATCCAGACCCGGCGACGGACCCGCTCCGCGCCCGGCACGTCGGCGGGCGCCTCGGGGTCGCGCCGGGTGGTCGAGCCTCCCGCGACGTCGCCCGGCCGCACGAACCGTGCGATGCGCCACAGGTCGCTCGGGCTCTCGAGCCGGAGGCGGAGGAGCCCCGTGGCCGCGTCGCGGTGGAGAAGGCGCAAGATCGGCTCCGGAGGTCTCCCGACAGGCCCATCCCATAAGCGGCTTTCGATGGGCCGCCCGCCGTTTCGATAGGCTTAACTCGGAGGGGACGGTCCCCGCCCCACCGGGTGGAGGCACCTCCTGAGCGGTCGGTACGCGGAACTGTTCCGCCAGCGCTCGTTCAGTTCGTTCCTGACGGCCGGGGCGCTGCAGTTCGCTGCCCCGGGCACCGCTTCGGTGATCCTGTTCTTCTCGGTCGCGGTCGCGTATCCCGCCGACCATCGGGCGAGCTATGCCGCGCTCTCGCTCGCGCTCCTCGGCCTCTCCTCGACCGTCCCGACGCTCATCGCCGCGTTCTATTCCGGCGCGCTCGCGGACCGCTACGACCGGGGGAAGCTGATGCGGCTCGTCAACCTCGTCGGGGTCGTTGCGACGGCCGGCCTGGCCACGCTCTTCGTCTTCCAGCCCGCGGGCCGTATCGACCTTCCGGGTCCACCGGGGTTCTACATCCCCTACTGGATCCTGCTCATCTACCCCCTGTGGGCCGCGGTCATCGTCTCCTCGACGATCTTCCGTCCGGCGTTCAATACGTCCGTCCCCCGGGTCGTCCGCCGGGAGTTGCTCAGTCGGGCCAACGGTGCCATCTACGCGATCGCGGGGGGGGTCAGTGCGGCCGGAACGGTCGGGGTCGGGATCCTGCTCACCGTTGCCCCGGCCGCCTATGCCTTCGCGATCCCGTTCGCCCTGTTCTTCGTCACCCAGGTCGCGCTCGCCGGTGTGGACATCGACCTGTCCGTCAAACGGACCGGCCCGGTGCGCTCGCTCCTGCGGGATGCGCGCAACGGGTTCGGCTACCTGGCACGGCACCGCGCGCTCCTTCAGATCACCGTCGCGGCACTCGTGATCAACTTCCTGGTCGCCCTCGCGACCGTGGAACTCGCGCTCTACGTGACCAGCTGGCTCGGGCTGACCCAGGGGATCTGGTACGGGGCGATGGTCGCGGCCGCCACGGTCGGCGCCTCGGTGGGATTCGTCCTGGTCGCGAACGCGCGGTTCGAACCCCGCGCCGGCCGCTGGCTGATCGCGCTGACATGCGCCCTCGGGGCCTCGCTCTTCGCGCTCGCGCTCGTGCACTCGATCTGGCTCGCACTCCCCATCATCTTCCTCTTCGGAACGATCCCGGGGATGTTCACGACGATCTTCCTGTCGACCATCCAGTCGAACGTCCCGGACGAAGTGATGGGGCGTGTGTTCTCCGCGGACGAGGTGGGGAGCTACGCCCTCGTTCCCGTAGGTCAGTTCTCCGGCGGGGAATTGACCGTCGCCGTCGGGGTGCAGGGGACGTACTTGTTCGCCGGTGGGACGATCCTCGTGTTCGGGGTGTTCATGTTCGCGGTGTTCGGTTCGCTGCGGAACCTCTCGTACCAGGGGGCTCCGCCCGCGACGGCTCACTGAGGGGTTCTCCGGGAGCGACCGGGATAGACGCCCGGGAGTACCAGGAGTGCTCCGGCCCGAGCGAACGGACGAACCCAAGGTGCTCGTAGAGGTGGACCGCCCGGGAATTGCCCTCGGTCACGTTGAGGACGGCGACGGTCTCGCCCCGCGCCCGCAGGGCATGGAGGTTCGCCGCCACGAGGGCCCGGCCGATGCCGGAGCCTTGGACAGAACGCTCGACCATGACGCTGATGAGGAGGGGCCCGTAGGGCGCTCGGACCACGAGGGATGCACCGAGGGGGCGACCACCGGACTCGGCGAGGGAGGAAGCCCACCCGAGGAACTCCCCATAGTGGGCGGTCATCATCTCGTGGACCGCTCGGGTCGCATCGACCATCGGATCGGGGTCGGTGAGGTAGAGGTACACGTCGAAGGTCCCCTCGAACGCGGCGCGGTGCAGGGCCGCAACGGCCGGCTCATCCTCGGTCCGAACCGGCCGGATCTCGACGCCGTCCGGCGTCCGAATGGGCGGGAGCTCGCTACCGGGGGGCCAGCGCATCTCGGACCGCGCGAACCGCTCGAACCCATGAAGGCGCATGAGGGTCGTCTCCTCCGCGTCGGAGAGACCGACCAGACCTCCCGGTACGAACACCGCGGGCCCGGCCTGTTCCTTGAGCCGTCGCAAGAAGGCATCGTAGCCCGCAGGACGGCCGAACTCTGGTCGGAGGTAGAGCACCTGCACGGTGATGCCGGACGGATGGCCGGTCTCCCAGAGCGTCACTCCGACCGGCTGCCCCTCGAGGCGGCAGAGGCGTCCTTCGGTCATGTCGCCCGAGCGGATCCGCCCGGTGACGGAGGCGACGTGGGGTTCGGCGTCGGCCGCGGGACCCGAGCGAGTGAATGCCGCCCGGATCGCTTCCCGGGCCAGATCGATCGCCGCCGGGACATCGGCGGATAGGGGAACCAGCTCGACGGCGACGATGGGGGGCACCCTGGTAAGCGCAGAGGCACCCCGTTCATGGGTTCGTCGCCTCCCCGCAGGAGGGCTCGCTCGCCGGGGCATGATATAGCCCGTCGGATTCCGTTCTCCGAGGCCGTCGACATGAAGATCCAGTTTCAAGCCAGCGTAGACCCCGACGATGTAGCCGACGCGTTCATCCTCGCTTTCTTGACCCGTCGCCAGGGAGGGGCCGTGACCGCGGACCAGATATGGAAGGGATTACAGTCTCGAGGCTTTGTGCCCACCGACGGGCGCCCGAGCTCGTCGAACGACATGGACTCGGGAGCGGCGGTCGCGGAGATCGCTCAACGCCTCGAGAAGTGGCTCAAGGAAGGATTGATCGGAGGCGACGAAGAACCGGAGTCCATCACCGGCGACCGACATTTTTGGGCCATCGGCAAACCCCTGACCAAAGGGTGAGCCGGTAGATCCTTGATATCGGGTTCCGGAACCTGCGACCAGCGCGCGTCGTCCTTAGGTGGTGGAGAGCATGTCCGACCCTGACGCAGGGCATCGTTTCGACCACGTCGTCGTCGCGATGTTCGAGAACCGGTCGTTCGACAATCTCCTCGGCTATCTGTATTCACCGGGCGAGGTAGCCTCGTTCGAGGGGGTGGTCGGTCGGAACCTGACCAACCCCATCCCCGCCTACGCTCCCGGGGCCGACCGAGGGAGCGTTCCGGTGCACACCAGCCTCGTGATGGACAGCCCCGATCCAGATCCCGGCGAGGAGCACCCCCACACGAATACGCAACTGTTCGGGACGGTCCTCCCCGAGACCAACCGGTTCGTCAAGTCAGAGAAGATGCAGCCGCCGTTCAACGCCCCGTCCGACCCGGCAGCGGTACCCACGATGAACGGCTTCGTCACCGACTACATCGATTCGTTCCGTGCGGAAGTGGGCCGGTTCCCGCGCTACGACGAGTTTGCCCAGATCATGTCCTCCCACACCCCGGCGGAGCTCCCCGTGCTCTCGACCCTCGCGCGGGAGTTCGCCTGCTTCGACCATTGGTTCTGCGAGGTTCCGTCGCAGACGTTCCCGAACCGCTCGTTCTTCCACGCCGCCACCTCGTCGGGGTTCGTCGTCAACGAGCCGATCGGAAACTTCCCCCTGCGGAACGATGCCGAGACGATCTTCGAGCGGCTCGAGGCCGCCCAGGTGAGCTGGAAGGTGTACTTCGACCCGATCCAGTTGGTCTCATTGACCGGACTTGTCCACGCGCGACGCCTCTTCCCGTTCTTCCGTACTCATTTCCGCTCGATGAACGAGTTCTTCCGTGACGCGGCGAGCGGAAAACTGCCCGGCTACTCGTTCATCGAGCCCAGCCTGATCCCCCCCCACAGCGACATGCACCCGCCGGCGACCGCCCGCCTCCGGCACGCCCTTTTCTTCCTGCCCCGCCCCTCCTCGATCGCCGGTGGCGAGGCGCTCCTGGCGCAGATCTACAACGCGGTCCGCACGTCGGCGACGCCGGGAGGTTCCACCTATCTGAACACCCTCCTTCTTGTCACATTTGACGAGCACGGCGGGACCTATGATCATGTCCCGCCTCCTCGCGTCCCTCCGCCGGACCCGGCGGAACCGGCAGGTCAGATGGGGTTCCGCTTCGACCGCGCGGGGGTGCGGATCCCGACCATCGCGATCTCGGCGTGGGTCGACCGCCGCACCGTCGTGAACCAGGAGTATCGGAGCACGTCGGTCATCCGCACGCTCCGTGAACGTTGGTCCCTTGGACCTCCCCTCACGCGACGAGACGCGGACGCCCCGGACATCGCTCCCGTCCTCTCACGCCGGACCCCCCGGCCCCCCGAGGATTGGCCGACGTTCGACGTCCCGCCTCCCCGGCGGCGGCCCACCCTGATCGACTCCCTGCTTCGACCGCTCCCGACGCTCGGGCAGCACATCTTCGCGGCCGCGCTCGCTCACGAGGAGTCCAAGACCGGAGAGGCGTCCACGATCGACCTGCATCGGGTCTCCCACTGGAGAGCGCGACGGCACGTGCGACGACTCCAGCATACGGTGTTCCCCCAAGTGACCGGGCGATCTCCCCCTCCTCCTTGACCCGGAAGGGGCGTTCACCGCTTCCTCCTCGTGGGGAGGCGGCTCGAGAGGTCGTGGAGACTCGGCAGGGGGGCGGGGATTCCGAATCCCCGACCGCGCTCTCATCGCCCGGGTTCATTCATTCATTCATTCCTGCTAGGTCGCTACCGGGGGACGCAATGCGGCCTTCTTCCGACGTCCCGAGAACGTGGCCGATAAGCTGACGGGAAGGCCTACCAGGAAAAGACCAACGCCTTCGACCACGAAGATGCCCGGGGGTGAACTCCACTGGCATCCGGTATCGGCTGGACCCGGAGGCGGCGTCTCGCATCCAGAGGCCATGATCCCCAAGGTCCCGAAGATCGCGAGCAACAATCCAACCGCGGCCATCGCCAGTCCGAGCGCAAGCGCGACGGAGGACAACGTCAGGGGCCGGGGAGGAGGGCGGGGGGCATCCATCAGACGAACTCTACCCGCCACTTACTATAGACGCGACCTTCCGACGCGACGACAAGCTCTGACCGACAGGATCTCCCCCTATGGGACCCCACCCGAACCGGAGTCGCGGTGGGTACCGGAAGGAGTCGCAAAGCATCCGGCTCCTCTCAAACTGGGCAGATTCATTCCCGGTAAAATCACAGGGGGGCCGAATAAAATCACGCCGAGGCTCGCCCGGGGAATAAAACCCCAAAGCCCCGACGGCCGGCGGGGTTCAAATACCAGCAAGACGATATGTCAATCGTCAGACAAAGAAAGGGGTCTTGTCTGACAGACATGGTCGACACTTCCGAGCGGGTGACCGTCAGGATCCCGCAGGAGCTCATCGAGAAGCTGAAGCAGATCCAGGAGGTTCGCGGATCTCCCACGATCTCCGACACGATCCGCGAGGGGCTCGAGCAGTACATCGCGCTCCACCTTCCGCCGCAGAACGTCCGAAAGGTCGTCGTCGAGCTCTCCCGGCAGGACAACAGCCGCCTCGAAGCGTTCGTCCGCGAGGGCAACTCCGTGAGCGTCGACGATGCCGTGCGCTCGGCCGTTCGCGAGTATATTCGCGGCCGCCTCGAGCAGGTCGGAACGGCCCGAACCCATCGACGTGAGGGGGAGGCGCTCACCACCGAGGGCTCCCCACCGCCCTGACGGCGGGGGTGAGCAATTGGCGAACTCCCTGGACGTCGACTCGTGGGCCTCCCTAGCGGTCACCCCGTCGATCGCGGTCGTCGGTCTCGGCGGGGCCGGAAGCGAGGCCGTCTCCGACCTCCTCGCGCTCGGCATTCCCGGCGTTCGGGCCTTCGCGGTGAACACGGACGCGAACCACCTGCTCCGGACCGGCGTCGAGGAGCGCATCCTGCTCGGCCACCGGGAGCTCCGGGGTCGCGGCAGCGGGGGGGACCGCGACGCGGTTCTCCGTGGGGCCGAGGAGGGTAAGGAAGAGCTCCTGCGTCGGCTCCGCCCGTTCGAGATCGTGTTCCTCCTCGCCGGCCTCGGAGGAGGGACGGGGAGCGCGCTGCTCCCGTTCCTCTCCCGAGAGCTCCGGCAGACGGACACCTTGCCGATCCCGGTCGCCTTCCTTCCGTTCCAGATCGAACTCGACACGAACACCGGTCGGCGGGAAAACGTCGAAGCGACCGTCGCCGACCTCGAGGGAATGGGCGGGTTCCTCCTCGTACTCGCTAACGAGAAGCTACGGCGCTTCGAATCGCTTCCCATCCACCGCGTCTTCCAGGTTCGGAACGCCTACGTCCACTCCCTCGTGACGAGCCTGGTCGACATGGTCGAGAACCCGTCCCAGATCTCGGTCGACTTCTCCAGCTTGAAGAACCACCTCCGGGCCTCTGACCTCTCGACCCTCGTCGTAGGGGAATACCACTTTTCCGAGCCCGAGCGTCTCGTCCAGGAGGCCCTGAACGAGACCCTATTGGACTACCGGATCGCCGAACGACCCTCGGTGCTGGTCCACCTCGATGGAGGGTCGAACATGACGCTCGGGACCCTGGACCGTGTCCTGCGGGCCCTGCGCCACCGGCTCGGGGAGCCCGAGCGGCTCGTCCTCGGGACGAGGACCCGTGGGGAACCGAGCGAGGTCGTCCGCCTCACGGCCGTGGTGGGGGGGCTCCGACCCCGTACCGTCCGTGACGCCCTCACACCGAAGGACCCGGGCCCTCTGGTCGCTCACTGAGCCGGACCGCGGGTCGGTGAACGGCCTCCCGCGCGTCCAGGGCGGCGTGCACCAGGTCGATGACCTGGGATGTGCGAAGGCTGCGCGGCCCCACCGAGAGCTGGGGGACCCCCGAGTTCTGGAGCAGAGCCGTTTCGGATTCGCTCGGGTCGTACGGGTCGGAGATGACGGCGGCGATCGACCCGTCCGGGGGATCCCAACCGGTGATCGGCTGACCTCCTTCGGTGAGCCAGACGGCCCCGGGGAGGTGGAGGAACTCGGCGAGCGCCGCCGGCGGGTCGACGGGCCCGACGCGGAGTCCCGGGGAGGATTCGAGCGCCTGGGGGTATCCGGCCGACCGCACCAGCGCATTCTTCAGCAGCGCGGCGGTCGAGCGCTCGTCCGGGTTCAGGTATCGGACCCGGGCGCCTACGACGTCGACCCGCCGCGCGACCGGCGGGGGCTGGGCCACGAAGAGGATCGTGACCTCGGTGTCCCGTCGCAGATCGTTGGAGAGCGTGAACGCCGTCGATACGGCCCGGGCGACCTCGTCCATCCGGCCCGCCCCGCCGGCGAGGTCGTTCAGCGTGAACGCCCCGTTCGGGGGAACGCGGTGGGCCAGGAGAAGGAAGCGGCGCACGGCGGGGCGAGGCGCCCCGGCGCTAAAGCTCTCGGACCCGGCTCGGAGCCGCCGCGTGCCGACGGGGCTTGGAGGCCGAGGGAACGCGCGGGGGGGGCATCGGGTTCTGCTTGCGTTCGAGCCAGATCTCGTCCCCGAGCTCGTGGTAGACGGCGTGGGCGGCCAGGCCGGTGCCGTGCTCCCCATGGGGAAGCAGGAACCCGCCCGATCGATTGGCATTCGAGGAGTAGACGACCTCCTGCTCTCCCGCGGCGGCCATCGCGGCCGACTCCTCGCGGGCCAGGTCGAAGATGCGATCCTTGCGGAACATCCAGTAGTGGATCCGCCACTCGCGGCCGTCGTACAGGGTCGTCTCGTCCCGCTCGGTCTCGAGGATCCCTGTGTCCTCGAGCATGTAGAACGTGTCGCGGTCGTCCGGTTCGAGGACGTTGTCGATGATCCGCTCGTTGAAGCCGAAGAAGTTCAGCACGTGGGCGGCGATCGAGCGCGCGTCCTCCGAGCGCATGCCCTCATGGCCGACCGACCGCCGGATCGCCTTGGCCAGGGAGTCGAAGTCGACCGGGCCGGCGATATCCGAAAGGACCACGTCGGTCGGAATCCCGGACCGGGTCGTCGAAATGTCCGCCGCCGTCCGTAGGGGGACCGGGTTCCGCAGGGTGTACTGCTTTACCGGGATCTTCGACTGCGAACCCCCGACGTTGCGCATAGGATTCAATTCGAAGGTATGCTATAAATAACTTAGGAAACGAGCCAGTTCGGAGATATACTCCGCAGCCCGGGATGGGCCGTCCGACCCATGCCGCCCGGACGGTACAGGGCCCCCCGGGGGGATGAATCCTTCGATTCCCCGCTCCGGGTCGTCGGACCTCTACCCCCTCCCTACCCGGCGTTCTCGCCCTACTCTTTGGAGGATCCGGACCGCCGGGCGCCACTCGGTCTGCTCGATCTGCCTCTCCCGTTCCGGGAGGTCGGCCATGCCGCTCGGAAAGGGGTAGAGCGCGTTCGTTACGTAGACGGCGGCAAACGGGCCGCTGGACGGTCCGGTGTAGGTCTTCCCCTCGTCCGCGACCGAACGGAACTCGTAGAAATCGGGGGCCGGGGCGAACCAGACCAGGCCGTCGCCCGTGCCCCGACCGGCCCGCGGGCCCCGCTGGAGGACCCGGAGTCCCAGGTACTCGGTCAGGGCATTCGGTAGGGTGAATATCCGTCGATCGCCCGGGCGGGCCGAGGCAATGAGACGACCTCGCACGGTCTCGACCGCGAGCGCTTCCCGTGCCCTATGGGTGGAGACGACCCGCGCGATCTGCGGCCCGCGCGCGAGGAAGGAGATCGTGCGGCTGGAATCATGGTCCGCCCCCTCTTCGGGATGATAGCCGATCAGCTCGGCGACGTCCTTCGGCAACTGGAGCGTCAGCCAGGACGGATGGGATGCCCAAACGACGACGAACTCCATGGGGGAGCGACCCGGGTAAGGGTTCTCATTAGAAAACTGTTCCCCGAGGGACCTCACCGTTCAGCGCGTGCGGGCAGGTGGAGGATGGCTGAGACCAGCGCAAGGAAATCCGTGGTATCGAGAGCCAGGTCGGCGGTCTTCCGCACCGCCGGGGACCGGGCGTTCAGCGCGATGCCCCCGCCGACGAGCGGGAAGATCGCGGCGTCCGGCCGGGCGTCCCCCACGTGGACCACTTCCTTGGGGTTTACCCCGTGCCGGGCGACGAGGGCGGCGAGGCCTCCGGGCTTGTCGGCTCCGACGCCGACGGGGCGACCGATGCTCGGCTCGGTCGGCTGGGTGCCCCGGAAGCCTCCGGCGTCGTCGAACCCGGCGAACGCGCAGTACCAGTCCGTGACGTAGGGAGGATTGTGGGTCAGCAGGGCGACCGACATCCCCTCCGCGTGGAGGCGCCGGACCCCCTCGGGGATCCCCGAGAGGCGGGGGGTCGCCGCCAGGGCTTGCTCGACCTCGGAGACGGTATGGCCCTCCGCGAGGGAAACGAGCTCCGAGATCGTCTCATCCTCCCCGGCCTCGTGGGCCCGGATGCGCGCCATCGCCCGTTCGTAGCGCTCGACGCGTCCGAACCGCTCTGCGATGACCCGCCAGCCGTGCACGAGGGTCAGGGTGCCGTCGATGTCGACGGTGATCAGACGCCAGGGACCCCGGACCATCGTACCTCTAGGAACGGCTGCCGATGCCCATCCAGATGCCGCCCAACCAGAGCAGCAACATTCCGGCCCCCGCCACGGGGAGGATGGTAGAGAACTTGCCGGGCGCGGTCGGGAGCAGGACCGAGAGGAGGAACAGGCCCACGAAGGTCAGGAGGAGACCGATGCCGATCTTCGAGGCCTTGGACAGTGGGGCACGACGTCGGCGCCCCAAGGCGGGAGGAGTGCTCGCCATCCCGCCGGTCGAGAACCGTCGGAAGATAACGTGCCCGGGCGCCTAGGGGAGAGATCTTTCCTCTTCCGGCAACAGGGACCGGGGGGGCAAGGCCGACCCGATGGGCGGCTGCCGGGCTGCCTCTTCTGCGGCGCGACGCTCGATCGTGACCTGCCGGATGAACGGGCGAGCCCCGATCGGGGAGAGGAAGGTCGTCACCAGACCGACCCCGGCCACGATCGTGAAGACCTGGATCGTGAAGATGTGGAGGGTGAGCAGGATCGTCGCCATCGCCAGCTCCACCGCTCCCCGGCTGGTCAGGAGCCATCCGGCGGCCAGCGACTCCTGGCGGGACCAGCGGAGGGTGCGGGTCACCACCGCCCCCATCCCGAGCTTGGACGTCAAGGCAAAGAGGCAAAGGCCTACGAAGAGGATGATCGCGATCGGGGTGGAGAAGAGGGTCCGGAAGTCGGTGTTGAAGCCGACGAGGGCGAAGAAGAGCGGGATGAAGAACCCCCAGGTCACCGCCTCGAACAGGAAGGTGAGCGACCGGTGCTCCCGGGAGCCCGCACTCTCGGGCGTGACGAGCAGTCCCGCGTAGAACGCCCCGACGACGAAGGTAAGCCCGAGGAACTGCGAATAGAGGGCGGCGCCGAGCCCGATCGTGATCAGTAGGGCGAACCCGGCCTCCCGGGAGCGCCACGTGTCACGGAACCACACCACCAGTCGATCCCAGAGGCGGATCTGCCGCAGGGCCCGCAGTGCGACATGGATCGTGAGGACGGTCGCCAGGAAGAGAGCGACCGTGGCGACCGAGATCGCGATGGCCTTGAACGAACCCGCCGTGCTGGTCGAGATGCTCAAGAGGATCGCGAAAGCCGTGACCGCCGAGAGCTCGTTGATGACCGACGCATTCAGTAGGAACGTCCCGAAGCGGGTCTGCATGAGGCCGAACTCCCGCAGCATGATCGCGAGGACGGGGAGGGCCGTGATCGAGATCGTGAGCGCGATGAACAACTGGGTGGTCGTATCGAACCCTGGATAGAGGACGACGACGACGGCGGCCCCGCCCAAGAACGGGACGAGAAAGATCGTGATTCCCAAGAGGACGGAGGAGATTCCCGTATCCCAGATCTGATCCGGGCTGACGGAAAGGCCAGCCATCAGGAGGACGAAAAAGGTCGCCACCGTCTGCAGGCCGGTGAACGAGCTGGCCGTCCCAGATATCCCCAAGAACGACCCGAGGAGCGTGGGGCCCAGGAGGACCCCGACCAGGAGCTGGCCCACCAGCGCCACCTGACCGAACCGTGTGAAGATCTCTCCGACGACGACGGCGAGGGCGATGAGGAGGAAGAGCGCGATGAGGAAGGAGGTCGTCGCGTCCGTCATCGTCTCTCCTTTGAATCCGGGGTATATAGGGGACCGTTCGAAGTCGCATGCCCGAGCACGATGCCCCGCGCCCGCGAGCCCCGGGAGCCGCCGACGACCCGTGGGCCATCGCCGAACGACGCAGCCGTGCCGTCGAGGAACCACTGGACGTCCTCCTGCTCACTCGGGACCCCTTCCCCCTTCTCGAGGTCCGCAACCCCCTCCACCGCACCTCTTACCATGTGATGCTCCCGGCCTTTCCCGACCGGACGATCGCGCTCTGCACTTGTTCCGACTTTGCCCGACGAGGTCTCGGGACCTGCAAGCACATCGAGGCGGGGGGGCGGTGGTTGGAGCGACATCCCTCCGCTCCGGCGACCCTCCCGGACCATCCATTCGATCCGGTCCCGGTCTGGGAGGATATCGACCGACGCCTGGACTCCGGCCCCTCTTCGCGCGTGCCCGAGAGCCTGCGGTGGAGGGAGGCGGGCGAGGTGCTCTACGAGCGGTCGGGGCCGCCGTACTTGCCGAAAGAAGAGAAGAAGGAAGAGGTTGGGCGCGGGGGCAAGGGGCGGTCTAAGCCGAGCCCATCCCGGGGGCGCCCTTGAGCGCCCGCACTCGGTAGTACTCGGGGTCCACGATGACCTCCCCGTTGATTCCCATCGTCTCGATGGTCTTCAGCTGGGGGAAGGCGCCACCCTGGGCCTTCGCGCGCTGCCAGTCGGGGATCGGGATCGAGAACTTCTTTTCGACCTCGGTCCGGTAGATCGGGCCCGAGTTGTACGAGCAGAAGGGGATGACCCGTCCGTCGGGGACCGCGTAGTGGATGTCGCAGCGCATCAGGCGCTGGATATCGTAGTCGTACGCGTCCTGGAAGTGCATGTTGCCGATGTAGAGCGTCCTCCAGGTGAACTTCGCGACGGCTTCCTTGTTCCCCTCGGTGAAGATCGAGGCGATGACCTTCACGCAGTTCTTCTCGGACAGGCCTTCCGGCGCCTTCGAGAAGTCGAAGTACTTCGAGACGTCGTGGAGGAGACGAGCTCCCGCCACGGCCGTCCGGACCCGCGCGAAGCGCGAGTCGCGGTACTTCTCGATCATCGACTCGACGTTCTCGAAGAACCCGTCCACGTCCATGAACCGCGGGAGCGGGGTGATCTTCTGTCCGTCCTTCGAGATGAAGGCGAACGTGGCGCAGCCGCAACCCGGGTGGGTCGTGAGCGTCATCTTCTCTTCGCCGTGGATGATGCTGACGAGCTCCGAGATCGGGGCGACTGACGGCACGGGGAAGAAGTCCGACTTCTCGAACGGTCCCTCCGTGCAGAGGATGCGCACCAGGTCCGACTGGGTGAACCGCATCTGGAAGCGGTCCTTGTCCGGGATACGGGCCGTCAGGGCGACCGGCTGGAAGTTGACGCCGCGGACGACGTCGATGTTGTCGATCGCGAACTTGACCGTGGGCCAGATCTCCTTCTCGTTGAACCCGCCGACCAATGTCGGGACGAGCACGACGGAGAGGGGTTTGTCCGGCTTACCGGCCGCGAGGTCCGACGCGGGCGAGTGGGTCTCCCGCGCGGCCTGGATGGCCTTCTGCTTGACCTTCAGGAGCGGGACGCCCCGCACCTTCCGATAGATCTCGTCGTCCAGCCCGTCGAACTGGAGGTAGAGGGTATGGAGTCCCGCGTCCCGGGACGCTTGGGCGAAGCCGGGTTCGTTGGCCATCCGGATCCCGTTCGTCGCCACCTGGATCTGCTTGAATCCGAGGTCGCGGGCCATGGAGACCGCGTCGACGAACAGCGGGGAGAGCGTCGGCTCGCCACCCGAGAACTGTACCGCGACCGTCCCCACGGGCTTCTGCTCGCGGAGGGTCTTCAACATGAAGTGGATCTGCTCGCGGGTCGGCTCAAAGACGTAGCCGGCCGCGTTGGCGTTCGCGAAGCAGACCGGGCACTTCAGATTGCACCGGTTCGTCAGGTCGATCAGGGCGAGTCCCGTGTGGGACTTGTGATGGCTGCACATTCCGCACGTGGTCGGGCAGCCACGGAACTTGTCGTAGTAGGGGTTCTCGTAACCGACCCCGTCGTGGGCGTAGACCTCCATCCGGAGATAGAAATCGACGTCGTTCGAAATGATGTCCCAGAAGTAGCCATGGGTACGGCAGGTCTTCTCCATGATGACCCGGCCGTCCTTCTCCCGGACGACCGCGGGAATGACCTTGATGCATTCGGGGCAGACCGAGGCCGTCTTCCGGGGAAGGCCCCTCGGGGCCTGGAACTCCTTCATCACGCGTGCGGGCATTCTTCTACCTCATTTTGGCGGACCTGAACGGGTCCTGCCTTGCACGGCCCACCCACTCGGGCTTACTTAATTCAATTGTCGTTGATGGGGCGACAAAACCCATCGTCCGTGAGGGAGATTCGCACGGTGGCAATCGCGACAAACCCCAAGATAATGCGGCCCAAGTGGGGCGTCGGGCCTCCCCGACGGTCGGCTGCCGCCCCTCCTCCTCGGGCGTGCCCGGAGACGGCCAACTTATGGCCCGAGGCGCCTCACCGGGTGGCTCTATGGTCGCCAAGAAGAGAACTGTCCCCCGCAAGACTCAACGCCGCGCCACCCGGTTGCGGAAGGGCTTCGTCGGTCGCGATGCCTCCCCGGTTCTAGACAAGTACCCCCCAAGGACCCCAAACTGGCCCCGCGCGGGCCGCCCGGCGGGTCCAACGCCGCATCCGCACCGCCGGCGCACCCAGCGCCCACTCTCCCCCCTTCCACGCCCGCCCCCTCGGCCGTCGTCCCCCTCATCACGCTGGAGCGGCCGTTCGACGTAGACGAGTTCGCTAGCTTGCTCGGGGAGACCTCGATCCGGGTCACGGTGCCCCTCGAGCACCTCGCCGAAGTCGTGCGGCGGATCACGGACTTCATGGGGTTTGGCATCTACGTCTACTCCTTTTCGATCCGGCCCGCCTCATCCGAACTGCTGAAATCGTTCATCCTCGAGCTCCACCGGGTCGACTACTCGCCGGGCGAGAAGACGTGGATCCAGTTCGTGGAGCAGGGGACCTCCGACTCTCCGTTCGGCCCCAGCGGCACCCGGACCTAGCCCCGGCACCCCGCCGGCGAAGCTAATCTGGGGCGAGGAGTACCACGCTCGAGGCGAGTCGTGTGACCGCAGGATCGGGCGAGGACCATTGGGAAGCCGAGCTTCGGATGCTCCGACAAGAGATCCAAGAGCTCCGGGCCGAGCAGAAGGAGATGGCGACGGCGATCAACCAGCTGGTCACGACCTTCCGCGCTCTCGCGGTGCACCTCGGGATCGCCGGGGAGCCGTACGCCCGCAAAGGCGGCCACGACCGCGACCTTCCCGGGTTCGCGTAGTTCGGGATCTCCGTGCGGATCCGCTATCGGGTCGACGCCACGGTCGTCGAGGGGCATCGCGCTCGGTTCTCGATCGAGCTGGAGGGCGTCGATGCTCCGAGCCTCGACCTGGTACTCCCGTCGTGGGTGCCGGGGTCGTACCACCTCGTGAACTACGTTCGCGGGTTCCGTGACCTGAGCGCACGGGCCGCGGGCGGTACTGGGTCGGTACCGGTCCAGCGGGTCGGTTCCGAGCGGTGGCGCCTCACGACCGCGGGGATCCACGCTCTCACGGTACAGTACACGGTGTACGGGCACCAGATGGTCACCGAGGCCTTCGACCTCACCTCCGACCACCTGTTCCTGAACGCCGCCCTCTCGCTCCCGTACGTGGACGGTCACCTCCAGGAACCCGTTGAGGTCGAGCTTCACCTCCCCCCCGACTGGCGGGTCGTGACCGAGCTCGAGGAGGTCAGCGCCCGGCCCCCCACCTACCGGGCCGAGACCTACGATGAGCTGGTCGACAGTCCCCTCGACGCCGGCCACCCCCTCGTCCTGACGATCCGACCCCACGGGATCCCGCACCGGATCTCGATCTGCGGGGAGGGAGGGAACTACGAGGCCCATCGCCTCGAAGAGGATCTCGGTAAGATCGTCGATGCTTCGATCCGATTGGTCGGGGAGTCGCCCCTCGACAGCTACACCTTCTTCGTCCACCTCAACGACGTCCCGGACGGGGGGCTCGAGCACGCTTCCTCCAACTCGGCGGTCGTGATCCGCAATGCGTTCGCGCCGCTCGAGAGGTATCAGCGCTTCCTCGCGCTCCAGAGCCATGAGTACTTCCACCTCTGGAATGTCAAGCGGATCCGACCGAAGTCGCTCGGGCCGTTCGATTACACCCGGGAAGTGCCCACGGGTCAGCTCTGGTGGATGGAGGGAACCACCGACTACTTCGCCGACCTCATCCTCCGACGGGCCGGCCTCTTCTCTCCCACCAAGTACCTGGAGGAGACCGCCAAGATCGCGAAGAACGTGCTTGCTACCCCCGGCCGGAACTCGCTCTCGCTCGAGGAGCTCTCCCGAATCGCCTGGGTCGATTACTACCAGCCGTTCGAGGAGACCCCCAACCAGTCCGCCTCCTACTATGGGAAGGGGTACCTCGCCTCTCTCTGTCTCGACCTCGAGATCCGATACCGGACGGAGACCCGCGCCTCCCTCGAGACCGTCGTGCGCCGGCTGTGGACCGAGTACGGCAAGCCGGGTCGCGGACTCGATGAGGGGGAGCTCCAACCGGTCGCGGAGCGCGCGACCGGCCTCGACCTGAGCGAGTTCTTCGACCGGTACGTCCGGGGAACCGTGGAGCTCGACGTCGAGCCCTTCGCCCGGTACGCCGGCCTCACGTTCGGTCCCCGACCGAAAGCCCCCGACGACGACGCCCCGGAGCCCGGGTACCTTGGGATCCGGTTCGAGGACGCCGGAGGGTTCGTCCGGCTGACCCACGTCCTCCTCGATACCCCCGGCCACCGGGGGGGGCTGAGTCCGGGCGACGAGATCGTCGCCCTCAACGGCAGCAAGGTGAGCTTCCCCAAGTTCGCGAAAGAGCTCGAGGCCTACCCGCCCGGCACGCCGGTCGACGTGGCGGTCTTCCGGCGGGGTACCTGCGCCACCTCGCCCTCACGACCGGCAAGTCTCCCCCTGAGAAGTACCGGTTCGCGCCGGCCGAGCCGGCCAACGACCTCTCTCGGAAGGTGCACGCGAACTGGCTCGACGCACCCTGGGTGGCGCCCAAATCCGAGGCCGAGTCGAAGACGGGGTAGCCCCTCTGTCTAGCCCGGCAGCGGGACGGCCTTGCGGCCGTAGCGCCATTCGCCTTCCATGGGGTAGAGGCGACGGAGCCGGGTTCCGACCCGATCGCCGATCCGAACGTCGGCGGGAGATGCGTCGGTGACCTGGAGCGTCAGACGGACGCCCGGCTCGAACTCGGCCAGGACGACCCCGTACCCCCCGAGCGCTTCCACCTGGGGGTCGAACTCGGTCGGCTGTCCGCCCTTTCCGATGACGGTGGCCGCGACCACCCGCGCCCCATCGCGAGGCAACGTCACGGGGGAGAGCCGGTCCGGTCGACCGCAGTATCGGCAGACCCCCCGACGAGGGAAGGTGATTTTCTCGCACTGGGCACACCGGTCCGCCTCCAGGCGCCACCGGCTGGGAAGGTTCTCGAGGTACCGGGGGCGGGGTACGTACGCTCCTTCAGAGACTTGGGAAAGCCCGACGGAAGTGAACGCTACGACCCGGTCGGCCCCCCAGGCGGCGGGTGGGGGAGACCCGCTCGTCGCCACGTCCGTCCCGATCCCGATCTTCGCAAGACCGGCGCGCGCGACGGCGGCGGCGCCTTCGAACCCGAGCGATGCGGTCCAGTCGGGAACGTGCGAAACGGGGTGGGGCCCGAACCGCAATGCGACGGCCTGCGCACCCTGGGGTCCGGTACGGTCGAGCGCGATCACGAGGGTCGTCGGTTCTCCCGACCCGTCCACGGCGTCGCGCACCGCGGAAGCCAGCCCGGCGGCGTCGCCGGGGTGTCGCTCGAGGGCGACCGGTCGGCCCAAGTAGGCGGGCAGCGCCCAGTCGACAACCGGGGGAAATTCGCCGACCAGGAGGATGCGCGAGGGGAGAGGGGGATGCGGTCCCGTCCCGAGGGCCTCGACGGCGCCGACCGCCATCGTGAACGTGTCCTCGTCCGGGGACGGGACCGACCGGCCCTCCAGCGAGTGCCGGGGTACGTAGACCGCTCCGTGCTCGAACCCAGCGCCCATCCTACCCCCGAGAAAAGATCGATACCGCCGCCGTCGCCCCCGCTCCCCCGACGTTGTGTGCGAGGGCTACTTCGGCCCCTGGGACCTGGCGGGCGTTGGCGGCGGCCCGGAGCTGGAGGAAGATTTCGTAGACCTGGCTCACCCCGGTCGCGCCGATGGGATGCCCCTTCGACTTGAGGCCCCCGTCCGGGTTCACCGGTAGGCGCCCGGAAGCCCGGGTCGCGCCGGAGAGCGTGAGGTCGACCGCCCCTCCCGGCTCGGCAAACCCCAGGTCCTCGAGCGCGAGGAGCTCGGCGATCGTAAAGCAATCGTGCACCTCCAGGAAGTTCACTCGCGAGCGTTCTACCCCGGCGTCACGGAACGCCCGCTCGGCGGCACGGCGGCTCGCGTCGAATCGCGTCAGGTCGGGCCGTTCCTGCACGGCCAGCCGGTCCGAGCCGGCCCCAGGCCCTCCACAAAGACGGGGGTGTCGGTGTACCGATGGGCCTGGTCCGCCGGTGCGAGCAGGAGGGCCGCCGCTCCGTCGCTGACGGGACAGCAGTCGTACAATCCGAGGGGGTCGGCGACCCGGGGGGCCCGGAGGACCTCCTCGCGACTCACGCGCTTCTGGAAATGTGCGTTCGGGTTCCGGGAGCCGTTGTCATGGTTCTTCGAGGCGACCTCCGCAAGCGCCTCGCGCGCGTTGGGGTAGCGGTGGACGTACTCGGACGCGATGAGCCCATAGACGCCGGCGAACGTAAGACCGGCCAGGCGCTCCCACTCGGTATCGCCGGAGACGCCGAGCCAGTAGCGACGCCGGGCGCTGCCCACATCGGTCATCTTCTCGACGCCGGCCACGAGGACGAGGTCGACATCCCCCCGCTCCACCGCGCGGACTCCCGACCGAAGCGCGTATCCGCCGGAGGCGCAGGCGTTCTCGACCCGGGAAGTCGGCGGCCCCAAGGTCCCGGCCTCTTCGGCGAGCACCGCCGAAGAGTTACCGATCTGCCACCCCCCGAATCCAATCGTTGCGAGGAACGCCTCCCCGACCGCGGCGCGTTCGGCGCCCTTGTCCACGCTCGAAAATGCGCCGTCCACAGCGCGGCGGAGGAGAGCGCGGGGGCCGTCGTCCAAGACACCGAACCGGGTGTGACCGGCGCCCACGATCGCCGCTCGATGCGCCACTTCGTCCCACCCGCGAACCGTCTTATCAACGGAGTCCCTCGAGCCTTTTAACTCCGGGGCCTCCTTGGGAGAAGAACCACCAATCGTCGTCGGGGTCTCCGGCGCCAGCGGAGCCCCCATCGCCCTTCGGGTCCTCGAGGCCCTCCAGGCGGCGCACGCGCCCGTCGCGCTCGTCGTCTCCGACGGCGCTGCGGCCGTCCTGCGCGAGGAGTGCGGGCTCTCCCCGGAAGCTCTGACGCCGTACGCTACCGTTGTCTACTCCGACCACGACCTGGCCGCTCCCATCGCGAGCGGGTCCCGTCCCACGCGGGGGATGGTCGTCGTCCCATGCTCCGGGAACACCGTCGCGCACATCGCCCTGGGCCTCGCCGACACTCTGCTCACCCGGACCGCGCAGGTGCACCTGAAGGAGCGGCGCCGCCTCGTCATCGTCCCACGGGAGACCCCGCTCCCCACGCTCCTCCTCCGCCACCTCACCACGCTGAGCGAGCTTGGCGTGGTCGTCCTGGACGCCGCCCCGCCGTACTACCTGCATCCCCGGTCCGTCGACGACTTGGTCTCCTATCTCGCGGGCAAGGTCCTCGACCAGCTGGGGGTCCCCCACCAACTCTACCGGGGCTGGAAATCGGAGGGAGCGTGAAACGCCTCGAGATTTTCGGGCGCTACTTCCCGGGCCCCCTCGTGGCCACCACCCTCCTCTTAGTCCTCCTCATCCTGCTCACCCCGGTGCTCGTACCCAACGGACCGCCGGCCCCGGGGACGATCTTCACGGAGGCCGATCTCACCGTGGACTGCCCCTCGTCCAACCTCACGAATTTTTACATCCACTCGGCCGGGCTGGGCGTTCGGTACACTCAGATCGAGGTCTGGTCCGCGACGGGATTCAACTGGACCGGTGGATTCCCGAGCGGGGCCCTCAACTGGTCACGGGTGGTCGACGGGCCGGCCCTCGTCGCCTTCCAGTTCAACTCGAGCGCGAACCCCATTGCGTTGAACATCACGATCCTCTACACGTATTCGGGCGGTCATGCGTACTATGTCGGGGAGTTCACCTTCTTCGTGGGATACCCCGTCGGTTCGTCCACGCTCTCGCTCTTCTCCGTCACGATCACTTCCGGAACGAGCCTCCCGTCCGGTGTGAGCTCGATCCCGGTGGTGGACCTTCCCGAGTATGGGTCGATCGTGCTCGCGGACGCCGGGGGGAGCCCATGAGACCGTCCCGGGTCGTCCTCATCGGTTGGGGGGTCCTGATCGCGGCCCTGCTCGTGGTCGAGCTCGCCGAGATCACCCACCTGTTCACCCTCCCCATCCAGACGGCGATCGAGAACGTTACCGCGCTGTTCTTCGCACTCGTCTTCACGACGATCCTCGCACTCGTCGGCGCGGTCTTCATCGGGATCTATGCATCCGCCCGGATCCTGAGCCCGACCGGCTTTACCCCCTTCGAGGAGGAGATGCTCCAGATGCGCTCCGAGGTCCGCGACCTCACCGCCGCGGTCCAGCGTCTCGAGGCGAACCGCTCGGCCGAGACCGAGGTCCCGGTGTCGCCGAAGGAGCGTCCGTGAAGGTCCGCGTGATCGACAACGGCGGGCAGTGGACCCACCGGGAGTGGAGGGTGCTGCGCGACCTGGGCGTCGAGACGACCATCCTGCCGAATACGACCCCTTTCGCGGAGCTCGATGCCGACGCGGTCGTCCTGTCCGGAGGAGCGCTCAGCTTCGAAGGGACCGAGACGCTGGGTGCCGTCGACGACTGGATCGACACCATCGAGGCCCCCGTCCTCGGGATCTGCGTGGGCCACCAGTTCCTCGGTCGGCACTTCGGCGGACGGGTCGTCCGCGGGGATCCCGAATTCGGCGCGGTCGAGGTCACGGTCGACCGACCCGACCATCCGTTGTTCGAGGGCCTGCCGGACCACCTGCGGGCCTGGGCGAACCACAACGACCACGTCGTGAGCCCGCCCCCCGGCTGGACCACCCTCGCCCACTCCCACTCCTGTCCGGTCCAGGCGATGGCCCACCCGACGCGCCTCATCTGGGGTGTGCAGTTCCACCCCGAGGTCGAGCACACGGACGGGGGTCGGGACATCTTCCGGCACTTCCTAGCGCAGGTCCATCGGTAGCCCGAGGGCCCGCTCGGAATTATGTAGGACCCCCCGCTCCCCCGGCGAGGAACTGTGGCGCGGCTACGTCGGGCATCGGGCGTTCGAGAGCACGACCTCGTAGCCCGGGCCCGGGTGCTCCGAGAGTCGGTCGACCCGCTCCTGCCGCGCCTGTCCGGCGACGCGCCCCGCGACCGCTTCGACCGGTTGCGCGCCGAGCTCGAGGAGGTCCGGGCCGAGCGGGACGACTCCAACCGCCTGGAACGCCTGTCCAAGCACGGGGACTCGCTGCCCCGGGCCTATGCCGGCCTTCTCAACTACTATCTCGACCCGACGACCCCGACGGTCGTGGCCTTTCCGCTGCCGGGAGGCGAGGTCTCGTACGCGGCGCTCTCGCGAGCGAGCCGCGAGGCGGAGGTGGCGGTCCAGCAGTCCGACGACCCCGCCCGGGTGATGCTCGCCTACGTCGAATGGGCGCGCAAGGGACTCCACTTCTTTGCCACGCGCCGGACGCTCTGGTGCACGGGACGCTCCCCCGAACCCCCGGGGGAGTTCGTCGCGGAAAAGATCTCCGAGCTCCCCTACCGTCTGACCCCCGATGCCTCGGGACGGCGCCTCGTGTGCGTCCATCTAGGGGCCGGGGAGCCCCGCATGTTCCTCGAGGTCGATTGGCCCGGGGCCGGTCGGACGTTCCGCGTTTGCCGGCGCTGCGCGAAGGAAGAGCGCCACCTGCTCTCTCACCTTTCGGAAGGCGCCGCGAGCCCGGACCCGACCGACGCGTTCCCCGTCGACGCCCAGCTGAACGTCCGATGCGAGGGCGGTCCGGAGTGCGTGCATGCGCGGGTCCCCGACCTACCGAAGGGACTGCGACGGAACTACGAGTACGGGAAGCTATCCGACGCGGCTCTCCTCGACGCCTACCGGGACGAGGTCCGTCCGATGATCGAGGCCACCAAGCGCACCACGTTCGTGGCGGGCGGAGTGTGCTACGGCAGCCGCCTCCCCGCGTTCCTGGATGCCCTCCATCCGACGCCGGTCGAACGACGGGCGCTCGAGGCGGTGCTCGGTGAGTTCTCGGGCTACTTCGAGGTCGACGAGCCGGCGGCGAGCCGGGCCCTGGAGCGGCTCTGGCCCCAGCATGCGGAGGAGATCGTCGGCGCGATCACGGACGACCGGGCGGAGGCACGACGGGCGCTGCAGGAGGCACGGGACGCCCCCGGACGGATCGCCGAGATCCTGAAGAGGGCACAGAAGCGCGGCGAGGAACGGGAGGTACTGGAGGCCCTCCCCCGATACGAGCGGCTCACTCCCGAAGCGGCCTGGGTGGACCGGGTCGCCCGCACCTACCGAGTGCAGCGGGAGGCGGGGGCCGAGCGGGGTATCCTCCAGACCCTCCCGCGGGAGGGGAAGGAGCGAGGTCTCGCCTATGCCTTCCTTGTCGCCTTCGGCCGGGCGTCCGCGCACGGATGGCAATTCACCCCCACCGAACAGGAGTTCGGCCAGTCGCTGGTCGGCCCGGTGAGGGCCCTCCTGGACGCGCCGGCCGCCGGGTACCACGACGCCTTGGACGCCCTCCTCCGGGCCGCCGGGGTGGCGAACTGGGGCTCCCGGGACACTCCACCCCCCTCCTGAGGAGGGCAGGTCCCACCGTCCGGCCCGCCGGCAAAGCCCTTTGGGCTCGGACAACGGTTATTTGGCTACGCTCGTGCCTCCCGACCGGGGGGTACGGGACCGCCCAACGGGAGCGCCTTCTACGAACGGACCAGATGGCAACCCCTCGAACGCCATCGTCGTCGCGGGCGACGAGGAGACGCGGGTGCTCCTACGGGGACTCCTTCGGCTACACCACTTCCGCGTGGACGGTGAGGCCGAAGGGGCCAGCCAGGCCATGGAGCTGTTGCAACGCCACCGGCCGTGCCTGCTCGTCGTGGACGTGAACCTCGCGGAAGGGAGTTCGATGACCCTCCTGAAAGACGCCCGAGCCCTCTTGCCGCAGGTGCGCACGATCCTCGTGGCCCCGGCGTCCCGGCCCCCGCCCATCAACGGGTCGTCTCAACCACCGGATGTGGTCCTGCTGCGCCCGTTCCGCATCCGCCAGTTCGCCGAGGCGCTCCGACCCGCCGCCCCCGGCCCCTCCCCCTAGCCCGGGGGAGAAGCGGGACCCACCCGGAATCGCTCGAGCGCCGCCGACTCCTCGAAATGAAGGTCGGCGGGCACCACGATGGCGTGGAGCGGGGGTCCGAAGTCGAGCGAGGCGAGTCGCTCGAGCGGCCCGAACCAGCCCGCCTCGTCGTCCCGCCCGACCCGAGCGGCGACCGCCACCATCGTATCGGGGGCGACCACCCTCCCGTCCGGGTCCCTCTCCCGCAGGATTCGGAGCGCCTCCGAAGCGACGAGGAACCGGCCCTCCTCGGGCCGAAGGTCGAGGAGGACGAGGGTGTGGAGCCCGCCGGCCCGGTTCGAGCCGATCTGTTCGACCGGCGATCGGGGGGCGAACCCGGGGGCCGGGAACGGAATCGAGACCGTCCGGCCGAACCGATAGTGCATCAGCCCGAGGTAGCCGGCCGCAGCGGTGAGAATGCTCGCGTTGGGAAAGTACCGCCAGCTGTGCCCCTTCGCCTCGGCGGCGAGACGGAGGGCCACGTGCGTGGTCGCCGCGAACGGGTCACCGACGACGAGGAGCGCGACATGAGCATGCGAGGCGAGCGCTTCCAGGACCGGACGCTCCGACTCGAGCAGCGACCGGTCGAGGCGCTCGACCGGCCGTCCGATCGATGCGGCGAGACGGTCGAGCGTCCCGGGCGGGGCGACCGCGGTATACTCCTCCGCGAAGACGCGGTCGGCTCGACGCAGCGCCTCGAGATGCCGCTCGGAAAGTCCGCGCTCGTCCGTGAGACCGAGACCCACGAACGCGAGCTCGCCCATCGGCCCGCCGCCTAGATGCGGACCGCGACGACCGGGCAGGGGGCCGCCCGGAACAGCTCCTCGAGGAACCGGCGGGTGAGGAAGGGACCCGACGCCCCTTCCTCCTCGCCGACGACCAGGAGGAGGCCGTAGCGTTCGCGCTGCGCCGCCTGGAGCAGGATCTCGGGCAGACGGCGCCGGCGACCGAGGAGGGCCTCGGGGATGGGAGATCGCTTGTGGAGGAGGGGGGCGCCCCGGGGACTTTGCTCCTCGCGCGCGTCGCCACCGGGCCCGGCCCGAGGACCCAGCCCGAGGGTGATCACCGGTACCCCTCCGCGACGGAGGGAGATCGTCTCCGCGACCCGGATCGCTTTCGGCGTGGGGCTGGCCTGGAAGAACGGGACGAGGATGCGGGGTACGTGGGCGGCCGCGAGCGCGAGCCGGTTCACGATGAACACGTCCGCGCCGGCGTGATGGAGGATGCCGCTCGCGGTGTGCCCGACGAACGGATTGCGGCTGCGACGGTTCCCCTGGAGCGTCAGGAGGATCGCGTCGACCCCCTCGCTCTCGGCGCATTCGAGGATCTCCGCGGGGACATCGGTCGCCGCGCGCACCTCGGGCTCGACCCGCACGTCGAGGGCCGCTCCCGCCTCGTGCGCCGGGATGACGATGTTCACGCTCGACCGCCACTCGCGCGCGACCTGCGGCAACGTCGTGGTCGGGATCACATGGAGGATCCGGATCTCTCCGTCGGCCTCGAGCAGGCTCGAGGCGAAGCGGATCATCGGTTCGACCTCGTTCGGTTCTTTGACCGGGACCAGGATCCGTTTGTACACGTTTCACCGCCCTTCGAGAGGAAGCAGGTCGAGGTCGAGCTGGAGCACGTCGATGTACGGGACGCCCACGTACGGCAGGACCGAGTTCTGGATGTGCGCGTTCACGAAGGAGGTGAGGTAGGCGATCGACAGGTTCGAATGCTCACTGACCCGCGGGATCTGCACTAGGACGGCTGCCGGGGTCAGGTCCGGGTCGATCGAAGAGGCCGACGGGGCCACGAACCAGAAGGGGAGGGTAGCGTTCACCGTGAAGTTCCCATACTCTCGGGTGTAATTCAGGGTCTCGTTGATGAGCTGACCCAGGGCGGGGTCGGTGGGACCGGGCGGCGTATCCGCCCCGAGGGTCGTATTGTAATCGGTCAGCGAGGGGCGCGACCAGAACAGGTACGGTGCGCTCGTGTTCTGGGCGATGAGCGCGGAGCCGGCGACCGTGCCGTTGGGATAATGGAGGAGCGAGCCGTTCGCCGAATCGGGCTCGATCACCTGGGCGATCGCGACCACGACGGCCGGGTAGGCGAACCCGGAAAGGAGAATGGAAAGGACGATGAAGAGGGCGGCCGCCCGGAAGTGGAGCCCGAGGGAGTGCGTGCGCGGGACCTTCCGCCGGGCCGGACCCGACGGCGGCGGAGCCGCGGCCGACACGTCCGCCCCGGGGGGGGCGGCGAGGGCCACGGGGACGGGTTCGGAGGCGATCGGTACGGCGGATCCGGCGGTCGTCGCCCCGGCCATGGAGATCTCCCGGCTCATAGGCCTCCGAGCGGGAGGAAGTGCCCCACGGCCGTTCCGAGCGACATGAAGAACGGAAGCCCGCCGAGGTACGCGAGGAGGAGGTAGATGAGCTTGATTCCGACAAAGGCGCTGGCGAGTCCCCCGAGCCCGTAGTAGATCAGGTTCCGGCGGAGGAGGTCGGTCGCGTTCCGGGGGCGGAACGGCACACCGGCGAGGGCGAGCGGGATCAGGAACGGAATGATGATCGCGTTGAACAGGAGGGCGGAGAGGACGGCCAGCTGAGGGTTCGTGAGCCCCATGATGTTGAAGAAGGTGATCCCGGGCAGCGAGCCCGCTCCCGCGGCGATGAACAGCACCGGGATGATGGCGAAATACTTCGCCACGTCATTGGTGATGGAGAAGGTGGTGAGCGCCCCCCGCGTGATGAGCAGCTGCTTGCCAATCGAGACGATCTCGATGAGCTTGGTGGGGTCGTTGTCGAGGTCCACCATGTTACCGGCCTCCTTCGCGGCGCTCGTCCCGCTGTTCATTGCGAGCCCCACGTCGGCCCGGGCGAGGGCCGGCGCATCGTTCGTCCCGTCGCCCGTCATCGCGACTAGGCGACCCTGGGCCTTCTCCCGCTGGATGAGCAGGAGCTTGGTCTCCGGCTTCGCCTCGGCCATGTACTCGTCGACCCCGCTCTCCTGCGCGATCGCCGCGGCCGTGAGCCGGTTGTCACCCGTGCACATGATCGTGCGGATGCCCATCGTCTTGAGCTCGCGGAGACGGTCCTTGATGCCGGGTTTCACGACGTCCTTCAGGAGGACGAGGCCGAGCACCCGCTTGTTGAGCGAGATCGCGAGCGGCGTCATGCCCTGACGGGACGCCGCGTCCGCCTGTGCCTGTATCGCCGGTGGGATCGACCCGGCGTAGGCCGCGATCGCCTTAACGGAGCCCTTGAAGTACTCGCTGCCGTCCGCGAGGACGATCCCGCTCATCCGGCGTTCCGCGGTGAAGGCGAGGACCTTGTACGTGCCGGGATCGAGCCGGCGCACCGGAGCGTTCCGCCGGGCCGCGAGGCGAACGATCGAACGCCCTTCGGGAGTGTCGTCCACGGCCGCCGAGAGGAGCGCGCCGCCCAGCAGCTCGGGCAGGGGGACGTTCGGCGCGGCGAGGAACTGGACCGCGAGCCGGTTGCCGATCGTGATCGTACCGGTCTTGTCGAGGATGAGAACGTCCAGGTCGCCCGCGGCTTCCACGGCCTTGCCGGACTTGGCGATCACGTTCGCTTTGGCGACCCGGTTGATCCCCGAGATCCCGATCGCGGGCAAGAGGGAGCCGATCGTCGTCGGCATAAGACAGACGAAGAGGGAGACGATCGTCGCGATGTCGATCGCGATGATGTCGGTGAAGTTGGCGAGGAAGATGAACGAAACGACGACGACAAAGAGGGCGATGGTGAACGCATACAGCAGCACTCCCAACGCGAGCTCATTGGGGGTCGGCTCGCGACCCTGGCCCTCGACGAGTCGGATCAGTCGGTCGAGGAACGACTCGCCCCGGATCGCGCTCACCCGGACGCGTACCGTGCCCTGGAGGACCTGCGTGCCCCCGAGGACGCTCGTCTTGTCGCCGCCGCTCTCCCGGGTGACCGGCTCCGACTCCCCGGTCATCATCGATTCGTCGATCACCGCGATCCCATGGGTCACGTCCCCGTCGATGGGGACCGGCTCCCCGGCGCGGATCTCCATCGTGTCCCCGATCCGCAGGACGTCCGACGCGACCCAGCGCTCGGTACCGTCCGGGAGGATCTGCCGGGCCCGGATCCCGCTCCGGATCTCCCGCAGGCTGTCGGCCTGGGCGCGACCCTGCGCTTCCGCGATCGACTGGGAGAGGTTCGCGAACCAGAGGGTTAGGAAGAGGATGATCGTAACGGAGAGGTAGTAGGATGCATGATACGAGTGAGCGACGTCCGGAAACCACGAGGGGAAGAGCGTCAGCACGATGAGCAGGAGGAACAGCACGTAAACGCAGAACATCACCGGATGGCGGTACTGATGGCGCGGGTGGAACATCCGGAACGAGTCCACGAGCACTCGGCGAGGCGAGGTGTGGGGACTCCGACGCACGGAGACACGGGCTCCCGGGGGGAGTTCCGTCGCCACCCTACATCCCTCCTACGATCTGGGCGAGGGGCCCCATGGCCAGGACCGGGAGAAAGAGGAGCGCCGACGTGATGATCAAGAACAAGGTGAGGTAGATCGTGAACGTCCCGCTGGCCGTCCGGAGGGTACCGGTGCTGGGCGGGAGGGCATCCTGTTTGGAAAACAGCTCGCCGACCTTCAGCATCGCCCAGATCGGAACGAATCGGCCGACCAACATGACGATCGCCCCGGCGATATTGAAGAAGGGCGTCGAGTCGGTGAACGCCCCGGTCGAGAACGCGCTGCCGTTGTTGGCGGATTCGGAAGTGAACTCGTAGAGCACCGCAGTAAAGTTGTGCGCGGTGGCGGGGAGGGTGCTCCCGTCGACCTGAACGTATCCCCCGGCGATGGAGACGACGAACGGGATCAGGATCGTCGCCGGGTGGATGAGGAGGGCGAGCGCGGCCCATTTGATGTGCGAGGTCTCGATCTTCTTGCCGAGGTACTCGGGCGTGCGCCCGACCATCAGGCCGCCGACGAAGATCGCGAGGACGGCGAACAAGAGCAGCGTGCCAAAGCCCGTCCCCTCCCCTCCCGGCGTGCTCTGCGTGAACATACCGAAGAGGAGGACCATCTGGCCGACGGGCGAGATGGACCCGATATCCATGTTGTTCGCCCCGACGTTGGCGTAGACGCTCACCACCTGGAACAGCGAGCCTTCCGGCAGACTGAACCGAGTTTCTGCGCCGACCGGGTACCCGTTGGTCTGGGGGCCGAGGCCGACGACGGTTGCGAGGGCCGGGTTGTTGAGCGCCTGAAAGGCCACGAACAGCCCGAATGCGATGACCAGGACGATGAGGACCGTTCCCATGAACGGCCACGCCTCGGCCCGGCGCCGAACGATCTGGGCGAAGGCGAACGGAGCGGAGAAGGCGATGAGCAGCATGAGGAAGATCGCGAACAGGTTCGACACCGCGGAGGGGTTGGCGAGGGGAGAGGCCATGTTGGCCGAGTACCAACCGCCGCCGTTCGTCCCGAGAAGGGAGATCGTCTGCCAGCTCGCGACGGGACCCAGGTAGATCGTTTGGGTGCCGCCCGTGATCGGGTGCGCGATGACGGTCGCGGTCCACGTCTCCGGTACCCCGAGGACGACGAGGACCAGGGCCCCCACGAGCGAAACCGGGAGCAGGACCCGGCTGATCGTCCGTACCATGTCGACGTAGTAGTTGCCGAGGGTCCCGTCCTTGCGGACGAACCCGCGGACCATCGCGGCCATGACGCAGAGACCCGTGGCTGCGGAGAGGAACAGGGCCAGCTGCCAAGCGATGTCGAGCGAACCGAAGCTGATCTGGGACTCGTTGGTGAAGTGCGTGAAGTTCGTGTTCGTCGTGAAGCTTGAGGCCGAGTGGAACGCGAGGTCCCACGTCATGTTCGGCACTCCGGTGGGGTTGAACGGAAGGTTCGCCTGGTCGAAGAAGAACCAGAACATGAACGCGAGCATTCCACCGTTGACGAGCAGGAGCGCGAGCATGTATTCCCGGGCAGGCATCTGGCGCCTCGGGGAGGTGCCGAGCAGCCGGTAGATGGCCGTCTCGATCCGGGTCAGGACCACGTCTCCCGGGAGGGGCCGGTCCATGTACACCCTCCCGAGATAGGACCCGAACCAGGGGGCCACCGCGAGCGCGATCGCGAACAGTAGAATGACGTCCCAGAAGGACTGGACCTCGAGTGCCACGGCGACCGCCCCCTCAGAACTCTTCGGGGTGGATCATCGCGTAGACGAGGTAGAAGGTCAGCGCCAGGCAGACGAGCGTCAGCACGGTGAGACCGAGGTTCTGAGCGACCCAGGCGTAGGTCCCCATCGACACCGAGGCGTTGGACCCGGACCTGACTATTTGAGCGCGTTTCCCGAGACGTATGGTAGCATGCCGATTCAGAATGTTTATACGCTGGTCTTCTTCGCCCGCCCCTTCTGGGCCGGAACGACCGGCGGCGGAGCCTCCGAACCGTCCGTCTCGGCCGCTCGGCGGGCCCGAGTCTCGGAGGAAAGCCGCCGGACGATCCGCCGCATGGCCCGTTCGCGCCGGACCTCCGCCGCCTGGTAACGAACATCTCGGGTCTCGCGGGTCAGCATCACAGTGACGCGGCCCACCGAACTGCGCCCGGTCCGTCCCCGCCGCTGGATCGCCCGGATCTCGCTCGGGACCGACTCGAAGAAGACGACGAGGTCGACGTCCGGGATGTCCAACCCCTCCTCCGCCACGCTGCTCGCGACCAGGACAGGGAACTGTCCCGCGCGGAATCCGGCCAGCACGCGGGCCTGTTCCTTCTGGCTCATGCCCTTGTCCTCCTTGTCGCGCGTCGCCTGGCCCACGAATCGAGCCACCGCCCACCCGTTGGTCTCGAGAACCTCCTGGATCGATTGGATCGTGTCCCGGTACTGGGCGAAGACCAGGATGCGCACCGGCCGGTCCCGCGCCGCTTCGAGGGTCTCCCGGACCAGGCCGACGAGGGCGTCCAACTTGGGGTGGGACGCCTCCTTCGAATTCTTAAGAAAGTTCGCGGCCACCGCACGGGCCGACGCGACCTCGGGCAGCTTGAGGAAGGCGAGGTCGCCCCGGGACGGCTTCTCCTTCGCCGCGACCCGCTCGAGATACTGGAGGAACGGAGCGACCCCCTGGGTCTCGAGTCGCTCCTGGGCGTGGTGGAGATGCAGCAGGACCAGCTGGTGGAACAGCGGTCCGAACTTCCGGACCATCGGGCCTGGGCGAGCGAAGATCTCGCTCCGCAGCGCGATCAGATCCTTGACCGAGATCGAATCGATAGGCTTCTTTCGGAGGTACCCCATTTTCTGAAGCTTGCGACCGGTGGCATGGGCCGCCGCCTGCAGGTCCGTGCGGATGGCCTCGGCGACCGGGGCGAGGTCCACCCAAAGGTAGTCGACGTCGATCGGCTGCACGTACTCCGCTACCCCCGGGTCCTCGCGACTGTGGGCCTCGATGCGGGTGACGCCCAGCGCCGCGACGACCTCCTCGATGTGCTCGTCGCGCCCGCCCGGCGACGCCGTCAAGGCGAGGACGTGGCCCCCCGCGGGCCGCTCGGCCCGGTACCGCTCGGCGATGGGGACGTAGACGTACTTGCCGACCGCGTGATGCGCCTCGTCGAACACGACCAGCGCGACGTTCTTGAGGTCGTAGCGCTCCGCGACCAGGTCGTTCTGGACGATCTCCGGGGTCGCGAACACGATGTCGGCGTCCGCCCAGCTTCCCTCCCGGACCGGGCGATGGACCGAGCCGGTGAACCGGGCGGTCCGGAGGGGGACGAGCCATTGGCGGAACGAATCGGAGTGTTGCTGGACGAGAGGGCGCGTCGGGGCGAGCACCAGGACCTTTGCCTCCTGCCGTCGGAGGACCTCCGCCGCGATGAGCGCGGCGACCACGGTCTTCCCGAGACCCGTCGGAAGGACGACCAGGAGGTCCTCGTCGAGTCCGACCCGGGCGGCGTCGATCTGGAAGGGCAGGGCCCGGATCACCCCGGGTCGCAGCAGCGGATGCTCGACGAGCCCGTCGACGACCCGCCACACGCCCGGCAACGGCTCCGGATGCGGTCGGTGCGGGGGGACGACGAGGGGGGCTGGTGCCTCCCCGGGGGACGAAAAGTCATCGAGCCGACGCTGCGAACCCACGGGACCTCGAAGGGCTAGGTTACGAGAGGGATAGTCGCTTCCCTTCCGTGCGCCGGCCCGGACGGAAGTAGCGCCCCGCTCAGGCCCTCGGTGGGGCGCGGGTGAGGGATGAGCGGCCGCCTAGGTACGGGCGCAGCACCTCGGGGATCGTGACGGAGCCGTCCGGTTGCTGGAATTGCTCCAGGATCACCGCGAGGCCCCGGGAGGTCGCCACCGCCGTCGAGTTGAGCGTGTGCGGGACGCGCTTGCCCGGCCGTCCGGCCTTGCCGAGCCGGATCCCGAGCCGGCGGGCCTGGTAGTCGGTGCAGTTGGAACAGCTGACGACCTCGCGGAACGCTTGCTGGCGGGGGAACCAGGCCTCGATGTCGTACTTCTTCGCCGCCACGCTGCCGAGGTCGCCGGTACACACGTTGACCACGCGGTAGGGAACTCCCAGCCGACGGAAGACCTCCTCCGCATTGGTCCGCAGCTCTTCCAGGATCGTCGGGGACTCCTCCGGGCGACAGAAGACGAACTGCTCCACCTTCTGGAACTGGTGAACACGGAAGATCCCCTTCTGGTCGACCCCATGCCCACCGATCTCCTTGCGGAAGCACGGGCTCACTCCGGCCAGGCGGAACGGGAGCTCGTCCTCGTCGAGGATCTCCCCCTGGTAGAGGGCGGCCAGCGGGTGCTCGCTCGTGGCGATGAGGTAGAGGTCCTCGCCCTCCAACTTGTACATCACGTTCTCGAAATCCGCGAGGTCGGTGACGCCCTCGTAGGGGGCGCGCCGCAGCACGTAGGGAGGAGCGACCGGCGTGAAACCGCGCTCGGCCAGGAGGTCCAGGGCGAACCGTTGGAGCGCGAGGTCCAGGAGGACGACCGGGCCGCGGAGGTAGTAGAACCCGGCCCCGCTCACCCGGTGCGCTCGGTCGAACTCGGCCATCCCGAGGGCCTCGAGGACCTCGCTGTGGGACTTCAGAGAGGATCCGTCCCGGTTGGGTTCGCCCCAGGTGGCCACCACGACGTTCTCGGTGTCGTTCGTCCCGAACGGAACTGACTCGTCCATCAGGTTCGGGATCCGCAATAGGAGCGCGTCCCGCGCGTGCAGCAGCTCCGCCTCGTGCGTCTCGGCCGCGCGCAGCGCGTCGGGCAGCGCCTTGGCCTCGGCCTCCAGCTCGGCGGACGGGACCCCCTTGGCCCGGGATTCGCCGATCCGGCGGCTGAACTCGTTCCGGCGACGACGCAGCTCATCGGAAGCTCGGAGGCTCGCTCGCCACTCCTCGTCGCGCTGGCGGACCTCGGTGAGCAGTCGGAGGACCACGGGGTTCTTCCGGCGGGCGAGGTTCTCCTCGACTTTCGCGGGTTCCTTGCGAATGAGGTCGAGGTCGATCACGAGGAACCGGAGGCGGTCTGTCGAAAAGGCTTTGCCCTGGCTCCCCGCCGGCAAACTCCTTTGTATCCTCGGGGGCGATGGCCCGCCCGGAGCGCGTCGGAATATGTCGTCTCACGTCGAGGAGTTCGGTCTGTTCATCGGGGGAAAATGGGAGAGCCCGGCCGGCGCGAAGCGGTTCGAGACCATCAACCCCGCCACGAAGGAACCCCTCGCCTCGTTCGTCTCCGGAGCCGCCGCCGATGTCGCTCGGGCAATCGGCGCCGCCCACGAGGCCTTTCCTGCCTGGAAGGCCACGCCCGCCCCCAAGCGGGGTGCGATCCTGCTGGCCGCGGCCCGGCGACTGACCGAACGGAAGAGCGCGGTCGGTCGCATCGTCACCCAAGAGATGGGCAAGGTCATCGGAGAGGGACTCGGCGACGTCCAGGAATCGATCGATTTCATCGAGTACATGGCCGGCGAAGGACGCCGCCTTTTTGGCGAGACCGTCCCGTCGGAACTGCGTCAGAAGTTCTGTCTCACCGTCCGCCAGCCGAAGGGGGTCGTGGCGTGCATCACCCCGTGGAACTTCCCGACCGCAATCCCGAACTGGAAGATCGCGGCGGCGCTGATCTCGGGCAATACCGTGGTGCTGAAGCCGGCGTCGAACACCGCGCTCTGCGCGACCGAGGTCGTCAAGGTCTACGAGGCTGCTGGCGTTCCGCCCGGAGTTCTCAACCTGGTCACCGGCAGCGGGGGAGTGGTGGGCCGGGCGTTGGTCGAAGACCCCCGGGTCCGCATGGTCTCGTTCACGGGCGGGGTCGAGACGGGCCGGGACGTCTACGTCCGCGGCGCCCAGGGCCTCAAGATGGTCCATCTCGAGCTCGGAGGAAAGAACCCGGTCATCGTGATGGAGGACGCGGACCTCCCCCTCGTCCTCGACGGAGTCCTCTTCGGAGCGTTCGGTACCTCGGGACAACGCTGCACGGCGACGAGCCGGCTCATCCTGCACGCGAAGATCTACGACAAGTTCCTCGGCATGCTGACGGACCGCCTGGCCCACTTCACGATCGGGGACCCCCTCGACCCGAAGACCGGCATGGGGCCCGTCGCATCGGCCGACCAGGAGAAGAAGATCCTCGAATACATCGAGATCGGCAAGAAGGAGGCGACCCTCCGATACGGCGGGACCAAGCTCACCGGTGGGATCTACGACCGGGGTTACTTCCTCGCCCCCACGATCTTCGAGACCCCGCACGGGACGCGGATCTCGAAGGAGGAGATCTTCGGACCCGTCCTCTCCGTGATCCGGGTCGGGAGCTACGACGAGGCGGTCCGGGTCGCGAACGACGTCACCTATGGTCTCTCCTCGTCCATCTACACGCGCGACGTCAACCGTGCGTTCCGGGCGATCGAGGACCTCGAGGCTGGGATCACGTACATCAACGCCCCGACCATCGGCGCCGAGGTCCAGCTCCCGTTCGGCGGGGTCAAGAACACCGGGAACGGCGGACGGGAGGCCGGCACGGCCGCGATCGAGGAGTTCACCGAGGTCAAGACGGTCTTCGTCGACTTCTCGGCAAAGCTCCAAAAGGCCCAGATCGATACCGAATGAGCGAGATGACCGGTTTTCGAGGGTCGGACGAGCGCCTTGACCGCGAGATCGCGGCCATCGAGCGAATGGCCCGGGTCCGAGTGCGTCGGGTCGCGTCCGAGCTGAATGAGCTCAACCGCGACCTTCGCGAGCTCAAGCGGGAGCGGGCCCGACGCAAGAGCTCAGCGATCGAGGACGCCTCGAGCGAGGCGTCCGTTCCGGTGACCCACTGAGTCGGTGCCGCCGACTCAAGGGCGTGGAGAGGTTTCGTCCTCCGGAACGGCGATGGCAACTCCCTCCCGGTGGTGCGACGCCCGGAACCGACTCAGAACGGACCGGTTCGGCCCGGGTTGTCAAAATTCGTGAGGAGGAGTTGGCCGCGGGAGTGCGGGCGACCTACCGGGGCGATGAGCGGGTCCTCCTCGAGGGCCGGCATTGTGTCCGAGATCGGGACATCGACCAGAATCTCCCGCGTGCGACCGCCTCGCCCCCGCGAGACGATCGTCGCCCGGATGAGGCCGAGGGACTCGAGCTCGCTGACGTAGTTGGAGATAGAGCGGGCGTGCAACGGTTGCAGCCCGAGGCGTTCGGCGAGGCGGCGGTACGCATCGTACACTTCGCCGGTCAGCACGCCGTTACGTCGCCGTTCGCAAGCTTGCAGGATCGCGTAGAGGAGCACTTTGCAGTGGGGCGGCAAGGTGCGGCAGCAGTCGAGGATGATGTCCTGCTCGAGGCGGTTCTTCGCCTTGACGACGTGGTCCGGGGTGATCCGCTTCGCGCGGTCGCGCTCCGCCATCTCGGCGGAGAGGCGGAGCAACGCGAGGGCCCGTCGGGCGTCCCCGTTCTCGAGGGCCGCGTACGCCGCGCACCGCTCGACCACGCCCGGGTCGACGACCCCGTCGCGGAACGCTTCCTTGGCCCGGTCCCGGAGGATGTCCTGGAGCTGCAGCGCGTCGTAGGGCGGGAAGAGGATCTTCTCCTCGTTCAAGCGGCTGCGGACCCGCGCATCGAGGTGGTTCGTGAACTTGAGGTCGTTCGAGATCCCGAGGAGGACCATGCGCGCGAGGTCGAGCTCGGTGTTGATCTGGCTCAGGGTGTAGAGCACTCCGTCTCCGCTCCGGGCAACGAGTCGGTCGATCTCGTCGAGGACCAGGATGACGGTCCCGCCGTTCGCGTCCATGAGGCGACGCATCGCGGCCTGGACCCGGTCGAGGGACCAGCCGGTCGGGATGCGGTCGGACTCGCTCTTCGCGAAGGTGTTGGCGATGGTCTGGAGCAGGCTGTAGGGCGTGTCGATGTTCCCGCAGTTGACGTAGACGAACGCGATGTGGCTCGCGAGTTCGGTGCGTCGCTGGATGTCCTGGACGACCTGGGAGACGACCGCCGTCTTCCCGGTCCCGATCTTTCCGTAGAGGAGGAGGTTCGACGGTACGTCCCCGCGCAGCGCGGGAGCAAGCACCTCGGCGACCGCCCGGATCTGCTGTTCCCGGTGGGGTAATCGGCTCGGGATGTAGGAATCGCGCAGGATCTCGCGGCTCGCGCGATAGAGTTCGCTCTTTGTCTCGAGGATCGAGTCGAGGAAGACGCCCGCCGAGGTGGGGGGGACAGGCGGAGGGGCCGCGCTCCCCAGTTGAGGAGCCACGGCCGGACCTCCGCCCGTCGTGCGGTCGTTGACGGGAACGGCCGCCGAGAGAAGGGGGGCGGCGGCTGCTAGCCGATCCGCGCCTTCCGCGGGTCGATCTTCCGGAACAGGTGTCACCGTCGAAGCCTGCCCGGGCCTCGGGCGGAGGTCGCAGGTGCGGATTACATATCTACCTTTTGTTGATTCTTCGGCGGACTCGACGGGTTCTGTCGAAATCGACCGGCCCGGCTGAGTTCCGCGGCGTTTTCCGGGACTTAGCCAGTGCCGGCTCCGACCGAACCGATTTGAAGGGGTAGCGTTTCCTCGACGTTTGATGTCCGGCTACGGCGGCGCCCACTCGGCCCCGCCCCACGGCCGAGTGAGAAGCCCGATCTCGGTGCCGTGGGTGATCCTCTCCGCGCTCCTGATGGGGTTGGGCGTGTTCATGATGGCCTACTACCTGGTGACGTTCAGTTGGATCTACTTCCTCGGGATCGCCCCGTGCGTCGCCGGCGGGCTGATGCTGTTCAGTCGTCAGGCCGGGGTCGACTCGGCCTAAGCCAGCGGGACCTCCGATGGATGCGGCGCACGGACCGTTCGTAGTGAAGCTTGGCGGCAGCGTCATCACCCGGAAGCGGGAGGTGGAACGCGTTCGCCCCAAGATCCTTAGGCGCCTCGCCGAGGAGGTCGGTTCGGTACCGGACACCCCGATCGTCCTCCTCCACGGAGCCGGGTCGTTCGGACACCCCGGGGCCCGAAAGTTCGGCCTCGCGAAAGCTCCGGAGGCCGGCGCCTCTCCCTCGCGACGCGGGCGCGGAGCGGCGATCGTCTCTGGCGAAGTGCGCCGACTCCATCTGGCGGTCGTGCGCGAGCTGATCCGGGCCGGCGTCTCACCGTGGTCGGTCCCGCTGGCGAACCACGCTCGGAACCGGGAGGGGCTCCTCGTGGCTCTCGACTCCGCCCCCTTCCGGGGAGCTCTCGCCGCCGGCCTCCTCCCGGTCTCGTTCGGGGACGTGGTGCCCGACGAGAGGTGGGGCTGGTCCATCTTGAGCGCCGACACCATCGCGGTCACCCTCGCGAAGGAGCTCGGGGCGCGTCGCGTCGTCTTCGTGAGCGATGTACCTGGCATCTTAGCCCCGTCGACCGGCGGTCGACCTGCTGTGGTCGCCGAGGTCACGGACGCCGTGGTCGAGGGGCTCCGCCGGGTCGGCAGCGGCCCGGACGTGACGGGTGGGATCCGAGGCAAGGCGGAGGCGATGCGCGCCATCGCCGAGGGCGGCGTGGACGCAGGTCTTATTAGCGGACTCAAGGATGGAGAGCTCTCGCGCGCATTGCGGGGGGAATTCGTCTACGGGAGCTGGGCCCACGCGCGACCTCCCGGCGCCGTCGGACGCGGCGGGGATTGATCTCAGCCATCGCAAGGCCGAGCACGTCAAGGTCGTACTCGGCCAGAAGGTCGAGGGCCGCTACCGCTACTGGGACGATATCCAGCTGGTCCACCGCGCCCTCCCGGACATCGACTTCGACGAGGTCGACCCCTCGACGACGCTGCTGGGCCACACGCTCGCCGCGCCGATCGTCATCACCGGGATGACCGGGGGATTCCCGGACGCGGTGAAGATCAACGAAAACCTCGCCCGGGCGGCGGCGGAGGCCGGGATCGCGATGGGGGTGGGCAGCGAACGAGCGGCCATCCTGAAGGGACAGTATCCCGAGAGCTACTCGTGCGTCGCCCGGTTTCCGGTCCCGCTCCGCTTCGCCAACATCGGGGCGCCCCAGGTCATCCCCCAGCATCCGGGCGAGGCCGTGGTCGGGGCGACGGAAGTGCGTGCGGCGATGGAGCTCATTCACGCCGACGTGCTCGCGATCCACCTCAACTTCCTCCAAGAGATGGTCCAACCCGGGGGCGACCGGAAGGCGCGGGGCGTCCTCGACCGGATCGGTGCGCTAGCCGCGGAGTTTCCGGTCCTCGTTAAGGAGACCGGGGCCGGGATCTCCCGCCGGGTCGCCGAACAGCTGCGCGACCGGAACGTCCGCGCGTTCGATGTGAGCGGGACGGGAGGGACCTCCTTCGCCGCCGTCGAGCACTACCGGGCGCTCGAGCAGGGGGCCGAACGGGAGGCCCGCGTCGGGAAGACGTTCTGGGACTGGGGGATCCCTTCGCCCGTGTCGGTCGTGGAGCTGGTTCCCCTCGGCCTCCCCGTCGTCGCGAGCGGAGGGATCCGTTCGGGACTGGATGTGGCCCGGGCCCTCGCGCTCGGGGCGGCGGCCGCGGGCACCGCGGGAGGGATCCTCCGCGCCGCGGCGACCGGCTACGCCGAAACGCGACGGGAGATCGACCATTTCGTTCACGAGCTCAAGGTCGCGATGTTCCTGACGGGCTCACGGACGGTCGCGGAGCTCCAGCACGCGCCGTACGTCGTCACCGGGGAGAGTCGCCAGTGGCTCCACCGATAAGCGCGCTCCCTCCTTCACCCGAAGAGATCCACCGGGCCAAACTGGCCCGGATCCGCGAGGGCCCCGGTGGGCGACTCCCCTCCAACGTCGACTGGGTCCATTCCCTTTCCCCTGACGAACGCAGCGAGTTCGAAGGCTCGGTCCTCCGGAAACCCTCGCGCAGCCTCTCCGGGGTCGCGGTCGTGGCGGTGATGACCTCTCCCGCCCGCTGCCCCCACGGCCGATGCGCGTACTGTCCGGGAGGCGTCGAGAACGCGAGCCCCCAGAGCTACACCGGTGAGGAGCCGAGCGCCCTTCGGGGAGCCCAGTTCCACTGGGACTCGGAAGCGATCACGACGAACCGGCTGGCGGTCCTAGAAGCGGCCGGACACCCGACCAGCAAGGTCGAGGTCATCGTCATGGGAGGTACCTTCCCCGCGCGGCCGCGACCCTTCCAGGAAGGCGTACTCCGGGGGATCTATGACGGCCTCAACGAGACCCGGTCCGACTCGCTCGAAGAGGCCGTCCGTCGGAACGAGACCGCCGCCCACCGGATGGTCGGCCTGACTGTCGAGACCCGTCCGGATTGGTGCGACGAACGCGTCCTGCCGTTCCTGCTCGACGCCGGCGTGACCCGGGTCGAGGTCGGGGTGGAGTGCCTCCGCGAGGAGGTCCTGGACGCGGTCGGGCGCGCCCACGACGTCGGGGACGTGGCGCGGGCGAGTCGGGAGACGAGGGACCGCGGCCTGAAGGTCGGCTACCACCTCATGCTGGGTCTGCCGGGGATGGACCCTGGCCGCGACCTCGCGGACTTTGAGCGGATGTTCGAGAGTCCCGACTTCCGCCCGGATTTCCTGAAGATCTACCCGACTCTCGTCTTGCCGGGCACTCCTCTCTACGACGACTGGCGCGCCGGCCGCTACGTGCCCTACGACACCGAGACGGCGGTGGGCGTGCTCGCCGCGATGAAGCGGAAGCTCCCTCCGTGGGTCCGCATCCACCGGATCCAACGGGACATCCCGTCCCGGTTGATCGCGGAGGGCGTGCGCACGAGCAACGTGCGCGAGCTCGCGATGGCGCGCCTCCGGTCGGAGGGGGGGCACTGCCGGTGCCTCCGGTGCCGGGAGGCCGGACGGCGGGCGTCGCCGGCCCCCGACGCGTTTCGTCCGGTCGAGCGGGCCTACGACGCGTCCGGGGGACGCGAGGTCTTCCTCTCTTGGGAGGATCCCGAGACCGACACGGTCGTCGGCTTCCTGCGGCTGCGCTTTCCCTCGGACTCGACCGAGGCGGGCCTCGACGCCCCCGTCATCCGCGAACTGAAGGTGCTCGGACGGGAGGTTCCCGTCGGCGGCTCGGCGGGGACCGCCGGCCAGTATCAGCACCGGGGGTTCGGACGTTCCCTGCTCGACTCCGCCGAGAACCGGGCCCGTTCGGCCGGATACTCTCGGATCTACGTGACGGCGGCGGTCGGGACCCGGGAGTACTACCGGGCCCGGGGGTATGAACGGGCGGGTCCTCACATGGTAAAGCCGCTGAGCTGATCCCGCGACGGGTCGGCCCGGCAAAGCCTTTTTGTCGCATCGGGTCCCGGTGGAGATCGATGCGGACCCGCGTCACCGTCGAGCGCTCCGCCCTTCCCCTCAAAGCGCGTTGCCGGTGCGGTCACCTGCCGACGCATCACATGGTGGTCGTGCCGATCGGAACGTCGGGGAACTTCCGCCTCGAGCCGTCCGGTCCTTGCGCGCTGTGCGGCGAGGGGATCTGCCGGAAGTTCTCGCCGGGCGAAGAGTGAGTCCGCCCGCGGGTCAGCCGTAGGCCGCTTTGATCAGGTAATCCTTCAGCTGGTGAAGCCGGTCGTCCCAGAAGTGGAAGTGCCAGGAGCGGGCGTCCTGCCACGCCTCCCCGCTCTCCCACCCGACGTGCTCGAGGGTCACGTCGATGCCCTCGGGCGACTCCTGGAGCCGTACGTAGACGTGCGTCTTCGGTCGTGGTTCGTTCATGAGCGATGCGAATTCCGGCGGTCCCTGCCACGAGAAGTCGATGTCGACGTCCGGGGTGAGCTGAAGGATCTCCCCGTCGCTCTCAAAGGCCACGGGAGAGGTCCACCCCAGGTGGTAGGTGCCTCCCTTCTTCGCCTCGATCGTCGCCGAGTCGGCGAGCCATCCCCGGACGTGGGTGGGGTCCGTGAACCCCGAATAGATCATCGGGATCGGGAGCGGAATGCACACTTGGATCAGGATCGGGTCGAGCTCCTCGTCCACGGCCCCCGCTCCCTTGTCGCCACCTAAAGGTTTTCGGCGCTAAGGCTCCCCCCGTTTCTGTCGGTAAAAGTTGCGACCCGGCCTATTCTCCGAGGTACATCACCCGTGCGCGAGGTCACGAACGTGCCTTGCCACGGTCTCGACCGAGTCCTATCCTTCCTCGAGGATCCGACCGAGGGCGACGATGGTCGGCCACCCCCGGGTGGTCGCCCCGACACCGAACGCCCGCTCGACGACCGGGTTCGGATAGATCAGACGGTCCCCCAACCGTCGCGCGAAGCTGAGGGCGTACCTCCCTCGGATCTCGAGCACCTTGACCTCCCAGGCCGGTTCGTTGGGAACGTGGAGGGGGAGGGGGGGAGCGCGGGTGGCACGTGCAATCAGGATGCTGAGGTACAACTTCGAACTGGGAGGAGGGGTGAGGGACGGCGGGCTCCGAAGGAGTTCTTCGAGCTCCACCCCAGGGCGGATCACGACCTCGGTCTCGAACGGTAGTTTGGCGACGATCGCTTTGCGGAGACGAGTCTCCGAGACTTCCGACCGGGCGACGAAGGTCCCCGCCGCGCCGAGGTTCACCACGTCGAATTCCGCGAGCTCCTTCGCAAACGCGCTCGGAAGGAACTTTCGATGGCCCCCGACGTTCGCGCCCCGCAGAAAGATCGCCCAACCCATGGACCGCCGGAGGCCGACCCATCCAAAGCCCTTCGCCCTGGCGGGCCGGTCCCAGCCCTCCCCACACGTCGCCCGACCGGAGGCCCCCACGCTCATTTAGCGAGAAGCGTGGTCGCCCCACGTCTGGGACTGTGGGGTAGCTTGGCTCGTGAATATTAGGACAAAGTATGCTTGACGCCCCAGTCGGTGAGCGCGCGGTCGATAACGGCTGGCGGTGAGGGGCGCGGTCGCACGAACGGAGAGGCAAGCCACAGCTACGCGAAGAGATCCTCAAGGGGGTTCTCCATCTCTTTGACCTCTCGAATCAGGACACCCTTCGCCGTGAGCTCCTGGACGAGCTTGGGGACCTCTTCGGGTCCGGCGAGCTCCTGGAGATAGTAATCCCCCTTCTTCGTAGATGCCGAAAGGACTCCTTCCGCGCCGGTCGCCCGTATGCCGATGACGTACTTCTTCGGCCGTAGGTCGCTGAGCCGGCCGAAGTATCCAACCCTACCGCCTTTGAGCGCGAGGACGTACTTGCCGATCTCTTTCGCCTCGAAGAGGTTGTGGGACGAGGTACAGGACCAGGTCATTCTGACTGAGTCCGAGCACCAGGTCGCGGATCTCGCGGGCGAGCTTCGGGTCGAGATTGCTCGTGGGCTCATCGAGGAGATAGATCCCTCGTTCCTGAAGGAAGATGCGGGCGATGGAAGCCCGCTTGCGCTGTCCTTGGCTCAACTCGCTGAAGAACTTGTCTCGTAGTTCCTCCAGACCCAGGAGATGGACCACGCGCTCGACATCTCGTTCGGAGACGCCTTGCACCTGCGCGTAGAACTGTAGTCCCTCGTCCACCTTGAGTCCATCGGGGAATCCGTCAATGTGGGAGAGGTACTGGAGGTGGGGGCTCGCCACGCTTCCGCGCGAGTCTGTCCCATCGATTTCGATGCGACCGGCGTACGGTTCGAGCACGCCCGCCAAGGTCCGGAAGAGTGTCGTCTTCCCCGCCCCGTTAGGACCCAGTACCACGTAGATCCCGGGCTCGTCGATCGTGAACGAGACGTCGTCGAGCACCTTCTTCCCGTGGTAGCCCGAGCTGAGGCCCTGCACTTCGATCCGATGTCGGCCGGAACTCGAGGCGGGAGTGGAGGGACGAAGCGATGGTGGAGTGTTCACGGACTTCCCCCCCCTTAGATGTTCGATAGGAATCGCTCACGGCTCAACAACTTCGCCGACAGCGCGAGGAGCGCGAGCGCGACGAGGATGAGGGAGAGCGACGCCCCTCCGGTAATGTAGTAGTAGTCCGACGACGGGGCGGCCTCGGCGGCGATGAGCACCAGAATCGTGGGGGTGATCCCGATCGTCGGGGCGAGGCCGATCGGGCCGTTGATCCCCGTGCGGGGGGTGGAGATGGAGGCCCAGATCATCCCTGCAGTGCTCGTGACGAAAGCTCCTGCGAGCGCCATCGGGACGGTGTAGTATGCGAGCGCCTCCCAGAAGGCCTGGTTCAGGGACACCCCTCGGTCGAATGCCAACCCAATTCCCACCGATAGCGCGACGCCGAGGATGATCCCCGACATGGCCGCTGTGGCGAGGAGTCCGTTGATGAACAGGTTGCGGGGCCGGACTCCGTACGCCAAGAGATACTCGAAGACCCCCTTTGTCCGGTCGGACGTGAAGGTGATCAGCCCACCGATCGAGCCGAGAACGGCAAAAACCGGAATTTCGAGGGGGAACGTCGCATCAAAGCCCGCTCCCGGGTGCTTACCCAAGAACAGGAGCTCGCAGGTAAGAATCAAGGAGATCGCAGCGCCGATGAGCAGGTAGCGCCAGCCGATCCGCAGCGTGCGCCTGATGGTCGAGACTTCCAGCAGGGTCGAAATCCTCCGTCAGAGGGTCCCACCCGCCGTCGCGACTTAATCCCTGTCACCCTTCCGATGCTTGGCGGGGGGATTACGCGATTGTTGGTAGCGACCGCGGGATTGGTCCCAAAATGGAAGGACCAAGTAAATCCCCCCGAAGCGGCCGTTGGGCGCGGCCGTGTGACTCAGTCGCGGAGGATCTTACGAGGGAAGCCGGGCCGACCGCATCCTCAAATAGCGACACGCGTGGTCGCTCACCGTCGGGACTGTGGGGTAGCTTGGTACCATTATACAAGGACCAAGGTTTGATAAGAAGTCCTACCGGCGCTCGACCACCAGGGCTGAGCGGATAGGTCCTTTCAGCGATTTTGGCGCCCCGAAGCGGCCACCTTAATCGAGGGCAGGGCCGCGTCCGATCGTCGCTCCCCCCCGGTGGTGGTGCCAGGTCGATACCGGTTTATGACCCGGCCCGCGGAAGTTGTTTCAGCTTGACCTTTCTCGCGCGATCCTCAGCACACGACCCCCAAACGTAGTTGACCTGCGGGCGCCTCAGTGGGCCGAATGGCGCGACTCTTTGTCCGCCGCTCGGACGATTCCCCCGTTCACCTGGGACATTCCCGCTGGGGACGCCAATGGTCAAGGAGCAACTGGGGCCGGGCCTTTGTTGCCATCGGAGCCCTTGCGCTCCTCCTGACTTCAACATCGTCTGCCGTTTACGCGGCAGCCGAAGGGGGTCTCGGACAGCGGTCTGGTCAGACGGCAACCCCCCGACCCGGGGATGTTCCTATGTCTCGCTTCGCTCAGATCCCCAGCTCGGGTCGAGACGGAACGACCAGCCCTAATCATCTCGTAAAGTCGGAGGCAGTTGGACGCACGGTGTTGCCGTTGTCCGACAGTCCTTCCGTGGCGGACACCCTGGTGCTCTTCAATAGCACTTTGGAACCCGGAAACTTCCAGGCGGCCAATGGTCAATTCCCTGAAGCGGGGGCCTATGACAGCGGGAAGGGTGAGGTTTTCATCTCCGACTTCGGATCGAACAATGTCGACGTTATCGACGATGTCACCAACTCGGTCATCTGGTCCATCTCGGTGGGAGTAGGCCCGCTGGGAGTCGCCTACGACCCCGCGAAGGGCGAGCTCTTCGTCGCGAACTACAACTCGAATTCTGTGAGCGTTATCAACGACACGACGAACACCGTGGTGGCGACTATTGCGCTGGGCAACAACCACTTTGCGTACGGCGTTACCTACGACAGCGGGAAACGTGAGGTGTTTGTCGCAGACGCTGGCCTGGGGTACTCGGGCAATGTAAGCGTGGTCAGTGCCGTGACGAACACCGTGGTCACGACCGTCCCGGTCGGAGTCGGACCGAGCGCGCTCGCGTATGATAGCGGGAAGGGCGAGGTCTTCGTCGCGAACTACAACTCGGACACCGTGAGCGTGCTCAACGATACAACAGACATGATCACGGCTACCATTCCTGCAGGACAGGGCCCAGACGCCGTCGTCTACGACCCCGCTCAGGGGGAAGTCTTCGTCGCGAACTACTTCTACAGTTCCGATAATCTAACCGTAATCAATGACACTTCCGACACGAGTTCAGCATCCATACCCGTGGGAATCAACCCGGTGGCAGCTGCATATGACAGCGGGAAGAAGGAGGTCTTCGTCTCGAACTCCTATACGAACAATGTGACTGTCGTTAGCGCCTCGACGAACACGGCCGTGGCGAACATCGCGGAGGGGGGTTACCCTGAAATCGCGGCATACGACAGCGGGATGGGAGAAGTCTTCGTCGCGAACTCGGTCGACAATGTGAGTGTGATTAACGACTCAACGAACAAAGTCGTGACGAATATTGCCGTGGGAAGCTTTCCCTATGCAGCGACCTACGATAGCGGGAAGGAGGAGGTCTTCGTCGCGGACGTGGACTCGGGAAGCGTGTATGTGATTCGCGATACCACCAACCGAGTGGTGGCGAATATCGCCGTTGGCGCCCAGCCCCAGGCTCTCACGTATGACAGCGGACGGGGGGAAGTGTTCGTCGCCAACGCGCTTTCCAACGACGTGAGCGTGATAAACGATTCGACAAACCGCGTTGTCGCGAACATCACGGTCGGCTACAGTCCTCTCGGGATCGCCTATGACGAAGGCAAGGGAGAGTTGTTCGTCGCAAGCTATCTCCGAAACGATGTAAACATCGTCAATGACTCAACTGACAGAGTGGTGGCGAACATCTCAGTAGGAGAGGGTCCGATCGGGGTATCATATGACTCCAGGATGGGCGAGGTGTTCGTTGCCAATTATGTTTCGGGCAACGTGAGTGTGATCAACGACTCGACGAACCATGTGATTGCGAACCCCGATGTTGGGAACTCGCCCATCGCCACACTGTATGACAGTGCCGGAGGAGAGGAATTCGTTGCGAATGTACACTCAGCCAACGTGAGTGTAATCGATGATTCTACGAACTCGGTGGTTGCCAACATTTCAGTGGGTGACAACCCGGCGGGTCTGGCATATGACGGAGCAACCGGAGAGGTGTTCGTAGCGAACGACGACTCAAATAACGTGAGTGTGATCGCTGACTCGACCGATGCGGTAGCTGCGAGCGTAGTGGTTGGAGGTTCCCCGGAGGGAATCGCATTTGACCCTCTGGATGGCTACGTCTACGTAGCGGACTACACGGACGGGACAGTATCCATCGTTTCACCGGTTACTGATGCCGGACAAAATAGCTTAACTCTGCTCGCCTGAGACTTCCGTCTTCTTCCCTCTGCGATCCACGTCAGTCTCCGAATCGTAGAGGTGTGTGGCCGCGACGAAGGAGCGGATCAGCTTCGGTCTCACTCGCATTCGGACAATGGCCTGCCGGAGCCCCCGGCGAAGTTCCTTCACATCGTGCGGGGCGTAGCTCGCCAGCTCGTGGTTCTTCAGATGGCTCCAGACCCACTCGTCGGGATTGAGTTCGGGACTGTAGCCGGGGAACCGATGCGCCTCGATTCGTGGGTGGGCACGCAGGAAGGCCTGGGTCCTCTTCGATCGGTGGGGGTTTCCACCGTCCCAGAAGAGGAGTATCGGTCGACGACGGATATGACGAAGCAGGTGCCCGAGGAACCCGATCACCTCGTCGGTCGCAATCGTGTCCTCGTGGACTTGTATGTACAGCTTCCCGCGGGGGGTGACCGCGCTGATGGCCGAGAACTTGGGCCACCGCCCCTGGTGGATCAAGACCGGGGTCTGCCCAATGGGGGCCCAGGTCTTCGCGGCGTAGGGGATCAACGAGAAGCCACTCTCGTCGACAAACACCACTACGGCTCTTTGGTGGCGGGCTTTTTTTTATACCGTGGCCAAGAGCGTTGCCTCCAGTTCCTCACCTTTCGAAGGTCCTTCTCTCGCGCCTGTCGACGGGGCCGTTGCCACGAGAGCCCGTAGCGCTTGAGCAGGCGCCACATCGCGGTCGGCGTGTACCGCACTCCCCACTCGGACTCGGTGACCTGGAGAATCCGGGGGATCGTCCAGAGGTCGGTGGAGAATCCGAAGGAGAGAGCTCCCCGAGCCAGGAGGTCGGGAAGCGTGGCCAACATCTCGCGAGGAACGAAGGTGGGGCGGCCAGATCGGGGGATGGCTTGGAGAGCTCTCGGACCCCCTTCCTCGACCGCCTTTTTCCATTGGCAGACCGCGGTGGGAGTGACTCCGAGGCGACGGGCCACCTCGGACTGGGAGACGCCTGAGCCCAACAGACCGAGGGCTTTGAGTCGTCGTTCCTCGAGAGTAGCGGTATCGCGGTGCAGCTGCGACCAGCGTCCCATGCCGGGGGAAAGACGGTCCCCGGATTTGAAGTTATTTAATCAACTGTCAGTAGCTACGCAGTTTCCTTCACCGAGGCAGGGCTTCCTGCGGGCGTCGGGTGGTATCTGAACGTGACCGGCCAAGCGGCGTTACTAACGACGGCCCCAACCTCGGTGATTGGACTTGCCAATGGGACGTACGCGTTTGCGATTGCGACGGCGGACAAACAATACGAACCGGTCCTGACGACTGGGGAGTTTACGGTCGCGGGTTACGCCGTCAATGAGCTGGTGGTGTTCACCCTCTTGAACTACTCAGTGACGTTTTCGGAGACTGGACTTCCAGCCGGACTCAACTGGTCAGTTACCGTCAACGGGACGTCCTGGCCGTCCAACTCCGGCACTCTCAGCTTTCCCGAGCCGAACGGGACCTACTCATTTTCGATCGCATCGGCTAACCAGGAGTATCAATCGCGTCCCGCGACAGGTAATCTCACCGTGGCGGGTGCAGCGCTCACCCAGAGTATTGAGTTCCAGCTCGTCGTCTATACTGTAACGTTCACGGAGTCGGGTCTTCCCGAGGGCGGGGGGTGGTACGCGAACGTAACCGACCAGATGTCGGTGTATTCAACGACCACGACGGCGAGTATCGAGCTGCCAAACGGCACCTACACCTTTGCCATCGGGACGAGCGACAAAACCTACTCCGCGCCTGGCGGAAGCTTCACCACCAAAGGCGGGCCTGGCTCGGTGTCGGTCGAGTTCTCGCGAGTCACCTACTCGGTGACATTCACCGAGTCCGGACTGCCGAGCGGGACTACCTGGACGGTCATGGTCAACGGGACCCCCATGTCGGGTACCGGGTCCCTCACGTTCGAGCTTCCGAACGGAACCTACGTATGGGAAATCACATCGCTCCCGAACGGGGTCTCGGCGATCCCGAGCGAGGGCACGCTGACTGTGCAGGGAAGTCCGACTTCGGTCGTGGTGACGGTCGCCCCGTCCGGGCCTGCCAGCCATTTGGGTCCTACCGCGTTGGCCCCGATCCCACTCTGGGTCTGGATTCTCATCGGGGCGATCATCATCGCAGTCGCGGCGGCGGTTGTTGTCGCGATCTATCGTCGCATGCCCCAGGGCCCAGGATCTCCTTAGTCGGGATCGCCGTCGCCTCGGATCCCATCCTCGACTACGCGACGGTTCGATCCGCTCGGCTAAGAGGCGGGTCGCGGTCGGGAACACAGCCGCTGGACCGCTCCGTTTCACTACGCTCAAATAGCGTGACGCTTGATGGACAAAGGCGGGGCTGTGGGGTAGCTTAGTTCCATTATACAGGGACCAAGTATAGTAGGCGGTCGAAGGATCGCCGACGACCGGTAGGGCGTCAGACGCCGGGCAATGTGGACATCGTGGGCCAAGAAGGAGAGCGACTTAGCCCTCGGATTCACCGTAGATTGACTCACCGGGAGCTTCCGGGGAGGGAGGCTGAGCTTGGGGGGAGACTGGTGTCTCGGCCTCAGGAGCCACTGAAGTGGGCTTCTTGCCTCGCCCTCTGGAGACGAGGATGAACGCAACGGCCGCGACTGCTGCGAGTCCCACCCCTATCCCTATGTAGACCCAGACGTCGATTCCCCCGCTTCCATTGCCGCTCGATGGTTGGACCGGGGCGGTGGCGACCGTTAGATTTAGACGATCCTCCACCGAGCGGTCGAGCTGATCCACTGCCTTGACGTTCACCGTGACACTACCCGCGGCAGATGGCGTGCAGGTCAGTGAGGAACTGTTTACACTGTCACAACCAGCCGGGAGTCCCGAGTAAGAATATGTCAGATTCCCAATCGCTCCGGCAATCACGACGGTGAGGCGTACTGATTCTCCCAGTGTTATGGACGCAGGAGAGGCGGTGAAAGAGGACACAGTAAGTGCCGGGGGAGTGACCACGGAAAGCGCAAGAGTGGCGTGAGCCGAGAGTCCTGCCGAATCTGTTACTACGACCTCCACTGTGAAATTTCCTGCCTCCGACGGCGTGCAGGTAAGGACTGAGTTGTCTGTGCTGGCGCAGCCTGCTGGGAGGCCTGAGAATGAGAAATTGAGGCCGCTGCCCCCGGCAACGACCATGAGTGTCGTCGTTTGACCAAGATAAAGTCGGCCCGGCGATGAAGTGAAGGAAGTAATGGTAGGGGGACTCAACCGGTAGATGTCGATGGCGGTCGTCGCTTCGGCAGTCTTGTCGTAAGCGTTCGTCACCGTGACTGTTACGTTGAAGCTTCCGAGCACCGTCGGTGTGCATGGGAGGGCTGAGGTGTTGGACGACAGGCAACCCGCCGGCAAACCATCATAGGCATAGGCCGTCCACCCAAAGCCGCCCGACGAAACTGTCTCGAAGAATGTTCCGTTTCCGAGTGCCACCCTCGGGGGCACCGCCTGGAACGAGACGATGGTCGGGTTAGGGTCGGGACCCACAACCAAGGTGGCGTTGGAGAATGCGGACCGGTAGTACGCGTTCGTAACGTTCACCTCGATCGTGAAGTTTCCAAGGCTGGTCGGTGTGCACTGTAGAGAAGAGAGATTCTGGCCCGAACAGCCCGAGGGGAGCCCGGTGAACGAGTACGCCAGCCATCCGTAACCTCCGCTGGCGATCACCTGGACCGATGTCGAGTTGTGGAGGTAAATCGAGGATGGATTGGCGCTGAACGACTCTATGACCGGGTAGGGGACGGCGCTCACGATCAGACTTGCGTTTGCTTGGATCGATACAAGATTCGCATTGGTCACGTTCACTACGATCCCGAAGGTCCCAGTTTCGCTTGGAGTGCAGGAAAATGAGGATTGATTCTCGCTTGAACAGCCGGTCGGCAGCCCCGAGTAGGAAAAGGATAGCCAACCATACCCACCAGTCGCGTTCACCTGAAGGGTGATTGAGCCACCAAGTACCAACGAAGAGGGCTGCACCCCGAATGAATGTATCACGGGGGGCGGAAGTGTGAACACCGAGAAGTCGGTGTAGGCGGCTGTCGACCTGTGCGATCCGTCACTGACAGCAACTTTCACGCGGAACTCGCCCGCCTTGGTGGGCGTACAAACAAGGGTAGACGTGTTGGCGCTTGTGCACCCTGCGGGGAGTCCTGAATAGGCGTACGAAAGAGTGCCGTTCCATCCCTCTGCGACCACTTGAAAGGTGATGTTTCCGCCGAGGTGAAGGCTCGTAGGCGTTGCGTTGAACGACTCGACGTACGGGGCCCCCGTGGTGTTAGTGGGTAGGAGTGAGATGGTGCCTGACAACTCGTTTGCGACGTAAAGGTACCCGTTTCCCGGGTCGTAGCTCAGGGAATATGGCTCGGAGCCGACGCTCTCGTTCCCCAAAGGTGCGAGGGAAGTCGCATTGTAGAATGTGATGTTGTTGGCCGTATAATCAGTCGTGGCCAGCTCGTCAGTCCCACTGAGGTAGGCGACAGCTGTTGGTTGGGCAGGCGCCGTGGAGTGGATGGCGATTGAAGCGCCAGTGCTCGCGTTGTAGGCGGTCAGATTCGACGCGAAGTAGTTGATACAGTCGGTGCACGCTTCAGTCACGACCATCGCATTGGCCGCGGGATCATAGATGATGGATGTGACTGGCCCTTTGGCCGGCAGGGGGACGTATGAAATGAATGCGTCGGAAGAGGCGTTGAAAATCGAAATGGCAGCCCCGAATCCGCCGCTCACTGTATCGTTCTGGATCCAGATGTTCCCGGTCGCTGGGTCCCAGCCGACGGCGTTGGGATAACCTCCGAGGATGTTTGAGGAGCATCCGAAGCAAATCGTCGCCATGGTAGCAAGGGAACTCGCATTCAGCACTGTCACGTAGCCTTGGCCATAGTGTGGGCCGGGATTCTGACAGGCACTGAGGATGTAGACGAAAGTATTCTCCGGGTCGTACGTCGCACCATCTGGAGGACAGTAGCCTGCCGCGATTGTCGAAATCGGGTGGCCCGTTGTGGAGTTATCAACTTGAATCTTGGCTGGGCTTGCGAGGAATATCTCGCGGTCCTCAGGGACGAACGCGAGTGGCGCGAGATATGGATGATCGTCAGTAGGACTGTATTGGTTGAACGATCCCACTTGGGAGGGTCCGCTGAGGTTGAGCATGTCGCCACTGGTTTGGCCCTGGGAGACGAAGCCCACGTTCGCAATCGGATCGGCGACGATCGAACCGGCCTCGTCCCCCGTTTCTACGTAGCTAATGTTCGCAAGGCCTGCCCCTGACAGCACGCTGACATTGAACGCGCCGACGTCCAGGGCGTGGGCGACCGGGTCGTAGGCAACCTCGCTCGCTCCGCTCCCTGCGAATACCGGGCTCATGAGTGAGTTCGAGGTCAGATTCACGACAGTCAAGTTCGAGGAATAAGTCCCAATGTACAGAGCGTCGGTCGAACTGTCGATTGCCATACCGGTATACGGGTACGACCCGTTCATTCCGATAACGGCAGAGACATGATCTGTGGTCGCGTTGACCACGGAGATGTTCTCCGGGTTGTAGGTCCCGCCAGGCGCGGAGAGATTCCAACTCCCGATGTAGAATGTGTTGCCGCTTGGGGCGACTACGACACCGCCGCCTATGTCGGTGAAGGGAACCGAAGTCACCCACCCAAGAGACGTCGCATTGAACACGGAGACGTTGTCGGAGCCCGTGTCTTGGATTAGTAACTGATTGGTCAGAACATCGTATGCGTCCCAGTAGGCTTGAGGACCCGACGTAGCGCCCCAGGTGAAGTTTGTCTGAATCCGATCGCTCATTCCATTTATCACGACGATCTGGTTTCCGCCTGCGACGAACACCTCGTGGTTCAGCGTATCGAGCGCGAGGCCCATGTACGGACTTGCGCTGTAACCGCCGGAAAGGTTTGCCACGATTCGGTCGTTGGACGTGTTGATGATCGCGACCTTCCCAAATCCTGACTCGACAACGTACAGTTGTGACGTGAACGAATCGAAGAGGAGGGTCTCGGGGTCAGAGTTCGCGGGTAGGCGAATCGTGGACACAACTGTGTCGAGCGTCAGATTGATCACTTCGACGGTTGACTGAACATACCCTACGCCGCTGGCTGCGACGTAGAGCAGGCCCTTCGCGGGATTGGGCACAATGTTATCGACGTGAAGCTGGTTCGTCGGCAGGAAGTTCCCCTTAACAAGGGTCTGATTGAACAGCACGTACGTGGATGCGACGCTTGGCAACTTTCGCCCCGGATACTGTCGGGGACTGTTCAAGTGATGTGAACTCTCCAGGGAGGAGCCCGAGCCGGCGGCAGGGTGTACGGAGGAACCTTGGTCGGTGAGGGGAAGGGAGGTGCCGAGAAGAAGGCCAGTCACAACAGCGCAAGTTACGAGCAGGCACGCCGGCCGGGGGGAGCGTCCGAATCCCCCGCGTCCAAAGGATCTGGTGAGTCGGCTCATGCGGGCCAGAGATCGGCCGTTCTCCCACCCTGACCCCCGTGTGCCGCGGGTGGGGTCGGACGGAATGGTCAGCATCTTGACCGGTGTACTCGTGGTTCCTCTTTAACCACTTCACGAGGAACGGCTGCAGTCGCTGGACCGATACGAGGCCAACCCGGAGGTCGGTCGCGGCTTACGCTGGATGGCAGTACCGGATAGCTGCTCGGCCTCATCATTCTCATATAGCGAGAGGCATGGTGGACAAAGGCGGGGCTGTGGGGTAGCTTGGTCCATCCTTCGGGGTTCGGGACTCCGAGACGCCAGTTCAAATCTGGCCAGTCCCACTCGCCGCGACCCGGGCGTTCCCGCCCGGCCTTGCAACCTCCGGCCTGTGCGTTTGAAATAGGAAGAGCGCGCAAGTCTGGCCGATGAACGCCCGCGCTTGGCTCGTGGTGGGTCTGATCGCCGCACTGCTACTCTCGGCCTTTGGGATGCTCGGGTTCGCCCCGGCCTCCCCGGCGCCACGGTCCATGGCGGTGAGTTCAGGGACGGCCCACGGCGACGTCCCGTCGGTGAGCTCCTCGTCCTTGATCGCGCGGGCCTCGACCAGCCTCGGAAACGGTCAAGGACCGTTCCAAGGTCGCGCACTCCACTGTTCGGTGGAATCGATGACCGCCGCCCGCTGCGGCGGGTTCTCTCCGGGACGCTCCGACCTTGCGGGGATCTCGACCCTCGCCCACCCGACCGCCGTCTCGGGCAACTCCCATGTCGCCCTGCACCCCTCCGTTGCCGTCCCTTCCCCCATCAACTGGTACAACCAGACCAGCATCATCGGACTCGAGACGTTCCCGACTCCCCTGCCGTCGTCCGTGCAGGGAGGCGCCATGGCGTTCGACCCGCAGCTCAACGAGGTCGTCCTCTGGGTGGGCTGTGATCTTACTCAATGCCCCGCAGGCCAGACCTGGACGTACAACGGGATCTACTGGCAGAACCTCACCGCCACCCTCCTCACCGCGCCGAGCGCGCGGCAGTTCTCGTCCATGGACTACGACCCCGCCCTCGGCGCGATCGTGATGGTTGGGGGTTTCAACTCCACCAACGTCGCGCAGAATGACACGTGGACCTTTACCGCCGCCGGGTGGACCAACGTGACCTTCCTTACCGGTGCTACCCCGCAAACCGTCGGGGCCGGGGGCCTCGCCTGGGACCCCGCCGTGGGCGGCCTCGTCTACGTCGACGGGTGCAACGTGCTGAACTGCCTCGGGTCGTGGTGCATCACCTCCGTGCTCAACGGGACCTGGTCGGAAACCACGATCGGGGGGGGCTGGGGCCCGGGAACCCCGGGGGCTACGTACCTGGGAGCCGGCTCGATGGTCTGGGACCCGGTGAACCAAGAACTGGTCTGGTTCGGCGGGTACGACTTCTATGCCGGGACGGTGAACTACACCTTCACCTTCACGCCGACCGCCGGATGGACCAACATTACCCTCACGGACGGTGGGTGTTTCATCTTCACCTGCGGCCTCGAGCCGGCCGGTCGGTTCTACGCGGCGATGACCTGGGACGCCCAAGAGGGCGTCATCCTCCTCACGGCCGGAGGGAACAACAGCTGCGGATGCATCTACAACGACACCTGGGAGTTCCTGGGCGGGGCCTGGTATCCCCAGGACCTCGTCGCGCCGGAGCCACCGGCGGCCTTCTCTCCGCTGCTCTCGCCGGCGATAGCCGTCAACAGCACCGGGGTCCCCGCGTTCATCCTCGGGGGCACCTGTTCCGGCCTCGGCTGCACCACCAACGAGTGGGCCTGGGAGGTCCCGCCCGCGCCTTACATCAAAGCGGCCACATTCAACCCGGTCGACAACGGGACCAACACGACGGTGACGGCGACGTTCGCGGCTCCGAGTGGTGCCGGCCCGATCGTCTACTGGGAGGTCTTCTGGGGGGACGTGTCTACCACGGGCCCCGCCCCGGTGAACGGATCGACCAACACCGCGTACGATGTCAACCTCACCCACGCCTACACGGCCCCCGGCGTCTACAACGTCCAGGTGGCGGCCGACGACTACTTCTACGTCCAGACGACGAACGTGAGCTACAACATCACCGTGAACCCGAATCTCGGTGGGTCGTTCACGGCGTCCAAGACCACCGTCGACGCCGGCCAGAGCATCACCTTCACGGCGACGGCGGTCAACGGGACGCCCGCCTACGGTTACTCCTGGAACTTCGGGGACGGAACCGCGGCCGGGAGCGGCGCGTCGGTGTCCCACGCGTTCTCGGTGTCCGGCTCGCACAAGGTCGTCCTGACCCTGACGGACTCGGGCGGCGGTCTCATCACAAAGAACGTGTCGGTGACCGTCAACCCGGCGATCGTCGTAACGGCGGGATTCCTGCCCAGCGCTCCCACGCCGGGCCAGACGGTCAACTTCACGGGCGGCGCGACGGGAGGGTCGGGTACGTTCACCTATGCTTGGCGGTTCGGTGACGGCGGCTCCTCGACCTCTCAGAACCCTTCCCACGCGTACGCGAGCGCGGGGACGTACACCGCCACGGTCTGGGCGAACGACTCGATGGGCTCGTCGGTCTCCAAGGCGGTGTCGGTCACGGTGACCGCGCCTGCGCCGCCCGGGAGCAAATCCACTTCCAGCAGCGGGTTCGGGAGTCTGACCACGATCCTGATCATCGTGGTGATCCTCGCGGTGATCGCAGCGATCCTCGGGCTCGCCCTCTGGCGCCGGAAGGGCTCGAGCGGTTCGTCCACGCCCCCGCCCCCGACCGGAGCACCCACGGCTCCTCCGCCTCCCCCTCCCCCGGGAGCCGGCGGGCCGCCCCCCGGAGCCGTCTAGGAACTCGTTCCAGCCTTCGGGGGCGGGACCTCCGCCCCCCTCCCTTCTTTTCCCAACCCCGGCCGGGCCGAATCCCTATCGCATCAGAGCGTCGCGACCAACGAACGAACGGCCGCTCCGCCGTCCTTCAAGAGCGGACCGCCATGATAACTGAGGAGCGAATCCACCGAGAGCTGGCTCATGCGGCGGGCGGAGATCTGCGCGGTCAGGATATGGTGAGAGTATTCGGGGGGGGTCAGGATAACTCCGCTTCCCTCACCGAAGAAGAGGTCGCCGGAGAAGAGGAGCTTCCGTTCGGGTTGATAGTAGGCGGTGTGCCCGGGCGTATGCCCGGGGGTGTGGTACGCGACAAGGCCCCCCGCCGCGTCGACCGTGTCGCCGTCCTTCAGGACCTCGTCCACGCGGAACGGCTCGGCAGGGGGTGAGCCGGGGCCGTCGTACTTGGGCTTCTCCGCGATGTAGGCGGCCTCGATCCAATGGGCGAATGTCCGCGCCCCCGTCGACTTGGCCATGTGCGCCAGCGAGCCGGTGTGGTCCCGGTGGAGGTGGGTGAGGAGGATCTTCTTCACCGCGCGAGGTTCAACATGGATCTTCGTGAGATAGGCCTCCACCTTTTCAAACGCCCCCGGAAGGCCGGTGTCGATGAGGGTCCAGCTCGCGCCCTTGTCCTTGACGAGATAGACGTGGGTAGTGAATTCCGGGCTCGGGTCGATCCCGTCGATCAAGTGCACGCCCGGCAGTATCTCCGTCATGGTTCCCTAGCCGCCGTACCCGACCGAACCATAAATTCCATTCGGGGTCATCGGGACCGGGCCGGTGCACGAATCGGGGCCATGCGAAGCTCTCACAATGCTCGTCACGCTACGAGCGTAGCGCTCTTATAGGCGGATACCGACGGGGGGAAGATGTCGCGCCATGCGTTGATTTTGGCTGTCGTCGTATTGCTGATCGCCTCGTCGATGATCGTCCTCGGACCCGCCGGGGCCCGAGGAGCCTCTCCGGGCACCCCCGTCGCTTCGCCCGCCGGGTCGCCTCACCCCGCCGCTGGCGGGATCTTTTTCATAACCTCGAGTGGCTCGTGCTCGTACTGCAACTACAGCTACTTCACGACCGGCAGCTACTACGATTTCGGCTCGAACATCCTCTACTTCGCCGTGCGAGACACCGCCGGCGACGCGACGGTCAATTTCACCATCACTGACCCCAACGCGACGCGGGACGGAGTGAACCAGCCGGCCTTCTCGGCCAACGTACCGATCAACACCACGACCCAGGAGTACTTCTCCACGACGGCGGGGCTCGCCTACACCTTCCCGGCCTCTCTCAAGGTCGGGGGCGGCTGGAACGTCACCGTCTCGGCTCCGCTCGGTGGGAAGGCGTCGTACCCGATCTTCGTCGGGACGTACTACGAGAACATCTACGGGTCGCCCGAACCGGGCGCCATCGTGCTCCCGGGCGAGACCATCACGTCCGCCTACGAGGCGATTTCCGACGTGAACGGCGCCCCCGACTCGCAAATGACGAACGAGTCCTTTTCCGGCCAGTACACCGGCGCGAACGCTTCCACCCTGAACCTGTTCCCGACCCCCAAGGACGGGATCGTCGTCATCCAGCCCGCCGCCGCGCTGGGGAGCTACACTTGGAAGGTCCCTGCGAACGCCACCTTCGACACGACCATCGAGCTGAACGTCTGGGTCTCGATCTATGTCGGAGGGGTCCAGGCGGAGAACGAGTCCTATAGCGTGACCTACCAGGTCGGACTCGTCTACCTCGACTCGTTCGACATGGCATCGAACAATGGGGGCGTCTGCCCTAGCTTCTCCGAATCTTCGTACGACTCGGGCTCGCTCGTCCAGGCCTGCGCCATCGTAGGCGCGTTCGGGGGAGACGACCAGTTCACCCCCGTCGCGAACCTGTCCGTGGCGATCAACTTCTGGAACGGAAAGGAAGTCGTGACTCCGACCGGGTTCACTACGACGACGCTGCTGAGCAACGTCTCTGGGGTGGTCGCTTTCTCCTTCGAGGCCAACATCACCCAGTTTAGCTCGTACTACGTCGCCCCCTTCTACAACACCGTCAACTTGACGGTCACCAACCCCGGCGCCAACCCCGTGGCCCCCCCGGACAGCGAGCTCTGGGACAATGCGACCTTCTACGTCTATCCCTCAGCCGCGTCCGTCGGCGTGGTGGTGACGCTGAACCAGCTCTCGTATTTCCCCGGACAGCCCATCACCGCGATGTGGGCTCTCGACTCCACGAACCCCTCCGAGACGGGCTCGGTGGCCGCCGTGGCATGGTACCTCTACGGGGCCTATGATGACTTCCTTGGCCAGGGCACGATCTCCAGCACGGCGAGCTCAGGCACACTGACGGTCACCCTACCGGCCGGCTACCTCGGTGAGTTCTTCCTGGAGGTCACCGCGGCCAATGCCACGACGTCGTTCTACGGCGTGGTCAAGGGCTATGTCACTCATCCGGACCTGACTTTGAACCCGAGCTCGACGACGTTCACCCCGGGGTCCACGATCACGATCCAGGCGCAGGCCTGGGGCGATGCGGCGCTCTCCGCGCCGGTGATCACGTACCAGATCTACGCGGTGTTCGGCAATGACTTTACCAGCGAAGGAGAGATCGGAGTGGTCGGTTCGGGCACTGTCGCCAACGGCAGCTCGATCACCATCAACGTCCCGTCGACCGCCGCCCCGACCGAGTACGAGGTCTACGCCTACCTCAGCTCGGCAGCTGGGGGGACCGTGGCGACCGCCTCTTTGATCCTGGGGCAGTCGTGGGGCTACAACGTGTTCATCGGCGTCACCACCCTGTCCAGTTACTCGGACGGGAGCTACCAGCCGGGGCAGACCGTGACGATCTCCTACTCGATCGTCCCGTACGGGAACGCTCCGCTGCCCGTGCTCTACACCTTCGAAGCGGGCCTGCTGGGCACGCAGATCACGACCCTGATCTCCACCACGAGCACATCGGGGACCTTCCAGCTCACCATCCCTTCGGGCTGGCAGACGGGCGTCGCGATCCTCGAGGTGCAGCTGGAAGGCACCTACCTCGAGGGTAACTCGTGTGGGGGCGGGACGTGCCAGGGCATGACGGCCATCACCATCAATGCCCACCCGTCGGCGCTAAGCATGGAGATCGGCGCGGGGAGCGGGCTGACGGTCGGCTGGTTGATCCTGTTGATCATCATCATCGTCCTCTTCGTCGTGCTCCTGCTCTTGGTCCGCCGGAAGCGGTCCTACCCACCCTCGGGCGGCACGCCGGTCACGACCCCGATGAACCCGCCCGCCCCGGCCCCGACCGGCCCCGCCGCAGCTCCCTGGCAGGAACCCAGTTCGCCCCCACCGGCGAGTGACGACCAGCCCCCCATGCCGTCCCCGCCCCCCGGAGCGACGTAGCGTTCGCGCCGTTCCCTGCGACAAACCCTTTCCGCCTTCTCTTTTCTTAGCGGTCCGACCCGAGGGCCGAAGCCGCCGCCCGGGGATTCAAGGGGTGAACTCCTTCCCGAGGACACGCACAGACTGGGCCACGTCGTCCGCGGCCAGGCCGCCGAAGTCGAAGATCCCGAGGACCTCGTCGACGCCGATGCGGCGGAACTCGTCGAGCCGGTCCGCGACCTCGTGGGCGCTCCCGATCAGCGCAAAACCGCTCTCCTCGAGCCCCGCCCGGCTGGCGTGGTGCGGGTCGTGGGCGGTCTTAGCCTGGTAGAACGTGCTTTGGGTCGCCAACCGGCTCGTCAGGAACCGGTCCAAGGCGGCACGGGCTCGCTCCGGATGCTCTCCGGCGTAGAGGTGGAGGCCCACTGCGACCTCCGCGCGGCTCCCGACCGGCAGCGCGGCCCGAAACTCGCGCACCTCCTCCGCAAGTTCTGGAAGGCCGGAGACCGTGGCATACGGGATGAGGGCGATCGAAAGGTTGCGTCGGGCCACGAACGGGATCGCTTCACGCCGCTGGACCGCGACCCAGATTGGAGGGTGCGGGCGTTGTACCGGCCGCACGTTGAGCGTCACCGGACGCGCGGAGGGCTCGGAGGTCCGGACCTCCCGGCCCGCGAACGCGTCGATCAACCACTCGAGCCCCCGGTCGAATCGCTCCCGCTTCTCGGCAGGGTCGACGCCGAACCCTTCGAATTCGGCCGGGATGTACCCGCTCCCCACCCCAAGGTTGACCCGCCCGTGGGTCAGCTGGTCGAGAAGGGCGTACTCCTCCGCGAGGTCGACCGGTCGGTGGAACGGAAGGACGCTGACCATCGCGCCGACCCGGAGCCGGGTGGTCTTCGCCCCGCACGCCGCGAGGAGGACCGGCGGGGAGGGACAGGTCCCTCCCGGCTGGAAGTGGTGCTCCGCGACCCACAGGCCGGAGAACCCGGCGGCTTCCGCGCTCCCCGCGAGGTCGACGACCTCGGCATACCGGTCCCGGCCCTGTCCCTCCGGTAGGGGGAACTGATCCACGATCGTGAATGCGGATAGCTTCACGCCGGCGCCGACCGAGAGCGGGTAGATGTCGTTTCGCCCGGGTCTCGGCCGTTCGTTCGTGGTTCGCGCCCACCGAAACCCTAAGGCCCCGAGGGGGTCCTCTCGCCGGCGCGGGCTGGTAGATCAGTTCGGAAGATCGCCGGTTTTGCAAACCGGAGGCCTCGGGTTCAAATCCCGACCAGTCCATCAGCTAACTTCCGTGCCGGACGACCCGCGCCGTCGAAGACCGACCGCGACGAGGGCACCCGGCCACGAGATCGCTGCTCGCTTCTCAGGTTCGATCCAGAGCCCTGGGACTGATCGGAGCTTCACCACGACCGGCTATCTCCTCGGGCGGACGTAGCCGGCGGAATCGGGAATAGACGGCGACATCGTAGCCGATCTTCACGCATCCGGCGAGCGCGAAGGGAGCGGCTACCCACGGCCCGCCCGCCGCCAGGAAGGACCCGGTGACGGGTGCGCCGAACGCCTGGCAGCTTCGCGCCGCGGTCGTGTAGCCCGCCGCTGCCGCGCGATCTTCCGCGGGCACTACCGCTTGCATGTACGACTGGCGCGTAGGGACGTCCATCTGGGAAAGCGTCGCCCGCGCGACCCAGAGGAACGACGCGAACAGGAAGGAAGGGGCGAATACGACGAGGATGAGGAAGACGTTCGACGGAATGTGACTGAAGACCATAGTGTTGACGAGACCGAACCGCCGGGCCAGCGGCGCGGCGAGAATGAGAGAGACCCCCGCGGCCAGGTTGCTGAGAAAGAAGACGAACCCGAGAAGGTCGACACCGGGGCGGAACTCGGTCGAGAAATAGTAGACGACGAGGCTGTTCACGATGAGCCCACCGGCGAACGCATCGACGGAGAACAACGCCGAAAGAGAGTAGACGATCGGTCGGCTCGACGGAGAGAGCGGAGAAGGCCGCTTGCCGTTCACCGGAAGGTCAATTTCGCTCGAAAGACTTCGATACAGGGGGACCAGGGCGAGACCGAGGAGACCATAGAAAAGAAGCGTGGCGTCGTGCGGCCCAGGAGGAAACCCCGCCACGGTAGGACCACCCAGTGCATAGAGCGGACCGGCGGCGAGGGCACCCAAGGCGACCCCTACATACCCCAGAAGGTTGTAGACGGCGTAGTTCTGCGTTCTCACCCGATCCGCGGTCGTTCCCGCGAGAGCGGCCTGCTCGAGGGCTCCGAGGGGACTTACGTCGGCCCCCCCGGCTACTATTCCGCCCAGGAGGAGCGCCGCGAGCAAGAGTGCCGGGTTTGCGATATCGACCCAGAGGAGGATTCCCCCGACGGCAAGGGCGGCGGCCGACAACAAGAAGACGGACCGCCGACGCCAATGCAATTCGATCCGCGGCACCGCGAGGGCCCACGCCGCTGCCCCACCCAGCGCGAGACCGAGAAGTAGGCCGATGACGAACGAGGAGTAGCCCACGCCGGTAAGGTCGAGAGCAATGACGATTGAAAGGGCGCCGGCACCGAATCCCCGCGCGGAGCGCGCACCCATCAACAGGATTCGGTCGCGCTGCGCCGAGGACGCGCTCGACGATGTTGCGACTCTAGTGGTCATTCGAGCTCCGGCATGGCCCCGCCGTTCCAATCCCCTAGGGGCTGGTCTGTCGCCCGACAAACTCGGCGCGCCCCATGGCCACTAGGTGGACTGGCTGCCGGTGTGCTCGAGCGTTCCTCTCTCTTCGACCTTCCATTTACAGTAGGCGTACAGGGCATCGTAGAGAGGAAACTGAAGGCGTTGGTTCTCCAGGTCATCCCGTGCCATGATTCGGAATCCGGTCGCAGCGGCCTCGAGCCCTGCCGCTTCGGCTTCCCGTCCGGAACCCCCGTCGGCTGCGCGCACGATCTTGGCGAGCTCAAGGAGGGCCGGATCCTTCAGGTCGTACTTCCGAATGATCGCATCAAAGCTCACGTACTCCTTCCCGGCCTCCTCGTAGTGGTGAAGTTCTGCCCCCGGCGTGTCGAACGGGATGGCCCCCTCCCTCTCCGCCACCTCCGTCACCTTCTCTTTCGGAACATAGAGGAACTCCGCTGCGGGGTCGATGAACTTCCGTACCAGCCACGGACACGCGATCCGATCCACTCTTGCTTTCTCTCGAGTCACCCACTTCATGACCGGTACTCGGCAGAGCCCACCGCGAGCCGGGTCATGAGGGTAACACCGGTGGGATCAGTGCTCCAAACGACCCCGGTAGTAGGGTCTATTCACCCGTGACCTCATCCCCCACGAATCGTTTCTTCGACAGGGATGAGGGGCGCGCCGGTCGATGACCCACCTGGAGGAGCGCGTGGGCCGAGTCGGGACCTGCTGTCGACCCTAGGGGGGACCCGCGGTGGCACCGCCTGTCAAGTCCGGTTGACCGACTCCACGGCGCGGAGTCGAAGCGCGTGTTCGACCCTGCCCCCCCAGAAAAGGGTAGTTTGACTACGGACCCGCCGTGAGCGGAGTCCGCCCGCTTAATCGGCGGCTCCCCCTCCGATAGAACTCGTGTGGGCGAAACCCAGGGCGGACCTCTTTGCCGCGAGAGGGAAGAGGAAATCCATATGGTCCGGTGTGCCTCCCTCCCCCGATGAAAGTCGCGACTCGAATTCGAAGGTGGCTGACAGGACCGGGATCCGACCCCAGCGTCCGGGTTCGCTTTTGGGTGGAGGTCGAGGGGCGATCTCGCCAAGATCCCCGGGTGCGGACGGCTCAGCGAGCGATCGGACGGACCGGTTGGGCCGCATCTCTACTGGACTATCAGTTGTCGGACGGACATTGGGTGACCCCGGGAACGTCCGGCGCGGACCTCTACCGACCGAAGTATATTGTCACCAACTGGCTCGCGATAGTTCTGGCCGATCTTGGCATGACCCGGTCCGATCCTCGAATCCGACGGACCGCCGAGATGATCCTGGACCGATGGAGTAAGCGGGGAGGTGACCTCACGGGCCGGAGCGGGGAGATCTGCGTCACCGGAAACGCCGTCCGGACCCTGATCCGATTCGGCTACCTCGATCACCCGGTCGTTCAGCGCTCGATCGCTTGGATCGTGCGAACTCAGAAGGCGGATGGCGGTTGGCACTGCTTCCGATCGCGAACCGGTACGCTCGACGGCTGGGAAGGGCTCGCTGCCCTGGCGGAGATTCCCGAGGAGGCCCGAGGCGAGGCCGTTCGTCGGTCCGCCGAGCGAGGAGCAGAGTTCTACCTCCGCCATCATCTCATGGACGAAGGTCGAGTTCGTTATCCGCCGTGGTTCCGGATTCATTATCCCAATCACTACTACTACGACGTTCTCGTGGGCCTCCGAATCCTAGCTCGGTTGGGGTACGGAGAGGACCCCCGTATCGCCCCAGCTATCCGCTGGCTGCGCAGCAAGCGGGGCCGCGATGGGACGTGGGCGCTTGACGCCGCCCATCCGGACCTCGATGCCGCCCATGGCGGCTACGTGTTCCGGCACCTCGTGTTTCCAATGCTTCTCGAGCCGCTCAACTTCCCGAGCCAATGGGCGACCGTTGAGGCGCTCAGCGTCCTGGCCCGAGTCGAGGCATCCTGACCTGCGGCCTAGCTGCGGGTCTTCCCCCGGACACGAAAGCAAGGCCACACGGCGCTGAGCCCGTCCTCGCCCGCATGTGACGGGTAAGGAGTCCAATACTCCCGAGGTCTTCCGACCCGGGTGAACGACGGTGCCCCATGACGTTGGACCCCGAGACGACAAACGCCGGCCTCCTCGCGGCAACCGCGACTCGACGGACGAAGTTTACCGAGGCGGATCTGCGCAGGTTTGAAGGTCACATGTCCGAGATCTTCACGGCATTCGGTCTCGACCTCAGCACTCCGGGGACCGAAGCGACGCCGCGACGCTTCATCCGGGCCCTGATCGACTCCACCGAAGGTTACGACGGGGACGCGAAGCTCCTCACGGCGTTCCGGACCGAGTGCCGCGGGGGCCGGGAATGCGAACTCAATCAGGTGGTCGAAGGGCCCATCCCATTCTTCTCTCTCTGCGAACACCACGCGCTACCGTTCCACGGTAAAGTGTTCGTCGGCTACATCGCCCACGAACAAATCATCGGCCTATCGAAACTCACCCGCCTGGTGCGCCTCTTCGCCCGACGGTTTACGGTCCAGGAACGCATGGGCCAGCAGATCGTCGACACCCTCGAGTCCCTTCTGGCGCCCCACGGAGTCGCGGTCTACATCGATGCCCACCACCTCTGCACGCAAATGCGAGGGGTGCGCGAGGACGCCCCCTCGACCCGGACCACGATGTGGCGCGGCCAATATGCCGAAGCTCCCTCGTTGCGATCGGAGTTCATGACCATCTGTGGCTCTCTTCCGTGAGCTCCCTCGAACCGCTCGAGGTCTTGTTCGAGGGGAGCCGGGGCCGTCGTCTCCCCCTTCCGAGGGCGCTCTCGCGGGTCTACGGGCCTCTTCGCCTGCCCCGACCCTCCCGCCGTCCGTACGTCCTTGGCAACTTTGCGACGACTCTAGACGGCGTGGTCTCGCTGAACCGTCCGGGCGCCTCGGGGGGTGGGGACATCACTGGGTTCGAGCCCCGCGATCGCCTGGTGATGGGTCTCCTACGGGCGGCTGCTGACGGCGTTATCGTGGGGGCGGGAACGCTTCGGGCCGACCGCCACCACCTTTGGACGGCGCAGCACATCTACCCAACGATGGCCCACGAATTTGGCGAGTTCCGTCACCGGCTCGGGAAGCCTCTCGTTCCCGTCAACGTAATCGTGACCGCGAAGGGCGAGCTCGACCTCGAGCTTCCGGTCTTCTCATCCGGGAAAGTGCCGGTGATCATCGTCACGTCGGCTCGGGGTGCCCGGCGGTTGGCTTCCGCCGACCTCCTGCCGACCGTGCGCGTGGTCGCCGCAGGGAAGTCGGGTCCCTTGAAGGCGGGGGCGGTCCTCAAGGCGGTCCAGAGTACCGGGCATCATGACCTGCTGCTGGTCGAGGGTGGGCCCCACCTCATGGGCGACTTCCTGGCCGAGGGCCTTCTGGACGAACTCTTCCTGACGCTGGCGCCCCAAATCGCCGGTCGGAAGGATCCAGTCTCACGTCCGGGCCTCGTGGCCGGCCGGACCTTCGCGCCCGATCACCCCTTGTGGGGCTCACTGGTCGGCGTCCGGCGTGGAGCGAGCTTCCTCTACTTGCGGTTCGAATTGAGGAGAGGACTCGGGACTGCCCTAGTCCGACACTCGAGGTCGTAGATTCTCGGGCCCGGGCCGAGCAGCACGTCGGACTCCCCATCGGTGCGATCTGAGAAGGAGCCAGGGCCGACGGGCCAGGGACCGCCGTCAGTACCCATCGAACGTTTCGGCCCGGAGGGAGGGCTCTGCGATGCCGGCCCGGGAGAGCATCGCGTGGAGCTCGTTCACCAGTCGGGGCGGTCCGGCGAGGTAATACACCGGCGCCGAGGATCCCGGAGAGTGGCGGGTCATCATGGCCAGGTCGATCCGACCTCGCTCCCCCTTCCATGGACGGTGGGATTGGTCCATCGCCGTCATGGTCGGGACAAAATGGAACCGGGGATTCTCCCGGGCCAGTCCCTCCAATTCCTGGAGGAACGGGGCATCCTCCGGGCGACGATTCGAGTAGAAGAGACTCATCTCGTGACCTAGTTTACGTCGTGTGGCGTCGAGTAGGATGCTCCGGAAGGGAGTAATGCCGATTCCCCCCGCCAGCATCACGGCCGGTCGCGAGGCATCGTGGTGGAGGAGAAGCTCCCCGGAAGCCGCCGCTAAGGTCACCACCGTTCCCAGGGGCAGGGACGCGAGGTTGCGTTTGAACGCGGTGTCTCTCAACCGGGTCGTTACCATCAAGGAATCCTCGTGAGGCGGGCTCGCGATCGAGAACGCCCGAGTATTCCCTTCGGAATCCGTGTCCTTCGGAGAATCGAGCGTTACATCCATGAATTGTCCTGCGATGAACTCGAACCTCGGCGGTCGCTGAAACTGGAACGCCCACGTCCTCTCCGCGACCTCGCGGCGACTCAACAGTTGGGACGGGAACCGGGCGGGTGCCGACCCATCCATCACTGAGTTGTGTCCCCCCCCGGACGTACTACGACGAGGGGAGTAAAATGCGGGGCCTACGTAAGACCGTTGCCGGTAGGTCCTCGGCCCCCGCCGCGACGGGGATGTCTTGGTCGGGAGGCGGGGGTTCGGGGTAGGTCTAGAACAACCCCAACCGAGGATCTAGGCATCGTCCCGGAAAAGTGAGCTCGGTCGCTCAGGCTGGGATTCGCCGGGCCCCTCTACGGTCGAGCGCCGGGAACTTGGGTTGAAATCCTCCGGGTCCACCTCCGGTCGACGGATCAACGGAACCCGCACCAATGGTCTCGCCATTCTCCGTACGGCCGGGCGGTTCGAATATGGCCCCGATTCTCGTGAGGCAGCGCAACTCGCCTGGCATCGACTCCGACCCCGCGCCCTGATGTCATCGGATTCTAACCCCCGGGGGGTGTGGAAACCGACCAGTCCATCCCGATATCTGTGGCGGACGGCTAATATCAACCTCAGGAGCGACTCTTCGTCTCGCACCCGCCGGCGGTGCCCTCGTTATCGGCAGAGCCCGGGTCTACGGCATGTAAAACGGTAACCGATCCAACCTGAAACTCCGAGCCTGCACACTCCTGCCTCAACGCCGGCGTAGGTCGCCCGTTGTGTCAATCAAGGCCCATGGGGAGGCCCTACTTCGGTCGAGGGGTCCGGAGGGACGGGGGGCGACGGCCCACCAGTCGGGACACCACTCGGCTGTGCCATTGAGCCCGGAGGACTGGGGCCAGGCATCGCCCGTTGCTGGCAGAAATGTAAACACTGGAGGCATTGGACTCCCCTTTCCACGCTCATGCCGTGCGACGCGGCGGTACAGTCTTCCACGGTCGCGTGGGCACAGGTCGCACAGGGGTGACTAGGACGCATCGCGGTGAGCGGATACAGGGATGCGACAAATAGGTTGCTCGCTCGAATTCGATTCGCTCGACCGAGAGGTTGGTGTGATTCTTTCACTCGGCCCCGAGGATTCGACCTCCCGGGGAGTGGACGCACACCCGCCTAGTCCAACAGGCGCATCTCCGTACGGGGGTACAAAGTGATCGGCGAGTCCGCACGACCCGAATTCCATGTTCTAGAAGGATCCGCCCGACGTGGCAAGCCCCCGAGCGTGAGGACCGCTGGGGGTCACCGATGACTCCCGCGCCGCCGCCTCGGGAGATTTTCGACAACCCGCCTCGGAGGCAGGGATGGCCAGCACCCTGTGGGCTCGCGAGAAGTGCGACGTGCCTTTATCTTGAAATCGGTACATCCGCGTGAGATGTCTTCGAACCTAGCTCTCGAAGTCCGCCTGGAACTCTACGTCGACGGGAACTTCCCGGATCTGCTCGCAAGCAGGATCAGCGCCGTGCTCTCCCAGCGCTGGCCGGGTGCGTGGGACGTCAAGGTTCCGCCCAAGCCAAGCTTTGAGCATCCCGCGGAGTGGCGGGCGGTCGTACCTCTTTTGGAAGGGGCGACTGCAGAAACTCTTCACCGTCAGATGGTGACGGATGTCCTCTCGCTGGAATCCTCCCAGTCGTTCCACCTTCGGACTCGGTGGTCCTTCCAACAGTCCCCGAATCATCAGGAGGTCTACGAAGAGCGGTGGGAACCCAAAGGGACCTGAGGGGGAGCATACTCGTCTCGAATCGCGGAGCCGGGCTGTTTTCCCAGGAATCCGTTCTCTCCGCCGGACGAATCGGTCGGCCAAATGTCTTCGTGAAATCCCGCGTGGGCCCCCTTTCACGGGCGCCCGATGAATGGCTCGCCGGCTGTCAACGGCGCTCGCCTCGGTGCAGAATTCCACGTCACGCCCGCTCCATGAACGACCGCGAGGGACGCGCGGGGTCGCTAGATTTGAGGCTGTGGGCTGTCAGATCCGTCCGGGTCGGCGATATCAGTGGATTTGAACCGCTGGGGGGATGGTCCCCGACCAGACCATCGGCCTTGCGACCCTCCCCGCATCGAGCTGCCTCCAGGAGGTCGGGAAGGGGATTACAAACCGTTCCGTACCGTCTCGCGCCCCCGAACTCCGTCGCCGGGGCAACGCAAGGCCCTAGCGAGCCCGCCTCCGAATGATAATATAGTCACTCGCGAAAGCGACGGCTGTGGCACCGGATATCTCTGCCTCTCGCGCTGGGTCCGTTCGGCTCGGTGACCGTACCGTCCATCGCTTGGGGCTCGGGGCAAATCGCGTAACGGACACCGAGTCGGCGCGGGCCCTACTTGGGAGGGCCGTGGAGTTGGGCGTGAATTTCATCGACACGGCGGACGTCTACCAATTCAACGCGAGCGAGGAAACGATTGGAAAGACCTTGGGGAACACTGCCCCGGGCCTGGTGGTGGCCACCAAGGGCGGCATAGTTCGTACGCCGGACGGTGGAAGCGTGGACGGCCATCCTGAATACCTCCGGCAGGCGGTCGAAGGCAGCCTCCAACGACTGAGGGTCGACTGCATTGAGCTCTATCAACTGCATCGGGTCGATCCACAGGTCCCCATCGAGGCCAGCGTCGGAGCGCTCAAGGAAATGCAGGAAGCAGGACAAATCCGTCGAATCGGAATTTCAAACGTTACGTTGGAGGAAGTCGAACGGGCACGCCGAGTGGCGGCGATCGTTTCCGTTCAGAATCGGTTCAACATTCTTGAGCAAGAACAAGCAGCCGTGCTGGAGTACTGCGACCGGCATTCGATTGCGTTCATCCCATGGACCCCACTGCACCGCGGGAACCTCGCGCCCGCGAAAGCGCTCTCGGAGATGGCGACTCGGTACGGAGCGACCCCGCATCAATTGGCGCTGTCCTGGCTCCTCAAGCGGTCCCCGGTCGTGCTACCGATCCCCGGAACCTTGTCGGTGGCCCACCTGGAGGAGAATCTGGCCGCCGCCGACATCGAACTTTCCGACGAAGATTTTCGCCGATTGAGTCAGCCAACGGTTCCCTCAGTCACCGAGAAGTAGGTTCCCGTCGAGGGCGCTCATTTCGAATCGATTGGTTCGAACCCCTGGAGGGAGGGGACGCCGACCAGTCCGTTTCGAGTCCGACCCGACGAGGTTGATCCCACAGGCCCTCGTTTCGAATCTCGGGTCGAAGCGGAGGTCATTGCGGCCGGGGACCGAGCTGGAGTGGCTGGAGAGCTGAGTCGAGACTCTGCAAGGCTGCTCCGGCCCACGGAACCGCTCGTCCAGCGCGTCGGGTTGACCGTCGAGCCGAGCGACGACCGACCGCGGAGGTCCACCCTCCGCGGAGCACCGGGATTCCCCGGCCACGGGAATCGAGTGGGACGGGCCGGGCTCTCAGTAGCCGAAGGACCGTAGGCAGTGGTCTACCACGAGAACTCTCCAAAGGAACCGGATCTCCCCGTCGGTGATCGGGCCGGAACGGGAGCGTTCGAAGATCGGCCGGGCCCGCGTCCCATCGACATGCCCCTCATGGGTCATGCGCTTCAGGGACTCCTCCACGGCGGTGGACATCTCACCTCGGACCCAGCGTCGAACGGGAGAGCCGAATCCTTGCTTCGGACGGGTGGCCAGGTCCGGAACTTCGCGTTCCAGGATCTTTCGGAGGGGGATCTTTCCGACCCGTAACCCCACCTTCTCCCGCACATCCAGCTGGTTCGCGTACTCCACCAGCAGCCGGTCCTGCAGGGGAACACGTCCTTCCAGTCCCACGGAGGACGACGCCTTGTCCGCCTTGTAGTTCAGGCTCTCGGGCAACCTCCATGACTGGTCCATCAGCAAGAACTGGTTCGGGGAAGCCGCCATCGTCGTGCAGTCCACCTCCGCCTCCATGGCCCGAACGGTCCGGTCCACGTCCAACCGAGGGACCACGCGCCGCGCGGTCGACAATGGCATGGAGGAGTAAAATTGGAGGGCCATCATCGCCGGCGAGACGGATTGCGCGGCGCCCCACAACTTGGCCCAACTACTTAACCGGCGATTACCAATCCCACCACCGTCCACCCGATACGGGAGGGCCTGGGCGACGCGGACGATCCCATACCGCCGCAGCGCCTCCAGCACGCGATAGTAGTCGTAGCCTCCAAACACCTCGTCCCCGCCCTCTCCGGCCAGGACCACCGTCACCGTCTTCTTCGCCTCGGCCGCCAGCAGGGTGAGCGGGAGGATCGCAGGATCGGTGACGCTCAGGTCGAACGTGGGCACGATCGATTGGAACGATGTGGCGGCGATGTGGTCGCTGACGTTCACCGCGTGGTGCCGCGCACCCAGAAATTCGGCGATCTGGGCCCCGTAGAGGGTTTCGTCCTTGCCCGCGCCGAACCCGACCGTGAAGGTTTCCAACGTTCCGGGGTACAACCTCGAATACAGGATCGAAACCAGCGACGAATCGATCCCACCCGAAACGTAGCAGCCGACCGGAACGTCCGATATCAGGTTGCGTTCGACCGCGGTCTGAAGGAGCTTCTCGAGCTGGTCGAGGTCGAGCGCGGAACCACCGTGGGTGATCCCGTTCCAGTACGTTTGAAGGGTGAACGAGCGTTCCCGCAGATGATAGATGAGCGTCTCTCCGCGGAGGAGCTTCTTCACGGACTGAAGTGCCGTGGACCGCGATGGGTTGAAACCGAATGTGAGGAGCTCGGAGAGGCCGGCCGGGTCGAGGGTGGGACGGGCGTCGCCTTGAAAGAAGGCTTTGAGCTCGCTCCCGAACTTGAACGACACCCCATCCGAGAGATAGTAGAGCGGTTTGATGCCGGTGCGATCACGAGACAGCACCACCCATTGGCGAGGTTGGTCGTAGATCGCGAACGCCCACATCCCGTCGAGATGGCGCGCGACGTCCGGTCCCCACTCCTCGTACCCATGGACAATGACCTCCGTGTCGGACGACGAGACAAAGGTGTGGTGGGCTGCTTCCAACGTACCACGGAGTTCCCGGAAATTTGAGATCTCCCCGTTGTAGACGACCCAGACCGAGCGATCCTCGTTGGTCATCGGTTGATTCCCATGGTCGGAAAGGTCGAGGACCTTCAGCCGGCAGCCCGCCAGAGCGAACCGTTCACCGGTAAACGTGCCGGAAGCGTCGGGTCCCCGATGCCGGAGTGCATCGATCATCGAGCGGATCTCGCTCGAATCGGTTGAGGTGGTGCCCGCAATCCCGCACACGGAAATCACCCCGGGAGCACATCGACGTCGACGGTCCCGAAGCACGCCATTTCGTCAGGCCCCCTTGCGGTGCGCGACGGTGGGAGATTAGTTTGCGGGTCTGCCTCATAACCTAGGCTAGCCTCCGACGCTGCGGCCTCGCCCGGTGAGCCAGCCCGAGAGCAATCTCTCTCGGTTCTGGTGGCTTGCCCAGGGTCTAGTCTGACCCAACCTAACAACTCTCTGCCCTCGTGCCCCCGCCCGGCGAGTATGAGGTGATTTCCCGGCACCTACGGCGCCCACTCGACTCGGACGTTCCGGCCGCGCGGCCCTTCAACCCGGCTGGAGGGCTAGGAGTGCGCGTCGTCCCGCCTCGCAGTGAGCTCGATTTTGGCGGAAGGGTCGGAAACTTGATGACGCGTATGCGTGGGATCGCGCATCCCGTTCTGAAGGTCGCCGGTTGACGCCTCCGAACGCATCTCTCCGTCGTTCGGCGGGACTTCACGGGTGCCGCGGGGAGCCAGTTAGCCGCGTCCCTGCGAACGGATGACCGGGCCGGGGCCGGGCTGACTCGGCCACCGGCCATTCCCACTCCAGCTATGGACGCCCACCCCCGTCCCCTGCTCGGCCGAGATCGCCCTCGGCGGTGGATCCGACGGCGGGCTCGGACCTTCGCTCCCCATGCCAGGGCCGGACGGGGGCGGGCTGCCTGCCGAGGCCCGAAGCGCGGTTTAGGGCGGGATGTTCTAGGGCTCCGCCCACCGCGTGAGGTCAGGACCCACGCCGTACGACTGGTGACGCTGGTGCGGCTCGAAGCCCCCGGGCGGCGGGGTCGAAGCCGCACACCGGACCGACCCGGGGTCGGACTCGGGGGTGTTTCAGCCCCTCGGCCCCACGCATATAGCGCTACGTGGAGTCCTGGGGAGTTGCGCATGTCGGAGGCTCTCAGTGCTCCACCGTTCCCCGGGGTCGACCCAACCCCCGGGCTCGTTTGGTCGATCCCCGGACTCCGAGAGGACCCGACGATGTGCCTGCGGTGCCGCTCGGCCCAACTCCTGTGTGGAAAGCCGGTCTGCCCTCTGCTCCTGCGCTACCACGCCTTCGAACGGACCCTCCCGATGGTCCAGGGAACCGAACTTTCCGGGACTTCGCCCCCGGCGGTGTTCGTGGGGCGGTTTGGCTACCCGAAGGTCTCTTTCGGACCCCTGTTGAGCCCCGAGCACGGGCGAACCGAGCTCCTCGACACCCCCGAGGACTGGGTGGGGCGCTCAGTAGCGGAAGTGGTGGGATTCCGCACCGGCCTCATCCGCGGTACGAGTCCCATCCGCGTCACCGATGCCGAGAAACCCATCCCTCTCCTCGAAGAGCTCCAGCTGCTGGGTATCGCAGCCGAGTCGGCCGAAAGCGAGGCTCGGTTCCGGCGGCCCCCGAGAGGGCACATCGCGCTCTCCGATACGGCCCCGCCGTTCGGCCCTTCGGCACCGATCGACCAGCTCCGCCTCGATGTGCGCCGGGTCGACCCCCACTTGGACCGCCTCTCCTCGGATACGGCCGCGAGCGCCCGAATCGCAGTGGAGGAACTCTACCAGCGGGGGGTGAAGGTAAGCCGCATCCAACGCGCCTTCAGCGTCGGCACGCTCGGCCGCCGGGGTCACCGCCGCCTGGTCCCCACCCGGTGGAGCATCACCGCCGTCGACGACCTCCTCTCAAAGCAGAATGTGAGGGAGGTGAGATTGCTCCCGGAGTTGGGGGAGATCCAAGCCCATCGGCTGACCGCGCTCGACAACCGGTGGTTGATCGTCTTCCTGCCCGGCATATGGCGGTACGAGTCGATCGAATCCTGGTATCCCTCGACGTTCTGGAACCCGAGCCCGACCGAGATCATCATGATGGGGGACCACGAAGGCTACGACGGGCGCACAACCTACGCTTCGATCGGCGGTTGTTACTATGCAGCCCGCCTCGCGACCAGCGAGGCGCTCCTCCGACTCGGACGTCAGGCCGGAGTGGTGGTCCTCCGGGAGGTACACCCCGGGGAAATCCTGCCGCTGGGGGTCTGGAACGTCCGGGAGCATGTCCGGGCCGCGCTCCTCGAGCCGGCGATTCGACTCGATTCGATGGCCGAGCTCTCCGGACTGATCCGGTCCACCTTCGCCATTCCCCTCCAGCGCTGGCTCCTCCAGAGCGCGGTGCTTCACGAAGCCCGAACCCAGCGGAAACTGGACGACTGGCTAGCTGGCGAGAAGGTCCCCGCGGTCTAGAGGTTGAACTGGTCCCCGCACCGACCACAGAAGGTGTCGGCGGGTCCGCGGGGACTGCCGCAGGCCGGACACGTGCTCGTCGCGCGCTGCGTCCCGCACCCCCGGCAGAAAGTATCGTTGGCTCGGGTGGGATACCCGCAGTTCGGGCACCGGTTGGTCGCGGCAGCCTGCTCGGCGGCGGCGGTCGAATCGAGAGGTTCCGTGGCCGGCTCGGAGGGGATGGCCGTGGCAGGGTTACGGGGAGGCGGTGCGAGCGATTCCACCTTCCCACCCAGGGCCCGGCGAGCGCGGAGGGCCAGCCGGAACGCTTCGGTAAAATCCCCGTGGTCGAACGCGGCCTGGGATTGCCCTTGGAGCTTCACCGCCTCGAGCGTGCTCCCCTGCCTGGGACGTTCGCTGCGGGCGGTGGCCACCTCCTGCTCGAGCAGATGCAGTTGGAACTGGGATTCGGCGCGGTTGCGCGGGAGCGGCGCCGGTGCGGGCGAGGCCGCGGACGCGGTCGTAGCGGGGGGCCTTACGGGCGGAGCACGGTACGGGGTTCCGGGGGGCGGGACGAGGGACGCGGAGGAAGGACCCACCCGTCCATGGGCGTTCACGAGCGCCTCGTGGGCCGACTGGGCGAGCTCGTAGGAATGAGGGTACTGGTGGGTATCGAACGCCCCCTGGGACTGGGCGATCAGCTCCAGGGCGCGGGAGGTGTCGGTGCCGGTTCGACCCAGGACCTCCGCTTCCCGCCGGGCCATGGCCAGCCGATTGAAGGCCCGGTCCTGGACGAGGGCGGGTTTCGTCCCCAGCTCGAGAAGGATCTGGTCGCGGCGGGCCCGGAGCCGTCGGAGGATCACGAGGAAGATCGCGAGGACGACCACCACGAGGATGACCGTGACCGCGATGAGGATGAGCGTCGAGCCCGGTAGGGTCATCCGTAGTTCGCGTCCCCGCGAAGGGGGCACGATACTGACTAGAGGGCGTCCCTCGACTATTTAGAGCACAGGCTCCGCGGAGAGAGGCCCCGGGCGGGCTGGAACCCCATCCCTCCCGGTGGGACGCGGCCCGCCGGGGAGACCGCGTTCGGTGGGAGGCGGCCCGCGCGGGGCGAAGCTCAGAAGACGCTGAGCTTGTCCGTCAGCAGGAGGCGCGGAATCGTGTCGATCCGGTCGAACCAACCCTGCGCGACCGACTCGGCCTTTCCCTTGACGGCCGAGAGCTTGACCCCCTCCGCCGGGAGGATCTGGAGGCTGGCCACCTGGGGCTCGTCGACCGGCTTTCCGATCTGAGAGAGGATCTTGACGTGAACCTCTTTCACGTTCCCGCCGGTTTCCTTGACGATGTCGCCGGCGATGAGGTTGCCGAGCAGGTTGTAGATCTTGCCGACGTGGTTGACCGGGTTCTTCCCGGCCGACGCCTCGAGGCTCATCGGGCGGCAGGGCGTGATGAGCCCGTTGGCGCGGTTCCCGCGACCGACCGACCCGTCGTCCCCCGCCTCCATCGAGCAGCCCGTGACGGTGAGGTAGTACCGGCCGAGCTCGGGGTCGTCCGCCGTGTTGACGTCAATCTCGACCTCGCGGTGCGTCAGCTTGGTCGCCTGGTCGGCGAGCTTGTCCCGGATCTCGTCGCAGACGGACTGGTACTCCTTTCCGTCCTTGACCTCGCGGTCGACGAGCGCGGCCGCGACCGTGAGGTGGATCTTGTCGTCGAGGCGGTAGCCCATGACCTTGACGTCCTCGCCGAGGGCCCCGAGCTTCTTCGTGAGCTTCAGCGTCAGGAACCGCTCGCTCTCGAGCACGAGGCGTTCCGTGTCCGAGAGGGGAGCGAACCCGACCCCGAACGACGTGTCGTTCGAGAGGACCTTCTTCTGCTCGAAGACGCCCCGGAGGTCGATCGAGCCGGAGCCGATCTTGGAGTCGAACTCGACGTCGTGGTCGACGTCGATGTGGCGGCAGACCGACTGGACGTACTTGCGAGCCGCCTCGATCGCGGTATCGTGGATGGGGAGCTTGTCGTGGTTGACCTCGGTCGTCGCCCGGCCGACCAGCAGCATGTAGATCGGCTTCGTGACCTTCCCGCCACCGAACTTCGGTTCGGAGGCTCCGCCGACCACCTGGGTCTCGTCCGTGTTGTGGTGGAGGATGCGCCCGTACTCGTCGAGGTAGAGTCGGCAGAGCGCGCGGCTGACCGATTCGGAGACCCCGTCCGCGATGGAGTCGGGGTGGCCGAGACCTTTGCGCTCCACGAGCTCGATGGCCTGGTCCTCGATGTGGACGGTCCGGAGAGGTTCGACCTGGATGTTGCGGCCCATGGAGAAGGGTCCTCGGGGTCGGGCGAGCCGGCTGGGGGTTTAACCCTTGCGAGACGGGCGGAATGCAAAACCCGTGCACCGGGGGAAACCCCGTGGGCCTGGAGGGGGCCGGCGCTCCGCCGCGGGTAGGCCTATAGCCCCGCGGGGGCCTCCAAGGGTCCGTGGAGATCGAGGGGTGCCCGCTGCCCGAGGACCGTCTCTACGACCTCGAGAACGACGTCTGGTGGGTCTCCGAGGAAGGGGGCGCGACCGCCCGGCTGGGCGTCCTCGGAACTCTGGCCGCGTTCGCCGGATCGTTCACGAGCCTCACCTTCCGCCCCGTCGAGGGCGTGGTCGGCCGCGGCCGGAGCGTGGCCACCGTCGAGAGCATGCGATTTACGGGTGCCATTCGCCTTCCGGTCGACGCCGAGATCCTAGAGCGGAACCGGAATGTCTCCGAGCGACCTCGGCTCGTGAACGACACGCCCTATGGGGACGGCTGGATCGTCCGGGTGCGACCGGTCCGGACGGACGACGTCGCGAAAGTACCTCGAACGGGCGGACCAGGTCGCCGCCCGGCTCTCGGAGCGGATCCGCACCCAGCGGATCCGGTGCTGGCCGGCCACGCCGGACGTCGAGCTGTACGAGATCGGCCTTGAGTGCTCGGCCGTCCTGACGATGCTGAACGAGGAACTCCTCGCCCGGCCCGCGGGGGCGCACGTGCTCCTCGTGACGGACGACCCGACCAGTCCGATCGAGATGGTGCGCTGGTCCGACCAGACGGGCCACACGGTGCGAACCCATCGCCGGGAGGGGACGCTCCACCAGTTCCTGGTCCGCAAGGAAGCGCACCCGGTGCCCCGTCGACGCGTCTCGGCCTGAGGAGCAGGGCGTTCCGGGGGAAATTCCCCGAGAGGTCTAGGAAAGAGTTGGGTCGGGTGGGCGGAAGCGTCTACGGCTTCTCGATGGGGGTCCGGACGAGGTTGCCCCACTCGGTCCAGGAACCGTCATAGTTCCGGACGTCGGGGTAACCGAGGAGGTACTTCAGGACGAACCAGGTGTGGCTCGACCGCTCACCGATACGGCAGTAGGTGATCACCGGTGCGCTAGCGACCACGCCCTTCCCCCCGTAGAGCGCTTCCAGCTCCTCGCGGGGTTTGAACGTGCCGTCGTCCTTCACCGCCTGGGCCCAAGGGATGTTCTTCGCGCCCGGGATGTGTCCACCGCGCTGGGCGTGCTCGGTGGGATATTCCGGGGGTGCGGTGACCTCACCGGAGAACTCCTTCGGGCCGCGAACGTCGACGAGGTGGAGCTTCCCGGCCCTGACCTCGGGGAGCGCCTTGCGGACGTCGTCCAAGTAGGCACGGAGCTTCTCGTCGCCGGTGTGGGCCTTGAACTGGCCCGCGGGGTGGTGGACGGCATCCTTGGTCAGGGGACGATCCTCGGCGATCCACTTCTTCCGGCCGCCGTTCAGGATCTTGAGGTTCTTGGCCCCGTAGTAGGTGAAGACCCAGAAGGCGAACGCGGCGAACCAGTTGTTGAAATCTCCGTAGAGGACCAGCGTCGTGTCGTCGTGGACACCGGCCTTACGGAGCAGCGTCTGGGCCGCTTCGGACGAAAGGATGTCCCGGGCGAGAGGGTCGTTGATGTCCTTCCGCCAGTCGAACAGGACCGCCCCCGGGAGGTGCCCGAGCTCGTAGTTCGCTGCCGGGTCGTAGTCGACCTCCGCCACGCGGACCTTGGGGTCGTTCAGGTGGGAGGCCAGCCACTCGTTCTCGACCAGTACTTCGGGGTGTGCATACGCCGCCATCGTCGCTCTCGCCCCCGTCGGAGGTGGGGGGGAATATACCCTCGCTGACCCGCACAATCGGCGTAGATATGCGGTGATTCGGCGCAGGAAACTGCAATTCGCCGGTCCGGGGCCTTACCCGCGCCGACCCCGTTTGGGGAGGGCGGCGTCGGAAACCTCGACGGTCTCGGGGTCGAACCCGAGCTTCGCGAGCTCCGCCCGGATGCGGGTCCGGTGGTCGCCCTGCAGGTAGACCTCGCCGTCCACGACCGAGCCTCCGGTCGCGAGGCGGTTCTTGAGAGTCCGGGTCGTCTCCTCGAGGTCGACGCCCGGCGGGAACCCCGAGATCACCGTGGCCGGCTTGTTGTAGCGCCGGGGTTCGGCGCGCACACGGATCCGGGCGGTCTCGCGGTCGAGGGCGGACAGGATCTCGTCGAACTCATTGTTTCCCATCTTCAGGTTCTCTTACCGGCCTCCCACGGGGAGGGAACGGAGCTTCCGAGAAGACCCTCGAGCGAGCGGCCGGTGCGGCCGGGACCGAGGAACGAGGTTCGTGCGAGAGGGCACCGCTTGCACTATGGACGCGCCCCGTATCAACGTTCCCCTCAACGTCGTCAGGCCTCCCCCCAGCGGTAGAGTCGGAGGCAGATGAACAGCCCGACCAGGGCACAGACCCCGAGCAATCCGGCGTAGAGGACCATCTGGGCGGGCGTGGCGGGCGTGATCCCGAGGGCGCCCTGCACGAGGAGAGCGGCGTAGGTCGTCGGCAGGAAATGGGCCGCTGCCTGCCAGTCCGGGGGGAGCGCGGAGAGGGGGTAGTAGAGCGGGGAGAGCATGCCGAGCAGCGTGAACGTGAGGTTCCCGACCGGCCAGATCTCCCGTTGGGTCCGCACCCGGCTCGAGATCGCGATCCCAACGGCGGAGAAGAGCACCCACAGCGTGAAGAGGCTCACGAAGAGCGTAAGGACGACGAGCCAGGTCACGGGGTGGCCGCGGGCCGCCCCGTCCCAGTCGAGGAGGAGGAACAGGACCACGAGCGCCGGGATCATCGCGATGAGGTTCGAGAAGGCGACCCCGAACAGGTAGCGGATCCGGCTGAGAGGGCTCGCGACGAACATGTCCTGCAACGAGCACTCGATCCGCCAGGTGGCGCTGTCACCAAGGACCCAGGAGCCGATGTTCTGCATCGTGAACAGCATCGCGCCCACGATCTCGAGCGGCAACAGGGCGGGCGGGGAGATCAGCGACAGGAAGTAGAGGAAGATGAACGGGATGAGGACCGGGGTGATCGTGACCGCGGGGTTCCGGCTTATCCAGCGCCAGCCGACCAGACCGAACGCTGGAAGGGCCCGGCCCGCGGTCGGCAGGTCACGGAACTGCTCTTCTACGCTCGCCATCTACGGACCCCGGACCGTCCGACGGGCCCAGTAGATGGCCACGAGGAACACGAGAGCGGTCTCCCCGATGAGCCCGAACAGGGCCAGCTCGATCTGGCCCGTTGAAAGGGTCGCTTCCCCGATCCGCGACTGGAGGAGCGCCGCGGCGGCGCTGGGAGGCATGAGCAGCGCGACCGGCCGGAGCGCCGCGGGGAAGAACCCGAGCGGGTAGAAGACCGGTGGGAGGACGCCGAAAACGTTGAAGAACAGGCTCGCGTACGCCCAGATGGCGCGGTTGTCTCGGAAGAACGTCGAGAAGATATAGCCGATCGACGCGGCGAACAGCCAGACCAGCCCGGCCAGGCCGAGCAGGGCGAGCGACGTCGTGATTGTGAGGTGGCCGACGGCGACCGCCAGTCCACCGAGGAGCGCGATCGGCGCGATGTAGACGACCAGGATCCCGGTCGCCATCCCGAGGAAGTACCCCTCTGGGCTCATCGGTCCGGCGAGGTAGAGGTCGTTCGCCTTGTGGTCGATCCGGATGTACGCCGCCTCGTTCAGGACGCGCTGGCCGAGCGTGAAGGCGGAGAAAATCACGGCGCCGATCAGTGCGACGCCGAGGAGACCCGGATTGAGGATGTACACGAAGACCAGAAGCACGGTCTGGGTCACCATCGCGGTGGCCATCGCGAGCGACTCGTGCGCCTGAACAAGTACCTCGGTCCATAGGAACGCTCCCGTTCCCCCGAACGGGCGGGTGGGCCGGATGAGGTCGCTCGGTGGGTCAGTCCTCATCGATCTTCCGTCCCACGACCCGCAGGAATGCCTCCTCGAGCGTGACCGGTCCCACGGTCGCGCTGAGCTGGCGCTGAACCGCGAGGTCCATCAATTCCCCCAGGCGCTCCGGGTGGACGATGATCGTAAGGGATTTTCCGTCTGCGACCATCTCGCCGAACGACCGGAACGAGTCGATCTGGCTTGCGCCCTCGGGCAGGGAGACCTTGAGCGTCCCTCCGACCGACCGCTTCAGGTCGTCCGCGGTCCCGCTGACGATGACCTGTCCGCGCTCGACGATGTAGAGCCGGTGGCTGAGCGCCTCCGCCTCGTCGAGGTAGTGGGTCGTGAGGAGGATGGTGGATCCCTTCGCCGTCAGGTCCCGGAGCGAGGCCCACACCTCGCGCCGAGCGAACGGGTCCATTCCGATCGTCGGCTCATCGAGGAAAAGGAGGGGAGCCTGGGTCGCGATCACCGTGGCGACCATCGTCCGCTGTCGCTGACCTCCCGAGAGCGTGATGCAGAGCCGGTCGGCGAACTCGGTGAGTCCCATCCGCTCGATCGCCTCCTCCGTGCGGGTCTGGGAGACCTCCCGGGAGAGACCCCGGGCCCGAAGGTAGGTGTAGATCATCTCCCGGGGTCCGAGGTGGAAGAACGGCTTGCCCTCCTGGGGAACGACCGCGATGTAGGGACGGGCCCGCTCCGGATGTTCCGAGACGTCGTGTCCGAAGACCCGGATCGACCCCGAGGTCGGCCGGAGCAGGGTCGATGCGATCCGAAGGAAGGTCGTCTTCCCGGCTCCGTTCCGCCCGAGCAGCGCGACCCGCTCCCCAGGGTGGACGTTCATCGAGACGCCGGCAAGCGCCTCGACCGGCGGCGAGCCCTTCGTGGTGTAGGTCTTACGGAGGTTCTCGCTCCAGAGCGGTTCGGAGCTCATGGGGGAGCCGGGGCCGGCCCATTACGTGACAACCCCACGCCGGGGAAGTGCGACGTCCCGGGAAAAGGGAGTGGCCGGTCTATCCGCACCCGCAGCCGCCGCCGGACGCGGAGCTCTCTCCGCAGGACCCGCATCCCCCGGCCTTTCCGCCCTCGTCGGGCTCGGGCAGGGTCGGGTTGGTGATCTTGAAACCGGACTCGCTGAGGCTCTCCACGTAGTCAATGACTGCTCCGTCCACGAACTTCGTGCTCGTGGGGTCGATCAGGATGGAGAATCCGTCCGAGCGAACGACGTCGTCGTCGGCCCGGGGCTTGGCGAACGCCATGCCGAACTTGATCGCGCTGGCGCCGCCCCCGCATCCGCAGCCACCCCCGCCCGGTTGGGCGTAGACGCGGACGCCGATCTCGGGTTGCTGACCTCGCATCAGCGTCTTGACCTGCTCCGAGGCCGCCGGTCGGATCTCGATGTGGACCATGGGTATTCCTCGTTCAAAGCAGCGAGTCCAAAGGGATAAGCTCTGCGAATCTCGCGCAGCGACAAACTCGCTCATTTAGGGGCATTTTCCGCCTCAAGATCCCGTTAGCGAGGAGCGATACAAACGGGAGGGATCCCTCCCGAGACCGAAGGTCAGGGAGGGGGGGGCGATTCCTCTTGCGGCGAGGTCGAGTCCTCCTCGGACAAGATCTCGGGCATTTCTCGGGTTCCGGTGAAGGTCTCGGGAAGCTCGGTCGTCGAGCGGAGGCCAGGGGCGCGGGCGAGGTCGACCGGGGGAAGGTTGGGAGGGCTTTCCTTCCACGGCACCCCCGCGAGCGTCTCGACGAGGTCCTTCGGGAGGCTCACGGAGTAGCCGATCCGCCGGACGTCGGCGCGCGTCAGCTCGCCGACGAGCGCCAAGATGACGAAGTACACTACGAACCCGATCACGACCACCACCAGGAGCTCGTACCAGGTGCTGACCGGGGAAGAGCTGTGCAGGGCCAACCATAGGGTGGCGAACCGGTCGCCGACACCCGCCGCGATCGCGCCCGGGGAACCGGGGTGGATGTTGTGATTGATGAGCCAGAGGGAGGCGAACGACCCCGCGGCGCTGACCGTGATGGCCAGGATGGACCACGGGTGGATGTGGACGCGGATCAGGGACTCCATGAAGTAGGTGTTGAGGGCCAACGCTGCTACCGACGAGACTAGGATGGCCGTGGCGCCGGCCACGACCCCGGGTTGGATCGACAGCGGACCCCAAGGGGGGACGAGCAACCCGACCATCGCAAAGAGCACGAACACCTGGGTGCTGGTGATGTACAACTCGAGCCGCTGGCGGCCGATCGCATTGATGCTCGATTGGATGACCTGGCTCAGCGCGAGCGGGAGTGCCCCCACCGATAGGAGCGCCATCGCGAGAGCGCCGTTCGAGGCGTAGTACGAGGTGTAGAACACGTTGAGGAAGTTGTAGCGATAGGTGACGAGGGCCACGACCCCGGGAACGAGCAGCATCGCCGAATACCGCAACGCCTGCCACGTCCCCTGCCGGATTGCCTCGTACTTCTGCTGACGATGAAGCCCCGCGAGGTAGGGGAAGAGCGGGGTCGCTATCGCCGCCGGTATCGAGAGGATCAGGATCCGGAACCCGTTCGCGGCCAGGAAGACGGACAGCAGCTTCGTGCCGAGACTGATGCCGACGATCAACGGGACCGAGTTGGTGACCAGGTAGTTGATCAGAAGGCTGGCCATGAGGGGCCAGGCAAATCGGAAGAGACGGACTGCCTCCCCCCGTCGGAACCGCCGCATCCGCTTGTAGACCGCGGGCAGGCTGTACAGCGCCGACGCCGCGGCTCCCACGACGTACGCGAGCGTCATCCCCAGGATCGAGAAATCGTGGTACGCGACGTAGAACAGGAACGGCAGGCGCGCGAGGGCTTCGACCAACGCCGGGTACTGGGCCTTCAGCGAATTCCCTTCGCCGATGAACATCGAGTTGTAGACGGTCGAGAGCGACCAGAGGAGAGGGAGGGCCATGAACAGACCGAAGGCGAGGACCTCTTGGTTACCGGAGATGAGCTGTTGCCCGCCCAAGGACAATGGCGCGACCACGAACAGCAGGAGGCCGGCGACCCCGACCATCGCCATCCGAACGAAGAGGTAGGTCGTCGTGTTGTCGACCGCCGGCTTTCCTCGGGCGAGGAAGTACGTGTAGGCCGTACCGAGCCGGAGGTCCCCGACGCCGTTGACCGACGAGCCGATCAAGAGGAACAGCTGAACGGTGCCGACGAGGGCGACGAGCGTGAGGTGGTCCGGCCCATTCGTTTGTTTGATGAGGACGATGCTGCCGATCAGCCCGAGAACCTGGACCAGGAGGCTCGCGGCGAAGACTGCACCCGAGCTCAGGGTTAGCGAGAACGCCTGCTTCGGGACCACGACGGGCGGGGGCGGAGCACCCGACGACGGACCGGAACTAGGCACAGTGAACCGGGTCTGCCACGCGGGGCCCCCCTCTTATTCCCGTCGGTCGGACAGGACACTGTCGGCGGAATCTCCGGCCGGCCGGGCGTCCGACTGGACGAGGTCCGGGGCGGATCCCCTGGTGTCCTGTCGGCGGAGAGGTTCGAAAGGCAAATGAGCCGCCCAGCGGTACCCTGAAGACCCCATGTCGGGGCCGGGGGTCCTCGTGGGAATCCGGCGTCACCGGTCATATGAATTGCTTGGGCGGAGTTGGCTACCGATCGTAATCACGACGGCGCTTTTGTTCAGCGGGTTCGGAAACCTCGGCGCGCAGGTTCACCCTGACGGGGGCGGGGCTCCTGGACCCACCCCGGGGGTGATCACGATGGATTCGGCCAGATTCCCGCAACCGATGTCGACTGCCACGGGGGTACCGCCGGCCAGCGGCGAGCACTTGAACCTCCGACCGACTTCCCGTTCGTATCCGCTCGGGGATGAGATGGGTCCCCTCGTTTACAACACTCTCGTCTTGGCCAATGATACGTTGGCCCCAGGGAACTACCTTCCCCCCACCCCGGGACAACCGCTTGCAATCGCGTTGGACTCAACGCTAGGCGAATACTTTGTGGCCGACCCCCAAGAGGGAGTTGTCCAGTTCGTCTCCATAGCCACGGGGTCGGTGCAAGCCGTGGTCGTTGTAGGCCAGTATCCCGATGCCCTTACGTTCGTGAACTCGACCGGCGATCTATGGGTGGCCAACGGGGACTCGGACAGTGTCTGTGTGATCACGGTCGCAAATGCGTCCATTACATGGACCATCCCCGTCGGCATCTACCCCGACGCCCTGGTGGAGGATTCGGCTGTCGGAGAGGTGTTTGTCGCCAACCAGTACTCGAATAATGTGACCGTGATTGACGAGTCTAACCACACGGTTGCCGCAACCATCTCGGGCTTCGCGCTACCGGCGGGGTTGGCCTACGACCCCACGCAGGGTGAGGTCTTCGTGGCCAACTCGGGTGTGAAAATCGTGAGCATAGTCTCGGATTCCACGAACAACATCATTGCCAATGTATCGATGCCCAACGATCCGACGGCCCTCACTTTCGACGGTATCAAGGACGAGGTGTTCGCTCCCCGAATCGGCGAGAACACCTCAGGGTTGGGGAGGAACACGACGACCTACTCAAACATGACCGTCATCTCCGCGGCCACCAACCGCATTGTCGCCTCCATCGAACTGGGGACGGCGAGCGACGCAGTGGCGTTCGACAATCAGACCGGGCAAGTGCTCGTGGCAAAGTACGTCGCGGATCAGCTCGCGGTCGTCTCGGATTCGACGGATCAAGTGGTCGTCAACATCACGACCGGATACGCCCCTGTCGGGGTAAGCGTGGACCTCCAGACCAGAACGACCTACGTTCTGAACCAGGGGTCGAACGACGTTACAGTGATTTCACTGGCCACGGACAAGGTGACCGGATTTGACGGGCTCGCTCCCAGTCCTTCGGGCTCGGCGTTCGACAGCGCCACCGGGAGTCTGTACGTCACGAACACTTTTTCCGACAACGTCCTCGAGGTTTCAACCTCGACCGAGAAGCTCCTCGCAACCATCCCGGTGGGATTCTTTCCCTCGGCCATCGTTTATGATGGCGGGTCGGACCACCTGTTCATCACGAACGCTCTATCGAACAACGTGACCGTGATCTCTGGCACGAGTGACGTAGTGATGGCGAACGTCTCGGTCGGGGTCGACCCCCAATCTCTCACGGTGGATCCGGCCGACGGCCTGATCTTTGTGGCCAATTACGAATCTTCCAACGTTAGCGTTCTCTCCGACTCGACCGACCGCGTGGTGGCCACAATCCCGGTCGGTCTGGGGCCGGAATCGATTGTATACGACCCCGCCAACGACGAGGTCTACGTCTCGGAACAGCTGGGCTACCCTACTCCCGGAGCGCAGTATGGGAATGTGCAGGTCATCTCGCCGGCCACCAAAACGGTCGTCGGCAACGTCTCGGGTCCTGTCCCGTATGCGGGCCCGATCGCCTACGACGGCACGACCGGTGACCTATACATTGCGAGCAACACCGGGGATCCCTTCTCTTCCACCCAGGTGGCACTCGTATCGGGAGCTACCGAGGCGGTCCGGGCGATACTGTACGTCCCGGGTCTAGTCTCCGCTCTCACCTACGTGAACGCGACGCAGGAAACGCTGGCGGTGGGGTCCAGCTTCCTCCGTAATCCGACCGGCGCTGTCACGCCCATCGCTGATACCACCAACTTGCTCGGAGTCGTTTCTGTCGGGGGCGGGCCACAGGGGATCACCTGGGCGTCGGGCCCCGGTTTAGTGTATGTCAGCAATTTGGCCAGCGGAACGCTCTCGATACTGACTCCCGGGAACCTGACCCCTCCCCCGACCTACCCCGTGACGTTCACGGAGTCCGGGCTCCCGACCGGCTACAACTGGTCGGTCTCCGTGAACGGTACGACCTGGCTATCGAATACGAGCTCCGTCAGCTTCGCCGAACCGAACGGGACGTTTTCCTACGGGATCTTGTCGTGCTTCGCTCCAGGGTGTGATGAGAAATATGTGTCGACGACCTCCCCCGGGACGTTGACGGTCTCCGGACTCCCGGTCCAAGAGACCACGACCTTTGTTCTACCGACCTACACGATCACGTTTGCCGAGCTCGGACTTGCGGCCGGGGTGATTTGGACAGTGACCCTGAACGGAACGGCCGAGAGCTCCACGTCAAACCTGATCGTCTTCAACGCGACCAACGGGACCTACCCCTACACCGTTCGGAGCTCGAACGCGAGCTATTCACCCCTTTTCGACCGCGGGAACATCACCGTCCTCGGCGGTGACCAGATCCATGTGGTAACCTTCGCATACCTGACGTACCGGGTCGCGTTCAGCGAGACTGGACTTCCACCCGGTACCTCGTGGAGCTTTGCCGGAGGCGGCTACAACATCAGCACGACCTCGTCCAGCGTTTGGCTGACCGAGCCCAACGGCACCTACAACTTCACGGTCGCCCCTGTTCCGGGCTTTCTCTCCAGCTACGTGGGGCAGGTGACGGTGCACGGGGGTCCCGTCACAGTCACGGTGACCTTCGACCCGACCTACCCGATCGATTTCTACGAGACCGGGCTCGCGCCGGGGACGAACTGGTCGGTGACGTTGGGGTCGACTACCCTCTCGACCACGGACCCGACGCTGCCGTTCGCCCGGAGCAACGGAAGTTATCCGTACACCGTCACCGCGATCGCCGGTTACACCGAGCTCCCCAGCCACGGGGTGATCGACGTGACCGGCTCAGGGGTGGACGAGGAAATCAACTTCACGTCGGTCGCCCCCGTCACTTTTCCGGTGACCTTCACCGAGAGTGGGCTGGCCAGCGGCACCGACTGGACCGTCACGATCGCGGGTTCGAGCCACTCGTCGACCTCGACTAACCTGACCTTTAGAGAGGCCAACGGTACCTACGATTACTCCATCGGTGCGATCGCGGGGTACCACAGCGATCCGGTATCCGGCAGGTTCACGCTCGCGGGCGGTCCTCATTCCGTATCGGTTGCATTCTCGGCCGTCTCAACGGCTCCCGGAGGGCTCGGCTCCCTCGTCAACTGGCTGGCGATCGGAGCGGCGATCGCCCTGGTCGCCGTGATCCTGATCGTCTTGAGCCTCCGACGTCGGGCGAGGAACCCGCGGACCGCACCCACCGCCCCGGGTTCGGCGCCTCCGACCACGTCGCCCGAAGCGGAGGCGGGCACCGAAACGAGGCCGGCGCCCAATGCCGAGCAATGGAACCAGCCCAAGTAGCGCTCGACTGGAGCCCTGCCCTGGGGGGTTGGGCTCCGTGGGGTTGAAACGAAGTGGCCTAGCCGGTGTCTTCCGAAACGGGCCGTCGGAAGGTTCATCCAAACGTTAGCATTCGCCCGGCCTATGACCCCCGGGATTTGCGAGAACTGTCAGAAGCCTCTTCCGAATACCGCGACGACCTGCCCATCCTGCGGCCACACCGTCGGCACGGGAGCGGAGGCTACCAGTGGTAGCGGAGCGGAGCACACCGGCGGAAGTGGGGGCTAGACCCTCCTGAACCCGGGGGTCCGAGGAGCCCCCGCCGTCCAGACACGACGATAAGGGTCCGCGCGGCGACGGCCTCCCGGATCCGTTGGCGGACATCATCCCCCCTCCCCCTTGCTCCGTACCGGCGGTCGCCGGAAGGTCGGCAACCGCGGTCGAACGCCTTACGACCCCTGGCCGAAGAGCTTGATGTCCTCCGGGGCGGCCGTCTTCTTCACCTTGGGGGCGGCGCCCTGGACCTGAATCCGGATCTGCTCGACGACCTCCGGGTTCGCGAGGGTCGAGATGTCGCCGTAGTCGAGGTCGTTGGAGATCGATGCGAGGACCCGACGCATGATCTTGCCGGAACGAGTATACGGCATGTCCGGCACGATCCAGACGATCCGGGGCCGGGCGATCTTGCCGATGACCGTCTCGATCGCGAGACTCACCTTGTCCGCGACCGCCTGATCCGGCTTCACCCCGGGCTTGAGCTCGATGTACACCTCGGGGACCCGTCCCTTGTCCGGGTCAACGACCGGAACGACCGCCGCCTCGGCGACCTCCGGAACGGTCTGGCACGCCGACTCGATCTCCTTCGTCCCCAGCCGGTGGCCGGCGACGTTGATGACATCGTCCACGCGGCCCAGGATCCGCAGGTACCCGTCGGCTGCCCAGACGGCCCCGTCGCCCGCAAAGTACGGCCAGTCGTGCCAGTCGGTGCTGCGCTCGTTCTTGTTGTACTTGGCATAGTAGGTCAGGACGAAGCGCTCCGGGTCACCCCAGATCGTCTGGAAGATCCCGGGCCAAGGGTTGCGGATGCAGATGTTCCCCGCCTTGCCCGCGCCCGCGGGGATCTCCTTGCCGTTCTCGTCGTAGATGATCGGGTAGATCCCGATCATCGGCGGTCCGGCGCTGCCGGGCTTCATCGGGTCGAGTGCCGGCTTGGTCGACGCGAGAAAACCTCCGTTCTCGGTCTGCCACCAGGTGTCGGTGATGGTGGCCTGGCTCTGGCCGACGACCTCGTAGTACCATTTCCAGGTCTCGGGCTCGATCGGCTCCCCGACCGTCGTCATCGACTTGAACCGGTAGTGGTACTTCTTGGGCTCCTCGGGGCCTATCCTCCGCAACGCCCGGATCGCGGTGGGGGAGGTGTGGAAGATGTTCACTCCGAGCCGTTCGGCGATCCGCCACGGCCGACCCGCGTCGGGGTAGGTCGGGACACCCTCGTAGATGACGGACGTCGCCGCGAGCGCGAGGGGTCCGTAGACGATGTACGAGTGGCCCGTGATCCAGCCGATGTCCGCCATGCACCAGTAGACGTCGGTCGGGTGGATGTCCTGGATGTACTTCGACGTCCCCGTGACGTACGCGAGATAGCCTCCCGTGCTGTGCTGGCAGCCCTTGGGCTTGCCGGTCGATCCGCTCGTGTACATGAGGAACAACGGCGCCTCGGCGGGCATCGACAACGGGTCGACGCGCTTCCCCGCGTACTGCTTGAGAACATCATTGACGATGAAATCGCGGCCCTCCACCATGGGGGTGGAGCTCGCGGACTTGTCGCGGAACCGCTTCCAGATGAGGACCTTCTCGACGTTCGTGCCCTCCTCGGCTGCCTTGCGAACCGCAATGTCCGCGTTCGCCTTGTGGTCGAGCAGCTTGCCGCTCCGGTAGTAGCCGTCCATCGAGATCAGGACCCGACTGCCGGAGTCGACGATCCGCGACCCGCACGCCTCCCCGCTGAATCCCCCGAAGACCACCGAATGGATGATCCCGAGGCGCGCGCAAGCGAGCATCGTGATCGGGAGCTCCGCGACCATCGGCATGTGGATCGTGACCCGGTCCCCGGTCTTCAACCCGCAGAAATCGCGCAGGAGGGCCGCCATCTCGTTCACTCGAACGAACAGTTCCTGGTAGGTGAGCGCCACCGGGGGTTCGTCCTCTGCCTCCGAGACGAAGATGATCGCTGCCTTGTTCCGGTACTTCTCCAGGTTGCGGTCCACGCAATTGTAGCTAACGTTCAGCTTCCCGCCGACGAACCACTTCCAGAACGGGGCGTTGCTCGTGTCGAGGGTTGTCGTCCAGTACTTGTCCCAGCTCAGCAGGTCGGCGTACTCTCGATAGCACTCCGGGAAGTTCTTCTCGGCGAATCGCTCATTGACGTTCGGGTCGGTCAGGTTCGCTTGGCCGATGAAGCTCGGCTTCGGATAGAAGACCGCCTCCTCCTTCCAATGGACCGCGATCTCGGCCTCGGAGAGTCGGGGCTCCTCTTCCTTCCCCGCGGCGGCGTTGGTAGCTGACGGCATCTCGGTGGACCCCGGTCCGCGCGGCGAGGGTCCTTCGGAATATAATTGGTTACGCGTTTGCATGGGATGCCCTCTCATGGTGCGGGACGCCCCGCCGCGGTGCGCACCGGGGAATCCAAAGATAGGCACGGCGGCAGGCGGGTCGACCGGAATTCGGGGGCGGGAGCTGGATCGGGCGGGCCAGGAGAGGATTGGGACCTGCGCCCTTCCCCGCGCCGAGACCTCGGAGCGCTCACGCGGTGGCGGGTCGAACCAGTCACGGCGGAGCCGGCTCCGAGGTCCGCTCACGATCGAGGGAACGACGATGAGGCCTCATCCGGCAGAAAACCAGACATCGATGCAACGACAATCGCACACTCGGCCCAGCGATGAAGGCGGGAATCACTCGGCCGATTTCGTAAGCCCCAATCCAGCGAGGTCTCGCTGCATTTCATCCCTCTCCACGGGGGTCAAAGGCAGGAGCGGCGGTCGAACGGGTCCCCCGGCCATTCCCATCAGCTCGCCCCAGTGCTTCACCATTTGGACCGGGAGGGCGCCACCCGTACGTCCGGCCAGTCGCGACCACCATTTTCGGGACACAGCCTTGATGGGTTGGATCTTCGGGTACAGGCGGAGCGCCTCCTCCCAGTGTCCTTGGGTCGCGAGGTCGATGAATCGAACGTAGTGGTTCGAGGTGGGGGTGTCGAATCTCCAGTCGCTCGTGTTCGCAAACATCACCTGCTGATGGATGCCGTAGGGTTCCCCGACGAAGAAGATCTCCTCGTCCGGCATGCTCACGACCGCCTTACTACCCGCTTCGAGGTGAGTATCGATCGAGAGCTGGATGTTGAAACTCGCTTCCTTGATGGCGATTAGGGTTGGCAGGTCGGCCATCCGTGACAGTGCCCTGGCGGAGAGGACAATACCGAACTGGGGCGAGTTGTAGAACGCAATGCCAATGTTGACCCGCTCGGCAATGCGGGAGACCCAATCGAGGACTTGTTCTTCGGTCTTCGTTACGATGTAGGGCGAAGCAAGAATCACGAAGTCGAACCCAAGCTCCTCGGCTCGATGGGCCATTGCGACAACGTCCTTCAGAGCGGTGTCCGTGACCTGGAATGCGACCAAAGCCCGGCCTCGTACGAGTTGTGGAGCGAGCTCCATCAGACGGTACCGTTCCTCCCGTGTCAGGCTCCAGAACTCCCCCATGTTCCACGAGAAACCTAGTCCGCGGGTGCCGAGGCGGAGGACGTGCTCAATATTGGCGGCGAGTCCTTTCTCGTCAAGTTCGTCATCGTCAGTGAACGGGGTGATCATGGTCGTCCACTGTCCGACGAGCTTCTCTCGGGCCCACGCCTTGGCGTCCGATCGCGTGTAATGCACGGTTTACTCCCGCAGATCCGTTACGTTTCGTCTCGAATCAGCGTTGACTTATCACGGCTCCCGAAACCACCGTTTCCGCACGACTTCCACCCTTCGCAATGAGCAACTCGAAGACGTCACCTGTTCGTTGTTCGTTCAAAATTCGATGCCCCTTTCGGTCGGCCCATGCACGAACGTCGATCCGATTCGGCACGTCATTCACCAGGACTCGGGCCCGGCTGCCCGAGGGGAGGTCGGCGAATGTGGCTTCGAGCCGAGCGATAGCCCCCTTGCAAGTCAGAAGGGTGCCGTCGACCGTCATGGCCACGTCGGGGGCGCTCACGATACAACCCGAGCGGCGGGAGGCTCGGCCTCGGCAAACACATCGATCTTCCCCGTGAGACGTTGTCGAAGCTCCTCCCGAAGAGCTGCCACAGCGGAGGCGACAACATTTCCGCCCTCTCGATCGCCGCGAGTGCAGACAGCGCCCCGAACCCCAACGATATCGGGATTGATCCGGACGAGCGTGTGTAGATTCGCCACCTTGAGGGCTCCCGAAAGGGCCGTGCTCATTCCCCCTTCTTTGGCCTCCAAGACGAGCTCCTTCAGCTGCGGCTCGCCGAGGAAGTCGAAGAGATTCCGACCATCCTTTACGAGCGTGTCGATGAGCATGCCGTCACTCCGACTCTCGCGGCCGAGCTTCACTACCAGCGTGGGGTCAATTCCGCCGTAGAGGTGACTATCCGCGAACGTCGCGGCGATGAGCTTGGTATCAAATCCCTCGAGCGCCCGCCGACTCTCCTGGAGAATTCGGAGGGCGGTGGCGTAATCGCTCTCGACAAAACCGACCTTCACGGATGTCGCACCCAGAGCGGCGGCACCGTAGACCGCCATGGACACGGTCCCGGCCTGATTCGGCACCACGCCGAGGGTGACACTCACGTGCATCGGCGGCGGGAAGGCCCTGCGAACCTCTCGGATAACGGGTGGAAAGTTGGATCCGACCATCATTTCGCGTAGGTTTTTCACGTCCACAATGTCCGCTCCACCGGCGGCCGCTTCGCGCGCCTCCTCGAGATTCTGGACGCTGACCATCAGCATCATGGTGCACAGCAATCGCGGGTCGGCTTATTACAGGGCAGGGTGGAAGGTCTACTGGTCAACCCGGAGTCGACGAGCCAAGTGAGAGCATACCCCATCGACGAGGTTGGCCGCTCGCCAACTCTTCGGACCGAGCTCGACTCACTCGCGGAAACCAACCTGAGTCTGACCTGCGAGCAAGTGTAACTACAATTGCCCGTAGCCCGTTCGCGAGAGTTCTCTCGAGCGCTTCGGCTCAGCTATGGGAGAATCAAGCCGGGCGAACCCTGGGCAGGTCTACTTTCGGACGGTGCTGTTGGCGCATGATCGAGAACTAACCGCGGACCTGACCATCGCTCCTCGCCGCCGCCGGAACGGAAACAAGGTGGGGGAGCGAGACCAGCCCGAGGAAGATCAGGATGACCCCAATGAACTCGGCATAGTAGAGTGCTGCAGGGAACGACGCGATGTACAGGGCGCCTCCGGCCGCGAGGACCGAAGCCCCGATCCCCATCATCACCGTCCGCCACTGCCACGATTTCCGTAGGGAGAGCACGACGGCGGCGAACAAGACCACCGTGGCCGGACCGGTGACCAGGGTAGAGAGGACGAGCAACGTCAGTGGCGGGTTGCCCGTGATGACCCCACCAGAGACCATGGTATTGGGAAGGGGCGTCGCGAAGCTCAGACCGCCGACCAACGCGCATGCGGCCAGTGTGTACGCGGAGTAACCCGCTCGAAACCGGGGGCTCCGAATCACATGGGTACACCCGAGCGAGAGGACTCCCACGATAGCCGCCGACAGGAACACATAGGCCTGGAGCAGGGGCACGTCGACGACACCGACGTACACTACCAGCTCTATTGCGGTCGCCACGGCGGCGAAACCGAGCCCCGCCCCCCAAGCCAACTGGCTCGCGACACGGACCCGTATGAAACGAACGAGGCCTCGCGCCGAGAGCGCCGCGAGGGTGGCGGTGAGAACCACCAAGGAGCCAGCGATTCCGAGCGCCATCGTGTCCACGTTCCCCACCCCCGGCGTTCTGCCGCTGTTCAGGCCGAGGATTTCTCGGGTTCGGGAACCTTCGGTGTCGCCTTAGTCTCGGGCGCCTCGACCTCCGCCTCGGAGGTCGGAATCTTGTCGAGGCGACCGACGTACACTGCGACCATCGCCAGGAGCAGGAATAGATCCATCAAGATGAACCCGACGTTGAAGACCCAATACCCTGAGCTGCCCTGGTCGGTTCCGTACCAGACGTAGACGTAGGCACCTACCGTGGCGATCAAAACCGAGATCATGGCCATCGCCGCGACCGGGGTCCGTACCCCTCGCTTATCGACATAGAAGTCGACCGCGAGCAGGGACATGCAGACGAGCGTGATGCCGATCAGAGCGAAGTACTGCAAATTTCCGAAGACGAGGTCGGCCGGTCCGCCGGAAAGAGTCGCTTCGTGGAACTCGATGTAGAACCCTTGGATCGGGGTCGCGATGAAGGAGAAGATCCACGTCAGAAGGATGCTAGCGCGAACCGGGTCCTTCCAGGCCGGCCTCCCCCGGACCTTGGTATAGAGCAGCGGAACGAGTACGATTATGGCCCCCAAGGCGGCCCAGAGCATCGTGGTATCGTCCCCAGCCATTCCGTTGGGTGCAGTGAGGGAGGTACCGAAGAGCTGGACGGACCCTCCCGGACTACTTGTGAAGAGGCTGTCCGGCACCCCGCCCGGAAAGACCGTCGTGAACCCCTCGAGGATGTACACGGTAGTCAATGCCAGTATACCGGTGATGCTGACCCAAAGGCCAACCTTGGCCATCCCTCGCTTCCACCCATCGAGCGCGAGTACGTCGAATCGCTTGGCCACCACCGCGACGACCCCGAGGATGAGGGCCATCACCATCATGTGGGAGTGGGAACCGAGCGTGACGTTGACCACTTGATTAGCGCCACCCAACCACGCGATGTAGCCGCTGAAGATGGCAGGCGACATCCCGATGTCGATGACGAAGTAGTTCACCCAGAAGAGGACGAAACCGATGACTCCGGCGATGAACGCCGAGACCACGGTGACGAGGGTGAGCCAATAAGTGGAGTCCATCTTGCGGAAATCCTTCCAAGACGGGAGGTACTTCCACTTGGGGATCATTCCGAGACGATTCTGACTTGGGTCGTAGGTTCCGGAGATCTTCCCGGGCAGGAGGTAGAGTTGGACGAGGAGCGCTCCTCCCACATCGGCGAGGATGATGAGACCGAGGAGAATCAGACCAAGCGGGATGGGGGCCAGATTCGCGTTGAAAATTGGTCGAAGGTAGAAGAAAGCACCGATGGCCCCGATCACCGTCGCGGCAAGCGCACGGTACGGGATCGGGAAGTCGATGCCCGGTTCGTACTTGTCAAGGTCGAACGCCATGAAGACGAGGTAGACACCGAGCGACGCCATCCCAATCGCGATCGAGTGAAAGTAGAGGTCGGAGGCTCCGAAGCCGAACGCCGGTGGCAGGCTCCCCTGGGCACTGGGGTCGAGACCCAGGATGTAGTATAGTAAGGACATCAGGCCAATGATGAGTAGCGTGATCCAAATGTAGGTCTTCATCGGGTGCAGGTATCCTCTCTCGGTCATCAGATACCGACTCGAGGGTTTCGAACCCGCCGCGCTGGAGCGCGGCGGCTGGGCCTGGTCCGGACCCGTGCTTTCAGGTACCATGTTATCCACCGTTCCTAGCGGGCCCGGCGGACCCGGGATTCTTCAATGGCAGGCAAACCGTCCCGCCTGCGCAGGTCCACTCCTGGGCCTGCAGCGTTGGCGAGAACCCACCTAATCCCATGCGCCGGACCTTGGGTGACTCAAGAGTGAGTCGAGGGTAGTTTGTTTCGTCAAGTGGGCTCGACGAGCCGGCGAGGTCAGCTGAGCTTTACGAGCCATACTTAGACGCGTCACGTCCTCACGCGGTCCAAAGGCGGAGCCGGGGCGGAGAGCTGGAACGATTCCATGGGACTTGTCGAGGAGCGGGGAAGATTGGGATTCCCCACCGAACTCGAGCCCTCGACCGTTGTGAGGGCTCAGCCCTGGTGGGATTCCCTATTCGCCTACGGCCAGCTCTTGAAGCCGAGGATGGTGGCTCTGCTCGTGTTCACCGCCGCCGTGGGGATGGTGGTGTCAGCGAGCGCCCTCCGATTGGCTCTCAGTCCGGGGACGGTGTTGTGGGGCCTTGCCGCGATCATTGCCGGGACAGCCGGATGCAACGCTGTCACCGGTTATGTCGACCGGGATATCGACCGAATCATGGAGCGGACCCGCGAGCGGCCGTTATGCACCGGACGAATCGCACCAGCGACTCGGGCGGTCTGGCTCGGCGCTGGACTCCTGGGGGTCGCGCTGGTGCTCTCGGGTCTTCGCAATCCTCTCGCTCTCTCCTTCATGGCGCTCGGGATTGTCGACAATGTTGTGATCTACAGCCTTTGGCTCAAGCGGACGAGTCGATGGAACATCGTGCTTGGCGGCATCTCGGGGGGAATGCCGGTAGCGTTCGGGTGGGCGTTTGTCTCCGGATCGATCGGACTTGCCACCGTGCTACTCGCCGCCATGGTCATTCTTTGGACACCGACTCACATCTGGAGTCTCGCCCTCCGCTACCGCGACGACTACGCGCGCGCCGGGATTCCTATGTTACCTGTCGTGACCTCCGAAAGGACGGCCCTGCGATGTATGGTGGTCACCGGGGCTCTCCTCGTGCCTTTCAGCATGGCGCTTCCGTTCGCGACGCCGGTCGCCGGCCCGGGTTACGTGCTGGTCGCAGCGACCCTAGGAATTCCACTTCTTGCAATGAGCGTCTGGTTGTGGATTCGGCCCACACCAGAACGAGCGTGGACGTTGTTCAAATTCTCTAGCCCGTACCTGGCGGTCGTCTTTCTCGCCCTCTTAGTCAGTGCTCTTTGGTAGGTCCAAGAGCGGACTATCGTACTGCTTCGCACGGGGGAGTACTTGCCAACGGCGCAAGAGCATGGGTCAACCGCGTCCCAAGATTGAATATCGGAAAGGGACGGCGGGGAAATCTACCAGCTACCCCTTTCAAACGGGGATCGGTCCGGCGGCGGGGGGGGTGGCAGACCCGCGGAGAGGGAAAATGGGAGCAGGGGGATTTGAACCCCCATATGCGGGTCTCTCCGCGCGCTCCAGTCACTCGTCATGGGGGCGCGGTGCGCCCCTCCGCAAACCCTAATCTCAGGGGACCCGCAGGTCGCCCTGACTGGAGCCCGCTGGTCTGCCAAGTTAGCCTATGCTCCCTCCGGGGTTTCCCAGAGGACCGACAAGATATCCTTTTCCTAAGGACGCGGTAGTCCCTCATCCGGACTACCCTGGTCTCGGAACCTTTATGTTCAACCGCCTTTGCCTCCAGTACAATGTCATTGAATCCTCCCTCCGCGAGCCTGCGGACGGTCACGAGCACGATCGTCGTGGTATCGATCCTCGTGGCCGCCGGAGTGGCCGTGATCGCAACGGCGGCGTACTACGGGTCTCGGACGACCCTGACCCCCGGGAACGTTACCGTCGTGGACGACGTGGGACGGACGGTCGCCGCCCCGTCGGACACGAGCCGGATCGTCGTGCTCGCCCCGAGCGTCATGGACATCGTGTACCGCCTCGGGTTGCGCGACCGCGTTGTGGGCATCGGATGCACACCGCCGCTGTACGGAGGGATCCTGAACGAATATTCTCCCAACCAGACCGCGGCGTGGAATCTGTCGAGCTCGATGTGCGTGACGGATTTCCCCACTCTGAACACCCAGGAGCTCGCGAGCCTCGCTCCCCAGTTGGTCCTCGCGTCCACCCTCACGTCGGCTTCCGACGTCGCGACCCTGACCAACACCTATGGGCTGCCGGTCGTCATCCTGGCCCCGTCGACCCTGGACGGGATCGTGGGTGACGTCAACCTCGTCGCCCAACTCTTCCCGAGCGCCCGGCCGGCCGCGACGACGCTCGACGCCAGTCTCGAGGGGATCCTGGCCAACGCAACCGCGTTCGACGGCCTCCTCGAGGAAAACGCGACTCCGATCCCCTCGGTCCTCCTGACGTACTATTTCGATGGGGGCGGGTACTACACCTTCGGTCCCGGAACGTTCGGGCAGTCGCTCGTCGACTTGGCCGCGGGCTCGAGTATTGCGGCCGGCGTGCCGCTCGAGTACGCCGAGATCAACGCCACGGTCGTGTTGGCCGACCAACCGACCGTTGTGATCTATGGGACCAGTTGGAATGACCCCTACTTGGTCGCGAACGAGACCCCGACCGCCTGGCCGGGCGCGCCCTACTGGGCTCAGCTGGACGGAGCCAAAATCCCGATCGACATCACCGTGCTAACGGAGGCCGACCCCACGATGCTCCTCGAGCTCCCCTGGTTCCTCCACTGGCTCCATCCAACCCTCTCTCCCGTCCCTTCGGATTGAACCGCTGGGCCTCTGGGCATGGCGGTGACCTCCCCTCCCCGAGATGCGCTGGCCCCCATCCCAACCCTCCGTCGGCCCCGTCGGTGGCTCGTCCTGGCGGCCTTGCTCGTCGGCCTGGCGCTGCTCGTCGTACTCTCCACGATCATCGGACCGCTGACCGGCACTCAGATCATCCCGTGGTCTACGGTGCTCTGGATCGTGGGATACCACCTCACCGCAGGGCTTCTGCCCTCCGCTCCCTGCCCTCCCTCGATCCACGGGTTGGAATGCACGGTCCAGACGGAGATCGTGTGGGGCGCGCGGTTCCCTCCCCTCCTACTCGCGGTACTGGTCGGGGCGGCGCTGGGTATCTCGGGCGGTGCCCTCCAGGGCGTGTTCCGTAACCCGCTCGTCGACCCCTATCTCCTTGGGCTCTCGACGGGAGCGGCGGTCGGCGCGTCGATCCTCTTCACCTTCAATCTCGCCCCCGCCCAACAGGCCACCTTCTTGCCGGTCCTCGCCTTCCTAGGAGCCCTGGTGCCCGGCACCGTGGTCTACCTCGCGGCCGGTGGCCGAGCCCGTTCCATCGAGACCCTGCTCCTGACCGGGGTCGCCCTGAATTTCCTATTCGCCGCCCTCCTGGACGCCCTGCTCCTCTACAACCCGTCGAGCGGCGTGCAGGTCAACTTCTGGCTCCTCGGGGGCCTGAGCGATGCCACCTGGACCCGGGACGGTATCGTGTTCGGTGTCCTTCTCATCGCCGGCACCGCGATCGCACTCCACGGGCGTTCCCTCAACGTCCTCCAACTCGGTCGAGATGTGGCTGAGAGCGTCGGCGTCGACGCCCGACGCACCACGCGACGGATCATCGTGCTCTCCACGGTCCTCACGGCCGTCGCCGTCGCTTTCTCCGGCGTGATCGGCTTTGTCGGTCTCGTTTCGCCGCATGTGGTCCGACGCATGGTCGGACCCGACTATCGACTCGTCCTCCCGATCTCGGGACTCTTCGGAGCGACCTTCCTTGTCCTCGCGTGGGACCTCGCGCAATCGGTCGTTCCTTCCGTGGTGATCCCGGTAGGGATCCCGACGGCCTTTGCCGGGGCACCGTTCTTCCTTTACCTGCTCTACCGCCGCGGCGGTCTCCGTGGCGGGGGGAGGTCGGCCGGATGACCGAGCGCACGGTTCCGCCGCTGACCGTCGAAGCGGTCACGGTCCGGTACCGGGACCAGGTCGCCGTGCGGTCGGTGACCCTCTCCGTGCCCCGAGGCGAGGTACTGGCCCTGGCGGGGCCGAACGGTTCCGGGAAATCCACCCTTTTGCGGGCGATCGCCGGCCTCGAACCTCTCGCGGGAGGGTCGGTCCGAATCCTGGGTCGCCCTCTGCGTTCCTTCTCCCTGCGAGAGCGGGCGCGCATGGTCGCCTGGATGCCCCAAGAGGAGGCGTCCGGCGACAACGTTCCCCTCCTCGACTACGTCCGGTACGGTCGATTCGCCCACGTCCCCCCGTTGGCCGCCGAACGCGAGGCGGACGAACGGGCCGTGATGGCCGCCCTGGCGGACGCGGACGTGACAACGTTCGCCCGTCGCGGCATCCTCGAGCTGAGCGGCGGCGAGCGCCAACGGGCCCGGCTCGCCAGGGTACTCGCCCAGGAGACCCCGGTCCTCCTCCTCGATGAGGCGACCGCCCATCTCGACGTCGGGCATCAGCTGGACCTCCTCGGCCGGATCCGGAAGATCGCCCGCCGGGACGGGAGGGCCGTCATCGTCGCGCTCCACGACCTCAACCTCGCGGCCCGGTTCGCGGACCGGGTTGCCGTGCTCTCCCACGGGCAGCTGGTAGCCGAGGGAGCTCCGCCGGCGATCCTTTCGCCCGAACTCCTCGCCCGGGTCTGGGGGATCGTCGCCGTAGTGCGCCGAGACGCCGCCACCGGGCTCCCCTACCTCATTCCCCAGCTCCCGCTCGGGCCTGAACCGGCGTCCGTTCACCTGCCCCGCCGCCCCAAGGTTCACGTGGTCGCCGGCGGCGGAACCGGGATTCCCTACCTTCGCCGGCTGGTCGAGGAGGGGTACGATGTCTCGGCCGGCGCATTGCCGCTCTTCGACTCCGACACGGAGGCCGCCGAGGAACTCGGCGTCCCGGTGGCGGTCGAGATCCCGTTCGCTCCTCTCGGTTTGGAGGCCCGCGCCCGGAATCGGGTGCTGCTCGCGTCGGCCGGGGCGATCGTGGTCGCACCGTTCCCGGTCGGGCCGTCGAACCTCGCGAACCTGGAGGATCTACGGGAGTTCGTCCCGCGCATCCCTATCTTCCTCATCGACCCGCCCCACGGGACGTCTCTCGAGTTCGCGGACGGGCGAGCGACCGAGGTGCGGGAGGAGCTCGCCCGAAGGGGCGGCGTCCGCGTCGAGAGCGTCGACGCCCTAGTCGCCGCGCTGGCGGCGCGGCTGCGGGGGCCGAACGACGCGACGGACGGCCCTCCGGGGCAGGGGTAGGAATTCAACGGGTGGAACATCCGGACCCTCGATCTGCTCGAACACGCGAGGAAGGTCCCGGTCGACTACGACGAGCACACAGTCGACCCCCAATCGGGTGGCCTCCACGATCGCCGCGGCCACGCCAAATCGGATCATCGGGCGGGAGGGACTCGCTCGGCCGAGCACATGAACCGCCTCGAGCCCGTAGGCGAGGAGAAGGCCGCCCGGAGCGGCGGCCACGGCGGCCCGCGTCTGGGCGACCAGCGCCGGGTCGTGGAGACGGTCGACCGGGAGGGTGAGCACCCTCAACCGCCCGTGGGGCAACGGGACGATCCCCTCGAGCTCACCGACTTCCACCAGCTCCCCCGCCGCGGCGCCGGAATGCGCCCGACCGCGCGAGCCGTGACCCGGGCCGGTGCGCGCGGTGAGTACGCCGTCGCGAATCTCGAGGGTTACTTTTTCCCCCTTCTGGATGGGTCCCGCCGCGACGGCTCGAGTAGTCCGGACGATGTGCAGCCGGTCCAGGCGGTGGGCGAGGTCATCGCGGACGCTTCCGAGGGCCGAGTGGAGCCAGTCGACCCCTCCCACGGTCGAACGGTACCGTCCGCCGCTCAGCTCGACCAGGCCGCGACGGGAGAGGCTGCGGTAGGTGTGGGAGGCCGCCTGGACGGTCAACCCGAGACGCTCGGCGACCGACCGGAGGTTCGTCACCTCCCGGGTCTCGCACTCGTACAGGAACAGAAGGTCGCTGACGGTGCCCGCTCGTCGGAGGGTGCCGAGGCCGCTTCGACGCGGGCTCTTCGGGGGAGCGCCGGGAGCCACGGGCCTGCCAGACCCTTGCCGGTACAAGAGACCACGGAGCCGCGGCGGGTCGGCTTACGCCTGCGCCGCCGGCCGTCGGGTCGCACTGGGGGCCGTGGCGTCCCGCTTCACCTCGCGGATGCGGTCCCGGATGCGGGCCGCCTCCTCGAAATCCAGGCGCTCCGCCGCGAGGCGCATCTCCTCTTCCAGGTTCGCGAGCAGGAGCGGCAGGCGTTCTTTCCACTTCCTCCCGAGTCCCGACGTGGAGAGCGACCCCGAAGGGGCGTCCTCACTGGGCGCGAGGAGGGAACGGACCTCCTTCTGGACCGACTCGGGGACGATCCCGTGCTCTCGATTGTATTCGAGCTGCACGGTTCGCCGGCGGGTCATTTCACCCATCGCGCGGGCCATCGACCCCGTGACACGGTCCGCGTAGAGCACGACCCGTCCCCGCTCGTTGCGGCTGGCCCGTCCCGCGGTTTGGACGATCGACGTCTCGCTCCGGAGGTACCCCTCTTTGTCCGCGTCGAGGATCGCGACGAAGCTGACCTCGGGCAGGTCGAGCCCCTCGCGGAGGAGGTTGATCCCGACGAGGATGTCGAACTCGCCGATCCGGAGGTCGCGGAGCACTTCGACCCGCTTCAGGGTCTCGACCTCGGAGTGGAGGTACCGGACGCGCAGCCCGAGGCGGGCGAGGTAGTTCGAGAGCTCTTCGCTCGTCCGTTTCGTGAGGGTCGTCACGAGGGCGCGGTCGCCGGCCTCGACGCAGGCCCGCAGTTCCTTCACGAGGTCCTCGATGTGCCCCGTGAGGGGCCGGACCTCGATCGGAGGGTCGACGAGCCCGGTCGGCCGGATGATCTGTTCGACGACCCCCTTCGAGACCTTCCGTTCGAAGGGCCCGGGGGTCGCGGAGACGAAGACGGCCTGCGGGACCCGAGAGAGGAACTCGGGGAACGTGAGCGGCCGGTTGTCCCGGCAGGAGGGCAAACGCCAGCCGAATTCGACCAGATTGTCCTTGCGGCTGCGGTCCCCCTTGTGCATCCCCATCAGTTGGGGGACGGTGACGTGGGACTCGTCCAGGAAGACGAGCATGTCCTCCGGGAAGAAGTCGAGGAGCGTGTACGGGGGCTCCCCCGGCTTTCGGCCGGCGAAGTAGCGTGCGTAGTTCTCGACGCCCGTGCAGTAGCCGGTCTCGCGCAGCATCTCGAGGTCGTAGTCCACCCGACCTTTCAGGCGCTGGGCCTCCACGATCTTCTCGGCCCGGACCAACTCCTTCACGCGGACGTCCCGCTCCTTCTCGATCTGGGGGAGGATCTCCTGCATCCGATCGTCGACCGTCAGGAAGTGCGTCGCCGGAAAGACGGAAAGCTGGTCCAGGTCCCGACGTTCTTCCCGGGTCACCGGGTCGAGTTCGGCGATGGCCGAGACGGTCCGGCCATCCAGGACAATGCGGTGGACGGTCTCCCCCGCCCCCATGACGTCGACCGTCCCCCCGCGAACCGTGAAACGGCCGCGCTTCAGCTCGACGTCGTTGCGTTGGTACTTCATGTGGACGAGCTGCTCGAGCAACGCCTGTCGGGTGACCGTCTGGCCCACCCGGAGCTCCACGACCGACGAGCGGTAGTCCTCGGGCGAGCCGAGACCGTAGATGCAGCTGACCGAGGCAACGACGATCACGTCCCGTCGCGTCAGCAACGCCTGCGTCGCCCGGTGGCGGAGGCGGTCGATCTCCTCGTTGACGGACGAGTCCTTCTCGATGTACAGGTCGATCTGAGGGAGGTAGGCTTCGGGCTGGTAGTAGTCGAAGTAGCTGACGAAGTACTCGACCGCACTGTTGGGGAAGAGGGCCCGGAACTCGCTGACGAGCTGGGCGGCGAGCGTCTTGTTCGGGCTGACCACCAGCGTGGGCCGCTGCAGGCGTTGGACCGCGTGGGCCATCGTGAACGTCTTGCCGCTGCCGGTGACGCCCAGCAGGGTGACGTACTTCTCGCCGTCCGCGATACGTCGCACGATGCCCTCGATCGCCTGCGGCTGGTCCCCCTGCGGGACCATATCGGTCTCGAGCTGGAATTGACCGGGGAGATGGGCGGGGGCGGGCGCACTCGTCTTCGGGGGGCTCACGGGGCGACCCCCGCCGGTGCGGGACGGCGACCGTAGCCCTTCGGGTCGATCACGACGGACCCGAATCCGAGGCTCCGCACGGAAGCGAGGATCTCCGAGGAGAGAGGAGCGGTGGAGAGTCGAGGGACCTCGCTCGGGTCGACCTCGATGCGGGCGTCCTCTCCCCGCACCCGCACGCGAACCCGGCGGAACCCCTGCTCGAGAAGGATCGACTCGGCGGCTTCGATGCGAGCCAGCAAGGAGAGGTCGATCGGGTTCCCGTAGGCCACGCGGGATGCGAGGCAGGCGTCCGAGGGCTGGTCCGCGTTCCCGAGGTGGTGGGAGCGCGCTGCGTGCCGCACATCCGCCTTGGTCCAGCCTTCCTCGGCGAGCGGGTGACGGAACCCGGCCTCGTCCATCGCCCGCAACCCGGGGCGATCGTCGCTGTAGTCGTCCGTGTGGATCCCGTCGAGGTACTGGTGCGCTCCCCACTCCTTTCCGAAGGAGAGCAGACGCCCGGCTTCAACGGAGCGGCAGAAGTAGCAGCGGTTGGTGGGGTTCGCCCGGTACTCCGCCCGCTCGAGCGGGTCGACGGTCAGCAGCTGGTGCGGAATCCCGATCTCGCGAGCGACCCGCTCGGCCCGGTCCACTTCCACCTGGGCCACCGCCGGGCCTCGAAGGGTCACCGCGACGGTGTCCTTCCCGAGGGCCTCGAACGCGAGCGCGGCGACGACCGCGGAATCGACCCCGCCGGAGAGGGCGATCAAGGCTCGGCCGCCGTCGGCGATGCGGTGCACGACCAACCCTTCGTCGCGCAGGACCGACGAGGAAGGAGAGAACCCGGACATGGAGAGCTCATTGCCAATCGGGGGGGGCGGAAAACCGTATCTGCCGTTGAGGCGGCTTCGGGACCCGAGGCCGACCCAATGCAGAGCGTGCACGAGGGCACAGAATGGGTCCTCCGGCTGGACGACGGACAGGACCTGTTCGAGGCACTGACCGGGTTTGCCCGGAAGGAGGGGGTTCGGGCCGGAGCGGTGCTGATCGGGATCGGGATGTTCCGGACGGCGACCTTCGGTTATTGGGACGGCTCGCAGTACCGACCGCACGAGCTGACGGTCCCGCACGAGCTCGTCGCGTTGCATGGGACGATCGCCACCGTCGACGGAAACCCGTCGGCTCACCTGCACGGCGCGGTCGCCGGTCCCGAGCACCGGCTCGTGGGGGGCCACCTCCTGCGCGCGACGGTCGGCATCCTCCTCGAGGTCGTCCTCGAGACCTTTCCAGGCCGGACCTTCGGCCGACCCCTCGGGGAGACGTTCGGACTTCGCATGCTCGATCTGGAGCCGGTCGTCGACCCGTAGGCGGCCCGACACCCCTTTCCTCCGGACCGACGTTCTCTGACACCGACGTATGGCGACCGATGTCCCCTCCGCGTTCGACGGGATCGACCCGCGGCTGGCCGAAGCGGTGGGACGGCGCGGGATCCGCGAACTCTCGGAGATCCAGCGGCTCGCCTTCCCTCTCCTCCGGGGGGAGTCCGACGCATTGCTGCTATCGCCGACCGGGACCGGGAAGACCGAGGCTGCGCTCCTCCCGCTGCTCTCCCGGCGCCTCGCGGACCCGTCGCCGCCGATCTCGCTCCTCTACGTCACTCCGCTGCGCGCGCTCAATCGCGACCTCGAGCACCGGCTGGTCTCGTTGGTGGAGGAGGTGGGCCTCACTGCCGCCGTCCGGCACGGGGACACGAGCGCGTCCGCTCGGGTCGCCCAGTCTCGAAAGCCCCCGGACCTCCTGCTCACCACTCCGGAGACGCTCCAGATCCTGCTCGTCGGGGTCCGCTTGCGAGAGGGACTCCGGAACGTGCGGACCGTCGTGGTCGACGAGATCCATGAGTTGGTGGGGTCGGACCGGGGCGCCCAGCTCGGCCTCACGCTCGAGAGGCTGGACGCGCTGACGGGCCGAAAGGTCCGGCGCATCGGCCTCTCCGCCACGGTCGGCAACCCGACCGAAGTGGCCCGCTTCCTATCGCCCGAACCGAGGTCGGTCGAGGTCCAGTCGGCCCAGCAGCGACGCGTCCTCGAACTCTCGGCGCGGCGTCCGGCGGACTCGTACCCGCCTCTCGACCCGGCGCTCCAAGCCGAACTGAAGGCGGACGCCCCTCTCCTCCTCGGGCTGCGGGCAGTGGAGGAGGAGGTCCGCGCCCACACGACCACGCTCATCTTTGTCAACACCCGCCCGACCGCGGAGGGGCTCGCGGCCCGGCTGAAGCGACTGGCCCCCGACCTCGCCATCGCGGTCCACCATGGGTCGCTCTCCCGGGAGGTCCGTGAAGAAGCAGAGCGGGAGTTCCGCGAGGGGCGGCTGAAGGCGCTGGTCGCCACCTCCTCCCTCGAGCTTGGGATCGACATCGGCAGCGTCGACCATGTGATCCAGTTCGGATCCCCGCACCAGGTCGGGCGTCTCGTTCAACGGGTCGGGCGGTCCGGCCACCGGCTCGACCGGACGATCCACGGGACGGTCCTGGCGCTGGACGACGACGACCTCGAAGAGGCCGCGGTCCTCGCCCGACGGGCGGACGAGGGCCTCGTCGAGCCCGCGGCGTGGCGGACGCGGAATCGCCTCGCCGCCGCCCAGCAAGTGGTCGCCTCGCTCCGGGCCGGCGGGGCGGTCGTGCCCAACGACCTCATCCGGACGCTCGGCCACGCGGCCGCGGTCGCGGACCTCACCCACGCCGAGTGGGACGCTCTCTTCGACTACCTCGTCGCCTTGCGTCTGGCGCGCCGCCTGGACGACGGACGGCTGGCCCCCGGTCGGGGTACGCTCGCCCGCTTCTACGCTTCGCTCTCGCTCATACCGGACGAGCGGACCTACCGCCTGCGGGATATCGCGACTCGCCGCCTCATCGGGACGTTGGACGAGCGATTTGTCCTCACGCAGATCATGGCCCAGCCCGACCAGATCTTCCTCCTGCACGGGCAGACCTGGAAGGTCGTCGAGTTCCGGGAGGGGGAGCTCCTGGTGGAACCGGTCCACGAGATCGGAGCCGAACCTCGCTGGGCCGGTGAGGACCTCCCCGTTCCGTTCGATGTGGCCCAGGAGATCGGCCGGATGCGGCGCGAGGGGGGCCTCGACGTTTACCCGATCGACGCCACGGACCGCGCACGGCTCGCCCACCGCCGAGAGGAGGGTGACCGGGCCGGGACCTTGCCGACGGACCGGCGCGTGACCGTCACCGCCCGGGGTCGGGTCGTGGTCTACGGCTCCTGCTTCGGCACTCGGACGAACGACACGCTCGCGCTCGCGGTCGCCGGCCTCTTGACCGCCCGGCTCGGCGCCCGGACGGACGTGGCGGCGGTCGAGCCGACCTGGTTCGTCCTCGAGCTGCCGGTCGCGGTCGATTCGGCGACCCTCATCGATGCCTTCCAGATCGACCCCGAAACCCTGCTTCCGCTCGTCGAGTGCCTGGTCCCGAGCGGGCTCGACTACCGGTGGGTCTTCCTCTCGATCGCCCGGAAGCTCGGGGTGATCCCCTCCTCCGCGGACCCCCGCGACCTGCGGACGCTCGAGCCACTGCTCGCAGAATCTCGAACGAACCCGCTGGGGGAGGAGGCGCTCGAGAAGACCCTCCACGACCGGTTCGACGTCGTCCATGCCCGCGAGGTCCTCGAGCGAGCTCGCACGGGGGCGCTCGAGGTGGTGGCCACTCCCCCCTCGACGTTGACCGACGGGCCGCTGGAGCGGCTGCGCTGGCGCGTCCTTCCGGAGACGCCCCCCCCCACGCTCCTCAAGGCTGTGCGGGAACGGCTCGCCAACGAACCGCTCGCGCTCGTCTGTCTCCGCTGCGGGTTCGTCCGTCAGACGACCCCGGGGCGCTATCAGAGGGAGGGGGGGAGTCGCTGCCTCTTGTGCGGGGGCTCGCTCTCCGCGGTCCTTTCTCCCCGCCGGGAGGCGGACCTCGAGCGCCTACGGACGTACGCGAAGAGAAAGTGGAAACCGGCGGGGAGGCGATCGACGAAGCGGGCCTCTCGGGGCGAGCGACCACCTTCGCCGGAGACCGAGTCCCTCGTGCGGACGGGCTACACGTCGGCCGAGCTCGTCGCCCATTACGGAGACCGAGCGCTCTATGCCCTCGCGGCCCGGGGGATCGGGCCGGACACGGCTCGCCGGCTCCTCTCGCGGCTGTACCAGAGCGACGATGCGTTCTTCACCGAGATCCTCCGCGCAGAGCGAGCGTACGCACGGACCCGGGCCTTCTGGGACTGACCCCGGCGCGTCCCGGCACACCGCCCGGACGGCGTCGCGCGGGGGACCTCACTCCGGCCCGGACCCCTCTCCGAGACGGACGGCCGCCCGCGAGAGTTCCACGGTCGTCGCTTCCACGACCGCCCTAGGGGCATCGGTACGGAATCCCTCGGGTCGCATGTGGGTGCGCGAGAACCGGTATCCCTTTTCGGTCAACGCGCGCGAGAGCCCTTCGCGAGAGGGTGGGAAGGGCAGGCCGAGGGCACCGGCGAGCTCGTTCGCTTCGAAGTAGAACGGGCGGTCGACCTCCGCCTCGGAGCGGATGCGGGAGAGGAACTCCTCCGTCTCCCGCGGGCGAGCCGCCGTAGGGGGCGTCGCGAGTCGGGTCGCGAGCTTCGGGTCGAACAGGGGACCCAGCCACATCGGGCCATACGGTCCAAGCTCCCCGAGGAACGGACCTGTCCAGGTCTCCGGTTCCACGAGCCCGACCGGATCCGGCGGAGAGACGCCCGTGAGCAGAGGCACCTCGAGGTAGACCCGAAGGTGGTGCCCCCGGACATACGCGAGGAGGGGCCGGACGGTGCGGCCTTCCGTGCGGGCCGTCCGCGCGAGATACGCCAGCAGGATACGGAGCCCGCCCTCGGGACCGAGACGTCCCCGCACAGGGTGACTTCCGTAGAGGCGTTCGCACGCGCCCGGCTGCACGCCGGCGAGCACCATGAGGTCCGTCGCCGTCGCGGCGAGGATGCCGCCCGGGCGGAGGGCCCGGATCGCGATCGGGACGAACGGGAGGGGCGAGCCGTACGGGTCGAGGTCCACGTAATCGAACGGCGCCTCCGCCGGCAGGGTCCGAGCGTCGGCCCACCGGACGGTCGCGCCCGGGACCTTTTCGGCGTTCTGGCGCAGGACCTCGGCCGCGACCGGATGGGCCTCCGTGAACAGGAACGAGGAGAAGGCACCCGATTCGACCAGGAGCCGCAGTCCGCGGGCCCCGGTAGCTGACAGCATGTCCCACCCGTGACCCGAGATGCGACCGAAGTGGGTGCTCACGAACGCGACCCCGAGGTCACGGTCGAGGACCATGTCCGGATTGTAGAAGACCGAGGACTTAGGTCGCGGGCCGGGACCCGGGCGGGTCGGGGGGAGGAGGAGCTCGACGGCTCCTTCGCGGGCGCGGACTAGTGGGCTTGGCCCGTGATCAGGTGGACGATCTTGAACGCGAGGAGGTTCTTGTTCACCGGGGTCACTTCGAGGAGCCGTAGTTCGTCCCTCCTTCGGATGTCCTGGAGCAGCGGGTTCCGGGACTTCTTGTGGAGGGTCATGATGATCGACTTCTTGGCGTCCAGGGTGTCCATCACGCTCTTCGTGAAGACCTCGCTTTCGACCTCCATCTTGCCGACCTCGTCGATCACAACGACATCGGACTCCTCGCGGCCTTGGGCGAGCGCGGCGGTCCCGAGTCCTTCGAGGGCGAGCAGATTCACGCCGAAGCGCCCGGACCGGATCCGGGACTTGAGGTTCTCGTGCGCGAAGACCTCGTGCTCCTTCGTGATCCAATTCGTGATCTGGAAGCCGACCCGGCGCTGCTTCACGACGATCGGCTCGGTCACCATGCCGCCGACCTTGAGTCCCTCCTCCTCAAGGAGCTGGATGATGCGAAGGAGGGTCTGCGTCTTTCCGGAACCGGGGAGACCGGTGATGCCGATCTTCACCGGTGCCGAGAGGCGACGAGGCATTGGGTAGAACTCCTAAGGACGCCGCGTCTAGGCGTGGCGCGAATAAGAAGCCATGCCGAGCGGGTCACGCCATGACAGTCGGGACGATGTCGTAACTCGGGTGGTTCGAGGGCGGCCCGGCGAGCCGGCTTCGGTGTATCCTTCACGCGAGGACACGTTCCTCCTTCTCCCGTTCGCCAGGGTCGCTTCCGGCACGTCCTTCCTCGAGGTGGGAACCGGCGCCGGACTCGTCGCCCTGACCGCCGCCCGGCGGGGGGCCCGCGTGGTCGCGACGGACCGCAATCCCCACGCCTTGCGCCGGCTCGCCGCCATCGCCCGGGCGAACCGCCTCGACCTGGAGGTCGTCCGTACCGACCTGGCACGGGGCCTCGCCCGATTCGACCGGGTCGTCGCCAACCCGCCCTATCTCCCGACCCGGCCCGAGGAGCGGGACCCCGACCGGTGGCACAACCTGGCCTTGGACGGCGGACCGGACGGCTGCGCCACCACCGCCCGGTGGGTAGCGGAGCTCCGGGAGCACCTCCTTCCCACCGGGAGCGCGTTCGTCGTCACGTCCACCCTCCAATCCGGCGAGCGGCTGCGGCAGATCTGGGACTCCTGGAGGGAACTCGGTGGGTCCGTGCTCCGGGTCGCTCGTCGGGACCTCGAAGGCGAGCGCCTCGAGGTCTACCGGCTTCGCTGGCGCGCGGGTCGAGCGTCTACGTCGGATGTTCCGCGAACGAGAGCACCGCATCTAGGAACCGGTGTCCGTCGCCGATCCCGACCGGCCCGCCGGTCCGGGTGAAATCGGGGGCCTGGGCCCGGAAGAACGACCGTTCCGGATGCGGCATCAGTCCGAAGACGTTGCCCTCCGGGTTCGTCAGACCGCCGACATCCCCCTCCGACCCGTTGGGGTTCCAGGGATACGTGGCGGGGCCCCCGTCCGGAGCCACCCATCGGAAGAGGATCTGGCCCGCCCTCTCGAGCTCCCGGAGCCGGAGGGCCGAGTCACCACCGAGCACGAGCTTTCCTTCCGCGTGAGCCGAGGGGAACAGGAACCGGGTCCCCACTGGAATCCGCTGAAGGGCCGGAAATATGCCTCCCGCCCAAGCAACGAACGTCGGGCGGCACTCGAAACGACCCGAATCGTTGGTCATCAGCACCGCATCGGGCGGGCCGAGGCGACCGCCCCGGTGCCCCGGTAGGAGCCCGAGTTCGGTCAAGACCTGGAACCCGTTGCAGATGCCGGCCACGACGCGGCCCGACCGCACGAACTCCTCGAGGTCGGGACCGATCGAGGCGCGGATCCGCGCGGCGAAGATCGCTCCCGCCCGAACGTAGTCCCCCGCGGAGAAGCCGCCGGGCACGAAGAGCGCGGAATAATCCCTAAGGCGTCGCCGCTTGGAGGCGGCGACATCGCGCCCTTCGAACTGCTTGAGCTGGACCACCTCGGCCTGCGCTCCGAGCGCGGCGAGGGCGACACGAAGCTCGTCGTCGCAGTTCGTTCCCTCGATCGCCAGCAACGCGACTCGAAGGTTCCGACGGACCACGGCCGGGTACCGGTCCCGCGGGTTTAACCGTTCCCGAGCGCGGGCGGACCCGCGCCCGGCCCGAGAGGTGGGACGAGCCAATGGACCGGCACCCGAGCTCCTTCGCGCAGGGTCTTCCGGCCCGGCGGGAGCACGGTGAACCCCACCGACCCGGAGAGGCTGGAGATCGAGGAGGACCCATGGTACCTGGAGTAGACCCCCCCGTTCCGCACCGCGAGAGGGACCACGGTGGCCAGGCCGCGGGTCGCCGATAGTTGCCCGCTCTCGAGGCGAGCGTCGGAGTCGGACCATCCGGGTCCCTCCTTCCCCGCGAGGCGACGGAGGAGTGGCAGGAGTAGCCAGTAGGCATTCGTGAGGCAGGAGGAGGGATGACCGGGCATCCCGACGATCACCTGATCACCCACTCGAACCGCGAGCGTGGGCTTGCCGGGACGAACTGCGATCCCGTGGAACAGGAGACGCCCCATCCGGGGGAAGATGCGGGGAAGGAGGTCCCGTTCCCCCACGGAACTCCCCCCGGTGGCGAGCACGAGGTCGGCGGTGCGAAGGGCTCGGCGCAGGGTCGACTCGATCCGCTGAGGGTCGTCCGGGACGGGGCGAAAAGTTCGAGGAATACCTCCCGCCGCCCTTACGATCGCGGCCAGGCTCGCGTTGTTGCTCTCGTAGATACGCCCTGCGCGGGTAGGCCCCCCGGGGGGGAGCAGTTCGTTACCGTTCGGAACGATAGCTACCACCGGTCGCGCGACCACCGGCACGGTGGCGAGGCCGCACGCTGCGACCATCGCAAGAGCCGATGGAGTGAGCTCTTCCCCGCGCCGAACGAGGACCATCCCCTGCTGAAAATCGTCGCCCGGGGCGGCCAGCCTCTCGCCGGGTCCGACCGAGCGGGATATCCGGACCGAACGACCGCGGCCCTGGACCTCCTCGAAGATGACGACCGTGTCCGCTCCTCGGGGAAGGGTTCCGCCGGTGGCGATGGCCGCGGTCTCGCCGGACTGGAGCGTTCGAGCGAACGACTGCTCCGCAAACACTTCTCCAACCACGCGCATCGTTATGGGATGGGAGGGACGAGCCCCCCGGGTATCGGCGCTGCGCAGCGCGTACCCATCCCACGTAGCGCGGTAGAAGGCCGGGACGGGACGGGGGGACCTCACGGTCCGGGCGAGGCCCCGACCGAACGCGTCCTCGACCCGGACCCGCTCGATCCGGTCGAGGGGACGGACGGCGGCGAGGAGACGTCGACGGGCCACCTCCATCGGGATCAGGCGACCGAAGGCGTGCATCTCCATGGTCGAATGCGGGCTAGCGCGCCCCCTCCAGCCACCGGGTGGCGGCCCGCTCTCCCGCGGTCAGGCACTCCTTCAGTCGCTGGCCCGCAAACCACGCCGCGTAGAACCCTCCGCGGAAGGAGTCCCCCGCGCCGACGGAGGTCCTCACCTTGCGGGGCCGGGTGGCGCGAACGTGGACCGACCCCGCTCGGGAGAACGCCGTCGCCCCTTCGGCTCCTTCCGTTCGAACGATGAGCGGCACGAGCTGCAACAGAGCTTCGGGTCCGCGAAGTTCGAGGAGGGATGCGGCCCGGTCGATCTCGGAGCGATTCCCCCAAAGGACCTCCGAGTCTCGAAGCAAGCGTCGGAGGTGAAGTGAATCCCATCGATAATGGGTTTCCTGCCCGGGGTCGGCGGCGACATGGAGGCCGGCGACGCGGGCCGCCCTCTGGAGCGAAAGGAGCGCGGCCGGAGGGCCGGTCGTCAGGTGGAGCCAAGAATACTCGGAGAGCCACGGTCCGACCCGGAATCGGTGCGGCGAGCCGTCGGCCATCGCGCCCTGGTCGATCAGGGTCCGTTGCCCCCCGCGCCGGTCCTCCACGATGTAGCACGTCGGGGTAGTGCGGTGCGGGAGGGTCTCGAGGCCCCGCAGGTCGACCTGGCCCGCCTCCAGGCGCTCCCGGAACGCCGCCGGGAATCCCGTGCCGAGTCGGGCTACGAGGCCGCAGACCACCCCGTAGCGGGCGGCCGTAAGCGCGAGGTTCGTGGCCGTACCACCGAGCTCCGAGTGGCGGGCGACCACCGGCACGGTCCGGTCCGCGAGGGGGAAGTCGGTCACACGCAGGAACTCGTCGACGTTCACATGACCGGCGATCAGAAGGTCCCGCGGTCGGTTGCGCAACGGGTCGTCCATCGGGGGAGCTCGGGACGAGACGTCCGGGCGCATAGCCGTTCGGGAGGGACGCGGGCTCGGCCTTAAGCGGGCCGGAAGCTCCAACGCTCGGCCCATGCTCGTGGAAGGAGCGATCCTAGACCGGGACGGCTCCCGGCGGGCCTCGGTGCGCCTCCGCGACGGTCGGGTCGTCGAGGTAGGGCAGCCCGGCACCCTCCGTACTCGTGGCGATGAGCGACGGGTCCGAGGGATCGTCGTCCCGGCGCCCGTGAATGCCCACACCCACCTGGGGGATTCGGTGTCGACGCGCGAACCCCCGACGGGACCCGTCGAGACCCTGGTGGCCTCCCCGGATGGCTACAAGTTCCGCCTTCTCGCCGAACGTTCGCGAGCGGAGAAGATGTTGGCCATCCGTGCCGCGCTTCGACGGATGCGCAAGGAGGGAACGGTCGCGGTCATCGACTTCCGCGAGGAAGGCACGCCCGGGGAACACGTCTTGCGAGCCGCGGCCCGGGGCTCGGGCGTCCGGACCTGGATCCTCGGCCGACCCCTCGTCCGACCGGTTGACCCGGACGAGCTCGCTGCGGTGTTAGAGGCCGGCGACGGGATCGGGCTCTCGAGCGCTCGGGACGAGTCTCCGGAGACGCGCCAGGTCGTCGCTCGGGCGTGCCATCGGGCGGGGAAGTGGTTCGGCCTGCACGCGAGCGAAGCGGTCCGCGAACCCCCCGATTCGTTCCTCCTACCCCGACCGGACCTCCTCGTCCACCTCGCGGAAGCGACCCCGGACGACCTCCGTGCGGTCGCGGCGGCGAAGGTGTCGGTCGTGGTCTGTCCCCGCTCGAACGCCATGTTTGGTCGCCAGCCGGACCTGGCGGGGATGGAGCGCGAGGGGATCCGGATGATGCTCGGGACCGACAACGCGATGTTCCACGCCCCCTCGATCTGGAGGGAACTCGAGTTCGCGTACGTCGCGACCCGGCTCCGAGGCCGGCCCGTCTCGGCCGAGTTCCTGGCCCGGAGCGCTCTGGTCGAGCCGTACCGGTGGCTGGGGACCCCGGACGGTGCGTCGATCTCGGCCGGCTCCTCGGCGGTCCCGCTCGTGCTTCGTCTGCCGGCGGACGACCCGGCGTACCAGGTCGTCACGCGCACCACCGAACACCTTATTGTCCGCCCGGGCCGGGCTCCGTAGTGGGTCGGTTCCGATGAAGAGCGAAGAGCTGTTCGCGCTCCTCCGGCGGCGGGGCGTGCTCTGGCCTTCGGCCGAGATCTACGGCGGAACCCAGGGGCTGTACGACTACGGTCCGCTCGGGTTCGCCCTCAAGCGGCGGGTCGAGGAGGCCTGGGCGGCCTGGTTCGTGGGCCTCTCGCACGACTACCACCTCATCGAGCCCGCCGAGATCCTTCCCGAGGCGGTCGTCCGTGCCTCGGGCCACTTGGAGAACTTCACCGACCCCGAGGTCACGTGCGAGTCGTGTCACTCCGCCTTCCGCGCCGAGACCATCCTCGAGAAGGTCCGGCCCGAAGGGGTCGACGGCCTCTCACCGGAGCAGATCGGCGAGATCGTCTCGTCCACCCACGTGAAGTGCCCGACCTGTGGATCGCTCGCGCTGAGCGTCCCCCGCCCGTTCAACCTCATGTTTGGGGTGGACTGGGGGGTCACCAGCAAGGAACGGGCGTACCTTCGGCCCGAGACCGCCCAGGGCAGTTACCTCTCCTTCGCCCGGATGTGGGACGTAGGGCGTCGCGCACTTCCGCTCGGGATCGCGGTGATCGGGAAAGCCTACCGGAATGAGATCGCGCCGCGGCAGGTGCTGTTCCGGATGCGGGCGTTCACCCAAGCCGAGCTCCAGATCTTCTTCGACCCCGCCGGCTTTCCCGTTCCGTTCGACCGGGTCCGGGAGGAGTCGTTGCCGATGCTGCGCGTCGACCGTCGCGAACTGGGCGAAGAGACGCCCGAGATGGTGCGGGCCGACGACCTCGTCCGTACGGGGGGGCTTCCCGAGTTCTATGTCTACCACCTCGTCCACACGGTTCGCTTCTTCCGGGATGTCCTCCGCTACCCGGCCGACCGGATCCGCCTGTTCGAGAAGTCGGACAAGGAGCGGGCGTTCTACAACCGCCTCCAGTTCGACGTCGAGGTCCGCCTGGACAGCCTGGCCGGCTACAAGGAACTCGGTGCGGTCCACTACCGGGGCGACTACGACCTCACCCGCCACAGCCTGGGGTCCGGCAAGGACCTCTCCGTGCACCCCACCGGGCGCGACCCCCTCCTGCCGCACGTCCTCGAAATGACGTTCGGCGTCGACCGCAATATCTGGGGCCTAGCCGACCTTCACTTGACCCGCGAGGGCGAGCGGAACGTCTGGAAGCTCCCGAGCTATCTAGCCCCCGTGGCAGTCGGGGTCTTCCCGTTGATCGGAAAGGAGCACGCCGCCTACGCGCTCGCGCTCACCGACGAGCTCGCGACCCAAGGGATCTCCGCCCAGTACGACGACGGGAGCTCGATCGGCAAACGCTACGCCCGGATGGACGAGGCGGGGACGCCGTTCTGCATCACCGTCGACGGCGAGACGCTCGCCGACGGCCCCTCGAAGGACACGGTGACCCTCCGCCAGCGCGACTCCCGCGACCAGGAACGGGTTGCGCGGGCGGAACTCGGGAATCGGATCCTTCCGGGTCTCCGACCCCCGCGACCGTCCCGGGCGTAGCCTGAGCCCGCTTTCCGTGGCACAACAACGGATATATCGCGCGGCCCGGTGTGTTTCTCTCGATGGCAACCGGCGGAACCCCTCCCGAGTCGCCGGGTCCGGGCACCCCCCTCGCCGCCCGACGGTCCCGTTGGATCGGCCAGCAGTACGCGGACATCACGAAACTGCGCGAACATGCCGCGCGCTACGACCGAGCTTCCGCCCGCGCCCAGCAGCGTGTGGCCCGCATCAACACGAGGATCGAGAAGCTCCGTCATCAGGCTACGCTCCTCCGGGAAAAGGCGCAGAAGATCCTCGCCGAGACTCCCGAAATCGAACAGCAGATCAAGCAGCACGAACGCGACATCGCGGCCTCCACGAGCCAGCGGCAGCGCGCCGCTCCCCCGGGTCAGCCGTACGCGATCGGCATGACGAGCGATGTCACCAGTCTTCACTACCGGATCCGAAAGCTGCAACAGAAGGTCGTCGACAAGCAGCAGAAGTCGCGCCATCTGGAACTGCGGGCGGCCCAGAAGACGCAGAAGACCGCCGAACTGAAGGTGAAGGTCGACCGCTACACGGAGGCCGCTCGGCTCCATGAGCAGGAGGCGAACGCCTACCGCCAGCGGGCCGACCGGCTCCAGGCAGTAAGCGAGAGCGACGTCTCCTCCCACCTGACCGCGACCGCCACTCCGCCGACCAGCCCGAGCGACGAGCCCCCGCGACCGCCATGAAGCTCATCGTCACGGTCGGGATGCCCGGCTCCGGCAAGGACGAGCTCCTCGAGATCGCCCGCTCGATCGGGCTCGCGACCCTCAAGATGGGCGACCTCGTCCGGGACGAGACGCGACGCCGGGGCCTTCCGCTGACCAACCCCAACGTCGGGCGGGTCGCCTCCGAGGAGCGCGACAAGCACGGCGGTGGCATCTGGGCCCAACGGGCCTTGCCGAAGCTCACCGAGACCCGGATGCTCGTGGACGGGTGCCGGTCCGACACCGAGGTCACGGTCTTCCGCCACAACTTCGGCGACCTTTTCGTACTCGGGATCTTCGCGTCGCCCGAGACCCGGTACGACCGCATGACGACCCGCAGCCGGAACGACGACGGCGGGAGCCTCCAAGACTTCTTCGACCGCGACCGGAGGGAACTCAAGTGGGGGATCGGGAACGCTTTCGCCCTCGCGGACGGGATGCTGATCAACGAGGGCCCGATCGAGACGTTCCGGCGCGACGGCCGGGCGACGCTGGAGAAGATCCTCGCCCACAAGGACGAGGACTGAGGTCCGGGGCCTAGGACGCCGGAGCCGCGAACAGTTCCCGCACGCCGTCGAACCGCTCCCGGTCCACGACCACCACGACGCGGGAGTGGGTCGCGGCGAGGCGTCGGGTCGACTGGACCAGATGCAGGTCGCGGGCCGCGGCGAACCGCCGCGAGCCCCGGCCCCGTGCGATGTGGTGATCCCACCGGAGAGCGAACTCGTCCGGGCTGTCCGGTGCCGGAGGGTTGCGCGAGACGTTGCGTTCCCGGACCGTGCGCCGCACGAGTTCGAGGTACCCGATGTTCTCTGCGAAGAGCGTGGCGATCTCGTCCTCGCTGGGGTCGAGGCCCTCCACCCGGATCCCGCCGGCGGTCGCCCATCGGGCGACCTCGAGGAAGGAGGGGTTGGGCACGGAGACCTCCCCGAACCGGACGAGGCCCCGGACCTCGCTGCGCTCGGCCGTCGTGAGGGGGACGACCGGTTCCGCGGGGGAGCGTACGAAGTACTCGATCAATCCCCGGAGCTCCTCGGGGGAGGTCCCGAATCCGACCGCCGAGGGGGCATGCCCCTGGACCGATCGGACCGCCGTGGGCGCCTCGCTCGCCAAGCCCCGCACCGGGGCGATCAGCAGGATGTCCCCGACGTCGGAAAGGCGGGCGGTGATCACGGACCTTCGCGCTCCGACAGGTCGTCGAAGAGGTCGTCCCGGTCGCGGTGTCGGCGTAGCTCGCGCACGTTGAGGATCGGCAGACCGTCGATCGTGGGACGGTGAACGTTCTCCGCCACGACGAACATGGCGTGCCCCTCGGCGACACGAGAGAGCTCGTAGAGGATCTCGGCCCGGTGGAACGCGGTCCGGAGGCTGCCGACCCCGGTGAGAAGGATCTGGGGGGATCGGGAGAACGCATCGAACGGAGCGCGGACCGTTACCGTCACCTCAAACCCGAGGCCGTCCAGTTGATCGAGGACCCCGTCCCGCAGGGCGTCCCCCGTCCGGACCCGGGTTCGGATGGCCGATGCGCTACCTCCCGCCTCGTTCGACCGAGCGGGGGTGCCGGTAGCGCCGTCGGGTGTCTGCGCGGATGCGGGCCTCGGCGCGGTCCCGCCGAAGATCTCGATCGGGGAGACGATCGGTTCGCCGAGGAACGTCTCGATCCGCTCGATGACGTCAATCTCGGCCCCGGCGCCATCCTCGTACAGCTGGATCGCGCGACGTGACACACCGGCCACGGTAGCCAGGGTGCCCAGCGACAACCCGCGCCCCAGCCGGAGGTCGCGGAGCCGCTCGCCCGAGATCCGCGCGAACGTTCCCCCCGGACTCGCGTAGAGGAAGGGCGGAACGCCCTCCTCCAGGTACTCGCGGAGGGTCTCCTCGTTGACGATCGGGACCCCGTATCGGGTGTAGACCACCCCTGGGTCGAGCTCGGCCGCCCCCGAGGCCTGGCCGATGATCAGGACCGTCGCTGGAAAGAGATGCCCGAGCTCGAGCAACCGGATGGCTTCCTCGGACCCGAGCGCGTCGATGTTCTTCAGGACCTTGATGAGGAGGAGAGTGGCATCGCGACGGGCTGCCAGGTCGAAGCTAGACGGGCGTACCCCGTGCGAATCCGCGACGTAGAACCCCGACCGGCCGAGAAGGTCCCGGATCTGCTCGATCCAGCGTTCGCGGGTCCGCGGCATCTCTGACCCCTCGAACTACGATTACAACTTCTACATAAATACCTATGGTCGGTCCTCTCGAGAGGGGGTGTCGCGTGGGGAGTCGGAATGGTCATGCGGCGGATCCGTGTCCCGGGGCCATGGTACCGGGGATCGCTCCGGTCCCGGGAGCTCCGGTCCTCCGGCTCGACCCCGGGTCGGACGAGATGGTGAGCCTGCTGCTCGCCGACCTTCACCTGGGGCTCGGCGCGAGCCATGACCGCCCCGCCGGACCTCCCGAGGCCTCGGGCCCGGTGCTCGCGGAGCGAGTGCTGCACCTCGCACGTGCCGCGCGGGCGGGTCGCGTAGTCATCGCGGGCGACGTGAAGCACCCTATCGTCGGTACCCCGCCGGCGCTCCGCTCAGTGATCTTCGATTTCTTCTCCACCTTGCTCGGAGGTGGGCTGCGAGTGGAGGTCGTGCTCGGGAATCACGACGTCGGTCTCACTCGCCACCTGCCCCGAGAAGTGGCCGTCCATCCGGCCGCCGGCGTTGTCCGGGACGAGGTCGGAATATTCCATGGGCACTGCTGGCCATCGAACCGGGTCCTCCGGGCCCCGCGACTGGTCGTCGGCCACCTCCATCCCGGCTTCCGTCTCGCGCCCAGCCCGGACGACCCTCTCGGAAAGCGACGCTGCTGGGTCCGGGTGGAATTCCCGCCGCTCCGGATCCCCTCGCGCCGACGGCGGCGTCATGCCATCGTGCGGGCGCGCGAGCTGATCGTCCTCCCCGCGTTCAACCCGATCGCCGGCACGGAGGCGCTCAACCGTGAGCGTCCGGCCCGAGGGCGGTCGTTCCTGTACGGGAGGTTCCTCTCCCGCGGCACGGCCCGGGCCTACTTGCTCGACGGGACGGACCTTGGCGTTCTCACGCTGCCCCGGCCGACGGCCCGACCTCGAGCAGTCTCCGCAGCGCCGCGGAGTCGGTGACGGGCGGGGCGCACGAAGTCCCGAAACAGACCAGCGCCCGTGGGGCCTCCCCACGGCCCGGGGCGGGGGCCGCGACCGGAAGGGCGAAGGGCGGGGGCGGGTGGCCCTCGAAGACCCAGGCGTTCGGGTGCCACGTCCGTCGGGCGGTCCGGGCGAGCCCACGGGCTTCCGTCCCCGAGCCCTCCACGATGACGGTCGCCGGCTCCCCCGTCGCGAGCCCACACGCGAGAGCCGCACCGGCCGCGAAGAGGCCGGCGTGGCCGATGCGCTGGGCGATGGGAGGGAGGAGCGCCACGGCCTTCGCGCGCCAGCGGTCGTCGTGCGTCAAGCTCGCGAGGCGAACGAAGGCGATCGCGGCCGCGGAATTGGCGGCGAGATGCGGGCTGTCCTCGAGCGGGTAGCTCGGTTCCTTCAACGCGCCGAGAGACGGACCGTCGTAGAGCCGGGGCGAGAGGTCCCGGAGGAGCCCGTCCTCGCCGCGGAATTCCCGGTCGACCAGCCCGAGGAGCGTCGACGCCGCTTCGACGTACCGGGGCTCGGCGAGTGCCCCGCCCAGTTCGATCAGCCCGCCGGCGAACGCGACCTGATCTTCGAGGAGTCCCCATCCCCGCCCCCCCTCCGGATCGAGCCGGTGGGCCACGCCTCGGTCCGGGTCGTAGGCACGCGATAGGAACCGGTCGGCCGCCCGTCGGGCGTCGGCGATCACGACCGCCTCTCCTAGGACGGTTCCCGCCTGCGCGAACGCGGCGATGAAGCGCCCATTGATGTCCGCGTAGAGGGCCCGGTCGACGGCGGGAGCGGCCCGACCTGCCCGCGTCGCGCGTAGCTTTCCGAGGACCCGGTCGAGGAGGGCGGCCGGGCCTCCCGGGAAGGAGAGCCCCTGCGCCGCCTCTTCCAGGGACAGCATCCGGAAGAGGACGTTCCTTTCGGGGTCGTGGGGCATCCGCCCGTCCGTGCCGACTCCGAAGAAGCGGGCGGCGAAGCGGGCCTCGTCGGGGTCGAGCGCCGCCTTGAGCTCGGCCCGGCTCCACGTGAAGTATCCTCCGTCGTCGCCGGGGGCGTTGTCGGCGTCCTGGCTCGACCCGAACCCTCCCGCCGGATCCTCGAGCACCTCTCGTACCCAGGCGACCGTTCCTCGGACGACCTCTTCGAAGCGCGGATCTCCGAAGCGCCGGACCCCATCGACGTACGCCGACAGCAACGCCGCGTTGTCGACTCCCATCTTCTCGAAGTGGGGGACGTGCCAGCCCTCGTCGACGGAGTACCGGTGGAACCCGCCCCCGACCTGGTCGTAGAGTCCCCCATCCGCCATGCGGCGCAGCGTTTCGGCCGCCCGCTCGTCGCTGAGCGCGCGGTGGTTCTGGCGACCGTCCCAGAGGAAGAGGGAGACCGCGGTGGGGTGCGGGAACTTTGGTGCCATCCCGAAGCCCCCGTTCACCGGGTCGTATCCGGAATGGGCTTCGGAGAGGACTTGGCCTTGGAAGGCGTCGAGCGCCCGTGCGTCGGGCGCCCGGGCGTTCCGCATCCGTTCGAGGGCTCCCTGTACTGCGCGTGAGTTCTCTTGGATCTTCTCCGGTTCCTCGTGCCACAGCCGGGCGACCTCCTTCAGGACGCGCCGGAAGCCGGGCCGACCGTGGCCATCCATCGGCGGGAAGTACGTGCCCCCGAGGAACACCTCGCCGGCGGGGGTGAGGAAGGCCGTCAGGGGCCATCCTCCCTCACCGGTGAGCGCGCCGACCTGACGCTGATAGCGGCGGTCGACCTCGGGGTTCTCGTCCCGGTCGACTTTTACGGCGACGAAATCCTGGGCCAGAAGGCGCCCCACCTCGGCGTCGACATACGTTCCCTCGTCCATGACATGACACCAATGGCACCAGGACGCCCCGATGTCGAGCAGGATCGGGCGGTTGGTCCGCTGGGCGAGCTCGAACGGTTCCGGTCCCCACGGATGCCAGTCGATCGGTTGCTCCGCCGCGCTGCGGAGGTACACCGAGCTCCGATTGGCCAGGCGATTCGCTCGGCCCGGCTCGCTCGCACCCGGCATCCACTCGTCCGGCTCGAGACGGCAGATACGCTTGTCGGGCGGGTCGTCGGCGGCCTCCACTCCCCGGCGACGGGTCGTAATCGGCTGACGAGGGCGTAACCGCCCCGGTGCCTCTTATAAAGGGGTCCCGGGTGGCCGGACCGGAGTCGCTCCATGGAGATGCAACCCGGCCAGATGGCCTACGACCGGGCGATCACGGTCTTTTCCCCCGACGGCCGGTTGTTCCAGGTCGAATACGCCCGGGAAGCTGTGCGCCGCGGTGCCACGACCGCGGGTGTGGTCTACTCCGGCGGAGTCGTGCTGATCGCCGACCGCCGGATCCCGAACCCTAAGCTCGCCGAGGCCGCGAGCCTTGAGAAGATCCACCAGATCGACGAGAATATCGCGTGCGCCACCGCCGGGCTGGTCGCCGATGCCCGGGTGCTGGTCGACTACGCCCGCCTCTCCGCCCAGATCAATCGGATCACGTATTCGGAGCCGATGTCCGTCGAGCTCCTCGTACGGAAGATCTGCGATTACAAACAGCAGTACACCCAGTTCGGCGGCGTCCGCCCCTTTGGGACGGCACTCCTGGTCGGAGGGTATGACGACTCTGGCATCCGGCTGTTCGAGACGGAACCCTCCGGATCCCTCACGAGCTTCAAGGCCTCCAGCACCGGGGGCAACAAGGGCCCGGTAATGGAGCTCTTCGAACAGAAGTATCGGCCCGGCTTGGACCGGGACTCGGCGATCCTCCTCGCGCTCGAGGGCCTTCGGGCCGGATTGGACGAGGGAGGAAGTCTCATCCAAGTGGAGGTCGTGACCATGGACCAGGGCAAGGGCATGACGCGCCTGCCGAGCGACGAGATCCAGAAGTTTGTGGCCCGACTGCCCGCTCCCTCCGGAGCGAGTCGGGCGAACCGGCCGTGAGCGGCGGCATCCCGAGAACCCACCATCCCCCCCCGAAGTCCGCGAAGGGCCGGGGTCCCTCCTCGGGTCGGGGCGTCACGGTCGACACCGCGGTCATCGCCCGGCTGGAGATCGACGGGTCCCGGTTCGAGGTCCTCGTCGACCCGGAAGCGGCCCAGGCGATCAAGGACGGGAAGGACGTCGACCTTTCCGACAAGCTCGCGCTCGACCAGGTGTTCAAGGACGCCAAGAAGGGCGACCAGGTCTCGGACGAGCACCTGGAGAAGACGTTCCACACACGAGACCTCGCTACGATCGCGAAACAGATCGTGCTCAAGGGCGAGGTCCAGGTCACGACCGAGCAGCGCCACCAGCTCCAAGCGTTGAAGCACCAACAGATCGTCCAGACGATCGCCCGCAACGCGATGAACCCCCAGACCGGCGCGCCGCACCCGGCGGCGCGGATCGACGCGGCGATGACCGAGGTGAAGTACCACGTCGACCCCTTCCGGCCGGTCGACGTCCAGGTCCAGGAGGTCCTGCAGAAGCTGCGGCCCATCCTCCCGATCCGGCTCGATGTCGTGAAGGTCCGCATCCGGCTGCCGGCCCAGCACTATCCTCGGGTCATCGGCGAACTCAAGGGGATCGGGAAGATCCTCGAGGAACAGTGGCTCGCGGACGGCACGTGGTCGGGCATGGTCGAGATTCCCGCGGGCGTGCAGACCGAACTCTACGAGATGCTCAACGCGCGCACGAAAGGCGCCGCCGAGACCGCCTTAGTTAAATAGCGTCCCCCCGTCGGCGCGCTCCGGTGCAGCACAACCAATGTCCCAAGCTCAGCGATCGGGCCACCGTCGGCGTGGCCGCGAGGATTCGTCCTCGCATCCCTCTGGGGATCGAATACTAGTTCTCCCCGGTCAGGAGCTCCCGAGCCAGGGCCTCAAGCCCGGCCCAGGGACCTACCGCGTGGGTGGCAAGGTCTACGCCAGCGTACTCGGTCTCTTGACCACCAAGCCGCCCTTTCTCCAGGTGCTCCCCCTCTCCGGCGGGTACATCCCCAAGCCCAACGACGTCGTCATCGGCACGGTGACCGACTGCCAGGGGACGTTCTGGCTGCTGGACATCGGCGCCCCCCGGTGGGCCCCGCTCCACATGACGGGCACCCCGTGGAACGTCGAGATCGGAGAGACCGAGAAGTTCCTTCGCGTGCGGGATTCGGTCATCGTTCGCGTCGAGAACCTCGACCCCACGGGGCGGATCGGCGTCACGATGCTCGGCGACGGCCTCGGGAAGCTGGAGGGGGGCACGATCGTCACGGTCTCCCCCGCCCGGATCCCCCGCGTCGTCGGTCGGGGAGGTTCGATGATCGAGACGATCACGCGGCACACCGGGGCCCAGGTCGCGGTGGGCCAGAATGGGCGGGTCTGGATCAATGGGACGCCGGACGCGATCCTCCGTGCGAGCGAGGCGCTCCGCCTCATCGAGGATCAAGCCCAGCGTCGGGGCCTGACCGAGCGCGTCGAGAGCTACCTCGTCTCCACCTCCTCTTCCAACGACCGCGGCCCCGAGACCGCCGCACGCGAGAGCGCGCATCGAGATGCGCCGCCCCAGCATGTCCCCCCGGTGGGACCGGCGGACGAACGGATCGACCCGGAGAGCGTGGGTCCGGGACCCGACGAGTACTGATCTTCCAAGGAGCAACAAGAGCATGGGAAGCGTAGGAGCAAAGGACGTCCCCGTCCTCCTGAGCCCCGAAGGGCTACGGATCGATGGGCGACGGTTGGACGAACTGAGACCTCTGAGAATCCAGGCCGGCCCGCTCCATCAGGCGGACGGCTCGGCCTTCGTCGAATGGGGCGCGAACAAGGTGATGGCCGCGGTCTACGGGCCGCGCGAGGTCCACCCGCGCCATCTTCAGCAGAACAACAAGGCCGTCATCCAGTGCAAGTACAACATGGCCGCGTTCTCCGTCGACGAGCGCAAGCGCCCCGGACTCGACCGCCGCTCGCAGGAGATCTCGAAGGTGATTGCCGAGGCGTTCGAATCGGTCGTCTTCGCGGAGGAGTTCCCGAGGACGAGCATCGATGTCTACATCGAGGTGCTGCAGGCGAACGCCGGGACCCGGTGCGCCGGTGTGGTCGCCGCCTCGGTCGCCCTCGCGGACGCCGGCATCCCGATGGTTGACCTCGTGCCGTCGGTGGCCGTCGGCAAGATCGCCGGCCAGATCGCGCTCGACCTCAAGAAGGAAGAAGACAACTTCGGCGAGGCGGACCTCCCGATGGCCCTCGTCCCGCAATCCGGTCGGCTCGTGCTCCTCCAGATGGAGGGCCACATGACTCCAGACGAGCTCTCCAAGGCGCTCGACCTCGGTGTGGTCGGTTGCAAGGCGATCTACGAGAAGATGAAGCAAGCGCTCCGGGACCGGTACACGGTCGACCCGGTGGCCACGGGGGCCGCATGACGGCCGAAGTGACGGCCGAGATCCGGACGGCCCACATCCTCGACCTCGCCGGCGAGGGAAAGCGGCTCGACGGCCGTGGCCCCGACGAGTACCGCCGCGTCCAGGTCGAACCGGGCTTCGTCACGACCGCGGACGGCTCCGCCCTCGTCCGGATCGGCGACACCGCCGTCCTCGCGGGCATCAAGCTCGAGCCGGGCAAGCCGTTTCCCGATACCCCCAACGCCGGCGTCCTGACCACGAACGCCGAGCTGATCCCGCTCTCCTCGCCCGTCTTCGAGCCCGGCCCCCCCCAACCGGGGGCGATCGAGGTCTCGAGGGTCGTCGACCGAGCCATTCGCGCGGCCGAGGCGATCGACCTCACGAGGCTCTGCGTGACCCCGGGCGAGAAAACGTGGGTCTGCTACGTCGACCTCCACGTCCTCGATCACTCGGGCAACCTCATTGACACGGCGATGCTCGCGGGCGTCTCCGCCCTCGCCCACGCGACCGTCCCCGCCAAGCGGTTTGGCATCGCCGAGAGCGACTACCCGCTCGACCTCCAGCATGTCCCGGTCGAGTGCACGTTCGTGCGACTCGGGGACGCACTCGTGGTCGACCCGACGTTCGACGAGGAGCAAGCGGCCCAGGGCCGGATCACGATCGCGACCGACGAAACGGGCCGGGTCGTTGCCATGCAGAAGGGTCTGGTAGGCGCGTTCTCCCCCGACGATGTGCGGGAGGTCGTGCGCCGAGCCCTGGTCCACGGGGACCGACTGCGGATCGCCGCGCGCGGAGGGACGGCATGAGCAAGCGGACGAAGAAGGTCGGCTCAACGGGCTGGATGGGCCCCCGGTACGGGATCCGGATCCGCCGCCGCGTCCTCGAGCTCGACCGGAGCCGGGGCCCGAATGCGGCGTGCCCGCGGTGCTCCACCGTGACCCTCCACCGGGTCGCGAGCGGAGTCTTCGAATGCCGCCGCTGCGGGGTCCGCTACGCGTCCAACGCCTACGTCTTCGAGGCGCCCCCTCCGATCCAACGGTCGACCAAGGACGAGGTGGCGGGCAACGCTTAAGCCGCCGCTCTAGGTGAATCCGGCATGTTCCGCTGCATCCGCTGCCAGGAAGCCCTACCGTCCGATGCCAACCTGTTCGGCGTCCGCTGCGACAACTGCGGGGGCAAGATCTTCACGAAGGAACACCCCAACGTGAAGAAGGTCCTCAAGGCCCGCTAGACCCGGGCGTCACCCGAGTCCTCTAATCCCGCGGGCCTCTCGGCTTCCCATGAGCGGACCGACCGTCCGGTTCCTGGGCGGGGTCCGCGAGATCGGAGGCAACAAGATCCTCATCGAGGACGGCCCCGACCGGGTCCTCTTCGACTTCGGCCCGTCGTTCTCCCCGCGGGTCGAGGAATACTACCTCGATTACCTCCAGCCCCGGTCGACCTCGAAGGCGAAGGACCTCCTCGAGTTCGACCTCCTGCCCCGCCTCCCGGGCCTCTACTCCAAGGAGGCGCTCGCCGACTCGGATCTCGCCTATACTGAACCCCAGGTGCATGCGATCTTCGTGAGCCATGCGCACGCCGACCATGCGGGGTACCTCGACCTGGTCGATCCGACGATCCCGGTCCACGTCGGCGAGGGCACGCGCGCTCTCCTGAGCGCGATCGAGACCTCCACTCGGATGAAGTACGGCACGCACCCCTGGAAGATCTTCGCCGACCGGGCCCCGATCCGGGTGGGCCAGATCGAGGTGATCCCGTACCCGGTCGACCACTCGATCCCGTTCGCCTACGGGTTCATCGTGCGCACCAGCGGAGGCACGCTGGCCTACTCCGGTGATTTCCGACACCATGGCCCCCGGGCGGCCGACACACACGCCTTCTTCGAGGCGGTCGGTCGGGAGGACGTGGACGCCCTCCTGATCGAGGGGACCCGCGCCGGGCCCGACCGGCGACGCAACCTCTCCGAGGAGGGGGTCCGCCGCAGCGTCGACCGGGTCCTCGAAGAGGAGCACCAGCTCGCCTTCGCGTGCACCTACCCTCGCGACATCGACCGGCTCACGACGCTGTACGCCGCGGCGCAGGCGGCCGACCGGGACCTCGTAGTCTCCGTGCGGACGGCCCATCTGCTCTCCCAGGTCGCGCCCCGGTTCCCCGCCGGAACGCTGCCGGTACCTGGCACCAGCCCCGGGATCCAGGTCTACGCCCGAAAGAAGCTCACGTCCTTCCTCTGGGAGCGGCCCTACCTCGAGGCTGCGCTCTCCTCCTCCGAGGTCCGGGCGAACGGTGCGAAGTACCTCCTCTCGCTCGAGCTAAGCCACTTCACCGAGCTCATCGACCTTCGGCCGCCGAAGGGCAGCCCGTTCATCCACTCCATGAGCGAACCGTTCAGCGAGGACGACGTGGACGACCATGTCATGCACAACTGGCTGAAGCATTTCGGGCTCACCTTCCACCAGATGCACGCGAGCGGCCATGCCTCCGGCCCCGAGCTCGTCGAGATCATCCGGGCGACCGGCGCGAAGGCCGTCTACCCGATCCACACCATTCACCCCGAGGCCCTCGAAGCCGCCGGACCCTCGGTCCACCCTCCGGAGCTCGGACGGCCCTACCCCCTCACCGGCGCTCCCTGACCCGGGCGCGGCCGAGAGATTAAGGCCGAGGCGGGCTCTCGGCGGCCGATGGTTCCCGACCGGCTGGCGACCGGGATCGCCTCGGTCGACCGCCTCCTCGGAGGAGGGCTCGAGACGGACTCGGTCACCGAGGTCTACGGGGAAGGGGGGAGCGGGAAGACCCTCTTCTGCCTCGACGTCGCGCACCGGGTGGCCCGCGAGGGTCGCTGGGTCTTCTACATCGACACGGAGGGTGTCAGCGTCGACCGCCTGCGGTCGATCGCCGGCGATGACCTCGAGACGCTCCTCAAGCGGTTCCTCCTCTCCACTCCCAAGGACCTCGACGAGCAGACCGCTGCGGTCCGAACCGCGTGCGCCCTCGCCCGCGAGGGACGACGCCCCGTGGGCCTCCTCGTGGTCGACTCCGCGACGGCCTACTATCGTCTCTCCCTCTCGGGACCGGACGAGGACGACGCCCGGCAGGCCCTCTCGCTCGAGATCTCGGACCTCGTCCTCACGGCGATGCGCGCCCACGTCCCGGTTCTGATCACGAACCAGGTCTGGCGCAGCATCCGCGATGGCACGCTCGAACCGGTGGGCGGCTCCTTCCTCAACCATGCGGCAAAGACCATCCTATTCTTTGAGCGCCTTCCAGGTCCGAGGCGGCGGGTCATCCTGCGCAAGCACCGGGACCGACCCGAAGGCTCGGCGGAGTTCCGGATCACCGACCACGGACTCGACGGGGGCGGTGCGGGGAATTGAACGGCGGGACCCGATCGCGACTGCAACGGAGATAAGGCCCCAGCCCCTCGCGGGAGCATGGTCGACCCCGTCGAGGTCGCCGACATTTCCACTCCGATCGGCGTGTTCCGGATCGTCTACCAGGCCAATCACGTTCGCGTTCTCGACCTCCTCGAGCACGGGGTCCTTCAGACCGGGGTGCCGCCCGGCGCGCTGCGACGAAAGCCGCCGTTCGCTCCGGGCAGCCCCCCGCGTCAGGTGATCGAGTACTTCCGCGGGTCGCGCAAGGAGTTCGCGGTGGAGGTCGACCCGGACACCGCCTCCACGTTCGACTTGGCGATCTGGAAGTACCTCCGGCGCGTGAACGCCGGCCAAACGGTGACCTACGGGGAACTCGCACAACGGGCCGGGTTCCAGGGGTCGGCGCGGGCGGTGGGCGGCGCGATGGCGCGCAACCCGATCCCGATCATCATCCCGTGCCATCGCGTCGTCGGCCAGGGAGGAGCGATCACGGGATTCGGGCTCGGCCTCTGGCGCAAACGCTGGCTGCTCGACCACGAGGGAGCCTGGCCGCTCCGGTCCCGCTCCGCCGAGGGACCGAGCCACCGGGACCAACGGACCCTCGATGGCGCGCGGAGCGGTCGCTCCTCGACACCTCGGATGAGAACACCTACTACGAAACGTAGTAACTTTGAACCATCCAACGTACGGCCGTTGTAGTAGGTTACGTGGGTAAACCTACTCCCGGTGTAGTAGGTTATCCCTCTCGAGCATACTACAGGTTGTAGTAGCTTCCCGCCACCAGGTGGCTCGGTTCCGGGGCTCACCCGGAGTAATAGGCCGCGTCGTACGGCTCGGGCTTGAGGCCCCGCCGCTGGCGGATCTCCGCCACGACGTTCTTCTGCAGCTCGGCGGGGACCGGCTCGAAGCCCATCGACTCCGTGGACCAGAGAACCTTGCCGGCCGTGGCGCTGCGGATATCGGAGGCAAAGCCGAACATCTCGGCGACCGGTACCTTCGCCACGATCGTCTGCAGGTCGCCTACGCTCGTCATGTCGAGGATCTCCCCCCGCCGACGCTGGAGTTCGCGGGTGGAGGGGGCCAGGACCTCTTGGGGCACGTTGACCGTGACCTTCTGGAACGGCTCGAGCAACATGCGGTCTCCGAGGACCATCGCGCCGTAGATGCCGCTGCGCGCCGCGGGGATCGTCTGGGCGGGGCCGCGGTGGATGGAATCCTCGTGGAGCTTCGCGTCGACGAGGCGGATCTTGAGGCCGTAAACCTTCTCGTTGGCGAGCGGGCCCCGGTTCACGGCCTCCTTGAACGCGTCGACCACGAGGTCCATCGTTTCGTTCAGGTTCTGGATCCCCTTGGTGACGTCAAAGAGGATGTTCGTACCGTCGACCGCCACGATGCCGCGGCCTTCCTCGCGCGAGACCCCCAAGCTCTCGAGCTTCGTGACGAGCGCTTTCGTGTCCTTGAACGATTTTCCCTGGGGAATCTCGCCCTCGCGGATCGCCTCAACGACCGGCATCGGAAGGGCTTCGACCTCGAAGTAGAACTTGTTGTGCTTGTTCGGGGACTTCCCCTCGAACGGACCTCCGGGATGGCGCACGAGCTCCCGGTAGACGACGATCGGCTTCGAGGCCTCGATCTCGACCTTGTAGTCGTTGATGATCCGGTACTGCGTGATCTCGAGGTGGAGCTCCCCCATTCCCGAGAGGAGGTGCTCGCCCGTCTCCTGGTTGATCTCGACCCGAAGGCTCGCGTCCTCCTTCGCGATCTTTCGCATGGTTTCGATGAGCTTGGGCAGGTCGGCCATGCGCTTCGGCTCGATGGCCACGGTGACGACCGGCTCGGAAACGTGGCGGATCTCCTCGAACGGCGCCATGTCCTGAACGGTCGACATGGTCGTGCCGGCAAAGGCGTCCGTGAGTCCGATGACAGCGGCGATGTTGCCCGCCTGCACCTCGTCCACCATGAGCCGCTCGGGCCCCATGAACAGCGAGACGTGTTGGACCCGGTTCTTGATCTTCGTTCCGACGATGGAGAGTTCCATCCCCTTCGCGATCTTTCCGGAGAAGACCCGGCCTGTCGCGATCTCCCCTGCGCTCGGGTCCATGGTGATGTCGGTGACCATGAACGAAGTGGGGCCCGAGGCGTCGGTGGTGGCCATCGCGATGCCGACGGCACTCGAGGTGTCCCCCTTCCAGATGTTCGGAATGCGGTACTTCTGGGCCTGGCGGGGATTCGGGAGGTGTCGAATGACCATGTCGAAGATCACGTCGTTGATCTTGGCCTTCTGCGCGATCTCCTTCGTGCGTCCGGTGGTGACGTACTCGATGATGTCGGGGAACTTCACGCCCGTCTTCTGCATGTAGGGCACGCTGATCGCCCAGTTGTCGTAGCCGGAGCCGAAGGCGACCGACCCATCGCGGGGGTCGACGCTCCACTCGTCGACGAACTCCTCGGGCGCCATCTTCCGGATGAGCTCGTTCACTTCGGTGATGATAGCGTTGAAGCGCTTCTGGAGGGCCTCGCTGGTGAGCTGGAGTTCCTTGATGGCGCGATCGACCTTGTTGATGAAGAGGATCGGTTTGACCTTCTCCCGGAGGGCCTGCCGGAGCACCGTCTCGGTCTGGGCCATGACGCCCTCGACGGCGCAGACCACGACCACGGCGCCGTCGACGGCCCGCATCGCACGGGTGACGTCCCCGCCGAAGTCGACGTGACCCGGCGTATCGATGAGGTTGATCAGGTAGTTCTCGTTGTTGAATTCGTGGACGATCGTGACGTCCGCGTTGTTGATCGTGAGTAGGCGGGCCTGCTCCTGCTCGTCGAAATTGAGGTAGAGCTGCTTGCCCGCCAGCTCGTTCGAGATCATCCCGGCCGCGGCCAGCAGGTTGTCGCTGAGGGTCGTTTTCCCGTGGTGGATGTGCGCGACGATTCCGATATTCCGGATGCGCTCGGTGTTCCGCATCATCTCGGGGATGGCCTTCGCCAATTCCGCTCGAATGTGCGTCATGTCTTGGCCCTCCTACCGGTACTCAACGGGCCGACTGAGCGACTCGCTCGACTTCTTCCTTGCGCCCGACCGCGAACGAGCGTCTGGTCACCCTTGGCGGCGAGGCGGATCTCGTCCGCGAGACAGGTGTGGATCGCCTTCGTGGACTTGTGAGAGGCCTGGATGGCGCCGACCGCGATGTTCCGGATCGCGACGTTCAACCGGCGGGCCGGGGACGCGTCGACGGCGCGCGGAACGGAGATCCCTCCGAACTGGAGCCGCGTGACCTCCTCCCGGGGGGCCGCGTTCTCGACCGCGTCCACGAGGAGCTGGAGGGGGTTCGTGCCCTCCTTCGCATAGACCTCGTCGAACGCCTTGCGGATCGTCGCGAGGGCCTTCGATTTCTTGCCGGTGAACTTGCCGCCCTTCATCAACATGTTCGCGAGGCGTTCCACGAGGTGCATCCGGCTCTTCATGAAGGGCCGGCCGGCGAGGCGTCCCTCGGTGTGCGGGGCGTAGATGGGGTGCAGGTAGAGGTAGGGCATGAGGCCCGGGTCGTGGACGGTGACGCCCTCGAACGAGTACTTCCCGAATAGGGGGGGCAGCGGGAACGGTGGGGGAGCGGGGGCCTCGGGGCGGACGATGACCGGCCCGGGCTCCTCCGCCGGGGGCTCGGCCGTGAAGGTCGTCTCGCGCGGTCCGCTCATCGGGCCGGCTTCTCCTTGCGTCCGCGGACCAGCTCGTCCAGCGAGACGCTGTTGACCTGGATCACCTTGTATCGGACGCCCGGGATGTCCCCGTACGACCGACCCATGCGCCCTCCGATCCCTTCCACCAGAACCTCGTCGTGCTCGTCGATGAAGTTGATCGCCCCGTCTCCAACGGCGAAGGCGGTGACCTGACGGCCGTTCTTGATGAGTTGGACCTTCACGCACTTGCGGATGGCCGAATTGGGTTGCTTGGCCTCGACACCGACCTTCTCGATGACGATGCCACGGGCCTGGGGGGCTCCCTCGAGTGGGTCCGACCGCTCCTTGAGATGGAGGGTCCGCCGTTTGTAGTACCGGTCCGACCAGCGTCGGCGCTGGCGGAGGGTTGCGAGGCGACCCGCAGTGTTGATACCAGAGGGCGGTGACATCGTAGCCGAAGGGGCCGAGCCACTGGGTCCCGCTATTTAAGGTCCGTGCCGTGACCGCCTCACGCATGCGCTCCACGAGGCTGGGGAGCTCGGAATTCCCCCTCGTCGCTACCCCACCGGACGACCCCCGTTCCATCGAGTTCGGGCCGACGTGGTCCCAGCTGGAACGGGAGATCCGAGCTTGCCAGAAGTGCCCGCTCCACGCCACGCGCACGAACGCGGTCATCTATCGCGGGAGCCCGGCCCCTCGCATCGTGTTCGTCGGGGAGGCGCCAGGGGCGGCCGAGGACCGATTGGGCTTGCCGTTCGTCGGTCGCTCGGGAAAGCGTCTGGACGCGGCCATCGCGGAGGCGCGGATCCCTCCCGACGAGTTCGGGATTCTCAACCTCGTGAAGTGCCACCCCCCCAAGAACCGTTTTGACCGAATGGCCGCGGCGACCTGTCGGCCCTACCTCGATCGTCAGATCGAGCTCCTCCGCCCCTCGATCCTGATCTCCCTCGGCGCGCACGCGCTCCGATCACTCGACCCTGGGGCACCGCGGGTCCTGCTCGCGGCGGGGCATCCCCGTCCGCTGGACGGCCGCGTTCTCTTCCCGCTGATCCACCCCGCCGCGGCGCTTCGTTCGCGGGCGATGACCGAACGGTGGCGGTCGGACTTTGCGGCCCTAGGAACGTGGCTCGCTCGCTCGGACGTCACTCCCTCTCGGCAACTGTCTTAATCGATTCGGGGGTCTCTCCGGCATGCGGACCGTCGAGCTCTTCCTCCTCGATGGTTCTTACCAGGCTGTCGACAACGGAGTGGTCGTCGAGCTGTTCGGCCGGACCCGGGAGGGACGGGCCATGGTGGCCCGCTACTATGGGTTCCGGCCTTACTTCGTCCTTACCGAGCCCTCGGCGGACGCGCGAGCCCGCCTCAAGGCCGACCCGGAGATCCTCGATGTCGCTGACACGACGGTCTGGCTCGGGGGTCGTGAGCGACCCGCGGCCAAGGTCACGTTACACCGTCCTTGGCTCGTCCCCCAGTATCGCGACCAGTACCGTCAATCGGGCGAGGAAGGGAGCGTCCTTTCGTGTGACATTCCCTTCATTCACCGCTTCCTTTACGACAAGCAGCTCGGACTGACCATCACCTTCGAGGCGGAGGACGAACCCGAGGCGGTCCGGACACGGTACACCATCCCGGACGTGGTGCGCATCCTGACCGACGAGGGGCGGGACGTCCGCCCGGCCCCAGCGTTCCGGCCCGACCTCCGGGTGCTCTCGTTCGACATCGAGAACGCGATCCGGCTGCGGACGATCTTCACGATCTGCGGGGTCTCGGAGGGGGGCGGGAGGGAGCGGCGAACGTTCCGTATCTGGGACGCGAGCGAACGTCGGATCCTCGAGGAGTTCTGCCGCATCATCGCCGAGGACGACCCGGACGTGATCACGGGGTACAACATCGGTGGGTACGACTTCCCGCTCCTCATCGAACGAGCCCAAGCGACCGGTCTTGGCCCCCTCGTTCTTGGACGGGACCGGACCCCCCCGGACGAATTCGGCACCCGCCTGTGGAAGGTCCATGGCCGGGTCGTGGCCGACGCATGGTGGTCGGCCCGACGGGAGCTCCATCCGAAGCAGGAAACCCTTCAGTTCGTCGCTCGGACTCTGCTCAACGATTCGAAGCTCGACGTCGACCGCCGCAACATCGACGCCGAGTGGGTGAAGGACCCGGAAAAGGTCCGGGAGTACTGCGAGCACGACGCGGACCTCGCGCTGCGGATCATCCAGAAGATCCGGACCCTGGAGAAGGCCGGGGACATGGCGACGGTCGCCCACCTTCCTCTCGAGGAAGGGTTGAACGGGAGGACGTCCCTCTTCATCGACTCCCTGCTCATCCCGCGCGCGGACGCCCAGGGGGTGGGCGTCCCGACCAACCACTACGCCGGCCGCGAGAACCCGATCGAGGGAGGCTACGTCCATGCGATCCGGCCCGGGATCTACCGCTGGGTCGTGGTCCTCGACTTCAAGTCGATGTACCCCTCGATCATCATCAGCCGGAACCTCTGCTTTACGACCCTCTCCCCCGACGGGACGATCGTGGCTCCCTCCGGGGCGAAGTTCCTTGCCCCCTCCGTCCGTCGGGGACTGATCCCGCAGATCCTGTCGGACCTGCTCGCCGACCGGGACCGGTTCCGGAAGGCCGGCCGCGCGGCCACCGAACCGGACCTGGCCACGTACTACGACGGACTGCAGAACGCGGTCAAGATCCTCATGAACTCCTTCTATGGCGTGCTCGCCTCGAGCTTCTACCGGTTCACGAACAAGGACATCGGAGCCGCGATCACGGCGTTCGCCCGCGAGGCGATCACCTCGATCATCCATGACCTCGAGACGGACGGCCATGAGGTCGTCTACTCTGATACCGACAGCGTGTTCGTCAAGTCCCCCACCGCCTCGCTCGATGGGGCGAAGGAGTTCGGCGAATCGATCGCCAAACGGTTCTCGCACGAGGGGACCACGTTCGAGTTCCAATCCGTCTACGAATCGTTCTTCTCGCACGGGGCGAAGAAGCGGTACGTGGGTCGCACCGCGTGGCCGAAGGAGGAACTCATCGTCCGAGGGTACGAGACCCGCCGGACCGACGCCTTCGATTACCAGTCACAGGCCCTCATGGAAGTGTTCGAGCTCGTCCTGAACGGAGACACCGACGGAGCCATCCGTCGCTCCCGCGAGCTCGTGCAGGCCGTGCGCGAACGGCACGTCCCGACCGAGCGGCTCGTCATCGCGCGCTCGGTGCGCGCGGAAGGGGAGTACAACGAGTCGACCCGCGACTCCCTTCCATTCCTCCGGGTGTTCCGGCGGCTGCGAGAGGAAGGGTACGACGTGATCCCCGGGATGAAGGTCGCGTGGATCGTCACGGACTCGCGGAAAAGCCCCCAGGAGATCGAACCCTGGGTGGAGGGACGACCGTTCACGGCCGAACCCGACTCGGAATACTATGCGGACCGGGTCGCCCAGACCCTGGCGCGGGTGACGGAAGTGTTCGACTGGGACGCCGCGGCTCTGCTCCGGGGCAGCCACCAGCAGCGGCTGGGGGGTGGCGAAGAGAACCCGTCGGTCGCCCGGGGACCCGCCGCCTCCCTCGACACACCGCTCACCGAGCTCGCGGGTCCGCCGCGTCGGCGGACGACCAAGAAAAGCCTCTCCGACTTCGAGTAGCGGAGTCTCGACTCAGCCCCGCGCGGCCGGGAGAGGCGGGACTTCGTCGGTGGAGGTGCCGCGCAACGTCAGGATCGCGCCACCGACCGCGATCGGGACCCCGAGCGCGGCGATCAGGGGAACGGAGAGGTGGAGGACCGTCGCGCTCAGCAGCAGCGTGAAGACCGGGATCCCGGTCATCAGCATCGGTGGGATCACCATGCCCACGTCCGCGATCGCACGGAAATAGAGGACCGGCGCGAGGGCGAAGCTCGTCAGGCCCACGATCGCGAGGATCCCCAGTGCCGGCAGCGGGACCGAGACGAGTCCCTGGGCACCGCCCGGCAGTACGACGGAAAGGAGGATCCCGAGCACCCCGGCTCCGAGCATCGACTGGCTCACTACGGCGAGGGACGGCGTCCGCTCGTTCTCCTTCGCGCAGAGCAGGAAGTACACGGCCACGGTGATCGGGATCGCCGGAACGACCAACCAGCCGGCGCCGCTCACCGCACTGAGGGTCTGGCCTCCGGCGATGGTGAGAGACCCGCCGACCAGCGACAATCCGAGGCCCCCCGCGAACGTCCAGGTCCCGATGTGACCCCGATGCCGCGCCCAGACGAGCGCCACGAGGACGGGGGTCAACACGACGTCCCCGATCAACGAGAGGAGGGAGGCGTCGACCGGTCCGATCAGGTAGGTCGCGGCCAATACCGAGAGCTGCATCCCCATGAGGAACCCGATCCGGACCCACGCCCCGGAGGTGAGCCAAAGGTGCGCGAACGCCGTGCCGTACCCCCGACGGATCGCGTACCCCGAGTAGATGGCGCCTCCGAAGAGGAACGGGTAGACGATCGTGGCCGAGGCGGTCGTGGTGTCGTGGATCGCCAGAACGAAGGGATAGTAGGTCGCCCACAGGAACGCCGAGAGCAGAGAGAGGACGGCCGCGCGGTTCCGCACGCGGGGGTCGGAGGGCACGGGGGCGGAATCCGCCGGTGAGATTATCGTTTGGGGCGGGGGGGCCTGCGCCCGATGGTCTAGGAGTACCCTTCGTACCGTAGTCCGAACTGAGGGACGGTCACGCCGTCGCCCCTTTCTACGTGCCCGATCCGGATCGCATCGTGCACTCCCACGCGAGCGAGCTTCGACTTGACCTGAGCGAACCGGCGGGGCCGGACGATCACGGCAAAACCGACCCCCATGTTGAACGTCTGGAACATCTCGGCCTCCGGGATCGACCCGAGCTTCTGCAACCAGCGGAAGACGCCGGGGACCTCCGGCCAGTGGTCGAGGACGAACGATACCCCCGGTCGGAGACGGACCAGGTTTCGAACCCCTCCTCCGGAGAGGTGGGCGAGGCCGCCGACCCCGGGGTCGTCGGCGACTGCGTCGGCCGGCCGTGTGTAGATCCGGGTCGGGACGAGCAGTTCCGTCCCCACCGGTCCGCGTCCTCCCGGTCGGGGCGCTCGGAGGTCGACGTCCGAGGCGTCGAGCAACCGTCGGACCAGCGTGAAGCCGTTCGCGTGCAGGCCGTTGGAAGGGATCCCGACCACGACGTCGCCCGGGCGGATCCCGGCTCCGCTCACCGGCGCGCGGCGCCCCGGGAAGAACCCCAGGGCCGTCGCCCCCAGGTCGATGCCGTGGACCATGTCGGGGACCACGGCGGTCTCCCCGCCGAGGAGCGCGCACTGGGCCTCCCTAAGCCCTCGGCCGAGCCCTCGCCCGATGGCCCGGAAGACCTTCGGTCGGGGTTGGTCGCAAAGGATCGTGTCGACGAGGGCGGCCGGACGCGCGCCGACGGCGGCGAGGTCGTTCACGTTCACCGCCACGATGTCCTCCCCTACCTCCTCCCAGCGCCCGACCTGCTCGGCAAGGAGCACTTTCGTCCCGACCGTGTCCGTGGTGAGCGCGAGCGTTTCGCGCCCGATGCGAACGACGCCCGCGAAGTGTCCCGGGAGGTCCAGGGGGCGGCCGTGGGAGGTCGGGGGGCGGTATCGAGCTTCGCGCAGGAGCTCCGCGAGGGCCGCGGAGACGTTCGACCGGTCGACCCCGCTTCGTGCGTAGGTCCATTCTCGGCGGCGCGGCGTACGAGGGCCTCCGAGCAATGGGAGGGACCCGGGCAGAAATACCCTCCCACCGGGTGGGGAGCGACTTCTAATGGCCGGGACCTCTCCGAGCGTCCGATGACGCCTCCCGTGCGAAAGGCTTCGCCAGAGAACCGACCTCCGGCGCCTGAGATGGCCGCCTGGGTCTTGGCGGGGCGCGCCTTCGTACGGGGGCGTCTCCAGTCGGTGGAGATCGGAATCTCCGAGGACGGGATGATCCTCTCGGTCGGCAAGGTCCGCTCGGACGCCCCGCGTCATGATGTCGGCGAAGGGGTGATCCTGCCCTCCGCCTCCGACCTTCACGTGCACTTCCGGGAACCGGGGGGGCCGGACGGAGGGGAGTCGATCGCGACGGGGACGACCCAGGCCGCGGTTGGTGGAGTGGCGCTCGTAGGGGAGATGCCGAACACGAACCCACCGGTCACGGACGTAGAGACCCTCATGGACAAGGCGGGCCGCGTCCAAGGGGCCGCGGCCGTCGATGTCCTCCTCTACGCGTCTCCGACCCGTCCACGGGCTCTTGACCGGCTCGCCTCCCGGGCCGGGGCGTTCAAGCTGTATCTCAGCCCGACCACGGGCATCGACACGCCCCCGGACCCCGGCGAACTAGGACCTCTCCTCGCGCGCCTCGCCGACTTGGGGCTGCCCGTCTCGGTCCACGCGGAAGACCCGGCGATGTTCGTATCGACCTCGGACGCAAAGGACCCGACGGCGTGGGACTCAGCGCGTCCTCCGGTGGCCGAACGGGCAGCGATCGAGCGACTCCTAAGGCTGGCCCCGCCGGCATTGCGGCTGCACGTCGCTCATGTGACCCAGTCGGAATCCGTCGACCGCCTCCGTGCGGCCGGGGTCTCGTTCGAGGTGACCCCGCATCACCTGCTCCTTTCCGAGCATTCGCGCTCGGACGCAATGACGAAGGTCAACCCTCCGTTGCGCTCGGAGAAGGTCCGTCGAGCCCTGTGGGAGCGATTCCTCCGGGGCGATGTCCCCTGCGTCGCGAGCGATCATGCTCCCCACTCCCTCACCGCCAAGGAACGACGGTTCCCCCTGGCTCCGAGCGGGATGCCGGGGGTGGAGACCCTGCTTCCGCTCCTCCTCGCCTCGGTCCGATCGGGGGCGCTCGGACTGCCGGTCCTGGTGGCGGCCGCCTGCGACCGGCCGGCGCGCTGGCTCGGTCAGCCCCACGGACGGATCGCGCCGGGCCATCGAGCGCATCTCCTAGTGGTCGACTTCCGACAGCGGACGCGGATCGACCCGGCTCAGCTCCACGCTCCCTGCGGGTGGACGGCGTTCGAGGGTTGGGAGGCGATCTTTCCTCGGGAGCACTACTTCCACGGGCAGAAGATCGTCGCCGATGGCGAGTTCGTCGGCCGCCCCTCCGGGATCGTCGTCCGCCCCGAGTTCGCTCCTCGCCCCCGGTAAGTCCCATTCCGACGGCCGACCCGCCTAGCCGGGGGGGGCCTTCGGTCCGTCCGGAGGCACCGGGGGAAGAGCCGCGACCGCCGCTCGTCGCGCCCGGAGATAGAGGACGAGCAGGTAGATCGCCCCGACCACGATGAGGGCGTAGACCACGTAATCGAGGGGTCCGAGGTAGGTCTGGACGACCGTCCAGCGGCTCCCCAGGACGATCCCCGCGTAGATCAGGGCCAGACTCCAGGGGATGCTGCCGAGCAAGGTGTACGCACCGAAGCGGACCGGCGGCATCCGGGCCGTGCCGGCGGGGTAGCTGATGTACGCCCGGACCACCGGAAGGCAACGGCAGGCGGCGACCGTCACTTCCCCGTGCTGGGAGAACCAGCGGTCCATCCGAGCGAGGTGGCGTTCCTCCAGTCCCAACGGTCCGAGGCGGATCCGCTTGAGATGCTCTCGCCACCAGCGCCCGACGGCGTAGGCGATGAAGGCACCGACCAACGCTCCCACCAGGGCGACCAGGATCGTTGGGACCAGCGGGAACACCCCGGTCGCGATCAGGAATCCCGCGAAGGGCAGGATGACCTCGCTGGGCAGGGGGGGGATCCCGAAACTCTCGACCACCATGAGGGCGAACAGCCCTGCCTAGCCCCCCGCGGTGAGGATGGTGACGATGAGACTGACGACGGTCCCGACGATGGAGAAGGTCACGCCCGCCCGCTCCCCTTAGGTCCCGGGGGCGGCTCGGCCGGGGGGACCGGGTCGTAGCGAAGACGGAAGGGGGCGGAAAGTCGGGCATTCGTGAGCGCCGGGATCCCCTCGAACTCGAGCGGGGTCGAACACCCTCCGCACGCGACCGAAGGCCGCAACCGGCCCAAGGTGATCGACAGGGCGATCCCCACCTCGATCTGGGTGGGACGGGACGGGGCTCCCTCTACCGCGACGCGCAGCTCCCGCAGGAGGCGCTCGTCGTCCGAGGAGAGGGTCGCGTCCGGGCTCATGCGCACGAAAAGTGACGCACGGGCTCTTAAGGCCAGCCGGGCGGAGGGGTAACCTACCGGTCGGCCTGTCCGGCGGCATCCGAGGCGCCAGCGCCACCGCTTCCCGACTTGGGAGCCTTCTTCAGGATCTCGCCACTGATCTTGTCGAGTTCGGCCATCAGCGAATCGATGTCCGGCTCGGCTTCACCTGCCGCCGCGCCTCCGGCCCCGGCAGCGACTCCCGCACCGACCACCGGCGGGCTCTGGCCCACGTCCTCCGGTGTCTCCACATAGCTGGCCCCCGGCGCGGCCGCCACGCCGGCGGTCGCTCCGACCGCCACTGCGGCGGGAGCGGCCGACGGAGGCGTCGAACCGCCCGAGGAGGCGCCCGCGGGAGGTTCCCAGGCTTCGGGCGCGGCCGGGGAGGCGGGCGGGCGGCGACGGAAGAGCATCAAGCCAACGAGCGCAGCGACAATGACCGCGGCCAAGACCACGGCTACGATCCACCAAGGAAAGGGGGTCGAGGAACCCGAGGTGCAGGACCCGTACTGGCAGTTCGCCTGGGCCGTAACGGCTCCGATCGTAGGGGTCAATCCGGCGGCCACCACTGTGCCGAGCATCCCGGCGCCCAAGAGAATGGGCACGAGGCGTCGACCACCCTGAATTTGCACCATGATGACCGTTACTCGCTGGCCGAGGGTTAAGATACCGGCGGCCCTATGTAAAGGTGCCTCAACGGGGGTTGTGGAGCCGACGTAGGGTCGTCTCCGGCCCTGCAGGCGTTCCGGGCCAGTCGTTTTGAGCCGGAGAACGGGTTGCAGGTCGGATGACGTTCCCCTTCCTCGTGGTCTTCGGCGTCCTCCTGCTGGCGTTCATGGGGTACTCGTTCTGGCAACGCCTCGACCCCCGGTACCTGATCGGGGCGGCGCTGGTCCTTCTGGTGGCCACGGCCATCACGGAGGCGGCGGGGGCTACCCCGGCGGCCGACACCCTTGCCGAGTACGTGTTCCTCCTCCTCGTCGGGGGCGTGGTCCTGATGCTGTTGGACCAGGTTCGTGGGCGGGTGGGAACGTCGGCCCGTGACCCCCCGTTAGGGTGGGGGTCCGGCGTCGCGGAAGAACAGCCGACCGACCCGACGCACCAGGGGGAGCGGCCTTCCCAGGAGCCGCTCGAAAACCTCGAGCAGCAGTCGGTCACCCCGGTCGACGCTACGGGTGGCCATGACAATCAGGATGAACAACCCCGCTACGGCGAGTCCCAGCACGGGGAGCGACCAGTACGGAAGGGTGGGATGCAGGAGACCGAGGAGGAGGCCAGCCGGAATCCCGGTGAGGGCGAGCGGGACGAGTGAATGGGCCCGGAACGGATGGATACCGGAAATGAAGGCCAGCTCGGCCAGAGAGAGACCCGAGGCGAGGGCGGCGGCCGAGGCCCAGGCGATCGCGGCCCCGACGGAGCCGTAGAGGGGTACGAGCCAAAAAGCGAGGCCAACATCCACCGCGGCGGCAGCGGCGGAGTTCATGGCGACGAGCCGGGTCTGCCCTAAGGCCACCTGGGTGGCGGAGCCGGGTCCGAATAGCGTGGTGGCGAATGCCCCCACGACCGTGATCTGCAGCGGAGCGATGATCGTCGTGTAGTTCGAGTTGTAGACGAACCCGAGGCAGAGGCTGGGGAGGAAGAAGAACAGGACGAACAACGGGAGCGAGAAGAGGACCATCCACTTGGTGACGGTCGCGTACGTCACGCCGATCGAGTCCATGTCGCCGCTGCGGAACAGGCGCGTGGTGACGGGGAGGAAGATGTACCCGGCCGCTCCCATGCCGACCTGGAGGAGACGCGCGAGTGTCAGCGAGGCGGAATACGTCCCCACCGCCGTGGGAAAGAAGAGGCCGAGGATGAGCGTGTCCCCGTTGCCGGTGAGGCTCGAGAGGATCGAGGCGGCGAAGAGGGGGGCGGCGAAGACGAGGAGACGAGAGAATGCCCGCGGCGCACGTGGGCCGGAAGGCAACCGGCGCGGGAGCCGGAGGGCCATGTACCCGACCGCGAGACCTAGCCCGAGCACGCTCGAGGCCGCGTAGGCGAGGAGGGCGTCGCGAAAGGTGACGCCGCCCGGCTGGACGAGCGCGACGGCCAGGAACGTCACGAAGAGGAGGGGGGTGAGGATCTGCAAAATGAGGGCGTTCGGCGTGACGTCCTCGTACCCCTGGAAGATGGATGCGATCAGGCCCGACGCGATGCTCGACGCGACGGCGATCGAGAGGAACTGGAGCGCGATGCCGATATCCGGTTGACCGAGCTGGGCGCCGACCCAGGGGCCGGCCAGGAAGAGAGAGACGGCGAGGACCGCTCCGGCCGCCCCTCCCAGGAGGAGGACTCCGCGGACCATCGAGCGACGCTCGGAGTCCGAATTCACATAGGGGAGGCTCCGGGCGATCGCGTTGGGCAGGCCGAACGTGCCGAACGCCGCCAGGAAAGCGGCGAGCGTCAACGACCAGGAGAACGCACTCCACTCGTCGGGCGAGATGCTCTTGACGATGGCGACGCGCGCCACGAAGTTCAAAAGGACGAACAGGAGGGTCGCGACGAGCAGGAAGAGGGTGCCTTTCGTGACGGTGGACAAGCCGTCTCGAATGCGAATCGTCGAGGGAGAATCCACGTTCCTCCCCTAACGGGCGGGCGGCATAGAACGGTAAAAAGGCACCGTTGCGGAGGCACGGTTATAGTAGAAGGAGGGGGCTCGGACCTCCGTGAGCTTCCCCGGCCCTTCGGGACCCGTTCTGGTGCTGGGGCTGCTGGGCCTCGCCGTCGCCTCCGCGGTCCTCGGCGAGTCGGTCCGATTGATCGCCACCCGATGGGTCGTCGCGTGGCGCGAGCTCGAGGCGGTCGAGCGTGGGCTCCTCGACTTCTTCCTCGGGGGTGCGGTCCTCTACCTCCTCGCCGCGCTGCCGGTCGGAGGATTTTCCCTCGCCTCCGTGGTGGCCGTCCTGACCGCGGGTGCGATCGGGGTGGTATGGGTGGCCGCGCGCCGGTGGCGTTCCCGTTCTCTCTCCTTCCGGACCCTGGTAGGCCCCCTCGTCCGTCCGGCCGTCCTCCTCACCGGACTGGCGGCCCTCGCGCTCCTCCTCTTCGAGGTCGCGGTGGCGCTTCCGGTCGGCACGGGCAACACGTACGATTCGAGCTTATTGACGTTCTATACCGCCCGGCTCATCGAGGGTCACCAGCTCGCGTTCTCGTTCCTGCCGTCCGCCTCAGTCGGGATCCTGTACCCTCAGGGCACGACCGCGTGGCTGGGCGCCGGTCAGCTCCTGCTGGGCCTTCCGGGGGCCCGTACCACCCTCCTCCTGACGCCCCTGTTCTTCGGCCTGGCTCCGATCGGGGGATTCGTCCTTGGGCGCCGACTCCTCGGAGGCGACCTGGGCGGGCTCGCGTTCGCCCTGGTCCTGGCCGCCGTCGCGAGCTGGACCCGGGTCCTCGTCGGCGGGAGCAACGACTTCGTCCTCGCGTTCCCCTTAGTTCTTTGGCTCGCCGGCCAGGCGGTCGGCTGGATGCGATCCGTGCCCACTCCGGCCGACGCGGTCGGGTTTGGCCTCGTGCTCGGTTACTCCGCCGCCCTCAATCCGGTCGGCGCCCAATGGCTGGGCCCCGCGCTCCTGATCATGGGGCTCATCGCGGTCCCCCGGCTGGCCGGGTCGGCCCGCCGATGGCTCGCCCGCTGGGGCGCGGCGATGCTCACGGCTCTCCTTCCCCTCCTCCCCACCTGGTACGTGCTAGCGCGGGGGGTCTCCATGCCCGGCTACCTACCGGGAGCAGGTCCCGCCTCGGGCAGCCCGTCGGGGTTCGATACCGCCCGCCTCGTCGGATACGTGGACCCGTATCTCTTTGGCCCCCACGACGTCTGGCTCTCACCGCTCCCCGCCGTCCGCGCCGAGATCGTGCTGCTCTTCACCGTCGGTCTGGCCCTCCTCTTTCTCGCCGGACGGGCGACGCTCGGCCCCCGCTTCGGCCCGATCGTGGCCTTTCTGCTCGGAGGCATCGTCGCCACGGTGGGCTTGATCGGCGTCGACTGGGCGGGGTCCGTGGGAGGTCCCGTCGGTGCCCTGGCCAGCGTGATCAGCGAGGGCGAGGCGTCCATCTGGTTGTTGACGTGGTATGCGCTCATCGCGACGCTCCCGCTCGCCGTCGTCCTGGAGTGGGCCGTCCGAGCGAATCGGTCCGTCCCTCCGTCGCCCCCGCATCCGGCCCGCCCGGGGCGCTGGAGTCTCGACCGTCGACCCAGTGGGGCCGCCGCGGCCCTGCCGCTCGTGATCGCCCTCGTGATCGTCGTTCCGGGGGCGGTGCTCACTCCGACCCAGCTCGCCCCGGTCCTATCGACCCTTTACCACAACTTTGGGAATGTCACGGAAGCGGATTTCGACCTGCTCTCCTACTCCGGCGCCCACCTGCCCAGCGGGGCACGAGTGCTCGTCGCCCCGGGCAGTGCGGGAGAGTTTCTGCCCGCGTACGACCCCACCGCGGTCCTGCTCTACCCGATGCTGCCGGGATGGACGGAGCTGAACGCGTCCTACACGCTGCTGGTCAGCGAGTTGACCAACGCGACGCTCCCCGCGAACGGGATCGCCGCCCTCCGGGTCCTGAATGTCCAGTTCATCATAGTGACCGAGTCGAACAGCGTGCTCTGGCCGGCGTTTTCCCCCGCCCCCCTTCTGTTCGACAATGAGTTCCCGCGGTTGTTCCAGGAGGGCGGCGCCCTCCTGTTCTCCGTACCGACCTCCGTGAATCCGGGGCCCAATCCGCCCTAGACGAACTCGTCGAGGACGTCGTTACGGCCCTTTATTCCCGAGGGCTGGAGGGCGAGCGGTCCGGCCGCGAGCACCTCTTCGAGGTCCTCGTACGTCGGCCGGTCGGTCTTGTAGAACAGGCCGATCGGGATCTTGTCGCCCCACTCGAGCGAGCGCGCGAACGCCGCGACGATGTCGCTCGGGTCGTGCCCCGCGCTCTCCAGCTTGTAGACGCGCTGGCGGAAGAAGTCGAACGTGTTGATCTTGTTGTACGTGACGCAGGGGCTGAACACGTCGATGAACGAGAAGCCGTTGTGCTGGATCCCGCCGGCCACGAGGTCGGCCAGCTGCTTCACGTCGCCCGAGAATCCGCGCGCGATGTAGGTAGCTCCGCTCGCGAGCGCGAGGGAGATCGGCTCGATCGGGTGCTCGATCACACCGGTGGGGGTGGATTTCGTCTTCTGACCCATCACGGACGTCGGGCTCGCCTGGCCCGTCGTCAGTCCGTAGATCTGGTTGTCCATCGTGACGTAGGTGAGGTTGACGTTCCGGCGCATCGCGTGGATGAAATGGCCCGCCCCGATGCCGAACCCGTCGCCGTCCCCCCCGTACCGATGACCGTCAGTCCATGGTTGGCCCAGCGGATCCCCTCCGCGACCGGGAGCGAGCGACCGTGGAGTCCGTGGAAGCCGTACGAGGAGAGGAAGTGGGGCAGGTTCGACGAGCAGCCGATCCCGGAGACGATCACGACGTTGTGGCTCGGAATCTGCAGCCGTTTTACGGCCATCTCGACCGCCGCAACGACTCCGAAATCGCCGCAGCCCGGGCACCAGGTCGGCTTGGTGTCCGACTTACCGATGAGGGGGAGGGCGCTTCCGGTGGGCGTCGGCACCACGCGTGCGCTACTTTCCGCCATGGTCCAACTCCTCGAGGCCGCGAGCGACGATCTCGTGGGGATAGAACGGTTCCCCGTCGTACTTGAGGAAGCGGTCCGTCAGGTGGACTCCCGTCTCGGCGCGAAGGAGGCGCCCGAACTGCCCCGAGTAGTTCGCTTCGATCAGCAGGGTCCGGTGGGTCCGTCCGAGCGCGGTCACGATGCCGTCCGGGTCGAGCGGAAAGACGGTCGGGAAATAGAGGAGGTTCGTCGACTTCCCCTGCGATGCGAGCTGCGCCATCGCATCCCGGATCGGGCCCACGGTCGACCCCCACGCCACGAAGGTGAGGGGCGCCTCGGCCGGACCCTCCAGGACCGGCGGGGCCGAGTCGGCCCGCAGACCACGCAGCTTGCTCATTCGCTTGTCCATCATCTGCACGCGCTCGGCGACCCACCGGGGGATCCCGGACCGAGTGTCGGAGACCAAGTGACCCTTCTCGTCGTGCTCGTCCGAGCCGGCGACGAATTGGAGCCCCGGTTGGCCGGGGAGCGCCCGGGGCGAGACTCCCGAGTCGGTGTACTGGTAGCGCTTGTACTCATGGCCGTTCGGCGGCACCGTGAACAGGCTCGACGGCTCGAGGTTCAACGCGACCTCCTCCCGGTCCACCGTGAAGTGGCTTTCGGAGAGATGGAGGTCGCTCGCCAGCAGCACCGGCGTCTGCCAGGCTTCGGCGAGTTCGAACGCTCGAATGGTCGCTAGGTAAGCGTCCTTCGCGTCGGTGGGTGCGAGGATCGCACGGGGAAACTCTCCCTGCCCTGCGCCGAGCATCATGTTCAGGTCTCCCTGCTCGGTCTTGGTCGGGAGACCGGTCGACGGGCCACACCTTTGCGATTCGACGACCACGACCGGGGTCTCGGTCATGCCGGCCAGTCCGAGCGCTTCGACCATGAGGGCGAAGCCCCCGCCACTCGTGGCCGTCATCGACCGAACGCCGGCGAAGGAAGCGCCGATCGCCATGTTGATGGCCGCGATCTCATCTTCGGCCTGCTTGACGACGATCCCCAGGCTCTGGGCGTGCGCGGCGAGCCAGTGGAGGACGCCCGAGGCGGGTGTCATCGGATACTGGGCGAGGAACTTGCAGCCGGCCGCGGCCGCCCCGAGGGCGATCGCCTGGTTGCCGGTCATCAGGAGCTTGGGCGCGCCACCCTTGCGCACCGCCGAGGCGTTCGCGCTCGCGTGGGTTTCCGCGAAGTGATAGCCCTCCGCGCTCGCGCCGAGGTTCCACGTGACGACGTCACCGGCCTTCCGGCCGAACGAGTCCTGGAGCACCTGGTGCAGGAGGTCGAGCGGGATCCCGGCCAGGAACGCGGTCGCCCCGATCCCGCCGGCGTTCTGGAGGATCGACTGGCTCGTATACTTCCGGGCGAATTCGAGCGTTGGTACGGGCAGGGCCCTGACGCCGGCGGGCAGCTCGCTCTCGGAGACCGCGAACTTCTCGGGGTCGAAGACCACGGTGCCGCCGCGCCGGAGGCCGGCCGCGTGCACATCGACCGTCTGCTTGTCGAGGGCGTACAGGATGTCGAGACCGTCGCCTTGGGAGTGCGGCCGTCCGTCCCCGGTACGCGCGTGGTACCAGACGTGCCCTCCACGGATCACCGATTGGTAGGCGTTGAGGCCGAAGACGTGGAGGCCCATCCGGGAAAAGCATCGGGCGATTGTCTCGCCCACGGAGGCGATGCCGTCCCCGGCTTGACCTCCCGAACGGACCGAAAGCTCCGACATCGGTCAATCGAGAGGACATCCGTATTAATCGGTTGTGCGCTCCACCGGCGATGACCGCGACCGGAAAGGGTCGAAGTCCGCCGGGGCCCCCGGCCGGCCGGGTCCGAGTGCTCCTGTTCGCGACGGCGCGCACCGCGGTCGGAACGCGTTCCCTTCCCTGGCCGGTCTCGGCCGGCGGGACGACCGTGCGGGAGCTCCTAGCCGAGCTCGCCCGGATCCATCCCCGCTTGATCCCGATCCTCGCCCACAGTCGGTTCTTCCACGATGGCATCCCGGTCGCTCGGCTCGACGAGCGGGTGCGTCCGGGCGAGGAGCTTGCGGTCCACCCGCCCTACGGGGGAGGTTGACTTGTCGGTCCGGTTGAGTGCCCGTCCGCTCTCCGTCTCGGCCGCCCTCCGGGAGCTCGGCGACCCTACCCTCGGAGGGGTTGTCGTTTTCGTGGGGCGAGTCCGCGACGACCCCACTCCGGCCGGAACCGTGGCGGCGCTCCTCTACGAGGCCCATCGGGTCCCGGCGCTGAACGCCCTACGGGAGCTCGAAGCGGAGGCACAGCGACGGTTTGGCGCCGGCCGCACCGTAGCCTGGCACCGGGTCGGGCGGGTGCGGGTGGGCGAGGTCGCCGTTATCGTCGGTGCCGCGTGCGGGCACCGGAAGGAGGCGTTCGCCGCGACCCGGTTCTTGATCGACCGGCTGAAGCGGACCGTGCCGGTGTGGAAGGAGGCGCGAGCACGACCCGGGCGTCGACCGCGATCACGCCGGAGCCGGCGGCCCGCACGATCATCGGGTTGAGGTCCAGCTCCGCGACCTCTGGCAGCTCGACGGCCAGCTGGGAGACCCGCTCGATCGCTTCGGCGAGCGCCTCGATGTCGCTAGGAGGCTCGCCGCGGACCCCTTGGAGGAGCGGGAATGCCTTGACCGACTTGATCATGTGGACGGCCGAGAGGGGCCGCACCGGCGCCAATCGGAACGTCACGTCGCGGAGCACCTCGACGTAGATCCCACCGAGTCCGAAGGCGACGATCGGCCCGAATCCGGGGTCGCGTTGGAGTCCGATCAGGACCTCCTTCCCTCCCCGGACCTCCGCCTCGACCTCGAACCCCTCGATCCGGGCGGATGGGGCGCGCACCCGGAGGTTCTCGGTCATCGTCCGGACGGCTTCTCGGACCGCGTCCCCGTCCTCCAGGTGAAGCAAGACGCCGCCGACGTCCGTCTTGTGGGAGATGTCGGGGGAGGCGACCTTGAGGACGACCGGGTAGCCGACCTCGCGGGCGGCCGCAACGGCTTCCTCCGCGGTCCGTACGCGCCGCACCTTGGCGAACGGGATCCCGAACGCGGAGAGGAGTTCCCGCGCGGCGTACTCGGGCAGCAGCGATACCCCGGCGCGACGGGCCCGTGCGATGACGGTCCGCGCCGCGTGGAGGTCGACGGAAAACTTGCGGATCTCCGTGCGAGGACGGTTGAGCCACGCCCGATACCGGGCGAGGCTGCCGAGGCCCTGGACGGCCTCCTCGGGGAAGGTGAACGCCGGGACGCCGCCCGCCTCGAGCGTCTCTACGTCTTCGGAGAGGTCGGTCAGACCGAAGAGGCACGCGGTGAGGGCCTTGGGACTGCTTGCGTGCGCCTCGAGGATCGCCTTCGCGACCGCCGCCCCGGTAAGCGTCCCGGTCGGGGTCGTTATCGCCAGCACGCCGTCGGTCCGAGGGGCGTCCAGGATGATGCGGAGCGCCTGGGTCCACTGGGCGGGTCCCGCGTCCGCGGTCATGTCGACCGGGTTCGCGAGCGCGGCCGACGGAGAGAGGATGCGAGCAAGCTTGCTCCGTTCGGAGTCCGATGGGAGGGGAAGCTCGAGGTGGTGCCGCTCCGCTGCGTCCGCGGCCACGATCCCGGGGCCTCCGGAATTCGTTAGAATGGCGAGTCGGGGACCCTCCAGCCGGAGCCCGGCGGAGAAGAGCTTCGCGGTCCGGAACAGCTCCCCGATCGACTCGACCCGCTCGACGCCCGACTGCTCGAAGAGCGCGTCGTAGAGCTGGTCGCGCCCGGATTGGGCCAGCGAACCGGTGTGGCTCCGTGCCGCTCGCTCGCCGGCAGGGGTCCGGCCGCTCTTGATCACGAGCACCGGCTTCACCTCCGTCACCTCACGGGCCGCCTCGAGGAAGCGGCGGCCGTTCGCGAGGCTCTCGACGTAGAGCAGGATGACGCGGGTCGCCGGGTTACGCCCGAGGGAGCTCAAGAGGTCGTTCTCGTCGATGCCCGCACGGTTGCCGACCGAGACGAACTGCGAGAACCCGATCCGTTCGGCAATGCCGTACGCGAGAATGCCCGCACAGAGCGCTCCGCTCTGCGAGACGAACGCGATGTTCCCCCGGGGCGGGAGGCTCTCGCTGAAGGTGGCGTTCAGGCTGACGTTCGGGTCGGTGTTCAGGAGACCGAAGCAATTCGGGCCGACCAGCGACATGCGGTACTTTTGCGCCGTGCGAATGAGCTCGTCCTCGAGGGCGATCCCCTCGCCGCCCACCTCGCGGAATCCGGACGAGATCACGATGACCCCGCGGGTGCCCGCGCGGCCGAGTTCGTTCACGACCCCGTTCACATGGCGGGCCGGAACGATGACGATCCCGAGGTCCGGTGGCTCCGGGAGATGGGCGATGTCCGGGTAACAGTGGACCCCCGAAACGCTCGCCCAAGACGGGTTGACCGGGTAGGCTACGCCGCGGAAGCCCGCCTGCAGGACGTTCCGGAACAGGGTCATCCCCACGGTACCGGGCCGGTTCGAGGCGCCGATCACGGCGAGGGACTTCGGCTCGAACAGCTCGTTCAGTCCCTCCCGTGGCAACTCCGTCATCAATTTCACCACCCCCGCTAGGCCTCGGAGCCTCCATAATATAGACGCCCTGGCGTGGACCGACCCATGACCGCCGCTGAAACTCCCCCGGCGGGCCACCCAACGTCCACGCCGCCCGGGCCGATGCGACGCGGGCCCCCCGGCAGCGTCCTCCAACGGATGGACAAGGGAAGGATCCGGCACGTGGTCGCGGTCGGGAGCGGGAAGGGCGGGGTCGGCAAGTCGACCGCGACGGCGCTCCTCGCGACCGAGCTACGGCGCCGGGGACTGCGCGTCGGGATCCTGGACGCCGACATCACCGGCCCCTCCATCCCGAAATTGCTCGGGATGACCGGCCCGCTCACGGACCGCGGCGAGGGGATCGAACCGGCCGTTTCCCGCACCGGCATTCCCGTCGTCTCCTCCCAGTTCATGGTCGAGGACGAGAAGACGCCCGTCATCTGGCGCGGTCCGCTCGTCACCCGCCTGATCACGCAGTTCTTCGGAGGCGTGAACTGGGGAGCGCTCGACTACCTGCTGATCGACATGCCGCCCGGCACGAGCGACGTTCCCCTCACGGTCTTCCAGACGATCCCCATCGACGGGATGGTCTTCGTCCTCACGCCGCAGGACCTCGCGGCCCTGATCGTGAGAAAGGCGATGAACATGGCCCGGGAACTTCACGTCCCGCTCCTCGGCCTCGTCGAGAACATGTCCTACCTCAACTGCCCGGACTGCGGCCGGCGGATCGACCTCTTCGGCGTCAGCAAGGTCGCCCAGATCGCCGAGGAGTACGGGATCCCCGTGCTGGGCCAGCTGCCGGTCGCGCCTCCGATCAGCGCTCTCTCCGACGCGGGACGGATCGAGGAGCACGTCGGGCCCGAGGTCGCGATGCTCGCCGATATGTTCGTCCACTCGGTCGACGAGGCTACGAAGGGGCAGACGGCGGTCCTCTGAGCTCGCGGAGCTTCGCGAACGGGATGGATTCGACGGCCACGCCCCGGCGGCCGAGCGCCGCCGCGAGCCCGGGGAGATGCGCGTCGCCCACGACGGCGGCGATGCGGCCGTACCCCTGCCGGCGCAGATGCGTCAGCCGTTCGGCCATGTGCTCGTTCCGTTCGTCCAACAGTACGCGGGCGAGGGTGGGGCTCGCGAGGCGCAGCTGGTCCGTGTACTCCTCCGGCGACGCCGCGTAGCGGTCCATCTCGCGAGTCACCAGGCGGGTCGGCAGGAACAGCGCGACGAACGCCCCGAAGAGCAGCTGGACCCGTTCCTTGTACGGCATCGACTGGACGAGACGCATCACGGTGAGCCGGAGCGGGTCGTCGATCAAGAACAGAGGTAGCTGACGCTCGCGGGCGACTAGCGCGGCGACCTTCATCTCCGCACCGGCCTCCCCGCCGCCGAGCTCGGAACCGAGGCGTCGTTGGATCAATCCCCACACCCGGGTGAGGAGCGGGAGTCCGCTGTGGTCCCGAGGGTGCGAGGACGGAGCGAAGAGCGAGCCGGCCCGTTCCGGGTCGAGCTCGACGGCGAGCCCGTCCAGCACCCGGCCGGCGAGGACCGAACGCAACGGCCCGGAGAGGTCGATGACGTGCGCGGCCCCAAGGAGGAGCACCGGCGACTCCGTCGTCCGCGCGTACATGCTGTCCGGGACAGCCGATGCGGCTATCTCCCTTTCCCGCGGGCGGCGAGCGAACCCCCAAATAGGGGAGGACGGTCGCGGAGCCGATGGCGTGGACGATCTTCCGCGTGCCTTCCGCGAAGCGGGCCGAGCTCGATGGGGTCCTCAAGGACGACATCGTCTCCCGCCAAAGCCAGAAGGTGCGCGATGCCGGCGCCATGGGCGGGCCGGCCGATCAGACCTACGTGCTGGTCGAGGGTTCGACCGAGGGCGTCCAGCGGGCGAAGGAGCTCCTCGCCGCGGTCGGGACGCCCCTTCCTTCGACGGAGGGGGAGACCCTGCACCAGCGCTTCCGGGACGAGGAGGACGCGGCGTCGGCCGGGATGGGACTCTTCTTCACCGAGGAGTGAGCGCTCACTCGTTCGACGGGTCGTGGGACGGGTCGAGATCCTCTCCGCCGCCAAAGACCCGCTGGCTCGCCTGGTAGAACGCGTCGAGGCCGATCCCCTCCTTCGCGGACGTCGCGATGAGGCCGGTGAGCGAACCCATCGTCTCCAGGGCGCGGAACATCTCGGCCGAGAGTTGCGCGTCCGGGGTCGGCGTCTCGGCCGTCACCGCCTCATACAACGTCGCCGGCTCATCCGCCCATCGGGTGACCCGCTCGAGCTGGTCGGGCGTGAGGGCGTCGACCTTCGTGAGCACGTTGACCATGGGGAGTCGAAACCGGAACTCGACGGTCGCGCAGAGCATCATTAGCGAGACGAAGCCGCCTGGGGTCCGGGCGAGCGCGGGGTCGAACAGGAAGGCGATCTCCGAGCGGTCCCCGCTCAGCGCATCCACGATCGCCTTCGAGGCTTCCCGGAACGCAAACAGCTCGATCTGGCCGGGCGTGTCGATCAGGACGTAGTCCGCCTTGAGCTCCTGGACGGCTTGTTTGACGTCGAAGATCTTGAGCGCGATCATGTCGGCCGCCGCGACCTGGGCGCCATTCGGGCCGAGCCCGTACTCGTCCTGGATGTCCGCGAGGCGCACCCACTCGCGGATGTCGACGTCCGGCTCGAAGTCGGTACCCTCGAGGCCGGGGTCGAGGTTGACGACCGTCGAATCATACCCGGCGGTCTTGAGCCATTCCGCGAAGGCGCGCACGAACGAGGTCTTGCCGGCCCCCGCGGTCCCGGTGAAATAGACGGTGCCGGGCTCTTCCACCTACTTTTTCCCCCCGGCGACCCGGCGGCGCGCGAGCTCCCCCGCGACGGAGCGGAGGAAGGCCGCCTTCGTCGTCGTCCCCTTTTTGACGACCTTGATCCGACCCTCGAAGGCGCTCGCCGAACGGGGATACTGCTTGTCCGATTCGAGCTCGGCCTTGAACCCGAGGTGCTGCGCCGCGGCCACGATCTCCTCTCCGGTCAGGTCAGGCAGCGCGAGGGCGGTCGGGATCCGACGGCCCTCCTTGCGAGTACGCTCCCGGCCGAGGTAGCTTGGATAGATGTAGAAGTGGTCGGGCATCGTGGGCCCGCCGGCCGAATCACGCCGGGCCAGACGCCGCTGCGACGCGGACGCCGTTCAGGACGCCGTCCTGACCCGGGCGGGAGCGCACACGGACCAGGCCGAGCTCGGTCTCGAGGATCGCACCCTTGGTGATGATGTTCCGCTGAACGTAGTTCGGGTTCGCGGGATTCTCCCGGACGGTCACGATCTTGACGTTCTGGGTCTTCTTGGTCGCCGGGTCGAAGACGTTGATCGTCTCGACCGTGAGGATCCGCAGCTTCAAATTCGCCCCGCGAACGCGGTAGCGTTTGACGATGTTCCCGCCAAGGGTGGCGGACTGGAGTTCGCGGCCGATCTCGAACCGCCGCTTCTTCCGGATCGGACGAAGGCGTCCGCCGGTGCGCTTGCGACGCGAGCGGCCCTGCCAGATTCCCATGAAACTCCGGGGGAGGTCGGGCCGACCGGGGTGCCGTATATGACGTTTCTTGGATAAGGGCGAGGCCCCGCTGCCGCGCTCTCGGAGCCCCGGGGGGCGCCGACCGTTCCCTGGATGGGCCGTTCGCGTCCCGGTTCAGTGGGTGTGGTCTTCCCCGAAGAGCCAGCGGAGGCCGCCGGGCCAGCCCTGCTCCGACATCGTGAGTATGGTACGGTCGTACTGGTTGATCGCGCCCACCGAGTAGTCGACCGAATCGAGCGCCCCGAGCGGGTAGTTGGCGATGGCCGCCCACGAGAACTGTCCCCGTCGCGCTCCCGCGGTGGGGCTCCCGACCGGCTGAGCGTCCAGGAGCTCGGGTCGGCTCATGAGGTCCCAGGTCGTGGCGGGAGCCCCTCCTTCCGTCCGGTAGATTACGTTCCCGACCGCATCGACGGCACCCCACGCCCCGTCGCGCCACGTCTCGACGATGGTGTGGCCGCTGTACGCCTGGTCCGGATCCTCCAAGATCACCAGACGAGAGGGCAGACGCGCCACCTGGCACAGCCCGCAGGCGACCCGTGCGATGTCGGTGCACCAGTCCGAACCCCGGGCGACGATCTCCTCCTCGGAACCGCCGAATCGCATCTCCGCCAGATCGACCGGCGACGGAGGGGCAAGCCCGGAGGCGAACCGGACCACCGCCGCGACGCGTCCCTCCTCCGAGCGCTCGCCGAGGTCGAGGGCCCGGATGATCCGTTCGAGCTCCGGGCGTGACCCCGGCCGATACGCGACCCGGGTCGGCGTGAACTCTCCGTAGAGGGCGGTGGCTGTCGCCGGACAGAGCCGGACCATCGATTCCCAGAGCACACGGTCGATCGACCCGGCCGGATGCGGGTCGTTGTCGAACATCGCCCGGTACGCACGCGGAAGCTGGCGGGGACCGCGGTACGCGTGGTAGGCGTCCATCGTCCGTCTCCCCCGAAGGGTCGGTACGTCCCCAGACCGACCCGGGCTAAAGTTTCGGCGGTGGCCGGACCGATCGGAGGGTTCCTCGTGCCCGCGCGGGCGGGCTTAAGCTTCCCGGCCCCTCTTCCCGTCCCGTCCCGAGCGAATCGATGAGGGTGGTCGGCGTGGACGAGGCGGGACGCGGGAGCTTCGTCGGTCCCCTCGTCGTCGGCGCATTTGCCGTCGACGACTCGGCGCTCGAGTCGATCCGTGCGGCCGGCGCCAGGGACTCGAAGGAGCTGAGGCCCGCGGCCCGGGAGGAGGTCTACGCGCGCCTCGGGCGGCTGGGCGACCTGGCGTCCGTCGCGCTCACCCCCCGGGTCGTCGACCGGGCGGTCCGGAACGGTGGGCTGAACGACCTCGAGGCCGAGGCGTTCGGAACCGTGATCCGGCGGCTCGGCGCGGAGGAGGCCCGGGTCGATGCCTGCGACACGAACGAAGCCCGCTTCGGCCGCCGGGTCTCCGCCCGGGCCGGGGGAGGGGTCCGGATCATCTCCCGACACCACGCCGACCGGGACGACCCGCTGGTCGGGGCGGCCTCGATCGTCGCTAAGGTGCGGCGCGACCGGGCCCTCGCTCGACTCCGGGCGGCCGTCGGGGATGGGATCGGAAGCGGATATCCCTCCGATATGCAGACCGTGGAATTCGTCCGGGCCCACCTGCAGCAGGCCGCGGTAGCACCGCCATGGCTCCGGTTCTCGTGGGCCACGATGACAAGGGTTAAACCAGTCGCGCCGGCTGTCACGCTGGACCAGTTCACTCCATGACCGTCGAGGAAACCTTGGCCGCGCTCGTCGACCGGTTCAACCGGCACGCCGAACGGACGCCGGCGATGGCGGAGGAACTCGACGGGATCGAGCGGACGATCGAAGTGCGCCTTCGAGACGAGGGCACGTATGCGGTCGACCTCCGCCACGGCCGCCTGACGGCCCTCCGTTCCGGATCCCCTCCCCGGTCCGACGTAAAGATCATCACCGATGTCGCGACGTTCCGCGGCCTCGTCACCAAGGAGATCGGGCCGATGAAGGCCCTCGTGACCCGCAAGCTCGCGATCGAGGGCAGCCTAGAGGACAAGCTGCTCTTCCGGAAACTGCTCTAGTTCGGCCCACGGGCGGATCCCCTTCTCGGCGCCCCCGAGGAACGTCGCATCGAGCTCCCGACGACTGCCGAACGAGGCAAAGTCTCTTCTGGAGCGAGAACGACGGGCGTCCGATGGCTCGACTCCTCCGTCGCCGTTCCCCCCGGGAGCGACCGGCGCAGCCTCCCGTGCTCGAATGGCCCCGGAAGCTCCGCGCGGTCCGGCCGCTCGACCGCTCGCTCCGGTTCTCTCACGTCCAGCTCGAGCTCGACGTGGAGCACGAGGGGTACCGGTTCGAGCCGCTCCCACTGCTCGGACCGCTCACGTCGTTGCTCCGCGAACGCGAGGTCGAGTCGGCCGAGGACCTCCTCCAGATGACCGGGCAGCTCCTGCGCGCGTGTACCGGGGTCGGCTTCCGGCGGGTGGACCACTGGGAGGCCCGGCCGGGGGGCTGGCTGCCGCTACCGGAGCCCACCCATGCCCAGCTCGCGGAACCGGTCGCCCATCTCGTGCGCGCCCTCTCCGACGCATCGTGGGCGCCCGTCGGGAAAGCCCACTCGTTCGCCGTTCGTCTCTCGGGGCCGGATCGGCTCCGGCTCGATCTCGTGGTCCGGCGCGTTCACCGCGAGCGCACCCACGCCATTTCCCTGGATCTCTGGGGAGCCATCCAGCGACGCGTCGTCGAGGACCTCGTCGTGCGCATCCACGACGACCTTCCGCTCGTGCGGGCGGAGGTCGTCGCCCTGGAGACGGTCCGTCCCCGAAGACCGTAGCGTCTGGACGGGCGCAGAAGGACTTGTCCGCTCAGGGAAGGAAGACGCACGCGGCGATGCAAACCCCGTAGTGGTCCATCGGGATCGAGAGCTCCTCGCTGCGGTAGTGGATCCGGCGGAGCTCGACGCCCCGGAAGTGTGCGATCTCCTCCATCCGCCACTTGAGGAACTCCTTCAGCGAGCGCTGGGTGCCGTGGACGTGGCCCTCGGCGACGTACCCGCCCTGGCCGTCGGTCCGGAACCCGTAGGCGATCCCGGCGCTGACGACCTCGCCCTCGCCGCCGGCGAACCGGGCGAGGACGGCGTGCGTGATGGCGCCCCGGGGCATCTTGGTGCGGTCGACCTGACGGATCCCGATCGGGAGCACGGAGGATACGCTGACGAGGTTCTGGTCTCCGATCCCCGCCTGGAGGAGGGCGAGGTCAAAGGCGTTCAACTCGCTCGTCTTGTTGATCCCCTTCCCGCTCGTGACGAAGAATCGGGTCGGGATGGGGACGAGGGTTCCCTCGGCGTGGGTTCCGCGAGCCGGCACGCTCCGGCTGAAGCCCGGCGCTCCTTAAAGTTTGGTCCGCGTCGAGGGCTACGTGATGATCGCGTGGCGACGGCGCATCGACGCCTCGGTCTCCCCGTGGGCGACTAGGATCTCGGCGATGAGCCCGTCGGTGAGGAGGAGGCTCGCCGCCTCGAAGATCGTCCCGAGCGGCGCGTAGCGGGTCCGGTCGGGATCGTCGGGGAGCTCGATCGCGAGGAGCACCGTGGCCGTGTGCGCGAGTTTGGACGATGCCTTCGCGGTGAGGACGACCAGCTCCGCCCCCTCGCGGCGAACGATGTTCGCCACCTGGATGCTGGAGTAGCTCTCGCCCTGCCCGGAAAGGATGAAGACCACGTCGCCTTTTTTCACGATGGGCGTCACGCTCTCGCCGATCACGTAGGCGGTCAATCCGGTCTGGACGAGCCGCATCGCGAACGCGCGTCCGATGATCCCGCTCCGACCGGCGCCGTAGACGAAGATCTGGGGGGCGCGGCTCAGGACCTCCACCGCCTGCCGTACCGTCGCCGGGTCGAGCCGTTCGAGGGCCGCACTGACGTGCTCCGCGATGTACCGCTGGGATCGGAGGTAGACCGACAGGCTACCGGCGCGGGGGACGGGCATGCTTTCGCACCTCCGACGGTTTCGGCCGCGCCCGGCCGGCCGACGGCCGAGCGGGTCCGTGGCGGGCGGCCGGGATCGGCGCGGGTTTCCGTGGCGGCGGTCCCTTGCTGCGGGACGGGCGCGCCAGGGTCGGGGCGATAAGACGGCCCTTGGGGGGTACAGGTTTGCCCTTGGGGAGGACGGGTTTGGCCGGGGGCGGGGCGTGCAATTTCGTCCAGCGCTTCGTGAGGGCGCGCTCGTAAAGGAGCTTCATGTACATCGCGTCGTGCTCGAGGAGGGGCGAGCTCGAGATCACGGTCACGTCGTAGTCGCGCTCGGCCAGGAGCTCCGCGAGCGGGTCGAAGCGGACCTGCCCCCGCTTGATCGGGGTGAGGCGGAACTCGCCCGGTCCGTAGAGCTCGACCCCCGAAAAATGGCCGTAGAGGGGCCCGTCGGTGGCCGCCACGAACTCCTTGATCACGGGCGCGAGCGCCTCGGCGGTTTCGAACGTCGTGCGCTCTCGGGCTGCGAGGTGCGGCACGTTCAGCACGGGGACGGTCCCCTTCACGTGACGGACGAGCTCGAGGACCTCCTCGCGCGAGCCGAAGACGTCGGGGTGGCCACTCGGTTCGATACCGAGCCGGACCGTGCCCTTGGAGAAGGTCCGGAGCCAGGCGGAGAGGTCGGTCACGATCTCGGTCAGCTCTTGGACCGAATCAGCGCGGGGTCCCCCGCCGTAGAACCCGAGGTGGGTCACCGCGAGGCGGGCCCCGAGACCGTGGGCCAGCACGCCCGACCACTGGATCTGGCGGGTCGACTGCTCCCGAGCGTCGGTCGAGCCGAAGAAGTCCACGTAGTACGGCGCGTGCAGCGTGAGGTCGACGTCGAGGGCGCGGGCGAGCTGTTTGGTCTGGTCGAGGTCATTGTGGTCCTTGGCCAGGCTCCACGTGAGCGTCGTGAGCTGGTCCTTGCGCTTCAGCGGCGTCGTGAACGCCGCGGCGAGGGGCGGGGCGGCGGCGGGGTCACCGGCGCCGACGTTCACGACGAGCTGGAGGAGGAGCTCGTTCGGCACCTTGCCGAGCTCCTCGTCGAAGACGACCCGCGTTAGCGGATTGACCTTGATGAACTGGACCTCCATCGCGGTGAGGCCCAGGTGGTGCACGTCTGCGATGCCATCGCGGAGCGTCCGCCCCTTGCACGAGAGAGGGATCCCCGCAGGTCCGAACCGGATCACGAGTAAACAGACCTCGAAACAGGCGGCGTCGGCGCGGAGCCGGCGTATAATGTGAACCTATATAGCGGGGCTCGGGCGCGGCTTGGGACGCGATCCGGTCACCGCCGGTGGCTCGCCGAGGAATCCGCGGGCGATGATATACGTCTCGGACGAGCCTTCGCGCGAAGCCGGCGGCTTCGTCCGGCGGACCTCCGAGAACGAACGCCCGACCTCGAACTGGAGGTCGTCCAGGAGGTCCCCGTCGAACACCTTGGCGACGAAGGCACCGCCCGGGGCCAGCGCCAGTCGGGCGAGCGCGAACGCCTCCCGGACCAGTCCGACCGAACGAGCGTGGTCGGTCGCGTACGCTCCGCTGATCGAGGGGGACATGTCGGAGAGCACGACATCGAACGACCCGGGTCCAAGCCGGCCCGGAAGACGCGGGTCCCCGACTCGGCCCCGGATGTACTCCACCCCATCGATCGGTTCCACGACCCGCGGGTCGACGGCGACGACCGACCCCTTGGCGCCGACCCGGTCGCGGGCGACCAGGGACCAGCCGCCGGGCGCCGCACCCAGGTCGAGGACCCGGGCGCCCCGGGGCAGGAGGTGAAAGCGAGTGTTGAGGTAGTCGAGTTTGAACGCCGCCCGCGACCGGAGGCCCTGCTGCTGGGCGGCCTGGTAGTAGGGGTCGTGGCGACGGTCCGCGGCAAAGCGTCGGCTCACGGGCGCTCCAGACGGACCGATTAGATAGCGCCCCCCTCACGTCCTGCTGGGCGGGCTCCGGGTTCCCCGGCGCGAGTGGGGCCGTCCGAATTTGAATCGGAGTCTCTTGCACCCCAAGCAAGAAGGATGGTCCAAGCTACCCCACGGCCCCAAACCGCGCCGGCGGCGCGCCGACCCGGCCGTGTTAGATAATGGTTACTCGAGCGGCGCGCGGGAGGCGCCTAGTGGACGTAGAACCAGGCGGCGAGCCCGACGCCCACGATGATCGCGGTGTTGACGAACGCGAGCCAGAAGAACGCCCACAGGTCCGCCTTCCCTTCCTCGGGGGTGGTGTGGGGGGGAGGCATGGAACCCCCCGGGTAGGCCGTGTATGGCGTCTCGTAGACGCCCGTCGGTGTGGTCATCGCTCCTCCGAAATGACCCAAAAGGGGTTCTTATGGCTTCGGTTGGAGCGCGATCAGGCCGCGAACCACGGGAGGCGGGCGGCCGGACCCGTCGGCTTGAGAACGAGGAGGTGGAGGTTGGCCCCGGGGTCGCCGGGTGCATAGGAGTCCCGGAGCGCGAGCTGGTAGAGCAGGAAGAGGGCGTCCTCGTCGGACTGAACGCCAAGCGAGTGCTGCACGTCGATGCCGAAGCGGTTGCGAAGGTGGACGAGCATCTCCTCGAAGTCCACGGGGGAGGAGCCGTCCGACGCCTGGGCACGGCGGAAGAGCCCGACCACGATGCCCGTGGCGATCCGGAGGACCTCCTTCGGAGGGACGGACCGGAGGTGGAAGTGGGGCGGGGGGTCGGCCCGCGGCTCGCTCGGGACGACCAGGATGGAGACCTCGTGGTCGATCGTGGAGCCGGGGGTCTTGGACAGCCGGGCCCAGGCGGCCTCGGCCGCCGAGTCGTTCGGGACGACGAAGATCGCGCGGCGGGCTTGGGGAGTCCCCCGGGCGACCTCGACCCATCGGTCAATGCCCGCGTCGACCTCGCCCCGCGCGCCCGGTACGTAGACCGGGAAGGTCCGGCGCGGAACCCCGGACTCCTGAACCCAGAACGAGGGTTCGGTCACCGGTTCTCGTCGGGCGGGGACCACGCGGGAATAGCCCATGCGTCTCAGCACATTCTCGGCGTCGCGAGTGCGTTCGCTCGCGGCTCCGACCCGGTCGGAGTCTGACATCGTGAGGTGCGAGGAGCGGCCCCCGACATAAGCTCAACGTCCGCACTCACCCGGAGGTGAGGGCAGGCTAGAACCGGGGCGCGAACCCCAGATGCACGAGAGGGACGTTCACGACGAGGGCCAGCACCACGCCCAGCAGGTACGGCCCCGAATAGATGAATCCGCGACGGGCCCGGCGGGCGGTCACCTCGCGCCACAGAGGCAGCGTGACGGCCACGAACCCGACCGCGAGCCCGACCAGGGCGACCCCGACGGGCCACGCGACCGGTCCGAGGAGCGCGATGAGGATCGATGGTGGGACGAGCAGGGCGGCGGAGACGACCACCACCTTGCCCGAGAACGCCGGGTCGTTCATCCGGGGGAGCATCGGAAGGCCCGCGCGCGCATAATCGTCCTTGAGCAGGAGCGCGAGGCTCCAGAAGTGCGGGGGGGTCCAGAAGAAGACGAGGAGGGCCAACGCAAGAACGCCCGGCGTCCAGAACCCGAGGGCCGCCGCCCCTCCTGCGAGCGCCGGTGCGCTCCCGGCGAACCCGCCGATGACGATGTTCCAGCTCGACCGGGGCTTGAGCCAGGCGGTGTAGACCACGACGTACGTGATGGCTCCGAGCAGGATCGAGACGCCGGTGAGGAGGTTCAGGGTCAGGGACGCCCCGCCGACCCCGAGCGCCACCAGCGTGAGGCCGACCGCCGCCGTCGCCCGGAAGTCGACCCGCGCGGCCGGCAGCGGCCGGGTGCGGGTCCGGCGCATCGCCCGGTCCCGGTCCCGCTCGAGGTAGTGGTTCAGCATCCCGGAGCCGGCGGAGGCGAGGGCCCCGAAGCCGACCACGAGCCCGAGCCGCACCAGGTCGACGGAACCGGGCCGGGCGAGGACGAACCCTCCGACCGCGACCAGGCAGATGAGGGCCGTGATCCCGGGTTTGGCGAGCGTCCACCAGTCCCCCAGCGGCGAGCGACGGGACGGCGGAAGTTCGGCGTCGGACGACACGGGAGTAGGACCTCGCCGCGAGGGAGCCGGGGGCTCGCTTAGCCTTCCCGGGGGGTGGCCGAGACCCGGCCCGGGTCGCTGGGGAACGGTTGCGGCCCCGGTACGGAACCGGGCTCGGTGGCGGCCGGCGGGGGAGTCTCGTCGATCGCCCGGCGCGCCCAGGCCACCCAGCGGGTCGGCATTTCCCGCAGGTTGGCGAGGAGCGCGATCACGAGAAGGATCCCGAAGAGGGCCGTCGCGATCGCGAGGTGCGTGAGCACGAGCGGGACCTGGAGTGAATTCTCGACCACGAGACCGCCCAGGAGGGCCTCGGTGACGACGAGGCCGAGCGAGATGAGCGACATGCGGAGGAGAGCCGGGCGACGGCGTTCGAACGCGACCCCGAGGAGCGCGAGGACGGCGACGCTCGTGGAGAGGAAGAACGCCATCACGCGGTGGCTCCACTCGACCGCCGCTCCGCCCTGGAACGCGGGCAGGAGGTTCCCGTTCCCGTAGCAGGACGGCCAGCTCGGACAGGCGAGACCGCTGTCGCTCGCCATGACGTTCCCCCCGAGGAGGATCGTGGCGTAGCACAGGATGACCGCGAAGAGGGTCGCGCACCGGAACAGGTCGTGGCCCTTCATGGACGGCCTACGGGCCCTCGGCCGGGGCGGCGGTGGGGACCGGGTGAGGGGCTCGGGACGGCACGGGGACGGCGGTCGGGCCGGTCATCTTGATCGCGAGCTCCTCCCCCCACGGGTCGGCGGTGGTCACGTGGGCGCCCGCGAAGTAGCTGTAGACCATATTGAACAGGAAAACCAGCTGACCTATCCCCAGGATGTACGCACCGACCGTCGAGGCGAAGTTGAGCGCCTGGAAGTTGCCCTGCCAGAGGTAGTCGTAGACGCGCCGGGGCATTCCCTCGGCCCCGAGCAGGAACATCGGGAAGAGGAGGAGGTTCACCCCGATGTAGGTCATCAGGAAGTGGACCTGGCCGAGTCGCTGGTCGTACCAGCGGCGCGTGAGCACGGGGTAGTAGAAGTAGATCCCGGCGAAGATCGCCATCAGCGTTCCGCCGAGGATGATGTAGTGGAAGTGGGCCACGACGAAGTACGTCCCGTGGTAAAGGAAGTCGACGGGGACGGAGGCGAGGAACAGACCCGAGAGGCCACCGATGACGAACCCCGTGATGAACGCGATGCAGAACCACATCGGCACCGCCATCCATATCCGACCCCCCCACAGGGTCGCGATCCAGTTGAACGTCTTGACCGCCGAGGGGACGGCGATCGCCATCGTGGCGAGCATGAACACGAATCGGATGTTCACGTCGATCCCGGTGACGAACATGTGGTGCTCCCAGACCGCGAACGAGAGCACCGCGAAGACGCCGAGCGCGATCGCCATCGCCCCGTACCCGAAGATGTCCTTGCGCGCGAGCTTCGGGATGACGGTCGAGATGATCCCGAACGCCGGCAGGACCATGATGTAGACCTCGGGATGCGCGAAGAACCAGAAGATGTTCTGGTAGAGCAACGCCCCGCCGAGGGGTGTCCCGTTGACCGCCGCGAGGATGTGGGTCCCGAGGGTCCGGTCGGCGAGGACGAAGGTGAGCGCGATCGAGAGGGAGGGGAGGGCGAAGATGAGCAGGACCGAGTTGATGAGGGTCGCCCAGACGAAGAGGGGCATGTTCCAGTAGTGGACGCCCGGCGCCCGGTGCTTCAGGATCGTGACGAGGAAGTTGATGGCTCCCAGCATGGAGGAAATCGTGAGGATATGCAGGCCGAGGATCCAGAGGGTCGGTCCGTTGGGGTTGGAGGGCAGGGTTTGCAAGGAGAGCGGCACGTAGCCGGTCCAGCCGGCGTACGCGTTCGAAAGGATCAGGATCACGCCGGCCGGCGGGAGCATCCAGAAGGCGATCGCGTTGATCTTCGGGAGCGCCATCTCCCGCGCGCCGATCATGGACGGTACGAGGAAGTTCCCGAACCCGGCGAGGGTGGGGATGATGAACATGAAGATCATCAGCACCCCGTGCATCGTGAACAGGGTCGAGTAGACGTCCGGGGAGATCCCAAGGGTCGTCTGGGGGTCCTGGCCGAGCGCCTGGACCAGCCCGAGGTCGGTACGGATGAGGATCGCGTAGACCCCGCCGATGAAGAAGAATAGGATCCCGATGCCGATGTACATGAGGCCGATGCGTCGGTGGTCCGTCGTGAAGACCCAGGTCTTCATCATCCGGACCAGCCACGGGCCGTGGTAGCTGAACGCCCAGAGGAGGAACGCTGCGAACCCGACGATCACGGCGATGATGACGAACGTGGTGGTGAGATCCATCGTATTCTCCCTCGTTCAGCTCGTGAGCAGGACTCCGAGAAGGTAGGCGACCGCGGCGGCCGTCGCCACGACGACGGCCCATCGGAAGAAGCGGGCGACGTCCCGGTCGTTGACCGGGGCGGGCCGGGTCGGATGGACCGTCCGACCGAGCGGCCAGACCCGGTACATCCGGTCGACCAAATGGACCGCGACCGTCGCCATCAGGAAGGCGAGCGCGAGGGCGAGACCGAACGACTCCTGGGCTCCCGGGCTCGTCAGTGGCCCAACCCAGAGGATGATGTACGCGGCCAGGATCGCGATCCCGACGATCATGATCGCGATGATGCCCGAGTAGAGGTCGAGCACCCGTGCCCGGAGCCGGGAGAACTCGACCGGGGTCAGCTCAGCGCTACTCAAAGAGCTCGATCCTCCGGCCGATGATGCCCCGGTACCGGTCGACCCGGTACAGGATCCCGGCGATGAACAGGAACGAGAGCGCGGCGACGACCGCCCCGATCGGCACCGCGATGAGGTCCCAGAGCTGCCCCGAGGCGGCGCCCGTCACACCGAAGACCACGGCGGCCGACCCGACCGTACCGAAGACAAGGAACAGCGCGAGGACCCCCCAGAGGACCCCCGTGGACCACTTCGGGTGCTCCGGGCTAGTCAACGCCCTTCACCTCCGCGGCCGCGGTGGGGGTCGGAGAACGGGTCGGGGCGCCCCGAGGGTAGCTCCCGGCGAAGCTCGAGCGCCGGGCGGCCAGGCGCCGGTGGTAGCTGCGATAGTACCGGTAGTGGAAGAGGGCCACCACCAACGCGTTCACGCCGAAGACGGGACCGACGGTCGACAGGATCGTCGGGTCCGTGATCTGGATCCCCGGGGTCTCCCCGCCCCACACGGTCATGAGGATGAAGAACCCGAGCAGGCTCGTCGCGAGGTAGATGAAGAGCGGGCGGTCCCGCGGGTGCGTCCGCTTTGACCGGTCGAGGAACGGCAGGAAAAGGAAGTAGAGCAGGATCACGTTGCTCACCCCGATCGCGATGACCGGCGTGACGCCGGCAAAGTCCACGAGCTTGAACAACCAGAGGAAGTACCAGTCGGGCTCGGTCACGACCGCCGCGGCGGCGGTGTTCCCGACGTAGGTGGGCAAGCTCCAGGGCCAGAGAGCCGCGATACCGAAGAGCACCCCGATGTACAGGAGGCCCCACTTGATCGTGTAGAGGAGGACGTGGGGGATGAACGGGACGTGCTGTTTCTCGTCCTGCTCGTTGAACCGCCGACGCTGGAGCGGGTCGGAGGTCGCGGGGGGAGCGATCCCGTGCGATTCGAAGAGCGCGAAGTGGGCGTAGAAAAGGCCCGCGAGCGCGAGCGGAAGGAGGATGATGTGGGCGTCGAACATCCGCGAGAGGAGGCCCTGCGACGTCCCGTCGGCCAGGATGAACGGACCCAGCAGCGGCCCGACCGTGGGGAGGCGGAGGGCGAGCACGACCCCTACGTTGGTCGCGTTGTAGGAGATCTGGGTGTACGGGAGCAGGTAGCCGGTGAACCCCATCCCCAGGGTCACGACCATCAGGAGGGTGCCGACCATCCAGGAGAATTCGCGCGGCGACTTGTAGACGCCGACGTAGTAGCCGCGGAAGAAGTGGACGAACATGAGGAAGATCATGGCGTAGGCGCCGTAGAGGTGGCTCGAGAGCAGGATCTGGCCCATCGGGACCGAGTGAATGATGTAGTAGGTGGAGCACCAGGCGGCCGGACCGGACGAGAGGGTTCCGACCACCTGGCCGCACGCGGTCAGCGTGGGATTGGTGCTCGGTTCGTAATAGAGCAGGAGCAGCGCTCCCGAGATGATCTGGTAGGAGAGCGCGACGGCGACGAACGACCCGGTCCAGTACGACGGTTTGAACGTGAAGGCGGGCTGGGGCTTGAGAGCCCACTTTTTCATCGCGGTGCGGTCTTCGACGAACCCCCAGATCTGGTTGAGGGTGCGATTGAACCAATTCGAGTTCGAAGATGTCAACCTGCCTCCTAGCTGGGGAACGAACAGAGCTTGACCGGCGTCTCCGTCGTGAGCTGGCTCGTCGTACCGACGCCGTAGTCCCCCTGCAACGAGTTCAGGTGGCCGTTCACCGGCGGGCCGGAGAGGCCCGTCGCGTAGATGTTGCCGCTCGGGTCCGAGACGAGGGTCACCTGAGGGAGCGGCAGGACCGCGGGTCCCGTGAGGTTATGCGCCGAATTCGCGGGGTCGTAGGTCGACCCGTGACAGGAGCAGTGGATGTAGAACGGTTGGGCCGGTGAGTTGGGCGTATTGAACGTCTGCCCGGGGCAAAACGTGGGCGGATAGTAGGCGATGGCCGGCGCAGGGCATCCCAAATGCTGACAGATGGCACTGAAGGCGACAATCGAGCCGTTCGTTCCGATCCCGCCGGGAACATTCCAAGCCCCGGGGTTCGATAAGGTCGGCCGCTGGCCATTGACCGGGGCCAAGTTGATGAAGAAGTTCGGTTCATTCCTCAGCGGGTAGTTGAAAAGGAACAGATTGGTCTCCGCCACGTTGTATTCCGATTCGACGGCGGCGAGCGTTAACGGCCTCCCGTCCACGTCGATGAGCTGGACCTTGGGGTAGCTCGAGAGCCCGACCGACGGGGGTTGGACGTACTGGATTGAGGCCGCGCCCAGCCCTCCGGCGGCGAGGACGAGGGCGCCGACTCCCGCCAGCTTGAGGACGTTCCGGCGGGTTTCGTCCACGTCGTCGCTGCCGGTGTCCCGGACCGGGGCGACCCGGCGCACCTGGCCGATGGGGAAGTCGAGGGGTCCGCTCTTTCCCGCGAGGTAGGGGCACTGCTCCGAACAGCCCGGCAACTCGAACGTCACAGCGACCTCCCTTCCGTGTCGGGTTTGGCGTCGTCAACTCCTCCCGGTTCCGGGATCGATGCGTCCCCGGGCAGCTCTGCGTTCTCGCTCCCGTGGTAGACCGCGTAGGTGATCCCGATTCCCATGAGGATGACCAGGACCTCGGTCATCGTCACGATCTGATCCGGCGTGAAGCTCATCGGGTCACCTCACTCGGGTCGACGGTGACGGGGACCGTCATCGACCAGGTCGGGGTGGGGTACCCACCGGTCCAGGGGATCGAACCCCCCGGGGGAGGAGGGGCGACCGAGAGGACCGGTGGGCTCGTGACGGCCGCCGGGATCCCGCGCGTGGGCGAGACCGGGGGGTCGAGGCCGAGGAGGGCTCCGCGGAAGGAGACCTGGCCCGGGGGGCCCGGCGCGGGGAGGTCCGCGGCCCGGGTGAATTCGGAGAGAAGTTCCTGCTTCAGTCGGCCGGCCCGTCCGTACCAGCGGCCCATCGTCCGGAGGACGTCCGTGCTCCCCTTCCCGAAGAGGAGGTACGCGGCGACCGCGGCAACGATGACCCAATCGACGTCCGAGAAGAGCGCCATCTAGCTCACCCTGCCCCCGCGGGCGACGGCCCTTGCCGACGCTTGCCGGCGGTCCGCTCCCACCGGCCGGCGAAGTAAGCTCCGCCGAGGTAGAGGGCGATCATGGGCGTCGCGACGATCAGCATCGTGATGCCCGAGTTGTCGGGCGTGATGACCATCCCGAAGACGAGGGCCCCGATGACCGCGGCCCGCCAATGCTGGCGCCACGCCGAGGCCTTCACGAGCCCGATGCGGGTCAGGGCGTAGACGAACACGGGGAGCTCGAACACCACGCCGAACGCGAGGGAGTAGAGCAGCGTGAATGTGACGAAATCCTGCACGCCGAGCACCGGCGCGAGGCCCATCGCCGCGACGTAGCGGAAGAGCAGCAGGAAGGTGAACGGCGTCAGGAGGAACAGGCCGAGCGCGGTCCCGACGGCGAAGAGGATCGACGCCGGGATCCCGACCTGACGGAGCAGCTGGCGCTCGTTCTTGCGGAGGGCCGGCATGAGGAACGCCCCGACCTCGTGGACGATCCAGGGCATCCCGAGGATCAGCGTGAGGAGGAGTCCGATCTCCATCTGGACGAGGATCGAGTCCCCGACCCCGACGTTCAGGAGCTCCACGCCGGACGGGAGCATCCAGGCGACCATCCAGCGGAACACCTCGGCGGTGATATTGTAGAACGGGCTCGGCCAGGGGTAGCCGAACGGGATCGACCACCCGCCGACGTGGAGCTGGACCGGGACGATCTCCACGAGCAGCAGGGAACCGAAGAGCGGTCCGAGCACGAGTCCGATGCGGACCAGGCGGCGCCGGGCCTCCGAGAGGACCCCCAAGATACGGTCGAGGTCGCGCATCAGTCACTCGGCCACCCCCGCCGAGCGGGCGTCCGGCGACCGAGCGCGGTCACCACGACGCCCAAATCGTTGGTCCGCTCGCGCATGCCTCGCCGACGGTCCTAGGGAGACCGGACCGCCGGAGCCGAAGCCGAAACGGGGGGCACGGCCAAGTTCGCCTGGTCGGCCTTCAGTTCTCGCTCGACCTCGAGCCGGCCCTTCTTGAACTCCCCGACGGAACGGCCCAAGCTGTGGGCGAGCTGCGGGATCTTGGAAGACCCGTAGAACAAAATCCCTGCGACCACGGCGATAATCAGCCAGTCGTCTATTGAGTCAAACACTGTCTCCCCCGCCGACGGACCCGAGGTCGGGCGATATGGCGTTCGTACGGGGCGACCCTACTCGTACCTGTTGTCCGAACTCGACGCAGATAAGGGGGGGTCATGCGGCTTCGACGAGGATCGTCTCGTTCCCGGCGGCCACGGCCCGGTCGATCGCGACGGCGGCGAGCAATCCCAAGCACGCGGCACCCCGTTGCAGGAGTTGCGCCGCCGGCCGGGCGCCGCGGTGCCCGAGCGCCGGGGTACGCCGCTCGGCCGCGGAAGGCGTCTCGTCCCCGAGGATGTCCCCGGCGTGGTAGACCGTGCACGCGTGGTCGAGCGACGGATGCATCAGGGCCTCGACGACGCTCTTCAATTGCTCCTTGAGCTCGGGCAAGAACGCGCCCAGGGCGTCGGCGGCCGGGTCGCTCCGCCCGGGGACGCCTTCGTTGAGGGCGGAGAGCGCCTCGCCGAACAGCTCGGCGAGCTCCTCGAGCGCGTGGACGACGACCCGCCACTCGAGTAGCTGACGGGGGTCGGGGCTGCCGATCCGCCGCGCGAGCGACCAGTCCCGGCTGGCGAGGAACAGCTGTCGGACGAGTAGCGCGAGCACCTTGTTCCCCTCGTCGTTGAGCGTCGGGAGGCGGCGGCTACGACCATGGCGTCGGAGGACCTCCTCCATCTCCTCGAGGAACGCCACCAGGATCATCTTCATCCGGGCGACGAGCTGCGGGAGGCCGTACTTGGACGGGTCGATGAAGTTCTGGAGAACGATGCGGGTCGGCTCTTGCGAGACGACCGAGACCCCGAGCAACCCGCGGGCCGCCTCGAGGAGCTCCTCGACCCGCTCGGGGGCGAACGGCAGGTCGCTGCGGATCTCGATGGAGTCGTGACCCACCCGGTACGCGCCCACGATGAGGCGCTGGAGCACCCCGGGAGTATCGAACGACCGTGCTTGGACGAGGAACGGCGTCCCCTCGACGACGGCCCCCGGAACCGGCGCGGGTTTGAGGAACAGTGTCCCGTCGTCGCTCTGGTCGAACACGATGAGGTCGCCGGCCCGGAGGTTCATCGCTTCCGCCCACGGTTTGGGTAGCGTGACCGCGATCGACGAGTGGCCTGCCTTGAGTACGCGGCGCTCCCGGTTCGGTGCTCCCCACGCCATTAGATTCCTCAAACCTACTACGAGGTTCGTAGGTAGTAAGAGTGGGGGTTTTTCAACTTTGTGTTGAGTTTATCGACGCTTCGGCAGCGCCCCGGGGGGTGGGGGCGGCTCTGCGGGGGCTAGCGGTTCGGGGTAGCCGAGCCGCTCGGGGGGCATTTCGTCGCTCGACCCGCGTCGCCGGCCGACGACGAACCCGAGGACGATGGCGATGACCGTCAGTGCGACGATCGTGCCCACGATGATGAACACGGCCTCGCCGGGGCCGACCGACGCGGCACTGACCGTAAGGTTGGACGGCAGCGGCTCACCGAAGGCAATGAACCCGTACATCCCCGACTGGAAATGACCGGGCTCGGTGCAGACGAACTCGTACCAACCCTTCGCCGGGGACGTGAAATTCGCGGTGGCTTGGGACGCGGGGGTCGCGTTGACATTGAAGAGCGGGGGATACTCGGTGAGGAACGTCGTGAGTTGTCCCTGGGTATAGGTGGCGGGAATGACCCATCCCTGGCGCGATGCGATCGTGAAGGTGTGCGGCTGGTCGTCTCCGTTCGTGAGGGTGACCACGATGGACGTGTTCGTCAGCTGGTTGCCGAAGAGCGACGGGCTGAACAGGAACCCGCTCGACGACGTCACGGCGAGCGTCGAGCTGGCCGTTTGCTTCACGACCGCCGAATGCGAGGTCGCTTGGGATGTGCCGACCCCGAAGAGGCTGAGAACGATGATCACCGCAAGCGCGACCGCGAGCGGTCCCCTTCCTGGTCCACGATATTCCATCCCGGTCCCCCGAAGCCAACGAGTCGGCGAGGACGGGGGACTCCGTTCAAAGCCCCTACGTACATACCTGAGGAGCCGAAGGGCCGGCCCGGCCTTCGGTCAGTCCGCCGTGGGGGCCGGTCGCATTGGACTGCAGTATGTACGCGGCCCATATGTAGGTCCAACCCCACCCACCTGACGGACGCGGCCTCGGGGTCGCGCACGATCGGCCTCGATGGGATTCGGTTCCGCGGTCCTGAGTGCATTCGCCCACGTCGCCTCCGGGCCGTCGAACCTGCAAGAGACGAACGGGCTCGTCTGGGTCCTGCTCGGGATCAGCGTCGCGGGAGCGATCCTAACCTTTGGCTTCCTCGTGTACGCCCTTTGGAAGTGGCGCGACCGCGAGACGAGCCGGAGGCCCTATGGTTAACCGACTCGAGGTGGCCTGGACCCTGGCCGTCGTGGGCTTGCTCGCCGGGGTCGCAGCCTACTCCACCATTCTGCTCTACCACATCGACGCGTTGCCCTCGGACCCAACCGAGTACGTCTCGGTGATCGGCCACCAGTGGTACTGGGAGTTCTGCTATCCGGCGAACGGGTCGTGCTTCAACTCGGAGTACGATGCCGCGACGAACACGGTCACCGGTGGAGCTTTATGGGCGACACCAGGGGCTGAGGTCCAGATCAATGTCACCGGTGCCGACGTCGCCCACTCGTTCAACATCCCGCAGCTCGGGATCCGGATCGACGCGATCCCCGGCCGGGTGAACATGTTCGCCTTCACCGTACCGACGGTCCCTCCCGGCACAGCGTACCTGATCCAGTGCACCGAGTTCTGCGGCACCTTCCACGGGACGATGCGCTCGTTCCTGGACATCGTGTAGTCATCAATCCCCCGCCTTCCGGGATCCGTCTTCGAGCGGGACGCCCGCGCTCCCTCCCCCATCGACCGATCCCTCGCTCGGGTTCGAGGGGGATTTTTTTTGTGCCGGCCGTGCGACCTACCCTCCGTTCGATCCGAACGAAGGTCAGTGGTGTCTGGATTCGTCCTTCGGCGCCGGCGGAAAGCGGCCCGCGAACGTGGCGACGATGGCCGCGAGTATCCCGAAGGCGAGGAGGACGCCCGAGCCGACCAGGACCCAACTCTCCACGATCGCCGTGCTTGGCGGAGCGGGCTGCGGAGGAGGAGCCACGCCGACGTACAGGTATCCCATCATCCCGTTCGCCAAATGCCCGCTGGCCGTGCAAATATACTGGTAGACCCCCGGCCCGGCTACCGTGAAGTTGGCCCAGACCGTGGAGCCGGCTCCGCTCGGGACGGCCGCGTTGACGAGCGGGGGGTGCTGGACGAAGTAGGACGCGTACGTCGCGGGGGTGAGCGTCACATTGGTCTGGCCGGCTACGGTGAAGGTGTGGCCGAGGTTGCCAGAGTTGGTCACGAGCACGTCGAGGTTGAACGGGTAGTGAGTGGAATTCGCGACCAGCACCGCGGGGACGAACTGGTAGGTGTCGGTCGTGTTCTCGGAGGTCAGGAGACCCGCGGCGGTCGAAGTGAGGTTGATCTGCCCGTACATCCCGGCCTGGAACTGGTACGGGATCACCGAGACGAATTCGAACGAGTCGAACGCCGTGGAGGCATTGAACGCCAGCGTCTGGTTCGCCTGGCCCCCGGCGGGCACCGACACGTTCGCGAGGGACCCGTTCTCCGTGAAGTAGTGGTCGAGCTGAGCGGGGGTCCAACTCGTGTTCAGCAAGACTTTGGGCTGGGCTAGGAGGGTGAAGGTGTGCACGAACGAGCCCTGGTTCACGAGGTGGAAGGTCACGCTGCTCCCGGAAGGGGCCGCGAGGAACTGGGGCGCGAAGCGCGGGGTGTCGGTCATGTTGACCAGCAGCGTCGTGAAGTTCGAAGGGCGGGCATACCCCACGAGGGGGGCACTCGGAAGGTGACCGAACGCACCGGCGGCCGCCGGCAGTCCCAGGGTCGCGAGCAGGAGGGCCGCGACGAACCATGGGGCGGCCCGCCGGAGTGGGCGGACGGGGCGTTTGGCGACCGGGTCGTTCACACGGCTCCTATCGGTCGAGCGACCTGGACCCGCTTGATATCGGTGTGGTACGAATCCCAGGTCCGGTGGAGAACGAACGCGACCTCGGTTCCCATCACGCAAGCCATCGTTCCCCCGAACGCGAGCGCCGCGGCGTCGGAGCCCGGTGAGGCGACGATTGCGACCTGGGCCGCGATCATGACGGCGAACGCTAGCGCCAACCCGAACGGGACGCGGAGCTCGGATGCACGGATCTCGCCCCGTCGGGCCAACCGGCGGTAGAGCAGTCCGAAGACCGCCAACATCAGCACGGCCATTCCGGCGGCGCCGACCAGAGGAGCCGCCACCACCCACGGCGCGAGGAAGGCCGCCGCGGTGAGCGCCGCCAGCGACCCGCGGATGGCTCCCGATAGTGGCAACCAGAGCAGGAGCGCCACCATCACGACCCCCATCGACCAATCGAACCAGATGGAGGAAAGTCCGAGGGCCAGCCCTCCGAGAAGGGTCGAAGGGGCGCTGCCCCCTCCGACCGCGAAGAGGATGCCCATCAACACCTCCGAGCCGACGGTCACGAGGGCCAGCACCGCGGGCCACACCCAACTGGCCGCATCGACCGTCCGGTCGCGGAAGAGGATGAGGCTCACGAACCAGAGGCCGGCCGGCCCCATCATCATGAAGTTGAACGCGACCAGGACCCACGTCCAGGCCGTCGTGCCGTTCGGGGTGATGAACACGAAGAGGAGGGCGAGCAGGAGGAGGCTGCTGCCCGCGAGCACCGACACGCCGATCGTCATCGTGGTGAGCGGGGCCGTCCCACCCGACCGTGGGAGGATCTGCGTGAGGACGAAGACCGTCACCCCGATCATCGAGAGCGCGACGACGGCGAACGGGAGGAACGCCGTGGTCAGGTCGAGCGGAGGGAGGAAGTTCATTCTGGCTCGGGAGCGACGACCCGACCTACTCTCATATGCCCCCGGTCCGAACCGGGGGGTCGGAGCTACGGCCTACGGCTCGGAAATCTCCCGGGAGGGGCTCGCTTCCACGCGCCGGAGCAGTTGGGTCGTGACCTCGAGGAGGGGGTGGTGCGTGCTTCGGTCAATCTCGATGTCGTCGACCGTCCGGAGGTGGTGGTCACGCGCCAGTCGCTCGAAGCCGGTCTCCTGCCGGGCGAACTCCTCGGGACGGTCGCAGGTCAGGACGAACGCCTGAAGTTGGGTCAGACCCATCTCGCGCGCGGCGAGCGCACGATGGTGTCCGTCCACGAGGATCCAGGCGTCTCCCTTCTGGACGACGAGAACGGGTTCGGCGAACCCTCGCTCGAGCTCGTAACGCCGGCCCTCGAGCTCGTCCTCGAATACCTTCCATTGGGTCGGTGTCAGGCGCTCGATCGGGACCAGCCCCCGATGGATCGAGAACGGGAAGTGGTACCGTTCGGAGAGGAGGGTCTTCAGCGTGTCCGCCTTGGCCGGGGAGGCCCGCTCGAAGTGCGACCGGACGATGTCGAGGTTCGAGAGGACCCCGCACAATCGCCCGGTCTCGTCGATGATGGGGAGGTCCCGCAGCCCGTAGCGGAACATGATCCGGGCCGCGTCGTCCAAGGCGGTCTCCGGGGAGGCGGTGATGGTGCCGGGCCGAATGATACTCGAGAGCGGGTGGTCCCCCTCGCCGGCGTGACGGAGGAGCTCCTTCGCGCTCACGAACCCGACCAGCTTGCCCACCTTGTCCGTGACCGGCAGTCCGTGATGGCGGCTCCGGGAGAGCTTCTCGATCGCTTCCCGGATCCGGGCCGTTCGCTGGATGTGCTCGACCTCGAGCACCATGTAGTCCCGGACTCGGACCGTCATCACGCCGTAGGTGGCTGCTCGTCGCGGAAGAATGCCATGAGGAAGTGGAGGACGACCAGGTGGACGTCCTCGGTGTGCTGCATGCTCTGGGACGGGACGACGAGCGGCACGTCGACCAGACCCTTCAGCTTGCCTCCTCCGATCCCCGTGAGTCCGATGGAGGCGAGTCCCATCTCTTTCGCGACCCGGACCGCCTCGAGGACGTTCGGGGAGTTCCCGCTCCCCGAGATCGCGACGACGACATCGCCCGGGGCCGCGAGGCTGCGCAGTTGCTCGGAGAAGACCCGGGAGTAATCGGCGTCGTTCGCCCACGCCATCACGCTCGGCACGTTGTCGTTGAGCGCGACGCATCGGAAGCGCTTCGTGAGGGGGCCCGGGGTCAGCGACGGCCGCGTGCCCTTCGCGAGGTCGACCACGAAGTGCGAGGCGGTCGACGCGCTCCCTCCGTTCCCGAAGAAGAAGACCGTCCGGTCCTGCGCGCGCGCCCGGAGGAGGATCGGGACGATCCCGCGGAGCGCCTCGAGCAGGTAGGGGGCCTCGAGGGTCGCTCGGGTCTCGCTGACGTACGTCCGGAGGTACGATTCGAGGGTCGGATATTCGGTCATCGTCCCACGAATAGGATACGCGACCCTTCCGGGGTGATCCGCACCGAGAGCCGCTGCATGTGCGAGAGGGCGGCCGCTATTTGATGGCTCCTCTCGGGGGGGTGGAGGAGCAGGAGGAATCCGCCTCCGCCGGCGCCGGTGATCTTCCCTCCGTACGCCCCCGCGGCGCGCGCCGCCTCGTATTGCGCGTCGATCTCCGCGGTCGAGATCCCGTCGGCGAGGCCCCGTTTGAGACCCCAGCCCTCGTCCAGGGTCGCACCGAGCGCCGCCCAGTCAGCGCGGATGATCGCGTCCCGCGCCTCGCCCGCCAAGTCCCTCATCCGAACGAGCGCATCCAGGTTCGTGCGGGTCCGCTCGCTCTGGTTCTTGAGGATCCCCTCCGCGTGGCGGGTGACCCCGGTGTAGAAGAGGGACAGGTGGTCGGAGAGGGCCTCCCGGTCGACGTTCGAGAGGGGGAGGGGGGAGGCCCGGACCGTGTCGTCCGGCCGGAACTCGAAGTAGTGCACGCCCCCGAAGGCCGCGATGTAATCGTCCTGCCGTCCGAGGGCGCCTCCGAGGCGGTCGATCTCGATCCGGCAAGCCTCCTCCGCGAGCTCCGCCGGCCCTTTCAGGACGCCGCGAAAGGCGTGGAGGGCGTTCAGCAGGCCCACGGTCAGCGTAGAAGAGGAGCCGAGTCCCGTCCCCTCGGACGGAATGTCGGCGATCGTATGGATCTCGAGGGAGTCAGAGACCCCGGTGAGCCGCATCGCCTCCTTGACGATCCCATGCTGGAGCTGCTCCAGCCGGTCGACATTCTCGGTCCGGGAGTACGCGACGCGGATCGACCGGTCGAACTTCTCGTTCACCAGGACGTGGATGTACTTGTCGATCGCCGCGCTGGTGACCGCCCCTCCGGCGTGGTGCCGGTAGAACGACGGCAGGTCGGTCCCCCCGCCCGCGAAGCTGATGCGGAGCGGAGTACGGGTGATGATCACGGCCGGTCGAGCGGCCCCGGCGCTTATTATCTATTATGGAGGGGGCGGCGCCGGGTCGGACGGGCGCGGCGGAGCGACTCGCCCCGCGGCAGCCGACCATCGTGCCCGGCGGGCCCCGTAGAAGTTGCGGGTGGTCGCCCCCAGGTCGTGGATCGGTTCGAGCCCCGGCAGCCATTTCGCGAACGTGGGGGCCCGCTTGTCCAGGATGATTGCGAGGCCGCGGTCGTTCTCCGAGCGGATCATTCGGCCGCAGGCCTGGACGATTGAGCGCGCGGCCGGCGCCTCGACCGTATACTCCCACCCCCGGCCCGTGGTCGCGTCCAGGAACTCCCGCAGCGCCGAGCGCTTGGCGGTCGGCTTGGGGTAGGGGATCCCCACCATCACGACCGCCTCGAGCTCCTCGTCAGGGTAGTCGATCCCCTCGGCGAGCCGGCCTCCTGCGACCCCCAGCAGCACGGTGCCCTCGGGGTCCCGCTTCCATCCTTCGATCGAGCGCCAGAGGTCACCGGTCGGCATCTTGGAGAACTCGACAAAGACGTTCCCTGGCAGCGCCGACTGAAGGCCCGCGTCCAGGACCCGCTGGAGGAGGTCGAAGCTCGGGAAGAAGACCGCCGTCTTGACCGGCAGGCAGGACAGGACCTCCACCAGGCGGTCGGCGAGCCGGGCCACGGCATGCGGGTCCCGGCGGAGGTCTTCGAACCGGGTCGTCACGCTCGGGTCGTAGAGGTAGCGGCGGTTCTCCGGCGGGAAGTGGGAGGGAACGTCCAGGAGGCGGGCGGTCGCGCCCAGCCCGAGGGCATCGCGGTACTCCTCGAGCGGGGCGAGCGTGCCAGAGAGGTGGATCGACGTGTGGCACTCGAGGATCCCCTGCGCGGGTACGGACGCGTCGAGCGCGTAGGCCTCGAGCGCCGGCCGTGGGGTGCGCGTAGCGACCTTCACGTACCCCGGGGGTTCGAGCTGGGGCCAGGACAGGAGCGTCAGCGCGACCGTGTGGGCCCACGAACGCGGGAGATGGCGCTCGCGCCGTCGCTCCTCGCGGAGGTTCTCCCCCCAGGTGGCCAGCGCCCCGAGCCACGTGTCGAGTCGATGGGTCGTGCCGCCGAGGGCGGTGAGCAGCGCATCCTCGAAGACCGAGGGAGGGAGCACCGCATCTTCCTCCCGCACCAGCGCGTGGACCAGCTCCTCGACGGCCGCCCCGACGATATCGAGGAGGCGCGTGGCACTGGGGCCGTCGGGCAACTGGAAGTCTCCCCGCTCCGCGACCTCGCTGCGCGCCCGCCGGACCGATTCCTGGGGGAGGGACACGGTCGCGAGGTCCCGCAGATGGCTCGGTAGGTTGTGCGCCTCGTCGATGACGAGGTCGACCCGGTCCGGGGTGAGCTCCATCCACCGGTAGAGCGCCTTGCGGATGTGCGGATGGAAGAAGAACGCGTACGGGGCGGTGACGACGCGGGAGCGGGGGATGAGGCGTTTCGCGAGCTCGTAGGCGCACAGGTTCTCCTCCCGTGCGAACGTGTCGAACTCTCCGGGCGTGGGGAGCTTTGCTCCGAAGCGCTCCAGCACCGTCTCGACGTCCGTCTGGAGGACCCGGGCGTAGTACGGACAGCCGTCTAGGTCCGTGAGGTCGATCTCGCCCCCCTCCGGGAGCTCCGGAGCCGGCACGAGGGGTGCCTCACCGGCCATGGCCCGCTCGGTCGTCCGCTTCCGGTCGGCGCACAGCTTGCCGTGCTCCTCGGCGGTCGCCCCCTTCACCTCGGCGACATTCTCGAGCAGGAAGCAGCGCCGGGCCCGACCCTGCAGTCCGATCGCGAACAGCGGTCGGTCCAGGCGATGGGCGATTGTGCGGGCCTCCTGGAGCACCTGCACCTCCTGGGAGTGCGTCCGGACGAGGTAGAGGATCTTGTGGTCGGCCGCCTCCGCATGCTCGAGCAGGGGGGCGAGGGTCGCCACGGTCTTTCCGCTGCCCGTGGGGGCGTTGATCAGAAGGGGCCCACCGCGCTGCACGATCTCCGCGACCTCGGAGAGGATGCGGTCCTGGCCCGGCCGTACACGGTACGGGAACAGGTGGGAAGGCCCGGTAGTGGAGGTTGCGCTCGGCGTAGACCCGGCTCCGGCGTTCCCAGCCCGCGGTCGGGGTTTTAAGGTGAGCCTTGAGTGGAACGGTGCCGAGCTCGGGACGGGCGCCGGAGGGCGCGTTCCGGCCTACCCGTAGGTGTACTTCACGCCGTACGGGCCGCGGGGGTGCGTCCAGGTGACCGACCCCTGGTCGCAAGCGATGTCGCACGCGCCGCACTCCACGCAATCCTCGTAGCGGAACACCAGCCGCCCCTCGATCCGCTCGTAGCACTGGGCGGGGCAGACGAACGTGCAGAACGAGTGGGGGCACTTCGCACAGATCTCGGGCTTGACCGTGATGTGGGCATGCTCCTTCGAGTCCGTGACATAGCGGAGGGTCCCGAGCCGCCGTTTGATCTCGATGAACCCGGCGGGGGGAGGGGTCGGAGAAGCCATCGGTTCGGTCATCGTCCGTTTCCGTCCTACGGAGGGAGCGCGGAGAGGATGCGGAGGTCCTCCCGGACCGCCGCCGCGCTCGCGGCGAACGCCGTCCGCTCCCCCGGGGTGAGGTCGACCTCAACGACCCGCTCTACCCCGGCGCGGCCGAGGATCGCGGGAACTCCGGTGTAGACGTCCCGCTCACCGAACTCCCCATCCAGGTGGGCGCTCACCGGCAGGAGGCGGTGCTCGTCCCGGGCGATCGCCCGGACCAGTTCGGCCTGGGACGCCGTGGGGGCGTAGAAGGCGCTCCCGGTCTTCAGGAGATTGACGATCTCCCCTCCGCCCTGCTTCGTCCGTTCGACGATCGCAGCGAGACGGTCGGCCGGCAGCAGCTTCTGGAGTGGGACCCCCGAGACGCTGGTGAGGGAGAGGACCGGCACCATCGTATCCCCGTGGCTTCCGAGGACGAAGCCGGTGACGTCCCGCGGGGCCACGCCCAGCGCGTCGGCGACGAACCAGCGGAACCGGGCCGTGTCGAGCGTCCCGGACTCCCCAAAGACGCGCGCCGGCGGGAATCCCGTGATTTTGCGGAACCAGTACGTCATCGCATCGACCGGGTTGGTGACGACGACCACGGTGGCGTTGGGGGCCTTCGCCCGAACCGCCTCGGCATGGCCCCGGACGATGGAGGCGTTCTTCCCCAAGAGGTCCGACCGACTCATTCCCGGCTTGCGGGCGAGGCCGGCGGTCTCGACGACCACGTCCGAGCCCGCAATGGCCTCGAGGGAGGTGGATCCGGTCACCCGGGTGCCGAACCCCAGGATGGGGGCCGACTCCTGGATGTCCAGGGCCTTCCCCTGCGGGAGACCCTCGATGATGTCGACCAGGACGACCTCCCGGGCCAGGTCCATCTCCGCGAGGCGCTGGGCGAGCGATCCACCGATATTCCCGGCTCCCAGCACGACGACCTTCCCCAAACCGGTCATGGCGGTCCCCTTGGGCGAGTTCACCCGTCTCCCGCCTTTAGCCTCTCGCCCCCGCCCCGAGGGAAGGGGGCCGGGCGTCGAGCGAAAGGTTGATTCTCGCTCCGGGCTCCTCCGAAGCTGGCATGGTCGACACCGAATCCGTCCTGCTCAACGTGCAGGAGCGGGAAAAGTGGCGGCGGCGGATGGACCTGCTGGACCGGACCCTCGTGGAGCTACGGACCCAGCGGCGCCGGGTCGAGACCCGGCTCCAGCGCATACGTCGCGAGATCGCCCGGCTGCGCGTCGCAGCGGATGCGGTCGTGGAGTTCGGCGGTCGCGCGCAGCCAGGGAGGATGGATGCCCGGCAGGGGATCCCTCTCACTTACCGATAGGATCGAGACCCTGCGAGGGGGCGAGCGCGAGCTCCTCGCGGAGATCGACCGACTGAAGCGGGAGGAGCGGTACATCCTCCTCAAGGTCCGGCAGGCCCGCGAGCAGGTTCGGTACTACGAGAGCCTTCTCTCACTGCTCCGGCGGGACTGGGGGAAGACGCCGGGGCTCTCCGAGCTCATCCGACGGCTCGGCTAGGCACCGGGGGTCGCCGTGCGGGTCGTGGTGTTCGCCGCCGGTGCCATCGGCAGCCTGCTCGGCGCGTCACTCGCCCACGCGGGACACACGGTCCTCCTCGTGGGTCGCCCCGACCATGTCGAAGCGATCCGTGCGGACGGACTCCGGGTCACCGGGACGCTCGTCGAGACCGCCGAGCTCCGCGCCGAGACATCCGTCCCCCCGGATTTCGTACCCGAGGCGATCCTCCTCACTGCCAAGACATTCGACCTACCGGCGTCGGCGAGCCTTCTCGGGATCGAGGTCCCCACGCCCGTGCCGACCCTTCTCCCACAGAATGGGCTCGGGGTCGAGGAGCCGGTCCGGACCGCCCTCAGCGCAAGTGGATGGAGCCACCCCGAGCGGTGGGTGGTCCGCGCGGTGAACTCGATCCCGGCCACGCTCCTCGGTCCGGGGGCGGTCCGAGCAGCGGGCGCGGGAGAGCTCGTGCTCGGTCGGGCCCGCGGGCCGGCCGCCGCCGCGACCCGGACCCTCACCCGGCTCTTCCGTGGCACGGAGATCTCCGTGCGCACGGTGGACGACCTCGAACGCGCGGTGTGGCGGAAGGCGCTCATCAACGCGGCGATCAATCCTGTGACCGCGCTCCATGGGGTGCCGAACGGACGCCTGCTCGAGGAGCCCTACCGGACCGAGTCGAGGGCGTTGCTGGGCGAAGCCCTCGCGACTGCGCGCGCCGTCGGGTTCGACTTCCGGGAGAAGGAGGTGCGCTCCGACCTCGACCGGGTCCTCCGGGCGACCGCCGACAACCGCTCCAGCATGCTGCAAGACCTCGACCGAGGACGCCGTACCGAGATCCAGGCCATCTCTGGGGAGATCCTGCGTCAAGGCACGGCGAAGGGTCTCGACCTCCCGGCGACCCGGAAGGCGGTCGATGCGATCCGCGCCCATTCGCCCGGGGGCTCGCTGGCCCGGGGACAAGTGTCATAGGTCCCGGCTCCTCGCGCCACCGGTCCTCATGGCGAAGCGTGGGATGCAGGCGGCTCCCGTCCACGGGCGACGGGTCCTCGTGCGGGTCGACTTTAACGTCCCCCAGCAGCCGAACGGCCAGATCGCCGACGACCGGCGGATCGTCGAGGCGCTCCCGACCCTCCATCACCTCGGTGCCGCCGGATCCCGGACGATCCTGATGTCGCATCTCGGGCGCCCCGAAGGCCTCAAGGATCCGCGCTTCAGCCTCCGCCCCGTCGCGCATCGGCTCAGCGCGCTGCTCGGTCAGCCGGTCCCCCTCGCGGCGGACGTCGTGGGCATCGAGGCGCTCGAGCTCTCCGCGCGGCTCCAGAACGGTCAGTTCCTCCTGCTCGAGAACTTGCGGTTTCATCCGGGCGAGGAGGCGAACGACCCGGCCTTCGCGGCCCAGCTCGCCCGGCTGGGGGAACTGTTCATCGAAGACGCCTTCGGCACCGTCCACCGGGCGCACGCGTCGACCGTCGGGGTACCGAAGCTCCTGCCCTCGTTCGCCGGCCTTCTCGTCGAGCGGGAGGTTCGCGAGCTCTCTCGCCTCGTCCGTTCACCGGCGCGTCCGTATGTCGTGGTCGTCGGCGGCGCGAAGGTCAAGGACAAGTTGCCCCTCCTCACGAGCTTCCTCGGCCGGGCCGACCGGCTCCTCATCGGAGGCGCGCTCGCGAACCCGTTCCTGGCCGCCGCCGGGGCGAACCTCGGGGCGACCCCTCCTCAAGCCGGGCTGGAGACGGCGGTCGCCGACTTCCTCCGGGCGGCCAATGCCGCGCACACGGAGGTGTTGTTCCCGACGGACGTCGTGGTCGAACGTCCCGGCCGCGCCGAGGCCGAGACCTACCCACTCGGCCAGATCCCACCCGACGCGCTGGTCCAGGATATCGGACCCGCGACCCGGACCCGATTCATCGAGGGGCTCGCGGGATCGAAGACCGTCTTCTGGAACGGCCCGCTGGGCCGGGCGGAAGACGCCCGGTTCGCGGAAGGAACCCGGGCCGTGCTCGGGTCGCTGCAGGGGATCGACGGCTACCATGTCGCGGCGGGCGGGGATTCCGCGCGGCTCGCGCAGGACCTGGGGGTCACCGGCGGGTTCCAGTTCGTGTCGACCGGCGGTGGGGCGGCCCTCGAGTTCGTGGAGGGGCTCGAACTCCCTGGGCTCGCGGTCCTTCCCGACGAATGAAACCTCCGCCGAGCGGAGGCGGCGCCGGGTCTCGGTCGAGCGTCAGTGAAAGATACCGGAGGTAGCGGGGGTCGACCCGCGGCACGTCGATCTCTACGATCTCGGGTACCTCGTAGGGGTGGGTCTTCCCCAGGAACTCGAACAGCGCCCCCACCTTCTTGGGCACCGTTTTGAACACCACGAGCGCCTCCGTCTGCGACTCCACCCGTCCCCGCCAAAGGTAGCGTGACTCGGTGGGGAGGACGTTCCCGCACGCGGCGAGGCGGTGCTCGACGACCGTCGTCACCGCCGCCAGCGCGGCCTCGCGCGACGGGTACGTCGAGATCACCAGTCGGACGGGACCGACCGCCCGGATCGGGTCGAGCGAGTACGGGCTCACGTCGCGACCTCCGACACGTGGGGGTCCCCGTCAGAGAAATCGAGCGTCTGGACGCCGAACGTCGCGAGGTCGACCAGCGCGGCCCGCGCCGGGACCGGAACGATGTTGCGCATACGCTGGTACTCCGTCTCGGCCTGCCAGGTCGAGGCGTTGAGCAGGAGAACGCCCCGGTACCGGTCGACGCCGTACGTGTGCGAGTGGCCGGTGACCAGGATGTCCGGCGCCGGGTCCAGGATGAGCCCGTCGCGGGCGCTCGGAGCCAGCGGCGTCCGGTCCCCGTACATCGGCGCGAGATGCCGCATCTGGAGCATCCGCTTCATCACCTCGGTCGGGCGGGAGTACGATGCGCCTGGGATCGCCGGGATGAGGTCATCGAAGCTCCGCCCATGATACGCGGAGACGACCACGCCCTCGAGGGCAAAGGTCGAGGGGTTCGAGAGGATCCGTACGTTCGGCCCGAGCGTCGTCGTCAGGTTGGTGGGCAGGGCGGGTTGCGGCTCGGCCGGGCAGACGGCATCGTGGTTGCCGGGGATGACGACGATCGTCATCCGCTCCGGGAGCTCGCCGAGCCTTCGGCCGAGCTCGGCGTACTGTTCGACCACGTCGGCGATAGCGAGGTCCTTCTCCTGCCGGGGGTAGATGCCGATCCCGTCGACGAGGTCCCCCGCGACGACCACGTGGTCGATCGAAGAGGCCAGTTCCCCGTGCGGGCCGTGGCCGTGGAGGAACTCCGCGAGATGCCCCCAGCTCTCCGAGAGGAACGAGCGGCTGCCGAGGTGCAAGTCGGAGAGGAAAAGGGCCCGCGACGGGCGACGCGACCGCCCCACGGTGCGGGTCGGAGGGATCTCCGGGCGTTCGACCGCCGCCACCCGAGGCAGGCGGCGGGGGTCCTTACCGAACTCTAGGCGAAGGCCGAGCACCTCGTCAGGGAGGATGGTCAGCCGCGCACCGGGGGAGCCCTTCGGGACCAGGGCTTCGAGCGACCCGGTGTCGTCGTCGACCGTCAGGATCAGATGGTGCCGCTGCGACGTCTCCCGCACGTCGCGGACCATCCCGATCACGGACGACGTCCCGTCGGACATGCGGAGCTCCTTGATCGGGCGCAGGTTCTCGAGTCCCGGACGACCCTTGAGCAAACGCAAGAGCGAGCGGTAGCGGAAGTGGAACAGGGCCGAGTACGCCAACAGAGGAGTGTCACCGGACGGGGGGCCCGAGTAGCCGTCCTGGATGAGGCGGAAGGGCAACGTCGCGGCCCCCGGGGGCGCGTCCCTCGGGCCTGGCGGGCGCTCCGTCGGGGCCCGGACGAGCGGGCCCGAGCCACGGTCTTCCGCGAGGACCGTTTCCACCATCTCACGGGTGACGAACGGATTCACCGATCCCGACCGCTCGATCACCTCGCGGGAGACGACGAGCGGGTGCGAGTGGTCGAGCAGGAGCTCAAGGGCTCCTGCCTCCACGAGCTTCTGGTGCTCCTGGAAGTACGCGACGAGATGTTCCCGAAGGGTGCTCGCCACCGTTCTCCCCGGGCGAACGGATACGCGGCGCCGAGGCGCCGTGAACCTTGGACGCCCGACGAGCGCGGAGTAGGCCCGGCTTATTTCAAGTCTCTCAACGCTGCCGGCTTCAACGTGGCGTCCGGGCGACTCCGAGCCGAAGGGAGGCCGATGCCGTGACGTCCCCACCGCCTAGCGGTAGGATTCCTTGGCGTAGGACGCGCCCTTCGGGTACTTCTCCTTCAGGTGCGCGATGAACTTCTCCGGCGTGCGCTCCAAATGCGCGGCGTACCACTGCACCACGACATCTTTGAGGACCCGGTGGAGCTCGCTAATCTTCGCGGCGTCCTCCGCGGAGTCGTAGAGGACGGCCTGGCTCATCATGCGCATCCATCCGGAGTACCGGTGGTAGCTCTCCCCCTCACACCACTCGAAGATCCCGCGGAGGTGGTTCGCCCCCTCGGGGGTCCGGTAGTACCAGAAGCGGAGCGTGAAGCCGACCCATCCCGCGGCGCGGTCACCAAGCTCGATCGTTTTGACGCCGCCGAAGTCGAACGACTCGCGGAACGTCCACTTGGTCGGGTACTCCACGAACGTGGCAAACAGCGTCTGCGACGGGTCGATCGTGAGGTGGACACTGACCTCCTCGAACTGGTTGTGGACCTCCCACAGGTCTTGGAGGAGACGCTTGTTAAGTTCGCCCCGATGGGTGAAGTCCTCGCCCGTATTCTCACCGGCCGCCTTCTGGGTCCGGGCGAGTTCGGTCTTGAGCGAGATCACGAAATCGTCTTCGGGCAGGTGCTCAGTAATGCTCTCGGGCTCCCCCGGGACCGGTACCTCCGCGGCTTTGCGAGTTGCACGACGGGCCATTCTGACAGTCTCCGACCTCGCGTAGTGGAGACCGCTATAAAGAGAGTAGGTCGCATCGCCCCCTCGCACCGAGGGAAAGTCGGTGATGAACTCGTCTTGACCGTCAGGTCCCGCTTAAATACCGCACCCACCATTCGTCGACTGGAAGGAACCCCCGGAGACGGACGGAGCCCCAACTCCCGACGTCGCTGGAGATCCGGAATCACGACTCATGATCCACCACGCCCCCCTTTGTCGTAGGCTCCGCGCATCGCCCAGCGACGTCTAGTTGGACTCGGTCGCCTCCAGGGAAGTCCCCCGCGTGAGCGGGCTGCCTTCCAACACGGAGAACCAACATGACCAACGACCCCAGCGCCGCAAAGTACCAGATCCGAGCCCGCATCAGCGCCGAAGGCGTCATCGACAAACCTGACGTCGTCGGAGCGGTGTTCGGACAGACCGAAGGTCTGCTCGGAGACGAGCTCGACCTTCGTGACCTCCAGAAGTCCGGCCGAATCGGCCGTATCGAGGTCGAAATCGACAGCCGGAAGGGCAAGAGCGAGGGCGAGATCATCATCCCCTCTTCGCTCGACCAGGTGGAGACCGCCATCCTCGCCTCCGGCCTTGAGACGGTCGACCGGATCGGCCCCTGCCGGGCCAAGATCGAGGTCATCAGCGTAGAAGACATCCGGATCTCGAAGCGCCAGAAGGTCGTCGACCGCGCCAAGGAGATCCTCGCGCGCCTTCAGGAAGATTCCAAGGGCGTCGGGATGGACCTTACCGAGGCCGTCCGAAAGATGGTCCAGGTGGACGATATCACGACCTACGGGCCCGAACACCTGCCCGCGGGACCGAACATCGACCAGGCCGATGCGCTCATCGTCGTCGAGGGTCGGTCCGACGTTCTGGCCCTGCTCCGCTGCGGGATCAAGAACGTCATCGCCGTCGAGGGGACGAGCGTCCCACAGACGGTGAAGGACCTCTCGCGCGGCAAGACCGTGACCGTCTTCACGGACGGGGACCGCGCCGGCGAGCTGATCCTCCGCGAGATGCTCCAGACGATGGACATCGACTTCGTCGCCCGCGCGCCGCGCGGCAGCGAAGTGGAGGAGCTCACGCAGAAGCAGCTCCTGAAGTGCCTCCGGAACAAGATCCCGATCAACCAGTACCTGGAGATGAGCGGGTTCGAGTCGACCGGGTCCACCCGGGAACCGCGCGAGGAGCGCGGCGAGTCGGGCGGCGGTGGCCGCCCGGAGCGGCGCGAGGAACGGAACGGCGACCGCGGCGGCGGACGGCGGGACGAGCGCGACCGGATGCCCATGCCGGTGCCCCGCGCACCCTCCCCGATCCCCAGTGCCCCGGCCCCTCCCGCTCCGGCCGCGGCCCAACTCACGCCCGAGCTGGCGCACTACTTTGAGCTCCTGAGCGGCGTCGAGAACGCCTCCCGCTGCCTCATCCTCGGCGAGAACGACGCCATCGTGGGCGAGGCGCCGGTCAAGGAGATGATCGAAGCGATCTCTGCCCTCACGGAACCGGCGAAGGCCATCATCTTCGACGGGATCGTGAGCCAACGGCTGCTCGACGTGGCCCAGGAGAAGGGCATCGGGACGGTCGTCGGCACGCGCCTCGGCCCCGTGGGGAAGATCCCGGAGACGATCCGGATCTTCACCAAGGCGGACCTCGCGGTGCCCGGCGCCGCCCGGTAGTCCGAACCACCCTTTCCCGTCGCGGGGCTGTGAGAGCCCCGCGACGAACCTATAGTTTCGTCCGGCCTCTCTAGGTAGGTCCGCATGGCGTCCAACATTGACAACTCCCGCCGCCTCCCGGTCGCGATCGACGAGATCCAAACGACGGCTGACATTCCGATCCCCACCGACCCGCTCCAGCGAGTGATCGGCCAGGAGAAGGCGGTCGAGACGGCGCGGATCGCGGCCTACCAGCATCGCCACCTCCTGCTCGTCGGTCCGCCCGGCATCGGCAAATCGATGACCGCCCAGGCCCTCGCGCTCCACCTCGACCGCCCCCGGACCGAGATCCGTGTCGTCCACAACCCCGAGAATCCCGAGCGACCGAGCGTCGAGATCGCGACCCGCGAGGAGGTCTACCACGAGCGCGAGGCGGCTCGCTCGGTCGAGGGCGAGCTGATCGCCCCGAGCGAGGCCCCCGCGTCGGTCGCCGAGCGGCTTGGGTACCGCTGCGCGCGGTGCAACTTCGTCTCGACCCCCAATGAGCGCTACTGTCCCAGCTGCGGGAACATCAAGCAGTCCCTGCCCGGCGCCGCCGGCACCGGGAACCCGTTCCGCGACCTCGTCGGGGGGATCCTCGAGCTGACCGTGACCGCGGGCGGGAACCCCCAGGAATCGGTGCGGACGACGCGCCTGCGCAATGGGGTCGAAGAGGTCGTCTCGTACGAGCGGGCGGGCGAGCAGATCAAGGTCCTGGACCAGCGGGCCCTCGAACGCCGGCGAACTCTCCAACGGGAGAGTCCGCGCAAGGTCATCGTCAAGCTCGACCGCACGACGTTCGTCATGGCCACGGGCGCGAGCGAGACCGAGCTTTTGGGGGACGTGCGCCACGACCCGTACGGGGGCCACCCCCAGCTCGGGACCCAGCCCTACGAACGCGTGATCCCCGGTGAGATCCACGAAGCCCACGAAGGGGTCCTGTTCATCGACGAGCTCCCCTCGCTCGGCCCCATCCAGCGCCACATCCTGACCGCGATGCAGGAAAAGCGGTTCCCGATCAGCGGCCGCAACCCGCAGTCCGGCGGCGCGTCCGTCCGGGTCGACTCGGTGCCGTGTGACTTCATCCTGGTCGCCGCGGCGAACATCCAGGACATCCACCGGATCCTCTCCCCGCTGCGCTCCCGCATCGCGGGCGGCGGGTACGAAGTGCTCCTGGAGACGGCGATGCCCGACTCGCCCGCCAACCGATTGCGTCTCGCCCAGTTCACCGCGCAGGAGATCGCCGTGGACGGACGGATCCGTCCCGCGACCCGTGAGGCGGTCGAGGAGATCATCAAGGAAGCCCGCCGGAGAGCCGAAGTGCTCGACGGCCGACGCAACGCGCTCACGCTCCGCCTGCGTGAGCTCGGCGGGCTCATCCGGACCGCCGGCGACCTCGCCGCGGTATCGGGCAGCGACCACCTCGAGGCGAAGCACCTTCTCGAGGCGCTCCGGCGCGCGCGCTCGATCGAGGAGCAGGTGCGGGAGACGTACGGCTCCTTCCAGGGGGGCCTCCGGCAGGAGGTCACCGAATCCCAGCGCCAGTCGATGGGCTACTACAACTGGAATGACCACCCGGATCCGGGGCAGTTCCCCGGCGGGTACGGCTAGAACTCCGGCCGGAGAGGGTTCCTCCGACAGGCATATGAGCGGGTCGTCGGTGGCCGCCCGCACGGGCGCGTAGTCTAGCGGTTATGACGTCACCCTGACACGGTGAAGGTCGCCAGTTCGAATCTGGCCGCGCCCACCACTTCCGATCGCCGGGGCCCTGCCGATTCGAAATCTCCCACCACTCGAGTCCGGTGGCGCGCATGAGCCCAAGACGTCAGGGGCGGCGACGGTCCGCCTCGGGGGGTGGACCCCTTCGCTTCGTCGAGCGACGGCGCGCCCTCGCGAGCCGGTACTCCCGCGCGAGGTTATCGGGAAAGAAGAGCGAAGCCCGCCAGGCGTGGTATCGTTCCGGCACGGGAAGCGACCGTACTTCCCGCAGGGTGGCTCCTCGTCGGATCGCATCCGCCACGGTCCGCTGCAGGTCGTGCAGGTAGCGGCGTTCCTCGGCGAGAACCGCTCCCGGTCCCACCGGACCGTGGCCGGGGACCACCTGGTCGACCCGCAGGCGTTGCATCCGGACCAGCATGCGCTCCCAGACGTCCGGCCAGCCGTCCCCCACCGAGGGGTGGAGGTTCACCATCGTCAAGTCGCCCGAGAAGAGGACCCGTTCGTCGGGAAGGTAGCCGAAGACGTCGCTCGGGGAATGTCCTCCACCGTATGAAATGAGGTGGAGCGAGCGTCGTGACCCTTCGAGCACGAGCTCGTTCTCGAACGTGACCATGGGGGGCCGGATCCGGTGCGAGGCGGGTGTCTGGATCACCCCACGGTACCACCCGCGGACCCAGGGCCGGTCGACCGGGAGGATGGGGGAATCCGGCTCCTCCAATCGGGCGAGTTCCTTGGGAAACTCCCGGCGGCAGTTGACCCATTGGGTGCGGCTCTTTCTCACGATCAGCTCCCGTACCCGTCGGGTCGAGACGACGTGGCTCTCCGCGAACGCCGAGTTTCCCCAGATGTGGTCGCCGTGCCAGTGGCTGTTGACGACCCAATCGGCCGGGCGGCCGGTGGTCCGCTCCGCCGCTCGTGCGAGATCGACCCCCGCCATCGGCGACAGCATGGAGTCGAACACCACGGTCCGGTCTCCCAGGTCGACGATGCCGGCGTTGCACATGGCGAAACCGTCCACGCTCGCGATCGCGGCATGGACCCCTGGGGCGAGCCGCTCCAGCCGAAAATGTCGGCTTTCTCCTCGGGGCGGCAACTTCCGTCCTACCGGGCCGGTGGTTAGGTCTCTTTCGGCCGTCGCACGACCGAGCCCCGTCGCCCCCCCGGAGCGGCTCAGATGTCCGTGAACGCGGGCACCTTGTCGGGGTCCTCGCCCTTGGCGAAGGCGCGCATGGATTCCAGGCGCTTCGCTTCACGGAGCGCCTTTGGCATGCGGATGGGCATCGATAGCGACCAGTGGTGACCGAACGGGTCGACGAGGTGGCCGTACCGTTCGCCCCAGTACATGTCGGCCAGCGGCATCGTGACCTTCGCCCCCGCATCGACGGCACGATTCCAGAGCTTCTCCACGTCATTCGAGTAGATGTGCAAGGTCACGGTGGTCGTCTCGACGGTCGATGGGGCCGACCGGTCCGAGCCCCGGAAGACGTCGGAGAGGAGCAGGATGGAGTCCCCGATCCGGAGGCGGCCATGGACCAGCTTACCGGACGGGGTGACCTGCCGTAGGAGTTCCTTCGCGCCGAAGGCCTTCTGGTAGAATTCCATGGCCGCCACTCCCCCGACGACCGCCAGGGAAGGGGTGATCGTACGGAACCCACGCGGTATGGCGGGAGCCGTCCGAGTCGTTCGTCTGCGGCCCTTGCCCTTGCGGCGAGCTGTCGGCATGGTGCCTTCCTGGCCCCGTTACCGGCTGGGCGTACATAACGTCCCGAGGGGGTAACGGGCGCCGACCGAACGGGGAGGGTTCGTGGGTGCGGCCCCGGTCACTTGTCGAACCGATCGTGCTCGGTGTCGGGCCCTTTGAGCGCCCGGAGCAGCGGGAGGAACTCGCTCGACCCTGTGTAGAGGACGCCGTTCACGAAGAACGTCGGCGTCCCGCGGACTCCGTGGCGGCGCGCGCTCTCGACGTCCTCGGCCACGCGCCGCGCGGGGGCCTCCGAGCGGAGGTCCCGCTCGAAGGTCGCCATGTCCAGCGAGATCTCGCGTGCGTAGCCCTCGAGGTGCGAACGCTCGAGGCGGTCCGGGTGCTCGAGCAGCCGGTCGTGCATCAACCAGAACTTCCCCTGGGCATCGGCCGCCTCGGCCGCCTCTGCGGCAGCTTGGGCATGGGGGTGGATCTGGGTCAACGGAAGGTTCCGGAAGACCACGCACACCTCGTCGCCCAGCTCCTCCACGAGCTCCTTGACCACCCAGTGGGCGTCCGCGCAGGGCGGGCACTCGTAATCCGAGTATTCGACCAACGAGAGTTTCGCAGTGGCCGGACCCTTGCAGTGGTCTCGGACCAGGTCCGGGAGAACGGGCACGGAGGCGGGCTCGGTCTTCGTCATGGTTCGCTCGTGCGGAGAGACGCCGTAAGGGATATGGTAGTTCCCCCCACGGAAGCCCCCGAACCCACGGATCCCACCCCCGCTCAGAACGCAAACCTCCGAATCGCGGGGAGGAGCAGCGACGCGACCGCCGCCGCGCCGTACACGAGGGCGACGATCGTGGCGAGGGAGCTCGGTACGATCTGGGCGGCCAGAACCCCAAGCACGACCGCGCCCACCGCGCCGGCCGCGCCCCGGAAGACGTAGAGATTGCTCGTGACCCGGGCCAGACGGTTCTCCGGAACGTATCCCCACAGGAACGTCCCGCTCCCCGACAGGTACCCGCTGACACCGGCGCCGGCGAAGAACCATGCGGCCGCGGCCAAGGGGAGGGACGGGGGGAAGACGCCGGTCAAGTACAGCGCGAACGCACTGAGGGACAGTGCCGCAACGATCACCACCCCGACCCGACGTCGGGGATTGGAGTGCCCGAGCAGGAGGTCGACCGCTACCCCTCCGACGACGAACGACGTGAACAAGAGACCGTAGGCAAGCCCGGGATTCGCGAAGGAGTGGTTCGCATCGAGGGTGATGAGCAGAGCCGGGGCCGCCGAGAAGAACCCCGAGACCGCGCCGAGCGCACCGAGCTGAAGGAGCGGACGGCCCTCGGGAGTCGTGAGGTACCGCCACCCTTCGACGAAGCCGGCCGTGTATTCCCGCTCCGTCGCCGACCCGCCCCGTAAGGGCACGAGGGCGGCGAGAAGGGTCGCCAGCACGAGCAGCCCGGCGTAGAGGTACCCGCTCCCGACCGCCCCCGAGACCAGGATAAGGCTCGCGCCGGCCGCGTACCCTCCCACCTGGACGCCCGAGCCCAACGCGCTCGCCAACCCTTGCCCGGCGAACAGCTCGTCCTTCGAGAGGAGCGTGCGTGGCGCGACCTGGAAGACCGCCCACTCGAAGTCCCACGCGACGGAGAGGATGGCCACGAGAGCGAGGAGCAGGCCGAGATGGAGCTCGCCGCGGGACGCGGTATAGGCGAGGACACCGGCCGCGACCGCCTGGATCGGGTAACCGATGAGAAAGATCACCCGCTTGTCAGCCGCCCGATCGACGAGCGGCGCGATGAGGAAGGTGAGGGCGTACACGCCGAGCTCGAGAAAAAGGACGAGTCCGACCACGAGGAAGGAGCCGGAGTTGAGGTAGGCGATCCACGGAATCGAGATGCTATAGACCGCATACCCGGTCGAGGAGAGTATGGCCGAGCCCTCGTAGAGAAGGAATCGTCGGTTCCGCAGCACGGTCCGATACCCGCCGGGAGGGCTCGGCGCGGCGGGGGAGCCGACCACGACCGCGGGCCGCTCCGGGAAGATGTCGGGACCGGAGCTAGGACTCATCGGCTCCCGGCCACCCCGCGGTTGACGGCCGGCATCCTTCCGGCAACCGACCATCCGCTAATATGGGGTGCTCCGCTGGGAGCGGCCGGAGGACGAACCCGGTTGGCCGAGGCGACGCCGACCGTCCTGCCGACCCCCCTTCCCGAGGTGCCGCGCCGCACGCGGGTCCTCCGGTACTTGCTCGCCTGGCTCTCAGGCGCGCTCCCCGCCTTCGCCGTGATCACGGCGCTGTGGCTCTTCCCGAGCGACTTCCACGGGGTCGGGGAGATCTCTCTGGGCGCCTTCGCCCTCATGTTCCCGGTCGCCGTCCGGGAGCTGCGCGTCCCGCGCCGGATCGGCTTCATCTATTTCCTCCTCGGTGCGGGGATGGTCTTCTCCATCGGTTCCATCTTGACCGGCGCCGCCAACGGGTTGACCGACGAACCGTTCACGACACCGCGATACGTCGGCCTGCTCTTCGCGCACCAGGACCCGTACCTCGTCCCCCTCGTTTTCAACTACGTCCAGTACGGCCAGGTGTTCCGCTCCCAATCGATCTACCTCTACGGCCCCCTGCTGATGTTCTTCCAGATCCCGGGCCTCGATTACAAGTGGTTCGCCGTCGGATGCTGGGGGATCATGGTCCTCCTCGTCCGGAAGCGGTTCGACGTCGCGGTCATGCTCGCCCAGCCGTACGTCGCGATCATGGCCGCGAGCGGCTACAACGACCTGGTCGTCCTTGTGTTCATGACCCTCGCCTTCGTCGGGTACGAAGGGCGGCGGCAGAAGTGGGCCGAGTGGCTGTCGCTCGGGTTGAAACAGTTCGCGAACCTGCTCATCCTCGTCTACTACATCTTCCGCCGCGACTGGCGGAACACCCTCCTCACCGCCGGCATCAGCGCGGCGTTCATCCTTCCGTTCCTTCTCTGGAGCGGCCCGGGGGTCCTGTGCCCCGCGATCCTCGCGGACCGGCTCCCGAGCTGCAGCGGAGGGAGCGCTCCCAGCTACCTGCTCAACTACTCGGTCTGGGTCGTCTGGGCGGTCGCGATCTTCTACCCCTCGTTCGTGGACCTCCTCCGCCGAGGGGCTGTGACGGGCCGCTGGAACCGCCTGCTGGCCCGCGCCGGGCTCCGGTTTGACGACCTTCTGCGCCTGCCCGCGTTCATCGTCGTCGGGATCTCCGGTGTGTTCGTCAACCTGTGCGTGTTCACCCTCCTCGGGGTCCGCTTCGGTCACGCGACCTCCGTCACGCTGCTCGCGAGCGTCGCCGCCTTCGGCGTCGCGATGGTCTGGAACTTCACCTGGAACCGCTCCTGGGCGTTCCAAGGGCGGGGGGACCGTTCGACCGCCTACCACCTCACCGTCTACGGAGCCATCCAGGCCGTTGCGCTCGGGGTCAACTTGGCCGTCCTCGCGCTCGGGGTCGACCTCGGCATCAGCCCACTCGACAGCCAGCTCGTCGGCGTCCTTTTGGGAAGCGTGATCGGGTACGTCGCGAACCTCCGATGGAATTTCCGCGCGGTCCGGCCGCAGCCGCAGGCCTGAGCTGGGCGCCCGCGGCCGCCGAAGCCGACGCCCTCGACCCTAGGACTTCTTCAGCGCCGCGACGAGCTGGCCGACCGCCGCTTGAGCATCCCCATAGAGCATCCGCGTGTTCTCCTTGTAGAACAGGTCGTTCTCGATGCCGGCGAACCCCTTGCCTTGGCCCCGCTTGATCACGATCACGTTGTGGGCCTGGTCGACGTCGAGGATCGGCATCCCGAACAGCGCGCTACCCTGGCGATGGGCGGCCGGGTTCACGACGTCGTTCGCCCCGATGACGAGCGCCACGTCGACGGTGGGGAACTCCGAATTGATCTCATCCCGGTCGAACAGCTTATCGTAGGAGATCCCGGCCTCCGCGAGGAGGACGTTCATGTGCCCGGGCATCCGGCCCGCGACCGGGTGGATCGCGAACTTGACCGTCACGCCCTTCGACTCGAGCAGGTCGGCGAGCTCCTTGACCTTCTGCTGGGCTTGGGCGACCGCCATCCCGTAGCCGGGGACGATGATCACCTCGTTGGCATACGCCATCTCGACCGCCGCGCTTTCCGCGTCGATCGGCTTCATCGACCCCTGCATGGTCGTCCCGGTCTCCTCCGTGGCCCCGAACGCGCCGAAGAGGACGTTCCCGACGGATCGGTTCATTGCCTTGGCCATGAGGAGGGTGAGGAGCGAGCCCGCGGCGCCGACCAAGGTGCCCGCGATCACGAGCGCGTAGCCGGCATCGCCGAGGGGCCCGTTGACGAGCGCGAAGCCGTCGAGGGCGACCGCAATCCCGGTGAAGGCGTTGAAGAGGCTGATGACGACCGGCATGTCGGCCCCGCCGATCGGGAGCGCGAAGAGGATGCCGAACAGGAGCAGCAGGACGAAGAACGGCAGCAGCCAGAAGGTCTGGACCGTGTAGGCGGCGTACCCCCCGAAGGCGAGGGCGACCGCGAGCACGGTCAGGTTCAACGGTTGCTGGACGGGGAAGACGATTGGCTTCGACCGGAGCCATCCCTGGAGCTTGAGGAACGCGATGATGCTCCCCGCGATCGAGACGGACCCGATGATCGCCCCGGCGAGGCTCAATCCGGCGGTGACGGGATTCCCGAGTGCGACGAGGAGTTCCACGGCGGCGATCGCCCCGGCGGCCCCGCCGCCCATCCCGTTGAAGATCGCGACCATCTGGGGCATGGCGGTCATCTGGACCACCCGGGCCCAGTACCAGCCCGCGAGGCCTCCGATGATGACGCCGAGCGCGATGAGCCCGAAGTTCGAGATGCCGGGGAGCAGGACCGTGACCGCGACCGCGACGAGCATCGCGACGCCGGCGAGCACGATGCCGCGCCGGGCGGTCGTGGGCGAACTCATCGAGCGGAGGCCGAGGACAAAGACCAGGATCGCGAGGACGTAGACCCCGTCGACCAGGGGGGTCTGCCAGGCGATCACGGTGGGCCTCCCTTCTTCTTCGAACGGTCGAACATCGCGAGGATCCGCTCCGTCACGACGTATCCGCCCGTGACGTTCATCGCGCCCATGATGACCGCGACCAGGCCGATCGCCTCTTCCAGCGAGGTCGTCGCGAGGCCGAGGACGACGATCCCTCCGACCAGCACGATCCCGTGTATGAAGTTCGAGCCCGACATCAGGGGCGTGTGGAGGAGCACGGGGACTCGGCTGATGACCTCGTACCCGACAAACGCCGTCAGGATGGCGATGTAGAACGCCGTCCAGAGGTCAGCCGTCATCGAGAGCTCACTTGGCTCCGGCGAGCGCGTCCCGCGTCGGAACGTGGAGGACCTCACCGTTCCGGGTCAGGAGGCTCGCGGTCAGGATCTCGTCCGTGAAGTCGGTCAATAGGTTACCCTGAGGACCCACCAGGAGCTTCAGGAACGCTTCGACGTTCTTCGCGAACATCTGGCTCGCGTGGTAGGGTAGCTGGCTCGGAAGGTTGAGGGGCCCGACGATCCTCACACCGTTGACCTCGACCGTCTCGCCCGGCTTGGTCAGCTCGACGTTCCCGCCGGACTCGGCCGCGAGGTCGATGATGACCGCGCCCGGCCGCATGCGAGCGACCATCTCCTTCCGGACGAGCAAGGGGGCGCGTCGCCCCGGCACGTTGGCGGTCGTGATCACGATGTCCGCCTCCGCGACGGCTTTCGCGAGCATCTCGGCCTCTTGCTTCTTCTCGTCGTCCGTAAGCTCCCGGGCGTAGCCCCCCGAACCTTCGGCGTTGATCTGGAGTTCCAGGAACTTCGCCCCGAGGCTGCGGACCTGCTCGCCCGCCGCGCGCCGGACGTCGTACGCCTCGACGATCGCACCGAGCCGCTTGGAGGTCGCGATCGCCATCAAGCCGGCGAGCGCCGGCTCCGAGGATCAGGACGCGCGCCGGACGGACGGTGCCCGCCGCGGTGGTGAGCATGGGGAGGAACTTCGGACAGAGGTCGGCGCCGATGAGGGCCGCCCGGTACCCCGCGACGGTCGCCTGGGAGGAGAGGACGTCCATGCTTTGCGCCCGGGTGATCCGGGGAAGCAGCTCGAGGGCGAAGGAGGTGATCTTCTGGTCGCGCATCTTGGCGACCTTGTCGAGGTTACGGTTCGCGTTCATCAAGGCCACGACCACCGTTCCGGGCCGCATCGCGGTGGTCTCCTCGGCCGTGGGGATCTGGACCTTCACGATCACGTCCGCCCCGCCCAGCAGGGCCGCACGCTTGGTCTCGAGCTTCGCGCCGGCCTGGGAGTACGCGGTGTCGGGGTACCGGGAGCTTTCCCCGGCGCCGGCTTCGACGACGACCTCGTAGCCCGCCTTCACCATACGAGGGATGACCTCGGGTGTGAGGGCGACCCGTGCCTCGCCCGGTGCGACCTCTTTCAGGACGGCGACGTGGAACGTCACAGGAATCAGTCAGGTCGAACCCGGCGAGATTATACCCTTAGTGCTGCCCGGCCCGTTTCGCCGAGGAACGGGGTGGGGTCCGCAGGGGAGATATGGCCCGGACGCCTAAGATATCCTCATCAGGCACGGGACGGTCCCCGCGCGGGATGGCGAAGGGGCGGTCCCGTTCGTCGAAGCTTGACTGGCGGGACCGGATCGTTCAGGGGGACGCGCGGGAGGTCCTGCGCGGCCTTCCGTCGGAATCGGTCCAGCTCGCGATCACGAGTCCGCCGTACAACATTCGGATCCCCTACCGCGGGTACGAGGACGACCTCCCCCCCGACGAGTATCTTCGATGGTTGCGGGACGCATGGGCCGAGCTGCATCGGGTGCTCGTGCCGGGGGGACGATTCGTCCTCAACGTCGCGCCTACCTCGATCAAGGATTTTCGACCGATCCACCACGACCTCTCGCGGGACCTTCGGGACTTGGGCTACATCATGCGAACCGAGATCATCTGGTACAAGCAGACGATGGGCCGACGCACGGCGTGGGGGAGCTGGAAGAGCCCGTCGAACCCGCACATCATCCCGTCGTGGGAATATGTCCTGGTCTTCTCCAAAGGCCAGTGGAAGCTCGAGGGGGACCCCCGCGCGGTGGACATCACCGCCCGGGAGTTCGAAACGTTCTCCGACGGCTTCTGGCACATCCCTCCCGAACGGAAGCGGCACGGGCACCCCGCCCCGTTCCCGGAGGAATTGATCGAGCGGATCGTGAAGTTCTACAGCTACCGGGAGAACGTCGTGCTCGACATGTTCGGAGGGACCGGCACGGTCGCATCGGTAGCCCGTCGCCTCGGACGGCACTACCTTCACATCGATTCCTCGGCCGAGTACTGCGAACAGGCCGCCGAAAGGGTGCGTCGCGCTGTCCCTCCCGCGGATGTCCCGATCCCGGCGCCCCGGCTCGAGCTGAACCCGACCCCCTCGCCTCCGCCCTCTCGATCGCGAAGGCAGACCCCCGCCCGGCCTCCGAGCGGGTCTCCCCGGGTCGCACCGGTCCCCGCGTCCCGGTGACGTCGTTCGCGGGGCGACTCTGAACGCGATGCCGGCAGAAACACCGAACCTGGCAGACTCCCCGGGCCCACCGGACTCGAGCTCCGGTTTCGTGCCCGACCGACCGCTCCTCTCTCGAGCCGTCCGGATCGTCGTGGTCACCGGGTTGAGCACGGTCCTGACGTTCGCGATCCTGTCCTTCTTGCTGCCGGGCTGGCCGGCAGGGATCCTGCTCCTGGTCGTGATCGTGGGCACGTTCCTTCTCGCGTACCACTGGGACCTCACCCGCGACCGCGCCTTCCTCGCGACGTGGGTCGGGATTTCGCTCGCGGTCGCAATCGTTTCGCTCGTCACCGGATGGCACAACGGCCTCACCGACGAGCCGTTCGTGACCCCGGCGTTCGCCCAGCTCTGGCCGAACCTGTACGGGGCTCCGATCTCGATCGTCTACAATCAATACGGCACGCAGCTCGCCCTCTCGAATCTGTACAACGTGTATCTTCCCGGTCTTGCGTTCGCCGAGATCCCGGGGATCAGCTACAAGTGGACGGCCCTCGCGGCGTGGGCCGGAAGCGTCTACCTCCTCCGACGCCGGGGGGATTCGACCGTGTTGTGGGGCGGCGCGTGGGTCGGCCTCATGGCGGCCAACGGGTTCAATGACTACGTACCGTTCCTCGCCCTGACGCTCACCTTCGTGACGCTCGTGGGGGCACCCTCCAAGCTCGCCGAGGTCGTTTCGCTCGGATTGAAGCAGTTCGCGAACCTGGTGGTCGTCGCGGTGCACTTGTACCATCGCCGCTGGCGGGACGCCCTGCTTGCCGTGGTGATCACGGCGGCTATCCTGGCCCCGTTCGCCTACCTCGCTCCGGGCGGGGTCGTCTGCCACGTGCTCCTCATCCAGGCGGGAGCCTGCAGCCAGGGAGCGGGCTCGGCCCTGGGGGTCGGGTTCGTCCACCACCTCAATTACCTGCTCTGGCCGCTATTCGTTCTCGCGATCTTCGGTCCGAGCTACGTCCGCTCCCTCCGAGCCGCCGGGCCCGGAGGCCTCCGCGGCAGGGTCGGCGAGTTCCTTCGTCGCCGGTCCCGGCCCCACGGGAACGGACCGGCGCTCTCCACGCCGCCCTGAGCCCGCGGTGGCGGGCCGGAAACCCTACGCCCCGGCCCCCGGGAGCGTCCAGGGCCCCAGGAGGCGTCGCTCGAGGTCCGTGGTCGCTCGGACGAGGAGGGGTTCGAGATTCACCGTATCGGCTCGGTTGTATCGGACGAGCTGGTCCAGGGCGGCCTGGCTGCCTCGTCGATACTCCTGCCAGAGTCGCACGGCGTCCAGGCCGTGGATCCCCTCCACTCCCGTACGGTCCCCGAGACCCAGACGCGCCTCGATCCGCTTCAGGCCACCCGCGAGACCGAGGCGATAGAACACGAACCGCAGGTCGATGTGGACCGGGGGAGCGACGAAGGAGGGAAAGCAGGCCTCGAGGAACGGGACGTCGAACCGTCGTCCGTTGAACGTGACGAGGATGGGGAATCGGCGTAGGTAGGCGGGGAGTTCCTCGAGATCCTCGCCCGCGATGAAGGAGCGGGTTCGCCCTCCCCCATGTACGGCGACGACCGTGACGATGCCGGCGTACGGGGAAAGGCCGGTCGTCTCGATGTCGAGGAAGGCGGTCCGTTCCGCGAATCGGGGGTACAGGCGCCAATGTTCGGCGTCGGGCAGACGACGGCCGAACCAGGCGGCGTCCCCCTCCGCGAGCGCCCGTTCGCTGGCGGCCAGCTCGCGCGCCAGGTTCTCCCGGGGAAGAGTTCGGATCGCCCCGCTCGGAAGTCGCTCCCCGAGGTCCTTCCAGTCCCGGATGCCCTCCTGCCAGAGGGCCGCTTCCGTGGCAGGTCCGATCCCGGGCAGATGCTGGAACGTGGCGCGAAGCATTCGGCCGCCGATTGGTTCGAACCATTAAGCCTAGCGCGACCGGGCCCCGGGTCCGACGGGTCCCGACACCGGCTACGGGCGCGGGTCGGCCCCCTCGACCGCGAGCGGTCCGAGGGGGGCGACGAGCTGCTTCACCGCCGCCCAGAAATCAGCGACCTGCTGCCGGGCGAGCCGACGGTCGTAGAGCGGCTGGCGGCATTCCGCCTCGAGCACCTCGGGGTCGTCGGCGTCCCACACGAGACGGACCACCCACGCTCCGCGCTCCTCCTCGTAGGCGTAGACGCGCTTTCTCGGGTCGGTCGTCACCGGGTTCGGGACCAGGATGTCCAGCGGAGGGTTCGGAGGCGGAGGGATACCGGGCGTGAGCATGATCACCGGCGGCGCGGGTGGGAGTTTCAGCCGGATCCAGGCGACGACCGGCCAGTGGGAGCGGGGCGCACCGAGGCTCGGCACGATCGAGGGGAACGGCGAGATGTATTGACGACAACGACCGGGACGAACCAGACATCGAACGGTTCCCGGCCGCGCTCCCTCCGACGGGAGCGACCCGGGTTGAGAGGAGGGGTAACGGGACCCCGACCGGCGGTCGTGGCCCTCGCCCCGTCCTCAAAACTTCACACGCGTTCTGTTTAACTGCCAAACGCCGCTAGCTTACGTAGCTGCGGACGTTAGTGGCTGCGGGCTGAGTGGATCGCCCGAAGGCTTTCCATGTACACCCCAGCTCTATCGAGCTCGTCTTTTACGAATGTCCTTGAAGGTCTCTCTTTTTCGAGGGGGTTTCGGGCTTAGATGCTTTCAGCCCTTATCCCGTAGCGCGTGGCTGCTCAGCGATGCCCTGCCGGACAACTGATGGACTAGAGGCGCCGATTCCCCGTTCCTCTCGTACTGTGGGAACCTTCTCGTCAGAGACCCATACACTTCCGCCAAAAAGCAACACACCTGTCTCGCGACGGTGTAAACCCAGCTCACGATCCCTTTTAATGGGCGAACAACCCCACCCTTGGTAGCTGCTGCACCACCAGGATAGGCAGAACCGACATCGAAGTAGCAAGCCTCCAGGTCGATAGGGACTCTTGCTGGAGACAACTCAGTTATCCCCGGGGTAACTTTTCTCTTATCAATAGGCCCTACAGGAAAGCCATATTGGTTCGCTAGGCCCTGCTTTCGCATCGGGAATCCTCGTTAAGCAGATTCCCGTCAAGCCGGCTTTTGCCCTTGCACTCTACGGTGGATTTCTGACCCACCTGAGCCGACCTTTGGGGGCCCTTGTTACTTTTTGGAGGGCGTGGCGCCCCACCCAAACTGCCTACCTACGGGTGTCCCCCTTGCGGGGTGAGCGATACCAGCCCGAAAGGGCGGTGTTTCATCGGCCTCTCGGAACGCACCTAGCGGCGCGCCCTGGTAACGAGTCCCGCCTACGCTACACATTCGGACTAGTATCACAACCGCAGGCTGCAGTAAAGCTCCACGGGGTCTTCGCTTTCAGACGGAAGACATTGGACTGCTCGCCAATGAGTCAGTTTCGCCGGCTTCCGAGCGGGGACAGTAGAACTCTCGTTGGTCCTTCATGCAAGTCGCCAATTAAGCGACAAGGTATTACGCTACCTTAAGAGGGTCATAGTTACCCCCGCCGTTTATCGGTCCTTCGTCCCGTTGAACCGGGCTTTCAGATGCCGACACTGGGCAGGATTCAGCGGCCATACACAACTTTTCAGTCTCGCGGCCACCTATGTTTTTATTAAACAGTCGGAGTTCCCTGGTCACTGCGACCAGACCTCAAATAGGTCTGGCACCCCTTATCCCGAAGTTACGGGGCTGATTTGCCGAATTCCCTCGCTCGAATTCTCGCCGACACGCCTTAGGCTTCTCACCCAGGGGCACCTGTGTCAGTTCTCGGTACGAACCCAACTTGCCGATCTCGACTTTTCACGGGCTACCCGCATCGCTAAGAGTCTCCTCGCGGAGACCCGATCCATCTGTCTCCGGTTCTCACCATGACGGTACTTCCCAGAGCGACGAAGGATCGATGAGCCGGCATATGCCCACCTTACCTAGCGGCTAGCTTCCTCGAGAACGCTTTAAAGTTGGGGTCACGGAATATTAACCGTGTATCCATTCGCGAGTGCCGATTAAGGACTCGCTTAGGTTCGACTAACCCACGGCGGATGAACGTTGCCGTGGAACCCTGGCCCCTACGGCGGACGGGATTCTCACCCGTCTTTGCTGCTACTCCTCCCAGGATTTTCGATGGAACCCGGTCCATAGGAACTCACGCCCCTACTTCTACCCGAGCACCACGCCTCCTTACACGATCACCGTCGATTGACGGCGCGCCCACATATCGGGGGTCGGTTTAGCCCCGTCCATTTTCGGTGCCCATGCCCTCGACTGGTGAGCTGTTACGCACTCTTTGAAGGATGGCTGCTTCTGAGCCCACCTCCCAGTTGTCTTCGAACACGGACGCCCTTTGCATGACACTGAACCGACACTTGGGGCCCTTAATGTGAGGCTGGGTTGCATTCCCTTTCGCACAGCGGGCTTACCCCTGCTGCGCTCACTCCCGGCGTCTACGCTGCATGGGACTTCGGAGTTTGACAACAGGCCGAGACCTTTCGGTCCCGCTTCCCGTAATCAGTGCTCTACATCCCACGCCGGCTCGGCCGAGACCTACCTGCGAGTAGTTTCAGGAGGAACCAGCCATTCCCAGTCTAGATTGGCCTTTCACCCCTAAGCACAGGTCATCCGAATGATTTGCACGTCAATACCGGTTCGGTCCTCCACCTATCTTTCGACAGGCTTCAACCTACCCACGCTTAGATCGATTGGCTTCGGGTATTCCACATATGACTTCGGGCGAGCACACCCCGTCCCTCGCTCCTTGCGGAGCTGCGGACTGTCGGTTTCCCTGCGGCTGCGGCCGTGCGGGCCTTAGCCTTGCCATATATCGAAACTCCCTGGCCCGTTATTCAAAACGGACGCATGGACCCTGTGTCCACGACCCTACGGTCGCTTCGTTCCTTGGGGGCCACATGCGGCTTATCGTCAGTTGGTTTCAGGCTCTTTTCACCTCCCTTCCGAGGTACTTTTCAGCGTTCGCTCGCGCTACTATTGCACTATCGGTCTCGGGACGTATTTAGGATCAGAAGACTGTACCTCCCAGCTTCCCGCGTAATATCCAATACACGGTACTCAGGATACCCTCAATCACACCTCTTTCGTTCGCCTACGGGACTATCACCCTCTAAGGTCCGCCGTTCCAGGCACGTTCGGCTTTGAAAGTCAGCGTGTACGAGGGTCCACTACTCCACATCTCCCTGCACTTACCGCGCAGGGATTCGGTTTGTCCTTGGCCGTTTTCGATCGCCTTTACTAACGGCATCTCGGTTGATTTCTTTTCCTCCCCCTACTAGAATGCTTTACTTCGGGGGGTTCCCCTTCCTTGCGGAATGTCCCTTGCGGGACCGGAGTTCCGATTCGGTGATCGGTGGATCACAGGTTCCTTGCGCCTACCCACCGCTTATCGCAGCTTGGCACGACCTTCATCGGCGCCCGAGCCCAGCCATTCCCCAACTGACAGTAGTCAGCTACACTAACGACGTTTGACAAGCGTCCAGAACGCGTGTGATCGGCGTCATCGGCCCCTCCACCGGGTCGGTGGCGGGCCTAGCCCTTCCCCGAGGAGGCCATGGCCTCAGCGGGTGCACATACCGACCGAACAGCTTCGCCGTGGCGCGGCTCGGGTCCAACCGTGGCGTTCTATTTAACGGTCGTCGGGCCAGAATTTCCGTGGGACCGACCTCTTCCGGTCGCCCTCGGTAGCCCCTGAGCGCTCCGGGTCTACCGCGCCGCCCCGTCTCACTTCTACCCGAGGATAAAGAAGCGTCGGAATCCCTATTACACTCATCGAACAGAATTTTCGCTGCCTAGGTCCAGTGGATGGCGCATTTCTCATGGTCGGCGGCAGCGCTCGTGATCGCTGCGGTTACGCTCCTCACCTTGCCGGGGAGCCTGGCGTCGGCCGGGGCCGGCCCTGGAGGTTTCCCCTCTCCCGGAGCTGGGCCATCGTCACCAATAGGCCCGAATGAGAACGCGACCCTGACCCTCGAGGCCGGTCACAACCTCTCGAGCTTGTTCTGGGGAACCACGGTCTCGCCGAGGGCCCGTCTGCTCCCCAACGAGGGGAGCCTGACGACCGGAACACCTGTGAGCGTGGTCGTGTGGCCGGGCGCGTTCGCGGGCGACGACTACGACCCGCTCGCCAACGACGCTCGGGGGGTCATCTGGACGAGCGGAAACCAGCAGACCACGCCGTCCGTCAATGAGAGCCAGTTCGTGGCCTGGTGCCGCGCGATCAACTGCACCGCCATCTTCCAGGTCCCAGGAGAGATTGACAACCCGAGCATCGCCGCCGACATCGTCGCGTACACCGTGAATCAGACCTACACCGGTCCGGTGTGGGAGGGAGGAACGGAGGTCAACGTCACCATGCCGGGGTTGGACTTCCGGCCCGCGTACTGGGAGGTCGGCAACGAGCCGGCCCTGTGGCCGTTCTGGGACGAACCGTGGGGGGAGTGGAACCATTACCAGACACCGGACTCCGCCCAGTATGCCCACGAGGAAAATGCGTACTTCCTCGCGATGGACGGGGCCAACCGCTCCTACCGGCCAGGGATCATCGGCCTTCCGGGGATCGGCAAGGCCAGCTCGCTCGATAATCCGAGCCAGTGGATCGACGACGTCCTCTCCCTGAACGGCCCCAACCTTTCGGGGGTCGCCACGCACATCTATCCCGCGCGCACCCTGCTGTCAGGCCAGAACGCCCTGGTGCAGTTCTACGACCAGATCGGGGCAACCGACGATAGCTCGCTGTACGCCCGGGTCGGTGACTTCGAGGTCCCGATCCTCGCAGCGTGCCGGACCTACACCTGCGGCCCGGACGCGAATGCCAGCCTCCCGATCTTCATCACGGAGGTGGGCACCTCCCTATCGCACTCGTCGTTCGGGGATTACAGTCTCAGTTTCCCGGGGGCGCTGGGAATGGCCGTCGAAGGCATACAGGCGATGAGCCTGCCCAATGCGACGGTCGCTTCGTCCGACCTGTTCCAATCGGTCGCGGACACGACCAACGGGTGGTTCAACAACTCCGGCGCGGCTCGACCCACCTACACGCTCTACACGCGCATCTTCTCGCACCTCGGGACGGACGTTTTCCCGGTGAACGTCACGGGCGACTCGAACCTCTCGGCCATCGCCACGGTCGCGGCCAGCGACGGCGATCGACGCGATCTCCTGGTCGCGAACTACAACCTCACTACGAGCGCGACCTTTGGGACGGGGTTCATCAATCAGTCCTCGTTCGGCCAGGGGAGCGCCCCCCTCCCGACGTTCGCCCCGGAGGCCCCGGTCGAGGTCTGGGAGTGGAACGCCACTCCGCCGGCTTTCAACCATACCGTCGACCTGACCACCTCGGACCCGGCGACGCCGGTCCCCGTGGCGACCTACTACGACCACGGTCTCCCGTCCAGTTGGACCCTCCCCCCCCAGTCCCTCGCCCTCTTCGAAACCTACAACGCCCTGGCCTACCCCGTGAACTTCACCGCCAACTTGACCCCTCCGGGATCGATTCGGCTCGCGCACTGGTTCATCGACGTCGACGGCTGGCGCACGTCGTCCACTGAGGCGAGCCTCACGCTCCTCCTCCGCCCTGGCGAACACTCGGCCTTCGGCGTCCCGCTCCTGACTCCGGCGACCGGGACGGACCCCAAGTCCCGATGGAACCCCTACCTTCCACCCGTGCTGACGGTCGGAAACTCGTGGACGTGGGTCAACATCACGTTCGCCCGGCAGTGGGCGCTGAACCTCTCCTGGAACGCCAGCCGCGGGACCGTCCTCACCCAAGGTCGGAGCGGCGCGACGGGACTTCCCCCGGACGGGCAGATGAGCTGGGTCAACGACTCGGAGCCGATCAATTTGACATTCCAACCCTCCCCCGGTTACGCCTTCGACCGGTGGGATGGAGAAGGGGGCGGTAGCTTCAGCGGCTACAGCCCGATGGCGACCCTCGCGCCGACCAGCCCCCTAGAGGAGCAGGCCATCTTCCACCCCGGGACCGAGGTCACCTTCCGGGAGACCGGGCTGCCGGCCGGGACCCCCTGGTCCGTCTCGCTCCGTGGGTTCGAGCAAAACACCGCGAACCCCACTGACGTCTTTTACGAGGTCAACGGCAGCTGGGCGGATCAGGTCAACAACGTTTCCGGCTATCAGCTAATCACGCCCGGCCAGGGTGCGTGGTGGCAAAACACCCTCGTTGTGGCCAACACTTCGATGACCGTTCCGGTCCTGTACACGGCCCTGACGCCCCCCGCCCCATTCTACCCCGTCACGTTCACCGAGGTTGGGTTGCCCGACGGCGCGAGCTGGGCCGTGACCGTGCGAAATGTATCGAATTCGGCGAACTCGCCGGGCCCCATCGCGTTCTCTGAACAGGCCGGGGCCTACGGATTCAGCTCCGGCGCAGCCGGGGGATACATCATCGTCACCCCGCTCCACTTCACGGTCGGAGACGGTTCGTTGTCGATCCAGGTCGATTTTGTGCCGCTCAATCGGGTCGTCTGGAACGAGACAGGGCTGGGGCCGGGGCTCATCTGGTCGGTACTGGTCAATGGGGCTGCTCTCCCGGATTCCGGGGGCTGGGTGGTCACGCACCTGTTCAACGGGTCCCATTCATTTACGATCCCGGGCGTACAGGACTACGTCCCTAACCCCCGTCTGGGAACCGTCGATTTGACGGGAAGCGGCACGACGATCGACGTGCGATTCGCCCGGGCGACATTCTCCGTCAAGTTTGCCGTGACCGGCCTCCCTACCGGAGCGGAATACCAGGTCCGTCTCTCGAACTCGAGTCAGCAAACGGCCCTCGACGCGTTCGGATTCGAAATCCCGAATGGCACGTACACGTTCGACGTCCACCCGCCGGCGGGGTACTATCCCTCCCCATCGCACGGTACGGTGACGGTTCGCGGAAGCCCTACGGTCATCGTGATCGCCATCCTGCCCATCGGCCCCGGCCCGAATCCTCCCACGGCCACCCTGATCCTTTCGGCCACGACCACCGCGGTCGCGCTCAGCCTCGGAGGGGCGGGCGCCTTCCTCCTCTTGGGCGCAATCCGCCGTCGACGGGCCCAAAGCAGCTTGGCTTAGTCGCTGGGCGTCGTTCCCCGACTGGGGAGCCCACCCGGGTCGTACTGGAATAGCCCGCCCCTGTCTCACTTTGAGGGAGGGATTATCCTCCGGTCGGTAGTTCTAATACGCAATTCGGTTCCCCGGGGGCAGCGCCGGGTTGCCAAATCATGCGGTCCTCATGGCTAGTGGTAACGCTCGCCCTCACCACCCTAGGGATCCTCACGCTGCCGGGCGTTCTCGCCAGCGGGGGGGCCGGTCCCGGAAGTTCTTCGCCGCCCGGGGGGGCGGGCGTGCCCGGTTCGAGTCTGACCATCAACGCCTACCTCACCTTGGGGAACGGGGCCAGCAACCTCACGTCCCCGATCCTCCTCGGCAGTACGGTCACCCCCCGAGCCCCGCTACTCCCTAACCAGGCCGCCCTCGTGAACGCCACGCCCCAAGGGGCGATCGTCTGGCCGGGCGGGAACGCCGGAGACACCCTCAACCCGCTCGGCAGCAACGGCACGGGAATCCTGTATACCAGCGATGGCCAATTCGTTCATCCGGAGACTAACGAGAGCGAGTTCGTGGCCTGGTGTCGTTCGATCAACTGCACCGCCATCTTCCAGGTCCCCGGGGAGCTCAATAATTCTGCCATCGCCAGAGACATCGTGGCCTACACGGTGAACACCACTTATTCGGGCCCAATCTGGGGCTATGAGACAAACATTACCAAAGGAAAGGGCGACCCTCTGGGAATCGAACGCAACGTCACAAATTTCCCAGGGCTGGACTTCCGGCCCGCGTACTGGGAAATTGGTAACGAGCCCGTCTTTTGGCACCATTGGAACCAGCCTTGGGGCGCCACGTACGACACCGGTAATGTCAGCGCAACCGTGTACGGTCAGCTGGTCGAGTCCTACGAACTCGCGATGGACCAGGCCAACACCACTTACACCGCGAAGATCCTGGCCCCGCCCGGAATTGGGAGCGGCGCGCCCCCCACCCCTTGGATCAATGCCATCCTCAATGACACCGGAGGAAACCTCGCTGGCGTCGCCATGCACAATTACGCGGCTGGTACTGGTGACCCGAACGGAGGGATCAACGAGCCGGGGAGCATCGCGCAATTTGAGAAGTCGTTCGCCCCGAAAGCCGGGCTGTATAGCAGCATTCAAACCGAGGCGGCTCAAATCCGGAGCCTCTGCCATATGTACGGCCGGAACTGTACCCTCCCCCTGTTTGTCACGGAGGTCGGCCCCGCGCTCTCCCACGGGGGGTACGGCCCCTTTAGCGCCACATTCCCGGGCGCCCTCTCCGTGGCCGACCAGGCCATCCAGGCGATGGACTTCAGCGCCTCCACGCTCGTTACCACGAATATATTCTCGACCGTGTCCGACTCCGCCAACTCTTGGTTCAGCCTCAATGGTTCGGCCCGACCTTCCTATACGGTTTACAGCCAGGTCCTGAACCACCTCGGGAACGACGCGTTTCCGGTCCGCGCGACCAACGGAGTCGTCACTAGAGGCACGGATCAGACGCTGAACGCCCTCGCCACCATCGCGCCGAACGACAGCGACCGCCACGATCTCCTCGTCGTGAACACCAACGTGAGCAGTCCGTCCGTCTTCAGCACGAACTTCATCAACAGCTCGTACGTTCTCTCCACAAGCCCGGCCTTCCCGGCCACCTTTAAGAACGGCGCCCCCGTCGAGGTTTGGGAATGGAGCGGGTACAACGTCACCGTCTGGGCCCAAACCTCGCAGGACAACCACACGGTGCTCTACAACACGTCCGATCCGGCGACGCCGGTCCCCATTCCCTTCTACTATCCTCACGGCCTACCGCCCATCTTTTCGGTTCCCCCGTTGTCCCTCGCCCTCTTCGAGACCTACAACGCACCGGCCTACCCGGTCCAGTTCGAGGAGAGCGGCCTCAGCTTGGCCCCACCGAACCTGAGCGCTCCGAACCTGACCGCTCGCTGGTTCCTCGACGTCGACGGCACGAATACTTCCACGAACGCGACCAATATCACCCTCCTGCTGCCCCCAGGTAATTATCCGACCTCCGCTGTCCCGATACTCACCCCGACCCCGGGGCATGTGCTCGTCCCGAAAGAACGGTACCTCCCCGTCCTCCCCTCCACCACGGTGGTGGGGAACTCGCCGACGACCGTCATCGTGTCCTACATCCGGCAATGGGCGCTCAACATCTCATGGAACACCAGCCGGGGCACCGTGGCGGCCACGAACCTCGGCAGCGGGATCGGACCACCCCCGACTTGGTGGAATGCCTCCCAACCGCTCACCCTGAAGTTCCGTCCGCAGCCCGACTTCGCCCTCGACGTATGGGCTGGGGAGGGAGGCGGGAGCTTCACCGGTTACAGCATAGAAGCGACGATCGCTCCCACCAGTCCAGTAGGGGAGCAGGCTATCTTCGAGCCTGGGAACACCGTGACCTTTTCGGAGACCGGACTTCCAACCGGCACTCCTTGGAACGCCTCGCTGAGGGGCCTCAACGCGACCTCGACCAACAGCTCGATCGTCTTCAACGAGATCAACAGTAACCTCACCACGAATCGCGGCTGGGGGTACGAGGTCAGCAACGTGACAGTCCGGAACGTCGCCACGGGCAACCTAACGACGTATCGCGTCGAGCGGACTCTGGCGAACGTGACGGTGGACAACGCCCCCGTTACGGTCCCGGTCACCTTTGACGAGCTCTTCCCGATCACGCTTATCGAGACGGGATTGCCCATGGGAACCGAATGGAACGCGACGGTCGCCGGTGGGTCCGCCGTCCAGGCCAGCGGCACCTCCTTCGGGGATTCCATCGCCCTCAGCGAAGCCAACTCGACGGTAAACCACGCCTGGGGGCTCGAGGTCCCCCGGGTCTTTCCGCCCGGTTCCCCGGGTACCGCCCGCAGCTCACTCTGCCGAACGGGACCCTAGTCAACGGCTCGGCGGCGAGCGTGGTCCTGAAGGGGAGTCCGCTGACCGTTCGGGTCCATTTCATCTTGCTCACGCCGCCCGCGACCCGCTACCCCATCACCTTCATCGAGACGAACCTCATCCCAGGTACGAACTGGTCGGTGACCGTGGCCAACGGAACGAGCGTGGCCAGTACCGGATGGTCGACGTCGGCCACGCTCCTCCTTTGGGAACCGAATTCCACCTTGAACGCGTGGGGATTCACGGCCAGCGCTCTCCACTACCGCTTCAACGCGACGGCGGATTCGTCCGTGGTCGTCGCAGGCGCGCCCGCCCAAGCCACCGTGAACTTCCAGCTTCTCTTCTCGATCACGTTCAAGGAACAAGGACTCCCGCTCCCCTACGACCCGCCCACCGGCTGGAACGTGTCCCTGGCCACTGGCAACCCTGGCAACCCTGCCAACCCTGGCAACCTCGCGTTGGCCCAGAACGGGTCGTCGACCTCGCAAACCATCGTCCTCTGGGAACCGAACAGCACGATTAGAAGCGGGAAGAATCCGGGGTATGGTTACCTCGCCAACGCGGGACCGGAGTACCACTTCGAACGAATCCTCCCGCTCATCTACATCGACGGGTCGGATGTTACCGTCTCGATCATCTTCGACCTGCTCACGGAGTCGACGTTCGTAGAAACCGGGCTCCTGCCGGGGACCCCCTGGCCCCTCGAGGTCAAGGGGTTCACGGGGCCGGAGTGGAACAACGGCAGCTGGACGGAGAAGAACTTCTTCGAGACCCCCGGCGACTGGGGGTACTCGATCGGCGACGCGACCTCGCTCAATGCCACGGGAGTCCTCACGAAATACCACGTCATGGTAATGGGGCCCCAAGGGACGGAGGTCGCCACGCACAATGGCAGCTTTACGGTAAACCAGTCGGCCGTCACGGTTACCATCTCGTTCTTCCCGTTCCCGTACTATCCGGTGACGTTCACCGAGCAGGGGCTCCCCTCCGACGCGACCTGGCACGTGACCGTCCGCAACGTCACCGAGGTGGGGAACGACGCCCATCCGATCCTGTTCGTCGAACAGAACGGGAGCTACGGGTTCTTTGCGGGCGCGGCCGGGGGCTACAACGTGTCGTCCGCCCTGTACTTTGACGTCAGCGGGGTCCCCGTGTCGGTCACGGTGGTCTTCGTCCCGCTCAACAAGGTGATCTGGGAGGAGACCGGCCTCGGACCCAACCTCACGTGGTCGGTGCTCCTCAACAGTTCGCAGGTGCTCGCCGCCCACGTCGGATGGACGACGGTGCGCGAGTTCAACGGAACCGGCTTCAGTTTCACCATCCCGGTCGTCCAGGCGGTGACCGGGGGCCCAGCCTACGTCCCGAGTCCCCGGGTGGGGACGTTCGACCTGACGGGGGTTGGCCTCATCATCGAAGTGCACTTCATCCTGGTGACGTACGAGGTGACCGTGACCGTGACCGGCCTTCCGAGCGGCGACCAGTACCGGATCTCGCTATCGAATGTCACGGAGACGACGACGCTCCTCTCCTTCTCCCTCGCGCGACCCAACGGTACGTGGTCGTTCGACATCGTCCCCCCGACGGGCTTCTACGGTTCTCCCCAGGGCGGCAAGTTGAACGTGACCGGACACTCCGTCGTGCAGACGATCTCCATCCTCGTCATCGGTCGGGGCCCGACCCCTCCTATCTGGACCCTCGTCTTGCCATCGGCGACGACGGCGATCGTGCTCGGCCTCTCGGGAGCGGGAATGTTCGCGCTGTTGGGGTCGACCCGGCGCCGAGGGTCCCAAAACCGGTCGGCGTAGTCTCGCCTTGCGGCCCCTCCGCCTCACTTTGAGAAGGGGATCACCCTCGGGTCGGAAGGTGTTTTACGTCACATGGACTAGCGGAAGCAGCCCCGGATTACCCGATCTTGAGATCTTCTTCATGGCTCGTAGTCACACTCGCAATCACCACGGTAGGGATTCTCACCCTGCCAGGTGCCTTTGCCAGCGGAGGCGCCAATCTAGGAGGTTCTTCGCCTCCCGCAGGAGGGGGCGTCCCCGGTTCCAACATGGCCATCGACGCCTTCCTCACATTGGGCAACGGGTCCGGCAACTTGACGTCCCCGATCCTCCTTGGGACCACGGTCACCCCCCGAGCCCCGATACTCCCGAACCAAGACGGCCTCCTCAGCGCCACGCCGGGCGGTGCGGTCGTCTGGCCGGGCGGTAACGCCGGCGACGACCTCAACCCACTCGGCAACTACACGGCCGGGGCCAGGAACGGAACGGGAGGTGTGACGGGAGTCATGTATACCTCCGGGGACAAATGGGTTGTCCCGGAGACTCGCGAGAGCGCCTTCGTAGCCTGGTGTCGGTCGATCAGCTGCACCGCCATCTTCCAGGTCCCCGGGGAGCTCAACGATCCCACCATCGCCCGAGACATCGTAGCCTACACCGTGAACAAGACCTACACCGGCCCCGTATGGACCAACGAGACGGAGCCGGGTAACGGTGGAAATGGCAATCCTCGGGGAATCGAACGTACCGAGACCATGCCGGGGCTGGATTTCCGACCGGCGTACTGGGAAGTTGGTAACGAACCTGGGCTCTGGAGCCATTGGGATCAGCCTTGGGGGGCCCGGACCGGCGCCGTGAGCGTTACCCCCGCAGAGTACGGCCAAGTGGTCGAGTCCTACAAGCTCGCGATGGACCAAGCCAACTCATCCTACACTGCGAACATCATCGCCCCCCCGGGGGTCGGGGGTAAGGCGGAGGCCGGGGGCTGGCTCGATGACATCCTTAACGACACCGGAGGGAACCTCGCGGGAGTCGGCATGCATGCGTACATTATTGGCAGCAACGCCTGGACCAATACTACCACGGCACCGTCCATGGCGCGGTTCGTCCAGTCCATCACCGCTCCGAGCGGCCTTCACACGCGCATCCAGGGGCAGGCGTCCACCATCGCGCAGGCATGCCATTCGTTCGGCCTGGGCTGCAATCTGCCGATATTCGTCACGGAAGTAGGCAACGGTCTTTCCCACTGGCCGTACGGCACTTATAGCGCAACATTCCCGGGTGCCCTCGGTGTGACGATCGAGGCCATCCAGGCGATGGACTTCCCCGCCTCCACGATCATGACCACGAACGTGTTCTCGACGGTGTCCGACTCGAACAATTCTTGGTTTAACCTCAGCGGCGCGGTCCGGCCGAGCTATACCGCCTACAGCCAGATCTTGAACCATCTCGGGAACGACGCGTTTCCGGTCAGCACGTTCAACGAGACCAATGGTGTCAAGAACCGACTGGAAGATTCGACGCTCACTGCCATTGCCACCATCGCGCTCAACGACCGCGACCGCCGCGATCTGCTCGTTGTGAACACCAACGTGAACCAACCGGCCAATTTTAGCACGGCCTTCATCAACAGCTCGGACGTTTCGTTCAGCAGCCCGAGCTTCCCGGCGACGTTCAAGAGCGGCAGCCCGGTCGAGGTCTGGGAGTGGAGTGGGCAGAGGGCCCACGTCTTCGCCAGGAACAAGGTCGAACAGAACGGGGCGAACTACACTACGTTAGATCCGACCCCCCCGGGCCCGGTTCCCACCTATTACCCCAACGGTCTGCCCGCCAACTTTTCGATCCCCGCGATGTCCCTCGCCCTCTTCGAGACCTACAACGCACCGGCCTACCCGGTCCAGTTTGAGGAGAAGGGCCTCAGCCTGGCTCCATCGAACCTGACCGCTCACTGGTTCCTCGACGTCGACGGCAGGAACACTTCCACGAACGCGACCAATATCACGCTCCTGTTGCCCCCCGGTAGTTACCCGACTTCCGGAACCCCGGTGCTCGTTCCGACTCCGGGCTCCGTGCTCGTCCCGAAAGAACGGTACTACCCCGTCCTCCCCTCCACCACGGTGGTGGGGAACTCGCCGACGACCGTCATCGTGTCCTACATCCAGCAATGGGCGCTCAACATCTCCTGGGACCATAGCCGGGGCACCGTGGTGGCCACGGACCTCGGCAGCGGCGTAGGACCACCTCCGACCTGGTGGAATGCTTCCGAACCGCTCACCCTGCAGTTCCATGCCAACGATTCGAACGCGAGGTACGCCTACGCCTTCGACCGGTGGGACGGAGAAGGGAACGGTAACTATAGCGGCTACAACGTTACGGCCACGCTCGATCCGACCGGCCCCGTGGAAGAGCAGGCCATCTTCCTCCGCGGGTACGCCGTCAACTTCTCGGAGAGGGGCCTACCGTCGGGAACTCCGTGGAACGTCTCGTTGAGGGGCCTCAACGCGAACCCAACCAGCTCCTCGACTACATTCTACGAGATCGACGGCCAATGGCCATACCAAGTGAACAACGTCACCGTCCCGAACCCCACCACGGGCAATCTCACCACGTACCGAGCCGATCACAACACAGTGCCGGGACAATCGTGGGGGGACGTCAACGTGCAGAACAGCTCCGTGAACGTCCCGGTCAATTTCTCCGAGCTCTACCCGATCACGTTCACCGAACAGGGATTACCAACGGGGGTCAATTGGAGTGTCATCGTGGCCAACGATTCAACCGTGCAAACGGGGGGCGATACGTCCGGCCATTCCATCGTCGTGAACGAAGCCGACGGGAACTGGGGCTTTCAGGTTCCGTATGTCTACCCACCCACCACCCCGGGGTTCCGTCCGACCCATATCGATTGGAACGGAAAGAACGTGAGCAGTACCGGGGGCAACGTTACGTTGAATGGAGCTCCGACGTCGGTCCAGATCACGTTTGTCGAGCTCACGCCCAACGCCACCCGTTATCCGGTCTACTTCACCGAGACGAACCTCGCCCCCGGCACCCTCTGGACCGTGACCGTGGCTAACAGATCGGACGTAGCCACCACGAACTCGTCCACCACCCAGACATTGATCGTCTGGGAAAAGGACGGTAAATGGGGATTCACTGCTTCCGCCGTGGGATACCACTTCGATCGAACGCAGGGGTTCTTCACCGTGAACAACGCCAGCGCGTCGGTCGCCGTCGACTTCGAGTACCTCTATCGTATCACCTTCGAGGAGACGGGCCTTCCGCTCCCCTACGACCCTCCCCGCGGCTGGAACGTCTCGGTGGCCACCGAGAACCCCTTGGAAACGAATGGCTCGTCGACGGGTTCCTCCCTCGTTCTCGAGGAGCCGAACGGGACCTGGGGGTACCTCGCCAACGCGGGACCCGAGTACCACTTCAACCGAACTCTCGCGGACATCACCATCGCGGGCTCGGATGTCACCGTCTCGGTCGTCTTCGACCTGCTCACGGAGTCCACCTTTGAGGAGAGCGGACTGCTGCCGGGCACCGCGTGGCCCCTCGAAGTCCACGGGTTCGACGGGGCGAGCTGGAACAACAACAGCACAGTGATCAAGAACTTCTTCGAGACGAACGGCACCTGGGGGTACGTGATCGGGAATGCGACGACCCTCAACGCCACGGGCGTTCTCACGAAGTACCACGTCGTGCGAACGGAGTGGAACGGGACCGAGGCTCAGGGGCCCGGCGGGAATTACACCGTAGACGGGGCCAACATCACGATCCACATCGAGTTCCTCCCGCTCCCGTACCTCCCCATCACGTTCACTGAGGTCGGGCTCCCCTCCGGCACGACCTGGAGCGTGACGATGCGCAACGTCTCCAACTCGACGGGCGCCCCCGACCCGATCCTGTTCCGGGAGCAAGCCGGGCTGTACGGGTTCTCCGCGGGGGCGGCCGGGGGCTACAACGTCTCCTCGTCGCTCTACTTCAATGATACCGGCCGCACCTCGATGTTGATCACGGTCGACTTCGTCCCGGGCAACCACGTGATCTGGGAGGAGACCGGCCTCGGACCCAACCTCTCCTGGTCGGTCCTCCTCAACGGCTCGGAGGACCTGCCCGCCAAAGGAGGGTGGGCGAATATTCGCGAGTTCAATGGCACCGGCTACTCCTACAACATCCCGGTGGTGCAGGCGTATCCCGGGGGTCCGGCCTATGTCCCGAGTCCCCGGCTGGGAACGATCGACCTTACCGGTAGCGGACGGATCCTCAACATTCATTTCATCCTGGTCACCTATGAGGTGACCCTGGTCCTCACCGGCCTTCCGAGCGGCGACCAGTACCCGGATCTCGCTATCGAATGTCACGGAGACGACGACGCTCCTCTCCCTCTCCCTCGCGCGACCCAACGGTACGTGGTCGTTCGACATCGTCCCCCCGACGGGCTTCTACGGTTCTCCCCAGGGCGGCAAGTTGAACGTGACCGGACACTCCGTCGTCCAGACGATCTCCATCCTCGTCATCGGTCGGGGCCCGACCCCTCCTATCTGGACCCTCGTCTTGCCATCGGCGACGACGGCGATCGTGCTCGGCCTCTCGGGAGCGGGAATGTTCGCGCTGTTGGGGTCGACCCGGCGCCGAGGGTCCCAAAACCGGTCGGCGTAGTCTCGCCTTGCGGTCCTTCCGTCTCACTTTGAGAGAGGGGTTATCGCCCGGTCGAAAGGCCTAATACCCAATCCGGTCCAGCGAGGGCAGCGCCCGGTTGCCAATCATGCGGTTCTCGTGGCTGGTGGGCACACTCGCCCTCCTCACCGTAGGAATCCTCACGCTGCCGGGAGTCCTGACCAGCGGGGACGCCGAGCTGGGAGGTTCTTCGACTCCCGGAGGGGGCGGCGCCGCCGGTCCGAGCATGCCCTTCGACGCCTACCTCACCCGCAAACGAGGATCGGGAGTCTCCCTCTGACGGACGCCCTCGCCCACGTCGGCATGGCGGGAACCTTCGGCGTCTCGCGGAGCTCCTGGCCTCCCTGGTTCCAGAGCTTTCTCAATTGGGTTTCGGGCGTGGGTCACTCTCTCGTCGTCCTCCTATCGCCCATCCTCGACCCGTTGGGAACGGTGGGCAGGCATTACGGGATCCCGTTCGGGGCGGTCGTTTCCGGCCTGGTTCTCGGCGCCATCGTATCGTTCTCGATCGCCTGGCTGGCCGACCGGCCCACGACGGACGGACCGGGGACGAATGCGATGGTGGCCCGGTGGCCGTGGGAGGGGCCGCCCCCGGATCCCTCCCCCTCCGCCGGAGCCCCCTCAGCCCCGAGCGTCCGGGTCTACGGCAAGGACGGGGTGACCGTCCTCCCGATGCGGGGGGCGGGCGAGCACCCATCGCTCCGCCTCCCCCGCGCGCGCGGGTTCGTCTTCGTCCTAGTCGGGTTGTTCGCCACGTCGGGGTTCCTCCTGCTCTACTTCTATGGACGAATCTTCAACCATTACGACCACCTGGTCGCCTTGGCCGGGACGTTCCTCTACTGGCCTCTCCATTGGCCGGGGATCTACACCGTCGGCGCCAACGCGCTCGACGTGCCGGACTACATCTTCCCGATGTACCTGGCCGCGATGTTCGCGTTCGTCGTCGCGAGCGGTCTGCTCTTCAATCGACCCCACCATTCGGTCCGACGCCGCGCCTTCGCGCTTGGGATCATCCTGTTCTACATCGCCATGGAGGTCTTCCTCGACGCCCTGCTCTTCACGGTGCCGGGCCGCGAGGTGCGCGACTTTGGCCTCCTGGTGCGGACGCTGACCGGAGGCCTGTTCATGGTGACGCTCATGTTCTGCGCCACCTATCTCCCGAAGCCCCAGCGCCTACCCGCCCGCTTTCCACGCGACCGGGGCGCGGTCGGAGCGTTTGTGGGGATCGGGGGTCTGGCCGTGGGGCTGTCGGTCGTACTCGTGCTCGTCGTCTCCGATCTCCTGGGCGTGACCGGCCTCCTGCTCCCGTTCACGCTCCTGCTCCTCGTTCCCCTTCTCTCGCTCACCGTCTTCGGCGTGATCGCGCGACCGTTCTATTTCCGCTACGTCCGCCGCAGTCATCTCCCTCCCCTTGCGGCCTACCATCCCTCCGTGTCGATCGTGATGCCCGCCTTCAACGAGGAAGAGTGGATCTGGGAGACCATCCTCGCGGCTGACAAGGCCGCCGGACTGTATCCGGGCGATGTCGAGATCATCGTGGGAAATGACGGGTCCACGGACCATACGCTGGAACTCGCCCGGGCCGCGATCGGGCATCTCCAGCACGCGAAGGGGTACGTCGTCGACCTTCCCCACGGTGGCAAGTCGAACGCGCTCAACGGCGCCCTGGCCCTCGCGCGCCACGAGATCGTCCTGCGGTGCGACGCCGACACGCACATCTCGGCGGAGCTCGGGTTCGGAGAGATGATACGCCACTTCGCCGACCCCACGGTCGGCGGGGTCCAGGGCGCGCTGCACCCGCTCCAGCACAACGGGTGGACCCGGAAATTGCGGGCCCTCGAGATCGCGTGGATGCACTACCTGCTCCGTCCGGCGAACATGGGGACCCGATCGGCCGAGGTCATCGACGGACTCTTCTCCGCGTTCCGTCGAAAGGACCTGGTCGAGCTCGGGGGCTGGGTCCCTTGGAACGGGGAGGACACTGAGATCTCGATGCGAGTCCAGCGACTCGGTTACCGCATCCGGATCGAGTTCGGCTCGCTCGCTTTCGAAGATGTGCCGAAGGACTACGAAGCACTGCGCCGTCAGCGCGTGCGCTGGGCCCGCGGTATCCTGATGGCCAACGGCCAGCACTACGTCTCCCTCTTCGGCCCGACACCCGAGTACTGCGGCGTCTCCGTCTTCTTCTGGTTCCTGCTCTTGATGCGCTCGGGCGTGCGCAGCCTCGTCTACCTCTATCTGGCGGTGCTGATCGTCGTCCTCGGGGTTCCGGCGCTCGCCTTTACCGCGGCGCTCTTCCTCATCGGGATCGCGATCCGTGCGGTCCCGATCGGCTACTTCCTCGCCAAGATGGGACGGAAGGACGTGCTCCTATGGATCCCGTTCTTCCCGGTCGCGAACGTCATCAAGCAGTCGTTCCGGTTCGAGGGGTACGGCACCCTCGGCCCGAACGCCGCCCAGGAATACATTTAGGCCCCGGGCGGGGCGTTGGAGCCCTACGTCCGGCGGCTCATGAAGAACGTCTGGTGGTGGTGCGGGCCCTCGTAGCGGGCCGCCGCGAACTTGCACAGGCTGTCCGCGTTCGGCTCGCATCCGCCGCAGTTGCGCTCCGCGGGCACCGGGGCGCGGACCGAATCCTCGCGGACCTGGCGCAGGGCGACCCGCAACCAGCTCTGCTCGGCCTCCCCGTAGGGGATGCGAACCCATCCCTCGCGCTGGCCGTCGCCGGCCTGGTCGCCGTAGAGGACGATCCCGTAGGGGACCTTCCGTCCGAACGCCGCCTCGACGAGGCGGCACTCGGCGACGGACTGGACCGTGTCGAATAGCCGCCCGTGGGCCTCGTGGTACCCGACGAACAGGTGCGTCTCCTTGTACTCGACCGGGACGAGCGAGCCGTCGGCCCGCTGGATGATGAGGTCCGGGCGACCCCGCAGTCCGAGCTCGGGGTCGGCGAGGGTCGAGCGGTTGCCCGCGAACCGGATGTCGGGTCGGACCTGTTCGGGAGGGAAGAGCACTGGCAGGTCGTCCTCCCCCTCGTCCTCGTAGACGAGGAGGTCCTTTGAGGTGAGGTCGAGGCGGCCCTCGTTGACGAGCAGGTGGCCGAGCGGAGGAGCAAAGAGCGGAGAGTGACGGAGCGGCACGACGTCGAGGGGGGTGCGCACGTTGCCGAGCGCGCCATCGGCGAGCCGGTGGTGGTTCGCCCGCGCGAGTTCCATTTCGTACGGGCACCGGAAATAGGTCACGAGGTCGTGCGGCGTGAGCGCCTCGGTCACCGGCGTCGTCTGGGGTGCGAGCATCGGCGCGCGGTCGGCCGGAGGGGGCTATGAAGCTAGGGCTCGACCGGCACGTCGACTGGGCCGGGGTTATACCGCAACCGACCGAAGGAGCGCGTCGCGCGCCTCCGGCCCGAGCCGCGACGCGGAGAGCAGGTCGCGGAGGAGACCGAGGTCCGGGCCGACCTGGCGCACGAGATCGGTGAGCACCGTCACCCGGGAGGTCACGTGACGCTCGGCGCTCCGAACGAGACCGTACTCGGGTCGAGTGACGCGGACGGGGGCGCCCTCGAGCGAGACCTCGAGGGTCCGCACCTCGGGGAGGCGGCCGCTCCACTCGTCGGGGCCCGGCGGCGCGCTCGGCTCGATCGGCACGGCCCATTCGACCCGCGCCCCATCGCGGAACGTCCCCACGAACGCCCGCGCCGCGTGGACGATCCCGCGCGAAGGCCAGTCGGTCGGACCCAGCGGCTCGATGAGGTACTCGGGGATCAACTGCGCGAGCCGGTCGACTCCCGCGCGCGATGTGCCGAGGTCGATGTCGTGGGGGACGAGGGATGCGCCGAGAAGGCGGGCCGCGGTCGAACCTCCGATGTACCACTCGATCCCCTCGGTCCGGAGCGTCGGGGCGATCTTCCGTACGAGTTCGGCCAGTGCCGCGTCCACGCCGGGCAGCGCATCCGCGTAGACCTGCTTCAGCATGGTCTCGAGGACGAACCGGAACCGGTTGTAGGCGAGCCGCACCTTCGGTGTCTCGGCGAAGGGGAGGAGGAAGCGCCGGTGCCAGCACCGGGGGCCCCCGAACTGGCACCCGTCCGTCGGGTGGACGAACCCGAGGGCGTCGAGCGGACCGAGGGGAGGGCCGTTCGCATCTTGGCCTCCGTCCTGGGCGTGGTAGGTGAAGGTGGTCACTTCCCCGGTCCGGTCGATCGTGAGCTGATGGAGGTACCCACCGCCGAGGTCGGGGCCGGAGAGCATCTCGCTCGGCACGGTCGCCTCCTCGACGGGACGGGGGCGCCGGCTCTACGCGCGGACCATGGACGGAGTCGGGAGCGTGAAGTTCGGGAGCGGAGCCGTCCGGACCTCCACGTGATCTCCGAGCCGCCGCGCGTGCAGGTAGCGGCCGGACGGTAGGGGTTTCCAAAACCCGCCGGGAGTCCGGTCGAACGGCTCGCTGCCCACGATGATACGGCGGGGCTCGTCGTGGTAGCACATCTCGTAGTAGGGCCGGCTCGTATCGAGCAGCCCACAGCCGTGGTCCCCGGTCGATAGGCAGAACGCCCACAGCTCGTCCGGGCTCGGGGAAAAGAGCACGTTGAGGCCGGAGAACGGGGGTTCGAGCGGACGACCCACACCGATCCAGACCCGGAGGAGGTCCTCGACCGCGTGCACGTAGGCGCGGAACGGGTCGTGCATCTCCTCGTTGTGTCGGAGGAGCAGGCGGAAGAGGACCTCGCTGTCGTTCACCCCCTTCACCTCCTTCTCGTGCACGCCGAGGAAGGGGCGGGTCTCGTTCGGGAAGGGGATCGCCCCGTTGTGGACGAACAGGTTGGTGTGCGTCTCGAACGGCTGGGAATTGAAGGGGCCGATGAGCTGCTCGCGCGTTAGCTCGAGGGGATTGCTCGCGTGGCGGAGGTGGCCGAGGACGAGCGTCCCTTGGGCCGCCGTGGCGACCCGCACGAACCGCTCCCGTTCGCCGTCCTCGAAGGCCCCTCCGACCCCCCGTTCGACGCGGACGCGGGCATTCTCATCGAACCAGCCGATTCCCCAACCGTCCTTCTGGGCGGTCTCGGGGGTGGCGTTCGACTGCGCCAGCAGGGAGCGGTCGGAACGGACGAGCCAATGCTCCCCGCTCTGGGGCTGGGTGGCGAGCATCCCGAAGAGGCGGCACATGGTGCTCGCCCACTCCGATTCGGTAAATAAGCCCCCGCGACGGGTGTTGGAACGGTTTCCTCGGTGTAAGCAACTCTTTTACCGCCTCCGGGGCTCGTTCGGTCGACAAGAATCCCATGTCACTCATCGAAGTCACTCCCGCGGCGCGGGACCAGGTCGTCAAGATCATGGAGAAGCAGCACGCCCCCCCCGGGGCTGCGCTCCGCCTCTTCGTCCAGGGAGGCGGGTGCTCCGGCCTCACCTATGGGATGTCGTTCGACAAACAGGAGACGGGGGACGAAGTCGCCTTCCAGGACCCCCAACTGACGGTCGTGGTCGACAAGGCCAGCGCCCCCCTCCTCCAGGGGGTCAAGGTCGACTTCCTTCTCGGCCTCGAGGCGTCCGGGTTCAAGATCTACAACCCGAACGCGAAGGAGTCCTGCTCCTGCGGGAAGTCGTTCTCCGCGTAGGGTGCCCACCGGACTTTCCGGCAACCGGGTCTTTATACATGCGCCGGCGTGTGCAAATCGGGGTAGTCCAAGGAGGGCCCCTGGTATGACGGATAGTTCGATCAAGTTGGAAGTGTCGAAAGAAGCGCAGGACCAGGTCCGGGACCTCATCAAGAGCCAGAAGGCCGGCACGGCGGTCCGGGTTTTCGTACAGTCCGGCGGGGGCGGTGGCTGCGGTGGCGGCTGCGGTTCCGGCGCGGAGGGCGGAGGCTGCGGATGCGGCAGTGGCAGCGGTCATGGGGGCCCCGCGTTCGCGATGGCGTTTGACCAAGTCCGCAATGGGGACCAAGTGATCTCCGCGGACGGGTTCAAGATCGTCGTCGACGACCTGAGCGCCGAGATGCTCAACGGTGCACGGATCGACTACGTCACCGAGCTCAACGCCTCCGGGTTCAAGATCACCGCGCCCGATACTCCCTCGACCGGCCAGGACGGCCACGAGGCGAGCGGCGGGGGCTGTGGTTGCGGCTCGGGC